>NZ_QPCG01000002.1 GCF_003351025.1 Mucilaginibacter endophyticus | reverse complement strand
GACTGAGCAAAATCAGCAGAACCTAAATCTCTTTTTGGGCCGGGACCAGATTGAGCAAAATCAGCAGAACCTAAATCTCTTTTTGGCTGAGGACCACGGGCGTCGGCAGAGCCTAAATCACGTTTTGGTTGAGGGCCCTTGGCGGCATTTGCTAAAGTAGCAGTTGATAATATGGTGCTTAATGCTAAAGTTGCTATCAGTGTTAAATTTTTCATGATGTTTTGAATGTGTGGGGGGTACTTAAATATTTTTTGTTTTGATATATCTCTGTTATATGATGTTGCTTGTTTATTAGTCGGCGCTGCCTAAATCTCTTTTGAAGCCTGTTGTCAATGAGTTTACTGGTGCAATCACAAACTTTTGTTTGTTTTCATTTTTGTTTGCGGCTGATGATAATGCACCTGCGCTAAGCACTACTGTTGTTATGAGGATGAATTTTTTCATGTTGTTTTATGTTTTATTGATCGTGAACAGATAAATCAGTCAGCACTTCCCAGGTCTCTTTTGTAGCCGGTTGTAAATAAATGAAGGTTAGCAAACTCAACTTTAGGGCTTTCTTTTTTGCATGATGAGATAGCTCCTGTAAACAGAACTGCTAAAGCGATGGTGATTATTTTTTTCATGATCGTATGATATTATCGATGTTGAACTTTCTGTATTGATTTTTTAATTGATCTCAGTCGGCACTTCCCAGGTCGCGTTTAAAACTTGCTGGTGTTTTAGTGAAATTGACAGCTGTTGGCTGTGCATCTTTTTTTGCCGATGATGACAAAACTGATGACGATGATAGTACCCCTGCGCCTACGGTAAGAAGTACAAAAAACACTGTTTTTTTCATATTGATTAATTATTGTATTTAATATTCTATTTTTTAAATTAATACGATAGCAAATATTTAATAAAACTCGGCAAGCTTATTTAAAGCTTATCACAAATATTTCAAAACCCGGATTTTACTCTCTGTTTTTTTTAAAGCCGTGTTATTTAAATCTTAAATAAATGTTATCTGTTTCGTATTTTTACACTGTTAATTTTGGCGTTAAATTACTAATTTTAAATGTTATATCATTTGAGTTAGTTGCGTGCATGGTATACAATTTATTGCACGTTTTTCACATTATTTCACTTATTTGATATACAAACTACAGTCAATATTGATTATTTCACATGTATGTTGAAATATTATTGTAATTGATTATAACCTGCTCAATGTGGTATGGAATAATTGTTTTTGCGTATTTAATACGCTGTATATCAAATATTTAACACTGCAAATATAAATATGTTTTTTAATTAGTTTGAAAAAATATAAAAATAATTTTCCACAGTGTTTTTTATTCTTAACATTAAATATAATTCAGCATTATTTTATAACTTTCACCCCAACAGAACGTAGAAGTTTTTTGATGAAAAAAATCGGGACATTTATATTATTCATTTTATTATCGTTAACGGTATACGCGAATGATATTAATGATGTTGCCGCTATAGATACTAATGAGGTTATAACCATAAATGCAAATGCATATAAAAACAGGTTAACCAACCCCGAGCAAACCGTTCAGGATGCTAATAAGGCACTCAAATTATCAACCAAACTCAATTATCTTAACGGTATTGCCGAAGCTTATCGTGTTATTGGTATAGGTAAATACTATTTAGATCAGCCTGAAAAAGCTATAGAAAATTATCTTAACTCTCTTTCTTATTTTACCCGTAATAATAACCTGAAAGGCGAGGCCAGCGTTTATAATAACATTGGTATCCTGTTTCGCGATCATGATTATGAACGTTCTCTTGATTATCTTAATAAAGGGTTAGAGATAGCTCAAAAAATAAATGATGCTAAGCTGCTTGGTTCGTTATACCTGAATATTGGTAACGTTTATACACGTAAAAATAACCTGTACATGGCGCTTAAGTTTTATGACAAGAGCTTTCCGATATTTCAAAAACGCAAGGATAGTATTAACATGATCCAGTGTTTGCAAAACAGGGGCGTTATTTATTTCAAGCTTAAAGACTACGATAAGGCGCTAAGTTTATTACTTGAGGCTAATACTGGGGCAAAAGCCGGCGATTTGAATGAGTCAGTAGCCAGCGTTGACCTTACGCTTGCAGCACTTTATATGGCCAAAGGTGATTTTAAAAACGCGGAAAAAATGGTGCAGGAAGGCACTGCCTATACCCAGTTAGTAAAGGACCCTAAGCTGGATTACGATTATAAGTATACCACCTACGAGCTCGAGTATAATAAAAAGAATTATGCCCGTGCGGTAAATTTATTGAGGGAAATTTATACACAGGATAGCACTACCTACAAAACCAATGTATCGGCACAAATGAATTTGGTTGAGGCTAAGCGCAGACAGGAAGAGCAGCTAAAAGAGAACGAAAGGATTGCCGAACGCCAGGCTTATGACCGGTCTAAATTTTGGGCTGTGACTGTAGTTGCGGGTTTGTTGCTGGTGGTAATTGGTTTGCTTATAAGCAATGTGAAACGTAAGGCCAAAACTAACTCCCAGCTTACGCTTTTAAATGGTGAAGTATCGCGGCAAAAAGATAACCTTGACCGCATAAATCATCACCTGGAAGAGATTATCGACGAACGCACTAAGGATTTGCAGTTGAAAAACAGAAAGCTTTCAGAACATTCGTCTTATCTTTCTCACCAGATCAGGGGGCCTATAGCAACGCTTCGTGGCTTAATTAACCTCGAAAAAGAAGGCCTGGTTGACCAGGCCGAATGTTTGGATATGATGGATAAGTGTGTATCTGAAATTGATGAAAAGATTATCGAAATGAGCGATATGCTGCATAACCCTCCCCGGGTTTAATACGCAAAATGCACTGGTAAATTTGAATGTATCTGTGCTTCAATAAGCCCCAGGTAAATACAATACCACGATATCATTTGTAACACCAGCAATTGTCTGTGTTGGTTGTAACCCTGAGTTTCAAAAGCCAGTGTTTCACTGGCTGATGTTACAAAAAATCTTACCTCTCCTTTGCTTGGTTTAAAACGAGCCTTCAGTAAATCAAAAGCTTTAACTTTTAGTTTGCTTTTGGGATCATGGATGATGCCATCACTCAGGTTTTCGTTTTTTGATATGGAGATAAGATAATTTGACATACGCTTTTTATTTATACCCGTATGCCACAATTATTACTCCAAAACCTTTATAAAGCGCTCATTATCGATAAATTAGCGAATACAATAAAATGAAATTTATTTAAATTTCGTTTTATTAAATAATGTTAACTGGTATTTAATGGAAGCCGTTTGGCAGGACATCAATACGAAGCAAACAATATACACTATCGATAAATTGTAATATTTTCAGCACACAATTACATAGCCACTAAGGTCTTGTTGCGTAGTTCTTCGTAAAGTAATATAACCTTACGTTGTAAATTGGCAATTTCCGATTCGCGGTCTATCAGCTTTTTTTGTGCTACGCTTAAGCTTGACGGTTTGACATCAACCTCTTCGCTATCGAGGGCAAGCAGATGTACTACATTCACATCAAAAATATTGGCGATTTGTTCCAGGCGCGATAAGTTAATATCAGTTACACCTGTTTCAATTTTTGAAAATGCAGGAATTGAGATGCCCAAACGGTTGGCCACATCTTCCTGGCTCCATCCATGTTGGTGGCGTAATGTCCGGATGTTTTTACCAACGGATTTGTTTGTTTTCTTTTTTACAGTATCGCTCATGTTCAATTAATAATTAAGGGAAAGGACACTGAAAACAATCCAAACGGTATGCCATCATTAAATTACCTTTAAATTAGTGTTATAAAGGCAATTTAACGATGGAGTGTGGAAATGCTTGGGGAAGCAATTCCTCAAAGTAGGGATTTTAACTCTTGGTTTATGTTTACTGGATGATGTAAAGCTTTGCGAATTTTAGTAATAATTGCTTTTGACCAATCTCTTTAAAGAAGATGGTAGCCTTAATATCGGGCTTATTACCCTCCAGTGAAATCACTTTACCGAAGCCGAAACGCTCGTGCTCAACCTCCATACCTACCTGCAAATTAGAGGTGTCAGAAGGCTTGAAATTGGCCGAAGGTACGTGAGCTTTAGCCAGTATAGAAGTGGTTTTTACAGGCGCGGCAGCAGCCGGTTTAGGGCGTGAAAAGCTGTCGGGTTGTTTGTCGCGGCTCCATGCTTTGCGCTCATCGTCAAATGGATTGCCGCCCGATGATGGTTTGGCAGTATAGTCAAGCTCAAGGAATTTAGCGTCAATTTCGTCCAAAAAGCGGCTTGGCTCGCAATTAATCAATGTTCCGAACTTAAAACGAGAGGTGGCATAACTGATATGCAGCTTGCTTTCGGCGCGGGTTACGGCTACATAAAACAGGCGGCGCTCCTCTTCCAGATCGCTGCGTGAGTTAAGTGACATTTGAGATGGGAAGAGATTTTCCTCCAATCCTACAACATACACCTGCGGAAATTCCAAACCTTTTGATGAGTGGATAGTCATGAGTGATACCGTTTCGGCATCCTTGTTTTTATCCTTATCATCATTGGTAAGCAGCGCAACATCCTGCATGAAAATATCAAGGCCTTTTTCCTCAATATCCTCGCGCTCAGAAAACTCTTTGATACCGTTTAAAAGCTCCTGGATATTTTCGTAACGGTTAAGTCCCTCTACCGATTTATCTTCATAAAGATCCTTCAACAAGCCCGAATGCTGGGCTACATATAAAGCAGATTCGTACGCTGATTTGGTTTTGGCCAGCACCTGGAAACTCTGGATCATGGTCGCAAAATTGGCTACCGCGCCGGAGATCTTTCCTTCAAGATATTTGCCTGGTTCAACTATTACCTCCCATGGTGTTATACCATGCTGATCGGCCGCTACAATGATCTTATCAACCGAAGTATCACCAATGCCACGTTTTGGATAGTTGATAACACGTTTTAAAGCTTCTTCATCGTTAGGGTTAAAGGTGAGCCTGAAATACGCTATAAGGTCTTTAATTTCCTTACGCTGATAAAATGAAAGACCGCCGTATATTTTATATGGGATGCCCAACTTACGTAAAGCCTCCTCCATGGAACGTGACTGCGCGTTGGTACGGTAAAGGATGGCAAATGCCGACCATTTAAGTCCGTTAGAGCTGCGGTCCTGCATAATTGCTTCGGCTACTATTTTACCTTCCTCGTTATCGCTGAAGGCACGCATAACCTTGATCTTATCACCCGATTCTTTTTCGGAGAAAACGTTCTTTTTAAGCTGATCCTTATTGTTGCGGATGATGCTGTTAGCTACATTCACAATGTTTTGGGTTGAGCGGTAGTTTTGCTCCAGCTTAAATACCTTCAGATCCGGATAATCCTTTTCAAAGTTCAGGATGTTTTGGATGTTGGCGCCACGGAAAGCGTAGATACTTTGGGCATCATCACCCACAACGCATAGGTTTTCGTTAACGGCAGCCAGCTTTTTAACAATCAGATACTGCGAAAAATTGGTATCCTGATACTCATCCACCATTAGGTACTTAAACTTATGCTGGTATTTATTGAGCACATCAGGGTGTAGTTTCAATAATTCATTGGTTTTGTACAGCAAGTCGTCAAAATCCATAGCCCCTGCACGGTAGCAGCGGGTGGCATACATCTCGTAGATCTTACCCATTTGCCCGCGACCGCTCGAAAAATCATCGGCCTGGATCTGTTCGTTCTTGTTATATTCCTGCCACGAGATCAGGTTATTTTTTGATGCCGAAATGCGGTTGAGTACAAAATTTACATTGTACAGCTTGTCGTCAAGGTTCATTTCCTTTAAAATGGCCCTTAAAACGCTTTTGCTATCGTCGGTATCGTAAATGGTAAAGTTGCTTGGGTAGCCAATTTTTTCGGCTTCAACCCGTAAAATTTTGGCAAACACCGAGTGGAAGGTGCCCATCCAGATATTTTTGGCTTCGGTACCCACCACATGGGTGATACGTTCACGCATTTCGCGGGCGGCCTTATTGGTAAAGGTAAGCACCAGTATATTAAACGAATCAACACCTTTACGTATCAAATGCGCCACGCGATAGGTAATAACACGTGTTTTGCCCGATCCGGCACCGGCAATAATCATTACCGGTCCTTCAGTTTCTTCAACCGCTGCCCTTTGTTCCGGGTTTAATCCCTGTAAATAATCCAAAATCTTTTCCTCTTTCTATGAGGCAGCGAAATTAAGGTTTTGGGCTGAAAGGGGAAAGGATTTCGGATATCGAATTTGAGATTTCGGAATTATTTTGAAAAATTGAAATGACGAGTGTCTGACATAATTTTGCGATCGGACTATGCTCTTAAGCTATTCTTAATTCAAAAACCTATTAATAGTCTTTACCAGCTTATTTACATCAAAAGGCTTAGGTACAAAGGCATCATAACCAAAATTAACCAGTGCAATGGCCTGTTCATGGTAGGCTGAGATCAGGATCACAGGGATGTGTCTGGTGGCTTCGTTACTTTTAATCAGCTGACAAATGCGACCGCCGTTAAGGCCTGGCAGCATATAATCGGTTAAAACAAGATCGGGGTTGTAGTTTTTTACGGCTGCAATAATATCATCAGTACGGTTAAGCCCGGTAACCTCAAAATCATGGAAAGTGAGCACGGTTTCCAATACCCGTAAAATTTCGGCATCATCTTCAATTATGAGTATATTTTTCGCCATAGATAAATGCTAATTGTTGTGTGATCTGCTATTAGCTTCTTAATGACACAAATAAACAAAATGTTTTATAATTAAAAATATTCCTATTGTGTTTAATTTGAGTCGATATGGGAATATATTATTGTTATCGATCTTATTAACAGTACGATATAGCGGTATTGTACCTGTATTTTATCTTTTTGTAAAGATAATTGTTTTGATGATTCCTCCGCTAAAATGATTGATAATTAGCTAAGTGTGATATTTTTATTACAGTGGGCGATATAATTACCGGTTTTACTTTACGGAGATGCAACTCATTGAAAGTTAGGGTGTCATTTATGATATAACCTGATAGATATGATTTGCAAAATGAAAACTAAATTTGGCCCCGCCCGCCTGATGCTTTTGATTTTTTTTTATTGCTGTTACAAACCAAAGCATTGCCCAGTCTGCCGATAAATCGGAAGCTGATAATAGTGTTGTAATGCCTCGGAATGATGCCGACACACTCGGTAATAATGCGGCGGCGTTTATGCCTCCGGCAGATCCATTAAAAAATGCCGGAATTATTTATGATGATGATAACGCGGACGATCAAATCAAAAATGGCGCGCTGAAGATCGCTTCAAAAAAATGTAGCAAGCTTTATACTGCCGGTAAACTGGATGAGCTAATGATTGACAACCGTTTTGGCGAGGTTAAAATAAACACCTGGAACCGTAACGAGTTTAGTGTAGAAGTACAGGTAAACATTTACGCCGATAAACAAACGGACGCCCAGGGCTTTTTAAACACCATTACTATAAGTGACAGCAAGAAGGAAGCGCTTGTATCTTTTAAAACTATCATTGGGGATAATGGAATTAATAATGGCAATGTTTTATGGAAAGGAGAAGATAAGCCCCGTATCAAGAAAATCGAGATTAATTACATTGTTTTTATGCCTGCGAAAAGCGCGCTCAATATAATCAATAATTACGGCACAACCATTTTGCCCGATTTTGAAGGGAAATTGATGTTGAACAGCCTTTATAGTAACTTGAAGGCAAAAAGATTGATCAACCCGCTCAACTACGTAAAGGTAAACTTTGGCGATGTCGATATTGAAGGCTTTAGCGGTACCAGGTTGGAGGTTTTACACGGCAGTCTTGACCTCAATGAAGGTAGCAATTTCAGCGTAAGCGTTAGCTATGGTCCGGCACGGATAGGGAAGATCTATTCTTCGGCTACTATTGATGCGAGATTTGGCAAGCAATTCAGGATTGAAAACATCGACAAAAACATAAAAACATTGCATGTAAACGCCGCTTACACCAGTGTGCAGGTAGGCCGAATTACCGGGGTAAATGCCAATTGTGATGTGAGTACCTACTACGGAACTTTAAACAACAGCGATCCGCAAATCAAGTTAACGGGCGATAAAGCGCTCGATAATCAGGAGAAAAGCTACAAAGGCCGTTTAGGTAAAGGCGATGCGAACCGGAATATTGTAATTAAAACAAACTTCGGCCGGGTTAATTTTGATTAAAGCAAAGAATTAAAAAAGGCGATGAGCTCAAACACTCATCGCCTTTTTTAATTCTTTCTAATCTCTAATCTCTAATCTCTAAAATCCGAAATCGAAATTCCCAAATCCGAAATCAAAATCATTCCCCTCTATAAACGTTGTTTTTTAGGTCAACGTCGGGTAGTTGGTGATCCGGATCGATCTCCATACTTTTAATGGCCGATGTTGATGGATATTTAAATTTCCAAACACCATCGCGCTGCCAGATATTTACCGGTAGGTGAAGGATTTCGGTTTTGCCGTTAGCCTGAACAATTTTAAGATCAACAGGCATAGCCATTTTTTCGTTATTGGTTAGGGTGATCATCGCACCTTGAGCCGGGTTACCTTTAATGTAGGTTACCGAACTAATAGCCTGGTCAAGTTTCCAGGTAGTGAAGAACCATGATTTCCAGAACCAGTTCAAATCTTCGCCGGTGGCATCATTCATCGCCCTGAACAAATCATAAGGCAGTGGGTGTTTAAATGCCCAGTTTTTTACATACTCGCGGAAAGCGTAGTCAAAACGTTCTGGGCCAATCACTACATTTCTTAAAATATCCAATCCCAAAGCGGTTTTAGTGTAATATTGACCGTAATCGTTAAGACCGATAGCCTCGGGTGCAGTCATTAGCGGGTCTTTGCCGTTGCGGTAACCAGCCAGTACATTTTGTGCCGAAGTGCTTCTTTCAATATACTCGCCGTTGTTGAAAGCTTTGGTGGCATACTCGTTAATGAACGTGTTAAAACCTTCATCTTGCCACATGTATTTGCGCTCGTTTGAGCCAACTATCATCGGGAACCAGTTATGGCCAATTTCATGAGTAACGTCGCCCCAAAGGTCGGCTTTTTTAAGGTTGCTCAGGCAGAAGATAGCACCCGGATACTCCATACCCAAAGCCACGCCTGATACGTTCACTGCCGAATTCCATGGATATTCAAAGTATAGGTTTGAATAAATCTCCATGCTGTTTTTCAGGTACTCGGTTGAACGGCCCCAACCATCATTACCCGAACTCTCAACCGGGTAAGCAGACTGTGCAATGCCTTTACGTCCTGAAGGGAAGTTAACCCTTGCGGCATCCCAGATAAACGCATCTGAAGCGCCCCAGGCAATATCACGACTATTTTTCATTTTAAAGTGCCAGGTAAGGGTGCCCTTAAACGGACGTGTTGCGCCTTTACCAACTTCGGATGCGCTGATGATAGTTACAGTTTTATCGCTGTTGCGGGCTTGCTCCAACCTTTTTAATTGGGTAGGGGTAAGCACTTCTTCAGGGTTTTGCAAGTCGCCCGAGCCAACTACAATTTTATTTGCAGGGGCGGTGATGTAGTAATCAAAATCGCCGTATTCACAATAAAACTCGCCTAAGCCCATATAAGGCAGCGTGTTCCATCCTTCCACATCATCATAAACGCACATGCGTGGGTACCATTGGGCAATTTCATAAACATAGCCCTGTTTAAATTTTTTGCGGCCCATACGGTCGGCACCATAAAAAGGGATAGCAAAATCATAATTTACCTTGATTTCTATTTTTTCGCCTTTACCATCCATTGGGGTATTGAGGCGCAGTTGCATGCGGGCATCAGTGATGATCGGCTCAACTTTATAAGTTTCGCCCTTGTAAGTAACATCAACAGAAGCAATATGGTAGCCACCTCTGCTAAAACCGCGAACATCAAACCTGTCGCCGGTATATGGCGTAACCGCCGCTCCGCGCGAATCCGGTTTAAAAAGATTTTGATCTAACTGCAGCCACAGGTAATCAAGTTTATCGGGACTGTTATTAGTATAGGTGATTTTAACTTCGCCGGTAATGGTGGTGTCTTTACCTTCGTTAAGCGAAGCTTTAATCTGGTAATCAGCTTTATTTTGCCAGTAAGCCGGCGAAGGTTTGCCGGCAGCAGAGCGTGTGCCACCGCTGGTAACCGGCCAGGTAATAGGGCCAAAAAGGTCCTGATGGTTATATTTAACAGTGTCGGAGTTTTGTGCCGATGCCGTTCGCGTTAACGGCATTAGCGCTACAGCGCATAATAAATAATTCAGTTTTAAACAGTTCATCTTAAATTTTTGACAATAAGGGGGCAAATAAAGGGAAATAATTTGTGAGTTTGGCAATTTAAAGTGTCATAAAGCCTGTGTATTAGTGATTTTGGCATATTACTGAGAATTTGGAAACGCAGCGGATTAACGTCCCATCAACGTCCCCTCAGGGTCTCTCGCAGAGGACCCTGAGGTATACGCTATGCAGATTTGTTCCGAGTATTTTGTTAGCTGCTTAGATGGTGGTGAACCTCAGGGTCCTCTCCGAGAGACCCTGAGGGGACGAAAAGGGTCCTCTCCAAGATACCTGGGGGAACAAATGAGTCTGGAAACGCAGCGGATCAGACATGAATAACCACCTCCCCGTAAAACTTTTCTAAATAAATACCATTTAACTTACAGGTGCAATTATATCTGCACCTTTGCAGCAAATACATTTATCATATATGAACCGTTTGGCCAATTCCACATCGCCTTATTTATTGCAGCATGCTAACAACCCGGTTAATTGGTACCCCTGGGGCAAGGAAGCCCTTGACAAGGCCAAAGCCGAAAACAAGCTCATTCTGGTGAGTATTGGTTACTCAGCCTGCCACTGGTGCCATGTTATGGAACACGAAAGCTTTGAAGATGAAGCCGTGGCGGCCGTAATGAACGAATATTTTGTTTGTATTAAAGTTGATAGGGAGGAGCGCCCCGATGTTGATCAGATTTATATGAGTGCCGTTCAACTGATGAGTGGCCGTGGTGGCTGGCCGTTAAACTGTATCTGCCTGCCCGATCAGCGGCCAATTTATGGAGGTACCTACTTCCGTAAAAACGACTGGACATCGCTGCTCTTTAACCTTGCCGATTTTTATAAGCAAAAGCCTGAAGAAGCCGAAGATTACGCTGTGCGCCTCACCGAGGGAATCCAAAAATATGAGTCGATAGAGTTTGTAGTAGCACAGGCTGAGCATACCAAAGATGATCTGCAAACTATAGTTAGCAATTGGAAACGTTATTTTGATAAGCGGGAGGGAGGCAGTGGTAACGCGCCTAAGTTCCCGATGCCTAATAACTGGCAGGCTTTGATGCGTTATGCTTATTTAATGAAAGATGAGGAAGTTGCCGAACAGGTAAAGCTAACACTGCATAAAATGGCTTTCGGTGGTATTTATGATCATGTTGGCGGCGGCTTTGCGCGTTACTCTGTCGACTGGCTTTGGCATGTGCCGCATTTTGAAAAAATGCTGTATGATAACGCGCAGCTGATTAGTCTGTACGCGGAGGCCTATACCTGGCAGCCCGATGAATTATACAAACAGATAGTTGACGAGATCATCACGTTCAGCACCCGCGAACTGATGTCGCCTGAATATGGTTTCTATTCGGCCCTTGATGCCGATAGTGAAGGCAAGGAGGGCAAGTTTTACATTTTTACTAAAAGTGAAATAGCTGAAATTTTAGGCGATGATGCTGAACTGTTCTGTATCTACTACAATATTACTGAAGATGGCAATTGGGAAGAGGAAGAATCAAATGTATTATTCCGTAAGGATAGCGATGAGGCGTTGGCTGAAAAATTAGGACTTGCTATTGATGAGCTGCTTGCCAAAATAAAAGCCTCAAAACAAAAAGTATTTGAAGCGCGTGCCCAGCGTGTAAGACCGGGCCTGGATAACAAGATCCTGGCATCGTGGAATGGATTAATGCTTAAAGGACTTGTTGATGCTTACCGTGCTTTTAATAAACCGGAATATCTCAAACTCGCGTTAAATAACGCCGGGTTTGTGTTAGATAAGTTGCTTGGCCAAAATGGCAGGCTATCACGGGTTTATAATGCCACAACGTCGCAGGATAGCCCGGTAGCATTTTTAGATGATTATGCCAATATCATTGATGGCTTGATAGCATTGTATGAAGTAACCTTTAACGAGCAATGGTTACTTGAGGCCCGTAAACTGGCCAATACCGCCTTGCTACACTATTATGATGAAACCAAAGGGATCTTCTTTTTCACTGCCGATGATGATGAGCAGCTGATTGCCCGCAAATCGGAGATTATGGATGGCGTAATTCCGGCATCCAATTCGGTTATGGCAAGGGTGCTTAAAAAGTTAGGCTTGCTTTTTGATAACGAAGAGTACACTGAGGTTTCGGCGCAGTTGCTGCGCAATGTTATGCCGCAATTACCTAAATATGGCTCTGCCTACTCAAACTGGGTAATGCTGTTGCTTGATGAGGTATTTGGCGTAAATGAAATTGCGATAACCGGCAGTAATGCCGAGGCTTTCAGAAAGGAAATGGAAAATAATTACATCCCTAATAAAATTATGTTGGGTGGTAATACAGGAAGTTTACCTTTGTTGCAGGATAAGTTTGGTACATCAACACAAATTTTCATTTGTAAAGATAAAACCTGCGGATTACCTGCTCATAACCCGGCCGACGCCCTTAATGAAGTTGAAGCCAGATTTTACAACTAAAAACAATTTACAATGAAGATTGCACCACAGCACGTAGTATCATTAACCTACGATTTGTACGTAGACCGCGAAAACACAGGTACCGAAACTTTGGTAGAAAGTACCACTCAGGAACAACCCTTAACCTTTTTATTTGGTGCAGGCCAAATGCTGCCTAAGTTTGAAGAACACCTGAGCACACTTTCAACTGGCGACAGCTATGAGTTTCGCTTATCTCCGGAAGATGCTTACGGCGTATATGATGAAGAAGCAGTAGCAAACCTGCCTAAAGAAATGTTTCAGGGTACCGAAATTCCTGAAATTGGCAGCATTTTGCCTTTACAGGATAACCAGGGCCACCGTTTCCAGGCTATGGTAGTTTCAATTGCCGAAGATGCCGTTATTGTTGACCTTAACCACCCAATGGCTGGTCAGGAACTGCACTTTAAAGGCGATATCCTTAATGTACGCCCGGCAACGCCTGAAGAACTATCACACGGCCATGCGCACGGCCCGGATGGTCATCACGATCACTAATAGCAAGCCCCACCCAACTCTCCCCTAAAGGGAGAGGGCTTTAAATAAAAAAGGTTCATTTTGCATAATGCAAATGAACCTTTTTTGTTTATCCTGCTAATAAAAGTCTCCCCTTTAGGACAGATTTAGAGGAGGCGCAATTAATAGAACTCCAATCCGCCATCGCTCCTGAAAGCACATTTGATAACCACCCTGGATGATACTGGTTCGCCATTTACTGTGGCTGGTATAAAGATCTTATCGGCAGGGTCGGGTACGTCGATACTCATATTAAATACTTTTTCGAAACTGCCACTAAATACATGCACTTTGAACGAGGCAAGCCGCCCTAGGGGGCTAACCAATAATTCAACCATGCCAAATGATACATTGGGGTTAAGGTTAAGCAACTCGGGCGGAAGTTTAAACAGGTTAAGGTAAGGCAGGTATCCAAAAAAACGACCGCCTACTTTAAGCGGTTTGGTAACCCGTGCTGTATCGCTAAGTTTTACATCTACAACATATTGCAGGTTTGAGGTGCTGTCTTCCGGTGCTTCGTAAGTGATCTGGTTGGTTTTATAGTCGAAGTTTTGTACCAGGTGCCCCCGGTTATCGAAAAAGTGCCAGGTGCCGGTTCTTTTATCATTATCATAGTAACCACTTGCCAGCGCGTAATTTTTTTGATAAAGTGCTTGATATAGGCCTTGCCGGATACCTCTGTTGGTTTTAAGCACATTAAAGCGCTCTACCACCGAGTCGGTAAGACGATTTTTTACAATAACTGTTTCCGGGCCTGCTTTTGCTGCGGCGGCGGCTTCTTTGGTTTGTGCAAACGCACAGCCGATATATAATATCGATATAAAAGTTAAAATAAGTTTTCTCAATGCAGGGATATAGATTGTTGTAAATATATAACAGCGGTTAAGTTATCTCCAAAAAAAGCAGGATACAAATTATCCCCTGCCTCCACGCCGACCGCCCCCACCTCCTCCAAAGCCACGCCCGCCTTCGCGACCACCTTGAGGGCGACTGCCTGTAAATTTTTGCAGCCTTATAGCAAAGCTAAGCATGAAATATCTGCCCAGCCTATTGGTACGGGTATCAATGATTTGGTTGCCTGAGGTAGTACGTGTTACGCCCTTATTCTCATCAAAAATATCAAAAGCCTGGAAACGCAGGGAAGCGATATGCTTTTTTAAAAACTGGTATTCAACGTAGCTGCTTAACAGGGTAGGGTTAGCTTTAACAGTGCTGCTGAAGCCATGATTAATGGTTTGGGTTAAATTGTAACCCAGCACCCAGCTGTAAAAAAAGTAATTGCGGCCATCAAGTCCTAAGGTCCATGTTTGCGCGTTTGTATTTACTGTGGATGGGATGCTGTAGCGTGTGGTGTTGATACTGTAATTAGCGCTGATTTCGCTGTCCATAATACTGTCAATATCTACCCTCAGTTTGGCTCCCTGGTTAAGCACCCAGTTTTTGCCCTCATTGCGCTGGTTTTCAATAAACGATATGT
Organism: Mucilaginibacter endophyticus; assembly: GCF_003351025.1. Taxonomy (GTDB): domain Bacteria; phylum Bacteroidota; class Bacteroidia; order Sphingobacteriales; family Sphingobacteriaceae; genus Mucilaginibacter; species Mucilaginibacter endophyticus. Next base: position 1,396,150 of record NZ_QPCG01000002.1, on the reverse strand, counting down.
TATTGTTATAGTTGGCACCTCCGTTTAACGAAACGGTAAACTTGCGTTCTGCAAAAGGTTTTGAAAAGGAGTAATTACCACTTATATTATAAATACCGTTGGTGTTAACATAGCGGGTTGCCTGGATGGTGTTATTGCCTTTGGTTGTTTGGGTACTATCGGTAACCGGCGATGAGTTGGTAACTATAGCATCCTGTGTTTCTGAAAATGATAAATTGGTGAACAGGGAATTGCCGCTTGCAATATCAAACTGGTTGTACCTGATATTGATGCTATTGGTAAACGAAGGCTTTAAGTCAGGATTGCCATAAACCCTGTTTTGAGGATCGGAATAATCGGGTTGAAGCTGTAGCTGGGCAAATGAAGGTTGCGCGTTTGAACCACTGTAATTAAATGAAAACGAATGGTTTTTTGAAAAGTTATAAATAAACCGCGCCGTTGGAATAACATTAAATGTGGATGTGGTAGTATGAAAATTGTGCGATTCGCCATCAAGTTTGGAAGGTTGAACAGCCAAACCTAAAGTGTAATTGTATTTGGGATGCACGCCACGCAGGTTTAATCCGAAACGATTAGTAATGAACTGGTAATTATAAAGCGTACTCAACGAATCTACATAGGTTTGATTGCCTGTTGCTGGATCTATCCGGTAGTTGTAGCGGTTATTATCCGTGTTGGAATAGTTATAGCTGTAATTGGCCTCCAGGTAATTTGTTTTGCCAATAGGTTCGATATATGAAAAATGAAGGCTTACCCTTTGCGATTGATTATCTGAATTGATCTGCTGGAACAAGGGTGTTACAACCGTATCCTGCCGGGTAGTGTATTTATCGTTTAGCTCCTGGTCGTTTTTAGAATAGCTTGCATTGGCGTTTAAACTAAAATTACGCCCTTTTTTATGAAACTTGTGATTATAAAGCACATTGATGCTGCCGGTTTGCGATGAGTTATTGGTTAAAGCCAACTCGTTACCGGTAACTACCGATTCTTTACGCGAATTGCTAAAAGTATCGGTGCTCATGTTTTCGGCAGTGGCGTAAGAAAAGCCGGGGTTTATTTTGATATAGTTAGATGTATCTATTTTGTATTCGATATTAAAATCAAACCGGTGGTTCAGCCCATGATTATGATTGGTGCTTTTATCCATGTTAATAATATTGCCCGATTGGTAAAGGTTTTGCTGTACGGTTGTGCTGTTAATATCCCGGTCTTTATCGGCAAAACTATAACTGCCATATACGGTAACCTTTTTACTCCAGTCGTCGCGGTAATTGGTACCGATAGAACGGTTGGTTGTGATACCGTTTGCTGTGCTTACACCGCCGGCACTGCTTCCGCCTCCACCGCCACCACGCCCGGCGCGACCGCCGCCGCCACCGCTGCTGCCTATGTTGAAGGTGTTGGTATTGTTGTTATTCCAGGTGCCGATGAGTGCCAGCTGCCTCGCATCATAAAATGAATTGGCCGAAAGACGGGCCTGGTACCTGTCGTCGTTACCTACACCAACACTTCCCTGGCCAAAGTTACCTTTGCTTTTTCCCTTTTGAATAGTGATGTTCAGGATCTTGTCCGGGTCGCCGGTTTTGATGCCTGTTAGATTGGCCTGATCGCCGTAATCGTCAATCACCTGGATATTTTCTACGATGTCGGCCGGGAGGTTTTGGGTAGCGGTTTGTACATCCCCGGTAAAATAATCCTTGCCATTAACCCGTACTTTGGTAACCTGTTTGCCATGCGCGGTTACGTTGCCATCTTTATCAACGCTCACACCGGGCAGTTTTTTCAATAAGTCTTCCACCGGCGATCCTTCCCTTACCTTATAGGCGCTGGCCTTGTATTCAACGGTATCCTCTTTGATAGTTATAGGAATCACTGCCGAAACCACTACGGTGTTCAACATATTGGTTTGCACTTTTACTTTAATTGGGTCAAGCTTAATGGGTTTGGTATCATTATCCATTACATAACGACGTGTAAAGGGCTGGTAGCCGATACCGCTTATGGTGAGCTTAAAGTTTTTAGAAATTACGGCCGGGAAAACGAAAGCACCGGCGGTACTGGTTGCTACTACTGTGCTGTCTTTATCAGATATCAGTTTTACGGTAATGCCGGGCACAGCGCCAACGCTGTCAACCACAGTTCCGTGTACCTCGCGCGGTTGCTGAGCATAGGCCGTTGACAAAAAAAGAAAGCTGATAAACGCAAGCAGTAAGTGTTTTTTCATAGTTTAGGGTCAATTTAGGTTATTGACCCTAAAAGTTTAATGAAGGTTTAATGATTTGACCCTATGTAATACTAATGTTGCATAAATTGTATTTTAGCGCATAACCTTATACTATATTATCATTATTTATGAGCACTTTACCCGATATCGACGGCTATAAAAGCGTAGCATTTTCACAAGCCACCATTACCGAACTGATGATCCCTTCGTACTCCAATTTTGGTGGCAAAATTCACGGGGGGATCCTGCTTTCGCTGATGGATAAGGTGGCTTACGTATGTGCAGCCAAACACGCCGGCAATTATTGCGTAACCGCGTCTATTGATACAGTAGATTTTTTGCAGCCGGTAGAGGTAGGGGAGCTGGTGTCGTTGATGGCATCGGTAAACTATGTGGGCAATACATCACTGGTGGTTGGCATCAGGGTGATATCTGAAAATATCAAAAATCATTCGGTAAAACACACCAATACCAGCTACTTCACCATGGTAGCTAAGGATGAGTTTAATAAACCTGCTAAAGTGCCCGGCTTAGTGCTTGAAAACCGCGAGCAGGTGAGGCGTTTTATTGAAGCCCGTCGCCGTAAAGAAATTAAACAAAGTTATATGAAGGAAGTTGAACAGATTCAAATGCCTGATAACTATGAACATTGTATTGCAATGCTGCAGGGCGAACGCTGCCTTGTTGCCGGATAGCTATTGCGCATATAAAGTTTATTATTAGATTGCAGTCTGAAACTATTAACGAGAATGACGAGGCCTGTAGGTTTATTACTGCTGTTATTGATGCATGGTACATCTTATGCGCAAAAAACAAACGGAACCGAACCGAAAAGCTCTCCCGCGTTAATCAAAACTATCGACAGCCTTAATCAGTATATAGAAAATACCTACGTTGGCGCCCCGCATGAGGCCAGGGCAATGGCCGAGCATGCTTTACTGCTTTCGGAAAAAATAAAATACAATGAGGGTACTGGTCGTGCTTTTTTAAACTTAGGGCATGTATACTGGTCACAATCATATTACCCCATCAGTCTGTTTTATTTTAATTCGGCATTAACTTATCTGCCTCAAAACAAGCCCTTGTTATTTGCTCACTGCTACAGTTCAATTGGCCGGGCTTATACCGATCTGCAAAACTATGGCAAAGCCATAAAAAATCTGGAAATAGCGGCACGTTTTGCAGGGCATGATTCTAAAATGCTGGCCGAGGTTTACAATGAGCGCTCATTTGTTTATGCTAAACTAAAGCAATATGATAAGGGGATAGCCAATGCTAAATTGGCCATGCAGCTTAGCAGGGCGGTAAATGATCAGCCAGCCATTTGCATATTATATAGCAGGCTGGCTAACGCGTACCGGTTAAAAGGGCAATACCAACAAGCCATCGCTTATTCGGATACTGCCTTGCACATGAGTTATATTGTTAATAACAAGCGTTTGAGGGCCATATCATTTATTGAACGCGCAGTTATTTATAATTCATTAAACCAGTACGATAAAGCTATTGAGCTGGCTCAAAAAGGGGCTGCATTGTCAGATAGCATAGGGGTTATGGACGGTATTTCATCGGCCTATAAAACCATGACCTATAGCTTTGAGCAAAAGCACAACATAGAGCAGTCCTTAGCTTACCAAAAAAAATATACCCAGGCGCTTGATAGCCTAAACGCAACTGACAAGCGAAAAAATACCGAGTTGATCCAGAGTTATTTTGAGCTTAATAGTCGCCTTAACGCTATCGCTGCAGTTGAACAAAAGGCTAAAGAGTACAGCGCTAAGATCCATCTGCAAAAAGTAATAATCATTACGCTGATCATCACTTTGCTTATTGTGATATTGGCTTTATCTGTTACCTACTATCATTATAAACAAAAACGAATTTTAAGCAACCGGATGCGTAAACAGCATAAGGCTTTGCTGATCCAAAAAGATTTGATAGAAGAGCAATCTGCAAACCTGGCCGGTGTTAACAGTCTTAAAGATAAATTGCTGGCAGTAATTGGCCATGACCTGCGTACACCCCTTGCCAACCTACATTCCATATTACGCCTGTATCATACCGGTGTTTTAACCGAGGCAGAGGTACAGAGCCTGATGAAAGAGATAGAGCCTGTTGTGCAGGGTGCCGAATTAACGCTGTCAAACCTGTTGGAATGGGCCGGCAGTCAAATAAAAGGGATTAATCATGAACTATCGGCGATAGATAGCTACCTGATTGGCATGGAGCTGGGACGGATCTTTAATTACCTTTTTCAGCAAAAAAATATCAGGTTTGATAACCTTGCTTTACAGGGTACGTGTGTGCAGGCCGATGAAAGACATATCAAAGTGGTTTTAAGCAACCTGATCAGCAACGCCATTAAATTTACAGGCGATAACGGTGTGGTTACTTTAAAAAGCGCCGTTGACGGCAGCAAACTTGTAATTAGCGTTTCTGATACCGGAAACGGCATCCCTGCCGAAAAACTGGATAATTTATTTGACCTCAACACTAAATACTCCGCTACAGGTACTTCCGGCGAAAAGGGCAACGGTATTGGACTGTTTTTATGTAAAGAACTTATTGAGTTTAACGGCGGCAGGCTTTGGGTGAGCTCAGAAGTAAACAAGGGAAGCATATTCAGTTTTAGTCTCCCTTTGGTAACAGATTAGTTACGCCTCAAAAATTATTCCTATTTAAAGCATCCGGTTTTGCTACATGATTAATGCTTAATAAGCAATATGTGGTGGAAATAGCCTTTTATACTTTCATATAAAGAAATTTAATTATTTTGAAAAAGTTTTAATCATTTGTTGGGTAATTTAAATCTATTTACCCCGTTAATACGTATAAGCAATAAGTAGTTTTTACTATATTGTGACAAAATAAACATAAATTTCCCACTCGCTTAACTAATCTCCCCAAAACTTAATGGCATTTTTAAACACTGTGCTCGAACCACCTGCATATGGTTGGACAGATGAACTTGGCAATCTCTCGAAACCTACCAACAAACAAATTGTAAAAGAATTTTTTAAACGGATCAATGTTTTCGCCGATAAAAAAAACTGGCTTTCATTTTTAAGCTGGTCGCTGGTGCTGGCCTTAGTGCCTTTTTTAGGTTTGTTCATTTTTAAATACTTCAGCATTACAGGCTTAATTGTTGCCTTTGTATATAGTATGATCATCATGGGTACCCACGGTACCATCTGGCATCACAGGTATTGCACACACGGCGCTTACACCTTTAAGAATAAGTTTTGGCGGTTTTTTACCCAAAACCTTACGCTTAAGATCATTCCGGAAGAGATTTACGCGGTATCGCATCACGTGCACCACGCTTTGTCTGATCAGCCCGGCGATCCATATAATGCGCAGGGCGGTTTTATGTATTGTTTCCTGGCCGATGTTAACCACCAGCCCATAGCCCGCAATATGGACGAAGCCTGCTACAAAAAATGTGTTAACCTGATGAAGCATACCGGCGTAACCACCAATACTTACAAACAGTATCAAAAATGGGGAACCCTCGCCAACCCAACCCGCACCGTAATTGGTATTATCCTTAACTGGGGTTTCTGGTTCACGGCTTTCTATCTGTTAGGTGGCCCGGCACTGGCCTGCGCGGTATTTGGTTCGGCGGGGATCTGGGCAGTTGGCGTGCGCACATTTAATTACGAAGGGCATGGTAAAGGAAAAGATATGCGCCGCGAGGGTATCGACCATAATCGCGAAGATATGTCTATCAACCAGCTATGGCCCGGATATGTTGCCGGCGAATGGCACAATAACCATCACCTATATCCTAAAAGCGCACGTTCTGGTTTTAAACCGTACCAGTTTGATTTGGCCTGGTGCTACATTAAAATGATGAGCATGCTGGGGGCTGTAAGTTCATACCGCGACTCGAAGGCTGATTTTTTAAAAGAATATTGCACCCAAGTTCCGGCTATTGTGCCGGTGGCTGTACCTGTTGCCGAGATATTGGTAACGGCGGAATAAGCGGTTCTTATATCATTTTATTTAGCCATAGCGGGTTTACCGTTATGGCTTTTTTTTATGTTTTTTTCTCTAAAGCCACAGTTGGCGTCACTATAAATGTTGAGAAGATTGAGGTGGGAAAAAACATGTCATAGCGAGGAGGAACGACGAAGCAATCTCGTGCTAATACAGATTTTGTTACAATAGAAAGACCCATCAGGGTGTTAAGATTACACTTTGTAAAAATCTGGTTATATCTTAAAAATGTGGAGAATTGTTAAAATAGTACTATCTTAATTGCAAATTGATTATATACCTTTAGTGAACCGATTATAGTGTACACTAAACACCAAAACCAATGCGCTGTAAAGTATTAAATGTTGTGTTATTCATGGCATGCCTTGCCTTGTCATCATTCCGGGTTGAAGCTCAGGGACCGGGAATATTTGAAGGACAAACCGATGTAGGTACTGTTAAACATAAGGGCAGCGGAGCTTTCGACGCTAAAACGCAGCAATATACACTTACCGGCTCCGGGCAAAACATTTGGGCCACGCATGATGATTTTCATTTTGTGTGGAGGAAAATAAAAGGCGATTTCATCCTGCGTACCAATGCAGCTTTTATAGGTAAAGGTGTTGAAGCACATCGCAAGGTTGGCTTGATGGTACGTACAACGCTCGATTCAAATTCAAAACACATTAATGCAGTTGTTCATGGCGATGGCCTTACCTCGTTGCAATATCGCAAAACAGTAAGTGGCATCACCGAAGAAAAGAAAGCATCCATAACCGCAGCCGACGTAATCCAACTGGAACGTAAAGGCAATACCTACACGATGTCGGTAGCCCGCAAAGGCGATCTGTTTGTAAATGAAGAGGTAACAGACCTTGATCTGGGCGATGATGTTTACGTAGGCATCTTCATCTGCTCACACAACGCGGATGTTACCGAAAAGGCGGTATTTAGTAATGTAAGAGTAGTTACGCCTGCTCCGGCTACGCTTGTGCCTTATAAACAATATTTAGGCAGCGCTATCGAACTGCTTGACCTGGAAAGCCAGAATGCTACGGTAATTTATCAATCACCAAAATCAATTCAGGCGCCCAACTGGACGCTGGATGGTAAATCGCTTATCTATAACAGCGAGGGTTCGCTTTATAAATTTGATCTTAAATCGCATACACCAACGGTGCTCAATACCGGCATTGCTAAAAATAATAATAACGATCATGTACTTTCTTTCGATGGCAAAATGCTGGCCATCAGTAGCGGCGATGGCGGCCCGTCTATAGGTTATACTGTATCATCGGCTGGTGGCGAAGCTACCCGGGTAACGCAAACCGGGCATGGTGCAAGCTATATGCATGGTTGGTCGCCTGATAAAAAGTACCTGGTATTTTGTGGCGAACGCAATAAGGAATTTGATGTGTACCGCATCCCGGCTGGTGGCGGCCCAGAGGAGAGGCTAACCAACACACCCGGACTTGATGATGGCCCTGAATATTCGCCAGATGGAAAGTATATTTACTTTAATTCGGTGCGCAGCGGCCTGATGCAGGTTTGGCGTATGAAAGCTGATGGCAGCGAACAAACACAGCTAACCAACGATGATTATAATAACTGGTTCCCGCATATTTCGCCAGATGGTAAATGGATTGTGTATATTACCTTCCTGAAAAGTGAAGTTGCACCCGGCGATCACCCTTTTTATAAACATGTATATTTAAGGGTAATGCCGGTAGAGGGCGGGCCGTCAAAAGTGGTTGCTTATTTATATGGCGGTCAGGGTACAATCAATACCCCGTCATGGGCACCAGATAGTAAGCACCTGGCTTTTGTAAGTAATTCCGATCTATTGTTTCCTGTATTCCCAATAGCTAAATAACCTTAAAACGTAACACCATGCACACATCACGCAGATCATTTTTAAAAACCGGGGCCATGGCAATAGCCGGAGCGGCTTTGCTTCCTGATAGTTTATTTGCAGCGACTGATAATAAACTAAAGCGGGTAGGGGTACAGCTTTATAGCGTACGCGATGCCATGAAAGCTGATCCGCAGGGAACGCTTAAAAAGATAGCTGATGCGGGTTACGCCCATGTGGAGCATGCTAATTATATCGAAAGAAAATTTTATGGCTACACCGCCAAAGAGTTTAAAAAGATCCTGGGCGACCTTGACCTGAAAATGCCAAGCGGCCATACTGTAATGACGGCACAGCACTGGGACGCATCTAAAAATGACTTTACCGATGCCTGGAAGTATACGGTTGAAGATGCTGCCACCATGGGGCAAAAATTTGTGATCAGCCCCTGGTTGGATGAAAAGGTACGTACAGATACGGATGCCCTGAAACGTGCAATGGAACAATTTAACAAATGCGGTGAGCTTTGCAAGCAATCATCAATGATGTTTGGTTACCATAACCACAATTTTGAGATCAGTACTAAAGTTGGCGATATCACCCTTTACGATTATATCATCCAGAATACCGATCCTGCTTTGGTTGCCCAACAAATTGATATTGGTAACATGTTCAGCACCGGCGGTATGGCATTGGAGTTTATTAATAAGTATCCGGGCCGGTTCCAGTCAATGCACGTAAAAGACGAAATTAAGGTACCACCGCATAATGGCGATGACACCGAAAGCACCATTTTGGGCAAAGGAATTTTGCCGGTAAGGGATATTGTGAAAGCTGGCGCTAAAAAAGGAGGCACCTCACTTTTCATCATCGAGCAGGAATCGTACCAGGGCAAAGATCCCATCGATTGTGTAAAAATTGATTTACAAATCATGAAAAAATGGGGCTATTAATAGTATAAAGCTATCTTACACTTTCGTGAAGATTTAATTTTTTCCGCTTGATATTAAATTGTAATTATTAAGTTTGGAGATACGTTATAAATCATAAATAAGCCTTTCCCTTTATCTGTCCAATAAGTAAAAATACCGCGGAAGATAAAACGGGCTTCGCTAAAACAATTTAGTTTAAACAATGGACCGGCGTACCGTCATTAAAAACCTGGCTTTGATAATAGGAGGGGCAGCATTGCTCCCGGCCTGCTCGCAGGATAAAGCAAAGTCGAAGGTTGCACTTAAAAATATCGATATCACTGCCGATCAGGAGCAGCTGATAGGTGATGTAGCGGAAACTATTATTCCTAAAACAACAACGCCGGGCGCTAAAGATCTGCAACTGCATTTATTTGTACTGAAGATGCTGGATGATTGCTATAAAAAAGAAGATCAGCAGGCGTTTGTAACCGGTATGGGACATTTTGCAGACCAGTCTAAAAAATTATATAGTAAAACGTTTGATCAGCTGGATGCCAAAACCCGCGAAGCATTTTTACTGGATATAGAGCAGGAGGGTAAAGCCGAAGAAGCAGCTGCTCAGAAAAACGGTGACAAAAAAGATGCCGCACCAGCAACTATACCGGCCGGCAAATATTCGCCAGAGCTTAAAAAGTTTTACAGCATAGTAAAAAGGCAAACCATAAATGGTTACACCAATTCAAAATATTTCATGACCAATATTGTGGTGTATGAGCTTGTGCCAGGCAGGTACAATGCGCATTTCCCTTATAAACAAAACAAGCAGTATAAGTAATGGCTAATTTAAATATCGACAGCGTTAAGGAACGCACTTTCGACGCGATAGTCATTGGCTCGGGCATGAGCGGGGGATGGGCTGCTAAAGAGTTTACAGATAAAGGTTTAAAAACATTGATACTGGAACGTGGCCGCGATGTTAAGCACATTAAGGATTACCCAACAACCAATATGTACCCATGGGAGTTTGAACACCGCGGCGAATTGCCGATGGCTGTTCAGGAGGCTAATCCTATAGTAAACCGCTGTTACGCGTTTGGGGAAAGCGCCGCACATTTTTTTGTAAAAGATGCCGAGCATCCATATATACAGGATAAACCTTTTGACTGGATCCGTGGTTACCAGGTTGGCGGTAAATCACTGTTATGGGCCCGCCAAACCCAGCGCTGGAGCGATTTTGATTTTGAAGGCCCAGCACGCGATGGTTTTGCTGTAGACTGGCCTATCCGCTACAACGATATAGCGCCATGGTACAGCTATGTAGAGAAATTTGCCGGGATCTCCGGTAACAGGGATGGTATTGCCGAATTGCCAGACGGTGAGTTTTTACCTGCATTCCCATTAAATACGGTTGAAGAATATTTTAGAGATCACGTAAAGAGTAATTACAAAAATCGGCATGTGATCAGCGCACGTTGCGCGCATTTGTCAACCCCTAAACAGATCCACCTGGATCAGGGTAGGGTACAATGTCAGAGGCGTACTATCTGCGAGCGTGGTTGCCCGTTCGGTGGATACTTTAGCGCGAATGCAACCACCATTCCCTGGGCGTTAAAATCAGGCCACGCTACGTTAAGGCCTTTCTCGGTGGTCGAATCCATTATTTATGACGAGAAGCTTGGCAAAGCGACCGGCGTAAGGGTTATTGATACCAATACCAAAGAAGCTATAGAATACTACGCTAAAGTGATATTTGTTAATGCTGCAGCATTAAATACCAACCTGATACTGCTTAATTCTAAATCGCACCGTTTCCCTAATGGTTTGGGTAATGATAGCGGCGTGTTAGGTAAATATGTAGCGTTTCATAATTATTCGGCCCATATTGGTGCCGAATATGATGGCGCTAAGGAATGGACAACCGATGGCCGTAACCCGGCAGGTGGTGGTTATATCCCACGTTTCAGAAACGTATACAAACAGGAAACCGACTTTTTACGCGGCTATGCATCGGGTTTCAGCGCATACAGGTATCCGGAACGCAGTTGGGATGGTGTGGGCAGCAGTCTGAAAGATAACCTGGCTAATAAAGAACTTGGCCCATGGCATGTAGGCTCACACATGATGGGCGAAACCATTCCGAAGGAAAGCAACTTTGTAAGCCTTGATGATAAGCAGAAAGATGCCTGGGGTGTACCATTGCTTAAAATGAACATAGATTACGACGATAACGATGAAAAGATGAAAAAGGATTATGTGGAGCAGTTAACCGAGATGTTCACCAGCGCCGGCTTTACCAATATCAAAGCCAGTACGGATAGGCGGGCTCCCGGTTTGGACATCCACGAAATGGGTGGCGCACGTATGGGCAACGATCCTAAAACATCAATATTAAATAAGTGGAACCAGGTGCACAGTGTTAAAAACGTATTTGTTACCGATGGCGCCAGCATGACCTCAACCTCATGCCAAAACCCATCATTAACTTATATGGCTTTCACCGCACGTGCAGCTGATTACGCGATGAGCGAGATGAAGAAAGGGAACATTTAGTTGCAGTGATTTAGTTGCAGCGGCAGTTACAAAAGGTGCAGTTTTTATTTGCAGCAGGAGTTATTTTTAAATAGATGCAGTAAATTAGCTATTATGAATAGAGGAAAAGCTAACTGCAACTGCCAGTGCTACTGCCGCTAAAATCCACTGCCAGTGCTACTATAACTAAGACCTATGTGTAAAAAAAACACAATGTAATTTTGGAAAATGAATTTTATTCATACATTTAACGAGATAACCAAGTACTAAACAAATTAAACTAATCATATTATTCGTATGTCTGCAAACACTTATGACGCAATAGTCATTGGCTCAGGAATTTCAGGCGGGTGGGCTGCCAAAGAACTAACACAAAAGGGTTTGAAAACCATCATGCTTGAGCGTGGTCGTAATATCGAGCACATCAAAGATTATGTGAACGCAACCAAGGATCCTTGGGAATTTCCGCATAGAGGCGGCCGTACCCAGAAAATGATTGACGACTACCCTGTTCTTAAGCGCGACTATCCGTTAAATGAGACCAACCTTGACTATTGGGCAAGTGATAAAGATAGTCCTTACACCGAAATCAAAAGGTTCGACTGGTTCCGTGGTTACCACGTGGGCGGTCGTTCATTGATGTGGGGACGCCAGTCATACCGCTGGGCTGATGTTGACTTTGAAGCCAACCTGAAGGATGGCATCGCTGTTGACTGGCCTATCCGTTATAAAGATATCGCTCCGTGGTATAGCTATGCCGAGCAATTTGCCGGTATCTCTGGTAATAAAGATGGTTTACCAATCCTTCCTGATGGCGATTTTATGCCACCAATGGAAATGAACGTTGTTGAAAAAGACGTTTCAAAACGCCTGAAAGAATTCTATAAAGAAGCACGCCACATGATCATCGGTCGTACGGCAAATATCACCGTGCCGCATAACAACCGTACAAACTGCCAGTACCGTAATAAATGCTGGTTAGGTTGTCCGTTTGGTGCTTACTTCAGTACACAATCGGCTACTTTGCCTGCGGCTATGGCTACCGGTAATTTAACCGTTCGCCCTTGGTCTATCGTTACTAAAATATTGTACGATAAAGACACCAAGAAAGCTAAAGGCGTAGAAGTACTGGATGCTGAAACCAACAAAACTTATGAGTACTTCGCAAAGATCGTATTCGTAAACGCTTCAACCATTAACTCGGCCTGGATCCTGATGAACTCAGCTACCGATGTTTGGGAAGGCGGCTTAGGCAGCAGCAGCGGCGAGTTGGGCCATAACCTGATGGATCACCACCTTAACGTTAGTGCCTACGGTAGGATTGAGGGCTATGAAGATAAATATTATTTCGGTCGCCGTGCAAATGGTTTCTATATCCCGCGCTATCGTAACCTTAACGGCGAAAAGCGTGATTATATCCGCGGTTTCGGTTACCAGGGTTCGGCAAGCCGCGAAGGCTGGAGCCGTGACATTGCCGAACTAAACATTGGTGGCGCATTTAAAGATGCATTGACCGAACCTGGTTCATGGCATATAGGTATGGGCGCTTTCGGCGAAACATTGCCTTACCATGATAACAAGGTTACTATCGACAAAACCAAAAAAGATAAATGGGGCTTACCTGTTGTTGCCATTGATGCCGAATTAAAAGCAAATGAACTGAAAATGCGGATCGATATGGAAAAAGACGGGAAAGAAATGCTGGAGGCTATTGGCGCTAAAGAAGTGCAAACCTCAAGCACTAATCCGTTCCTTGGCCGTGGCATTCACGAAATGGGTACCGCACGTATGGGCCGCGATCCAAAAACTTCAGTGTTGAACCAGTGGAACCAGGTTTGGGATGCTAAAAACGTATTTGTTACCGATGGTTCATGTATGACATCCGCAGCGTGCCAGAACCCGTCACTTACTTACATGGCTTTAACTGCACGTGCTGCTAACTATGCAGTTGACGCGCTTAAAAAAGGGGAAATTTAATCACTATCACATAAAAACAACCTATAACAAAAACACCCATGACTGAAGAAAAGGACAAAACCCCTAATCCGTCGAGAAGGCAATTCCTTAAAAGCGGCGCTATTGCGGCAGCTGGCTTTATGATCGTTCCGCGCCATGTATTGGGCGGTAAAGGCTTCATTGCCCCAAGCGATAAATTGTTAATTGCCGGCGTTGGTGCAGGTGGTAAAGGCCAAAGCGATATCGCTAATTTTTACAAAAGCGGTAAAGCTGAAATCGCTTTCCTATGCGACGTGGACGACAGAAGAGCGGCCAAATCTCGCGGTGATTTCCCTAAAGCAAAGTATTATAAAGACTGGCGCGAAATGTTTGACAAAGAACACAAGCATTTTGATGCCGTATCGGTTTCAACTCCAGATCATAACCATGCTATCATCACATACAATGCGATGCAGTTAAACAAGCACGTTTATGTTCAAAAACCGTTAACTCACGATATTTGGGAAGCTCGTTTATTGACTGAGGCTGCCAAAAAATATAAAGTAGTAACACAAATGGGTAACCAGGGTGCGTCAAATGATGGTACACGTTTACTTTCAGAATGGTATGATGCCGATCTGATTGGTGATGTGCACACTGTTTATTGCTGGACAAACCGCCCTGTTTGGCCACAAGGTATTGCATGGCCACCACCACAGCCAAACATCCCTAAAGAACTGGATTGGGACCTGTGGTTGGGTACTGCACCTAAAAAAGATTACGTTGATAAACTGGTACCATTTAACTGGCGCGGCTGGTGGGATTACGGTACCGGTGCCCTTGGCGATATGGGCTGTCACCTGGTTGAAGCGCCTTTCCGAGTGTTGGGTATTCAGTATGCAAAAGACGTTCAGGCCAGCGTTGGTAGTGTTTATGTAGATGAGTTTAAAGAAGGCCACTTCCCTGAAAGCTGCCCTCCGTCAAGCCACATCACATTAACGTTCCCTAAAACTGATAAAACCAAAGGCGATGTTACCCTGCACTGGATGGACGGTGGTATTCAGCCTGAAAGACCTATCGAATTGCTGGCAAGCGAAAACTTTGGCGGTGAAGAAGGTAACGGTACATTATTCATTGGTACAAAAGGAAAAATGTACGCAAGTACTTATTCTGATGCGCCAACATTATTACCAAAATCGCTTACCAAAGATGCGAAAGCTCCGCAAAAATGGGCCCGTGTGGCAGGTGGCGCAAACGGTCACTATGCGCAATGGGTTGAAGGCTGTATTGCCGGTTACGGTAAAACAGAACTAAGCTCATCGTTTGATAAGGCTGGTCCGCTTACCGAGGCATTATTGATGGCAAACCTTGCGGTTCGCGGTCATGAGTTAAATGGTGGCAGGGTAAAATTAGTTTGGGACAACCAGGCTATGAAAGTTACCAACTTTGATGCTGTTAATAAGTATATTAAACGCGATTACCGCGAAGGTTTCGTGTTGAAAGCGTAATTTAGGAATACGTGATTAGTTGGGAAAAGACTTACGAAGTTTTTAAAACTTCGTAAGTCTGGTAAACACTATTCACTAATCCAACTAATCACTAATTCTGTAAATCAATAATTAAACATGAATAGAAGAGAAGCGATAGGCAGGGTAGGTTTGATCCTTGGCGGTACCATCATCGGCGCCGAGTTTTTCATCTCCGGATGTAAATCATCTTCGCCAAAGGTAAACGACCTTTTTACACAGGATGATGTGGCCCTGATGGATGAAATTGGCGAAACCATTTTGCCTGCAACCTCAACCCCAGGTGCTAAAGCGGCCGAAATTGGCAAGTTTATGACTGTAATGGTACAGGATTGCTATACTGCCGATGACCAGAAGATCTTTACCAAAGGTTTAAAAGACCTGAATGACGCAAGCGACAAAAAATTTGGTAAAAAATTCCTGGAGGCTACTCCGGAGCAGCGTACCGAGTTGTTAACTGCCCTTGACAAAGAACAAAAAGATTATACCAAAACTAAAAAGCCCGAAGATCCTAACCATTACTTCAGGATGCTGAAAGAATTAACCTTGCTTGGTTTCTTCACTTCAAAACCGGGTGCTACACAGGCTTTACGTTATATTGCCGTTCCTGGTAAATATGATGGTAACCTGCCATACAAAAAAGGCGATAAAGCCTGGGCAACCTAAAAAATTGCAATATCAATTGATCATACCTTTGGTGATTACCCCAATGAAATTATTGTCAAAAACAGCATTATGATGTAATGCTGTTTTTGACGTATACAATCGATTGAGAAGCCTTTAATTCAAAACATCAACCCCAACAAAAACAAATGAAATTAAGATTAGGAATGATCGGCGGCGGACAAGGCGCCTTTATTGGTGCCGTGCATCGTATAGCCGCCCGTATTGATGGCGAATATGAACTGGTTTGCGGCGCTTTCAGCAGCAACGCCGAAAAATCACAGGCCAGCGGTTTGTTGCTTGGTTTACCTGCAAGCCGCTCATACAGCTCATACCAGGAACTAATTGAAAAAGAAAAACAACTGCCCGAGAACGAACGCGTGCAGGTGATCAGCATCGTTACGCCTAACCATGTGCATTTTGCCCCAACCAAAATGGCGCTCGAGAATGGCTTTCACGTGGTGCTTGATAAACCCATGACCTTTTCGCTTGAAGAGGCTAAAGAACTGGAAAAAGTAGTAAAGGCATCAGGTAAACTGTTTTGCCTTACCCATACTTACACTGGTTACCCTATGGTTAAGGAAGCTAAACAACTGATAAAAGCAGGCGCCATTGGTGCTGTTAAAAAAGTTTACGTTGAGTATCCGCAGGGATGGTTAAGTACATTTTTAGAAGGAGAAGATAACAAACAGGCCTCATGGCGTACCGATCCGGGTAAAAGCGGTATTGCAGGTGCAATGGGCGATATAGGTACGCACGCCTTTAACCTGGCCGAGTACGTTACCAGTTTAGAGGTGACAAAAATTTGCGCCGATATTAACATTGTAGTTCCTGGCCGCAAGCTGGATGACGATGGTGCTGCCCTGTTGAAATTCAATAATGGTGCAAGCGGCGTGCTTACAGCTACGCAGATTGCTGCCGGTGAAGAAAATAATGTAAAGATCAGGGTTTATGGTGAAAAAGGGGGGGTAGAATGGCACCAGAGTGATGCTAATTCATTAACCGTTATGTATACCGATAAGCCGGCCGAAACCTGGCGTACAGGTAGTGGTTATACCAGCTCATTCGCGCAGCATAATACTCGTACACCTGCCGGTCACCCGGAAGGTTACCTGGAAGCATTCGCTAACCTGTACCGCAACTTTGCTTTAACAGTAAAAGCGGGTTTGGAAGGTAAAGAAGCTACTCCCGAGGAACTGGATTTCCCGGGAATTGAAGAGGGCGTTCGCGGAATGGCCTTTATCGAAAATGTGATTGCATCGGGTAAATCGGACCTTAAATGGACTGACTTCACTATTTAATTCATCATCTACTTAAAACAAAAAACATGACCACTATAAAAGGACCTGCCATATTTATAGCACAATTTATTGGCGACGCGGCACCGTTTAACAGCCTTGAATCCATCTGCCAGTGGGCAGCAGGTTTGGGCTATAAAGGTGTACAGCTGCCAACGCTTGATGCACGCTTTATCGACCTGCAAAAGGCTGCCGAAAGCAAAACTTATGCTGATGAAATTAAAGGTATTGTTAATGCTGCGGGTTTAGAAATCACCGAACTATCAACTCACCTGCAAGGTCAGCTTGTTGCGGTAAACCCGGTTTATGATACCTTATTTGATGGTTTTGCACCTGAACATCTACGTGGCAACCCGACCGAAAGGCAGAAATGGGCTGTTCAGCAATTGAAATATGCAGCGCAGGCATCAAAAAATTTAGGTTTAAACGCTTCGGTTACCTTTAGCGGCGCGCTGCTTTGGCCAATGGTTTATCCATGGCCTCAACGCCCTGCCGGTATTGTAGAAACCGCTTTTGAAGAACTGGCCAAACGCTGGACACCGATACTGGATGTTTACGAAGAAAACGGTATCGACCTTTGCTACGAGATCCATCCGGGTGAAGATCTGCATGACGGTATCACTTACGAGATGTTCCTTGATCATGTAAAAGGCCACAAACGTGCCAACTTGCTGTATGATCCATCGCACTTTGTATTACAGTGCCTGGATTACCTGGAATACATCGATCTGTACCATGAACGTATCAAGATGTTCCACGTTAAGGATGCCGAGTTTAATCCAACCGGTCGTCAGGGTGTTTACGGTGGCTACCAGAACTGGGTTGACCGTGCCGGTCGTTTCCGTTCATTGGGCGATGGGCAGGTTGACTTTAAATCGATTTTCAGCAAACTAACACAATATGATTTTAAAGGATGGGCCGTACTCGAATGGGAATGTGCGCTTAAACATCCTGAAGACGGCGCAAGAGAAGGCGCTCAATTCATTAAAGATCATATTATTCGTGTTACCGAGCGTGCTTTTGATGATTTTGCTGCATCAGGTTCTGATGACGCGTTCAACAGGAAAACGTTAGGGATATAAAACCATCCATGTCATTGCGAGGAGGAACGACGAAGCAATCGCACGCTATACAGGGCCACTCTGTATAGCATGCGATTGCCGCGCTACGCTCGCAATGACATAATTTATTTTTGAGAAACCGCTTCCTGAAGATGGGATTCACAAGGCAGGATTCATGCTGGTGCAAACCGGCAAAGTGCATTTTGATACAGCCAATTAACCAATTATTATCATAACCTAAATAATTTAAAATGCAAACTATTAACCGTACACAGCTATTCAGGGCAAGCTGCCTGTCGTTGCTTGTAACTTCATTGTCATTCGGTATCCGTGCCGGGATCCTGAACGATCAGGGTGTAAGATTTCACCTGAATGCGTCACAGTTAAGCACTATCGCGGCAACCGCGTTTTGGGGCTTTCCGCTTGCTATCATTGTCGGAGGTTTTATTGTGGATATCATCGGCATGAAAAAACTGCTGGTGTCTGCTTTTATCTTCCACCTGGTGGGAATCCTGCTTACCATTTTTGCCAATGGCTATTGGACGCTGTTCCTTTCTACTTTAATGATAGGGATAGCTAATGGTACGGTTGAGGCTTCCTGCAACCCGCTTGTAGCATCATTATTTACGGATAATAAAACAACCAAACTCAATCACTTTCACCTTTGGTTTCCGGCGGGCATCGTTATTGGTACTTTAATAGTATTCGGCCTGGATACCGCATTGGCACACGGCGTATCGCCAAAACCATATTGGATTTCGCAGGTGGAGATTGCTTTAATGTTGATTCCAACCATAGCATACGGTTACCTGTTCTCAAAATTGGATTTCCCGGTTACCGAACGTGTATCGGCAGGTGTTAGCACCGAGGATATGTACAGGGCATTGCTAAATCCTTTGTTTATATTCATGATCATCTGCATGTTTGGAACGGCTATTACTGAATTATTCACCAACCAGTGGACAGATGTTTTGTTCAAAACGGTTACAGATAATGCCATACTCATCTTAACCTTTGTTGCATCGGTACAGGTATTAGGTCGCGCTTTTGCAAGTCCGATAGTACATCGTTTAGCCCCGCAGGGCGTGTTACTGATCTCTGCTGTTTTATCAGCATTAGGTATTTACCTGATGGTACACCTGCATGGTGACGCTATCTATTTCGCCGCGGTGATCTTTGGCTTGGGTGTAGCTTTCTTCTGGCCATGTATGATAGGTTTTGTGGCCGAAAATCTGCCACGCACTGGTGCAGTAGGTTTAAACCTGATGGGTGGTGCAGGCATGTTTGGCGTATCTGTTTATATGATGTTCATGGGCGGTTTCTATGATAATATCATGGTTTCCAAATTACCGGCAGGAGCAAACCTGGACGCTTATCGTTCGGCCCCGGCAGGGTCGGAGATGGCCAAAGCGTTTGACGCGGCAAGGTCGGCGGCGGGTCCGGAAGTATTGAATACTACCCTTATGATCCCTGTTGTATTAATCGTAGCATTTATAGGCCTGGTGATTTACATGCGTTCACGTAAAAAAACCGCTTCATTAGGTGCTATATCGGTTTAATAAGGCTTTAAATATCATAAAAAGTTGTAATTTTCGCCTGATTAACCAACCCAATTAAAATTACATGATGAAAAACAGCAGAAGTTTTGTTAACGGCAGATTTTCGGCAAGGTTATCATCAAAAACCACAATTAAACTTTTATGAAAAAAGTATTCGTTATTCTTTGTATCAGCGCAGCGTTTGCTGCCTGCGGCGGAAATTCATCAAAAAACACCGGTGGAAGCGACAGCACTAACGGTGCAAATCAATCAGCAAAAGCTGCTGATGCTAACGCAGATACTGTTGTAGCAAAAACAGGTACCGAACCGGCAGGTGGTTCTGCAGGTTCATCGGCCGGCGAAAAATTAATGGCATCATTAGATTGCAGCACTTGTCATAAAGTTGATACTAAAGTTATCGGCCCTGCATTTGAAGAGGTTGCAAAAAAATATGATGCTTCAGATGCTAACATTGATATGCTCGCAAAAAAGATCATTGCCGGCGGTAGCGGTAACTGGGGTAACATCGCCATGACTCCGCACCCTTCATTGCCTGAAAGCGATGCTAAAGAAATTGTTAAATACATTCTATCATTAAAAAAATAATTAAATTTTCATGACCATAGGGATAAAATCAAAGCTATCGTTCATGATGTTCCTGGAGTTTTTTATCTGGGGCGCATGGTTTGTAACTTTAGGTACTTTTTTAGATAAAACTCTTCATGCTACAGGCGCGCAATCCGGCGAAGTTTTTTCTACACAATCTTGGGGCGCTATTATTGCTCCATTTATTATAGGATTAATAGCCGATAAGTATTTTAACGCCGAAAAGATATTAGGTGTACTTCATTTAGTAGGTGCAGGCCTTATGTATCAAATGTATTCAGCTGCCGATGTTTCTGTATTTTATCCCTATGTGTTAGGTTATATGGTGTTATATATGCCAACCCTGGCGCTTGTTAACTCTGTATCTTTTAATCAAATGACTGATCCTGAAAAGGAGTTTTCATCAATTAGGGTGTGGGGTACAATTGGCTGGATTTTGGCCGGTTTACTTATCAGCTTCCTTTTCCATTGGGATTCACCGGATGGAATTGGTAAAGGCATGCTGAAAAACACATTCCTGATGGCCGGTATAGCATCTGCCGTTTTAGGTGTATTCAGCTTTACTTTACCGGCAACCCCTCCAAAGGTTGCAAAAGGCGAAAAAGTAAGCATTGGACAGGTGCTTGGTCTTGACGCGTTGAAATTGCTTAAAGATCCAAACTTTGCCATTTTCTTTGTTGCCTCGATATTGATCTGTATTCCGCTGGCATTTTATTATCAAAATGCCAACAGTTTCTTGACCGATATTAAGGTTAACAATCCTACTGGTAAAATGACCATTGGCCAGGCCTCAGAAGTAGCGTTCCTGCTTTGCTTGCCTATTTTCTTTAAAAGGGCTGGTTTTAAATGGACTATACTTGTTGGTATGTTAGCATGGGCGGTGCGTTATGCGCTGTTTGCTTACGGCAATGCCGGCGATTTGAGCTTCATGCTGATAATTGGTATTGCCCTGCACGGTGTTTGTTATGACTTTTTCTTTGTATCTGGTCAAATTTATACCGATTCGAAAGCTGGTGTACAATACAAAAGCGCAGCGCAAGGTATGATAACCCTTGCCACTTATGGCGTTGGTATGCTGATAGGCTTTTATGTGGCAGGTAAAATATCAGACAACTATAATGGCCCGGCAGGTCACGATTGGAGAATGATTTGGCTGATCCCGGCTTCAATTGCGGCAGCAGTATTCCTGTTATTCTTCCTGTCGTTCAAAGAAAAAAAGGGTGCATCCGAATAAATTACCAGCACTAACCAATTATAACCATGGCATCAAATCAAAACAGGCGTTCGGCAATTAAAAGCATGATCGCGGGCACGGCGGCTATTGGCGCGTCGGGCGTATTATCTTCATTTACTACCGAAACTGAAAAACACATGCAGGCTGATGACAAGCTAAAAGGCAATATTAATCATGCGGTATGCCGCTGGTGCTACGGCGATTTTACCGTAGATCAGCTTTGTGCTGCTGCTAAAGATATCGGCATAAAAGGTATTGACCTTGTTGGCCCTTCAGACTGGCCTACACTGAAAAAGTATGGCCTGTTCTCGTCTATGTGCAATGGCGCCGAAATTAACCTGACCGATGGTTTTGGCGACAAACAATTTCACGCTAAGCTGCACGAGAATTATACCAAAATGATTCCGTTGGTAGCACAAGCCGGGTACAAAAACCTGATTTGCTTTAGCGGCAGCCGTCGCGGAAAAACCGACGAGGAAGGCTGGAACAATTGCGTTGAAGGTTTGAAACCAATGGTTGCCCTTGCCGAAAAACACAATGTAGTATTGGTTATGGAATTGCTGAACAGCAAGATTGACCATAAAGATTACCAGTGCGATAGGGTAGAGTGGGGCGCTGAACTTTGCCGCAGGCTGGGTTCTGAAAACTTTAAACTGCTTTATGATATTTATCATATGCAGATTGATGAGGGCGATGTGATCCGTAATATCCGGGCTAATCATCAGTACATCGCGCATTACCATACAGGTGGTGTTCCTGGTCGCAATGAAATTGACGAAACTCAAGAATTATATTACCCGGCTATTATGCGCGCCATTGTTGAGGTGGGACATAAAGGCTTTGTAGCCCAAGAGTTCATTCCAAAGCAAAAAGACAAAATAGCTTCGCTCAGAAAAGCGGTGCATATTTGTGATGTTTAAACCTTACATCACCTTATCACTCTAAAAAGCTAAACTAACTAAAACAAATACATGACAACCAGAAGAACATTTTTAGCACAAGCCGGATTAATTGCTGCCGGTGCGGTTATTGCACCTAAGTTGATATCGGCTAAAGCTACAAATAAAGTGGGCCTGCAATTGTATAGCCTGCGCGATCAATTACCCAAAGATGTAAAAGGTGTTATTGCACAGGTAGCAAAAGCCGGTTATAAAGAAGTTGAAACCTTTGGTTTTAACAAAGAAACCGGTTACTGGGGTTTAAAAGGCAAAGAATTTAGCCAGCTTTTAAAAGATAACGGCTTAACAACTGCAAGCGGCCATTACGGTTTAGATGAGTATTTAGGCTCAGGTAAAACTGATGATCTGAACGCTTATATTGAAGTTGCCAATACAATTGGTCAATCGCATATCATCATCCCTGCGTTAAATCACAACTTTATTAAAACAGTTGATGATTGCAAAGGTGTTGCTGATAAAATGAATAAGATAGCCGAGATCCTGAAAAAATCTGGCTTGAAGTTAGGTTATCATAACCATAACTTTGAATGGGCTCCTGTTGGCGATACTACTTTTTACGATGTAGTATTGAACAACACCGACCCTAAACTGGTAGCCATGGAAATGGATATTTACTGGGTAGTACGCGCCGGTAAAGATCCGGTTGAGATCTTTTCAAAACACCCTGGCCGCTTTGAATTTGTACACGTTAAAGACAGGGATAAAACCAATGCCGAATTGAATACAGAAATTGGCAATGGCGATATCGACTTTAAAACTATATTAGGTAAAGCTAAACTGGCCGGCATTAAGCACTTTATTGTTGAGCAGGAAAACTTTACCAACATCGATCCGTATGTGAGCATTGCGAAAAGCGCTTCATATTTGAAAGATACACTTCACGTTTAAACCAATTAAAACCGAATAGAGATGAAATATCCTTTAATATTAACCGCCCTTTTAGCAGGTAGCTGCTTCATGGCGAACGCACAAAATGCGAAACCTGAAGACACAGAAATTTGGGAACCGGTACCTAAAGTAGTTACCCCGGGCAAAAATTTAGGTGATGCTCCTTCAGATGCCATCATTTTGTTCAATGGCAAAGGCCTTGACGAATGGGTTTCTGTTGAAGATAAAACCCCTGCCAAATGGTTGGTAAAAGGTGATGTACTTACTGTAAACAAAGCTACAGGTAACATCGAAACCAAAAAAAGCTTTGGTAATTACCAATTGCACATTGAATGGAAAGTACCTGCAAGTATTACCGGTACCGGACAAGCCCGTGGTAACAGCGGTGTGTTTTTAGCCTCAATAGGTAAAGGCGATGCCGGTTACGAACTTCAGGTTTTAGATTCATACGAAAACAAAACTTACGTTAACGGTATGGCAGGCAGCTTGTACAAACAAGTTATTCCGTTGGCAAACCCTGGCCGCAAACCTGGCGAGTGGAATGTTTATGACGTGATCTGGACTGCTCCTGTATTTAACGAGGATGGTTCATTGAAATCAGCAGCAAGAGCTACCGTGTTTTTCAATGGTGTGTTGGTTGAAAATAACTTTGAGTTGCTTGGCCCTACACAGTACATTGGTAAACCATCTTACGAGGGTAAAAAACACGGCCCATCGCCAATTAAATTACAAGCTCACGGCGATAAAAGCGAGCCGCTTAGCTTCCGTAATATTTGGGTAAGAGAGCTGTAAGCTATATCAATAACTAAAAATATTGTAAGCCTCCCGTAAACACTGGGAGGCTTTTTTTATGTTGCGATTTTTGGGTTTGGCCTGCTGAGTTCAATATTGCTTAATGGTATCTGTTTTGTTACTTTTTTTATCTATTTTAAACTTATAAATAATAGTGGCCGTATAAGTTAAGCTATAAGCCATTTTGTTTCTTGCTTAGGTAAGCCAATTTTATTAATTTTTAATACAGCCCGTTACTGTGAATAGCTATAAGTATTTGTTTGTTGCAATTGCCTTATTGGTTGCTCAAAACGGGTTTTCGCAGGATAGGAACCTTAAGTTTGAACACATTGGTACACGCGAGGGATTATCTCAAATTAATGTAAGCACCATCATCCAGGATAGCCGGGGTTTTATGTGGATTGGCACCCGCGATGGCCTTAACCGCTATGATGGCTACGGCTTTGTAATCTATAAACATAGTATCCAGGATGATAATTCCCTAAGCAGTAACCTGGTATCGGATATTGCTGAGGATAAGGATGGCAATATTTGGCTGGCCACACTTTTCGGCCTGAATAAACTTGACCGGAAAACCGGCAAGTTTGCACATTACTTTCATGACAATGCCAATTCAAACACCATATCAAGCAATTTTGTAAACAGGCTAATATTTGATCACGAAGGAATATTATGGATAGCCAGCCAAAAAGGAGGGCTCGACAGGTTTGATATCCGTAAAAACAGGATCACCCATTATAAGCATGATGATGAAAAGCCATCGTCATTAAGTAATGACGATGTAACAGCACTGAAGGAGGATTCAAAGCATCGTTTATGGGTAGGTACCCTGGGCGGCGGTCTAAACCTATTCGACAGGAAAACAGGAACATTTAACAGTTACCAAAATCAACCCGGCGTGAATACAAGCCTTTCCGGGACTTATGTAAGCAGTATTTATGAAGATAATTCCGGTCGGCTATGGGTTGGTACGGAAGATGGCGGTCTTAATTTATTTACTCCGGAGGCGGGCACGTTTAAGCACTATATTCATAGTGATACCGATCCTAATACCATTGCAGGCAATACCATTTTATCGTTAAGCATGGACCTGAATGGTAAGCTTTGGATAGGTTCTGAGAACAACGGCGTTAATATCCTCGATCCGGCAACAGGTAAAGTAAGCAATTACAAACACGACGATATTGACCGGGGCAGTATCAACGGTAACTCCATTTATAGTATTTGCCGCGACAGGATGGGCAACATGTGGCTTGGGGCTTTCAGCGGCGGCATAAACCTGTACAAGCACAGTACCGAAAGCTTTTCGCATTTCAGGCATAACTCATCGCCACAAAGCCTGGCCAATAACTTTGTACTTAGTCTGCACGAAGATCAGTACGGCAATATCTGGGTTGGTACCGATGGCGGCGGTGTTAATGTATTTAATAAAGATGGCACGGTTAAACACTACGTGAATGATCCTAAAAATCCAAATAGCCTGGTAGGGAATTATGTATTGAAAATTACCCAAGACCACAGCGGTAATTTCTGGATGGGCACCTGGGGAGATGGTTTGTGCCGCTTTGACCCTAAAACGGGCAGGTTTACCAGTTTTAAGCATGATGCTACAAAACCCGGCAGTTTAAGCAATAACAATATTTACGCGCTTACCCAAACGCGCGATAACCGTACCTGGGTGGGTACTTACAATGGGGGGCTTGACCTGTATGATGAAAAGTCGGGCACATTTTCGGCATTTCGCTATGATCTGAATGATCCAAAAAGTATCAGCAGCGACAGGGTATACGCTTTGCTTGAAGATCATAATAACAATTTTTGGGTAGGTACATTTGATGCCGGTTTAAACCTGATGGACAGGAAAACCGGGACCTTTACCCGCTTCCAGCATGATGAAAAGCGGAACAGTATCAGTAATAACAGTATCCCGGATTTGTTTGAAGACAGCAAGGGACAAATCTGGATCAGTACTCTTTCAGGGCTCAATCTCCTTAACCCGGTTACCAAACATTTTACAGCATTTACTACAAAAGATGGCTTGCCGAGCGATGTTATTTATGCTGTACGCGAAGATAAATTAGGCACCATTTGGGTAAGTACCAATAATGGTTTATCCAATTATGACCCGGTTAAGCACACTTTTAAAAATTATACTATTGAAGACGGCTTGCAGGATGAGGAATTTAAATCACATTCGGCCCTGCAAACCAGAGAGGGGCGGCTCTTTTTCGGCGGCATCAACGGTTTTAATTCTTTTACTCCCCGGCAGATCTTAAAACCGTCTGTATTTATGCCACTGGTGATCACCAATTTTCAATTGTTCAATAAAACGGTGAAAATAGCTCGCGATAAAGACGATCCTTCGCCTTTAAAGCAGGATATAAGTGATACCAGAGATATTAGGTTGTCGCACAAACAATCGGTAATAACATTGCAATATGCGGCGCTTGATTACTCATCGGCAGATAAAAAGAATTACAGCTATATACTTGAAAATTTTGATACCGATTGGAATAATGTTGGAAGCCGTAACACCGCTTCGTACACCAATTTACCCCCAGGAGATTATGTTTTTAAATTAAGATATCAGAATGCGTCAGGCTTATGGTCGCCGGCTTCAACCGGGTTGAAAATTACAATAGTGCCGCCATTTTGGATGACCTGGTGGTTTAGGCTAATTGTTGTGATAGCGATAATAGCGTTGTTGTATTTAATTTTCAAATACCGGGTTAAGTTTCTGAAGGCTCAAAAAATGGTACTGGAGCGGCAGGTAAAGGAGCGCACCGAAAGCCTGGTGCAAATGACAGAGAACGAGCGCGTAGCCCGCGAAATATCAGAAAAGGCCCGGGAAGAAGCAGAGAATGCTAACAAAGCCAAAAGTATTTTCCTGGCTACCATGAGCCATGAGATCCGTACGCCTATGAATGGCGTTATTGGCATGGCAACATTGCTGGGCAGCACTAAACTTACCACCGAACAGGAAGAATACACCGAAACCATAAAAAATTGCGGCGACGCGCTTTTAACGGTAATTAACGATATCCTCGATTTCTCCAAAATTGAATCAGGCAATATGGAGCTTGATGAAGAAGATTTTGACTTGAGGGATTGCATAGAAGGTGTTTTAGATGTTTTTGCCGAAAAGGCTTCCCGTTTAAATCTTGACCTGGTTTATCAAGTGGAGCACAACGTGCCTGTACAGATCATTTGCGATTCCATACGGCTTCGCCAGATCCTGATTAACCTGGTAGGCAACGCGGTGAAATTTACTACCCAGGGCGAGGTTTTTATAAGCGCGGGAGTAAAGACACAAAAAGGAGATGATCTGGAATTGATATTTAAGATCAGGGACACGGGTATCGGTATCCCTGACGATAAACTGGAGCGCTTGTTTAAACCATTTTCGCAGGTTGATTCCAGTACCACACGTAAATACGGAGGCACTGGCCTGGGCCTGGCTATCAGCGAAAAACTGGTCAGGCTAATGGGGGGCGATATCGGCGTACAAAGTGAAATAGGGAGGGGGACTACCTTTTCGTTTACCATAAAATCAAAAGTAGGGCAGCAGGTAAAACGAAATTATGTTTATCTCAACCTTGCCGAACTTGAAAATAAACGCGTTTTATTTGTTGATGATAACGCCACCAACCGAGGTATTATTGACACCCAGCTAAGGCAATGGAAATATGACCCGGTAGTTGTTGCTTCAGGCAATGAAGCCCTGAAAGTGCTTGAACAGCAAGATGAAAAGGTTGATCTTTTAATAACTGACATGAGCATGCCCGAAATGGACGGTTTACAGCTGGCTAAAGCGGTGAGGCTAAAATTTCCGGATATGCCTATCATTTTGTTGAGTTCAATAGGCAGTGAGCAAGGTAAGCGGGAAGATACTGTGTTTAATGCCGTACTGACAAAGCCAACCAAGCATAATCTTTTGCACAAGTATATTGTTGAACAGTTAAAAACTGGCAGCGGGATTAAAATCGAGGTGCAACCGGTGCAAACAGTGTTTTCAAAAGATTTTGCCAGAAATTATCCGATGAGCATCCTGATAGCTGAGGATAATTTAATAAACCAAAAGCTGGCTATCCATATGCTAAGCAAAATGGGCTATAGTGCGGATATTGCCGAAAATGGTCACGTGGCATTAAATGCCATGGTGGTTAAGCATTACGATTTGATTTTGATGGATGTGCAGATGCCCGATATGGATGGCCTGGAAACAACCCGTTTTATCCGCAGCAATATGCAGGAGCAGCCGGTTATCATAGCGATGACTGCCAATGCAATGCCCGAAGACCGGCAGGCCTGTCTTGATGCCGGAATGAATGATTACCTGAGTAAGCCCATGAAGCTTTCTGATTTAATGGAGATGCTTGAAAAATGGGGGAAATATATAAACGGGCTTAACAAAACTTTACTAAAATGAGTTTATATTTACTCCGGAAACCATCTGCCATTATGAACTTTGTTAATAAAACATCCCTTGGCTTTGTAGCCTGTTTTTTTATTGTAGCCTCAGTATTTGCAAATGCCCCTGCGCGTAATTATTATCAGCTTAAAATATATCACTACAAAACCCAGGCGCAGGAAAGCACAATAGAAAAATATTTACAACAAGCTTATATCCCAGCACTGCACAGGGCGGGCGTAAAAAATGTTGGAGTATTTAAACCCGTTACACAGGTTGATACAGCAAAGCTGATATATGTGTTTACACCTTTTCAGTCCTGGGACAAATTAATGGGGATTGACCAAAAATTGGAGGCCGATGCCGCATACCTTGCCGATGGCAAAGAGTATATTGATGCCGCTTATAACGAACAGCCTTACACCCGTTTGGAGACTATCATATTGCAGGCTTTTCCGGGAATGCCCTCTACAAACGTTCCTAACCTTACCGCAAAAAAGGCCGACAGGGTTTATGAATTGCGCAGCTATGAAAGCCCTACCGAAAAATTGAACGTTAACAAGGTAACTATGTTTAATGTTGGCGATGAAATAGGTCTTTTTAAGCGCCTTGGTTTCAACGCCGTTTTTTATTCGGAAGTTATTGCAGGCAGCCATATGCCAAACCTGATGTACATGACCTCCTTTAACAGTAAAGAGGACAGGGACAAACATTGGGATGCTTTTGGTAAGGATGAATATTGGAAAACGCTTTCGGCTAAACCGGAGTATCAGCACAATGTATCACATGCCGACATCATCTTTCTTCGCCCGGCAGACTACTCTGATTTTTAGGATAATTGCTATTTTGTGAATAAAATTAATTCATAGGTAATTAATACGATTGTAAAACTTAACTTAGGTGTTGATGTTTACTTCATCGTACAATCGTAAATGCAGCAGGATAGTTTGAAATTTTTGGAGGGCGGCGGCGAGATGGGCGCGCTGATTAGGGCACATGACTGGTCCGGATCATCTATTGGTACACCAGATCAATGGCCGGTAAGCCTGCGCACCACCATAGGTATCGTTCTAAATTCGCGCTTCCCGATGTTTATGTATTGGGGGCCCGATCTTGTTTGCTTTTATAACGATGCCTATCGCCCCAGCCTTGGGGTAAACGGTAAGCACCCCACACTTTTAGGACAGCCGGCCAAAATTTTCTGGGCCGAGATTTGGCATATTCTCGAACCATTGATTGAGCAGGTGCTATCCGGTGGTGGTGCAACCTGGCATGAAGACCAATTGATCCCATTTTTTCGGAATGGCACTATCGAAGATATTTACTGGACATTTAGCTACAGCCCTGTTATTGATGAATCAGGCAAGCCAGGAGGAATCCTCGTAGCTTGTACCGAAACTACCGAAAAGGTGCTGGCATTCAATAAACTAAAAGAAAGCAAAACCGAGTTGGAGTTTGCTATTGATGCTGCCGAATTGGGCACCTGGGATCTTAATCCCCATACTAATAAATTTATCGGTAACGACAGGTTAAAAGATTGGTTTGGATTAGACCCTCATGATGAAATAGAACTTGACTCGGCAATAGCGGTAATTGCAGAAAAAGACAGGCAACGCGTTGCTGACGCTATACGTGCAGCTTTACTACCATCATCGGGTGGCAAGTACGACGTTGAATATACCATTGTAAATCCCCGTACAAAAATTGAGCGTGTAGTGAGGGCCAAGGGTAAAGCGTTGTATGATGAAAATGGAGTAGCCATCAGGTTAAACGGCACGCTACAGGATATAACTGATGAAACGGTAGCCCGCCTTGAACTTATAGAAAGTGAACAGAATTTTCGCTCGCTGATATTACAGGCGCCCGTTGCCATTGCCGTTTTTAAAGGAAGGGATTATGTGGTTGAGATTGCCAATGCCCCGGTGTTTGAGTTGTGGGGCAAAACAGCCGAAGAAACTGTTGGCAAGCCAATTTTTGAAGGTTTACCGGAAGCTAAAGGACAGGGCCTTGAAGCCTTGCTTGACAATGTATACAACACCGGCGAAAGATTTATTGCTGTTGAAAGGCCTGTATACCTGCCCCGTAATGGCAAGATCCAAAAAACTTATGTAGACTTTGTTTACGAGGCTTTAAAAGATAGTAACGGCGTTACCGGCATCATCGCGGTAGCATCTGAAGTAACCAACCAGGTAATTGCCAAACGTAAGATCGAAGACGCTGAAGAACGCGCCAGATTGGCTATTGATGTTGCCGAGATGGGCACCTTTGACCTGAACCTGGTTACCGACGAGGTTATCACATCACCGCGTTTTAACGTGATTATGGATATTGACGAGTCGCCGGAACACGATAATTATATCGACAGGATTTTCCCGGATGACAGGAATATAAGAGATAAGGCATTTGATAAGGCCTTAAAAACCGGCCATATGTTTTATACCGGGAGAGTTTTATGGCGGGACGGAAGCATGCATGTGATCGAAGCCGAAGGAAAGGTTTACTATGATGACGAGCACATTCCGGTCAGGATGCTGGGCACCGTAATAGACGTAACCAAACAAAAGGATGCTGAAGACGAGCTAAAACGTTTCAAATTTATGGCCGATAACGCTTCGGACATATTTATGCTGTTACGTGCCGATGGTTCGATTGCCTATGTAAATAGTGTAGCGCTTGATGATTGGTGTTACAGTGAAGAGGAATCCCTGACCATGAACGTGGCTGATATAGATATTTACCACGATGATGTAACCTTTAACCGGGCTTTTAAAAAGGCCCAGCAACAAAATATCCCGCAGTACGAAACGCTTTATCGCCGTAAAAATGGCACGGTTTACCCGGTAGAGATCAATATGGTTAGTTTGATGTTGTCGGATGAGCCATATCTTTTTGCGGTGGCCCGCGATATTACCGACCGTCGTAAATCAAGGGAGGAGCTTGTTCAGATTAACCAGCGTCTTGAAATTGCCCTTGAAGCCGGTCGTTTAGGCTCTTATGAACTGGACCTGGAAACGGGTATCATGTTCTGTACGCCGCAGTGCAAAGCCAATTATGGGCTTGATAAAGATGCTGTATTTAATTTCCCGGATCTTTTATCCGTCATGCTGCCCGAATATCAGGATGTTGTACAGAAAAGAGTAAACGAGGCTATCAGGAACAGAACAGTGTATAATGCCGAGTACAGGGTTGCCTGGCCCGATGGCTCAATACACTGGATCAATGCTTCGGGGAAGGCCCGGTATAATGACATGGGGAAAGCTACTCAAATGGTAGGGGTAACTTTTGATATTTCCGAACAAAAGCTTTTGCAGCAGCAAAAAGACGAATTTATTGGGATAGCAAGCCATGAGTTAAAAACACCGGTTACCAGCATTAAAGCCTATACCCAGGTGCTTGAACGCATGCTAACCAAAAAAGGCGACACCCTGGAAGCATCCATGATCAGCAAGATGGATGCCCAGTTGAACCGCCTTACCAGTTTAATTGCCGATTTATTGGATGTTACCAAGATAAACTCCGGCAGGCTTCAGTTTAATTATACCGTGTTTGATTTTAATGCCCTCATTAAGGAGGTAACGGAAGATTTACAACGCACTACAAAAAAACATACACTTATTGAACAATTACAGGAAACAGGACAAGTGTATGCCGATAGAGAGCGCATAAGCCAGGTTTTAGTCAACCTGATCACAAATGCCATCAAATACTCGCCACACACCGAAAATATAATTTTAAAGAGTTGGATTGAAAATGACGAGGTGATGGTTAGCGTGCAGGATTTCGGGATCGGTATCTCAAAAGAAAAGCAAAGTCGTGTTTTTGAACAGTTTTATAGGGTTAGCGGTGCTAAACAGCATACGTTCCCCGGCTTAGGCCTTGGTTTATACATTTCGTCCGAGATTATTAAACGTGAAG
Source organism: Mucilaginibacter endophyticus (assembly GCF_003351025.1). Classification (GTDB taxonomy): domain Bacteria; phylum Bacteroidota; class Bacteroidia; order Sphingobacteriales; family Sphingobacteriaceae; genus Mucilaginibacter; species Mucilaginibacter endophyticus. The sequence goes on along the minus strand of NZ_QPCG01000002.1, from coordinate 1,363,827 downwards.
GTGGCCGTATTTGGGTGGATAGTGAGGAAGGAAAAGGCTCAACATTTTACTTCGCGCTCCCTGTCAAAAATGATAAAGAATAGGCTAAAAAATCTTTTGTAAAAAAAATGTTATCGATTGTTTTTGAGGCTTGATTTTTGTGGCTCCCGGATGAAGTGGAAAATACGAAGAAGATCATGATAGCGGACGATGATCCGGGGATTGTGGATGCGGTAGAAATAATGCTTGATTTTGAGGGGTACCAGATTTCGTCGACAGTAAACGGCTTGACGCTTCTGGATATGCAAAACGAATTTCCTGACCTGCTTTTATTGGATATCTGGATGTCCGGTTCCGATGGGCGTGATATTTGTCGTGAGCTTAAAAAGCGCGATTCAACTAAAGGAATTCCCATCATTATGATCTCCGCAAGCCGAGACATCGAAAAATCAGCCTATGATGCCGGCGCCGATGACTTTTTAGCCAAACCTTTCGAAATAGATGATTTGTTAGGGAAGATCAGGAAACATCTTGAAGCGTAAGACAATTTATAGATAAACTACGTCTCAGATTAAAATAAGTTGATGTTCTTTTGAAGCTCCTTATACTTTCGTTTGAAGGTGTAACCTGCTTGCACCAGAGGTGCAACAGGTCTATAGCAATAAAACAAGTTGAGTTTTTAGCGTGCCATAGGTACGCAACTTCTTCATTGGGGAAGCTTTCAAAGTAATCAGCGCAATCAACGTAATCAAAACCAATCAACGGTCGATATCAGAAATTTTGTCCGATATCGATCACTTTTCAAAAAATAAAAATCCGTAATGTATTGGTTTTTAAGTATTTAATATTGGTATAGCTCTTGCAAAACCTTGTCCAAATTTATCACAATGGATAAGGAAATTGCACTTGAAGTTACATCTGCCAAACGCAAAAAAACGGCGGTTATCATCACTATCAGCCTGGCTGTTTTGGTGTTTGCCGTAATGCTTTTGCGGGGATATATTAAATCAACCATCACCCGTGCCGAAATAACAACTGCTAAAGTTGAGATCGGCAACATCGAAAATACCATAAACGCTACCGGCGAAGTTTTGCCGGAATTTGAAGAAATTATCACCAGTCCTATAAACGCCTCTATCAAAAGCGCGCTGATGGATGCCGGTAATAAGATAAAAGCAGGTCAATCAATACTGACGCTGGATAAATCGGCTACCCAAACCGATTATGAGAAACAAAAATTTCAGCTCGAAACCAAACGTACCGAGATCAATAAACTCAAGCTTGATCTTAATAAAAGCTTCTACGACATTCAATCTAATAATGATATTAAACAACTCCACATCAGCAACCTTGCCGATGCCGTTGAAAATGCCAAACGCCTGTATAAAGCAGGCGGCGGCACCCGCGAAAACATAGAACAAGCCGAACTGAACCTTAAAGTTGCCCAGCTTGAAAAAAAGCAGCTGGAAAACGAGATCAAAAGCAAGCAGCAAACCATGCAACTGGAGATCAAAGAGGCTGAAATAGCCGCCGATATTCAGCAAAATGATTTGAAAGAATTACAACGCAAGCTTGACCTGGCAAACGTGGTAGCAACCCGAGCAGGAGTTATTACCTACGTAAACAAAAACATTGGCGCCAATATTCACGAGGGGGAAACCCTGGCCCGCATTGCCGATTTAGGCAGTTTCCGGATCCAGGGCAGTGTTTCAGATAACGTGGCCGATCAGGTACGTAGCGGTTTGCCGGTAATTGTGCGCATAAATGACGATCAATTGCGTGGCCATGTAAGTAATGTATCCCCATCGGTACAAAACAGCATAATTTCTTTTGATGTACAGCTTGATGACCGGGCAAATAAACTGCTGAGGCCAAACCTGAAAGTGGACGTGTTTCTGGTGACGGCCACGCACAACAAGATCATGCGGGTAGCCAATGGCCCTGCATTTAAAGGTCCGTCCGTCCAGGACATTTTTGTACTGAACAATGGCAAGGCCGAACGCCGCACGGTACACATCGGCCTCACCAATTTTGACTATGTAGAGATTCAGAGTGGTGTTAAAGCTGGCGATGAGGTTATTACATCGGATATGACCGAATACAAAAACTCAAAAGAAGTAACAGTAAAATAATAAACAAGAAGCGTCATTGCCAGGGGCAGTGTAATCCCGGTTCACAGCATGGATTTACAAAGTTTGGGCTTGTATTTCCAGGTTTGGGAGAAACTGTTCCTACAATGACGATCTGGAAAAACGAATTGAGCATCATGAAATATCTATACTTCATACTGTTATTGACCCTAAGCTCGGGCGCATTTGGCCGCAGTGGTAGCGATACCCTTAGGCTAACCCTGCAGCAGGTGGTTGATTTGGCTAAGGCCAACTCTATAGCCGCTAAACAGGCTGCAACTACACGCGAAACCAAATATTGGGAATATCGCACCTACAAATCAAACTATCAGCCGCAGCTGGCTTTAAGCGGTATTTTACCGGGTTATACTAAAACATTTTCGCAAGTGCAACAGCCTAATGGTACCTTCCTTGTACAGCCTATTCATAATGATAACTCACAGCTAAGGCTTGACTTTAGTCAGAGTATTGCGGCTACAGGTGGTACCATTTATGGAACCACGCAATTACAACGGTTTGATGATTTTGACAGGCATAATGTATTATACAACGGCATTCCTTATGGTATAAATTATGCCCAGCCGCTGTTTCAGTTCAATAGCTTAAAGTGGGATAAAAGGGTTGAGCCTTTAAAATATAATGAAAGCAAGCAAGCTTACATTGAAGCCCAGGAAAAGATAGCGGTTGATGTGGAAGGTTACTTTTTCGATCTGCTGCTGGCACAGGTAAACCTCAAAATTGCCGAAACAAACCTGACAAATACAGAGGGGATTATCAAAATAGCCAACTTAAAGTATGAGTTGGGAAAAGTATCAAAGAACGATATACTTCAATTACAACTTGAAAAAATCAACGCGCAAAAAGCGGTAGGCACCGCCAAACGCGATTTGGAAATTAGCACACTTACACTACGTAGTTTTATAGGGCAGGCAGGGGATGACAGGATAGTTTTGGCAGTTCCGAAAGATATCAACAACATGACCGTTTCGTCGGATAGGGTGCTTGCCGAGGCCAATGCTAACCGGTCGGCAGCCATAGCTTTTTTGCGCCGTCTTGCCGAAGCTAAACGTGATGTGGCTAAGGCCAAAGGTCAAAACGGGCTCACCGCCACGCTAACCGCCAGTTTGGGTTTTTCCAATACGGCTACAAATATTCCGGATGTATACAAGAACCCGCAAAACCAACAAGTGCTTGAGTTGCAGCTATCGATACCGATATTGGATTGGGGCAGATCAAAATCAAGGGCCAAGACGGCGCTTGCTAACCAAAAGCTTACAGAATATGCCGTTGAGCAGGATAAGCAAACTTTTAAGCAGGAGATAATTACCCAGGTGTCGCTTTTTAATATGATGAAAGAGCAATTGGTATATACCGCCAGTGCCGACAGTATTGCCGGCGAAAAATATAAGATAGCCCGCGAACGCTATGTGCTTGGCGATCTGAGCATCACCGATCTTGGTATTGCCTTTCGCGAAAATGACCAGGCCCAGCGTGATTATGTAAGCGCTCTCCGCGATTTTTGGGGAGCCTACTATCAATTGCGCTATCTTTCGCTTTACGACTTTGAAACAAACAAAAAAATAACCTATAACTAAATCAATAACTCAATAATTCAAACCTAACGATATGATCCGTTTACAAAACATTGAAAAGGTGTACCGCACCGATACCATCGAAACTCTGGCCTTAAACAGCGTAAGCCTTGATATTGCCAAAGGCGAATTTTTATCCATTATGGGACCTTCAGGCTGTGGCAAAAGCACGCTGTTAAATATCATGGGCCTGCTTGATGCGCCATCAAAAGGGGAGATCAGGATTGATGATCAAAAAACAGGAGGCATGAATGATAAGCAGCTGGCGCAGTTCCGCAATAAAAAGCTGGGTTTTATTTTTCAGAGCTATCATCTTATTAACGACCTGCAGGTGCTTGATAATGTAGAACTACCCTTGCTATACCGTGATACCACCGCTAAACAACGCCGCGAACTGGCTGCCGAAGCATTGGAGAAAGTGGGATTGGCTAATCGCCTGAAACATTTTCCTACGCAGCTATCAGGTGGTCAGCGCCAGCGTGTAGCCATAGCACGTGCTATTGTAGGCAGGCCAGAAATTATTTTGGCCGATGAGCCAACAGGCAACCTGGATAGCGCTATGGGTAACGAGATTATGGAGATCCTGCTTAGCCTTAACCGCAACGACGGTACTACCATAGTAATGGTAACGCACGATGAAAATATGGCCCACAAAACCCATCGTTTGGTGCGCCTTTTTGATGGTGCCCAGGTTCAATAATTAACCGGTTTTAAAATAGAAAGTCATGCTTAAAAATTATTTTAAAATAGCCATAGCGGTACTCAAGCGCCGCAAGTTTTTTACGTTCATCAGCCTGTTTGGTATCAGCTTTACTTTAACTATATTAATGGTTTTAACCGCTTTTATTAACAAGGTAATTGGGGATAACTACCCGGATAAAAAACGGGATAGATCATTGTACATTAACAGGATCCAGGAATCGGGAGATAATAATATGATGTCAAGTACGTTGTCTTATTATTTTTTGAGCCATTACACCGGCATGATGAAAACCCCGGCTAAAGTTGCCATATCATCTATGTTTAAGGGTACCAATACCTATGTCAACAATAAAAAGATAGCGGTTAATTTTAAATATACCAATGCTGAGTATTGGGACGTGCTCGATTATGATTTTACCGAAGGTAAGCCATTCAACAAGCAGCAGGTAACCAATGCAGATCGTGTCGCGATTATATCTGAGGATATGAAACGTCAGTATTTTGGCGATGTAACAACAGTAGTAGGCAAATACATCGAGGCAGATAACGTCGACTATCGTGTAATTGGCGTTGTGAAAAACGTACCTGTAACTAATTACATGCTTTACAGTGATATCTATTTACCTTATACCGTATCAAAAGAAGATTATAAGAGTAAGGGGTACCTGGGTGCTTATATGGCAATCTTGCTTGGCAACTCGCCGGGCGATATACCTAAAATGCAGGCCGAATATGAAAGTATCATATCAAGGGTACCTGTGGAACGAAAAGAATTTAAACACGTTTACAGCCATGCCAACACATTTTTCAGGAGCTATGTTGATACCGGCAACGAGAAGCAATCGGGCGTGTTTATCGTGGTTACGGCTATAAGCATTTTCGTATTTATTTTTACCCTGCTGCCAACACTTAACCTGGTCAATATCAACATCACCAGGATTATGGAGCGATCTTCAGAAATTGGTGTTAGGAAGGCTTTCGGGGCATCATCAAAAACATTGGTTTACCAGTTTCTCGTTGAAAATCTGATACTTACTATGCTCGGCGGCGTAATCGGAACGGTGTTATCAATATTTGCGCTTTACGCCATCAACAACGCCAATTTGATAGATAACCTCGAGCTAAGCATCAATTTTACGGTTTTATTTATCGGCTTACTGGTGTGCCTTGTGTTTGGTTTACTATCGGGCGTTTACCCCGCATGGCGCATGTCAAAACTGAATGTGGTTACAGCGCTCAAAGCTTAATGATCATTTATCCTTAAATCAAAATATTATGTTTAAGCATCTATTTAAACTCATCTGGAATAAAAAGAAGCAGAACTTTCTGCTCATCACCGAAATGCTGGTGTCTTTCCTGGTACTTTTCGCGGTATTTACGTTGCTGATGTTTTACTACAACAACTACAAAAAGCCAATGGGCTTTGATTACCAGGATGTATGGGTGATCAATTATAATAATTCATACCAAACAAAAAATGTCGATTCGCTTGACCTTTACTACGAAACGCTGCGCAAAACAATAAAATCATTGCCGCAGGTAAAAGAGATCACTTTTGTGAGCGGCAATATCCCATTTTCGTCGCGAACGAACCAAAGTGGCTTAACATTTAAAGGCAAGCACATAGATCATCTGAATAATTTTACGGTAGAAGATTACTATAAAAATGTAATGAATGTTACGCTGTTGGAGGGGCGTTGGTTTAATAAACAAGATGTGGTAAGCAAAAATCAAAGCATTATCATTGACTCCGATTTAAAAGAGGCAACATTTGGCAATGAACCTGCCGTTGGTAAGCTTTTAGGTAATGATGATGATAAAAATAAGTTTAAGGTAGTTGGCGTAATTCAAACCATTAAAAGAAATGGCGACTATCTGAAAGCCGGCCCGGGCATGTATTTCAGAACAGATACCGGTTCGTTCCGCTGGCTCGATAAAATACTGGTTAAAGTTACCCCCGGTGCCGACGCTGCCTTTGAAGGGAAGCTGTACAAAACCATGGCCAACTATATGAAAAACGCCAATGTTGAAATAGAGCATCTTGCCAACAAACGTACGGATGCAAATTATTTTGCGCTGGTGCCTATGATCATATTAGCCATTGTGAGCACATTTTTAGTGATTAACGTGGCGCTCGGCTTGTTTGGCGTGCTGTGGTATAATATCAACAAACGCAGGAGCGAGATAGGTTTACGCCGGGCCATTGGTGCCACGGGCGGCTCTGTATCGGCTCAATTGGTGTCCGAATCCATGATCCTGGCAACGCTGGCTCTCATTGTTGGTACTTTTTTCGCTATTCAGTTTCCATTGTTGAATGTATTTGATTTGCCTGCTATTGTTTATATCGAAGGCATATTATTATCTGTTTTATTTGTTTACCTGTTGGTGCTTGTTTGCTCGCTTTACCCCGGCAAACAGGCGGCGGCTATTTACCCTGCTGTTGCTTTACACGAAGAATAATTACGATATTGACCGCTTGTTATGATATTGGTTATTGATGATGATATTGCCGTACGCACCTCGCTGATCTTGCTGCTGAAAAGTGAGGGTTACGATTCTGCGAGCACCGGCGAACCTACTGAAGCCCTCAAGATCATCAGGAAAAAAGCTCCCGAACTGATCATTCTTGATCTTAATTTTTCGATAGATACCTCGGGGCAGGAGGGAATGGATCTGCTCGGAAAGATCAAGGCTTTTAGCAGTGCCATTCCGGTGATCCTGATAACCGGCTGGGGCAGTATTGAGCTGGCAGTTAAAGGCATGAAGCTTGGCGCCAACGATTTTATCAATAAACCCTGGGTTAACGAGCACCTTATCCAATCGGTAAAAACACTGCTCGAGCTGCAGGATAAAAAGACAGAGCATCGTACCCGCAAGCAATTGGATAAAACCTACAATTTTGAAAATATTGTAGGCGAGGATCCACGGATGCTCGATATTTTGGAAACTATTGGCCGCGTGGCTTCAACCGATGCTTCGGTATTGATTATGGGCGAAAGCGGTACCGGTAAAGAGTTGATTGCCGAAGCAATTCATCAGAATAGTCTCCGCCGTAATAAGCCATTTATTAAGGTTAATCTGGGCGGTATTTCTACCTCATTGTTTGAGAGCGAAATGTTTGGCCACATCCGAGGCGCGTTTACGGATGCCCGGTTTGACAGGGTAGGTCGTTTTGAAATGGCCAACAAGGGTACCATTTTTTTAGACGAAATAGGTGATTTGGATGCCAGTAGCCAGGTAAAACTGCTCCGTGTATTGCAGGATCGTACCTACGAGGTATTAGGTAGCAGTCGTACCAAAACCGTAGATACCCGTGTGGTTTGCGCGACAAATAAAAACCTGAACGAGATGGTATCTCGTGGTACTTTTCGTGAGGATTTGCTTTATAGGATCAACTTGATCACGGTTTACCTGCCGGCTTTGCGCGAGCGGCCGAAAGATATTCCTTTGCTGGTTAGCTTTTTTATTAATAATTTAAAGCAGATCTATAACCGGCCTAATCTGTCGGTAGCGCCATCGGCCATGAAATGGTTACAGCAGCTACCTTTACCTGGTAATATCAGGCAATTGAAAAACCTGGTGGAACGTTCTATTTTAGTGAGCCGGCGGGATGAATTAAGTATTGATGATTTCCGGTCGCAACTGGAATTATCGCCGGTAAAAAAGGGAAATATCCAGTTGCCGGGAGTGGGCACCTTAACTTTAGAAGAGGTAGAGGTAGAAATGATAAAGCGGGCCTTAGATCATCATAAAAATAAGATAAGTAAGGCGGCAGCGGCGCTGGGCCTCACGCGCAGCGCCCTGTACCGGCGCCTCGAAAAATACCAGATCCCGTACGATGAAGCTGAGGACTAAATACATTTTATTTGTGGTGATCCTGCACCTGCTAACACTGGTGCTTGCATGGTTTATTTTTATCGATAATAAAATCTATTTTATCATAGCCGAAGCTTTTGTTCTGATATCGGCAGCTGTGGCTATACAGCTTTACCGCCAGCTTGTACTGCCTTTAAAAATGTTGTTACAGGGTATTGAAGCCATAAAAGACAAAGATTTTAATGTAAAGTTTCTTTCAACCGGTAAGCTGGAGGTTGATGCGCTGATTGATGTTTATAACCAAATGATGGACGAGCTAAGAACCGAACGGACACGACAGGAGCAACAGCATTTCTTTTTAGAAAAGCTGATCCATACCTCGCCAACAGGTATTATTATTCTTGATTTTGATGACCGCGTGCAGCAAATAAACCCTAAAGCTTTGCAGGTTTTGGCTATTGATGAAAAAGCCGTAGTTGGTGAATTGATTGGGGAATTAAAGCATCCTGTTTTTGCACATATCAAAGCCCTTAAATCGGGCGAAACTGTGGTGGTGAAGCTGGACGGCGTTAACTCGTTCAAACTACAAAAATCCCACTTTATCGACCGTGGATTTTCGCGGCATTTTATCATGTTGGAAGATTTGACTGCCGAGATCCTTGCGGCCGAAAAGAAGGTTTACGGCAAAGTGATCAGGATGATGGCGCATGAGGTTAATAATACCATCGGCCCGGTAAATTCCATCATGCAATCGGCCATGAAAACCGATCAGCTTTGGGCCGGGCACGATTTCGACCCAATAAAAGATGCCTTGCAGGTAGCTATGGACAGAAACCAGAACCTTAACCTGTTCATGCGCAACTTTGCCGATCTGGTTAAACTGCCGCCGGCCAACAAGCAGCCCGTTATGTTACAAAAGCTCGTAGAATCGGTAGTAAAGCTGATGAGTATCCGTGCCGAAGAAAAAGGCGTATCGCTTAATCTTGATTTACCGGAAGAACCAATCAAGATCATGGCTGATGAGCAGCAACTGGAACAGGCTTTTATTAATATCGTTAAAAATGCCATCGAGGCTATTGACGGCAACGGTTCGGTAACATTTGCTATCGATCCCAAAGAAAAAAAGCTAACCATTACCGATACCGGCAAAGGCATTAGTCCCGAACAGCAGGTTAACCTGTTTACTCCATTTTTCAGCACAAAAAAAGATGGACAAGGCATAGGCCTAACCCTGGTGCGCGAAATCATGCTGAACCATGGATTTGAATTTTCATTGAAAACTGTTGCCGAAAGGCAGACGGGGTTTGTGATTTATTGGGATTGAGATAAAAGATAGAAATAAGTATTCCGCCGCCGCTTCGCCTCCAGGCGAGTGGCGATTATCAAACGGCCTCTGGCCGCCGTGGCAAAAGAGGGCGATGGCTTAGAAAAACAAATAAAAGACATGTCATTGAGCGTAGCGTAGCAATCTGGTAGCCAATGCATGTCCGATCTGCATAGCTACGAGATTGCTTCGTCGTTCCTCCTCGCAATGACATAGCTTTTTACACCAACATTACGGGCAATCTTTCAACTTCCCTACTGTTGTGTCCAGGAGGTGAGTGGCAGCAGTTATTTGGTATGAAAAAACAAAAAAGCTGCCCCGAAATAACGGGACAGCCAGGCAATAAAATAGGGGTACAAATATTATTAATAGCCGGTGTTTTGCTGCAGTTTTGAGTTTAAGATAAGCTCGGCAGATGGGATTGGGAAAAGGCGTTTATTAACGTCTTTATCTGTTTTATAACCCCATGATTCTTCATATTTTCCAAAGCGGATCAGGTCGTTCCTTCTCCATGTTTCCCAGTTTAGTTCGCGTGCGCGTTCCTGTAAAAGGTTGGGAAGGTCAACGCTGCTCCAGGTAGCTGCTTTGCGTTTAGTCCTTAATTGGTTAATTAGCGATAGAGCTGTTTCTCCATTTGTTGGAGTAGCGCCCCTCAAAATGGCTTCGGCTTTCATCAGCAGTATATCGGCATAACGGAAAACCGGTACGTCGTTACTTTGGTTACGGTCGGTTGCTGTAACATCCGGGTAATATTTATTATTGCGGATACCTTTTGCTTTACCCAGCTCGTCGCCGCCAACCTCAAAGGTAGGTACGTCGACCAGGGTAAGATCGGGCGTAAAAGTTAACTGGTAATCAACCGGGGCAGTAGGATCGGGGCCGCTGTATGAAGCATCCAAACCTTTTTTAGTCGTTTTAATGATGATAGGATTACCTGCAAAATCATATTGCTTGCCAATAAGCCAAAGGCTGGTACGGATGTCGTTAGGATCGTTAAATTGAGCATAGTACGACGGAATGGTGCTGCATGGGTTACTTAAACGGTATAACAAACCATATTTGGCCTGTAGTGCCGGGTGTAGCGAATACCAGCTAAACTGCTCACCCTGTGCCAGCGCATGATCATAAGGGATGGCAAAAATAAACTCCTTAACCTTAGGGCCGTTATCCGGATAAAACATCTTTAAATAATCATCCTCAAGGGCGTATTTTCCTGATTGCATAATGTTATCGCACATTTTAACCACATCGTTATAGCGGCCGGTACCGGTGTAAACCTCAGCATTAAGGTACATTTTGGCCAGTATAGCGTAGGCGGTGAACTGGGTTGGCCTACCATAAGTTGTCTGATCAACTACGGTACTCAGGTTAGGGATCACCTCGTTTAATTCTTTCTCGATAAAGGCAAATACATCTTTACGCGCGGTAGTAGCAGGTTTATCGGCAGAGCCGAATGTGGTAACCACAGGAATGTTGCCGTATAAGTCCATCATAAAGAAAAACATCATGGCACGTGTTGCCCTCAGTTCGGCAATGGTAGTGGCTTTTGCAGCGTTATCCGGTGATGAAGCAAACGTAGCTATGATGCGGTTACAGGTACTGATGGTACCAAAACCCCATGTCCAGGCATCCTGAACCTGTGGCAGGTCGGCATTCCAGTTGTGATAGTGCAACTGTTGGTAACGGCCGCCGTCGCGCCAGCCACCTGCCCTTGCCGGCATAATAGCCTCATCGGTACTCAGGGTTTGCATTTGCCAGTATGATTGCGCAAATGAGCCTCTAAGCTGGGCGTAAGCCGCTCCCGAAGCCAGAATAAACTGTTGCGGGGTAGTAGGGAAGTTTGATGGAGTTAATTCGGTTTCAACAGGCACATCAACTTTGGTGCATGATGATATGGTAATGGCCGCGAAAAGCAGGGCACAGTATTTATGAATGGAAGTTTTCATGTTGATCTTTTAATGGTGTTTGATTTAAAATGATGCACTTAAACCGAACAGGAAAGCCCTGGTGCGCGGGTAATAGTTTTTGTTATCGATACCCGGTGTAAGTCCGCCTAATGAAATCTCCGGATCGATGCCCTTATAGCCGCTTATAACGGCCAGGTTATTACCTGATACATACACGCGTAAATTGCGGATGCCCGGCGTAAATTTAGGGAAAGTGTAACCAAGGGTAGCGTTATCCAGGCGCAGGTATGAGCCGCTTTCAATGTAACGGTCGGAGTATAAATAGGCGTTCACATCCTTAGGCGACTCATTGGCCGATGATGCGGGCAGGTTATAACTCCTTACGTCGCTGGTACGGTTTAAATCTGCCAAGGTAGCGTTCAGGATCTTGCCCCCAAGCGAGCCACGTACAAACACGTTAAGATCGAAATTGCCATAGCTAAAGCTGTTATTAAAGCCGAACACCAATTTAGGCTGTGCGTTGCCGGCATAAAAATAGTCTTTAGATGTTGGCGTGGTGGTAACGCCGCCGCTGTGGCTGTAAAACTGCGATACACCATTGGCATCTTTACCGGCATATTTGTATAGCAGGAACTGGCCTACCGGGTAACCCGTTTTCAGGATCTGAACCTTATAACCTGTTTCACCCTGGCCACCCGGTTCTGCCTGCGGAATAGAGTCAAGTTTAAAGCTGCTGTTTGACAGCGATACCAGTTTGTTTTTATTGTGCGCTATGTTAAGAGAGGTATTCCACTTAAAGCTGCTTGTAGCTACAGGAGTAGCGTTAATGGTAACCTCGTAGCCTTTATTAGAGATTGAACCCACATTGGCTGTTAACGTACCAACAAAATACTGGGTGGTTGATACCGGGTAAAAGTAAATCAGGTCGTTGGTTTTTTTGTCATAGGCTTCGATAGTTCCGCTCAACCTGCCGTTGAATAAAGAGAAATCCAAACCTAAGTTGTACATGGTGGTTTTTTCCCATTTCAAGTCGGGGTTAGCATTTTGCGAGGGGCCTATTGAATTGGTGAACACACCATTATAATAAAATGCACCAGCCGAACCGTATTTGATCTGTGAGATGAGCGGGTCAAAGCCCAGCGAGTTACCGGTGATCCCGTAGCTGGCCCTTAATTTCAAATCGTTAAATAAATGCTGGTTTTGCATGAACGACTCTTCGGTGATCCTCCAGCCTAATGAAGCAGAAGGGAAGGTGCCCCATTTATTGTTTGCACCAAACGCTGATGAACCATCGCGCCTTAACGATAATTGTAACAGGTATTTGTTGTCATAGCTGTACTTAGCGCGGCTGTAGTAAGAGATCAAACGGAGCTTTTGATATAGGTTTGGTCCCCAATCGGTCCTGAAATCACCTGCCGGCGAGCCAAGGCCGATGTTCAGGTACCCGATATCATCTGTAGGGAAATTACGGTTGTTGGCCTGGAAGCCATCGCCGTTTACGTCCTGTTGTAAGCTGTAACCTGCCAATACGTTAATATCGTGCTTGCCTGTGGTCTTAGCATAAGTCAAAAAAGTTTCACCCACTTTACGGGTATTTTCAAATGACGAGCGGTAAGCTTCGCCATGAACGCCCTGGTCAAGCGTATACTGGCTGTTGTAATAAGCGCCGCCGTTAACCTGCTCATTCTGGGTAGACAGGCTAATGTTATAAGTAAAACCCAACGGGAGTTTTAACTCAGCAGTAGCATTTATTAAGCTCAGTTTGCTTTTGGTTTTTTGGTAAGCATCGGCCAGTAAAGCAACCGGATTATAATATTGTATGCGTTGCAGGTTTTCTGTATAAGCGCCATTTTGCATTACCGGAACAGTTGGCAGGTAGCGCAGCATGTTATACAACACAATGTTTTGATTGGGGATGATGTCTGAATTACTTGTGCTGTTGTTTACAGATAAGCCTAATTTCAAACGGTCATTAAATGCCTTTTGCTCTACCGCCATTTTGGTAGTGAAGCGGTTGAGCGCGCTGCCTTTTAAAATGCCTTTATCATCAAAATAATTAACCGAAGCACTGTAAGTAGTCTGATTAAAACCACCTGTAAGGGCAACGTTATGGTTTTGCGAGTAAGCGGTACGGCTTACCTCTTTTTGCCAGTCGGTGTTAGCGCCTTTTTGGTCGGATGGGTCTAATGCCAGGTTATTTTTGCTCAGGTAATCGGCAAGCTGTGTAGCATTCATCATTTTAATGCTGTTGGCAATTTTTTCGACACCGGCATAAGCATTGTATGAAATGGCGGTTTGACCGCTTTTGCCTTTTTTAGTAGTAATGATGATTACACCATTAGCCGCGCGGGTACCATAAATAGCTGTGGCGGAGGCATCTTTTAATACATCGATGGTTTCGATATCATCAGGAGCAACAAGTCTGTAATCGGCACCGGCTACGCCATCAATCACATAAAAAGGTTCTTGTGCAGGGCCGGTGCGCAGGGTTGAAGGGCCGCGTAAACTAATAGACGGGTTTTCATTCGGATCGCCGGAGCGGGTGATATTTAAGCCGGCAACTTTACCCTGTAGTAACTGCGCCGGGTTGCTCAAGGCGCCCCGGTTAAAATCTTTATTCTGAACAGTTACGATAGAGCTGGTAAGTAATTTACGCGATTGCTTGCCGTAGCCCACAACCACAACTTCCTTCAAAGCAGCTTGATCGGATTTTAATGTAATATCAAGCGTACTGCCCGACACTGTTGCTTCACGCGGTTGATAGCCAATAAACGAAAATACCAATATGCTATTTTCCGCCGCTTCAAGGTGGTAGTTGCCGTTTGCGTCGGTAACTGTTCCGTCGGCGCTTTCTTTTATCCTTATCGAAACGCCGGGTAAGGCTTCGCCTGTTTGCGAATCGGTTACCTTGCCGGTAACACGCAGTATTCTTGACGAGGTTTGTACATAAATGGTTTGATCGGCCCTTTTAAATGACAAGCCCGACTGTTTAGCTATTTTTTTTAATACTTCGTCGATAGGCTGGTTATTTTCAGAAAGGCTGATTTTTTTGCCCAGCTGCGCTTCAGTTGCATTGTGTATAAAATGTAAGCCGGTTTGTTTTTCAATTAAGGAGAATACTTCTTTGATTGATTTCCCGGTAACCTGGATGGTGCAAACCGGATCGGAAGTACGGCTTTGGTTTGTTGCTCCGGCCTGTACAACCGTGCACATCAAATAAATCGCACTTAAAAGTGAGAATATATATTTTTTCATATTTTTGAGATTGCTAATACTAATTTGAATTGGGCCCTTTGGCGAGGACCTGATTACGGAGCAGGCGGTGTGATCTTATCATGCTGCCTGTTGTTGTTTTATGCTTTTCTTTATTTCATTAAGTTTACCTTTCTTGTGCTTAGTTACATTTACCGGATATGATCATGGCCTTATCCTGCATTTTCCATGATATATCCGAAACCATTTTTATTTGTTCCATCACTTTATTTAGCGGGATATTATCAAAAGTGCCCTTCAGTTTACAGCGCAGCAGGGTACTGTCCTGCAGTTTTACAGGTACGCCATACCATCTGCTCAGTTTCTTAGCGGCGTCGGTCCAGTTGTCGTAGTTAAACACCAGCTTATTTTCCTTCCAGCCGGTAATATCTTCAGTTATAAAATCGGTAACACGCGCCTGGCCATCGCTTTTTGAATAGATCATTTGCTTACCAGGATCAAGAATGACACGTTTGGACAGATCATTATTCATATCAACCTGAACCTTGCCCTCCACAAGCGATACCGTGATATTGCTGTCATTAACATAGGCCGATACGTTGAAATGCGTGCCCAATACCTGGGTAGCAACTTTACCCGTATGTACAATGAATGGTTTCTGCGGATTGCGTTTTACATCAAAAAAAGCTTCGCCATCTAAATATACTTCACGTTTCTCGTCGTCAAAATTTCCTGCAATGTGCAGGTTACTCGATGCATTGAGTGTTACAATGGTACCATCGGGCAAATTGATCTTCTTTTTTTGTCCGGGTGGGGTATGGTTTTCAATAAAGGCTAATGTATTGGCAGTTTTATTGCTGATGCGGGTTTTATAAAACCAGAATGCACAAGCCAGGAACAATACCGAAGCCGCTACTGCAAGTACAGGCCTTAGTTTTAAAATAATGGCATTTGGTTTTGGCGCTGCCTGTTGGTTGGATGGCGTACCCAGCTGATCTATTTTTTTACTAAGGCGGTTTAGGGCATCATTAGCTTTGATAGTATTACTGGGAACGGGCTTCCTGGCCGACCAGATCTCTGCGATATCTTCAAACGCGTCAGAAAATTCCTTATCGGTTTGAACTTTTTGCAATAAATACTGGGTTTCCTCTTCGGATATTTTTCCCTCCAGGTAGCCTATGATCAATAGGTAATGATGTTCATCCATGTGCGCCATTTTGAAGTAAGTATTCAAAAGGCTGCAATCCGATTACATGATTTTACGATTTAATGTAATGTTAATATTGTGACTAATTATTTAACAAAAGCAGGCGCTTCCGGCAATAATTAATGGCCCGGTAAATATGGGTTTTTACCGTATTGGGCGAGATGTTTAAAATTTCGGCAATTTCCTGGTGCTCAAGCTGGTGCTGCCAGCTCATTAAAAAAATGAGTTTTCCCTGCTCCGGTAATTCATCTATGAAACGCTCAATCATGAGGCGGCGTTCTTTCCTGAACAGGATCTCATCGGGGTGGAGGTGATCGCCGATAGGTTTATCCGACGCGTATTCTTCAGGCAACAGTTCAACTTTTTGGCTTTTGCCTTTCAACGTATAAACCCTGTTTTTGATAGCCCCGTACAGGTATGATTTTATGGAGGTATGGATCTGCAGCCGCTCTCTTTTTACCCAGAGGTCTAAAAACAGATCAGCTATAATGTCTTCACCGTCATTATTATCTGCTCCTAAAAACCTGCAGAAATCTGACAATAGCGGATAGTATTTTAAAAATAAAGAATTAAATGCTTCCCTGTCGTCTGTTTTAATTTTCGACAGTAATTCTATATCCTCCATTATCATTTTATCGGTTCGGCAATTATATAACTAAGGTGTTACAATGCTCTGTTTTTGTAGATTAAGTTATTGTTAAACTTTATCGCATGTTCATTCCTACGATAGGATGTGATTTTCTTAATAAATTAATAAGATCGTATTAGTTTTTGCTTAATCCTTTTAGTAATGTTGTAAACCAATTTAAATGTTACGTTAACAGATAATCATATCGCAATTACATCAACTATGCAAAGACGGCATTTCCTAAAACTTTCTGCAACTACATCGGCGGCCTTGCTTTTCAGTAGGCTTACTTACTCGGCTTCAAAGGGTGCCGCTATCATGAACGCTCCTGATGAAGTTTGGGCGCAATCGGGTACCGAATGGGTTAAGCTTAAAGCCTCAGGCGGATCGCACTACAGTTACAAAGAGATCAGCGTGAATTTGAAAACCAATGGCAATGCGCTGGGTATTTATGTATCATCGCCAAAGCAGGAATTAAACGCGGTGCGTTTAAAATGGAAGCATAACACCGGTGCATCTGCCAAATTCCTGGGCGATCACTGGGAACGTTCTTACGGCGACCTGGAATGGAAAACAATGACCGCGGGTATTAAAAATCCATGGTACGTAATTATACATGATGAAAAGCAAACAGCTTGTTTCGGTGTGAAAACCGGCGCCAATAGTATTTGCTGGTGGGGCGTTAATGCCGATAATATCGAGCTTACTTTAGATACAACCTCAGGCGGGGTAGGCGTATTATTGCGTGACAGACAACTGCACGCTGCTGATGTTATCACCGCTAACGCCAAAGCCGGCGAAGACACTTTTGCCGCCACACATCGCTTTTGTAAAATGATGTGCGATAAACCACGCATCCCCAAACAACCGGTATACGGTATTAACGACTGGTATTTTGCCTACGGTAACAATTCGGCCGATTTGATCAAGAAAACAACAGCGATGATGGCCGAACTGGTTACAGACCATAGCAATAAACCTTTCTCGGTAATTGATGCAGGCTGGGCAACTTACTCGCCATTGTTACCGGGTGATGGTGGCTGGAACGATGATTTTTCAAAGCCGAACGATAAGTTTAAAGACATGCATACCCTTGGCGATGAGATCAAAAAACTGGGTATGCGCCCCGGCCTCTGGATGCGCCCGCTTTGTGCAAGGCACGATGAAAAGGCGAGTTTGCTGGCGCCAAAGATCCCCGGCAGGGATAATCCTAAAAATCCAACGCTCGACCCAACCATTCCCGAAAATATAGCCAGGATCAAACATAATTTTGATGTGTACAAGCAATGGGGCTACGAAATGGTGAAGCATGATTTTACCACTTACGATATTGCCGGTCGCTGGGGTTTTGATATGAAGGATAGCTTTACTTCGCCGGGCTGGCACTTTAATGATAGATCAAAAACCAATGCCGAGATCATCCTGCACCTTTACCGCTCCATCCGCGAGGCTGCCGGTGATGGCATTTATGTGATAGGCTGTAATACCATGAGCCATCTTTCGGCAGGCGTATTTGAGCTTTGCCGTATTGGTGATGATACCAGTGGTCATGAATGGGCGCGTACCCGTAAAATGGGGGTTAACACGCTGGCTTTCCGCCTGCCGCAACACAACGCATTTTACGCTGTAGATGGCGATTGTGTGGGTTTAACAAAAGATATTGAATGGAAAAGAAACAAGCAATGGCTGCAATTATTGGCAGAAAGCGGTGCACCGTTGTTTATCTCGGGCCAGCCTGAGGCGATGGGCGAGGAGCAGAAGAAAGCCGTGAAAACAGCATTTGCACAAGCCGCTAAAGTACAGCCACTGGGCCAGCCATTGGATTGGATGGAAACCATGCTGCCAACTAAATGGAAGTTGAATGGCAGAGTTGTAGATTTTGATTGGGCATAAGGAAACGACGTTTAATCACGATGTCATTGTGAGTGAAGCGTGGCAATCTCGTAACTATTCTGTCGGATATGTCAAACCGATGGTACTGGCGACGAGATTGCCGCGTCGCCCCCTTACTTTACCCACGCTGCTCCTCGCAATGACATGATTTTTATTTTTTGGAAACATAGTCGCTCTGTAGAGCATGCGACTGCTTCATCGTTCCTCCTCGCAAGGACGCTATTTTTAGATAAAGGCAACCCCTGCGCATCCACAGCCGTAACCAACAATAAAGCCGGTAATAAACCTGGCTTTATTGTTAACACCCCTTGAAGCAGATTCTCAAAAGCATAGGCTTAATACTTAATCACCAGGAGAAAGCAAAATTCATCAGACTTATTATAGCTGATATTGTTGTTGCGCTGCTGGATGTCGCTTTTTTAGGTTTGCTGCTGCTTATCGTTAATTTTTATACTCAAGATACGGCGCATAACCTGGGTTTTTTGCCGGCTTCCATTGCCGATAACCGCTCCCTGTGGCTTATCGGGATTTTCCTGGTACTGTTCGCTTTAAAAAACTGTATCGGGTTTTTCGCTCAAAATGCCCAGCATCATTTTTTTTATGATGTGGCCTCGAGGTTGTCTGAAAGAAACATCCGGAATTATCTTGATGATGATTATAACGCATACGTGCATATAGATTCATCAATCCATACCCGGCGTATCAGTCAGCAACCTATTGAGTTTAGCCATTACATTCTAACCAATTTGCAGCAGATCATCTCCCAATCGGTATTGATTGTTTTTACCATTGGAGCAATTATGCTGTATCATCCAGCTTTATTTGTGTTGCTGTTTGTGTTGTTGCTGCCGCCTGTTGGCGTTTTAGGTTGGTTCATCAAAACTAAACTAAAAACCATTCGCGGGCAGATCAAAGCTGTGAGTGAAAAAACACTCCAGCATTTAAATGAATCGTTGGCGGGTTATGTTGAAAGTAATATTTACCAAAAAAATGGCTTTTTTAGTCGTAGGTTTTTTAGCTATCAGCAACAGTTAAACCAAAATATAGCCTCGCAGCAAACCTGGCAAAATCTGCCTTCGCGGCTAATGGAAGTTTTTGCTGTGCTGGGCTTTTTTATCCTCATCGCTGTAAATAAATTAATGGGCGATACGGAAGTAGTCAGTATCCTTACTATCGGCATTTTCGTGGCTGCGGCGTATAAGATCATTCCTGGTATTGTCAAGATCCTGAACGCCAGTGGACAAATGAAAACCTATGAGTTTATACTGGCCGATCTGGTGGTTGAAGAAAGCGATAAACCACAAATTAATGACACTGTTGACGAACATATCACCTCATTGAAATTTGAAAAAGTAAGTTTCAGTTATCTGGAAAAGCCAGTTTTAAATGAGGTTTACTTTGAGATGGCTCCCGGCGATATTATGGGGATTTCGGGCAATTCGGGTAGGGGGAAAACAACCATCATTAATTTGTTAACCGGCTTTTTAGAACTGACGGCGGGGGGTATCTATATTAATGATAAAATTACCGCTGCCACTACGCGCAGGTTATACCGTAAAAATATTTCGTTGGTAAAGCAGCAGCCCTTCTTTATTTATGATACTATCGCTAAGAATATTGTGCTCGATGATGCAGCGATCGATGAGGAAAGGCTTGCCGAAGTATTAGCATTTTGCGGCTTAAATAGACTAATTGCCGGTTATCCCGAAGGTATAGAAAAGATCATTACCGAAAACGGCAAAAATATCAGCGGCGGTCAACGCCAAAGGATTATGCTGGCGAGGGCACTTTATCATAATTGCGATCTGTTGATATTGGATGAACCTTTCAGCGAGATGGATGCCGATGCTGAAAATGAAATGCTGGCTAAACTGCAACAATTGGCCCTGCAGGGTACCATGATTATCCTGATCACACATAACAAAGCCAGTTTGGGGATTTGTAATAAGGTGATATCGCTATGAAATGTTTTTTCTGGTCGAAGTTTAGCGATAGTGTAACTTCGTCCTTAAACAAGGGAAGCATCCTGCTTCCGTGTATTAAAATAAGTAAGGAATTTTCCTAAAACAAGCTATGGAGTGTTGATTAAGCTGAAAGCTTAACCAATTTGGGGACGAAGTTGCGCTATCGCTAAACTTCGACCAGTAACTGATTTTATCACTTGTGATTTACGTTACAAACGTAAACCCAGGTTAAGCGCTCGTTGCAAACGAGCGCAAGGTTTTTGAAGCAAGAATTGATATTATACCAACCCCTCCGCTATCTCCTCAATCCGTTCTGCAATAGCTTCAAACGATAGGTTTCGCTTGTAGTATTCCATTGATAATCTTCGCTTTTCTGCCACATTCATTTGCGATGTTTGTTGAAGTACGGCAAGTAACGCGGCTTCGTTTCCCGGCTCGTATAATACCCCGCATTCGCCGTTATTTGTGATCATCCTGAACGAGAGGATATCGGTTACCAGCGGCACACACCCGCAGGACATCGCTTCGCAAATAGCGGTGCCACTGCCTTCGTAATGCGATCCGGAGATTATAAAATCGGCACTGTTATACCAATATAACAGATCGGCGTGGGGTACTTTGCCTATTAGTTGTATGGTTTCTTTATTTCGTGAAGCGTTTATCAATTTGTTGATTTCAGGAAGCAGTTCTTCCGTATGATAGATCATATACAGTTTTACTCCGGGAGAGCCCTGAGCAAATTTTAAAAAGGCCTTCACTACGTTAAGCGGGTCTTTATTGTCATTTAAACGGCCCACCCACAAAAATACCGGGGCTTCTTTAGTGTTGGTTTGAGATTCCGCTTCCGGGCGGTCAATCGGAAAAAATACAGACGACACTTCCATTACTTCGTGTATTTTTTCTGGTGATTTGAGATTGCCCGCTGCTACCCATTCCAAGCCCATATCATGCGAAGCAAACAGGTAGGCATGGGCATATCTATCCGCCAGTTTTTGCAGCAATTTTTTGATCCCGCCGGGAAATGGTTTCTCGGCATGGTTTTGAACAATGATGGGGATATGCTTATCCAGCATCAACCCAAGCTGGATAAGCTGCACGGGTTGATGCAAGCCATGGAATATCACAATATCGGGCTTTAAATTTTTAACATACAGATTAAGCCGGAAGTTAAAATACAGTTTCTTCTTGCTGAAATTTACAAAATGATAGGCGATGTTATTATGGCTAACAATACCTTCATAATTGATCTGCTTTACGTTGATCACCTCGTGCCGTTTGCTGAGCTGGTCCATAAGACCGGTATAACCCAGGGTGCGGACAAACCATGCTTCAGGATCATCAAAATCGGGCGAATAGTTGTAACTGACGAAAACGTATCTCATTAAAATAAACCCTCAATACTGGTATAATTGCTGTTTTGAAATTGCAGGAAACCCACGTGGTACAATGATTCTGGATTGGGTTTTAATACTTTGTTATTAATCACCCTGCCTATCATGAGCATGTGGTAGCCCATTTTTTTATGCTCAAACACTTCTATCTCTTTATATCCGCCCGAACACGCAGGTACAGGAAAACCGAAAACTTCGCTTTTAACGGTATCAAATGGTAATTGATCTACCGGCGTTGGAGCTGTGCTTGAATGTTTACCCAGGTTATAAACCGAATTGATGTCGACCGTATCCGTGTCACATACCACAACTTTGCCGGCGTTCAGGATTTTATCCAGTGTAATATTGGTTGTGCGTAGTCCTAATAAGTAAATACCCTCTTCCTCAATATAGCCGTGAATATCCATCGGGAAAACGTTGCAATATTCATCATCGGCATAGGAAACAATAATGATGCTGCGTGGATAGGAGTACAGGGCACTAACTACTTTGCGACTATCGTAGGTGTTCTTCTTTGATCGTAGGAAATACCTGAAAAGCATCTCTCGTTTCAGCGCATTAAGCTGGTGGTTTCTGACACTTTCTATCCTTAACAAAAGCAGGCTTCCTTTTCCGGTATTTATAGTTTCTATCAACGATACATTGATAGAAGCGCCCAACATGCCGTTGGTTTTAAATTCAATGATAGCGTTTGCTGCGTTTAAGTCCGCCGCCTCATGGGCGGGTAGCCAGGCCGCCATACAAAACGGATCAAGGCATATCATGCTGTTGTTGCGGGTGATATCAAGATTTTTACCTGCAACGTTCAAAAAAACCTTTTCCCTGATCTGGCTTTGCTGCAGGCGGGTTATGTAGAAGGTTTTTATAGGACTTCCGTTAAACAGAAGTTTTCTGATCGGTTGAGTTATCATATCAAACACTTAAAAAATATCTATATCGGCAAAAGCAAATGCCATTTTATCAAGCGGCATTCGTGCGCCAAGGTCTTTAACAATTACGGGGAATGAAGGGATTGGCTCGGCATAGCGTTTCAGAAAAGTGTTCAATGCAGATCGCTTATCGGCCTGGAATTGCAGTTTTCGTAATCCCAATCGTCTGGCTATTTTCTTAAGCCTCGGTATAATATCGCGCAGGTCGTTAGTTGCAATATTGATATCGCCTATTATCATCCCGTCGGCAATCCTGAACCATACCGAAGTATCGCCTGTTTTAATGGTAAAGCTTTCGGTATATGTTTTATGGCCAAGATAATAGCCATCCCTGTGCAGCCCATGGAAGCCTTCATTAATCAACGTGCTTGGCACTCCGCACTGTAATGACGCATACTTTTTGATCACTCGTTTTGCATACCATCCGTACACCCCTTTTAAAAGCGGGAACTTATTGGCCAATCTTTCCAGCGGGAGGGCTTTAACCGGGATAATAAAACATTCCATTTGGGCGGACACCTGCCAGTCGAGCTTGTTTATAAAGCCCGGCAGGGAGTTTTGATTGGGAAAGCCAAACAGGATCCGGACATCTTCCGTATAGCAAAGTTCATAAGTAAGCTCGGCCAGTTTAATGAACAGTCCTTTGCCCCGGTGATCGGGATGGGTCATGGTATCTGCCGATTGGGCAGCCAAAACAGGCTGCCCATCACAGTTTATAAAACAGGGGATCACGCCGTAAAACGCTGCGGGTACGTCACCGGCATAGGCCAGATAACCGGTATACATGACGCCGGTAAATGCAGTATTATACTTTCGGGCGAAGAAATCGGACGGTAATGCTTTGCCATAAACTGCTTTATGCAGACTGGTCATGTCGGCAAGCCGTTCCTCGGTTAAACGCTCTATCCTGTACCCGTTGCTATGCATAGCTCCCCCTTATTATTGCGTTTAACTGGTTGGCAGTGGATATGAACGGGTTTACGGTAAAGCGTTCGCGTAAGGTATTATCCTGCCCATCCTTGGTATTCATAAAATCAGTAACGAGCAGTTGCGTATAACCGGCTGCTTTGGCATCTTTTAAAACCTGCTCATTGTATGAGCCATAAGGGAAAGCAAAGCTGCTGATTGGCTTGCCTGTTAAATTTTCAAGATATTGCCTACATATGGTCATTTCGCTTGCCGCACTTATTGAAGGGATACGTGCAAGATCATTATGGTAATAACCATGCGCCTCGATGTTTACATAAGCCGAAGCAGACATGGTTTTAATTTGTGCCGGAGTCATCTGCAGCCAATAATCATCATCCTGCCGGTTTGCTTTAAAACCTGTAAGCTGCTCAAGAAAACTCATGAGTGCTGCTTTTTCGTTGAACCCGGTCGATCTCAGCTTGTCGGCATAAAGGGCGCCGTTTTCATCAACATATTTGTTGTTCCGGTTTTTACGATAGGTTTGATCTTTATACGTGAACTTTTCGGGGCCGTAATATCCGACAATGCTTAGCATATCGTTCCATAAAATATCAAAACCTGCATCGCGGATGGCTGTAACAAAAAAGGTAGCCGGTATACGATACTTGGTCAGTAAGGGCAGAACGTAATGGTAGTTGTTGGCCAGCCCGTCATCAAAAGTTAGGCAGATGTTAAATTTCTCATCACTGAAATTCCCTGCATAATAATCATCAAGCGAAACCACGTTGAAGTACTTTTTATAGTACTGCAGGTGTTCTTCAAACCTTTCGCAGGTCAGGAACAGGGTGTTGAATTTATGCGGATCGCCTTTACAAACATTGTGGTAAAGGATAATGCGACTTCCGCGGGCATTTTGATAAAGCTCCTTATCCAGTCCCAAAACATGGCGTGCATCGCCGCTTAAATAAGTAGCCTTCCGCTTTGATCTTGACCATATTTTTTTGATGATACTCATGCAGCTGGCTGTATAGGATAGGGCACAGGAAAACCGGCGTCGGGTTTATAGCTTTTTATTTCGGCTATTAATCCGTGGATATCGCCCTGTATATATTTGAAACTATTACCGGTTAATATCTTATTATAACTCTGGGTGATGATGCCTGTAAGCTGATGATAAAGCGACTCATCAAACAAAAGGATCTCGCCTTTGTGCATTACCAATAAAATATCATCAGGAGTAACATCATAAAAGGCCTGCAGACTTGGCTTTCCGTTTGATTTGGCTATCACGATATCGGCATCAAGCCCGGCAATAAAGCTGCCGGTATTTAGCTTCCAGATTTTGGCCGGTAACGATGTAAGGGAATGATACAGCTCATGATCGGTAAGCATTTGCGTTTTGCGCGCAAGGCGGAGATGATGCCAGATATCCCAATGGCTGGTAAGCGTACTATCTGTACCAAATAAAATACCTGTTTTTGCTTTCAACTCATGAATGATGGCGGTTTTATCAAGCAGGAAATAATTGGATTCGGGACACCATACCAATGCCTTAAAGTGTTTGGCCTGCCTGGTATCCATAGCGACCCCATGAATACCAACCAGCCTCCGCCCGAACAGGTTCCATTTAATAAGCTGATCAATCTCCGTATGTGCTGCTTTGTTGGTGCCTTCGCCTGAATGGATCACTACAGGGAGGCCTATTTTAAGCGGGTTATTGAGCCGCTTTTTCCAGTTTTTTTCAAACTGAACCGAGTGGATATTTTGACAGTTTTCAAACACCGTGATCAGCGGATCATGTATGGTAACTTTTTCGCCGTGGTTTACAACGGTTGTTACACCGCAGAGCAGATTTTTATAAATTCCCCATTGCTCGCGCAAAGCAATAGGGATCTTCAATACAGATGAAATTTCATCGGCATAAACCCGATGGATATGTTTGCCCCATTCAGTGTAGCTTTCATAAGTTTGATTGCCTAACTGGGGGAAAAGGTTAAAATCAAGATGGTCATGTGAGTTAATCAATCCCGGAAAGGCAATGGCGTCAACAAAGGTGAGCTGCTCGCGGTCGTTGGCAATAGCGGGGGCAACCTGTATAATTTTGCCTTCGCTTATGCTTATGCTCACAGCAGCATTGTTTCCCGGTATGGTCACATTACTCAGTACCATCTGTTCTTCTTAAATGCAATCCGTAAATAATAGGGAAGCCTTTATATCGGTCGTAAACATGAAGCGCGTTTTTATCGGCATAGTAATGCTTCATGCTTTCGTCTATTTTAATTTCCTCTTCGGCAACCAGCTTAAAGTTGTTGTTCAATAGTAAATCTTTAATGGCATTTACCGGGTGCACATAATTTTCAACCGCTATAAAACTGTCGCCATGTTTAAATGTACGCTTGCCGCCGTTGGCCAGCGTGTGCGGGTGAAAATCGGTGATAATGATATCGCCATTAGGTTTCAGGATCCGCATCCAGGCTTGCAGAGCAGCGTCAATGTTTTTGATATGGGCAACCGTAAGCGTTGAAACTATAGTATCAAAACTACCCGAGGGCATATCGCCAAACAGGTCATCGGTAATGCGGTAAATATTAGCCGAAGGGAATTTTTGCTGCAAGCGGGCCAGCATCCCACCGGAGGTATCAAAACCTGTAAGCTTTTCAGGGTTTAATGCAAACAGCTTTTCCCAGTGCCTGCCGGTGCCGCAGCCTATATCGGCTACATTTTTCCCGGTAATAACCGTATCTGTAACCAGTCGCGGAAACAATACCTCATCCAGATCAAGCATCAAGTTGCCAGGCTGTTGGTCATAGTTTTCGGCCCAGATGTCATACGCATCCACCGAATTTTTCTCCAGGATGTTTGGCGGGAAAAAGCGCTGCTTGATATAATTCTTTACAGTTTGGATCACAGTACAGGGGATTTAAATACAACCTTATATCAGCAAATACGGCTATTAAATAATAATGGTTGCCAATCACTTTATTTATAACCGCAGGCAACCCGGATAAAAAACAGGGCGTATTTATTAACGTGAGAGTGATTGTGCAGAGGCTCAGAGATAATTGTTGTATGGGCAATCCCCCCGCATTTGTGATTGGGTATGGCAGTGGGTTTTATTTTGGATGTTGGCTCTGTACTGGCAGGGGTGCTTTACAGGCCGCTTAAACAAAAAAATAAGCCCATTGCCGGGGGATTGAAGGTAAAAGCAAAGTATTGACACTAACAGATGAACAAAATATTATTATTTAACCCGCGCAGCGCTAATAACAAATACCGCATACCAAATTCGATTTTGAACATAGCGGCATCGGTTGATGGAAAATATGACTGGGTTATTGTTGACGGCAATTGTGAGCATGACCCGATGGTGAAAATAGACAGCTATTTAAGCACCGGCGAGTTTAAATATTTCGGTTTTACGGTGATGCCGGGGCCGCAATTAAGGCAGGCTATTATAGCTTCTAAAACTATCAAACAAAAATACCCCGATACTAAAATGATTTGGGGAGGATACTTTCCTTCAAATCAGCCTAACGCGGTTTTATATTCGGGTTATGTTGATTTTATTATCAATGGCCCCGGCGATCATGCCTTTCCCGCCTTGATTGATGCCCTTGAAAAAAATGAGCCCTATGAATTTATCCGCAACCTCATTTACAAGGCAACAGATGGTAAGATCATCAAAACCGCCAAGGAAGATCTTTTAGACCAGGATAGCCTGCCAGCGCTGCCATATGATAAACTGAATACTTTTTATCCCATCACCAAGTTTTTAGGTAAAACCTACCTGGGCGAAAAAACAATGGCATACCACTCCAGTATTGGATGTCCCTTCACCTGCTCATTTTGCGCGGTAGTGCCAATTTATGAAGCAAGATGGAAAGCTAAATCAGCACAGAACGTTTATAATGATGTAAAATATATCAAAGATAAATGGGGAGCCGATGCCATCGAGTTTCATGATAACAATTTTTTTGTATCAGAAAAACGCGCGGTTGAATTTGCCCGGTTGATAAAGCCCGAAAACATGACCTGGTGGGGCATGGCCCGTATCGATACCATGTCAAAATTCAAAGATTCGTCGCTGGCGGCTATCCGCGAGTCGGGGTGTAAGATCATCTTTTTTGGTGCGGAAAGCGGCAACAATGCCATCCTTGAACAAATGGATAAAGGCGGCACCCAAACCGGCGACCAGATCATCGAGTTTGCCGAGCGTCTAAAAAAGTTCGACATCATTCCCGAATATTCATTTGTACTGGGCACACCGGCCCCAACGCAGGAGCAGGTACAATCACAAATTGATTTTGAGATAGATTTTATTAAGAAGGTAAAGGCGGTAAACCCTAAAACCGAGATCGTGATTTATACCTACAGTCCCGTACCTACCGAAGGATCGGAGCTCTACAAGCAAGTGATCAAGAGTGGGTTTCGCTTTCCGGAAACATTGGAAGACTGGATAAGCCCAGCCTGGGAAAGTTTTGATTTGCGCAAAAATCCGCTTACACCATGGCTTACACCGGATATGATTGACAAGATCAGGAATTTTGAAACAGTGCTGAACGGCGTGTATCCAACGGTAACCGATATCAGGCTGAATATGCTTAAACGTATGGCTATTAAACTGGTGGCTACAATGCGCTATAAGGCCAGCATGTATCAATACCCTTACGAGATCAAGTTGTTACAAAAAGTTTGGCGCTACAGGCAGCCCGAAATACAGGGATTTTAATTTATGCAGATGACTGGCCAATCGTTATATCATACCTTTCAGCGTTTCCGCACCCTGCAAACGCATCGCATAGCCGCGTTGCCCATCGTAATACTGATGCCGCACAGCGCCTGTAATTGCCGTTGTGTAATGTGCGATATCTGGAAGGATAATAAAAACCTGAAACAACTTACTGAAGCCGATGTAACAGACCTGTTGGGTGCTTTACGGAAATTCGGCACCAGACAAGTGTTGATGTCGGGAGGAGAGGCTTTGCTGAATACCAATTTTTTCAGGCTATGTGAAATCTTGCACGCCGAAAAGATCAAGGTTACGCTACTATCAACAGGCCTGTCTATTAAAAAAAACGCAGACAATATCTTAAAATGGGTTGATGATCTTATTGTTTCTTTAGATGGCGACGAGCCTTTGCATGATGCCATCCGTAATGTTCCGGGGGCGTTCAATAAGTTGCGGGAAGGGGTGGAGTACATCAAATCTATCGAGCCAAAATATCGCATTACAGCGCGTACGGTGATCCACCGGTTAAATTACAGGAACTGGCCCGCTATTATTGAAGCTGCAAGGCAAATGGGTATTGACCAGGTAAGCTTTTTGCCTGCCGATGTGAGCAGCCACGCATTCAACCGTCAAACTGCCTGGGCCGAACCCCGGCAGCATGAAATCTTACCTACGGAAAATGAACTCGCCGAGTTTCAGGAAATAACCAATCAGGTACTTGCAAACAAAGCTGATTTTACCAACAGGTTCATTGCCGAGTCGCCGGCTAAGATCCAGGATATTTATGGCTATTACGCGGCTTTTTACGGCCATAATGCATTCCCGTTTAAAAAGTGCAATGCGCCTTGGGTATCTGCAGTTATTGAGGCCGACGGCGAAGTGCGCCCTTGTTTTTTTCATGAGGCGATAGGCAACATCAGGGATAATAAGTTGGAGGATATTTTGAATAGTAACGAAGCGATCAACTTTCGTAAAACACTGGATATGGCTAATAATCCTACCTGTGTTAAATGCGTGTGCTCGCTTAATTTATCGCCTTTGGCGAAGTTAGATTAGTATAGAAAAGATAAAAACGTAGCAAGTTCAAGCGTCTACGCTTGAATTATTCAAAGTAGGAGCCTCCACGCTCCCGGTTCATAGTAAGCGTGGACGCTTGAACTTGCAAAGACGAAATTTAGAAACGGGCTTAAAAACGTATGAACAATATACTGTTTACACATTCTTACTTTTTACGGTTTGATCCCAAGCAATGGGGTATAGGGCAGCCTTATGCACCGCTGGGAACCATATATGCTGCTGCTTTAATGCGCGAACGAGGTTATAACGTAAGCCTGTTTGATACCATGTTTGTGAGCAACCCCGATGAAGTAATACCGGCCATTGAACTGAGTAAACCCAGTTTTTTTGTGATTTATGACGATGGGTTCAATTACCTCACCAAAATGTGCCTGACCAACATGCGCGAGGCTGCTTTTAGAATGGCAAAGCTGGCAAAGGAAAGAGGATGCACGGTAATTGTTTCAAGTTCCGATTCGACCGATAGGTACGCGGCCTATCTTGCAGAGGGGGCTGATTTTGTTATCCTGGGCGAGGCGGAACAAACGCTAATTGAACTTACAGAGCATATTAAAGGCGGCAATACCGATCATTTCGGTATTAAAGGCTTAGCCTATATGAACGGCAGCGAAATCATTAAAACTCCCGGCCGTTCAGTAATGAAAGAGCTGGACACCTTAGCAATACCCGCCTGGGATTTGGTGAACATGGATACTTACCGGGAGATGTGGTTAAAAAATGCCGGCTATTTTTCAATTAATGTGGTGACTACCCGTGGTTGCCCGTTCAAGTGTAACTGGTGCGCCAAACCTATCTATGGTAACAGGTACAATTCGCATAGTCCGCAGTATATTGTGAACGAGATTAAAATGCTGAAGGAAAGGTATGGCATGGATCATATCTGGTTTTGCGATGATATTTTCGGACTGAAACCCGGTTGGGTGCAGGAGTTTGCCAAATTGTTGGGGCAGGAAGGGATCCGGATCCGCTTCAAGATCCAGTCGCGGGCCGATTTGCTGGTTGAAGAGGAAGCTGTGGTGGCACTGGCCGCTGCCGGTTGTGAAAATGTATGGATAGGGGCCGAAAGCGGATCGCAAAAAGTACTCGATGCTATGGATAAAGGCATCACTATAGATCAGATCCACACTGCTACGCACCTCATGAAAGCGCATGGCATCAAGCACTCGTTCTTTATCCAGTTTGGTTATCCAGAAGAAACGCGCGACGATATTACGCTGACCATAGATATGATCAATCAATTGCTGCCGTATGAGATAGGTATATCGGTATCATATCCCTTACCTGGTACCGGTTTTTATGAACGTGTTAAAGCCGAGCTTAAAAAGAAAACCAACTGGACAGATTCTGACGAGATGGCCTTGATGTTCAAGAACACTTATCCTGCTTATTACTACAAGCAACTGCATAAATACGTGCACCGTAACTATCACAAACATTTGGCTCAAAACAGCTTGCAAAAATTGCTGAAAGATCCGTTCGGGATTTCTGCAAACGGTATAAAGAAAGCGTTATCGGTATTTTATTACGCCCCGCTTACTTACTTTGAAAAGCTAAAGCTGGAGAAATTTGAAAAAGCGATATGACCGGAACTGCAACACATGTAAATGAACAATTTGCCGAAGCGGCGTTCAGTAACCAGTCGGTAATTTTTGATGAGCTGTATTCAGGAGATACCATCATTGGTTATAAACGCAAGCGGGTACGCAACCATATTCTGCAATATCTTAAGCCCGGAGGCAGTATCCTGGAACTGAACAGCGGTACCGGCGAAGATGCCCTGTTTTTTGCAAAAAAAGATTTTAAGGTTCACGCTACCGATATTTCAAAAGGGATGCAGCAGCAACTACGGGAAAAGGTATTAAGGCATGGCGTACAGCAATTGGTAAGTAATGAGCTTTGCTCATTTACCCAGCTCGAACAGCTTGTTAATAAGGGCCCTTATGATCTGATCTTCTCCAACTTTGCAGGCCTCAATTGTACCGGCGAACTGGATAAAGTACTACGTTCATTTGGCGAGTTATTAAATCCGGGCGGTATGGTCACTCTTGTAATATTGCCCAAGTTTTGCCTTTGGGAAACTTTGCTGGTATTTAAAGGGAAGTTCAAAACTGCTTTTCGTCGTTTTTTTAGCAGCAAAGGCCGTAAGGCCCATGTTGAAGGTGTTTACTTTGACTGTTTCTACTACAATCCGTCATACATCAAAAAACGCTTAAAACAGGATTTTGAAGTATTAAGTATTGAAGGGTTATGTACCATAGTGCCACCATCATATATTGAGGGTTTTGCCGAAAAGCATCCACGTGTTTATAAAATACTGACAGCCTGGGAAGACAGGTTAAAAACTACCTGGCCGTTTAAATATATCGGGGATTATTATATTATTTCGTTGAGGAAGAAGTAAAGGCGTGCCCTCATTAACGAATTAAATCATCTTGACAAGTTTCAAAACGGGTGTCATGCTGAGCCAGTCGAAGCATGGTGTGTAGGGCCTCTGCGCGCGACCCTTCGACAGGCTCAGGGTGACGGCCCCTACTTTTGTCATTTCTCCTTCACAGGCCAACGGATTTAAATCACTCAGGATGACAGCCACTCTACAACTGATGTCATTTAGCCTTTGCATAACTCATTTTTCCACTGAGGGCGAGAGGCGCGTTTTTTATCATTACACTTTCAGGAGGCTTCTGGGTTTAGCATTACTGCGCAACCCGTTCTTCAGATTGCTGTAATAACATACAAACCTTAGTCCGGTACCGTTCTATTAATTTAACCTGAAAATTTTCGGGAGCTGGTTTGGCGAAATGTTTGCTTGCAGCCATGCTCATTACTGCGCCCCGCATATTTAGTTTCTTCATTTCGGTTTTCTTATTCCAGCGGCCTGCGGTAATTTCCATTAATAGATTATCAAGCCAGCTACCAAAGGAATTGTCGAGCATTTTTTCGGCAAAAACTTTGTACCATGTTTTTTTTAATGGTTTTGCGGTGGCAAGGCGCATACACTTGTTAGGCAAAAAATCATGCATCCAGGAGTTTGCCTTGTAAAAATTCTCAAAGGTGATATCTCCTTCAAGCGGGATAATCGTGGCTACCTCAATAGCTGTATAAATGTTTTTTTCAACTATCTGCAGCCGGGCTTCGTCAATATAATAATTCATGCAGTAATTGTGTTGTTTACCAACCAAAAAGGTAAGTTTTTTGAACATGTGCATGAAGGTACGTGCAAGCCAAAGCCTATTGCGTTCGGTAATAATAAAAAAATCAATGTCCGAGTTTTCGTCGGCGCAGTTCTTGGATAATGAACCTGAAATACCTACGCCACGTACATATGGGAATTTGATCAGGAAAGCGCCAACCTCTTTAGCCTTATTGATTAGTTCAGCGGCTTTCTTAT
Organism: Mucilaginibacter endophyticus; assembly: GCF_003351025.1. Classification (GTDB taxonomy): domain Bacteria; phylum Bacteroidota; class Bacteroidia; order Sphingobacteriales; family Sphingobacteriaceae; genus Mucilaginibacter; species Mucilaginibacter endophyticus. The sequence continues at coordinate 1,331,050 of NZ_QPCG01000002.1, read as the reverse complement.
TCATCTTATTACGCTTTATTGAAACCATGTAATCGTTTTTGAGCGAATAAAACCTGTCGAAATGAAATACCAGCTTATCTGCTACCAGTTGATCAAGTGCTTCGGTAAAATCATGCTGCCCATACTTATTTTCCAGGAACAGGAATATTTCGCCGTAGGTTAGCGGATAATCCCACATGTCAAAATAGGCAAGGGTAGCTAAGATATTGTTCCGGGTATTCAGCAAGCGTTTATTGTTTTGTTCAATTAAGGTGGCTATACTTTTCACGTCTTTGTATATATAATGATGACGTACCGTTTGCGGCTATGGTTGCCTGTTAACAAAGTAGTTACACAATATTTTTCGCTTGATTTTTAGTTGGTTGAATACTTGCGGAAAATATTAATAATGAGAAAAATACGCTGTAAAAAAAGATTCCCTTATCTACATCTAAAAAGTTTTCGGACAAGGAAACGGTGCCCACGATAACCATAAAAGCCATTAGTAACAGGTCGCGTTTTGCAATGGCTGTCCTTATACCTAATACCAATACAAAAAGATAAACCAGCAAGCCTGTAATTCCCGATTTAATGAAGAAACTGATGAACTGGTTATGCGAATTTAACCCAGCGAGATACGACCTGTAAAACTGGTGATCAAAAAAAGGATCTTTAAGTAAACCAATCTCGGTACCTGCCCCATGACCTATAACCGGCGATTGGGCACCTACAACAATAGCAACACTCCAACGCGCCAGCCTCGGGTCGGTAAGCTGGGCACCGGCAGATTTGCTGAGGTCTTTCCTGAGCTCGGTCACGTATCTTTCACGAAAGGCACGCGTGGCAAAAATCCCCGCTATCACTACAATCAATAATGATGTAACTATGGTTACATATTTTAAGCGTATCCTTCCCCTCAGCATAAACCATGGTATAACCACTGTCAGGATAATCACTATCCCTGCAAATATTGATTTTGAGCTGAGCTGGATAATGCCCGCTGCCAGCAAGCAACTGCACAGCAAATAAAATACCTTAAGCTTCGGAGAATTCTCCTTTATAAAAACATACAAAAGATATACCAATGCAATGGCTATCTGCATGGAAAAAAAAGTAGCGTGGATCTCCAAAGGTTCAGAGAAGTTATGGTTAGTAAAGGCCGGGGATACCAAAGCCTTTAAGGGTAAATGATAATACCTTACGGTAATCAACGCCTGCAAAAAGAGATAGGCGACGGTAACCGTACATCCTACCGAAAATATTAGTAACAGGTTGTTCCGGTACTTTTTTATATCGAGCGGATTAAAGCAAAATATCAGTGGGATAAGCAAAATGGTAACCTGTCTGCCAACCTCTGTAAAAGCCTGCGGCTTATTGGTGCTGTAAATGGTGCTGATCAGTGTCACTAAGAAAACAGCAGCCAAAGCAAAGTTTACGCTTGTTAATAATGGCTTTATCGTGGTTTTACGGATTTGTATAATAGTATGCAGTGCCAGGCCAATTAACAACAGGTGACTATAAAACATATTGAACGGCAGGCTCAGCAGCAGCAACATCAGCAAGTAATAGCTGATCCTGTTATTCAGCGTATCATCAGGCTTTAGCAGGTTTTTCATGTTGATTGCGGTAGCATTCCAGTATAAAATCTTCGTAGTCGTTGATCACCATTTCCCAGTTAAACTGGTATTGAATTTTGTGAAGGTTATTCTTTACCATTTCGCGTTCAGTATCCTTTCGCTGCACGTTTTCAACCAGGTGCCGAACCTCATTCGCGTTATCAAAATAAAAAGCATCTGAGTTGAGTACTGCTTTGTTGAAAGGGTTATTATGTGCGGCTATGAGCGCTTCACTGGCCATGGCTTCAAGCAAAGAAGGATTAGTGCCACCTACGCTATGCCCGTGGAAATACAGGTAACTGTTATTCTGTAGTGCGCGTACCACGGAGTTATCAAAATTGGCCCCTTTAAACTGGATCCGGTCGTCGTTTTTAAAGCGATGAGTAATGAATTTGCCAAAACGGTTACTGGTATCGCCCAAAACCATAAAGCTCTTCTTTGACGAACTGCTATTAAAACCCTCCAAAATTGTTTCAATGTTGTTTTCCGGCTCCATGCGAGCCATCAGCAAAAAGTAATCTTCCTTAAGCACTTCGCTTTTATCAAATTGCTCACGCTCCTGTTCCGAAAACAGATCGGCACCATAGGGAATATAGCGGCTCTCAACCTCATACTTATCCTTAAGATAAGATCTGATCACCCTTGAATCGGAAATATAATATTGGCTGTGTTTTACGGCCAGCTTTTCGGCATACTTCAAAAACTTTTGCACTGGTTTTGAGTATTTGGAGCGTTTCCATTCCAGGCCATCCATATTGGTGATGATGACACTGTTTGGTGGATAAAGGTGCCCCCAAACCGAACTACTGGTATAGCCCATAAGCAGTACCACATCAAACTTGCGTTTGCGGGCATCCATAAGGCAGTTAAAATCATAGGCAAACTGCCCGGCAGTACCTACAAGATATTCAGGATCGTAACAATGTACAATGTTAACGCCATTCCAGCTATTGGCTTTGTAAGGGTGATTGTGCGAATTATAAACGGTAACCGAGTGGCCCTTTTTTACCAAACCTGCCGATACATATTCTGAAATATGCTCAAACCCGCCATAGTAGTTCGGGATGCCCCGCGTTCCTAAAATCGCTATTTTTAGTTTCATGACAATGAAAGTTTGCTTGTAATAAATTGTAAAATATGATACTGCTTTTTTCCCAGTGGTACTGATGAGCAACGTGCTCTGCCACCCGGCTGGTGAAGGCATAGCTGGGTGGCTGCTCAACAGCAAATGCCAGTTTTTGCTCAAAGTCGGCTTGATTGGCCGGATTGAAAGCATATGGCGCGAAGAAGTTAAAGTTCTTCATCGCTGTTTCTGACGAGCACAACACTGGTGCACCGCAAATGGCCGCTTCAAGCGGCGGGATACCGAAACCTTCGGCTTTTGAGGGATATACAAACAACCTGCAGGCGCGGTAAAATGCTGCCAAATCAGCCTGCTCTGCCTGTGGTATCCACCTGAAAAATTGCTTTTGCTTAGCACTGAGGCTTTTGATGAGCTCGTTTAGCCCCGGCGTATATATTGATGCCTTACCGATGAATACCAGGCTGATACCTTTTTCATATAACTTCAGGCTTAAATATTTCTGAAGCAATAAAAGATGGTTTTTACGCGGCTCAATACGGCTGGTATATAGGATAAAATTCCTGATGCCGAATTTCTTTGCTACCCAATCCTCAGCCTCTTGCTTTGAGTCCTGATATTGTAACAGCGAATTGCTTACCCCATTTTGGATGATGTGCATTTCATCTGCAGGGATCTGATAATAATCGCAAATACGGCTTTTGGAATAGTCAGATACCGTGGTTTTTATATCCGCACTTTTAATGCTCCGGCCAAAAAGATAGTTGCGTGGTATGCTGAACAGAATTGGGAAATCCTTTCTGAAATCATTAAAAAGCATATCATGCATGGTCACAATATATTGGCAGCCTGCTATTTTTTTAGGGCTGATATATTGGAAGTGAGCAAAATCAAACCTATATTTTTTGATATATGCCGGGATATCAAAAACAAACCGCAAAATATTTACACCACGGTTTTTATAAGGCAGTATGTTTTGCGGCGGTAACAGCGGAAATAGTTTGCGAATATTATCCGTATCGCGCGCGCCGATATAAATATCTATGTCCGGGCGCTCGGCCAGCAGGTGATTATATAGTTCACGTATAAAAGTTTGCGCGCCCTGAAATTCTTTATCAAAGGAGTGTGCATCAACAAACAGTTTTATCTTTTTAGCTGCCATAGTTCAACTCCTTTTGATTTAAAACAGCGGTTGGCAGTTCCGGCTCTTCTAAGCGGAAGTTACCTTTAGCCAAATGATATAACCTGATCAGTGTACGCTCGGGCAGAAATGTCATCAGCAGCAAAAAATAGTTTTTGATATGCAACGGGCTGATGGATAGTGTTTTGATTAGGTTTTTTCTTGCCTTTTTGGGTTGGTAATTATTCCAGAGGTATTTTTTACCTATCAGCGCATAATAAGCACCTTTTTTAATGCGTGGAGATAATTGCTTTATACCGATTTCGGATAGTTGCTTTCCTTCAGCTTCTGTGATGCTATGCTTACGCAGCGTATTGTATTTGATCTGCCTGAATTTGCCTGTGCGCCATTTTTCATCAATGGTGATAGACTCGGCATTGAGCCTCACTTTAATGAGTGGCTGATTAAGATTAAAGGCTTTTTCGTGTTTGAGGATACCCGCCCACAAAAAATGATCTTCAAAAGTGTAGGCCAACTCGTTATAGCCACCCGCGTTTAAAATAACATCGCGTTTATAAAACACGCTGGAGTGAATAAACGGGCAAATTTTATAACTAAGCTGACGGATTTCGTTATGGCTCAAAGCATCTGGTTGCCAGGTGAATATCAGATCGCCATGCACATCGGTATAGTCAACGCCCGAACCTATAATGCTGTAATATGGGTGCGAAGAGATGAAATCATACTGAACCTGAAGGCGGTAAGGGTAACAAATGTCATCGGCATCAAAACGGGCAATGTAAGGGGCCCGCGCATGGCGTAAGCCGGTATTTAGCGCTGCGGCTACACCTTTATTTTCCTGGGTTAAAACTACTATACGCTCATCGTTAAATGATTGGATGACATCCAGCGTATCATCAGTTGATCCGTCATTTACAATGAGTAGTTCAAAATCGGTAAACGATTGCTCAAGTACCGACGTAATAGCTTCGCGGATGTAATTACCGGCATTATAGGCCGGCATTAAAACAGTAATTTGAGGGTTATGCATAAGCAAGCTCCTCCGGCACTGTAGTTTTTGTTTTCAAATCAGATGAAGTAGTTTCTTTTAAATTCAGGAATAGCATGAGCTCAAAAACTACCAGTACCGAGAGTTGCTCGAACCAGTAATCAAGAAAAAATATGCCCGCTACCATCATTAGTATGGGCAATCCATAGCTTAGTTTTTTATAGTGCCGTGCAAAAAAGCCGATATAGAAAATGATGAGGGCCAGTAATCCGAGGATGCCATATTCACTTAGCATTTGGTCGTAAGTAGAGTATGGGTTATTGCGTACCGAACGGAACTCGGCATTTTTGCTAAAGAAGCTTAGATACAGGTCAAGGTGATAACGCATAAATGCCGGGTTGATATAGATATAGTTTTTGGGGTAATCGCCCCTGATACCTGCACCTGCGGCCCTGAAAGCTATCTTAGATGAAAAATTTCCCGGCCCTAAACCGGCTATACTTTGCCATGGGTGTACAACCAAATAATCAAAAGTTTGTATCGTGCCGGTGACTTTCCCGGGAAGGGCAGGCAGGAACGGTTCAACATGGCAAAGTGGCAATTGGGCCCAATGGATAGCAATACAATCAAGCAGTTGCTGCCTGTCGGGTGTCATCTCGCCGGTATTATAAAACTCGGCAAAATGAGTGTTAGGTTCAGGAATGTACAGTCGGCCGTAATCCGTAAGCGGCAAACCTTTAATTTTTTTATCAAGTTCGCTCAGCCTTTCCTGGCGGGCTTTAATGGTGCTCAGGCTATCCAGGTAATTTTGTGCAAATTTTCTGCGCCGTTCGTCCCTGCTCAATACATTGTTTGCCTGCGCGGTTGTATTGCTTGCAACTACTGTTTGCAGTTCCGGGCGATTTTTCCGTAATGCACTTGCGCTTACCTCATTTAGGTATTTCCCATTTTGTGGCGATATTTTGGCCATGGAGATGATATAGATCATCAACGCCACCACGATCATGCTTTTTTGATTGCGTGTGGTTTTGAAAATAAATATGAAAGCCAGGATAAGCAGGAACAAAATGCTGATCAGGTTACTGTAAGTAAGTACCAGTGTACTCATGCACACGATCATCATGGCCAGGTTACGCTTATAAATAAAGTAAAACACACCAAATGCACACAGAACGGCATTGGTTGAAGAAATATCAAAACTGATACCCATAACATCATCCCCGGTATTTATAAAGTAGCGCTGGTGCATCCCCATATAGGCATAGGGGTTAATGCTTTTGGTGATCCACATGATATGCGCCAGGTTGGCGGCCGAAAAAACAGCGTTTATGAGGAAAAAGATGATCAGTGTCCGGTAAATGGTTTCGGCATCGGTTTCATCAACCATGAGTTTAACCTGGTGAATAGCCAACAAGGCCAGCGCCCAGCATATCAATGCCCAGCCGAAAACGGGTATGTAATACAGGTTGATAAAATTTTTGTTGACTATTGCAGCAATAACGGCTATCGGGAAAACGAGCAGATAGAATGACGGGAGCCTTGAATCGCGCAGCTTAAAACCAAATTGGAAATTGAAGCGGCTTATGTAAGCAAAAAGCAGCGCTGCTATTTTGAATGGAACGTGAACGTTGATGAAAAGCAACAGGAAGATCAACATCCGCCAATCGGCATAATTTTTCCATCTTTTAATATCAAAAACCGGCAAGCTGATTGTCATTATTCCCTTTGTTTATTAATATTCGTTCCCGGTTTTGCGGGCCTGATTTTAATTTTTTTGTTTAAAGGAATTACGTTCCAAAAAATGGAATGGTTGCCTCGTTATTACGCTGATATATGCAGATATTTAACCGGCATATAAAAATGTTACAGGCAACCGGCCGGTAAAAACAATAGTATAAGGGTATAAACACTACAAGGCATTGCTCAGAAGTAAAGCGTTCATCAGGTTTTTTTCGTCGGGTTTGCAGGCGCTTGCCTTGCAGGTGCTTGGCAGTATCTTTTTTTATGTTATTTCTGTTTACCTGAGTAAGGACAGTTTTGGTATCATCAGCTGGATGAACGCCATGTCTATATTCATCACTACAATACTTGGTTTTGGATTGGAGCAGGTGGTGATCCGTCGTATAGCGGCATCGCAACGGTCTGATTGGGCGGCGGCGGCATTTCTATTCCATTCGCTGGCTGCTTTTTTTGCAGCGCTTCTTATTTTATGGCTGCTCAGCTTGGTGCTGCATGGCGATATTTATCAGCTATTGCCCTGGTTTTTCATGGCGCAGGGCTTGCTTTTTTTGGGTATTCCGCTAAAGCAGTTTTTAAACGCTAAAGAAAAATTTACGCCTTATGGCGTCATTGCCATTATAAGCAATAGCTTAAGAGTTTGCGGTGCCTTTTATCTTGTAGCCGTCCATCAGCTACAAGTTCATTCCATCATCATGGTAATGATATGCACCGCCGGGGCCGAATTGCTGGCATTGTTCATTTATGTTATCACCAACACCGGCTTTAGCTTTAAATTTCGATTTCAGGCTTATAAGAAGTTATTGAGCGAGTCTGCCGCACAATATGTATCTGTAATATTTGATATGAGCCTTTCGCGCATGGACTGGTTATTACTGGGTTTTATGGCAAGCAAGGCCGTTTTAGCCGATTATAGCTTTGCTTACCGCGCTTATGAACTTACCCGGCTGCCCATGCTTATTATTGCTCCCGTTATTTTACCGCGGCTATCAAGGTTAATGGCTTCAAAACCATCTGCCAAATTACAGGAACAGGTAAACGCCTTTAACACCGCCGAGCTACTATTGGCTATGCTGCTCCCGCTTGTTTTTAATATACTTTGGACGCCCGTAGTTGGCATGATAACCGGAGGGAAATACGGCGCTACCAATGCCACTGAGTTTCTGATCCTATCATTGTGCATACCTTTGCAGTTTTTTATAAACTTGCTTTGGTCGCTTAGTTTTAGCGTTAAAAAGTATAAAGCGGTATCTTCTGTTACCGTAAGTTGCGCTATAACAAACATTGGCCTTAACCTGGTATTGATCCCGCTGTTTAATGGTATAGGTTCAGCCGTGGCATTTTTAATTACTAATTTATTACAGGCCGCGCTTTATTACCGGCTGGTAAATAAACATGTTATGTATATTAGCCTACGCCCGTTCGTATTATTGTTTCCTGCTGCTTTGACTGGTTGGTTTATAACATCATCTTTAAACATTCATTTTTTGTTAAGGCTTTTATTGGGGATAGTTTTTTACCTGGTAATTGCTGTGGTATCGAGGCAATTAAGCAGGCATACTATTCAAAACAGTAAACAATTCCTGGCGCAATGAACATTTTATATCTGTGCGATGAATATCCTCCCGGGCCGCATGGCGGCATTGGCACCTACGTGCAACTTATAGCCAGGCAAATGGCAAAGTTGGGCCACAAAGTAATAGCTGCCGGTCTATACAGCCGCGGATATGGCGGTGTTGATGAATTTGAAGATGAAGGTGTAAGGGTTTTTAGGTACCGCTGGGGAATAGATGGCAGGTTATTTGAAAACCAGCAGGCCCTAAGCGCACGACTGGTTAACAGGGTGTTATTAGATACCGGTATAACCGAGCGGGATATTAAAAGGAGTTTGGCAGCCTATCAAAAAAAACTCGAGCAAATCATCAAAATCTGGCAAATAGACATTGTTGAAATGCCCGATTATAATGATTATATCCGTTTTTGCAATTCGTACGTGCCATTTCCAAAGTTGTCTGTCCCGGTTGTTGTTAAGATGAACGGCTCTATAACTTATTTCAACAGCGAGGCAGGAAAAACTGTTGCCCCGCATGTTTTGAAAATGGAGCAGGATATTTTAAACAGAGCAGCAGCTATAAGCAGCGCAAGCGCCTATACTGCCGGCAAAAGTGCTGTTTATCTATCATACGGCAAACCCATCAAGGTGTTGTATAATGGCATTGATACGAATATCGTGGTTATGAATGATGCGGAGCGTGATAATAAACAGGTGGTGTTTACGGGCAGCCTTGTTCAAAAGAAAGGCGTTTTTCAACTTGCAAAAGCCTGGAATATAGTTGCGAAAGAAATCCCGGACGCGCGATTATTGATACTCGGAAAAGGCCCTATGGTAAAAATGACTGCTTTTTTACAAGAGCATGCAAAAAACAGTGTTGTATTCAAAGGCCATGTTAATAAGGACGAGCTTTATGGCTATCTGGCTAAATCGGCAGCCGCCGTATTTCCTTCATATGCCGAGGCCTTTGCGTTGGCCCCTTTGGAAGCTATGGCCTGTGGTACAGCCGTGATCAATTCAAACAGTACATCAGGCCCGGAGCTGATTGAGGACGATATCAACGGAATGCTGATTGATCCTGATCATGTGGAGCAATTGGCATCGGCAATAATTACATTGCTTAACGACGCTGAAAAACGGCTGAAACTTGCCTCCGCGGGCAATGAAAAAGTAAAACGATATTTTGATATTGATATAGTGGCGAAGCAAACGCTGCAGTTTTATCAGGAGGTGCTAACTAAGCCTGTTCCATAATCAGTTCATTGCGGTAGTCGTTTTGTTTTTGAGGCAGCTCTTTATATTGTTTCAGATACACATACTTAAGGCGCGTATTTTTATAAATGACGCGCGCTATGGCAAGGCCTTCGGCGCCGTCCAAGAAACCGAGCCTGATGATGTAATTACGTAAAAAGCCAAAAGCGGGTGAAAAATGCAATTTAATAAACGTTGCTTTTTTACCTGCTTTGTAATACTTGGCCGCGCTTAATTGGGCATAAAGTATAGCTTTACGTTTAAAATCCTCAATATCGGTTACGGAGTGATGGTGGATATAGCCTGCTATACTTTTAATTTCGGCATCGGGTGGTAAAAGCAATGTTTCGTGGACTTCAGTTTCGCCCCATTTTACTATTGAGCGGTTAAATAATCGAAGATGATGATCGTTCCCCCAATTACCAAAACGGATGAGCTTTTTACCAAAATACGATTTGAATTTGATGTCGTAAACAACATTTGCTTTATCAAAGTTTATATTATGAAGTGCTTTGATAAGGTCGGCATCGGGCACTTCATCGGCATCAATACTTAATATCCAATTATAACGGGCCAGGGCTATGCCTTTATTTTTATTCGCCCCATATCCCGTCCAGCTTTTTTGAAATACCCGGCATCCGTAACCCGACGCTATTAGTGGAGTACCATCGGTACTGTCATTATCAACCACAACAATATCATCGGTTATTAAACGGGCCATTTTTATACAATCCTCAATTAAGGTGGCTTCGTTTTTAGTAATGATCACAACAGACACTGGTACCATGCAGCAGTAGTATTAGTAGTATATATTATAAAGGATCTGTTACGACCCTTTACTAAGATATATCGTACATCTACCGCATATGGTTGCCTTGAGTTAAACAAACAAAAAAATATTACGGATTTTGCTTATTCCATTCGGCTACGTTAAGCAGCCTGTCAGAAACAGCATTTTTACAGGTAGGGCGGGGACATAGTATGGTCCAACGGTCTTTAGTTTGCTCAACCACCGGGCGTGTCCCGCATATTTTGCAATTGTTAACCGGGAAGTTTGGGTTTATTTCGATTCTCATAAAAGGCCTTTAAAACAGCCGGGGATTTTCAATATATGAACATTACGCAGTAAACATTTGTGCCAGTTGCCTTCGCTATCAAAAATATAATTATTAGTAGGCATTTGTTTGGTATACATTAACTTGTACATATTTTGTATAACTAACCCTCTTATATGTGAAAATTGAGCATTGTTTTGCCCGGTTATGAGAAAAAATAAAAATATTTTATTGGAGAGGCAACCTTTTAATATTAATTACCGTGATGTGCGTAGATTAGGTTAAATTTATGCGTTTCATTCTGAGTTTATAAAACCCCATATGGGCGAAGAAGAGTTACATCAACTGATCAATGGCTGCGTAAAGCAGGACAGAAAAAGTCAGAAAATGCTCTATAAGGCGTTTTATGGGTTTTCTATGGGGATATGTCTCCGTTATGCGGGTAACCGCGATGAAGCTGCAGAGGTTATGAACCAGGGCTTTATGAAAGTATTTACCCATATAGACAGGTTTGATACTTCAAGGCCGTTTAAAGCCTGGATTGGTAGGATCATGATGAATGTTTCTATTGATTACTATCGGGCCAATTTAAAAATGGCTTACACCGAAGACCTGGAGAAGGCAGAAAACGTGAGCGAGGGCGACCTCACGGATAAAAATTTAAATTACGAAGATCTGCTGGCGATGGTACAGCAGCTGCCCCAGGCTTACCGCACGGTATTTAACCTTTTCGCTATTGACGGATACTCGCATGAAGAGATAGGTGAGATGCTGAACATTAGTCCGGGAACATCTAAGTCAAATTTGCACAAGGCAAGGCATAAACTAAAACAAATGATATTAAAAGCAGAGGAAACTGCTAATAAAACCAATTACAACAGGGGTATGGATTTTAACCCGATTGTGGCCTATAATGGCATAGGCATAGATGTTAGGAGCACTTTTTTTAATAATGGTATCAGAGGATGAAAAGCGAAGAGGATTTAGATAACATTTTTAAGAAGCAGCTGGAAGATCCTGCAAATCATCGGGCGTTTAACGAGGATGACTGGGATGCGCTTGAGCAAATGCTTGACCAAGGCAAAAAACGCCGTGGATTTGTTTATTGGCTACCACTTGCAAGCGGTATAGCAGCCATGCTATTGCTGTTTTTAGGTTGGTTGTTTTTTAAACCAAATACACAGGATAATAATACATCAGGTCAACAACAGGCTAAAGTTAAACCTGTTGTACCTAAAGCGAATCCCGAAACAAACAATAGCGTTGTTCAACATCCTCAGGTTACGGATAGTACCAGAACAACATCGTCAATTAACAATAATTTTGCTGCTAACAGTAATAGGGATAGTCATGTTAAAGCCGGTCAATCGGCTTTAATGCCTGCTGTAAACGGTATCGGCCCCTCCCTTACCGGATCAAACAAAAAGGCAATTGTTGGTCGTGATACCATCATGATGCATCCTGAGCTGATAGCAAACACAAATCCTTTAAATAATCCGTTAAACAATAATAAAGCTTCTGTTGAAAATTTACTGGCAAGCAAGGCTTTATCGCTTGATATACAGCCAGTACCTTTAGCAGTTCCTGATTTTAAGACAAATATCGATAGGCAACCTGTTGCCGCAAGTGCATCAAAACCAGATAAAAAAATAACCAAACAAAGCTTTGGATACCGGCCGCAATGGGCTATCACGGTGTTGGCCTCATCTGATGTAAACGGTACAAACTCATTCCAGGGTAAGGTTGGCAGCAATTACGGCTTATTGCTTTCCTTCGGTGCTACGAAAAAATTAACCATTACCAGCGGCGTTGTATATTCATCAAAGCCTTACAATACAAGTTTTGCCAACTACCACACGGCATTTATCTTTAAGCATGAGCCTACCGACGTAACTGCCGATTGTAAAATGCTTGATATTCCTATCAATATCGGTTACCAGGTTTATGGCAATTTTCGTAACAAGCTATCGGTTGGCGCAGGTTTGTCATCATACCTGATGCTGCGCGAAAAGTATACTTACAACTATGCCGACGGTACCAACAACGCAGCATGGCCTCAAACTTATACCGTACCAAACAGTAAGGGGTATTTATTAAGTATTGTAAATATCAACGCTACGTATGAGCACAGAATAAACTCAAAACTTGGCGTGAGTGTACAACCGTATATGAAAGTGCCAATTTCGGGAGTTGGATATTCAGATATCAAACTGCAATCTTCAGGTGTAGCGGTAGGGGTAACGTATAACCTTAATTCGTTCCGGAAACCTTAATTGGCTTTACCCAACGGTTCGGTTGATGCTCCCATTCGGCTTATAACAAATGGAATTATTATCTTGCGCCACATTTACCGCACAAGATCATTTGCCATGAAAAAACTACTGTTTTTTGCTCCTTTGTTATTGCTGTTTTCATGTGGACATGACCCGGCTCAAAAGCTCGAAAATAAAAAACTAAATAACCTTGCTGTTGAGTACGTAAAGCTTGGCCTTACCATAGGGCAATATGACGGAGATTTTGTAGATGCTTATTACGGCCCCGATTCATTAAAGCCTAAACAGGAGCCGCTTAAAACTTTCCCTAAAGATAGTTTGCTGGCATCGGCAAATAGCTTGATGAATGATCTGCGTACGGTAGCCAACACCACAAAAATTGATACTAATAAAATCAGGGCTAACTGGATGGCCGATCAGTTGGTGGCATTCAGTCGCCGCATCCGTATATTTTCTGGTGAGGAGAGACCGTTTGACGAAGAATCACGTGAGTTATTCGGTGTGGCCGCCCCTGTTTATACCGATGATTTCTTTAAAGCTCAGGTAGCTTTATTAGATAGCATTTTACCGGGTAAAGGCAACGTAAACGACAGGTTTCAAAAGCTGGCCAATAAATTCATTATCCCGAAAGATAAATTAGATCCGGTTATAAAAGCTGCCATTGCCGAGGCTCGTAAACGTACACTTGCCCATTATCAATTACCGGCTGGTGAGTCATTTACATTGGAATATGTGACGAACAAGCCATGGTCGGGCTATAATTGGTATAAAGGAGGTTATAAAAGTACTGTACAGATCAATACTGATCTGAAGATTTTTATTGACCGTGCCATTGATGTTGGCAGTCATGAAAGTTATCCGGGCCACCATGTATACAATATGCTGCTGGAGAAAAATCTTTACCATGATAAAGGCTGGGTGGAAATCTCGTTATATCCGCTGTTTAGTCCGCAGTCGCTGATTGCTGAGGGTAGTGCTAATTACGGTATCGAGGTAGCTTTCCCGGGTGACGATAAAATCAAGTTTGCCAAAAATGTATTGCTGCCGTTGGCTGGTTTGGATACCGCAGGTGTCGATCTGTATTTCAAAGCCCTCGCTATAAAAGGAACATTAAATTACGCCCGTAACGAAGCTGCGAGAGGGTTAATCAATAATACCATGAGCCAGGATAAGGCATTGTCATACCTTAAAAAATATTGCCTTATGAATGTTGAAACTGCACAGAAATCTCTCAGTTTTATCAAAAAATACCGCAGCTACGTTATCAATTACAACTATGGCCAGGACCTGGTGAAAAACTACATTGAATCAAACGGGGGCACCGCCAAAGCACCGGCAAAACGCTGGGAGCTATTTGGTAAACTGCTGAGCCAGGAAGTTGAGCCGGTTAGTTTGGTGAAAAAGTAAGTTTTTATCATCAAAAATGTCATTTCGATAGAGCGCGGGAGGGCCAAAGCGCCGGGGCGAAAGAGAAATCTTATGCAGATTGCAGAGCGAAACAGCTGCTTGTATAAGATTTCTCCTCATTCTTCATCGGAATGACAAACGTGTATAGTTGTCAATTACTTTGCTATCCCATTTATCCTTTTCTTTACTTAACTTTTCCTGTAAGTGTTTATTTAACAATTAATTACGACAACGTTGTAGTAAATAAATTCTTCTCGCTGCTATAATTTTATCTTTTAGTTAAATAAATTTGGTTGAACAGTGCAAGCCGATAAGCGCTGATAACCAATTTTTCTGACCGCCGGGCACAACCGCGTCAGCATAAAAACCAGTAGACTATTAACTACATCTTATAAACCAATTATTTACTTTTTATGAAGAAAATCAACCTTTCTTATTGGCTGGGCTGTGTCCTGCTGCTCGCAGCCGCCGTGATTTTTACACGATGTAAAAAATCATCACTAACAAACAAAGCCGAAAATACGGATGTGAGTACGTTACCCCGTGCCGTAACTTCATTTGTGCATCCCGGCGTACTTAATACGGCCGCCAATCTTGATCTGATAGCCTCGCAGGTTAACAACGGCGATGCTACACGTAACGCCGCTTATCAAAAAGTGGTAGATTTTATTAATAATAATGCCATGCCTGCACAGTTTTATTCGACAGTGTATGTGGGGTCAAACGGGCATACCAGTCCTTCCAAATCACAGATCAGGAAGGACGCGATTTTGGCTTATGCCCTTGCGCTACGTTTTGCTAAAACAGGCGATACCCAATGGTCTGATAAATGCAAGTTTATCCTTAACGGCTGGGCGTCTACCTTTCAAAATTACGCTACTATCGACGCTTCGGATAATCCCAATCAACCAGACCTGGAAGCGTCGTGGACAACACCAAGTTTTGTAGCTGCTGCCGAAATTATCAGGTATTATACGCCCAATGGCGTATCGGCAAACTGGTCGGCAGCCGATATCAACACTTTTAGTAATTATCTTAATAATGTTAAAAATAACTATATCAATAATACGGTAAATACCGGCTACAATAACAACTGGTATGTATCTGCGGGTTACGCTAAAATGGCTATCGGCGTATTCCTGAATAGCGCCAGTGTGTTTAATGATGGCGAAAATATTTTGAACAACGTGTTCAACAGCGTGATTCAGGCAGGCGGCACCATGCCCGAGCTTTGCGACCGACAGGATTGCGTACACTATCAATACTCACTTACCGGACTGACATTTGCAGCCGAAATTGCAAACATGCAGGGCGATAACTCTTTGTATACCGCATTATCCAATCGTATAAGCCAAGGTTATGATTTTATGCGCAGCGCTTATAATCAAAGTACCGGCTGTAACTATTGCTCAGCTTCAAGTACCGTTTATCCGGGACTGGAAGTGGCTTATCATCATTATGCTACAGCAAATATGGCCTCCTTACGTACTGTAAGTTCAAGCGCCACACCTGTATACGTGCCTGCAGATAATACCTTTCTTGGTTTTACTACATACACCCACTACAACGTTAGTGGCGGTAGCACAACGCCTCCGCCAAGTAATAATCCGCCAATAGGCCAGGTGATTTCCCTTAAAGGTTTTAACGCTAAATACGTAAGCGGTGAAAACGGTATCCAGGCCATGACTTGTACCCGTACAACAGCCGGCGACTGGGAGCATTTTACCGTGCTTGACGCGGGTAACGGCAAAATTTACCTGCGCAGTATGGGTAAGTATGTATCGTCAGAAAACGGCACCCAGGCCATCACCTGTAACCGTACCACACCGGGCGATTGGGAGAAATTTACCTGGGGCGTTAATGCCGATGGTACTATCACATTACAGAGCAGTAATGGCAAGTTTATTTCAAGTGAGAATGGCACTCAGGCCATGACCTGCAACCGGGCTACTCCATCTGGTTGGGAATCGTTTGGGTTAAACCAATAATATCTTTCATATTTATTAGCGGAATGCCATAGCTTTTAATAGCTGTGGCATTTTTGTTTACAAACGGATGCGTAAATAGGCGGAATGAATAATTTTTATTCATACATTTAGCGGGTATCATACCCTGATAAACAACCAGTTTAACACCCAATATTGTCTTAAAAATGATTAAGCCCCGGTATTTTATAGCCCTGTGTTTAGTGGCATGCATTTATGCGTCCTGCAAAAATCAGCATAACAATAACCCTTATAGCGGCTGGCCGGCATATGCCGGGTCGAAAGAAGGAATAAGGTATTCATCAAACGAGGAGATCACTTTAAACAATGTAAGCAAGTTAAAGCAGCTGTGGACTTTTAGCACTGCAGATAAGGATACCGGGAACCGGAGCCAAAATCAATGTAATCCCATTATGGTTGATGGCATCTTGTATGGCACCAGCCCGAAACTGAAATTGTTTGCGCTAAACGCCGCTACCGGTCAGCAAAAATGGTTGTTTGACCCCGCAAAAGATGATACCACCAATAACGGCGACCCAATGGCTTATTATAAAGTGAGCCGTGGTGTAATTTACTGGCAAAATGATGCTGGCGGCGAAAAACGCATTTTTTACAGCGTAGGTGCCAAAACCTGGGCTATTGATGCGGAAACAGGAGTTCCTGTACGTTCATTTGGTAAGGCTGGGTATATTGACCTTACCAAGGACCTGGACAGGGATACCAAATCGTTTGTGGCAGGTACTACACCAGGCGTGGTTTATAAAAATGTATTGATTGTTGGCGATCGTGTATCGGAATCTGCCGATGCAGCTCCGGGACATGTGCGCGCTTATGATACCCACACCGGAAAGTTAAAATGGATTTTTCATACTATACCACATCCCGGCGAGGTTGGTTATAATACCTGGAAGGATACCGCAGCGTATAAGAAGTTTGGCGGGGCCAATAACTGGTCGGGCATGGCGCTGGACGAAAAGCGGGGGATGGTTTATATCCCGACAGGTTCGGTAGGTGGCGATTTTTACGGCGGTTTCAGGAAGGGACAAAACCTGTTTGCCAATTCATTATTGGCGCTTGACGCGGCTACAGGTAAGCTGAAATGGTATTATCAGTTTATACATCATGACCTGTGGGACCGAGATCTACCGGCTAACCCTAACCTGGTAACCATTGTAAAAGACGGCAAAAAGATAGATGCCGTTACGCAGATCACTAAACATGGTTATGTATTTATGTTCGACAGGACAAATGGAAAGCCTATTTTTCCGATAGTGGAAACACCCGTGCCGACAAAAGCCCTGCCGGGCGAGGAAGCTTGGCCAACGCAGCCTATCCCGACTTTGCCGCAGCCTTTTGCCCGGCAAAAGTTTAATCCCGAAGATGTTACCGACCGTACGCCCGAAGTACATCAGGAAATGCTGGCAAAATATAACCAGGTTAAAAACCGGATCATGTTTACCCCGCCAAGTAAAGAAGGTGGCTGGATTTTCCCTGGCTTTGATGGTGGGGGCGAGTGGGGCGGAGCCGCTGTTGACCCCGAAAGCAAAATCCTATATGTTAATTGCTCCGAAATGCCATGGGCGCAGGTCATGATAGATGTGCCTAAAACTAACACTGATGACCATTCGCCGCAGGCATTGGGGCATGTGGTATATAATACCAATTGTATTGGCTGCCATGGTGCGGAATTGAAGGGGAATGGCACATCATATCCCTCATTAGTGAGCATCGGCAAAAAATACACTGCCGACCAGGTGAGTGGCATCATTGCCAGCGGCCGCAACATGATGCCATCGTTTAAGCAAATCTCGCCTGAGGATAAGAAAAACCTCCTTGCATTTTTGCTTAAAATCCCGGAAGCCAAAGCGGCGAAGGATATGGCAAAAGAACCAACCGGTAATCGTGAGGTAAGTTCGGCCACAGAAAAAAAGGTGCTTGACGAAGTACCGTATACGATGAATGGCTATAATCGTTTTCTGGATAAAGACGGCTATCCCGGCATTAAACCACCGTGGGGCACACTCAACGCTGTTGATCTTACATCGGGCAAGTTGCTTTGGAAAGTGCCTTTGGGCGAGTTTGCGGAGCTAAGCAAAAAAGGGATCCCGGTAACAGGTACCGAGAACTATGGCGGGCCAGTAGTTACCAAAGGCGGTTTGATATTTATCGCCGCGACTAAGGATGAAAAGATCCGGGCCTTTGACAAACATACCGGTAAAGTGGTTTGGGAAGCTCAGTTACCGGCGGCTGGTTACGCTACCCCTGCAGTTTATTCAATTGATGGTAAACAATACATAGTTATTGCCTGCGGCGGCGGAAAAATTGGAAGTAAGTCGGGAGATAGTTATGTTTGTTTTGGATTACCGGACTAATACCTCATTATGGATTTATTTGAAGCAGTTTTTGATTTATACGAGCAAATAAGATTAAAGGCAGAAAACGATTTTCAGGACCTGATCAAATGCCAGTACACGCAGCAATGTTACAGCGATAATGGCGCGTTTTGCCTGGTGCTGGAAATTACTGTTTTGAAAAATATCTCTGACGATGATTACGGGTTAGTGTTTTCCATCAATGCCCAAACAGAACCCAATCATCCCGATCATAATAGTGATGCTAAAGGCATATTTTTAATCGCTGATGTACATCATGGTGATAATAAGCCTATCAGCAGTCTGGACGAACTGGTTTTTGATCCGCAGAATGATACCGAAGTAGAGGAAACTTATGCTAAGATTGAGCAATTTATCAAGCCTTTCACCACAGGTGTAAGCGATTTGCTTGTACAGGGATATGATATTAAGGTAGCGGATAATTCGGTAAATTAAGTTTCAGCAGGTTTTCTGAAGCTGGTTTGTTTAATGAAATCCTTTATTTGGTTTCAATAATACTTATCTTTATATCATGACAACGATGATATTACAAGTTCCTGAAGCGTTGGAAAAAGAACATGACGAAACAGTTCGTCTTATTGCGGCTAAACTTTACGAAGCGGGAAAGTTATCTTTAACCCAGGCTGCTGAAATGTGCAGTATGAAAAAATGGGACTTTGCAGAAATTCTGGTCAATTTCGGCGTTAATTATCTGGATCCAAGTGTAAAAGCCGATTTAAAGCGTGATTGAGCGTGTTGTTGTTATCACTGATACAAGCTGTTTTATTATTTTGGATAAAATTGACGCCTTGTATTTGCTTCCATCCTTGTTTAATAAAATAATTACAACTCCTGAAATAGCAGATGAATATGGTAAAACATTGCCTGATTGGGTAATTATTCAGCAAGTTCAAAATCACAATTTACAAAATCAAATAGAAGAACTTGTTGATCCGGGTGAGGCAAGTGCAATTGTTTTGGCTGCTGAAGTAAAATGCGATTACTTATTGACCGATGACAGAGCCGCCAGAAAGCTTGCCGAGCAAAGAGGCATTGCGGTTAAAGGTTCGGTAGGAGTGTTGCTTTATGCTAAGCAACAAAACATGATTCCGTTAATACGTCCTTATCTCGACCTCATTCAGAAAACTAATTTTCGAATATCTCAAGTACTTATTGATAAACTTCTTTTTGAGGCAAATGAGTAATGCAGAGCCTTTACAAATGCATTACTAAGATTAAAACTGCTCCGCGTAAACAGCACCTCCGGGTGTTTCCAGCTTATATTGTTTAACCTCGCCGGGCCCCTCAAATTCAAATCGGATACCTACAATGCGCCCCATGGTGCTGGCTTGTTTAAATTCAAAAATTTGCTTGTCGTTAAGGTAGATCTTCAGGAAATGGTCTTTTACCGTGCAGCGCAGGTTCTGAAATTGCGACATATCGGTACCAAAGGCACTCAAGTCATGGTCTTTGCCGCTAACCCAGGCTGTGCCGGTTAAAATACCCATATCAGATATACAGCCTTTATTTACAATTGGGATTACAATGGCGGTACCATTACCCAAAATTGTAAGATCGGCCTTGGCGCAGGCCGACTGGCCTGGTGTTGAGGTATTACGTAATGTGCAATCCATCGTAAAGTTATCTGCATTGATGCCCGGAAATTCCCGGATGTTGGCAAACTTTACCCAGGCGTTGTTAAAAACAGGAGTGCCTAATTTTTGCTGCATCAGTTGGGCATCAATTCCCATAAATCCATCTCTTTTAATTTCTTCGGAAGATAGATAAACGGGGATAGGTTGATGATCAAGGATGCCTTTCCAGCCTTTGGTTTTAATGAATACCGATGTTGTTTTTTTTACATATCCATCAACAATGAGCTTGGCAATAAAATAGCCTGGATTATAATAAATGGAGGTAAACTGTTTACCATCTCCCGGAACTTGTTCGCGACGGTTGGGATCCCACGATTGCTGAATAAAAACACTGTCGGAATGGAATGCTGAAGCATCGTAATTAAATACCACCGAGTTTGGCAAATCGTCAGAAACTTTTTTACTGCTAAACTTAATTGAAGCCGGATCAACAGGTTTATTGCGCTTGCTGCTCATGAAAAATAACGCGCCAAGCACCAGCAATACAGCGCTCCCAAACCATACATATCGCATACGGGGTTTTGAAGGGGGGATTGCCGGAGGAATTGGAATTTCATGGCTAATGGTTTCTACAGGTTGTTCAACTACGCCATTAACCTGGTAGTGTTGCCTGAAATCGCGCCAACTGGTATAATCAAGGAAACCGGCAAGGGCATTCAGCGTGGCAGCATTGGGGAAGCTTTCATAGCGCACCTTGCCCCAGATCCGTTTCAGAGTTGATACACTAAGCTGAACCCGGGTTTTATCAAAAATTTGTTGGCTCAGCTGCTCAAAGTCGTCATTGCCCCAAATATTGCTATCGCCCCAGTTTAACATTTGCTCAATAAGCTGCCGGCATAGCAAAAGCAATTGTTTTTCCTTTTCCATTGATATACAGGTAATAATATGGTTTAAACGATCCTTAAAATGCTTTGAACAAACTTGAACTTAACTTGAAATGCCGCATGAGCTTTATTGTAAAGGCAATTTGCAAGTTTTGACTAAAGTTAAAACCAAAACCCATGAACAACAAGATTTTATTAATTGCCCTATTAAGCATGACGCTTGGCTGCAGTTTTTGTTACAGCCAGCAGAAAAAAGTTACATATGATATTAACCGCCTGCTTAAGGAAAATAAGCTGCTAAAAGCTTATCCTCGTCAAACTGTTACAGAAGTTACCGACGGCAGTAAACAAGGCCTAACCACCGATGGTATTTTATGGCTTAAGAATGTAGATTTTAAAACCGGTGTTGTTGATGTTGATTTGCGTGGGAGGGATGTTTTTCAGCAAAGCTTTTTAGGTATAGCCTTCCACGGTGTGGACACCACAACCAACGATGTAATCTATTTCCGACCCTTTAATTTTCAAACTTCAGATACCTTACGTCGTAAACATACAGTTCAATACATCAGTGAGCCTGATTTTCCCTGGGATAAACTCCGCAAAGAGCATCCCCTTGTTTATGAAAACGCGGTGAACCCATTTCCGGAGGCTACGGCCTGGTTTCACGCGCGTATTGTGATTAATGCCGATGATATTACTGTGTATGTTAATCATTCTGATCAGCCATCGCTTAAAGTAAAAAAACTGAATAACCGGCAAAGCGGACTTATCGGCCTGTGGTCGTCAGGGCTTCCCGGCGATTTTGCCAACCTTGTTATCTACCAATAATTATAAACCAGCCATCATGAAAAAGTTAATCTTAATGTTAGTGCTGTTTGCCACTGTAAAAATACAGGCACAGCAAAAGTACCAGGTACATGACCTTTCAGTTGTAAACCCCAAACAATGGATCATCCCAAAAAATGATACACTTGATTATGAACTGGGCACATTTGACGGGCAAAAGGCCTTACTTATCAAGCGGAAAATTCAGAACTACAAATCAGCCAGTTTAGCCTACAAGCCCGGTTTAAATTTTAAAGACGGTATTATTGAAATGGATATAGCCTGCACTATTCCCAAAGGAGGTTTTGTGGGCTTGGCCTTTCGAATCCGGGATGCACACCATTATGAAACGGTTTACTTCAGACCCGGCTCATCAGGTACTATCAACGCTATCCAATATATGCCCGAAAAAAAGACTGAATTTAACTGGTGGGATTATGAGGCGACAAAGTACCAGGCTAAAGCTATAATTCCGCAAAATAAATGGTTTCACGTAAAAGTAGTTGTGCGGGGCAGTAAAATGGAGGTTTATATTGATGGTGCTGCAAAACCTGCTATGGTTTATACCGCGCTTGATCCATCACTAAAAAGCGGCGCTGTGGGTTACTGGCATGGTAACTGTCCGTTGGGAGCGTACAAAAATCTTGTTGTTAAAGCTTTTGATTAATATGTTTATGAATAAGATTTTACTGATACTATTGTTCATTATCCCGGCAATAGTTAAAGGGCAAAGCGTTCCGTATGGCAATAATCCGGCTACAGGTAATTATGTGAAAGTTAAAGATGGTACCCGCATCTATTATGAAACTTACGGAACGGGCAAGCCACTGGTACTGCTACATGGTGGACTTTATGGTGAGATTTCCGAATATGAAAACCTGATCCCGGTATTAAGTAAAAACTTTATGGTGATAGCTATCGCTACGCGCGGGCATACCAAATCGGAGATCGGTCATCAGCCTTATACTTACCAGTTGATGTCGGATGATGCTTATTCGGTGATCAGGCAGGTGACTAAGGATAGTATTGCACTTATTGGTTTTAGCGATGGCGCGGTGATAGCCCTTGACCTTACCATTCGTCATCCTGATTTGGTGAGGAAGCTCGTATTTGCAGGTGGTAACATTTCACCGGGCAGCTATCGGCCCGGTGAAATGGACGAATTAAAACGCTTGTCGGGCGCTTCGCTTGAACGTGATATCCCCGATTTTGTGCGTGAGCGAAAAAAGCTCATGCCCGAACCCGAACGCTGGGGCGATTTTGTTGAACTGCTTAAGCATGCCTGGATCAATCAGACTACCGTATCCCCCGAGCAAATTAAAAGCGTTAAATGCCCAGTACTTGTCGCCGCAGGTGACCGCGACCGATATAACCCTATTGAAAGTTTTGTAAACATTTATAAACTGCTGCCATCGGCACAATTGGCTATCATCCCAAATTCTGATCATATCATTTTTTACCGGCAACCGGCTTTAATGGAAACCATGGTGACTGGCTTTGTGATGAAGTAGGACTTCGCTTTCTTGGCCCCGGATTTTATTTTGTTATGTGTTTGACCTGTATCCGAAAAAATTAAGTTTTTGATTAAGCTATTTAAATGATTTCGGGGCGAGGTCAAACCATAATTTTAACATATGATGAATAAGTTTCCCCGTTTTTTATTTGTCTTACATTTTTATCAAGCGATAGGTTATTCGTAGAAATAGGTATATATTAGTTTCCATTAAACCGCCTTATCTGCGTGACGATCTGTAAAGTCTTTGTATTTCAGTTTGAATCCCTAAGCATCAATGTGTTGTTGTGTTCACTGCAGCATGCTTATAAAAGAAAATCTTCTTCGTTTTTAGTATCAACCTAATCCCTTATCTATGAAAAAAAGCTGTTTAACGTTTATTTACCTTTTTTTTGACAGTAATAACCATTACCTACGCTCAAACGAATCAAACCCAAACAACATTATATGAATGGAATCAAAGCGGAACAGATATAACGGGCGAGCGAATTGTTGCTACATTAAATACAAGCGCTGTTGCTCTTTATACCGGTATTTCAATAGTAGGCCAAATTGTTGATTGTAACAGTAATTGGGGATATACACAACCTTTAGTGGCAAATTTTAAATTATATGTAAATTTTACTAACTCAACTTTTGGGATACAACAGGATGTTGTTACTCCTAATGTTACACTTGAGTTGAAATCCATATCAGCTAATCAGGCAATACTGGTAGCCAATTGTCCAAACCCATGGAAGCAGGTTCGTGTATTTTTGCGTTATGTAACCGGTAATGGACCTACGCTAACATTAGGTGATCCGCAAGTTATTACTACGGCAGGTACAATGCGGGTTCAGCAACCAACATACACCAATGAGTTAGCAGGTCGACTTGCTATTAATGTTGCCAACAACACAAAGGCGGCTACATATGCTTTGGCTGTTGGCGGGAAGGCCATAGCAGAAGCCGTAACTGTTCAAATGCAAAGCGGGTGGTCCGACTATGTTTTTGAAAAAGCGTACCAATTGCCATCATTAACAGAAGTGAAAACTTACATTGATCAAAACAAGCATCTTCCCGACGTGCCATCAGCAAATGAGGTGGCTAAAGAAGGGATTGACCTGGGGGAGATGAATAAGCTTTTGTTAAAAAAAGTGGAAGAACTGACCTTATACTTAATTGAAAAGGACAAAAAAGAAAAACAGCAAGACCTGATTAATAAGGAAAATACACAACAAATAAAACAGCTTAAAAGTCAATTGGAATCCGTTACCAAACGTGTGAACAAAATTCACTCTGGCGCACTCCTAAAATAAAATCACTTTAACTTCTGGTTTTCGTTCTATAATTTATGACCGTTTCTTTTTTCGGACTATTGTGAGTCAGAAATTCACCTCACTACATCGATGTAGTAGAAAAATATGGGCAAATGCCCGTATGTTGCTTGTTTTTGTGCGTGTAAAATCTGCACTTTTATAACTGAATTGTGCCCTGCATATGCACATTAACCAGTTATAGTCTATGAAATTTAAGCACCTGTACAAATCAACACTTGCCGCTTGCTTATTAGCGCTGAGCCTTCCGTCTTTTTCCCAAAATAGTTTTAAACCTCAGAAGGATGTGTTGGCAACCATCAAGAAAAACTTTGCCGACGCCGATGTACAATATAAGTACATGGCTAAACAGTTTGGTGCGGAACAATTCCCGAAAACTTATCATCCCACTACCGATAAGTTTGAAACAAGCAATAGCAGTTGGTGGTGCAGCGGTTTCTACTCAGGTTCATTATTACAGATTTACCAGCAAACTAAGGATGCCGCGCTTTTAACCGAGGCTAATAATAACCTGAAAGGCCTCGAAAAAGAACAATACAATAAAGGTACGCATGATCTTGGCTTTATGATGTATTGCAGCTTTGGCACGGCAAACCACCTTGAGCCCAAACCCGAGTACAAGCAAATCCTGATTAACAGCGCTAAATCGCTTTCAACCAGGTTTAACCCAACTGTGGGCTGTATCCGCTCATGGAATTCAAAGGCTAATGATTTTTTGGTGATCATTGATAATATGATGAACCTGGAGCTGCTGTTTTACGCAACAAAAGCAACCGGCGATTCCAGCTTTTACAAAATAGCGGTTACTCATGCCAATACCACTATGAAAAATCACTTCCGCCCGGATTTTAGTTCCTATCACGTAATTAATTACGATGAACAAACCGGTGCAGTAAAAGAAAAGAAAACGGCTCAGGGCTTTGCTAATGAGTCGGCATGGGCAAGGGGGCAGTCATGGGGTTTATATGGCTACACCGTTATGTACCGCGAAACCAAAGACAAAAAATACCTTGAAGAGGCAAAAAATATTGCTCATTTTATCCTGACCAATCCAAACCTGCCTGCCGATAAAATCCCTTACTGGGATTATAATGCGCCAAATATCCCTAACGCATTGCGCGATGCCTCTGCTGCTTCGGTTATGGCTTCCGCATTATTGGAACTTTGCCGCTACGTTGACAAAAAAGATGGTCAGGAATATTTTAATACTGCTCAAACCATTATCAAAAACTTATCTGCACCGGCATACAGAGCCGATTTGAATACTAATGGTGGTTTTATTCTGAAACATAGCGTTGGTCATTTCCCGGCAGGTACCGAAGTTGACGTGCCCCTAACCTATGCCGATTATTACTTTGTTGAAGCTATGCAGCGTTATAAGGCTTTTGCCAAATAATGCTATATTTAGCTCATGGCATTAGGCAAAGGCAGATTAGAAGCATTTAGTGATGGCGTAATAGCCATCATTATTACTATCATGGTTTTAGAGCTGAAAGTTCCGCACGATGAAAGCTTAGCAGCTTTAAAGCCATTGATTCCTGTTTTTTTAAGCTATCTTCTCAGCTTTGTATATGTAGGCATCTACTGGAACAACCATCACCATACTATGCAGGCCGTTCGCTCGGTAAACGGGAAAATATTATGGGCCAATTTACATTTGTTGTTTTGGCTTTCATTAATTCCGTTTGTAACAGCCTGGATGGGGGAGAACCACCTAACCCAATGGCCTGTGTTTTTTTACGGTGTGGTATTGATCATGAATGGTATAGCTTACCGGATTTTAGCGCTTACCCTCATCAAACATCACGGCGAAGACTCACTTATAGCACAAGCTTTCGGTACTGACTTTAAAGGGAAGGCTTCTGTTTTATTATATGCGGTTGCTATTTTATGTACCTGGGTAAATCCTACCATTAGCGTGGTAATCTACGTATTAGTAGCCGGAACCTGGTTTATACCCGACAAACGGTTTGAACGCCTGCTCGAATAGCAATATAATTTACAGGTTATGAATGTACGACAACATCAATCCTACCGAAAATTGAGATGCTTTAGTATATCCCGTATAACCGCCTAAATAATTTGCCTCATTAGGGTTATCGAAATTTACGTTTTGCAAATATTTACTGGTTGTGCCATATGATAACAGGAGGCCTGTACGCAGGTTAAACTTGCGTTTTTTAACATTGGTGCCCACCTGGCAATGATAAATATTATAGTTGCCGGTATTTGATCTGTAACCTGAATCATCTATGCTGTAAAGGGCTTTGCTTATATTGTTAAAATCGGTATGAAAGGATAAATAACCCATTAAATCGGGTTTTAACAAATAACTTGCACCTATCCCAAAGTTGGTTACCGATTTACGGGCATCCTTGAACTTTAAAAACTCCGGCGTAAGAAGATCGTCGCCACCATCAGCCCCTTTTATAAAGCTTTGATTTTTTGGGGTTATGATATTGTATTCGCCAACGTTGGCAAAATACTCGGCAGCTACATAAAACTGACCACCTTTGTAATCAATGGCATAGCCCAACGCTACACTAAACGGTAGTTTATAATTAACCTTGAGGCTTCGCTGCCTGGAGTTTGCAAGCAAATTTACGGTGTCAGCTTCCTTAGGCATGATTAAATCGCTGGTTTGGTCGTCGCTTAATATGTTTCCGCTGCCAGCCACATGGAGCAACGGCGATGATACGGTTAAGCCCAAATGGTGCCTTTCATTATCATAAGCCAATCCGGCTTTAAACCTGATGCCAACATTATAATAGCCTGCGGTATATGATTCCTGCACATTTGAAAACTTTGGAAGCGCAAAATCGCCTACGTTATATAAAGCCCTTGCGCTTGTGTTGTAATCAAAGTCCTGCTTCCTGATCTGGCCTTCAATAGTAAGTCCCATTGCAAAATGGTCCGACGCCTTAAAGCCTCCGCTTATAATTCCGGAAGTTTCATTAATGGTATTTACGTTTTTGTATTGGCCTAAAAAATATTCGTTCCCGGGGCTGTAAGAGTCGTCAAGTACATTGAGTGTGGCATCAC
This sequence comes from Mucilaginibacter endophyticus, assembly GCF_003351025.1. Classification (GTDB taxonomy): domain Bacteria; phylum Bacteroidota; class Bacteroidia; order Sphingobacteriales; family Sphingobacteriaceae; genus Mucilaginibacter; species Mucilaginibacter endophyticus. The sequence continues at coordinate 1,303,438 of NZ_QPCG01000002.1, read as the reverse complement.
GTTGCTGGTTAACCCGGTAGGTCATTACCGGGTTGTGGGTAAGCGCGTATCCGATGGTAAAAGGATGGCTCCCTTTTAGTGAGACGGTTGCCGATATCATTTGAGGAATAATGTTGGTTGATGTCGACTTAAGATCAAGCCCTGTACCCGCGCCGTTTTTTATATTGATACGCCCGTATTGATAAATAGATGCGTTGATGGAGGCTGTACTTTTTGTGCTGTAAGCTAACAATGCCGGGTTCAGAAACATAACCCCGCTATCGCGATTAAAAGCTATCACCGCGCCGGGAGTTAAAAAACCACCGGGATTATAACTTGACGACCAATAATTGGCATCCTGTGCTTTAACGGCTTCAATAAACAGGAAAACGCACAGAAAAGTGGTAAGGATTTTTGTCATAGGTTCGTTTTTATATAAAAATATTATAAATTCACTCAAGTTGTTAATAGTCAGTATATAAATTTTCATTTTAGATGAAAATCCTGTTCGTATTTAACTTGAACCTATGCTTTATGAAACTTTTCCTAAATGTACTTTTATGCCTGTGCATGCTGATCCTTGTGAGTTTGAGTTCGGTCAATGCTCAGAATTTAAGTCTTAGCGTGCCCGTAAACTTTTTGCCTGGAGCAAGTACAGATAAGGCGGTTGATATTACCAATTTCAACGGGCGATACTTTGTTACCTGGAAAGAGGCTGGTGCTACAGGTATTATCCATGTTTGTTACCTGGGCAAACAATATGATACTAAGTTTTCTCAGCATGATGCCACGGCAGGGGCGGAGGTTAGTGCTTTTGCTCCCGTACTCAGAACAACAGACAAACATATTTACGCTTTTTGGATAGGTACCGACGGTGCCTTAAAATATATCATCAATAACAGCGACACTACTTTCAATACACAAACCATCAATAAGGTAAGCTTTGGTGAGGCGCCCAAGCTAAAGTTGGGGATTACAGCTACAGTGATCGGTGGCAAAGTGATGATCGCGTCGCATGCCGATAATAAAAATGACATGGTAGTTGCCTTGCTTGACCAAGACGAAAACGGGGTGTTTAAGCCGGCTGTTTTGGAAACCATTCCAGGTAAGCGAAGTCTTGATTATCCGTTTATTGTAACGCTGTCCGACAATCGTGCCCGAATTTGTTATACCAATGATGATGGCATGTTTTACACCGATTATAATCCGGTAAACAAAACCTGGACTGATAGAACCGCTGTAGAGAAATCAAAAACGAAAGTGGCCCCGGCAGTTTACCATGCCTTTAATACCACACGTTTGTTTTACATGTGGAAGGGGTATAAAAAGGATAATCTCATTTATTATGCCTCAGAGCATGAACAAAACAGGCCTGTGAACGGCTTTAAACTCCCTGATTATTTTAAAACCCCATACCCGGTATCAATATGTAATGTTGATAGCAAAAAGTTTATCATGGCTTTTGTTGGAGAGGATCAAAAACTTTATCTCAGTTATTTTACCAGCTACAACCCGGCCAACTGGATGGAAGATACCCTGTTCCCGGCAAAAGGCAATCTGACTTTAAAAGATATTGTTATTCCGGGTGCGCATGACGCGGGCATGTCAGCATTGAATGGCACTGGTGGTATTCACGCCGGTTCTATCAATCCCTGCAACACGCTTACTCAAAAGTTGAATATAGGAAAGCAGCTCAATGCAGGAATCAGGATGTTTGATTTGAGGATGGGGACATATAAAAATGCTATTTATGCCAAGCATAGCTCGTCCGATTGTATGGCCGAGGCCATGGGAGGAGGATACGGCGAACAGTTTAAAGATATTCTTGATTCCGTTAAGTCGTTCCTTAACAGGCATAAAAAGGAGTTTATAATAATAACCTTCAGCCATTTTTGCACCAGGGAAGCCTCTGCTGATCATGTGGCTGATACCATTTTGAGCGTTCTTGGAAAGCATAAGATCTATAATAATCAGGGAAAAAATATAGGTGATATTAAACTGAATGAGCTGGCCGGTAAAGTGATCATTACTTTCGAACAATATGCCAATCGCGAAAAGATGATCGATTCGAACTCAATGGCCGATAAATCTAAAACCTTTCTGAATTTCCTACGTGCTTACGCAGCCACCAACCAGATAGATAAGCTGCTTGCAAGGGAAGAGTCGTTTTTTACCTCGATGAAGGATGGCATTAATAAAAACGACCTGGTACGATTGGACTGGCAGCTAACGCAGAGCAGCGATGAGGCAGCCCTGGTCTGTAATGATTTTGAGGATGAAAAGGTAAACCCAGTTGTAAACGGCATAATGCTGTTGACCAATGTTGTAAAAAAAAATCAGAGCATTATTGATCTTGCTCAATCAGGCAATAAATACCTGCCAGCTAAACTTAACGGATGGATAGATAGCGGAACCATTAATAAAGCTAATAAACCTAATATTCTTTATGTAGATGTGGCGGGTCCCTGGATTACAGATTATTGCATCGAGCTTAACAGTACCCCGCTTTATAATTAGCGGGTATGATGTTGAAAACCATAATTCAAATAATTTAATTAAATTACCTCGTCCTATAAAAAACACGCTGATCCAGGTATAAACATCCTGCATATTTATATCCGCCCCGCTTGGTTTATACCGTATCACGAAATAACATTTATGAAGTTAATTCATATCTATAAAAAATGGTTCCTGCTGTTTTTATACACAGTATTGATGTGCTTTTCCGCGGCGGCCCGTCAGGATTCGACCGGTAAAACGCAGGTTGGTGATAGCGTTCAAAAAGATTATGCTTCAAAGGTTAAACGGCTTGGTCAGGCAATCACCCAAAGGAGCATAGTTAAATTTAGCATCGAAAAAACAGCTATTAAGCAGGATGAGCTTATTGAAGATATTAAAAAAATTTACATTACGGGCCCAGGTATTCATCAAAGCGGGGATTGATACCGTAGGCATAAGCAACGAGCTTGAACAGATAGAAGCCACCATAAAAGTAGTGGGCGATGGCGTTTTTACCAACAAGGGTACAGCGCAAACCTATCGCAATCTCACGGCCACATCAAAAATTTTATCCGAACTTTTAAACCGTGCCAATGCGCGTAAGGATTTAATTGATAAATATGAAAAAAGCCTTGTACAGTTCAGGTATAAGATAGACTCATTATCTGCCGATACATCGCTTTATAAATTCCCGAAAGATTCATTACTGGCGCACGAGTATGTACAGAAAATTAATATGGTTGCCAATGAGATCAACCCTGCAGATACCGCACTTACTTATGCTATAAACAACGTACATAAACTGCAAAAAATAGTAAACCTGGTTGCCATAAAGCTTCGTACTCAACTGGAGGAAGTTGACAATTACCAGGAGGAGCTATCGGCAAACATGTTTAGCCGGGAGTTTGCAAACCTGGGTGCGGATGTCGGATACGCGAGACCATTTAGTCAGATCTTTCATTTTTCATATCTTAAGGCAAAGCTCAATTTTATCTTCTATACCCGGAATAATCCTGGCCGCATCTTTCTGATCCTCTTAATGATCACCGCCTCAACCATCTTTTTACGAACGCTCCAAAAAATGATAGGTTACAAGGATAATGCCGCTGATGACGCGCAAAGGTTGCTGGTATTGCGCTATCCCATTATTTCGGCGATAATTATGGTGCTCAACCTTGGCCAGTTTATTTTTTCCGATCCGCCTTTTATTTTTAATTGTTTGTTTTGGATTACGCCTACTGTTTGTCTAACCATCGTTTTCAGGCAGTTTATTACCCGGCATTGGATGATGATCTGGTTAACGTTTGTCGTGCTTTTTGCGATAACCTGTTTTGATAATCTTATTCTGCAGGCATCCCGGGTAGAGCGATGGGCTATGTTGATCCTGGCTTTAGCAGGTACCATTGTTAGTATCCTGGTATTGATAAAAGGCCGAAAAGACGAATTGCGGGAAAAGCTGATCCTTTATTTTATCGGACTTGCCGCGTTTTTAGAGCTGGCCTCTGTTGTGGCCAATATCTTCGGCCGGTATAACCTTTCAAAAACGCTGCTCATCAGCGGTTATCTAAATGTGGTAATAGGCATCCTGTTTTTGTGGACTATCAGGTTGATAAACCAGGGACTGTGCATAGCCTCAAACGTATATACGAAGCAGGATAAAAAGCTGTTCTATATCAATTTTGACCGTGTTGGGGAAAAAGCTCCGCCTTTGCTTTATATCCTATTGGTGCTTGGATGGTTTGTGCTTTTCGGGCATAATTTTTATGTTTTTAAAGAGATCTCGGACCCTTTAAATGATTTTTTCTTCAATGAACGAACGCTTGGTAATTACACCTTCACAGTAAACAATATACTGGTATTCTTCCTGATTTTGGCAGCATCTATAGTAGTTTCAAAAATTGTATCCTATTTTGCTTCGGAGTCAAATACAGATCCTGTCAATACAGGCAACGTCAGAAAAGCAGGGTTGGGCAGTTGGCTTCTGCTCATTCGGGTTGCTATTATGAGTACGGGCTTATTCCTGGCGCTTGCGGCGTCAGGCTTTCCCATACAACAAATAACAGTTATAGTTGGCGCTTTAGGTTTAGGTATAGGCCTGGGTTTGCAAACTTTGGTTAATAACCTGGTGAGCGGACTTATAATAGCCTTTGAAAAACCGGTGAACGTAGGCGATATTGTTGAAATAGGAGGGCAGGGCGGCACCATGAAATCAATTGGTTTCAGGAGCAGCATCATCTCAAAATGGGATGGCCCCGATATGGTTATACCCAACGGCGATTTGTTAAATGCCCATTTAATAAACTGGACATTGGCCGGCAGTAAACGGCAAATTGAAATTGTAGTTGGTGTAGCTTATGGAACCGACCTGCAGAAACCCCAGCAGATCATTGCCGCTTTGCTGGCAGAAAATAAGCGGATCCATGAGCATCCCAAACCGGCGGTTTTATTTCAAAACTTTAACAATAGCTCCATCGATATCAAAATTATCTTTTGGGTACGCGATTATAAAGACGGAGCAGCTGTCAAAAGCGAAATTATAGCCGCTATAGATGTCGCGTTTAAAAACGAAGGGATTGTGATCCCATTTCCGCAGCAGGAGCTTTATATCCATCAGCCGCCCGCCGATGAGTCTATCGAAACCAACACGAATAAAAAGGAGCACAAAAAATAGCTGTCGCTCATTAAAGCAGTGTTTTAGCGCGCCGGTTAATTTAATAAACATGCTTCGCTAACACAATGCTAAAACGATTATGCTTATATTTGAGTGTCGCTAATTAAAACCTCATATTATGGGTAAGTTTTTTAATGAGATACTTGATCACCACAAGGATTTTATTGCCCATCAAAAAATCTTTTTTGTGGCTACCGCCCCGTTAACATCCGGAGGGCATGTAAACCTTTCGCCAAAAGATAACGCGAGTTTTCGCATTCTTTCAAACAACCGTGTGGCTTATATGGATATTATTGGCAGCGGGAACGAAACTGCTGCCCACCTGCTCGAAAACGGGCGCATCACTTTTATGTTTTGTGCCTTTGATGGGCCTCCTAATATCCTGCGTCTGTACGGTAAGGGTTATAGTATTTTGCCTGATGACAGTAACGATGAGTGGAACACGCTTTCCCGGTATTTCGACATTCACATGGCTACACGGCAAATTATAGTAGGCGATATAGACATGGTGCAAACCTCATGCGGGTTCAGCGTACCACTTTATGAATATTTGGGCGAACGTGATTATGCTATTAAATGGGCGGAAAAGAAAGGCGAACAAGGATTGGCCAATTATAAGCAGGAGAAAAACAGGATTAGTTTGGATGGTTTACCAACGCCATTATATTGATAACCCTTTATTTAATACATACTTAATAGTTAAAACAACTTTAAGGAATAGAGGTGTGGAATATTTTATTCAAACATTTCAATTGCTTTAAAGTTATACGATGGTTTCGTCGATATAATTATATGTTGCAAATACTACGATTTTTATAATATTTGTAGCACCAACATTAACCTATGTTTGAATTTACTCAATCAGATGAGAAGGAGCTGCTTTTGCAGGTTGCCGAAGGCAATGAATTTGCCTTTCGCAGGTTATTTGCGGCTTATCATCAGCGTTTAGGTATTCACATCTTACGCATTACCCAGTCTGTTGAATTAGCGGAGGAGGTGGTTCAGGATGTTTTTATGAAGATCTGGATGACCCGCGAGGCTCTTGCCAATGTTGATAATTTCAAAGCATACCTGTTTGTACTCTCCAAAAATCATGCTTTAAACTGCCTGCGTAAAGTTTCAAGGGAGCAATTACAGCTTAAAAAGTTGGAGGAAACCAATATCGTACCTTTTACTACCGAAGCACAGGCATCTGATCATTATTATAACCTGATTGATGAAGCGATAGACAAGCTGCCCCCACAACAGCAAAAGATTTACCTGATGAGCAGGCACAGCCGTTTAAAGTACCATGAAATTGCCGATGAACTGGAACTATCCCGTGAAACGGTGAAGAAATACCTGCAAATAGCCACTGCTTCCATAAAAGAATATGTACATGAACATCGCGAAGCTATAGCGCTTATAATGGCGCTGGTACATTTTTTTCATTTTTTTAAAAAGTAATACCCCCTTTTTTAATCCTGCGGGTGTCATGTATATGAGATCTGCCCCAACTCACTGTAGCCAATTATACAGTTATACCGAAAAACGACACTATGAGCGAACTTTACGTTAGGCTGAATTATCTGTTTAATAAGTACTATAACGGCACTGCCTCGGAGGATGAGCGCGATGAACTTTTTGAAATCATCGACTCATCTGCAACGGATGCGGAGCTTGCCTCGCTCATACACCAGGCATGGGACAGTCTTGATGACGATGGCCCGCTTTTCGATAAGTCAAAAAGCGATGAGATGCTCGCCCAGATTTTAAGGACTAATACCGAGCCTGCTGTTGTTACCCCGGCGAAAAACAATTTACCGTGGAGAAAGCTGGGCGTTGCTGCATCTCTATTATTCCTTGTAGGTTTTGGCGCGTACATTTACAGCAATCAAAAAAAGCAGGTTGTTACAAAAAAGAGCATTGCCAAAATCCATCCTAAAAATGATGCTCTGCCGGGCGGTAACAAAGCAATTTTAACACTGGCTAACGGCAAAACCATTACACTTGATAGTGCGCAAAACGGCCTGCTGGCGCAACAGGGAGCCACTAAAATCAACAAAACCCGCAACGGTCAGCTGGTATATGAAGCAGGTATCAATGCTGATGCTCCGGTTATAAATACCATCTCGACTCCCCGTGGCGGGCAATATCAGTTGATTTTGCCGGATGGGAGCAAGGTTTGTCTGAATTCAGCATCATCATTAAGCTTTCCAACCAGGTTTACAGGCAAAACGCGTGAAGTCACCATCACCGGCGAAGCTTACTTTGAGGTTTCTAAAAACCCGAACATGCCTTTCAGGGTTAAATCCGACAATACAACAGTTGAGGTTTTAGGAACACATTTTAATATCATGGCCTACAATGACGAGGCTGAAATGAAAACCACGTTATTAGAAGGATCGGTAAAAATAAGCAACGGCACTGCAACTGGTGTTTTAAAGCCCGGACAGCAGGCTGTACTCAATAAGGCAGGCAGGCTGAAAGTACTTGACGATGTTGATGTAGATGATGAAGTAGCCTGGAAAGACGGTATCTTTCAATTCAGGGACGCGGGGATAGATGCCATTATGAGGCAGGCTGCCCGCTGGTATGATGTTGATGTGGCCTACGAAGGCAAAATACCGCAGCGTGAATTTACAGGCCGGATATCCCGAAATGTAAAAGCATCCGAATTAATGAACATGCTTGGTTATGCCGGGGTGAAATATAAAATTGAAGATAAGCGCATCACTATACAACAATAGCATAATTATTATACCTACTATATTAAGCAACCAATTGTTAACAATTTAAACAACCCTATGATGGAAGAAATACCTAAGAAAATTTAGCCCGACCCCTTTGGGCCCAAAATGGTAAAACGGTTTATCATGTGTTTAAACACATGATAAAAGCTAAAAACCAGGATATAAAAAAACCGGGAAGTATTCGCAGTACTTGCCCGGCTTAAACATCTGGGTCCCAAAATTCTACAATCGATGAATTGAAAGTTAATGTTTAACCCAAACTCTACAAACTTATGAATTTTAATTCTAAGGCCACGCCTTTGGCATGGCCCCAATTACGCAAATTTATATTGGCCATGAAGCTAACTGCCTTTATTATACTTGCGGCCCTTACCAACGTATGCGCCAAAAGTTATAGCCAGATAGTTACTTTGCACCAAAAAAACACTACCGTTGAAAAAGTACTCCGTTCAATAGAAAAACAAACCGGCTATCATTTTATGTATGACAAGCAGGATGTTTCAAAAGCAGGAGCCATCAACATTGAAGTTGCAAACGTATCTATAGAAAACGCGCTTGATCAATGTTTTAAAGATCAGCCACTTACTTACAAAATTTTTGACCAAACCATCGTCGTAAAAAAGAAGGATGAACCTGTTGTGTCGCAAATTGCTGTTGCCCCAATCAAGATCACGGGTACGGTAAGTGATTCAAAAGGCCCTATCCCTGGTGTTACTGTTAGGGTAAAAGGCAGTAATGTTGGTTTACAAACCGATGTTAACGGTAAGTACACTATTAACGCGCCTGACGGTAACGGAACGCTGGTATTTACATTTATTGGATATACAACCCAAAATGTGCCCATTAATGGCAGAAGCCAGATTGACGTTGTGATGGTAGAAGAGCCAAAAGCTTTGAGCGAGGTTGTTGTGGTTGGTTACGGTACTGCAAAAAAAGTCGACCTTACCGGTTCTGTTGGTAGCGTTGGCGCGAAACAATTACAAGAGCGCCCGCAAACTAATCTGGAGCAGGAGTTATCGGGTAAAATTGCCGGTGTAAACGTATCGAGCAACTCGGGTGCACCAGGTGGCGCAACCAAGATCAGGATTCGTGGTTATAGCTCAATCAACACCAACACTGATCCGCTATATGTTGTGGATGGTGTGGTTTGGACTGAAGGCGGTAACGCGATCAATCCTAACGATATCGAAACTATCGACGTATTGAAAGACGCGTCATCAACTGCTATTTACGGTACACGCGGTGCCAACGGTGTAATTTTGGTTACTACTAAAAGAGGTAAAAAAGGCGGTACCATTTCATACGATGCGTACGTAGCAGTAAACCACATGTTTAAAGAAATACCGGTGCTTAACTCAAGGGAGTTTATGCAGGTTGAGGATATTTCTTATGCTAATATCAAAAAATATGACCCTACCGGCTGGGCCGCAGGTGACTATACCGATCGTAACCCGGTAACACAGAGAACTGCCCTGATAGGCAAACTGTTTGACCAAAATCTAAACCCATTGTATGACGTTGATTGGCAAAAAGCTACAACCCGTACTTCGGTAAGCCAAAACCATAACGTTGCATTCACCGGTGGCGCCGAAAATGTAAACTATGGCTTATTCCTGAACTATGCTGACGACGAGGGTATCATCCTGAATAGCTATTTGAAACGTTATAATGTGCGTTTAACTTTTGATAACCAGATAAAACCATGGGTTAAAGTTGGTGCTACCTTAAACTATAACTACCAGGATGGCCGTAACCAGGATCAGGGTACCGGTGGTAACAACATTCCGCGTATGTTGATTGAGATGGTGCCTTTTATTCCGGTTAGATACCCTGACGGAACCTATGGCAAACGTACCGATTATCCAAACCTTGAAGGCGGTGATAACCCGGTAGCACAGGCTAATGAAATTCAATCACTTACCCGTAACCGTATTTTCAGTGGTAATGGTTATTTGAATTTGAATATTGTGCCAGGTCTTGAATTCCGCAGCGTTTTAGGTGTAACCACTTCTGCCAACTATAACCCAGCTTCACAAAGTGGCCTTGTTGGTGGTCCGGTTGCCGGACAAAGCTATAGCTCTGCTTCTATTGAAGAGTTTAACAGAACGTTTTGGCAATGGCAAAACTATTTTACCTATAACAAAACTTTTAATAAAGTACACAGCGTAAACCTGGTTGTAGGTGCCGAGCGTCAAAACTTCCAGCAGCTGCGTTTAAAAGGATCAACCGGTACACTGTCTGACGACTTTTATCAATACTATAACCTTTCAGCAGGTATCGTACCTAACAAACCTGAGTCTGGTTATGATGCATGGCAAATGCAGTCATTCTTTGGCAGGTTAAACTATAATTACAACGAGAAATACCTCTTAACTTTAACAGGTCGCGAAGACGGTTCGTCTCGTTTCGGTACAAACAAAAAATATGGTTTCTTCCCATCTGCAGCGTTTGCTTGGCGTGCATCACAGGAAGATTTCCTGAAGGATAACAAAACTATATCTGATCTGAAATTCAGGTTGAGTTATGGTTTAACCGGTAACTCTGAAATTGGTGAGTATCGTTCACTGGCAAATATCGGAACAGTTGGTTATGCTTTCGGCGGTAACAGTGCAGTAGGTACTACTCAAACTTCAATTGGTAACGAAGATTTGCAATGGGAAAAAACAGCAGAGTATGACTTAGGTTTCTCATTAGGCTTGTTTAACAACCGTTTGAACATTGAAGCAGATGCTTACCTGAAAAAAACAAAAGCATTGTTGTTAAATGCACCACTGCCAGAAACAAGTGGTTTTAACGCGGTTTATAAAAATATTGGCCGCTTACAAAATAAAGGTTTAGAGTTTACCGTAAATGCAACTCCAATAAAAACTCAGGACTTTACCTGGAATTCTACATTTAATATCTCGTTTCTTAAAAATAAGATCCTTCAGTTAGGTGCATCTAATGATGATATCTTCCTTGATCCAACCTTCCTGTCGCAATTTAACCTGATGCGTGTTGGTCTTCCGGCCGGTAGCTTCTATGGTTACAAAGTACTTGGAACCTGGGGTACCGCGGAGGCTGCTGAAGCTGCTAAATACGGCTTGCTGCCAGGCGATCTGAAAATACAGGATACCAATGGCGACGGCAAAGTGAGCGCTGCTGATAAAGTGATCCTTGGTAAATCAATACCTGATGGCTATGGTACCTTCAGCAACAACTTCCGTTACAAAAACATCGATTTAGGTGTGGATTTGCAGTTCAACTATGGCAACCAGATCATGAACTTAACACGTCACTCCGGTCAGGACCGTACCGGTCAGGCAAATAGTTATGCAACTGTGTTAAACGCATGGACGCCAACTAACCAAAACACCAGCATTGCCGAAGACAGGCCAGCATATGTGCGTTACCAAACCGAAATTTATTCAACTAAAGTTGAGAGCGGTAACTTCATTCGCGGCAGGGCAGTAACATTGGGTTATACCTTTAATGACAATATCCTTAAAAAGTTAAAATTAAGCCGTTTAAGGGTCTACGCGCAGGCACAAAACTTGTTCCTGATAACCAAATATACCGGTTATGATCCTGAGGTATCAACCTACAATGCCTCAAGTAACTTTACACAGGGTATCCAGTTTTATGATTATCCAAAACCACGTACTTTCCTGTTAGGTGTTAATGTTAGTCTTTAATCTAAAACATGTTAAAATATCATATTATGAAATTTAACTTAAAAAAATACCGGGTAGGTGGTCTTTTACTTATCCTTGCTGCGGCTACGGTAAACAGTGGTTGCAAAAAATATCTTGATGAACAAGCCAAAACAGATTTCGTTAAGAATAATTATTTCACCAGCTCAAACCAGGCGCAAACCTTTGTAAACGGTTTGTATAACATCATGTATTTTTTTCAGCATGGTGACGCTTACGGTGAAAGCCCATTTATTACAATGGAGTTATTTGCCGGTCACGCTACTTCATTAGGGCAGAGCGTTAACAATGGAAACGTAATCCATCAGCGTACCGATGCCGTTAACCCAGGTTTTGAAACCGTATGGTCAAATTGCTACAAAGGTATTGCCAATGCAAATCTTGCCATCGAAAAAATCCCTGGCATATCACCTATGGATGATGGCTTGAAAAAGAAGCTAATAGGAGAGTCCTATTTTTTCAGAGCGTTTTACTATTACCATCTGGTACGTTTATACGGCGATGTTCCGTTGATCACTACTTCGCAAACAGTTAGTAGCCCAGACCTGTATCCTTCACGTACAGCTGTAGCTGATGTATACAAACAAATTATCAGCGATTTACAGGCAGCAGAAGCCTCAGGTATGCCAAATACAGATGCAACCGGTCGTGTTTCTTTAGGCGCGGTAAAAACTTTATTGGCCAGTGTTTACTTAACAACTGCAGGTTTCCCGCTTAAACAAACTGAAAATTACGCTAAGGCCGTATCTGAAATTCAGCCGGTTTTAGGTTGGTATTCGTTGTTTACCGATTATGCTTATCTGCATGATAATGCTCATAAAAATCAGCAGGAGCTAATATTCCAGATCAATTACCTGTTAGGTACTCAAACCAATGCTATCCCTCAGTTAACAATTCCGTTTAACCTGTTGGTTGGCGCTTATGGCGACCACCTGGGTGCTATGATCCCTACTAACCAGTTTGTGGCAAGTTATGAAGCAGGCGATCTTCGCACACAAGAGCGTCAGTTTTACTTCTCAAGCTATCCGCAGTATGGTAACCCAAGTAATATTATCCAATTTGGTGAGCATGCACTTTACAAATATTTCCAGGTTGAAAGTGCTGCGCAAAGCGGTAATAGCGATGAGAACTGGACTTTATTACGTTTACCTGAAGCTCAGTTAATTTACGCTGAGGCATCAAACGAAGTAAATGGCCCAACTGCTGATGCTTATGCGGCAGTAAACGCTATCCGTGCACGGGCTAAATTGGCTGCTTTGAGCGGGTTAACTAAAGATACCTTCCGTCAGGCTATCTGGAAAGAGCGTTACCATGAGCTTGCTTATGAAAACAAAGCGTACTTTGATATGCAGCGTACCCACATGGCTTACCTGCCACAGTCAAATACCTTTGCCGATCCTACTGCTTCACAAACAGAGCAGGGGGTAACTTTTAAAGACCAATATTACCTGTGGCCTCTACCGCAGCGTGAAATCAGCACTAACAGTAAACTGACCCAAAATCCGGGTTGGTAATTGTATATTGCAAATAATACACATAAAAGACTGGCCATATCAAGCCAGTCTTTTATATTTACGGCTGGTAAAACGTTTCACCAAATATTAACAGCATTAAACAATGAAAAAAGCCCTTGCACTTATCACATCCGTGTTGTTGGCATCGGGTACTTTTGCTCAACAGGTAAATAAAGTTACCGACCCTGTTGAATACATCAATACGTTGATGGGTACCGATTCGCATTACGACCTTTCAAATGGTAACACTTATCCCGCAATTGCCCTGCCGTGGGGTATGAACTTCTGGACACCCCAAACCGGCGTTATGGGCGATGGTTGGGCATACACGTATGATGCGCACAAAATTCGCGGGTTTAAACAAACCCACCAGCCATCACCATGGATGAACGACTATGGGCAATTTGCCATTATGCCGGTTACCAAACACGCGGTGGTAGGCCAAAATAAAAGGGCCAGCTGGTTCTCGCACAAAGCCGAAACTGCCAAGCCTTACTATTACAGCGTTTACCTGGCCGATCATGATGTAACTACCGAAATTACCCCAACCGAACGCTCGGCGCAGTTCAGGTTTACTTATCCTAAAACCGATAGTTCATTTATTGTTATCGATGCGTTGAACAAGGGATCGTATGTAAAGATCATGCCCGATCAGAAAAAGATTGTGGGCTACTCAACCAAATACGCCCGCGGGCCGCTTAAAAACTTTAAAAACTACTTTGTTATTTATGTAGATAAGCCTATCACGTATGCACACACTTTCAGCGATACCACACAGGCTGATGGCCTGGAGCTGAAAGCTGAGCATGCAAGCGCTTTGATAGGTTTTAAAACCACGCAAGGCGAAAAGGTTCATTTGCGTGTAGCGTCATCATTCATCAGCATTGAACAGGCTGAAATTAGCTTAGAACGTGAGCAGGGTAAAGACAGCTTTGACATAACCTGCCAAAAAGCTAAAGCCGTTTGGAACAAAACCCTGAACCATTTACAGGTTGAAGGTGGCTCGGTTGATCAGATGCGTACCTTTTACTCGTGCTTTTACCGCATGGTGTTTTTCCCGAACAAATTGTATGAGATAGACAAAGACAACAAGATAGTACACTACAGCGCTTCTACAGGTAAAGTGTTTCCGGGTTATAAATTTGCCGGTACAGGCTTCTGGGATACCTTCAGGGCTTTATATCCATTCCTGAACCTGGTTTATCCTTCTATCAACAAAGAAATGCAGGAAGGCCTTATTAACGACTATAAAGAAGGTGGCTGGTTGCCTGAATGGTCAAGTCCGGGGTATTCGGCTGTTATGATTGGTAATAACTCGGCCTCTGTTGTTTCTGAAGCTTATTTAAAAGGTTTGCGTGGATATGATATCAGCACTTTATGGGAGGCTTTGGTGCATGGAGCTAACAATGCTGGTCCACAGGCTACAGGCAGGCAAGGCGTAGAGTACTATAACAAATTAGGGTATGTGCCTTATGATGTTAAGATCAACGAAAACGCTGCCCGCACATTGGAGTACGCTTATGACGATTTTGCTATTTACAAGTTAGGCAAGGCGCTGGGCAAACCCGAATCAGAAATTGGCATTTATAAACAGCGTGCCATGAATTATAAAAACTTGTTCGACCCGGAAACCAAGCTGATGCGTGGTAAAAACCAGGATGGTACTTTTGAAAAACCTTTCAGTCCGTTTAAATGGGGCGATGCCTTTACCGAAGGCAATAGCTGGCACTACAGCTGGAGTGTATTCCAGGATATGCAGGGGCTTATTGATTTGATGGGCGGTCGCCAGAAATTCATTGTCAAACTTGATTCAGTATTCAGCATGCCGCCGGTATTTGATGATAGCTACTATGGTGAAACCATTCACGAGATCCGCGAAATGCAGATCATGAACATGGGCCAGTACGCGCATGGCAACCAGCCTATTCAGCACATGATATACCTGTACAACTATGCCGGTGAACCATGGAAAACCCAGTTCCATGTACGGGATGCTATGGAGAAACTGTACAAAGCTACTCCAGATGGTTACTGCGGCGATGAAGATAACGGCCAGACATCTGCCTGGTATGTATTCTCGGCCATGGGCTTCTATCCGGTAACCCCAGCCAGCGATCAGTACGTTTTAGGTACGCCATTGTTTAAGAAAATTACCCTTAACCTTGAAAATGGTAAAACCGTTGTGATTAACGCTGCTAATAACAGCCCGGCTAATAAATACATCAATACGTTAAACGTTAACGGCAAGCCGTATGATTTAACCTGGTTAAGTCATTCAGAACTTAAAAAAGGTGCGGTACTTAACTTTAACATGGCACCTCAGCCTAATAAAACAAGAGCTGTGAAAGTGAGTGATGTTCCGTATTCGTTGAGTACGGAGAAGTAAAAAACGTTTTTTTATATATAAACAGCAACGGCGAGGTAAAACCTTGCCGTTGCTGTTTTATGCAGGACTGCCGCGGGCTTTCAGCCAGTGGTATACTATAGTGTCAGCTTTAAGCTGACGTAAAAACAGAATCCGAAATCGAAAATCCCAAATCAAGAGTTAATGCCATTCTTCCCGGTACACAAACTTGGGCATTTGCCAGTTATATTTGATAGAAAGCAGGCGTAACGCCAGACCAATAATACAAGCTATTACAATTGCCACGCCATTAGGGGCTCCCAGATGTTCAATTCCTAAGTAAAATGCCCCGGTAACAATGGACGCGCTGGCGTAGACTTCCTTACGAAACAACAACGGTACCTCATTACATAATACATCACGAAGCACACCGCCTGCACATCCGGTTATCATACCGCTTAGTAAAATGATAATCATAGGCAGGTTGATTTGCTCGGCTATCTGGCAGCCGATAATGGTAAATACCACTAATCCCAGGGCGTCAAGGTAAAGGAATAATGTTTTCATTTTGGTCATGATGCGGGCAATAATGGCGGCTAATATGGCTGCCCCAGCGGTGATAACCAAATATTCAGGATGCTCTACCCAACTCATGGGGTAATGGTTAAACAGGATATTGCGTACGGTTCCACCGCCCAAGGCCGTTACCCAGGCTATAATACAAACACCAACCCAATCCATATCACGCCTCCCGGCAGATAAAGCCGCCGTCATGGCCTCGGCAATAATAGCTATAATGTAAAGGATGTGAAGCATATAGGTAATATTAAGTGAATCTTTCAGTGTTCCCCCTTTAGGGGGTTAGGGGGCTTCTGGTTTCATCCAGCCTCTTCCTTCCGTAAACCTGGCCACCAGCATAGCCGCAACAGTATCCCCGGTGGCGTTCAATAATGTGGCCATAGGATCAACCAAAGTTCCAATGATAATAGCGGGAGGGAGGGCTTCCGGCGGGAAACCATAGGCCGAAATAAAAAGTAACTCGCCTATATAACCACCATTGGGTATACCGCCTTCAACAAGGCTTACTAAAACGGTCATTGCAAGCGCTATGATAATCGTTTCGGCATTGTTGAAGCTTTTGCCGAACAGTGCGAAAACCACGGCCATTTTTACTATGGATGAGATGCTTGATCCATCTTTATGCAAAGTGCCCCCAAGAGGGATAGTAATATTGGCAATAGCATCTGAGATGCCCATTTTTTTGGCTGCATCTAAATTTGCCGGGATAGTGGCAATGCTGCTACAGGTACCCACTGCCGTAGCCGATGGCACGATATTGTTTTTCCAGTACCGTTTAACCGCGCTTACGCCGCCTGCAATAAATGCATAAGCACTAAATAACGCCAGGTAATAAAAAGCGCCTACGCCATAATATAAAGCCATAGAACGTGCGTAACCACCAAACAACTGCGGCCCGAACACGCCAACCTGGTAAGCGAAATAGGCCCCCAAACCAATAGGGCCAACCCTCATAATGAGAATAAAAATATTCTTAAAAACCTCGTTGCCGCTATGCAGAAAATTGGCAAAAGCTTTGCCTTTTTCGCCGGCATGCAGTGTGGCAAAGCCCGTAATCACCGCGAAAATGATCATAGCCAGCATACTTTTACGCGATAGTAGCTGGTAAAACTCACTTGTGGTAAACAAGCTGGTTAATTGATCGCCGAAAGGTTTTTTGGTGATTGCTTCGGTGATAGGACTGGCAACAAGGTGCTGATGGATAGGGAAGATCCAGATGGCGATAATGGTAACTATAGCAGCCACCAGTACCGTAGAGACAAACACGAGCGAAGTAACTCCTAATAGTTTTCCCAGCTTTTGCGAGCTATCCAGCGCGGCAATGGCCGAAGCTATAGCAAAGAAAACCAGCGGCACGACAGCTGTAAACAGGAGGTTCAGGAAAATATCACCGATTGGCTTAATGATTTCCACCTTATTACCTAAAACAGCCCCGGCAATACTGCCTATGATAATGCCTGTTATTAATAGGATAATGCCTTTGTAGTTTTTAAACCAGCTGTTCATTGTGCTAAGATAATTGTTAGGTTTTGTTTTTAATGTAGAGGTACATAATTGTGTCCGTTGAATCCGTGCCTATTTTAAATTCTGACATATTTGTGGAAATATAATCTCTTTGTTACTGATGAAAAATGGCAATCGCCAATGGCTTCATAGGAACATCCCGTCTTAAATAAGATTTTTCCCAATCATCGCATCTCTCCTAAATTTATATATTAGCGTCCCATTATAAGCACCGAATGCAAGTAGAACAAGCCGGGGAATTTATCCTTGACAAAATAAAAAACGAACTCCCAAAACATTTTCATTATCACAATGCCGATCATGCGCTTGATGTTTATACTGCTGCGAAACAAATCGCGGCAGGCGAGGGGATAAGCGGCCTTGAGCTGGACTTGTTACTTACCGCTGCTTATTACCATGACTCGGGCTTTTTGTTTGGGCAAACCAATCACGAGGAAAGTTCATGCAAAAATGCGGGGCAATACCTGCCTCAATTTGGTTATTCTACTGACGAAATTGAACAGGTTTGCGATATTATTATGGCAACCAAAATGCCGCAAAGCCCTCATAATCATTTGGGGCAGATAATTTGTGATGCCGATTTAGATTATTTGGGCCGAAATGATTTTTTTATCCTCAGTAAAAGGTTATTTTCGGAACTTGTAATTACAGATCACCTTGAATCGGAATTGGAGTGGGACAGGCAGCAGGTGAAGTTCCTGCATAGCCATCATTACTTCACCCAAACCGCGCTCAGGCTCAGGGCCAAATGTAAAAACGAACACTTAACAGCTATCACACAACGACTATAAAATACTGCGATTAATGACACAGCCGGGTTTAAAAATTGAAGAAGTTATCAAAGATGTAGTAACCGTTATCATTGGTATTTTATTCTGCGGTTTCGCTTTAAAAGGCTTTTTGGTACCCAATAGTTTCTTTGATGGCGGGGTAACCGGTATCTCATTGTTAATTCATGAGCTTTACCATTTCAATATAGCCTATGTAATTATCATAGCCAACATCCCTTTTATTATCATGGGCATGTTCCAGGTTAATAAATCATTTGCCCTGAAAACGTTCGCATGTGTAATTGGACTTGGCCTGTGTTTACAATTTATAGAATATCCGGTTATAACCCAGGATAAACTATTGGTATCTATTTTTGGTGGTGTGTTCATGGGCCTGGGCGTAGGGTTATCCATTCGTGGCGGTTGCGCGCTGGATGGCATCGAGATATTAGCTTTATACACGCTGAAACGCAGTAGTTTCACCATTAGCGAGATTATCTTAGGTATCAATATCATTATTTTCCTGATAGCGGCTGTTGAGTTGGGTTTGCCTACGGCGCTGTACTCAATTTTGACTTATTATACTGCATCAAGAACAATAACTTTTGTAATTGATGGTTTGGAAGAATATACCGCGATAAATATTATCTCAGGTCAAAGCGAAATCATTAAAGAACGATTGGTGATGGAACTCGGTCGCGGGATCACCATTTACAAAGGCGAGCGTGGCTTTATGAAAGAGAGCTTTGATGTTCACCAGCCGGTTGATATCATCTTCACCGTGGTAACCCGTTTAGAAGTTCGCAGATTAAAAAATCTGGTACATAGTATCGATCCTAAGGCTTTCGTCTTTACCAATAGCATTAAAGAAGCCGCCGGTGGTGTGTTGAAGAAAAAAGTTAGGGATCATTAATTGGAAGTCTTAAGTCTTTAGTCTCGAGTCGTAAGTCGTTTATATCGAAAAACAGAAATGCCATCCTTGGATGGCATTTCTGTTATATAAAAAGCTGCTTCGGGTTTAGTGGAGCGTAACTCGGAGTGGGCATTGCTTAAGCTTCCAGCTTAAGTATTAAATTTCAGGGCCTTGAATTTTTCTGTGCCATTGTTGGTGTTGTCACCAACAATTCTGCGCTGTTTTGAGAAATCCGTTTTATACAATATAAATTGTTGGTGACAACACCAACAACGGCGCGGAACCTTGATCGTTTTGCAGCAAACTGACTTTGAACTTAAAACCTCCAATTTAAGACCTAATCCACTACCTCATAAATCTCAACCGGATTAGCTTTGTTTTTCAGGCTTACCTCACCAATTTTATTGAGGGCGAAAGATCCTTTAGCCTGTTCATACACATCGGCACTAACAATGATCTGGTTGGCCTGTGCTACGGTTTGCAGGCGCTGGGCCAGGTTTACGGCATCGCCTATAACAGTATAATCTAAACGTTTTAAGGTAGCTGAGCCAATATTACCTGAAATCATCTCGCCCGAATTAATACCAATAGAAACGGATGGTTTAAAAGTTTTATCACCGGCCTGGATCTCGTCGGCTCCGTGCATTTTATCGCGCACGGCGAGGGCTGCATCAATGGCGCGGTCAAGGTGGTATTCGCCACGGAAAACAGCCATTACCGCGTCGCCCATAAATTTATCAATATGGCCGTTTTGAGCGATGATCTCTTGCACCATGATATCAAAGTATTTGTTGATCATGCCTACAACGGTATTGGCGGCAACGTGCTCGGTTATAGCGGTAAAGCCGCAGATATCAATAAATAACACGGTTGCCTCAATGGTTTCGTTACTCAAAAGACTGTTCTCAAACTCTTTATGGGTCATGAAGTTGAGCACATTTTCATCCACATACATGCGCAGGATATTGTTTTCCTTGATGGCCTGCATGGTTTTTTTTAGTTCAATAACGTGTTGTAAAGTTTTTTCGATAGTAATGTCAAGGTCTTCAAAGTTTACTGGCTTGCATACAAAATCAAACGCGCCACGGTTCATGGCGGTGCGGATATTATCCATATCGCTATATGCCGATACCATTACCGCTTTCAAAACCGGATTGGCATCAGGCAGTTTGGTAAGCAGGGTAAGGCCATCCATTTCGGGCATATTAATGTCGCTCAAAACAACATCAATATCGGGGTGGGAAGCCAGTTGAGTTAACGCTTCAAAACCATTTTGGGCAAATACAAATTCATATATCCCTTCCCTTATCTTTTTTCTGAATTTTTGCCTGATCAGTAATTCCAGGTCCTGTTCGTCATCTACTACCAGTATCTTGGCCATTATTGTTCTAAGTGTTTAAGTTTGTCTTTCAAATTATTAAAATCAAGTGGCTTGGTTAAAAAATCGTTGGCGCCAAGCTCCATTGATTGTTTGTAATTATCATCATCACCGTAAGCGGTTATCATCATTACAACCGGTGGTGGTTTCTCATAGCTGTGCCTGATGTTACGTAACAGCTCCAAACCGCTCATGCCCGGCATATTAATATCAGATAAGATCAGGATTACCTGCGAATGATGCTCTTCCAAAAAATTAAGTGCTTCCTCACCAGATAGGGCGAAGTTAAACTCCACCTCGCCGTTTTTTATTTCTTTCCTGAAGCGTTGCAAAAACAAGGGTTGAACATCTGCCTCGTCATCAACAACAAGTATTTTCATAGCAGTTCAAAGTTAAATTATTGGATGGTTTTATTTTTGTTAAACGTAAAAATTACGGGCGTTTAACTTTGGGTAACATTGCCTACCGGTATGCAGATCACAAAACGCGCAAACTCACCTTCGGCAGTTTCAACCTTAAGCTCACCGCCATGGCCTTTGGTAATAATATCATAGCTCATGGATAGTCCAAGGCCGGTTCCTTGTCCGGTAGGTTTGGTGGTGAAAAATGGCTGATAAATTTTATCCAATACTTTTTGCGGGATCCCGGTACCATTATCTTCCACGGTAATTTGCACCATGTTGACGCCCGATGGAGATCGTACCTTTTGAGTATTAACCGTTACTGTAGGCTCGTAACCTTCGCCTAAGGTCCGTTTCTTTTCGCTAACGGAGTAAAAAGAGTTATTAAAAAGGTTAAGCAATACACGACCCAGGTCCTGCGGAATAGCTTCAATCTTACCCAGATCAGGGGCAAAGCTGGTTTTCATACCGGCATTGAATGATTTATCCTTGGCTCGTAAACCGTGGTAGCTTAAACGTAAGTATTCATCGGCAAGAGCGTTAATATCTGTAGGTTCTTTTTTACCCGTTGTTGCACGCGAATGTTGCAGCATGCCCTTAACAATGGCGTCGGCGCGTTTGCCGTGCTGGTTTATTTTGCTCAGGTTTTGGGTAATGTCATTAATGATATCGCCTGCATCTTCTTTTACGTCGTCGGGCAGTTTATCAAGAACTTCTTCCTTCAGTTCTTCCAATAATTCGATACTTACCTCGCTGAAGTTGTTTACAAAATTAAGCGGGTTCTGAATTTCGTGGGCAATGCCGGCAGTAAGCTCACCTAATGAAGCCATTTTTTCCGATTGGATTAGCTGGGCCTGGGTACTTTTCAATTCGGACAACGCCAGTTGAAGCTCTTCGGTTTGTTTTGTGAGTTCGGCTGTACGCTCGCGCACTTCGCTTTCCAGGTTTACCTTCATCGCAGCCATCATACGGTTTTGTTCCTGCTCGGCAAAGCGTTGTTTACGCTCGTTTTCCAGTGCCTTGGTTTGCTTCCTGCTGATAAGCCAAAGTGAAAACGCCCAGATGAGCGAGAACACCACCAGGCTTTGTATCATGTTGTCATGATTGTCATAAAATGTAGGGAACCATTTTTCCAATACATCCTGTATTAACCCGGCAATAGCATAGGGGATTAACGCAAAGGCAAGCTGTTTTCCCGACCGCAGGTCTTCAATATAGTAAGGGCATACTACAACCCCTAAAAAAAACAGGTGTGAGATTACCGTAGTCAGTTTTTCTCCGTGGTCAAAACTTACGCCAAATATAAAAATGGCGATAGCTATGTAATAGCCTATGTTAAGGTATTTGTTCCACTTAGTTAGCAAACCATCCATTTTCAGGTGTCTCCTGTACTGGGTTATCACAAATACGGCGAGGAAAGGTTCTAAACTCATGAAGGCAGTTTTTGTCTTTTTATTAAATGCGAAGCCGAAATTTAACAATTTTACAATGATTATTAAACTATGCGGGTAATTTAATTGGCAGGCGAAAACAATTTGCAATTAGCTGTTAGGCTATTAAAAAAATATAACGATTATTGGCCCGTGTATCAGTGTTCTGTTTAAAAAGCAGAAAACATCTGTTTTTGATATTAAACCTATCTATATAAAAAATGAGTAGTACCAATACAAGCAATACTTTCAGCATGATCAATACCATGCGCTGGTATGGCCCTAATGATCCGGTGAGTTTAAGCGATATTCGCCAGGCAGGCTGCACAGGCGTTGTGAGCGCCCTGCATCAAATTCCTAATGGCCAGGTATGGAGTGTTGAAGCTATTAATGAACGTAAGGCTATTGTTGAAGCAGCCGGCCTTACGTGGGATGTAGTTGAAAGCGTGCCTGTACACGAAGCCATCAAAACACAAACCGATGGTTACCTGCAGTATATCGAAAACTATAAGCAAAGCCTGCAAAATCTGGCTGCCTGCGGTATCCAGATAGTTACCTACAACTTTATGCCGGTGCTTGATTGGACCCGTACCGATCTGAGTTTTACGGTTGAAGATGGCTCAAAAGCACTGCGTTTTGAAAAAGCTGCCTTCATAGCCTTTGATGTATTCATGCTGAAAAGGGAAGGGGCCGAGCAGGAATACACTGCCGATGACCTTGCCCGTGCTAAAGCGCGTTTTGAAGGCATGAGTGATGATGACAAACAATTGCTACAGCGCAATATCATAGCCGGTTTACCCGGCAGCGAGGAAAGCTTTACGCTGGATAAATTCAGGGAGGCTTTGGCCGCTTATGATGGTATTGATGCCGATAAGTTAAGGCAAAACCTGATCTTTTTCCTGCAGCAGGTGATCCCTGTTGCTGATACCAATAATATTAAAATGGTTATCCACCCGGACGATCCTCCGTATGCTATTTTGGGCTTGCCCAGGGTGGTGAGCACTGCCGAACATATCAACGCGCTTATTGAAGCGGTACCATCATTAAACAATGGCTTATGTTTCTGTACGGGATCATACGGTGTAAGGCCCGATAATGATCTGCCTGCTATGGTTAAACAATTTGGCGACAGGATCAATTTTATCCACTTGCGCAGCACCCACCGCAATGAGTTTGGTGATTTTTATGAAGATAACCATCTGGAAGGCGACGTAGATATGTTTGCCGTGGTGAAAGAACTGGTGCAGGTAATGAAACAACGCCAGTTGAGCATCCCTATGCGTCCGGATCACGGTCACCAGATGCTGGATGATCTGAAAAAGAAAACCAATCCTGGTTATTCGGCCATTGGCAGGCTTCGTGGCCTGGCCGAGCTGAGAGGGCTCGAGCTGGGTATTATCCGCTCATTGGAAAATTAATTTTCACCATCCCCGGTATAAAAAACAAAGGCCTTTGCATATAGCGAAGGCCTTAATTGCTTATTATTGGTTAGGTGCTGTTAGCCCATATTATAAAAAAACTGCTCTGCTATAATTTTTCCGTCTTTTACCTCGTAAACGGCTACTTCATTCATTGGCATACGGCCGCCTTCTTTATAGGTAACATCCATATCCATAGTTACCGCGAAAAAGTTACCAGTAACAACGGGATCTGATACCTCACCGCTGTGAACCTCCTGCACCGAAGCATACCAGTATTCTGTTTTGCCTTTAACGGCTTCTTTACCTTCGGTAAGTTCCATTGGCGAACCTTTTGGCTCACGGCTCACAATATTATCGGCATAAAGCTCATCAATAGCCTGGGTATGCTGGCCCTCGCGGCAATACTCTACTAATTTTTCTGCTACTTCGGTGGTGGTCATGATCTTATGGTTTTAATTGTTGATATAAAGTTAGTTAATAACCTCTCAAACCAATCTCTTGTTTCCTTTAAATTTCTGTTAAGTTTGATACGCTATTACATCCCCTAAAAAAAATAAAAATTTTTTGTAACCATTTTATGCCGCCGAAGTACTTAAGGTATATTACATAATTACAAACTGATTGAACACGCTTACAGACAATGCCATTATGCTAAAGGTGAAAGCCGGCGACCTTGACAGGATGGGTATGCTCTTTGAACGCTACAATCGGCAGTTGTATGGCTTTCTGTTCCACATGACCTATCAGCGCGAACTGAGCGAAGACATGGTGCAGCAGGTGTTTTATAAGATGCTCAAATACCGTCACACCTTTACCGGCACCGGCGAATATATCCATTGGATGTACTCTATTGCCCGCAACGTTTTAAAAGATCACTGGCGCAAAAACAAGCAGCAGGTACAGCATGAAGGTGTGGAAGCGGCCGAAACCATTGCCGGAGGCCTGGTACCCGACGAAGCCTTTGAAAAAAAACAGGCCAAAGCCGAGCTGCACCGGGCTATGGGAAAGTTAAGCGAAAGTCAGCGGGAAATTTTAGCCCTGAGCCGGTTCCAGGAGCTGAAATGCCAGGAGATAGCACAGATACTGGGCATGACCGAAGGTACGGTGAAGGTGCGCATTCACCGGGCCATGCAGGAGCTTAAAAGTATTTATGTAAAAATGGAACGATAAAACAGTATTAAGATGAAATGTGAGCTATATGAGGAACTGTTTACCGGTTGGATAAACAAAGAGCTAAGTCCCGAAGAAAAAGGGGTGCTGGAACAGCATATATCCGGCTGCGATCATTGTCGTACCGAATTGGAGGCCTTGCAGCAGCTATGGGGCCATATGGGCCAATTTGAAACACCCGAACCATCGGCCAATATGAGCGTGAAATTTTATGCCATGCTCGATACTTACAAAGAATCGGTAAAAGAGCAAAGAAGCCTTTGGGCAGATATTAAATATCAGCTGAGTAATTTTTGGCAATGGCAGCCGCGCTGGCCTATGGCTTATAACCTGGCTATGGTTGCAATACTGGTTGTTGCGGGCTATCTATTTTTCGGCAAAAGTAAAAGCGACGATCAGGACAGGCAATTGCAAGCGTTAAGCTCACAGGTGCATGAGCTTAAGCAAACCATGATGCTGGCCCTGCTTGAAAATCCATCAGCATCTGAAAGGATCAGGGGAGTGAGCTATACCAGCGAGATCAAACATGCCGATAAGCAGGTGATAGATGCTTTACTGGCTACATTGAATAACGATCCGAATGTGAACGTTCGCCTGAGCACGCTGGATGCTTTGACCCATCTTGCCGGGCACCCGGAGGTACGGGAAGGACTCATCAAGTCGATAGTTGAGCAGGATTCGCCGCTGATGCAACTGGCCATAGCGGATGTAATGCTGAAGCTGCAGGAAAAGCGATCTGTAGGTTCATTCAAAGAGTTGTTAAAACAAAAAGACCTTGATCATGGCGTGCGCGACAAGATCAAACAAACTATAACCCAACTAATTTAAAATAAACCAAATCATGAAAAGATCATTAATACCTGTTTTAACAGGTCTGGGGCTGTGCCTTGTCCAAATTTCGGCCCATGCCCAGGATTTTAAGGAGCATGTTAGCAAGCAGTTCACCTTGCAGGGAGCGGCTTCGGGCACCACACTGGCTATTTACAATGTTTTCGGATCGATAAACGTGCAGGGGTATTCGGGCAACCAGGTATCTATCGAGATAGATGAAACCATCCGTGGTAACGAATCATCTGATGTAGAACAAGGTAAAAAGGAATTTAAACTGGGATTTGAACAAAAAGCCGATAGCATAATTGCCTACACGGCCGAGCCTTATGACAGTCGCCCCCGCCGCAACTGGAACAGGGATGAGGAACACAGGCATGTTCATTATAGCGTGAAATTAGAATACACCGTGAAAGTACCTTATGGCATGAACCTTTGCGTATCAACGGTAAATGACGGAAACGTTGAAGTTAAAGATGTTTATGGCGCATTAAAAGTAAATAATGTGAATGGCGGCATAACCATTGCCAATGCCAAAGGTACAACCAATGCGCATACCATTAACGGGCCGCTTACGGTAACCTATCTTTCGGTACCGCCGGATGCTTCAAACTATTATACGCTTAATGGTAAATTGGAAGTCACTTATCCTGGCAATTTGGCGGCCGATCTGGAATTTAAAAGCATGAACGGCCAGTTTTACACCGATTTTCCGGATGCTGAAGTACTGCCGACAAGAGTAAGCAAATCCGAATCAAAAAGTGGTGCGGGTACAACCTACAAACTCAGTAAAAATAACGGTGTACGCATAGGAGCAGGAGGGAAACTATTTAAGTTTGAAACCCTTAACGGCAATATTTATATCAAAAAACAATAGTAAATAAAATAACAACATGAAAACGATAAGATTTACAGGAATATTAATATTAACTGTGCTGCTAAGCGCGAGGCTTTGGGCACAGGAAGGCCAGCTGGTAGTGCCTTTGAGCGAGCCGGGAAAACCATACAAACTGGATATAAGTTTGGTTAACGGCTCTATTACAGTAACCGGGTATGAGGGTAAGGACATTATCATAGATGCCCAGGGCGAAGAAAAAAAGCATCGTGAAAAAGAAGCTACCCCAGGAGGTATGAAGCGTTTATTTGCCGGTAATAATTTAGATGTACAGGCGCAGGAGAATAATAACGAGGTAAATATTCATGGCAGCCCCAACAAAACCACTAACCTAACTATTAAAGTGCCCATGAACAGCACCAGTGTTAAGTTATCCACAGTAAATAATGGTAACATCAACGCAAGTAACCTTAGCGGCGATTTGGAGATCAGAAATGTTAACGGTTATATTAAACTGAACAATATTGCAGGCTCAGTTGTAGCCAACACGGTTAATGGCAACGTAGAGGTTACTTTTAGAAGCATCGATGCGAAAGCGGCTATGGCTTTTTCAACACTCAATGGTAAGGTTGATGTTACCTTCCCGGCCAGCCTTAAAGCCAACGTGAAATTAAAGTCAGACCAGGGCGATATCTTTACCGATTTTGATGTGGTAACCGAGCAGCGTAAACCGGTTGTTACCAAAAACACCGGCGAAAAAGGAATGTACAGCCTGAAAATGGAGGACTGGGTTTACGGCAAAATAGCCGGCGGTGGCCAGGAACTGATGATGAAAACTACTTTCGGAAGTCTTTATATCCGTAAGGCAAAATAATCAATCTACTTTGCAATTATTAACCCGCGGCTTCGTCAGCTATTGGGGAAACCGCGGGCAATTTTATCAGCAAATTTCACCAGTTAGGCAGCTTCTGCATGGTTTTGCGAACAGCAGTAACATAAAACTAAACAGTAAAGTTTAAAATAGCCGATCGGCATACCACATCATGATCGATCCTGTAAATAACATCGATCAGGAGGGTGTAAATGATAGTAAAATGGATGCTGTTTTGATTTACGAACCACATTTTGGCCTTTCTGTCCCAAAGCAAGTGGTTGATTATAAGTTTAAATGACAATTAAATGAAAATACTGCCAAAATGAGAGTGAATAGGCAGGGTTGATTACACAATTTGTGTAAAATTAGCGTTCCGGGGTAAAATACGGAGCGCTTTTTTTGCAAATTAGCTTTTAACTGACCGTTGAGCAATAGGCTATACCATTTTTCTGCACTATATTTGCTGACTGGTTACCTGTTGCAATTACATAATATAGTATGATTAAGCTTTTTATCGTGGGCTTTCCACGAGATATGGAAGAAATAGAACTTGTTGAACTGTTCAGCGCTTATGGTACGGTTAGTACCGTACGGATAATTACCGATAAAGACAGCGGCATTAGCAAAGGATATGGTTTTTTAGAAATGAGTGACGAGGCTGGCGCACAGCGCGCCATTGATGCCATGAATGGTGCTACTATTGACGAGCGTGAAATAAGCGTTAGGATAGCAGAGCAAAAACATCAGCCGCAACAAAAACAGCAGCAGCAGTTTGCAAGACCCAAACCTGGTTTCAATAAAGTAAAACCACAGGGCTACAATAAGCCCCGTTTCCCGAGGGAAAATAACAACAGGTTTGAGCAACAGGAAGCTGCCGCCCCGGCAAGAGCAAAACGTCCGCGCAGGCAGCAGCCCTAAGCATCTTATTTTAGGAATTGTAAAGTTCGGTTGCTAAAAATTGGTTCCTGAACTTTCCGTGCGGATCATATTCGGCTACCAAAGCTTTAAAAGCATCCATTTTTTCGTAACGTGCCGCTAATGTTTTAGCCGGAATGGTAAATATCTTACCCCAATGCGGTCTTGCTTTAAACGGAGAAAGTTCGCGTTCAATTTGGGGCAGCAATTTCAATACGGCCTCGGTTTCCTGTTTCCAGGTAAAATGGATAGCTACCGATTTTTGATTATGCGCGGGGCTCATCCATAGGTCATCAGCAGCAATAGTACGGATCTCGGTAATGAAAAGGTGGGGGCCTATTTGCTTGCCTAATTTCGCCACAGCCTCAATAGCTGCAACAGCATGGTCAAAAGGCACAAAAAATTCTGATTGCAGTTCTTTGCCGCTGCTTGGTGTAAAGCCCATTTTAAAATGCGGTAGCCGCTCATACCATGGCCCGGGAATACCCATTTGTTCAGTACAGTTTTCGGCAGAGAGTGCTATAATAGGATGCAGGTTTTTTGTGGCTGCCTTTGCCCCGTAAAAGTCCTTCAGGTTTTCATCTTTATCTGTACCTATCCGGCTTTTTATCCAAACCTCGTTAATATGGTCGCTTTGCCAGTCGGTAAAAAGGCTTACACTATATCCTGCCGAAACAATTTTTTCAAAGTGTTGCTTTAGCTCGCTCATTGGTAAACCAGTAAATACATGCTGCTTCATCATAAAAGTAGGCTGTATTTGCAGCGTAACTTTAGTGATCACGCCTAAAGCGCCAAGTCCAACAACAGCGGCATTCAGCTTTGCTGCGTCTTTTGCTTTGGACAGATGCACAATGCTGCCATCCGCCTTAACAATTTCCAACCCCACAACAGCACTCGAAAGATTGCCGTTTTTTACGCCGGAGCCGTGCGTTGCCGTGGTAATTGAACCCGCAACCGAAATATGCGGCAATGAGGCCAGATTATGCAGGGCAAAGCCCTCTTTATGCAGATATGGTGCAAGCTCACCGTATTTTATGCCACCTTCAACCGTAACGGTATGGTTTTGCTTATCGATAGATACTACTTTGTTAAGGTCGCGGGTTGATAGCAGGTTATCCTTGCTGTCGGCTATGGTATTGAAGCAATGTCTTGTACCCAAAGCTTTGATCTTATCATGTTTTTTGATCAGCTGTTGTACTTCTTCAACCGATTTTGGATAAAACACATTGCTCGTGCTGTAAGTTAAATTGCCCGACCAGTTTTGCAAATGTGATTGTTGTGCCCATGTTGGGAGCGATGATAATAGGGGAGATGCCATTAAGGTTGTACTTAATTGAATGAAAGTTTTTCTTTTCATAACAAATTGGTTAACACAAGGTAGCTAATTATAAAACAGAAATGAAAGAGAAAAGTACCTGCGTTGGTTGGATTTTGCTTGGCTCGAAAAGTTTTTATCGTTTTTTAAAAAGTAAAAATTAGATTTTTAAAAAATTTATAAACTTTTTTCTATTTTGGTGAAATAATTAATGTTTACCTGTTAATTCGGCATTAACTTTTGGTTAGGAATGAGTTTTTGGTAAATTGAAGTTGAAATAACTTATAAAATAATAGTGAAGGAAGTTTACGCCCCATTTATTCCGGGTACTTATGATAAAAATAGCCTTAATGAGCTGTCAATCTTGCTTGATAAGGAAGAAAAATACGCTATAGTTAATCTTTTGTGGAGCGATACAGGATATTTTCCCTCAGTTAGCTTTTCAATAGCGCATACGGAGCACGGCATAGTCTTAAAATATTTTGTACAGGAGCAGCATACGCAGGCCACATTTACAAACGTGAATGATCCTGTTTACAGGGATAGCTGCGTGGAGTTTTTTATAGCATTTGCGGGCGACGATAATTACTATAACCTGGAGTTTAATGCCGCCGGAACCGCGTTAGTTGCCTTTGGCAAAGATCGTTATGGCAGGGAGCAAGTTCCGGATGAGAAAGTAAGCAGCATAAAACCTTTCAGTACCATTAATTGGGCTGATGATCCTGCCGGCCTAAATGCGTGGGAGCTGACATTGCTGATCCCTTTTGATGTTTTTGTTTATCATGATATTAAAACATTGAAAGAAGCTACCTGCCGGGCAAACTTTTTTAAGTGCGGCGATGATTTGCCCGAACCGCATTTTATAAGCTGGAGTAATATTGATAGTGAAGTGCCTGATTTCCACCTGTCGGATTTTTTTGGTACGATAAAGTTCATTTAATTAAAATACCTCTAATCAAAACAAACTAATATGGCCCAAACAGCAAGTACAGTAATTGAATCGCCGGTAAAAAAATCAGCGATAAACCCGATAGTAATTATCGGTGCTTTATTCTTCATTTTCGGTTTTGTAACCTGGATGAATGGTACACTCATTCCCTATTTAAAAATAGCCTGTGAGCTTAGTACCAAGGAAGCTTATTTTGTAACCACCGCCTTTTATATTGCTTACGTTGTAATGGGCATCCCTGCTGGTAAAACCATCAAAAAGTTTGGTTTTAAAAACGGCATGGCTATAGGCTTGTTTGTTATGGCTATTGGCGCGTTGATATTTATACCGGCTGCTATGAGCCGTACCTATGGGATATTTTTAATAGGCCTGTTTGTGCAGGGCACAGGTTTAACGGTTTTACAAACGGCTTCAAACCCTTATATCACCATTTTAGGCCCGGCCGAAACAGCTGCAAGGCGCATTAGTATCATGGGGATTTGTAATAAAATAGCGGGCGCTTTAGCCCCCGTTATTTTAGGAACAGTAGTACTCGCTAATATTGACGCAATAACCGAAAAGCTAAAAACCTTAAGCGCAACTGAAAAGGCACTGGAATTGAATGAACTGGCATCAAGGGTGATCATGCCTTATGGCATCATGGTGGTTGTTTTGATCCTGCTGGCTATACTTATCTATTTTTCTTCACTACCAGAAATCAATACCGAACATGAAGACGAAGAAGTAGCTGCAGCAAACACCAATAAAACAAGTATTACACAGTTCCCGCATTTAATGCTGGGTGTTGCCACCTTATTTGTTTACGTAGGTGCCGAGGTTATTGCCGGCGATTCCATTTCTCTTTATGGCACTTCGCAGCATATCGCCTTATCAACAGCTAAATTCTTTACCTCATGTACCCTGGTATCTATGATAGTGGGCTATTTGGTTGGGGTTTTCTGTATCCCTAAATTCATAACTCAACAAAAAGCGTTAGTGGCATCAGCAATATTGGGTATCATTTTAACTATTGCAACTTTATTAACGCACGGTTATGCATCAGTATTTTGTATTGCTTTGCTTGGCTTAGCCAATTCATTGATGTGGCCTGCTATATGGCCGCTGGCATTGGCTGGTTTAGGCAGGTTTACCAAAATAGCATCGTCGTTGCTTGTTATGGGTATTGCGGGCGGCGCTGTTTTGCCTCCGCTGTATGGCTATTTCTCTGAAAAGTTTTCGGCACAATCGGCCTATATTATGTTGATTCCTATCTACCTGTTCATCCTGTATTATTCAACTTTAGGGCATAAAGCAGGCAGGGCTAATGTAAAAGCATAATTGTAAAAGTTTATTTCTAAAACAAAACCGGGTATCAGTATGCATTACTGGTACCCGGTTTTGTTTATAGATGGTTATCTATTTGAACATTAGGTTGTTATGTGGTCGCTACATTTCGCTATTATGTTGAAAATTTTACGATATATGGCTATGAATTTAAAGTCAATTTTGTTTAATTTGTTGATTGTTAATGTGTTGTGATTTTGGTTCGATTGTTGGCTTAAAACGGCTAAAATGAACAGCATCTACCGGGAAATTAGTTCATAACTTTTGATGAACTATGCTAATGAACAGGGTAAACAATTAAAGATCAGCACCATGAAAGACGTAAAAACCTGCAAAAAGCTAAATCGCACTTTGACCAAATGGGTCATCGATCTGCACGGCAAAGGTTACACCAATGATTTTTCACAGATAAACAATCAAAGATTACGTTGCATTCAAAACTGCGAAGATTTTCCAATCTCCGATCTCAGCATCAACGTAATAGACCAGGGTTTTGACCAGCTAACGCAAACGTATAAGTATATCCACACCATAGAAACAATGGACGGCGACAAAGGGCTGCTGGTTATCGAGGCCCTGTGCACCCCGCAGCTGGCAAACTGATATTGCGGTCTGACATAAACTTTCGAAGATCCAAGTAATTCATTGCCGTTGGTTTTAACCAACGGCAAAAAAATCAAAAGGTCTTGGCTTCAGCCCAAATAAACAATTGGATTTCGGCTAAAGCCTTTTTCTCTACTTATTATTCCGTTGGTTAAAACCAACGGCAATGAGATTTCTCCATTAATAAGCTAAATTCGTCAATTTTAAACAGCTTTTTAAAGAGATGCATTTTAATCCCCGCTATCTGATACATGTTTACGGGTAATACCCAGACGTTTCATTTTGCTGTTTAGCGTTGTTGATGGTACATCCAGCAGTTCGGCGGCACCGCCGGGGCCTGCTATACGCCCGTTACATTTTTTAAGTATGGCCAGGATATAATCGCGTTCGTTTTCATCAATTGATTTAACCTTGTCACCGATAGATACAACTGAAGCTGCCGGAGTTACGGAAGACGGAATTATACCGGGTAACATGATCCTTTCTATCACATTTCCCCGGGTTAAAAGTACGTTGCGTTCTATCAGGTGTTCCAGCTCGCGTACGTTGCCGGGCCAGTTGTAGTTCATGAGGTCGGCTAAGGCCTGTTTGGATAGCGTAAGTTTTGGCCTGCCTGCCATAGCCGAATATTTTTCGATAAAATGCTCTGCCAGTACAGGGATATCGTCTTTGCGCTCACGTAAAGAAGGGAGGATGATAGGGAAGATGTTTAACCGGTAATACAGATCTAAACGGAACTTACCTGCCGCTACTTCTTTCTCAAGGTTACAGTTGGTAGCCGCTATCACACGTACATCAACCTTAATGGTTTCTCTGCCGCCAAGCTTTTCTACTTCCTTTTCCTGCAATACGCGTAATAATTTGGCTTGCGATTCAAGCGGGAGCTCGCCAATTTCATCAAGGAATATAGTACCTCCGGATGCCTGTTCAAATTTACCGGCCCGCTTATCAACTGCCCCTGTAAAAGCGCCTTTTTCATGGCCAAATAATTCGGATTCAATTAAATGCGTTGGCAGGGCAGCGCAATTAACAACTACCAACTGCTTTTTGCTTCGCGGCGACAGCTGGTGGATACATTTGGCAAAGCGTTCCTTCCCGGTGCCGCTTTCGCCTAAAATAAGTACGGATGTTTCTGTAGGCGCAACAAGGCTCAGGTGATCAAGCGCGGTAAGCATTAAATGACTACTGCCGATGATGCCTTCAAAGCCTGATTTGCTTTCGGTTTTAATAGGGACTTCTTTTTTAGTGGCAGGTCTGATAGCTACATTGTCCGCCTGCTTCATGATACCCTCAATCGCGGCAGATAATGATCGCTGCAACCTGTTTGCCAGCGCAAGGTGCTTATTGCTATAGGCATCAGCCTTACGGCTATAAAAAGAAAAGGTAAAACCAGGCTGCCCGGCAACCGGGATATACATCACCAGGTTTGATGCCATTTGGAAGGTTTTCGCGATCAGTTTTTTGGCCGGGTTTTGCTGTATCAACCTTGTAAAATCAGCATCGTTATACCAGGCCGATCTTTTATCTTCATCGGCGGCCTCCTGGAGCTTTAACAGTTCGTTCCTTTTTAAGCCGGTTATGTTCAGCAATTCATCAATGCCAATAGTTTGGTATTCATTAAAGCTTAACCTCAGATAACTTGATCCTTCGTACGGAATGGGGCCAAGGTTTTTCATGCCAATGGCCAGGTAATCAAAGGAGATATGTGGTTGAAGTGCTTTAGCTATCCTGAGCAGTTTTTGGTCCCATTCGGTTGAGTCGCCAATAATGTCATTTAATGAATTTTGCAGCGTGAGCTCATTGTTGCGTTTGGTGGTCATGTTTTGCTCATGCAGGTATTGGGC
The DNA here is from genome assembly GCF_003351025.1 of Mucilaginibacter endophyticus. Taxonomy (GTDB): domain Bacteria; phylum Bacteroidota; class Bacteroidia; order Sphingobacteriales; family Sphingobacteriaceae; genus Mucilaginibacter; species Mucilaginibacter endophyticus. The sequence continues at coordinate 1,268,935 of NZ_QPCG01000002.1, read as the reverse complement.
TATCTGCAGGCTCACCAGTACATCCTTTTCGCGAAAGGGTTTCACCATAAAGCCATATGGGTTGGTAGCTTTGGCCTCTTCCAATATTTTTTGGTTTGAATTTGCCGAAAGGTAAACGAAAGCTATGTTTTCTTCTGCAAGCTCCTTTGCCAGGTCGATACCCGTGAGCTCGCCCTGTAAATGAATATCCAGCAAAACCAGTTGAGGCTTATTTAGTTTGATGATTTCCCGGGCCTCTTCAACCGAATCAGCTATGCCACAAATATCGTAACCGGCTTTTTCCAGTATAAACGACAGGTCGTTTGCTACTATAAATTCATCTTCAACAATAAGTATCCTTTGGCTCATAGTGTATAGGTATTAAATGTTTTTAACCGCTTTTATAAACTTATCATTAGTAAACTCAATAATTACCGAAAGGCCATTATCGTTTTCGACTTTAAATGTACCGCCAACCTGCTTGCTTAGGCCCCTGATAAGGCTCATGCCCAGGGTTTTGCTTTTGGTAATGTTTTCCGGCGATGCAATGCCGCTGCCGTTATCACTGATCTTTAAAATATAGGTATTGTGATCGGTTTCTTCCATGCTGATACTGATTTTTCCTGCTTTACCGTCTTTAAAGGCGTATTTGATAGAATTGGTAATGGCCTCGTTCAGGATCAAACCCAACGGGACCGCGCGCGTTACGTCAAACTCAGCATTAACAATATGGGTCTCAAAGCTGATCCTTGAACCGGTATCAAAGCTTGTTTTTAAATAATCAACAAGATCGTTAATATAAGCCGGCATATCAACCAGTGCTAAATTTTCGGACTGGTAAAGCTTTTGATGAATCAGCGAGATGGACTGCATCCGGTGCTGGCTTTCGCGGATGGCGTTAAAAGCGATATCATTGGTAATATAATTGGATTGGGTATTGAGCAGGCTGATCACGATTTGCAGGTTGTTTTTTACCCGGTGATGAATTTCCTTCATCAACCATTCCTTCTCTTCAAGAAGGTTGTCTTTTTCCTGTACAAGCGTGGTGAGCGACCTGTTTTTCTGGCTTATTTCATTTTGTTGGACCTGTAGTTTTTGATTGATGCGCCGTTTTAGCCTGAACCTGTTATAGTTTAGGCCCAATAACAACGCCAGTAAAACAGCGCCTGTAATAGTCAGGTTACGGGTAAGCCTTTCCTGTTTAATATTGGCTTTTTGAAGCTGCGCCTGTTTGGTAAGCAGCTGTATGTTTTGCTCTTTGATTTTAAGCTCGTGGTCTTTTTTCTCGGTTTCGTACTGAATTTGCAGGCGTTCAATTTCATTAGCCTTTTTTTTGCTGAAGAGGGAATCGTTAATAGCTGTGTATTTTTTATAAGCGTCGACAGCGTCGGCATATCTGGTTTCGGCCGAGTCGAGTTTGAAGACAAGCAAGTATGATTTGGCGATATTTGCCGGGTTTTGATGCTCCATGCTCAGGCTGCGAAAATGGGCCAGGTGCTCGCGTGCCGGCTTGTCCTGCTTAAACGCAATATAAAAGTTGGCAATAGCATGTTGTACAATTTCCTGCGGGTTACCGTGCTGATCCAATTGCTTCGCTATTTCAAGCTGCTTTTTACAATACACTAATCCTTCATCATATTGCTTCATGGTGGCGTAAGCAATCAATATCAATGATTCGATAGTAGCGCGTTGCTCAATGCTCATGTTGGGCTGATTAGCCTCGGTTCGTTTTAAAAGCGGTATTACTTTTTCGGGCTTGTTGTATTTCAGGTAAATCACCGAAAGGTTGGAAGCCAGCAAGATGATGGAGCCGCTATCCTTGTACTTTTCGGCAATCACCAGCGATTTTTCAAAATAGTTTTGAGCTATTTTAAACTGCCTTGTGATATAGTAGGTGAGGCCAAGCCTGTTATAAATAGTACAAAGCTGCATGGTGGTGTCGTTAACAGCTTCGGCAGTTTTAACGGCTAATAAACCGTATTTAATGGCATTGTTATAATCGCCAAGTTGTGCCGATACACTCCCCATCAAATCGTAAATGCCTTGTAAATAAGGATAATGAATAGATTGATAAACGGCAAACGACTGCTTAAGTATGGTTAACGACTCCTCGTGACGGCCGAGAATCTGTAAATTATCGCCAAAGTCTTTCAATACATCGGCTTCACGCTTTTTATCAGTTGATTGATGCAGCTCAACAGACGCTTTTTGCAGGGATGCAATTTTACGGTTAACGTCGTCACCCTCAAAAACGGCATGTGCGTCTCCCAGTCTGATAATGGCTTCCGCGGTGGGACGGTACAATTTGTATTTTGTAAACAAATCAATTGCTTTTTGTATCAGCGGGTAGCAGGCATCTTTATCTTTCCTGATAATGCCGGCTTGGGCCATCAGTATATAGCTGTTGCCTGTGCCTTCAATATATTTTAATGAGGCACTGAGGTTTTCCGCCTGCGAAGCGTAATACTGTGCACTGTCGGCAAGTTTTTTCGATAAGAAATAGTTGCCGGTTTTTATAAACAGGTTTACACGTGTAGAATCGGCATTACTTTTTTGTAATTGTTTTTTTAAAGCCGGCAGGGATGGCTGCTGCGCAAAACCCAATAAAGCACATAGCAGCAGGCTCCCAGTAGCCAGACACTTTTTTACCACCTCTCCGAAACTTGATTTAGCGTAGTCCATCAGTATGCTTCACTCTATGAAGCCTTGTTGTTATTTTAATGTGCGTATGCAAATGATATGCCTTTGCTGCAATGTGTTGATTTATATTGTTTTATGGTTTGCAAGGTTTTTAGCGACTACTTTATTTCGTAACGTTACTTTATTTCGCCATTGGGTTTTAATTAAGATTAGGTTTCAGCAGTTTCTCGTCCTTAAAATCAATACTGATGCTGAGCCCATTATTGTTTTCGAGCTTGAGACTACTGCCAATTTGCTTACTTAAACCCCGCATTAAATTCATTCCTAACGATCGGCATTTGGCAATTTCAAAATCCTCCGGTAAGCCAATGCCATTATCACTAACACAAAGCCTGAAACTGTTTTCCTGAACGCAACATAATGATACGCTAATGCAGCCGTCGGCATCATTAGGGAAGGCATATTTTATGGAGTTGGTGATGGCTTCGTTCAGAATGAGGCCAATAGGCACGGCCCTTGATACATCAAGCTCAAGATCAACGAGGTCTTTTTCAAAACAGATCCGTTTACCGGTGTCAAAGCTGTTGCTTAAATATTCAATCAGTTCGGCTATATAAATGTGGGCCTCAATGAGTGCCCGGCTTTCTGACTGGTAAAGTTTTTGATGAATAAATGCTATTGACTGCATCCGGTGCTGGCTTTCGCGAATGGCAGCGTGGGCTTTTTCATCATTAAGATAAACTGATTGCGTATTGAGCAGGCTGATCACAATTTGCAGGTTGTTTTTTACCCGGTGATGAATCTCTTTAATAAGCCATTCTTTTTCTTCAAGGAGCACGTCCTTTTGCTCGGCAAGATGCTCCAGCGTTTCGTTTTTCTGATTGATTTCCAACTGCTGGGACTCCAGTTTTGTATTGGCCGATTGTTTAAGCCTGTAACGACTATATATGACCCCCGATAGCATAAAAAGTACTGCCGCGCAGGCTATTGTGATGTTTTGAATTAGCCTTACCTGGTTAAGGTGCTGGCGTTGTAAAACCTCCTGCTTTTTTAAAAGGGCGATATTAATTTCCTGGTCCTTAAGCCGCTTATCTTTGTTTTTAGTATGGTATTGGCTATCAAGCTGCGCTATTTGCCCCTTTTTAATTTGCTCAAATACCGAATCTTTTAAAGCGGCATATAACCGGTAATGCGCCAAAGCGGCAAGATGGTCGCCGTGAAGAGAATCAAGTTTAAAAAGCCAGAGGTTATTTTGGGCCAGGCCGGCGGTGTTGTTTTGTGCTTTGCTTAATCCATTATGAAGGGTGATATAGCCAGCAGCTTTATCAGCTTTTTTTGTCGCAAGAAAATAGGGGATGAGGGCCTGATAAATAGCGTATTGGTCTGCTGCCTCATTATCAATACCGGTGGGAATGGATTGTAGTTTATCTGCATATTTATCGGCCACCCGGTACTGCTTAAGCGTTGCGGATATATTAAGCAGGCGCGTATAAAGTTGTATTTTTTGACTGACTGTTGCTGATGGAAACCCGTTTTCTGTTTCCCTTAATAAATGAAAAGCTTTTTGCAGTTTATTTTGACTTCGGAACTGATCCGCACTATCGAGCAATAAATTAAACCTGTTTGAGTCGTGACTGACGCTTTGCTGACTTGCTGATTTGGCAGCTGATTTTTGGGGAATGCTTGACTGCCCCGAAACGGAAAACTGTATAAATAAGATAATGCCCAGGGTAAATAACAGTTTCATCAGTTTTTTGGCTATGCATAAAGCAGGCCAATAACTACTTAATAGTCATAATTTGGCGTTTTTTGCAGGTAGCACCGGTAAAATACTGATTATCATTCATAAATTCAAAAGAGGCCTCCCTATGAAATCCCAAGGTGTTCAAAACGCCTGATAAAAACTTTGCGATATTTCGTCCTTTCTATCCGGTGTCACGAAATATGGCGAGCGACATTTTATCTATTTACCGCTCTATTTCGCAACCCTTTTTTCGTCACGCCACGAGATAAAGTAATTTGTAAAGCTTTGATTTTTATTTAAATATCTGTTAATCAGTTTTTTAATTAATTGGTGTGCCGATTGCCATGATTGTGCCAAATGATGAAACATAGCACAAGAATTTAGAGCGATCATGGAAAAGAAAGTTTCAAAAACGATAGTTTTTATAACCGGCGCCTTTGTAAGCAACAGCAGTTGGGATAACTGGAAGACATATTTTGAGGAGCAGGGATATAACACCCTTGCACCAGCCTGGCCACATAAAAACGCATCGGCCTGCGATTTGCGCCAAAGGCAACCCGATGCCGCTATTGCATCCCAACGCCTGGCCGGTTTAACCGAATATTTTGCCGATATCATAAAGGCATTACCTCACAAACCCATCCTTATAGGGCATTCAATGGGCGGCCTGATAACACAATTATTGTTGCAGCGGGGTTTAGGAGCGGCTGGTGTCGCCATTCATTCCCTGCAGCCTAAGGGGGTATTTACTTTCAAATATTCATTCTATAAAGCAGGCTGGGGGCCACTGGGCTTTTTTACCTCGTCAAAAAAATCATATCTGATGTCGTTTAGGGAGTGGCAGTATGCTTTTACCAATGGCATGACCTACGAGGATCAAAAACAAGCATATTATGATCTGGCAACGCCCGAATCAAAGCTCCTGGTGCGCGATGCATTGACTTATGATGCCTGGATAGATTTTAACAGGCCACACACACCGCTACTTTTTTTAGCGGGCGGTAATGACAATTTTATCCCGGCCTCGCTCAATTACGCCAACTACAAAAAATACAGCGACAAAAGCTCAATTACCGATTACCGGGAATCTGAAAGTCGCAATCATTACGTGCTTGGACAGCCAACCTGGACTGAAGACGCAGAATACATCGCCGGCTGGCTTGGCGCTTTGCCAGAGTAATTAACCAAACGACAAATCAATTTTAACATAAACAATAACAATACAAACAAAATGAAAACAATAAATTCAATCCTTAAAACAGTGCTGGTACTGTCATTTACCATCGTATCATTTATAACTAACGCGCAGGTTAAACCGGCAAATCCACCGGCTGGGTTTAAGCATCAATACGCAACAGTGAACGGTGTGAAAATCCATTATGTTATCGGCGGCCAGGGCGAGCCTTTGTTGCTGGTGCATGGTTTCGGTCAAAACTGGTACATGTGGAACCGCTTATTGCCAGAACTTTCTAAACATTTTACCATCGTAGCTCCGGATTTAAGGGGTGTTGGTGAATCGGCCAAACCAGTAGGTGGATATGATAAAAAGACAATGTCAACAGATCTGCATGAGCTGATGAAATCCCTTGGTTTTAAAAATATCAATTTGGTTGGTCACGATATTGGCTTAATGGTAGCTTATGCTTATGCAGCTCAATATCCTGACGATGTTAAAAAAGTTGCTTTGCTTGATGCCCTGCTTCCAGGTGTAGAGCCTGTTTGGAGCCAGGTACGTTCACAAGCATGGTGGTTTGGTTTTTTTGGCATGCCACATTCAGGAGAAATTGTTGATGGCAAGGCTGGATTATTCCTGACCAATTTCTGGCCGATAGTAGGCTATGTTAAAGAGCCTTTCACCAAAGCCGAAACAGATGAGTTTATCAGGGCTTACTCTGCGCCGGGCGCCACTACAGGCGCGTTTAACTGGTTTGCCGCCTTTAACCAGGACGCAGTAGATAACGTTGAGTTGATGAAGAAAAAACTGCCAATGCCATTGCTAGCTATGGGTTCAGATCATTTGGCCGGAGCATTTTTGGCAGATCACTCTAAGCTTGTAGCCGAAAATGTGAAAGAGGTGATCATTCATGACTCAGGCCATTGGATAGTACAGGAACAAACCGCCCAGGTACAAAAAGGCCTGCTTGATTTCTTTCTTGATAAATAAGGCATTCCGAAAAGAGTAACATTCCTGAATTCAGGGTATCTAAAAGCCGGAGGATTGGGTTACCCAATCCTCCGGCTTTGTTATTTTAAGTTATGTTGAAGCTGCTTTGCAAGTGTCGCTGAAACTGCTTAATAGCCTATGTTACCGGCGATTATTGGTGGCCAATAATCGTTAATACTCGAAATATAGTAAATTTAAATTTCTTGATTATGTTGTAAGTTGCTTGTAGTCAGCTTGTTGTATTGTTGGCATGTAGCGTGCATAATGTTTCGCAACAAATCAAACAGAAAACATCTAAAAAAATTAACCTATGGAAATGTGTATATTCTGGATAACCCGCTTTGTATTGCTTGCCTGCCTTGCTGTACTTGTTTATATGTTGATGCCAAACTATGCCGAACAAAATGACGGATGGGAGTAAGGTATTTAAGTTTGTAAATTTTATTACAATAATTTATTAATTAATAATCAAACCTTTAGATAGTTGTACTGTTGATACAGTATTAGTCATGAAACCAGTTATGGACAACAGGAACAAAACCGGCGCACCGGATAACAGCCTTATTAATACCAGTGAAAATTATGAGGTTGAGTATTGGGCAAACAAATTTGGTGTTCGCCCCGAAAGGTTAAAAACAGCGGTGCGTGCTGTCGGCAATTCGGCAGCAGCGGTAGCCAAGTATTTGAACAACAAATAAAGTACTACCCTTATGAGCCTGGAAAAGTATGTAGAGAAACGCGATTTCAGCAAAACCAAAGAGCCTAAGGCTGGCAGAAGCAAGGATAAGGATCACCTGATGTTTGTGATCCAAAAACATGATGCTTCACGTTTACATTACGATTTCAGACTTGAAATGGATGGCGTGCTTAAAAGCTGGGCCATCCCGAAAGGTCCGTCAACCGATCCAAAGGTCAAACGTTTGGCTATGATGGTTGAGGATCATCCGTTTGATTACCGAAACTTTGAAGGCATTATTCCGCAGGGCGAATATGGCGGCGGTACCGTGATTGTTTGGGACGAAGGTACTTATGAACCTATTGATAAGATCAAAGGCAAAAAGGCGCAGGAAAAATACTTGCTTAAGCAACTCGAAGCAGGCTCGGTAAAAATTAAACTTCATGGCGAAAAGCTGGAAGGCGAATTCGCACTTGTTAAAACCCATGGTATGGGCGAAAACGGATGGCTGCTTATCAAACATAATGATGAATTTGCTTCGGCGAAAGACATTACCAAAAAAGATAAATCTATCCTCTCCGGCAAAACCATTGCAAACATGGAGAAAACCAGCGAAAAAGTTTGGCAGCATGGCCACGAAGAAGATTTAGAGAAACCCAAAAAGCCGGTTAAAAAAAAAGCCCTGAACGAACCGGTTGAGAAACTGGAAAGTAAGGTTGATACTAATGATACCGAAACCTTTGATGTTGAGGCATTGCTGAAAAAAGCCCCAAAATCAAAAGCGCCAACCAATATCAAACCCATGAAAGCCACTTTAGTTGATGAGCCTTTTGATGACTCCGACTGGCTTTACGAAGTTAAATGGGATGGCTACAGGGCCATCGCCGTTATAGATAAAAAAGGAGCGGAGCTTATTTCCCGCAACAATCTTCCTTTTGATAAATACTATCCCATCAATAAATTATTGAAAGACTGGCAGATCAACGCCGTGATTGATGGCGAGATCCTGGTATTGAATGATAAAGGCATTTCTGATTTTGGCGCCCTGCAAAACTGGAGGAGTGAGGCCGATGGCAATTTGGTTTATTATGTTTTCGATATCCTTTGGTATGAAGGTAAAAACCTGATGGGCTTGCCGTTAAAGCAGCGTCAGGCTATTTTAAGTGCGATTTTGCCAACCAATAATGACCAGATCAGGCAGAGCAAGTCATTTGATACCGGCGGCATAGAATTTTTTAACGCCGCCGAGCGTATCGGCTTAGAGGGGATAATCGCAAAAAAAGCAAGCAGTGTTTATACGTCTGATCTTCGCTCAAAAGAGTGGCTTAAAATAAAAGTGCACCGCAGGCAGGAAGTGATTGTTGCCGGGTTTACTAAAAACGCCGGCACTTCAAAATCATTCAGCGCGTTGATATTGGCTTTGTATGATGATAAGGGCAAACTACAATATGTAGGTAAAGTAGGCACCGGTTTTTCGGATAAACTGCAGAAGGAAATGATTGCGGAATTCAAGCCGCTGATTACAGCTAAAAGCCCGTTTGAGGTGGAGCCAGATGTAGATAAGCCATCGCGTTTCAGGCCGCAGCGGATGGGAGCGAAGCCAACCTGGCTTAAGCCCGAACTGGTTTGCGAAGTTGCGTTTGCTGAAGTAACAAGCGATGGTGTGTTCAGGCAGGCGTCATTCAAGGGTATGCGCGCTGATAAAAAAGCAAAAGATGTGGTACTGGAAACGCCCAAACATACCGCTGAAACGGTAGAGGAAACCGGGAGCGAGGATAAAGATGAACACACAAAAGCCATTAAACCCGTGGAAAATACAGATCGTAAAACACTGCTAAATCCAAAGGACGAAACGCAGGTACGCAAAATTTGCGGGCACGAGCTCAAGTTTACCCATCTGAGCAAAGTTTACTGGCCCGAAGATGGTGTAACCAAGCGGGATATGTTCAATTACTATTATCAGGTTGCGGATTATATTTTGCCATATCTGAAAGACAGGCCGATGTCGCTTAACAGGTTCCCGGATGGGATTCATGGGCCGAGCTTTTATCAAAAGGATGTGAAGGGCAAGGCGCCCGACTGGATAACCAAAACTTTTCCTTACACGAATGGCGAAGGGGAGCATAAAGAATACCTGGTAGGTTCAGACGAATCCTATTTGCTGTGGATGGCCTCGTTGGGGTGTATTGAAATGAACCCCTGGTTTAGCCGCGTGAAATCGCCGGATAACCCTGACTATTGTGTGATAGATCTCGATCCAGATAAAAACACATTCGACCAGGTTATTGAGGCCGCTTTGGAGGTGAAAAAAGTGCTGGACGCCATTGACGTGCCATCGTATTGTAAAACATCAGGCTCAACAGGTATGCATATTTATATTCCATTGGGGGCCAAGTATGACTATGATCAATCACAAATGTTTGCCCGGCTGATTGTCGACATTGTACACAAGCAAATTCCCGATTATACCAGCCTGGAACGCATGGTAGCCAAGCGAAACGGTAAAATGTACCTCGACTTTTTGCAAAACCGTCCGGGAGCTACTATTGCGGGTCCGTATTCATTAAGGCCTAAACCGGGCGCAACTGTTTCTATGCCGCTGCATTGGGATGAAGTAAAACCAGGCCTCACCATGAAAGATTTTACCATTTTTAATTCTATAGATCGCTTGAAAGAAACCGGAGATCTGTTTAAAGGAGTACTGGCAAAAGGTATTGACCTGGAAAAAACAATTAAGAAAGCGAAGAGCGTGTTTGAATAGGCGTGGGTAACGAATAAAAACCATGTCATACGAGGAACGAAGTAATTGCCTGTTCGAAGTCTCTGACTTCGAATTTATATGCCTGTAGTTTGCAACTACAGGCATATAACGCGATCTGCAAAAATCATGTAGTCACAGACTACATGCATAGTCGTCCGAAGTCGGAGACTTCGGACAGCGTTTCCAATTTTACGCTACAGCCGCCGATAGAATCACGCCGTTGTGCGCATTTTCTACACCATTGGCATAGCCATTATTATCAATGAACATCTTTTCATTTTCAATCAGAAAATGCGCTCCGGCAACAAAGAAATTGCCTTTAATCGTCACCACATGATCCGGATGCTGGGCATGGATTTCATTAAGCACATGGCTCGATAAACCAGGATACTCATGCGGATCGAACTGGTAAACATCCAGTACGGGTTCGGCATGACCGGGTTGAAATACTTTGATACGACCGCTGGTTACATCAAGCTGCACATTCGCGTTGTTTTCATTGTTGTTGGCGCTTATCCTGATGACTTCGCCGTTTGGCGCGTTAATGTTGGCATCAATGGAAAGCACTTTGCCTTTTTGGTTGTCATAAAATGACAATATCCTCAAAAACTCAATATTATTAAGTCCATCACTATAAGTAAGCGTGTTTCGCTCACTTAAAAAAATGGTAGTCCCAAAAATGAATGCATGTTTCATAACGGAAATTTTTAATTGGTTAATTGATAATGATACAATTACCAAAAAGGCAAAATGTTTTAAAATTCCATTATTCTTTCCACGGCGAATGCAGGATACAATCGCAAAAATTCTTGCGGTGAAAATTGGGGATCATGTAAGCGCAAACATCGGCTTTAATGTTACCAAAAGTAGTTTCGGTTTTATGCTCAAATCCGCCAAAAAAAGTAGGGATGATCTTCTTCTTAAAATCATTTCGCGGGAAGGCGGTTATGATCTCTTCCCGGTTGGCATCGCTTAGGTTTTCATAGCCTTCGCCCATTACATCAAGGCCAACGCCTGAATACATCAGGGCAACTTCCGGCTCTTTGTGTTCTGCCACTCCAATAGTTGTATGCAGGGCAATGGTATCCCAAACCAGTTGTAATTGATCTTTAGGCAGGCCATAACTTTTCAGAAACTCGCGCGCCGCATTGGCGCCGTCTACCTCAAAGCGTTTATCAGGGCTGCTGTAGTGTGGCGTTAATCCCAGGTCGTGAAATATGGAACTAACGTACAGTAATTCCGGATCATATTTTAGTTGCCGGCGCTCGCCGTTGAGGGACGAAAAGATAAAGACTCTGAGCGAATGATTGTAGATAAATTCGGTGCCGTGCTCCAATAAAAGTTCGGTGGCATGATTGGCGATAGTACTATCGGGAATAGTGATCCCGGCTATTGATTTTACTTTGTTTACTGACATAATTTTAACGGAATTAATATGCCTCAAAATTATGCCGGTACCGCCGGCTAAAAATGTTAAAACAGGCTAATCACATGCCAATATGTACAAAGTGCGAGCGGTATTGATGAGGAGATATCAGCGTGTTCTTTTTAAAGAAATGACTGAATTGCTCGGGCGTTGAAAAGTTAAGGTGATAGGCAATCTCCTTTACCGGCTTCGCCGAAAATTGTAACGAGCGTTTGGCTTCAGAAATAATTTGACCGTTAATGATGTCCTTGGCGCCTTTACCTGCACAGCGATTGCAAAGCTCGGTGAGTTTGCGTGTGGAGATTCCCATTTGTTTGGCAAATTCGGCAACTTCATGAGTGTTTTGATATTGGCGGCTCACCAGCTCGAGAAACTGGCGGTACAGTTGGTTGTCGTAACTATCATAGCCCTTGCTTAGCGATGCGTTGATATTGGCTATTTTAATCATGATGATCTTTAAATATGCCGCCATAGCATCAAGCTTATTGATGTAAGGTGCTTTTGTAAATTCAGTATGCAGAATTTCAAAAAGTGGAATTAGCTCCTGCAGATTATCGTTGTTTAATGGTATTTGCTGGTTATCAGAGGCATTATTAAATAATACTGCCTTGCAGTTATTAGCGCTTTGCGGTGCTCGCTCCCAAAAGCAGTCGCCAAAGCAGATGGCATGACCCGTTAAAACGGTATCAGCAGAAAAGGTAAAAAGTTGCCCTTTGGCAACCAACAAGAGTTGATTGCCTGCAATTGTGTACGATGAATTGTCAATAACTACCTGGCCCGAACCTGAGGTAATTAAAAATGTCCGGTTATAGGTTGCCCTATGCACCCGTTGATCATCAAAATGCTTTTTCTCCCAGCTTTCTACAGAGAATGAATCTTTGATATCCTGGTCGGCAATAATATTAGGATGTTCGGGCTTCTTCATAGTGGGCTATTATAGATTGCTTAATTTAAAGTAACCAAGCGTGATCTTATCTTCAGGGAGACCTGCATTCGGGATAAGTTCAATCTGATATTTTTCCTTCTGGGCGATATTCAGGATATCTTCTACATTATAAATATCGTCAACATCAACGCCATATTTATCATCAATATGAGAGTTAGCACCATCGAAATGATTGTTTTTAAAAAAGAATGTTTCTTTAGCGCTTTTTGAGGCTGAAGCAAAATTCTCCTGAACGGTAAGCACAACGTAGTGCTGTTCTTCAAACTTATTAGGCTGATAGCCGCCAAGGTTAATAAAGAATAGTTTATTGTCCTGGGGATTGCTGTCGCTTCGTGGAGCTATCTTAACTGTGTAACCATCAACTGCATTTACTTCTCGCCACGCATCAATGTGGATTTTTTCGGGCTCCGGCCAAAATGTCTGGATCTCGGGAACAAGATCGCGTAGTGATGATGCTATCCCAAAGAAAACGTCGTGTTGTTCAACATGTCTTCCTGGTGGTTTGCAGCCCAGCATCAGCATAAAAAGTTTCAGGTTTTCCATGGGTTAAAGTTAGTATATGCCGGGAGGCTAATGTAACGAGTTTGTCAAACAACTATCACAAAGCGTTAAAGTGGTAACTTTGTTCAACGCTAACTATGTTTTTTACGTTAGTGGCTATAAATACGCTTCGTATTAAAATCTATTTGATATACATGAAAAAAATCATTTGTTCGATAGCCGTGTTACTAACGGCTTGTTTCTCTGTTTTTGCTTCTGCCCCTAAAAAAGGTTTGGATACTGCCACCTTCGCCACCGGCTGTTTCTGGTGTACCGAAGCCAAATTTCAGCAACTGAAAGGCGTGGAAAAGGTAATTTCCGGTTTTTCAGGCGGGCATGTAGCCAACCCATCTTACGAGTTGGTTTGCACCGGAACAACCGGTCATGCCGAGGCTTGTAATATCATTTACGATCCCGCTAAGATCACCTATGATGAATTGCTGGCAGCTTTTTTTGTAGCGCATGATCCAACCCAGTTAAACAGGCAGGGTAATGATGTGGGTACGCAATACCGCTCGGCTATATTTTATCATAATGCTCAGCAAAAACAAAAGGCCCAGTATTACATTAGTAAACTGAATGCAGAGAAAGCTTATAAAGACCCAATTGTAACGGAGGTAACCCCTTATAAAGCTTTTTACAAGGCCGAAAACTATCACCAGAACTATTTTAACCAAAACGGCAGCCAGCCTTATTGCAAATACGTGATCCAACCTGAATTAGAAAAATTTAAAAAGGTGTTTAAAGATAAACTGAAACAATAATGAAAGCAGTATTCATAGCAGCCTTGTTTTTTTTAGCTACTGGTGCGTTTGCGCAGCAGCCGAAAATAAAAGGGCACGAAAACAATCCTTATTATTCTAACACAGATACCAAACATTTGAATGTATCCAACGCGGAGTGGAAAAAGATTCTGCCCGCAGCTTTATATGCTACAGCAAGGGAGCAGGAAACAGAGCGTGCTTTTACCGGTAAGCTTTGGAATAAGGATACCAAAGGCACTTATTATTGCGCGGTATGCGGTAACAAACTTTTCCGTTCGGATGCCAAATTTGCAAGCGACTGCGGATGGCCAAGTTTTTACGAGCCGGTACGTAAAAATAGTGTTATTTATAAAGAAGATAACTCATATGGTATGCAACGTACCGAGGTGCTTTGCGCCCGTTGCGATTCGCACCTGGGACACATTTTTGATGACGGTCCTCCGCCAACTCATAAAAGGTTTTGCATGAATTCTGTTTCGCTTGATTTTGTGCCTGAAGGGTTTGGGTTGTAAACCATCTCAAAAGTTATCTGAAAACGAGGTTATTTCATTGCTGCCGACTTTAGTCGACGGTTAATTAATGAATAAAACGGGCTTTAGCCCAAATGCATACGTATTTGGGCTAAAGCCCGTTGCTTTTTAACATTATTCCGTTGACTAAAGTCAACGGCAATGAATTGATTAATTGGTTCGGTTATTTACGTTCCCTCAGGGTCTCTCGAAGAGGACCCTGAGGGCTTCGCCATGCTGTTCAGAAGTTTGGGATGTTGTACTTGGTCGACTTGGAAAAACCTCAGGGCCCTCTTCGAAAGACCCTGAGGGGACAGAAAAGTTATTTCATTGCCGTCGTTTTTAACATTATTCCGTTGACTAAGGTTAACGGCTATGAATGGTTAATTTATTAGCATATCTCAATTTCTCTAAGTGGATATGTTGAGGTTAGGCTACATCAATTCATCCGCTAAAGTCATACATAAGTAAACCTGTAATATTCCCTGTGCTGCTTAAAACAAGTATGAATTAACTTGTGTTATTCAGCAACAATCAAGCAAATTACTTATGGAACTCCAAAACCTGAAAGATATCGCAAAACAGCTAATGGCCGGCAATAAAGGCCTGTTGGCAATGGACGAAAGTACCGCGACCTGCAACAAACGTTTCAAGGCCTTGAATATCCCGCAAACCGAAGAATACCGCCGTAAATACCGCGACCTGATCGTGAACACGCCAAAACTGGAGGAAGCCATAAGCGGGGCCATTTTGTTTGATGAAACCATAAGGCAAAGCACTACTGGCGGTAAACTGTTTGTAGATATCCTTAAGGAAAAAGGAATCATCCCCGGTATTAAGGTAGATGAGAGCGCACGGGACATGGATGGCTTCCCTGGTGAAAAAATAACTGAGGGACTTGACGGTTTGCACGAACGCTTGACCGAATATTATAAAATGGGTGCCCGTTTTGCTAAATGGCGTGCCGTTATAACTATAGGTGAAAATACGCCTACAAGCGGTAGTATCAAAGCAAATGCCTTCCTGCTGGCCCGGTATGCCATTATATGCCAGGAAGTTGGCATTGTGCCTATTGTTGAGCCCGAAGTTTTAATGGATGGCGACCATTCGCTTAAAACCTGTGCCGATGTAACTAACGAGGTTTTACATACAGTATTTAACCAGTTGTACCAGCAAAGGGTGAATTTTGAGGGTATGATATTGAAGCCTAACATGATAGTTCCGGGCATTAAAGCCGCGCAACAGGATAGTGCAGATGCTGTAGCCGATGCCACTATCAATTGTTTTTTACGTTGTGTGCCGGCCTCTGTTCCCGGCATCGCGTTCCTATCAGGCGGTCAATCTCCCGAATTGGCATCAGAGCGTCTGAATGCCATGCACGTACGTTTCAAAGATAAAATGCCATGGGCTTTAACTTTCTCTTATTCTCGCGCGGTACAACAACCAGCACTTGAGAAATGGGGCGGCAATGATGAAAATATTGCGGAAGCACAAAGATTACTTTACGAAAGGGCACATATCAATACCATAGCCCGAGATGGTAAATATACGCCGGAATTGGAAAAACATCCGGTAGCATAACAAACAGGAAAGCCGCCTTTTTAGGGCGGCTTTCCTGTTTTATAATCCTTTAACCTTGTAATGTGTATAGGTTGTAAAACCCAGAAAGGTATTATCGATTGGAATACCAAGAGGTGCCTGCAAACCCCGCAGATATTTTAAATTATCTGTGTCGTAGTAACCATAGGCAACCTCAACTCCCGGAAAAATACGGCTGTTTAAGTCACAGTAATCGCAGCCTGTTTTTTGCTCGTAAGCTTTGCGCATAAAATCATAGCCAAGGCTGATGTTTTTATTACCGATCTCCCATAGGCTGTTATCGCCATGTATTTTAGCAATCGCTGCCGCATAGGTATAGGCTGCTAATGAGTATTGATAATGCACGCAATCTTTACGTACACAAAGCTCAGGCAAGGTACCATCCGGCTGGATAATATTTGGTAATTCTTTCACTAACAAATTGTAACCTGCGCGATAAACAGAATCCTGATTTAAAAACACACCGATAGCCATTTTTGCATAACCCGCCGATGCGTCCCAATTGTTTTTATAATCGGGGATCTTGTTGATATAGTTGTCCTTTACGGTAACAAGATACTTGCTGAATTGCTCAATATCAGCAGCCGCCCAGCCGGCAGATTTGCCTTTTACTTTGTAATGCCTGATGATCTCGGCGGCAGCTACAAAGCTTGGCGTAGTCCATGACGCTTCAAGATCGGGTTGGTTGGGATTAGTTTTTCCTGCCAGCAGGCCATAATCCTTAAAGGCATAAGCCCAGCCGTTCAACAAGCCAATGGCTTTTTGGGCATAATCCGCATTAGCTGTAGCAGCCCAGGCAAGCGCGAAGGCGTAAACCAATTCGCAATCCTTCCTGATCTGTGTTTTTGAAGGCGAAGTAGCGCCGTTTGAACCAACTACAATAGTTGATGGAAACGAAGCCGGGTACTCATGATCTTTAATAAAATCAAGCACTTTTTGATAGGCGGCGGTACGCATGGTATCACCGGCTTTCAGCTGTGCGTTGATCAGGTCCAAACTGGCCCTGGTATTTAAAATACCAGGGTGCACAAATTTGGTTTTATTGTTTTCCTGTGCCTTCAGGCTGAAGCCGAATAGCAGCAGAAATGCAAATAAGCTTATTTTATAATATCTCATCCTTAGCTTACTTATCCAATCCGCCCCGGCGCGTTGCTTTAGTCTGCACCGGCCATTTAATGCCTTCAGTTTTGGTATTAACGGTTTTTTGCGGGTCTTCGCTGGCCATGTAAGCCATGATAGCAGCTAAAATGGCGTTGTTTTTTAAATCGTCGAATACCACTTTATCATAAGTATCGCGGTTGGTATGCCAGGTGTATGAGCCGTACGACCAGTTTAGCGAACTTAATGAAAAACCAGGAGCGCCAACGGCTACAAAGGAAGCAAAGTCAGAACCACCGCCACCAGGCTGACCCGGGAATACGGTTTTGATCCGGTTTTTGATGGTATCCGGCACCGCGGCAAGCCATTTGCTTAAATAATCTTTAGCTTCAACAAAGCCCTGACCGGTAAGGTTCACTACACGGCCAGTACCATTGTCCTGGTTAAACAATGCCTGCAGGTTACTTACAATTTCAGGATGATCCTCAACAAAGGCGCGTGAGCCGTTCAGTCCTTCTTCTTCGCTTCCCCAATGGCCTACCAATATGGTACGCTTTGGGTGTGGATAGAATTTTTTCAGCAGGCGCATTGCCTCCATCATGGTAAGCGTGCCGGTACCGTTATCCGTTGCGCCTGTGCCGCCATCCCAAGAGTCAAAGTGGGCGCTCAACATTACATATTCGTTTGGTTTTTCAGAGCCCTTGATCTCGGCAATGGTATTAAAGGTTGGTACCACACCCAGTTCTTTTGATTCGCAATGAATGCTGATCACCGGTTTGTTTCCTGATTCGCTCAGGCGGTATAACATGCCATAATCTTCTAACGAGATATCAACCGTAGGTACAATTTTAGTATAGGCGGCAAAGATTTTATCAACCCCAAAACCTGCCGACCAGTTATTGGTCAGGATCCCTGCAGCTCCGGCATTTTCTAATGCCACTGGAAGCGTTTTATTGGTAAACCCGGTTTTGCTGATACGTTTCTTCCAGGCATCGGTCTGGGCGGTACGGTCGGCCTTCATTTTATCAAAGGATTCTTTAAGCGCAAATTCCTGCCAGTTATAATCGGGTCTGCCTGTTGGCTGCAGCATCGAGATCATTACAAACTTGCCTTTAACATTAGGCAGCCATTGCTGAAACGCTACAGAATCGGCCACATCCGGCAGAATGATCACTTCGGCAGTAGTGGTTTTTTTGCCCATGCCCGGGCTCCAGGCCAGTTGGGTGCCTTCCAATGATTTTACCCGTGGCGATACCATATCGATATGTGAAACGCCTCGTTCCCAACCGCGCCATTCACCCCATTTTTCGTTTTTAGCCTGGATATCCCAGCTTTTATATTTAGCTACTGCCCAGTCATTAGCCTGTTTCATTTGTGGCGTACCAACCAAACGCGGACCGATACCATCAAACAACTCACGCGCCAGTTTTTCCAGCTGCGAGTTGGAGGTTTCTTCGGTCATGATGCTGTTGATAACAGGGTTGCTTGATTGTGCCGAAGCTATGCCGCTGCAAAGCAACATGCCCAAAACAAATGGCCTCGCCTTACTCCAAAGGCTGCTGCCGGTATAATGGTAAATATGTTTCATAAGGTCTAAAATATAAAAAAGCAGGGGAGGTAATACGTTTTATCCAAAAGGATATTTCTTGGTAACATAAATATTGCAAAGTGTTAGTTGAGTTTTTAGCTTTTTTTTCCTGAAAGGAAAACTTTACACTTACCGCCCCTGTGAATGTTTAAAAGCGTGAAAACACTAATGTGAAGTTTGTTTCCTGTTTTTTACACAATGATATACGATTGATGCGATGCTATTTTATATCATTTTATTTTCAGGTAGGTTTAATTGACCAAAAAGTGCCTGACAATGATTTTCAACTCATTTACTTTTCTTCTCTTTTTTCCGGTGGTGACAGTTTTGTACTTCCTGTTACCGCATAAATTCAGGTGGATGTTGCTGCTTGCTGCAAGCTGCTATTTTTATATGTTCTTCAAGGCCATATACATACTCATTTTATTTTTTACCATCATTATTGATTATATCGCCGGCATCTATCTTGAAAAAGTTACCGACCCTAAAAAGAAAAAGCTGCTGTTAATACTAAGTCTTACGGCAAACATTGGCGTTCTGGCGGTATTTAAGTACTTCAATTTTTTTAATGCTAATTTATCAGGAATATTATACTGGATGGGATACACTAACCCAATTCCGTTTTTACAGATCCTGCTGCCGATAGGCTTATCGTTTCACACATTTCAGGCCATGAGCTACACCATTGAGGTATATCGTGGCCATCAAAAGGCCGAGCACCATTTCGGGATCTACGCCTTATACGTTATGTTTTATCCGCAATTGGTTGCAGGCCCAATTGAACGGCCTCAAAACTTGTTGCACCAGTTTAAGGAATACCATCAGTTTAACGCCCTTGATGTTTCTGAAGGGTTAAAAAGAATGCTGATAGGCTTTTTTAAAAAGGTTGTTGTTGCCGATAGGTTATCGATATATGTAAAAACTGTTTTTGCCAATTACCCCGAACACGGATCGGCCACCATTGTGCTGGCTTCATTGTTTTTTGCCGTACAGATCTATTGCGACTTTTCGGGTTATTCGGATATTGCCATAGGCAGCGCAAGGGTTATGGGCTTTAAACTAATGGAGAATTTTAAACGGCCTTATTTTGCCAAAAGCATCAGCGAGTTTTGGAGCAGGTGGCATATCTCACTCTCAACCTGGTTTAAAGATTATGTATATATCCCCTTAGGCGGCAACCGGGTTAGTAAAAGCCGGTTGTACTTTAACTTATTTGCCGTATTTATGATCAGCGGCCTGTGGCATGGTGCCAACTGGACATTTATTATATGGGGCGCTTTGCATGGTTTTTATCTGATCTGCGGAATGGCGACTCAAAAATGGAGGGCGGCCGCCGCTAATAAATTAGGCTTAGGCCAAGGGGGATTTGCCAATTTCTTAAATATAGCCTTTACTATTTTCCTGGTTACTATAAGCTGGATCTTTTTTAGGGCCGTTTCTTTGGAGCAGGCCTGGGGTTTGCTAAAAGGGATTTTTGTTTATAAATCAGGTTTCTTTATAGGTGAGCCTACTTATTTTTTATATGACTTTATGGCGATAGCCGCCCTGTTCTTTTACGAATTAAAGCAGGAGTATAATCTCCGGTCGTTACGCTTTCTGCATAATGAAAACTGGGGTGTACGCATGGCTTCTTATTTAGGGCTGATTTTTATCATCCTGTTGTTTGGGGTTTTTGATGGCGGACAATTCATTTATTTTCAGTTTTAAATTATGAAACGGTTAAAAGAAAATAGCAATAAGTTCTTTATTAGGCTGTTGTTGATGATTGTGGCCTTTGTAGCTGTTGATCAGATAGCGGGCGCTTGCCTTTATTATTTTTTCACCCACCAGGCTTCGGGCGAATATGCCGTAGCCAATCATGTGGTATATAATTTAAGCGAGGATGTATTGGTTTTGGGCAGTTCAAGGGCGTCGCACCATTATAACTCATCACTTATAAAAGATAGTCTGAAACTAAGTTGTTTTAATGGGGGCAGAGATGGCGAGGGGCTTTTATACAGCACCGCAATATTTGAATTGGCGTTGCAGCGCCATATCCCCAAGGTGGTTGTTTTAGATGTAACCAGTGATGTTTTAAGCGAAAAGGAAGATGAAAAAAACAGGCTTTCGATATTATTACCTTACTTAAAACAATCGGATGTTGTTGGCAATATGATAGAAAAGAAAGGTAAACTGGAACTGTTAAAAAGCCATCTACAAACCTATCGCTACAACGGCCAGGTGGTTTCTATATTTCAGCATTACTTTTTATCATCAGGAAATGCTGTTATGGGATTTGATCCTTTGACTAATAAAATGGATGCCAGTAAGGTTTCAACTCATACAGCGCTTAAGCCATATTCAGACGCTATATCTGCCGATAATGTGGCGGCCTTTAATTTGCTTATAAATGAATGTAAGCAAAAAAAGATCCAGCTATTTGTTTTTGTATCGCCAAGGTATAATGACGATACCCAACAAAATTCCTATCTGAAAATGAAGAGTATCTGTAACAGCAACAAGGTTATTTTTCATGACTTTACCAACGATACATACTTTAAAAATCCCGAATACTATTCAGACAGGGCGCATTTAAATAGCCGGGGCGCCGATTTATATACCGATACCGTCGCTGCTTTTATGAAGAAGAGATTGAACCCTGAGGCTAACGTTCAATATTTGAGTAAGAACGAAATACATGGTTCTTTAAATTGATACTACAGCGCAAGACCTAACAAGAAAAAAGGCCGCTTTATGATGATCCATAAAGCGGCCTTTTGCTTAATTGCTTAAGCAGGGATGAATGATTTAATTAGTTAACTGCTTTAACACCAGCACCTGCTGTTACTACTGTTGGAACGTTTGCAGCAGCATCAAGTACTGAGCTGTAAGAGTACGAAGGTAGCCAGGTTGATAAAGATGAGGTAATGTCATTTTTACCGCAATTATTATAAACGTTAGTTGTTGTACCGCTGAAGTAACCTACAGGGTCGCCATCTAAGTTGGTAGTAAGTGGTTTTTTACAGCCTGAGAAATACTCATTATCTGTTCTTACTGTGCCACCGTACCTTGCACCGATAGAGTAACCATCATTGTTTAAGTGGTAGTTGTTGTACATGTGAATGCTACCGAATACCAAAGTAGGTTCCCTTTCAGACACGTTGTACCAGTAGTTGTGGTGTATTGTAACGTGTAGTTTGCCTGTGTTGGCTGCAACAGCATCGCTTGATATTGAACCAATAAGCAATGATAAATAGGTGTCATGGAATTTGTTCCATGAAATGGTTACGTAGTCAGAACCTTCGGCAACGCCGATGTCTTTACCCCAGTAATCCCAACCATGGCTGCGGTCTGTAGCAAAATCGCAATGGTCAATCCAAACGTGATGTGATTGGAATTTAACGTAGATACCACATTCGGTTACGTAATTTCTAAACGTAATGTTTTGAATGATGATGTTGCTTACAGTGAACAGGTAAAGGTTCAGGCTCTGGATAACAGCGCCGGTTTTACCGATGATGGTGGTATTTGAACCAACATACACAGGAGTTAAACCCGATCCGCTAATTGTTCCGGAAACATAGACAATTTTGGGCGAATTGCCTGCTACCGCAGATTTGAACGCAGCAAGTGTGCTTACAGTAACGGCAGTTGCGCCTTTACCGCCTGTAGTAGTTCCGTTAACTGCAGCGTAGCCGGTTAATACTGTACTTAAAACAGAGCCGGTGGCTGGAGCTGTTGAAGAACCTGTAGCAGGAGCTGTTGAAGAACTTGAACCGCTGCTTGCGGTACCGGTAAGAGTGTAGGTGTACTTTCTTCCGTTTGTCAGAGGGCTGCTGTTGTCAGAAGTTGAAAAGTACAATCCGTTGGCCCAGTGACTGAAGCGACCTTTACCAAGATCCCTGATGTCAGTGTGAACCGAGTGGGCCGGACCTAATGCAACGCCGTTTTCATAAACTTTAAGCGTTGAAGCGGTTGGCGCTGTGTTTGAATCTCCGTCTACAGGAATAGGGCTAACTTTGTAAGCGTAGCCTTCATCTTTCCTGATCGAAGAAACGTCCATCGTGTAAACGGTGGGTGTTGTGGCTGTTGTCGCCAGGCTTTGACTGGCATTTAAATCATTAATTGGAACGGTTACTGGTTTGTCTGCATTTTTGGAGCAACTCCCGATGAGAAGAAGCGTACTCAATGCCAAACTGCCAAATGTCATTTTGTTTAAAGATTTTGTTTTTTGCATGTTATAATTTTTAATTAAGCCCTCGAAACGTGGTCTTATATTAAAAATTACCGTTGATTTTTAGATAAAGATATAGACTAAAAGCTTAGATAGTTCAAAAGCTTCCATTCTGTTGTTTAAACGTATAAAATGGTGTGTATTTGTAAAGTATGCAGTTGTAAAGAATTGCACACTTCGTGACATTTCTATGACAATTTAATCTCACACGAAAACTAAATTTTCGTTGTTTGGGGCTTGAAGTCTGAGTTTTATCTCGTGTTTTTTAACTTACAATTAACACGCTTGCCTGTGAAAATTGCTTTACAAATTCTTAATGTTAGGTCTAAAAATTATTATATTCTTAATTCACGATATTGGATTTTAGCATCTTCATATTTTTTTGTGCTGAATTTTGAACGGATGAATAATCCAATTTTGTGTAATAAGGTTGGTTTATAGTTGATAACAAGATAGTTAGTGTTTTGTTTTTATTGCTTAATATAAGTTTTTGTTTTCAAAATGTCAAATGGAATTTTAGTTTGCAATTAATGAACACTGTTCATTACATTTGTGATGTACTTAATTAACTATGGGAGTAACTGACAGAAAGGAACGGGAAAAAACAGAAATGAAGGAGCTCATCAGGGCTACTGCCATGAAGATGTTCCTGGAAGATGGTTACGCCAAAACATCCATCCGTAGTATTGCTGAGGCTATAGAATACAGCCCCGGTACTATATATCTGTATTTTAAAGATAAGGACGAGCTTTTATACGAAGTGCAGGGCAAGGCATATGGTCAGTTGCTGGAGGTTTTTAAAAGGGAAGCTACCAGTACCGATCCGCTTGAAAAGCTAAGGCAGGTGGGCAGGGCATATATTAACTTTGGTCTCCAAAACCCGGAGCTTTATGATTTGATGTTCATTATACGGGCGCCAATGAACGTAGATGAGGAAATTCATAAGGCTAACGGTGGTAACTGCTTTGCTTTCCTGGTTGATTGTCTTAATGATTGCATCAGCAGAAATTTGCTTCGTTTAACAGATTTACACCAGGCTTCGTTGTTGATCTGGTCAACGGCACATGGCCTGGTATCGCTAAATCTGCGTTGCCGGTTAAAGATCATGGATCAGCCGGAAGAAGCCATACCTGAAATTTTAATTAAATCAATGGAAGATTATTTAGCTGCTGTAACAATTTAAAAAAAATTTAATCTATTACTAAACACTGTTCATTTGTTAAACAATTGGTAATAAAAAATATTAGTTCAGCCGACATCATTTAATGCAATGTTGCTGAATATAGTTCTGTCAAATAATTTTTTTTACTCTTATACTAAACATTGTTCATTATGTATACATCGTTCAAAATAAAGTCAATCCCCATTATAGCGATATACATGTTGCTTGCAATAGGCACGTGGGGGCAAAGCAGCCATAAACAGCTTGATGATTATATCGCTACTGCATTTGCTCAAAACCAGGGATTAAAAGAGCAGCAGTTTGATTTAGATAGAGCCATGGCTGCTTTGAAAGAAGCGCAGTCGATGTACCTGCCTACGGTGAGTTTGCTCAGCAGTTATACAAAATCATCGGGCGGGCGTACTATTGATGTTCCGGTAGGTGATTTGGTAAATCCGGTTTATACGGCATTAAACCAGCTAACCAACTCCAACAAATTTCCTCAGTTAAAAAATGAGTCCTTTTTGCTTAACCCGGATAATTTCTATGATGCCAAAGTCCGGACATCATTGCCGTTGATCAATGCCGAAATCAGGTACAACAAACTGATCAAACAGCAATTGATTACCAGTCAGCAGGCCGCGGTAAATGTTTACAAAAGGGCCCTGGTAAAAGATATTAAAACGGCTTATTACCGGTATTATCAATCGCTGCAAAGCATTGCAACCTATAACAGCGCAATGACCCTAATCAAAGAAAACATTCGCGAAAATGAGAGCATGCTGCGCAATGGCGTCCGAAACGGAACAGCCTTGCTACGCTCTCAAACTGAAAAGGAAAAAACAAACGCAGCCCTGATTCAGGCACAGCATAGTACACAAAACGCCAAATCATATTTTAATTTTTTACTCAACCGTTCTTTACAAGATACCATTATTGTTGAACCTGAAGCTATTGCAGATATTATTGCCGCTCCCGATACCTCGGCAGGTACAAAACAACGTGAGGAATTAAAACAGTTGCGTACACTGCAGCAGGTTTATACGCTCGATTATAAATTGCAGCGTTCGGGTTTTATCCCTAAGCTCAATACCTTTATCGATCTGGGTTCGCAGGGTTTTGATTTTAACGTGAACAATAAAACCCGCTACTATTTGTGGGGCGTAAACCTGCAATGGGATATTTTTACCGGCGGGCAGCGTAAGTATAAAGCCGAACAATCAAAGGCTAATTATAATGCAGCTACCGCCCAGCTTGACCAAACAGAGCAATCTTTACAGTTACAGCTCGATCAGGCTTATCATAACTACCAATCGGCCAAAGCCGCTTATAAAAGCGTTACCGCGCAACTTCAGTTTGCCGCTAAATATTATAATGATCAGTTAAAGGCCTACCGCGCCGGGCAGCTTCTTTACCTTGAACTGGTAGATGCCCAGGACCAGCTAACGGGGGCACGCTTGCAAATGGCCGGCGCGCAGGCCAATCTTCAGATCTCTCTCGCCGAGCTCGAACGTCAACAGGCTACTTATCCAATTAACAACTCCAACTAAAACAGATAGACATGAAAAAAATTAAATACACCGGTTTATTGCTGTGCATACCATTTATATATGCCTGCAAATCGCACCCCGCCGCGGTTAGTAACCAAGGTGGGGCCGATACCATCCCCGTACAGGTTATGCAACTGACACAGCAAAGCAACAACGCCCCGATGGCGGTATCCGGACAGTTCACTACCGATGATGAGGTGATGCTCTCCTTTAAAATTGGCGGTATCATTAGCGGCTTGAATGTGAAAGAAGGCGATGCCGTAAAAAGAGGGCAGTTATTGGCAACGCTTAACCCGACCGAAATTAACGCGCAGGTACAACAGGCAACGCTTACAACCGAAAAAGCACAGCGCGATTATGAGCGTACCCAAAACCTTTATAAAGACAGTGTAGCTACGCTTGAGCAACTGCAAAACAGTAAAACCACCTTACAGCAGGCGCAGCAACAGTTAAAAACGGCAACATTTAACCGCCTGTATTCGGAGATCCGTGCACCTAAGGATGGTTTTATTTTGCATAAGCTGGCTAATATAGGTCAACAGGTTACCGCGGGAACGGCTGTTTTGCAAACCAACGGAGCCGAATCCGGTAAGTGGATGTTGCGCGTAGGTATAAGTGATAGCCAGTGGGCCGTATTGCAACTTAATGATAAGGCAACTATTCAAACCACGGCAATGGCCGGACAGATATTGCAAGGCGTAGTAACCCGCAAATCGGAAGGGGTTGATGCCGCCACAGGTACTTTTAGTGCTGATATTACCATCACAGGTAAAAAGCCGCAGGCCATAGCAGCGGGTATGTTTGGAAAAGCAACAATAACACCTGCCCGCCCTGCAACTGCCGAAAATGGCACCTGGCAAATTCCTTATGACGCGTTATTAGACGGCGACGGTAACAGTGGTTATGTATTTGTAACCGATGATAATAAAACCGCGCATAAAGTAAAGGTAACAGTTGCAGGTATTGATAAAAATACGGTAACCATCAGCAGCGGATTGGCAAATGCAAAATCACTGATCATATCCGGTTCGGCATATCTCACAGATAACAGTGCCATCACAGTTCAATCACCTAAAACCGCGGCCAGATGAGGATCTCAGATTATGCTGTGAAAAACAGCCAGTTTACCCTCGTGATCTTTATCATGATCATAGCTTTAGGGATAACCACCATGCTCAACATGCCCCGTTCGGAAGATCCGGAAATGCACCCACCATCGTTCCTGGTTATTGTTAATTATCCGGGCACAAGTCCACGGGATATTGAGGATAGGGTAGTAACGCCGTTGGAGAAAACTATAGGCAGCCTTGATGATATTAAGCGGATCCGCACTACGATATCCAACGGTGTAGCTGTGTTGAGGGTTGAATATAAATACAGCAGCAATATCGACTCCAAATACCAGGAAATAGTTCGCGAGGTAAACAATAAGCGAAGCGAGCTGCCAACAGACGTAGCCGGTATTGAGATCCAGAAGCAGCAACCTACTGATGTAAATGTGTTGCAGGTGGCGCTGGTATCAGAAAACGCGGCTCGCAGTCAGCTGCAGCATTTTGCCGAAAAATTACAAGACGAGCTGGAGAAAGTATCGTCACTTAAGCAAGTATCTATTTATGGTTTGCCAGGTCAGCAGGTACGCGTTGAACTCGACCTGGAAAAAATGGCGCAAATGCACTTACCGGTTGGCGCTGTTGTAAATAGTTTGCATAGCGAAATGGCCAGTATTCCCGGTGGTAGTATTGATGCCGCGCATTTAACCTTCAACATTAAAAGTAATGATTACCGTACGCTGGATGCTGTAAATAGCACTGTGGTATATGCAGCTAACGGTAAAAATATACTGTTAAAAGATGTTGCCCATGTGTACTATGGTTATGGTGAAGAAAAGCATATCACCCGCCTTAACGGGCATCGTTGTGTATTTGTAGTGGCCGCTCAAAAAGATGGCGAAAATATCAATAAAACCCAGGCCGATTACAGTAAGGTACTCACGGGCTTCAAAAAGTTGCTACCGGCCAATATCGACCTTGTTCAAAACTTTGATCAGGCCGATAACGTGAACAGGCGTTTGACCGGCTTAAGTCACGATTTTATAATCGCTATTTTATTGGTAGCCGTTACGTTGATGCCGTTAGGGTTTCGCCCGGCAATTATTGTGATGATCTCTATCCCGCTTTCATTGGCCATAGGTATTGTATTGCTGCAGCTTTTTGGCTTTAACCTTAACCAGTTGAGTATTGTAGGCCTGGTGGTGGCGCTTGGGCTTTTGGTTGATGATAGTATTGTGGTGGTCGAAAACATTGAACGCTGGATGCTGGAAGGCCACAGCCGGCTTGAAGCTACTTTGAAAGCCACCGGGCAAATTGGTAAAGCTGTTGTTGGTTGTACGGTTATCCTGATTATTGCCTTTATGCCGCTGGTGTTTTTACCCGAAGGTTCCGGCGATTTCATTAGGTGCTTACCATTAGCCGTAATATTCTGTGTATTGGCATCAATGCTGGTGTCCTTAACTTTTATCCCATTCTTATCAAGCCGTTTGCTTAAAAATCATACCGGTCACCCGGATGGCAACCTGATCATGCGTGGATTGAAAAAGTTGATTCATGGCAGTTATGCCCGTTTGCTGGATAAAGCTTTGCAAAAGCCGTTTTTAACAATTGGCGTTGCGGTTGTGCTATTTACGGCTTCTGTTTATTTGTTCGGAGTGATTGGCTTTAGTTTGTTTCCATCATCAGAAAAACCGCAGTTCCTGATCAATATTACCACGCCTAACCAATCTAACCTGCCATATACCGATACGGTTACCCGGCAGATAGAAAAACAGTTAAAACAAGAGCCGCTTATTAAATACTATGCTACTAACGTTGGCCATGGTAACCCAAGGATCTATTACAATGTAGTTGCCGAAAATAACCGCAGCGATTTCGCGCAGCTGTTTGTACAGCTTGATAATGATACCCGGCCCGACGAAAAGCTTGCTCTCATCCAGAAATTACAAAACCGCTGGGCGCATTATCCTGGTGCTAAGGTAGAGGTGAAAAACTTTGAACAAGGCCCACCTGTGGTAGCGCCGATAGAAGTGCGTTTATTTGGCGATAACCTGGATACCCTACGTGCCTATTCACTCAAAGTTGAAAAACTGCTGCACCAAACTGCGGGTACCATGTATGTAAATAACCCGGTAAGTTTGCTGAAAAGCGACATCCGCATAGCGGTAAACAAAGAAAAAGCGCAGCAATTAGGCGTTAACTCTTTAGCTGTTGATCAAATTGCAAGATTGGCCGTTACCGGGCTCGACATGGGCACTTACTATAATAATGATAATAAGTATGGCTATACCGTTTTGCTTACGCGGATTAAAGAAGGTCGCCCAAGCATGGATGCTTTCCGCAATTTGTATGTGAACAATACTCAAGGTAGCGCGTTACCGCTTAACCAGGTGGCAAACCTGCAATTGGAAGCATCGCCGGCGGTTATTAATCATCAGGAAAAAAAGCGTGTAGTATCGGTACAGGCCAATGTACAAAAAAGCTTTCTGGTAAGCCGGGTGATTGATGACGTAACACAAAAAATGGATAAGCTGAAATTGCCGCCGGGATATAGCTATGAAATGGGCGGCGAGGTTGAATCCAGAAATAACTCCTTTGGCGGTTTCATGAGCATTATCCTGGTAACCGTGTTTGTATTTGTGGCTGTGCTGGTGTTATTATTTAAAACCTTTAAAAGTACGCTTATCATCCTTTCGGTTATTCCGCTTGGGGTAGTAGGGGCTGCCGTAGCGCTTTGGGTTACAGGTAACTCGCTTTCGTTTGTGGCCATTATAGGTTTGATAGCACTGGCCGGTATCGAGGTTAAGAATACCATTTTGCTGGTTGACTTTACTAACCAGTTGCGGCAGCAAGGCCGAAGCCTGCAGGAAGCCATCCGCGAAGCGGGGGAAGTGCGCTTTTTACCAATCGTGCTAACTTCTCTTACAGCTATAGGAGGTTTAATCCCGATAGCCATTTCAACCAATCCATTAATATCACCATTAGCCATTGTGCTGATAGGAGGGCTAATCAGCTCTACCTTATTATCAAGGATAGTAACGCCGATAGTTTATGAGTTGATTCCGCCGGCTATTACGGCCGATGAGCAAACAGCTTAATAAGGTCATTAAACCCCGGCAGCTAATTAAAATGCTGCCGGGGTTGTGTAATTTGTTAACTGCATATTCTCAATATGTGTTTAAAATACCCACAAAACCGATAATTAGTATTGCTAATGTTAATGTATGGTTATCAGTTGATTAACGATTTTGTAAAGGCCCATTAATTCAGTATTACTCCAGATTTAGCACGGTGTTTTGGCAAAAAACACGTGCCCTATGATCAATAAAATTTACCTGTTATTCCTGTTAACCTTATTCACAACTGTTGCCTCTGCACAAACAGGGGGGATAAAAGGACAAATAATTGATGCGCAAACAAAAGAGCCTTTAAGTGGCGCCTTTGTCCATTTTGATAATAAGAACGGAGGTGCGGTTACCGATGCATTTGGTAATTATGCTATCACCGGTGTTGATGCCGGGCAGTACAAGCTTAAAGTAAAATATATAGGCTATACTGAGTACAAGCAGGATGTTACCATTACGGCCGGCAAGGTAGCTGTAATGAATATTCCGCTTTCGGAAAAGCCGGAAGAGCTTAAAACGGTTAAAGTTTACGGAACAACCAACGCCGAGTCAGAATCATCATCCCGCCGTAAGGAAAATAAGGCAGACAATATTATTAACGTACTGTCTGCACAGGCCATGCAAAGGTCGCCGGATATTAATGCTGCAAACGCCCTGCAACGCGTTTCTGCGGTAACCATCCAGCGTAATAGCGGCTCGGACGAAGCATATGCTATTATCAGAGGGTTGGAGCCTCGTTATAACAATACCCTAGTTAATGGTGTTAAAGTAACCAGTCCCGATCCTGTTTCGCGGTTTATTTCATTAAGCATAGTTCCTTCAGATCTGCTGGAAAGTGTAGAAGTAAGCAAAAGTCTTACGCCAGAAATGGAAGGCGATGCAATAGGCGGAACCGTGAACCTGGTTTTTAAAGATGCGCCCGAGTACGAGTATTTCAAGGCAAACGGTTCTATAGGTTACAGTGCCATTTTCTTTAACCGGAGGTTTGATGATTTTTATCATGGCGCGGTGCAAAGTAAAAGTCCGACTGAAAGGTTCGGAACTGCTTATAACGCTCCTCCGGGCTATTTTTCAAGGGCTAACCTTGACTTTACCAAAAAGAATGCCCCACCGACCGCATTACTCGGTTTTACTTACGGCCGCAGGTTCCTTAAAAATAAATTAGGGTTTATTATTGCCGATAGTTACCAAAATCAGTTTTACGGAACAAATTCAGAATTTAACGTAGCTCAGCCCGATATCAGGGATGGTAAAAACTTTCAGCCGGTTATTGCCGATGTAGCTAACCGGACTTATTCAACCCAACAATTGAATAATGGGCTTTCCGCTCATCTTGATTATAAGTTTGATGATAATAACAAGGTAAGCGTTGATAACGTTTTCCTTTATACTCATCTTGCACAAACGCGTTTAAGTATCGATACCTCGATATTAGGAGGCAACGGCGGCAGGATAGGGCCAGGTACAGGTACCGTTTTTAACGATAACCGGTCAAACATACAGAATCAGTATGTTGAAAATCTTAAACTGAGCGGTAAACATGTTATTGAAAAACATTTCCTTTTTGATTGGGCGGGTGTTTACAGTAATGCTACCCAAAACGCGCCAGACAGGGCCGACATATCTATCAACCATTTAATTAACCCCGATTTTACAAGTACTCCGGATTATTTTGATAATATATCAAGGATCTGGCAAAAAAGCGGTAATAAAGACCTCAGCGCTATGGCCAATATCGGGTACAAAACAGGTCTGGGCGAGAAAAGTGCTATCGAACTAAAAGCCGGTGGTCTTTACAGGCATAGTACGCGCTATAACCATCAAAACGAATACATCTTACGACCGGCAGCAACCGCCAATGGCGGCAAAAGCGGCTTTACCGATATATATTCGGCCAATTTTGTGGTGTACAATCAAACAGGTACCGATCAAAGCGATAAAACCAATTACACGGCTTATGAAGATATAACTGCCGGCTATGGTGAAGTTAAACTTGTACTGGATAATTTAGCGGTTATCGGTGGTGTACGTGTTGAAGGTACTAAACAAGGATATGATACTCATCCTGTTGTTTTGGATATCCGCAGTAATGCGAAAAAGACTTACACAGATGTTTTACCAAGTGTTCAGTTAAAATATAAGCTAACCGAAAATTCAAACTTAAGGGCATCTTATTTTAAATCGATAGCACGCCCCGCATTATATGAGCTGGTGCCAACCCCAACCCTTGGCGAAAGTACCGATGTTACCGGTAATCCGCTTGTAAAACACACCGAAGCAGATAATTATGATATTCGGTATGAACTTTTTCCGGGTAAAGAACAGCAATTGTTTGTTGGCGGTTTTTATAAAAACATCACCAACCCCATTGAGTTTGCTTTAAATGATTCACAAAACGGCCAGCTTAACACTTCCCCACAAAATTTTGGCACGGCTAAGGTTACAGGCGCGGAGGTAGTTTACAGTAAGTATTTTGGCGATCTTGGTGTATCAGGCAACTACACCTATACTTACTCTAACATAAAAACTACTAAAATTTATACCTCTACCGATGCAAATGGGGTTTCTACCTCCGTTCCGAGATTGCAAAGCAGGCCCCTGCAGGGACAAACTGGCGATGTGCTAAACCTGTCGTTATTATACAAAAATGATAAACAAAAAGCTTTTGTTCAGTTAGCTTATACCTATACCAGTAAAACGCTGTCGCTGATCTATCCAAACTATGGATATGATTACTATCAGCAGCCGCAATCGTTCCTGGCGCTATCAGGTGAAAAGCAGGTGGCTAAGCATTTTGTATTAACAGCCAAAGTGAACAACCTGCTTAACACACCTACAACAGTACTGATTAATAATCTTGTTCAATCAAAAGATTTGTACAACGTAAGTTTCAATTTAGGTTTCAGGTATTCATTATAAAAGCATCAAATCCATGAAAGTGAAATATATATTTATGTTAGCAGTTGGCTTTATTGCAACTGTTACCTTTAATAGCTGTAAAAAGGCTGAGTTAACTACGTTTACTCAAATTAAGATTCCTACTTCAAGTCCTATACAGCCCGGTAATATCAGCGGCTTTGTAAAAGGTACTTTAGTAACCGGCGAAACTTATACCATAACTGCCGATGTTACGGTAAAAAAAGGCGATACACTTTATGCTCAGCCCGGTGCAAACGTTATTGTGAAAAACAATTCGCAGGTTAATATTCAGGGTGTTTTAAAACTGGTAGGCACAAAGGACCAGCCGGTATACTTTAATTCTGACTCGAATAAGCCCGGTACCTGGGGCGGTTTTCAATGTGATACAGCACAGGCCATAACCATTATCTGGACGCATGTTGATAACACGGGCGGGCCCGATGCTTCCGGAAGCGCACGTGGCACCCTGAAGGTGAAAGCCCCCATCAACGTAGATATTGAAGATTCGTGGTTTACCAACGGGCAAGATGATTTAATGGCCCTGAGCAACGGTGCCAAAGTAACCATTTTAAGAAATACCATCAGCTCATCGGGTAGTACCGATGGTGAGGGCATTAACCTGAAAACTGGTGTTACCGGTAATGTAGCCTATAACGTAATTTTTAGCCAGGCAGGCTCAGGTGTAAAACTCGAAACCAGCTCGAGCAAGCCTTTTCCGCAAACTGAAGTAAATGTGTACAACAACACCCTGGTTTCAAATGGCTGGCGAAGGGGTTCGGCCGAGCCGGGGCGTGCTGTTTCTGTTGGTGTAAATGCCATTGGCCACATTTTCAATAATATTATTGTTAACGATTACCATGGCATTGAATTATTTGACGACGGCGATATAGCCCACACCACATATGGTAACAACCTGTTTTATGCCACGGTTGATACTTATGCCGATTTGGTAGATCCGACTTTAAAGATCAACATCAGGGATGGATTTTATCCTCCATCTGGTTTGGGAAAACCTCAGTCTACTGATCTGATCTCAAAAAAGATAGGGGATAAGGATCCAATGTTTGTAAAGTTTGATGGTACGGTGGCTGCACCGAACGGATATCCTAATACCAATGACTTCCGTTTGCAGAGTACATCGCCGGCATTCAGTGCGGGCAACACACAATACAATCTTGATCTGGGTGCTTATACCAGCGATGATAAAGGCAATAAACATTAAGCATCAGTATTTAATATAATATCATTATGAAAAAAATAGCGTTTTTCTTTCTTTTAAATGCCGGCCTGTTTTTAGGTTTATCAAAGGCATCTGCTCAAAATTATGTATTGGATAAAACCATCGCTTTACCCGGCGATGGCGGCTACGACTACGTATTTATCGATCAGCCCAATCATACCTTGTATGCGTCACACGGTACTGAAGTAAATGTAGTTGACCTGAAAACTGAAACGGTTAAAGGTATAATCAGCAATATGAAGGGTGTGCACGGTATAGCTGTTGATAATGAACTTAATAAAGGCTTTATAAGCGACGGTAAAGCCGATGAAGTTATTGTGTTTGATATCAAAACATTGGCTGTAATTACCCACATTCCCTTAGATCATAAGGGTGCCGACGCGATTATTTTTGATCCTTATTCAAAAAAGATCTTCACGTTTAACGGGCATAGCAGCAGTTCATGTGTAATTGATCCGGTATCAATGAAACAGGTAGCATCAATTGATATGGGCGGCGCTCCTGAATTTGCTGTTGCCGATGGTAAAGGAACCATATATAACAACCTGGAGGATAAAAGCAGCCTGAACGTAATCGACACAAAAACACTAACGGTCTCCAAAAACTATACCTTAAGCCCTTGTGGCGGCCCTACAGGTATAGCAATGGATAAAGCGAACCAAAAATTGTTTACCGTTTGCCGCGAAAACAAGGGGCTTAGCGTAGTTGATATCCCAACAGGCAAAGTGATCCAGACACTGCCGATTGGCGCTGGGGTTGATGCCGTTGTGTATGATCCGGCTCAAAAAATACTGGTAGCCTCAAACGGCGACGGAACCGCCAGTATCTTTAAACAAAATGCCCCTGATACTTACAGCGCTGTGCAAACTTTAACCACACAATATCGCGCTAAAACCATGGCTATTGATCTGGCTACACATAAACTTTATTTCCCGGTTGCCGATTATGAACAGGGAACCAAAACCATGAAGCCTGGTACATTTAAGCTACTTGTTTACCGTCAGCAATAATATTGGGATGAAAAGAAGAGATTTTGTAAAAAATACTGCACTATCGGCAATAGGAGCTTCGCTTATTGCGCCTTTGGGTGCCCTTGCAGCAGACAGGGTAACTCATTTAACAAGTGAGGAACTTACATTACTGCCTGCAATTAAAGATGATTACTCCCTGCATTTTATGGCACTGGGCGATTGGGGCCGTAATGGCGAATACGATCAGCTGGAAGTTGGTAAACAGATGGGGCTTTGGGGAGCGGCGCATCCAAATGATTTTGTAGTTTCTGTAGGAGATAACTTTTATCCCAAAGGTGTTATCAGCGAATTTGATCCCTTATGGCATTACTCGTTCGAAAATATTTATACCGCGCATTCACTTCAATGCGACTGGTACCCGGTTTTTGGAAATCACGATTATCATTCAGATGTTGACGCCCAGATCAGGTACAGCAAAATAAGCCGCCGCTGGAATATGCCGGCGCGGTATTACTCCAAAGAGATCAGTCTGAACAAAGCTAAAAACAAAGAGGACGAGGTGGTGAAAAAAGAACCGAAAGAGAATAAGCAACTGGCAAAAGCAAAAGCATTGCTGGTCTTTATTGATACAGATCCTTTTTTACATGAAGCACAGGCCCAGTATGTTGAAAAGCAAATGCAATGGCTTAATGAAACGCTGGCGAATGCGTCTGACGATGTGAAATGGAGAATCGTGATCGGTCATCATCCTTGTTATTCTGTAGGGCCCCGTATCGAAAACTATGATACGTTGACCATGAGAAAAGCATTGACCAAAACTTTTGAAGAGCATAAAGTTGACGTTTATCTTTCCGGACATGAACATTCGTTACAACATCTGAAACCTGAAGGTTTTACCCATCAGTTTATTTCAGGCGCAGGTTCTGAGCTCACCAAAGTTACAGCAGGTGTTTCCTATAGCCGTTTCCAGGCGTCAGAGCATGGCTTTATGTATTTTGCTATAGATGAGAAACGGTTAAACGTAAGGGCGATAAATTACCAGGGAGAGGTGCTTTACCAAACCGAGCTTACTAAATAGAACTGAATTTACACAAGGAGCTTCCTTGTGTAATCCGTTTTTTTCCAATTTAGGTTTACAGCTTATCAAACGGTAAGCTGTAAACCTGATAACCAATAATAATTTATCGTGATTGCCAATCCTTAATATAAGATGGGTTTTTGAAGCACTTTAATCGCTGCATTATTAAGTGTATGTTAAGTTTCGGTTATGTATTATTCTTAGACTTCTTTATTCAATTTTTCTCCAGTTTTCAGCGGGTTTCTTTGCGGAAAATTAAACCCGTTGTTCATGAAACACCCTTACTTTCTTAACAGGTTATTGCTATTATTCTCAATATGCCTGCTATTTTCCTTTACAACTATGGCCCAAACCATAAGGGGAAAGGTAACCGATGCTAAAACCGGCGAACCCCTTACCGGAGCAACCGTGCATTTAACCCAGGATGGGGTTAGCAAGTTTGTTGCGGTTAACCTTAATGGTGCCTATAGTTTCAAAAAATTAAAAAACGGCCCATACAAAGTACAGGCAAACTATGTTGGTTATACCTCATCTAAAGTTAGTGAAGGTAATATCACATCAGCCAGTGACGTAGTTACAGTAAACATCCTATTGGAGGATGCCAGTATGCAAATGACCGAAATACAGGTTAAGGGCGAAGCCAACAAAGAATCTGATCATGCTGTACGCAGCATTGAAAAAAACGCACCGATGGTTATCAATGTACTTTCGGCAAACGCAATTAAACTATTGCCCGATGTTACCGTGGCCAATGCCTTGCAGCGTGTTAGCGGTGTAGTTATTCAGCGCTCTGCAAGCGGCGAAGGTCGTTACGCTATTATCAGGGGGATGGACCAGCGTTACAACTCAACACTGGTAAACGGTATTAAAATACCAAGTCCGGATCCTCAGTACCGTTTTGTGCCGATGGATATATT
Source organism: Mucilaginibacter endophyticus (assembly GCF_003351025.1). Taxonomy (GTDB): domain Bacteria; phylum Bacteroidota; class Bacteroidia; order Sphingobacteriales; family Sphingobacteriaceae; genus Mucilaginibacter; species Mucilaginibacter endophyticus. Next base: position 1,232,277 of record NZ_QPCG01000002.1, on the reverse strand, counting down.
CCCTTCAGAAATGTTGGAAAGGCTTGAAGTGATCAAAGCGCTTACCCCAAGTATGGAAGGCGACGCTATTGGCGGTGTGATGAACCTGGTGATGAAAAGCGCTCCAAGCCAATTTGTTTTTAGCGCCAACGTATCGGGTGGTTTTTCTACATTGTTTTCGTCAGGCCGACCGTTTGTTGGTTTCAGCCCATCTCCTAACAGTAAATCTCCGGCAGCTATTAACGGCAACAGCTATGCTGCTACTTATGCCGATTTTAGTAATAAAGCGCTTACAAGCGATAAAAATATTTCGGCTCCATTTAGCTCAACAGCCGGTATTACCATCGGCGATAGGTTTTTGAATAAAAAATTAGGCGTTATTGTATCTGCAAGTTACCAGAATATATACCGCGGCTCTAACTCAAAGCAGCTTACACCAAACGCGCAGCCATCGGCTATTCCGCTGCCAAACTCGCCGCAGTTTTCTGATGCTTATGACCGTACCTATTCTACCCAGACAGAACGTATAGGTATCCACAACAAAATAGATTACGCGATTAATGGCAAAAATAAAATCTCGTTATATAACCTCTATATCCATCAAAGCGAATTTGAATCGCGCTTTACTTCTGATACACTGGGGTTGGGCTTAAACTCAACCGGTTTAAGTAAACAGATCACGATCTCAAACAGGAGCATGTTAACCAGGCAAAATATCTATAACTCAACTTTACATGGTGAGCACTTGCTTGGTAGTCAATGGCGAGTAAGTTGGGATGGGGTATATTCACAAGCTACCAGGCACCAGCCGGACAGGACCGAGTTTTTCTATGATGCTAATAAAACCCTGAATAATTCGGGAGCAGTTACTGCCGAGGTTGATAACAATACCCAGTTAGATCATCATTGGGAAAATAATAGGGATAAAGACATTGCGGGATATGCCAATCTGATTTATACTCCAAAAATTGCCGGTAAATATGTTGAGTTTTCGACAGGTGGTTTATATCGTCATAAAGTTAGGGATGCTGATTATATCACTTATTCATTAACCGGTGGTAAATCAACTTTATTCAATAATAATTTCAATGCTATTCCTTTTGCGTTCAATTCGGCTGCCGATGGTATCGGTGCTAACAACCCCGATCTGCAAAATAACTACCATGTAAGGGAAAATGATAATGCCGAGTATTTACAGGTTAAGTTTGATCTGTTCCCTAAACTACAAGTATTAGGTGGCGTTCGTATCGAAAATACTGATTTAACTTATGCTACTCAATCACCTGAAACGGTTACACAAAGGAGTGGTAACATCAAATACACCGATGTTTTACCAAGTATCCACTTAAGATACCAGTTAACAGATAATCAAAATATCCGTGCATCATATTTCGCGGCAATCAGCCGTCCGGGCTTTGGCGAACAAGTGCCATATAAAGTTACCGGCGAGTATTATGATCAGGTTGGTAACCCATACTTAAAACACATCACCGCTGATAATTATGACGTGCGTTATGAGTTTTTCCCGGGTGGTGCCGATCAGTTATTGTTAGGTTCGTTCTACAAAAAGATCTATAATCCTATTGAATACTTTGTAGTGCGTAATGGTGGCCCGAGTGATCAGGTTATTAAGCCTCAAAATGATCCGGGTAACGCTACCAACTATGGTTTTGAAGCTTTGGCTACTAAATTCTTTGGTGTGATAGGCTTCTCAATTAACTATACTTATATCCACTCAAGGATAACTACCGATAAACTACTTTATTCAAATGATGCTACTTCGGGCTTACACCAAACTAATGTGAGCGAAACACGTCCGCTGCAAGGGCAAGCAGACCATGTGGGTAATGCATCTGTACTGTACAAAAGCGCGAAGTTAGGTTTGGATATGCAGCTGGCCTTTGTTTATACCGGAGAACGTCTGTCGCAGGTATCACCTTATTACAATCTCGACTTTTATCAGCATGCTTATAATCAGTTAGATTTTTCTTTCGAAAAAACTATCGCCAAAAAGCTGTCTTTCTATGGCAAGATTAATAACATCACCAACACGGGCGGCAAAATCTATTTAAAATATCCGCATGGCAGTCTTGACGCAAAACAACAGGAGTTTTTAGGCAAACAAGATATTGCCGGGCAAACGCTTGTTAAAAGCGACTATTACAAAACACTATTCCTTGGTGGTTTCAGGTATAAATTATAATAAACGCAACGATGAAAAAATATATAATCCCAGTTATTTGTATCCTGATGGCAGCGGCTTTTTCCGGTTGCCAGAAATGGAAAGGTGAGCACATGGACATTTATAGCTATACACCGCCGGCTGCAAACCCGGTAAGTGATAAGGCTCCGCTTTCATGCAGCTCAAGTGGTTCAACAGTAATCCCCGTAAAAGGTACCATGCTTAGTGGTAAAACCTACACCGTTGAAGACGGTTGCGATCTGGTGATCAACCCAACTGACACTTTGTTAATGCAGCCTGGTGTCAGGCTAAACATGGGTGTAGGAAGCAGCCTTATAGCACTTGGAACTTTAGTAAGTAACGGTTCAAAAGATCAGCCAAACTGGATCACCGTACCGGGTATTGTAAAAAACGACGCACCGGGTGGCCTTACAGCTGCTGCCGACCCTGCATATGCTGGCAAGTGGAAAGGTATCATCGGCGGGCCTACCTGTAATTTATTGGTATTAAGGTGGACACATGTGGAGTATGCCGGTTTAACAGAAGGAAAAGCTACATCAACCATTGCAGGTTCAGGTACCGGCAATCAATACAGTATCTTGTTTGCCAATTATAACGGCAACTTTATCATGGAAGATTCTTGGTTGTATGGTGGGGTAGATGACCCGATCCGTATCTCGGCTGGTAAAATAGCCATCTTCAGAAATACCTTTGAGAAAAATGGCGTTAGCGGTGGCGACTGTTTAAATGCTAAAGGTGGTACTGTTGGCACCATGGCTTACAATATGTTTATGGGCACTGCTACCAACGGACAAAAAGCATCAAACAAAGGTCAGGCTACAGGTGCTCCTCAAACCAATATCGTAATGTACAATAATACATTCGTTAGTGGTGGTTATCGCCAGGTACAAAGCGGTCGTGGTGGTTGTATCAACTTTGAAGAAGGTGCAGCGGGTATGTATTATAACAACGTAGCTATTAACTGTAAGTTTGGCTATCGCGTAGTAGGCAGCCCTGTTGCTGATGTTGCGCACCTTTCATACGGAAATAACTACCAGTGGGCCGATTCTTTAAGTGTGGCAAACCAGTTTTATCCAACAGGTTATATTACACAACCGCAAAGCACGGATATTCCGTCAATTACTACATCAGCAAAATACTTGCCTTCAAATTATACTTTAGGTTCTATTTACGATGGTAGCGATGTAGTACAGAAAAATAATCCGATGTTCCTGAACTTTCCGCTTCCAACGGTTGGTCACCCATTATACCAATACAGCGCTATCGGGAATTTTAACTTCCATTTGCTCGCCAGCTCGTCGCTTATTGGTAAAGGTAATACCACTATTAAACCGTTGATTACAGTTCCGCTTGATAAAATCTATGGCTTATCAGACGCAACTTTACCTGGTACCGATCTTGGTGCATATCAGCTAAATGGCTCAGGAAATCAACACTAATAACAATATTTATTCTTTTGGAATAGCCGGGGGGATCCGGCTATTCTTTTTTTATACGCTTAAAAAATGAAAAAACTTATTTGTGTACTTTGTTTATCTATTATATCGCCCTTAACCATATTGTCGGTTAAAGCTCAGTCTGCTGATTTGAAAATAGTATTTATCCGCCACGCCGAAAAGCCTGTTAAAGGGGATAACCTGAATTGTCAGGGCATAAACAGGTCGTTAAAACTGCCTGCCGTAATAACATCTAAATTTGGTGTGCCTGATAAAATATTTGTACCTGGTTTAGGACTGGGGGAGGCTACCAAGCATTCAAGAATGTTTCAAACTATTGTGCCGCTTGCCGCTAAATATAATTTAACGGTAAACAGTTCACGCACCGAGAAGGACTCTTTAGGCTTGGCTGCCGATTTAAAAAGCCGTACAGGTGTAATATTGGTGGTATGGGAACATGGCGGTATAGCGCCAATTGTACGTTCACTGGGCATAAAACAAGACAACTTAAAATGGTCGGACGATGATTATGACAGTATTTGGATGGTGACCTTTAAAAATGGGGTGGCGACACTTGCACGCGATAAAGAAAACATAGATCCCGGAAAAGACTGTAATTTTTAGCTTGCAAGTCGGCCCCAGCTGTAAAGCCGGGGCCGATTTTTGTTTATGCGGCTTTGCTCATAATTGCTACAGAATGTTCGTGTAATATTGGAGATACAAAGGCTTAGCATGGAGTTTAACAAGTCGTTTTTCCTTACCCATCCATCATCGGTACAGATACTGATTTTTGGAGCGTTAATAACTTCTTTGTGGCTTGCTGAAGGCTTGATACTGGCAATACCTGTAGGCAAAAAATGGCGGCATACTTTTACAAATATGTTGTTTATTGTGACGGCACTGCCGGTTCAGCTTTTTATGACAATGTTTGTATTACTTGAAGCGGCCCGGATAAGCCAAAATCATTTAGGCTTGTTGCAAAGGCTTCCCTGGCACCAAAGTATATTGGTAAAATACATAGTCGGGTTTATTATACTTGATTTTTGTGAATACCTGTACCATGTGATCATGCATAAAGTAGGGTTGCTATGGAAATTTCATCTCGTGCATCATACCGATCAAAAACTTGATGTATCAACAACGGTAAGGGAACACCCCGGTGAAACATTTGTAAGAATGTGCTTTTTAATGTTGTGGATAGCTATAACCGGTGCATCTTTTGAATTGCTGTTGTTAAGACAAACCATTCAAACGGTTTCAAATATCACCTCGCATACACAATTCCGGTTATCAGATGGCGTTGATAAATGGGTGGGATTGATCTTTATCACACCTAATATACATCATGTGCACCATCACTATCAATTGCCTTATACCGATTGTAATTATGGCGATGTATTATCTGTGTGGGACAGAATATTCGGTACCTACGGAAAGCTAAAGCCGGATGATACCGTGTTTGGGATAGATACCCATCCCGATACGAATGTTTGTAAGAGTTTTATTAAGGTTTTACAAATTCCATTTGTTTCAAAACGTGCCTGACAGAATGCGTATTTGTAAAACATACCTTTCGTTATTGGCCGTGCTGCTGGGGATGACATTACATGTTAATGCCCAAACCGAAAAATTTACATCGAGGCTTTATTTTCCCGGGGGAGTAGGTGTAAATATACCTTCCGGAGATGAGCAGGTAAGCATGAAACGGGGAAGTGTTTTAAATACCGCTGTTGAATACCGCCCTACTTATATCAATGCTGTTTTTTTTCGATTTAACTACGACGCCCTGAATAACAAATATAAAAGCAAAGCGGGCGAAGTCCCTACCAATGTAACCGAAGGCAAACTGTCTGCCGGGTTTTTACTTCTGGGTGTCGGTTACCGACGGAAATTAAACAGGTTGGGAATATATGCACTCTTGCAACCAGGTTATAACAGCTCAGGGTACAATAACACCTCTGTTAATTCAAATGGTATAACAGTAGGTAGCGTAAGCACTAAACATCCCGCGGTAAAAATAGCAGCCGGACTGGAATATTATATCGTACCACATTTTGCTCTTGTACTGGAGCCCGCCTATTATCATTTGTATAAAGCCAGATCGCAATATATTTTAAATCCGGATTATGTAAGTTATAGTATCGGGTTTACTACCACGTTGTTTTAAACGGTTATGAATGGCATTACTTAAAAATCCGGGGCGAAACTAAATTTAACGCCATATTCCGCGGCACCTGGATGATCAAGGTAGTTAAACCTTTTGATCCCGTCTATCCGCAAAAACTTAAAGATATTGCCTATGCCTACTCCGGCCTCTATATAAGGTTTAGTACCCAAAGCGTAAGTGCCATTTGCTCCGTTACCACCCACCGGAAACCGGAATAAGTTGGGTGAATAAAGCGGGTTGTTTTCGTTACGCAAGCCGCCGAACAATACCTTGGCCGACAGAAACTCCCGCCATTTCAGGTGTTTTATCAATGGGAATTTATTCAGCAAAAAGCCGCTGAAACTATGAGTTAAGTTGATACCCGCGTAATGATCACTTACAAACTCCAGGTAGGTCATTTGATTATAGGCGTCCTCATCATAAGCTAACGACTGATTTGCAGGGGCTAAGTTCAGTAGCGGAAAGGGGACTTTGCCTACTAAATAATTTCCGAGCACGGTGATATCTGTGTAGCCAAGCTGAGACAGGTAGAAACGTCTGAAAATGCTTGCTTTAACACTGGTAAAATCATAAGAGCCATTGAACAATCCTTTAAAGCCATGATTGATCTGTAAATTCAGGATAGGGTATTTACTGTAGATGGTGCGGCGGTATACTGTTCCCTGCAATATCTGTTCATGCGGCGCATATCTAAAGGCCAGGTTAAGTTCGCTGGTGGTAAGGTCATGAACCAATGTGTTAGCATCGTTGTTATATTGAAATAACAGGGAGGCAGCCGGGCGCTGGTTCCAGTTCCTGAACGCGAGATCAAACGAAAAATGGTTTTCAAAATCCTTTACATATTCAATTTTAGCAATCTTGCTATAAAGCCAGTATATTGTTTTTCCTGTCGAAAACGATGATAGGGCAGCTTGCTGGTTGATGGTTGAAAGATCCCTGCCTGGTACATCAACGTCGTTTAAATAGCTTGCCTTAAGGTAATCGTTAGGATAGCGGTAAAAAGGCGTTTTATTGAATGAGTAGAAGGTTGCGATATTGTATTTAAAAGCCTTGTCGCGCGTGCCATAAGCACCAAAACCCTCAAAATAAATTGATTTACTTAACTCGGGATTGGTACGTCCTCCAATCTGAAAACGGGAGCCTTCCTGGCTGTCACGTGAGTAAATGGTACCAATGGGGCCAATCATCACTGGGCCCGCCTTAGCGTAACCACCGGTAAACGTAGCGGCAAACCAGGTGGCCCTTTTAAACTGCGGCATTTTCTCCAATTTGGAAATGCGTGGATAGATCTTGGATTGATGGTCTGACAGGGTATCAGGTCGTTGATGCGCCCAGTATGTAGTATCTGGCTTGTTGGCGTCCGGAGCTATCTGTAATTCTTTACCCTCGTAAAATGAGTCGGGAAGCCGTTTATCTGTTACATAGTTGGAGAAGAAAACCGTTCGCTCGCCCATTAGCCCCAGTCCTTTGTTTTTTAAGATACCGAAATCGGCCTTAACATCACTTTTGCTTAAAAAATACCGGCCATTAGGGTTCTGCTCAAAATCAAGCGTGATCTTGAGATTTCGCATAAAATTGATATTGATCTGCTTGTTCACATCAAGTTCGCAGCCTCGTACAGCGTAATTGCCTGTCATGCTTACCAATAGTTTGCCTTCAAAAAGCAAGTCGCCTTTGGCACGTGGCGTAAAGCTTAGCTCAATCAGTTTTTCTTTGGGCGTTTGTATGGTATCTGTAATGAAAAACTTATAGTAGTTAGGCGAGTGATCGGCGATGGGGCTCAGGAACTGGTTGGTTATGATAAAAACGTTGTTATCATAAATATCAATGACATTACCGTAAAGACGGTTCATATACACATCCAAACCAGCGGTATCAATAAATTTAAGGATGTTGGCTTCCTTTTGCGCTTTGAGCACCTGGATGGATTTTGCGGGCTCTTTGCGGTAGTAATTTTGGTATTGCTTTTCGCTGAGATAGGCGGGGAGCAGCACCTGGGTTTGTCCGTTATTTTTTACCGTATCAAGCATAAACTGATACATTTTAAAATAGCGGCTGTTCATCAGTTTAGAAGGAACATCGATAAATGACAGATTGATGCGCTCGTACTGGTCATATTGCAGATAATCGGCACTTTCCATCCGGTTTTGCTTTTTATGGTCAATAACCTGCTGGATAAGTTCAACCGCCGGGTTCCCCTTGTTGCGATAACGCTGTTTTTTGCCCGAAACTACAGTTACTTCTTTTAATTGGGTTTGGCTGCCGTGCAGCCTTATATGAAGAACGTTGACCTGACCGGCTTTAATTACTTTGGTAATGATTTGATAACCGATATAAGAGAACGTAACATGTGTAAAAGCTCCGGGAGCATTTATCTCAAATTTTCCGTCGGGGTCTGCAATGGTGCCGTATTTGCCGCCTACAAGCTTAACATTAATTCCGGGAAGCGGTTGCCCGGAGGCATCGTCCACCACCTGACCTTTGACACTTGTAACTACCTGACCTGATGATTTCTTAACACTGTCTGCCTGCTGAGCCCTGCCATAAAACGGAAAGAATACAATTACAAGCAATAATCGTGAAATATAAGGGAATAGACATCTTGTTGAACCTGACACTCGGGAAGAAATATCAAAAGAAGATAACAAATTGTGGTAGATTAAAAATACTAAAAGGGTTCAGTTTTAAGCGTATTCCAGGCTGTGTGCCAGAAATACGCTTTCAATTTCCCTAAACGTACAAATTAAATTTGAATTGTTGCAGAAGATGATATTATTTTAAGATTAACAGGATTGTGACGCCCTGGTTCAATCTATTTTCAAAAACTTCCCGTTTTCGTCAAATAACAGGTCTTTTCCTTTTATTTCTGCCTCAAACATTTTTTTGCCAGTCGCATTGGTTACGCGACCAGCTTCCTTAATTTTTGCGCCTTTATAATTTGTTTTAACGTATTCAAAAACGGTAGCTGGTAGTTGATTAACCGGTATGGCATCCACCTCTTCTACAAACTCGCCCGATGGTTTAAAGGTAACTGAAGTATCCTCGCCCGATTTGCCGCCCCAATTAGCTTCAAAGTTTCCATTCTCTTTTTCCCAGGTAACTTTTGTTGCACTTGGATATTTTTTGGCAAGGCTTTGCTTTACGGCAGATGGAACGTCTAAACTGCCGGCTGCTTTTACCATGGTACCGGTACCAAGCAGGGCAGCGGTAATGGTTAATAAAATGGTCTTTTTCATAAGTGCTTTTATTTGATTTATACTAATGTACAGGTGCAATCTGGAGGAATATGGTACGTGTAAACCGGTTTGATTTTAATTGAAATAAACTTGAACGGGTTTGAACCAGTGTTTATAACTGCCGTCGCTAATTTTGTTTTACAGATAATAAATCCAATAAATAAACTTACCCATTTCACCATGAGAATTTTAATTTTCCTGCTTGTATCGTGCTGCTTTTATAGTAGTGTAACTGCTCAAAGCAACTTTTTCAATAGCAAGAATGCTTACCTGGGCCAACAGCGACCTAATGATACGCCGCGGATTTTTGCGCAGCAGATGTTGGTGCCCGATAGCGGTATAGCTATGGGTAGATCGGCTTTCTCGGCCGATGGCAAAGAGTTTTATTATGGAAACTCCATGCACTGGTTTAACTCAAAAGGTAACAAGATCCGTTATTTTAAGTACGACGGGAAAAAATGGCAAGGCCCACTTGTGCTTAATTATGACTACAGTACGCCAACTTTTTCTGTTGATGGCAAAAGCATCTACTTTGCTGGAAAAGGCGATGGCAAACACTCCTTTGTCTGGGTATCACATCGCGACAAAAACAATTGGACAAGCCCTGTAGTGTTTCTGAAAAAAGATTACGGTTTATATAATTTTATGCCAACCAATAGCGGTACTTTTTATGTTGGCAGCAATGCTAACGCCGGCAGTGTAAGAGATTATGGTACTTACGATTTTTGCACGCTTACCATCTCCAAAACCGATACAGTTATTAAAAGCCTGGGCCCGGTTGTTAATACACCTGCTTTTGATGGCGATTTTTATGTGGCACCTGATGAGTCATACATGATCATCAGTTATAAGGAGAAACCCGATTATGAGTGTGAGCTCGGGATCACTTTTCGTAAACCTGATCATAGCTGGACGCCGCCGCTAAACCTTGGTCGGCTGATTAACGATGGCGATGCGCACCGCTGGGGCGAATACGTTACTCCCGACGGTAAATACCTTATTTATACCAAGGGAACCAGCGAAAAGGATTGTCACCTTTATTGGGTAAGATTTGATACACTGAAGGCTAAATTAAAAAAGGAGGCTTTGGGTAAATAGGCGAGCTTACTTTATCTCAGGACCATAAAATTTTAAACCCAAAACGCCTGTCATGATCAGCAGCATGAAAAATATTTCCATGTAAGAGAGGCGCTGGTTTAAAAACGATACCTCCACTAATTTGATCAGGATAAGGGTTACAGCTGTCCATACAGCGTATGCTACGGCGGTTGGTACCAGTTTTATAGCCAGCGAAAAGAAATAGATATTACCGATACCAAAAACAATGTAACCAACAAATGGTAGCCAAACGGGTAAACCGTGTTGCAGGCTTAAAACAGAATTAAGACGGAGTGCCTTCAAATCGCTGAATTTCATGAATTTTAGCGAGAATGTCCAGGCCGCTTCAAACGCGGCGGCAATTAAGATATATAGCCAGGCCAATATGTTATTAGTTTTGTTGTAGTACGTTTTCTTGTTCGGTTACTAAGGTAACGGGTTGCGGTTCAATATCCAATTCAGCCGACTCGTTTATTTTAGCCGGGTTAAGCGTTTTTAATCTGTCCGGAGTAATTGTTACCAGCCAGTTCAAAAACCGGGGCCTAAGGTGATAATACCAGTTAAACCAGCGGTATTTGAGCAAGTTTTTTTCGTCAAAGCGTTTTACGCTGAAGGCATGTTGTAAAAAGTAATCTTTGGGGTAATCATAATAAAGTCCCCAGTTTTCGGGTTTATCGCCGGGTGCATGACCTGGGTCATAAACAGTACCGAACAGGTAATCCCAAAAAGAAAATTTGGTTGCAAAGTTAGCATGAAAAACTTCCTGGTAGTTGGCGTGGTGCCATAAGTGCAATTGGGGCGAGTTAATGACGTACTTAAGCTTGCCCATGTTTACCTTGATATTGCCGTGTATAAACATGCCAAACATGGCATCTAACATGGCTTTTATAGGTATAACTATCGGGTTTGCACCTAACAAAATGATAGGTGCAAACTCAATAGTTTGATTGATGACGATCTCCATAATGTGCGAACGCGAACCGGCCAAAAAGTCAACCTCCTTACCGGAATGGTGCGCCTCATGAATACGCCAGAAAAATTTATTTGAATGCTGAAAGCGATGAAACAAATAGATATAAAGATCATGCGTAAACAGGAAAAACAATACTTGTAATGCTACAGGCCAGTTACTAATTAAATGCAGATGCGACAAATCAAAATGTGCCTCTAAAGGTTTAATGATATAATCGAAAATGAGGATCTTTAAAAAGTAGCTTTGTATCAGTGTATACCACACTAAATCAATCCAAAACCCTTCCCTGAAAAATTTCAGACCTTTTCTGTAAGGCGATATCCGTTCCCAGGCAATGATGAATCCTATCCAGCAAAAAAGGATAATGGATGTAATTATGGTAGTTAGTTTTTCCGGAGACATTATTATTTAACGCTTGGTTTCTCTTTGTATTCGTCGCTGATGTTTACCCTTAAACGCTTCATTGGCGCAAGTTCTGATTCGTAAACACGTTTTTCACCGTCACCCGCTGCTGTTTCTACGTCCTTGATATCACGTACCAGGCGTTGCAAACCTTGTGGCTCAACAGATGCGGCGTGGTCAGATCCCCACATGGCGCGGTCAAGCGTAAAGTGACGCTCAACAAAGGTTGCGCCCATAGCTACTGCGCCCACTGTGGTTGCCAGACCTGTTTCGTGGCCCGAATAACCGATAGGGATACCCGGATATTTGTTTTCCAGGGTCTGGATCATTTTAAGGTTAAGCTCTTGCGGGGGGCATGGATAAGCCGAAGTTGAATGAGCGATAAACAAAGGATAATTTTCGTCAAAAGCATTGATATAATCCATAGTTGTTTCGATCTCTTTCATGGTAGACATACCGGTAGAAAGCATTAACGGTTTACCGGTTTCCAGAATGCGCTGAATTAAAGCGAAATCGGTTAACGATGCAGATGCCAGTTTGTACAGGATGGTGTCAAACTGCTCCATAAAATCAACAGATGGCGCGTCCCAGGCAGATACAAACCAATCGATACCTACTTTTTTGCAATATTGGTCGATGGTAGCGTATTCGGCTATACCAAATTCGGTTTTGCGTTTGTAGTCGATGTAGGTAATACGGCCCCATGGGGTATCGCGCATAATTTCCCATTGATCGCGTGGTACGCAAATTTCTGGTGTACGTTTTTGAAATTTAACGGCGTCGGCTTTAGCTGCTACTGCTTCATCAATTAATTTTTTACAAATTTCAAGTGAGCCGTTGTGGTTAATACCAATTTCGGCAATGATATAGCTTGGCTGGCCTTTGCCAATTACACGGCCATTTTGCAAAGTGATGCTGCCATTTCTTGTACCTGACAGGTACTTATCACTTTTAGCTTCGATGATCATTTCAGCAAATTCACGGAAACAGCCATCGCCGCCATTTAATGAACTTACAAAATCAACCTGTGCTTTAACATGTGGTAAAGCATCGGCAGGGGATGCAGTAAGACCGGCCAGTTTCATCACCTCCAGGTCGTTATAATCATCACCTATAAAAGCAACTTCGTTAGGTTGCAGACCTAAACGGCTGCAGATTTCTTTAAAGGTAGTTGCTTTATCTTTTATACCTAAATGCAGTTCGGTGATGTGTAATTTTTCGGCTCTTTTAATTAATGATGGCGAGTTTTCGCCGGTGATGATGCCTGTTTCTACACCAGCAAATTTGCGAAGGCGTTCAACCCCCATACCATCGCGCATGCTGAATTTCTTTAAAAGCTCGCCGTCATGATTGTAGTATACCCCGGCATCTGTTAAAACCCCATCGTTGTCGGTAAGCAATAATTTAATGCCTGCCGCCTTTTGTTTCAAAATCTCGTTCATAATAGTTGGTTTAAATTAAATAGCTGTCCACCCTCCGTCTACAACCAGGTTAGCGCCGGTCATATAAGCCGATGCCTCGCTGGCCAGGAATATAAGCGCGCCCTGATAGTCTGACGCTTTGGCCATGCGGCCCAATAAAGTTTTTGCTGAATAGTTCCCTATAAAATCTTCGGTTTGCCCGGCTTCAACGCCGCCAGGAGAGAGGGTATTTACCCTAACGCCGGTATGTCCCCAATAGGCTGCCAAAAAACGTGTGAAATTGATGATAGCACCTTTAGTAACCGGGTAGGCTGCCGACTTGTAAAAAGTCTGCTGCCCGCGCGCATCGCGGTAAATACTTTGATCAGGGCCAACCATACCATAGGTTGATGCTATGTTGATGATACTGCCGCTGTGTTGTAAAGCCATGTGCGTGCCAAATACCTGCGAGCATAAAAACACCCCGGTAATATTTACATTAAGCGACTGCTGAAAAGCCTCCAATGGATAGTTTTCAAACGCGGATAGCTCCTTGGCCATGGCCGGGTTTTCGAACTTATCGTTAATGGCAGCGTTATTCACGAGTACATCAACCGAATCATATTTATCAAGTGCCGCGTTGAGCGCGTCAATCAGTGATTCCTTGCTGGTTACATCAACGCCCAGGCCCAGGTGGTTATCGCCCAGTTGTGCTGCAAATGCCCGGGTTTCTTCGGCGTTTATATCGGCTGCTATTACGTTTGCACCTGCCGCCACAAGGGCCTCGCAGTGTTTACGTCCGATAAGCCCAAGTGCGCCGGTTACCACGGCGGTTTTGCCTTTTAATGAAAACAGGTCCATGATTTAGGCTATGCTTTTAGGTTTGATGTTGTAATTGCTCACCTTACGGAAAACGGCCTCTAACACTTCACCTTTTAGTTGATCTTTGATATTACCGCTTTCGATAGCTGCTTTAAGCAATGGCAATACATCGCGGTAAGCAGCAAGGATGTAGTCGATATCCTCAGTGGTGTGGCTATAGCACATATTGTGGAAACCTGCCCAAAGTATACCGCGTTTTATCATTTCCTGTTGCATGAAGGTTTTTACTTCAAGTCCGTTACCGGCATCAGGAGTAAAGGTTACCATGCTACGGCAGTTAAAGCCAATACAGCGGGTGTATTTATCAACGCCTAATTCAATGGCAAGGCTGTTGTAACCATCTTTCAATAAAGCACCATGCTCATCAAGGTATTGCGGTACTTTTTTATCGCGAAGCTCATTGATGGTAGCAATGCAAGCCGCTAATGATAGAGCTTCGCCGCCAAATGTGGTATAACTGAATACTTCAGAATTGAAAAGTTCCATTACATCGGACCTGCCGGTAAGCAATGCTATCGGCATACCGTTGGCACATGCTTTTGAAAATACCGCCAAATCCGCTTTAACATTAAAATACTCCTGCGCGCCGCCCACTGCCACGCGGAAACCTGTCCACATTTCATCAAAAATGAGCAGGGTGCCGTTAGCTTTACATACTTCTGCCAACTCCTGAAGGTAACCAGGTTTTGGTGCTTCAAAAATGAAGGGCTCCAATATCAGGGCAGCAACAGTTTCATCCAGGGCTGCCTTTACCGATTCGATATCGTTGTATTCAAAAGTGTAGGTAAGGTCCTGGATAGCTTCAGGAACACCAGAGTTACGGCTGGTAATACCAATGTACCAATCGTGCCAGCCATGGTAACCGCAGCAAAATACCTTATCGCGACCGGTAAATGCACGTGCTACGCGGATAGCTGCTGAACAAACATCAGCGCCTGTTTTAGAGATCTTTACTGCTTCGGCATTAGGCACAACCTGTTGTACCAGTTCCGAAAGCTCAACCTCCAGTGGGTGCATCAATGAAAAAGTGATACCATCATTCAGTTGCTGGCGGATAGCCTCGTCAACTGCAGGGTAGGCATAACCCAAAGAAATTGGGCCAATGGCAGAGTTTAAATCGATGAATTCGTTGCCGTCAACGTCCCATACGTGCGATCCTTTACCTTTTACAAGGTATTTTGGCGCTACACCTTTGGTAAATTGCCCCGGGCCTTTAGCGAGGGTTTGGGTAACCGGTTTCTGAACTTTTAAAGCGCGTTCATATAATTTATCCGATTCGGTGATGTTCGGATAATTGTTGTTTAGCTCAATTTTATTAGCCATGATCAATATTTTTATTCTGAAAATTCAGGTGTTAAAATTTGTGGTTGGTTGTGGGCAGTTTGGTAGCCCAGTATTTTTTCGGCAATCTGTTTACCTGTAAAACCCTCGTGCTCCAATACTGAAGGAAGCAGTGTTGGTCTGAACCATTTTTCGTTCAGCGCCATAGGCAATACATTGGCAGTTGTGCGGTGTTTTAATAAAACCTCGGCCACAATGGTATAAAGACCGCCTATTAAAAAATGGTCTTCAAGTGTAACTACCAATTTGCTTTGTGCCGATGCTTTGAGTATAGCCTGCTCATCAACCGGTTTCAGGCTGCGCATGTTGATCAAGCCAACAGAAAGGCCTTCGCTTTTCAGCATTTCAACAGCGATCAGCGCCTGCTCAAACAGCAGACCATAGGTTAAGATGGTTACGTCACTGCCTTCTGATATTACCTCGGCTTTACCTGGAGTAAAAGGCTCGTGTACATAGCTGGTTTTGCGTGTGTTGATGCGGGTGTATGCCGGACTTTTACTTTCCCAGATCTGAGGAAGCATTTTTACCAGGTCATCTTCATCTGCCGGAGCAAATACCGTTACGTTTGGAATGCCCCTCATGATCGAGATATCCTCAATAGCCTGGTGGGTTGGCCCGTTACCATCTGATAAAAAGCCAGGGATGAATGAGCTGAGTTTAACCGGTAAATTGGCTATGCCTACATCTGTGCGTACAAACTCAAACGCGCGCATAGTTAAAAAAGCAGCAAGCGCATGTACAACAGGGGTACGGCCACGCAATGCCAAACCAGCCGCAGCACCAATCATAGTTTGCTCGGTAATACCTGTATCAATAAAGCGTTTGCCTAATATGCCGGGCAGGTTGCGCACCAGCGCGCGGTTTTCGGCGGTCATTACAATCACCTGCTCATTGGCAAGGGCTGTTTGGGTTAAAAGTTCTTCGTAACTCATCTTATCGCACCACTAAAGTTTCTGATGTTAATGTTGTTTGATGTTCGCCATGCAGCTCCAGTAAAAGCTGTTCAATTTCATCTGCATTGAAATTGCAGAACCACCTGTCGGCACGTTCCTGTATGCTTGGCAGGCCTTTACCGCGCACGGTATCGGCAATAATTACATTGAGTTTTCCGGTCTGGAAAGGGAAAGCGCCGAAAGCTTCATCAAGCTCGGCAAAACTGTGCCCGTCTATTCTTTTAACAGCCGCCCCAAAAGCCTCAAACTTATCGGCAAGCGGTTCCAGCGGAATCAGATCTTCCGTGCGCATATTGGCCTGGAAATGGTTACGGTCAACCACGAACAGCAGGTTATCCAGTTTATAAGCGCTGGCTACCAGCATGGCTTCCCAGCAGGTGCCTTCATTCAGCTCGCCATCACCCAAAATACAAACCACTTTGTTTGTGCTGCCGCTAATCTTCAAATCCATAGCAACGCCTATGGCTACCGAAGGTAAATGGCCTAATGAACCCGAGTGAAATTCGATGCCCGGAATTTTGGTGTTTGGGTGCCAGTAAATATGATCGTTAAGTAAAAGGTGATTTTTTAAGCGTTCTTTTTCTAACAAGCCCAGTTCTGCGAAGGTGCCATACAGTGCAGGTACGTCATGGCCTTTTGAAAGGAAAAGGTAATCGCGGTCGGGATTGTTAAGGTTATCCTTGTTTATATTTAAAAAACTACTGTATAAATAAACGATCAGGTCTACCGCTGATAATGATGCGCCTGTAAAACACCCGCCGTCGGTAGACATGCGGATGATATGCTCCCGCACTTTCAGGGCGGTGTCTGTTAATTCCTGGTAATTATTGTTCTCCACTGTTATCATTCGCTTTGTTGTAATTCCTGTAAGTTTTTTGTGGGCGCCTGCTTGGTTTGGGCAGATGTGATGGTTTTCAACTCATCTACATGATGCCTGTACCAGTTTACCCCCGCGTATTGCGCGTTTATATTGTAGATCTCCGGCTTTTGATTAAGCAGGTTAAGGATATCATCGCATGAGAACCGATTATTATCGGCATATAACTCCCTGAACACACGTTCTATAAAATAATAGTCCTCGGCATAATCAATAGTGAACCGGTGCGACATGGAATAATCCAGGCCTGTAGGCCATGTTACATTGGCTATCCTGAACAATTGAGGGTTTTCCCATATATAAGGAGTGGTATGCTCCAGTTCCAGGTCGCGCTTCGCGTTCTCCCTGGCTTTGGTAAGGCAGGCAATGGTCATGATCTCTACATCGTTGCCATCAGGGTAAGTGGCCGGGTGTAGGTTACTTACAAAATCAAAATCGTTCTGGTTGGCAAAAAAATAATCCAGCACATGATCAACAATAAGGGGATCAATCAGCGGGCAATCCGAAGGGATCTTTAATACGATATCGGCATTATGAAGTTTTGCAACCTGGTAATGCCTGTCGAGCAGGTTATTCAGGCTGCCCCGGTAATACGGAACGCCGATGTTGATGGCTTCGTTTATGATGATATCATCGTCCGGTGTTTCGGATGTGGCTATGATTATTTCGGCTTCATGACGGATCATTTTAAGCCGTTCAACCATCCTGGCAAGCAGGCTTTTGCCCAATATAGGCAGCATTACCTTACCCGGCAGCCGGCTTGATGCCATGCGGGCCTGTACAACTATAAGTATCTTGTTTTTCACGGTAAAATGATTACCAGTTAGCTATTAGTTCTTCAGTTAACTGAGGCTCCGGCCGGCTAACCTGGTGTTTATCCATAGCCAGTTGCGGATCAAAGCTTTCTTTATTGCCATCGTGTTTTAAATAACCACGGCAAATGGCGGCGATATTTTTTGCAGACATGCCGTTGTTCTGTACCGGCGTAAGGCGTTTAAGTTCATTAATATCAAAAAGTGAGTGAACTTTTTTACCTAAAGCAATACCGGTATATACCACGGTTGAGTATTGGGTAATGAGCTCACAGCAGTTAGCTATCATGTGGTTGGTATTGCCTTTGCTGTATACCAATGTGCCGGCCGGTGTATTGGCGTAGATTTCCTTTTCGGCGCGTTCGACGTTCTCATTAGGGTGAAGCTTAAAGAGCAACGGGCGGCCATTAGCGATTTTTACTGCCTTTTTTATAAAAGCTATCCGGTTTTCAATGCGAAAGGTTTCGCGCATATCTGTAGTGGCTACCATCACATAATTATGATGCGGGAAATCATTATTGATATGCTGAACCAAGTTGTCATAGTTTGGCATACCGGTAACTGCAATTTTGCGTTCCTCGGTACCTTTGCCCACAAAGTATTGTTTGTAACCTTTTGACGCAGCGCAGTAAACATCGCAGATGTTTGACGACCCGTTCAATGAAGTATTGCCACACAGTGTGGGGGGAAGCTTTAAACCTCTGACAACACTGCTCCATGGGGTATAACGATCAATCATACCTTCCTGCACCCAAATGGTTTTAATGTTACGCATGCGTGGGGGTACAATCAGGTCGGTACAAAATACAACAAGGTCGTATTGGTTTTTCTTTGCTCCAAAGTCAATCTGTAAACCATTTTTCTGAAGGTAGTCTTCAGAGATAAGCCTGAATTTGTTAGAAAGCACCGTGCCGCTAAGTAGCGTAGTTTTATTTATAATATTATTTAATGTAGCGTTATCAGTAAACAACTGGCTAAACCAGCAATCAAATTCAGGCAGCTCATTAGCAATCTGATGCATTTGCGTGGTTTGGTTAATTGAACCGGTAATGAATAATATTTTCTTCATCCTTTTATTTCAATTAGCGATAGATCCCTGAAATTTTGTTTGTGAAAGGCATTAAGGTATGAACCGATTTTGTAAAGATTCTGTAGCAATTAGTCGCGAAAATAGATCGGGCGGCAAGCGCAGTAATATTGTCAGGTTGAATAATTATCATATCAAGTATCAAAATATCGCGGCTGCACACACTTTACAAATTCCTTATCCAGAATTTAAATAAGTGGAAGCGACCACGCTCATATCCGGCTAAAACTTACGATTTGATAAATGTAGGAGGGCAATTTTTAAATAATGAAAACCCTGAGTTATCAAATCGTTAAGCAGGAACTTATAGTAAATTATTTATTAACAAACATTGCGCTATGTTAATTACTTTAAACAGAGCGTTATAGCGCAGGAGAGAAATAATAGAATATTTAAAATGCAGTAAGGTTAACTGAAATACAAGTTACAACCAAGTTTACACTATTGCAAAATTTTTCTTACAAAGTGTTTTTCGAGGAATGGAAAAGCTAATTTTACTGGTTTTGCCTATGGAAATTTCTGCGCATTGGAAATGCGTTTTTTGCCTACCCGGTATTGGCAACTATGCAAGACTGCCTAAACCATTATCTTAAATATGATCAGCATAGCGGTAATAAACAACACAACCATTCCGCCAAGAAAAAGATAATCAGCTACAGCTTCAATTCGCCCTCCCTGTTTAATGTTACCCCTGATAGAAAGGAACGAAAGGATACAACTTAGCATAAAGAAAACGAGTGCTATGGTTACCGTTTCATCGATATAAGTACGCTCAGAAAGCTTCAGGAATTTTAATGATGTAAGTACTACAAAACATAAGCCCAACAAATTTGATGCTGCGTTGAGGATATGTGGCGATTTATCGTTGCGGGTCATAGTTTAAGATAGTGCCGGGCATAAAACTAATAAAATCTAAGTTAAACAGCTTTTTAATGGCCAGAAAATATTTGATCTTCAATATCAGTAGTTAAGGGCATAACTTATTGGCCGCTGTTTAAAATATTCATGGATTGCTTATTTTTATCGAAATATTGAGACAGCAATAGCAGGTGGCCGCAAGCAGTGAGTCAAGAACAGTATTGATGTTATTTAGGTTCTTGCCTTTTAAAATAACGATATATCGCCACTTGCTCTGTTTTGGTGTTTGTTAATATATTGTAATATAGATAGTTGCGCATTTGGTACGTATCTTGCAAACAGCTTATTATATTTAAGTCCCTACATCTTAAACACATTACCTCATGACAAAAAAGATACTTACTTTTTTACTCCTTACAGGTTCGGCGGTGTACGCAAATGCACAGGCTATTGCACCATCGGCCTGGCAAAAATTTCCGGATAGCACCGTTGTTAGTGTTCATGCCTCATACGATGATGTTAGCGGAATCCACCGTTGGTTGTTTGGTGAAAATTATCGTAAAGACTGGGCCATGAAGGTGAAATTGCCCATCATCAAATTATCGCAGGTAAACGGCGGATTAAGCCCGCTAAAGCAGGGCGGAGGTATGGAATCCAAATCGTTAAGACTCGAAGATAAGACCGGCCGCGAGTGGGTGCTACGCAGCGTTGAAAAAACACCTGATAAGCTGCTGCCCGAAAATTTACAGGGAACATTTGCGGTTGATTGGGTTGGCGATGAGTTTAGCGGCCAGCATCCGTACTCGGCGTTAATAGTACCGCCTCTTGCCGAGGCGGCGCGTGTACCTCATGCTAATCCTATTATAGGCGTTGTGGCCGAAGATCCCGCGCTTGGACAATATAGTAAGTTATTTGTTGGAACGGTGTGTTTAATAGAGGAGAGGGAACCCACCGGCTCATCTGACAATACTTTAAAAATGGAGGGACAATTACTTAAAAGCTATGATAACAGGCTTGATGGCGAAACGTTTTTACGAGCCAGGATGCTTGATCTGTTAATGGGGGATTGGGACAGGCACGAAGATCAATGGCGCTGGGCCGATACTAAAAACGGCAAAGGGAAAACTTATACCGCTGTACCCCGCGACCGTGACCAGGTATTTCACGTTACGCAAGGCGTATTTCCGAGTATAGCTGCATTACCATGGATAGACCCACTGCTTGAGGATTTTACCGGAGATATTCCGAGGGTGAAATTTTCTCTTTTCAAAACACGTTTCATGAAAGAGTATCCAGACGCGCAAATAAGTTACGAGCGCTGGATGCAGATTGCCAATGAGTTTGTTAAAGCCGAAACAGATGCAATACTTGAGGAGAGTTTAAAACGCCTGCCTGCAGAAAGCTATAAATTCAGGCATGACGAACTGCTTGCCATAATGAAGAAACGCCGCGATAATATCCCGGCGGCAATGAGTGAGTATTATAAGTTTATAAACCGGATTGTGGATATCCGTACTACGGATAAAAGCGAGCTTATCACTGTTGCAGATGCTCCTGATAAGGGAATGCGTATAACTATTAATAAACTGAACAAGGATGGTGAAATCAAAGATCAGTTTATGGATATGGTATATAAGCCGGAAATTACTAAAGAAATAAGATTATATGTTTCGGCCGGTGACGACCACGTTGTTATTAATAATGCCAGTTCGCCTATTAAGTTGCGGCTTATTGATAGCATAGGAAGCAAAACAGTTGAGGTTAAACAATCTGTAAATACAATTAAATTTTACGGACGTAAGGACAGCACTAATTTTACAGGCGATGTTAATAAGCTGAGCAGGCACCTTTCAAACGATACCTCAAATACACAGTTTTTGCCAACTAACCTATATAATGTATGGATGCCGCTTGCAACAGCTGCTTTAAATAAGGATGATGGCTTTTTACTCGGTCTTGGTTTTCAATACACCGGGCATGATGGTTTCCGTAAACTTCCTTACTCAACGTTGCAGCAGGTCATGATCACCCATTCCTTTGCTACAGATGCCTTCAGGATCAAATATAGGGGCGAGTGGATAGATGCCATTGGTAAGGCTGATTTTGTAATGCAGGCTAACATTCAATCTCCTGATAATACAGTGAACTTTTTTGGCCTCGGCAATGAAAGCGTCCTGAGTAAATTCCCCGGTTACCGCACTTACTACCGTACCCGTTACGATATTTACCAGTTTGATCCGGCTTTACGCTGGCATACCGGTAAAAACAGCGATATCAGTGTAGGTCCTTCGTTTCAGTTTTATCATCTTGATCTCAATGACAATGCCGGGCGGTTCATTAACCAAACATCGCTTATCAACTCATATGATAGCTTAACGGTTGGAAAAGATAAAGCACATCTTGGTGCGCTGATAAATTATACTACAAACCAGCGTGATAATAATATCCTGCCCACAAAGGGGTATTATTTTACTGTAACGGTACAAGGTTATGAAGGCCTAAACAGTTACTCTAAATCGTTTGTACAAATAAAGCCTGAGTTTACTTATTATCAAAAACTAACTCCGGGCGGGGGGATAGTATTATCTGACCGTATTGGCGGTGGCGTGAGTTTTGGTAAGCCTGCCTTTTATCAATCCATGTTTTTAGGTGGTCAGGGTAACTTGCTTGGCTACCTGCAAAACCGCTTCGCGGGCAAGCATATGGTGTTTAACAATTTTCAGGGACGCATTAAGCTTGCAGACATTGCCAGTTATATTATACCGGGCCAGTTAGGTTTGGTAGGTTTTTATGATGCGGGCCGCGTTTGGATAGAGGACGAGCACTCAGATAAATGGCATACCGGCACCGGCGGCGGCTTGTATTTTGCACCGGCCAGCTTAACCGTACTACAAATATTGGCAGGCCATTCAAGCGAGGGATGGTATCCTTATATATCGCTTAATTTCAGGCTTTAATTAACCTTTGCGAAAGCTGGTGTAAAGTATAAAGAAAAGAGCCGGAATCTGATCAGGAAGATTCTGGCTCTTTTTTGTTATTGTTTGGTTTTGAGTTGGTTATGTTGAACGCATGCCAAAATATGTGAATGTTAAAAGAATTAAGGAATATTTAACATTAAGTGGTGAAATACCCATGAAAAATACATTTCTTCATAAATCCTTATTCCTATGTTATTAATATGAAAATCCTTTCTTAATACAGCCCGGGTAGTTTTGTTTCAAACTAACTGTATTGCAATGAAACAAAATTTACTTAAAATTTCACGATTGCTACTGGTTATGATAGTTTGCATGTTTACTTACAGTAGCCTGCAAGCTCAAACCTTAACAATCAGAGGTATCGTTTTAGACGATAACAATCAGCCGCTTCCGGGTGTAAGCGTGACAATTAAAGACACCAAACAAGGCGGCCTCACCAACGAAGGTGGTCGTTTTACCATATCAGCAAGCAAAGGTCAAACGCTTGTTTTCCATACTATAGGTTTTACAACTCAAGAAGTAGTAGTAGGTACAGAAGTTTATATTTCTGTTAACTTAAAATCTGATACCAAAGCTTTATCTGAGGTTGTGGTAACAGCCTTGGGCGTTAAAAAGGAGTTTCAAAAATTAGGTTATTCACAATCACAGGTTAGAGGCGATGCGATGACAACAGCGCGTGACGCAAACCCTTTAAACTCACTGTCTGGTAAAATTGCCGGTTTAAGCATTGGTGCCAATGCTGAATTTGCAGGTGCTCCAACAGTGGTGTTACGTGGTAGTAAAGATGTATTATATGTAGTTGACGGCGAGCCGGTAAACTCTGATACATATGATTACAATGCCGATGACGTTGAAACTTACACCGTACTGAAAGGCCCTAACGCGGCAGCTCTTTATGGTTTCCGTGGTATCAACGGTGCTATCATCATCACTACCAAAAGAGGTTCAAAAGATAAAAAAGGCTGGCAGGTTGATTTCAACAGTACTACAGAGCTGGAAAAAGGCTTCCTGGTATTGCCAAAAAGCCAAACCGAGTATGGTCGTGGTAGTAACTTTGCTTATACTTACGGTAACGTATTATATGATAACACGCAGCGCTTGCCTGAGTGGGGCCCTCGTTTTGACGGCGTTTTCCAAACACAACAATATGACAGCCCTTATGATCCGGCAACAGGTATCAGGCAAAAAACACCTTGGTTAGCACGCGGTGCAAAAAACTTTGAAAACTTTGTGCAAACCGGTGTTACCAGTACCAACTCATTATCTATTGCGGCCAGCGGATCAAACTATGATATGCACATTTCTTATGGCCACACTTACCAAAAAGGTGATTTCCCTAACACCAAATTAAATATCGATAACTTTAAGATAGCTGCAGGTTACGATATTACTCCAAAACTTCGTGTTGAAGGTGATTTAAACCTTAACCAGTTATACTCTCCAAATATTCCTGACGTTGATTACAGTCCGCAAAGTTATGTATACATGTTTAAGGTATACGGCTCTGCAGATTATGATGTAAACGCCTTGAAAAATATCTATCAGGGTCCGCAGGGTGTTCCGGGCTTACAACAGTACGCACAGGAATACGGTCGTTTAAATAACCCTTGGTTTATTGCCGATAAATGGCTTAAAGGCAGAACCAAACAAACTATTTACGGATCGTTAAAACTTAACTACAAAATTACCCAGGATTTGAATGTTAGCTTGCGCGAAGCTTTAAATACCTATGATGAGCAAAATACCGAGCAGGTACCTGCCGGTGCCAACCTTAACCAATACCTTTCATGGTATACTTTTGGCTGGTACGGCGATTACAGGCAGGATGACCGTAACCTGTTAGATAACAATACCGACCTTACCTTTACTTACAACCATAAATTCGGTGATTGGAATATCTCAGGTTTATTGGGTGGTAACGCGAGGTCATTCTCATACAAATCAGACTGGGGTACAACCCAGGTATTAGCTTTGCCGGGCGTATATAACCTTAACAACTCTGCAGGTAAACCTTATATCTACAATTTTGATTCAAAAATGCAGGTATACAGCGCTTACTACTCGTTTGATTTTGGCTACAAAAACTATTTCAGTATTAATACTACAAACCGTGTAGACCACCTGTCAACCTTACCTTCAGGTAACAACACGTTTTTCTATCCATCGGTAGCTATCAGTAGTGTAGTTGGCGATTATATTAAATTGCCTGAGTTTATCTCATTCTTAAAAATACGTGGTTCATTTGCCGATGTAAAAGGTGGTTTAACTTCACCAACCATTGGTACATCATATAACGCATTAAATTCAACCGCGTTAGGTACCGGTTGGAATTCAAAACCGGTTACCGGATTATTAGGTTATGGTACCGAGTTATATACTCCGTATAACGGTCCAACTTATTTGAACGCGTCACCTATCGCTACCGGAACTTTCTACAACGGTACGCCTTCAGTTACTTTATCAAATACAATTTCAAACGACAAAATCAAACCTTTCGATGTTAAATCATACGAAGCAGGTTTTGATGCTAAATTCTTAGGGAACCGTTTAGGTTTAAACGGTACTTACTTTACTACCGAGAACGGTCCTAACATTTTCCCATTGGGTGTAGCTACTTCAACAGGCAACACAAACCAGTTGGTGAATGGTGTAACCACCCGTAAAAGAGGTTTTGAGGTTGAGTTGATGGGTTCTGTATTGAAAAACCCTAACGGCCTTAATTGGGATGTTAACGTAAACTACTCAACTTACAAAGAAACTATTAAATCAATTTATCCGGGTGTATCTACCTTGCAGCAAAACAACCATAACTATGTTGTTGGTGACAGGCCAGACGCTATTTACGGTACCAAATTCGTAAGAGACGGTAATGGTAATATCGTTAACACTTATTCGGTTGATGCAAGCGGTAAAGTATCAGGTGGTGTACCGCTTTCTTCACCAGGTGGTATAAGCAACCAAGGCTTATTAGGCTATGCTAATCCTGATTTCTCTTTTGGTATCACCAACACGTTCACTTACAAAGGCTTTATCTTAAGCTTCCAGTTTGATGGCCGTATAGGTGGTAAAATTTATGACAGAACTTACTACCAGGCAATGAACGGTGGAACCGATCTGGAAACCGCGACAGGTGCTTATGGTGCTGCCCGTTTAGCCGAATGGAACAGTACTAAAGAAGGTACTGTAGGTGCAACCCCATCATACATTGGCCCGGGTGTTCACATCGTGAGCGGTACGCCAATATTTGTTGGTGGCCAGATAGCTAACTTAAAAGATCTGACTTTTGCTCCTAATACCATTCCTGTAACAGTTCAAAGTTATATATCAAGCGGTATCGCAGGCAGCTTTGATGAGTACTACATGATCAGCCGCTCATATGCAAAATTACGTGAGGCAAGCTTAGGTTATTCGCTACCTGCAAGTATCTTAAGAGGTTCATTTATCAAAAAAGTAACCTTCTCGGTAGTAGGCAGGAACCTGCTTTATTTTGCAGCGCGTAAAGACATTGACCTTGATCAGTTTGCATCAGGTTATAACGCGTCAGATCGTAGTTTGACTGGTGGAAATGGCGGAAGCGACCTTGAAAGCCCAACAGCCCGTCGCTTTGGTTTTAACCTCCATTTAACATTCTAATTATCACATTGATTTAAAGAAAATTTATGAAAATAAAATCATTAATCCCATTCGCCCTGTTGTTAACAATGGGCATGGTATCGATAACCGGCTGTCAGAAAGGGGATTTGATCGATAACCCCAACGTGGCAGGCTCCAGCTCAATAGTGCCTTTGTCGTTATTGCTGAACCACCTTACCGCAACATTGATCCGCAGCGATGAGCAGCCTTTTGGTTATACTTCAGTTGCCGATCAATACATAGTCGCTAACTACTCGTACTATAGGGGTACCAACACCTACAACTTAGGTAACAGTGCCGATAGCTACGATATTTTAAAATACGCATTAAAACTTGAGCAGCAGGCTTTTGCTCAGTTGGGCAATCAAACCAATAAATATTATGCTTTAGGCGAATTCTTTAAAGCCTATTCAGGTGTTTGGTTAAGCCAAAGAGTAGGCGACATTCCGTTTTCACAAGCGGGTGATCCATCAAATCTTACTCCTAAGTATGATACACAGCACGATGTTTACAAAGCTGCGCTTGCCCAGTTAGAAACCGCCAATACATTGATTGGCGCGTTGGTAACTGCAAACCCAAGCCTGGCCAACACAGCTATTGATGCAAGTAATGGTGATATTTTTAACCTTACTTATGTGCAGTGGCAAAAAGTGATCAATGCATATCGTCTGCGTATCCTGATCAGCCTGAGCAAACGTGCTACCGATAATACCGATTTGCAGATCCCTCAACAGTTTGCAGCTATTTTGGGTAACCCAACCAAATATCCGATTATGACAAGTAATAATGATAACCTGGTTTACCGTTTCAATGCTGTTAACCGTTATTCAACCTTTTCGTTGGGCTTAAATCCTTACAATAACTTTGCTAACCCAGGCAGTACTTATATCAATATCGAAACTTCAACATCAGATCCGCGTTTGTTCGTGACTTCTACACCTGCACCTTTACAGATCAGCGGTGGTAAAGCTATCAGTGATTTTTCGGCTTACGTTGGTTCTGATATAAACCAGGCACAACCGACCTTGCTGACCAATTCAAACAACGGTGTATATTCATTCAGCAACTATACCCGTTACTATGTTTCGGCAACCGGTGCTAATGCCGAGCCGTTTGTATTTATCGGTTACTCTGAAATGTGCTTTAACATTGCCGAAGGTATCAACAGGGGATGGGCCACAGGCAGCACGTCAACCTGGTATAACAACGGTATCAATGCTTCATTAGCATTATACGGTTTAACCAACGGCCAGTCTTTAACTGTTACTTTCCCAATTTCATCAACCGAGCCCTCTATTAACCCTAAAAACCTTAAGCAGGGGGATACCTGGGGTACAGCTACTGTAGATATCCCTTCATTTATGGCTAAAATAGCTTATGCAGGTGATAACGCGGCTGGTTTAGCACAAATCCTTACCCAGAAATATATTTCTATGTTTAACAATTCGGGCTGGGAGGCATTCTATAATTTCAGAAGAACAGGTATACCTGCATTTACTCAAGGTGGTAGCGGTATTGGTACGCCAAACAATCTGATCCCTCGTCGCTGGCAGTATCCTGCCTCTGAAGGTGCATACAACGCGGCAAATAACAAAGCTGCGCTGTCATCGCAATTTGGTGGCAATGATGACCCGACCAAAGATACCTGGTTAACAAAATAATAAGAACCACTAAACTAAAACTTTAACAGGGGCACTAACAAGTGTCCCTGTTTTATAATTTAAGAGGATATGAAGAATATAGTTTTATCAGTTCTGGCCGTTGTGGCCTTAGCAGGCAGCGTTAATGCCCAGGTGACTGACAGCACCAAACGAAAAGTTGAATTACAGGGAGCTGTAAATTTCCGCGACCTTGGGGGCTACACCACTAAAGATGGCCATCATGTAAAGTGGGGTAAAATATACCGCAGTGCTGATATGAGCAAACTTACAGACCAGGATCTGGCTACGTTGGCTGAACGTAAGATTGCTTACGATGTTGATTTACGTGGTACACAGGAATCAAAACAAGCTCCTGACCGAATGAACCCAAACACCGATTATATTTTGTGTCCTGCCGGAAGCGATAATGTGGGCAACATGATGCAAAGCTTTAAAGGTAAAACTCATGGTGACTCGATCATGGTGGATTATTACAGCAACACAACTTACCTTGCCGACAGGTATAAACCATTTTTCGGTAAACTACTGGCCATGCCCGAAGATAAAAGCCTGGTATTTCATTGCACCGCAGGTAAAGATCGTACGGGGATTGGCGCCGCGCTGTTGCTATACAGTTTAGGTGTGCCTTACGAAACCATTATGAAGGATTACGAAGCCTCAAACTATTATCGCGCTGCCGAGAATGAAAAAATGGCTAAGCAAATGGTTCAGTTCATGAAAGTGAATGAAGGTGTGGCTAAAGACGTGGTAGCTGTAAAAAAAGAATACCTTGACGCGACTTTTACTGCCATCAAAAAACAATACGGGTCTGTTGATAACTACCTTAAAACACAGGTAGGGTTAACTAATAATGATATAAAAGCGCTTAAAGCTAAATTTTTGGAATAGTCGTTAACTCACAAAGCTATTTTTCGTAAAAACTACGGAGAGCAGGCGTGCAATGCCTGCTCCCCGTAGTTTTTTTGTTTAGATGGTTCATTAGCAGTAGGCAGAACCTGCTATGCGATAAACAAACTTCCTTCCATTGCTAAATACTACATGGTTTTCTTTAGGTGTATTTAATTTCTCTTTGGTTAATTTTTATTTCTTTTTTTGTCTGCTTGTTTTAAGTTGAAATAAACTTTCTGTAAAGTTAATGATTGATGCATTTAAACTGAACAATTTGAACGGTCGCGCCGTATAAGAAAGCACCTGATTATTGTTATGGCGGTAGCCAAGCTATTTTTTACCCTGAATATAAAATGGTTTGACAAATAGAAGCTTTAACAACCTCATCATTTAATGAATTGATTTTAAGGCTTTGTGAAGTTCATGAACAACCGTTTATTAGTATTATTATTCCTGTTATTGTCATTTAAAGTAAAAGCGCAAAACTGCACTTTGAATGTCAACCTCACAGCAACGTCAACCACTATCTGTTCGGGCAGTTCGGTGGTGTTAACGGCCGAGGCAACTTCGGGGACCGCGCCGTATACCTATTTGTGGAGTACAGGTGAAACCGCTTCGGCCATCAGCGTAAATAAATCTGGCACTTATACG
Source organism: Mucilaginibacter endophyticus (assembly GCF_003351025.1). Taxonomy (GTDB): domain Bacteria; phylum Bacteroidota; class Bacteroidia; order Sphingobacteriales; family Sphingobacteriaceae; genus Mucilaginibacter; species Mucilaginibacter endophyticus. The sequence continues at coordinate 1,202,762 of NZ_QPCG01000002.1, read as the reverse complement.
GTAACGGTTACCGATAAAACATCCGGTTGCAAGGGCGTTACAAAAAGTGTAAGCATTGTTGCTGCTAATACGCCTGCTGCACCAACAGCTAAGAGTGCGGTGGTTTGTCAAAATAGCACGGCAACGCTTACGGCTACAGGCCCTGGCGGCGATTACCAATGGTTTGACGCTCCTGTTGGCGGTAATTTTTTGGGGAGCTCAAGTACTTTTACTACGCCACCAATAACAGCCTCAGTTACTTATTATGTGCAAACTACAATTGCCGGCTGTACCAGCCCGCGTGCCCCGGTTTCTGTGTACATAACCGGCCGGCCTGAAGTTTCGGGCGCCGCAACCTGTTCGGGTGGAGTTGTTACATTATCAGCAAGTGGGGGACAAAGCTATAGCTGGTATGCATCGGCAGATGGCGGAGCTGTTTTGCAAACAGGACCATCATTTGTTACACCACCATTAACTAAAACTACTACTTATTATGTTGTAGCTGTCATTAACGGATGTACCAGTTTACCCACGCCGGTTACAGCCTGGGTTAATGCGCCGCCGCCTACTCCAGTGGCTGCAAATGCCAACATTTGCTCGGGCTCGGTTGCAACTTTGCATGCCGCCGCGTCTGCAGGCTTTTTCCAATGGTTTGACGTACCAACAGGCGGCACACCACTTATTTCAAGCCCTGATTATACAACGCCGGTGTTAACTGCAAGTAAAACCTACTATGTGCAAACGGTACTTGGTGATTGTATAAGCCTACGCGTACCGGTTACAGTGTCGGTTAATCCAATACCCGCAGCACCGGAGCCGCAAACTATAACTGTTTGTAATGGCTCGGTGGCCACATTAACAGCCGCTGTAAACCCTACCGGCACATACGCGTGGTATGATGCACCAACAGGAGGCCGGTTACTAAAATCCGGATTGAAATTTACAACACCATCACTAACCAAAACCACTACTTATTATCTTGAAAATACTTCAGCGGCAGGTTGTACAAGCGACCGTGCTGCGGTAAAAGTGAATGTTAACCCTTTTATAACGGCACCGGTTGCCAATGGGGCTGCAATTTGCTATGGTTCTGTAGCGACACTAACTGCAACCTCGGCAGGTAGCGGCTCTTATCAATGGTATGATGCACCAACCGGCGGCAAACTTTTGTCATCGCAGGCAGGATATACCACACCGGCTTTAACAGCAAACACTACTTATTATGTGCAAACTACTGTTGGTGACTGCGCCAGCGCAAGGACGGCCGTGCCGGTAACTGTTATTGCGCAGGTGGCTGCGCCCCAGGTGCCTGCTACTACTGTTTGCTATAATGGGTCGGCAGTGCTTACCGCGACAGGTAGTGGTGCAGGGTTTACCTGGTATGATAGCGCAGTAGGAGGTAAAATCCTATCGTCGGGCTCTACATACGTTACCCCCAATTTAACAGCAAATGCAACCTATTATGTTGAAAGTGCCTCGAATGATTGCATCAGTGCCCGTACTGCGGTTACAGTTAAGGTAAATCTGCCGCCATCAGTGCCAACGGCTTCCAATGCTTCGGTTTGCTCGGGAACATCGGCTAAGTTAACAGCTACCGGCGATGGAGACATCCTTTGGTTTGCAAGCCAAACGTCAACAAGCCCGTTGTTTACCGGTAGTACGTTTAATACCCCGATCATCTCAGAACAAACAACTTATTATATTCAAAGCAGAGTAGGCGATTGCCTAAGTGCCCGGACACCTGTCACAGTTTCTATCAATTCGGCAGGTGACACGCAGTTTCTTTATACATCAGGCACTTTTAGTCCGCTTAGCCCTAATCCTAAACCAATCATTAATAATCCATCGGGTGGTATTTTCAGTGCTTCGCCGGCTGGTTTGGTTTTTACAGATGTTCATACCGGTGAGATAGATGTTAAGGCAAGCGCGCCGGGTAAATATATCGTCACCCTTACAGGGAATGGCCAATGCTCGTCAACCTATAGTGCCGGGGTCGAAATTGTTTCCATATTTGATGCGAAGTTTAGCTATGGAGGTCCGTTTTGTCAGTATGGAACCAACCCAAAACCAATGTTTCCGCCAACATCAAGTGCCGGTACTTTTTCGGCAATACCCTCGGGCCTGACTTTTGCCAGCACATCAACAGGCGAAATCAATTTAAGTAAAACAACGCCTGGTACTTATGAAGTTACCAATACCATTTATAACCCGGACGGTAGCGTGGGTAGCTCAGCTACTGCAAAAGTAACCATAGAGGCAGGCGCATTGGTAAAAGCAGGGCTTGACCAAAATATAAAAGCCGGAGAAATCGTATATTTAACAGGTAGCATAATGGGTGTTAACGGAGGTAAATGGTCTGGTGGATTGGGCAAATTTGCTAAGGCTACAGATCCTGTTACCACTTATACACCAGCCCCAGGCGAAAAACAAGTAACGCTTACTTTAACATCAAACGATCCTCCGGGCAATTGCGGGCCAGGGTTTGACAGGGTTGTTATCAACATAGGTTCAACTTTGCAAGCTCCTATTGCATCAGGCACTAATACCTGTATGGGAAGCATCGCTACAGTATCCGCTACAGGCCCTGGCGGTACATATCGCTGGTATGATGCTGCAGAAAACGGTACGCTGTTATCAACCGGGCCTAACTTTATTACCCCGGCACTCACGCAAACAACTACTTACTATGTAAATACAACAGCCAATGGCTTAACGAGCGATATGACGGCAGTAACTGTAACGGTTAACGTGCCTCCAACTGCGCCGGTAGCCAACAGTATAGGTGCATGCGAAGGCAGTCAAACCACCTTGACGGCTACTGGCTCGCCGGGTACATATCAGTGGTATGACGCGCCGGTTGGAGGAACCTTGTTATCAGTCAACAGTACTTATGTAACTCCGGCCCTTATTGCCAACACAAGCTACTATGTGCAGGCGGTAGTAAATGGTTGTATCAGCGAACGTACTAAGGTTGATGTAACAATTAAACCACTGCCGGTTATTACCAGTGGTTCGGCCGATAATGTTTGCAGTGGTGTGCCGCAGAGTTATTCCATTACTGCCGATCAGGCTGGCACCACATTTTTATGGTCACGTGCGGTGGTAGATGGAATAAGCAATGCCGCGGTATCCGGTCAAACATCGGCACAAATAACCGAAACATTAATTAACACCAGCAAAGATCCTGTTGATGTTACTTATTTAATAACTCCTGTATCTAATGGCTGCTCAGGTACACCATTTAGTTATGTGGTTACAGTTTATCCTACGCCGCAGGTTACCAGTGCACCAACCGGTAAATTGTGTAATATGACTACCGGTAATTACGCCATAACTTTTAGTATCCCCGGTGTAAGTTCAAGCTGGTCGAGGGATGCTGTTCCCGGTATCAGCAACCTGGCAGTATCAGGGCAAATGGCGGGCACCGTCCGTGAGATATTGTTTAATACAACTAATGCGCCGGTTGATGTTACCTATGTTTATAATTATCAAACAAGTAACTGTGCCGGTTTGCCTTTTAAATGGGTTGTAAAAGTTAATCCTTCGGTTAATGTTACCAGTAGTGCATCTGGTCAGGCCTGTAGCGGGGAGCCACTTGATTATACGATCACTTCCAATGTTCAGTCGGCAACGTTTACCTGGAGCCGTGCTGCTGTTCCGGGAATCAGCAACGCCGCGGTAACTAATAAAACCGGCAACAAGATTGATGAAGTACTGATTAATAAAGGGGCATCACCTGTAAACGTGCTTTATGTCATCACGCCATCGGCTTTTGAATGTGATGGTGCCCCATTTGCCTACGTGGTAAAAGTTAATCCCGAAGTGCCCGTGCCGGACATGAGAACAAACTCGCCGGTGTGTGTGAACAGTACCATTAAATTGAATGTACCAACCACGCCAAATGCAACTTATACCTGGACCGGCCCTAACGGTTTTAAATCGGCCTTGCAAAATCCGGTGATTGAGAATGCGACTACTGATATGACAGGTACTTATTCTTTGTATATCACTGTTAATGGCTGCAGCAGCCCTGTAGTTTCAAAAGAGGTTGTAGTGAACAAGCCGCCAACTTCCTATGCCGGCTCTAATATTTTAGCCTGTGTTACAGATCAGTACATTCAATTGGCAGGTAGGATAGGAGGTGGCACTACAAGCGGTGTCTGGTCTAAAAAAGGATCTAACCCTGGTCAGTTTTTACCTTCTGCCAACGAACAGAATGCAAAATATGAGCCCACAGACGAAGATAAAGCCGCCGGGTCTGTAACATTAGTGCTTACATCTACCAGTAAAGATGATTGTACTATTGTAACATCAGAAATGACCATAAACTTCGGTAAAACACCGGGTACCAATGCTGGTCCCGATCTGGAAGTTTGTGCCCGCACTGCCCCGATTAAGCTGGACGGTAATGTGCTGATACCCGGAGGCGGCAAGTGGACAAGCTCTGGTACGGGCACAATGCAATTTGCTGAAAATGCCCAGGGGGCGGTTTACACACCATCAGATGAGGATGTAAAAAACGGATCGGTAAAATTTACCCTTACCGCAAACGCACCGGGGCAGTGCTATACCGCCAGTGATGATATGGTAGTTAAATTTATTCCGCCGCCAACTGTAAATGCCGGCGGGATACGGTACGTGCTAAAAAATCATACCATAACTTTAACCCCAACTGTAAGCGATGAAAATGTTCAATACCTCTGGCTGCCCGATGTGGGTTTGAGCAATAATAAAGTAAAAGAGCCCGTGTTAACCGGCGACGCTGATATTGTTTATACGCTTTATGTTACTGATGTTAGGGGCTGTGTTACCCAAAGCCAGACAATTATTAAAGTATCGCCCGATATCACCGTCCCCAATACTTTTACCCCTAATGGCGATGGTTTCAATGATTTTTGGGAAGTGAAAGGCTTGGTAGCTTACGAAAGTTCGACAGTTGATGTGTTTAACCGGTATGGTGAAAGATTATTTCATTCAATAGGTTATGGTGTGCCATGGGATGGCAACTTTAATGGGAGGCAATTACCGGCAGGTACCTATTATTATATCATTGATCTGAAAACGGGGAAACCGCCTTTATCTGGTTCGGTAACTATATTGCGATAGAGTCTTAGTGGAAAAGTCAAAGAGGGTGCAACGTTTTTAATTAAATAGGCGTCATATAACAAAACACGCGATCATGAAAAAACTAATCTTCTCACTAATGGCTTCGTTACTAACGGTTTCGGTAGCCTTTAATACTTCCGCGCAAACTGTAAGCCGTAATGTATCCGGCTATAATGGTATTGCCTGCGGAGGACCATTTAACGTATTTATTAAGATTGACGGAACTGAAAGCCTGAAGCTTGATGTTGATGCCAATATTGTTGATGATATCAAAACCGAAGTTGAAAACGGCGTACTAAAAGTTGAGTTTAAAGATCACTGGAAAAATCACCGCAATATTCAACGCGCCAATATCTACATCACTGCTAAAAGCCTAAACTACCTTGCCAATAGCGGTTCGGGAAATTCAACAGTTGAAGGGACAATGACCGGTGATAATGCAAAAATCGCGTTAAGCGGCTCAGGAAACATCAAAACTGCCGTTAAATCTGGTACCTTGGATATGAGGATCAGCGGATCTGGCTCAATTGACGTCAAAGGCAGCACAGGCATGGCCGATTGCCATATCTCAGGCTCAGGCGAGATCAACGGTAAATCATTAAGAACCGAAACTGTTGAAGCCTCAATTGCCGGTTCAGGAAATATCAATGTTATTGCCAGTAAAACTGTTTCGGCCCGTATTTCAGGTTCCGGAAGCGTCGTATATTCAGGCACTGCAATAATTGGCGAAACCCGCTACGCCGGCTCAGGCAGGGTTAGCAAAGCTGACTAATTAACTGCTCTTATAAAATATTGAAAGACTGTTCTGTTTAGGGCAGTCTTTTTTTGTTGTTGGTGTAGCGATTTGCCGTCAACTATCGTAATATAAGTTAAAACCTTCACTTTATGATAAAGCCTGTATTGATATTTAGAAAATTAGCCACCAGCCTGTTGGTCGTGGCTTTGTTTTTCATGGGTGCCTGTAAAAAAGATAAGGCCCAGGAACACGTCGCTTCGAAAAATACATCCTTATTTGGTCAGTGGTATATCCCAATAAAAGAGGGAGAGCAAAGCCGTTATTTAATTTTTGCATCGGATAGCTCTTTTTTGCTCGTTGATGTGACTTACAAAAATGGTAGTTCTACAACAGTTCAGTATACCGGCAAATTTCATACTAAAGGTGATGGGTTAAACATAGTTATCGCTAAAAAAACGGTAAGCGAGGGTGGTAATATCATTAGTACTGAACCTTCTGCGGCTCAATTTTACGTGAACTCGGCATTTGTTGTTGATGACCGTAAATTAACACTGAACTATGCCGATACCAACGGAGCTGCTTTGAAAAGCATTTTTGCAATGGTACTCCAGGATAAAGTTATTTAGTTTGAATTGATAGTTTGTTTTAAGCACCCTGGTAAGGGTGCTTTTTTGTTTTACGCTTTATCAATTTCGCCGGCCACCCGCTGCGCCGAACGGATGCTTGATTCCATTCCCCTGCTTAAATTATCGGCGTAAGTACCGGCAAAGTAGATCCGTCCGTTAGGTTTCATGATCTGGGGCCAAAAGCGGTGCATCTGACCTATCGGAAATGGTTCCATCTCGCAGGCCGGGGCAAATGCGTCTCGTGTCCAGTCTTTGGTCAAGGCTTGTTCAATAGTGTCATGCTTACCCGGGTAAACCTGCCTGAAGGCGTCAAGCACCTGCTGGGGTGTGAGGCCGCCTGGACCGTATGCTTTAAGGATCACCTTATCACTGCCAACTTCATTTGTTTCTTCCCATATGGATGATATGTACGGATGCTCAAATTCCATATTGATACTTTTGAAACCATCATCGAGCCAAAAACGGCTGCTTGCCTCAAATACATAAAAGGGGTGGGATGAATAAGTGGTGCGGTTAACCACATATTGTTTTTCGGGTGAGAGGGGCGGCGAAAGTGGAATAGTTTTAAAAATGGGCAGCGTAATACAATTCACCAGGAAGTCGGCACTCATTTCCTGTTCGGCTTTGCCGTATGGTTTGTATTTTACCGTAACGCCTGTAGCCGAATGGTTGATTGCTGTTATCCGATGGTTTAGTTTCACTCTGTTTCCAAGACGTTTAGCGAAGGCGATGGGCAGTTGTTCATTGCCGCCTTTTAAATGATAGGTGTCGCCCTCAGAAAGCGGAATACCCCGCGACTCCATAACATAAGCTCTCCAAAGATGATACAAAGCCGAAGTCCGCTGGCCGCCTAAATGGCCCATCGCCGCAACAGATGCCCCTTCTCTTTTATAGAGTTCACTAACAGAAATTTTATCAAAATCGTCATATCTAACACCGAAAGGTTGATATGGATCTGTGAACTTGCCGCTATAATTTTTCAGGTAGAAGGAACTTAGTGCATAAAAAGGGTTTTCGGCCAGGAATTTAACCTCCCGTTCATTAAAGCCCATTCTTGTTAATACGGCCGGGCTCTTCATTTCATCATCAGTGTAAAATTTACCGCCAACCATACGCAAACCGTTGCGGTTAGGTGCCGCGGCCGAACCTTCGGCATGAGGATAGGGTAGGGCTGTAAGCTTAAATGCATCCACATATTCAAAAAACTTTTCGTAACCCGGTTTGGTGATATGGTCGGCACCATAATCGGCATATAAACCATCTGACAAGCCATCTCTCCCTGTAAAAACATGACCGCCGTACCGGCCATCGGCCTCTAATATAGTTACATCATGACCGGCTTTCATTAATTCATACGCGCAGCAAAGGCCTGTAATGCCAGCTCCGGCAACAATTACTTTTTTGTCAGATGTTGGGCTGGTGCTATCAGGGGCTATGACCTTTGGATCATCAAATTGTTGGGCGCTCAATAATTGCGGCGCGAGGACAGTACCGGCACCGACCAGTATGGTATGTTTAATGAATGATCGTCTTTTAATATCTTTCATAGGTTAACGATGATTTGATGCAGAATAGCTTTCAATAAATTTAGGATTATTTGGCTATGATTATTTGCGTCAATTCAACTTTAAGGTTCCGTTAACCGGATGTAGAAGTATTGTAGGGAAACAAAAATGCCTGCCCGTAAAAACAGGCAGGCCCCAGACAGTTAATATATTATAGGTTCGGCAGATATCTATTTACAATGCAGGTGTTAACCCTTTGCGCTGGCTCTTCAGTTTAATTGCTTGGAATATCATAATGATTATAAACAGCACTAACAAAGTCATAAGTCCTGTTTTTACTATGGGCGAATCAGGGCCGTCAGCCAGGGGCTGTTCAACCGGGAGCCTTGTTAATGTTTCAACTACGGCAGGTACTAAGGAAAAGAATAAGGTGGCTGTCATGCCTATGGTTTGTACATAATCGGCTTTGCTGCCGAAAACGCGTAATGATGGTGCATAATAAACGATGGGAAGCAAAATCAAAACAAGGAACGACAGATTATGAGCACTACTCAGATGACCGGTTTTCATAACCAGGAACGAGGTTAAACAGGCCAGTACGGTAAAAATGCCGTAAAGCGTTCCGTTTTTGGTTTTAGGGGCGATTTTCCCATCCTGAAATAAAGCGATAAAACCAACAGCAACACCTACAAGGCTTATAGCTGTATGAATAACTCCGAATGTTGATAAATGATTTGGCATAAAGGTGATTTTTTAAGGTTAACGATATTTTGAAAAAGTGATTTTCTTGAGAACAATACCAGTTAACCAATCCTTGTGCCTGTTTTTTATATCTCTGATAATGAGTTGTTTATGTTTATTTGTGACTTTGTGATGACGATATATCGTAACGATTTGCTGTTGGTGACGGAATGCAGTAATTATCAGTTACTTAAATATTGGTACAAACTTTATCTATAAGAGAAGGTTTGTATTTATGTAGCACACTAATCTGAAACAAATGTTAAGCATTTATTATAAGATCTGGGTTGATGCCATTACGCAGGAAAGGGCAAAGAAAAGCGCGGGCGGTAACTGGAAAGCGTTTACCATTATATCCATGTCGTTAATTCAGGGTGTTAACCTGCTTACGCTATTGTTTATTCTTCGCTTTTTTACAGATATCCCTATCCTTTTTACGATAGACCTGACGAGGGATAAAGCCATAAACGCATTTATTGCAGGCTTATTGGTGTTTTTTATTCCCTTTGCAATTTTGAATTACCTGCTCATATTTTATAACCAGCGTTATGATAAACTGGTAAATTTATATCCCAGCCGTAACAGCAAGCTATATCGTAATTATGTTTTAATCAGTCTGGGTATCATTGTGATACCACTCATATTCAAAACAATTTTTTTATAAAGAGAGGAAAAGCTTAAACGCTTATGATCTGGTTTTTGATAGCGAAAAGTACCATGCCCGTTCTTGATTTAAGCCCGAACTTTTGAAATAACGATTCACGGTAATTGTCGATAGTGTGGGGGCTCAGGTTCATCTCATCGGCAATTTGCCTGTAGGTAAGTTCCGAGCAGCTTAGCTTCAGAAAAGTGAGCTCGTTTGATGTGAGCTCCTTTGATTTATCAGTCGGGGTGTTTTTATTTTGCATGGTATGCAGCAATTTTCCGCTTACCAGTTCATTTAGATAATAACCATGCTTTTGGATGGTTTGCATTGCATAAACCACGTCCCTTATTTTTGATTCCTTAAGCATATAGCCAACCGCACCGCTCCTGAGCATATTGATAATTGGTCTGTCCTCGTCAGACATGCTTAGTGCCAGTACCTTTACAGCGGGATGGTTTTTCTTTAACCAGGCCGTGGCATCGTAGCCGTCCATCACCGGCATCGTAATATCCATTAATATAATATCAGGCAAAGTGAACTTTTTGATCTTGCTAATCATATCCTCCCCATTTTCGGCATCAAAAACAACCGTGATCTCTTCAAAATCGCCAAGTAAACTGATCATACCTTGCCTGAACAAGGTGTGGTTATCGATAATAGCAATTTGTATAGGCGGAGTCGAAGTTGAGGTTTGCATTAATTATAGGTTATATCTATTAACCGATGTTAAAAAAATGCAAAATAGGAAAAATAATGTACTTGTATTTCATTTTATTATCCGTTTTGAACTAAAAAAAGGGTGATATCACCCTTTTTGATTTTTAATGCTTCAGCGAGATTTGAGATATTAAGAAATGCTCCAAATTTTGAATTGTACCCCTGAAAAATAACAATGTGAAGTATCTAACGCCAATGAAAAAGCATCAGAAATATTAAAAAGATAGCTCAGATGATAAACCTAAATTAAGGGAAGCCCTAAACCTTTTTGCTTAATTATTAAACATTGATGTTACCCATTGTAGAGGCCATTGGCCTCTACAATGGGTTCTTTGTTTTAAAGGCGCCTGTCTTCTTCTTTGATGGGCACATCGTTGATGCTGGCATAACGTTTTTGCATCAGACCGTTTTCGTCAAATTCCCAGTTCTCGTTTCCATAAGCACGAAACCATTCACCATCGGCGTTGTGGTACTCATACTCGAAACGTACGGCTATGCGGTTATCTGTAAAGGCCCATAGTTCTTTTTTTAGTTTATAGTCGAATTCTTTTTGCCATTTACGCGTTAAAAACTCAACCACCTGTTCGCGGCCGTTTATAAACTCCGAACGGTTACGCCATTCGGTGTCGATTGTATACGCTAAGGAAACCCTTGCCGGGTCTTGGCTGTTCCAGGCATCTTCGGCCAATTGCACTTTTTGAGTAGCAGTTTCAAAATTAAATGGGGGGAGTGGCAGCTTTTGTTCCATGATGGTAATAATCTAATTTGATACATCAAAGTTAAGATGACGCTGGCTGGTTTTATGGTACTATTTACGGTTCCTTTGGTATTAAGTATTCTTTTTTTAAATTAGATAACGCTTCACAACCAATTTATTACCTGTTGATCATGAAAGCCAAAACCACAAAATCAGCCGTGCTTGCCGATTCGGAAGGTGTAGACGCGTATATGCAAAAACTTGATCACCCGCTGAAGGATGTATTGGAGGTTTTAAGAAAGATCATCCTGAGTGTTGACGGTGAATTAGGTGAGCATGTTAAATGGAACGCGCCAAGCTTTTTGTACATCGGCGAAATGGGGCCTTTTGATCCCAAGGAATATAAAAGGTATGTGATTGTTTCAAACGTGTTTCAGAAAGATTGTATCCGGTTGGTATTCCCTTCTGGAGCCTGGATCAATGATACATCCGGTTTGCTTTCCGGTGGTTACGAGGATGGCCGGAGACTGGCCTTTTTTCATAATATGGAGGAAGTTGCCGCTAAAGAGGAGGCTTTGAAAAACGCGGTAAAAACCTGGTTGGCGATATTGGATAAGTAGTAACATAGTCATGATCAAATTCATCCAGAACATTAAAGATCTTAATGTAGAAGCTGTTAAGGCCATGATTGCAAAAGACCTGAGGTGGCTTACATGGGCAGAGGACAGTGGTAAAAACGCGCTTCATTATTTATGTGGTGTTGAAATTGCCAAACGCCCGGCAAACGCTGAAGATAGTTTGACGATACTTAAACTGTTGTTAGGAAAAGGTATGGATCTTAATGCCGTACACCGGATAAAAGAAGAGTGTGGCTTTTTTCCTGCTACACCACTTTGGTATGCCTATACCAGGGGCCGAAACGAATTGTTATATAAATATCTGCTGGTAAATGGTGCGGATCCGGAACATTGTATGTACGCCATAACCTGGTATAATGATGTTGAAGCTGCTGATTTGTTTAAAAGCTATGGCGCAAAAACAGATAACGGTATCGGTAACGATACTCCGTTTATGGCTGCCTACAATTGGAAGCGTTTTGAAATAGCCGAATGGTTTTTAAAGAATGGCGCTAACGTAAACTTTTCCGATAAGGATGGTAATACAACGCTTTTTCATGCGGTGAAACGGAAGTATAAACTTGACCATATCGGGCTGTTGCTCAGATACGGTGCCGATTTTAAAATAGAGAATAGAGATGGCCTGTCTGCTAAGAAATTGGCGGAGCAAAATAATCAGATCGGGGTTTTGAAGTTGTTTACCCGCTAAACATTTTTTACGTAGAGACGCATCACATGCGTCTCCTTTAGGAAAGGCTTTTGCATTGAATGACGTAGACGTTGCATACGGGAGACGCATGTGATGCGTCTCTACAAAAAATTACATCCAGGCCAAACACCCCATCAATATCAGCACCAGCTTACTTACTTTGCTCGGCAGCGTGTCAAAATGTTTTTTAAACGCAGCAGTAAAATGATGCGCGTTTTTGTAACCGACAGTCTCGGCAACCTCGCTAACGCTGCGTCCGTCTTTAAGTAATTTATGGGCGAGGCTCATCCGGCGTTCGGCCAGATAACCGAAAACAGTATGACCGAATAAGACTTTAAATCCCTTCTTCAGTTTAAAATCATTAAGACCTGTTTTGCGTGAAAGCTCCGCCAACGAACAGGGGTGTTTTAAATTTTGCTCTACTATATTTTTGGCTTCCAATAAACGCGTTTTGTCCGCATCGCTAAAAATAGGGTGTGTGGTTGTTTCCTCTGGCTGATGCAGGTTAATCAATAAATCCACTATGCCGGCTTCCAGCAGCAGGCGTTTTATATAAGGCGTTTGGTTATTGTCTAAAATATTTTTGCTGATAGATTGCGCCTTTGTCGTCAGATCTTTTTTTATCAGATGATCAGGATATTTTTTTGCATCTGCAGGCAAAGTTCCCTGGGCAGATAGCTTCTCTATAAATAATTCATCGATACATATTGCCAGCATGGTACTGTTGACGTGAATTAATATATTGACATTCAGACTTGCCCGGCAGGCGGAAGAGCAATTGCCCTTGTTCATTCTTATCAATATTCTTCCGGTATCTGCCTCCAGTTTACCATCCAACGCAAAAAACAGGATTCTGCATGGCTTAGGGTAATCCAGACTAATAGTGAATGATTGATCAGAATGAAGAACACTGTACACAGCACAGACACCATCAAACCAGCATTCATCTACTTTAATCCCGCCATCTGTAAGTGTTATCTCATGATGCCTCTTTTCTAAACATGATGCGGCATTAAAACCTTCCGGATAGGCCAATTGAAGACGGTTGGTTTGTGAAACAGGAGTAAGGGTTATGTGCATAAAATCCGTTTAGCGTTGTTTTCAATCCGTTTGGCGTTAACCAAACTTGGTAGCTATGCCACAAATTTGCATCATTATTTTTAATTAGTCTAAATAAATGAAAAATATTCTTCCTTTGGTACTTGTATTGTCTACTTCAACTGCTGCCTTTGCGCAGCGCGACACAACAAGGAAGGATAGCACCAAACAACTGAAAGAGGTAGTAGTAACCGGAACCCGCACCGCGAAAAGTTTACAGCAGGTACCTATCCCCATAACCCGCATCACATCCGAAGAAATAAAAAACCGTGGACTGGTACGCCTGAATGAAGTTTTATCGGAACAAACCGGGATCAACATTTTAGATGATCCGCATGGACAGGGCATCCAGATTCAGGGATTTGATCCGGCTTATACCCTCATCCTGATAGATGGCCTGCCGCTTATCGGTCGTAGCACCGGTATCCTTGAGCTATCAAGGATTACTACTAACAATATCGACAGAATAGAGATAGTTAAAGGCCCTACATCTTCCCTTTACGGCTCGGAGGCAATGGCCGGCGTAGTAAACATCATTACCGCCGAGCCTGCCAAAGGCTTTTCGGGTGGTGTAGCCGGGCGATATGGTACCAATAAAAATGCCGACGTTTCACTGAACTCGTCATACAAAACAAACAAATTCTACATCAGCGGTTTTGCCAACCGGAACAGCAGTGGCGGCTATAGTTTACAGCCTGCATCGGGCATACCAACGGTTTCGCCTTTTCATGGGTATACGCTAAATGGTAAAACAGCTTACCGTTTTGATGATAACACCAGTTTGAAACTATCTGTAAGATATTTTACCAATGATCAGGACAGCCGTTTTTCGGTTGACAATAACCGTTTTGCATCAGGCAAAGGCACCGAGAAGGATTTTAATTTGGCGCCGGTGCTTACCCACAGGTTCAGTAAAAAAGATGTTTCGGTATTGCAGCTTTACCGCTCGATTTATAAAACCAATTCTGATATCAGGTACGAGGATAATCATGACATCTATGATCAAACCTATTTCACTCAAACCTTTAACCGGGCCGAGGTTCAAAACGATTATGCCCTGCAGGATAACCTGAAACTAACTGCGGGCGTAGGCGGCCAGTACGAAACTGTTGAGGCTACCCGTTATACCAAACAACAATCGTTCACATCTGGTTACGGCTATTTCCAGGCAGATTGGATCCCTGTAAAAAAACTTGACATAATAGCTGGTGGCAGGTTTGACGCGCACAGCGTTTACAAATCGCAGTTTAGTCCCAAACTGGCAGCGAGTTACGCGCTTAGCGATAAGCTTACCATATTAGGTTCGGCGGGGAAAGGTTACAAAGCGCCCGATTTCAGGCAACTCTACCTCAACTTTACCAATGCCGAGGTTGGCTACAGCGTATTCGGTTATGAAGAAGCGCAAGCCGGTATAGCCCGTTTACAACAGGAGGGACAGATTGAAACCGTACTGATAGATCCCTCGACACTAAAAAGATTGAATGCGGAGAGTTCAACCGCTTTCAACTTTGGTTTTCGGTACAAACCGGTAACTAAACTTTACTGGACTGCCAACCTGTTCCGCAATAATATCAGCAACCTGATTGAAACCGCAGCCATCGCGTTGAAAACAAACGGTCAATCGGTATTCTCGTACTTCAATCTTAATAAAGTATACACACAGGGTGTAGAAACTGATGTCACTTATCAGTTGTTTAAACCTTTACAAATAGGTGGCGGCTTCCAATACCTCGAAGCTTATGATCAGGATGTACTCGACCAGATCAAGGCCGGGAAAGTATTCACCAAGGATCCTGAAACCAATCTCACCAAAGCCCTAAAACGCAGCGATTACGGCGGGTTGCTCGGCCGGTCGAAATATACCTACAACATCAGGCTCAACTATAACGACGAAAAGACAGGTATCAACACCTCTTTGAGAGCTATTTATCGCGGCAGGTACGGTTATAAAGACAGCGATGGCAACGGCATTGTGAATAGGGCCGACGAATACACCAACGGCTACATGTTGGTCAACGCATCGGTTTCCAAGCTGTTTATGAACAACGCGCTCCGGTTGCAGGTAACCGCGCAAAACCTGTTTAACCATAAAGATCCGCAGGTGATCCTGAACCTGCCCGGCAGGCTTATTTACGCCGGTGTAGCTTACAATTTTAACAAGCAATAATTATTAAACTATAATACATACAACACACATGAACAAATTCAAAACTTTATCATTGGCATTAAGCTCGGCTGTTATATTACTGGCATCATCATGCAGCAAAAACAACGACGATCCAACTCCAGCAGCAAGCAAGCTTACCACTAAAACCATTTCTGATCTTGACGGTGCGTCAAAAGCAACGGTTTATTTCAGCCTTGCTACAGGCGCGGAGGTTACGGGAGCTGACACCGCTTCGGCAACCAAGTGGGACCTTAAATTTAAATCGACCAGCATTTTTACAAATGGTGGTACATCAGGCACCGGGACAACCCAGGCCCAGGTAGTGAGCAGCACGTTTGAAGCTTTAACAACGGCTCCAACTGCCGATTATAAAACTGATGCAACGGGTGCTCCTGCCATTTCGGGCTGGTATACTTACACTGCGGAAACCGCTCCGCAGCACGCCATACTTGCTACTCCAGGTAAAATATTCGTGATTAAAACAGCCGATGGTAAATATGCCAAAGTGGAAATGATTAGCTATTACAAAGGCAATCCAAACACTACAACCGCTGCCTTTGCTGATCTTACTACCAGGCCGGCATCACGCTATTATACTTTCCGTTACGCTTACCAGGGCGACGGAACAACAAGCTTCAAATAGACAGGTTTTCTTTGGTTGGTTAATTATGTCGGAGGCCTCCCGTAAGGGAGGCTTTTTTGTTTATACTTGTTTTATGGAAACTCAAAATGCAGCTTACTATATCCGGTCGCTAAATTTATTACCTCATCCCGAAGGCGGTTATTACCGGGAAGTATTCCGCTCGGTGGGAGAGGTTAACCGGATTGGTAGTGCAGAAGTAAAACAGGCCTGCACTTCTATATATTACTTATTGGAGAATGAGGACTTCTCCGGATTTCACCGGATTGCATCCGATGAAATCTGGTATTTTCATAAAGGGCAGCCTTTGCTTATTCACGTCATCGAAACTGATGGCAGTTTGATAAGCCATGAATTATCTGATGAAAGTACCGGCAGCTTTTCGGTGGTTGTACCGGCAGGATTATGGTTTTCTGCCGAGTTAAAGACAGGCGAGGGCTTTACCCTGGTGAGTTGTGCTGTTGCTCCGGGTTTTGATTTCAGCGAATTTGAAATGGCAAAAAAAGTGGAATTAGTTTCGGAATGCCCTCATCATGAGGCTTTGTTAACAAGAATGTGCAGGGAATAGCAAGTTGAGGTACGAGGCACCTACGGAGCCTTGATTTTGTTTCTGTTTGCCTATAAACATGATACTCCTACGGAGTGTTGATCACTTATTTGTTTAATTACAGATAACTAAGTAAAGCATATACCCGCGTTTTCATTTTACTCTTCTACGGATAAGCCCACCCAATTAATGATGGTATCGCTGCTAAAAACTCCGTAGGAGTAACCTGTTTATAGCTAAGGCTTAAATTTGTAGTGGCTCCATAGGTGCCTCCTAATCTACGTGTAAACATCGCCATTTTAATATTCGCAATCCGCCCATTTTATTTAATTTTGCCGAATGGATTTTATTATTGAAGCAGCCGTAAAAGCAGTTAAACAACTATACCAAACTGACATTGAACCGGCTGCCGTTAGCATACAGGAAACCCGTAAGGAGTTTGAAGGCCAGGTAACCATTGTAACCTTTCCGTTTACCAAATTTTCGCGCAAGGGGCCGGAGCAAACCGGTACCGAAATAGGTGAATACCTTAAAAACGAATTGAAGGAAATTGCATCCTTTAACGTGATCAAAGGTTTCCTTAATCTTTCTATTAGCGATGAATACTGGATTAGCCAGTTGTATAATAATATTACTGCCGATGACTTCGCGGTAGCAAAACCAAACGGCGAAAAGGTAATGGTTGAGTATTCATCTCCCAACACCAATAAACCGCTGCACCTTGGTCATATCCGTAACAACCTGTTGGGCTATTCGGTTGCCGAAATATTGGCTGCCGATGGTTATGAGGTGATCAAAACTAACTTGGTTAATGATCGCGGGATCCATATCTGTAAATCCATGCTGGCCTGGCAAAAGTTCGGTAACGGCGAAACTCCTGAATCGTCGGGTATGAAAGGTGACCACCTGGTAGGTAAGTATTATGTTGCTTTTGATAAAGAACTGAGAGAGCAGCTTAAACCTGTTTTGACCGAAGTTTACGAAAAACATGACCTTTCGGTCTTTAAAGAAAATCAAAAGGCTAAGATTGAGGAGTCGTTAGCTACTATAGGAAAGGTTAAAGAGAAACGTGCACAAACCGACGAGGCAAGTCAAAAGTTGATAGCTGAGCTGGATGAGAAAATTGCAGGCGAGGAAGATAAGATTAAAGAGATAGCTAAGAATGCTACACCCATCATGATTGAAACTCAGCAAATGCTGCAAAAATGGGAAGCCGGGGATGAAGAGGTAATGAACCTGTGGAGAACCATGAACGGTTGGGTGTACGCAGGCTTTGCTGAAACCTACAAGCAACTGGGAGTTGATTTTGATAAATACTACTACGAATCGAACACATACCTGTTAGGTAAAGATATTATCGAAGAAGGCCTTGCAAAAGGCGTGTTCTTTAAAAAAGCTGATAATTCAGTTTGGATAGATCTTAGTTCAGACGGACTTGACGAAAAGCTTGTTCTCCGTGGTGATGGAACTTCGGTTTATATTACCCAGGATATGGGTACCGCGCAGTTGAAATACAACGATTACCACATGGATAGATCTATCTACGTGGTAGGTAACGAGCAGGATTATCACTTTAAAGTGCTGTTCCTGATACTGCAGAAACTGGGTAAAACAGGAGCCGACGGTTTATTCCATTTATCGTACGGTATGGTTGACCTTCCTTCGGGTAAGATGAAGTCACGTGAGGGTACGGTGGTTGATGCTGATGACCTGATGGCCGAGATGGAAACTACCGCCAAAGAGCAAACCGAAGCTATGGGCAAGGTTGATGCTTTTAGCGAAGAAGATAAGGTTGCGTTATATCATACCATTGGCATGGGCGCACTCAAATATTTCCTGTTAAAAGTTGATCCTAAAAAGCGCTTACTGTTTGATCCTAACGAATCGGTAGATTTTCAGGGACATACCGGGCCGTTTATTCAGTATACACATGCCCGTATCAAATCTGTATTAAGCAGGGCCGATTATAACGCTGAAACTAAGCCGGCCGTAACTGAACTGGCAGACGTTGAGCGCGATTTAATTGTATTACTTGATAAATATCCTGAAACAGTTAAAGAAGCCGCTAAGAGTTACAGTCCGGCAGTAATTGCCAACTATGTATATGAGCTTGCCAAAACATACAACAAGTTCTATCACGAAAAATCGATATTGCAAGCTGAAGACGAGGATTCGAAACAATTCCGTTTAGCCTTATCTGCATCATCAGCTAAGGTGATTAGCAAAGGGATGAAGCTTTTGGGTATTGAAGTGCCCGAGAGGATGTAGCCCCCTAACCCCCTAAAGGGGGAATAACGGCTGTTAATTAAAAAGCCTTTAGCAGATAATTGCTAAAGGCTTTCCTGTTTTATAACTGCCCCTTTAGGGGGCCGGGGGGCGACGCTTACCTCCAAAATCCCCTTACCCAAACATAGCCGCGATTGGTTGGTTGCCAATGGCCTTGTACGTAAACATGGTTATATCTTGGGCGTGCGTAGAAGCCCTGGCGGTAAACGTAGCGATTGCCACGCCAAACCCATTCGCCGGGAACCCAAACCGCGTTAGGGTAGGGAGCTACCGGACGAACATAAACCGGTTCGGCCGGACGCTCGGTAACATAAGCTTGGCTTGAGCATGACGCAAATAATGAGCCTGTTAAGGCAAGTACTATTCCTAACTTAGCAATGGTTTTCATTTTTAGATGTTTTTAGTTATTTGGTATAATAACTATTGACAATATCCAACATCGAAAGTTTAAACGGGTTTATGCACTGAATTTATCGGCCACAACCAAATCTTTACTGCCTGAAGTATATTTATAAAATCCACTGCCGGTTTTGGCTCCTAAGTGCCCTGCTGTCACCATATTTACCAATAGCGGACAAGGAGCATATTTAGGATTGCCAAAACCATCATGCAATACTTTTAAAATGGCAAGGCAAACATCCAGCCCAATAAAATCGGCCAGTTGCAGCGGCCCCATCGGGTGGGCCATGCCAAGTTTCATTACCGTATCAATTTCCTGTACGCCAGCCACACCTTCGTATAAGGTATAAATGGCCTCATTTATCATCGGCATTAAAATGCGGTTGGCTACAAAACCAGGGTAGTCGTTTACCTCAACCGGATCTTTACCCAAAGTGCGCGAAAGTTCCATAACGGTTTCTGTAACGGCATCAGTAGTGGCATAGCCCCTGATCACCTCAACAAGCTTCATTACCGGTACCGGGTTCATGAAATGCATGCCGATTACATTGCCTGGTTGTTTGGTAACCGAGGCAATTCTTGTGATGGAAATAGAAGAGGTATTGGATGCAAGGATAACCTTATCGCTGCAAATTTCGCTGAGTTGTTTAAACAGTTTAAGCTTTATTTCCTGGTTTTCGGTAGCAGCTTCAATTACAAGGTCGGTATTTTGAGCGCCTTCGGCCAAATCGGTAAACACGCGGATGCGGCTTAGTGTGTCGCTTTTCACATCTTCGGTGATAGTTCCTTTTTTTACCTGCCTGTCCAAATTATTGCCGATGGTTTGCAGGGCTTTACTCAGGGCATCATCGCTGATATCAACCAATGACACTTCAAAGCCATGCTGCGCGAAAGTGTGGGCAATACCGTTGCCCATGGTGCCGGAGCCAATTACAGTAATGTTTTTCATAGTATGAATTTACGAAACCGGCAAATATCGGTTTATAAACAGCCGGTGTTACAAGGTAATAAACTTACCGGCCTCTTTAACAGTTTTTTTGTTGATAGTGTCTAATTCAGGAATCTGCCCAAGATCAGCCACTTCCGAATAATCAAGGATATAGCTTTTGGAATAAATGTCCTTATCGCCGTTAAAAACTACGCCCATCACCGGGATGCCATATTTTTTTAGCGCATGTAATGAAAGCAGGGTATGGTTAATGCTGCCTAAATAATGTTTGCTTACCAATATTACGCGTGCGTTAAGCTGTTTTATAAGATCGATGATCAGAAAGTTATCATTCAGTGGCACCATGAGGCCACCTGCTCCCTCTATGATCAACTGGTTATCTGTTTTTGGCAGAACGATGTTTTCCAGCTCTATAGTCACTTTATCAAGAGCTGCAGATTTGTGAGGCGAAAAGGGCTGTGTAAGCGCGTAGGCCTCGGGGAAAAACTGAGTAACTGGATTTGAGATGAGGCTTTTAACCTTCAATGTATCGCTTTTATCAAGGTCGCCGGATTGTATGGGCTTCCAGTAATCAGCGTTTAACTTTTCGGTTAAAATAGCCGAAACCAGGGTTTTACCTATCCCGGTATCAATACCGGAGATAAATATAGGTTGCTTATCAGGCATGCAATAGTATAAATTTGTTAAGAGTTACAGCCAGCAAAGTTAAATCATTTTCCGTATTAAAACTATGCAGGCAAATCCTGATCCTTTCGGTGCCTTGCGCAACTGTAGGGCTTAGGATGGGTCTGACATCAAGGTTACTCATTTGCAATTGCATAGCCGCTTTCCGGGCCATTTCATTGCTTTTGAGTATGATACATTGAATAGGGCTGTCACTATTTAGCAAAGTAAAATTTTCGCCTGTGTTTATATCCTGTTTAAATAGCCGGATGTTTCGCTTCACGTTGGCGATGGCTTCGCCGGAGTTTTCCAATAGCCGATAAGCCATTTTTATGGCAGCAAGTTGGTGGAAAGGTGCTGCCGTGGTGTAAATAAAAGAGCGTGCAAAGTTTACCAGGTAACTGCGTAAATTATCACTGCCGAGTACTATGGCTCCGTGTCCACCCAGCGCTTTACCAAAAGTTATCACACGGGCAAAAATCCTTTCATGCAGACCGAGTTCGCAAACCAACCCTTTGGGATATAAGCCTACCGCATGGGCTTCATCAACAATAAGAGCGGCATTGTATTTTTCTGTCAGGGCGAGAATCTCAAAAAGGGGAGGAGTATCACCATCCATGGAGTATACACTTTCAATAACTACGTAACAGTTGCCCTTGGCTATTTTTAGCTTAGTTTCTAAACTTTCCAGATCATTGTGTCGGAAACTGTAGCGATTGGCATAGCTCAGCCTCGCTCCATCAATAATAGAGGCATGCACCAATTCATCTAAAATAATAGTATCGCCGCGTTGAGCAAGGGATGAAAGCAGACCGAGATTAGCATCATAACCCGAATTAAGAAGTAATCCGGCTTCACTTTGGTGATATGCGGCAATCTGCTTCTCCAGATCTTCAGCATATTTTATATTCCCCGATAATAACCTTGATCCGGCGGCGCCGTTGAGGCTAAGCGGATGGCTGTTTACCTCATGGGCAATGGTTTGCTTTAAAACAGCCGAATGGGCAAAACCGAGATAGTCATTTGAACAGAAATCAACCAGCCCGTTTTCGGGTTTCAGTTCGCGGTAAGTACCGGATTGCTGCCGCTCCTGCAGTTTACGTTTTAAGAAATCTTCGGCTGGGTTCAATGTGCTTTGTTTTGTGCAAAAATAAAAAAAGCGACCATTGGTCGCTTTTTTCTATGTGATAATGTTTACTGGCCACCCTGGCGCATGCGGTCCATTCTTTCCTTCATTGCTTTGTCGTAGGCCGCAGCTTGATCGGCTGTTAAAATAGCTTTGATCTTGGTGTTAGTTGCTTCCATCATTGGGCGCATTGCAGAGCGCATCGCATCCCTGTCGCCATTGGCAGCAGTACGTACGCTGTCCATTTTGGTAGCCTGCTCTTTGTAAACTGCAGTGATCTTGGTTGTTTGATCATCTGTTAATTTAAGCTGAGTTTGTAAATCTTTAGCTCTTTCTTCTGGGCTTTTCCTCATGCCGCCTTGCGCATGGCTGGCTGCAGAAATTCCTAAAAGGAAGCAGCACATTAACAATAATTTTTTCATAGCTTTTTTATTTTATTTACGTTTTAACAGTATGATAAAGATATATCGTAATGGTTTAAAAAAGCTGATGTAACTTAATTGTTGCCTTGCTGTAAATTAGATATAGAACGTTGCATCTGGGCCATCATGCTGGTAAGGCTTTCCATAGTAGGCGCAGGTGATGGCTCCGGTAACTGCGTTGAAATATAACCTTTAGCTTTCCATAGTTCCAGTACATCTTCGCCCGATATTTCATATGGTTCGTAAACCGGGTTGTCAGAAATAAGCTTTAACTTTTTGTTCTCTTTAAATTTATTGCCAATGCGCTTATAAACCACGCCATCATTTTTAGAGATCACCACGTAGGTTTCGCCGCTTTTTACATCGCCCCAGTTTTCTACGTATTCACCTATTATAATAGTACCTGATACAAGTGGCAGCATAGAGTCACCTTTGATTTCAAAAGCGCGGTAGGTGCCCTGTTTAAACATGGGCAGATAAAACTTGGGGAGCTGGGCTACGTATTCAGGATCGGCATAACCATTAAGGTAGCCGGCGCTGGCTTTTACGGGCACCATTTCTATATTTTCATTTTCATCCTTATCAACAGAAATACTCAGGATCCGCAGGTTGGCAGGGTTGCCTTTGGGCTTTGGCTGCCATTTTTCGTTGATGGTTTCGTTGATGAAGTCATCAATAGTAACATCAAAATAGGTTGCTAATGTTTTTAGTAAGTCATATTTGGGGTCGGCCCGGTCTTCTTCGTATGCGCCTACTAATGAACGTTTTATACCTAATTCATCCGCAAATTGCTGTTGTGTTAGCCCTTTCTTTTTGCGGAGAAACTTAATATTTTGTGAAATTATTGACATAAAATTTGGATTTGCTAAATTTATTAGTAATTTTATGCTCATAAAGTTAGTAATAATTATCCGTTCACCAAATTTTTTATCATAAAATGAAACGTTTTGTTTATATCATCACCGACAGGAACCGTAAAAATTTACACGTTGGTTTATGTTCAGACCTGATGAAAACCATCCAGTTTTACAGCGAAATGCCAACTTTGTTTTTCGACAACGCGCAGCAGCTTAACCGTTTGGTTTACTTTGAGGAGATCAATACCGAAGAGCAGGCTATGGAACGTTTTAAAGTAGTGAGCACTTATACACGCCCACAAAAAGAAAAAATGATCAGATCTGTTAACGCCGATTGGATAGACCTGACCATTGGATTAAAATATGAGCAAGGTTTACGCGTAAGGCCTCAATTGCGCCCATCGCTGAATGCCAACCGCAGGGTTATGGCTTTTTAATAAATTTTAAAGCTCCTGAGTTCATGCAATACCTTTTGCCGCCGCGGTCGGCAGGGCCATCATCAAACACATGGCCAAGGTGTAAGCCTGTACTTTTTTCGATAACCTCGTCGCGGCTCATGCCGTAATTGTTATCGGTAACTATTGCTACTTTTTTCGGGTCGACAGGTTTAACAAAACTTGGCCAGCCCGTACCGCTGTCAAATTTATCATCCGAGGTGAATAGGGTGTCGCCGGTTGCGGCACTTACATAAATGCCTTTTTCGTGGTTGTTCCAATATTCGTTCTGATAAGGCGGTTCGGTACCGCTTTCAACCATAATATGATATTGATTGGATGTAAGTGTCTTTTTCCATTCGGCAGCAGGTTTGCTTAACTTATGTTTGGTATCCTGCCCGTTTGTATTTTGACATCCCAACGCCGTCAGGACGCTTAAGGCAATCACTGCTAAAATGAATATTTTCATAACTTATTGTATTTGATTATTGACGCTCCTTATTATGAGCGGGAAACCTTTATATACTATAACTCAAATACGTAATTATAGTATCGGGAGATTGTCATCTGAGGGTTTGTTTATATGATCTTCTTTTTAGGTACCAATACTTTGCTCACCAGGTGTATAATGCCGTTGTTTTGTTTGATATCAAACTGGCTGATCACGCTTTTGCCGCCATTACCATCAACCAAAACTATATTGTTATTACTATCTATTTTAGCGAACAATTTGCCGCCCGAAAGGGTAGTAAATGTAGCCATGCCTTTTCCCTTGCTAATCTTTTTTTGAATATCTTTTGCTTTTACCTGTCCTGCTATAGCGTGGTAGGTAACAAGATCGGTAAGCTCCCAGATATGCGCCGGTTTGGCAAGCGAATCAAATCTGCCGGTAGGCATATCGGTGTATCCCTCATCAACAGGTACAAACATGGTGATTGGTCCCCGGCTGGTATAGGTACGGGTTAAATGAGTTTTTAATATGAAGAGGTAAAACGTGTGGATGTAAGGTACTATTGATATATTTTTTACAATATCATTATTAGGGAGCATGGTTCCCCCTGTTGGGGCGGTACTGCTTTTATTTACGGTTTGGGCCAGCATTATCGCAGGACAAAATACGGTAAATGTAAATAACAGTAACTTTTTCATAGTGTGTAGGTTATAAGCTAAACATACAAAATATAAATAGGTTTTGAAATACGCAGCTGGGTTGCAGATTATAGCTAACTTTGTTTACCTATGGAGATCTTTCCTACGCAATACTCAACCTTATCGTCAAAAGCGCTCAATGTAAAACTTCAGGAAAGTTATGGTTTAAGCGATACTACCTGCAGACTGTTGATCCGTAATGTGAGCGATACTTACGTTATAGAGAACACTACAGAAAAACACATTTTCAAAATTTATCGTGATGCGCACCGTAAACTGGAAGAGATCAGGGGAGAGGTTGAATTGTTGACCATCCTGTTTCAAAAAGGAGCAAAAGTATCCCGACCAATTCCTGATAAAAACGGCGATATCATACAAGCCTTTAATGCAGCTGAAGGTACACGCTACGGCGTTTTATTTTCTTGGGCGCAAGGCAGCGTTGTTTATGCCATGAGCGATGCTCAGCTAGAAACCGTAGGCCGGGAGATGGCAGTTATACATCATATTACTTCATCAATTGAGCTCAGTTATGATCGCCGGCAGTACTCAATAGAAACCGTTTTCATTAATCCACTTAAAATACTTGAACCTGCATTGGCAGGACTGGAAGAGGATTATGCCTATCTAAAGCAAACTGCCACGGAAGTAATTGAACAGTATAAGCAATTTGACCGGAGTTTTAGTTATGGCTATTGTCACTTTGATTTTATGCCTAAAAATTTTCATTTCACAGGCGATAATGAGATAACCTTTTTTGACTTTGATTTTGTAGGAAAAGGGCTATTGGCCTATGATATCACTTCCTTTTTTATTCACTACTTTTTAGAGTTTACCTACGGCAAAATCACTGAGCAAGAGGCGCGCCGTGCCTTCCGGATCTTTGTTGATAGCTATTGTAAAGTGCGTCCATTATCAAATGAAGAAATAGCCGCTATTCCATACCTGGGGTTCGGCTTTTGGTTGTTTTATTTCGGCTTTCAGTGCGAGAACTTTGATGATTGGTCAAATTTATTCTGGGGGCCTAAGTTTATGAAAGATCGCATTGTGCTGATTAAGAAATGGATGGATACGGCACATGTATTACTACCGGAGTTTTAATAGGTATAAAATAAATTTTATTCATTGCCGTTGACTTCAGTCAACGGTTAAAGGATAAATGAAGAGGCTTTAGCCAAAAATTGAGCTATGTTTTGGCTAAAGCCCTTTGCAAGTTGTAGCTAATCCGTTGACTAAAGTCAACGGCAATGAAATCTATTGAATATCAAATATTCCAATGTTTTTTTGAGCTTCTTGGATTAAGGAGGCCAACAAAAAAAGCGGCCTATCAGCCGCTTTTTTTGTTTCAAAACATGAAGATTATTACCAGCCCGGCGTAAAGCCTAAGCCAAACAGTGGTTTTTTTACATCGCTACGGTTAAACGGAACAGCAAGGTAAGGTTCCAAAATAAATGCGCCGAAAACGTTGATACGTAATGAGATTCCCGCACTTAATGCAGGAACTCGGCCGTACAGGTTTTGAGTAGTTACAGTGCCATTGCTATCAGTAAACTCCTGCTGACCAATTACCGGGGGATCTTTCTGGAAGTATATGTGATCACCCGCATTCCAGGCTAAACCTGCGTCAAAAAACAAGTTAAGATCGGTAAACAGGAATTTTGATTTTATGGCGGCCAATTTTTCAGGGCCGGTAAACGGTAAACGCACCTCGAAGTTAAACACAGCTAAGCGGCTGCCCGATAATTGATCAATAGTGAAGCCATTGGTTGTGGCTTTGCCATTATTATAAAATGTTTGCCCCTCATAGCCCCTGATATAAAAAGGATAACCTACAAATAATGGATAAAGCCCTTTATCATCACCAAAACGGCCGGTAGCAAAGAAGCGGGCGGCAAAGGTTACCGGGGCAGTCCGTACATATTTCCTTACATCAATTGTTGGCGAAAAGAAACGGTAAGTACCAAAGTTATAACCAGCTTCCAGCCTGTACCTGAAACCGTTTAACGGTGCAGTAACACCAAAAAACGAGTTATCACCAATTAACGCGGTTGAAAGGGTTAAAATGGAATAGGCCTTTAAATTATAGAAATAGGTTGAACCATAGTTTTGGTTAAGGGTTGCTGATTCCTCATCGTTAGGGATCTTTTTCCTGTCGGATGAAATGTAATTACCCACACCTACCTGTTGTTTGCCATTCACTACCGTAGTATCAAGCAGGTAGGAATCGCTATAACGGTCAACACGATAATAGTTGTGTGATGCCGCTCCGCTTACTTCAAAGCGCGTTGTTCTTGAGATAGGGTAAGAGGTAAATACCCTGCCCGCGTCCTCAAAGTTGCGGATAATGTCAATGTTGTCTGAGTATACGGTTTGATTCTTGCCGTTTACATTTCTTGTTGGGTAAGTGGTTGTATTGAAGCCAAACTGGTATGGGATATGTGAAACACCAACGCCCAGGTTCCAGCGGCCGGTTTGGTTTACATAGGTCACAGCAGCGCCCGAATCATAGATCTGCCCGTTTACTGATGCGGCTGCAAAGATCTGGTTACGACCTAAAATATCACTGAATACGCCCTGGATACCACTTGAAAGACTTGTACCGTAGAAGTTACTCACACCCACACCGATACCACTGCCGGCCAGGTAATCCAGCTTGAATTTTGAACGGAATGGGATAGCCTTAACCGAATCGGTTGGGATTTTACGATAAGCAAGGAAATTATTCAGGTTGGAGTTGATCAGATCGACACCTACAGAACGATTTGGGGGCAATGTGCCCGCTGCAAAATTAACATCGCCCGGTTGCACTACAACAGGTGTAAAGTCTGACGCCTTGGCATTATAAATAGAATATTTTTGCGCACGGTAGTATGAATAAACCACGTCATCGTGATTAGAAATACTCAATGCCGGAGAATACTCGGTAATACCCGAAATACCTGTGAACAAATTTGTCATTTGCTCTATCTTGCCACCTTCAATAGTATACCGGTACAGGTTGCGAAAACCATCACGGTTGGATAAGAAATAGATCTGGCACCCATCAGCTGAATATTGTGGGTTCAGATTGTTTGATCCATTAAAAATCTTGATATCGGTTACTTTTCCTGTTTCCAGGTCAAGTTCGGCAAGATTGAAAGGGATGTCCTGTTCAAGGCTTTGATCGTAGGTGGTTCTGTCGCTCGAGAAGATGATCTTTTTACCATCAGGCGAATAGCTTGGCTGATAATCTGAATATTTATCGTTGGTAAGCTGTGTGATTTTTTTTGTATCGAAGTTATAAGAATACAAATCGCTCTGACCTTCAACCAGGCCCTGGAAAACAATATCCTTACCATTTGGCGACCATGACAGGTTACTGAACTGCTCAACCTGTTCCATAGAGAAATCGTCAATCACATTGCCGCTTTTAAGATCGACAACATCAAGTTTATTACGCCCCTTGCTAAATACGCTAAAGGCAAACTTGCTTCCATCCGGCGACCATGCGCCTGCCGACTCGATGAAGTTAAACTCATCAATATGGGTATTGGACACTTTGCTGGTGAGCTTTCTCAAGATTCGCCCTGTTTTGGCGTCGGCCAGGTAAAGGTCAATACTAAATAGGCTCTTGGCCGAGAGGAAGGCCACATATTTACCATCGGGGCTTACAGAAGGCGCAACCACGAGGTCGCCGCCGTTTTTACTGTCAATTAGTTTTATGCCCTTGGGAGTTTGGGTGGTGTCCTTTAAAAACGGCTTATATGTGGCCTCAATAGAGTTTTTCCAAAGGCGGGAGAGCGTACGGTCGTCATAACCGAATGTCCGCCTGATACCATATTCCAAACCAAATTTGGCCGCGTTTTTAAAGAAGGGCACTATAACCGTATCGCCATAAGTTGAACCTATGAACGACCAGAATGCCTCGCCATAACGATATGGGAAATATTTACTGCTCTCGGTAAGGTCACGTACCGAAGGGATATCGTGGTTCAGGTAAGCATCCCGCATCCACATGGCTGTATATGTATCTTTCTTTCCTAATGATAGGTACTCGGCCATCCCCTCAATCATCCACAACGGAATGTTGTTTATGTTTTCATACTCAGATGAATCATGCCCCATCAGTAAACGGTACTGAAAAGCATGCACCAACTCGTGTCCAATTACGTGCCTTGTGGTTTGGTTGGTTTCCATTACGGGCATTACTACACGGTTTTTAAGGCCTTCGGTAACACCGCCTGTACCTACACCAATCTCGCCATCGATAGCGGTAGTTTGCTGGAAATCGGGGTGGTTGGCGTAAAGTATGATGGGGTTGGCATGTTTAAAGGTATCTCTGAAAACCTGCTGGTGCAGCGTATACCATAACTCACTTTCCTGGGCAAAACGCTTAACCATGCTATCGTTTTTCAGATAGTAGTAAATCTCAAAGTGAGGGGTTTTGTAAACGTTAAACTTGAGGTTTTTATATCTTACTTTGTTTTGGCCAAAGTATTGGGCCTGAGCGTTGGTGCCAATCAACAGCGAGCCAACTATACAAAATAATACAATGGTGTGCTTTTTAACTCTATTGAAAAGTGAGTAAACTTTATTCATATATTATTTAATAAATAGATATGGCTAATTTAACAAAATAAGGTTGCTCTTAATTAAAAAACAACCTTATTCATTTTCTTTTCATCAACAGAAAGTAAGCGCCGATAATCTTTTATTTATTCCCCGGCGGTGTGTTTTCCGGGTTTTCCGGATTGCTTTCTTGCACAGGTGTTACGCCGGTTGTATCAATAGGGTTGCTTAAGCTATCTGTTGAAGTAGTGTCTTCTTCAATGTGTGGCGATGGGCAATTATAGGTTTTGGTGATCTTGCTCCACGGTTTAGGGAATGGCCCGTAAGTATACCCCAGCGATTTATCAGCATAAACCCTTTCCATAAAGCTACCGAAGATAGGGAGGGCGGTGTGTGAGCCTTCGCCTGTTTCGGATGTGGTAAAGTGTACTGAGCGGTCATCGGCACCAACCCAAACACCGGTTACGAGGTCTTTGGTAATACCCATGTACCAACCGTCAACATAGTCGGATGATGTGCCGGTTTTACCACCAATCTGGTTGTCTTTTTTCCAAAGGCCATTGTATTCCCAAAGTGCTTGCGATGTACCACCAGGTTCTTCCATACCTCCGCGGAACATGTAAAGCATGAGCCATGCGGTTTCTTCGCTTAATACTTTCTCGGTTTTAAGCTTAAACTCCTGTATCACATTGCCCTGCTGATCGGTGATTTTGGTTACCAGCAGCGGGTCAAGTTTTTCGCCTTTATTCAGGAAAGTACTGTATGCCCTCACCATTTCATAAACCGAAACGTCGTTTGATCCTAAGGATACTGATGGAACCGATTTGAGCGGACTTTCGATACCGCAACGGTGAGCGTATTCAACAATTTTATCCCAGCCTACTTTTTCGGTTAGCTGTGCGGTGATAGAGTTTACAGATTTACCCATAGCCCAGCGTAATGACATTTCACGGTAAGAGAAATGAAAATCGGCATTGTTAGGTTCCCAAACTTTATCCTCGCCGTTGTCCTTGTATTTGATAGATACCGGTTTGTCGGTAAACTTATCGCAAGGGGTGAACCCATTATCAAGAGCCGTTAAATAAGCGAAAGGTTTAAAGGTTGAACCTGCCTGCCTGCGGCTTTGGTTTACGTGGTCGTAATTGAAGAAACGGTGATCGATACCGCCAATCCAAACCTTTATTTTGCCGGTCGATGGTTCCAGTGTCATCATGCCTGTGTTCAGGATCTTGGCATAATATTTTATCGAGTCGATGGTAGAGAAGGTTGTATCCCGTTCACCATGCCAGGTGAACACCTTCATCTTTTTCTTTGTTTTGAAGTAGTCCTGGATCTTTACGGTATCACCGTTGTATTTTTTTTCCAGCAACTTATAAATACCTAAGCGTTGCTCGTTTTTCAGGATGAAATCTTTGATTTCAACGCCTTTTGAATCGCGCCAGGGGTTTTTGTTTCCCCACAGATTGTAGAAGCGTTTTTGCAGCATCTTCATCTTTTCGGCAACGGCTTCTTCGGCATATTGCTGCATTTTTGAGTCGATGGTGGTATAGATCTTCAATCCATCCTCATAAAGGTTGTAGTCGTTATCCTTGCACCATTTATCCAGCCATTTTTCCACTGCGCGGCGCAGGTATGAGTCGCCATGGGAGTCATCTTCAACATAACTCAGATCAAGACCGAGCGGCAATGCTACGTTGGTTTTAAATTGTTCGGCAGTGAGGTATTTGTATTTTTCCATCTGACCCAAAACGGTGTTACGCCTTTCGATAGCACGTTGCGGGTTTTTAATTGGATTGTAGTTTGAGGTAGCCTTAAGCATACCGATAAGTAATGCTGATTCGGCTGGATTTAAAGTACCCGGCTGTTTGTTGAAATATTTTAACGATGCTGTTTTTATACCATACGTATTATTGCCGAACGGTACCGTATTGAAATACAGGGTTAATATTTGCTGCTTGTTGTAAACGTGCTCAATTTTAAAGGCGGTAAGCCATTCCTTGCACTTATAAACAACGGTACGCAATACCGGGATATGCTTAATGATCCCTTGCGATTTCTTTTTACGTGTTTCAAAAAGGTTTTTGGCCAACTGTTGAGTGATGGTACTGGCACCCCTTTTATCGCCTTTGGCAGTTGAAAGTACACTCGTGAAAAAGGAGTAAAAATCTACACCGCCATGACTGTAAAAACGTGCGTCTTCAGTGGCTACAAGGGCATTTACAAGGTTAGGGGAGATCTCTTTAAATTCGATAGGCGAGCGGTTTTCCTTATAATACTGACCAATTAGTTTACCATCGGCCGTATAAACTTCCGATCCTACCGAAAGTACGGGGCTTTTAATGTCCTGCATGTCAGGAGAGTATCCGAAAAGTCCAAAGAAATTAAGTTCTATCGAACAGAAAAAAATGATAATGAAGTATATTAATATGACGAAATATCTTAAAAAGCGATTGCGTATACGTCTGAACATTGGGTAAAGATGAAAAATTATAGCACTACATCATAATGCTGTTTGACAAATATAAACAACGTAAAATAATCAGGTAAATTTTAGGTTAACACTGGTATGATACATATTTATGATGTGCAAAGTACACAATAAATAAATCAAAAGCATTTCGGATCAAAAAAAGAGGATTTTTGCTATTTACCGGTTATGTTTAAACCAGGTTACCAAAACATTATTCAGTTTTTTTATATTTTGTGTAGATACCTGATAATATGAAGAATCTTACCGAACAATTTAAAGTAAAAAGCGATGCGAAATTTTCGCTGAGTGATTATGATCCCGCGTTTAGCGACGGTTATGAAAAAGAAGATGCCCGTGCTGTATTAACGGAACTGATAGGCGAAACCTTCAAATTGCAGAGCCAGCTTTACGCCTCAAATAATTATTCATTGCTTATCATTTTTCAGGCGATGGATGCTGCCGGGAAAGACAGCGCCATAGCACACACCATGTCGGGCTTAAACCCGCAGGGCTGCCAGGTGTACAGCTTTAAACAGCCGAGTTCTGAGGACTACGATCACGACTTTTTATGGCGGCATTATAAAGCCCTGCCCGAAAGAGGACGCATTGGCATCCATAACCGTTCACATTATGAAAATGTGCTGGTAGTTAAAGTGCACCCGGAGCTTATTTTAAAGGAGAATAACCCGGCGATAAAGCAGGTGAAAGATATCGACAAACAGTTTTGGGAGCAACGGTATGAGAGTATCCGTAATTTTGAAAAGCACATCCACCGCAACGGCACCATTGTGATCAAGTTTTTCCTGAATGTGTCCAAACAGGAGCAAAAGAAGCGGTTTTTAAAACGCATAGACAACCCTGCAAAAAACTGGAAATTTCAGGCCAGTGATATCACAGAACGGGAGCATTGGGATGAGTATATGAATGCTTATGAAAAAGCCATCAATGAAACATCAACAGACGATTGCCCCTGGTACGTGATCCCGGCAGATAAAAAGTGGTTTACCCGCATCGCTATTTCAACGATAATACACGATACTTTGAAAGATTTGAAGCTGGAATTTCCGGTTTTGCCTAAGGAGCAAATGGAAAAGCTGCAAGAAGCTAAGCAACTGTTGGAGAAACAGTAGCGACGGTATTTAGACTTACGAAGTTTTTAAAACTTCGTAAGTCTGGAATATTAATAAAAGTTTAAATACCTGAAAACATATTTTGTGCTGGTTCGCCGATAAGTGGCATTGGTTTTCTTTCGCCGTTAATGGCGCCAAGTAAACCGATAATCCAGATGATCAGCAACCCCAGGCGGATGATCCAAAGGATGGATGCGCCAATAAATATCCCTGATGTTACAAAGGCTATGCCTATAAGAAAACCGGCAACCCATGAAATTAGAATTGAAACGAGGTGAAACAGTAAGGTTTGCCTCATTTGGTAGGATGCAAGCGGGGTTTTATTGTTGGTGTATAATGCAAAATAAGCAATGAGCCACCCAATAAGCGTAAAATAACTAATGATGCCGGCGGTCTTACTGTCGTCAGTTGTTGGTTTGTAATTTTCCATGTGTGGTAAAGTTTTTTTGTATACAGCTAACCATTTAACAATGAAATAGTTTTATCCATTTTTAAATGGTTAGCTACAGCAAAACTTTATTCATTTGTACATGCGCACATTTGAAATCTGCACATCCAAAAATTACTCCACCGTTATTTCATCGGCGAAAATATACGACTGGCTGCCTTTGTTTTCGTGCCAGTCGGGCAGCGGGCCATATTGTTTGGCAATCAGTTTAATGTAACGGGCATCGGTGTTTAATGGCGCGGTAAACTCCTGTGTTTGTACGTTGGTGTCCTTGATATCAACTTTGGTATTAATGGTGGTTGCCAGTTTATAGGTTTTACCATCATTTGATGTCCAAAACTGTACATATTTAGGAAACACGATCCACGCGCGACTATCCTGCAAGGCATTAATACTGATCTGTTTTATAGGCTTAATCGCACTCATATCAACAACCGCGACGAAATCCTTACCCTGGTAGCCCTGCCAGTTCCCTAAGCGCCAGTTGGTAGTTCCGTGTTGGCCATCGATTAATGATTCATCGCCTTTAGCCGGGTAGCTGGGCAGGTACTTGTTGACTATGGTTAACTTAATATCGTTACGGAGCTTGATAAAACTTGCCTCGTCAACAAAGCTGCTCTTCCCATCTTTTATGGCGATGGCTTTTACAGTGATATTATCAGTGATATTGATGGGTTGTGCGTAAAGTGTTGATGATGCGGAAGGCGCAGAGCCGTCAAGCGTATAATAGATCTTCGCATCGGCCTCCTGATCTTTGATCTGAATACTGAAAGGCTGCTTGAATGATTTGGCAGGCGCTATAATGTAAGGGTTGGCAACAATCAGGTTATCTGTGATCTTTGAAACAGGTTTTTCCAGGTCCTGGGTAAAGATCTTATTAGCCAGCCTGCCGGTGAACACTTCAAAATCTCCGCCTTTAACAATATCATCGTAATTGATGAAAAGCTTACTGTATACCTTTTTATCAAGGTTCATGCCCTGCAGATAGATATTGCTGCGGGTAATACCGGCACCTGGGTTGATGATGCTGAATTTTTTACCATTTTCCAGATTGATCACCGCCTTATCAAACTGCGGTATGCCAATCTGAAAATCCTGCTGACCGGGAGCAATATTGTAAATCCCCAACGAGCTCATCACGTACCAAGCCGACATCTGTCCGCAGTCTTCATTTCCTGCTAGGCCATCCGGTTTGTTGCTGTATTCTTCGCGCAAAATACGGCTTACGTAAAACTGGGTTTTATCCGGCGAGTCGGTGAAGTTATACAGGTAAGCCATGTGATGACTTGGCTCGTTACCATGCGCATATTGGCCTATCAACCCAGCCACATCCGGGATATCGCTGCCGCTTAATTTTGATTGAGTGCTGAACAGCTCATCAAGTTTGTTTTCAAAAGCCTGTTTACCGCCCATTTTATCAATCAGGGTTTCTACATCATGTGGTACTAAAAATGAGTATTGCCAGGAATTGCCTTCGGTATAATTGCCGTTGATCTCCGTAGGATCAAAGGGCTCCAGCCAGCCTCCGTTTGCGCGGGCCTGCATAAAGGTATTCTGGTTGTTATAAACGTTTTTCCAGTACTGGGCACGTTGAATGTATTGGGTATAGTCGTCGGTTTTATTAAGCATTTTCGCCATCTGCGCAATGCACCAATCATCATAAGCGTACTCTAAGGTTTTTGATACAGATGCATCTTCAACATCTGATTGTACCGCTCCGTTTTTGCGGTAATTATCCAAACCAAACTGGTTGCGGTTTACAGCGGCTTTCATTGCCGTAAAGGCTTTCTCGGCATCAAAATCACGAATGCCTTTAACATACGCATCCACAATAACCGGAATGGAATGGTTCCCGATCATGCAATAAGTCTCGGTAGTAGCCAGCGGCCATATCGGTAATAAACCACCCTGGTCATACATCGCTATAAAGCTTTTGATGAAATCGAGCGTGCGTTTGCGGTCTATCAATGTCAGGAGCGGGTTCTCAGCCCTGAAGGTATCCCACAGGGAGAATACCGTGTAATAATCAAAGCCCTGAGCCGTATGCACCTGCTGATCCATGCCCCGGTATTGCCCGTCAACATCGCTGTATATATTGGGGGCTACCATGCTATGGTATAGAGCTGTGTAAAAAATAGTTTGCTTTATTTTAGCATAATCGGGCTGAACTACCTTTTTTGCAGGCGGGGCATAGCTATAAGGCCCTGTACCGCCTACCGCCTGGGTTTGTGAAGATGGGGCGGGAGCGCCACCTTCAACCTGAATTTTATTGAGTTCATGGTTCCATGCTATTTTGGCATCCTTCTGGATCTTTTTAAAATCGAAGTCAGGCACTTCGGCATCCAGGTTTTTCAAGGCACCTTCGGCGCTTACCGCAGAGATCCCTACTTTGCTAATCACTTCGCCGGGATTATCAAACTGTAAAAACAGCTTGATGTTTTTGCCCTGTACTTTGCTCTGCCCATTTTGAACCTCGTTATTTGACGCGATACCATAGGTTTTAAAAGGCTTTGAAAACTTGGCATAAAAATATACCTGCTGTTTATCGGCCCATGATTTCGACATGCGGAAGCCACGCACCTCATGATCATTTACCACCTCAATCCATGAATCCAGCACTTCGTCACGATGCTGCAGATCGATAATAATGTTGGCCTTATCGGTTGATGGATAAGTATAGCGGTGAACGCCCACACGGGTTGTAGCGGTTAGCTCAACGCCAATGTTGTATTTATCGAGCAGGGTATGATAATAGCCGGGCGTAGCGCTCTCATTCTTTTTACTGAAGTGCGAGCGGTATTCGGTGTTTTTAAATTTAGGATCACCGGTTGTGGGCATAAACAGCACATCGCAATAATCCGGTACGCCTGTGCCGCTTAAGTGCGTGTGCGAAAAACCATAAACCAAACTATCGGTATAATGATAGCCCGAGCAGCCGTCCCAGCCTTCTAACCGGGTATCAGGGCTAAGCTGCACCATGCCAAAGGGCATTACCGGGCCGGGGTAGGTGTGCCCATGTCCGCCGGTGCCTATAAAAGGATCAACCAGCTGGGCATAATCCTTATCCTTTTCTTTTTTCTTTTGGGCTGATGACAGGATTGGGATAGTTAATAAAAAAGCGAGCGGTAAAGCACTGCGAAACAATGGTTTTATATATGACATGTTTACTAAAAAGCTATCGTAGTATTTCCTGCAAATTAAAGTTTTAATGTTGTAATAATAAAAAAATCGCCACCGTTTAAGGGTGGCGATTTACACTTATCTTTTCAGAAAAAAATTCATAGATAATTAATTATCCTTTAATCATCCCCACTTTTTTCAACAGCTTACGGTTTTCACGACGGTGGATTAAACGGTAAACTATGGCGTAAATGATAGGTAATATCAGTAAGGTTAATATGGTTGAAGTTACCAAGCCACCTATTACCACGATAGCCAGCGGTTTTTGGGTTTCAGAACCAATACCTGTAGAAATCGCGGCAGGCATCAAACCAATGGCAGCCATTAAGGCGGTCATTACTACCGGGCGTACACGTGATATTACGCCTTGCATAATAGCTTCATCAAGGTGCATTTTTTCTTCAAGGTTTTTCTTGAATACCGATATCAGGATCACACCATTCTGGATACAGACACCAAATAAGGCGATGAAACCGATACCTGCCGAGATACTGAAGTTAGTACCTGTGATATGCAGTGCTAAAATACCACCTATCAACGCGAACGGCACGTTCAGGATTACCAGTACGGCATCTTTAGCGTTACCGAAGGTGATGAACAGGATCAGGAATATTACCAGTAAACATATAGGTACTACGTGTGCCAAAGTGTTTGAGGCCCTGATCTGGTTTTCAAATTCACCGTTCCATGTGAAGGAGTAACCCTGATCCAATTTTACAGCAGCGCCCACTTTGTCCTGAGCTTCGGCAATTGTACTTCCCAAATCACGGCCACGTACCGAGAATTTTACGGCAATGTAACGCATATTATTATCGCGGTAAATAAATGCCGGGCCGGTTAGCGTGGTGATCTTCGAGATTTCCTTAATGGCAATTTTTGAACCGTTTAAGGTAGGCACCATCAGGTTCTCGATTTTGCTTTGGGTATCCCTGAATTGTTTTTGATAACGGATCCTGATATCAAACTTACGTTCGCCCTCATAAAGTTGTGAGGCCGCTTTACCGCCGATAGCCATCTCAATAACCGAGTTTGCATCAGCAGTTGATACACCGTAAAGGGCCATCTTACGTTGGTCAAGCTCAATGCGAAACTCTGGCTGGCCAAGGTTGCGAAGGATACCAAGGTCTTCAACGCCCTGGATCTTTTTAAGCACGGCCATCACCGAGTCGGCCTTTTGATCGAGCACCTGGAAATCCGGGCCGAATATTTTTACCGCCATTGATGCCGGTACACCTGCAACCGCTTCGGCTACGTTATCAATAATAGGTTGCGAATAATTGAATACAATACCTGGGAACTGGCTCAGCTTTTTGTCCATGTCAGCTATGAGCTCTTCCTGGGTGATGTTACGTTTCCATTCCTTTTTAGGTAAAAGGTCAACCTGGATCTGTACGTTAAAGAAACCTTTAGGGTCGGTACCGTCATTTGTACGGCCAACCTGCGATAGCGTTTGTTTTACCTCAGGGTAGGTTGAGAGGATCTGCCTCATTTTATCAGTTACCTTAACAGAACTTTCTAATGAGGTACTCATTGGCAGCTGCGCCGTTACCCAAAGGGCACCTTCATTAAGCTGCGGCAAAAACTCTGATCCTAAAAACTTAGCCGAGAAGAAGGTAACTGCCATGAAGGCTACCGCAACTATCAGACTTAATTTTTGATTGCGATAAGTATAGCCGAACATACGGCGGATACCATGCTCAAAAAACAATACTACCGGGTTGTGCTTTTCTCTTACATTTTTATTAAGCAGTATGCTTGACAATGCAGGTACCAATGTAAGTGTGAATATTAATGCACCCAGCAAAGCAAAGCCTAAAGTATAAGCCAGAGGAGAGAACATTTTACCTTCAACCTTTTGGAAAGCGAAGATTGGTACCAAACAGGTAAGGATAATAAGTTTAGAAAAGAAGATAGCTTTACCCATCTCTGCGCCAACATTCTTAAACAAGCCGAGCTTGGCAAGCCCGTTGAATTTCTGCATTCCTACTTCCCTGGCCTTGTGATCAAGCGCCACGAAAATCCCCTCGACCATTACCACCGCACCATCTATGATGATACCAAAGTCAACCGCGCCCATGGATAGTAAGTTGGCGCTCATGCCTTTTAATCGCAAACAGATAAAGGCAAACAATAAAGCCAGCGGAATAATGATAGCCACCGTAAGCGTAGTACGCCAATCGGCCATGAATAGTAACACGATAACAGTAACCAGTATAATACCTTCGCAGAGATTATGGATAACGGTTTCGGTACAAAAATCCATCAGGTTGGTACGATCATAAAAGGTAGAGATTTTTACGTCGGCCGGTAACACGCTTTTATTAAGGTCAACAACTTTTTGATTAATCAACTTTAATACTTCGGCAGGGTTTTCACCTTTACGCATTACTACAATACCTTCAATAACGTCGTTGTTTTTATCGCGACCAACCTGGCCTAAACGTGGCAAGCCGCCTTCTTTAATTTCGGCAATGTCACGAGCAAGGATTGGTACGTTGTTTACGTTTTTGATAATGATATTCTGGATCTCATCAATATTATTGATTAGCCCTATACCACGTACAACGTAAGCCTGGTCATTTTTTTCGATGATATCACCACCCACGTTAATATTACTGCGGTTAAGGGCAGTGTAAACATCAAGCGATGTAAGGCCGTATTTTTGTAACAGCGAAGGATTTACACTTACCTCGTAAGTTTTTTCCTCGCCGCCAAAACTGTTCACATCGGCTACACCCGGTATTGATTTAAACTGACGGTCAAGCACCCAATCCTGTATCGCGGTAAGGTCATGTAACGATTTGGTATGGCTTTTTAAGGTATAACGGAAAATTTCGCCAGTTGGGCCGTATGGCGGTTCAACCTCGGGTTTAACACCATCAGGTAAATCGGCGTTGCCCAAGCGGCTCAAAACCTGCTGGCGCGCAAACGCGTCATCAACGTCATCATCAAAAATAATGCGGACATATGACAGACCGAATGATGATGTAGTACGAAGGTTGGCCTTTTTCTGTACCGAGTTTAAAACGGTTTCCATAGGGATGGTAACCATTTTTTCCATCTCTTCGGCGCTACGGCCCGGCCATTGGGCAATAATAATGATCTGCGTATTGGTTACGTCAGGAAAGGTCTCGATAGGGGTGTTGGTATAGCTCCACACACCCAGCACTACCAATACCAGTGTCATAAAGAACACAAAGTAACGGTGCCTAAGCGAGAAGTATATGATATTTTTGATGAACTTGTTCATTGTAGTCTTTGTATTTTAAAAACGTAAATGCCCGGTTTTAAAGCCCGGCAATTTTTAGTTTATCGCCCCTTAATTATTGCCCGCAATGGCATCATAAAAAAGCAGCTGGTTTTTGGATATGATCTTATCACCCGCTTGCAGGCCCGATGATATATAAGTAGTATCCTCAACCGTTTTTATAACCGCTACCTGACGTACCTTCAGGTCATCTTTACTGTTATAAACTACTACAAAGTTTTTGCTATTGTCATAAACTACAGCCTTGGCAGGTATAGCAACCGACTGCGCTTTTTCGCTGTTGGCTATTACCACGCTGGTAAACATTTCAGGTTTAAGCAGCATACCTTCATTAGGCAGCACAATTTTGATCTTCAAAACCTTATTATCCGGATCAAGCACAGAGCTTACCGCATCAACCTTGCCTGTAAATACTTTATCAGGATAAGCAATGGTTGTAACCTTAGCAGTATAACCAACCTTAACACGACTAATGTCCGACTCAAACACGTTAGCCCAGATCCAAACGTCTTTCATGTTTGATATGGTGAACATGCTATTGGCATTATCCGGACGGATAAAACCACCGGCTGTGATGTTTTTTTCAACTATAAACCCGCTTTCAGGGGCTTTGATCACTAAGGTACCGCCCGGGCTGGTGTTACCACCACCATTGATGGCAATTTGCTGTTGAACTTTATTATAAGCGGCTTCGGCTTTATTATAGTTTTCTTTAGCTTCGGTATAATCGCGCTCGCTTGAGATACCGTTTTTATATAAATATTCTGCCTGCTCTAACTGACGTTTGTAAATGGCAAGATCTGATTTTGAAGAGCTCAAATCAGTATAGTTACCGGCAACATCGGCACTGCGTACAATGGCAAGGGTTTGACCTTTGCTCACCTTATCGCCAAGTGAAACTTTCACATCCAGCACCTGTCCGCTCGAAAACGGAAATACTTTAACAACCGCGTTGTCATCGTATGATACCTCGCCCGAAAGGGTAAGCTCATTTTTTATGGTAGCGATCTTGGCTGTATCAATAGTGATAATTTTTGCCATCGAATCGCTCACAGTTACCTGTTTGTTTTCAACAGCAGGAGGGGTTTTGCCTTTACAAGCGGCAAGCAATAGTAAAGCTGAGATGCCGGAAAACAGCGTTTCTCTTTTCATCATAGTAAGTCTTAAAAAGTTAGTCAGGATTTTATTACGGTTGTGCCAACAGCAAAGTTGAGGTCGGCAATAGCTTTTTGCAGGTTAAATTTTTGTTGCAATATTTTTAGTTTGGTATCCTTATAGGTGTCAAAAAAGTCGACAAATTCCACAAGGCTTATCTGGCGCTGCTGGAAACTTTTGAGCATAGCACCAAACAGTTTATCGTATTGCTCATTAAATGTGATCTGCTGGTTAGAGAACAATTGCTCGTTCAGTTTATACTGATTAACGGCAGCAACCACATCATTTTTAAGCTGGAACTCGCTTTGTTTTAAAGTGCTCTCCTGGCTTTTGATATTGTATTGTGCAGATTTGATATTGCCCTGGTTGCGGTTAAACAACGGTATTGGTAAACCAATTTGTAAGCCATAGTAGTTACGGGCGTAGCTGCTGTTTTGGTCATAAGATACGCCGATGGTTACATCAGGCACAGCCAATGCTTTTTGATAAGCAAGGTTATGCGTGGCCGAATTTAACTGGTACTGGTTTGATAAGTAATCGGGCCTGTTGGTCATGGCCTGACTTATTAACGATTGTACATCCAGATCGGCGGTTTCAACCGGTTTGTCACTTATGATGGGCTGTACAAAAGTAGTTTCTTTAGTTTGAAGTAAGGTTTTAAGCTCAGTCTGCAGGTCGTTGATCTGGCGGTTGTTCTCAACCATGTCATTCTGCAAGCCAAACAGCAATGCTTTCAAGCGGATGAGGTCCTTCATGGAAGTATTGCCAACATCAAATGATTTTTGAATGGCATTAACCAGCTCGGTAGCCGATTTGATTTCGTTTTGATAAACCAATTGCTGGGCATTTAATGAACCCAGCTGACTGAAATCAAGCTGAAGATTATAACGCAGGTTACGCATCAGATCACTAAAGGCAGCTTCCTGAACTTTGGCATCGTCTTCGGCCACTTTTACCTGTTTGCCGCGTTTGCCGGCAGTGGCAAACACCTGGTTTAGCTGCACAAATACTTGTCCGCCACCGTTGGAGTGATTAAAAAATTTGTTGGTGCCACCGTCATGAATGTTTTGATCGGTGCTTAAAACGGGGTTGTCCCATAATTTAGCTTGTTGAATGAGCGCTTTCTGCGCATCAACATTATACTTTTGGGCAAGCAGGCTAAGGTTATTTTCAATGAACTGTTTTTCAGCGTCAGGGAAAGTGATCTTTAACGTATCTGTTTGTGCTTCGGCCTTTTGTGTTAGTAAACTAAAAAATAAGGGTGATATAAATAGCAGGGATTTTATATTTCGCATTTTCCTTCATCAAGATTCAACAATACAAAAATTCAAAACGGTTATGAATTTTGTATGAAGTGAAGAAAAACTAATGGTAGAGAGGGGCCTGATTTTGTCTGAACTCGAATTAAACGAATTGCAAGAATTTGTTTAATTCTATATTCTGGCAATTCAATAGATTCTTTAAATTCCGGTTCAGACAAAATCACGGTAATCCTCAAACCCTATGAATCAGGGTTCTTTCAGATATTTATTTCAAAGTCATCCGCATCCTTCAGGAAGGGGAGCGCGGTGCGTATCTTTTCAATCTCGTCGCCTACAATACTGAATGTGTAAAGGTCTTCTTCATCGCGTTTATAGTAAATTACTTTGCCGTTAGGATCAATACAGGTAGAATCGCCGCTGTGATAAACTTCGTTACCGTCGTGGCCCACACGGTTAACCGCTATGATATATGATTGATTTTCAACAGCACGTGCGGGTATCAGGGTACGCCAGTGCGCAGCCCGGCGCTCGGGCCAGTTGGCTACTACAATAAGCAGGTCGTATGCATTTTCTTCTATATTACGCAGCCACACCGGGAAACGGAGATCATAACAGATCACCGGGCAAATTTTCCAGCCGTTTAGCTCAACAAAAAGTTTTTGGGTGCCGGCGGTGTAAGTATTATGCTCTTTACCAAGCGCAAACAGGTGACGTTTATCATAATGTTCATACGTGCCATCGGGGCGCATCCAAATGAGGCGGTTATAGTATTTGCCACCCTCTTCTATAATGATACTTCCGGTTATCACACAATCATGCTGTTGGGCGGTTTTCTCCATCCATTGCATGGTTTTGCCATTCATAGGTTCGGCCAGTACCGCGGCATTCATAGTAAAGCCTGTGCTAAACATTTCGGGAAGTATAATGAGATCGGTTTTTTCGCGTATGCCGCCCGATAGCCTGAGTGTGATATTCTGAAGGTTTTTATCGATATTTTCCCAAAAAAGGTAGCCTTGAAAAACAGTAATTTTAAGATTATCCATAATCGTTGGTTCATAGTTGATGGATCATGGTTCATGGCAAAAAATGCATGAAGATTGGTTGATCCATACTGATAAAACTTATACAATTTGGCCATGATCCATTATCTATGAACCATTAACCAAAAATTAAACTTTGATTAACCTATCAACGGCTTTATCTAAAGTTTCTTGTCTTTTGGCGAAACAAAACCTTAATACATGGTGGTCAATCCCCTTGCTGTAAAATGCCGAAACAGGTATAGTTGCTACTCCAAATTCCTTTGCAATCCGGATAGAAAAATCAACATCTTTTTCGTCGGTCATATGCTGGTAACTTACTGACTGAAAGTATGAACCGTTGCAAGGCAGGAGTTTAAAACGGGTTTGTTCGAGCCCATTCCTGAAATAGTCGCGCTTCTGTCTGAAAAATTCAGCTAAGCCCAGGTAAGTTTCTTCGTTTTTTAGATGTTCGGCGATGGCATACTGGATAGGCGTATTAACGGCGAATACCAAAAATTGGTGAATTTTCCTGAACTCGTTCATGAGATAAGCAGGCGCCATGCAATATCCAACCTTCCAGCCGGTAGCATGAAAAGGCTTGCCGAATGATGCTACTATAAAACTACGTTGTTGCAGTTCGGGGTAGCGGGCCATGCTGTGGTGGGTTTCACCATCGTATATCAGGTGTTCGTACACCTCATCGCTCAATATCAATATGTCCTGGTTTTTTACCAGCGCGCTTAATTGTTCAATGTCTTCCTTGTGCAGGATAGTTGCCGTTGGGTTATGGGGCGAATTAAGGATGATCATTTTTGTTTTTTGGTTGATCAGCCGCTTCACCATATCCCAGGCAATACGATAGTTGGGTGGTTCGAGAGCAAGCGATTTTACAACGCCTCCCATCAACTTAATGGCGGGGGCGTAACAATCAAAAGCAGGTTCAAAAATGATTACTTCATCATTAGGATGTATCACAGCACTTATTGCTGTAAATATAGCCTGTGTACCACCGGCAGTTATGGTAATTTCCGTTTCCGGATTATAAACAGCGCCGTAAAGTTTTTCGGTTTTTTCGGCAATACGCTCTCTCAAAGCCATAACACCTGCCATGGGCGCATACTGATTATGGCCGTCTTTCATTGCTTTATTCACAAGCTCAATCAGCTCGGGCGAACAGTCGTAGTCAGGAAAACCCTGCGACAGATTTATTG
Source organism: Mucilaginibacter endophyticus (assembly GCF_003351025.1). Lineage (GTDB taxonomy): Bacteria > Bacteroidota > Bacteroidia > Sphingobacteriales > Sphingobacteriaceae > Mucilaginibacter > Mucilaginibacter endophyticus. The sequence continues at coordinate 1,158,255 of NZ_QPCG01000002.1, read as the reverse complement.
CCCCGAGCTCGTTGGCCAGGGCCGACATGACGGTGAATATGGTGGTTCCTGTTTGGGGTAATTTTGAAACTACGTTTATCATCGATGGCTAAAGTAGGGAAAAATCATCATGAACCCATCCATGCAACCGGGTATTTTTTGTTTTTGGAAACAGTTTAATTTAAAGGTTTAAACATATTTGGAATGTTTTAAGTGGAGATTTTAACCGGAAAACGTTTTACTTCTCAGTGCGAAATAACGTTATTTAAATTGCGCAAAAAGCTATCAGTCTACTAAAATGATATCCGTAATCTTCGCGATATCGTAGCTGATCTTATTGATAAAGCCCAGTTGCTCTTTCAATAAAGCGTCCTCCGCCTGGGCCACAGGTTTCTGAGCTTCCGGATTAGGGGAAGGAATTTTACCAATATTGAATTCGATATTCTCGGCCTGTAGTTTTTGGCCGGTATCGTTTAATACAGTTATACTTTTTTTGATCAGCTTCATAGCCTCGGGGTGGGCAACCGCGATTTCTTTTTTACTTTGGGCCGATGCTATGGTAGCGATATATGAGGAAAGAATATGGTTTAGCACCACAAACTTATGTATATCCTTTATTTTGCGCTGCTTGCTTTTGGGCTCGGAGGTCATGCGCTCAAACGCGGCCGAAAGGTTGGCCGATTTTACATAAACCTCCTTACGTGCCAGTTTGTAGGCAGTAATACTGGTCATTTTGCCCGAAATGCTTTCGGCAATGGTAACCAGGTAATTGATATTGGCAATGATCACATCCCTCAGGGTTTCCTGGATCTGTTCAAACTCCCAGGTTGGGAATATCAGATAACTGGCCACCAAAGCAATGGTTGAGCCTATAATGGTATCGAGGATCCTTTCCTGGGCTACGTTTAATAATCCTACCCCTAAAAACTTGAATAGTATCAATACATAAGGTGTCATGAAAATAACGCTTACAACGTAGTTAAGGCGCTGAAAGCTGTAAGCCCCCATCATAAATATCACCAGGAAAATAAACTGGGCGGTAGCATTAGGGATAAAAGTAAGTATGGCTATACCAATAACACCGCCACCAATGGTGCCTATTAAACGCTGATAGTTACGCTGTTTGGAAAGGCTGAATCCTGGTTTCAATATCACAATAATAGTAAGCAATACCCAATAACTATGGTGGCCTAAGGAAACAAGCTTTGCCGTAATAAAGCCTACCAGGCATACCAATGCTACCCGCAGGGCATGCTTAAACGCGCCGGATGCCAGCGTAAAGTTGTCGGTGAAAATATGCGGTGCGAAATCCTGATGGCTTACAAACGCGGTGTATTCTACATCACCTTTTGGTTCATTTAATGATTCGGCAGCTTTAGAGCTGTAGTATTTATAGATGTTATTAATTCCCTCGCCAAGCGAGCGCAGGTTTATCAAGATCTTTTTAAGCACAAGGTTGCTGGTTTCCTGGTTGTTTTTACCAATGGAATCGATCTTAACTTTTAGTTTTTCCAGTTCGATGTTAAAGTCGGTGAGATGGCGGCGACGTGTATTTGTTAATACAATGTAAGCTACATCGTCAAGCTCATCGGCCATGTTATGTATAATGCGGGCTATCTCCGACAGTACACCGGTATCTTTAAATTTTTCGCGGATATATGCGTAGTCGTAATGCGTGGCCATGATCTGTTCATAGATATCAACCAGGTCAACAAAGGTTAGTACCAGGATGCGGCTTGGCGCGGTTGATTCGCGGGCCATAATGCGACTTTTAAAAAGTAACTCGCGCACGGCGTCCTGGTGCTGGCTCACCTGGATCTGTTTGGAAACCAGTTTACGGTAGTTTTCGTCGATATCGGTATCCGATAAGTAAAAATCAGCTTTGATGCGTAAAAACCGCGCTATATCGGTCACGTTTTCGCCAAGGGCCTGTTGGGCCGCGCGATAGGGGCGAATACCAAAAAATACCAGACTGAAGATCATATACCAAACTCCCCCGGCCAAAATCTTAGCGCTGTAACCCAATACCTCCGGTGCTGCCAATGCTTTATCCATCATAAAAATCATGATGAGCAATGAGCAGGTACCTACCGATGCCGCCCTGTTACCATAAACAGTGAACATTGAAAACAGAAAGGCGAAAAAGGTGATCTCGATACCAAGGGTAATTACGTTGAGCCTCGCAAAACCGGTAATAACAGCTACCAAAAACAGGCAAAGATTGCCGGCTGCCATGGCGTTACGTTTGTGCGATACTGGTCCGGGCGTATCAATAACACAGATACACAATGCGCCCAAAGAAAGCGTAAGGCCGAGATCAAATTTATCAAATTGCATTAACAGCAGGGAAGGCAGTAATATGCCTATACAGATCCGGATGCCATCAGAAAAATATTGACTGTAAAAGAAACTTTTTATCTCCCTGATGTTTATAGACATGGTAGTAGCAGCTTTATAAATAACAGAACTATTATAAGAAATTTTGTTTGTTCGGGCTGTTTTTATTAAATATAATTTATTGCCCCGAAATGGTGTTTTGAATTTCCATATTTTTAATTTTAGTGGTTTATTTTATAAAAATGCTATTAATTAAAGATTTGTGTTAATAAATATTTACTTTTTGATGAATTTAAATTAAAGATCAGTAAATTCACCCCCCGGAAAAGGCCAAAAAGCTAAACCAATCAATTTTACCTCAATTTAATTTTTTACTATGTCGCCAACGTTAAAACTCAGCCAAAGAGAAGCAGCCTTCAATAACGAGGTTGTTACCCGATTTGAGTTATATAACAGTTTGTTTCAAACACTTCCGTTTTACCAGGTAAAGGATACCGGTATTCTATTGCCGTTCTTCAGCTCACATTGCGAAAAGGGCGCCATCACTCATGATTCGCCGACAGCCATTATCGAGTCGTTTTTTGAAAAGTACGTACCGGATATCGAACATCGTGAGCAGATTAACCGCATGTTCAGGTTTATTCAGTACATTGAACGTCAGGTAGTATTGTTTGACGCCATTGAAGATTCATCATTTAATAAAATAGGTAAGTTTGATGATAGCGGTACCCTGCAAAGTTTATTGCAGCACGCGGCCATCAGCGATGAAAGCCGCCAGGATATCAGCGAAAAGCTTAAAGATTTTTCTTTACGCCTGGTGCTTACTGCTCACCCTACACAGTTTTATCCCGGTACGGTGCTTGGCATCATGACCGATTTGATTGAAGCCGTAAAAACCAACGATATTAATAGTATCGATGTATTGCTGCAGCAACTGGGTAAAACGCCTTTCTTTAATAAAACATCACCAACGCCGGTTGATGAGGCTGTTAGCCTTTCCTGGTTTTTGGAAAATATATTTTACCATGCCGTATCAGATATTCAGGCTAAACTTGAAGAGGAATTTGATATTGACGCGGCAAGCCGTCAGATCCTGGAATTAGGTTTCTGGCCGGGCGGCGACCGCGATGGTAACCCTAACGTAACAACGCAAACAACCAAAGAAGTTGCCAGCTTTTTAAGGCAGCGTCTGTTTCGTTGTTATTACCGCGACTTTCGGACGCTTAAACGCCGCATAACTTTCCGCGGTGTGGAAGAAGCGATGGGTAAATTGGAGAACCTTTTTTACAAAAATGCCAATGAACAGTTAACACCTGTTGATTTACAAGGCGAGATCCTGGATCTATTGCTGTCTATTAAAGATGTTATCCTTAAAGATCACGATGGTTTGTTTGTAGATATTGTTGAGGATATGATCCAAAAGGTGCGCCTGTTTGGATGTTATTTCGCTACGATAGATATCAGGCAGGATAGCCGCATTTTGCGCAAGGTTTTTGAGTACGGCACCAAAAATATCGATACCGGTGTTGCCGAGGGTTATTCTGAATTGAGCGAAGATGAAAAGGTAAAAAGTATCGCTTTTAAAGAGGCTGATTTTGTTTGCCCCGAAGAAGAAAAAGATGCCATGATTCACGATACGCTGGATACCATCAGGCTGGTTAAACAGATCCAGGAGGGTAATGGCGAAAAAGCTTGCCAGCGCTTTATTATCAGTAACTGTCAGCGCGCGTCTGATATTCTGCAGCTAATCGATCTTTTTTTATGGAGTGGCTGGAAAAAAGATAGCCTGAGCATTGATTTTATGCCGTTGTTTGAAACCGTGAACGATTTGGAACATGCGGCGGGCATTATGGAGCAGCTATATACACATCCGTTTTATGCCGAGCACTTGAAAAACCGTGGCAGCCAGCAAACCATTATGCTTGGTTTCTCTGATAGTACTAAAGACGGTGGTTACCTGATGGCCAACTGGTCGATATACAAAGCCAAAGTTGAACTTACTGCTATGGCCCGTAAATACGGCATCCAACTGGCGTTTTTTGACGGTAGGGGCGGCCCACCGGCACGTGGTGGTGGTAAAACACATCGTTTCTACGCGTCAATGGGTAAGGAGATTGCCAATGAGCATATCCAGTTAACTATCCAGGGTCAAACCGTAAGTTCGCAATATGGCTCGGTTGAAACTGCAAGGTTTAATATGGAACAGCTCATCAATGCCGGCGTTATCTCGGCCCTGCATCCAAACCGTAATGACTTATTGGATAACCGTCATAAAGAACTTATTCAGCAAATGGCCGATATAAGCTACAAGTTGTTTATCGATCTGCGTGCGCATCCTTTATTTGTTGAATACCTGGAGAAATTCAGTCCGCTGAAATTATTGTCAAGGATCAATATCAGTAGCCGCCCAACCAAGCGTAATGCTGGCGCACAATTGAAACTGGAAGACCTGAGGGCTATCAGCTTTGTAACTTCATGGAGCCAGTTAAAACAAAGTATCCCGGGTTTTTATGGTGTAGGCACTGCGCTTAAACAGGTTAAAGAAACCGGTGGCTGGGACGAGATCAAAGAACTTTATCAAACATCAGGTTTCTTCAAAACCATGTTGGATAACTGTATGATGTCGATGTCGAAATCAGATTTCCGGGTTACCGCGTATCTTGAACAAGACAAAAAATTTGGCGCTTTCTGGAAAATGCTGAAAGACGAGTTTGTACTTACCCGCGAAATGCTGTTAGAACTAACCGGAAGTACCGTACTGATGGAAGAATACCCGGTTGAACGCCGTTCTATCGCTATCCGCGAAAAAATTGTGTTGCCGTTGGTGATCATCCAACATTATGCGCTGCAATGCATAAACTATGAAAAAGATACCGAGCTTAATGATGTTTATAATAAGCTGGTGATCCGTACGGTTTATGGTATTGTAAATGCAGGGCGCAATTTGGCTTAGCAGTTTATTGTTTTAATTTATATCCCCGTCCACCTGTTAGCAATAGCAGGTGGATTTTTTTTGCCTGTATTATACGCTTTTGTTAAAAGAAATGACTGTATAAAGTGCTCTGTATTATTGGGTTTTTGTTTTTATACGCCTAACTTTATACAAATCCCTTAAGCCATCACCTATGAAAAAAGTAATTATTCCGGTAAGTTTGTTGATTATTGCATCTTCATGTAAACAAAATACTCCAGTTACTATGTATAAATGGCCCGATGTAAAACCCCCCGTTGCAGAAGTTAAGCCACATATCCGTACCATCCATAATGATACTGTTACTGATAATTATTACTGGATGATTGATTATTTTAAGAAAGGTCCCGATAGTACCAAAGCTGTAGATTACCTGAAAGCGGAGAACGCTTACCAGGACACTATGATGAGCGGTACCAAAAACTTTCAGAAGGTACTGTTTGATGAAATGAAAGCCAGGATCAAGGAGAAGGATGAATCGGTACCAGTATTTAAAAACGGTTACTACTATTATTCACGTACCGACGAGGGAAAAGAGTATTACAAATATTGCCGTAAAAAAGGCAGTCTTGATGCTAAGGAGGAAGTGTTGCTTGACGTAGATGAAATGGCAAAAGGACATAGCTATTATTCTGCCAATGGATTTAATGTTAGTCCGGATAATAAGCTGCTGGCTTATGGCATTGATATGGTTTCGAGGAGGCAGTATACTATTCATGTTAAAAACCTGGAAACGGGTGAAATTTATACAGATGCGATAGTGAATACCACCGGCGGATCTGTTTGGGCAAAGGATAATAAAACATTATTCTATACAGCCAAAAACCCCGAAACGCTGCTTACCGAAAAAATTAAACGCCACGCTTTAGGTTCTAAAGATGCTGATGTGGTTGTTTATGAGGAAAAAGATAAATCAAATTATATCGGTGTAGATAAATCAAAATCGGGCGATTATATTTTTATCGAGTCGCGGGCGACTTTATCGTCTGAGTTCAGGTACCTGGATGCTGGCAAACCTAACGAAGTTTTTAAAGTTTTTCAGCCTCGTATCAAAGATGTATTGTACAGTGTTACTGCCCTTGCCGATAAGTTTTTGATAGTAACCAATCAGGATGCTATCAACTTTAAACTGATGGAATGCCCGCTTGATAAAACTGAAAGCAGCAACTGGAAAGAAGTTTTGCCACATCGCAAAGATGTGTTGCTGGAAGGGGTTGAAGAGTATAAGGATTTTATCGTGATCACCGAGCGCAAGAATGGGCTAAACCAATTCAGGGTGCGTAACCTTGCATCAGGTGCCGAGCATTATGTTGATTTTAAAGAAGCCGCTTATGCTATTTATGTGGGCGCTAATCCCGATTATAACAGTAAGGTATTAAGGTACGGGTATACTTCGCTTACCACGCCGTCATCAACCTTTGATTATAACATGGAGACAAAGGCCTCCAAACTGATGAAGCAACAAGAGGTGTTGGGTAGGTATAAGGCCGATGATTATGTAACCGAACGTATTTACGCCACCGCGACAGATGGGACTAAAGTGCCCATATCATTAGTTTATAAAAAGGGATTCGACAAAAATGGCAAAGCGCCTTTACTGCTTTATGGCTATGGTTCTTACGGTTATACCAATGATGTTTATTTTTCGAGCGCGCGGTTAAGTTTACTCGACAGAGGTTTTGTTTTCGCAATGGCTGGCATCCGGGGCGGACAGGAAATGGGCCGTCAGTGGTACCTGGATGGCAAGTTGATGAAAAAGAAAAACACCTTTACTGATTTTATTGACTGTGGTAAATACCTTGTTGATCAAAAATATACCAGTAAAGAGCATTTGTACGCCGAAGGCGGTAGTGCCGGTGGCTTGCTGATGGGCGCTGTAGCCAATATGGCTCCCGACCTTTGGCATGGCATTATTGCCGAAGTTCCTTTTGTTGACGTGGTAAACACTATGCTTGACGAAAGTATCCCTTTAACTACAAATGAGTTTGATGAATGGGGGAATCCTAAAAATGAGGATGCCTACAAATACATGAAAAGCTATTCGCCTTATGAAAACGTGGAGAAGAAAGCTTATCCGAACATGTTGGTTGTAACCGGGTTGCATGATAGCCAGGTGCAATATTTTGAACCATCCAAATGGGTAGCCAAGTTACGCGCCAATAAAACAGACAACAACGTGCTAATGCTGCATACCAATATGGATTACGGCCATGGCGGAGCATCGGGAAGGTTTGATTATTTAAAAGAAGAAGCGTTAAACTACGCGTTTTTGTTTGCGCTGGAGGGGATAGAGAAGTAGGTGAGTGGTTGATCGGGTTGATTGGTGAGTGGTTGGGTACACAAATTACAAAACAACACGTCATTGCGAGATACGAAGCAATTGCGAACTGTACAAGGAGAACTTACACGGTTACTCTGTAAGTAGGGGATTGCTTCGTACCTCGCAATGACGATTTTTATATTAGAATCCATCAATTTTATCTCCCCTAAATAAAACCTTATATCTTTCAGGCTAATTTCCAGTAAGTGGCCGGATAAATAAATTGTGGTTTATTATATTCGGCAAAACCCACTTTGGTAATGAAATTAGCATCCAAACTAACCCTGTCATTTTGCCTGTTTTTTTGCACTGCCGCATTAGCTCAGCAACCTGTTAATATGCAGTATTCGGTATCTATGGAAAAGGCAGCCGAACATTTGTGTCATGTTGAGCTCAGTAACAAAACCCACCTCAAAACGCTCGACTTTAAAATGTGCGTTTGGACACCAGGTTATTATCAGCTGATAGATTTTGCGGGCGCTGTGCAAAATTTTGCTGTGACCGACGCAAAAGGCAATTCGCTAAAATTTGATAAGCCGACTAAAGATACCTGGAAAGTTAATAACCCTTCGGCAGGCGATGTCAAGATCTCGTACGATGTAAAAGCTGTGGTGCCCTTTGTAGGCAACGTTTACTTGGATGAAACGCGTGGTTATATTACTCCCGGTGGCCTGTTCATGTATCTCGACCAGGAATTGCGTCACCCGGTTACCATCAAGATGAAACCTTACAGTAAGTGGAAGGATCTGGTAGCTACCGGACTGGATACATTGAAAGGGCAGTACCACGTTTATAAAGCTGCTGATTTCGATGTACTTTATGACAGTCCGTTTTTAATGGGTGAGCTGGAAGTTTTGCCGCCTTTTACAGTACAAAACAAACCACACAACTTTATTGGTTATAAGTTACCCGCTTTTGACAGGCAGGCATTTATGGACGATCTGAAAAAGATCGTAGTTACCGGTAGTAATATCATTGGCGAAATACCTTATACGCATTACACTTTTCTGTCGATAGGGGCAGGCGGTGGCGGTATTGAGCATTTAAACTCAACCTCGTTAAGCTTCAGCGGAGGCGAAGGTTTTAATACCCCCGATGCCCGTAAAAAGCTTTACAACTTTATAGCGCACGAATATTTTCACCATTACAATGTTAAGCGCATAAGGCCGGTTGAGCTTGGGCCCTTTGATTACTCGAAAGAGAACCATACCAATATGCTTTGGGTATCAGAAGGCTTTACCGTTTATTATGAGTACATGATCACGAGGCATGCCGGTTTAATGACCAATGACGATATGTTTGGCGATTTTCAGAACAACCTGCGTAACTATGAAAACGAGCCGGGGCATTTATATCAATCTGCAACACAAGCCAGTTACAATACCTGGGATGACGGACCTAACGGCAGGCAGGGCGATGATTTTAACAAAACCATTTCGTACTATGATAAAGGGCCAATTTTGGGGCTGATGCTTGATTTTAACATTCGCTATGCTACACAAAACAAGAAAACGCTGGATGATGTAATGCGCCTGCTTTACTACAAATATTACAAAAAGCTGAACCGCGGCTTTACAGAACAGGAGTTCCGGAACGAATGCGAAAAAATGGCAGCTATACCTTTAACGGAGGTATTTGAATATGCATCGACGGTTAAACCTCCGGATTATCCAAAATATTTTGCTTATGGTGGATTGGCTGTAGATACCGCTACAACCACAGTTTCCAACGCCTGGGCCGGATTAAACATGCGCCAGGTTAGGGATACCATGCGTATCACCACAGTGGCTTACCAATCACCCGCCTGGAATGCCGGTATTCGCGGCCGCAGCGTTGTTTTAAAAATTGATGGAGAGGCTGCCAATCCGGAAGCTTTAGGCAAGGCACTCGATAACCGTAAAGAAGGCGATGTGGTGAAGTTTACCATTCTGAAAAACGGCGAAACAAAAGATATAAACGTAACGCCCGGCAAAAAGCGTGAAAAGTCATTCAGGATTACCCCGTTGCCAAACCCCGATAAATTACAGGCGGCCATCTTTAAAAGTTGGACGGAAGGGAAGTAATACGTTTGGTAAGCGGTTTTGAGTCCGTAAGTCTGAAAGCGAGTACGGATTAATCTTTTAAGACTTACGGACATCGGACTTTCAAACTTTTCTGCGTTAGCGATAGGAGCGGATACCGGCCTGTGTGTAAGGCCTGCAGGCGTATGAGCGTATAGCGCGGGCCGGAGGTAACGCCATTATTGATTTCTGAGTTGGGATTTTTGATTTCGGATTTACATTATGTCTGAACCGGAATTAAATGAATTAAAGACTTTGTCGAATGCGCCGGAAACTCTGCAAATTTTTTAATTCCAGAAAATCGAGTTCTGGCAGTAATAAATACTTACCCAATCCGGCTAATCAACTATCCTCTCCCCAATCAATCACCTATAAAACGACCGCTTACTTAATCAGCCAGCAACCATTAACCCCATAAAACCAACCACTCACTAAGCGTAAAAACAAATCTGCCCACCCCTTGCTTTTGCATAATTAATCACTATCTTTGCACCCACAATTAATAAAATAGTTAACGCTTTAATATTATTCAAGTAATGTATTTAGGTAAAGAAGCAAAGGCAGAGATCTTTGCAAAACACGGTAAATCAGCTACAGACACAGGTTCTGCAGAAGGACAGGTAGCTTTATTCACCACTCGTATCGCACATTTAACTGGCCACCTGAAAAAAAACAAACATGATTTTTCAACCCAGTTATCACTGCAAAAATTAGTAGGTAAGCGTCGTGCGTTACTTGCTTATTTATACAAAAAAGACATTGAAAGATATCGTGCTATCATCAAAGCTTTACAGCTTAGGGATATCATTAAGTAATTCTCTCCTTTTTTATTTAAAAGCCATCCCCATTTTAGGATGGCTTTTTTACTTTTGAAACATATATTTACAAACATAAAATCCGATGCGCTCCCGAAGATGAAAAGTGCATCACAAACAAAAAAAGATGAGTTTAAACGTAATTAAAAAAGTTATTGATCTGGGCGACGGACGCACCATTGAGATCGAGACAGGTAAGCTGGCCAAACAAGCGGATGGTTCGGTAGTAGTAAAAATGGGTGATACCATGTTACTGGCTACTGTAGTATCATCGCCTGAAGCTAAAGAAGGTGTTGACTTCTTGCCATTATCTGTTGACTACCAGGAAAAATACGCTGCAACAGGCCGTATCCCGGGTGGTTTTTTACGCCGCGAGGCCCGTTTATCAGACTATGAGGTTTTAATCTCCCGTTTGGTTGACCGTGCTTTGCGTCCATTATTCCCTGAAGATTATCACGCTGATACACAAGTGATGATTTCATTAATATCTGCCGATAAAGATATTATGCCTGATGCTTTAGCCGGTTTGGCAGCTTCTGCAGCTTTATCTGTATCTAACATCCCTTTTAACGGTCCTATCTCTGAAGTACGTGTCGCTAAAATTGACGGACAGTTAGTAATTAACCCAACTTTAAGCCAGCTTGAGCATGCTACTTTAGAATTTATTGTTGCGGGTAGCGAGCACGATATCAACATGGTTGAAGGCGAATCAAAAGAAATTCAGGAAGCTGAATTGGTTGAGGCCATCAAATTTGCACATGCTGCAATTAAAGTTCAGTGTTTAGCTCAAAAAGAACTAACTATCGAAGTTGGTAAAACCGAAAAACGTGTTTACAGCCATGAGCACAGCAACGAGGACTTGAAAAAAGCTATCTATGCTGCTACTTATGACCAGGTTTACGCTATTGCTTCTGCAGCTTCGGCAAAAGAAGAGCGTGGCGCTAAATTTAAAGAAGTACGTGATGCTTACATCGAAACTTTAGGTGAGATTGATGATATCACTAAAGGTCTTGCTAAAAAATATTACCACGATGTAGAGTATGATGCTATACGTAACCTTGTATTAGATGAAGGTAAACGTTTAGATGGTCGTACTACTACCCAGATCCGCCCGATATGGAGCGAAGTTGGTTATTTACCATCTGCTCACGGTTCGGCCGTATTTACCCGTGGCGAAACCCAATCATTAACTTCTGTTACCTTAGGTGCTAAGGATGACGAGCAAATGATTGATGGTGCTTTCATTAACGGCTACCAGAAATTCATGCTGCACTACAACTTCCCGGGTTTTTCAACTGGTGAGGTTAGGCCTAACAGGGGTGCTGGTCGTCGTGAAATTGGTCACGGTAACCTGGCTCAACGTTCATTGAAACAAGTATTGCCTTCTGAAGATGAAAATCCGTACACTATCCGTATAGTTTCTGATATTTTGGAATCAAACGGCTCGTCATCAATGGCTACAGTTTGTGCCGGTACATTAGCGCTGATGGATGCAGGTGTTAAAATTAAAGAACCGGTATCGGGTATCGCGATGGGCTTGATCACTAACGAAATGGGTACCAAATATGCTATCCTTTCTGACATTCTTGGTGACGAAGATCACTTAGGTGACATGGATTTCAAAGTAACCGGTACTAAAAATGGTATCGTTGCTGTTCAGATGGACTTGAAAATTAACGGTCTTTCATACGAAGTTTTAGCCAACGCGTTAAACCAGGCCAAAGACGGTCGTTTACACATCCTTGGCGAAATGGCTAAAACCATTACCGAGGCACGTGCCGACTACAAACCACACGCTCCACGCATTGTTACCATTAAAATCGATAAGGAATTTATTGGTGCAGTTATCGGGCCCGGTGGTAAAATCATCCAGGAAATGCAGCGTGAAACAGGCGCTACCATTTCTATCGAAGAAAAAGACAACCAGGGTATTGTTCAGATCTTTGCCGATAACAAAGCATCTATCGACGCTGCTTTGGGTCGTATCCGCGCCATCGCTTCAAAACCTGAGGTTGGCGAAATTTACGAAGGTAAAGTAAAATCAATCATGCCTTTCGGCGCGTTTGTTGAGATCATGCCTGGTAAAGATGGTTTGCTTCACATTTCTGAAATTGATCACCGCCGTATTGAAACTATGGATGGTATCTTCCAGATAGGGGATGAGGTAAGGGTAAAACTGCTTGACGTAGATAAGCAAGGTAAACTGAAGCTATCGCGTAAGGTATTATTGCCTAAACCGGAACCAAAACAAAGTAACTAAGCAATTTTTTATAGCAACAAAACCCTCTTTATGAGGGTTTTGTTATTTTGTTTGAAATTTTTTCAACTTTTTTAAAACAAAAACCGGATGTTTAAACTTATTAACTGTTAATACATAGTTGCTAAAACCATAATTCCGATCCTGTTTGATAAAAAATGACCCCTGCTACTAATAATGATCCTTTAGATTTCCTGAATAAAAATTCGGCTGGAATGCAGGCGGGTACTCAGACTGATTTGGTTCAGCAGTTACTGTATGAAATAATCAGGGTTAAAGAAATTATTGTTTACTACGACTCCATCCCAAACGGAGGCGGACAGTTAGGTTCATCCATTCTCAATGAGCTTGTTTCAGAAGCTTATCAGTCGCTGGTTAATTACGACACCGTACTCATGCGGAAATATTACGATTTGCTGTTGAATTGTGATTGAGGCTGCAATCGATATTTTTGTCTGAACTCGAATTAAACGAATTTTGTGAATTTATCGAATTTTGTCTTCGCTGTCCTTCTTCTATTCTGTTGATTCGAATAATTCATTTAATTCGAGTTCTGACAATCTACAGCAACAATATATCAATCTGATGTGCATGCACCATACCCACAACCGGCGACCATGCAAATACTGTAAACCGGCCATCCTGTGAGGCTACTAAAGCTATGGCATCCTTTTGATCAAAAACAAACTGTGCCGCGGCTAAATGCCTTGTACCGCCATTTTGAGCCGGATGAATTACCCGGGTTGAGCAGCCTACTATTGGTTCGGTAACTACAATCTCTTCGATAGGTGAACTTTCTTCCGAGCGGCCTATTTTGGCGCCGAAAGCCAGCAGTTCGTGTTTATCATTTATGAGCGTAGCGCCGTCTATCGAAGTTAATCCGCCTATGGTATCAACCGCACGGCGCATTTTTTCCTGCCATGAGGTATGGTAACGGTCAATGCCTTCGTGAATCATCAGATCTGTAAGCCCCGAAAACGGAGGATCAACAGGGTAGGAGATCGGTGTAATAATGGATTTGCGCCATTCATCACTTTCGGAGGGGACAACTAACAATATGCCGCCACGTTTATGGGCTTGCATAGAAGTAGCCAGTTGAACTAATACGTTTACCGGATCATTCCACAGGGATGGCAAAGTAAAATCAAGCATAGCCGAAAGGACATTAGGACAATCAGAAATGCTGGAGCCATGCTCGTCTACTACTTTAATATCGTCGCCTTTTAATATGGCTATGTTTACAAATTTACCAAAGCCTTCAATACGGCGATGTTTGATCACCAGTAGTCCTGGCTCAATTACTTCCAGCACAAAACAGTAAGCCGGAATAGCCAGGGTGGTTCCCCAGATGTATAGTTCATCATCTTCTATCCAGATGCCTAAATGGATGCCCGGTTGTTGTACTGCTGAAGCAAATTTGGTCAGGATATTAGGCGCAAGTTTAATTTTGCCACCAAACAGCAATGGCTGACCGGCTGCTTCGGGCGGTAAAAAAGCCAGGGTGAATTTTGGTGAAAAGCCCTCTTCCCGGCGCAAACTTGCCCAAAATGAGATATCGATAAGTGATTCGATGGTGGTGCAGCTGGGAGTAGGCGCAAGGTCTATCTCGTTATTATCGGCAAGCGCTTTGGTATGAAAATGCCTGAAATGCCTTTCGATAATGGTTGCCACTTTGCCGGCTGCTTTATATGTAGGTCCTGAACTCAAAGTTTTGGTGGTCTCTTTCATTTAAATACTTATCTCAAAAGTAAAGCTAAAAAAACGCGCATACAAACTAACGCCTCAATATTGCAATTGGCGGATAATCAGCCCCGGGCCTGGAAGTTGAATAATCATCTGATTGTTGCACTGTCAAATCTTTATCATACTTAATATCAATTATCTATCCAAAGTCAGTTGTTGATCCGGGTAAGATTTTTTTCGGATTTATTGTATCAATTTCGCAGCCGGAAACGATAATGTAATCATGAAACTCATATCACACCTGATATCACTCACCCTGCCGGATACCACGCCGCTGCAGGTATCGGCTTTATTAAATTTAGGCTTAACTTATGTACAGCAAGGCTTCAATAAAATTTTCCATAAAGCGGAAGATCATGGCCCTTGTGCCGAGCCTTGTATGTAAGCCACGGGATAATTACTAATAGCGGGTGCATACTGATAAAATATAGCTAAATTTGGGCTTCATTATATAGTATGGATCAGTTAACGGCTGCGGGCAAATCAAAAATGCGGATTGCCAACAGTGTATTCTTCTTCATTTCGGGCTTCGGTTACTCTTCATGGGCCTCGCGTATTCCATCCATAAAACATCAGCTTAATTTAAATGAAGCCCAATTAGGGGTTGTATTGTTTGCCATGCCTGTTGGCCTGATGCTTACGATGCCGCTTACGGCCAAAATGATCAAACATTTCAGCAGTCGTGTAATGATGTTGATAGGGGCGCTGGCTTTTAGTTTGGTGTTATGCTTGCCGGGGTTTGCTGCTTATATGTGGCAGCTGATCGTTGTATTATTCTTTATTGGTTCTACACGTAATATATTGGGCTTATCCATGAATTCGCAAGCCGTGGGGATCCAGGCTTTGTACGATAAATCAATTATGGTAACATTTCATGGCATCTGGAGCCTGGCTGGTTTTGGTGGTGCTGCCGTGGGTTACTTGATGGTGTTATTTAATGTAGCGCCTTCATATCATTTATTATTTGTGGGGATTGCAATGTTTATCCTTTCAATGATATTCTATCCCTCAACTTACGATTATCAGCCGGCAGAAACTCCGGACAGATCTGTATTCTCCATGCCTGATAAGCACCTGCTTAAATTCTCTTTGATCTGCTTCGCTTCTATGGCCTGCGAAAATACCTTGTATGACTGGAGCGGCGTTTATTTTGAAAAGGTGGTACATGCCACTAAATCGTTTGCCGAAGCCGGTTTTGTAGTTTACATGGTAACCATGACGATTGGCCGTTTTGCAGGCGATAGGGTAGTTTCTGCCATTGGTATTAAAAAGGTTTTAACTTATAGCAGTGTGCTGGTATTCGCCGGGTTGCTGGTTTCGGTTTTTTTGCCGTTTACATTAACTATTTACCTGGGGTACGCCATGATAGGCATGGGGGTATCCTGTATAGTACCGCTGATATTTAGCATGGCAGGTAAGTCCAAAACAATGAACAGCAGCCAGGCATTGGCAGCTATATCAACTGTTGGCTATCTCGGCTTTGTTATAGTGCCGCCTATAGTAGGTTTTATAGCCCAGGCGGCCAATTTGCAAATAGCTTTCTTTGTTGTCGCCGCCTTTGCTGCCATGATGATATGGTTAGTACGAAAAATTGAAGACGAGCCCGCGGTATCATAGTTTTGTCAAATAAGCAGATCGGCATAACTTCGATTCGGTTTTGGCTTATAATTGTAATATCAAATCAGCCGGTTTGATATTACATCTGCAAAAAATGAGCACAAACATTACCGAAACCAACGTACAGCCGTCAACTGAGTTATTTATCAAGATGGTAGTTTCTAACTGGGAACTGCAAAATAGCCGCCTTAACGGTTTGCTTGACAAACTTACCGACGAAGCCCTTGCAACTGAAACAGCTCCTGGTCGTAACACCGGTGTTTACCTGCTTGGCCATCTTACAGCTGTGAGCGACGGAATGTTTACCTACTTAGGTTTAGGCGAAAGGCTGTATCCTGAGCTTGACGCTGCTTTTATTAAAAACCCTGAAAACTCTGGTCTTGAAAAGCCATCGTTAGCTGAACTCAAGCAATATTGGGCAAAAGTTAATGAGGTGCTGACTGAGAAAATGAATGCCATGCAACCTGAAGATTGGTTTAAACCGCATAGTGCAATTTCTGCAGAGGATTTTGAAAAAGAGCCACATCGTAACAGACTGAATATCCTGATTAATCGTACTATACACCAGGGCTATCATATTGGGCAATTGGTTTACCTGGTAAAAAAATAAGCGCTTGCTGACCGGATTTTGCGCAAAAGGTTTAATCCATGACAATTGGATGAAACCTTTATGACAAAGGGATGGTAAATAATCTTTAAAACCGTTATACTTTTGCTTAACACTGTTAAATGATTTAATGGTGTAATCAAAATGGCAAGTAAAGAACGAATACAGCGCTTAAAAGAAGAAACCAGGGTGAACATCCTGGACGCCGCGCTCCACATAGTTAAGCATGAAGGCTGGCAGGCTTTAAGCATGCGTAAGATTGCCGATGTAATTGAATACACCGCGCCCATTATATATGAGTACTTCGCAAACAAGGATGCCATATTAATGGAACTTACCCGCAAAGGTTATGTAATACTGGCTAAGGACATGGAGAAAGCAAAAGAGCACTATCCGATGCCCGAAGATCAGCTTGAAGCTATGTGGCTTGCATACTGGAATTTCGCTTTTGAAAATAAGGAGCTTTACCAGGTTATGTTTGGCGTACAGATGAATTGCTGCTGCGAGGTAGTAAGAGCGATGCCGGAAGCCCAGCGTTTCACCACCATGGTTAGCGAAGCAATTATGCAGCTAATGAATATAAAGGATATCAACGACGAGATGATTTGTACAAAATATTACACCTTTTGGTCGGTTGTACACGGGTTGGTATCCATCAATTTACTAAGCAGAGGTTTCTCTGACGAAGTTAACCGCCAGGTTTTGAAAGATACCATCAGCGGTATTATCAGGTCGATGAAAGATCAGGTTTTTTCGTGACCGTAAAATAACACTGTTAAATTTCCTTACAGTGTTAAGTAAATGTTAAAGCACTTTTAAAACAAACTCTTAATACAATGAAAAAGCTCACTCACAACCCACGCAATCCATTTAACGGTGTTAAACGATTTAACGGTGTTGTAACATCTAATTTATGTAATAACTGCAATTAGCGCACACCGTCTTGATATATCGTAATGAAAAAACATGAATATCACGATATAAGGCATTCAAAGTAAAAATAAAAAATATATAAAATATTGATAATAAGCTTGTTGTGAAACTGGCATTTCAATTGAAAAATGATCGGCAATAATAAAACAATGAAAACAATCAAATCATCATATATCACAAGCCCAACGGCTTATTCTAACCCTATCCATTCACCACTCTTAAAATCATCACTCATGAAAACACTCATTTTAGCGGCAGTTGCGGCTTTAACATTATATGGATGTTCATCTGCACCGCAGGCTCCAACAGCACCGCCGCCACCGGCATTACCGGTAGCAACAATTACTTCTGGTTCTGAAACTACTTTCCAGGAATATCCAGCTTCAATTGAAGGTACTGTTAACGTAGAGATCAGGCCACAGGTAAGCGGTACTTTAGATAAAGTATTTGTTGACGAAGGCGCTTTTGTATCTGCAGGTCAGCCAATTTTTAAAATTAACGAGCAGCCATATCGCGCAGCTTTAAATAATGCATTGGCAAGTTTACACGCGGCTGAAGCAGCACATGTTAACGCTCAACTTGAAGTTGACAAATTAACACCGCTTGTTGCAAATAAAGTAGTATCAGATTATCAGTTAAAAACTGCAAAAGCAGCTTTAGACGTAGCAAAAGCCAACATCGAATCGGCTAAAGCTAACGTAGCTACAGCGCAGATCAATGTAGGTTATACCTTGATCAAAGCTCCTGTGAGCGGTTATATTGGTCTGCTTGCTAAAAAACAAGGTAGCCTTGTTGCTCCCGCAGATGTTGCTCCACTAACTCAATTATCAGATGTTCATGACGTACACGTTTACTTTTCACTCGGCGAAAAAGATTTTGTTGCCTTTAAAGAACAATATCCTGGCGCTAACCTGAAAGATAAATTGAAAAATGTACCATCAGTATCATTGTTGTTGGCTGACAATACAGAATACGCTAAACAAGGTAAAATTGACATTGTAGATGGTCAGTTTGATAAAACTACAGGTGCTATTACTCTAAGGGCAAACTTTGCTAACCCCGACGGTTTGTTGCGCTCTGGTAATACCGGTAAGATCCGTTTAAGCCTGAGCCACAAAGATGCTTTGATCGTACCTGAAGCGTCAACTATTGAAATGCAGGATAAAGTATTTGTATTTATTGTTGGCGATAGCAGCAAAGTTAAAAAACAACCTATTGATATTGTTGGTAAATCGGGCGATCACTACCTGGTTAAAGATAAAGAGGCTATTAAAGCCGGCGACCAGATTGTGTTAGAAGGCATCGATAAACTACAGGAAGGCATGGTTATCCAGCCTCAAAAACAGGCTGATAAAGTAGCCGCTGTAGTTAAACACTAATACATACACTTAAACTTTAAAGTCATGTTTCAGAAATTTATAGAAAGACCGGTACTCTCAACTGTTATCTCCATTTTGTTGGTGATAGTGGGTGTACTTGGTTTAACAAAACTGCCCTTAGAGCGGTTTCCTAATATAGCCCCTCCGTCGGTATTAGTATCTGCGGTATATCCGGGCGCCAATGCCGAAACTATTTTACGTTCCGTTACGCCTTCGTTAGAAGAAGCAATCAACGGTGTGGAAAATATGACCTATATGACCTCTACCGCCAGTAATGACGGTACATTGGGCATCACCGTTTACTTTAAACAAGGCACTAACCCCGATCAGGCTGCGGTAAACGTTCAAAACCGTGTTTCTCAGGCTTCAAGCCAGTTACCAGCCGAGGTTTTGCAGTACGGTATTACAACCACCAAGCAGCAAAACAGCTTTATTGGTGCTATGGCAATCTACTCAGAGGATCCAAAAAAATACGATCAAACCTTTGTAGCCAACTACGCGCAGATCAATATCGTTCCGGAAATTAAACGTATTCCGGGTGTAGGTTCTGCCAGTATTTTTGGTGGTATCAAGGATTATTCGATGCGTGTTTGGTTAAATCCTACCCAAATGGCAACTTACAATGTTACACCTGCCGAAGTAACCGCAGCTATACAAGACAAAAACCTTGAAGCAGCTCCAGGTAAATTTGGTGAGCGCAGCAACGAAGCATTTGAATATGTAATTAAATATAAAGGTAAACTTACCAAACCAGAGGAATATCAGAATATAGCTATCCGCGCTAATGCTGATGGTTCTGTGTTGCGCTTGAAAGACGTGGCTCGTGTTGAGCTGGGTGCTTATTCATATAATAGTGTAAGTAACCTGAACGGCCACGATGGTATTATCGTTGGTATTATACAATTATCAGGTTCAAACGCCAACGAAATCCAGATAGCCATCGATAATCTGATGGTGAAATTATCTAAAGATTTCCCGGTTGGTATCAAATACAATCAGTTCTATCGTACCAAAACTGACCTTGATGAGTCTATTAACCAGGTTGAACATACATTGGTAGAAGCGTTTATCCTCGTGTTTATTGTGGTATTCGTATTCCTTCAGGATTTCAGATCAACGTTAATCCCGGCTATAGCAGTTCCGGTTGCTATTATCGGTACGTTCTTCTTCATGAACCTGTTCGGTTTCTCGGTTAACCTGTTAACGCTGTTCGCACTGGTACTCGCCATCGGTATTGTGGTGGATGACGCGATTGTGGTGGTGGAGGCGGTGCATGCCAAAATGGAACAAGACCCAAGTCTTACTCCTAAAGCTGCAACTACCGAGGCCATGCACGAGATTACAGGTGCAATTATATCTATTACGCTGGTTATGGCGGCGGTATTTTTACCGGTGAGTTTCATGACCGGTTCAACAGGTATCTTCTATCGCCAGTTTGCGTTAACCATGGCTATATCTATTATCATATCGGCTGTTAACGCTTTAACCTTAAGCCCAGCATTGGCTGCTTTATTTTTAAAGAATAAACATAGTGAAAACGGTCATGGCGCACCTAAGAAAAGCTTTGTTGAGAAGTTTTATGCAGGCTTTAATGGCGGTTTCAATTACATGACCAACAGGTACGTTGGCGGCTTGAAAGTTTTGATCCGTAATAAATGGATCAGCATGGCGGGCCTTGCCTTAATAGTTGTTGCTACTGTTTACATGGTAAACAAAACCAAAACAGGTTTTATCCCAACAGAAGATCAGGGCTTTGTGGCCATAGCTGTTAATACGCCATCAGGTACTTCATTAAGCGGTACTAACAAAGTGTTTAAACAAGCCGAAGATCAGCTGAAAACATTACCGTCAGCAAGGTTCGTTACAGCGTTGTCTGGTTTCAACTTCTTAACCCAGTCAAGCAGTCCATCAGCAGGTGTTATATTCCTGTTGTTAAAACCTACAGATGAAAGGGGCGAGGTTAAAAATATCGATGCTATTCAAAACATAGTAAGAGGTAAATTAGGTGGTATACCGGGTGGTACTTTCTTCGTGTTTAGTTTCCCAACAGTTCCTGGTTTCAGTAACGTTGAGGCGCTTGACGTAATGCTGCAGGATAAAACCAATGGCAGGCTGGATAAATTTAGCGGCGTGGCCAATAACTTTATCATGAAGCTGATGCAGAAACCAGCGGTTGCTTTTGCCTTTACTTCATACAAAGCTGACTACCCTCAGTTACAATTAGAGGTTGATGATGAAAAAGCCGACCAATTAGGCGTAAGCGTTAAAGACATCCTGTCAACTATGCAGGCTTACTTTGGTACTGCCCAGGCATCAGACTTTAACCGCTTTGGTAAATACTACCGTGTGGTTGTTCAGGCTGATATTGCCGACAGGACCGATCCTTCGGCTATCGATCGTGTGTTTGTTAAAAACAAACAGGGTCAAAACGTGCCAATTAACACCCTGGTTAAATTAACCCGTGTTTATGGTTCAGAAACAGCTTCACGTTATAACCTGTTCAACTCCATCGAGATCAATGCCATCCCTAAACCTGGCTACAGTTCTGGTGATGCCATCAAAGCGATAGAAGAAACAGCTAAGGAGCAATTGCCACAAGGTTTTGCTTATGAGTTCACCGGCCAAACCCGTGAGGAAATTGCTTCAGGTGGCCAGTCAACTGTGATATTCCTGTTATGTTTGGTGTTCGTGTACTTCCTGTTATCAGCACAGTATGAAAGTTATATCCTGCCATTGGCGGTAATACTTTCAATACCTACCGGCTTATTCGGTGTGTTTATTGTGTTAGGCTTAACCGGTATCGAAAACAACATCTATGTACAAGTTGCGCTCATCATGCTCATCGGTTTGTTAGCGAAGAACGCCATCCTGATCGTAGAGTTCGCGGTACAGCGGCGAAGGGCAGGACATGGGCTGGTGCAATCAGCTATTGAAGCTGCTCAGCTCCGTATCCGTCCAATCATCATGACCTCAATGGCGTTCGTATTCGGTCTGTTCCCGATGAGTATCGCTACCGGTCCGTCTGCACAGGGTAACCACTCTATCAGTATCGGTGCTGCCGGCGGGATGGTTTCGGGTGTACTATTAGGTTTGTTTATCATACCGGTATTGTACGTGATATTCCAGGGCTTGCAGGAGCGCATCAGTGGTAAACCAAAACCGCTTGCCGCTAACGCAGGCGACCATGGAAAAGATGTGGCCGTGTTAGAAAACGAATATTCAGCTTAATCAATTAAACATCAACAAAACTATCACGGGTTTTAAAACCTGTGATAGTTTAAAAAAGATACAACAATGAAAAATATAATAGGCAGCTTGGCTATTGCACTGGTAGTGCTGGCTGGCTGTAAAGTTTCAAAAGATGTTGCTACGCCAAAAGATGGGCTGCCTGAAAACTTCAGGAACGCGGTTACCACAGGTGATACCAGCAGCATTGCCGATTTGCAGTGGAAAAACTTCTTTACCGATGCAGCTCTTCAAAAATTAATTGACAGCGCCATCGAAAGGAATTACGATATGCAGGTAGCTGTTAAAAATATCGAAGCTGCGGACTTACAGTTTAAACAGGTTAAATGGAACTATGTACCTACACTTGGTTTAAACGTTACTGCAAACACTAATCGCCCGTCTGATAACAGCGTTACCGGTTTAAGTATTAAACAGTATAACATCGGCACCAAACATATTGAAGATTATAACGCTAACCTGTCGCTTTCATGGGAAGCTGATATCTGGGGTAAAATTCGTAGCCAAAACCGCGAAGCTTTAGCTCAATACCTGCAAACCAATGAAGCAAAAAGGGCTGTACAAACCAATATCGTATCAAGCGTATCTCAAGGTTATTACAACCTGTTGATGCTGGATGAGCAGTTGGAGATTGCTAAAAAGAACGTAAAACTGAATGACAGCACCTTACGCATCATCAAATTACAATATGACGCTGGCCAGGTTACCCTTTTAGGTGTACAACAGGCACAAGCTCAATTAGAAGCCGCTGCACAGTTGGTTCCTCAGTTTGAGCGTGATATAACCGTTCAGGAAAATGGTTTGAGCATATTGGCAGGCAGGTTGCCTAACGCTATAGAGCGTAATGTAACCCTTAACGATATTACTTTCCCTGAAACCCTTTCAACAGGTATCCCATCAGCTATGGTGAGCCGCAGGCCCGATGTAAGAAGTTCTGAACTGGCTTTGAACATTGCTAATGCAAGGGTAGGTATAGCCAAAGCACAGCTTTATCCTTCATTAACTATTACAGGTCAGGGTGGTTTAAACTCATTTAAATCAAGTAATTGGTTTAATATTCCTGCTTCACTATTCGGTACTGTTGCCGGTGGCATTGCTCAGCCTTTGTTACAGCACAAACAATTGCGTACCCAATATGAGGTTGCTAAAGTTGATCGCGAGAAAACCGTGATCCAATTCCGTCAGTCTGTATTGAATGCAGTAGGTGAGGTGTCTGATGCTTTGGTAAGGCTTCAAAAACTAAAAGAACAACAGGCTATTGCCGCAAACCGTGTTAAAACATTGCAACAGGCTACTTCTAACGCCAGCATGTTGTTTAAAAACGGTCTTGCTACCTATCTTGAAGTAATTACTGCTCAAGGCAACGTACTGCAAAGCGAGTTGGATTTAGCCTCAATTAAAATGGCTCAACTAAGCGCCAATGCCGAGCTTTATCGCTCATTAGGCGGCGGCTGGAAATAATCTTTATCTACCCCTATGAAAACGGAAACGGCGGATCATTAATCATGATCCGCCGTTTTGCATGTAATGGGTAGTATTCTTGATCGTATTTACATCGCTGTCGTTTTTTTAGCAGATATTACTTCTTTTATAGTCAGCAATAAAGCAGAGAGCAGCAAACCAGCCAGTAAAGCAAAAAGATATACATATAGCGATTTAGAACTCATTGATTCCCGCGTGGTCGACATTTCATCTATAGTAAACCTCGGATGTGAGGATTGTGCGTCTGATCCATGCAGGAGTCTGTTGTACTGTTGTTGCTTACGCTTAATTATTGCATTTATTTGAGCCAGCGAATCATTTAGTTGTACTGATATGAATGACGCTATAGATTTTGAATCTTTTGGCTGTGCAGTATCTTTCGGCGGTTCAATATCTTTTGGTTGTTCAACCTCTTCAGGTTGGCGAACTTCTTTAGTCTGATGAGCAGCCCTTATTTTTTGCTCCTTTTGTGTTACACTGTTAACAAGCGCTTCCTTTATCGAATTGATTTCGAGTTTGAAAGCATAAACACTTGCGTCGGCATTGTCCGAATCTTGTTGTACACGTTGTTTATTAAGCTGTGCTTTATTGAAATCTTTTATAAGCGCTTCAATGCGGCCGTCGTTAAGGCTATAATCTTCAGGTATTAAAACAAAAGGATCATTAGGTTTCGATGTGTATGATTTTATCGCGCTGATGGCATTTAAGCTGCTTTTTTCTTTTTCGGTCAATGCAGTTTGCACCTGCACCACCATAGGTTTCGGCTTGGGCTTCGGCAATGGTCTTGGCTTTTTGATATTATTCAGTATAGCTTGCTGTTCGCGGAATTTATCGGCCATCGCTTTATAGTAGTATATGCTGTCGTTTATTTTTGTAAGCAACGAGGTATCAACAACCACAGGTTTTTGGGGTGATTTTTTTTTAGCATATTGAGAATTTATAACTGCTATAAGCTTGTTTAAAAAATCCTCCCCCTTTTGAGGATTATTTGTTTTTAAGCTCAATTCAAAACTGTTGCCCCCCAGGATTTTCGCACTTAAACTTTCACTGAATTGTTTAGTTAAGTCGGCAGAGGAAGTGAGTTTTACGGTCAGCGGTGGTTGTATGGGTTTAAAAGCAGGACCTTTTACTATGGTATAATCTAAAAAAGCATATTTCACAGGGTGGTATAAAGGCACATCTGTGAGTACATTATTTTGATCGATCCGGCATACGTTGCCGTTAATTAAATTGATCGTGATGTCGGTAGGGGAGTCGTAGGCACTGCCCTTGCCAAGCATAAATTTAAGAGGTAAGGAATCGCCATAAATTTCTGTTGTGGTAAATGTTCCTTTCCGATAGTAACTAACCTCAAACCCTAACGAATTAACCACTTTCCCTATCGCAAGGTTAGAACGGACCTCGTTAATGGCCATTCCCGGCGATTCCTGATCGTCGGAAATGCTTAATTCCATTCTTACATTGTATTTAGTTGGTGAAAAAAGCAAATAAGCGGAGGCCGCTAAAACAAAAAGTAAAACGGAAGTAATGATCAGGTATTTATTGCTGGATAGCAGGCCTGAAATATTCCTTCCCTTATCTCTGCTATGAGCCTCGTTCATAGAATATGTTGATTTCGTTGGTAGTAAATTGATGTAATTTACTGATTTGTAATATCATGACGCCCTTGCTTTGGCGCTTTGTCTCTTCGGGTTATGTTAATTTCGTTGATTTTCCTCTTGCTTCACACATCTGCATAGCTAAATTTCACAATTGTACCTCGAAAATTGTAAAGCAATATGCACACCTGATTGGGTAGATTTGACCAGTGATTTTCTTGTGAAGCGGGAGCGTTTATGGTACAAAGTCATCCACTATCGATTTGCCAATGACAAAGCTCAAGCCGAGCCAGTTGTTAGGTTTAAACACTTTGTTACAAACAAATTACCCGGTTTTTCAAAGAAAATTCATATCATAGCAGCCCCAAACTATTTGAGTTGTTTTTAAATGAAGCTTAAGATCGTACTTGTATTTATTTTGTTTTGCGGTTCCGTCCGGGCGCAAAATGTCAATATAATCCCTCAGCCCAAGTCTGTAATTAACGGTACCGGGCAGTTCACTTTTAATAATCATAGCACAGTTGGCGTAAATGATGCTTCATTGCTGCCTATTGCCCGTTATTTTCAAAAGCAGGTAAGCCAGTCAAACGGTTTTACGCTTGCCGTTGATAACAAAGATGCCGGAAGTGTAATCCACCTACTTTTAACCAATGGCGATCCAACTGCCGGAGCATATTCTTTGAAAATTGTGGCAAATGAAATCACCATTTCTTCAACAAATCGGGACGGTGTATTTTATGGAGTGATCTCCCTGCTGCAAATGATCAAAGATCAACCCCGCGGAGAGAGCATTAATTTATCAACATTAACCATTACTGATACCCCACGTTATCAGTGGAGAGGATTAATGCTTGATGAATCGCGCCACTTTTTTGGAATGGAAAAGGTGAAGCAGATTCTGGATTGGATGGCTTATTACAAGCTTAACAAGTTTCACTGGCATTTAACCGATGCGCAGGGCTGGCGTTTGGAGATAAAAAAATATCCCAAACTAACATTAATTGGCGGAGTAGGGAACTACAGTGATTCATCTGCCGATCCGCAATATTATACGCAAGCTCAAATCAAAGAGATCATTGCTTTCGCTGCCGAAAGGTTTATTACCGTTATCCCCGAAATTGATATGCCGGGACATGCTACGGCTGCTAATAAAGCCTATCCACAATTTAGTGGTGGCAGCGTTGAAGGGTACCCTAATTTTACTTTTAACCCTGCAATCGATAGTACTTACCAGTTTTTAGGTAACATTATAAAAGAAACCAGTACACTTTTCCCTGCTAAGATGATTCATTTGGGAGGCGACGAGGTGGCCTTGGGCGTGAAAGCCTGGTCGCTTAACCCATCAATTGCCGGTTTTATGCAGAAGAACAATTTTGCTGATGTTGGCGAGCTGGAGCGTTATTTCTTTAAAAGAGTAGCAGATACGGCTTTAAACGCTGGCAATAAAGTTTTGGCCTGGGACGAAGCTACCGGTACAAATCTGCCGGCAGATAAAACCATTATTTTTTGGTGGAGACAGAATTTGCCCGGTCAGCTTCATTTAGCGGTACAAAAAGGTTACCAGGTAGTACTGTGCCCGCGCCTGCCAATGTATTTTGATTTTGTGCAGGATGCCGATCATATTTCGGGCCGCAGGTGGAAAGGTGTTTATAACACAGTGGGCAGTGTTTACGGCTTTCCTGAAAGGCAATTACAAAACAACGAGGACCTGCAATCGAAACAGATCATAGGTGTACAGGCCAATATCTGGACAGAAATGATCGGTTCTGAAAAACGCCTTGACTTTATGCTGTTCCCGCGTATTGCCGGTTTAGCAGAAGCCGGCTGGACAGCGCCCGAGCTTAAGGATGAAGAGGCTTTTAATAATCGTTTAAAGGCAAGTATTAAGATTTATGATGCCGCCAATATCTATTATTTTAATCCATTTGATAAGTTTTTCCATGATGAAGCCATTGATTTTGGTCCGAAGATCAGGAGGATGCCTAAGCCTGAAAATGTAGATTATGGTGATGAGGACCGACCTACACGCAGACACAGGCACGGACACTCGTCAAAACACTCGTCATCGTCGAAACATTCGTCCAAGCATTCATCATCTTCGTCTAAACATTCATCTTCGAAGAAATCGTCATCTTCTAAAAAAACGTCGTCGTCTGGCAGCAGCCATAAGTCATCGCACAAAAAGAAGAAGTAATGGCGAATAGCATTAATTATAAAGCCCTGCATATGTCAAATAAGCAGGGCTTTGTTTTTGTAGTGGTAAATTAGGGGCTGGTTTTTGTTGTGTGCGAGATGTCCCCTGCATAAATGCTGTAAATTGCAGGCGTTCCATTTCGCCAATTAATCTGCATTTACATGAACCTGTTTAACCGCCAAATTATCCTTTCAATTTTCTTTACCCTGCTTTGTTATTTATGCAAAGCCGACCCGATTTTTTATATGAACCAGGTGGCTTTTGACGCGCGTGGTGCCAAGACTATCATTGTGCGCAATGATGCCAAATTTGCCGCAGGTACAACTTTTCAATTACAAAGCGCAGCAGGAAAAATAACATTTACCGGAAAATTGAGCAGAGCCTTACAGGTAGATGAATGGGCAAGTGGCGCATACTTTTATCAAGCCGATTTTTCAGCTGTTAAAGCAGAAGGGAAATACCGGGTTGTGATCGGTAAAAATAATGGACCGGCATCCGATTGGTTCGAGATTAAGGAGAACGCACTGGCGGTAACTACCATTCCCTCGGTGTTGAGTTATTACAACAGGCAGCGGGCCAATACACCAACCGAATGGCAAGCCGACGCGGCGGTACAATTATACGGAAGCGATAAAACCGTTGACATGCGTGGTGGCTGGTGCGATGCCTCTGGTGATGTAAGCAAATACTTTTCGCACCTGGCTTATGCTAATTTTGTTTCGCCACAGCAAATTCCCCTGGTAACCTGGTCAATGATTAACTCGGTACAAACAACGCCGGGCTTACTAAATAAACTCAATATTTACGATGGTATGGTGAACGAGGCGCTCTGGGGGGCCGACTACATGATGCGCGCATTATCAAAAGACGATTATTTTTATATGATCGTGTTCAGTTATTTTAATAAGGATCCTAAAGCGAGGCGGGTTGTAGGATTAAAAGCTAACAGCGTTACTACCGATGAATACCAGGCCGCTTTTCGCGAGGGTGGAGGGATGGCGATAGCATCACTGGCGCGGATCTCGCAATTGAAAAAAGACGGCGATTTTAAGTCGGCCGAATATCTTGCTGCAGCTAAACGTGCTTTTGCTCATCTGCTGGTTAACAACACCAAATATGATGATGACGGCAAAGAAAATATCATTGACGATTATTGCGCCCTGATGGCAGCTACCGAATTATGGATTGCGACAGATAGCGCACTCTACCGGGACGAAGCCCGTAAACGTGCCGGTAACCTGAACAAACGAATGAGCCCGGCAGGTTATTTTATTGCTGATGATGGCGAGAGACCGTTCTGGCATGCGGCGGATGCGGGGTTACCGGTAGTAGCTTTATGCCGCTATCTCGATATAGAAAAGGACGGTAGCGAAAGGGCGGCTGCCTTATCGACCATAAAAAAAGCGTTGGACTATAATTTAAAAGTGACCGGGAATGTAGATAATCCCTTTGGCTATGCCCGTCAATCATTTAAGTTTAGAGGCGCTGTAAAAGATGGCTTTTTTATTCCTCATGAAAACGAAACCGGCTGGTGGTGGCAAGGCGAAAATGCCCGTTTAGGCTCGTTGGCTACGGCGGCTTTGGTAGGAGGAAGGTTAGTTTATCCAGAAAAGGGCGGTTGGGGTGTTGAAAAAGAACTGGCCGAATATGCCTCGCATCAGATAGCCTGGATTTTGGGTTGTAACCCTTACCAGATGTGTTTCATGTACCAATTCGGCAAAAACAATGTGCCTTACATGAGCTCAAACTTCGGGCACGGATCTGGTAAGGGAGGAATCTCCAACGGCATTACCGGCAAAAAGGAAAACCCCGATGGCAGTGGCATCGACTTTAAAATGAAAGACTATGGCAATGAATGGCGCTGGACGGAGCAATGGTTACCCCATGCCGCTTGGTATCTGCAAGCTGTAACTGCAATGGCGGCACAGTAGCAATAGAAGCTGTCATTTTTTATACCTCAATTTGTCATATTTGCTACCCAACTCCTTATCTTCATGCAATTAAGTTTGTATTGAATTAAGAACCTATCGATATGACACAAACAAATGTTGCCGGTAACTATGCCGTTGTTAACGGCCTTAACATGTATTATGAAATTCATGGTGAAGGTTTTCCCTTGGTACTGATCCATGGCGGTGGTTCGGATATCTATGTTACCTTTGGCCGGGTGCTGTCTGCCTTTGCTAAAAGCCACCAGGTGATAGGGGTAGATATGCAGGCGCACGGACGCACACCGGACAGGGGTGTACCAACTTCATTTGAACAGGATGCCGATGATATCGCGGCTTTGCTCAAGCATTTGGATATTAAGCAGGCCGATGTTATGGGGTTTAGTAATGGCGGTAATACGGCTATGCAATTGGCCATCAGGCATCCGCAATTGGTTCATAAAATTGTGATCGCTTCTTCGTTTTATAAGCGCGATGGTTTCGATTCCTGGTTTTGGGATTTTATGCCTAACGCCTCTTTAGAGAATATGCCTAAACCGCTACAGGAGGCGTTTCTTAAAATTAACAATGACCATGCTGCTTTGGAAACCATGCATAACCGTGATCGTGACCGTATGGTGGCTTTTCAAGACTGGAGCGAGGATAGCATCCGTTCGATAACCATGCCTGCATTGGTGATAGCTGGGGATAAAGATGTGATTAGGCCTGAGCATACGCTGCAGTTATATCGCACGCTGCCTGATGCGGAGCTTTGTATCCTGCCCGGAGGCCACGGCGACTATATAGGCGAAATTGAGGATGTAAGTGAAGATGGTGACTATCCAGCAGTGGCCATTATTGAAGCATTTTTAACCAAAGGAAAAGCTTAAGCTTTTCCTTTGGTTTCTTTGCGTACAACAGGGGCTACCTTTGTGCCGTAAATTTCAATCGCTTTTAAAATATCTGTGTGCCTGGTGACACCAGTAACCAGTTGGGCTACAAAACGGGTATTGCCAAAAAGCTCGTATTGCTGCATGATCTTGTCGATAGCCTGTTGCGGATCGCCTACAACCAATGGCCCAAAATCACGGAGATATTCAAATTGTTCCCTTGTCATGGGCGACCAACCCCGATCTCGACCAACTCGCGTCATTAGGGCTTCATAGCTCGGGTAAAATTCATCAGCTGCCTGCTGTGAGTTTTCGGCCACGTAAAATTGCGAACTGATAGCCAGTTGTAGTTTACTCACATCATGCCCGGCTTTAGCTGCTGATTCGCGGTACAACTCTACAAATGGAATAAAATGTTTTGGCGCGCTACCCAATATCGCGATGATCAGAGGCAGGTTTAGCGCACCCGCCCTTTTTGCAGAAGCAGGAGTGCCGCCAACACCGATCCAAACCGGAATTTCCTGTTGGAGCGGACGGGGATATACTCCCTGGTTCCTTATCGGTGCCCGGAAGTTGCCTTGCCATGAAACAATTTCCTGTTTGTTGATCTGCAAAAACATTTCGAGCTTTTCGGTGAACAGGGCATCGTAATCATTCAGATCGAAGCCAAAAAGCGGGAACGACTCGATGAATGAGCCTCGACCCGCTATCATTTCAACCCGGCCACCCGAAACAAGATCGGCAGTGGCGAAGTTTTGGAACGTCCGCACGGGATCTGCAGAGCTTAGTACGGTAACCGAACTGGATAAACGGATGTTTTTAGTAATAGCCGCTGCGGCGGATATCAATATTTCAGGTGCCGAGATCACAAAATCGGGCCGGTGATGCTCGCCGAAGGCAAAAACATCCAGGCCAACCTCATCGGCCAATTTTACTTCTTCCAATAATTCCTGAACCCGTTTATGGGCATTTACAGCATTGCCGCTTTTACCGTCAGGATGTACCTCGCCAAAGGTGCTTATACCTAATTCCATGTATTAATAATAAAGATCGGCCGCGGCAAGCTCTTTCTTATCAAAACTTCCGGGTGCGGTAACATATACTTTAAGCGGTGCCACCCGTGTCCTGTACCTGCCTGTTGGCGGCGGTGGCGCGTTGTATATGTACTTTACCCTTATCTGATGAAAGCCTTTTGCCAGTGGCAGCGCGTATTCTGCTTCTGTTAACTGTACGCCATCAATAAATAACTGGCTGGCGGCATAATTTGCAAGGGTAAAGTTATAAGTACCATCGGCCAAAACATTCACGTAACCGTCATAAACTACGCCAAAATTGGGATTGTCTTTTTTCAGCGTTTCGGCATCCAATTTATTGATAGTTGCTGAATCCTGAGGCGCAGTATAGTTAAGCTGATCGGGTGAGGTAAATGTATTTTTAGCCCATTTATATTTAAGGCCCTGTTTATTGGCTGTATAGTTTATCGCGGGCATTGGCGCTTTATTATACATTAAAGTACGGGTAGCAATACTTCTGCGGCCGGAGGGAGTAATTACCCTTGTACGCAATTCCCGTTTTTCGTTTTGCGG
Organism: Mucilaginibacter endophyticus; assembly: GCF_003351025.1. Taxonomy (GTDB): domain Bacteria; phylum Bacteroidota; class Bacteroidia; order Sphingobacteriales; family Sphingobacteriaceae; genus Mucilaginibacter; species Mucilaginibacter endophyticus. The sequence goes on along the minus strand of NZ_QPCG01000002.1, from coordinate 1,126,313 downwards.
GATAGAGAAGGTGATAGGCCCGTCATATTGCAGATCGGTATCCAGCGGATCGCGACCGTTAAGGGTATAATAGATCCTGGCACCCGGTACAACCGATTTTAGCGTGTAAACAAAATGAGGGCCCACCACCATGGTATCAATTGTAGTAAGCGCGGTTGGTACACGGTAATTGTAGTTCATGGCATCCAACCTCGCGAAGTGTTTAGCGAGACGTACTTCAGAAAAATTAGTATAATCCTTATTGGCAGGCTGAGTCCAGGCTACTTCTGAAAGGGCAAATACTCTTGGCATAATCTGGTATTGCAGTTTTGCCACTGTGGGTACATATTCTGTCCATAGGTTGCCTTGTGTGCCGATAACATATTTCTGCTCGTCGGGCGTCAATTGCTTTGAAACAGGATCGTAGTTGTAAGTTTCCTCTAAAGTGGCGTAGCGGCCAAATGACACCGGCTCTTGCGGCGAACTGCTTTGATAATGATCAAAGTAATTACCGGTAGTTTGCGGCGTCATGATCACATTGTGCTTTTGGCGGGCGGCGTTAATGCCGCCCTCTTCGCCCTGCCAGCTCATTACGGTAGCGTTAGGGGCAAGGCCGCCTTCCAATATTTCGTCCCAACCAATAATGCTGCGGCCTTTTGAGTTGATGAATTGCTCTATCCTTTGAATGAAATAGCTTTGCAACTCTTTTTCATCTTTCAATCCTTTCTCCTTCATCAAAGCCTGGCAAAACGCCGATTGTTTCCATGGTTCCTTGCCTGCTTCGTCGCCACCTATATGAATGTATTTGCTTGGGAAAAGCGCCATTACCTCGGTAAGCACATCCTGCAAAAAGGTAAAAGTTTGCTCGGTAGGGCAGTATAGGTTATTGATATCGCGCGGGGCTTTCTGTCCGGCTACCGTATCGCATCTGAATTCGGGATAGGCACGCAGGGCAGCTTCCGAGTGCGCCGGCATTTCTATCTCTGGGATGACGTTGATATACCTGTCGGCCGCGAATTTTACTACATCTTTAATCTGCTCCTGAGTGTAAAAACCGCCATAGCTAATCGAGTCGGGCCAGTCGCGGTTGCTGCCAAACATGGTTTGCTGACGGAAAGCGCCTACCTGAGTAAGCTTCGGATATTTTTTTATCTCGATACGCCATCCCTGCCCATCAACCAAATGCCAGTGGAAGGTATTTAGTTTATAGGAGGCAATAAGCTCTATAACTTTCTTGACCTGCGGAATGGTAAAGAAATGACGAGATACATCCAACATCATGCCCCTATACCCAAAGCGTGGTGAATCTTCAATTGCGGCACAAGGTAATTTGTAGGCGGTCGCGTTTTCAACCGGGAAAAGTTGTAGCAGCGTTTGTATACCATAGAATAAGCCTGCGTCTTTACCTACTATAACAATGTTATGCGGGGTGATGGTTAGCTTATAGCCCTCTTTAGGCAGTTTATCTGCTCCTTTAGCCGTCAAGATAAGCCCCTTGCTTTTAGCCGCCTTAAGCTTTGAATTGTATTTGGCTATTTTGAAATTGAGGTTGCGGTTTTGCTGCAGATAATCTTTCAGCCATAAAACAGCTTTATCTTTTGGATTATCCGCTTTGATTGGGGTAAGTTGATTAAAAGTAAATGTGCCGCTGCCTTTGGTAATTGAGGCAGGAGCAGGAATGATCCCTAAATGCGGATCATCAGTATTAACCTGGGCCGATACTTTGTTAGCTTGCGATAAAAAAATACAAAGGCTTATTACAGCGATAAGCTTTGCCAGGTAGTTCGGTTTAAAATTCATACGAGCGATGGTTATAAGGCTAAAAGATAAAATTAACCATTATCCTAAGCTGTAGACGGTTTAAAGTCATTGTAACAAACAATTGACGTTTAATCGTAACCTGCGTAATCCCAGGCGCTTTGATAGCCGTTTAGTTGTTCGGCATAGCTGATCATATCCGCATAAAAAGGAGCATACGCCAGCGTTGAACTATCACCTATCATCACCAGTTTCTTTCGTGCGCGGGTCATGGCCACGTTCATCCTGCGAATATCGCTCAGGAAGCCTATCTCGCCGTTGGTATTGCTACGGGTGAGGCTGATATAAACCACATCACGCTCCTGACCCTGGAAACTATCAATAGTGTTGACAGCTATTTTATCGGCGTAAATCAACAAATCCGATGAGTCCAATAGTAATTGGTTCAACACCCGAATCTGTTCTTTATAAGGGGAGATAACAGCAATGGTCGGGAAGTTTTCCGGCGAGTAATGTTCCCGAAGGTCCCCAACCAATTTATGAAGATGTTTGAACAAAAACGCGGCTTCTTCAGGGTTTGCTGTGCTTGTACCTTCCTGCTTTTCATCAAAACCACATCCGGCGGTATCCACAAAACTAAGCGGAATATCTCCCTTAAACAACAACCGGTTTGCTACCGATTCGTGTGCTTTTAACCTGCTATCATAAAACTCCTTTGATGAAAAGCCCATGATAGCCTCGTTCATCCGGTATTGTTCTTCAAGTAACACAACCGCTTCGGGATATAAGGCGGCACATTTCTCAAGCAGGGTGGTGCTCAGTCCTTCCTTTGCCGCCTGCTGCGATTTGATGGTAGGAGGGAGTTGCAAATGATCGCCGGCAAGGATCACTTTTTTTGCCTTTGATATCGGGATCCAGCAGGCGGGTTCAAGCGCCTGCCCGGCTTCGTCAATAACTATTGTGTTGAATTTTAAATCGCGGATGGTATAGTGATTGGCGCCTACAAGTGTGGCTGTAATGATCTGTGCTTTACTGATCAGGTCTTCGGCAATAAATTGTTCGGTTTTATCTACTTCTTTGATGATTTGATGTGCCGCGTCAAAAAGCGCCTTACGCTGATCGCGTTCTGCCTTACCAAAATTGCGCTTGTACTTATGCGCCATGTTTTTGTATTCAGAAGCCTGCTTTTTAAGCTTTTTGATCTCCTTCATATCGGCATGAGTGCTTATCCGGCTATCTAAAGTCAGGGACATTAGCTTTTCAGATACCCTTGCCGGGTTGCCAATACGGAGCACGTTTAAGCCTTCGTTACTTAGCTTTTCGCTCAGGAGATCAACCGCGGTATTGCTCGGAGCTACCACCAAAATCTGTTGCTTGTTATGTTTTATAAGTGCTTTAATGGCCTGCACGAGTGTGGTTGTTTTACCGGTACCCGGAGGGCCATGAACTATGGCCAGCTCCTGCGCGTCAACTATTTTTTGAACCGCTTGTTGCTGCGATGCATTTAAGCCAATAAGCGGATAATGAATGATTTCGGAAACAAAAGACGGTGCACTTTGGCCGGTTAGTACGCGGGTAAGGTGACCTTCTTTGTTATCATCAATGAGTTTTGCAGATAGTTTAAGCGCTTTCTGCATTTCATCATAGCTGTTGTCATCAAACAGCAAATCGATACCCAGTTTGCCATTACGGCTCCAGTCCGGTAGTTCGTCGGTATTGAGGGTTAGTTTTAGTCGGTTACCGCCCTGGTATGATACAGTTCCGTTTATACGATCTGTTTTGGCATCGTGATTTGAAAACAAGGCTGCCGAAGCGCCAAACCGGAACTGGTGACTAAGATCCTGGTGCGATGGCCGCTCAACTTCGACAGTGAGGTAATCACCTCTGCCTATTTCGGTGCCTTTAATGGCTATGGGGTACCACGTAAGCCCTGCCGCCCTTCGCTCAGTGGCCGAAGACGTCTCCGTTAATTTGAGGTAAGCCTGGCGGTCTTCGTCCTGCTCAATTTGTAATAGGTTAAGCAGTTTTTTAAAATAGTCCATTTTGCAAAGGTAAAGTTTGGCGTCGGCATTTATCTGATGCAATAAAACGCAAAAAGGAGCCTTTAGGGGCTCCTTTTATAAATCTTGTAATTACTTTACCAGTTAGATGCTGGTTTTAAATCAACGCCGGCTGTATTCCTGGAAAGCTCTTCGTTTATTTTGCCCAAAAAGTGCCTTGTTAATGGTTTTGAAATAAAGCTTTTAACGAAAGGGTAGGCTTTGATCCGTTTTTGGTCGGAAGGGTCAACGGAGTTTGAAATAATATATATCGAAACTGGTTTAGCCAGCGAACGGTAAATGTCGTTAAACAAATCTAAAAATTCCCAGCCATCCATTACCGGCATATCCAGATCAAGGAAAATGATATTGGGTATTTCAGCGTGCCTGTTACGGTTACTGTAAATGTTTTTGTAAACAGGCTCGGGATCCATATAAAAGCTCGCGTTAAGCCAGTTTTCTTTCAGGATACTCTTAACTGTTTCGTGAAAAATAATATCATCATCAACAATTGCTACCGAACGATGTTGATCGTCTTTAATAAGATTAAGAATGTCCTTTTTTATCTCGATAAGCAATGGTGATAAAAGCTCGGCACCACATTCAATACAATTGAGTGTACGCGATAGCGCAACTTCAAGTGGAACCTGGATTGATAAACATGTAGTATCGTTATATATAGAGGCAGCACATTCTTTATTAAAGCAGTAACATGTGATCTTTTCGGCGTTGGTCATAGTGAAGGTTTTATTTATTTCGTTCATTTATGCCTCAACATTGATGCCCTTTTGTTTGTTTGTAAGAAAATAATTACAAAATTTCTCTGTTTTTCACAAGAGTTATTGCTTTTAAATTTTGTAAGTTATTGGTAATTAATTATTTAAATCGACAAAATAGAATCGTTATTTTCTTGTACTTTGATAAGAAACACCTGCCATTGGCTGTATTTTAAATATAAATAAGATGTGCAATAGGTGCAAGTGTGTCTTTTTATACCCCGTCTGTATACTTAAAATAACAATTACCTCAGTTTTTTCCCGGAAATGCAATATGAATGAGGATAAAACCACGGCTGCTTTTTTTTGTTATATTAGGACAATAAACTATTAACATGAGCCGGTCAGTCAGCGTTTTATTTTGCATGTTTCTTTTATTGATATTACAGGCCTGCCAGAGTAACCGGCAAGCTAATAATTACAATAAAGCACAAGTAGACGATAATGGCTTGCTGTTTCTCAAAAGCGGCGAAGAATCAACCCTTGCATCAGTCAAAGCATCGGGCCTGGCCATAGCCAATTCAAAAAATCAACGTGTTATTCAGTTTGCTAAACTGATGATTGATGACCATACTATGCTGGCTGATGATTTCAAGAAACTAAAAACAGATAACCTGATTACCGATTCGGTTGCAATAAATCCTATTCACCAGCAAATGATCAATGATCTCGATGTCAAGAAAGCGGCAGCGTTTGATAAGGCATATATACAAATGGTTATTAATGATCATATAGATCAGATCGCTTTATATAAAACCATAGGGAAAGATAAAAAGAATGCTTCTCTTGCCGATTTTGCCAACAAAACCTTGCCCGGCTTACAAGCTCATTTGGATACCGCGAAGTTTATCAGCACTACTTTAAAATAACTTTAATTGCTGCTCAACCGGTGGTTTAGCTTTTCCAAAAACCGTACGACCGCCATATTTCCATGAATCGTTACGCTCTTTTTCAACCACTTTATCAAAGTTTGCATTGGGAGTAAAATCCTTTTCAGCTTTTTCGGCTATTTGTGAGAGGCGTTTAATAGCCTCATTTTTATCATTATTGCCCATTTTAGCTTTGTGAATAGCCGTTTGCAGGGTGTTTAAGGTTTCATCATAAACTTTGGTAGGCACGGGGAAAGGGGCGCCATCCTTGCCTCCATGCGCAAAGGAAAACCTGGCCGGGTCTTTAAACCGTGAAGGCGTACCATGAATCACTTCACTCACCAACGCCAGCGATTGTAGTGTGCGTGGCCCTAAGCCTTGCAGCAATAGCAGATCTTCAAAATCTTTGGGTTGCTTTTCGTGAGCGAGCCAAAGTACTGCACCTAAACGCTTAAGATCAACATCTTTGGCATGTACTTCATGATGACCGGGCATCACCAGTTTACTAATCTCATTGATCATGGTACCGGGATTTTCAGCCGCGATCTGCATAACACCATTGCGGGAGCTGTCGGCTTCCTTATCTGTCATGTTCAAGATATAGCCGTTGTTTTTTCCGTAGATAAAAGTGTGCGGGTCATCAACAAATGAGCTTAACTGTTCCGAATGCCAATGATAACGGCGTGCCGTGCCACCGGCATCGCTCATGCCTTGTTGCACTACGGCCCATTTGCCGGTATCGCTTAAAATAAAATTATGGGTATAAAGCTGGAAGCCATCCTGAATAGCGGTATTATCAACCTTAGCACTAAGCTTACTGCATTTTACCAGGTAATTACCGTCGAGCCCGGTTGTTTCGCCTACTTTTAAAAGCTCGGCCGGTGTTTGGGTAGAGTGTTTGCCTTTACCCCCGCAAATATAAATGCCCAGTTCGCGGCTATGTGGATTGATAGATTTTTTCAAAGCACCCATTACCGAAGTGGTTATGCCCGATGAATGCCAGTCCATACCCATAACGGCACCTAAACTCTGAAACCAAAACGGATCGCTCAAGCGCCGAAGCACTTCATCCTTACCATAATCCATCACTATGGTTTCCACCACGGCAAGGCCAAGCTTAGCCATCCGCTCAGCAAGCCATTGCGGTACATAGCCATAATGTAAAGGTAAGTCAGCACTGCCCGATCGCTTCATGCTAACAAAGTTAGTAAATTTTGACCGTTGATTTTATTGATTACGCTAATTTCGTTGATTTTTTGAACCTTCATTAAGCAGATTTAATGATTTACAGGGTTCCGACTGCTTCGGTCTACGCAATCAAAATCTTGTCTTACGGATAAACCCACGTAATCCTGGTTAAGGTTTCAGCGAAATCAGCGTAATCAATAAAATCAACGGTTAATCTTCCTCAGCCTCGCCGACATAAAGCCCATCAATATCGGCTGCGTATTTTTTCTCGATGACTTTGCGTTTGGCCTTCATGGTAGGGGTGATCTCGCCTTCTTCCATGCTGAATGGGTTGCGTTTTACCTTGAATGATTTAATGCGTTCAAACTTTGCAAGTTCATTGCTGTACTTGCGGATGTCGGCACCAATCCAGTCCACAATTTCTTTGTCGTCAACAAATACCTCAGTACGTTCAAAAAACTCGTTTTGGAGGTTGAAGTTTTCCTGCAAGGTTTCACGGGCAGGAACAATGATGGCGGCGATATATTCGCGTTTATCTCCAACTAAAAATACCTGCTCAATTTTAGGGCTTTTGAGGTAAGTGTTCTCTACTGGGGTTGGATAGATATTTTTACCGTACGCGTTAACCAGCATGTTCTTTAGCCGATCAGTAATTTGAAGGTTGCCACGGAAAAAGCGACCGATATCGCCGGTGTGAAACCAGCCATGGCTATCAATTACGGTGGCGGTTTCTTCAGGTTTGTTCCAGTAACCTTTCATTACGCAATGTCCGCGTACAATGATCTCACCTTCCTCGGTAAGGGTATCTTCTTTAAAATTATCGTGTGTTTGAACAGAGTAGATCTGTTTGGTATCTACATTTTGAATAGCAACTTCAATACCCGGAATAATACGGCCAACGGTACCGTAAATCACCCTATGGCGTTCGGTAACTGCCATTACCGGCGATGTTTCTGTTAATCCAAAACCTTCCAATATCACGATACCGAGGTCGCCAAAAAATTCTCCGATGTTTTTAGGCAATGCACCACCACCAGATACCATGAACTTTAATTGCCCGCCGGTTTTTTCCTTGATCTTGCTAAATACCAGTTTTTCGGCAATACCATGCTGCGCTTTCAGTATAACATTAGGCGATTTACCTGCTTCCTGTGCCAGGCGTACTTTTTTGCCAACCTCAAATGCCCACAGGAAGATCTTGGTTTTAAGGCCACCGGCAGATGTACCGCTTTTGATGGCCCGGTCATGAATGCGCTCCAATAGCCTTGGTACACAGCAAAGTATGGTAGGTTTAACCTCGGTCATGTTTTTGGCCAATAACTCCAGGCTTTGCGCGAAGGCTATTTGTGAACCCTGGTAAATGGCTATATGGTAAATGGTACGCTCAAATACGTGCGATAAAGGCAGGAACGACAGGAACCTGTCTGTTTTTTCAACAAACGGGATCTGGATCAGGCTGTTGATTGCGTTTTGGGTAAGGTTATGATGCGTTAGCACCACACCTTTAGGTACGCCTGTGGTGCCCGAGGTATAAATAAGGCAAGAAGTATCTGTTGTTAAAATGGCTTCACGGGCTGCATTTATAGCAGAACGGTATTGCTCAACCAATTTGCGGCCTTCGGTTATAACTTCATCAAAGCTAATAACACCGGCATTGAGGTTTACTTTATCGCTGAATTTTTCAAAATCATCAAACGCAGGGATCAGGCGGATCAGCTCGGGGCAATTGTTTGCTACTTTTAATACTTTCCTGAACAGGAACGGATTACCGCAAATGATGGTACGTGCTCCCGAATCGTTCAGAATATACTCGATCTCATTTTCGGTAAGGGTTGGATATATCGAAGTATTAACTGCGCCTATCTGTTGAAGGGCCTGATCATAATAAACATAATTCGGACCGTTTTCGATGATAAGCGAAAGCCTGTCGCCTTTTTTTATTCCGATATGCAGGAACCAGGCCGAAATAGCGTCAACCTTTTCTAAAACCTCACCATAGCTGATCTCAACCCAGGTATCTTTAACTTTATGCAACAGGAAAGTATGATCTAAGGGATGGATATTGGCAACGGTATTGCGAATGAAACTCGGAACAGTTGAAAGCTCGGTATTGTTAGTCATTTATATAATTGGATATTGGAAACAAACTTATAGTATTTAGCAACAAAAACCAATGCCGATTATTGTTTAAGTTGTTTCATGCTATTTGTTAAAAAATCATATTGTTCATACACAGGAACAATTTTTCTTGAAGCCTTTTCGATGCTTTTTCCTTCCACTGTCCAAAGAAATGGATAGAAGCTGAAAACCTGATCAGGTGATAGTTTTTTGAGGTCTTGCTGCCAGCTTTTCCATCTCAGGTTGCTGTAAAATTGGTTTATATTTCCGGCAAAGCAAAAGCTGAGGAACTGCGAATAACCGATATTTAGCGCTTCCCATTTCAGCTGATCCGGAGCTAAATAATAGATTTGTCCGAGATCCTGGCCAAATTCACCTCCGTTAATCGCGAAGAATCCTCCAACAGCATCATCAGCTATTAATAAAAAGTTTGGCTTTTCTCCAACCTCTTTAAACGTTTTGCCTTTATTCCATCCAGGCAGGCTACGGTTTAACTTTTGATTTCCCGACCCTAATATTCTAATCCATCCGTGGTCTATTAATATTCCCCCGGTAAAATAAACTACTGCGCCCATATATGAATGGGTAGTTACCTGTGTTTGATAAATAGCCACTTTATTTTGGCCTACGTTTACGGGCAGTAATTCTACTTTATTTTTTGCGCCAGCAATTTCCTGCTGTAGCAGAGTCCATGCTGATGTATCACTGGTTAACTCTTCTACAGTACGCATTTTAGTTTGACCGAATAGGCTTGGGGATAAAATGACTATACAAATAAAGATGACGATATGCTTCATGAAAGGTTATGATGACAAATATATCAAAGACCTCGACATCAATTTGTAATAATATTGCTGTGATGATTTTGCGCATAACCATTTATGCCCACACTTGTTAACTTGTACAAAAACAACAACCATGAAAATAATTATCATTGGTGCCTCAGGCACAATAGGCAGAAAAGTTACGGAGGCGCTGGAAGGAAAACACATCATTATCACCGCGGGTTCAAAAACAGGCGCTTTTCAGTTAGATATTACCTCTCCGGAGTCCATTGAGGCATTTTTTGAAAAGGTTGGCCCGTTTGACGCCTTGATAAGCACTACCGGCTCTGGCCATTTTGGTCCGCTGGCAAGTACGAGTCCTGCCGATTTTAAAAAAGGTATTGAAAGTAAGTTGCTTGGGCAAATCAACCTGGTATTGATAGGTCAGCATTATATTAATGCCAAAGGCTCGTTTACCCTTACCTCGGGCATTCTTTCTGAGGATCCGGTTGTAAACGGTGTGAACCTGGGCGCTATAAACGGAGGATTAAATTCTTTTGTTATTGGTGCTGCTATCGAACTGCAAAATGGTGTAAGGATTAATGTGGTGAGTCCGGGTGTTGTTGAAGATTCCCCTGGCTTTTTTGAATATTTCCCGGGACATGAGCCGGTCGCTATGGATAAGGTGGCCAATGCTTATTTGAAAAGCGTGCTTGGCGCGATTACAGGGCAAGTGATCAAGGTGTTTTGATAAAGCCAACGCAGACTTACGAAGTTTTTAAAACTTCGTAAGTCTGGTGCTGAAAACTTTCCTTATCTTCACTTCATAATTACTATATCCACATATAAAACAAGGGTCGCCTAAAGGCCCGGCCTGTTGATACAGGTTTGGTGACACGCTGCTTTCGCGGCAGTGTTTAGTATTGTCTTAAAATTTCCGATCTATTTTTATTTAACCTGTAATGAAAATTACTCCAATATTGGCATTGGGCATGTGCTGCATTTTGATGTGCGCTGCTCAATCCGCAAAATCGCATACTTATATGGATACCATAACTAATAAAGAAAAAGTACTATCGTTTTATAAACAAATAGTTGGGCAGCGCAAAATAGAGCTGATCCCCGAATTTATCATTGAAAATTATAAACAACATAATCCTACTGTTAAGCAGGGTAGGGAGGGTGTAACCGAAATGATCAACTATCTAAAAAAACTGCCGCCGCCACCTGAGGATGCAAAATCACCCATTGTAAGGGCAATACAGGAAGGTGACTTTGTAGTTACCCATCTTGATGTTCAATTTATGGGAAAACGGATGGCTGTGATTGATCTGTTTAAGTTAAAAGATGGCATGCTTATCGAGCACTGGGATGCTATACAGTCACTACCTGATGAAAGCGGGAAGTTAGTCACCGCTACCAATGGCACAATTGATATTGATCACAGTGTTTCTGCAGAAAGTAGCAAACTTATTGTTGAGCGATTTTACAAAGCAGTAGTAGATAGGAAACCAACTGATCAGTTTGTTGATAAAGCATATGTTGAGCATGATGCATCGTTGATTGCATCCGGGAAGAGATTAGCTGGCTACCTTGCCAATTCTGAAATGTCTGTCAAAATCCATCGAATTATAGCCGAGGGCGATTTTGTTGTGGTTCAGTCTCAGTTGAACAAGGATGACAAGGCCTTTATGTTTTATGAGATCTTCAGGGTAGCAAACAATAAAATTGCTGAACATTGGAGTGTGGAGCAGGCTATACCTGATGGTGTAACAGCCGAAGATATGTTTTAGGCAGTTCAGCTGAAAGCTGAACCTGTAATCAACCACGGGCTGGAAGCTCGCGGCAGTTAAGATGGAGACTCGCGGCAGTAAACCGACAAACAAAAAAGAGGCGCTTTAGGCGCCTCTTTTCAATTATTTTAAGGTTGAATTTATACCGAAAAACTTTCGCCGCAACCGCATGTACGGCTGGCGTTAGGGTTGTGGAAATTGAAGCCCTTGCCGTTAAGGCCGTCTGAAAAATCGAGTTCTGTACCGGCAAGGTACAGGAATGATTTCATGTCAAGCGCCATACGTACGCCCTGGTCTTCAAAAAACTGATCGCCTTTTTTCTCTTCGTTATCAAAATCAAGATTGTATGATAAACCAGAGCAACCACCGCCCTGAACAGACACACGCAGGAAATAAGAGGCATCAAGTCCTGCATCCTGCATCAGGTGTTCTATTTTGCTTTTTGCTTTATCAGTTACAGTTACCATGTTGTTGGTGAATAGTGAAAGGTGAGTAGTGAATAGTTGTATTGGGAGTTAACCACTCACCTTCCACAACTCACCACTCACTTAATAATTAATGATGTACTTTTTCGCTTTCAATTGGCGCTAAGCCGTTTTTTACGCGGAAGTCATTGATCGCTGCTTTGATAGCGTCTTCAGCTAATACAGAGCAGTGAATTTTTACCGGTGGAAGGGCAAGCTCTTCAACAATATCCATGTTGTCTATTTTCATAGCATCGTCAATGCTTTTGCCTTTAAGCCACTCAGTAGCCAATGATGAAGAAGCGATTGCAGAACCGCAACCGAAAGTTTTAAATTTTGCATCGGTGATAACATTGTTATCATCAACCTGAATTTGCAAACGCATTACGTCGCCGCACTCAGGTGCACCAACTAAACCGGTACCTACTTTGTGGCTGCTTTTATCCAAAGTGCCCACATTGCGGGGGTTAGTGTAGTGATCGATTACTTTATCTGAATATGCCATTTTTTTAAAGTTCTAAGTCGTAAGTTATAAGTTCTGAGTCTTTGAAACCCTTATATATCAAATCGTAAATGGAAAATCCGAAACCGGACATCCCAAATCCGAAATCAAATTAATGTTCTGCCCACTCAATTGAGTTAAGGTCGATACCTTCTTTAAACATTTCCCATAGTGGTGAAAGTTCGCGCAGGTGGTTAACCGCGTTTTTGGTTACTTCTACAGCGTAATCAACTTCTTCTTCGGTAGTGAAACGACCTAAGCCGAAACGGATAGAAGAGTGAGCCAGATCATCAGAAAGGCCTAAGCTTTTCAATACATATGATGGCTCCAATGAAGCAGATGTACAAGCCGAACCTGATGATACAGCCAGATCTTTCATGGCCATCATCAAACCTTCACCCTCAACATATTTGAAAGAAATGTTAGCTACATGTGGTAAGCGGTGTTCAACATTACCGTTCACATAACTTTCTTCCAATACAGTTAAAGCTGATTGTAATTTATCACGTAAAGCCGAAAGGCGTTTTGCTTCGCTTTCCATTTCCAGGCCACAAAGTTCACAGGCTTTACCTAAACCAACAATGCCCGGTACGTTAAGGGTACCTGAACGCATACCGCGTTCGTGACCGCCACCGTCCATCTGAGCAGTAACTTTAACCCTTGGTCCTTTACGGCGTACGTATAATGCGCCAACACCTTTAGGGCCATATATTTTGTGAGCTGATAACGCTAATAAGTCGATACCGTCAGCGTTTACATCAACAGGGATCTTACCAACTGCTTGTGTTGCATCTGTCATGAACAAAGCACCGTGTTTGTGGGCAATAGCAGAAATTTCTTTAACCGGCTGAATCACACCAATTTCGTTGTTACCATACATGATAGATACCAGAATGGTTTCCGGGGTCATAGCCGCTTCAAGCTCGGCTAAGTCAACAAGGCCGTCTTCTTTAACAGCAAGGTAAGTTACCTTACCACCCAGTTTTTCAACGTGTTTGCAGGCGTCAAGCACTGCTTTGTGCTCAGTAACCGCGGTTATGATGTGGTTACCTTTGTCTTTGTACATTTCAAACACCCCTTTAATAGCAAGGTTATCTGATTCTGTAGCACCAGAGGTAAAGATGATCTCTTTTTCAGATGCGCCGATTAATTTGGCTACCTGTTCGCGTGCGTAATCAACTGCCTCCTCAGCAACCCAGCCAAACGCATGGTTACGGCTTGCCGCATTACCAAATTTTTCGTTAAAATATGGTAACATAGCCTCCAGTACCCGTGGGTCCATTGGTGTAGTTGCGTTGTTATCTAAATAAATTGGGATATTCATAGTCCTTTTGAAATATATTAACAAAACAAAGATACGCAAGTTTTTATCTAAATTCAGCTAAAAACCTTCGCAAATAATCAAAGCTGACCAATAATTTACAATATTTGGACATGGGCAAAGTGGTACACACAGATATGGTGCTTAACAGTGTTAAGTAAGTCAGTGGGCCCCGTTTAAAAAACATGTATATCCTAATAAAAAAATATACCCGGCGAAATGACTTTGGATGAAGAACTTGATTTGTTTCAATCCAGGAATCAATTGTTGATTCCTGGTGATTTACGATCTTATTTAAAACTCACTGATGAAGAGATTGATGCCTACAATGAGGATATGTTTGCGTTTTTTAAATTTCCTGAATTTAAAAGTGTAAAGGAAGTGGTGGGTGATTATGGTGGAATCCCGGATTACAGAAATATAGTTAATACTTTACCGTTACATGAAAACTGCTTTGTATTTGCAGAGTATTCGATATATGTTATGGTATTTGCAATCAGGTTGTATGCACATGATAGTAACAAAAATGAAGTGTATGCAATTTGTGGCTGCGCTTATGAAGTTGTAGCAAATTCGTTTGATGAGTTCATTGCGCGTTATAGAGAAGATATAGGTAATGTGTTTATTTAGTTTATGGAATTAGGAATCGAAAGAAATAAGAGCAATATTTTCTATAAATTCTTAAATGCTACGGATTTTAGTCCGGAAATATATAATAAGTTTCTGATAGGCGAGTTTTATAAATTGTTCATAATCAATTTTTTTAATCCGATTCTTTGCTTTGCAATGAACCTTAAACCATAAGTCATTAACTATTTTTAATTTGCTTTTCCAGTTTTCACTTTTATTATTACATTTGCACCTCTTTTAAGTAAAGTACAGAAGGTAAGTTTATATAATATAATGAAAAAAGATCTGCATCCATCAAACTACAGATTAGTTGTATTTAAAGATATGTCTAACGACTACTCTTTTATCACTAAATCTTGCATCGATACCCGCGAAACCGTTAAATGGGAAGATGGTAACGAATACCCATTGGTTAAATTAGAGATTTCTCATACTTCGCACCCGTTCTACACCGGTAAAATGAAACTGGTTGATACTGCAGGTCGTATCGATAAATTCCGCTCACGTTACAACAAAAAGTAATTTTTGTTCAAACAATATTTGTAAGTCCCGGCTTTGCAGTCGGGACTTTTTTTATTTTTGCGCCATGGCAATTATCCTTTTTGACGATAACGCACATCAGTCGCTGCTGCCCCTTACCTTTACCAGGCCTGTAGCCGATCTTCGTATTGGCATACTTACCATTGCCGAAAAATGGGCTAAGCATTTAAAAAGCGCATATTCTTTTAAAACGCTTGACTATCTTAAGGTAAAGTTTCCGGTAAATATTGAAGCTGATAACGTTTTTATCAATGGTGCCATATGTCCGGATGAAAACCTGATTGAAGCAATCAGCAAGCTGCAAAGCGGGCAGGCGCTTAAGTATAACGATCTGTTAATAGCAGTCAACCTTAATGCCTCGGAAGCGGAAAGCTTTAATGCCGATGCTGAATTTAGCGATATTATAAACTATCCTAATCTTTTTGTATCGATAAAATATCCTGAAGATATTTTCAGGAAAAATGACATCGAACTTCGTAAAGATTTTCAATTGCTTACCAGAGGCCGCACAAGTGCAGCCATTAGCGCCACAAACGTTGTTATTGGCAATGATTTTTTTGCCGAAGAAGGGGCTGTTGCCGAGTGCTCAACTTTTAACACCACTAACGGGCCCATCTACCTGTCGGCTAATACCGAGGTTTGGGAGGGCACACATATCCGCGGACCGTTTGCCATTTGCGAACACTCGCAGGTTAAAATGGGTACTAAAATTTATGGCGCAACAACAATTGGCCCGTACTGCCGGGTTGGGGGGGAGATAAATAACTCGGTGATCTGGGGATATTCGTCAAAAGGGCACGAAGGTTACCTGGGCAACTCGGTTTTAGGCGAATGGTGTAATATTGGTGCGGATACCAACAACTCCAACCTGAAAAATAACTACGCCGAAGTAAAGCTTTGGGATTATAGTACCCAGCGCTTACGTAAAACCGGTCTGCAGTTTTGTGGCCTGATCATGGGCGATCATGCTAAATCCGGCATCAATACCATGTTTAATACCGGTACCGTAGTGGGCGTGGGGGCCAATGTTTTTGGGGCAGGCTTTCCAAGTCACTTCGTTCCTGATTTTTCATGGGGCGGGGCGCAGGGCTTTGAAGTTTATCTGATCAATAAAATGTTTGAAACCGTACAGAAAGTGTTTGACCGCCGTGAGCACCGCGATTTTGACGAAACAGAACAGAATATATTAACAGCCATATTTGAACTAACAGAAGAGTACAGAAAGTTTGGTGAGTAGTTATTGGGTTGATTAGGCGAGTAGCTTTCCGCTTATAATAACCCAAATAACCACTTACTTAATCAGCTTAATAACCTTCCACACTAATAGAAACAACTAAAAATAAAATCATGAGAAAGAAAATCGTTGCCGGAAACTGGAAAATGAACCTTGATTACAATGAAGGTTTAGCTTTATTTTCAGAAATCATCAACATGGTTAAAGATGAGGCTACCGGCACGCAGGAAGCAGTGATCTGCAGTCCGTTTATTCACATCCATAGCCTGGTACAATTGGCTAAAGGATATAATAAAGTTGCTGTTGGCGCGCAAAATGCCCACCAGGAAGAAAAAGGTGCTTACACAGGTGAAATCTCTGCTAAAATGATCAAATCAACCGGCGCCGCTTATGTGATCCTGGGTCACTCGGAGCGTCGTCAATATTTTGGCGAAACCAATGCCTTGCTTGCAAAAAAAACAGATACTGCTTTAAAAAATGATCTTCGCCCTATCTTCTGTATTGGTGAAACTTTGCAGGAGCGTGAAGCCAATACGCATTTTGACGTGATCAAAACTCAACTGGTTGAAGGTATCTTCCACCTTGATGCTGATCAGTTTGCAAAATTGGTTATTGCTTACGAACCGGTTTGGGCTATTGGTACAGGTGTAACCGCTACATCTGCACAGGCACAGGAAATTCACGAGTTTATCCGTAAGGAAATTGCCGCTAAATACGGCCAGGAAGTTGCTGATGCTACTACCATTTTATATGGCGGAAGCTGTAACCCAACCAATGCTGCCGAGCTATTTGCTCAGCCTGATATTGATGGTGGCCTTATCGGTGGTGCTTCTTTGAAATCACGCGATTTTACGGATATCGTTAAAACGTTTAATTAATATTATTTGGATATGAGATGTGAGATTTGAGTATTGAGACAATCTCGGGCTTAATTCCAAACATAATGAGCGTATGAGATGTTTATTGAAAAATAAAAATCTCATATCTCAAATCTCACGTCTCAAATCTAAAAAAGCATGAAGCTTTTAAAAGTTCTTTTACCGGTTTTGGTCGATTTTGGCGTGTTTTGGGCAGTTGTGTATTTCAATATGCCTCATCACTCCATGCGTATTGGCGAAATTGGTAACGGGAACCTGTACAGTCTCATGGCTTATTTCAGCCTTTTTTGGGGCTTGCTGCTTGTCGATGGCATTCTCACGCAATACCTGATCATTATACCACTTTGGAACTGGGTTAAGCATAAAGGTGCATCGGCCCGCTTTATTGCCGGTGCTTGCATTGCCCTGGTTTGTATATTATTTGCCGGG
The DNA here is from genome assembly GCF_003351025.1 of Mucilaginibacter endophyticus. Lineage (GTDB taxonomy): Bacteria > Bacteroidota > Bacteroidia > Sphingobacteriales > Sphingobacteriaceae > Mucilaginibacter > Mucilaginibacter endophyticus. The sequence continues at coordinate 1,109,031 of NZ_QPCG01000002.1, read as the reverse complement.
GGCCTCAGTTACGTTATATGGTTACCCGAAGATGGATACAGTCCGCTGTTAAGTTTTTGGTGGTATATGACAGAAATACAAGCTGTTTACTGGATGGTTAACTTTGTTGTACTGTATTTGCTCGACAGAAGGAGGACAAGCACTGATAGCGAACCGGTTGAACCCGAAGCTGAACCTGTCACTTAAATTCTCTGTCGGTCGACGGGGGTTCTGTTGAGGGTTAATGACAAAAAAATCAAAATGAATTATTACGAATTATTTTTTACAACCATCACCACCGAAGATTACCAGCAAGATTTGCTGATTAATGCTTTGGGCGAGATTGGTTTCGATACTTTTGAAGAGCTTGAGCTTGGTTTTAAGGCTTATATTCCTGAAGATGTTTTTGATCAGCAGGCGCTTGATGAGCAGTTATTGCCTTACAAAGACCTGTTCACCTTTAGCTACGAGATAACGCTTATTCCGCAAAAAAACTGGAACGAGGTATGGGAAAGTAATTTTGAGCCGATTGAAATAGGGGATAAGATCTACGTTAGGGCAACCTTTCATGAGCCTAAACCTCAGTTTGCATATGAAATAGTTATCGACCCGAAGATGGCTTTTGGTACCGGGCATCACCAAACCACGGCCATGATGCTGAGCCTGATGCTGGAAAATGAATTTGCCGGTAAAAAAGTACTTGATATGGGATGTGGTACGGGTATCCTCGCTATTATGGCCGCCAAATTAGGTGCTGATGATATCACTGCTATCGATTATGACCCTGTTTGTTACGAAAGTACTATCGAAAATTCGGCCCTGAATAATGTACCTGATATTAAGCCGCTTTGTGGTTCAAAAGAAGTTATTCCCGACGAACAATACGATACCATCCTGGCAAACATTAACCGCAATATCCTGATTGATCAGATGCAGCGCTATGCCGAAGTATTAAAAGCGGACGGTGAGATCTATTTCAGCGGTTTTTACGAATCGCCGGATTTGGATATCATTACCGACGAAGCCCGGAAGTACGGCCTGAAATATATTACCCACAAAAAGGATAAAGACTGGGTTGCTACTAAGTTTATAAAGTAGGAAGCCACAAAATTTATGTCATTGCGAGGAGGAACGACGAAGCAATCGCATGCTATACAGAGTCGCTCTGCATAGTATGCGATTGCCACGCTTCGCTCGCAATGACATATAATTGTTAATACCCCACAGTAAACCTTCTTTTTACAAACTGGTTGTTTTCCAGTTCATCCAAAATAGCAACTGCTAAATCTTCAACAGAAATTTCGTGTTCGTGCTTGTCGTTAAATACCGGCTCGTCGGTACCTGTGCGGTATACGCCTGTACGGGTGCCAGGATGTAGATGAATAGCAGGGCTCAGAAAAGTCCAGTCTAAATCATTTTCTTTTTTAATGATATTAAGATAGTCACGGGCGGCGGTAGCACCGGCTTTCCATTCGGCAGGGAATTGAGGGCTGTCAACCAGCTGTACGCCAGGGGCAATGTAAAGACTGCCTGCTCCGCCCACAACCAATAAACGTTTTACACCGGCTTGTTTAGTAGCTTGTTGTATGGCTTCAGAACCTTTGATGAAATCATTATACAGATCAGGGTTTGTCCAACCGGCGTTGAATGAGTTTACGACGGCATCATGCCCTTTTAAAACTTCTGTTAGCTCATCAACATTATATACGTCGGCGGTTTTGAGTGTTAATTTGGGGTTTTCAATATCAGTTTTTGGGTTACGTGCTATGGCGGTTACTTCATATTCGCGTTGTAATGCTTCGTTTAAAACGGCTTTACCTACAAAGCCTGTGGCTCCAATTAATGCGATTTTCATTGTTTTCTGGTTTTATATTGTAATTAAATTTGTTACAGTTTGTTTTAAATTTTTTTAATCGAATTGATTTACAAAATCAAAAATGGTTATGGTGCTCAGTTTTTTGACAATGGCAGCTTCAACATCATCGGCTAAATGATCAAGGTGGGTACCGATTTGTTTGCCAACAGGACAATCCGGATTAGGCTTGTTTTTAGCCTGACCTAAAGCAGGTGGCAACTTTACAGCTTTATAAACATCGGCAAGGGTGATTTTTTGCGGTGGGAGGGCCAGGCTATAACCGCCGGTTTTACCTTCCTTACTTTCAATAAGACCGCATGCGCGTAGCTTGCGCATCTCTTTACGCACCAGAACCGGATTTACATTCATGCTTCCGGCTACATAGTCGGACGACAGCAATTCGCCCGGCTGCTTGCAAAGCAGGGTTAATACGTGGGTTGCTATTTGAAATTGTCCGTTCATTTATCTGTAATAAAAAATATTACAGTACAAAAATGAAATTTAAATTTTAAAAAGAAGAATTTTTTACGCTTTTTTGCGCACTAAATTACAATGGGATGAAAATCCCTGGCCTAAATTATTCGGAAAATACCATGTTGTAGGTATGTTTTTGGACGATTATTATGCTTTAATTTAAAGGATTTGCCAACCGCAACAATTAACTACACTGTTAAATAAAATTTTACGCAAATTAGTTGATAATTAGCGTGATAATAAATATTATTGTAAAGTAATTAACTTTTGCGAAACCTACACTATTAATTTAACCAAATGAAAACTCTCGGAAAAAAAATCAGATTATTACGTCATCAAAAGGGGTGGAGCCAGGAGGATGTTGCAAAGAGATTGGATATTTCAATCCCCGCTTTCTCAAAAATTGAAACAGGGATAACAGATATAAATTTATCAAGGCTTGAGCAGATAGCAAATCTGTTTGAAATGTCTGTAGTTCAGTTGCTTACATTTAATGACACCGAGCAGGATCAAAAATTTGTTAACGAATTGGAAACTGTTAACAAACGCTTAATGGACCGCGAAACTGAAGTAATTGATTTGCAGAAAAAAGTAATTGAACTATTTGAAGAACTTCGACATTCAAAAGTAACCGCATAATTTGAAAAGCCCGGTTTGTGCCGGGCTATTCAAAAATGTAACGCATTGTTAAATGCCGCTTGCCAAACGTAGCGCCCACCGCTTCATGAATAGCAATCATTTTGTCGTTAAAATCGCCTACCCATGATAGTTCAAGCTCATCATAACGCTTTAATGGCAGTACATATTCCTTTAGTTTTATAAACATGGCCGATTCAAGACCGTGCTTTTGATACTTTTGTTTTGTGCCCATCACAATGGCACGCATACGGGATACGCCCTTCCACCGGTAGTATAAAAACTTAAGTTTACCAATCAGGTTGAGCTTACCGTTAAGCGGCTTTAGCATTTGGTTGGCATCTGGCAATATGATCATGAATGAAGCAGGTTCATCATCAACATAGGCAAACCAAATCAAATTTTCATCCATCAGGGGCTTCATTTTTTCAAAGCTTTCCATAATTGTATTGTAGTTTATGGGGACGAAATTTTCAAAATCCTTCCATCCGTCGTTATAAACCTCAATGAAATCGGCGGCGAACTTTTCTATTTTTTTTATTTCGAAATGCCTGAAATCATAACCTGGCTTTTTGGCTACCCAGTTAGCAATTTTAGTAAACCGCTCAGGAAATGGTTTGTGCGCGTCAACATGGTTAGTGATCTGCGCATACTGGGTTTTAAATCCGTAATCATCAAAAAATGCCTGGTAATACGGATGGTTATAGTTCATTCCGTAGGAGGGAGGTGTAAAGCCCTCAACCAGTAAACCCCAGAAATTATCGTTTTCACCGAAATTGATGGGGCCATCCATGGCCTTCATGCCGTTTTCTTTGAGCCAGTTTTTGGCGGTATCAAATAGCAGGAAGGCCGCTTCTTTATTATTAACACATTCAAAAAAGCCCATTCCGCCGGTTGGCTGCTCATAGTTGTATGCCTTTTTTTCGTTAATGAATGCAGCTACCCGGCCAATCAGTTTGCCATTATTATCTGTCAGGATCCAGCGGGTACATTTTCCATGCTGGTGAAAATTATTCTTTGCCGGATTGAACACGGCTTCGATATCGTTATCAAGCGGGCAAACCCAGTTCGGATCGTTTTTATAAATGATGCGGGCTACATCCAAAAATGCTTTTTTTGATGCTTTGTCCTGTACTTCAGTTACTTTCATTAGCGCTGTTACCGGTAGATAATAAAAAAAGCATCCAGAGGCATAGTCTGAATGCTTTACAAAATACTATATTTTTAATTATTAATAATCGTCTTCGTCTTCGTCATCAAACGACTCATAACCACCTCTGCCCAGATCATCGTCTAAAGGGCCGTCAAAGTCATCATCATCATCATCATACTTCTTCGTTGCTTTTGTTGACTCCAGATCATCATCCTCCGCATCGTTATCAGAGTCTTGGATCTTTTTAGTGTTCGGTTTCTTTGGCGCTCCCATTGTAATGGATTTTATAAATTAAACTTCGGTCAATAATAATAATTTAAATCAGATTAAGAAAAGCGTTTTTTCAAGTCCTTTATCTCTATCGATTCAATAGTAAAAATAACTAAAATTGATTTTTTTTAAAACAGAAATTAAAATTATTCTGATTGCTCGCCAATAGTGGCAGTATTGTTTGTAAAGTCCTTAAGTTGAGGTAATTCCTCAATGCTGTTTATGCCAAAATAATCCATGAACAAGTTGCTGGTGCCATAAAGGATGGGTTTTCCGAGCCCTTCCGATTTGCCGACTATAGCTATTAGCTCTTTTTCGAGCAATTTTTGGATCGAATAGTCGCAATTCACACCTCTGATCTGTTCAATATCCGGTTTGGTTACCGGTTGCTTGTATGCGATGATGGCAAGGGTTTCTAAAGCAGCCTGGCTTAACTTTTTCTTTGAACGTTGTAATTGAAGCAGGTTTATAACGGCGTGATATTCTTTCTTGGTCAAAAATTGATACCCATTGCCAATTTTCACGAGTTCGATAGCTAAGCTATGATGCTGGTATTTTTCGTGAATCCTGCTTATCGCGTCGGTTACTTCTTCGTTGGTAAAATCGCGCTCAAAAGCAGCCTGGAGGCAATACATTATCTCTTCCAATCGGATAGCCTGCTCTGACGCAAAAATTAGTGCTTCTATGTATTGTTCCATTTTGTTCAGTTGGCAGTTGATGGTTTGCAATTGGCAGTTAGTTTTGTTTCAACTGCAAACTGCCAACCGCACACTGGTAACTTAATAGTTTATAACCTGTTCTTCAATTTCAACGGGGATATCGCGCCATTCGTATCGCTGGGTACGCAGCTGAGGCTCAAAGCCGGCTTCTTTTATGGATTCCTGAATGCCGCGGGCTGTAAATCTGTGCGGAGCACCGGCAGCAGATACTACGTTTTCCTCAATCATGATCGATCCAAAATCGTTAGCACCTGCATGTAAACATAGTTGGGCTACTTGCTTGCCTACGGTTAACCATGATGCCTGAATGTTTTTAACGTTAGGCAACATGATACGGCTCAGGGCAATCATGCGGATATATTCGTCGCCGGTAACATTGTTAGTGATACCGCGTACTTTACGCAAAAGCGTTCCATCGTCTTGAAAAGGCCACGGAATGAACGCGATAAAACCATAATGACCTTCCGGCTTTTCGGCTTGTACCTCGCGGATCCAAACCAAATGCTCAAAACGCTCCTCGATAGTTTCGATATGACCAAACATCATAGTTGCGGATGAAGGCAGGTTAAGCTGATGAGCGGCACGCATTACGTCGAGCCATTCTTTACCACCGCATTTGCCTTTTGATATCAGGCGACGCACCCGGTCATTCAGGATCTCGGCACCGGCACCAGGTAACGAATCTAAACCGGCTTCCTTCATGGCCCTGAGTACTTCGATGTGCGGCATGCCCTCTAATTTGGCAACGTGCGCAATTTCGGGCGGACCTAACGAATGTAATTTCAACTTAGGGTAAAGCTGTTTTAATTCGCGGAACAGATCGGTATAAAACTTCAATCCCAGGTCAGGGTGGTGACCGCCTTGCAACAACAACTGGTCGCCGCCGTAACGGAAAGTTTCCTCGATTTTCTTTTTATAAGTTTCAATGTCGGTTATATAACTTTCTTCGTGGCCGGGGCGACGGAAAAAGTTACAGAACTTACAATTAGCTATACAAACATTGGTGGTATTAACATTACGGTCAATTTGCCAGGTAACCTTACCATGCGGAACCTGTATTTTACGAAGTTCGTTGGCGGTATACATCAACTCGGCAGTTGAGGCGTTGTTATACAGGTAAACGCCTTCTTCAAGCGTTAAAAAATCAAACCGCAACGCGCGTTGCAACAGATCGGCTGTATTCATATCAGGCAAATATACGCAAGTTGATAATTTGATTTTGCCCGCTGTTAAATAATTGACAAATAAATGTGATCATTTTTTGCCGTGTTAGGCATGGATAAAAATGAAAACTTAAAACAAAGTAATTCAAGAAACATTGCCCTCTAACCTCTAACCTCTAACCTCTAACCTCTAACCTCTAACCTCTAACCTCTAACCTCTAACCTCTAACCTCTAACCTCTAACCTCTAACTCACCACCTTTCCTTTATCCAGTCTTAAAACCTTATCTACGCTATTAGGTATTTCATGCTGATAGTGGGTTACGTAAATAAGCGTAACATTTCCCAGGCTGCAAATGCTGTCAACCAGGTTTTTAAAATGGAGTTGTTGGTGATCATCCATCCCCTGGCAGGGCTCATCAAAAATTAATAATGCCGGGTTTTTGATGAGGGCACGGGCCAGGAGGCACAAACGTTGCGCGCTTGCGGGTACATTTTTGAGCAGCACGCGGGCATACTTTTCAATTTCCAATGCCTTCATCCATCGTAAAGCTATTTCAGCGCGCTCTTTATTGCCTGGCCTGAACAGGCCAAGGGTATCATAATACCCCGATTCAATTACCTGTAAGCAACTATTATCTGTAGGGAAGTACTGATGCAATTCGGGCGAAACAAAACCTATTTTCTTTTTAATATCCCAGATACTTTCGCCTGTGCCACGTTTTTTATCAAATAAAATAATATTGTTGGCATAAGCTTGTGGATTGTCTCCGTTGATCAGGCTTAGTAAAGTTGATTTGCCGGCTCCGTTGGGGCCAAGCAAAGCCCAATGCTCTCCGGGATTTATTTGCCAGTTTACATTATCCAATATTACTTTATCCCCATACTTAATATGTACATTCTCCATCTTTACAATGAGGTTGTACACAGCCGGGTTTTTATCAATATTGAGTAAGGCACTTAGCTCACCGGTATCAATGCTATCTGTAAGATCTATCTGGAATAATTCGGGTTTAAAATCCTGTTTAGGGCTTTCGTGAATAATAGCTCCTTTACTTAATACTGCAACATGTGTGATGGTCTCAGGGATTTCATGAATTGAGGTAGCCATGATCAGGTTAATACCCGAAGCAGTAATCTGCTCAATAATGCCGTTAAATTCTTCGCGTGTTTTTACATCCAGGCCGGTTAAAGGGCTATCAAGCATTAATAACACTGGGTTCTTCAGTAATGCGGCGGCCAGCATCAAACGTTTGGTTTCGCCGTTAGATAGTTTAATGATCTGCTTATTAAGCAATAACTCGAGGCGTAATAATGAAACTACTTTTTCAAGTGTCCAAAAGGCATGTGTTCCCTGAAGTTTTGGTATATTATCAAGATAATCTGCAACAGTGAGGGCATCTTCCGAGTCAGACGAGTTATATCGTTGCTGATAATAAAAATCGGTAGTGTTTGATAAGTTACGAAAATGATGTTTGGGTTCAACCAGAGCTATAAGTTTATGCGGCGTTGCAACCTCATTGGCGTTGAAAAGTTCGGCGTAATCGTTCCAGAAATGGTAATTTATTTCGCCCCCGGTAACGTTAAAACGCCCTGCTATAGTTTGTAGCAAGGCGCTTTTTCCCGATCCGCTTTCGCCGATGAGGGCCCAGCTTTCACCTTTATTTATATTGAAGCTTAAGCCGGTAAATAATGTTGTATTTAGGAAACGTACTGTTGCTTTATTTATTGATAGAAGTGCATTTGTCATAGCTTAACAAGTAGAGTAGCGCGTAAATGTACTCATCTGTGCCAAGGCCGTGAAATTTTTATAAATTTAAAATGGTAACTTCCTTTCTTACAGCAAATTTAAGCGATGCGTTTTAGTGGCTCGGTTGTGGCCGGTATTTCATTAGTCTTTTTATTAAGCCGGTTCCAGGCGTCAAAATCAACAATAAGTGCTTTCACCGAATTTTTGCAGCTGCTGTTAGGGCAGGTTATTGCCCAGTATTTTTTATTTTGTTCAATATGAGGTCTTCTGCCGCATTTAATGCAGTTTTCACATTGAATGTTGGGTTGTATCTGTATCGTCATAGCTGGTGAAAAATAGATTGTTGATTAATGATTTATAATAAGAACGCATTACGTAACCGCGGGGCAGCAACGCTTGACTTTGAACTTTCAATAAAAATTTGATTTTACTATCGGTTTACAAAGTCGCTATATTAACATATGTTGCCGGCATTTGTTTTTTCAGTCAACGGTTATTTGTAAAGTATTTATAATGGATTGCGATTGCGTTATGGTTTGTTAGGAGACGCGACTACTGTTATTGTATGTATTTGTATACACCAACACTCACCAAAGTTCATGTGTTACAAACAGATGCGCCCTGAGGCGCCAATTGTTAAAAAGGCCTGATTATTGCGTTCTGTTGTTGAAATTTATTTAAAAAACAACCATGAAAAACTTACATTTTTTACTATTTGCATTTGTGTTATTTACTTTGAGCAGTTGTTCGGTTATAACCGGCATATTTAAAGCGGGAGCAATTACGGGAATCATTGCTGTTATTGTAGTTATTGCCGTTATTATCTGGATCATTTCCTTGTTTCGGGGTAAAAGTTAATTTTCTTTCAAGGTTAATTATTAAATAATTAATTAAACAAATTGACTGTTGATTGGTTGAATATGGTATAAAAACATCTAATCATGGAAAATACACAAGCAACCGTACAGATTTTAAATGATCTGATCCAGATCAACAATGACAGGATTGAGGGTTATCAACGCGCTTCAAAAGATTTGAAGGATGGTGATACCGAACTAAAATCACTTTTTACAAGACTTATAGGCCAAAGCCAGGGTTACAAACTTGCGTTAGGTACCGAGGTAAGTGCTTTTGGAAAGGATATCGAAACCGGCACAAGTACCAGCGGTAAAATTCACCGGGTTTGGCTTGATGTGAAAGCCGCGTTTACAGGGCACGACACACATGATGTGCTGGAGGAATGTGAGTTTGGCGAAGATGCTATTTTAAAAGCATATCGTACAGCACTGGAAGATGAAAATTTACCGGCCTATCTGCGCGAAACCATCAGCCAGCAGGAAAGCGAACTTCTTGATGCGCATGACGAGATCAAAGCTCTGCGTGACAGTGTTCATTAAGTTAACAGGTAATTTATTATTGGGTTAACAAAAAAGGGGCAGTTTTAAAACTGCCCCTTTTTTGTTATTAAGCGAATCTTAGTTTTTGGGTTGAGGGTCGATGTTGAGATATTTTACTTGCCAGCTGTTTTTTTCGGCCCAGTCGCCATCTGTATATAGCATTTTAACTTCCCAGTTGGATTGCTCCAGTTTACCGCTGTTGTTTTCTATTTTTATTGTTGATTGCAGCAAGTAGATATTGGCTGTAGTATCAATGATAAATTTAAAACCCGCGTTATTAGGGAAAACTGCTTTTTCCGGTTGCTTTAGTTTTTCTTTTACAAATTCTTTTGCCATGGCAAAAGCTTCTTTTGAGGTGGGCTTGCGGTTAAGATGCACTGTGCTGTTTTTGCTTATGCCCATTATCACAACAATAAGCGTGATAGCAAAAACTATAGCAAAAAGCGTTGCGGTGCGTATGTGAGGGTGACGATGCCAGCTAATGTTTTTACGCTCATCGGCATCAAGGGTTTTCCATTCAGAATATTTCATATTTTATTGCTTATCACATTTAAGCAATACCGGAACAAATTGTTTGGAAATTATCAAGGCAAAAAAAAATGCCCCGAAAAATCGGGGCATTTTTTTAACAAAAAAAGTCAAATTACTTTTTAGTAGTGTCTTTTTTAGTAGTGTCAGCAGCCATTTTAGAAGTGTCAGCTTTAGAAGTGTCAGCTTTAGTAGTATCAGCAGCCATTTTAGATGAATCAGCTTTAGTTGAATCAGCAGAAGAAGCTGAAGATGAACCTTTACAAGCAGCGAAAGAAGCAGCGATAGCTAAAGCTAAAAAGCCTAATTTGAAGTTTTTCATTTTTTAAATTTTTTAATAAGTGATTTAATAGTTTACACCTTAATACCAGAAACAAAAAAAGGTAACCCATAATTTTTAAAAAAAATTACAAGTCACCTTTTTTATTGATGGATAACTAAAAAATCAATAGAAAAAAATTAAAAATGATATTTAACTGCTTTCTATTTTATCAGAAATAATTATTTCTTAGTGGTATCTTTTTTAGTAGTATCAGCAGCAACTTTAGTAGTATCAGTTGCAGTTTTAGTTGAATCAGTAACAACTTTAGTTGAATCAACTACTGTAGTTTTAGTAGTATCTTCGCCACCTTTTTTAGAGTCACCGTTACAAGCTGAGAAAGAAGCTGCAAGAACTAAAGCTACGAAACCTAATTTGAATGAATTTTTCATTTTTGAAGTTTTAAAATGTTAATGTTTTGTGATCGTTTGAAGATTAATACGCTTTAGTGAAAAAGGTAACCCATAAAAATTAACTAATTGTAAATTCTAAGGATTATTAGTTTAAATATAACTTGTTTTGCAAGCGAACTTTTTATTGCAGATTTGCTTGCATAGTTTTTTCAACATTGGGTTACCTTGTTTGTCTGCAGGTATTAAACAGTACCTTTAACGCAACATATAATCGTTACAGGCAGTGAAATGTAATGCGAATGTTATTAATTTATTTTAGTTTGATTTTTTTTGATAATAGTGGGTTACAATTTGACCTAAATAGTATTAAGAGTGAATAAAGACTTAAAAGCTTCGGCTCCAACAGATAGTGAAATAGTTCTTGGGATACTGAATAACTCGGAAGTAGTGCTGAAAAGGCTCTATACAACCTACTTTCCGATGATATTACAGTTGATCATCAATAACAACGGCGATGAGGACGATGCCAAGGATATTTACCAGGAAGCCATTATAGTTCTTTACAATAAGATTAAAGGCGGGGATTTTGAGCTTAACAGCAAGCTTAAAACCTACATATATTCGGTTTGCAGACGGCTTTGGCTTAAAAGGCTAAGCCAGATGAACCGGTACGGTGGCGATATCAGGGATTTTGAAGAGCACCTACCCGTTGAAGAAGAAATAGAAAGCCATAGTGACAGGGATATCCAGTTTGGTAAAATGGAGAGTGCGCTCCAACAATTGGGCGAACCCTGTAAAACCATTATGGAGGATTTTTATATTAAAAACAGATCGATGCAGGAGATCTGCGAACGTTTTGGCTATACCAATGCTGATAATGCCAAAACCCAGAAGTACAAATGCTTGCAAAGGCTGAAGAAATTGTTTTTTCAGCAAAAATAAGGAGATCAAGAGATGAGTGACAACCAACTTACGGAATTTATCGAGCGCTACTTCGACGGGAGCATGACCGCCGAAGAACGGGTTCAGTTTGAACTGCTCCGTAAAAATAACGCGGCTGTAGAAAGTAAAGTTACCGAGCACATTCAATTTATCGGCTTACTGAAGCAGTATGGCGAGCGTATTGAATTGGAAAGCCGTTTAAACGCTATCCACAGTGAGATTGACGTTCACGCGCTGAAGGAAGAAGTAACAATTCACCCTGTGTGGATTGTGCGCATGTGGCGTAACCATCATTCAAAGATATCTGTAGCTGCTTCGGTTGCTATCTTCGGTGTTTTAACTATCCTGATCTTAACAGGTAAGTTGAATAATGACAGGTCAAAATATCAGCAATTGAGTGAAAAAATTGATAAGATGGAGAAGACCGTGACTCAAATAGGTCATGGACGTACTCCGGAAAAGCCTAAACCGGTTAGGCCACCCGCAAATTTCAGGGGCACCGGTTTTGCACTTACATCAAACGGCTACTTGGCTACAGATTATCATGTGATCAAAAATGCCGATTCTGTTTACGTTCAGAATGCGGCAGGCGAGTCGTTTCATGCTAAAGTTATTTATACTGAACCTCAATATGATCTGGCCATACTACAAATAAATGATCCTTCATTCAAAAATTTAGGGCCTATACCATATAATTTGAAACGCTCGGAAGGTGATCTTGGTGAGAATGTTTATACACTGGGTTACCCTACAGATCATGTGGTTTATGGCGCAGGATATTTAGCTTCGGCCGCTAACTATTCAAATGATAGTACCGAGTATATAATTTCTGTTCCGGTAAATCCAGGTAACTCAGGCGGCCCGCTGCTTGACGAAAAGGGAAACGTGATAGGTGTGATCACCGCCAGACAAACTCAGGTTGCCGGCGCATATTTTGCTAAAAAGTCAACTTACCTATTGAAAACCATACAGAATATCCCAACAGATTCTTTGTCTAAAACCCTTAATATGAACACCAAGAATAAATTAAGCGGTTTAAGCAGTACTCAATTGAGTAAAAAACTTAAAAACTATGTTTTCATGGTTAAAGTATACAACCAATAATCGATAGCCCACTCAATAAAAATTAATATATTAAATGCGAAGAGACGCCGTGAGGTGTCTCTTTTCTTGTGGTGATATTTTTATGTCATTGCGAGGAGGAACGACGAAGCAATCGCATGCTATACAAGGCCGCTCTTCCGTGCGGTTGTTACGCTTCACAATGACATATTTATTAGTTTATGCTACCTATCCACTTCGCCCAAAACAAAGTCGATAGAGCCTACAATGGCTATCAGATCGGCGATAAGTACGCCTTTGGATAGTTCAGGTAGCACAGAAAGGTTATTGAAGCTTGGCCCGCGGGATTTTACACGGGTAGGGATCTCCGATTTACCGTCTGTCATAAAATAGAAGCCAAGCTCACCTTTGGCACCTTCACAGCGTACATAATAATCCTGTGCTTTGGGAATGGTTTTACGCGGCATTTTAGCACGCGGATCAAAATCAGGAGTACGCTTCAATTCTTTTTGCAAACGGTCAAGGCATTGCTCAACTATTCTTAATGATTGTTCAATTTCATCTACACGTACTTTATATCTGTCCCAGCAATCTCCAACTTTACCCATCAGACCTTGTCCAATCGGGATCTCAAAATCAATTTCCGGATATGCTGAGTAATTATCTATACGGCGTAAGTCCCATTTTAAGCCGGATGCGCGTAGCATTGGGCCAGAGCAGCCATAGTTGATTGCCACATCAAGTGGTAAAACGCCCACATTGGCCGTACGTGATATAAATACCTGGTTATCTGTAAGCAGTTGGTTAAGCTCAACCATTTTGGGCTTAAAGTATTCCACAAATTCGCGGCATCGTTCTTCAAAACCTACCGGTAAATCATAAAACAAGCCGCCAACCCAAATGTAATTATATAACATGCGCGAGCCCGACGCCCATTCCAGCATCCCCATAATATGCTCCCTATCCCTGAAACACCAGAGGAAAGGGGTAAAGGCGCCAATGTCGATACCGTAAGTGCCTATAGCTATCAGGTGCGAAGCAATACGGTTAAGTTCGCAAACCAGTACGCGGATGTATTCAACACGTTTAGGGATATCTTTATCAATGCCCATCATACGTTCAACACCCATCACAAAGGCATGGCTGTTGTTCATGGAAGCCAGGTAATCCAACCTGTCGGTAAAAGGGATGGTTTGCTGATAGGTTAGCGATTCGGCGTGCTTTTCAAAGCAGCGGTGAAGGTAACCTATATGTGGAATAACTTCTTTTACGATCTCACCATCGGTAATCAATTCCAGGCGCAAAACACCGTGGGTTGAGGGGTGTTGCGGGCCCACATTCAGGATCATATCCTCAACGCTGGCGTCGGCTATTTTTTTATTATACCTGAGGAGGGCTTCTTCGTATTTCGGGTTTGTGATGACCAATTTTATATCCTGTTAAATTAGTATCCGGCCATATTGCATGAGATGCACGGCCGGATACCAAAAATCAGTTTTTTTTTTCATTTATCGGGCTAATTTCCGGTAAAAATGAAGTAAAATCGATGGCCTGTTATTTAACAGACGATTTGTCGGTCATTTTGCTTATTTGAGTTGCCAGCCACGCATAGCTATACATAGCAACGGCTTTTGCCTTGCTGTCACGGCTTTTGAAGGTCCAAACGTCCTTCATAAATTCTTTATGGTTTTTATTGTTTAGCGTATCAAAAGCAACCGATATAGTTGGTGTTAATGAATATGCTGAGTGCCAGGTGCCAAAAGGAATAAACAATGTTTCGCCCGGGCCAACAACAAAATGGATAGGAGTAGCATCTTTAAACTTTGGATATTTTTCATAGTCCGGTTCAAAAATATTCAGTTCTGAACGCCATGGATCATCTGGTCGCGGATAAAGCATTTCTTCCTGGCCGCGTGGGAATACAGTAAAACGTTTCTCGCCATAAAGCTGGGTAATCCAGGCATTAAGGTGATAGTAGTCAATATGCATATAAGGGAACCTGCCACCAGGGCCGCCAACAAACATTTCAATAGCGCCGCCCCATTTACCGATATTAAACATTTTATTTCGCAGCCAATTAGGTGAGGCATAATTTAAGTCAAGCGGATCAAGAAGCGGCATCAATTCCGGAATGGTTGACGGGATATCAAAGATCATAGGATAGGGGGCCGGTTTATCTTCGGTACTGGCCTCCACCATATCCATTATCTGTTTCATGGTATAAGTGGTACCACGAACATCGGTTTTACGGTCGGGATAATTTTCACGAAACCAATCGGGGGTAAAGAGGCCATTCGCTTTCCAAACTTTAGCAGCCTTGGTAAAAACCAGCGGAATGCCGGGTTTGTAGTGTTCCTCAATAAATTCCTCGTAGGTGATGTTATCTCTCCTTATAATATCCATGGTTTAGTAAATAGGGTTATACAATCTTACAAAAAAGATTTATTTAAACTACGGATATTATACGGGAAAGGGCTTAAATAGTTAAGCCTGAAATTTTAATATTCACAAAATATTCATCATGTTAACTACGATTAGCTTGCGAAGCTAATCTATCCTGATGCCTTTATAAAACTCGGCGTTTTGATAGTCTTTCCGCAAAGGGAAACCCTCCCAATCATCTGGCAGCAAAATGCGGCGAAGATCAGGATGGCCTTCAAAATATATTCCTAAAAGGTCATAAGCCTCACGTTCGTGCCAGTCGGCCGTACGATAAACCGATGTAATGCTTTTAAACTCGGGCAACTCAGAACTCTCTTTAGGGTGAGGTTTGCTGATTTTTAGGGTTAGCTGTGTTTTATACGGTATAGATGCCAAATGATAAACCACGCCATAGCGGTTAGTTTCATCATTATAGTGTACGCCACTCAGGCTCGACAGAAAATCGAAATAAGTTTTGGAGTTATTGCGTAATTCCAGGCATACGGCAGTAATATCATCCGGGTTGATGAGTAATGCCGGTTGTAAACCGGTTGTTTCTTCGCCAGTAATTACGGTATCACCGAATTTTTCGGTGAGCAGTTGTTTAATATCATCAAAACTCATGGTGCAAGGCGTACTTTTTTCCAGGTTTTTTTATCAGTTTTTTTATACAGGATACGGTCGTGCATGCGGCTTGGGCGGCCTTGCCAAAACTCAATCAATTGAGGCTTCAAGATATACCCCCCCCAGTACGATGGTTTAGGCACCTCCTTGTCGGCATATTCAGCTTCCAGTTCGCTCCATTTTTGCTCCAATGCATCACGGCTTTCAATTTCCTGGCTTTGTGGGGATACTACCGCACCAACCTGGCTACCTTTAGGGCGCGAATGGAAATACTTTTCAGAATCTTCCTTGCTTACTTTTTCGATAGTACCTTCAATACGTACCTGCCTTTCCAACCCTCCCCAAAAAAATGTTAAAGCGCCTTGCGGGTTCTTGGCTATCTCTTTGCCTTTGCGGCTTAAGTAATTGGTAAAGAATATGAAACCACCTGTATTAAAGCCTTTTAAAAGCACAATACGGGCCGAAGGCTTACCATTTACAGTAGCGGTTGAAAGCGTCATGGCGTTGGGCTCATGCAATTTTGCCTCCAACGCTTCGTTAAACCATTGTTCAAACTGTTTAATAGGATCGCCCTTGGTACTGTTTTCTGACAGTGTAGAGGCACTATAATCCTGCCTTAAATTTTGTATTTCCTGCTGATTCATTTTAATGCAAACTTACAAATTAATTAAACCGTATATAATGATGTAAATCATTATTCATAATTGAACATATTTTTGCTATGCTTGTTATGTATTTAAACGCTAAACTTTATGCTTAGTCCTATAGCGGCCGCGGCAGGCCATTTACTCATTTCGGAGCCCTTTATGATGGATCCGAATTTTAGAAGAGCAGTAATAATTTTGACAGAATACTCTGCAGATGGTGCTATGGGCTTTATCCTTAACCATCAAAGTGAATATTTATTAGGCGATGTACTGCCGGATGTTTCATACTCCGAAATGCCCGTTTACGAAGGTGGCCCGGTTGCAAAAAATACACTGCATTTTATCCACTGCGCTCCCGATAAAATAGAAGGCGGAATTGAAATTGCCGATGGCCTTTACTGGGGTGGTGATTTTGACCAGGTGAAAGAGCTGGTATCCAATTATCAGTTAGGAACAGATGAAATTAAGTTTTTTGCAGGCTATTCTGGCTGGACTCCTCAACAGCTTGACGAAGAAATAAAAGAAGACAGTTGGATTGTGACCAATAAATTTGACGTAGAAACGCTGTTCACCCTTGATGAGCAAAACCTGTGGCGACAGGTAGTGATCAGCCTCGGCCAGCGTTATGCCCATATAGCTAATTTCCCTGAAAATCCGGCTTTGAATTAGTGGCAGGCTTTAGCGGCAGTTGCAGTTTTTAGTAGCAGTAGCAGTTTTCAGTGGAAGTAAAAAAGTAAAGGGCATGTTTATAAAACCTGCCCTTTACTTTTTTAGTCAAATTATTACTGGAACTGCCACTGCTACTAAAAACTGCTACTCACTAATCCCCGTCTTCCATTTCCTTTGCCGACTCTTCAACTTTCTTTTTAAGATTTTCTTTAAAGTCGATAAGGTTTTTTACCAGGTATTCATCTGCTGTCGATAGGATCTGCGCTGCAAGGATCCCGGCGTTTTTAGCCGCGTTTAATGCTACTGTAGCTACCGGGATACCGTTTGGCATCTGCAATATGGACAGGATAGAATCCCAGCCGTCGATAGAGTTGCTTGATTTTACTGGTACGCCAATTACCGGCAGGTGAGTTAATGAAGCAACCATGCCTGGCAAGTGCGCTGCGCCACCGGCACCGGCTATAATTACTTTTATACCGCGATCAGCAGCGGCACGTGCATAGCTAAACATTCTGTCGGGTGTGCGGTGGGCCGAAACAACGGTTATTTCATAATCAACGCCTAATTCGGCTAAAACATCAGCAGCATCCTGCATTACGCTCAGGTCTGATTTGCTGCCCATTATAATGGCGACTTTTGTAGTGGTACTCATGGTTGTATTTTATAAGCG
Source organism: Mucilaginibacter endophyticus (assembly GCF_003351025.1). Lineage (GTDB taxonomy): Bacteria > Bacteroidota > Bacteroidia > Sphingobacteriales > Sphingobacteriaceae > Mucilaginibacter > Mucilaginibacter endophyticus. Next base: position 1,091,401 of record NZ_QPCG01000002.1, on the reverse strand, counting down.
TCATTGCGAGGAACGAAGCAATCCCCGATTAGCAGGTTCGCCCTGTATAGTTTGGGATTGCTTCGTTCCTCGCAATGACGCGCGGTGATTTATTAACTAATTACTTTTAGTGTCTTCTGCACAAACCGTGCTTTTTCTATAGCTTTTTCTCTATCGGCATCTACTATAGTAACATGCCCCATCTTCCTGAATGGTTTAGTTAAGGCTTTGCCATAAAGATGGATATACACTCCAGGTACTTTTAATATTTTTTCGATGCCCTGGTAAATCGCAGGCCCTTCGTATCCGGCTTCACCTAAAACGTTAACCATAATGGCGTTGTTAAGGCAAGCTGTATCACCCAATGGTTGGTTAAATATCGCCCTTAAATGCTGCTCAAATTGCGATACAACATTACCTTCAATAGTTTGGTGACCGCTGTTGTGTGGGCGTGGCGCCAGTTCATTAACCAGGATGCGGCCATGTTTATCTAAAAACATTTCTACGGCTAATAAACCTACAATTTTAAGGCTGTCGGCAATCTTTTTGGCTATTTGTTCGGCTTTTTGCTGTATGGCGAATGGCAGGGTAGAAGGGGCGATCAAAAACTCAACCAGGTTGGCTTTAGGATTAAATTCCATTTCAACCATCGGGAAGGTACTGATCTCTCCGTTTTCATTGCGGGCAACAATTACGGCTATCTCCTTTTCAAAATCAATCCATTGCTCAATAAGGCTTGGCTCTTTAAAGGCACCTGCAAGGTAACTTTCGTCAATTACTTTATATACGCCTTTGCCATCATAGCCGTCTTTACGTAATTTCTGAATGTATGGGAAAGGAATTAAACTTTGCTGAAGTTGCTGAGGAGACGAAATGATCTGGAAATTGGCAGTAGGGATATCGTTTTCTTTAAAAAACTGTTTCTGCAAACCTTTATCCTGTATCAACCGGATAATGCGCGATTGCGGGTAAACCAACACGCCTTCTTTTTCCAGTTGTTCAAGGGCATCAACGTTAACCTTCTCTATCTCAATAGTAAGCAGGTCGACAGTTTTGCCAAAGTTATACACCGTTTCATAATCGGCCAGTGAGCCTACGGTAAACTCATCACAAAGTTTACGGCATGGTGCTTCGCGGTCAGGGTCGAGTATTTTAACCGTCACATTATAGTTTATGGCTTGCTGTATCAGCATGCGGCCCAATTGTCCGCCGCCTAAAATACCCAGTTTTAAATCTCCGTAAAATGCTTTCATGTTTTGCAACTGCAAGTTTAGCCTAAATCTTTCAAAAAGTCTATAAATGCTTTCAACAACACCGGCTTAACGACGTTTTTTGGTCATCAGGTAATAAAAAACGCTGTGTACTATGATGAAGGTGATGGCGGTAATAAAGTAAAACGCCTTGTTTTCGGGACTTAACTGCAGCCTGAACGCTGTAATGGTAAACACAACAGAACCGGCATAATAAAGCACAAGCCTTATTGAAAGGTTATTGTAATATGCCGGGTTTGCTAAAAACAACATAGGCAGCGTCATTACAAAAATAATGATATTGAGGAATGCTAAACTCTCTGAGAGTGAGGGTAGTATTACTTTTAAATCTTCACCTACGCCTTTGTGTTGAAGCGCGTAATAAGCACAACTTGCTATGATGGATATGATAACCGAAAAAAGGAAAGTTTTAAAAAGCTGTTTGGCGAGTGCCTTCATAGTGATATTGATTGATATGGGTTATCGCTAATAATGCGATAAATTAATAATTTACAAATTAACGCATCGGCGGCCAAAATGCGTTAATCCCAATGTCACAAATTGATTGTAGCCACTGAGTACTGTCTCGAATCTTGTTTCTATAAGTCTTGATTCTGTTAATTATCTTCGCAGCTATGAAAGTATCCGGTTTTACCTTTATCAGGAACGCAGTACGTAACGATTATCCCATTGTTGAGGCCATTACATCGATATTGCCGCTTTGCGATGAATTTATTGTTGTGGTAGGTAATTCTGACGATGGTACCCGCGGACTGATCGAGGCTATCAACTCGCCGGTTATCAAAATCATCGATTCGGTTTGGGACGAATCCCAGCGAGAAGGGGGGAAGGTGTTTGCTACAGAAACGGATAAAGCTTTTGCTGCTATATCGCCGGATGCCGACTGGTGCTTTTACATTCAGGGTGACGAAGCCGTACACGAAAAATATCATCCGCTGATAAAAAAGGAAATGCAGGAAGCTTTGAATAAGCCTAATATCGAAGGTCTGCTGTTTAAATACCTGCATTTTTATGGCTCGTATGATTATTACGGGCATTCGAGACGTTGGTACCGCCGCGAAATCCGTTTACTCAAGAACATCAAAGGCATCCATTCATACCGGGATGCTCAGGGCTTCAGACTTGATAATCGTAAGATAAATGTAAAACTCATTGATGCTTATATCTATCATTATGGTTGGGCCAAGCCACCTAAAGGCTTAAGCAATAAGGTGCGCAATTTTAACCAGTTTTATCATGATGAAAACTGGATGGCGCAAAACCTGCCCGAAACTTACGAGTTTGACTACAGCAATGCAGATCGCCTGATCCGCTTTACCGGGACACACCCCGCGCCAATGCAAAAACGGATTGCAGCCACCAATTGGAATATCGATTTCGACCATAAGAAACTGAGAAAACAGATGGATTTTCGCCGTAAATTACTACAGAAGGTAGAAGATATTACCGGTTGGAGGGTTAGCGAATATAAAAACTACAAGATAGTGGAGCGATAGATAAACTATCGTCATTGCGGGGTACGAAGCAATCGCAAACTATACAGGGCGAACCTGCTAATTATGGATTGCTTCGTGCCTCGCAATGACGTGGTGGAGATGTACACGGCTTGAATCGAAAGATGGCACGTGTGAAATAGCATCAACGCAATCAGCGGCATCAATAAAATCAGCGGTCATATATTCTGCGCGATTACAAAGCCGCTTGCCCAGGCCCATTGAAAATTATAACCGCCAAGCCAACCTGTAACATCCACACATTCACCTCCGAAAAACAACCCGGGTACTTTTTTAGCTTCCAGTGTTTTGGATGATAGTTCATCAGTAGCCACACCGCCGCGCATCACCTCGGCTTTATCATAACCTTTATCGCCGGCAGGTTTCACCTTAAAATCATGAATAAGCGCGCTGATGTTTTCTATATCGGCTTTGTTCAACGAGGCCATGTTTTTCTCAGCGGGCAGTTTGTCACTTAAGGCCTCTGCAAACTTTCGGGTGTATAATGATGCTATATAGGCCAGCAGCATTTTTTTGCCATTGGTTTCCTTTTCCTGTTGAATCAGGTCGGCAATGTTTTGATTGGGGAGCAGGTCGATATTGATGGATTCGCCGGGTTTCCAGTAGGAAGAAATTTGCAAAATAGCCGGCCCGCTAAGTCCCCAATGGGTAAACAGGATGTTTTCTTCAAAACTTGCCCTGTCGTTCCAAACCCTGCAAAAAATGCTGTTGCCGGATAGTTGTTCATACCATGGCTGGTCTTTACCGGTAATGGTAAGCGGCACCAGGGCGGGAGCGGTGTCGGTAACTTTTAAACCAAAGTTGCGGGCAGTACGCAGGCCGAAATCGGTAGCTCCCATTTTAGGAATAGGCAAACCGCCCGCCGCCATTACCACGCTGGCGGCGCTTATATATTCCTGCTTGCCATTTACTTCGGCGCGGACTGTAAAGCCATCGTCAGTTTTTTCAATGGCTTTTACTTCTGCAGCAAGCCAGATCTCCTGTCCAAGATCATCGCAGAGGTTGGTAAAAACCTCAACAACGTCTTTTGCTTTGTCGCTAATAGGAAACAGCTGACCAAGTGTTTTTTCTTTACCGCTGATGCCATATGTTTCAAAAAAGCTGACTGTGTCATCAACTGTCCATTGTGAAAAGGCTGATTTACAGAAATGTGGATTCTGCGAAATAAACTGCTGATCTGTTGCGTAAAGGTTGGTGTAGTTGCAACGCCCGCCACCGCTGATGAGGATCTTGGCGCCAACACGGTCGTTTTTTTCAAGCACCAGTACACGTTTGCCCAAAAAGCCCGCCTGTACGGCACACATGAGGCCGCATGCGCCTCCACCAATTATTATAGCGTCAAAATCTGTTTGTTTTACTAAATTTGTACTCATGACGGATGTTTCGCAAATATCAGAATTTGGAAAGATACTCATCTTTATTATTACGGGGATAATAATGGTGTGTGTGATATTTTTTATCAACAGACTTTTAGCACCTAATAATCCCAACGCCGAAAAATTAAGCTCGTACGAATGTGGTGAGGAACCTACCGGTAATGCGTGGTTGCCCTTTAATCCGCGTTTTTATGTTATAGCGTTGGTTTTTTTGCTGTTTGATGTAGAGATGGTATTTATTTTTCCATGGGCAACGGTATTTGGAAGTCATGAAATCGCGGCGCAGGACACGCGCTGGGGATGGCTTTCACTTGCCGAAATGTTTGTGTTTTTAGGCATCCTGATTATAGGTTTAATTTACGTTTGGCGCAAAGGCGACCTGGATTGGATAAAACCGACCCCGGTTGTACCTCATACCGATGTGCATATCCCGCCATCATTGTATGAGCAGTTAAACCGGGAGCAAAGCACGTTTACAGTAAAAGCTTTCAATGCCGATACCGTAGTGCCTGCTACTGCAACTGCCGCTGCCACTACCACTACAACTCCCCAAACAGAGCCCGCCCGCAAACCGATGTTTAAACCTGCCTTTAAAAAGCCTGCAAATGAATAACGATATAACAAGTGAAAATGGTGGCGTAGTGATAACCAAAATGAACGATCTGCTCAATTGGGCACGTCTGTCATCATTATGGCCGCTTAGCTTTGGTATAGCCTGCTGTGCTATTGAAATGATGGGCTCAATGGCCTCCACGTATGATCTTGACCGTTTTGGTGTTTTCCCGCGCCCATCTGCCCGCCAGGCTGATGTGATCATCATTGCAGGTACTGTTACCTTTAAAATGGCTGAGCGTATCAAACGCCTTTACGAGCAAATGCCCGACCCTAAATACGTCATCTCGATGGGCTCTTGTTCTAATTGTGGTGGCCCGTACTGGCAGCATGGCTATCACGTGGTAAAAGGCGTAGATAGGGTGATTCCCGTTGATGTATATGTACAAGGCTGCCCACCCCGTCCCGAAGCACTTATTGGCGCTATTTTAGAACTGCAGAAGAAGATTGAAGGCGAGCAGTTGATAAAGGCGTAAAATAATGCCGGGACCTAAAGGTTTAAAAAAGCCACTATTTTATTTTGAGCCATTATCCACATGGGATTTAGTTACTGTGTGGGGCTATGGCGTCGTAACAGTAATTTTTATATTTTATAACTTTTGCGATGTAGGCCCCAATAAAGTTGTTAGTTTAATTTTTTACACGGTACCCCTTCAACTGTTCAATTATTTTCTAAACTACGTTTCTTTAAGAAATTTAAAAACCTTTTTAATTTGGTGTGGGTTTGGAGCAGTTCATATCTGCTTATTCTTTTTATTGAAAAATAATACCGTTTACAACGGGGCACGGGGCGTTTTGCTCAATACAACTATATTGTTGTTTTTATACCAGGGACTTAGAATAGCAAGCAGGAAAATTCAAGGGCAAGAGTTAGGTATGCCAACTAAACAATATAAAGATTTATTTGATAACAGAGATATCACGGTTTGGGATTTTATCTTCTTCGCAATATATTTTGGTAGTTTTGGTTACTTAAGTGTATTTGCCATGTCTAAAGTTTAGTTAACTATGAAAGTCCTGCTCGTTCTTATCATAAGTTTTGTTCTCAGCACCGTTATCTCGCGGTTGTTTATTGATGATTGGAATATCATGCTCAGCGGCAATATAGCCATGATGCTGATGCTCTGGTTTGCATCTTTGGGACATTTTATGTTTACCAAAGGTATGGTAATGATGATGCCTGCCTTTATCCCGTTTAAAGTTGCCTTGGTTTATTTAACCGGTATTATGGAGATAATCCTTGGGCCTTTATTGGTTGTTAATGCAACAAGGCATATCGCAGGTATTATTTTACTTGTTATGTTTGTGGTTATGATGCCCGCTAATATCAATGCTGCCATAAAACATGTCAATTTTGAAAAGGCAACTTATGACGGTAGCGGTACCGGTTACCTTTGGTTTCGCATTCCATTGCAATTGTTGTTCATATCCTGGATTTTATATTTTTCGTTAGGAATTTGATTAGGGATATATCTTATCTTTAAGCGATTAACCAATTATGAAAAAGATAACCCAAAACCTGCTGATCGTCCTGATCTGCGCTTTGTCTGCATCTGTCCGCGCGCAAACTTCAAGCCCTAAACAGCCATTTTTTCCGAAGGGAACTGTTTTATATGGCGATGTAAATTACGCGGGTGATACTTTGAAAAAACATTTGCTGGATATTTACCTGCCGCCGGTAGCAAAAGATAGCTATCCTGTTATCATCTGGATTCATGGTGGCGCCTGGATGCTGAACGATAAATATGCAGATATGGGCTACATGCAGAAAACCGTTCAGGGTTTTATTGATAATGGATATGCAGTTGCTTCTATTGATTACCGCTGGAGCACAACCGCGCCATTCCCGGCGCAAATTCAGGATTGTAACCAGGCTATCGAATTCCTGTATCAAAACGCTTCAAAGTATAAGCTCAATAAAGATAAGTTTGGGGTGATTGGCTTTTCTGCCGGAGGGCACCTGGCTTCGTTGTTGGCCTTATCAAACAATAACAATGTCAAAGAATTTTATCCCGGAGGAAACAAACCTCATTTTAAAATAAAACTGGCGCTCGACTTTTACGGACCATCAAATTTCCTGTCGCTAAAAGGCAGTGATGTTAATGATCCAAAAAGCCCGGTTAGTTTGCTGCTTGGTGCTTATGCGATTGAACGGCCCGATCTGGCCAATATCGCCAGTCCGGTTACATATATTGATAAAAACGATCCGCCATTCCTCATCGTTCAGGGTGAAAAGGACGAATCGGTCAATTATACCCAGTCGGTATTGCTAAGCTCTTATCTTAAACTTGCCGGAGTTAAAAATGAGATCATCATAGTACCTAACGCGCCGCATTATGGGGTAATGTTTGATGCTGAAGATATCAGAAAGAGGGTGTTTTACTTTATGGATGAATATCTGAAGTAATAACTGCAAACTGCTATAGTTTCGCTGCAGGTAAAAAATATGTTTCACAAACAATTTATCGAAACATAAAACCATAAATTTATCCCCTTGTAACTTCTACCCATGCTAAGAAAAGTAAATCCGAAGAAAAAAAGCAAACTCGTTAATATCCTTTTTGCAGGGTTTATAACTGGTACTCTTGACGGTATCGCGGCCATGATCCTGAATTATAAGCTTAATCCGGGCATTATTTTTAAGTTTATTGCCAGTGGTGCTTTCGGCCCAGCTGCTTTCGCGGGTGGGGTCGAAATAATTGTTGCCGGCGTTATTTTTCATTATGTCATCGCTTTCTTATTCAGCGCTGTGTTTTTCCTGCTTTATCCGTTCTTTTATAACGGCTTGCGCAATAAATATTTCGTAGCGATTATTTACGGCATAGCTACCTGGCTTATCATGAATTTGGGCGTGGTGCCACTCAGTAAAATAACCATGAAGCCAGGCTACCATATTCCGGTAAGTACTATTCTTATCGGTATGCTTACGCTGATAATTTGTATTGGTTTGCCGGTAGTGTTTATTGCCGACAGGGACAATAAGAAAATCGCATAGCTATGGATGCACAGGAAACGTCAACACTCGCCACCAAACGCCTGAATTTACGCGGGCTACTTGAATCAGATGCTCCGCAGATTTTAGCTATCCGTTCCAATTCTGAGGTTAATAAATATCTTGACCGCCCTAACGATACTACCATTGAACAGGCGCTGGCGTTTATTAGAAAGATAGAAGGTATTGTGAACAGTGGCAGCGGCTATTACTGGGGTATAACGCAAAAGGGGGAGAAGGGGCTTATAGGAACCGTTTGCTACTGGAACCTTCAGCCAGCTGATAATAAGGCAGAAATAGGGTATGAGCTTAATCCCGTTTATCAGGGGTTGGGTTACATGCAGGAAGCAGTTTCTGCGGTATTAGAAGTCGGTTTTAATAAACTGGGTTTTGAACTGATCACCGCGTGCCCACAAGAGGGGAACCAAAGTTCGATAAAGTTGCTGCAGAAGAAATGTTTTTCCCTCGCCGGTGATTTTACAGAAGAGGAAACCGGAAGTAAATATCTTGACTTCAGACTGGCCAAAGCTGATTATCTGGCTAACCATCCTTAAATGAAAAACCCGGTCGTGATAACCGGGTTTTTCGTGGATTTAAAATTTAAACAAAATGATCTGTGATTAAGGCATCATAATGCCGTTAATGCCGTGCACTACACCATTACTTGCCTCGGTGTCAAATGCAGTAACCAGTACCGCATTGCCTTTGGCATCGGTAATTTGCAGGTTACTTTTATCGTTTACAGATAAATGCAAGGTTTGCCCGTCGATAGTTTTCAGATCGGCCTTGCCCTTACCTGCCCCTAAAGCTTTAATGATATCAGCCTTGGTATATTTACCTGCAACTACGTGATATTTTAAGATAGGGGCAAATTTTGCCGGATCTTTCATCAGCGCATCAAACTGCGCTTTTGGCAATTTGCTGAAAGCTACATCATTTGGTGCAAATATGGTGAACGGACCCGGTGCCTGCAATGTTGGTTCAAGCTGTGCTGATTTTATTGCAAGTGCCATTGGCGCGAAATTAGTTGAAGTTGCCATAACGCTAACCACATCACCAGATGCGGCGGCTGTTGATGTGGCTGCAGGAGCAGCAGTTGTTTTAGCAGTATCTTTTTTTGTTGTATCCTGTGTCTGAGCCATCGCCTGGGTCGAGAAAAATCCGATAGCTACCGAAGCAACGGCTATTAAAACTGACTTTTTCATGTTCATCTTTCTTTCTGTTTTTGTTGGTGAATTAAAATGTAATGAGTAGCCGTTATGTCGATAATATTAATTAAAAGTTATTTATTTGGTTAATTACTATAGTTTAATAACTTGTAATTAGGCCAAATGGTTTTTAATTAATTAACATTTGTGGTTAAACACATGATGTTCAGGGGAGAAAAAAGAAATTAGATATGAGATTTGAGACGTGAGATTTGAGACAAATCCCTTCTGGAACGGCAAATTATACCTCTTTATAAACAGAAATGACTACTTAATTAAATCAAGTAGTCATCTCTGCTTATGTTGTTTTTTAAACGGGCTATTGCCTTGCTTTTTGCATCTCGTTAAACTTAGCAATGAGTTTATCAATGCTCTTTATATTGAATTTATGCTCATGGACCTGATCAACCAGGTCGGGTTCATCGCCCATAATATCGCTCATGATATCTTCAAAATTTTCGTCAGTAAGGCGTTTCATCCCGGCTGTAGATTCGCCGTAATAGTAAGTGGTTTTTGAACTGCCACGGCCACCGCCACCACCAAGATTAATGCCAATGCCGCCGCCAACACCGCCTCCATAGCCGCCTGTACCGTAGCCTGCGGAAACGCCCGGCGTAATGCCAAAACCGCTGCCGCCACCGCCTTTACCTCCTTTAGCCATGTACAACTTTACCGGTTCGTCAAGTACTACTTTAACAAAGTCGGTTTCTTCTTTAGTCCATGATTCGTTGGCTGGGGCGTGGGCTACCACAAAACTATCCTGGCCGGCAACAAATGACCTGAGGTCGCTGGCACTTAATTTATATGGATTGTTTTTTTCGTTTTCTCTAAACTCGATAAAGCCTTCGTCTTTGATAGGGCTTTTTCCTGGTGGATTAGTACGGATAAGCCCCGTTTCGCGGTTGCCTTTTACATCGGTAAAGCTACCTGGTTGCCATTTTTGCGATTTTGCTGATACAAAACACAGCATGAAAAATAAAATGATTAAAATTGAGCGCATAAGAAGTTCAGAGTATTGATACAAAGAACGCAAAAAATATAAATTTAATATGATCACTGTTGATTTACGAAGCGATACGGTAACCAAACCAACTCCCGGTATGCTTGAAGCCATGTGGAGCGCCAAAGTAGGCGATGATGTTTTTGGCGAGGACGAAACTATAAATGCCCTTGAGGCCAAAGCAGCTGCTATGTTTGGCATGGAGGCCGCTATATTTTGCCCGTCGGGTACCATGACCAACCAGATAGCCATTAAATGTTTTACCCAACCGCTTGATGAACTTATTGCCGACCAAACCGCACACGTTTACCGTTATGAGGGTGGGGGGATAGCCTTTAATTCGGCGGTATCAACCCGATTACTGAATGGTTACAGGGGGATTCTTACTCCTGAAATGATAGAACCTGAGATCAACGCGGAGAATATTCATTACCCGCATACCAGTTTGGTTGTGCTTGAAAATACTGTTAACAAAGGTGGAGGTAGCTGTTACACACTTGAGCAGATTAGGCCTATTGCCGAGCTATGCCAGGAGAAAGGCCTGAAGCTTCACCTTGATGGCGCCAGGATTTTTAACGCGTTAACCCATACCGGAGATGCCGCAGTTGATTATGGAAAATACTTTGACGGTATTTCGGTTTGCCTATCGAAGGGCTTAGGGGCTCCTGTAGGTTCGGTTTTATTGGCTGATAAGGAGACGATCAAATATGCCCGTCGCATTCGTAAAGTATTGGGCGGCGGCATGCGTCAGGCCGGTTTTTTAGCAGCAGCAGGTATCTACGCGCTCGACCATCATGTGGAACGCCTGAAAATAGATCACTCCCATGCCCGCATTTTAGGTGAGGAACTGAGCCGCCTGCCATGGGTGAGCAATGTGATCCCGGTTGAAACCAACATTGTGTTGTTTGATACCATTGAACCGGCCGCTGCCATACTTGCTAAGCTTGCTGGAAAAGGCATTAGAGCCAGTGAAACGGATAAACACCGAATTCGTTTTGTAACACATTTGGATGTTCACGCAGAGCAGGTTGAGTACACGATAGAGGTGTTGAAGTCGTTGTAAAACACCAAAATCATGTCATTGCGAGGAGGAACGACGAAGCAATCTCGTAGCTATGCATGTTGGACAAGCATTGACTACGAGATTGCCACGCTTCGCTCGCAATGACATAACTTATTGAGACTTTATATTTACCCTCTGTCCGCTGCCTGCCTTTCAACCATCCAGCCGGGATATTCTTTTGTGAGGGCGCTTACCTCATCAATTTTTTGAAGCTCATTTGCCGATAGCTCAAGTTCGATAGATTTCAGGTTGTCGTTTAATTGATTGATGTTTTTTGCTCCGATGATGGTGCTGGTTACACCTTTCTGTAAACGAACCCAGGCTAAAGCCACCTGTGCGGCAGATACATTATGTTGTTTGCCAATCTCGCTTATTACATCTATGATGTCATAAGCCTTGTCTTTATTTACAGGTGGAAAATCAAATGTATCACGACGTGAGTCCCCTGCTTTTTCGGTATCGCGGGTATATTTGCCCGATAAGAATCCTCCGGCCAGAGGGCTCCATGGCATTACGCCCAGGTTTAAATCTTCGGCAACCGGCAATACTTCACGTTCAATATCACGGCCAGCCAGCGAATAGTAATACTGTAAGCCTACGAACTTATTCCAGCCATTTTTTTCGGCTATGCCCGCGGCTTTCATTACCATCCAGGCAGGCCAGTTACAGCAGGCTATGTAACGTACTTTTCCGCTTAGTACAATATCGTTTAGCGCACGCATGGTTTCCTCAATAGGCGTGCGTTTATCTACGCCGTGCACATAAAGTACGTCGATATGGTTAAGTTGCAAACGTTTAAGGCTGGCATCAACCGAGTTGAAAATATGGAAACGTGAAAGACCTATGCTGTTTATGCCATCGCCCATTTTACCGCGTACTTTGGTAGCAATAACCAGTTCCTCGCGGTTAAAACCAAGGTCGATAATGGATTGGCCCAGTAAAATTTCGGATTCGCCCTGAGAGTAAACGTTGGCGGTATCAATGAAGTTAATGCCCGAGTCAACAACGGTTTTCATAAGTTCATTAACTCCGTCTTGTTTGAGTTGGCCTATGGCCGACCAAATGCCTTGTCCGCCGCCAAAGGTCATAGTGCCAAAGCAAATTTCAGATACCAGCAGGCCGGTACCTCCTAAAAAGTTGTATTTCATAAGTAGATGGATTTTGTGATGTGAAATTAGGCGTACTATTGCCGAATGTCAACCGGGAAAAGTCAGTAAAAGGTAAAGTTGATCTTGGTAACAAGGGTGTTACGGTAGTGTTAGTTGATTGAAATTATTGCCAGGTCATTTCTTTGGTTGGTATAATTGGTTGTAAAAAATACTCAAACCATACTTAGCCGATTTCCATTTTTCATCAAGCGCCGCGGGGGCAGGGCCGGGGCTTTGGGCAAAATTACCCGTAATGATATCCATATCACCATCACCGTCAATATCAGCTTTTTCAAGGGTGAGGGTTTTTATTGGTACATCACTTTTTTGAATGTATGATTTAAATATAAACTGGTCTTTATTAATGTTTTCAAGGTAGATGAAAGATTCATCAACCAATTTGCCAAATTCCGGGAAGAATGAAGTGGCTACAAAATCAATATCACCGTCTTTGTCAAAATCCTCGGCCAAAACCCTGGTTACGCCGTATATCGGGTAAAAAAACTTCTCCTTAAAAACATCAGCGCCCTGGTTTATTTGTATCCTGATGCCATGATACGCTTTCAGGATATTGGAGTAATCCGCATTATCACCATGTACAGTTACAATATCAGTTAGCCCGTCATTATTATAATCAACTAAAAGCAAGTCTGTTGTGCCATAGTCGGGCGGGAACCGTAGTACACGTTTGGCTTTAAACTTAAGGTTATCCTTTTGGTAAAAAATGTAAACACTTTCGTCGCCCTGCGAAAACATGGCCACTATATCTTTTTTCCCGTCGCCATCCATGTCTTTTATAAAGCACTTGATAGCGCCGGGTATAGGCAGTAGTACATCCTCAATATATTTACCCGCCTTGTTCTTTTTAAACAATGACAATCCACCGGTTTTATTGCCAAAGTTGCATACCACAATTTCCGGCACACCATCGTTATTCAGATCGGCAATTCGTGTATTTACAGGCCTATGTAAGGAGGTGATGATCGGTGTGCTGGTGGTATCATTAAGTTGCGCGTACATGCCCGTGCTTAGTTCGGTAGGGTATAGCTTACCTATTTCGGTTAAATAAATATTGTTTTGGTAGAAATTAAAATCGACAACCGGACTGGCGGTATTAGCTGTTTTAATAACTCCCTTGCCATATTGCCAGTTTAATACCTTGTTATAGTAATTGCCTATCCAAAGAGTTTTGGTTGTGTTATTGTATTTAAGCCCGGTAATAAGCGATGGAGTTTTATCGTCTATTTGTACGTCCTGTCTTACAAACCGGGTAAGCGGGCTATTTCGGGTGAGGCGTTTTTCGTCAAGAGTAATGCTGTCGGGGGCATTGCTGATGATGTAATCCTTGATCTTAGCCCAATCGGCCTCCGTACAAATGGGCTCTTCCGGGATGATATTATGTTTTTTTACAATGGCGCGCTCTTCATCAGATAATCCCCTGAGCGGATCATAATTTGGATAAATAATCCCCATCCTGGCGGCCATCACCGGTAGCACATGGGTAGCCCAGATATTTTTAGTGAGTCCCGCCGGATCGGGTGCTAAATGACAAACTGTACAATGCCGCAAAAACAAAATACGGCCTTCTTCATCCACTATTGTGGCGCTTGGTTTTACAGTGAACGAATTAAGGCTCAGGAGCCCGGTAATAACAAAAAATAATAGTAAAACCGTCCCCCTGATCCACATAGTAAAAGCTGTTTGCTTTTAACTACGTTCTAATTACCCAAATAGTTTACTCCCGCTGCTTTTAATTTTTTTATAACAGTTGATGCCACATCCCGCCCTTGCTGATTGCCGTTTACAATAGCATCCATAAAATGGATTCCTCCGTAAAAACGGGATAATGATGCTTCTTCGGCAGCTTGTTTGAATGATTTAAAATCGCGCGGCCCAACACCGTATGGGATTTCCGAATCATCGGTATAACTAAACTTATCGCCCAATAAATAACTCAGTACCCCCGCCGACGAATTTGACAATACCGCATGACCGCTTGGGTATTCCGGGAATGGTGGGGTTTGCAGCATGGGTACCCATTTAATATCAATGTATTTGTTGATATAAGTTTCGGGGCGGATGCCGTTGCTGCGATATTTCTCGTCCCAGCAGCTAATAAAAGCGTCCATTTCTGTCATGGCCACCAATGTTGTTACCTGTATGGATTTATCAAAACTAAGCCCGGCTTTTTTTACGGCAATACCGGTAATGTTCATCCAGTGCCCTCCGGGGCTGATCTTTTTAAAACCTATCATCATGTGGCCCGATGTGGTAACCGCGAAGGGGTTACAATCCCAAAAATTAGCTATCATAATTTGCTCGGCCGACATGTTTTTAGATACTTTGTACACCGCATAGGCCTCCTTATAAAACTCACTTGTGCTGTCGGTACTGAAAGCCGCAGGTCTTACGGGTACAAACTGGCTGGAGGAGTCGATAAACATAGGACGAATGGTTTTCCAGTTGGGTTCAACAGCCTCCATGTACATTGGCGGGGTAGGGAACCAGTTTTTACCACCTTTTATAGGCGAATACCTGAGCCTGCCGCTCAACTTGTTATAGTTATCTGATTTGGAATATTTGATAACTTTAGCAGCCATTTCTGTAGCGGCGGCTATAGATTGTTTGATCACATCTTCGCTGATGCCATTCTCTTTCAGTAAGGCTACATATTTATCTTCATCATCCTGTAGCATAAAGCCCGATGGCAACATTTGTTTGCCTGTTTCCAGGATGCAATACATCGCTGCTATACGGTAATCATATTTATCTGCGGTGATACTGATCTGGTTATCCTGTGTGTAACTTTTGATGAAATTACCCGCAGGCACTACATCTTTATTATTGAGGCTAACCAAATTATAAGCACCCAGAGTTACATAAGTATAATAACGCGAAGCGGCGGGAGGATTTACCACATCATGGATCATAACTGCCGAAATCGCATTTACAGCCTTGTCAATATGCAGGTATGGAAGGATGGGTTTTTTATTCTTTTGGGCATAGGCTGTAGTGCCTATCAACGCCAAAAACAATATGGATATTCGTTTGATCATTTTTTTAATCTTGCTTACAAGTCTTAAGTCTAATGTATTGAGTCGGACGTCAGTTGTTTTACTAAACTATTCTGCTATTTGATTTGAGGCTTTGGACTTAAGACTTAATATTTATAAAACTGCAGCGCCTGTCCTGATGCGCCAATCAGCACATAGTTTGCGCCATTAATTTTTATTTCAGTAGCCGATTTTACATCACCATTTACTGATAATCCCGCTGCGGGTTGGTTTTGATAGCTGAAGTTGCCCTTGCCATCGCCGGTAAGCAGGCAGCCGTAGTTTGCATCAAAACTGCCCAGTTTAAGGCGATTATCTGAATGATTGCCCAGTAGGAGCAGATCAATTTTGCCGTCATGGTTAAAATCGCCGGTGAGGATGTCCGATACCGATGAATATTGAACCTGTAAAGGCAAAGCCGATTTTACAAACTTACCACCCCGGTTCAGGAACATGCATGTTTCAACCTCGTTAGCTGTAAGTTTAGCGGCTTTGGCAAGTTCTTCTGGCGTGAAAATATCCTTCATCGTCGCGTCGCAATAAGCTTTGTACGAAGTGAAGCGTTTACGCATTGGGTAAATCTGGTCGTTCAGTTCATCGCGGCTTACAAAGGGATAGCTTACACCCTGTATATAAAAATTAAAGAACGGATCAATTGAGCCATTGCCATCAAAATCGGCAAAGTACATTTCAGCAGGTTCTGTTTGGCTGGCATGGATCTGGGTGTTTTCGCCAAGGTTGCCTGCAATAATATCTGGTTTGCCGTCACCATCAACATCGGTAACCGTAAGGGTATTCCAAAAACCGCTTACCGGATGATCAAAGTATTTAGCAGTTTCGTCAACAAAGCCTGTTTTTGTATTGGTAAATACCATGATAGGCATAAACTCGCCACATATGATCAGGTCCTTGCGGCCATCGCCATTCAAATCTACCCATTGGGCATCTTTAATCATGCCAATGCCGGTAAATGGAGCATCTGTAATTTCAAAATGACCACCGCCCGTGTTGGTAAGCAGATAACTTTTGGGTGCCGATGGATAGTAGCCCGGGGTAACGTTCGAGCCTACAAAAAGGTCTATCTTGCCATCGCCATTGTAGTCGCATGGGCGCACACATGATTTGCTGCTGCCTGTTAATACAGGTAAGGAAGTACTTGAAAAGCTAAAGTTGCCTTTACCATCATTCAGGTATAGTTTGTCCTGCAATTCGTTTGCACCGGGCTCCAACAATGAATATCCGCCTTTGGCTATGTACAGATCCGGAAAACCATCGCCATTGGCATCAAAGAATGCGGCAGCAGAAGTATTCTCCTTGTTAAGATCAGATATTTCCTGAACCGTATAAGTGCCGCCTGCTTTCTGAATGAATAACTTACTCGCTGTATTTTGATCGCCTGCTATGAAAAGATCTTCAAGACCATCTTTGTTTACATCAGCTTTAGCTATTACAGGTCCTGTTTTTGAACTCATGAACAGCATCAAAGGCTGGCGTTTAAAGTCGTTTATAGTATTTTCTGTATTGGTATAATCAATAGCAGGTTTCGCTAAACTGAAAATTGATTTAGTATTTGTTTTGCTATCGGTTTTAAATACCGGGTTTCCTGTTTTATAAGTTATATTTAAACGTTGGTTAGCTTTAACACCGGTTAGCAATTGTGAGGTTTGATCGGGCCAGATGATCCGCACGGAATCTACCTGTTGTTGATCGCCCAGACCAAAATTCAAAACGGTTGATACGCATGACAGATAGCCTCTGTTTGGATTAACTTCCTGGTATTGCACCTGCTTATTGTTATACACAAATACTTTTGAGCCAATAGCATTTGTATTACCTTCCGGTTGTTTAAGATTTATCGCGAGATAATTCTTTTTACCGGTTTCCATAGTCATGTTCTGCAGTATCGAAGCCTCATTGTTGATATTATTGGTAATGAGGTCAAGGTCGCCGTCATTGTCAAGATCAGCATAAACCGATCCGCTGGAAATACCGCCTTGATTGATTCCCCAATCCTGCTTCTTATCGGTGAAAGTGAGGTTATGGTTGTTTTGAAAAATATAGTTTGACAGGGTGGTAGAGGGCATTGCTTTAACCAGATCCATAAGCAGGAATGGCTCGCGGTCCATGGCCTTTTTAAGCTTGTAATCGCCCCAGTAGCGTAAAAAGTCTTTATTGGTATAATCGCGGAAGTAACCGTTGGATATAAAAATGTCTTTGTAGCCATCATTGTCAAAATCGGCAATGAGAGGGCACCAGCTCCAGTCGGTATTGGAAACACCCGCCAGCTGGCCAATTTCGCTGAATGTGCCATCTCCGTTATTAACCTGCAGCATATTACGCATGTATTGCTTATACAGGTTCTGGTTCAGCATCAGCTCAAATGATTCGTAATTTTCCTGCAATTGCAACAGCTTTTGACGACGATTGTCAGGCGGAAGCATATCAAGGGTCATCATATCAGGCAGGCCGTCGTTATTGATATCGGCAATATCGACCCCCATCGAAAATTGCGACAGGTGTTTGAAGCACTTTTTACTATCCTCGGTAAAAGTTCCGTTTCCGTTGTTTATGTATAGGTAGTCGGGTTCGTTGTAGTCATTAGTTACATAAATATCCTGTAAGCCATCTTTATTGATATCGGCAATGGCAACACCAAGGCCGAAGGTGAGGGGATTTTGAATGATGCCCGCTTTTTTAGATACATCGACAAAATGCCCGCCCTGGTTTTCAAATAATTTATTGCTGGCCAGTTCGTCGGTTTCTGCTTTAGCCTGGGCAAATTCAAGATTGCTGATCTTTTTTACGTTGTGGTTAAGCAGGAACATATCCAGCTTGCCATCGTTATTATAATCAAAAAATACAGCCTGAGTACTGTAGCCCGGATCATCAAGGCCGTACTGTTTGGCCATTTCAACAAATTTATTGTTGCCTTTATTAATGAACAGCTGGTTGCGGCGTTTGGCATTATCGCCAAGGCCGGAGTAACATACATAAATATCCAGAAGGCCATCGCCATTAACATCGGCCATGGTAACGCCTGTTTTCCAGTCGCCGGGCCTGCCTGCAAGGCCTGTACCTGCCTGCTGGGTAATGTCCTTAAATTTTAGATTGCCTAAGTTAAGGTAGAGCTTATTTTGACCAAGATTGCTGGTAAAAAACAAATCTTCGAGGCCATCATTGTTGATATCGCCAACAGCAACACCACCACCGTTGTACAGATATTCATAGGAGAGTACATTGAGCTTTTCGTCCTCAACCAGATCATTACGAAACCTGATGCCGGTTTCTTCCGGGGAGCGCAGCTTAAAAAGCGACTGCTGGGCGTTGCCGCGCATGCTTTGTAAAGTAAGCAGGGCAGCGGTGCAAAATGTAAAAGTTTTTAATCTTTTAAGTTTAAAATTAAAGAAGGGAGAAGAACAACACATCATCAACAGATTTTATTTTTCCGGGTTGCAGGGGATTTAAATTTAATTATTTGTATTGATAATTGCCACCGGATTATTAATCCTTTTTGTTGTAAAACTAAAAAACAAGGCTATGAAGCCATAGCCTTGTTTTTTTAAGGAATTTATATAGGGGTATTATTTATCCCACCATACGCGTGACGAGAATTTATCGCCACCTGATAATGAAGCCACCCCACTTGCCAAACCAGAAGGATTGGTTGATTGCAGTGTAATAGGATATAATACACGGCGTGGAATTTCAGTATCAAACTGAGAAGGATATTTAACAGCGGTTAAAGCAGGGAAACCTGATCTTCTCCAGTTAGTCCAGTTTTCGTTAAACATGAACAATGTTGAAGTTTCAACCCAGTATTCGTTATTGATCTGCTGCAAAGCCGATGCGCCAAGCGGGTGTGCTGCCACGTAAGAAACAATGTCTGCAGTGCTAACGGCAGCCGCTGCATTGATTTGTGATATCGACTCCATATCTGCAGCTAAAGCTCTAGCATAATGTGTAGCGGCTACACCTGTGTTCCATCCTCTTGTTGCTGCTTCGGCTAATAACAATTCTGTTTCGCCATAAGTTAAAAGCATATTGATAGTGCTTTTATCAACAGGGTTAATAGTAGCTGTTGCTGTATAGTAAACCTGTAAACGTGGGCGTGAATATTTACCAAGCGGTGCCGCAGCATCTTTATCAACTGCTGGATTGGCTGGTGTTGCACCCGGGTAGCCCGGAGCTTTTGATACGTCGGTAGCACCGCCGTTTAAATCATAACCGTTAGGTAAGCCAATTTGATTTGCGTAAGTATTGTCGCCGGCAACTGTTTCAGTTTCATTGGCTGCCTTACCGTTACCGCTTGCAATTTCGGCAATAGCGCTTACACGTGGGTCGGTTGTTGATTTCATGAAACTGATCAGGGTATTTGACCAACGTACTTCACGGAAATCGTCAACAGTTAATAATGCATTGACAATTGCATTTGAATAGCCGTTAGCATTATTGGTTTTCACCCTGGCGTTATCTGCAACACTGGTCATAGTGCCGGCTGCATAAGCCTTTTCAACGTACTTTTGAGCGGTAGCAGCGTCAACTTTGGTTAACCTCATAGCTAAACGCACCATTAGCGAGTAACCAAATTTTTTCCACTGGGCGATATTGCCGCCATAAAATAAATCAGATGATGGTACGTCTTTTGACGCGTCTAAACCGGTTAAGGCTGCATCCAGATCGCTTAACATTGAGGTATAAATAGCTTGCTGTTTATCAAACTTAGGGAAGAAAATACCTTGTTTAGCCATACCTGCTTCTGAATAAGGCACATCACCATAGGTATCGGTTACGCGTTGTATGATCAAAACCTTCATGATAGTGGCTATCTTATTCAGGTTTTCGTATCCGGTTTTACCATCGGTAAGGTTTTTCATTTCCTGTGCATAAGTTTCAGCGCCATAACCTTCGCTATAAACACGGCCTATGTAATCATTAAATGATCCGCTTTGTTGGTACTTATCACCGTTACCATAATAACTGAATGTTGAAGCCAGTGATTGCGTCCACATGCTCTGAAACAACAGTTGTGAGTAGCCCGTTTGTGAATAATTCAATTGTGCCTGTGCCAGCAAAAAGTTTGGATTAAACTGATCGGCCGTAGTAGCATTGGGGTCGGTATTTATCTTAGTGAAGTCCTTGGTACAACCTGTTGTAAACAACGTTGCTGCCAGGCAAAAACCACTATATATAAGTCTCTTTTTCATTGCTCTTATTTTCTAAATTTAAAGTTAACATTAATACCAAATGTGCGGGTGGCCGGTAAGCTGGTACCTTCAATGCCTGCATAGTTGATATTGTTTGAGAAGCCTGATTCAGGATCGATGTTATCAGAATGTTTCATGATAGTCCAAAGGTTACGACCAACCAACGATACGTTGATAGCGTTAAACGGCGAACCGTTTAGTATGCTGCTGGTAAAGGTATAACCAAAAGTTACCTGACGTAATTTGATAAAGTCGCCGTTCAACACGTTAATCGCCGAAACGTTATATAAACCTTTTTGGTAGTAATCTTGTGCGTCAACACTTGTAGTATTCGGAGTACCCGCCTCAGTAACACCCTTGCCAACTACACCACCTTCACGGCCAACAAGCGTTAATTTATTTAAACCGCGGAATACACTGTAGGCATTGGTTGCAGACAGTATCTTGTTGCCGAAACGGTAGTCAACAAGGAATGAAAGGTTAAAGTGTTTGTAGCTGAAATCGTTGTTTAAACCACCATAGATTTTTGGCACAGTTGAACCCATTGGGATACGGGCCGTAGTTTCAGGATAACCGTTGGCATCAAAAATAATGTTGCCAGATCCATCACGTTTGTAATCGTTTGCCATAATTTGCGGACCAGGTAAGCCTACAACATAAGCAAGGTTGGCGTTTAATGGCCTGTAAGTACCTAAAGTTTGTGTAGTACCAAAATCATCTGTTTTTAACACTTTATTTTTAACATAAGTGAAGTTAACTGACGGGGTCCATTGGAAAGTTGAGGTTTGTACCGGTGTACCTTTGATCTCAACCTCAACACCACGGTTTTGGAATGATTGTGTACCTATAAGGCGGGTGTTGAAGCCTGAAGCATTATCAAGTGCACTACGAAGTAACTCGTTGTGCGTTTTGCGGCTAAAGTAGTCAACATCAGCACTTAAGCGACCGTTAAAGAACTTTAACTCAGTACCAATTTCCAACTCATCAAGCGTATATGGTTTTAAGTTAAGGTTGTAAAGGTCGCCAGAGTAGTTACCAATTGTAATACCGTTTATCTGGTTACCTAAGTTATAGTAAGCTGAAGTACTGTAGGCTTTATCCGGCTCGCCGCTGGTTTTAGCATACGATACGCGTAGTTTACCAAAATCAAGCGACGGCATTTTTAGCATATCTGCAAAAAGGAAACTTGCAGAAACCGATGGCGTAAAGATACCTATGTTGCTTGCAGGCAGTTTTGAATAAGCATCGTACCTTCCTGTTGTGCTCAAAGTCAGGAAGTTTTTGATGTTGAAATCAGCTGTATAATATGCTGAATGAACTTCTGATTTGTTGAACTGATAATTCGGAGTGCTTTTAACGCTAACGTTCGAGAAACTGTAGAAGAAAGGCAGTGTAAACGGTCCGCCGCTAAGGCTTGTGTACTCGTATTGATTCTTGCGGATGTTGGCACCAGCAGTAAAATCAAAAGCTAACAGATCTTTAACGATATCGTGTTTTACGCCAATCAAACCGTCGGCATTTAACTCGTAGCTTTGCGCTGTTGATTGTTCATCCAAACCACCCATTAAGCCAGTGTAATAAGCTGTACCGGTAGGGGTTACTTTAAAGCGGCTATCGTTAATGTTGTCATAACCTAAACGTGCTTGTGCATAAATCCAATCGGTAAAATTGTATCGTGCGGTTAATGCCGAAATTAAGCGCTTACGGCCTGTATTGTTAATGAACTTGTTGGCCGCAAAGTAAGGGTTGGTTACATACGGGTCATCAGTCCAGGTTTGCTCATAGCCGTTAGCAGCTGTGCCTGGGCTTAATATAGATTGATTGATGTTTGGAGCCAGGAACCAGATGTTGTTAGGGTTACCCGGACCATCGCTCAAGCTTGGTCTGTTTTTTGAGTTTTCGATCAAATAATTGGCAACTACAGCAATGTTCAGCTTTGGCGTAACATTTTGGTTTACGTTCAAGTTGAAGGTTTTTCTGTCTAAATTACTGTTGCGTACAATTGAACCTGCATTCAGATCAGAAACTGATAAACGGAAAGCACCGTTTTCACCACCGCCATCAAATGATACCGTGTTGGTATAAGTATTGCCCGTACGATAAAAGTTTTGAAGGTTATTGGTACCTGCAGCAGAGTATGGATAAGATTTACCGTCAAACTGTATAGTTGAAGATCCATCCAATTTTGAACCCCAGGCTAAACGGGTTGATTGCTGAGCACCATCTACAGAAGCTGGTTTTACACCATGTTGTCCCTGTCCATAAGTAGTTTGGAAATCAGTAGTGTTGTTAACTTTATCAGCCTGGTAGTTTGTATTGAACTCAACGCCAAAGCCTGAATTCTTTTTACCACCTTTAGTAGTGATTAAAATTACACCGTTTGATGCGCGGCTACCGTAAAGAGCAGAAGCCGATTGGCCTTTCAATACAGTTATTGTTTCAACGTCATCAGGGTTGATGTTGCTGATACCGTCACCATAATCAGCACCGCCCCATTCGCCGGATGAACCACGCTGGGTATTATCCATTGGCACACCGTTAATTACAAATAGCGGTGAACTTGCAGTACCGCTGGTAACACCACGTAACAAAATACGGGCAGATGAACCAGGGCCGCCACTAACACCTGAAATGCTCACACCGGCAACACGGCCTTCTAATGAATAAGCAACGTTGGTTTCTTTTGCTTTATCAAGCAGGTCGCCTTTAACGGTTGTTACGGCATAACCTAATTTTTTTTCTTCTTTTTTAATACCTAAGGCTGTTACCACAACCTCGTTAAGGGCTGTGTTAGAGCTTAATGTAATAGTTATTGTTGATTTACCTCCCACTGCTACATCTTTAGTAGCATAGCCAATATAGCTTACGGTTAAAACGGCATTGGGTTGTACGTCAAGTGTAAAGTTACCATTAGCATCGGTTTGAGTACCTGTAGTGGTGCCTTTGATCCTGATACTTACGCCTACAAGAGCTTCGCCTTTTTCGTCAACTACCTTACCGGTAAGCTTAGCGAAGTTTAAATTAAAGTTATAGTTTGATTTGGTATTTGCTTTTGGCATTTCTGCAGCCGAAGCCTGCATGTTCAAGAGCACCATACCTGCAAGGGCAAACTTACACAGGTTGAGGGATTGTGATACCCATGGCCTGTGTACACCCACCGGGTGTTTGAAAAATTTCATATTTTATTGAATTTAAAGGGAGTTAATAGCGAAGCGCCCTGGAAAGCACTGCGCAGTTATAAACATTCAAAATTTTTTTCGGGGCAGTAAATTCCCTCCGGGTAATTATTGCCTTTAGTGGGGAGAGTAAGCTTTTTTTACATAGGCATCAGTTTTCCTGGGTTTATTAATAATGTCATATAGTTTGGTTAATGATCACCGTGCCAAAAGAAAAAAAGTTCCTTTGTAGGGAGCACAAGGGTGATTTAAAGTGAGGACAATTAAATTTTAGCGATTGCCTACAAACCCGTAAAAAATATTTTACAATTATTAATTACCAGTATTTTAAACTGCTGCGAGAAGTAATAAGAAGAAAATGAGCTTTAATATTGCCCTGTGCCCGACATAATCATAGATGCAAGCTGGTCATCACGGTCATAAATATCTTTACGGAAATTAAGAAGATTACTCCTATCGGTAAAGGCGGTGAAATACGCTATAAACACAGGCATTTTTTGTTTGAGTGTAACCTGCTGTTCTTTACCGAGATGCATGGCTTTATTAATGCGCGACGCAGTCCAGGTACTATCGTATTTTAAGAGAAATGATGCGAGTTTGGCCGGTTCGCCTACACGGATACAGCCATGACTGAATGCTCGTGATGATTCGCCAAATAAGGAGCGTGAAGGCGTATCATGTAAATAAATGCTATAGCTGTTAGGGAACAGGAATTTAACCAGTCCTAATGAATTGGAAGGTCCCGGTTTTTGTTTGATAGCTGGAAGTCCGTTTTCTTTACCGGTAATAACCATATTATGCTCACTCAGATAATTACGGTTACTTTTTATAGCCGGAAGTACTTCGTTACGTACAATGCTTTCGGGCACATTCCAATAAGGGCTGAATACCACATATTGCATCTCGCCATAAAAAATCACTGTTTGATGTACCTTTTGGCCAACAACTACCTTACAACTCCATAAAAGGCTGTCGCCCCGGTAAACGTGCAGCTTAAACTCGGGGATATTAACCGCAAGATATTCGCTGTTTAAATTAACCGGCAGCCAGCGGCAACGCTCCATATTTACAATGATCTGTTTGATCCTTGATTTGAGCGGAACATTCATTTCGGATACTGTCCCGGGCCCTGGTAAGCCATCGGCGCTAAGGCCGTGCCTTTGTTGAAATTGGGTTATCGCGGTTTTAAGTTCATCATCAAAGATATTGCTGAGCGTATCGCCCTTAAAATCTTCCAGTTTATACAGGCGTGTTTTTATTTGTGAAACTACATCAGACGAGTCACCGGGTTTAAGTTTTTTGCTGATCTTGATTGGTTCCCAGCTTTCATGAGCATCAAGCGCACGGTATTTGGCCAGAAAGTTTTTCAGCAGGTCGTATTGGCGATACACCGGCTCATTTATATTAGTTGATTCTTTTGACGGTTTTTTAAGTAATGTATCCAGGTAATCATCATAAGCTATTTTTTTGCGTGGCAGAAACCAGTTTACCGCGCGACTAACAGAATCGCTCATACCCCGGAAAGCCACTTTTGAAAACGCGAAGTATTGCGCCGTGAGCATTAATTCGGTTCCAACATCGGGCTTTTTAATTTTGGTTTTGGAGTGACTGTCAAATATCAGCGAGTCTAAATCTTTTTGGTAGGGGATACCTTTATATATACCCTCATTTTGTAGGTTCATTAACCTGTCATTCAGGTTACCTGCCTGCTCAATGAGTGTCCCTTTTTCGTACCAGGCATAAGCAAATTTACGCTTGCGGTAAAAATTCCGGAGATCCTGCTCATATGGGGTCAAATCAGGATGTTTTTGCAGAAAGGTAACAATCTGTGCACTGTCAAATACCAACTCTGTTTGATTACTAAAGTTACCCGGAATGGTTTTGGTCCACTCCTTAACCATTTTCTTTTTAAGGGAGTCGGCTTTTGAGGTATGATGTTTTTTGCTGTTGTTTTTACAGTTGGACAGGGTTAAAACGCTTAAAATAAGGAGGATGATATATTGTGGTTTTAGCCTGTTTTGCATAGTTAATTTATTGGTTATACGGAACGCAAATTACAAGGTTTTGTTTTTAATACGCATGAGAGCGGCAAATATCAGCCCGCTAAAAAGGGAGTAAATAATATTTTAAATAAATTCTACTAAGTTTATAGATATTATAGTATATTTGTTGCGTAACATTCAAAAATACATGACGGGCAATAATTTAATCATCGGCAACAAGTATATATTGGCTCAAGATAGGGGCGGGGTGTATATGCCCATGTGTTGCTGTTGTTGAGATTCTCTCCGCGTTACTCAAGCTCATTTTAAAATTACTGACCTCATTATATAATTAATAGAATTTTATGAACCCATCCCGCAACAAACAAATAAGCAATAGTGCTCCGCCGGCCTTGCTGATACGTTACAGGGTAATTTATGGATTATGCCGCTGTTGTTGATTGATTAAAACTCAGCTACAAATACCTTAAAACATTATCCATAACATCATAAAACTATTTAAAATGCAAACTACAAATCACAATAAATATCCTTTTTTCGATCTGCTTGAAGTTGTTGCCGAACCTGATCTTAACTTTCGTAAAATAAAATCTTTACACCCTGTTAAGGCAGGCAATTTTGTGCCGGAATTTAAGCTGAGCAATGATTACAGCCGCTGGCAGCAATTTTACAATGGGGCCGAAACTCACGGGGCTATCTCTCAAAGGAATTTATTGAGCAAACCGCTGGTTATCTCTTTTTTCTCGCGTCATTGGGGGCAGCAAGGTCTGGCGCAGCTTAAGCAATTGAATGCTCTTCAGCATGAAGTTAAGGCAAGCGGGGGCAACCTGCTTATCATCACCGATGGTCAGGCCGAAGAGCTTGAAAAATGGGCCTGGGAGCAAAGTCTAACGCTTAATTTTTATCACGATGCCAATAATGAAATAGCAAAACAATTTAGGGTATATTCTGATGATTACCCTGTATGGGACCGCTTTTCGGGCATTGATGAAAACGCGCCCTTATTGGCTACTTATATTATCGAGCCATCAAAACAGGTTATTTACAGCCACATCGACTGGGATTTCCTGGGAACTTTTTCTGCTGAGGATATTATTAGTGCAGTATATGAATCGGCACTGATCAGCAATAGCCGTAGATCGGCATAAGAAAAATGTATAAAGATCTTATCATAAAAACGGCCAGGCAATTTGCCCGGCCGTTTGCTTTTTAGGGAAAAGGGTGTTTATTTTAGTTCAAGTGTTACTACAGATTTTGCAGGCAGACTTACCACCAGTTTGTCGCCGTCTTTTTTAGCGCCGCTGAAAGTGCTCAGGTGAATCTTGTTAGCATCTTTAAATGTATTCACATCAGTTAAATTAGCCGAAGTTAATACCTGGCCGCTAACAGTTTGCCATTTTACATCGCTAAGGCCGGTTGTAATGGTGATTGTATTGTGAGGATCAAGGTTTACTAATGAGATATGTACTTTGCCTGATGCATCCTGCGAAGCAGACGCGTTTACCGCTTCAATCTTTTTGCCGTCAACTTCATAATCAGGTACACTTAGTTTAATAGGCAGGTATTTGGCATCCTGGTGCACCTTATACATGTCAAACACATGGTAAGTGGGTGTAAGCACCATTTTTTCTTTATCGGTTAATATTAATGCCTGCAATACGTTGATGGTTTGTGCAAGTGCGGCCATTCTAACACGATCGCTGTGATTATTGAATATATTAAGCGTTGTACCGGCTATCAAAGCATCGCGTAAGCTGTTTTGCTGATAAAGAAAGCCCGGATTGGTGCCTGGTTCAGGATCTGTCCAAACACCCCATTCGTCAACAACAAGTGCTACCTTTTTTTCAGGATCGTATTTGTCCATAATGGCCGAGTGCTTGGTAACCAGCTCTTCCATTTTAAGGCAATTAACCATGGTGCCAAAATATTCTTTCTCGTTAAAGTCAGTCGCCGAACCTTTTTTGCCCCAGTTGCCGGTTGGTATAGTATAATAATGTAATGATAAACCCGACATCATCCAGTTGGGGATGTTTTTCATGCATACTTCTGTCCAGTGGTAATCATCGGAGTTTGGTCCGCTGGCTATTTTTTTAAGCCTGGCGCCCGGGTAATCTTTAGCGAATGAGGCATAGCGTTTAAATAAGTCGGTGTAATATTCGGGTGTCATGTTACCACCGCAACCCCAGCTCTCGTTACCTACGCCCCAAAATGTTACTTTATAAGGAGCAGGGTGCCCGTTCTTTTTACGTAACTGTACTACAGTACTGGTACTGTTTGAGTTTAAGTATTCAATCCATTTCGACATTTCATCAACCGTGCCACTGCCTACGTTACCGGCAATGTAAGGCTCACAACCCAATAAATCGCACAATTCAAGGAACTCGTGTGTACCAAAGCTGTTATCCTCGGTAATGCCGCCCCAGTTGGTATTTACCATACGCGGGCGTTCGGCCGCAGGGCCAATACCATCGCGCCAGTGATACTCATCGGCAAAACAGCCACCTGGCCAGCGCAGGTTAGGGATCTTTATCTTTTTGAGGGCATCAACAATATCAAGCCTGATGCGGTCTTGTTTTTTTACGGGCAGGGTTTTATCAACCCAAAAACCGCCGTAAATGCCGTGGCCAAGGTGCTCGGCAAACTGACCGTAAATGTGTTTGCTGATGGTTGTTTTTGAATCGGTACTGATATTAAGTGTACCTGTTTGCCCGTAGGATGCCGAGCTCAATAAAGACAAAGCGATAACGCCGAGTTGTAAAAACGGGTTCTTTTTCATTGAAACTTAGGATTTAACTGATTGTGCAGTAAAGAAAAGAAAAAATTGTTAATAAGTGTTAAAATAACAATAAAAATATCTAAACCATGATTAGCTTGATTTAAGGATTTCTTGAATTATAAGCATGTTGGAAATCAAGCCGGTGGCTAATCTGTCAGATTCGAGTTATCAGGAAATCCTTAAATCAAGCTAATCATTGCTTTTTGTTAAAGACATTCAGTAATAAAGGAACTAACCACTTTCTTTAATTTATAAGTTTGTAGGAAATAGAATAGGTGATTATCCCGCAAGATGAGTATCATCAGGAAATCCTTTAATCAGGCTAATCAAGGTTCTTAATAAACTCTTCAAACCTCTCGCTACTGTAATCCGCGGCACCAGAGTGTTTATAAACAAGCTTGCCGTCTTTATTAAAAACCAATGTAGTAGGGATAGTGCCATCGAGCAATGATTCGGGTACATTGCTGACCTGGTTGTATAAAGGCATATCGTAACCGTTTTTGAGCATAAATGCCTGGGCTTTGGGGAAGTCGTTATCTACATCCACTAACAGGAAGGCTACTTTAGGATCGTTTTTGAATTTTTTATAGAGCTCATTTACCCTGGGCATTTCGGCTATGCAGGGTGGGCACCAGGTAGCCCAGTAATTTATGAATACCACTTTAGATTTTAAGGAGCTTAACGATATAATATTGCCGCTGGCGTCCTTAAACTGTATGTCGGGGACATTGGCAGGCGTTTCGCCACGTTTTGCATAGCCTTCCGGGTCGGGCTGAAAAAGTCCTAACGACATTAGCCCCCTGATCAGGTAACCTTTGGCATTGGGGTTAAAGATCACCAATAGCGCCAGCGCCATGATCAGGATGCTGAAAATGTTTGAAACCGATATCTTTTTTGATGGGATCATAGTATCTAAAAGCTTAGTTGTTTAGGCAAGAGTAATTTAATGCGGCAACCTTTCCCTTAACAGCCCATAAATCCAGGTTCCTAAGATAGCACTCAATAATGTAACCAAAGTAACCAAAAAGCCGCTTCCGATTTGCGCAAACAACGGACCGGGGCATGCGCCGGTAATTGCCCAGCCTAAACCAAATATCAGCCCGCCGTACACGTTGCCCCAGTTAAATTTCTTGTCGGGGATAGCAATGGCCTCGCCGGAAATGGTTTTGATATTGAAGCGTTTAATAATGATGACAGAAATTATCCCAACAATAATAGCGCTACCTATAATGCCGTACATATGAAATGATTGCAGCCTGAACATCTCCTGGATCCTGAACCAGGAAATCACTTCTGATTTTACCAGTACTATGCCAAAAAGCAGGCCCGCAAAAAGGTATTTGATGTTACGCATATTATAGGTGTAAAAGGTAAGGTAAAATAAACCAGGTCATAATAAAACCACCCGCCATAAAGCAGCAGGTAGCCACCAGCGATGGCCATTGCAGGTTTGAAATACCCATAATAGCATGACCCGACGTGCAGCCACCGGCGTAACGGGTACCGAAGCCAACCAAAAATCCGCCTATCACCATAAAAACAAAACCTCTTAAAGTAAGCAGTTCATCGAAACTGAAAATATCCTTCGGCAGTAAACCGTTAAAATCCTTAACACCCTGTTGCTGCAATAGCGCATGCGTTTGCGGATTGATTTTAACCTGGTGATTGGCAGATAGAAATTGTGCCGCAATGAAGCCTCCTAAAACAATACCGGCAACAAAAAACAAGTTCCAGCTTTCTTTTTTCCAGTCGTACTTAAAAAAAGAAATATTAGCCGGAATGCAGGCCGCACAGATGTGCCTTAATGAAGAGGATATTCCAAAAGTTTTATTGCCGATGATGAGCAGGGCAGGTACAACAAGGCCAATCAGCGGTCCGGCCACGTACCATGGCCAGGGTTGGGTTATCAGATCCATAATTTACAGATTACTTATCCTGCAAATATAGCTGATGTAAATTGGCAAAATATTAATTGCGTCCCGGTGTAATTGTGATTTATACAATTTTACATTTTATTTGTTTTAACAATATTGTTACATATATTTACTGTTGATTATATACCCGAACAATAATTTCTTTTGGTGAAAAAGCTTATAGCGATACTGTTATTAAATGTGCATCTGTTCAATTTGGGCGGATACAATTTGGTATTTCAGTATTTTATTCATCGATCTGAAGTGCAAATTGTAAAAGAGATTTATGAAAACAAGGTTGATGCTACCAAGCTTGTTGAGATCAAGATTCCGGTACATCTTCCCAAGATCCACAGCTGGAATGGTTATGTGCATGACCAGGGACAACTCCAGTTAAAAGGTGTTTATTACAACTACCTGCGTTATAAGGTTACGCAGGATACTATGTCATTTATTTGTATAGCCAACAGCGTTAAAACCCGTTTGGTTAATGCAAACCTCATTATTGCCAAAGAAATAAGT
Source organism: Mucilaginibacter endophyticus (assembly GCF_003351025.1). Classification (GTDB taxonomy): domain Bacteria; phylum Bacteroidota; class Bacteroidia; order Sphingobacteriales; family Sphingobacteriaceae; genus Mucilaginibacter; species Mucilaginibacter endophyticus. Next base: position 1,060,591 of record NZ_QPCG01000002.1, on the reverse strand, counting down.
GACGTGCCCCTGAGCAAAAAAGGTGCGCATGATTCATCACAAAAGAAAATAAACGCTGGCGGCGAGTACAGCTTCCAGGTTATGCACTATCAATTTTTATCCTATGGAAGGATGTTAAAGGTAAAACCACGCCCTATAGCCTACCATGTAAATTCACCCTTCATCGAGTCACCCGGCAAACCGCCTAACTCTGCCTGCTGATTATTGCCTGTAAATTATGAGTTAAATTGATTTGTGTACCTGTGTTTTAAGGATACAAACCGTTTTTTATCATTCAGCTGTTTTAACCGGCGCATCGCCATGCATGGCCGATTGCTGTTGTAACAGTTCCATTTTTACGGCTTTGATCATGTTCCTTAATGCTGATGTATTGTCAATTACTTGGTAATCAAGATTGATAGCACCTAACCGGCTTGTTCAACCATTTTACAATTAGTTATTACCCTTATTATTTAAACGTAATGAAATTTATGTCGCTGTATTTTTACAGATGTTTTATTGTAGTATGTTTTTTATTAGCTGTAACACAATGTGCCAAAGCTCAAACCGACGCTGACGCGTTGATGATCCCTAAAAATTATTTTTGTGCTGCCGCAGTATACACCCATGGGAGTTGGGACCATTACTGGGAAGGCACATTTAAAAGGGATAATCAAAACTTAGGCACCGTGAGCACCAATGTTTACAGCCTGGGCGGTAACTATGGTCTTTCAAATCGGATAAACCTTTTGTTTATGGTTCCGTATATAACCACAAACGCTTCTGCAGGTACTTTACGTGGCGAAAAGTCGTTTCAAGACCTTTCGGTTTCATTTAAATGGATGGCAGTAAAAGAGGAGATAGGCCGTGGCTTATTCAGTGTTCATGCTATTGCTACAGGCGTTTTGCCATTGGCTAATTATCAGGCTGATTTTTTACCGCTGTCTGTAGGCTTGCACAGCAAAAGCGTTGCTTTGCGCGCCTTGCTTAACTATCAAACAGGCAGGTTTTTCGTAGCCGGTTCCGGACAGTACATCCGCCGCGACAATATTACTATCGACAGAACTTCATATTACACTACCGAGATGCATTACACCAATGAAGTGCAGTTACCAAATGCTACCAACTTTATGTTTAGCAGCGGCTACCGCAGTCTTAAGTTTAATGCCGAGGCTACATTTACCAAAATTACAAGCACAAGTGGCTTTGATATCCGTAAAAACGATATGCCCTTTCCAAGTAACCGCATGAATAGCTCTGCTGTTGGGTTAATACTTAAGTATAGCCTCCAGTCGGTAAGCGGACTTGAATTTACCGCGGGCGGCAACTATGTTTTGGATGGACGTAACGTAGGGCAAACCCGTTCGGGCTATGCCGGTGTGTATTACGTGTTTAGTACAAAAAAGGAGAAGTAATAAGAGGTTGAACAATCAATGATCAATGAAATGAAAAAAACTATACTTAATATATTTACAATCACGGCACTGGCAGCGGTAACTTTTAGCTCATGCCGAAAGGATATTTTAGACCGCACTGCATTATACCCCGCGCTTAAGCCCTCAAATCTGGATCTTACCGCCGATACCTGGAACCCGGTGTTACTAAAAGATTTTAGTACTTTAACCGTGGCTACGCCGGATGCATTAACATCGCCTGCTTATGTGGCCGATTTGAATGAGATCAAGGCATTGCAGAAAAACCTGAGCAGTGATCAACAGGCAAAAATACAATACTGGAGTGCCGGCTCGGTATTAAGATGGAACGAAATTTTGCGCGAATTGGTAGCTAAACATAACGTACCGCCATACCAAAACCCTGACGGTACTTATCCGGCGCCAAACTCGGCAAATCCATTTAATTATCCTGAGTTTCCATTCTCAAACCCGCCTTATGCAGCACGTGCTTATGCTTATGTAAGCGCAGCGCAGTATGATGCTTTGGTTGCAGCATGGCACTTCAAAAACGTTTACAAACGTACCGCCCCTTATAAAAATGATTCAGGCGTTAAAGCGCTGATTCCGGCTTCTGAACTGCCTTCATATCCATGTGAAGATGCTGTTATATCAGGTGCTACATCTGAGATCATGAAACTGCTTTTCCCAACCGAGATCGCTTACATACAAAGCAAAGTTGATGAAGAAAGGCTGTACAGGATCTCTTCAGGTGCTAATACCCGAGGCGAGTTTACCGCTGGCGAATCATTAGGCAGACAGGTGGCAGCAGTATTTGCTACCCGTGCACGTAACGACCGTGCAGGCAAAGCTATTGGTACACCAGATATCTGGAAGAACTTTGAAACAGTTACAGCAGCAAAAGGCGAACAATTTTGGGTGAGCCTGGAAACCCCCAAAAGGCCGCCGATGTTGCCGTTGTTTTCCAAAGTTCTTCCTTTCCTGTTTGATACGCTTACTGTAGTTGCTATCAGGCCACCGGCTCCGTATGCAACAAACTCACCTGAGTTTAAAAAGGAAACAGAAGAGGTGCTTTCATTTAGTAAAGACCACAGCCGCGATCATGAAGAACTGGTTGCTTTTTGGGCTGATGGTGTTGGAACTTATACACCAACCGGACACTGGAATGCCATTGCTGCAGATGAATTTGTGAAACAAAACTACAGCGAAGTGCGCTGGGCACGTAACTTTGCCTTGTTGAATATGGCCGAGATGGATGCCGCTATCGTATGCTGGGATACTAAATATTTTTATTTTAACCAGCGCCCGTCGCAAGCTAATCCTAATATTAAAACCTTAACGGGCGTGCCAAACTTCCCTGCCTATACATCAGGGCACTCTAACTTTAGTGGTGCGGCTTCAACTGTGTTAACCTATTTATTGCCTGATAGGGGTAGCAAGTTTACCGATATGGCACACGCGGCTGCTATGTCAAGGTTATATGGTGGTATCCACTACCGCAGTGATTGCGAGGTTGGTTTAACAACCGGAAATAAAGTTGGCCAATACGCGGTTAACAGGGGTAAGGCAGATGGTGCCGACGCAAAATAAAAGGATGTTGAATTGAGGACGAATAAACAATGCGCAGCTTAACAAACGATCAAAAAATATATTACACACTTCGCCTGGCGGTTGCCATGTGCTTTATCGGACATGGGGCTTTTGGAATAATCACTAAACAGATCTGGTGTAACTATTTCGGCGTATTTGGGATAGGTAAAGAGATGGCCTATACCCTGATGCCCTATGTAGGAACTGTTGATATATTGATGGGCATATCTATGCTGGTTTATCCTACCCGTGCTATAGCCGCATGGCTGGTAGTTTGGGGATTGGCCACAGCGTCAATGCGTCCTTTATCGGGAGAACCTTTTGCCGAGTTTATTGAACGCGCCGGCAACTACGGAGCACCATTTGTATTGCTGTTGTTGCAGGGCGGGTTCAAAATCGGGAAAAAGCAATGGTTTGCCCATATGGATGATCATGTAAGCATCAATGCTGATACTTTAGCAAAAGTTATCACCAGTTTAAGGGTATTTGCCTTTATGCTGCTGATAGGTCATGGCTGGCTTAACCTGATTCAGAAACAGGGTTTGCTGAACCAATACCATGCACTTGGTTTTGCCGATCCGGCTAAAACGGCACAGGTGGTTGGCTTGTTTGAGGTGTTGGCCGCTGCAATGGTGCTTATTCGTCCTTTTAAAAATATCCTACTCGTTTTTATCATATGGAAAATATCCAGCGAGCTCTTCTATCCCAAATACGAAATGTTTGAGTGGATAGAGCGCGGCGGGAGCTATGGTGTGCTGCTGGCTTTGTGGTTTGCGGTTAAAAAAGCACCGGCTGGATATATACTTTGGCCTTTTAAACAAACATCACATTTAAAAGCTAGCTAAGTCAACAAAACATATCAAATTCTTAAGGCGCAGGGTGAAAAATTACCCTGCCTTGTAAATCTATTATCTGAACAATCGCAAATGCATACTGATACTGCTCTAACTCTATGAAAAAATTTATACTGAAACTTACTTACGTTACTACGATCATCATATTTGCAGCCTTTGCAAAAGTAAATGCGCAAGGCTGCGTTGCTATCCGGAGCACGGGCGGCTTATGTACCATGGATGAGCATCCGGATAGTATTACCAGCAGCGGCAGCTGGCTATTGAACAGTAATAACCGCTACTTCCGCTCATATAAACATTTTGTTGGTACCAAAGAGCAAAAACAACGTATTGAACAGGGAACAAATGTTATCAATCATTCTTATACCCAGGATTTAACCCTGACACGCATTTTTAATAACCGCTGGTCGTTTGCGGTGGATTTGCCTATACTGGACAACAGCCGCTCATCATTGTATGAGCATGGTGGTAAAGAGCGCCTGCAAACACACTCATTTGGTTTGGGCGATGTGCGTTTAACTGCTTATGCATGGTTGTTAAACCCGGCAAAAGCCCGTCGCGGTAACATTCAGGTTGGTTTAGGGCTAAAGCTGCCAACCGGAAACTACAATTACCAGGATTATTTTTACCACACAGCGGCCAACGATGGTAAAACGCTTGGCCCTGTTGATCAGTCTATCCAGTTGGGTGATGGTGGTACAGGTATCACTACCGAGATCAATACATACTACAATTTTACGCAGCGTTTTGGCTTATACGGCGGTTTTTACTATTTGATTAGCCCAAGGGAGCAAAACGGTGTATCATCGGCCCGCGGCAGTGTACCAAGTGCTAAAGCCGTTGCTAACGGAAGCGATGTAATGAGCGTGCCGGATCAGGTAATGATCCGCGGAGGCGCCAGCTATGGTATCAGCAAATTTGATTTTTCGGCAGGGGTACGTTATGAGTGTTTGCCGGTTCATGACCTTGTGGGCGGGAGCAATGGGTTCCGCAGGCCGGGATATATCATTTCGGCCGAGCCCGGTGTTACTTACCGTGTTAAATCATTTTCAATTTATGCCTTTGTACCTGTAGCGTTAAAACGCGACCGTACGCAAAGTGTACCGGATAAAATTTCGACCAGTTTAACCGGTGTTTATACCCAGGGCGACGCCGCATTTGCGGATTATGCCATTAACGTAGGAGTAACTTTTAGAATTAAATAGTGAATTGGTTTTGTTTAAGCCGGGGGTGAGATCTCCGGCTTTATTTAACCTTCGTTTACAAATTGCAATTACATATAAACAATATATTATGAAACATACTTTACAAATTCTTTTTTGCACAGCTATATGTGGCCTGTTTACCTATACCAGCGCCCATGCCCAGGGTTGCGTTGCTATAAAAGGTGATGGTCCCTTTACCAATATGGAGCACACTACTCAGGATACCTCATACAAAGGCTGGGAACTTACCGCTTCATGGCGTTATTTTAAATCTTTTCGCCACTTTAAGGGTACCGATGAGCAAAAGCAACGTCAGGTTATAGGTAACGAGGTAATCAATCATCAGCATACCATCGATATCAACCTTACCCGTAACTTTAACCAATACTGGTCGGTTTCGGTAGGTATACCTTACCTGGTAAACACCCGTTCGTCATTATATGAGCATGGCGGTAAAGAGCGTCATAAATCATATTCTGATGGTATTGGCGATTCCAGGATCATTGTTAACCGCTGGTTGTTCGATAGTCGTAAAACCAACGGTAATATCCAGGTTGGTTTAGGTATTAAGCTTCCTACAGGCGATTTTAACTACAAATCACATTTTTACAATGTTATTCCGTCTGAGCGCCCTGTTGATCAGTCAATCCAGTTAGGCGATGGTGGTTTGGGTATCATTGCTGAGGCAAACGGCTATTTAGGTTTTGGCAGCGGATTTAGTGGCTACAGTAATTTGTACTACATGAGCAACCCGCGCAATATGAATGGCACACGCACTTACCGCGAAACATTAAGCGCAACGCTGGCTAATGAAGCTATTTCAAGCGTACCGGATCAGTACCTGGCACGTGTGGGTGTTAACTACACTATCGCTCATGTATTTACTATTTCGGCAGGTGGCCGGATTGAAGGTATCCCGGTTCATGATTTGATTGGCAAAAGTGATGGCTTCCGTCGCCCGGGGTATATTATTTCTGCCGAGCCTTCACTGAGCTACGCGTTTAAAAGGGTGAATATTTTCGCCAGCGTACCAATCGCGCTAAAACGCGACCGCACACAGAGCGTTACTGACAAGGAGAACTCGATAGCTACCGGTACTTATGTTATCGGCGACGCGGCATTTGCCGATTATGCTATCAATTTTGGTGTGTCGTTTAAATTTTGAGATTATATATTCTACTTAGTTGATTTTGGATAAAGCCGGGAGTGAGATCCCCGGCTTTTTTGTTTTTTATGATACTTTTTTATTTAAAAACAATAGTTTTATGCCCATGAACACTCCCGAAGAAAACTTTGCAGCGCTGGGTTTAAACCTGCCGCCTGCACCAAAGCCACTTGGCGTTTATAAACCATGTTTAGTTGATGGCAAATACCTTTACCTGTCTGGCCACGGCCCTGTGCAGGACGATGCCTCATTGATTATCGGTCGCGTTGGTGATACCGTGAGCCAGGAAGATGGCAAGCTTGCTGCACAGCAGGTTGGTTTAACCATGTTGGCTACCATCAAAGCCAACATCGGCAGTTTTAATAAAATAAAGCGTGTTATCAAAGTGTTGGGTATGGTTAACTGTACTCCCGAATTTGAAAAGCATCCTTTTATCATTAACGGCGCCAGCGAACTTTTTGCCAAAATCTGGGGCGAAGAGAATGGTATCGGCGTACGCAGCGCGGTAGGCATGGGATCATTACCTGATAATATCCCTGTTGAGATTGAAGCGCTGTTTGAATTGGAATAAATAATTCGATACGATTTTGTAGAGATGCATATTTGCTTCTCTACAAAATTTGTCTGGCTTACGATTTACTACTTAATACTTCCGACTTAAAACCATGACCCCTAACTGGTATACTATACAGGATATTGATAAGCTGGATACCCCGGCACTGGTTGTTTATCCCGATAGGGTTAAAACAAATATAACCACACTGACGGGTATGATTGATGATGTTGCCCGTTTGCGACCGCATGTTAAAACCTATAAAAATGCCGAGGTTACCGGGTTGCTGTTAAACGCCGGTATCCGCAAGTTTAAATGTGCCACTATTGCCGAGGCCGAGTTATTGGCCATGAGCAATGCTCCTGATGTTTTGCTGGCTTACCAGCCCGAAGGGCCAAAACTGCACCGTTTTATCCGGTTGATTCACGCTTACCCACAAACTCATTTTTCTTGTTTAGTTGATAATTCATCATCGGCTAAGGAGATTTCCGACGCGGCGGTTAGGTTTAAAACTAATATCGATGTATACCTGGACATGAACGTGGGCATGAACCGCACCGGTATAGTTCCTGGCTTTGAAGCCTTACAGCTTTATATGGATTGCGGAGTATTGCCAGGAATTAACCCTGTGGGTTTGCATGCTTATGATGGCCATATTCATGATGTGGATTTACAGAAACGGGCGGATAGGTGCAACTTCGCGTTTGATCCTGTGCTTAAATTACAGCAAACCATAAAAAGCAAGGGTTACCCTGAGCCGGTTATAGTTGCGGGTGGATCACCTACTTTTCCTATCCATGCCAAACGAAAATATGTTGAATGCAGCCCTGGCACATTTGTTTACTGGGACAAAGGGTACCAACTGGAAATGCCCGAGCAGGATTTTTTACCTGCCGCGCTGGTTGTTACAAGGGTGATTTCGTTACCCAGCCCAGGCAAGCTTTGTTTGGATGTTGGACATAAGTCGATATCTGCCGAGAACGAATTGAGCAAACGCATTTACTTTTTAAACGCGCCTGCGCTTTACCCTGTAAGTCAAAGCGAAGAGCATTTGGTAGTTGAAGCCGGCGCCAATCATCAATACAAGGTGGGCGATGTACTTTATGGCATTCCGCACCATGTTTGCCCTACCGTTGCACTTTATGAGCGCGTTTATACTATTGAGAACGAAAATATTAGCGGCGAGTGGCTGAATAAAGCCCGCGACCGCAAGATCACCATTTAAATCTCCCCCGAAACCATGTTTGTTATAGATGCCCATTTGGATTTAAGCATGAACGCCCTGGAGTGGAACCGCGACCTTACGCGCCCGCTTGCTGAGGTAAATCAACGCGAAGAAGGCTTAACCGATAAGCCAGATCGTGCCAAAGCTGTTGTTACACTGCCCGAATTACGCAAAGGCAATATCGGCCTGGTAGTAGCCACACAAATAGGGCGTTATGTAGCTCCTGATAATCCTTTGCCGGGCTGGCATTCGCCTGAGCAGGCCTGGGCACAAACCCAGGGGCAGGTAGCCTGGTACAAAGCCATGGAAGATGCCGGGGAAATGGTACAGGTGAACGATCTTGAGTCCCTTGAAAAGCACCTGGCGCTTTGGGGCGATGGCTCACCAACTGAAAAGAAACCTGTGGGCTATATTTTAAGTTTGGAAGGGGCCGATTCGATTGTGACAGTTAAACACCTGGAACGGGCTTATAACTACGGTCTAAGGGCTGTAGGTCCGGCGCATTATGGCCCAGGCAGGTATGCACAAGGTACAGATGCTACCGGCTACATGGGGCCAAAAGGGCATGAGTTATTAAAGGAAATGGAGCGCCTGAATATTATTTTGGATGCCACCCATTTATGTGACGACAGTTTTTGGGAGGCACTTGACCATTTTAACGGTCATGTTTGGGCAAGTCATAATAACTGTCGTGCATTGGTAAATCATAACCGCCAGTTTAGCGACGAAATGATTAAAGTGTTGATTGATCGCGGAGCCGTGATTGGCGCGGCGCTTGATGCATGGATGATGGTACCCGGTTGGGTGAGGGGAGTGTCCACACCTAAAGGCATGAACTGCAATATGGAGGTGATGGTTGATCATATTGATCATATTTGCCAGGTAGCCGGCAACGCCCTGCACGTAGGCATGGGTACCGACCTTGACGGAGCCTTTGGTCGCGAGCAATGCCCTTATGATCTGGAAACCATTGCCGATCTGCAAAAAGTGCCTGATCTGCTAAAAAAACGCGGTTATACTGATGAGGATATTCAAAATATGATGCACGGTAACTGGCTGCGTTTCCTAAGAAAAGCCTGGGCTTGATCAGTTGGCAGTTCTTAGTTTGCGGTGGGCAGTAATATATACGATACTCTGGTCGAAGTTTAGCGTTAGCGTAACTTCGTCCTAATACCATGGAAGCATCCTGCTTCCGTGGTAACAATCTGAGCCTTTATTCCTCTTATTCTTCATAATACAGTAAAACAAATCGCGCGTTACTGTATTTTTACCCAACTAAGCATACTTTGCAAAACACATGCTTTAAATTAGGCGTTGTGCCTAACACTACCCGTATGAATGCAGAACAATCAAGGCTAAAGGACACAGGCTGGAAAAAATGGGGACCCTACGTAAGTGATCGCCAATGGGGAACCGTACGCGAGGATTATAGCGCCAATGGTGATGCCTGGAACTATATCACCCATGATATGGCCCGCAGTAAAGCTTACCGCTGGGGCGAGGAGGGAATAGCTGGGATCTGCGACAGGCAACAATACCTTTGCTTCGCTATAGCGCTTTGGAATAAAAAAGACCCAATCATTAAAGAACGGTACTTTGGTTTAAGTAACCCGGAAGGCAATCATGGTGAGGATGTAAAGGAAATGTATTATTATCTGGATAGTACGCCTACGCACTCGTACATGAAAACCTTGTACAAATACCCGCAAAATGAGTTCCCGTACAGCTGGCTGGTGGATGAAAACAAGCGTCGCGGCCGTCAGAACCCGGAGTTTGAGATCATGGACACCGGTATATTTGACCATAACGAATACTTTGACGTTTTTACCGAATATGCCAAAAACGCGCAGGAAGATATCCTCATTAAAATAACCATTTATAACCGGAGTGATCAAGATGCACCGCTGAACGTGATGCCTACCTTGTGGTTTCGCAATACCTGGGGATGGGGGTATGATTCGCGGAAGCCAGATCTTGTGGGTTCATCTGATAAGGTGATCAGTGTTTTTCATAAAGACCTTGGCCAGATGTGGTTACACACCGAAGGTGATGGCCGGCTTTTGTTTTGTGATAATGAAACCAATTCGCGCAGGCTTTATAATTATGATGATGGCCGTAGATATTATAAGGATGGTATAAACGATTATATTGTTCACGGTGCCGATACGGTCAATCCCAAAAACATGGGTACCAAGGCAGCGGTAAACTATGATCTGAATATCCCTGCTGGTAAAAGTGTAAGCCTTCGTCTTCGTTTGTCTGAAGATGCTAATTATAGCTTCGAGGATTTTGACGAAATTTTTGATGTACGCAAAACGGAAGCCGATCAATTTTACAATGATGTTCACGGCGCTACCATGAACCCAGATCGTAGGCTGATCCAACGGCAGGCTTTCTCCGGAATGTTGTGGAACAAGCAATTTTTTTATACCGATGTACGCCATTGGCTAAGTGGTGATAAGGGGATGCCGCGCCCGCCTGCTCAACGATTAAATGCCCGTAACAGCAAATGGACCCATCTTAATACAAGGGATATTGTTTCGATGCCCGATAAATGGGAATACCCTTGGTTTGCCGCCTGGGACCTTGCCTTTCATTGCCTGCCGCTGGCAACCATTGATATGGCTTTTGCTAAAAATCAGTTGATCTTACTCACGCGCGATTGGTATATGCACCCTAATGGCCAGTTGCCGGCCTATGAATGGGACTTTGGCGATGTGAACCCTCCCGTACATGCCATGGCTGTATGGAATGTTTATAAAACGGATAAAGAAAATAACAACGGCAAAGGCGATACCTATTTCCTGGAACGTGTTTTTCATAAACTGATGCTCAATTTTACCTGGTGGGTTAACCGTAAGGACCAATCAGGTAATAATATATTTGAAGGCGGCTTCCTTGGGATGGATAACATTGGTGTTTTTGACCGTAATATGCATTTGCCTTCGGGGCAACACCTGGAACAAGCCGATGGCACCAGCTGGATGGCCATGTATTCGCTTAACTTGCTGCGCATTGCTACCGAGCTTACCGAAAACGATAACGCTTATGCCGATATCGCTTCCAAGTTTTTTGAGCACTTCATTTATATCGTTGGGGCGATGTCAAACCTGGGCGAGAATAACGAAGGGCTATGGGATGATGAAGATGGCTTTTTTTACGATCAGATCCGTTTTCCGGATGATGGCTCGGTAAAAATGCGGGTTCGGAGCATAGTTGGCTTGATCCCACTGTTTGCTACCGAAGTATTGGACGAAAAGGATATCATGGAGAGCCCGGTATTTAAAGACCGTATGAAATGGTTTGCCGAGAACCGGCCCGATCTCGCGTCGCTGGTTTCACGCTGGAACGAGAAAGGGACCGATGGTAAACACCTGATTAGTTTGTTGCGTGGTTACAGGATGAAATCGCTGCTGAGGTATATGCTTGATGAGAATGAGTTTTTGAGCGATTACGGCATTCGTTCATTGTCCAAATATCACCAGAAACATCCTTATCATGTTTCCGTAAATGGGGTTGAGTTTGGCATATCGTATGTGCCCGGAGAGAGTGATAGTGGCCTTTTTGGCGGCAACAGCAATTGGCGTGGACCTATCTGGATGCCTATTAATTACCTCATTATTGATAGTCTGCACCGTTTCTATATGTTTTATGGCGATGAGTTTAAAATAGAATGTCCAACAGGATCCGGGAATTTTATGAACCTGAAAGAAGTGGCAAATGAACTTTATGCCCGCGTTTCTAAACTGTTTATGAAAAACGAAAACGGTGAGCGACCGGTTTACGGTAAAAATCAGAAGCTGCAGAATGATCCGCATTTTAAAGATCATATCCTGTTTTACGAGTTTTTTGACGGTGATACCGGTCTGGGTTTAGGCGCTGCCCACCAGACCGGCTGGACAGGTTTGATTGCTAATTGTTTGTACCTGGAGTAAAGATATTGCTCTTGTATACGTCATATTGACTTTGAAATATTGATACGAAATAACCTAAATTTATGGGGATAAAATGAAAGCGATGGCAGACGGCCCGGAAACATTGCCGCAAAAGGCTGCGGAGATAGCAGATATAGATTTAGGCATTGAAACCCTGCTAAAGGTTACAGCCAGTACCGATCAACGCCTGAGCGATATGGCCGACAACAAGGCCCAGATCCTGATCACCGTTAATTCTATCATTATTTCGGCCATTATCAGTTTGGTTCTGCGGAAATTGAAAGATAACTCTTTCCTGGTATTGCCGTCGTATCTGCTGCTTACGGTTAGTTTGGCTACTATGATCCTCGCTATTTTGTCTACCCGGCCATCTATACCAAGGGGGAAGTTCAGTACCAAAGATATTGATGACAAAAAAGCCAATCTGCTGTTTTTTGGCAATTTTTACCGGATGAAGCTTGATGACTTTGCAGCCGGTATGAAGAATGTACTCCATGATAAAGAATATCTATACGATAGCCTGATCAAAGATATTCATACCCAAGGTGTGGTGCTGGGCCGTAAATACCGCTTGCTCAGGGCCGCCTATAATGTTTTCATGTTCGGGCTTATTATAGCCATTATTACTTTCATTATATCATCAATGGTACACAACAGCCTGCCCGAGATTGTTTGATTTAGGATACGCAAAACTGTTATTTAAACCCATTTCTGCGTTAGGGATAGAAGCGTAAAACCCGCAGCGTGCGTTGGGTTTGTGCACTGGTAAAGTGAGGACTTGCAGCGAATAGCCCGGGCCGGAGGCAACGCCCGTGTATATAATTGTAATAAAGGTTATATTCTTAGCAATCTATCTGTGTTGTGTACCTCTGGCACACGAAAAATCTGTCATATCTTAATGCTACAAACCTTTGGCACCTCTGGTGCTAACTACTAATTTACCAACCATAACATATGTGCCGAAAATCAGCTATTGTAGTTTGGATGCAATATAACGACGTGAATTTATTCATTACCGACCTTAAGCTTTCGTCATTCTGCTTTTAGCTTTTATAATAAATTATTGTGTAAAAAAGACACAATAAAATTTCTTTGCTCATTTTTAATTAATTAGCTTTACTGTACCAGTTAATTATTAACCAGTATCAAAGCATGAATTACAGCAGAAGAAATTTTATTAAAGGCACCGGTGCGTTGGTGCTTGGCGGCATGGCCTTATCGGGTAAAGCGGCAAGTTTGTTAAGTAATATGGAGCACCATCCCGTAGGATTACAGCTATTTACCTTTTTCGGCATTATTGATGAAGATGTTAAGGGCACGCTAAACAAAATTGCGGCTATAGGCTATAAAGAATTGGAATCGGCCTTTAGTAAAAAAGGTGGCTATTACGGTATGAAACCTAAAGAGTTTAAAGCTACGGCGAACGATTTAGGGATGAATTGGGTTTCGCATCACGTGTTGGGTGCGCCGTTTAAGCTGCCTCCGGGAGCAAAAATGCCTGTTGGTGCCGACGGCAAACCGATGGTGCTGCCACCTGTGTTGAACCTGCGTGATAATATGCAACAGGTAGTGGACGAAGTTGCGGAAGGTGGCGTTAAATACCTGGTTTGCGCCAATTCGCCAACGGCTACGCTTGATGAAATAAAATCAACTATTGAGGTACTGAACAAAACAGGAGAAGCGGCTAAAAAAGCTGGTATCCAGTTTGCCTATCATAACCATGATATGGAGTTTCATGCTGTTGATGGTAAGGTACCATATGACCTGCTTTTGAGTGAAACCGACGCGAATAATGTAAAAATGGAGCTTGATTTGGCCTGGGCTGTTAAGGCAGGTAAGAATCCGGTAGAGATGTTTAAACAACATCCGGGCCGTTTCCCACTTTGGCATGTGAAGGATCTGGATGCCGCCAGGCAAAATATACAACCTGTAGGTGGCGGCACCATTGATTTTAAACCAATTTTCGCGGCGGCAAAATCAGCAGGGATGAAACACTTTTTTGTAGAGCATGATATGCCTAAAGATGCTTTTGCCAGTATAACTGCCAGTATGGGCTATTTGAAGGATAAGCTGATGGTATAAATGAATTGGTGTATTTGAATTAGCTAACTATTGATTGTTTTTATATTAGAACGGCAGCCGGTAAACGAGATTTATCGGCTGTTTTTATTATGTGAGGATGTTTATGATTTGTGTTTTTGTGCTGTTTTTGATTTTTGAATTATTTGTGATGAGATATTGTTATAAATTACTGTGTTTTATGAAAAAGAACTGCTTAACAATTCCATAACGTACCGTAATTTTGATTTAACCTGCCATATGAGTAATTTAAGGCAATAAATTATTGTTTATAGCGGCGGTGTATGGCGGAAACTTCTACAGAACATTTAAAAAGGGTTTTAAAACCTATCCATTTATGGGCCATTGCCGTAGGTTTGGTTATCTCGGGCGAATATTTTGGTTGGAATTTAGGATGGGCCGTATCGGGTACAATAGGCCTGTTGATAGCCACGCTGGTTATCACATTGATGTACATCACATTTATTTTTAGTTACACCGAACTCACTGCCTCTATTCCTCACGCCGGCGGTGCTTTTGCGTATGCATACAGGGCAATGGGGCCATTTGGAAGCCTAATTGCCGGTTACGCTACCCTTGTTGATTTCCTGGTTGCTACGCCCGCAGTAGCGGTTTCTTTAGGAAGCTATCTTCATTTTTTATACCCGGCCATTCCCATAACTGAGGCCGCCATGGGGTTTAATGTGTTTTTCATTCTTTTGAATATGCTGGGGGTAAAGGAATCGGCGACCTTTTCTGTGTTCATCACCATACTTGCCGTAGTGGAGCTGGCACTTTACCTGGGCATTGTTTCGCCTCATTTTAAAATGGATAATTACCTTACTAACCCTATGCCTTTTGGCTGGGCGGGCGTATTTGCTGCGCTGCCCTTTGCTGTCTGGTTTTATTTGGCCATTGAGGGTGTTGCCATGGTTGCCGAAGAAGTTGAAAACCCTAAAAGGAACATTCCACGTGGATATATTTCGGCTATAATAACCCTTGTAGTATTGGCCTTAGGTGTAATGATTATTACCGGCGGACTTACCGATTGGCGCAAACTAAGTCATTTAGATTATCCGCTACCCGAAGCCATCGGCATAGTATTGGGAAAGGGTAACGGCTTAACCAAAATATTTGCCAGCATAGGTTTGTTTGGCCTGATAGCTTCGCTGCACGGGATCATCCTTGCGTCGTCAAGGCAGGTTTTCGCGATGGCACGCAGCGGTTATTTGCCGCGTATGCTGTCAGATATTAACCACAGGTTCCAAACCCCGCATTGGGCGCTTGTAGTGAGTGGATTAGTAAGCTCTATCTTTATTTATAAATTTAAAACAGATCAGATCATCATGTTGTCGGTACTTGGCGCGGTAGTGATGTACATTATGAGCATGCTGAGCCTGTTTATACTGCGCAAAAAGGAGCCCCGTTTAAGCAGGCCATTTTTGGCCCCTGCATACCCGGTTTTTCCGGCAATTGCATTAGTAATTTGTGTGGGTTGTTTGATAGCAACCATATACTTCAACCCTGATATGAGCCTCATTTTTGCAGGTGGGCTGGCAATTGTGCTGTTGATTTTTATAGCGATGGGCAAACATAAAGTTGCACTAACCGAAGATATGATGAGTGCACCAATAGAAGAAGTCATTAATCATTAAGTCATTTGCTTATCCGCTTTGTGAATAATGACCGACGACTAATTATATAATGTGAATAGTCGTTATATAAAATGACTTAATGACCAAATGACATAATGATACAAGAGAATGTACCGCCACAATATACATCACCGGGTTTATAAGTTCCCTGATCTTAAAGCATTGCTGGGGAAGGCCTCTCCTTATCGCTCGGGCGATGAGTTGGCCGGGCTTTGCGCCGGTGGATATGAAGAACGTGTGGCCGCTCAAATTACCCTGGCTGATGTGCCGCTCAAAAACTTTTTGAACGAGGCGGTGGTCTCTTACGAAGATGATGAAATTACCCGGCTCATTATTGATGAACATGACGAAGTTGCCTTTAGTCATATCAGCCATTTAACCGTTGGTGAATTGCGCGATTGGTTATTAAGTGATGAAACAGATTGTGCTACTTTAACAACCATAGCTCCAGGATTAACACCGGAGATGGTGGCTGCAGTATCCAAACTGATGCGCAATCAGGATCTGATTGCCATGGCCAATAAGTGCCAGGTAGTTACCCGTTTCCGGAATACCATAGGTTTAAAAGGGCATTTCAGTACCCGTTTGCAACCTAACCACCCTACGGATGATCCACGGGGAGTGGCCGCCAGTATTATCGATGGTTTGTTATTTGGCAGCGGTGATGCCGTTATCGGCATTAACCCGGCAACTGACAGTCCGGCGGCGGTAAGCAATCTGTTGACGCTTATGGATGAGTTACGGAATAGGTTTGAGATCCCGACGCAAACCTGTGTGCTGAGCCATATTACCACCACATTACAACTGGTTAATGAAGGTGCACCGGTTGATCTTTGCTTTCAGTCCATAGCAGGTACCCAGAAAGCTAACGCCAGCTTTGGAGTTAATTTAAGTTTGATTGAGGAAGCATACCAGGCGACGTTGTCATTGAAGCGGGGCACAGTGGGTAATAACGTTATGTATTTTGAAACAGGGCAGGGCAGCGCCTTATCTGCCAATGCCAATTTTGGTGTTGATCAGCAAACTTGCGAGGTGCGGGCTTATGCTGTTGCCCGTAAGTTTAAACCTTTACTGGTAAATACAGTGGTAGGCTTTATTGGGCCGGAGTATTTATATGATGGCAAACAGATTATCCGTGCTGCACTTGAAGATCATTTTTGCGGCAAGCTTTTAGGCTTGCCCATGGGCGTTGACGTGTGTTATACCAACCATGCTGAAGCTGATCAGGATGATATGGATAATCTGCTTACCCTGTTAGGAGTGGCGGGCTGCAACTTTGTTATGGGCATTCCCGGCTCGGATGATATTATGCTTAATTACCAGTCAACTTCATTTCATGATGCTTTATACCTGCGCAAAGTTTTGAGCTTGAAGCCAGCACCTGAGTTTGAGCATTGGTTGATAAAGCAGGGAATTGTTGATGAAAGGGGGAATATGCTGCCTGTGAGCGAGCATGGCTTGTTGGGAGGATTTTGATTAAAGGCGAAAGATAAAAGGCAGAAAGAATAAGGAAAAAAAATATGTCATTGCGGGGTACGAAGCAATCGCTTGCTATACAGGGCCGCTATGCTTACGTGCGGTTGCAACGCTTCGCTCGCAATGACATGATTAATAAACATAAATGAAACGAAACATCCCACAGGAAATTGAGCCATTGAAGGCCTTGCAGGAGTTTACTTCGGCGAGAATTGCTATTGGTCGGGTGGGAACGAGTATCCCGCTAAAGCAGTCGCTTGAATTTAAGCTGGCTCATGCCCACGCGCGGGATGCCGTATATTCCGAGTTGGATTTAGGTATGCTAACCGATACCCTTAAACATTTCGGGCTGCCCGTTTTGCATCTGCAAAGTAAAGTAACCGACCGGCGGCAATATCTGCAACGGCCCGATCTTGGGCGCAGGCTTAATGAGCCTTCATTAAATGAGTTGAACGGTTACCGCCTTGAAAGTGACGTGGCTATCATTGTTGTTGACGGACTTTCGGCCACAGCGGTGAAAGAGAACGCTGTGGGCTTGCTGGATGCGCTTATTCCATTGTTACTTGCAAACGGGTTAAAACTTGCTCCTATAAGCCTGGTTGAGCAGGGCAGGGTGGCTATTGGCGATGATATCGGTTACGGCCTTAATGCCAAACTTTCATTGATTCTGATTGGTGAACGCCCCGGCCTGAGCGCTGCTGATAGCCTTGGGGCGTATCTTACCTACAATCCCAAGCCCGGTTTAACCGATGAATCACGTAACTGCGTTTCCAATATTCGCCATAAAGGTTTGACCTATAAAAAAGCTGCAAAAAAGATCTTCTATTTAATTAATGAAGCGTTTAAACGAAAGCTATCCGGAGTGGAATTGAAAGATAATGCCGGGTTGATAGAGTCTTAATTCTTAAGTTCTGAGTCAGAAGTTTTAGGTCAGAAGGTACATGCTAAAAAGCTCGAAAGTAGGCTTTTGGATACTTTCGAGCTTTAAATTTGAAATTCATGACTTATTACTTAAAACTTCGTACTTACGACTTATTTCTCCTCGCTTCAACGTAACCGTTAAATGATATTGGGTCGCGGTTGCTGCTGATCACTTGTAATGAGCCATAGCCATCCTGCGAAATGCTCAGGTTAAATGTTTGCACATCGCGCCAGTCGGCTATGTTTTTTTCTTTGGGTTTAATAGTGATATTCCAGCCTTTACCTTTTGGGGTCGACGAGTATGTAAACTTTGTAGTGTTTACTTTAATACCGCCATCTGTTGTTCCCGGAGGTGGGGCTACATAAGCCCTGCCAAAATAAGGCAAGAATGATACAATGGTATCTTTGCTTATCGTGATATCGTAATCAGAGGTAAGCGGCCTGGTTCCACCCCGCATTGGCAAAGCATAATTTGCTTTGAATACAAAATTTTGATCTTCTATCATCTTTTTGATCTCAGCTTGTTTGGCTGCTTTTTTTTCGGCCTTTGTTTGAGCGTGGGATACGTTAACCCCAATAAATATGAATGCAGCCAAAAGGGCTATTTTGTTTAATATTTTCATAATATAAATGTTTAAGTGGTTAGACGATAAAGCGTTATTTAGGTTTAAGCACACTCAAATTTAAACAATCTTTTAAACAAAAGCCCATGGGCAATTCTGTAGATTTAAGCACTAAAGAGATATCGGAAAATCATGTTCAGACTATTCAATAAAAAACGAACCAGGCGGCCGGTGCAGGATTGGGAATTAGTGCTTATGTATAAAACGATTGAAAAACTACCCGCAGACTTTGGGAAACTTAATGATCAGATAGAGGCAGATCTATTTACCTCGGCGCTTGTTAGCTATAGTGATTCTTATCCTGATTTCATTGCTTTTCCTTATTCAGATGAGTACAATGAATTTAGGCGTAGGGGCGAAAGAGATTATGAAATCTCAAATATAAAGGTACAGGATATAAATGGGGACAACTGGTTTGATTATACCATATTTGTTAGCGAAGAGGTTATTACAGGTTATAGTATAAAAGGATTGGCCGACAATATTATTGATGTAACCAGTGCCGATGTAGCTTCTTACATCAGGCGACATGATCCTGATGATTATCGAAGAGATTATCAAAATCTTAAGGAAATATTAGATGAGGATGAAATTAAGCTAATAGATCCGGATGAAATTTACGAGGTTAATCTAAAGGAAAGGACTTTTTATCATGTCCGTGACCTGGAAGATGGCGATTTTATAGGAATTGAAAGCAATGGTCAGATCTGTAAAATAACACATGACCCTTTTGAAATTATTCCGCTAAAAGAAAGTTTGGCGGAAATACTTTCAAGATAAAAGAAAGGCCATCTGTTTTTCAGATGGCCTTAACAATATTGGAATTGCTATTTATAAAACAAAGTATTATATCAAGCTAACACTGCGTTTAACAAATTCAGTTAAATCGGCACCGGTCAATAAACCTTGCGATAACAGCGCTAAGTCAAATGCTTGTTTTGAAAGCTGGGCTTGAACGGTTTCATCTTCTTCCTGTAAGATGCGGCTTACCAGTTTGTGGTTGCCATTTACAATAACTTTGTAGTTGTCTGGCATATTACCGTAGAAACTCATGCCGCCGCCCATAGCAGCCATGTCTTTCATACGGCGCATGAACTCATCCATAGTTACGGTAACCGGTAACTCATCCGGGTTAAGACTTTCAATTTGAACATTGTAAGCTGGTCTGTTGATAGCTTTATCAAAAATGCTTTTTACCTGGGTACTTTGCTCTTCGGTAAGCACGGTTTCAAGCGCGTCATCTTTTTTGATCAGCTTGTCGGCTACGTCAGCATCAACACGTTTTAGCGATGTTTTTTCTAACTTCTGCTCTAACTGACTAATGAAATGGTTATCGATAGGCGAGTTCATCACCAATACATCGTATCCTTTTTTATTGGCCGACTGGATAAATGAATCCTGTTTTGCCGGATCGTTAGTATAAATATAAATCAGTTGACCATCTTTGTCGGTTTGATTAGCTTCAACTTTATCTTTGTACTCCGGCAGGGTAAAGTTTTGTTTATCGGTATTGGTAACTAAAACAAAATCTTTGGCTTTTTCATAAAACTTGTCTTCGCTCACCATGCCGTATTTAACAAACAGGCCGATATCAGTCCATTTTTCTTCGTAAGCTTTACGATCAGCTTTGAAGAGGTCTGCCAATTTATCAGCTACTTTTTTAGTAATATAGCTGTTGATCTTTTTAACATTGCTATCAGCCTGTAAAAAGCTCCTTGACACGTTAAGCGGAATGTCCGGTGAATCAATAACACCGTGTAGCAGCATTAAAAATTCAGGAACAATGTCTTTTACCTCGTCGGTAATAAATACCTGGCGGCTGAATAATTTGATCTTGTTTTTCTGAAACTCGAAATCATTTTTCAGCTTAGGGAAGTATAACACACCGGTGAGGTTGAAAGGATAATCAACATTAAGGTGGATCCAGAATAAAGGATCTTCGCTAAATGGATAAAGCTGTTTGTAAAAGTCAAGGTAATCTTCGTCTTTTAATTCAGATGGTGCTTTTGTCCAGATAGGGTTGGTAGTGTTGATGATGTTATCAACTTCAACTGAAGTATATTTTGGTTTGCCTTCTTCGTCAACACCGTCTTCAACAGATTCGGTTTTTGTACCGAATTTAATAGGCACAGGTAAAAACTTGCAGTATTTATCAAGGATCTCCTGCAGTTTGTACTGGCTTAAAAATTCTGCCGATTCATCGTTAATGAACAAGGTGATCTCGGTACCGCGTTCTTCTAAAATACCATCGCCAATTTCAAACTCAGTGCTGCCATCGCATACCCAGAAAGCAGGTTCTGCACCGTCCTGGTAGGATAAGGTTTGGATCTCTACTTTATCAGCTACCATGAAAGCCGAATAAAAACCTAAACCAAAGCGGCCGATGATCTCGTTGGCATCTTTAGCTTCCTTGAATTTCTCCATGAATTCGGTAGCACCTGAAAAAGCAATTTGGTTAATATACTTTTTGATCTCTTCGGCGGTCATACCGATACCATTATCGCTAATGGTGATGGTCTTTTTGTCGGCATCAAAAGCAACTTCAACACGCAGGTCGCCAAGTTCGCCGGTGTATTGGCCTAATGAAGCTAAACGTTTAATTTTTTGGGTAGCATCTACCGCGTTTGATACCAGCTCGCGCAAAAATATCTCATTATCAGAGTATAAGAACTTTTTGATAATCGGGAAAATGTTCTCGGTGTGGATCGAAATGCTGCCTTTTTCTTGCATAACTATATTTTAATAGGATTGATTTAATGTTTGTCGCAATTGCAACATCAATGTGTGTTCCAATTGTTATTGTATTGTCAAAATGGCAGGGGACTCAGCCAAACAGATTTTTGAAGCGTAACTCTCCACGTCATTGCGAGGTACGAAGCAATCCCCAGCTTTACAGCGCGGCTGTACAAGAGCCACTGCACAGTTTGCGATTGCTTCTCGCAATGACGATTATTGAAGTAAGTGCAAAAAATAAGGGATAAACATTTAAGTTTATCCCTTACCGCATCAAGGTTGATACATATCGTTAATTAGCCATCATCTTGATAAATGACGCTAACTTCTCTTTCATTTCTCTTCTGTCTACAATAAAATCAAGGAAACCATGCTCCTGAACAAACTCTGCAGTCTGGAAACCTTTAGGAAGATCTTTTTTGATTGTTTCTTTGATTACCCTCGGACCGGCAAAACCAATCAGCGCACCCGGTTCTGCAATATTGATATCACCTAACATAGCATATGATGCTGTTACACCTCCCGTAGTAGGGTCGGTAAGTAATGATATGTAAGGGATTTTTGCCTGTGCAAGCAACGCCAGTTTGGCCGATGTTTTAGCCATCTGCATTAATGAAAACGCGGCTTCCATCATACGTGCACCACCTGATTTTGAGATCATCAGGAAAGGAACTTTATGTTCGATACTATAATCGATAGAACGGGCTATCTTTTCACCAACAACCGACCCCATTGAACCGCCAATGAAGTTAAAGTCCATACATGCAATAACAATGTCCTGACCGTCTATTTTGCCGGCGGCAGCTCTTATCGCGTCGTTTAAACCTGTTTTCTTTTGAGTTTCTTTAAGCCTGTCGGTGTACTTTTTGGTATCCTCAAAATGTAGCGGATCGCCGGAAGTAAGATTAGGGAAAAGTTCTGTAAACTCGTTATTATCAAATAGTACCGAAAAATATTCTTTTGAACCTATGCGCAGGTGGAAGCCACAGTAATGGCACACATATTGATTTTCTACCTGTTCTGAATAGTGTAAAGGTTTCTTACAATTAGGGCATTTATTCCAGATGCCATCGGGGGCTTCTTTCTTTTCCTCAGTAGTCGTAATTATCCCTTTCAACTCTCGTTTAAACCATGCCATATCTGTGTCTAACTCTTTCAATTGGGTACAAAGAAACAAAAAATATTAAACATGTGGTGCCGGTATATAAAAAGTTATACCGGGGCAAATTGTTTGCTCGAATCTAAAATACTTATTTAATGTTATTTTTGTAATAAAAGGATTGGATTATTAGCGAATTATGTAATATTTTCAAATTAACCCGATTTTTACTATCGTTTTAATATACTTTTAAGATTGCTAACTGTTTTAAAGAAATTTTATAACTTCGAGCCCCAAATAAACGCTAATGGATTTAAAAAATTATAGAGGTGTTCTGCACGGCGATCAGGTGCAGGAACTATTTGAAGCAGCAAAAAAGCATCAGTTTGCTTTACCGGCGGTAAACGTTATTGGTACTAACACTATCAATGCAGTTATGGAAACAGCTAAAGCTGTTAACTCTCCGGTTATTATCCAGCTGTCAAATGGCGGTGCACAGTTTTACGCCGGCAAATCATTGGATAATTCAAAACTTCAGGCCTGTATTTTAGGTGGTGTATCTGCTGCAAAGCACGTTCACCTTTTGGCAGAGCATTATGGCGTAGCAGTGATCCTGCATACAGACCATGCCGCTAAAAAATTATTACCCTGGATTGACGGCTTGTTAGATCATGGCGAGAAATTTTTTGCTGAAACAGGCAAACCTTTGTTCTCATCACACATGCTTGACCTTTCGGAAGAGCCTATTGAAGAGAACATCGAAATTTCGGCTAAATACCTTGAGCGTATGGCTAAAATGGGTATGACCCTTGAAATTGAATTAGGTGTTACCGGTGGCGAGGAAGACGGTGTTGACAACTCTGACGTAGACAGCTCACGTTTGTATACTCAGCCAGAAGAGGTTTCTTATTCATACGAGCACCTTTCAAAAGTAAGCCCTCGTTTTACCGTGGCTGCTGCTTTTGGTAACGTACATGGTGTTTACAAACCAGGTAACGTTAAGTTACAACCGGTTATTTTGCATAACTCACAAGAGTATGTTAAACAAAAATTTGGTTTAACTGCCGAAAAACCTATCAACTTTGTGTTCCACGGTGGTTCTGGTTCAAGCCAGGAAGAGATCCGCGAAGCTATTTCATACGGTGCTATCAAAATGAACATTGATACCGATATGCAATGGGCTTACTGGGAAGGTATTAAAGATTACTACAAATCAAAAGAAGGATACCTGCAAAGCCAGATCGGTAGCCCCGATGGCGAGGATTCTCCAAACAAAAAATACTATGATCCGCGCGTTTGGTTACGCAAAGGCGAAGAAAACTTTGTTAAAAGGCTTTCTGTTGCTTTCGAAGATCTTAACTGTATCGACGTATACAGCAAATTATAATATTCATCAAAAACTAACAAAAGCGCCTGTACATTTGTTGTACAGGCGCTTTGTTGTTTAATGGCAGCAGGCATTCCCCAAAACAATAAAATCCGCTACCATGGTTACAAACACAAAAAAGAAAAAGAATTTATTTGAGCGTTTTGCCAACTGGGCAACTATAGCAACCGGAAGTTCGGGAGCATTTATCATAGCATTTGGAGTTATCATTGTTTGGGGGATAACCGGACCTTTATTTCATTATTCAGATACCTGGCAGCTGGTTATCAATACCGGGACTACTATTGTTACCTTTCTGATGGTTTTTTTGATCCAGAAATCGCAAAACAAAGATTCAAAAGCTATACATTTGAAGCTAAACGAGCTGCTTGCATCGCACCAGGGTGCAAGTAACCGGATGGTTGATATTGAGGATATTACCGAAAAAGAGCTTGATCAGCTGCATAAGTTTTATGTAGAACTGGCTGATTTGGCCGAGGAGGAGGACGATATCACCTGCACGCATTCTATTGATGCGGCAAGGGAAAATCATACTACCAAGCTTAATAACTTTAAAACAAAACCTCATTACATCAATGCCCGCAAAAATCATAGTAAAAAAAGTAACGGAACAAGCCGAACTTGATATAGTTCATGCTATCAGGCGCGATGTATTTGTTGTTGAACAAAATTGCCCGCCCGAGTTGGAGTACGAGAACGAAGACGTATCACATCATTTTTTAGCAACTGTTGATGGCGAACCCGCGGGAGCATGCCGCTGGCGTAAAACCGAAAACGGTTATAAATTGGAACGTTTCGCCGTGCTTAAAGCATTTAGAGGCTTTGGCTTAGGAGCGGAGATGGTGAAAGCCGTATTGGCCGATTTACCCGCCGGTGCTGATTATATTTACCTTAACTCGCAAACTCAGGCTGTACCTTTTTATGCTAAACTGGGTTTTGAAGCATCAGGGCCGGAATTTGAAGAAGCCGGGATCAAGCATTATAAAATGGTGAAAAAATAACAAAATGTCATTTCGACGAGCCCGGCCGGACGGCGTGCGTTGGAAGGTGAGGAGAAATCTTATACGGCATGCATGCTCAATAAGCAGGGACGCCTGACTGGGAGTATAAGATTTCTCACTCGTTCCTCGTTTCGAAATGACATTCTTTTTGTTTAGATCCCAAACTCGTTTACTTCTTGCTTTTCCTCTTTTTTGATGCTTCAGCAAGCGGATTAAACTCAAGGCACAAATTGACCCAGTAGTTTAAATCTTTATTGGTTTGCAGGTTGAAATCGTCAACGTATACATATCCTTTCATCACCCTGTCGCCATTAATCATTTGATTGCAATTACCTTTCTCAAGTTCAATTGATGCCTGTTGTTCACCTATACGGCACAGGATGTAATTATTGCCTACGCAAACGCATAGCTTATCGTCAACCATAAAACAAACTCCCTGAAACATTTTCTTCTCCTCCACTACGGGCAGATCCATTAACGCTTCACGGATGCGATCGGCCATTTGTTGGTTGTAAGCCATGCTTAATTGGTTATATTTTCAGGCAAAGTCGTTGAATAGCAATTTTATACGCCAATGCCAATGCCTTTGCCTGAAATAAAGTTGTTAATTTTTATCGACGAATTTATAGTTTGCCTCATTGTACCTGTCGCCAGTATCAGGATATTTGGCTAAAACAGCTTCGATATCCTGTAAGTCGGCATGAGTTAATTCCACATCAACTGAACCCGCATTATCCAACAGGTATTTCCTTCTCTTGGTTCCGGGAATAGGGATAATATTATCACCCTGTGCCAATACCCAGGCCAACGCCAATTGAGCGGGTGTACATTGCTTTTGAGCAGCAAGCTGCGCAAACTCGTGAGCCAGTCCCATATTATTTTCGGCATTTTCGCCTTGATAACGTGGCAGGCTTTTTCTGAAATCGTTATCGGCCAGTTTGGTTACATCTAAAGCATTAGTGACTAAACCACGCACCAGCGGACTAAATGGAACAAATGAAATACCTAACTCTTTGCAAACTGGCAAAATCTCAGTCTCAACATCGCGGGTTAACAATGAATATTCGCTTTGAAGGGCGCTGATGGGGTGCACCGCGTGAGCGCGACGAATAGAATTTGCCGAAGCCTCAGATAAGCCCAGGTATTTTACTTTACCTTCTTTTACAAGATCGGCCATGGCGCCAACCATATCTTCAACCGGTACATTTGGGTCTATGCGGTGGGCGTAGTACAAGTCAATCACATCCGTTTTTAAGCGTTTAAGGCTTTTTTCAACAGCTGTTTTGATATATGCAGGCGAGCCATCAAACTCAGTGAGCTTACCATCGGCACCAGCCCTGAAACCAAATTTGGTGGCAATGAAAACCTTATCACGATGAGGTACCAATACCTTTGATACCAGCTCTTCGTTGCGGCCGTTGGCGTAAACATCGGCAGTATCCCAAAAGTTAATGCCTATTTCTACCGATTTTTCGAGGGTAGCTATCGATTCGTCATCGTCCGGTTGACCGTAGGCATGGTTCATACCCATGCAGCCCAGACCAATGGCCGAAAGCTCGACCCCGGTGTTTCCTAATTTTCTGTATTTCATGGTTTGGTAGTATTGTTATATGATCAAAGTACGTGAAATAACAAAAGCATATCAACCTCAATTTATAAGCGCTATGTAAGGTTATGGTCGATAGGCCGGTAAATTAGTTATGCAGATTAAGTTTTTCTGACTAATTTGAAAAAAAATCAAACGCCTGTCCAATTCAGCAAAGCCTGATCGTCTTTTGGTTTTTAACCATTAAATTCAAGAAAACATGAACGAGTTCTTATTGATCTTTAGAAGAGATGCAGAAGCCACCGCGGTACAACGGTCGCCAGAGCAAATGCAAACCATGATGAATTACTGGCGCGAATGGATTGGCGGCATTGCCGCGCAAAACAAGCTTGTTGCTGTTGGTAACAGGCTGGATACAAACGGCAGTGTAATAAAGCCCGATAATGTGGTAACCGACGGGCCTTATGTTGAAGTTAAAGAAGCTATTGGCGGCTATAGCATCATCAAAGCATCGTCGCTGGAAGAGGCAACCGAATTATCAAAAGGCTGTCCGATATTATCGGTAGGGGGTAGTGTTGAAGTTCGCCCTATCATCCCAATGGAAGTGTAATCAATTTTGCCGCCTCTCATATACGGGAGGCGGCTTCTTTTATGCAGCAAGATCAGCTTTTACCGCATCTTTTTCGCTCCGAATATCAAAAGATAATTGCGGTACTGTGCCATTATTTTGGCTTTGAGCATATTGAGGCAGCCGAAGATATTGCCAGTGATACATTCCTCACCGCCGCCGAAACATGGGGTATTAAAGGTTTGCCTGATAACCCTAAGGCCTGGTTGTATACTGTAGCCCGCAATAAAGCGACTGATTATGTTAGACGCGGGACAAGGTTTAATCAAAAAATAGTTGAGGGGTTTGATGCGGAAGAAAATTATGAAGTAGAGATCGACCTTTCTGATCAGAACATCAGCGATAGCCAATTGCAGATGATGTTTGCCATTTGCCACCCGGTACTCTCGGCCGAGGCGCAGATTGGTCTTGCTCTACGCATACTTTGCGGTTTCGGGATTGACGAAATTGCCGAAGCTTTTTTAACAAACAAAGAAACGATCAATAAACGCCTGTTCAGAGCTAAGGAAAAACTGCGCGAACGGAAAGTGAAGATCGTTTTTCCGGAGGCGGCTGATATTGTTAGTCGTTTGGGCATAGTATTGAAAACCTTATACCTGCTTTTTAACGAAGGTTATTACTCCAGCTGCCAGAGCACTACACTACGTAAAGACCTGTGTTTGGAGGCCATGCGTCTTAACTACCTCCTCATAGAAAATGAACAGACCAATTTGCCCGAAGTAAATGCCTTATTATCGCTAATGTGTTTTCATGCATCGAGGTTTGATGCCCGGATGGATGAGGCAGGTGAAATGATTCGCTACGATGATCAGGACAGGACGCTTTGGAATGATGAGCTTATAGCCAAGGGAAGACACTACCTTAACCTGGCCTCAAAAGGAAATGAAGCGGGTAAATTCCATATTGAAGCCGCCATTGCATATTGGCATACAGTTAAAACAGATACGCCCGAAAAATGGGAAAATATATTAATGTTATACAACAGGTTGCTTATTGCCGCTTATTCGCCCGCAGCGGCTTTGAACCGGACTTATGCTTTAGCCAAGGTAAAAGGGAAGGAGAAGGCTATTATTGAGGCTGAGAAGTTAAAGCTTGATAGCAATCATCTGTATCACGTGCTACTGGGGTATTTGTATACCTCGGTAGATAATCAAAAGGCCGCGTCACATTTACAAACCGCACTTAAACAGGCTAAGACCCCGGCAGATAAAAGCAGAATTATGAAGGATTTAAAGGCTTTGTTGTAGAATGAATTGTCACTAAAAAGCGTCATTGCTTTGAGGAACGAAGCAATCCCAAACTATACAGGTCTAACCTGCTAATCGGGGATTGCTTCATTCCTCGCAATGGCACTTTGGTTGTTATAGTAAAATACTAATTAGTCACTTTAAAATCGGCTACCAGTTTTTCATCGGCCGAGCTGCTGCCCAGTACCAGTTTGTAGCTGCCGGGGTAAAGTTTCCATTTATGTGTAGCAAGGTCCCATTTCTGCAGGTCCTGAACCGGAATTTTTAAGGTAACTGTACCTTCTTTATCTTGTTCAAGGCTGATCCGTTTAAAGCTTTTTAGTTCCTTAACCGGCATCCTGTCAATGTTGGGATATTTGATATAGGCTTGTACTACCTCATCGCCATTGAATTTACCGGTATTTTTAACGTTTACAGTAACGGCAACGGTGTCTGCTTTTTTGTAGGTGGCTTTTAATTTGCTGCCCAGGGTGTAGTTAAATGTGGTATAGCTTAAACCAAAGCCAAAAGGGTACTGCACCGGACCGGTATAGTAACGATAGGTACGGCCTTTCATATTGTAGTCGCTATAATCCGGTAGGTTGCTCATGTCTTTATAAAATGTAAGCGGCAGGTGACCGGAAGGTGAAACCTCGCCGAAAATAATATCGGCTAACGCGTTACCGCCCTGCTCGCCGGGATACCAAGCAAATATGATGGCATCCGCATAAGGCTCAATGGCCGAAACATCAATATCGCTGCCTGCGGTAATTACGGCTACAAGCGGTTTGTTTTTTACGCTTTTGCGTAACTCTTTCATAAAAGCGATTTCGCTGGCAGGCAAACTTAAAGTCTTTTTATCGCCGCCACTTTCCGACAGGAAAGCGTCACCGGCTTCGCCTTCTAAAACAGGTGAGAGGCCTATTACCGCAATAGTTGCATCTGCATTACCTGCCGCCCAGGTACCACCAAAGTGAGTGGTATCTTTATAATCGCAGCCAAGGTCGTACTCAACGCGGGTAGCTTTATCAACAGCGCCCGTAATACCTTCAACAAAATTGATCACCTTGCTGCTGGTACCATGGTAGTTAGCTATCATAGCATCAAGTGAGGCCGCATTTGGCCCAACCACCATAATACTTGAGTAGTTACTTTTTTTGAATGGCAAAACATTGTTGTTGTTCTTTAACAATACCATACTTTGCTGGGCTACTTTACGGGCTAATGCTAAATGTTGTTCGTTGTGAACGCTGTCTGCCCCATAAGCATGGTATGGATTAGCGGCAGGATCATCATAAAATCCAAGCTTAAATTCGGTACGTAAAATAGCGCTCAAGGCCTGGTCAACATCTTTTTCGGTAAGCAGACCTTGTTTAATGGCTTTGATACCGTCGTTTTGCAAAATAGATGAACAATCCAGATCGACACCGGCTTTGATGGCAGCAGCAGCTACTTCAACAGCGGTTGGCAGGGTTTTGTGAGTAAGGTAAACATCATCCAATGCACCGCAGTCGGTAACTACGTGCCCATTAAAGCCCCATTCTTTACGCAAAATATCGGTAAGCAGTACTTTGTTGATAGAATTTGGTACACCGTTAACGCGGTTGTACGCGCTCATAACTGATTCAACGTGGTTTTTAACCAACTCGTGAAAAGCATACAGGTAAGTTTCACGAAGGTCTTTTTCATCAACTTTAGCGTCAAATTTATCGCGGGTAGCTTCCGGACCGCTGTGAACTGCAAAGTGTTTCGCCGTGGCCGAAGCTTTCAGGTATTTAGGATCATCGCCCTGTAAACCTTTAACAAAAGCCGAGCCCATACGGCCGGTCAGGAATGGGTCTTCCCCATAAGTTTCCTGGCCGCGTCCCCAGCGCGGGTCACGAAAAATGTTGATGTTGGGCGTCCAGAAGGTAAGTCCCATGTATTGCAGGTGCCTGTCTTGCGCAATAGCCAGGTTATATTTGGCACGCGCTTCGGTAGATATGACTGTTGATACCTGTTTTAACAAGTCATCATTAAAAGTAGCCGACATGCCAATGGCCTGTGGGAATATAGTAGCCTCACCGGCACGGGCTACACCATGCAATGCCTCGTTCCACCAGTTGTATGCCGGGATGCCTAAACGGGGTACAGCCTGGCTGCGGTAACCTAATAACGAGATCTTTTCTTCGAGGGTTAGTTTTGATAAAAGGTCTTTTACTCTTAAGTCAATCGATTGCGAAGCGTCTTTGTAAAAAGGTGTCTGGGCTTTTACGGTAGAAAAATTTAACAGTACCGTTAGTAAAGCCAAACAGCGCAGGGTAGTTTGTTTTATGGTGGATGCCATTTTAGAGTGATTTATTTTTTGAGTTTAAAGTTAATATTTATTCCGTAAGTATGCGTTGGGGGAAGGCTTGCACCCTCAATTCCGGCATATTTTATGTCGGGAGAGAAGCCTGATTCCGGGTCGATATTGTCTGATCGTTTCATGATCGTCCACAGGTTGCGGCCTACCAATGAAAAGGTTACACTTTCAAATGGCGTATTCTTTAGGAAATCTTTTGCGAAATTATAGCCAAAGGTAACCTGGCGCAATTTAATAAACCTGCCATCTAAAACATTCAACGCCGATACATTTTGGGCCAATGCCTGATAGTAAGCCTGAGATTGTGCCACTACTGTATTCTTTTGGCCGCTTTCATTTACACCGTCGCCAAGTACTCCGGTTTCGCGGCCCACTAAAGTTAGCTTATTAAAGCCCCTGTAAATACTATTGTAGTTGGTTGCCGATAGTATTTTATTTCCAAACCTGTAATCGATCAGAAAACTCAGGTTGAAATTTTTGAATACGAAGTTATTGTTTAAGCCGCCATAAATGTTAGGTACAGCACTGCCCATTGGTACACGCGGCCCCGCCTGTGGTAAACCATTTCCATCAAAAATAATCTGCCCTTTATCGTTTCTAAGGTAGTCGTTGGCCATGATTTGTGGCCCGGGTAAGCCTTTAACCAATGCCGTAGCAGCATTTAGCGGGCGATAAGTACCAAAACTTATGTTTGCAGATTCGGGCGTTCCGTCTGTTTGAAGGATCTTGTTTTGTACATAGGTAAAATTAAAAGAGGGCGACCAGCTAAAATTTGCAGTTTTAAAGGGTGTTCCGCTTAATTCAACTTCTATACCGTTGTTTTGGGTTGAGCCTGTCGGTATAAAGCGCCTTGCAAAACCGGTGGCCAGATCAAGGTCACCCTTAATAATCTCGTTTCTTGTTCTGCGATGAAAGTATGCTACATCCAAAGCTATCCGCCCATTTAAAAATTTCAGATTCATCCCTATTTCACTTTCCGTAAGAGTGTATGGCTTAAGAAACAGGTTTGGCAGGCTATCGCTGAAGCTGCCAATCGAAACACCGTTTATCGAACTGTTGGTAGTGTAATACTGTGTTGTTACGTAGGCATCGGTAGGCTCGCCACTGGTTTGCGCATATGATAAACGTAGCTTGCCTAAGCTGATAAATGGCATGTGAATAAGGTCGGTAAACAGCAAGCTTGCAGATACTGAAGGCGTAAAAATGCCCCTATTGTCACTTGGAAGTGTTGAGTACGCATCGTAACGACCAGTGGTTGAAACTGTCAGGTAATCTTTTAACGAAAAATCTACCGAATAATAGCTTGAGTGAGTTTCGGTGCTTTTATAGCTGTAACTGCTGTTTTTTATACTTAAGTTATTAAAACTGTAAAAGTTAGGAATAATAAAAGGGCCGCCATATAGCCGGGTGTATTCATAGGTGTTTTTTCTGATATTGGCCCCGGCGGAGAGGTCAAAACTTAACAGGTTTTTTATCAGGTCATGCTTTACACCTATCAAAACATCGCTGTTAAGCTCAGATCGTTGTGTGCTTGATTGTTCATCGAGCCCGCCCAAGCTGCTTGGATAGTATGCCGTACCTGTGGGTGTAACAGTTAGCCTCTTATCATATAAAATATCATTACCTATTCTGAGCTGGGCGTAAATCCAGTTAGTTAGATTATACCTGGCGCTTAATGCAGATATTAAACGGCTGCGGGAGATATTGTTAATGAATTTATTTACAGTGAAATATGGATTGGTTGTATAGGTGTCGCCATTCCATCGCAATTCGGCACCATCACTGGTATAACCAGGTTGTAACATTGCCTGACTTTCATTAGCTGCAAGATATTGAATATTGTTAGCGTTAAAAGGGCCATCGCTCAGGTTTGGTTTCAGATTTGATGATTCGTTGATATAGTTTGCTACAACGTTAACTTCAAGCTTTTGTGTTACGGATTGATTGGCTGTGATATTAAAAGTCTTGCGATTAAGCCCGCTGTTGCGAATAATTGAACCATTAGAAAGATTAGAGGCAGATAAGCGAAAACTACCTGTTTCATTACCGCCATTAAAGGCTACAGTATTAGTATAAGTATACCCGCGCCGGTAAAATTTTTCTATATTATCGGTAACGGCAGAGTAGGGGTAGTACTTCCCGTCAAATTGGATGGTTGGTTTGCCGTCAA
The DNA here is from genome assembly GCF_003351025.1 of Mucilaginibacter endophyticus. Classification (GTDB taxonomy): domain Bacteria; phylum Bacteroidota; class Bacteroidia; order Sphingobacteriales; family Sphingobacteriaceae; genus Mucilaginibacter; species Mucilaginibacter endophyticus. The sequence goes on along the minus strand of NZ_QPCG01000002.1, from coordinate 1,027,806 downwards.
GTTTTTCGCCCCAGCCAAAATTACCCGATGTGATGGCGCTGGTTACGGTTGACGGCCTGATGCCATAAAGTCCCTGGCCGTATTCTGTTTGATAATCAAAAGTGTTAATCGCTTTATCTGTCTGGTAATTTGTATTGAACTCAACTCCGAAGCCCGAATTTTTTTTACCCGTTTTGGTAGTGATCAAAATTACGCCGTTGGCGGCCCTCGCCCCATAAAGTGCAGAGGCAGCCTGGCCTTTCAATACCGTCATGCTCTCAACATCGTCTGGGTTGATATTGCTTATGCCGTCGCCAAAATCTGCGCCGCCCCATTCATTGGCTGCGCCGCGCTGGGTATTGTCAATGGGCACGCCGTTAATGATAAAAAGCGGAGCGCTTGCACCAAAACTGGTAACTCCCCTGAGTAAAATGCGTGCTGACGACGCCGGACCTCCATTAACGCCATTTATGCTTAAACCTGCTATGCGACCTTCTAAAGAGTAAGCTATGTTTGATTCTTTGGCTTTATCAAGTACATCACCGCCTACTGTCGTTACCGAATAACCAACTTTTTTCTCATCCTTTTTTATACCAAGAGCGGTCACCACAACCTCGCTTAAGATATTATTTATCGATAGTGTGATTTTAAGAGGATCTGTGCCGGATACTTTCACTTCCCGGGTAACGTAGCCTACAAAGCTTACAATTAATATTGATTGATCCGGCGCCTCAAAAGAGAATGCACCTTGCTGATCCGTAGGTGCACCCATGGTTGAGCCCCTTACCCTGACCGTAGCCCCGGCAAGCGGTTTCCCGTTTTCGTCAACAACAATACCTGTTATTTTAACTATATTAACTATTTCATCAACGGGCGCAATTACTATCAGGTGATTGGCAAGCTCGGTATAAGAAAAGCCTGAATTAGCTAAAAGCTTATCCAAAACAGCTTTAACATCTTCATTTTCAATATTTATATCAACCTTGTTCAGGTTCGGGATCTTCCTTTCGCTGTAAACAAAATGATAAACACTCTGGTGTTCGATAATTGATATTACCTTTTTAAAATCGGCTGATTTTAAATTAATAGTGACACGGGTTTGTGAATATACAGTTAATATAGCTAGTAAATTGAAGAACAATATTAACGTAAACCGTATTTTCATTTATTCTGATAACCTATACCTGTCGTCAACATCCATTAGGGATGTCTAAATTTACATAAATTTTATAATAAGCGCAGGTAATAGTGTAAATGAACGGATTTACTGTGTAACAATTGCAAATATTGTAAATAATATTGCCGGAAATTGAAGTAAGACGCTGTTTTGAGTAATAGACTGATATGCGCCATCAGTAAATATAAACAGTTGATTTTTTTATCTTATAATGAAAATCTTCTGTACAACGTAACGCGTCAAGGGCCTCGGTAATGTTTTCCTTTTGATAGGTACCGTTGAAGCGGTATGTCTTAAGGGCATCATTTTTAAATTTGATTTCAACACCGTACCAGCGCTCCATGCGGGCGGCAAGATCAACAAAGCTTTCGTTTCTGAAAATAAGCTTGTTTTGTGTCCAGGAGGTTTCAAGAACGTCACTATCATCCTGGTGAAGGCGTGTAAAACTGGTTAAAACATATTGAGTTCCTGCGCCGCTATCAATTGCGGGAGCAAGTTTATTCTCTTTTTTGTGAACAGTAGTAAATGAGCCTTTTTTAACAATTAGCTTTTCGCTTGGTTTCAGGATGATCCTGTCAGAAGGACGGTCGTCAAGCGTAACTTCAATGGCACCTCTGATCAGGGTTGTTTCACTTGATGGGTCGTTCGGGTACGATTTTACATTGAAAGCAGTACCCAAAACTTTGATATTCATTTTTTCTGTATGGATAATGAACGGATGCTCATGATCTTTATGAACATCAAAAAAGGCTTCGCCACTTAGGTAAACTTCGCGGGTTTTACCTGTAAAGTTTGTTGGATAGCGCAATGAGCTTTTTGAATTAAGGGTAATGCGTGTACCATCCGTTAAAACAATGGTTGATTTTTCACGCACAAAGGTATTTTTGTTTTGCCAGGCACTGGGCGCAGTGCCCGTAATTTCGCGACCGGAAGTAGTTACTTTTGAATAAAACAGGTAAGTACCGCCGGCTATTAAAATAACCGCAGCCGCAGCACGCCACAAATAACGCACTAAACCGTTTTTTACAGGTGCTACCGCAACGATAGGCTCGGTAACTTCCTGTGCTTTAATTTTTGATTTTATTTTTTGAAAGGCAAGGGCATTGTCGGCGTATTCGGCATCGTTGTGTTTCCAATAGGCAGAAAGGGCATCGTATTGCTCACGAAGGGAAGCATCATTAGCTAAGCAAAGCAGAAGTTCGTTATGTTCATCAGGGCTGATCTCATTCGACAGTTTTTTGCCTACCAGCTCTATAAATTTATCATTGCCCATCTTAAAATTGCATCCTTATTTGTGATAGGACAACTTATTTAGGTTAATTACCTACAAGTGTAAAAAAAATAATTGAAAAATTACAACTATCGATCCTAAAATGTTGATTACATTGGTTTTAGGTGTGTTTTCGTTATGTCTGTTGTATTGTGTCAAAACGACACTAAGTTTCTTGATTGCGCGAAACAATTGTGTCTGTACTGTACGGGGTGAGATATTTAGAATTTCGGCTACCTCTTTGTACTTCATACCGTCCTCTTTTATTAGCCTGAAAACAATGCGGCATTGTTGCGGAAGCCCGGCAATGGCCTGGTCCATCCGGAAGATGAGTTCTTTATTTTCTATTTCTTTTTGAGGGTTGTACGTATTTACAAATTCAACCGAATTGGTTTCTTCAATTTGTACAAGATGAATGCTTGAATATTTTTTGATGTGGTTTAGCGATTGGTTTTTCACCGCTACAAACAAATAGGTTTCGGGGTTTTGAATTTCGGTAAGATTTTTACGGTTGAGCCAGCATTTTACAAACACGTCCGAAACTATTTCTTCGGCAATTTCCCGCTGATGTACATACAACACGCAAAATTTAATAAGCGAGTTGTTAAGTACATGGAAAAACAGCTCAAAGGCATTCTCATCGTCATTGTTACAAATGAGTTTCCATAATTTTAGCGTATCAACTTTTCTGTCTCTCAAAACCGAAGATTTTTAATTAATCAACTAAATTTAAACTTAATGATGGTGTAACAATAATAACACATTAAATCTAAAAAATGAAATTTATTGACGTAAGTTGCGATGTTTTTTAAAATATTTTAAAAAGTGTGTAGGCAATACACCATATAAAATTGTCAGTAATTTATAAAATAAAAGCTTGATGAAACGATTATTTACAGCATTTCTTTTGGTTTTTGGGTGCATTAAAGCATTTGGGCAACAGCACAATATGTCAAAGCAGTACGTACCTGCCGGCGACCCCGTGGTTGAGCAAAAAATTGCCAATTGGCAGGATCTTAAGTTTGGTTTGTTCATGCACTGGGGTACTTACAGCCAGTGGGGCGTAGTTGAAAGTTGGAGCATTTGTCCGGAAGATGAAGGATGGACCCAACGCCGTGGTCCTTACGGTGCTACCTATAACGGCTATAAGGCAGCCTATGAAAATTTGCAAACCACATTTAACCCAACCAAATTCAACCCCGAAAAATGGGTAAAGGCAGCTAAAGATGCCGGGATGAAATATGTGATCTTCACAACCAAGCATCATGACGGTTTTTGCATGTTTGATACCAAAGAAACCGATTATAAAATTACGAGCAGCAAAACGCCTTTTTCAAGCAATCCACGAAGCAACGTAACTAAGGAAATTTTTAACGCTTTCCGTAAAGACAACTTTATGATAGGGGCGTATTTTTCAAAGCCCGACTGGCATACAGAAAATTATTGGTGGCCATACTTTCCACCTAAAGACCGTAATGTAAATTACGATCCTAAAAAATACCCTGAGCGCTGGCAAAAGTTTAAAGATTTTACCTATAACCAGATCAGCGAACTAATGAGCGATTATGGCAAGGTTGATATTCTATGGCTTGACGGGGGATGGGTACGTCCTAAAACCAGTGTTGATACAAGTATTGACTGGCAGCGCGGGATCAAATTTGATCAGGATATTGATATGCCAAAGATAGCCGCAATGGGCAGGCAAAAACAACCCGGTTTAATTGTAGTTGACCGTACCGTTGCCGGTAAATACGAAAACTATACTACGCCCGAGCAGGAAGTGCCGGAAGTGCCGCTTGATCATCCCTGGGAAAGTTGCATAACCATGGGTAATTCATGGAGCTATGTTCCGGGTGATCATTATAAATCGGTGCAAAAAATTGTGCAGTTACTGGTGAAGATCGTATCACGCGGTGGTAACTTGCTTATGAATATCGGCCCAGGCCCTGATGGTGACTGGGATCCTGTAGCTTACGAGCGCCTGCAAGGTATAAGCCGTTGGATGAAGATCAATGGCGAAGGTATTTACGCCAGCCAGTCGGTAGCGCCGTATTCAACAGGTAATATATATTATACGAAAGCCAAAAACAGCAATACTATTTATGCCTTTGCCCTAAGCGATGAGGAAAAGGTAGTTTTACCTGCAACTGTATTAGTAAAACTAAAGGATATCAAGAAAGTAAAGAAAGTGACCTTGCTTGGCAGTACGCAAAGCCTTAAATGGAAACAGGTATCCGATGGTATCGATATCAGCATCCCAACAAAATTACAACAAGCCAGCGGGCTTAATGAAGCGGCCGGTTTTAAAATAGTTTATTAAGTATAAATATAAAAATGTCATTTCGACGAACAGGGTAGGGCAAAGCATTGGGGTGAGGAGAAATCTTATACAAGCGATGAGTAAAAATGCCGAGCGTATAAGATTTCTCCTCGCCGCTGCCGCACATTCCTTTATATGCTCGTCGAAATGACATCGGGTTTGAATATTCAACCCGACAAAATACCACATAATATAGCCAAGTTTTTACAGCTAAAATGATTTGGCAGTTCTTAATTTTGATTATTCATCCAATCTAAATAAATGACAACAACCCGTTCTGCAGGCAGATCTGCATTGTTTAAATTTTCGTTAGTGTTATCTATCCTTGCTTCAGGCGTTTATCAAGCCGCGGAGGCGCAAACCGGCTATGAGCTAAACCGCGGCTGGAAATCAACCTCTATGAATAGTGTTAAGGATAATGGCACGGTTATATCCCAAACTAATTATGATCTGGCTGCGTGGAACCCGGCAGTTGTTCCTGGTACCGTGTTAACCACCCAGCTTGCCAATAAGCAGGTACCGGATCCTTTTTATGGGATGAACAACGAAAAGATCCCTGACATTTATAAAGTAGGCCGTGATTATTATACCTATTGGTTTGCAAAGGACTTTAAAGAAACAGCACCTGCCGGCAGCAACCAAACTTACCTAAACTTCCGTGGCGTTAACTACAGCTGCGATGTTTTCCTGAACGGACATAAACTAAACTCCACACTGCACAAAGGGATGTTTTTGCGCCAGAGTTATAACATAACCAAATGGCTGAGCAAAAACGGAAACAACCGTTTAGCGGTTATTGTATACCCTCCGGATGTAGTAGGTAACCCCAACGGCGGTCAGGGCGGCGATGGTACAATTGCCCGTGGTGTGGGTATCCAATATACAGCCGGTTGGGATTGGATCCAACCCATCCGTGACCGTAATACAGGTATTTGGGATAAAGTAACTATTGAGCACACCGGCGCGGTAGTTATCAAAGATCCTCATGTAGTTACCCTTGTTCCGGGTGTACGTCAGCCAGAAGGTGCACAGCAGCCTGCCATTTTACAAGTATCGGCCGAGGTTGAGAACGCAACCGGCGCGCCTGTCAGCGGTACTTTACAATATAATTTAGATGGTAAACTGGTATCGCAACCGGTTACATTGAAAGCCAACTCAAAACAGGATGTTAAATTGGCCGATTACAGCCTGAAAAATCCTAAGCTTTGGTGGCCAAATGGATACGGCCCGCAAAATTTGTATAAGCTTAATCTCCAGTTTGTGGCCGCTGGCAAGGTATCCGACCAAAAAAATATTGAAGTTGGTGTACGCCAGATCACTACCGAATGGAATAACAAAACTCAAAGCCGCCAGGTTAACATAAACGGTCAAAAAATATTTATTAAAGGCGGAAACTGGATCATCTCCGATCAGATGCTGCGCTTTAGCGATGCCCGCTATGATGCCGAGGTTCGTTTTCATCGTGATATGAACCTAAACCTGATCCGTGTTTGGGGTGGCGCGCTGATTGAACGCCCCGAATTTTATGAAGCTTGTGACAAATACGGTATGCTGGTTTTCCAGGATATGTGGGGATCAGGCGACTGTAACGGCCGCTGGACAGATCCAATGAAAGCCGATGACCAATGGACTCGCCGCAAATATCCTGATGACCATGACTTGTATTTAAGATCGGTAGCCGACCAGGTTAAACTGGTACGTAACTTCCCGTCGCTGGCTATTTGGTGTGGTGGTAACGAGATCACTCCGCCCGAGGATATCTTCGCGGCACTGCGTGATACTATTATGCCTAAGCTGGATAATACCCGCTGGTTTATCCCTTACTCAAACTCCGAAGAAATGTCGCGCAATGTACAGGGCGGTAATGGTGACGGCCCTTATGGTGTTCAAAGCCTTACAACTTTCTGGGATCATCAAACCTATCCTTTCAATTCGGAAGTAGGTTCGGTTGGTGTAAGCGATTATGAATCGTTAAAACGCTTTATTCCTGCCGAAAATATGGTTGTTCCTGAATTTGACGCGTCAACCGGCAAAACAAAAACAGATCCGGTTTGGGAGTATCACAAATATATTGGCTACGATGGTTTTATTGACAAATATGGCAAAGCCAAGGATGTTGAAGATTTTGCCACCAAAGCCCAATTGGTAAACTATGATCAGTACCGTGCGCTTATGGAAGGCTTTAGCTCGCATATGTGGGATTGGTATACCGGTACCATCATCTGGAAAACTCAAAACCCATGGACAGCCATGCGCGGCCAGATGTATGATTATTACCTTGACCCCAATGCTTGTTTGTATGGTTTACATAACGGAAGCGAGCCTTTACACATCATGTACAACCAAACAGATGGTATGGTGATGGTAGCCAATAATACGTTTAAAACACACAGTAACATGCTGCTGGTTGCCAAAACCTATGATATGGACGGTAAGGAGAAGGTATTAACCCAGGTTTTTGCCGATGTAACGCCAACCACAACTAAAAGGTACTTGTCGCTTAAGCACGAGATCGAGAAAGAAGCGAAGGATAAAGGCGTGTTCCTTTGCCTGCAGCTGCTTAAATCCGATAAAGAAGTGATCAGCGAAAATATTTACTGGATACCTGATGCAAACGGCGATTTTTCGGGCCTGCAAAAAATGCCTAAAGGTAATTTAGGTGCTGCAGCCAAATACCTGAAAAATGGTAAGGTAGAAGTTACCCTGACAAATGAAGGTAACGGCGCGCTTGCATTCTTTAACCGTTTATCATTAGTTAATGCTGATACTAAACAACGGATTCTTCCGGCGTTTTACAGCGATAACTATGTAACCGTATTACCCGGCCAAACCAAAAAAGTTGTTATCGATCACAATCCGGGAGCAGACAAAAATCTGGCTGTAACCGTTGGTGGCTGGAATGTCGCTGAAAGAACTATATCTATCGACAAATAATAACAGACAGAAGAAAATGAAAGTTATCTCAAAATATTTGTCAGTAGCAGCTTTAATGCTTGCCTGCACACGTGGTGTTAGTGCCCAGGAAACAGTTGCAAAATTTCCTTTGATCCCTTATCCCACACAATTAACTGCCGGCGAAGGTTCTTTTACCATCACATCTAAAACCGGTATTGTTACTTCTAATGCTTTTAATACTGAAGCTTATGCTTTGAAAGATCTGTTGCGTAAGGGTTTGGGTAAGCCAATTGAGGTAAGTAAGGTAAAGAAAGCCCATGCTATTAACCTGGTTTACGACGCAAGCATAACTACGCCCGAAGCTTACCGCATGAGTGTAACTAAAGAGCAGGTAGTGATCAGGGCGAAAGACCCGGCGGGTGTATTTCACGCGGTAGAAACCATCCGCCAGTTATTGCCTGTTGGTGTTGAAGCGGGTGTTGTACAAAAGCAATTGTCGTTGCCGGTCGTTGCCATTGAAGATGCGCCTGTTTACGAATGGCGCGGAATGCATCTGGATGTATCAAGGCACTTTTTCTCGATAAGCTACCTGAAAAAATTTATCGACAGGATGGCTTTATACAAGATGAATAAGCTGCACCTGCATTTAACTGATGATCAGGGCTGGCGTATTGAAATAAAAAAATATCCGCTGCTTACCCAGGCCGGTGCATGGCGCACGTTCAACAACCAGGATTCGGCTTGTATGAAGAAGGCTAAGGATAATCCTGATTTTGTGATCGACAAAGAGCATATCATCCAGAAAAATGGTAAAACCCTCTATGGTGGTTTTTATACGCAGGACGAAATGAAAGGCGTAGTAGCTTATGCTGCTGCCCGCCATATTGATATTGTTCCGGAAATTGATATGCCGGGGCATATGATGGCGGCTATTAACTCATACCCGTTTTTAACCTGCGACGGTGAAAATAAATGGGGCGAACTGTTCACCAAGCCAATTTGCCCTTGTAACGAAACTACCTTTGAGTTTGCCGAGAATGTATTTACCGAGATCATGCAGATTTTCCCGTCTAAATATATCCACATCGGCGGTGATGAGGTTGACCGTACCAACTGGGGTAAATCGGATGCCTGTAAAGCTTTGATGGCTAAAGAGGGTATTAAAGACCTGGCCGGATTGCACAGCTATTTCATTAACCGCATGGAGAAGTTTTTTAACTCTAAAGGCCGTAAATTGATAGGTTGGGACGAGGTGATTGAAGGTGGTATTAGTCCAACGGCTATTATCATGTACTGGCGTACCTGGGTACCCGATGCACCGGTTAAGGCGGTAAAAAATGGCAACACGGTGATCATGACACCGGGTGAACCACTTTATTTTGATAATCAGCCTGATCAGTATTCTGTCAGCAGGGTTTATCATTTTAACCCTATACCTAAAGTGCTGAATGCTGAAGAAGCCAAATCAATTATTGGTGCACAGGCTAATCTCTGGTCGGAGATGATCCCTTCAGAAAAACGTGCCGATTATATGTACATGCCGCGCTTAACCGCGCTTGCTGAAATGTTGTGGACGCATAAGGAATCCGACTATGATTCGTATTTGCAGCGTTTGACAGAGCAATACAAAAGGATGGATGCCTTGAAGATCAACTATCGTTTGCCTGATCTGCCAAATCTGCTTAATCAGTATGTTTTCACTAATGAAGGTAAGCTGAGCATTACATCTCCATTGCCAAGCCTTACTCTCCGTTATACTACTAATGGTACTTTGCCTGATACAAAATCGCCTGTATTGCCATCGCCTTTAACCATCTCTAAATCACAATTAGTAAGGGTTGCCGCATTTACACCAACCGGAACCCGTGGCGATGTATATAACCTCAATTACACACAACAACAAATGCTTGGTCCGGTAAAAATTGCTCCGCCAAAGGCAGGACTTACCGCTACTTACTATAAAGCGTCCTTCAAAAAAACAGCTTTGATGCAAAACGCGAAAGTTGATAGCACCTTCAGTACCGATAAGATAGAAGTACCTGCTACGGTTAAAGCCCCGTCGTTTGGTATTACTTATAAAGGCTATATCGATGTTCCAACCGACGGCATTTACAGTTTCTATTTAACCTGCGATGACGGCGGCGTGCTTTACATTGGCGATAAAACCGTTGTAGATAACGACGGTAACCACTCGGCGCAGGAACGCAGCGGACAGGTTGCCCTTAAAATGGGAGTTCATCCGTTTAAGCTTGATTTTATTGAAGGTGGCGGTGGCTTTAAGCTGTTGCTGAAGTATAGTGTCAATGGCTCGGCTCCACAGGATGTACCGTCATCATGGTTCAAAAACTAATAACCAATTATGAAGAAGTTTACAGGCATTGCCTTATTGTTACTTACTACCGGTTTAAATAGTTTCGGCCAAACGGCTCCCAGGCCTTATGGCGTATTACCCACGCAGGGACAGCTCAACTGGCAGGAAACCGGGATGTATTGCATTATCCACTATGGGGTGGATACCTATACCGACAAAGAATGGGGTTTTGGAGATGAGGATCCAAAGATCTTTAATCCATCGCAGTTTAGCGCCCTGCAGATTGTAGCAGCCGCGAAAGCCGGCGGTTTTAAAGGGGTGGTGGTTGTGGCTAAACATCACGATGGTTTCTGTATCTGGCCAACTAAAACTACTGAGCATAATATCACCAAAAGCCCATATAAAAATGGTAAAGGCGATATGCTGAAAGAATATCGCGAAGCGTGCGATAAATTGGGTATGAAGCTTGGTGTTTACTGCTCGCCATGGGACAGGAATAATCCATATTACAGTACGCCAGAATATGTAAAGATCTACCGTGAGCAGTTGAAAGAACTATATACTAATTACGGCCCGTTATTTATTTCATGGCATGATGGCGCCAACGGTGGCGATGGCTATTATGGCGGCAAACGTGAAGTAAGAAAAATTGACCGCTCAACTTATTATGGCTGGGATACAACCTGGGGCATTACACGCAAATTGCAACCTAACGCGGTGCTGTTTGGTGATGTTGGCCCGGATGTGCGCTGGGTAGGTAATGAGGAAGGCCATGCAGGGGAAACCTGCTGGGCTACTTATACGCCTCATGCTCCGGATGAAGGTAAGGTTCCGGCTAACGGTTATGTGAAAGATTATGAAGGTACAGAAGGTACCCGCAATGGTAAATACTGGATGCCTGCCGAATGTGACGTGTCATTGCGTCCCGGATGGTTTTATCATAAAACGCAGGATGAGGGTGTAAAATCGCCTTATACCTTGCTTGATCTGTATTACAAAAGCGTAGGCCGTGGTGCGGCGCTTGATTTGGGTTTATCGCCAGATCCGCGTGGTGTTATTAACGAGATTGATGTGAAATCATTAACAGAGTTCGGCAACCTGCTTAAACAAACATTTGCGGTTAACCTGGCAAAGGGTGCGACACTTACGGCAAGTAACGTGCGTGGTGGAAATAAGGCTAAGTTTGGTCCGCAGTTTTTGTTGGATGATAGCCGTTACAGTTATTGGGCTACAGATGATAAAGTAACTACACCAACTTTATCCATCGATCTACATTCGCCAAAAACATTTAATGTGATCCGTTTGCGCGAGAATATCAAACTTGGGCAGCGTATTGAGGCTGTCGCAGTAGATGCATATCTGAATGGCAAATGGGAGCAGATAGGAGAGGCAACCAGCATTGGTGGCAACAGGCTGATCCGTTTAACGCAAAACATAACGGCAAGTAAATTAAGGATGAGGGTTACTGCATCGCCGGTAGCCATTGCTTTAAGCGATTTCGGGATTTATAAAGAGCCTGTGCATTTAACCACGCCAAAAATATCGCGCGACAAAAAAGGCGAAATCAGTATCACCACCGAAGCACCGGTAAGTAATATTCGCTATACGCTTGATGGGCATGAGCCAACATCGAGTTCGCCTGTTTACAGCAAACCATTTACACTTAACGAAGGTGGTACTGTAAAGGCCCGCAGCTTTGAAGGTAAAGATCAACAAAGCGAAAGTACTTATGTATCATTCGGCTATGCTAAAGCCGATTGGAAGGTCTTGGATGCCAATGCTGCCGGCGACGAGTGGAATAAAGCAGAAAATGCTTTTGATGAAAATACCCGTAGTCTTTACGCTACCCTGAAAAAAGAAGATGCGCAATTCCCGCAGCAGATAAGCGTTGATATGGGTAAGGAGCAAACGATAAAAGCATTTGGTTATTTGCCAAGGCAGGATAAACAAGCCGACGGTATTGTTGACAGTTACGTTTTCTACATCAGTAATGATGGCAAAACCTGGGAAAAGGTGGCTTCGGGCGAATTTTCAAATATCAAATCGAACCCGATTGAGCAGCCTGTAGTATTGAAGCAGGAAGTAACGGCGAGATACTTTAAATTTGAAGCCGCGCATGTAATTGCAGGAAATGGCATAACCGCGGCCGAATTAAGCGTATATTAATAATCTATTAAGTATTGGGGTTTACTTTGCAGGCAATATAAACCTCAATACCATCATCTAAAATAAAGAATGAAAAAACAACTCGTTTTGGCCGGTTTGCTGGCCATGGTTAATTTAAGTTCCCATGCACAAAGGCATCAATCGCAGCCTATGAAAAAGGTCGGCGGTTTAACGCAATATGTCGATCCGTACATTGGTACCGGTTTCCATGGGCACGTTTTTGTGGGCGCAAGCGTTCCTTTCGGTGCCGTGCAATTAGGTCCAACTAATATTTCTGAGGGCTGGGACTGGTGCTCTGGCTACCATATTTCCGATTCTACCATCATTGGCTTCCAGCATACGCACTTAAGCGGTACGGGTATTGGCGACCTGGGCGATATTTCTTTCATGCCTACAACAGGCGCTATCAACGTTTACAAAGGCAGCAATAAAAATTTAAAAAGCGGTTATGTATCGTTGTTTAGCCATAAGGATGAGGTTGTAAAACCTGGTTACTACAAAGTAAAGCTTAAAAAATATGATATCGGTGTCGAGCTTACCGCCAGCACCCGCGTGGGGATGCATAAGTACACCTTCCCGGCATCAAAAGATGCGCATATACTGATTGATCTACAGGAAGGTATTGGCTGGGACAGGCCAATGGAAACCTACATCAAACAGGTTGATAAAAACACCATTTGCGGGTATCGTTTTTCAAAAGGCTGGGCAAATGATCAGCGTATTTACTTTACCGCTGTATTTTCTAAGCCTATCAAAACATTCGCGGTTTATGACAGCACTGCTAACGTAAAAGGTACCGAACTTAAAGGCGTAAAAGTAAAAGGTGTTATCAGCTTTGCTACAACCAAAGGCGAGGTTGTTTATGCTAAAGTGGGTATCTCGCCGGTAAGTGCCGAGAACGCGATGCTGAACATCAAAGCAGAAATACCGGGCTGGGATTTTAATAAAGTTGTTACCGACGCGGATGCTGCCTGGAATAAGCAGTTAGAAAAGATTACCATCAAGGCTGATTCATTGTCGCAAATGAAGAAGTTTTATACTGCTTTTTATCACACCATGATAGCACCGTCTATTTTTAACGACGTAAACGGCGAATACTGGGGAACAGATAAAAAAGTACACAAAAACGAAGGTTTCAATAATGTAACCACGTTTTCGTTATGGGATACTTACCGTTCAAACAATCCGCTGTCAACCATTATCCACCCTGAGCATGTGAACGATATGATCAACTCTATGCTGGCAATCTACCAGCAGCAGGGCAGCCTACCTGTTTGGCATTTGATGGCCAACGAAACCAACTGTATGGTGGGATACAGCGCTGTACCCGTAGTTGCGGATGCATTATTGAAGGGTTACAAAGGTTTTGATGCTAACTTAGCTTACGAAGCCATGAAAACTACCGCAATGGGTGATGATCGTGGTATCAAATACGTGAAAAAATATGGTTATATCCCTGCAGATAGCAGCCGAGAATCGGTTTCGATGGGCCTTGAATATGCTATTGACGACTGGAGCCTGGCGCAGGTAGCCAAAAAATTGGGTAAAACTGAAGACTATGCTTATTTCAGCAAACGTGGCGCATATTACAAAAACTACTATGATGCCAAAGCTGGTTTCATGCGTGGCCGTTTATCACAGGATGCATGGCGTACACCGTACAGTCCGTTCATTTCTATCCACGAAACCGGCGACTTTACAGAAGGCAACGGCTGGCAGTATACTTTCCTTGTTCCGCAGGATGTTGAAGGTTTGATAGATATGCTGGGCGGCGTTGATAAGTTTAATACTAAGTTGGATTCATTGTTTATCGCTCAGGGCGATATGGGCAAATTTAAATCGCCGGATGTTTCAGGTTTAATTGGTCAGTATGCCCACGGCAACGAGCCAAGTCACCCAATGAGCTATTATTACGCTTACTCAGGCAAACCATGGAAAACAGCTGAGAAGGTAAGATTTATCCTTGATGACTTTTATACAGATAAACCAGACGGGATTATTGGTAATGAAGACGTAGGTCAGATGTCGGCCTGGTATGTATTATCGGCAGTTGGTTTTTACCCGGTTAACCCGGCCAATGGTTTGTATGTGTTTGGCAGTCCGGTAGTAAATGAAGCTACGTTGAAATTGCAGGGGAATAAGAAATTCCACGTAATGGTAAAAAACAATGGCCCTAAAAATAAATACATTCAGGCCATGACGCTAAATGGCGCTGATTACACTAAAACTTACATCAAACATACTGATGTAATGCAGGGTGGCGAACTGGTAATTACCATGGGCGATAAGCCCGGCACCGTTTGGGGTGTTGGTGAGGCCAATAAAGCTGTTTCAGTGTTGAAGTAAGAATAGTTTCTCAATCATGTCATTGCTTCGCAATAGCATGATTTTATTAAACAGAAAAGGGATGCGCAAAGCGCATCCCTTTTCTGTTTGTAGGTTTTGGAAAGATGTTTTGAAATATCTCCATATGGAAAATCTCTAATTAAAACTTAATCAGTCTTCCTCATGTTATCCCTACATGAACCGTCTCCTCAAAAAGCTCGAAAAAATTGGCCGTGATCCTAAGGTTACTGCAAAGGCCGTTGGCCTTCGTTATGTGTCTGACTCATCTGCAGGATATACTCGCAAAAAATCAGGCAAAGGCTGGAGCTATTATGATGCTGACGGCAATTTGGTGAAGGACAAAGAACTGATAACAAGGTTCAATAAACTGGTGATCCCTCCGGCTTATACCCATGTATGGATTTCACCGTATGAAAACGGCCACCTGCAATTTACGGGTACCGATGTGGCAGGGCGTAAACAATACCGTTATCATGCGCACTGGAACCAGATCCGTAATCAATCCAAATATCACCGAATGCAAACTTTCGCGGCTCATTTGCCCGCAATCCGGGAGCAGGTGGATAAAGATCTGGCAAGGCGTAATCTCGGTCATGAAAAGGTGGTGGCGCTGGTGGTTAGGTTAATGGAACTAACCAGCATCAGGGTAGGGAATGAATCGTATAAAAAGTTGTACGGCTCATTTGGTTTAACAACGCTGCAAAATAGGCATGTGAAGGTTGAGGGCTCTAACCTGAGATTTGAGTTTAAAGGTAAAAAAGGAGTGTTTCACAAAGTATCATTGCAAAGCCGCAAGCTGGCCCATTTGGTAAAACAATGCCGTGACATCCCCGGGAAAGAGCTTTTTCAATACTATAATGAAGATGGTACCCGGTGTAGTGTTGGTTCAGGTGATATCAATAGTTATCTGCACGAAATAACCGGTGAGGATTTTACGGCAAAAGACTTCCGTACCTGGGCGGGCAGTGTGAGCGCGTTGTACGCTTTTAAGGAAGCCGGTGAGTTTGATAGCGTAACCGAGTGTAAAAAGAAGATAGTAAGTGTACTGGACGAGGTTGCTATAAACCTTGGGAACACGCGTACTGTTTGTAAAAAGTACTACGTGCACCCATCGGTTATTAAAAGTTATGAGGAGGGAACCATTTTTAAATATATCAGCCAGCTTGATGAACGCGAAGATGTAAAAGCTGCCGAACTTAATATTGCCGAGAAAGCATTACTCAACCTGCTGGAAACGGAAAAACTGGCCGAGGCCAGTTAAGCTGGTTGAATATGTTTACCGGGTTGATTATAGAGCGGTATAAAGAACGATTAACTATAAACTGATCTCCGAAAAACCCAGGCTCAAATCAACCATTTACTTTTTACGGGTAGTGATGAGTACGACGCCGTCTTTGGCTTTATCGCCATATTTCTTGGTAATATCATCGCTTTTCATTATTGAAATGCTTTCTATCTTATTAGGGTCCAGTTTTTTAAAGGCATCTATCGTGCTATTTTTACCATCTATAATAACTAATGGGTCTTTATCGCCACTGGTTACAATACGCATTCCGTTTACGTTTAATGCTTTGATGTTAGCTTTTTTACCATAACCGGTAACAGCCACATCGCCGCCGTCCGCAACTATGGCAGCATCGCCAGATCTTACGCTGTATGACAACGTAGCCGGTTTGGCTTTCACGCCATTTACGGTCACCGTACTAACGCTGCTTGTACTTGCTGTACTGCTGATGCCTTTTACTATTACTACGTTTTTAAGATTTTTTACATCTACTTTTTTATCGTCGGGAACAATGGTCAGGGCAGTAACATTTGAACTGTTGTTGTCATCTTCTATCACAGCGTCGCCACTCATGTTGGTTGCGGTCACTTTTCTTAGCACAATGTCTTTAGGCACATTTTGCTCAAGCTCCTCTTTATTGGGGGCATCTTTTGTGATGATATAAGCTACTTTAACAGGTTTGCCTTCAACTTTTGCAAGTTTTCGGGCTCTTTCACCCGTAAGTATATACATGTTTTCGATCTTCGTAGGGTCGAGGTTTTTACCTGTCGATACTGCGCCATTTACCACAAATACCAGCGAGTCTTTTCTAAGATCCCCTATTATTTTGAACTTTTTATTGGTGTCGGGCTGAATAGCCAATGGAGCTGTTGCTGCGATAGGACTTAAAACTACATTGGGAAGCGTTGCGGGCGTTAGTACGGTTGCAGCCTTGGGAGCTTTTACTTTAGCTGTTGATTTTGTTGCTTTGGCGGGTTTAACTTCAGGTTTATCAACCTCGTCGGGGTTGATGTTAATGATCCTGGCCAGAGGTTGTACCGCGTTGGCAAGGGTGATCCTCACAGGCTTGGCAAAATCAGCTTTTGAAATGCTGAACACCAGTAACAGGGCCATAACAGCCGGCACTACAAAAGCGTAGCGGGTGAGGTTAAGTTTCGACGATCTCTTCGCGTTCATCATGATTATCCGTTTTTTTATGGTTGAAATATTAAAATGGTTTACAATGCCGGGTTGGGTGTTGCTAAAACTCACATTCACCAAACTATACTGGTACGCTTTACTGTCGATGCCGTTTTTCAGGATCTTGCGGTCGGTAATAAACTCAATGTTTTCGCGTACAGCCCTTTTTATAAGCCAGATGCCCGGGTTAAACCAATAAAAGATACTGCTAAGCTCTGCCAGCAAAATATCAGCAGTATGCCACTGGTTTACGTGTACCTGTTCATGCAGTAGGATCGATTTCAGGTCGGCGGGTTCATGCTTAGCAGGGTTTACATAAATGCTTCGCCAAAAAGAAAACGGCGCCGCGTCCTTATCCATTACCCTCACCAAATGTTCGCCTATGTATTGAGGTTTAGAGTTTTTATACAATCGTAATAAGGAGAGCAGCTGCAATGCCAGGCGAATGAAGAGCAAGGCTGCCCCCGTCCAGAAAATAACACTCAGCCAATACCAGTAGTCAAATGTTTGCGCCGGCAGGCTCACCAGTTGGGCCCGCGACTGCCAGTTGATGGCTATCTGCTCTATCGGTTTGGCCAATTCCTCGTGCCGCTGCACAAATGCCGAAAAGTTGATCTGCGGATAAATACTTGCAAACAGAATGGCCGCAAGTAAATAAATACGGTTAAGCGTATAAAAGGTGAGGGGCCTTAGCACCAGGTAATAGCCCGCGCAAAACAATAGCAGGGCTATGTTCACTTTTAACAAAAAAACAAATATTGCCGGCATGGTTGTAAGGTTTATTGTTTTTCAATGAGTTTGATAATCTCTTTCAGGTCGGTAGCGCTGATCTTTTTTTCGTTGGCGAAAAACGTAACCAGATCTTTATAGGAGTTTTGGAAGTAGTTGCTTACAAAGCCGCTCATAAAGCGTTTTTTATATTCTTCTTCCTGTATCAGGGGCAGGTAACGAAATGAGTTACCCAGCTTTTCGCTTTTCAAAAATCCTTTGCGCTCCAGGTTTTTTACGGTTGAGGCAAGGGTAGTGTAAGGGGGCTTAGGTTCGGCCAGCTGATCTAAAAAATCCTTGATAAATCCCGGGCCCGATTGCCACACCGCCTGCATTGCTTCTTCCTCTTGTTGCGATAATTTCTCCATTGTGTTTACGATTGTTTCGTAAATCTACGAACTGTTCGTAGAAATGCAAACTTATTTTTACTTTTTAACAGAAATTAACGTTTGATGGGAGAGGTTAGGGGATTGAGGAGAGGTGAGGTATCCATTCTCTTTCAATTATTCACTCCTCATCTTCAAACCCGCGTTAGGGATAGTAGCGGATACCGGCCAATGAGCGTAAGGCCTGCAGGCGTATGAGCGGATAGCCCGGCCGGAGGCAACGCCCATAATTCTGAACCGGGGATTAAACGGATTTTTATGATTTCAGGATTTTTT
The DNA here is from genome assembly GCF_003351025.1 of Mucilaginibacter endophyticus. GTDB lineage: Bacteria > Bacteroidota > Bacteroidia > Sphingobacteriales > Sphingobacteriaceae > Mucilaginibacter > Mucilaginibacter endophyticus. The sequence goes on along the minus strand of NZ_QPCG01000002.1, from coordinate 1,009,448 downwards.
ATTTAAAATTATTTATTCTCAAATCGAAAGGCAGAGACATTCGTAATCTATATTAAAACTAATCCACAGGACAGATCAACTAAGGTCTAATTTCCAACCTCTAATTTTTATGAGGGCGTTGCCCCCGGCCGGGCTATCCGCTCATACTACACAGGCATTAANGCGTTAGGGATAGTAGCGGATACCGGCCAATGAGCGTAAGGCCTGCAGGCGTATGAGCGGATAGCCCGGCCGGAGGCAACGCCCATAATTCTGAACCGGGGATTAAACGGATTTTTATGATTTCAGGATTTTTTATTTAAAATTATTTATTCTCAAATCGAAAGGCAGAGACATTCGTAATCTATATTAAAACTAATCCACAGGACAGATCAACTAAGGTCTAATTTCCAACCTCTAATTTTTATGAGGGCGTTGCCCCCGGCCGGGCTATCCGCTCATACTACACAGGCATTAACCACAGGCCGGTATCCGCTACTATCCCTAACGCAAACACCCTTAATTAAATTGATAATTTTAACTAAACACTACCGGCAATCATATCTTAACATTAATTCGGCAACCACTTAAATAACCCGGTTAATTTCATCAAAACCTTAACAAAAGTTGATCTGCGCTTAACATAAAAGCAAACAAAAAACTATATTTAAAGCAGAGTTGATTGTAAAACATAAATACGCGCTTATTGAAAACTATTACCCGCCGGGACTTTTTAGGAAAAGGTGCCATGCTGGCTGGCGGAGCTTATCCGGCCATGCTTGCACTTGGTTTATTAAAATCCGCGCCCGTCCATGCTTTTGACCTCGAGGGCAGCGGCAAAGGAAAACACATTATTATTTTAGGGGCCGGATTAGCCGGCATGACCTGTGCTTATGAATTAGGCAAGCTGGGTTATCAATGCACCATCCTGGAAGCGCGGCAGCGCACCGGTGGGCGCTGTTTCAGCGTGCGTAATGGCAGTACCAATACCGAAATTGATAAGCCAACCGCCACTGCCCGTTTTGATGCCGGGCAATACTTTAACGCAGGCCCGTCGCGCATACCGCATAATCATGAACTCACCCTGCATTATTGTAAAGAATTGGGCGTGCCTATCCAGGTTTATAATAACGTGAACGAAGGCGCTTATTACTTTGCTGAGGGTAAAGGGCCTTTATCCAACAAAAAAATCAAGGTAAGGGAGGTGCATAATGATATTCGTGGTTACATGACCGAAATGCTGGCTAAAAGCATCGATCACGGAAGCCTCGATAGTAGCTTTACCAAAGAAGACGGAGAAAAGATCATCGAATATCTGCAAGCCGAAGGCGGATTGGATATTGATAAGCTGTACAAAGCATCCGCCCGCCGCGGTTACACCGAATCGCCGGGAGCGGGAGACAAGCCGGGTAAAATTGCCGATCCGCATAAACTGGCCGATCTGCTGCATTCCGGTTTGATGGATCCGGATTTTTATAACGTAGCCGAGTATACCTACGAGTTGCAAATGACCATGTTTCAGGCCGTTGGCGGTATGGATCAGATTGCTAAAGCGTTGGAAAAAAAGGTAGCGCCATCCATAAAAATGGGAGCGGAGGTTACGGCTATTAATAATATAGCCGATGGTGTTAAGATCACTTATAAAGATGCAGCAGGTGAGCATATTTTAAATGGCGACCTGTGTATCTGTACCATTCCGTTGCCGGTTTTGAGTAATATCAGTAACAACTTTAGTGGCAATGTAAGCCGCCCTATTGATTATATCAGCTATAACCAAACCGGGAAAATAGGGTTGCAGTTTAAGCGCCGGTTTTGGGAGGAGGATGAGCATATCTACGGTGGTATAACGCACACTAACAATGATTTAACGCAGATATTTTATCCATCCTATGATTATTTAGGAAAAAAAGGTATCTTGATTGGATATTACAACTTTAATGAAAAAGCGCAGAAGATTGGCGCTTTAGGCTACGCCGAAAGGGAGAAGTTCGCGCTTGAAAAAGGCAGGCTGATCCACCCGCAATATGATCAGGAGTTTGAAAACTCGTTTTCGGTTAGCTGGCATAAAACCAAATACAATTTAGGCGGATGGGCGGTTTATACTACCGAAACCCGTAAAACACAATACCCGGTACTGTTAAAACCCGATAAGCAGGTTTATTTTGCAGGCGAGCATTTAACATATCTGAATGCCTGGATGGCCGGGGCTTTTGAATCGGCCAGGAGTACGGTTGCCGCTATACACGCCAGGGTTACCGACCAGCGTACCCAATACCCGGTTCAAAAATAGAACGACGTTACAAAACATTAAATACCACCACACCATGTCAAGCACAATTAACCGCAGAAACTGGATCAAATCCAGCGCATTTATGGCCGGAGGGCTGGCCCTTTTTTCAGGAACAATTGGTAAGCTGGCAGCCATGCCGGCCAGAGTATTTAAACCATTGAGCCGCAGTTTAACTGATCAGGAAGCCGTAACCAATGCCGGCTTTGAATTGAAAGCAAGATTACTGGCCAATGAAAACCCATTTGGCCCCTCAGCGGCTGCTAAAAAGGCTATTCAGGATGCAATTGATAAAAGCTATCAATATCCTTTCATGACCCAGGGTACCCTTTATAATAAAATAGCCCAGTATGAGGGGGTTAACTATAACAATATCCTGATGGAATCGGGTTCGTCGCCACTGTTGCTGGCTGCAGCCATACATTATAGTAAGGGCGGTAAAAGCATCATTACCGGCGACCCGTCTTATGATGATCTGCCATCGCACGCGCAGCAACTGGAAGGTAAATGGATCAAAGTACCCCTTACCGCCGACTATAAGCTTGACCTTGACGCGATGGAAGCCAAGGTTGACAGTAACACCGGCCTGGTTTACATCTGTAACCCCAACAATCCAACGGCTACCATATTGGATACAGCCAAATTGAAAGCCTTTTGTGAGCGTGTATCTAAGAAAACAACAGTTTTTGTTGACGAAGCCTATATCGATTACCTGACCGACCCACAAGCCAGTACCATGATCAGCACCGTGAAAGCCGGGAATAATGTTATTGTTGCCCGTACTTTTTCAAAATTGTATGGCTTTGCCGGTTTGCGTTGCGGTTATGTAATTGCCCAGCCCGATACTATTAAAACCTTATCGATGTATACAACAGGTTTTTCGCTGGCGGCCACTACTATCGCCGGCGCAATTGCCGCGTATCGCGAAGAGGAGTTTTTAAAAGACGCGCTCCAGAAAACAAATGCTTCTAAAGAATACCTGTATTCGGTACTTAAAAAGGAAGGTTATGAATACATCCCTTCATCGGCAAACTTTGTCATGTTCCCATTAAAAATGGATGGCAAAAAGTTTGTTGGCGAAATGATGAAGCGTGGCGTGGGCGTGCGTAACTGGCAATTTAACGGCAAAGACTGGTGCCGCGTAAGCATCGGCCGTATGGACGAAATGGAAGCCTTTGCCGATGCCTTTAAACAATTGTCTTAAGTGGTGATTGGAGGTTAGAGATCAGAGGTTAGGTTTCAATTATTTTATACAAATGCTCCTAACTTTTAATCTCTAACCATACTCCTAATCACTAATCTCCAACCTCTAATCTCTAAAACAAAGTGCGTAAACTAACATTAACACTATTACTAAGCTCATCTCTTTATTTTGCCCAGGCGCAAACTGTAAACCCCCGTCCGCTTACTATGGACGAGTATAAAAAAGCGCAAACTTTCACTATAGCTAACCTCGACAATGATACCTACGTTAAGTTCGAAAACACGTACGTGCTTGACCGGTATGAAAGCCGCAAGCCGTATTTCATTACAGGATCAGACGGGCTGAAAAAACGTATCGACCTCTATAAGCTAATTGCCAAAGAAGGTATGCAGGAAATTGGCCTGATGGTATTTTACACCAACGAAAAGGGTAAACTATATAAAGCCTTAGTGCCGGATTTTACTGCCGACGCTAAAGTTTGGGAGCAGTATTTTCAGGATATTGATAACATTAATAAAGTGGAGCAAAATTTTATCCTGAAACTATCTTACGTGCTGTCAAAGGAAGTAAGCTTCCAGCAGTACAAGGTGCTTAACGGTGGCAAGGACATGAAAGAGGAAGCTGCTACTTATGGCAATGATATCTGTTTTCCGGGTGAAGAACTGGTTACAATGGCCAATGGTGATAAAAAAATGTTAAAGGCGGTAAAGAGCGGCGATGAGGTGATTTCGGTTAATCCGGCTACGAAACAAAATATGGTAGTTAAGGTGAAAGAGTTAACCACTCATGATGCTAAAAACTACGCCATCACCCAACTGGTTTTAGTATCGGCACAAACAAAAAATACAACGGCAGGTACACAAGTGAAACTAAACAGCAAAGTATTACAAGCCACTCCTAATCATCCTATGTTAACAAAACAAGGCAATGTGAAAATAGGTGAGGTGGCAACCGGGCAGGAAGTACTTTGTTTGAACGAGCAGACCGGCAAATACGAGGCTTTTACTGTATTACAAAAAACTGAGCATGCCGGTGGCGTCCAAAAGGTTTATAACATTGTTGCCGATGGCGGAAGTACATTACTTATGAACGGCGTAATGGTGATGCAAAAGTAGGCCGCCCGCGTTACTCACCAGCTATGATAAAACTTACGAAGTTTCAAAAACTTCGTAAGTTTTGGAAGGATAGAGGACAACCGGGTAAAAACTCCATTACCTGGATGCTTCAATAACAGAAAAAGCTATCTTGTCAATCAGCATCAACCGCTCTTGAAAGGCTTATGCCAATAAAAACAACAGTAATTACCGGGGCTACTTCCGGCATCGGAAAGGCAACCGCCATGGCGCTTGCCGCGCAGGATCATGAGGTTTACCTGCTGGTTCGTAATATTATTAAAGGCGAAGCAGTTAAACAGGAAATTATTGCGCAAACGGGTAATAAGCACGTTTCCGTTATTAAATGTGATCTGGCTGATCTGCAAAGTGTTCGTGAAGCTGCGGCTGAGCTTTCTCAGAAGCTAGTGGCTATCAATATCCTTATTAATAATGCCGGGGCCGGTTTTAGCGAAAGACGGGTTAGCAAAGATGGATTCGAACTGACTTTTACAACCAATCATCTCGGCCATTTTTTGTTGACTACCAGCCTGATGCCTTTGCTTAAGCGCGGGCATGCGCGTATTATCAATGTAAGTTCTGAAGGGCACAAAATAGGCAGGCCCAATTTTGATGATCTTCAATCGGCTCAGAATTATTCCTCTTTTAAAGCCTACGGTATGGCTAAGTTGTTCAATATCTACTTTACCCAGTCCCTTGCACAAAAATTTGCTGATAAGGGTATCCTGGCATTTTCCCTTCATCCGGGTGTTGTGAACAGCAGTTTTACTGAAGGACTTAAAGGTTTTGATAAAATATTAATGAAGATGGCCCGGCCGTTTATGATCACATCCCAACAAGGAGCCGAAACATCAATATACCTTGCAACAGAACCCGGGTTGGATAAATTTAATGGCCGTTATTTTAAGAAGAAGAACATTGCTAAAACATCATCCGCAACGCGGGATTTAGCTGCACAGGAAAAACTATGGAAAATAAGTGAAAAACTTATCAGTAAATCAATGCTTTAGGATTTCGCTATGATTCAGGAATTATGAATTTACCGTGAATAATTCAATCATTTGCCTGAAAATGTTGCAACATTAAAATCAATAAGTTAATTTAGATGACTTAAACATGACAATTATGCCTGTGAACAAAAAACTATTAGTTACGCTCGGCCTGTTATCCATAATAGTATTTGGTGCTATGACCACTACTAAACCACAGGACGAAGGTTTTAAGAACCTTAAAGTATTGCCGAAAAATATTTCGGGCGAAAACCTGCACAAGGTTATGGAAGATTGGTCGCATTCGTTAGGGGTACATTGCAACTTTTGCCATGCCCGTAATGAAGAAACTAAAAAGATGGATTGGACAAGCGACGCTAAACCTGAAAAGGAAATGGCCCGCGACATGTTTAAAATGATGAACAAAATTAACCAGAAGTATTTTCATGCTAAAAAAGATTCATTGGGCATGATTATGCAAAGTGGTGTTAATTGCAATACCTGCCACCGTGGTACAGCTCATCCTGAAGTGATGGTACCAGACGGAAAAGGTCCGGGTGGCCCAGGAATGGGTCCTGGTCCCGGCGGTCAACCAGGTCCACCGCCGGGAGGTCCTGCTCCAGGTGCACCAGCGCCAACCAAGCCGTAATTGATAATTGTATATTTATAAATAAAATGCCTTTGGTAAAACCAGAGGCATTTTTGTTTTATAGCAAATATTATGTTCATATTAAGTGTTGTTTGTTAAGATTATGTTATAAGTGATGCATTTGGTTATTTATTGGATATTCTTTTTTGGAATAATTTTAAGCTGTGTTCATAAAAAATTCATGCTTTGTAACTATTTTTATACACAACAATAATTAGTTGACTTGGTATAAAAATGTCCGTCGAATTACATCGGCTTGGCAGCGTTATTTTTTAAGTTGATGGGTTAATTGTTACAACCTTTAATAATTATCATAATTAACACATGACTGCTGAGTTTCATATAAGGCCACAGGCTACGGCCAATACTTCAACAAGTTCAACGGAGTTAACTTGCCGTAAATGCAAGTCCCCAATAAGCCGCATTAAGAGGAGTTCCCTGGCTAAATTTTTTCTGTTTGGTTTGCCCTTTAAAAAATATATCTGTTATAAATGCTCCAGGAAAACCTACAGGTGGGTTAAATAAATATTAGGAGTTATTGTTGGTTAAGGTTTGATGATGCAAGGCTATTAATTAAATGGCAGTCATCGCAGCTAATTCATCTATAAATGCCGCTTGGGCTGGGTTGATCTTTATTTTGGCTGTAGAGATATCAAACCATTCTCCATGATCAATTTCATCAAAAGTTTGTTTTCTGCCCGAGCGGGGAGGCCATTCTATTTCAAAAGTATTACTTTTAATTTTCTCCGGATCAATATCGCCTTCCACGGCCCAGGCCTGTACTGTTTTGCCGCCTTTTTGCTTAATGGGGCTTAACGCAATAAAATTGCCTGATACCTCGTGCCCGGTCTCTTCCCGAAACTCACGTTTTGCCGCCGCAAGTGGATCCTCATCGGGCAGGTATTCTCCCTTAGGTACCGACCATGAACCGTCATCTTTATTTTTAAAGAATGGCCCACCCGGATGTACAAGAAATACCTGTAACCCTTGTGAGGTTTTGCGGTACAATAAAATTCCGGCGCTTTGTTTGGGCATGTTTAAGATTTAAAGGCAAGTTAATGAAAGCCTTAATTTAAATTGTTATTTTTGATATAAACACCCCGAACCTATATACAATTTATCATGGCAGACGACAGATGGAGCAAATTTAAAGTAACTGCTGATGTGGACACAGATGTACGCAGTATGTATGAAGCCTGGGCCACTCCTGAAGGCCTTGAAACCTGGTTTTTACGTAAGGCCGATTTTTTTGCGATAGCTGGTCGTCAGCGCGAACCGCAGGAGTTTATTAAAAAAGAGGATACTTATACCTGGTATTGGCATGGTTATGATGATACCACTGTTGAAAATGGCCAGATATTGGAAGCTAACGGAGCCGATTTTGTCAAGTTTACCTTTACCGGGGGAACAGTTGTGAGTGTTTCCATAACCTGCAAATTAGGTGTTGTTATTGTTGAGCTGGTACAGGAAAATATTCCTGAAGAAACCGACCCCGAGAAAAACCTTTATGTGCAATGCCAGCTTGGCTGGACATTTTATCTCGCCAACTTGAAATCGGTATTGGAAGGCGGTAAAGACCTCCGAAATAAGCGGAAGGACCTGTTCTCGAGTTTCAAATAATTTCATTTGCTGCTGACAAACCATACTGCAAAATAGTTTAGTTTTGATGCCAATCAAAATAGCCCTTTTGGGCCGGGAAGCATATGTTTACAGGAATTATAGAAACTTTAGGTAAGATCACTGATCTGCAGCAGGAAAAAGGCAATCTCAATATTACTGTCGAGTCGGCGATATCACATGAGCTTAAGATTGATCAATCTGTTGCCCACAATGGTGTTTGCCTTACTGTGGTAGCATTAGCAGATGGTTTACACGTAGTGACTGCTATTGAAGAAACTTTAAACAAGACCAATCTTTCCCAGCTTAAAGTTGGTGACCCTGTAAACCTGGAGCGCTGCATGCAAATGAATGCCCGCCTTGATGGCCATATCGTTCAGGGCCATGTTGACCAGGTGGCCATTTGTACTGCCTTTAAAGAACTCGACGGCAGCTGGGAATACACTTTTGAATACGATGCCGCGAGTGGTAACGTTACGGTAGAGAAAGGCTCTATTTGTGTGAATGGTATCAGCTTAACTGTGGTTAATTCACATGCTAATAGTTTTTCTGTAGCTATTATCCCGTATACCTTTGAGCATACCAACCTGCACAATGTGAAGGTTGGCAGCCAGGTTAACCTTGAGTTTGATATCATAGGCAAATACGTTGCCCGCTTAATGCAACGCTAAATCCCTAATGATTTAATGCGCTCTCTGGAATAAGCTATATAGGTTTTCTGAGAATCTTTCGGTTTGCTTGCCAGGTACTTTTTGTAATATTTAATAGCCGTTGCTCTGTTTTTTAGTTCGGTATCATACAGGGTAGCGAGAGCGTAATAAGTAATCGGGTCTGGTTTATAAAGCAAACTTTTCTGGTATGCCTCAACGGCATTCTTCAATTGGTGCAGGCGGTCGTATGAATCGCCTTTTTCGCTGTAATAGGAGCTTACGCCCGTAGATGTGGCTTCTTCAATGGCCTTATCTAAATATATGATCGCTTTTGTGTTGCTATGCAAAGCCTTATAGCTCATGGCCGTGTAGTAAAAGGAAGCCTCGGTTCCGGTTTGGTTATCTTCCAGTATTTTGAAGGTTTTAATGCAATCGGGATAGTTGGCGGTCATGTAATAAGAGGTGCCCAACATGGATACAATGCTGCCGGCCAATTCTCCGGCTTCTATTAATTTCTTAGTGATACCAATAGTTACCGGGTATTTTTTTAACGCGTATGAAGCCTGTGCTTTGCCTTTCAATAGTAACAGATTGGCTGTGTCGGCTACTAAGGCTTTATCAATTATGGTTTCGGCATTGACATATAGCTTAAGGTTGATATAAAAGGATGACAGGTCATAAGCAACATCAGGATTAAGCGGGTTGATCTTGTTCGCTTTTTGCAGATAAATGAGGCTCCCTTCTATATCGCCTAAATTTTGCGACAGATCGGCCAGTTGTTTATATACATCAAAGTTGGTTGTATCTTTCAGCAGGATCTTCTTTACATATATTATGGCCTTTTTATTATTGCCGCGCCTTTTAATGATCTCGCTCATATTATAAAGGTTGGTCAGACTGGTGGTATCAGCATCATAAATGCGTTGATAGTAATTTTCTGCATCGGGTAGGCGGGAAGCCATTTTTGAGGTATAGGCCAGTTTAGCTAACACTTTAATGTCGGTTACAGGCTCCGGATATGTTTTTTTGAGATAGTCGGCTGCATCTGCAAAGCGTTGGTTTTGATAATAATCGAGTAGGAGCGAATCATTAGCCGTTTGCTGGGCACGTATTTGTAATACTGATAAGGTAAGGAATAGGGTTATAAATAGGTTTCTCATAACTAAATATTTAGTTTAACTAAATTATTAGTTATGGATTGCAATTCCAAATCTGAAACAATTTTTTATTAGGGTGGTTGATTTATAAAGTAATAATTAAAACCACACATTATGGATAAGTTAAAGAAGTTTGGACTGATGGAAAAAATTGTCCATGAACTGGAAGACCTGAAAAATAGCCAACAAGCTATCATCACTAAGTTAGCTAAGATAGAAGTTGATAATATTGATTTGGGAGATAAACGCCTTGAAAAGGACCTTCCTGATATGCACCAGCGGGTATCTGATAATCTGGATACTATAGCGGCCATCCTTGAGGATTTTGCTAACCAAACAGCCAACTACAGCGATAGCAATAATATTGCAGCCCTGAAAGAACAGGAAGCTTTAGGAAAATAAAAAGAAAATCCCCGGGCAACCGGGGATTTCTTTTTATGCTTGTAGCTTGCTTTTTTTTTCTACCTATGATTCCGGTTATACCTTCTTATTGCCTGGAGGTAATTTTTCCATTGAATGCTTTCAATAGCATCAGGATCGTCGCCAACCATTTCTCTTAAATTTTCTTCGTTATATTGAACAATTGAGCCGTTGTTAAGCTGGATAGCAACTATTGATTTTGGATTGAACATTTTGCCATCCGGCTCACTCAAAAGCGAATACGCACTGATAGGGCCACTTATGAACCTGAACATCCAACAGCTATCTTTAGCAATGCCCTTATAATAATTGGGTAAGGCAGCAACCTGGGATGATTTTTTACTTGACGGAGCTACAATGTTACGAGCTATCTCGATAGTTTGTTCGGGGTATATCACCTGCTCTCTGTTGGTGTCCGCTTTTGATAATGACTGATCAATAAATACAAGATAACTTTTGTGGGCATAGTCATCTGCATAAATTCTGGATTTAACTTCTTTCTTTGTTCCGTTAAGCAGGGTTATCAGAAAAGTATACTCTGGATTGTTAGTGCCTTTATCATCCTTGTTCCAATACGTCCACATAGAAAAGGCTGTTTGCTGGCCTACCTGCAAATCCATATTTTGCCTGTTAAGTGTACTGTTAACGCCGTGCGATCCGCTTTGAGCAAAAGCGAAATTTGTAAAGATAGTAAGGGCGAAAATAATAACGTACTTAAGTACTTGTTTCATATACAAAGTTTAGATGAACTAAATATATGAAACCAGTTTAACCTTAATATTAAGTCATATAAAGCCTCAGAGCTCGCTTATACACTTAATCTTTGCCGTCTTTTGGAGCCTTTTCAATATTCTTGTTATATTTCTTTATAGCCTTTAGATAGTTTTTTTGCCCAATGTATTCCATAGCTTCGGCATCTTGCACAATCATCCCTTTTAGGTTCTCTTCATTATAATTAAGTATAGGCCCGTCATTTAACTGAATTCCTACAATGGTTGAGGGATCAACAGCTTGCCCCACCTCTACACTTAAAATTGAATACACATTGATTGGCCCGGTTATAACTTTAAACATCCAGCAACTATCTTTAGCTATACCGGTATAATAATTTTTCGGTGATACAGGTTTACCATTTTTTGTGAGACTTAATGACGAGGACAGGTCGCGCGCGATGTTTTTGGTTTGGAAAGGGTAAATTTTTTGTTTCCTGTTTGAATCGCTTTTGGCTAAAGACTTATCTATAAATAGCAGGTAATTTTTGTGTGCGGCTGTATCCGCGTAAATTTTCGAGCTAACCTCTTTTTGAGTACCATCGGCCATTGTAACCTGATAAGTATATTTAGGATTGTATATCTCCGGATTATTAGATATTCCCCAAATAGGACGGAACAGTTGCATCCGCGTTTGGAATTGTAAATTTTGATTGCTTAACACCTTGTTCACAGCAGCCATGTTTTGAGCCGATGCCGATGCTGTAATAAAGATAAATAGGATGAAATAGAAATACTTAAGAACAGGTTTCATATAAAAGTTTAGATGGGCTAAATATATGAAACCTGTTTAATCAAATACTCATTGTTACTGGTACTGGATATAAATAGGAGCGGGCTTTAGGCTCAATATTTCTTTAGGGGTTAGCATTCTATGAGGCTCGTTCTTTAAGTCGTTTTTATAAAAAAGCTTAAATCCTGTAAACTGAACCGGCTCTTCAGAAATGAAATATTTATAAGTTCCTTTTTTGAGTTCCGGGCCGCCCCAGCCATCCATATCCATAACAACCTGCACTTCGGGCCTCAGTTTAATATCTTTATAATTTGTCACCATGCGTTTAGTAAAGCGGTGGATCACAAACATTTTGGGCGGCAGGTCATTCTTTTTTACCACTTTAGCTAAATAGCCGGTTACATAGTTAATATCATCTGCATCAAATGTTCCTATGCGCTTGCCGGGCACGCTGCCTTCTTTCATAGAAAATTCTGGGTCGATACCTAAATGAACATTGGGCATCTTCATATATTTCTCCAATAAAGGCAATTCAGTTTGTACTGTGCTGAAGCCAACCTGTATATCTAAAAATACAAGAGCATTAACACTTTTTGCCCAGCTGATCACGGTATCTATCTGGCTGAATGGCATTCGCAGGTTATGCAAACCGTTTCTGCCGGCATCTGCCTGTGCGGTTACACATATATAATGTAAAGCCGGTACTACATTGGTAGCTGTATCAGCCTTCTCCCAATTTTTTACCTCTTCTTTTAATTTATTGAGCATGGTTTTACGTGGGTATTGGCCCAGTACGCCCATGTTTTTTGAATAAAGGTTACCATAAAAAGCCACAACACGGTTAAATGGTAAAATAGCTCCGGGCAGGGGATACTCTTTGGCTTTTACCGGCCAGCGTCCGCTTTTATCGCCATTGGCCAGTTTTTTCATCAATGAATCATACTTTGTAGTATCCAGCATTGACGCTTTTGCAGAAGTATCCCGGAAGTGTTTGCGGGTTGTAGCACAGGCCGTATTGGTTACGGCAACAAAAATAAACAGGGCTAAAGCAGATATTGTCCTTTTCAAATTTTAAGATTTTTTGGGTTGTTCAGCAATATCTGTGCCTATTCAATACTTTTGCCTTTCATCGCCGTGCTTATAGCCTGATCCATTAACCGTTCGGCAAACGGACGGGTGAATTCATTAACCTCGTCGATGGTCTTTAAAATAAGGTCTTTATCGCCGCTGGTCAGGGCTTCTTTTAGTTTTTGAACAAGCTTTGTTGTGTCCGCGATTTCAGTAATTGAAACATAGTCTGCATTTTTTTGCAGGAAGCGTTCAACGGTATAAACCATTTGTTCGCCTTCGGTACGTGCCTCAATAAGCATACGCTGGCTTACATCATCTTTAGCATGAGTAATGCTGTCCATAAGCATTTGTTCAACCTGATCGTCAGTAATGCCATAAGTTGGTTTTACTTCAACTTCCTGTTTTACGCCCGAACGAAGCTCAATAGCCTGAATGGTAAGGATACCATCGGCATTCAATAAAAAGTTAATATCAACTTTAGGGAAACCTGCAGGCATCGAAGGAATGCCTTTTAAATCAAACTCGGCCAGTTTCCGGTTTTCTTTGATCAGGTCGCGCTCACCCTGGTAAACAGCAATTTTCATGTTCACCTGCCCATCAATAGAAGTGGTGTATTGTCTGCCGCCTTTGGTTGGTACTTTAGAGTTTCGGGGGATGATGACATCCATCAAACCACCCATCGTTTCAATACCTAAAGAAAGAGGGGTAACGTCAAGCAGTAAAATATCCTTGCGGTTTCCGGCTAAAATATCGGCCTGGATAGCAGCTCCTAAAGCAACTACCTCGTCGGGGTTTACATCGTCATGCACCGGGCGACCGAAAAACTCGGCAACCATGCGTTTAACCAATGCCGTACGGGTTGAACCACCAACCATAACTACCTCATCAATCTGATCGATAGTTAGTTTAGCATCACTAAGCGCGTTTTGGCAACTGGTTATAGTTTGTTGAACTTTGGGTAATATCAGTTGCTCAAAAGTAGTACGGTCAAGCGTACACCAGATATCCCCTATTTTATCGTTGACCATGCTTTGGTGAGCAAAAGCTTTTTTCGCCTCTTCTGCTTTTAAACGGAGTTGCTGTGCCAATTCGGTATTGGCAAGTACTTCGGCTTTGTTAAGCTGATTTTTTTCAATCCAGTAGTCAACAATAATGCGGTCAAAATCGTCGCCACCTAAAAAGGTATCGCCATTGGTTGAAAGCACTTCAAAAATGCCGTTCTGTATTTGCAATATTGATACGTCAAACGTACCGCCACCAAGATCATAAACGGCAATGGTTTTTGTTTCTTCAGGGTTTAAGCCTATGCCATAAGCCAAACTTGCGGCTGTAGGTTCATTTACTATACGCAATACATCGAGCCCGGCAAGCTTACCGGCATCGCGGGTGGCCTGGCGCTGAGAGTCATTAAAGTAAGCGGGCACGGTAATTACTGCACGGTTTACAGGAGTTTTAAGCGCATGCTCGGCACGGGCCTTAAGCTCTTTTAATATCTGGGCCGATAGTTCGATAGGCGTATAAAACTTATCGCCAACCTTGATCTTCACCAGGCTTTCGGTATCGTCATCAATTACTTTATAGCTAAAAAAGTCTTTGTAGTTTTCAATATCGTGGTAGCTGCGACCCAATAAGCGTTTAACCGAAAATATGGTATTCTGCGGATCTGTTATTAAAAACTCTTTTGCTTCGTTTCCTACCAGTACATCGCCGGTATTGCCAAAATGCAATACAGAAGGTACCAGAACACCTTTACCGGCATCATTAATTACCTGCGGATTTTTTTCCGGGTTGATGAATGCTACCAGCGAGTTGGTGGTACCCAGATCGATTCCTACAATGATCTCTTCTTTTTGCAATGAGCCTGTTGCCAGGTTGATAGAAACTTTAGCCATTATATTAAATTAACAAGGGGCAAATGTACTTAGTTTTAGGCGATGCATTGTCGTTTTTAATTCAGTTTTATTACAAATAAGCATACTCTTATTTCATTTTGCTGACAAACAAATGCTACTTAATTCATCTTTTTATAAAAAATAACATAATATGGAAAAGCGTGAATTAGGCAAATCCGAACTATATACCGCGCCATTGGTTTTTGGCGGTAACGTTTTTGGCTGGACTGTAAAAGGTAATGATACAGCCATTTTATTAGATGCGTTTTTAGATGCCGGTTTTAATACCATTGATACTGCCGATGTTTACTCCCGTTGGGTAGAAGGCAATAAAGGTGGGGAATCAGAAATTGAAATTGGCAATTGGTTAAAGAAAAGCGGTAAGCGCGATCAGGTGATCATTGCTACAAAGGTAGGTTCGGAAATGGATTCGGAAAGAAAGGGTTTGAAAAAGGACTATATCATCAAAGCCGCCGAGGATTCATTGAAGAGGCTGCAAACAGATTATATTGACCTGTACCAAACTCATTATGATGACCCATCAACTCCTGTAGAGGAAACGCTGCGCGCTTATGACCAGTTGGTGCAGGACGGTAAGGTTCGAGCTATAGGTACCTCTAATATGTCGGTAGAGCGTTTGCATGAATCATTAAAGGTGAGCGTTGAGAAAGGATTAATTTCATACCAAACGCTACAGCCAGAATATAACCTGTTTGACAGGGAAAAGTACGAAACCACTTACGAGCCTTTTCTTAAGGATCAGAATATTGGCGTTATTAGCTACTTTTCGTTGGCAAGCGGTTTTTTAAGCGGTAAATACCGCTCGGAGAAAGATTTACAGGGGAGTAGCCGGGCCGGTATGGTGAAAAAATACTTAAACGAGCGCGGCTTCAGGATCTTGAAAGCGCTTGACGAGGCTGCCGCGCAGTATAATACCAGCCAATCAGCCATTGCTTTAGCCTGGTTAATAGCGAGGCCAAGTGTAACGGCGCCTATCGTTAGCGCAACCAATCTTGATCAGCTTAATGAGTTTGCCAAAGCCGCCAATTTAAAGCTGAGCAATGAAACTATCGAAGCACTGACTGTCGCAAGCGCTTATTAAAGATTTTTCATTAAAATCAGCAACACACCTTTCATTTGATAGGTGTGTTTTTTGTTTTTTGCCGCACGGTTTTTCGTTAAAATAATGGTTTGGCATTGCTTAATAATTACAAGGTTTTTTTTAATTAATTATTAGACAATAATGCCTTGTTTTTTGCTTTTTTACTCGTTAAAGTTTTAAAGATTTCCCAAAAAATACTTTATTTACTAAACAGAACTCTCTGTTTTCGAGTATAAAGGGTTCCCCTCTAATTAATTTTTTATTTTAAATGGAAAAGCTGAAGCAGATTATTGGCTACGGTAAGCCTGATTTGTCGCTGGAGAATAAGCTGTTTAATGCACTCTCATTATTCATTTGCGTAAGCAGTGTTTTTTCGCTGATCTGCAATTTGTTTTTGGGATTAAGTTACAAACTTGAACTTGTTCAGCTTTTTGTTATCCTGATGTCGGGCTGGGCTTTTTACAGGAGCCGATTTGTAAAATATAAAGAGGATGTTGCTGTAATTTATATTTGTTTTGGCCTCGCGGCGATTATTCCCGGCTGGTTTTATAACGGTGGCATAAGTGGCTCTACAACACTTTCTGGGGTATTCTTTATCGTATTGATAACCCTGCTGGTTAAAAAACGTTACCACTATATTTTTATCGGCGCATTGGTGATTATATTCTTAGGCTGCTACTACGTTGAAAAACGCATCCCCGGTTTGGTACAGCCTTATGATAGTTCGATATCAAGAGAATCTGACCTGATAACATCGGCGGTAACCAACGTTTTAATTGTTGGGCTACTGGTAGGCTTTATCAAAAAAAGTCATGAAACCGATAAGCGCGACCTGATACATAAAAGCGAAGAATTACAGGCTTCACAAATTGAACTTTCGGCCTCGCGTGACCAGGCCGATGCTGCTACCTTTGCTAAATCAAACTTTCTGGCCAATATGAGCCACGAGATCCGTACGCCGCTTAATGGTATTATTGGTACCGCCCAACTGCTGTCCCGTACCAATTTGCAGCCCGAGCAGCAGGAATTGCTTCAAACTTTGCAATCAAGCAGCAATCTGCTCATCAATATCATTAGCGATATTCTTGATATCTCAAAAATAGAAGCCGATAAGTTAACACTTCACCCGGTATTAACAAATCTTCGTAACTGTATTAAAACCGTTATAGAAATTACCGAACCAGCTATCACCTCCTTGCATAAGCCTCTAAGGTTAACTTACCAGGTTGATGATAATGTAGCCAATTACGTAATAGCAGATCAGGGCAGGCTTCAGCAGATCCTGGTTAATTTAATAGGGAATGCCATTAAGTTTACTGATGAGGGGTCGGTAAAGCTAAAGGTTACAGCATCTGAGGCAAGCAATAATATACAGGAAATTACTTTCAGCGTAAAAGATGATGGCATTGGGATAAGCGAGGAGGCGCTGGCACAGTTGTTTAAACCATTTACACAAGTAAATACCACCGCGCTGCGTAAATACGGCGGTACAGGCCTTGGTTTATCTATTTGCAAAAAGCTTGTTGAAATGATGCATGGCCGCATCTGGGTAGAAAGCAAGGAAGCGGAGGGTTCATTGTTTAGTTTTACACTGCCTTTACCGGTTACCTACAGCACTACTGAATTTGATATACAACCAGATGAAAAGGAAGCTTTTCAATACAGGCCACTGCGTATTTTACTTGCCGAGGATAATAAGATGAACCAATTGATAGCCAGTAAGATATTTAAAAAGGTGGGATACAATATTGATATTGCCGAGAACGGGCTGGCTGCCGTTAATATGGTTGAGCAATGCAATTACGACCTGATATTTATGGACATACAGATGCCCGAAATGGATGGTTTACAGGCAACCCGTCATATTTTGAGAAAACACGGAGAGGATGCGCCTCCTATTATCGCCATGACGGCTAACGTACTAAGCGAAAACGAACGCGAATGCGCCCAGGCGGGAATGAAGGATTTTGTGAGCAAGCCTTTTACTTTTGAGCGTTTGGAAGATATCATCCAGAAATGGACCTGATTTGTCAGCAAAAACTACTAATCGTTGAATAGTACCATACAAAATAAAAATAGTACCATTAAGGGCAGAGCTATTGTGTGTAGTTTTGTGTCATGTTACAAAGCATTCCAACAATTGATATTTGCACACTTGCCGATGATATAAAGCAGGACGAAATCCTGATCAGCAGGTTTGCGCCTTATCTGGATGCCCACAAAAATCTTTTCTTCCCGCATCGCCACTCTTTTTATCACCTGGTATTCTTTACCGATGGCGGAGGCTCACATACCATTGATTTTGAGAGCTTCGACGTAAAACCCGGGCAAATCTACTTTATGGTTCCCGGCCAGGTACATTCGTGGGAGTTTGAGGGTTTTGTGGACGGTTATATCATCAACTTTTCAAGCTCGTTTATCCAGTCCTTTTTATTACGGTCGGGTTATTTTGATAATTTTAATTTTTTGAATGGTAACCCTAAAGATGAGGTTGTTGATTTAACTGCCGGGCAGTTGCCAGAGATAATTTCCCTTTTTGAAAAGATTGTAGCCGAGGTTGAAAAGCCCGCTGTATTAGGCAGTGATATGGTGAAACTGCTGATGCTGCAGATGTTTATCCTGATTAACCGCTGCCAGGGCAAGGGGGATAATTTTGGAAAGCAAGGCTATAACCAAACCCTCATTCGCAATTTTCAAAAATTGATTGAGCAGCACTATGTTGATGTGAAGCTTCCAAAAGACTATGCCGAATTACTTTACATTACGCCCAATCATTTAAACGCGGTTTGCAAAGATGTACTTGGCCTGTCGGCAGGAGAGGTGATCCGTAACCGTACGTTGCTTGAAGCCAAAAGGTTATTGACCAATCCAAGGCTTAACATCAGCGAGATAGCTTTTAACCTCAATTTTAGTGATAACTCATATTTTACCAAGTTCTTTAAAAAAATAGAGGGTATTACCCCCGAAGAGTTCAGAAAGAAAACCTTAAACAAAAAATCATAGTAATATGGAAACCCCTAAATATAAATTATCAGCATGGTCTGCCTTTGCAAACGCCAAATGTCCGCGTTGCAGGCGCGGCGACTTGTTTATTACCGGCATGTACGAATTTAAAGGGCAGGAGATGCATAAAACATGCTCACACTGTGGCTTGGTATATGAACGTGAACCGGGCTATTTTTACGTGGCCATGTTTGCCAGCTATGCACTCAACGTTGCCGAAATGGTTACGCTGGCAGTTGCTATCAGCGTTTTAACAGGCAGTACTAACCCATGGTTGTACGTAACTATTATTTTAGGGGTGGCAGTAGTATTGGCTCCATTTAATTACAGGTATTCAAGGGTGATGCTTTTACACTGGCTTACACCCGGTTTGCACTACCATCCGGAAATGAGCGAAGATAAGCCTCAATAATATAATTGACTGAAATACATAACGATGCCCTTGATTGAAAAATTAAGGGCATTTCCATTTAAACCAAACCCTTCGGCCATAGTCATAATAATAACAAGCTTGATTTATATAATTAAAATAAGTATTTGAAATTAAGCTGTTTATAATTACTTAAAATCTATTATCATGAAAGCAAAACTTCAATCACTGAAAGCCGATCTATATAATGTATTTGTAGTTGGTAATGCCGATGAGAGGCAATTGGCAAAAGCATATTTTTTATTAGCTATTCCTTTGTTTGCGATATTTTTTGGCCTGGGGTCATTCCCAAAATTCTAAACAAAAAAACAGTCGGTACATCTCTGTAGCGACTGTTTACAACTGTTCCTAACTAATTAACTAACTATTAAACTAAATTATCTTTGAATTGGGCTTAGGTTCTAATAATTTGCCGCTGCAAACAAATTGTTTACCGGTTGCATTTTATAACCGGCCTCATTGTTGCCATCAGTATACTTACTTAAAATATTATAGTAATGAAAATCGGGAAATACCACCCTGGTATTTGTTCCTGAATTAAATAGTGAATCCTTATCTAAATTGATCCCACTGCGTTCTGCAGGTCTGTTAAGTCTTTTTTCAGGAGTTGAGGCAAACATATTGGCACATGCTATTAAAATGAGGGATGCCGCAACTAAAACAAGAAAATGGTAAAATAATTTCATAAGCAAGGGATAAGTTTTTAAAAGTATATCCGAGTGGTCAGATACAAATTATACTCCAAAAATAGCCAACGCTGTATAAAAAGTAATCAGGGATTTCACCGTTTTGCGTACGTAGTTTTACGCAATTTTTAATAGACATGGGTGAATAATTAAATGTAGAAATAAAATTTGATAAAACGTTATAAGATCAACAAAAAAATAAAACTTTTTTAATCTGTTACAAACGGTCATTTAGCATCGTAATCATATTTAAAACGTAGTATTGAATGAATTGTGACACTTTACTTTCAAACTATCCGCATTTAATTAATTGGGCTTTTCTCAATTTTAATTAAATTAGTACACCTGCACACATCTATAAAACCAATTAAAAGATCCTCGATCTGAAACTATATTATGAAACAAAAAAAAATATCTGTTTTTAAGGCTGTTGTGCCATGCGTTTTAGTATTACTTGTTGCAGGTTCATGTTCAAAAAAGAACACCAATGATGTTTCTCAACCATTAAGTGTTATTGTAACTACATTGGCAGGTGATATAAACCCGGGCAAAGCCGATGGTACCGGGACCGCTGCGTCATTTAACCGTCCAAGTGGCATGATCAATGATGCTGCGGGTAATATATATGTAGCAGATGCCGGCAATAACCTGATCCGTAAAGTAACTTCAGATGGTAAAGTAACCACTTTTGCAGGCAGCGGTGACAAGGGTGATGTTGATGGGATTGGTACCGCGGCCACTTTTAACAATCCTGTGAGTATAACACTTGATGGAAGCGGTAATTTATATGTGGCCGAAAGCACAGGAAAAGTGATCAGAAAGATAACTTCTGCCGGTGCGGTTACCACTTTGGCAGGAGGAGGCACAAGCGGGGCCGACGGCACAGGCACTGCTGCAGGTTTTACATCTCCTACAGGAATAGCAGTAGATGCCAACGGAGTTTTATATGTTGCAGACGTTTATAAGATCCGTAAAGTAACTTCGGCAGGTGTGGTAACTACTTTTGCAGGTTCGGGTGTAAGCGGCTCTGCAAACGGAACAGGAACTGCGGCAAGCTTTTCACAGCTTACCAGCATAATAGTTGGCTATTCGGGTAATTTGTATGTAACGGATTCGGGCAATAACATGATCAGAAAGATTACATCTGATGGGGTTGTTTCTACATTGGCGGGTAACGGAACGTCAGGGTCGACTGATGGAACTGGTAATACAGCCACTTTTACAACGCCGATAAGCTTAACTGCCGATAACCAGGGCAAT
The DNA here is from genome assembly GCF_003351025.1 of Mucilaginibacter endophyticus. Lineage (GTDB taxonomy): Bacteria > Bacteroidota > Bacteroidia > Sphingobacteriales > Sphingobacteriaceae > Mucilaginibacter > Mucilaginibacter endophyticus. Next base: position 988,437 of record NZ_QPCG01000002.1, on the reverse strand, counting down.
ATTTATGTCGGCGATTCGGCCCACCTTATCAGGGCTGTTGATGTTTTTGGAAAAGTTACTACAATTGCAGGTACCGGTTTTTCGGGACTGGCCAATGGCGAAGGTTCAAAGGCAAGTTTCTCAACTCCTTACGGCATGTCTGTAGGTGTTGGGAAAGTTTATGTTGCCGATACATTCAATAATATGATAAGGGTGATTACTGCTCAATAAATATTACCGGTTCTGATTCTTTCAGAAATTAACATTGATCTGATCGTCGGCAGGAGTAAAAAATCTTACTTTTGCCGGCGATATGAATGACTCGCTTAAAAACAAATACGACAGCATAATTTTTGACCTTGACGGTACACTTTGGGATAGCACTACTAATGTAGCCCTGGCATGGCAGGCAGCTATAAGCAAAGTTGATTATATTAAAGAAGAAATGACGCAGGAACGTGTGCGTTCTATCACCGGCATGACTTATGATGCCATTTTTGATAAGTTATTCCCGGAGCTTAACGCTGAGCAACGTAAGGAAGTTCAAACCCTTTGCGGCATCAGTGAACTTGAAATTTTACACACCAAAGGAGGAGAACTTTACCCTCAATTGGAAGAAACGCTTAAATACCTTGTAGCAAACTACAAGCTTTACATTGTAAGCAACTGCCAAAACGGATATATCGAACTGTTTCTGGATCTGAACCAATTGCATGCCCATTTCCTGGGCCATCAGTGTTTTGGTACAAAAGGAAACCCTAAGGCCGATAATATTAAGGATGTAGTGAACGATCATCAGTTAAAAGCCCCTGTTTATGTGGGTGATACCATGGGCGATTATAGCGCCGCCAAACAAGCCGGGGTACCATTCATATTTGCCAATTATGGTTTTGGCGTTGTGCCCGATGGCATGGTAGCTACCATCAGTAATTTCGCAGAGCTTAAAGAGCTTTTATAAGCTTATTATTTTTTTGAGGTTGCTGGGATAGGAGATAAGTCTGCTGTCCTAAATGCGGCACTGCTTCCTGTATTGTTATAATTGTATTGTAAAACAATTAACGGCTTTTGCCATTGTACTTTCAGCTTTACAGCTAAAAATTTAATTTAGTAACATGAAGTTCATTAAATATCTACCGATAGCCTTAGTTTTCATTTCGCTGGTATCATGTAAGCCTAAAACCAAATCAATGCAGGTGCCTGTAGTTGGTTTTGTTGATGCCTTTGAAGACGCTACTATTTCGCAAGCCCGTAAAGGTTTTACCGACGCGCTGGCTAAGAATGGTTTCAGCGAAGAAAAAAAGACAGTGCAGATTGAATACAGCAATGCCCAGGGCGACATCCCTACGCTTACTCAAATTGTTAATCACTTTGTTACCGATAGTGTTAACCTATTGGCGACTTGTACAACACTATCAACCGTAACAGCACTTCAAAAAACTAAGCACATTCCCGTTTTCGCCATGGTATCGCCAACCGCCGAACGTATGAAGGTAGTTGACGCAAACGGGAAAGCTCCGGAAAACCTTTTCGGTACTGTTGAAGATCTTAATTATATCGACACCTCTTTTAGCATTATTCCAAAACTGCTTAAGCCAAAAGGTTCAAAGCTTGTTATAGGGATGATCTATAATCAATCGGAACCGCAATCTGCCGATGCTTTAAACCGTATTAAATCATTGGCGGCTGGTTTAAAGGTTGATATTGTGGCGCTTCCGTTAAATACCTCTGCCGATGCGCAGCTGGTAACACAATCGTTGTTAAGCAAAAACATCGATGCCTTTTTCGCTAACCCGGATAATACCGTTTTCGCGTCTTTTGAAACTATCCTGAAAAACTGCAATCAAAAAAACATTCCCATTTTTACCAGCGAAGCCGGCTTAGTACAACGGGGTGCTGTAGCTGCTTTTGGCGCCGATATTTATCAGTGGGGTTACCAGGCAGGTGAACAAGCCGTGCAATATCTTAAAACCCATAAAACTGATGGTTTACAACCCGAAATGGTGAAGATCAGGAAGAGGGTATATAACCCTGCAGCGGCAAAAAAATACAACATTACCATTCCGCCTAATTTTGAGCCAGTAAAATAAATGGATTTTTACCTTACCGCTTTACTGCAGGGCCTGTGCTTTTCGGCCATAGCGCTGGGGATTTATATATCCATGAAGATTTTTAATATTCCCGATATCACAACCGATGGCAGTTATACGTTGGGTGGGGTGGTTACCGCAGTATTATTAACCAATCATCAGCCTACATATATTATTTTACCAGCTGTGATTTTGGCGGGGGCTATGGCGGGGGCTCTTACGGGAATTATCCATACCAAATTAAAGATAAACGCGCTGCTGGCGGGGATATTGGTCATGACGGCATTGTACTCGGTTAATCTTACTATTTTGGGCCGCTCTAATTTGCCACTCATCAACTTGCCATCGTTATTCACGATAGTCAACGTGGTAAGTGATCCTAATCAAAATACATTTTTAATTCTGGCCATTTTTGTTGTTTTGATCACGTTCCTGATAGGGTACCTGCTTAAAACTGATTTTGGTATTGCCATGCGTGCCACAGGCAACAGTGAATCTATGATCCGTTCGTTAGGGGTAAATACCGATAGGATGAAGATCACGGGCCTGGCTTTGGCTAACGCGCTTACCGCTTTGAGTGGTTACCTGGTGGCCCAGTTTCAGGGCTTTGCGGATATCAGCATGGGGATAGGGATTGTTATAGTAGGATTGGGCTCGGTGATCATTGCCGAAACATTGATCAACTGGTTTAAACTAACCTCGGTATGGTTAAGCCTGGTATTGGTGTTGGCAGGAGCGGTGATATTTCAACTGGTACTGGCATTTACGCTATCGGTAGGTGTGGATCCTAAATTGCTTAAAATAGTTACAGCTGGTTTTGTGCTGGTAATTGTAAGTCTGCCACGTTTATCCTTATTAAAATCATCATGATAACGATAGCCGACGTACATAAAATATTTAACAAGGGTAAAGCCAACCAGGTAAACGCGGTTAATGGCCTTACTTTAGAAATAAAAGACGGCGAGTTTTTGGTAGTGGTAGGCTCAAATGGCTCAGGTAAAACTACCATTCTTAACCTAATTGCAGGTAGCATATTGCCTGATAAAGGAAACATCAGTATTGATGGTACCGATGTAACCAAACTGCCCGATTATAAACGCAGCCAATGGATTGCAAGGGTGTTCCAGAACCCGTTAAGTGGTACCGCGCCCGATCTTAGTATTTTAGATAATTTCCGCCTTGCATCACTTCGCACCAAAACAAAAGGTTTATCCGTTGGGGTAAATGATGCTTTTAAGAAGCAGGTTCAGGAAAAAGTAGCCAACCTTGGCATGGGCCTGCAGGATAAGATAGAGCAACCTATGGGCACGTTGTCAGGCGGACAACGGCAGGCGCTTACCTTGTTGATGAGCGTTATGGATAGTTGTAAAGTTTTACTGCTTGACGAACCTACCGCGGCGCTCGACCCCCGTTCGGCCGACGTGGTAATGCGAACAGCGGATACACTGATTAAGGATTTTAAGTTGACTGCTGTATTCATTACGCACAATTTAAAGGACGCTTTTAATTATGGTACACGAATAATACAAATGGGTGAAGGTTTGATTATTAATGATTTATCCGGAAAAGATAAGGCATCTTTAAAGCAAAACGACTTGTTTAACTGGTTTGCTTAAAAATTGGCAGAGTAATTGTACAGGCATCTGTACCATGAAAAACAATAATTTTGAAACCATATCCGACGCTTACCAGTTAGTGAGCGGCGCGAAAATCAAAGGAAAAAAGCACGACGAAGTATTTGAACTTGGTACATATGATGCACTTAAACGCGGCTATGTACTTTATCCGCTTGAACAGGGCATTAAGTTCGATGATTTCAGCGTAATGATATCTGAGAGAGAATTAAAGACTAACTTCCTGATTGAGGCAGTTAAACAAAATTCAATAGCAGCTTAATAACAAGCTGCTATTTTTTTGCCCGTGCTTTTTCCGGTCATAAAAAGGCCATAAACCTCATACACAATGCAATTGACTTTGTGCATGAGCCTCATTTCTTGCTTTTCTCATTCAATAATTGTAGGTTTGCACATATAAAGTACAAACCGATGTTATTTAATAAATCATTCTGCTCAATTGTAATGTGCCCCTTGGTGTCGCAGCAGAAGGGTTTTACGTCGATAATTCTCTTCTCAACTCCGGTATAGCGGTTTCGAAGTACCCAAACCGATCCTACATTTACCAAATTAGTTTAACATTAAGCATTACTTAATTGTAAGCTTAACTGAATTTGAAATTTTATATGGACAATTATTATTCAATTGAAGAAAAGTACCTGCAGGCTGTCGACGAACTTTCGTTCGGCGAAACGCCAAAGGGCCTTAATATATTAAACCAGATTATTGCCGATGAGCCATTTTTTGCAAGGGCGCATTACCAATTAGGCATGATCTATTACTACAAGATCCAGGATTATCAAACTGCAGGTTACCATTTTAAAACCTGTATGGAGCTGGAGCCATCGTTCCCGGATAATTACGCGCATTATCTTGACTTGGTGGTGTTTCTGGGTATGGAAAAATCGGTTTCAATTATTTCGGCCCAAGCATTAACTACCCCAGGTGTAAATAAGGCCCGCGTTTTTGATTTGCTTGGTCTATTTTACGAAAAGCAAAAAGACTGGAATAAAGCCTTAGGTTATTATCAGGAGGCTTTTATGGAAGTGACTGAAAAAGATGAGCGTAAAGATATTGAGGATAGCTTTAAAAGGGTACGCTCAAAAATGAAACAGAAACAGGCTTATACCTATTTCATCACCGAGTAAACTGGTTAGTTGTTAACCGGATAATCAAAGAATAGGCCCCTGACGAAGGGGCTTATTCTTTAATAAAAAATCCTAATTAATAACGTATGATTAAAGATACGCTATTATCGTAAGTTGTTGTTATACAGTATCGATACAATTTTTGTGAAAAATGTGTAAGGACTGTAAATTGTATTTTAATAACTAAATTGTCGTCTTTGTATATTGATCATGATTAGCCATGCCTAAATATTTAGTGAAACAATTGTTATTACTTGTAATTATAGCTGTAATTGTTTTCCTCTTCAAGTATATGATAGCGCTGTATGCTGTTAACAGATGAATTTAAATACCCGGTAAATGCACTTCAGCCATCATACAGCGTGCGCTGCCACCTCCGTTAGTTTCTATGGTGTTAATATCCGCATAAACCAATTTGCCATATTGCTGTAAGGCCGAACGCTGAGTATCGTTTAATGCGTTATATGCATTTTGCGACATCACGATCAGCGTTTCGCCCGCTTTGTTTTTTACCTCAAGCATATTACCTGCAAATTGGTTCATTTGCTCAAAGCTGATTTCGATAATTTCTTTATGCGATGATCTTAATGATTCGGTAACTGTTATCCTTTCGTGCGGGTTAGGGATACTATTTAAGCAGATCAGGGCAAATTGGCTGCCGATACACATGAGCACATTAGTGTGGTAGATAGCTTTGCTTTTTTCATCCACCGCTTCAAAGCTCACGGGTTGATATCCTGACTGCTCACAAAAATAATTAAGCACTTCTTTATCAGTACGAGGAGACAGGCAGGCATAAGCTATTTTACCATCCCTGTCAAGCACCATACTGCCGGTGCCTTCCAAAAAACGGTGCTCATGTTCAAAGCGGCTTAGGTCAATTACATGGGCAATTTTAAACTTGTCTTCCAGATCGGTTATGATATCTTCTCTGCGCTCAAGCCTCCGGTTTTCGGCCTGCATAGGGTATAGAAAAACGCCGCCATCATCATGGAAAGATACCCAGTTGTTTGGAAAGATCGAATCGGGCGTATAGGGTTGTGACGTATCATCTATTACGGTAACATCCACTCCGTTATGGCGCAAAATATTAACCATGCCGTTAAATTCAGTCAATGCTTTTTCCTGTACACCGTTTTTTTCAGCGTTTGGGTTCTGGAAAGCATTGCTTGACGCGGTTTCTTCATTAAACCCGAAATTAACCGGGCGAATCATTAGTATATGTGATGTTGATTGACTCATATGTATTTGTCATTATGTCATTTGGTCATTGAGTCATTTTTTATTGCGATAAATCATGCCAGGCAATGACTTAATGACAAATGACTCAATGACTTGCTAAAGCACCTTATCCCTTAATATCGGCATGCTCATGCAATGGAAACCACCGCGGGCACGGGAAAGTTCGGCCGAAGGCATTAAAATTAACGTATTGGTCAGGCTTTGCGGATCCAGTTCGTTGTTCTCAAATTTCTGAATCAATTCGGCTACCCTGATTACGTCAAAGCCGCCTTCTTTAAATGCTTCTACTGTTTTATCGTTACGATCGTACCCTACAACTACGCCTTCTTTTAGTGCCAGCAGATTACAGGAGTCTGTCCACTGCTCGCGGGCGTCAAAGGGGAAAGTATTATTGCCAGAGTAAATGAATTTAGTTTTTACGCCGCTTTTAAGGTCGTTTTCGCTGATATCGGCAAGCAGGTCTTCAATACAGCTAAACAGTTTTGGTTTTTCATCTTTTGCAAACTGAACAATTTCCGGCCGCTCTTTCTGTTTTTTATCGGCGAACCATGATATCGGTTCTCTTTCTTCAATAGGGGCTTCGGCTATGGCAAGCGAACGAAGCAGTACCCAAGTATCGCGTTTAACTTGCGTAAAAACGGTGTCGATATGCATGTAATCGCGCTTGTTCGGGATTTTTACGATGGTTACCTTTTTTACCACATCGTGTTCAAAAAGCAGCCTGATAGCTTCATTGGCCCCGCTTACAGAAGTGCGTTCGCTGCATCCAATCACCAAGTGGTCCGGGCTTACCATCATTACGTCGCCACCCTCTAAAGTGGTGCGACCTTCAGCGTCTTCGCCAGGGCGTAAAAAATGCTGGGCTGTTTCCGGGATCTCTAAAATATTATCACGGTAAGCTTCAAAAAGCGGGTGATTGAAAAATATATACCGCATTAGCAAGGTTTCGCGGAAGCGGGCTTTTTTTGCCGGTTTGTTAAGCAGCATGTGGTTGTTTACGGCTATCCCCAAATCCCGCGAGAAAATGAGGTTAGGAATAGGGGCAAAGATCATTTCCTCGGTTGTTAACGAGCCTGAGATAAAGATCTTGGCCAGTTCAACCGGATCGGTATCCGTAAGCTGTTGCTGTAACCGGTAGTTGCAGCTTTCAACCGCGCATACAGAAGCCACCAGCTTTTTGCGGATATCCGGCTGTTGTAAAATATCGGCCAATAGGGTTTGAATTTCGATAACCTTATCTGAAGAGTGGAAGCCTGCGTTATCCGGTTTAAAAAACGAACGGTGAGCGCTTTCTTCATCAATTTGCTGCAGTTTACCTTTTATCTTTTCGGGATCAAGAAAATAGAGCAGTAGTTTTACATAGTAATCGTACTCGTTCCTGCGTACCGTGTCCAGGTGAATTATATCTTCAAAAAGCCAGTCCTGTGCTTTTGAGGGCACCACTTTGCCCAAGCCGCTGTCGGGGCTATGAATAAGCAGTGTGCGAAGCGTGCCAATTTCGGAGGTTACATCTATTTTAAAATCGGAGTTGGTTATTGTCATAAAGCACTATAATCGTACACAAATCTATCAGAAATTAAATTACAAAACGGGGAACCGCCGCTAAATTTAGCTAACGCTTAAATGAGCATAAAAGTTGTAAAACTAATAACGATGATAGAAGGTATGTTGAAACAGGCTTATGAAAATAAACTAATCAGTAACTGCCTGATAAGTGTTCCTTTCCATGCTGATGTTTAACCTTTGAAGCATCGCTTTCATATCAAAACCTTGTTGCCGGTATAGCTGCTGAACCGCTTCTTTGGCTTTTTGTAAAACATCTTCGTTTTGCCAGATGGCTGTTGTTATGCAGATCAGGTTGCCTTGATCGTCATGACGTTCATAGGCCCTGTCCTCAATAAACCCATCGAGTTTCTTGATAAAATCCCTGTTAACTTTCATGCGCTCTTTAAATTCAAGTTCGGCTCCTGAAGGAACTGTAAATTGGTCTATAAATATCTGTTTCATGATTATGCTTGTTTTTCTTCAAAAATCCGGACAATCGGGGCCTAATGCTTGTAAAAAATCATTGATTTACCAGGCCCTCGGCACTTTAAAGAAATCGGCAGGGCTTAAGCCGGTAAACAGTTTAAATTCTTTATTAAAATGCGGCTGGTCAAAGTATCCTGCATCCAACGCTATTTGTGTAAGTGAAGCGTCCGGCACTTTGCTGTCAACTATTGATTTGATTTTAATAATACTGGCAAACTGTTTTGGCGAGGTTCCCACTACCCGCCTGAACCTTTTTTCAAACGCGTCCTGGCTGATATAATGTGCATCAGCGAGTTCCCTGATCCTGATTTGTCCCTTTGATAAGCGGATTTTTTGCAGGGCCGATATTATCAGCTGATCTTGCTTGTAATTTTGGATCTGTTGAATCAGAAACTGGTCGGCGATGGTAGCCCGTTGCTGGTTCCCATCTGCTTGCACAAGCTGTTCCTGAAGTAAAGTCAATTTATCCGGAGCGATGAAATTATCAAGGGGCACACTCGCCTCAAATAATTCGTGAAGAGGTTGTTTAAAAAAAGCTGCTGCTCCGGCTGCTTTAAATATGATAAGCATGTTACCCGTGCCGGCACCGTAGTTAATTAACCGGGGCGATTTCTTTAATCCCGTGATCAGCGAGGAGGGAAGTTGATTATTGTTTGATCCAGTAACATCGCTGATAGCTCCCCCATGCCTGATCGCCATAACTAAAGAGGTATCCGGCAAAATGCGGTTGATAACGTTGCCGGTTGTTTCAACAAACACGTATTGCCTTATAAATGGCTTTAAAATTTCGTCGGGTGCAAAGCGTTCAATATGCATTTAACTAAGATACAGGAATTTGTTTGTATGATACTTTCACAATCGATTGTAATAATTTTTGCAGTTAATGCTTTTTTAATCTTTTATTAAGTTGCAGTAATTTATTTGCATCATCAATTAACCGATAAGTACGGGCACATATATCCCGTTAATATAAACCTATGAATACAAAAAAAGTTGGGCTGATACTTACAACGCTCTTCATTGCTTTTACTACATTTTGCTATGCACAATCAACAGTTAACCCGCAATTGGATCATTACAATGTTGAATGGGATACGCCCGGCCCAACATCGGCACAGTCGATGCCATTAGGTAATGGAGATATAGGCCTCAACGTATGGTTTGAAAAAAATGGCGACCTGGTTTTTTATATCAGTAAAACCGATGCCTGGGGCGGTGAACTTGATGCCGAAAAAGACGATTGGATGAAGCAGGGTGGGGTATTAATGAAACTCGGCGCTGTAAGGGTATCGGTAAACCCTAATCCTTTAAAAAACAACGCGTCGTTTAAACAGATTTTAAAACTTCGTAACGGCGAGATCTGGGCGCAGGCTGGTGAAGGGAAATTTTCAGTTCAATACAGGATCTGGGTTGATGCAAACCATCCGGTTATCCGGGTGGAAACTAAAAGTGCAACCGTCGCTGCTGTTAACGTAAAGCTGGAGAACTGGCGTGCCGGTAAAACAGATACTGTGCTTAACGGGCAAAAGAACAGGATAGCCTGGTACCACCATAATTCGCCAACTACCGATCCGCATTTAGCTAATCTTACTTTTGGCGCAATAATTATGGGAGCAGGTTTATTAAACCAGGATGATGTTACCTTAAAGTCAGGTAAAGTAACATCGCAGGTAATTTCTATTTATCCATTAACAGCAATTGCCGGAAGCGGAAGCCAATGGCTTAGGAAACTGGAACCAAAAGTAAACGCTGTTGATCAGTTAAACCTTGAGCAAACCCGTTTAGCCCATCAAAAATGGTGGCAGCAGTTTTGGAGCCGCAGCTATGTATTTGTAACCGGCGATGATCTGGCAGAAAAAGTTACACAAGGTTATATCCTGCAACGTTTTGTGACCGCTTGTGCAGGAAGGGGCGCCTATCCAATCAAGTTCAATGGTTCCATTTTCGTAATAGATAATCAGGCGAAAAATGCCAACGCCGATTACCGGGCCTGGGGCGGACAGTACTGGTTTCAAAATACCCGACCCATGTACTGGCCGCGCCTCATGGCCGGCGATTTTGATATGATGCTGCCGCTGTTCAGGATGTATGCCAATATTTTGCCTGCTAATGCCAAACAGGTTAACGAATTTTACAAACATGGCGGTGCTTACTTTGCCGAAACCGCGCCTTTTTGGGGTGGTTTAAGTTATATGGGGCCCGAAGTGAAGGCCAATTACACCAATCATTATTTTACCCCTATACTTGAATTAAGCATGATGATGCTTGATTACTACGAATATACCGGCGATACCGGTTTTGCAAAAGAAACGCTGTTACCGGTTGCTAAGGCCGGGTTACAGTTTTTTGATGAACATTTTAAACGGGACAGTACAGGTAAGCTGTTGCTTGATCCTGATAACTCGATTGAAATGTTTTGGAAGGTTCATAACCCCGCGCCAGATATTGCCGGGTTACATGCCGTACTAAGCAGGATGATAGCGCTGCCGTCGACCATTGTGGATGAGCAGACAAAACAACACTGGCGTAAATTCTACGACGAATTGCCGCCTTTACCAACTGCCGATCACGATGGCAAAACCGTACTGTTGCCATACACTGGTCCCCAAACTGCCAAATCCTTCAATAGCGAAAACCCAGAGTTATATGCTATTTATCCGTTCAGGCTGTATGGATTAGGCAAGCCCGGTTTGGATGTGGCGGTTAACACCTTCAACGCCCGTAAACAACGCGCTAAAGGTTGCTGGGTGCAGGATCCGATACAAGCGGCAATGATTGGCGATGCCGAAGTAGCTAAGGATTATACCAGCTTCGCCCTAACCCGAAAAGATGCGGGCTTGAAGTTCCCTGCGTTTTGGGATAAGGGTAACGATTACATGCCCGACGAAGACAACGGCGGTAATGGCGAGAATGGCCTGCAATTAATGCTGATGCAGGTTAACGACAAAAAGATCATGCTGCTGCCCGCCTGGCCAGCAGGTTGGAATGCCGATTTTAAATTGAATGCGCCTTGCAAAACTACTGTTGAGGGTAAGGTAGTCGACGGGAAGCTCACTAATCTAAAAGTTACGCCGGCCAGTCGCCTTGCAGATGTTATCGATATGACTAAAAAACGCTAAAATCATGAAGAGAATATTGATTATGTTGATTGCTTTTTGCCTGATCAACATCGCGAGCGCAACAACAAGAATAACCTGCATAGGCGCAAGTATCACGTACGGAGCTACCTTGCCCGATCCGGCTGCGCAATCATACCCGGCACAGCTGCAAAAGCTTTTGGGTAAAAACTATTCGGTTAGCAACTTTGGGGTAAGCAGCGCTACACTTTTGCGCAAAGGCGATCTGTCGTATTGGAGTACAAAAGCCTATCAGGAGGCACTGCAAAGCAAACCCGATGTGGTATTTATTGACCTTGGCGGTAACGATGCCAAGCTCGTTAACCGGGTTCATTTGGATGAGTACGAAAAAGATTATCATGATCTGATCCAATCATTCGAGCAATTGCCTTCGCGTCCACGCATCGTATTATTGCTGCCTATTCCATCTTTTCAAACCGATACTAACCAGATCTACGATAAAGTAATTATTAACAGCATCATCCCCAAACTCAGGAATGCGGCCTATGATGAACATTTAGAGGTAATTGATATGCACTCCATGTTTGTTAACCACGAAAGCTGGATGCCTGATAAAATCCACCCTAATTTGGATGGCACTGCCATGACTGCCAAAAGGCTATATGATGTGGTTGTGCAGCCCCGAGATAACAACTATGATGTTTTTAGCAGCATGAACCAGCAGGTTAAGGAAAGCAATTTTTACGGCTATCCTTGCGCCGAATTTACCTTTGATAACCGCGATTGCAAAGTTGTAAAGCCAAAATGGGCGGCTAAAGGCCATCCATGGGTATGGCGTGCACGCTTTTGGGGCCACGAGCCGCAGACTGATATAGCGCTTTTAGAGCGGGGCTTCCATATTGTTTATTGTGATGTTGCCGAGCTATTGGGTAATAACGAAGCAATTGGCTACTGGAATGATTTTTATAAAATGCTGACTAACGCGGGCCTGGGTAAAAAAGCCGTACTTGAAGGCATGAGCAGGGGAGGCGTTTACATATACAATTGGGCGGCCGCCAATCCTGATAAGGTAGCTTGTACTTATGCCGATAATGCCTTACTCGATTTAAAATACTGGCCTGATTCGGCTGTTCTGAAAAAGGATTTCAATTTAACTTCTGCAAACCAGATAGGCTCATTGAAAGTAAGCCCTATTGATAAGGTGCAACAAATTGTAAAAGGTAAGTTCCCGATGCTGCATCTTTCTGCCGATGATGACGAGGCCGTCGATCCTTCAAAAAATACCCTGTTATTTGAGCAAAAGGTTAAAGCGCTTGGAGGTTCAATTACGGTAATTCATAAACCGGGCTTTAAACATCATCCGCATAGTTTACCTAACCCGGCGCCAATAGTTGAGTTTATTTTAAAGGCGACAGGTTACGAAATTCCCTTTCCAAATTAATGTTAAATTATATTGTACACTAAGTATAAGTTCACTAACTTATTGAAGCTTAAACAGCTTGTTGTATCGGGGGATTATAATGCTATAATCCTTGAAACTAAACTGTATTTATTGTAATTTTAGCCAATCGAGCCAATTAAAAAGCACTGAATTTGGGCCTAAATTATAAATACCGAGCAGGGTACATGAGTTGTAATGCCTAAGGTGTACTTATCAACATGAGATTTTTTTTACCGGGGATAATTGTTACTGTTTTATTGAATTTTCTGTTCATGTCACCTGCCCGTGCGCAATCTTATGGGCTGGGCTTCTATAGTCATGAAGTTGTACAGGATAAGCGCACCGGGTTAGACCTTGGCTTGAAAAATCTATCTCCTAAAGATAAATTTGAGGTTTCGTTTGATCTGTCTTTCCTGCCTAACAGGGTTATTTACTTCGGTTATATTTTACGGCTGATAGGTGACGATAATCAAAATGTCGACTTAGTATACGATAATCAAGCCAATACCAAGCACTTCAAAATCATTATTGGCGAACGTCTTTCAAAAATATCTTTCAATATTGATGATAAACTGCTTTTTGAACGCTGGAATAATTTAAAGATCCAAATAGATTATAAAAACGATAAGATCACCGTTATTTCCGGCAATCAGTCATTAAGCGAAACAGGTATCCATCTAAAAGCGAGTTCAAACTATAAGCTACTCTTTGGCGCTAACGCTTATAAGCAGTTTCAAACCACTGATTTGCCGCCGTTTAAATTGCGCGATGTTCGTGTACAACAAAATACGGAGCAAATAGCAAACTGGCCGCTTAATGAGTGGGAGGGTAGCGTAGCCAACGAAACCGAAAATAAAAACAGTGGCTCGGTTAATAACCCATTGTGGATCAAGGCAAGGCACCGTAATTGGCAACTGGAAAAGGAATTTACCGTTCCCGGAGATGCCAGTTTGGCTTTTGATGCTGCAAACGAGGATGTATTTGTCATCACTGCCGATTCATTGGTTACATATTCCATCAACAAAACGCCGCAGTTAAAAAGCAGGGCATATAGTTCTGGTCGGCAAATGATGGTGCCGGGCGACCAGGCTTTGTATGCCAACAACAAGCTTTTTTACCTGTTTATGGATCAGACAGCCGTTGGAACGTTTGATTTTGTTACCGGCAAGTGGGATAAGGGCTATAGTAATTTTGCAACCAATAACGGTCATCTCAATAAGTTTTTCAGCAAAACAGATACGGCTATTTATACTATAGGTGGGTATGGGCAGCTGATTTATAAAGACAGTGTCCGCAGGTTTAGTCTTAATACTAAACAGTGGGAGAAGGTTAAATTTAAGGGAGATACTTTTACCCCGCGTTATTTGGCCGGGTTAGGTGCTAATGCCACCGGCGATACGGTTTATGTAATTGGTGGTTATGGCAGTGCATCGGGTCAGCAGATTGTGAATCCGCGTAACTTGTATGATATGGTGCGCTACACGGTTAAGGACAAGACGTTTAAAAAGCTTTTCAATATCGACGTTAAAAACGAGGATTTTGTTTTCGCCAACTCGCTTGTCATCAACTCGAAAGATAAAACCTATTATGGTTTGATCTTTCCGCAGCATAAATTCAATTCAAACCTGCAGCTTATAAAAGGCTCGTTGGATAAACCTGCCTACGAAATGGTTGGCGATACCATTCCCTTTCAATTCCACGATGTAAGTGCCTATGCTGATCTTTATTATTTGCCACATAGCGCAAAATTTTTATCGGTAACGTTGTTTAAAGAAAACGACCACACCCGGGTTAAGGTTTACTCGCTGCTTAGTCCACCAGAACCGGTTGTTACTAATATTTTATCCGAGAGCCATATGGGTTACTTACTGTGGATAGTTGGTGGTTGTGTTATATGTTTAGGAATAGGAGCCGTTGTTGTTATTAACCGCCGTAAAAAGGCAGTCCCACAAGTACTGCGAGAGCCTCAAAAAGCTGTAGCGGAAGTAACGCTGCCCGTTAATGAAACGCAGGAACTGGTTGTATCCGAAACTAAAGAGGAAAACGAAAGCCGCCTGCATGCCAACAAGAATGCCATATTTTTATTTGGCGACCTGCAACTGTTTACGCCTGATGGCAACGAGATCACCAAGTACTTTACGCCTTTATTGAAAGAGTTGTTTTTAGTGATCCTGATGTATTCGGTAAAGTTTGACAGGGGGGTAAGCTCTGAAAAACTAAACGAAATCCTTTGGTTTGATAAATCGGAAAAAAGCGCGCGTAATAACCGTTCGGTGAACATTGCCAAGCTGAAATCCCTGCTGGATAAGATGGGTCATTGTCATCTATCTAAAGATACAGGCTATTGGAAAATTGAGATAGATTATAACGAGATCCAGGTTGATTATCATAATTACCTCAATATTGTATCTAACAAAAGCAAGCTCAACAAGCAGAAGATAATCCAGCTTACACACATTACCCAAAGGGGTAATTTCCTGTCGAATATTGAGTACGAATGGCTCGACGCTTTTAAGTCGGAAGTATCAAATGAAATCACCGACTCATATATTCAGTTCGCCAATTCGATAAAAGTCACCGATGATCCTGAGTTTTTGATCAAACTGGCTAATGATATCTTCTATTTCGACCCGGTGAATGAGGAAGCCATGATCTTGAAGTGTAAAGCACTCTCGCATATTGGTAAGCACTCATTAGCTAAAAACACGTTCGAGAATTTTAACAAGGAGTACAAAGCAATTTACGGCGAAGCTTTTGAACGCGATTTTCATTCAATTCTTGAATAAATCTGTTACAATTGATATTTATTGGATTAATTAATCAATTTTTAATGATTAATTAAGTTGTGCAAGCAATTTTGAGGCTATTACCAGTTAATCAATTTGATAAACACGAGGCACCTATGGAGCCTTACGTCGGACTACTTTTGCTATAAACACGAAACTCCTATGGAGTTAAAAAAATCCAACTCCGTAGGAGTTTCGTGTTTATAGATAATACACAGAGAACATTAAGGCTCCGTAGGTGCCTCGTGTCGGCGATATCAAAGGTGATTTTTCTGGGAGTATAGCCAATTAATAAATCTGGCGCTTGTATTTTTACAGAGTCAGCATAAAACGTTAATCAGTATATCAATATAAATCAATATCCATGTTAAGCCCTTTCCCCCGGTTGTTTAAACCACTGTTTTTATCCACGGTACTTGGCATCAGTAGCTTGTGCGGCAGTGTAATGGTATCTGCCCAAACAAAAGATGAAGGCAATCTTCAATATATCGATCCGCATATTGGTAATGTGGGAGCCTTGCTTGAGCCTACCCGGCCAACTGCACACCTGCCTAACCAGATGATTAGGATGCTGCCTGTACGTCATGACTACATCGACGATCAGATCTCCAGCTTTCCACTTAACGTGGTATCGCATAGGTTAGGGGAGGTGTTTTCGGTTAAGCCAGATAACAATGTAATTACCCCTGCTTCGTGGAACGAAAGAATGACCTATGACCATGATCTGGAGGTTACCCGACCATGGTATTATTCAACTTTCCTGATTGATAAGGATATCACTGTAGAGTTTACACCGGGCAAAAAGGTCGGCGATTATAAATTTACTTTTCCTGCTAAAAGCGCTGCTAAAAGCATTTTGTTTGGGTTATATAACGAAGGTGTAGCGAATTTATCATTTACGGGAGGTAACGAGGTGACCGGTTTTGAAACCTATCATGACGATATCAAGGTTTACGTATACGGTAAGTTTAATGCCAAAGGAACCGCAGGCATAGTAAAAGATAACGCCTTAGTTAAGCAAAGTACTACCGATGGGAAGGACCTTAAATCGTACATTACATTTGCAGCCGGTACTCCGGATATAATCGAATTTAAGTACGCCATATCATACGTGAGCCCTCAGCAAGCTAAACAAAACTTTAACGATGAATTTGGCAGTGCCGACTTTGAAACGCTCAAGCAGGCAGCTAAAGCTACATGGGCAAAAGTAGTTGGCCAGATTGAGACTGAAGGGGGGACTGTGGCACAGCGTCGCTCATTTTATACTGCTTTGTATCGTTGTAATGAGCGTATGGTTGATATTAACGAAGGTGGCCATTACTACAGCGGATACGATAAGAAAGTTCATGATAGCAACCGTCCGTTTTATGTGGATGACTGGGTTTGGGATACTTATCTGGCCTTGCACCCGCTTCGTACTATCCTGAACCCAAAGCTGGAATCGGATATGTTGAACTCTTATGTTAACCAATATGAGCAAAGCGGCTGGATGCCGACCTTCCCGGTATTGTTTGGTGATAACCCTTGTATGAACGGTTTCCACTCTACGGTAATGTTTCTGGATGACTATCGCAAAGGCATTCGAGGTTTTGATGTTGATAAGGCTTATGAAGGTATCCTTAAAAATGCAAACGAAGCCACCATGCTGCCATGGGAAAACGGCCCTAAATGCGAACTGGACGATTTTTATCATACCAACGGATATTTCCCGGCTTTGAAAAAAGGCGAGAAGGAAACTGTAAGTCTGGTACATGGTTTCGAAAAACGTCAGGCAGTAGCGGTTACTCTTGGCGGTAGCTATGACGATTGGGCGGTTGGCCAGTTAGCGGGTGAATTGAAAAAAACAGCCGACGAGCAAACCTTTGCCAAACGCGCGCTTAACTATAAAAACCTTTGGAACAACGATAAGCAAATGTTTATCCCTAAAGACAAGGACGGCAACTGGATTGATATCGATCCTAAGTTTGACGGCGGTTTGGGCGGTCGCGAGTTTTATGACGAAAACAACGGCTGGACTTACCTGTGGCAGGTGCAGCACGATATCCCCGGCTTGGCAAACCTGATGGGCGGACAAGACAAATTCCAGGCCCGTTTGGATCAGCTGTTTCGCGAAAGTCTCGATAGAAGCAAATACCAGTTCTGGGCAAAATTCCCTGATGCTACGGGTTTAGTTGGCCAGTATTCGATGGGTAATGAGCCAAGTTTCCATATCCCATACCTGTACAACTTTGCAGGTGCGCCATGGAAAGCGCAAAAGCGTGTACGGTTCCTGCTTGATGTTTGGTATAAGGATAACATTTTCGGTATTCCTGGTGATGAAGATGGTGGCGGTATGTCGGCCTTTGTGGTATTTTCGTCAATGGGCTTTTATCCGATTACACCAGGAAAGCCAGTTTATACCATCGGCAGCCCGGTTTTCAGCAAGGTTACCATCAACCTGCAAAATGGTAAGCAGTTTAAACTGGTAGCTAACAATTGCTCGGTAGTAAATAAATACATCCAAAGCGCCAAGTTTAACGGCGAGGTGCTTAACAAGCCACTCTTTACCCATGAGCAACTGACGGCAGGCGGCACGCTTGAACTGGAAATGGGACCTAAACCAAATAAAAACTGGGGTATCTGATCTAAGAAAAAAATCAACACATATTAAAATTCTATCCTGATGAAAAAACACGTTTTTAGCATCTTGCTGCTACTGCTATGCGCTGTTGCCAACGCTCAGCTAAAGCACAGCAAAACATCGGCATTTAAAAGTTATAAAGGTTTGGTGATGGCCGGTTACCAGGGATGGTTCAACGCGCCCGGCGATGGCGGCAATCGTTGGTGGAACCATTACGTTTCGCATGGAAAGTTTGAGCCTGGTTATACCAATATCGACCTGTGGCCCGATGTAAGCGAATACCCCAAGACTTATAAATCGCCTTTTAAATTGGCCGATGGTAGTGACGCTTACCTGTACAGTTCGTACGATGCCTCATCAACCGAAACTCATTTTAAGTGGATGCAGCAATATGGCGTCGATGGCGTTTTTGTGCAGCGCTTTATTGGTGATGTACAGCGTGGAGCCGGTAAGCATCACAACGATGTGGTTTTAGGCAACGCGATTAAATATGCACAGAAATACCATAGGGCTATTACGGTGATGTATGATCTGTCGGGTATGAACGCGGGCGGCGATTCGCTGGTGATCAAGGATTGGAAACATCTTATCGACAGTATGAAAGTAACCAACCGGGGCAACAACCAAACCTGGTTGTATCATAACGGTAAGCCACTGGTAGCCGTATGGGGGATAGGTTTCAATGACCACCGCCGTTATGGTTTAACTGAAGGTGAAAAGATCATCGATTTTTTAAAGAATGACCCCGTTTATGGAGGTTGTGCCATATTGCTTGGTGTACCTACCTATTGGAGGGATTTTGGCAACGACACCGAAAATGATCCGCATCTGCATGATCTGCTGCGCAAGGTTGATATTGTACACCCATGGTTTGTAGGCCGTTTTAATGAAGAAGCTTATCCCGTTTTTCAGCACCGCATTGCCGAGGATATTGCCTGGTGTAAGGAAAATAAAGTTGATTACGTGCCTACCGTATTTCCGGGTTTCAGCTGGCATAATATGAACCCGCGTGCCAAACAAAATCAGATCCCGCGCAACCGTGGCCATTTTTATTGGAAACAGATAAATGGTGCCATCAACAGCGGCGCCGAAATGCTGTACGTAGCCATGTTCGACGAAGTTGACGAAGGAACGGCTATCCTCAAAGTATCAAAAAATCCGCCGGTAGGCTTAAGTACTTTCGTAACGTTTGAGGACGATATCCCTAATGATTATTACTTGTACTTAACAGGTTATGCCGCTAAAATGCTCCGGAAGCAAGTGCCTTTAACAGCCGATGTGCCACCGCCGGTAAAAAAATAGCATTATGAGCTCTTTCATCAAATTTAATTGACATTAATAGCGGATAAGTCCTGCTGTTAATGTTTTATTAATCACTTATTAGTTTCCTGCTTATAGTTTTAGCCTTTGATAAAGCGGGCTGTGGATTGATTTATTCAAATAGACAATCGATTGTACCCTAAATAATAACCCAACCAATTATAACTTATTTATGAAGCAAAAGAACGCCTATATATCGGTTCTTTTAGTAACGATTTTTTGTTCATTTAATACCCCTAAACCTACTGCTAAGCTTCCGTATAAAGACGCGTCGTTGCCGGTTGAAAAGCGTGTAGCCGATTTACTTGGCCGGATGACAACCGGCGAAAAGATTCGTCAGCTGGATATGTACTGGGGCCACGAAGTTGCCAACATGCAGGGACATGATGCGGTTTCCATGTCTGATAGTGCCCGCATCAATATCGGCACAGAAGGTATTGGCTCGGTGCATGACCTGTATCCTTTAACGGCTGACGTAAGCAACCAGATTCAGCGTTATGCTGTCGAGAAAACGCGTCTCGGCATTCCCGTTCTTTTTATTGAAGAAGGGCTGCATGGTTATGAAGGTTTGGGCAGCACAACCTTCCCGAGCCCATTGGCGTTGGCCGGGGCCTGGGATACCACTAATGTGCACAAGGCTGGCCGTATCATAGCAACAGAAATGCGTGCGCACGGTGTAGCGATGGTGTTAGGCCCGGTGCTTTGTCTTCCCCGAGATCCTCGCTGGGGCCGTGTTGAAGAAACCTATGGTGAAGATCCATTTTTATCGGCAGCCAATGGCGTGGCTATGGTAAAAGGTTTGCAAGGCAATAAGCTGAGCAATCATAATTCGGTGCTATCTGAGCCTAAACATTTTGCAGTACACGGCATTCCGGAGGCAGGTAGTAACACGGCTCCTGTTAATATGGGCGAACGGGAAGCACGTTCATCTTTTTTATATGTATTTGAAAAGGCTGTAAGAGAAGGCGGCGCGATGGGTATGATGGCTGCTTACAGCGAAATTGATGGAATCCCTTGCGTAGATAATAAATGGTTGTTGAAAGATGTGCTGCGTGGCGAATGGGGTTTTAAGGGTTTTGTGCTGTCAGATCTTGGTGCCATTAAGATGTCGCTAAACAATCACCAAATAGCAACCGACGCGGCCGATGCCCTGGGACAAACTTTTACCGCCGGTATGGATATGCAGTTTTATGATTTTCCGCATGTGGCTTTTCATGAGGCCATGAATAAGGCACTGGCAAGCAAAAAACTATCCATGGCAGATCTCAACCGCGCTGTATCAAACGTGCTGCGTGTAAAGTTTATGCTGGGTTTGTTTGATCATCCTTATATCGACATCGATCTGTTAAAAAAAGTAAACCATACGGATGAAAGCCGTGCCGTTGCCATGAAGCTCGCGCAGGAGGGGATCAGTCTGTTAAAAAATGATAATAACATATTACCGCTTGGGCCAAACGTGCGTTCGGTGGCGGTTGTCGGGCCGCTGGCCGAAAGCACATACCTGGGTGGTTACGCCAATAAAATGGGTAAAGGCGTAGCCATATTAGATGCTTTGAAGCAGAAGGCGGGTAATAGTCTGGATATTAAATTTGAAACGGGCTATACAGCAGATACATCTGCTGCAAGGCAAAATGAATATCTTGACAAAGCGATTAATATGGTTAAGCAATCGGATGTAGCTGTAGTTGTTTTGGGTGAGGATATCAACGAAGTAGGTGAGGGAAAAGACCGCGCTAATCTTGATCTCAACAAACAACAAAGCCGCCTGATTGAAGCTATTTATAAAACGGGAAAACCAACTATAGTTGTGCTGTTTAACGGCAGACCGCTCTGCATTAATTGGGTTGCCAAAAAGATCCCGGCAATAGTTGAATCCTGGTTTCTGGGTGAAACCGGTGGGTTGGCCATAGCCGATGTGTTATTAGGAAAAGTAAATCCGTCAGGCAAATTACCAATGACCTTTCCTCGGTCGGTAGGACAAGTGCCTTTTTATTACGATCATAAGCCAACCTCAAGGCACGTGTATGTTGATCAGGATACATCGGCGTTGTTTCCATTCGGGCATGGCTTAAGCTATACCTCATTTGAATATTCAAACCTGAAAATAGCACAGCCGCAAATCCCGCTTAATGGTTCCGCAAACGTTAGCGTTACTATTAAAAACACCGGCAAGGTTGAAGGTGAAGAAGTAGTGCAGCTTTATCTACGCGATGTTATAGCCAGTGTAACTACCCCGGTAAAATCACTCAAAGGTTTTAAAAGGATCAACCTTAAACCCGGCGAAAGCGGCACTGTTCAATTTAAAATAGACAACAAGGAACTGATGCTTTGGAACCGCCAGATGAAACAGGTTGTTGAACCAGGCGAATTTAAAGTGATGGTTGGCAGCTCATCTGAGGATATCAGGCTGAGAGGGAGTTTTTATGTGAAATAAAAATGGATATGCAGATGTGCAAATTTTATATGTGCAGATGTTTTTAACAATAATGTATTAAGGCATCCCGGAGCATTCCAAACATGAATCCGGGTTTAGTTGATGATTACCATGATATTTTGGTAACCGGTGCGTCTGAGGTGAGATACGGGCGCACCTTTTTCATTTTTTAAGTTGTTAAAGAAAAACAAAAGTGAGGGAAAGTGCGATTCCCCTCTTGAGAGGGGTGGAGGGGTGTGTTTAACCACTTGTAATGAATGCTGATGAAACACACCCCTGCAATCACTCGTGTCCCACCGCGCCCCCTCTCAAGAGGGGATTGGAAAAATATTAATATTTAAGCACTTAGTTTGATAGTAAACTCCGCTTTGAGGTGCATCCGGGGGCCTATTACAACTCCTTCAAAAACCCAAGCAAAGCTATAGCCACACCGGCCAGTACCGCTATCATCTTACGCATATTAAAACGATGATCGGCACTTGATTCAAAAAGGATGGTAGTTGAAATATGTAGGAAAATCCCGATAACAACGCCCATGATCCGGTTAAAATAATGTTGCAGGTTGCCGATATTTCCGCTGCTTAGGGCGTCACTGAAAAAGTAGCCGGCAGGGGCCATTATAGCGAATATGGCCACAAAAAAAATGGTTTTGTTTTTACCCTGTTTGTTGGTAAGCAGTACGGTAGCTAACGCAAACGCGGCAGGGATATGATGCAGGGCGATACCATAAACTAATTGGTCCTGGTTGCCCTGCGCCAGTGGCATTCCTTCTAAAAAAGCATGCAGACAAAGACTGGCCATAATACCTATCGGAAAAACAGCCAGGTCATGCGGGTGTTTGTGCATGTGCCCGTGCTCTATCCCGTCCGAAAACTGCTCAAGCACAATCTGGAACAGAAAGCCTATCAATATAAAAACGCCTACATAGTTATCATTGCCGTGATAAGCATCAGGAATAAGGTGTAATACGGTAATGCCAAATAAATAGGCCCCACTGAATGATAATACCAGTTTCAGCGTTTTGTGGTTATCGCCTTTAAATAAAAATACAGAAGTACCGCCAAAAAAGGCAGCAAAAAATAGCAGCAGAATTTTCCAGTATCCCATTAAAAGGCGGGTTGTGATTTTTTAAACAATAATGAAAGCAGCCACCCTACAAGGGAGCCGTACAGAGCGCCGCACAGCACATCTATCGGGAAGTGTACACCAACATATACTTGGGCAAAGCAAATGCTCCCTGCCCATAAAATGGCCCAAAGCCAGATCCATTTCCATTTATGGCCAAATACAAAACATAAAAATATGGCCATAGCAAAATGGTCGGTAGCATGACTTGATGGAAAGCTATATCCTGTACCACAAGGTACCCGACTAATATCAGTAAGAGATACTATAGGGTCGCGGCAGGGGCGGAGGCGTTGTATGCTGTGTTTTATAAGAACACCGCTGGTAAAATCAGCTACGCCTGCAGATGCTGCCAATAGCACAATAATGATAGCACCGGTTTTTTTATATCGCCATAAACAAAAAGCGATAATGAAGATATACAGAGGGATCCAGAACCTGGGGTTGCGCAACAACGGCATGATCCAATCAAAAAACGAATTGGACAGGTCATGGTTAATGAAATAAAATAAATGCCGGTCGAGATTTAAAAGATAGTCGGGCATTGTTTTTACTATAGATGCTTGTTTACTTAATTTTCAAAGTTATCAATTCGGTTAAAAAAACCTTCAGACTTTTAATACTTAGGTCATGTATTATCTCGTTAAGCATAAAATAATGCGCAGTAATGACAATTGAGCCAACGCTATGCGGTATTAATAAACAGTAAATTAGTGTGCAAGCGTTTGCGCAATTACTTAAAACAATATCATTTGTATCTTATATTTTATACTTTTACCACACCAAAAACATCGCATTTTGACTTTAATTAAATCTATTTCAGGTATACGCGGCACCATAGGTGGCGCTGTTGGCGACGGTTTAACACCGCTTGATATTGTAAAATTTACTTCGGCCTATGGTTCATGGGCTGTAAAAAAATCAGGAATTAAAAAGATTGTAGTTGGCCGTGACGCCCGTTTGTCGGGTGAAATGGTGAATAACCTGGTTGTTGGTACGCTACAGGGCTTAGGCATTGACGTTATTGATCTTGGTTTATCAACTACACCTACTGTTGAGGTGGCCGTTACCGGCGAAAAAGCTGCCGGTGGTATTATTCTTACCGCAAGCCATAATCCTAAACAATGGAACGCGCTTAAGCTGCTTAACGCTGATGGCGAGTTTATTAGTGATGCCGATGGTAAAGAAGTATTGACCATTGCAGAGTATAGCGATTTTATATATGCAGATGTAAATGATCTGGGTAAAGTTACCCATGATGATACCTGGCTGCAAAAGCACATCGACCAGATATTGGCCTTGTCATTGGTTGATGTTGAGGCTATCAAAAAAGCCGACTTTAAAGTGGTAATAGATTGTGTGAACTCTACAGGTGGCATCTTTGTGCCGGCCTTACTGAAAGCTTTAGGCGTTGAAACTGTTCATGAATTATACTGTGAGCCTGATGGCAATTTCCCGCACAACCCCGAGCCGCTTCCTGAAAACCTGATAGCTTTATCAAAAGAAGTGGTAAGCAAAAGGGCGGATTTAGGTATAGCTGTCGATCCGGATGTTGACCGCCTTTGTTTTGTTTGCGAAGATGGTAATATGTTTGGCGAAGAATATACATTGGTTGCTGTAGCCGATTACGTACTGAAAAACAACGTTGGTAACACCGTTTCTAATCTTTCATCAACCCGGGCACTGCGCGATGTTACTGAAAAGGCCGGTGGCGAATACCATGCCGCGGCGGTAGGAGAGGTGAATGTTGTAAACCAGATGAAAGCGGTTAACGCGGTTATTGGTGGCGAAGGTAATGGCGGGGTTATTTATCCCGAATCGCATTACGGTCGTGACGCTTTAGTGGGCATAGCGTTATTTTTAACTCACCTGGCTAAATATGGCAAGTCGGTTTCAAGCCTTCGCGCGTCATATCCGGGTTATTTTATTTCAAAAAACAAGATCACTTTAACGCCCGAAATGGACATAGATGCCCTTTTGAGCAAGGTTGAAGAAAAATATATCAAACAGCCTCATTCAACAATAGACGGCTTGAAAATAGAATTTGATAAAGAATGGGTACATTTGCGGAGGTCAAACACCGAGCCCATCATCAGGATCTATTCCGAAGGCAATTCTGAAACCGTGGCAAACGGTTTGGCCAATAAGATCATCACTGATATTAAGGAGATCTTACAACTGAAAGGTTAATTTACCGGTATCAAAAAATAACAGGCAACCGGCGGTATATTCCGTTGGTTGCTTGGCTATATAATAATATCGGGCATGTGTTTTAAAGTTACTGATCCATTAATTTATAAATTTTAAAAGAATGCGCGTTTATTTTGATAATGCCGCCACTACACCGCTTGACCCTGACGTAATGAAGGAGATGTACAAGGTGATGGAGAGCCAGTTTGGTAATCCTTCATCAATACATGCCCACGGCAGGGAAGCCCGTACTTTGATTGAGCGTTCGCGTAAAACGATTGCCGGTTTATTGCATACCTCGCCAGCCGAAATCTTTTTTACATCAAGCGGTACCGAGGCTGATAATACAGCCATCAGGTGCGGTATCATTGATCACAAAATTACCCATGCTATCACCAGCCCAACCGAGCATCACGCAGTGCTCCATACGCTGGAAGCAATGGAAAAGTCGGGTGTTATTAAATTAAGCCTGGTAAACATCGACAGCAAGGGTACTATTGATTACGATCACCTGGAAACATTATTGAAAGAAAATGAACGCAGTTTTGTTTCATTAATGCATGCCAACAATGAAATTGGTACATTATCGGATATGGAACGCATCGGCGATTTGTGCGAAACATATAATGCCATCTACCATTGCGATACCGTGCAAACCATGGGACATTATCAGCATGACCTTAGCAAGCTCAAAGCTCATTTCCTGGTTTGCGCCGCTCATAAATTGCATGGTCCTAAGGGAGTTGGTTTCCTGCACATTAATCATAAAATAAAGATAAAACCTTTTATTTATGGCGGTGCCCAGGAACGTAACATGCGCGGCGGTACCGAAAATATCTACGGTATAGTTGGTTTAGCCAAATCGCTTGAACTGGCTTATAATGAAATGGAGCAGCACCAAAATCATATCCAGGGTTTAAAATCGTATATGATGGAACAATTGATTGCCCATGTTCCGGGTGTAAGCTTTAATGGTGAAACTGATGCTGATAAAAGTTTATATACAGTACTGAACGTTTCATTCCCTGAAATGGAGATGAGCGATATGCTGTTATTTAACCTTGATATCGCCGGTATTTCTGCTTCGGGCGGAAGCGCATGCAGCTCGGGTAGTGATATTGGTTCGCATGTGTTAACGGCTATCGGTGCAAGCTCATCAAGGCCATCAGTACGTTTCTCATTCTCAAAGTATAACACTAAAGAAGAAGTTGATTTTGTAGTAGCCAAAGTTCGTGAACTTTGTGCTGTTAACGTATAAGCTTAAAAGCAAGTTATTAAAAAAGCCTTAAGAATTGATTTCTTAAGGCTTTTTCTTTTTATGAAGGTGACAAAGGTTAACTAATCTCTAACCTCTAATCTCTATCCTACAATTCCTTCCTCAACCTTGCTACCGGGATATTCATTTGCTCGCGGTATTTAGCTACGGTACGGCGGGCTATGTTGTAGCCTGCATCTTTAAGAATTTCGGTCAGTTTTTCATCGGCCAGCGGATGCCGTTTATCTTCTTTGCCAATATGCTCTTCCAGTATCTTTTTAACCTCTTTATTGGATACTTCCTCACCGCTTTCGGTTTGGATAGCTTCTGAGAAGAATGATTTTAGCAGGAAGGTGCCAAATTCTGTTTGCACATATTTGGAGTTAGCTACGCGCGATACTGTTGAGATATCCATACCGATACGGTCGGCGATATCTTTCAGGATCATTGGCTTTAGGTTTTTATCATCACCGGTCAGGAAAAACTCGTACTGGTATTGCATTATGGCATTCATGGTTTTAAGCAGCGTTTGCTGGCGCTGTTTAATAGCATCAATGAACCACTTGGCCGAATCAAGTTTTTGCTTTACAAACTGAACCGCCTCTTTCAGTTTTTTATCTTTTTGCGAAGCCTTGTCATAATGCTGGAACATTTCCTGGTACGAGCGGCTTACCCTGAGTTCGGGTGCGTTTTTTGAATTTAGGGTAAGTATGAGCGTACCATCATTGTTGGTGATATGAAAATCAGGAATCACCTGCATTTGTTTGGTGTTGATCTCGTTCGAGTCGCCGGGTTTGGGGTTAAGTTTTAAAATTTCATTAACAACGCCACGCAACTCAATAGAGTTCATGTTTAATGATTTTTCAAGCTTATCGTAATGTTTACGGGTAAACTCATCCAGGTAGTGCTCAACAACCTGTATCGCTTTTTTAATGATTGGGTCGTTAACATCCTTTTTGCGGAGCTGGATCAGCAGGCATTCCTGCAAACTGCGGGCACCTACACCGGCAGGGTCAAAACCCTGTATCACCTTTAACATGTCCTCAACTTCCTCGTCTTCGGCCAGTACGTTTTGTGAAAATGCAAGGTCATCAGTAAGCGACATGATAGGACGGCGGAGGTAGCCATCGTCATCCAGGCTACCTATTATCTGCTTGCCAATCATGAAGTCTTTATCACTTAAAGGCAACAGGTCTAACTGGGCTTGCAGGCTTTCAAAAAATGAACTTTGTACAGCAATCGGAATCTCTTTTCGCTCATCCTCGTCGTCGCCGTTTTGATCATAGCGTGAGCCATAATCGTTTAGGTTATCTTCCTGCAGGTAGTCGTCAATATTAAATTCATCCATCTCGCCTTTTTCCTCGTCGCTGTTGAAATTATCATCGTCGGGATCGCGGTCAGGATATTGTTCTTCGGGTTCGTTTAGGTTGGTAAGGCTCAGATCTTCAAGCGCCGGATTTTCCTCAAGCTCTTCTTTTATCCGGGTATCAAGCGAAACGGTAGGCACCTGCAGCAATTTTATAAATTGTATTTGCTGCGGTGAAAGTTTTTGTAAAAGTTTTTGTTGAAGGTTCTGTTTAAGCATATTTAAGATGTAGCCAAAAATACATCAAATTAATATTAACTAAAAATTACTTGGTGTATCTGCCGTAAAGTTGTTAAATGTTTTAAATACACCAATTGTTTTGTCATCAACAAAAAAACACTATAAATAGATTGTTTGTGTAATATTATTAACTTTAAGTAACCAAACTTTAATTTATGGCAATTGTAAAAGAGTTTAAAGAATTTGCAATGCGGGGCAACGTGGTTGATCTCGCAGTGGGTGTTATCATTGGCGCTGCCTTCGGTAAAATTGTTACATCCTTAGTGAATGATATCATTATGCCACCGATAGGGATGTTAACCGGTGGTATCGATTTTAAAGATCTTAAGTATGTGCTTAAGCCCGCGGTTGATAAAACTCCGGAAACGGCTATCAATTATGGTTTATTTATCAATAACATAATTGATTTTATCATTGTGGCATTCTGTATCTTTTTAATTGTAAAAGGTATCAATTCACTAAAGAAGAAAGAAGAAGCCGCCCCTGCAGCACCTCCCGAACCAACTAAGGAGGAAGTTTTACTTACAGAGATCCGCGATTTGCTGGCTAAAAAAGCTTAAAGCGATTTAGTTCATGGATCATAGTTCATGGATCATAGTTCATGGATCATAGTTCATGGATCATAGTTCATGGATCATAGTTCATGGATCATAGTTCATGGATCATAGTTTTTTGCCTTATATGGCTATAAGCTATGAACTATCAACCATTTGTTAATGGCTATGATCCATGAACTATCAACTATCAGAAAGTTTTCGGTAGTTTCGGGTCTGTTAGGATAATATAGTCGGCCATGCCGGCAAATTTGCTCCAGTCGGGGTTGTCGAAATTATCATCCGCATAGGTGGCTATATTAAGTATACGTGCCTTGGGCGCATATCTTTTTAATTGGGCTACTGCGCCCAGTTTTTCCTCGCTGTGAAATCCTCCGTTTAGCTGTAATATTTTAAATCCCGGATGACTTTTCAAAAATTTCGCTATCGACCAGCCCATTGTGGCGTCCCATAAATTTTGTGATTGATAGATCTGCATGCCCGGCATCGAAGCATGGCCTCCCATTATTTTCGCAAATTTATCGTAGTAAGCCCCGGTAGCCGTATCAATTGGCAGTGGAGCGAGGTAGCTTTTTGCTTGTGCATCGAGTTGTTTTAAAATATCAAGTCCGCCCCGTGTAACCATATTGGTATAGCGGGTAGGGGCATTGGCAGCTATTACAGGCAGGTGTTTGGTTTTCGCCAGTTCAATCAATGGTTTGTAATCCTTATAGTTTGGCCAGGTACGCGCGTCGGTGATCAGGTTTTTTTCGCGTATGAACCCTGCAAGATATTCGTTTAATACCAGCTGGCAATCTGTTTGAAACATCTCCATGGATAGCGCTGTTTTCTGCGGATATTTTTCAGCGAGTTTGTTCAATAAACTAAATTCAAGATAATGGGCGGTTGAATCGTTGTGCTCTTCTCCAAAGAAAATGACATCGGCATTGGCCATGTCATTAATAATATCATCAGGTGAGATAAGTTTTTGAGCTGATGTACTATATATTTTGTAATGGCTTGCCGGTAATTCCTGCGCTAAGGCTATTGCTGATATGAAGGTTAATAATATAGATAGGATGAATTTCATTTGTTATGATAAAGCGCTGAATTTACACTTTCCTAATGCTTTAGAGCTGTTTTGTTTAAAGTTTTTTGATAGGGAGTGTCATGGAAATGTCAGCTAATATTCTTTAAAGATTTACGACGATAAACTAATAATTAATCAATGGTTTAACTGTTTGTTTATCCGTGCTAATTATCGGCTGTTTGTTTTAGTTCATTCCGTTCATTTTTTCTGGAAATTATGTTATTACAAATTTAAATGCTAAGAAAATCTCTATTTTTCTTAATTGTGTTTTCCTCCCAATCGGGCCATCTTGGTTAAAATCAGGGTAATGTTTTTTTCGTTAATTGCGGTAATTTATTAACCGGCTTCGGCCACTAAACTATTGATTATTAATGAAAAAGAAACTTACCCTGTTGTGCCTGATGCTTGTGTGTTCGTTGCCGATCTTCGCTCAAAACTTTTTCACAGCCATCCAGACCAATGATATCCCCGGGGTTAAATTTTTGCTGAACAAGAGTGCTAATGTAAATGCGAAAGACGAAAATGGCGATAGCCCCCTGATCGTTGCAGTTAAAAACAACCAAATCAGAATTGTTAACCTGATACTGCAGGCCGATGTTAAAGTAGATTACAAAGACAAAGAGGGTAACACCGCTTTAATGCTTGCGGGTAAAAACGGCAACGCCGAAATTATTGATCAACTGCTGCATTATTATCCTAATATCAATATCCGTAATAGCAATGGCGCTACTGCTTTAATGTTAGCGGTTAATGAAGGTAATGCGGGTATAGTAAAAAGTTTGCTTGAGCATGGTGCAAATACCAAAATCAAGGATAAACAAAATAAAATCGCTGCCGATTATGCTAAGGATACCGGTAAAGCTGAGATGGTATCATTGCTGAACAAGACTACCCCGGTTACCGCCAGCCTTAAAAATACAGGATCATACGCCATCCCTTTTCAATAATACAAACAGAAGCATTTGTTAATGCGGCACGATCTGTAAAAACAAAAATCCCGGAAGGAAAGTCATTGGATACCTGTTCCGGGATTTTTATTTAGCCATTTCAGTATAGGGAGCCAAAAACATAGCAGATCAATTAGTTATTCTCAATAAAAAACACCTAATTTGCTGCTATTGAGTAGTTGTATGTATTTTATTATAAATAAGAAAAATAGTATTTGAACTATTGAATAAAATAACTACATTTGCGCTCTTGTTTAAAAAAGACGAATAGAATAAAATATAGCCATGAAAAGAACGTTTCAGCCTTCTCAAAGAAAAAGAAGAAATAAACACGGTTTCCGTGAACGCATGTCAACTGCTAACGGTAGGAGAGTATTAGCAGCCAGAAGAGCTAAAGGCAGAAAAAGATTAACTGTTTCTGACGAAGGCAGGCACAAAGCATAATTGAGGTTGCCCTGCCCTTATTTATAAGGGTTTGGAACCGCTTATCTGCTTTATCCTTCGGTTCAAAAATGGCAACTATGTATACTTTTAAAAAAGAAGAACGGTTATGTAACAAAAGGCTTATTGATAAGCTTTTTCATAGTGGTTCTTCTTTTTTATGTTATCCCTTCCGTGTTTCCTGGCTTGTTAATCCTGAGCCTCAGCTTCATCCTGCACAAATTCTTTTTTCTGTACCCAAAAAGCGTTACAAGCACGCTGTCGACCGTAACTTAGTGAAAAGACTAATGCGGGAGGCCTACAGGTTGCATAAACAACAGCATCTTTATGATATTCTGCAACAAACGGATAAAAGGATAATTGTTTCTGTAGGATATGTGGGGAAAGAAGTTGAACCATTCCTTTTCATCGAAAAAAAAATGCTGAAGCTGCTTGCCCAGCTTAGTAATGAATTAGCTGCTGCTGTACCGGTCGTGGCCAATTAATATGAAAAGCCTATGGGAGCAATTGTCAGATTTTTAAAAGCAATAGTCGGGGGGCTCTTCATCATCCTGATTAAATTTTACCAATATTTCATATCGCCGCTTTCAGCCGCTTCATGCCGGTATACACCCACTTGTTCACAATATGGTGTAGAAGCTATCAAAAAGCATGGTGCTTTTAAAGGCGGATGGTTAACCATTAAACGTATTGCCAGTTGTAACCCATGGGGCGGTCATGGGCACGATCCTGTACCTTAAATTTGTAATATGAGCCTGATACTTCAAATAGAAACAGCAACAACATCTTGTTCGGTAGCCCTTGCCCGTTATGGCGAGGTTTTGGGTTTTAAAGAAATAAACGCGCGCAATATCCACGCGGAGGTTATTACTTTATATATTGATGAGCTGCTGAATAATTCGGGGATACAGTACAATGATCTTGATGCCATTGCAGTAAGCAGTGGCCCCGGCTCGTATACAGGCTTACGTATCGGTGTATCAACCGCCAAAGGACTGTGTTTTGCGCTTGACAAGCCATTGATCGCCATTGAAACGCTTGAAGCGATGGCCTTTGGTGTTATTAATAATCCCGGATTTTTTGAAGATAACAACACTCTGCTGTGCCCAATGATAGATGCGCGACGAATGGAAGTTTACACCGCCCTGTTTGATAGTGAAGGCATCAGGGTACGTGAAACCGCCGCAGACATTATTGATGAGAATAGCTTTGCCGATTATTTGAAAGATAAAAAGATCATCTTTTTTGGTGATGGCGCCGAAAAATGCAAGAGCGTTTTAAGCCATAATCCTAACGCTAAATTTTTGGATGATTTTGCAAACTCTGCAACCTATCTTACCCAAAAGGCGGCTCAAAAGTTTGCAGACGGCGCTTTTGAAGATGTGGCTTATTATGAGCCTTATTACCTCAAAGATTTTATTGCCGGAAAAAAAGCCCTTTAATTATTGGTTTTAAAGATTCGGCCAAACAAACGTCCGAAGAAACCCTTTTCACCCATTGGGATATAGCTTGAGTTCATTGGATGCTCAATCACACGTCCGATTTTAAGGGAAAAACCCAGGAAAACATCCGCGCCGGTATAGTTGCCGATGCGGTTTATCTGTTGGTTATTACCTAAAGCCGCAAATGCAAACCGACCTGTGTTCAGCAAGCGCTCAGAACCTACAAAGAATTCGGCATTAGCTGATTTTACCATGATCTGAGCACCAAGATTAAAGAATTTGTAATCGTCATAAGTGGCCGACAAGGTAGCAATCAAGTTGTTTTTTTGTACTGAGTTAACCAACGCCCCGGTAAAACCGGTATCAAAAAATTCTTTTTGGGCTACAACAGTTGGAAAATATCTGAATGTTTTTTCATCATCAAGCCAATAGCTTTTCGACACACTTAACTCAGCTTTTGCGTTGGTTTTGGTGTTAAAAGATTTGACCGCTCCATTATCTGTAAGCAGGTCGTAAATGCCATTGTAAATATTTTCTTCGCGATGCTCGGATGTGATATCGGCTATATTGGTGGTGTTGTTAAAATCAGTAATGGTTGAGCGTTTATTCCAGTGTATAAAACCCAAGTCTTTTATATTACCCTGTATCAGCGTACCATCCTCTGTACGGTAAGTAGCACCCATAGATATCGAAGCGCCAGGATTACGAAACGTAGGTAAAAAATCACGGCTATCTAAGCGGCCGGGTACGTAACTTCTGTAAAACCGCCCCTGCATGTAAACATCTGCATTATCATTACTCGGGTCTACCAGGTCCCGGTTAATTTGCAGGCTTGACTCATTAACATCAATTTTATCATACTGAACACCAGAAAGATAACTTAGCTTAAAGCCAATTGACAATTGTTTGTTAATCTGTTCGCGGTAGCTGTAACTTAACTGATCATACATTTGTATCTTGTAATGATTGTTAAAGATGTTATCGTAATTGTTGTACGCAAAATTTGATGGCCCGTCAAGAAATGCTACTGATTCGTCGGTTGCCAGTCCTTTGCTTTCCAGTCTTGATTGGAACGAAAAACCCATTTCCACATTACCGTTCAGGCTGGTGAAAAGCTTAATCATTATTAAATATGCATTGCCGTTAGCATTAAAATGGTTTAAAGCGTTCCGGCCGATTTTTAATGACGAGGTATTGTAGTACGGAGGATCTCCAAACGCGCGGCTCTTGAGTGGTCGTTGTATGTTGCCGGTTAAAAATAAGTTAGCGTCGAAATTGGGGACAAAAAAATTGAAAGCTACAGCCCGGCTCGAATCGGGAATGAAAGACCTTTGTGATGGATTTTCAAAGGAATCATATAGCGTGCCCGTATTATATTGCGAAAACTGTTGAGCCGATACGGATAAAGAACAAAGGGTTAAAAAAAGAATAGTAAAGATCTTATTCATATTATAGCTCATACCTTTACCTTGAATTTATTTGAAAATAAGCCAAAGTTTATTGCCGGTAAAATTTATTACAAGTTTGAATTTGTAATCTTCTACGAAATTTACCGGGTATTGTTGTGTAAAGATCCGATAAAATTAATTTTTTACAGCACTTGTATCCGGAGCATTTAAACGCATACAAAAATTGGTGTAAAAATTCTTATCCGACGCCGTGAGTTGGAAAGCTGCTCCATAATAGTTTTTCCAGCCAGGATTATTGTTTTCAAAGGCATCATAAAACGGCTTTTTCAGGTCGCGTTTTAATACCGGCTGCATATTTTTAAAGTTGATAAAAAAAGCCACGTTACTTCTTTCGGCCAGTAAATTATCAAATTGTGTGTATTGATCTGTTTTGCCAATGAATTTGCGGTTAAAATAGGTATCGCTGTAACTCTCCAGTTCCGATACTGATGTAGAAAGTATGAGGTAGTTATCGATGATCATGAAGTAAGGCTTCCTGAATACGCTGAACGCATCGCCCAACAAAAAAAATGGTAGCTTTTCATAGTTAAACTGGCCAACCTTATCGGTAACCATATTGCTGATATTCATCATCAAGGGGAAAAGCCTTGATCCATCTTTAACCGAAATAATAGCAAACTTTTCAAAATAACGCGTAGTCACTATCGCAAATTCATTGCCGAGTAGTTTTTCAAACTCCGGTTTTATAAATAAGCCCGCCTCTGATTTTATTTTGTTCAAAAGTTCGTTTTTTTCTTTGCTTACTCCAGCCTTCTCATGCCATTGTGAAAGATCGGCCTCAAACTTTTTGGAATCTGAAACAGCGAAGCTCGTGCTGTAAGCCGTCGTGGCCGGGAATATATCTTTTAAATGATTCTCTACGGGTTGCTGTGCCGAAAAGATGTTCAAATAACTGGTAGCATTATTTTGCTTTGTGGTAAACCCGTTAAACATCAAAGCATCGCTTTTGTAATTTAAGTTTAACGCTGCATAGGCGGGCAACAACCTGAAGCTCTTAAAAATGTCGGTAGTTTTATTTGAAAACAGCTGATCAAAAAGCGGGTTAAGCTGGTTATAATTTATATAAAGGTTAGCAAGCGAATTTGAATTTTGTTGTTCGGGCAGCGGCACAAAGTTGTTGTGACCTTTATCTTGCTGATATATGGCGCTATGATCAATAAGGTCTTTTGAAAAGCTTCCTGAAAAAATATTATCTCCCCTCTGGATGATATAAAAATGTTTATCGATTGTTTTCAGGAAAATATTAAAGCCAGGGCTGCCTGCTATTTGCATGGGAGATACCTGCAGCGCATTTTTTGAGGAACTGTTCAAGTTGTTAAATAACGCCGGCGAAAAGTTTTTTGAAGCAGATACAGTCACTAATAAATTAACGTCATCATTATTGGCAGGATGCAACGAAATGAACATGTTTTGCCCGTTAAAAAACTGGCTCAACGGAGGATTGGTAATCAATATTTTGCGCAACGTATCAAGTTCCTGCAATTTTTCGTGGCCTACAAAAGCGTTCAGAAGCTGGTTGCCGGCGAAAATTTCATAGAAACCCTTTTCATTGTTAAACTCAAATACGGCTACGGCATTATCAGGTATAGCGTGCATAACCTGCCCGGTACGTACTCCCGGCGGACTCAAATTTTTAAAATATAATACCGTTACAAGCACGGTAGCTATAATTAAAAATATAGTGGTTACTATCAGTCGTTTCATAGCAGGGGTGTGCAGCAAATATAGAATTTTACCCCACGGCGTTAAAGTAATACTTTCAATTGGTTAACTTAGCTTTTTATATCTGCATGAACAAACAAATAATTATTACTGCTTCGTTTTTGGGTATGCTGGCCGTTATAACCGGTGCTTTTGGTGCACATGGATTAAAAGCTGTTTTAACACCTTCGCAACTTGAGGTTTGGCACACCGCTGTTCAATACAATTTTTACCACGTATTTGCCTTGCTATTCCTGGCCGCGTTTGCAGGTAAAAGGGATGGCGGGTTAATATCTGCTGCGCATTACCTTTTTACTTTTGGTATCATCCTGTTTTCGGGTTCGTTATACCTGCTTTCATGCCGTGATTTGTTAGGCTGGAACTGGCTGGTATACATGGGGCCAATTACACCTATCGGTGGTTTATTGTTCATATTAGGCTGGCTTATGCTGGCGCTAGCAGCTATCCGCAACAAATAATAAAACATGTTAGAGCTTGCCGAAATTGAACATACCGACCGTGAAACACTTTTTGCTGAAGTGATTTTGCCGTTGGCTATTTCAAAAAACTACACTTACCGGGTTCCTTATGATCAAAATAACGCTATTGCCATAGGCAAAAGGGTGGTGGTGCAGTTTGGTAAAAGCAAGCTTTATACAGCTATTGTTAAGGAGATAGGCAAACTCGCCCCGGAAAAGTATGAGGCTAAATATATCATCGAGATACTGGACGACCGCCCGGTTGTAACCCCCAAACAGCTTGAATTTTGGCAATGGCTGGCAGATTATTACATGTGTAATATAGGGGAGGTGATGAACGCGGCACTGCCATCAGCATTGAAACTGGCCAGCGAAACCCGTATAGTACTTAATCGCGAGTATGAGATAGATAAGGCTACACTACACGACAAGGAGTTTCTGATTGTCGAGGCTCTTGAAATTCAGCCCGAGCTTACTATTAGTGATATCACGAAGCTGCTGGGCCAAAAAACTGTAATGCCTATATTGAAAATGATGTTTGAAAAGAACATCATCAATATATCGGAAGAAGTAAGTGAGCGTTACAAACCCAGGAGACGTACTTTCATTACGCTTAACCCGGTGTACAACAACCAGGATAATTTACGGGAGTTGTTCCCGATACTGGAAAAACGCGCGCCTAAACAGGCCGATGCTTTACTGGCTTATATCAAGCTATCCCGTCATCAGAAAAACGTAACCAAAAACGAACTCATTGAAGAAAGCGGGGCGGGCGAATCGAGCATTAAATCGCTTATAGAAAAGGAAATATTTTTATCGGAAGACAGAAGTGTTAGTCGGCTGCATTTTGAAGAAGAGGACGAAGCTGCTGACAGCTTTGAACTAAGCGAGCAACAAACGGCTGTGCTGCAAAGTATCCGTGAGCAGTTCAAAGAAAAAGATGTTACGCTATTGCATGGTGTAACGTCATCCGGCAAAACACAATTATATGTTAGGTTGATAGAGGAAATTATCCGTAACGGAAAGCAGGTACTTTACCTGCTGCCGGAAATAGCACTCACAACCCATATTATTGAGCGGTTGCGGATGTATTTTGGTGCCGATATTGGTGTTTATCATTCACGCTTTAATGATAATGAACGTGTTGAAGTTTGGCAGAAAGTACTAAGCGGCGAATATAAAATAGTGCTCGGCGCACGTTCATCGGTATTTTTGCCTTTCGCAGATCTGGGGCTGATCATTGTCGATGAGGAACACGAAACTTCCTATAAACAATTTGATCCTGCGCCGCGCTACAATGCACGTGATGCGGCTATCTTTTTAGCTAATATGCACCAGGGTAAAGTGCTTTTGGGTTCGGCAACCCCATCGTTTGAGAGTTATTACAATGCGCGCACACATAAATATGGTTTCGCCGAGCTAACCGAACGATTTGGCGGTGTTGAACTTCCTGATGTTCAGGTGGTAAGCATTGCGCACGAGACCAAGCAAAAAACTATCCAATCGCACTTTACCAGTGTGTTGATGGAGGGCATAAAACAGGCACTTGAAAATAAAGAACAGGTTATCCTGTTCCAGAACAGGCGCGGGTATGCACCCATCCTGATGTGTAAAGTTTGCGCCTACACACCAAAATGTATCAATTGCGATGTAAGTCTTACTTATCATAAAAGCAGTGGCAAGTTGCATTGCCATTATTGCGGGTATAAGGAAGATACGCCATCTATTTGCCCGGCTTGCGGATCAACCCATTTGGAATATAAAGGGTTCGGCACCGAAAAGATTGAAGATGAGCTTAGCGTTTTATTGCCCGAGGCCAGGATTGCCCGTATGGATCTGGATACTACCCGCTCAAGAAACTCCCTGCAAACCATCCTTAATGATCTGGAAGAAAAAAAGATAGATATATTGGTTGGCACCCAAATGGTAGCCAAGGGGCTCGATTTTTCGGACGTGACGCTTATTGGTATTGTGAATGCCGATAGCTTGCTGAAGTTCCCTGATTACAGGGCGAATGAACGGGGATTCCAGTTGCTTGCACAAGTAAGCGGCAGGGCAGGACGGCGTGGCAAGCAGGGCAAGGTAGTGGTACAAACTTATGACATTTACCACCGGGTATTAAAGCAGGTAATTGATAACAACTATGCCGATCTGTATTTTACGGAAATGGAAGAGCGGAAAAGCTTTAAGTATCCACCGTTCTACCGGATCATAAACCTCGATATCAAACATAAAAACCCGGATGTGCTTTATAACCAGGCCGAGTATTTAGGTGCACGCCTCCGTGAGCATTTCGGCGAACGTGTGATAGGGCCGGAGCAACCACTTATCAGCAGGATCCGCAATTACTACATTAAAAGCATTATGCTTAAGTTTGAGAAAGATGGGATCTCTATCGTAAAAGCGAAATCCGTTTTACGGGATATAATCACCCAGTATTATACTACCAAACTCAGCACCGGAAGCATTGTACAACCCGATGTTGATCCGTATTAAAGTCTCAAGTTCTAAGTCGGAAGTGTTAAGTCCCAGGCTTGATTTTGACTTGAAACTGAGAACTCAAGACTCAGAACTTACGACTCAAGACTATTGACTTAATTCCAACCCCCAGTCTTTCCCTTTGTCTACAGCGGGAACTCCCTTATCCATCCAAACCGGCATGGGGGCACCTTTCAAAAAGTGATCGAAAAATTGCTGCTCACGTATGGTTATATCTTTTTTATTTTGGCGCAGAACAAGGTTGTGGGCCTCGCCATTATACTGTAACAGCCAAACAGGTTTACCTAAACGGCGCAGGGCTGTAAACATTTCGATACCCTGGTACCAGGGCACAGCCCCGTCGGCATCGTTACTCATGATCATTACCGGAGTTTTTACTTTAGGCAACTGGAACAGGGGCGAGTTTTCGATATACAATTCCGGCTTTTCCCAAAGGGTTGCACCTATGCGGCTTTGTGACCTTTCATATTGGAATTGCCTGTTCAGTCCAGATTCCCACCTGATGCCTCCATAGGCCGAAGTCATGTTGGCTACCGGCGCGCCTGCCCATGCAGCCGCATACATATTGGTTTGCGTAATGAGATAAGCTACCTGGTAACCGCCCCAGCTTTGGCCTTGTATCCCAATATGTGCTCCGTCAACCCAACTGTTCTTCTTCAACGTCTCAACTCCCGAATTGATAAAATCAACCGCCGAAGCACCCGGGTGCCCGGTTTGATAGCTGATATCAGGTGCGAAAACCAGGTAACCATTGCTCACAAAGAAGGAAATAGGCAAACGGGAAGGCGTAGGGGCCGGAGCTATATAATTGAAAAGCCCGTCCGAAAGTTTTTCGTAAAAGTAAACCACCATCGGGTATTTTTTAGTCGGATCAAAATCTTCAGGTTTATATAATATTCCGTTTGATTGATAGCCTTTTGGCGTAGTCCATTTAACAAGTTCGGCACTACCCCAGTTGTACTCGTTTTGTTGTGGGTTGATGCTGCTTAGTTTGATTTCCTTCTTCAGATCAGATGATACGTAAAGATCCGGCGACTGCTTATAGTTTGCCTTGGTATAGATATATACTTCGGCATTTTTTGCTTTCAGAAGGTTATCATAACTCATCGGGGCCATGCCAACTTTTTCAGGCTGGTTATTAGCCTCCGGGTATTTCCAGAAATACCCCCATTGCTTGGTTTCTTCGTTCTGTGTCAAAAGCCACATCGGTGCTTTTAGCGGGATAAATTTCTGCTCGGGATCGGTTTGATCATACCTGATGATGAGCTTGTTTTTGCGACCGATACCTTTGGTGAAGTTAAACGCATCGCCGTTTGCCGGATCAAAACGCCATATATCGTACCTGTCATAAATGAACACAGCCTTGTCACCAGCCGACCATCCTGCTAAACCATAAGCCGAAGCGTAGCCCGGCACGTCATTCAGCTCGTCGCCCATTTTAGTGCCGGTCGCTTTGCTCAGGTTTATTTTTTGCCCCGTCGCGATGGTATAGCAATACCAGGCTTGATCTTTAACATCAAACCAAAGCACATAATTGCCATGCGGCGAGATGTAGTAACGGCCCATAGATGTATTAACAAGCCTATGGTTACCACTTTTGGTATCAATTAAAATAGCCTGCTGTTTAGTGCTGCCTTCCCACTGCGCAGATACACGGGCACCGGTATCTGTAACGCCTAAAACATAACGGGCATCCTTGTTTTCGGCGGTTAGTATTTCGGGAATGGCCTTACTGCCTAACTGAACGGTTTTGCTGCCAGTTTCTTCGGGTTTAATAATCGCCAGGTAGCTTCGTTTTAATTCAGTTTGCAGGTTTTTAAGCTGCTGAGGCTGCAGATAGTCGTCTTTATAGTTCCAGATATCCAGTTTGGCTACTTCAAAATCAACAAGGGTTGTATCGGCAGTTTTAGGGATAGGAGCGGTGCCAAAGAAAAGGTTGTTGCCACTTTTACTGAAACTTACCTTACCATCGCCGCTTACCGCCCAATTGTTGGGTATACCCGCAGACCCGGCGGCGGCAATAACATCCGCGCTATCTTTTGTTATGTTATAATAATAAAGCTTGAAAGGTTTTATTAAGGCCTTTTCCGGGTTCTTTTCAGCAGTAAAAGCTATTTGCCTATCGGCATCGTCAATACTGATGTTATGGTAATTGCCACGGCCGGTACTCAGGCGTTTAACGGTGTTTTTTTCTGAATCGAATAGATAAAGGCCGGATATGATGTCTTTTTGTTTGGCCGGTGCTGTAACGGCAAAAGCTATCCATTTACCGTTTTTGCTTACCTGGTATTCGGTAACATATTTAAAGCTGCGTTCGGTGCCTGTTTTTAGTTTTCTAACCGTAAGGTCTGCACCTTCATGGGTAGGTGGGGCTACTGTTGCTGCTATCGCTTTCTTTGATGTATCGCCGGTTGTCGCCTTTTTGAGTGTGTCGGTTGTTGCCAGATACGCGATAACGGGTGCATCCTCCGCTACTTTAAATGAACGGATAGCCGGCACTTTAGTAACAGCTGAAGATCCCAACGCAACTATGCCTAAGGTATCTTTTGGGAAATCGGCCTGCTTTTTTTTCTTGATTTTGGCCTGCCTGGTATCTTTGTAAAATGGGCGGATCAGGCATACGGCAAATTTCGAATCGCTGGTTAGTTTAACTGTGTCAGCACGTGGTATCGTTAGTGTCCCCGTATTTTTAGCTGTTTTGATGATAAGCTCGGCATCTCCCTGTTGTGGTTTTATTACATAGCCTATCCATTTACCATCATTACTGATACGCTGACCAGCTATACTTTGCCATCCATCAAAAACACTATGGTCTAAGGGCTTTTTGCTTGTCTTTTGGGCAAAACCATGAAGCCCAAGAGCCAATAACAGGCTGGTTGAAAGTAAAAGTTTACGCATACAGGATAGATGTCAAACCTAAATATGCTTAAAACTTATGGTTAAAAGAAATTAACTATGGTAAAGTTACAATTGATGTTGGATAGCTATATGTGGTATTATGCGTTGGGAGGTTTACTAAATAATCTCTTTGTTGCCTGAAAAACCTTGTTTAAGCCGCTCAACAACTGACGTTAAACCGGTGGCTGATTGTGCCCATATATCTAAAGTGTTTAATACCGCCGGATTTTTGACCGATTGCTTATTTGCAG
This sequence comes from Mucilaginibacter endophyticus, assembly GCF_003351025.1. Classification (GTDB taxonomy): domain Bacteria; phylum Bacteroidota; class Bacteroidia; order Sphingobacteriales; family Sphingobacteriaceae; genus Mucilaginibacter; species Mucilaginibacter endophyticus. Next base: position 946,733 of record NZ_QPCG01000002.1, on the reverse strand, counting down.
CCAATACTTCTACATAGATGTCGAGCAGCTTTTTTGAATTGGTTAAAGGTTTTTCGGCCATGTTACCAATACACGCTGTGAGTAATTTTTCCAGCTCAGCATCATGGATGGATGAAATATGAAGCATGCCGGAAAGAATAAGGTCTGTAAAACGCTTAAGTGGAGCAAGCCCGTTCTGTTCGTGTTTACCGATGATTTCTCCCAACTGTTGGCTATCTATGGTTTTTTCACGCACTCCTTTTATCCACAATTCGGCAGCATATAACCGAACGGTTTTATCATTAAGCAGCATACATGTCGCGATAAACAAATGGCCCATCAAACCATATACATAATTTAAGGTCATCAAAGTTTCGAGGCTGCTGATAACCAGTCTCTTTTCGTTTTCTCCCGCTAAATCAAAATATCGAAATGCTTCTTTGTTAATGTAGGCAAACCAATGCTCCGGCCAGTTTGGATTTAGGTATATCAATCGTTTGATATCATTGTGTTCGGCAGAGAGGTGTTTGTATTTCAATTCCAGAAAGTCAAAATAACCTTCGTCATCTGCAACCGGGGTTTTATTGCCGGTGAGTTTACCCCACAAGCTTTTTATACCAGAAATGGCTGGACTTACACTTGTTTTATCAATAGACACGGTTACGGTGCTCCGGGTAGCAGGTACCTTTTCATACACTCGTTTTTGATAGTTATATTGTTCTTGTTCGTAATGCTCGATATGAGATGACCATGAAAAGTTGGCTAAAAGGTATGCCTGATTCCACTTGCTGTACTGTAACCATTGCTGTACATTATCGCGCTTGTGTGTTAACGCGGCGGCAAGCCAAACTGGTTTAAGCTGATATGTAGGTTTGGGCTGATGCTCTTCACCTAATATAAATCCTATCAGGTCCCGTGCTTCTCCTTGCAAAAGCGCGTTTGCAAGTGAAAGTGCATCAGTATGTTTATCAAAAAAACAACGCATTACAGCTACCTGGTAATCCATTATTCCCGGCCTCGTTTTTTGGTTTTGATATATGCTGATCCTGCGGATTAATTCTTCAATTGAAACGAGGCAAGGCTCATGGGTTGGCGTTGAGAGCAAGGGGACTTGAACTTTATGCTCCAGGATCCATAAAGCATTAAGCAAAACATACTTATGTGGTTTGTAGCCCTTTGAATGGGTAAACACGTCCCATGCCTTAATTCCGCTGTCAAACCACTTTGTATCCCGGTTCTTTTCTTTTAATTTATCACGATGCGCGTTGTGAAGCTCTTTGATTGAGCGTGCAGCTGCAGGATGAAATTCAATAAGTAGTAAACCATAGCTTGTGAGGAATTTGGCAAGCATATTATCCAGATAGCCCCTGGTACTCACCCAATCATCAGTAATGGTTTTAAATGCCCGTTGAAAGGCCGGCAACAATTTCCGGATATTCTCTTCGCTCATTTGATCCTGAAATTGAAGCAGCGCCGCGGGTAAAAGATCAAAATGATAAGCTTCATTTTGGTCAAAAGCCTGGCTGGCCAGGTACACAAGCTCATCAAAGTTTTGCGGGAAAGCTATCGGCTTCCGGTCTGCAGGTTCACCTATTTCAATGAAATTGGCGGCTTCATCATCAGCCGGTTCCTCGGGCATCAGAAAAGGTTCGAGGATAGTTTTAGCCTCAAACAACAGACCTTGCTGATAAGCGGAAACCGCTTCCCATACCTCTAACGAAGAGCTATCGGCATATTTCGAAATAAGCTTCGCGGCACGTACCTGCAATTTATCATCCTGGTGTAGGAGTGCCTGGCTTGCAATTATGCTTATTTCGTTTCGCTTGTCCGCATGTTTTTTGGCCAGTTTTTCCAAAATCATCAAGGTATTGGTTACCGTTGTTTTTGATTCGGAAGAGAGCACCAATGGACAGTGCTCAAAAAATGCGATCTCATCAAATCCGTCGTCGCCGGCTATATCTTTAAAATACTTTAATGCTGTATTTATCAGTTTGGAATGTGGTGAGTTAAATGTATTTAATAAATGGTTCTGTAAATCAATTAGTTCTGACTTTGTAGGTTCGAGTTGAATAAGCAGGTCTACAAACCAGCCACAGAGGCTTTGATTAAAGTTGCGGTTAATGGCGGCGGCAGTGGCGTTTAATATTTCGTTACGCGGTAAAAGTCCCTTTCCAATAAAATCAAGTATGGTTTTTATCCAGAATTGCTCGTTTCCATCAGACCAATGAATCTCGTTACTATATTCAAACAGGTACCAGATGTGCTTTTGCAAAGTGACTGGCTGTTCAAGAAGTACTTGCGGTTCGTAATTTTTTCCTGTTTGAAGAGGACTAAAAATAGCACGCGGTAAAACCCGGGCAATCATCTGTGCCGATTCTGTAATATATCCACCATCTACCAATTCCATATACCATGTATAGTCGATAAAATGTGGGATAAAATCCGTATCGCCAAAACGGTTGATATAGTGACTAAACCAGGTGGGGCAGTACCAGGATAATATAGTATCAAGTACCTTCTTTTTGATCACGCTACCCGAGTTTGCTTTCTCAAAATCTTTTCGATTATAAACTACAAAGTGAGTAACGCTCAGTATATGGCGTTGAAGATCGGTAGAAAGATATCCATACTCTTCACCGGTTATTGTTTTTCGTATTGGCCCGAATTTAAAATGTTCGGCATCGAGCTTCTTAAGTTCGGGAACAAATTTCTTTTTATCAGCGTCGGTCAATGATTGCAGTAAGGGGAGAAGGTCTTGCTCTCGTTCTTTTTTTAAAAGTTTTACGTATTGCTCTACAAAGTCGCTCATAGCCGTATGTACTTATTTAGCCAATAATTTTTTTACAGCCAGGATATGTTTGCAAATACCACGCTCGCCCTGGTTTTTACTGAACCACATGCAGGTACAACGTTCCTCATCGTTTTCTAATAATACCATGTGGTGCACGCCGCTTCCTTCCACTTCGGCTTCTACCCGGTTGCCGGTGTTTGATTTGATGAGCACTTTACCTTCGGTAATTAACTTTTCGGCATCTTTTAAGCGTGGGTTTAAAGTTAAGATGCGACTGGTTTTAAACGGCAAACGACGGTAAAAGAAATTGTTCTCATCCAAATCGAAGCCTAATAAACCTATGGCGGAGAGACGGCCTGTTAAGTTCTCCACCTTTTTTATGTCGAGCCCTTCATTTACGGCAAGTAGGGTAGGGTTAAATTCCTGGTTGGCATAGCTATAGCTGTCCATCAATTCGATCCAGTTTTGAGGCACATCTTCTACCAGCGATTCCAATGCGGCACCCTCTCCCGAAAATCCGCGCCAACTATCCCTTGATATGGATAAACTGAACCGTACCGGGCCAATGTAAACCTGCCATGTGGTTGATTGCTGATCTTTATGAACGAAGACCTGCAACTGATCGGCAATAAGCAATAGCGGTTCAATAAGTTTTAAGCGATGAACACCGCCAACAGTTATAGCGTTACCCGCCTGCACCGGTGAAAATACCGGCTTCCCGCCCCGTACCAATAAATAGTAATCTGATTTGGGTTTCCCTGCCGGGATACTTTTAAATAATTGTATGGCTTGCAGCCGGTTGAATTTGTAAGCCGGTTCAGATTCTGATAAAAACACCTGCACACTGGTTAAGCCCTTGATCCACTTGGTTGGCAAGGGTACCTTTCGTTCAATCACTTTGCCCTCCTCGCGGTGCAATGCTACTTCTTTCTTGCCTATGGATAGCAATACCTCCTCATTTTTCCGGACGCTACTTAGCGCAGATAGCATCGGTTGATTAAAATCAACATTGGTGGTGCCGTTTTCCAGAAACTCTCCGTCGTGTCCATCTCCTAATACATCAACCCGGGCATAAACACCCGCGCAATGGGAAAAACCTTCAAACCTGATCTTTTCATTGCCCGCTGTTACAATCGGGTCTTTCAGCATCATCAAATCATAAGGAGATAAGCTAAAGTTTGATTTAACTACGTTTGATAGCGTGAGGAGGCAGCGGGAAACAACATAAGGATCGGTTAGTTTACCCCAGAAAAAGCATGAGGCATCTTTTTTCTGAACTTCGCTGTATTGCGCCAGAAAAAGCTCGTCGCTGTTGTTTACCTTGCTTAATGACGAAAGCTGGTTGTACTGGTATGTTAAGGTATCGGACATGGAGATAGTTTAGGATGCAATCGCTAAATTAAAAAAATAAAGGTTAGCTGCTATAGCAACTAACCTTCGTCTTTTACCTTTATTCTTCCGCCTTAAAAACTTAGCACATTGCTTTGTTTAAAGCGCGGATAGCTTCGTTAAAATCTTCTCGGGCTACTAAAAACTGGATGTTTACCATTCTTAATGCAAAGCCGCCGCTTTTGATATTGATGCCTTTTTGAGCAAGCGCTGTAGCTGCTTTCGCCAGCAAACCAGGCTGATCCATATTGGAACCGATCAGGCAAACCATCGCCATTTTTTCGACGGTTACCTTTTCATAATTATCTTCCAGCTCACTGATCAATTTTTTATTGAGGTCTTTTTCCCATATCACAATTGAAATGCTGTTTGCGCTGGTAGCCTTGAAGCTATAGCTGACACTAAACTTGTAAAACAGCTGCATGATGTGAAAATCGGTACCTACGTTGCCAACCATCGAAGGGTCGTAAATATCAATCATTACTACTTTTTCGGTGCCGGTGATAACTTCCACACGTTTTTTATCGCAAATGTATTCGCGGGTAATCAACGTTCCCGGGTGCTCCGGCTGGAAGGTATTTTTGATCCTTAGGTCGATGTCGTTTATTTCCAGCGGTTTTGAAGCCTTAGGGTGGATAGCTTCCATGCCTACATCAGCCAGCTGATCGGCAACGTCATAGTTGGTGTTACCAACCGGGAAACAGTTTTCAACGCCAACCAATTGAGGGTCGGCAGTACAAAGGTGGTACTCCTTATGAATGATAGCTTCCTGTGGTTCTACAGCAACGGCAATTTTGCTGAAAGTAACCTCAGAATATCCGCGGTCAAACTCGCGCATAATACCTTCGGTACCTTTAGCGTAGCCGGTAACAATGGTGATGGTTTTTGAAAAATCGATGTGGGCAAGGTCTTTTTTAATACGCTGATCGATGGTTAACGCACGATGGTCATGAAAGCCGCTCAGGTCAACCAGCGTTGCGTTAATGCCCATGTTTTGCAGGATATTGGTAAAGTTAAAAGCCGAATGACTTTCACCTATCGAAGCCAGGATTTCACGGGCCGCCTGTAAAATGCCTTCTTTCCCTACGTAGCCGGATGCCAGTATGTTGGCCAGGTTTTCAAGGTAAGTTTGTGCGTCCTTAATTCTTGTTTCAATATACTTATCAGCTTCAGCTATATTGAGGCCAAGGCTTTCATAAGTTTTATTGATCTGCTTTAAACGGGTAATAAGTTGTTTTAGCGGTGTATGGAAATCCTTGTAGTTGGCAAGCTTGTGATATACACCCGGAGCGCCTGTCTTTTTGTTTTCGAGCAGGAGATTAGTTACTCCTGAAAATGCCGATACTACAAATATGCGGTTGTAAAGCTGGTCACCGCTGCGTTCAAACAGGATAATGTTTTTGATCACATCTCCCAAAGCGGTCATAGATGTACCGCCAATTTTTTCTACTGTTAACATTTTATATTGAAAAGATCAACAGCCAAATACCATAACTATACCAAAGTGTCGTAGCTATTTATAATTAATTGAATGTAAATAGCTTGTATCTGAACTGCTTTTTTTAAAATAACTCATTTTGATAAGCTCTATCAAAACGATCGAAATATAATGATTAAAAAGCTATAAGGCCTTTAGCCCTGAGCGTTTCGCTTAAATTAACTATCCTTTTTATAGAGGTCGCCGGCTTTTTCGGCAGACAGGCGGATCCCTTTGATCATAGCCGAGCTGAAGCCATGGTGTTCCATCTCATTCAGACCCGCGATTGTACAGCCGCTTGGCGAAGTTACCTTGTCAATTTCCTGTTCAGGGTGTGATGCCAGTTGTAATAACAAGTCTGCAGCGCCTTTGGCGGTTTGTGCCGCCATTTTTAATGCATCATGTGCATGGAAGCCAATCTCTGTGCCTCCTTGTGACGCTGCACGGATAGATCTTAAGAAAAACGCAATGCCGCAAGCACAAAGTGCAGTGGCAGAGGTCATCAGTTCCTCGTTAATCTGTATAGTAACACCAACTGTATCAAAAAGCGATTTGGCCAGGTTAATATTTTTGTTTGTACCAGTATCGGTAGCGATACAGGTCATGGAATGGCCGATAGCAATGGCTGTATTAGGCATAGCACGGACTATCTGTACGTTAAGGTCAAGATGCTGGCGAATATCGGCACAGCTAACGCCAGAGATAACAGATATCAATAATTGTTTATCCGGTTTTAACGATGGCTTGATTTCATCTAACAGCTTATTGAGTTGCTGCGGTAATACAGCCAATACAATAATATCAGCTTTGCGCACGGCACGCAGGTTGTTATCTGACACAAGGTATCCCTGGTCGGCATATTGAGACAGTGCGGCTACGTTACGGCGGGTCAACGATATTTGCTGGGGTTTACAAATCCCCGATTTAACTAAACCTTTGGCTAATGACAGGCCTATATTACCGGAGCCTAATATTGAAATGTGCTGTTGTGAGTTCATGCGTTTTTAGTTAAACGTGTTCCAAATGGTTTGTTATCCTTCAATTGACCAAGATCATCTGATTTGCCGATAATTACCGCCTTTACACCGCAATCAATCGCGGTAAAAGCATTATCAAGTTTAGGCAGCATTCCGCTATGTATTATCTTTTCCACTTTTAATTCCTCATAATGCTGAGGGTTAATTTCCCGTATCAACGATTCTTCGTCATTAATATCTTTTAACACACCCTTTTTCTCAAAACAGTATATTAATGTGGTGTCATACAATCCCGATAACGATACCGCCAGGGCCGAAGCAATGGTATCAGCATTGGTGTTTAGCAATTGCCCTTCACCATCGTGGGTTATGGCACAAAAAACAGGGGTAAAGCCTGCTTCCATCAAACGGCTAATGTTTTCGGGATTGATAGAGTCTTTAACAATATCGCCCACAAAGCCATAGTCTATTGTTTTTACCGGTCGTTTAACTGCTTTAATAAAGTTACCATCGGCGCCGGTTAAGCCTATGGCATTGTTGCCAAAGCGTTGCAGTTGCGCCACTATGTTTTTATTGATGAGGCCGCCATAAACCATGGTAACCACCCTTAACGTTTCAATATCGGTGATGCGTCTGCCATCAACCATTTTAGATTCGATACCTAAATCTTCGGCCATTTGCGTGGCCACTTTTCCACCTCCATGTACCAGGATCTTAAGGCCATCAAGGGCTTCAAAGTCCTTTAAAAAATGATACAGGTTTTCGGAGTTATCGATGACGTTTCCACCAATTTTGATTATATAAAGGCTCTTATTTGGTGATAATTTATCCGTTTTGATATGATCTGTATCAATTTTATTCATTACAGCTGTTAATATAACTCTTTTAGTGCCAAATTTCCACTTTTTTGAGCAGAAAGTTGTTAAAATTACGAAAATATAGTGTGTTTTTTCAAAAAGTGATTTAAAAATGAATGATTGAATTTACGGTTTAAGTTTACAATTTGATTATGAAAGATTTAGTATTATTGGAAAACTTTAAGGCATCATCCTTGCTTATATCTATCTATGGAGCAAAAAAAGAATACCAGGCCACGGGTGGCAATTATTGGGGGAGGATTTGGAGGGATACAATTAGCTAAGAAATTAAAAAACGCGCCTGTTGATGTGCTGATGATCGACAAGCACAATTATCACACCTTCCAGCCCTTATTGTACCAGGTTGCAGGAGGCTCCATAGCTGCAGACTCAATCGGTTTCCCTTTAAGGCGGATTTTTACCAGGCAAAATAATTTCCGCTTTGCGCTGGCCGAGGTAAAGAAGATCAATCCCGAAAGTAATACACTCGATACCGATATCGGTACTATTTATTACGATTACCTGGCTATTGCAACAGGCTCAAATACCAACTTTTTCGGCAACAAAGAGATAGAACATTTTGCAATGCCGATGAAGAATATCCCGGAGGCTTTAAACTTAAGGAGCCTGATACTGCAAAACCTCGAAACATCGCTGGTATCTAAAGATCCCGAAGAAAAAGCTGCCTTGATGACTTTTGTGGTTGTTGGCGGAGGCCCAACCGGTGTGGAATTATCTGGAGCACTTGCTGAAATGCGTGAGTTGATACTCATGAAGGACTATCATGGCTTACGCAAACACAGCATGAGGGTTTATCTTGTTGAAGGCAAAGCCGAATTGCTCGCTTCTTTTTCGGCTGGTGCAAGGGCAAAAGCTAAAAAGTTTTTAGAAGATATGGACGTAACCATTTACAATAGCGCGCATGTGCAAAGTTATAATGGCTACGAACTCAAGATAGATAATGGTACATCGCTTTTGACCCGTAACGTACTTTGGGCTGCAGGGGTAAAGGGCGAGGTGCCGGAGGGGATTTCTGCTGATAATATAGCGCGGGGTAACCGGATCCTGGTTGACGAGTTTAACAAGGTAAAGGGCTACGAAAATATTTATGCCATAGGCGATGTTGCCGCTATGATCAGTGATGAATATCCAAACGGACATCCAGGTGTGGCACCGGTAGCTATTCAGCAGGGGCAAAACCTTGGAGAAAATGTTTACCGCATGTTTGAGCGTCAGCCGCTGAAGCCTTTCAAATATCGCGATAAAGGTTCGCTGGCAACCATTGGCCGGAATAAGGCTGTAGCTGATTTAGGGAAAATTCATTTCCAGGGATTTTTTGCATGGCTGGTATGGGGCTTTGTGCACATCATGTCACTTGCAGGCTTTACCAATAAAGGGATTATATTTTTTAGCTGGGCCATCAACTATTTCACCAAAAACAGCGATAACCGACTGATTGTGCGCTTTTTTGACAATGAAACCCGGATGACCGATCCTGAATCAAGATAGTTACAAACAATAGTTCTTTTAAATCCTTACTTGTAAGTATTTATGGATCTGTTTGTTGTAATTGCTTTACTGGTTATTGTTAGTGCGGTTTTCTCGTACCTAAACGCGCGTTTTATTAAGTTGCCGGGTACAATAGGCATTGTACTATTGGCAACTATCGCATCAATAACCATACTTATCGTCGATAAGGTAGATTCATCAATGGCCGATTATCTTGGTACGCTGGCAAAAAGTATCAATTTTTCAAAAGCGGTGCTAAACATCCTGCTTGGTTTCCTGCTTTTTTCAAGTTCATTTAACCTTGATGGCCGGAAACTTAAGAAAGAAATGCGACCGGTATTTGTGTTGAGTACATTAGGGGTGATTATTTCCACGGCGGTGTTTGGGTTCCTATTGTTTTATGTGGCTCCGGTTTTTCATATCCACATGCCGCTGATTTATTGCCTTTTATTCGGCGCTTTGATCTCACCTACAGACCCAGTTGCGGTGTCGGCCATTATCCGGAACTCCAAATTACCAGCCAATTTAGAAACTATCATTTCGGGCGAATCCCTGTTTAATGATGGTATAGGGCTTATTCTGTTTGTAATTATCCTGGAAATAGCCCGTGTAGGCGAAGAGAAAATTGAGCTGGCCAAAGTGACGGTACTAATCGTAAAGGAAATTATCGGCGGGGTAGTAGCCGGAGCTATTTTAGGTTATTTAGCTCACCGGTTGATGCACGCCGTTAAAGATTTTCAGACCATTGTATTGATCTCGTTGGCACTGGTGATGGGCCTGTCGGTATTAGCTGTATTACTTGGTTTTTCACTTCCACTATCTGTTGTTGTTGCCGGATTATTTGCAGGAGGGCAATCCATTAACCAGGATAATAAAGAAAAATCGCACGAGGCGCTCGAAAAATTCTGGAAATTGGTTGATGAGATCCTGAACACTATTTTATTTGTGATGATTGGCTTGCAGCTGGTTAACCTACCCTTTGTGAATAATTATTGGGTTACCGGTAGTATTTCTATTGTTACAGTATTGATGGCGCGTTGGCTTAGTATCGCGTTACCGCTCACATTTTTAAAGCAAACCCTTAAGGTAAATTATAGCAATGTCAATATCATGACTTGGGCGGGTTTGCGCGGGGGGATTTCTATAGCTTTGGCTTTGTCGCTGCCTAATACGCCTTATCGGCACCTGATTTTATCGGGAAGTTATTTTATTGTGATATTCTCGGTAATAGTACAGGGATTAACGCTCAATGCTATGATTAACCGGGCGTCAAGAAAGGTGGAAGGATAAGATAACATTCTGCCGCGGGTTTAGCGAAGCATAACCCGTGGTAAACGATTTTTGAAGTTTTCAACTTCATCATTTAAGTTGGAAACTTAAATGATATACCCCACGGGTTACGCTGCGCTAAACCCGCGGTAGTCAATTATTTTAAGCGCGACATATATTTGCCAATCTCTGCTTCGACCGTATCTTCGCTGTTACTTAATGCTTTGGTGATATTTTCGCGTTCTACCTCGGTGCGGTTTTGACTCAACTTTTGTTTGCCCTGCAAGTCATTAACGATGATTTCAAAAGCTACAATACCTTTCATCATCCGTTGCTTGTACTCGTCGGGCAGGTTATTCCATTGGGTTAGATAATCAGCCTCATAGTTACTGATCATTTGGACTAACAGATCAGCCGTTTGTTCACCTTCAGGCAAAATATTGGCTTTGCCATAGGCATGCACCGCAATGTAATTCCAGGTGGGTACGTTGGTTTCCTTTTCGTAATGCTTGGGCGATATGTAAGCATGAGGCTCGGTAAATATTACCAAAATATCATTCCCAATAATTTCATTTGCCTGAGGATTAGCTTTAGCGAAATGAGATGACAGTACAATTTTGTTATCGCGTTTGCTTACCAAAAAGGGGATATGGGTTGCAAAGGGAACATTATCGGTAGCCGTAACTATAGTAGCAAAACTATAGCGCTGCATAAAGTTGATGGCTTCCTGCTCATCTGTTAACTGAAAATGTTTAGGAGTGTACATCTGGAGAAAAGATTAAAGAAGGGAAGAAGCACGAGTCAAGACTGACGCAGTCTGACTCGTGCTTATATAAAAGTACTTTATTTACAAACTTTCCAGCATCTGTTTTAGCACAGCCTGGGCCGCCCAGACGCGATTGCCGGCTTCGTGTACCACAATTGAGCTTGGTCCGTCTAATATTTCGTCAGAAAGCTCCAGGTTACGGCGTACCGGTAAACAATGCATTACTTTGGCATTGTTGGTTTGCTCCAGCTTTTTGTTGGTAAGCATCCATTCTTCATGTTTGCCCAATATGTTACCATAAGGCTCATAAGCCGACCAGTTTTTTACGTAGATGAAATCTGCCCCGGCTAAAGCCTCGTCCTGATTATAGCTGATGTTTGCACCTTGCGTAAAATCAGTACAAAGTTCGTAGCCTTTAGGCTGTACAATGGTAAAATCAACATCGGCCTTGCACATCCATTCCGAAAACGAGTTCGGAACAGCTTGCGGTAATGGTTTAATATGTGGTGCCCAGGTTAATACCACTTTAGGACGTGCTGTTTTCTTTAGCTCTTCAATGGTAATTAAATCGGCCAGGCTTTGCAGCGGGTGACGGGTTGCCGATTCCAGGCTCACAACCGGCACCTTGCAAAACTCCACAAACTTATTGAAAATCATCTCGCTATAATCTTCCTCACGATTCCTCAAGCCGGGGAACGAACGTACACCAATAATATCAGCATATTGACCCATTACGCCCGCTGCCTCGCGGATATGCTCAACGGTGGTACCGTCCATGATCACTCCATCGCGCAACTCCAATGCCCAACCTTCTTTATCAATATTAAGCACCATTACATTCATGCCAAGGTTCATAGCTGCTTTCTGTGTACTCATACGGGTACGCAAACTCGGGTTTAAAAACACTAAAGCAAGCGTTTTATTTTTACCAAGTTGCTGGTGGGCAAAGGGATCCTGCTTAAGCGCCAATGCCTCTTTTACAAGTGCGTTAACGTCAGCTACGTCATTAACAGAAGAAAATAATTTCATTGGTTTGAATATTATAGCAGATTATTGATTCAATACATTTACAAAAGCTTCCAGGAACCTATCGGCATGGGCCTTAGTTAAGTTTAACGCAGGTAACAACCTGATCACATTTGGTTTGGCTTCGCCGGTAAATATGTGGTGCTTGTTTAACAGTTCTTTACGGGCATGGGCTAATTCCTCTGGTAATTCGATACCAATCATCAAACCGCGACCACGAACTTCTTTAACCTGCTCCAGTTTATTAAGCTCTTTTATTAAGTAACCACCAACTTCAGCAGCATTTTGCAACAGGTTATCTTGTTCAATGGTTTCAAGAACAGCTAAACCTGCGGCGCAAGCCAGGTGATTGCCTCCAAAAGTAGTACCTAACATGCCGTAAGCAGGCTGTATTTTTGGCGAAATAATGATACCTCCAACAGGAAAACCATTACCCATGCCTTTAGCCATACTGTAGATATCGGCATCTACACCGGCAAAATCATGTGAGAAGAATTTACCTGTACGACCGTAACCGCACTGTACCGAATCGGCAATGAAAACGGCATTGTATTGATCGCACAATGAGCGGATTTTTTGCAGGAAGCCTTCAGGTGCTACCTGAATACCACCAACACCCTGGATACCTTCAATAATTACCGAAGAAATTTCGTTGTTTTTGAATGCGTCTTCCAAAGCGGCTTCATCCGCCCATGGCAAAAAGATCACATTCTCAGTTTCATTGATAGGGGCAACGATCTTAGGGTTATCAGTTACAGCAACAGCTAACGAGGTACGACCATGAAATGATTTGCTGAAAGCGATAACTTTCTTTTTACCATTATAAAAGGAAGCCAGTTTTAAAGCATTCTCATTTGCTTCAGCGCCAGAATTACACAGGAATAATTGGTAATCTTCCTTGCCTGAAACCTTACCTAACTTTTCGGCTAATTCTTTCTGAATCGGAATCTCGATAGAGTTAGAGTAAAAGCCAAGCTTATGTAATTGATCTTCTAATCTTTTTACATAATGAGGGTGGGTATGACCAATCGAGATCACAGCATGACCGCCGTACATATCTAAATACTCGGTATCCTGAGCATCGTAAACCAGGCTGCCCTGGCCACGAGTGATATTTATATTATTTATAGGGTATACATCGAACAATTTCATTGTTGTAGGGATAAAATGGTAAACTTAATTAATAACAACACTTTCAAAATTAGGCGAGCAGCTCTTTTAAAAGCCGATCGCCTTAAGTCGTAAGCCTGCGCGCTCGTCCAGCCCGAACAATAAGTTCATGTTCTGTACTGCCTGGCCTGATGCGCCTTTAAGTAAGTTATCCATTATGCTGATAATGAATATTTTGTTATCGTGTTTTTTTACCTGGATAAAGCATTTGTTTGTATTTACAATCTGCTTTAAATCGATACTGCGGTTAGTTACATGCGTAAACGGATGACCATCGTAATAGCTTTGGTAAAGTGCTAAAGCCTCTTCTTCGCTTAAATCACTTTCAGTGTAAATTGAAGCGATAATGCCGCGGGTAAAATCGCCACGGTAAGGTATAAAATTGATGGCCTTATCAAAGCCGGCTTGTAACTGCCTTAACGACTGACCAATCTCATTCAAATGCTGGTGACTGAATGCTTTGTAAACAGAAAGGTTATCGTTACGCCAGGTAAAGTGCGAGGTAGGCGATAAGCTTTGACCTGCACCTGTAGAGCCTGTGGTAGCAGTAACGTGCACTTCGTTATTCAACAAACCTTTTGAAGCCAATGGAAGCAGACCCAATTGCAAACAGGTAGCAAAGCAACCTGGATTAGCAATATTAGCAGCCGTTTTAATGGCCTCACGGTTTAATTCAGGTAAGCCATAAACAAAGTTCTTGCCATTTAAAGTTGAGTTTTGATCGAGCCTGAAATCCTGGCTCAAGTCAATGATCTTAACCGAATTGGGAATTGCGTTTGCTTCCAGAAACTTTTTGGCATCACCATGGCCAACACAAAGAAAAAGTACATCAATATCGATAGAAAGTTCGGCGGCAAATTTCAGATCGGTATCGCCAAACAGGTCGGTATGTACCTCGTAAACATAGTTACCCGCGTTGCTGTTGCTGTGAACAAAAGCTATCTCCACGTTAGGATGGTTTATCAGGATCCTAAGCATTTCGCCCCCGGTGTATCCCGCTCCGCCAACTATGCCCACACGCACCTTATTTGATTTCAATTCTGTCATTGTTTGTAGATGGATATGAATATAAAATAAACTCAAGATCGCTCCGGTCGTTATTGCTGATAAAATGCTTTTGACCCGGATGGATCTCGATGCCCTGTTCTGGCTTCAACACAGTAACCTCGCCGTCTATCGAAAATGTAGCACGTCCTTTTAAAATGAAAAATACCTGTGTAGCTTTCTCGTGATAATGCAATTGCTCGGCAGTATCTGGTGGCATTAACTCCTGTTTAACGGACAAAGCTTCGGTATCAATGAAGGTCCATCCGTGACAATCGTCGCCCCAGTTATAATGCTTTAAGCATTCACTTTTTGAAAACGCTGTATTAATCATTTTGGCCATTAACCTTGTGGTAGATCATTACCTGGTTGCCAAATATTTTTGAGAAACCTTTAACGTCTTCGCCACTCCATGCATTGTTCATTTCACCGTAGCTGCCAAATTTGTTCGACATCAAATCATAAGGTGATTCGATACCAATTACCTGGAAGCGATATGGGTGTAGCTGAACAAATACTTTTCCGGTAACATTTTTCTGTGTATCAGTTAAAAAAGCTTCCATGTTGCGCATGATAGGGTCATGGAACTGACCTTCATGCAGCCAGTTACCGTAAAAAGATGATAACTGATCTTTCCATGTAAGCTGCCATTTGGTCAATACGTGTTTCTCCAATGTATGGTGAGCTTTAATGATGACCATTGGAGCAGCGGCTTCAAAGCCTACACGACCTTTAATACCAATGATAGTATCGCCAACGTGAATATCGCGACCGATGCCGTAAGGCTGTGCGATGGCTTGCAATGCCTGGATAGCTTTGGTTGGGTGATCATATTTTTCATCACCTATGGCTACTAACTCACCTTTTTCAAAAGTAAGCACAAGGTCTTTTACTTCAGATGCAGTTACCTGTGTAGGCCATGCTTCTTCCGGTAGGCCAAGGTTTGATGTTAAAGTTTCTTTACCACCAACTGATGTACCCCAGATACCTTTATTGATAGAGTATTTGGCTTTTTCGAAGTTCATGTCAACACCATGTTTTTTCAGGTATTCGATCTCTTCTTCGCGGCTCAGTTTCAGGTCACGGATAGGGGTGATGATCTTTACTTCCGGAACAAGGATATTGAAGATCATGTCAAAACGCACCTGATCGTTACCGGCACCGGTACTGCCGTGGGCAACAAATTCGGCACCAATTTCTTTAGCATAGTTAGCGATAGCCGTAGCCTGGCTTACACGTTCGGCACTTACTGATAGCGGGTAGGTGTTATTTTTTAATACGTTACCGTAAATTAAAAAGCGTACACAGGTATTATAGAAGTTTTCGGTTTCATCAACCACATGGTGCGAAGTAACGCCCATTTTATAGGCACGTTCTTCAACGCCTTTTAACTCTTCCTCGCTAAAACCGCCGGTATTTACAATAACCGAATGAACCTCATAACCAAGATCCTGTGTTAAATAAATACAGCAAAATGAGGTATCTAAACCTCCGCTATAAGCTAATACTACTTTTTTCATTTTTTAAGGTTAAAGGCGAAAGGTTAAAGGTAAAAGGTTTCGCCTTGTACGTTTTATATTAATTATCGCTTCTCAAAAATTTAATAAACCCAATTAACATCGCTTTTACTTCGTTAATCGAGGTGTTTGTTTTTTCGTAGATTTCAGTTGGAATAAATCCCAGATCATAAATCAGATAAACAGTATATTCTACTTCGTGTGCAGACCCCAACGCGTTATCCAGGTAATGGGTGAAATCTTTATCAGTATTTTTACCACATCCCTCAACTATATTCAAAGGGATAGAATAAGTGGACCGACGTAGTTGATTGGTTAAGGCAAATTGTTCTTCACGGGGCATTATGGGCAATATTTCAGCATATACTTGCTTTGTGAGCAAGTGTGCCTTTTTCCAAACATCAAGTTTTTTATAATCTCTCATTATGATGCAGCTACCTTTAACCTTTCGCCTTTGACCTTTCACCTAAACCCTAAACATCGTGTTTTATACGTTTCTTTATCGCGTTCTCAATGCGCTCAAGCAATGTTGCCTTATGGGTGATCCGTTGCATCTTTTCTTCGTATTCCTTTTGTTTTTCGGCTGGATCAAAAAGCATGGCGGTGCACATGCAGTTTTTGCGGCCTTTACTTGTTAAAATGTCAAAGTTGACGCAGCTTTTGCAGCCCGCCCAAAAGTTTTCGTCCTGGGTAAGTTCAGAGTAGGTTACCGGTTCATAGCCAAGTTCCGAGTTGATCTTCATTACCGCTAAACCTGTTGTTAAGCCGAATATTTTGGCATCAGGATATTTGGTACGCGATAACTGGAAAATGCGGTGTTTAATAGCTTTAGCCAATCCCGCTTTACGAAATTGTGGATTAACTATAAGACCTGAGTTGGCAACAAAGTCGCCATGGCTCCAGGTTTCAATATAGCAGAAACCGGCCCAGGTGCCATCTTTATGAAGAGCTATAACAGCTTTGCCTTCCAGCATTTTATTAGCAACATATTCGGGCGAGCGTGTAGCTATACCGGTTCCGCGAGCTTTGGCCGATTCGGCCATTTCATCGCATATCATGGTAGCATAGTCTACGTGCTGTGCAGTAGCAACCTGAATATCAAAATCTTGTATTGTCATTTAAATAGATAATTACCGTGAAATTAATCGGCTTTTTAAAGCCTTAAATAATTAGATGGTTTTCTTAAAAAGAAGTTTAAAAAACTCTTTTTGTGTGGGCAGAGGAGAAATTAATTCAAGCCCGCGGCATGTAGGTCCTTCGTCGGAGAGGGCAGTTTAAAAAAACAGTTGAACCCAAGGCAGCAGCAACCGGAGCAAAACTTGCTCTTGTAGCGGGCTTATTTAAGCTTGGTATATTCATTTTTTTATTGAATTACTGTGTTTTTAATTTCGCTGCAAAATAGGCTATAAAATTTTATTTATCCAAGAAAAAAATGTCATTATTTCAGGTTGGGTGAGTGGTTGATTAAGTTGATTGAGTGAGTGGTTGGTTTATTGTGATAACTTACAGATTTACAGCAATAACTATTCACTCAATCAACTTAATCAACCATTCACCTCCCAGCCATAATATCCGTGATAATCATATCCGCGTGGATGCGTGAGTTTTCAATGAACCAAAGGTGGGTATCCAGACCGCCGCAAACCACTCCGGCAAGGTATAATCCCGGCATATTTGTTTCCATGGTTTCGGGGTTGTACTGAGGGATAAATTTATCCTCAGAAAGGATGATCCCAAGCTTTTTCAAAAACTCAAAATTGGGTTTGTAGCCCGTCATCGCCATTACAAAATCATTGGGTATAGTAATGAGTCCATCGGGAGTTTTGATATCTACCTCGGTTTCACGAACGGCTTCCAAATTAGAATTAAAATAAGCTTTGATGCTGCCTTCTTTTATGCGGTTAATGATATCGGGCCTTACCCAATATTTAACCCTGTGGCTTACTTCGCTATCGCGTATCACCAGCGTAACATCGGCTCCTTTACGGTAAGTTTCGAGCGCGACGTCGATGGCCGAATTGCTTGAGCCCACAACCACTACTTTTTGCAGGGTGTAATAATGTGGATCCTGGTAGTAGTGTTTTACTTTGGGCAGATCTTCGCCGGGGATATCAAGGTTAACTGCTATATCATAAAATCCGGTTGATAAGATCACTTTTTTTGCACGATAGATGTCCTTTTTTGTGGTGATCATATAATGGCCATCTTCGGGTTTTACCCCGGTAACTTCCTCGAAAAGATGAATAGGTAAATTGTTGGACAAGGCTACCCGGCGGTAATATTCCAGTGCATCGGCGCGGTTAGGTTTGGTATGGGTGGTAACAAAAGGCACCCCGCCAATTTCCAGTTTCTCTGAGGTGGAAAAAAAAGTCATGGTTGAAGGGTAGTTGTACAATGAGTTTACAAGAGTACCCTTTTCAATGATAACAAAACTTAAACCGGATTTTTGTGCCGCAAGTCCGCAAGCCAAACCAATAGGACCACCGCCAATAATGAGTATATCGAGCATTTATGTACAGTTAAGAAATTAAAGAAATCATGAACCGGTGCAGGTTCTGGCATTTTGCCAGTGCGGCAAAAATAAGAAAATAAAAAAAGGGTAAGCTACTTTTATCGCGCCGCTCAACTCTCTACCCTTGCTGTGTTCCCACCCTGGGGGAGTTCAAGAGGAGCTGGCCGTAAAAGACTTACCCCGGCGCAAATATAGAAAAAGGTAGCATTTATGATTAAGAAAATGTTAAAAAAGGCTTATCTGTTGATTTATAGAGGGATAATTTTTAAATTGCCTTGTTGAAGCAAGATTATCAAGCCTTGTTAGCTCATTTTCGCCACCCCGAAACTCAAACTCTCGGTAAGTTTTGGCATGCTGATCGATATCCAACAGTAAATTTTTCAAAATAGTAAGCCGGTCGACAACAAATTTTACCTTCATTTCTCTCTTTTGAAAATAGGGCCAAAGCCTTTCAAATTGTTCTGGCGTTATAGCCCTTGCCACGGTGATATGAGGTATAGTACTGCTATCACCAACTATATCCTTGAGTAATTTAAGCCAATATTGGTTTTGTTCCGACAGTTTGAGCTTTGCAAAAATGGTTTTATTGTAATTGTTACCTTCATTGAAACAATCAAACCCGTCTATCTCAAAAACAACGGATGGCAGCAGGCCAAGTTTCCGGCTCAGGAAAGAGAAACCCTGAACGTCTACATCCAACGGTTTGCGCGGATAATTATTTATGGTGATATGCGCCCTGGCATGCATGCTTGGGTAGTTGCCAATAAGGCGCTTTGATTCGCTTTTTAATTTACGGATCATGAAATCGACATGATCTGGTATCGGAAGGATAAAATGATAAAATGCGTAGTCCATGATTATTAAATTTTAATTGAACAAATTGATTTGATCAGGATCGCTGGCTTTGAGCAGTTCCAGTTCATCACGGGTATAACCCGGGCCGGTCATGTTTTTAAATTCGAACACTTTAAACCTATCCCATTTGGCAAAGGCATCAAGCGTATCGCGTTTTAATATGGTAAGCTCTTTTACCCAAAATGGCTCAAGCAGCTTTTTATGCCTGAAATGAGGCCAAAGTGCATCAAAATCCTTTTCGGGGATATCACGCACTACAGTTATGTGTGGGATGATATTCTTTTTGATGCGCAGCTTCTTCTTTAATGTGTTAAACCATTCATCTGTAGCAGGTGTAGCACGGATGCTGGCATAAATAGTCATGCGGTTGTGCAGGTGGGTGAAATGATAAAACCCATCCAGGTGCAACAATACTGGTGGCAAAATATTGAGTGCCTGCTCCATCAACTCCAGGTTTTTATCGGCCATAAAAGGCTTTTGTCTTTCCAAATGCTGGATAGATATATGAGCCGGCGAATCCATACTTTTATAATTGCCGATAAGCCTTGCCGATGCTTTTTTGTAGCGTGCAATCTCATGCTTCACCGTTTCGGGCGGCGACAATAACATCAGGTAGTCTTCATATATAGTCATCTGGCTAACAATTTCTTTAATTCAAAATTGCTAAAAAAATTAGCAAAATATCAAATTTATTTTCATTTTTGTTGTGTGGAAGCTAAACGTTATATCGTTCATATCGACCTTGATTCGTTCTTCGTTTCGGTGGAGCGGAAGTTTCATCCGGAATTGATTGGCAAACCAGTGATTATTGGAGGTTCGCCCGAAAGGGGAGTAGTGGCTTCATGCAGTTATGAGGCGAGGGCTTTTGGAGTGCATTCGGCTATGCCAACTAAGCAGGCTCTTAAGCTGTGTCCGCATGCCATCCTCATTAGGGGTTCGCACGGGCGCTATGGAGAAGCTTCACGCGAGGTTACACAGATCATTCATGATACCGTTCCTTTATATCAAAAAACATCGGTTGATGAGTTTTATATCGATTATACCGGCATGGATCGTTTTTTTGACTGCTACTACGAAGCTACGAAGCTGAGACAGAAGATCATTAAAGAAACTGGCTTGCCCATCTCTTTCGGCATGGCATCGGGCAAAACCATAGCTAAAATGGCTACAAACCAGGCTAAGCCCAACGGACAAATGTTTGTAAAACATGGAGATGAAATGAAGTTTCTGGCTCCGCTAAACATTGGAAAAATACCTGGCCTGGGCGAGAGCACCCGGAATAAGTTATATCAGTACGGCATTGAGAAAATCGGCGATCTGCAGCGTACCAATATCCGTTTTTTGGAAACAATTTTCGGCAAGTACGGTCATTCGCTTTGGGAAAAAGCCAATGGTATAGATCATAGCGAAATCGTATCTCATTCCGATAGGAAATCCATTAGCACAGAACATACTTTTCATACCAATGTATCTGATCCCCGTACACTTGAAACTACGCTGGTATCCATGACCGAAGAGCTGTCTTCCAAATTGCGGCGGGAGAATAAGCTTTCATCATGTCTGGCTATCAAGTTACGTTATGGTAATTTTGAAACGCACACGCAGCAACAGAAAATAGCACTTACTGCGGCAGAGCATATCCTGATCCCCGGCGTTAAGAATTTGCTGAAAATGGCCTGGGACCAGCATCGGCCAATCAGGTTGATAGGTGTGCGCTTAAGCGATCTCTGTACCGGCAGCTATCAGATCAACCTGTTTGAAGATAACGAAGAACGCATTAAACTTTACCAGGCCATGGATCAGATCAATTTTAAATTTGGGGATAAAACCGTCTGCCGTGCCGCAGGGATGGAAATTGGCACAAGGAATTTTAATCCGTTTATGCGGGGCTGACCGTTGATTATTTTTGATTGCGTTGATTACGCTGATACATGTGTGTTTATAAAAACTAAAATCCTCAGCCGCCGCTCGGCTCCAGCCGAGTGGCAACTATCGAGCGGCCTCTGACCGCCGTGGGAAATGTTTTTGTCTGCTCAGTGTCTCTTGGAGAGGGCAAAAAAACTTGTCATTTCGAATGAGCTGGTGGAGCTTTAGCGTAGGGGCGAAAGAGAAATCTTATACGCCAAGCAAGCCGCTGAGTATAGCGTATAAGATTTCTCCTCACGCTATCGCACTGTCCCTCGCGTGTTCGTCGAAATGACAGCGGGAATTAGGTAATCGAATTTTTTCTTAAGCCCTCCCCAAGGGGAGGGTTGGGTGGGGTTTTCAACCAATGGTCAAAGGTTTTTTACCGTTGGTCAAAGTAATTTTACCGGGTGGAGCGGGATGGTTTCTTTTGATAAAAAAGAAGAAATTATGGAAACCACGCAACGTCAAACTTACCTCGATTGGTTGAGGATCCTGTCAATATTGGGGGTGTTATTTTTTCATTCGGCAATGCCTTTTGTTGCTGAAGATGGCTGGCATATTAAAAACCACGAAACCAGCAACCTGATGATGGAATCAAATCATTTTTTGCACCTTTTTCGCATGCCGCTGCTCTTTTTTATTTCAGGTACCGTGAGTTACTACATGATGCAGCGGCGTTCTACACTCAGTTTTATCGGCTTGCGCTTCCGCCGGCTTTTTATTCCGCTTTTGGTGGGCATGTTCATCATTGTGCCGCCGCAGATCTACATGGAACGCTTAGCCAATGGCTACAAGGGATCATTCCTAGATTTTTATCCAAGTACATTTAGTTTTCAGCCTTATCCCAAAGGAAATTTTAGTTGGCACCACCTTTGGTTTATCGCTTATCTTTTTATTTATGATCTGATATTCGCGCCGCTGTTCGCCTGGATGATCTCGCCAAAAAGTGATGGCTTTAAACAAAAGCTGTCTGTTTTGGCTACCGGAAAATGGGTTTATTTATTGATGCTACCCGGAATCCTCTGGTTTACTTTTACCAGTTGGGACTTACCTGAAACAAACGACCTGATACATGATGGCAGTTACTTTGTTTACTGGTTGTTTTTTCTGCTGGCGGGTTTTATCTGTATCCTGCAGCCCAAACTGATGGATAGTCTTGAACGCAACCGTCGTTTTGCCTTAACTATTGGCTTTTTAAGTCTGATGACATGGGAAGTAATGCGCTGGAACGGCGTTGAACCATTGCATGCCAACTGGCCTTTTCAAAATATTGCATTCTCCTATGCTTTTACCGCTTTAAGACCAATTATTGCCTGGGGCTGGGTACTTGCTTTGGTTGGTTACGGGAAGCATTATTTTAACCGCAGTCATAAAGTGCTCGGTTATTTAAACCAGGCGGTATATCCCTTTTATATATTGCACCAAACCGTTATCGTTTTAGTGGCTTATTATATTGTACAAGTTCAAAACGAAAGCATTCTGTCTAAATACATTTATACAGTAGGTATTACCTTTTTTGTAACTGTGCTTATTTATCATTTACTGATAAGGCCTTATAATTTAACCCGCTTTTTGTTTGGCATGAAGCCAAAAGATAAACCGGAAGCGTTGTCCGGTAATATGGTAACTGAACTTAAGCCTCAACCTGTCCTTTCTGTTTGAAATTTGTAATTTGCTGATATGAAATTTTTCAGGAAATACATTTTTCCGGCATTGTATGGCTTATTGGTATATTTTACCATCAGGCTGTTACATGATACAGACCTTGGCCAGCATTTTTGGAAAAGGGATTTCTATGTCAATGGCATTGAAATGGCTTGTTCGATATTGGTGGGCTATCTGGCAATCTATCTTTTTGAATGGCTTTTTAGGTACTATGACAGTCATTGGGGCGCGCCATTATCTTACCGGGACGTTGTACGGGAATTGATCATCTTAGTAGGTGCAAACCTAATATTGGTAAACGTAGTATTTGTTCCGATGGATATGGCCCTGCACGTAACCCAGGGTATCGATGAGCTAATGCCCTGGGCGGATGTGGCCGATATTAATATGATACCTACTTTGTACGCTATTATTTATTACGGCGTTGCGCGTAGCAGCACCTGGCTGAAGGCCTACGTAAATAACAAGATGCAACTGGAAAAATTGACAAATGATCAGCTGGAAACCGAACTGAAATTTTTAAAGGCGCAATATCATCCTCATTTTTTGTTTAACGCTTTAAATACCATTTATTTTCAGATGGATGAAGATGTGCCCGGTGCAAAAAAAAGTACAGAACTACTGTCAAGTTTGTTGCGTTATCAGCTTTATGATCAACAACAACAGGTAACTGTAAAACAGGAACTGGAGTACCTCGAAAATTATATTAGGCTGCAACAGATCCGGGCGAGCAGCAGGATGCAGCTGAATGTTCATTTTGACGAGCGCCTGAACGATCAGTTGATCTACCCGCTGCTTTTGTTGCCACTGGTTGAAAACGCCTTTAAATACATCGGCGGAGCATACAAAATAACCATTGATGGAAGTATTATCGAGGGTAAATTTGTATTTAAAGTATACAACGATACACCGGCAAATATGAAAGCGCCGGATAATTACAGCGGCATTGGTTTAGAAAACCTGAGCCGGAGATTACAATTACTTTATCCGGGCAAGCATCAACTTATTGCCGGTCTTGAGAGCGATCATTATACCGCAGTACTTGAATTGAATATATAAATTATGGCATTAATTAGCTGCATTATTACCGACGATGAGCCCTTTGCCCGTAAAGGGCTGGAGGGCTACGTTACAAAAGCCGGATTTTTTGATCTGAAAGCCCAATGTGAAGATGCTATGGAATTGGGGGCTTTGCTGGCACAACAATCTGTTGATCTGCTGTTCCTTGATATTCAGATGCCGCATTTAACAGGTGTTGAGTTTATCCGTTCGATGCCAAATCCGCCAAAGGTTATTTTTACTACCGCGTTTAAAGAATACGCTACCGATGGTTTTGATCTGGACGTGCTCGACTACCTGCTTAAACCTATCCCTTTCGAGCGCTTTATGAAGGCAGCTTTTAAAGCTAAAGACTATTTTGATTTGAGGAATAACGCGGGTTCGGTCGATTACATTTTTGTTAAAAGCAATGGCAAGCTTGAAAAGATTGTTTTCGACGATGTGTTATTTATCAAAGGAATGGAAAACTATGTTGAGATTTATACATCTGCCCGTAAAATAATAACTCATAGTACTTTGCGGGCGTTCGCCGATAAACTGCCGGCCCGTAAATTCATGCAAACGCATAAATCATATATCATCGCCAGTAGTAAAATTACATCGATAGAAGGGAATATGCTGAATATTGGCGAATTTGAAGTGCCAATCAGCAGGCAGTTAAAAGATCAGGTGTTGCATGCGCTGATTAATCAAAACAGATGATCTTAAGTCGAAAGTTCTAAGTCAGATTGTAAAACCTAAATCTTTCTAATCAAATTGCTCCTGCAGGCGTACCAGTCTGTCAATCATTAGGTTCAGTTTCTCTTCCTCGTTTTTAAACATACGTGGTTTAAGGTAAAAGGTGGTAAACAAAAACCATACGGCAATCGAACTATAAGTCACTATTTTGAAGGCTAAAGACGAGTGTTCAAGCACTTCAACAAAGTACATAGCCAACCCCGCGCTTATCATCAGTATATAGATATAATAAAACCAACCTATTACTTTCGATCGGCTTTTTTGATACTCTTTAAGGCTGTGTAAATATTCGGTTGGGTTTAATGTAGCGTCCTGTTTGCTCAGGATATGATAATGCCGTAAAATTAAAGAGAGGTACATGAGCATTGTAACCAATACTATTAATATACCTATAGTGGTTACGGTTGATTTAAATGCCAGAAAAAATGTAACAATAAACGCGAATGCCGCGATGGCCACCATGGCCACTATAGTCCAGTACAACTTAGTAGTTATGCTGCGAATCCCCTTCTTTACCTGCTTCAGCACCTCATCCACCGAAAGCTGATCTGGTTTTGGCTGTCCCTGCCAAACCGACATCAAATGATCAAAGTCTTTCATACTGGTTATATAACTCCGTTAATTTTTGTTTAATACGATAAATTTTCACCCTCAAGTTCCCTTCTGATATACCCGAAATTTCGGCAATTTCGGGGTATGGCACCTCATCAAGCACCATAGTTATAATAATCCTTTCTGATTCTTCCAGTTTTGAAATACACTTATATAGTAAAGCAACCTGCTCGTTTTTATCCGATAGTTCTTCGCGTTTTGTTTCTGCTAATTGTGGAGTAAGTTCGTCTTTGGCCTGGCGTTTTTCCGAGCGCAAATAGGTTAAACAGGTATTTACAGCAATCCGGTAAATCCAGGTTGATATCATGGCCTGGTTACGGAATTTGTCTAAATTTTGCCAAACCTTTAAAAAGGTTTCCTGTAGCAGGTCGTTGGCGGCGTCGTCATCGCCGGTATAACCATAGCACAGATGGAATATCTTTTTAGAATTAGCTTCATATATCTGCTTGAATGCTGCTTCTTTGTTGGCCACTTCAGTTAATTTTATATTTAGACGATGTTAAGCTTTGTATGTTACAACAAATGATCATTCTTTTTAAACCAGCCCAGCTTAGTTTCAGCATCACTTATTAAATTGTTGTAACTGTCCTGGTAATCAAACTGAAGGTCCTCATGTAGTTTAACAATCAATCCACGGATTTTTTCTACCTGACGTATCAGTATCAATCTTAAAGGTTTGTATGATGTGCGCCTGTCGGCATACTCCACGTAATTCTCGCAAAAATTGATCAATAATTCAATTTCGGCACCTTTTGAAGCCATGAACTTGGTGTACTTACTTAGCAGCCTTAATATTTTACGCATGCCTTTTGCGGCGTTATAACTTAATGACGATAGCTGGCTGAACATAAACCCGGCTTCGGCTTTTACCTTTTCGATAAAGGCGGCTTCATCATGAGCTTCAAAGAGCAGGTAGGCGAGAAGTTCTTTGTTTTCCTTTTTATAGCGCGCTAAACGGAGCATTAATTCGGCCATCTGCTCGTTGGGCAGGTGCTGAATTTCCTTTTTTATATGCTGTAGTCCGTAGGCAGTAGTAGTCATGTTGTAAATAAGCGGGCAAAATACTAATTGTTTTTATAAAGTATGATAATGCTAAAACGTGGTAAGATGTTTTATTTGCCTAATGTGAGTTAGTGTAAAATAGAATATTCCGAAGCCTGTTTAAACCGACCGTAAATTTTGTAGTTTTGCAGGCTTATTAAATTAAATGAAAAAAAGCAGACTGACGCTCTTCATTTTTATCGCACTGATTTTGGGTGTGGTAGCCGGTTATATTTATAACACCTACGTTTTTGCCGATCTGAATAAACAGCTTAGTACCGCCGGTGCAACTATTAAAAGTATCGACAAAAATATAGAAGCATTATCCGATACTACGGTATCAGCCTATAAAGATCTTAAACTACAACGAATAGCCCAGGTAAAACTTCAAAGCCAGGCAACCGACGCCCGGGAAGATAAGCTTGAGCTTTATAATATACTGAGCAAGATTTTCCTTAACCTGATAAAAATGATTGTAGCACCATTGGTGTTCACCACATTGGTGGTGGGCGTTGCCAAGGTAGGGGATATTAAGGCTGTTGGCCGGATAGGGGGTAAAACAATGCTCTGGTTCATCAGCGCAACGCTGGTATCCTTATTATTAGGGATGCTATTGGTTAACTTGTTTGAACCAGGTAAAACCATGCACCTTCCGCTTCCTGATAGTCATTTGAGTACAGGTATCAAAAAGACGGCCTTATCATTAACCGAATTTGTTGGTCACGTTTTTCCTAAGAGTTTTATTGAGGCTATGGCAAATAACGAGATCCTGCAGATTGTGGTGTTCTCTTTGTTTTTTGGCGTCGCTACTGCAGCAATAGGCGAGCAGGGCAAAATAGTGATCAAAGCTATGGACGCCTTTGCCCATGTGATCATGAAGATTACCGGTTATGTGATGAAAATGGCCCCTTTAGCGGTGTTTGGTGCAATAACCGCGGTTGTTGCCAAACAAGGGATAGGTGTACTTTCAACTTATGGTATTTTTATCAGCGAGTTTTATTTTTCGCTGATCGTATTGTGGTCGGTGATTATATTGGCGGGATACATTGTATTAAGGAAGCCGGTATTCAGGCTGTTGAACAGTATTAAGGATGCCATGCTAATAGCTTTTAGTACTTCAACAAGCGAGGCAGCCTATCCAAAAGTGTTGGAAGAGCTGGAGAAGTTTGGTTGCAGTAATAAAATAGTGAGCTTTGTATTGCCACTCGGGTATTCATTTAATTTGGATGGCTCTATGATGTACATGACTTTTGCGTCGTTGTTTCTGGCGCAATCCTATGATATTCACCTTTCATTCGGGCATCAATTATCCATGTTGCTGGTATTGATGCTTACCAGTAAAGGCGTGGCAGGCGTGCCAAGGGCTTCGCTGGTTGTAATTGCCGGTACGCTGGCTATGTTCAATATTCCGGAAGCTGGTTTGTTTTTGTTGATAGGTATTGATCCATTGTTAGATATGGGACGTTCGGCTACAAACGTGTTGGGTAATGCAATGGCTACGGCCGTAGTAAGCAAATGGGAAGGCGAAGAGGTAGGTGCCCAACAATAAGGGAATAAAGTATACCATCGTGGCGAAGAACCATCAGTAAAACGATGGAAAAGGCATTGATGATATACAAACTATATTAAAGATAGTGTGCAAAAGCCCGGGCCGGAGGTGACGTCCACGTTATTAATAAAAAATAATAATAATCAATAACTTATAACTAAGTCATTATAGAGAACGAATATAATTAACCGACCTAATGGAGATTATTAAGAATTATAAATTGAACATAGCTCTTCATAATTTCTAATAAGCAGAGCCGCTCTGTATAGTTCGCGATTGCTTCGTGCCTCGCAATGACGATTCGGAAAAATCAATAATTCATTAATTCACTAATTCACTAATTATATATGTCTCCCCGTTTAAAAAAGGTGTTTTTAATCATGACCGTAGTAGTACCCTTTATACTATACTGCGTGTATTATTATGGTATGATGATCAAGAATGCGCCATACCGTTTCGTTGATTTTCAATCGATCAGTTTTCAATATGGCCATAAGGATAGCCTGGTAAATAAATATGATTCGCATACCGGCATGTTTCAGTACCTCGACAGGCGCGATTCGCTGGTGAAAGAGCATTTGCGCTTGACTAAAGATGATTTGTTATACCTGCACCGTAAAGCTGCCGATTTAGGTTTTTGGGATTTTCCGTCGAAAGAAATCGGAGATACGTCGAAAGTTGCCGATGGCAAAGCGGTTAGGTATATCATTGAGTTTAAATACAAAGAGAAAACCAAGCGTGTGATTTTTGATACCGACTATTTTGGCAATCCTAAACTTATTGATGCCAATCAACGACTGGTTGCTGAAATTCAGAAAAAATTGACTGACGTAGAGAATCGTGGTAAAAAATAAAATATTGGGATATTGTTTATTAAATAATCAATCCCTATATTTGCACCTCGAAATTTAAAACAATATTTAACAAACATGTACGCAATAGTAAGTATAGCAGGACAGCAATTTAAAGTTGCCAAAGACCAGCAGATCTTTGTACACAGGTTACAAGGCGATGAAGGCGCTAGTATTGAATTTGACAGTGTATTGTTAGCAGAAAACGAAGGTAAATTCAAATTAGGTTCTGATTTGAAAGGTGCTAAAGTATCGGCTAAGATCGTGTCACATTTAAAAGGTGATAAAGTAATTATCTTCAAAAAGAAAAGAAGAAAAGGTTACAAAAAGAAAAACGGTCACCGTCAGCAATTTACCAAGATCGAGATCACCGGTATTACATTATAATTAAAGGTTGAACCGGAGTTGTTCTGCAATTCCATAAAAGATATAAGAAATGGCACATAAGAAAGGGGCCGGTAGTTCAAGAAACGGTCGTGAGTCACATAGCAAACGCTTAGGTATCAAAATTTTCGGTGGTCAACCAGCAATTGCAGGTAATATCATCGTTCGTCAGCGTGGTACCAAACACAATCCAGGTTTAAACGTAGGTCTTGGTAAAGATCATACTTTATTTGCACTGGCTGAAGGTATCGTAGTTTTCAAAAAGAAAGCTGATAACCGTTCATACGTTTCAGTAGTTCCGTTTGAAGCTGCTGAAGTTGAAGAAGTAGCTGCACCTGCACCAAAAGCTAAAAAAGAAGCCGTAGCTGTTGAAGCTCCTGCTGCTGAAGAAGCTCCAAAAGCAAAGAAAGCTGCTGCACCAAAAGCTAAAAAAGAAGAAGCTGCTGATGCCGCTGAAGAAGTAGCTGAGTAATCAGTTAACAATATTAGGATATAAAAAATCCCGGTCAGTTTTGATCGGGATTTTTTGTTTGGTGATTATTTTAGTTAAATGGTGTTGTGCAAAAAATGTGTATTGAATGTTTAGGATGCATTAGCTGGATAGATGAGTAAAAAAAGCGTCATTGCGAGGTACGAAGCAATCCCAAACTATACCGGGCGATCTGTAAGTCGGGGATTGTTTCGTACCTCGCAATGACGCTTTTTATTTATAATATTGCCTTACGAAGCAGACCTGCTTCTATTCAATAATCAATTTCTTCAGGTAATAAGTATCCGGGTCAATAACCGGCATGGTTTTGCTGGTTATGGTGATGCCCTTTTTATCAAGCGTATATCTTTTTGTAACACCATCGGCGGTAACATTAATCGGTAATGGCATGTCGATATTTAATAGCTGAACGAGGTATTTATCGCCACGCTGGGCTTTTACATGTACTTCCAGTTTATTAATAGAATAGATATACAGATCGAATAAGGGCTTTAGATCCTGGCCTGCAGCCTTGCTGAAATATTGGATCACGTCATCGGTACTGGCCAAATTGCTATAAGTGTATCGCGGATCGGTAACAAAGCCTTTAAGGGTAGGGAAGAAAGTGCTATCGCCCATAATGTATCTCAGCGTATGCATAAAGAACGCGCCTTTACCATAGATATCACCGTTATAAGCTGATTCTTCATCAATATCTTTCCCGATAACAAGCGGTATCTTATTACCGAATGATAAAGCGGAATTCTGGAAGAATTTGATATAAGCTTTTTCACCTTCAAATTCCCGTACATAAAGGGCATCACCGTAAGTACAGATCCCTTCATGGATCCAGTAATCGGCCCAATCCTTGGCTGTAACTTTGTTCCCCCACCATTCGTGGCCAAATTCATGATGCATCAGGCCATCATAATCTTCACCACCAACTTTAGTGTACCTGAACTTAGCGCCATAGGCATTCATGGTTTGGTGTTCCATACCCAGGTGAGGCGTTTCAACTATCCCTATTTTTTCCTTTGCCCAGGGGTATTCGCCAAAGTATTTCTCCTGCTCCTTGATGGTTTTTACAAAAATATCAAGATGATGCTCTGCCTTGGCAGCATGCTCTTTTAATACATAAAACTGAATAGGTACCTGGTGTCCATCTACAGTAGTGTACGGACGGGTTACAACGGTATAATCACCGGCGTTAAACAGTATGCTATAATTGTTGATGGTGTATTTGGTTTGCCAGTGAAACGTTGCTGTTTCCTTTTGTTTGGTTATACCTTTCAATAAGCCCGGACCAGCAACCACCAGATCTTTAGGAACGGTAATGAACATATCAACACCCTCATTGGGTTCATCAGAAGGATGGTCCTTACAAGGGAAATACAATTTACCGCCTGTACCTTCGGCTGTAATAGCCATCCACTGGTGCCCGGTTGAATCACGCGTCCAGATAAAACCATCATCCCAGGGCGGTCGACGTGCAACATGGGGTTTGCCGCCATAAATTACTTTTACGCTTGCTTTACCGGCAGACAGCTCTTTAGCTGTATTAATAGTAATGAGGTTGTTTTTGTATTCAAACGCTTCCTGTTTGCCGTTTACCAAAACTTTGCTAATTGACAAAGAATCCAACAGATCAAAAAGTAAAACTTTAGTAGGCTTTGCCATGATCACGTCGATGGTGGTAAAACCATCAATGGTTTTCTGTTCCGGATTAACAGCAAGCGAAATGGTATAATGCCGCACATCCATTATGGCTTGTTCCGGTTTTAGTTTTCCTCCTGATGTTAGCGTTTGGGCCTGTAAAATTGCAGCCTGTGTAATAATAGTAAAGAGGGTTAGCAGCGATTTCTTCATTTATTTTGCTCCTTCGTGAAATTTATGCCAATGGTATGTTTGCTTGTAGGGTTTCGCCCTTCAACTGTTGGGCGGGGTGGCCATTGCGTGTAAGCTTTAATAACTCTTAATGCTTCTGCGTCTGTAGTTTCCGACAGGCTTTGGATGATATGTATTTCGGTTATTGTACCGTTGTCGTGCGTGGTAAAGCCAACTGTTACTTGTCCTTCCATCGTTTCTCCGGCGGGATACACAACATTGTCTTTTAAGTATCTTATTAACTGCATGACCGGCTCCGGGTCGAAAGAAATTGATACAGAGGTAACTGCTTCTTTAATTTGGATTTTTTTATCGTCCATAATGAGATGTCTTTAATTGATTCAGTTAGCTTTCGTGCTATCTAAAACCTGCACTGCCTGCATGGTAAAAAACTGTATGGGTACGGAGTATTTTGATTTTATAAAATGACCATCACGCATAGCCGGCACCCATCTCTCCGATAAAGCAATAACCCTTAAGGCTTCTTTATTAAAAGGTTCAGTCATGCCTTTAACCACTTTCAGGTCGGTTAAACGACCATCGTTTTCAACAAAAAAGCTTATGGTAACAATACCTTCGCCGCCGCTCACGTTTTTAGGCCATTTTAAGTTTTTGTTCAAAAAATCATGAAAAGCATTATCGCCACCACGAAAATGTGGCGGCGTAAGTTTTTGGGCATTCGCGTTTATTGAACAGATCAGGATGGTAAGGATGGGTAAAAGTTTCTTCATCCTTAAATATAAATCAATTCTCCCTCACCAGCAAACCATCCGCAAAATCACGAAGGTACTGTTTATGGTCTTCGGGTAAATTAATTGCATCAAGGGCAGCAAAAGATTTTTCGGCATAGGTTTGCATGGCTTCTTCCGCGTATTGCCTGATATCAAGCTGGTTGTAAATCTCTGTTATGGCTTTAACCTTTTCTGCGCTATCAAACTCGGTAGTATTTAGCCAATGGTTTAACGTTTGTGCCTGCTCTCCCTTAGCCAGTTCAAGTGCGCGGATCAGCAAAAAGGTTTTTTTATTGGAGATGATATCCCCTCCAACTTGTTTGCCAAACTTTTCCGGATCGCCGTAAACATCTAATATATCGTCCTGCAGCTGGAACGCGATACCCAGGTTTACGCCAAACGCATCAATCAGGTCTGCATCGGTTGAAGCAGCCCCTCCAATGATAGATCCAATTTTTAACGTACCTCCCAATAATACTGCCGTTTTAAGGCGGATCATGTTGATGTACTCTTCAATATGCACGTCGTTACGTTGTTCAAAGCTCATATCAATCTGCTGGCCTTCACAAACTCCTGTGGCAGTATCATTAAAAACGTCAAGCACCTTGCGTAAAATGGCGTCGTCAACCTTCATCATCATGCGGTTGGCCTCTACCATCATGGCGTCGCCCGAGAGGATAGCCACATTGGCATTCCATTTTTCATGAACGGTTGCTTTGCCACGGCGCAAAGGGGCTTTGTCCATAATATCATCATGCATCAGCGTGAAATTGTGGAATACCTCAATAGCCAACGCGGGTTCAATAGCCTTTTCAACGTCGCCGCCAAAAAGGTCACAAGCCAGCAGGAGCAGGGCCGGGCGCATGCGTTTGCCGCCAATAGATAAAATATAGCTTATCGGTTCATACAAATCGGCAGGATAAGCCGGGTAGCTTAGTTTGCCAACTGCATCATTTATCAGTAACTGTAACTCTGTAAGTTGTTTCATTTATTTAGTGAGTGGTTCATTGGGTTAATTAGGTGAGTAGTTGAACGTGCTAAACTTAATCAACTAATCTTCTATCAACTTATTAAACCAGTTTAAAGCGAGCGATTGATTCGCTGGTTGACTAAATGAGTGACCAAATTCTATTTTAAAACTTAATCAACCACTCACCCAATCAACCATTCACCAACCACTAATCCTGTACCAATATGAAATCTATCTGCTTTTTGGTCAGATCAACTTGTTTTACTTTGATCTTGACTTCATCGCCCAATTGATAGATCTTCTTTTTACGCTGGCCAATGATGGCGTAGTTTTTCTCGTCCAAAGTATAAAAATCATCGGATATATCGCGCAGGCGGATCATGCCTTCGCATTTGTTTTCGATGATCTCTACATACATGCCCCATTCTGTAACACCCGATATGATACCCATAAAGGTGTTGCCAACCTGGTCGCGAAGATACTCAGCTTGTTTGTATTTTACTGAAGAACGTTCCGCATCGGCAGCCTTTTTCTCCATTAACGAGCTATGAGAACACAGTTTTTCATAAAACTCGGCATTGGCCGATTGACCGCCATTTAAATAATGGAACAGTAACCTGTGTACCATCACGTCCGGATAACGACGAATTGGTGACGTAAAATGTGTGTAATGATCAAAGGCCAAACCATAGTGGCTGCTGCTTTTGGTAGTATATACAGCTTTGGCCATTGAACGTATGGCAAGGTGCGTTAATACGTTCTGCTCTTTTTTTCCCTCAACATCTTCCATCAGGAAATTAAGCGATTTAGCCGTTTCCTTGTCAGATTTCGTGTTGATCTTATACCCGAACCTTGCGGCAAACTGTGCAAAATTAGCCAGAGCGTCGGGCTTAGGCGAATCGTGTACGCGATAAACAAAGGTATATTTATGTTTGCCTTTACCCATTTTACTCACATGCTCGGCTACCTTACGGTTGGCCAGCAACATGAAATCTTCAATGAGTTTATGAGCGTCTTTACGCTCTTTTACATAAACACCCGTTGGTTTACCGGTTTCATCAAGTTTGAATTTAACCTCGGTAGTTTCAAAGCTAATAGCGCCGTTTTTAAACTTGCGCTCGCGAAGTTTATAAGCTAACGCGTTTAACTTAAATATTTCTTCCTTAAAGTCGCCTTCGCCGGTTTCTATTACCTCTTGGACCTCTTCATAAGTGAAACGCCTGTCAGAGTAAATGATGGTTTTACCATACCATTCGGTAATGATGTTGGCGTTCTCATCCAGCTCAAACACCGCCGAAAAGCAAAGCTTTTCTTCTTTAGGGCGAAGGGAGCAAAGACCGTTTGATAATCTTTCGGGAAGCATCGGGATCACCCGGTCAACAAGGTAAACTGAGGTTGCCCTGTCCAAAGCTTCCTTATCCAAAGCAGAATCAGGAATGATATAATGTGATACATCTGCAATATGAACGCCAACTTCGTAATTGCCGTTTTCCAGTACGCGATAGGATAGGGCATCGTCAAAATCCTTGGCGTCAAATGGGTCGATGGTGAAGGTGGTAATGTTACGGAAATCGCGGCGTTTAGCAATTTCTTCAGGTGTGATCACGTCTGAAATTTCTTCGGCATCATGTTCTACTTCGGCAGGGAATGATAACGGAAATCCATATTCGGCCAGGATGGCGTTCATTTCCGTATCGTTTTCGCCCTGCGCACCTAACACATGTTTGATACGGCCGATGGGGTTTTTAGCCTCCGTTGGCCAGTCGGTAATTTCGGCAACGGCTTTGATGCCATTTTTAGCCCCGTTTAATTCGGTGATGGGGATAAAAATATCGTGCATCATCTTGCGGTCGTCAGGAATGAAGAATGCATAACGCTCGGAAAGTTTAACCACGCCGGTAAACTCCATTTTAGCGCGATGGATGATTTCGATAACCTCGCCCTCTTTATGTTTGCCTTTACTTTTGGCATATACGTAAACCTTAACACGGTCGCCGTTAAGAGCGGTGCGCAGTTTACGAGGAGCAATAAAAATATCGCTCTCAAATTCGTCATCGGTAACGATGAAGGCCGAACCGTCGTTGGTAAGGTCTACCACACCTTCAATAAAAGTTTTAAGTTCAAGCAGCTGAAATTTGCCTGGGGAAATTTCTTTGAGTACAGATTTTTTAACCT
Organism: Mucilaginibacter endophyticus; assembly: GCF_003351025.1. Classification (GTDB taxonomy): domain Bacteria; phylum Bacteroidota; class Bacteroidia; order Sphingobacteriales; family Sphingobacteriaceae; genus Mucilaginibacter; species Mucilaginibacter endophyticus. Next base: position 911,559 of record NZ_QPCG01000002.1, on the reverse strand, counting down.
CATCTTTCAAGATCTCATAGATGATCTCACGCGCTTCGGAATCACGAACGTTTAGTTTAGCAGAAACCTGTTTATAGTTGAGTGGCGTATTGCCGTTTTGTTCAAATATATCAAGTACCATTTGGGTAAGTACCTGGTGTATAGAAGAGTTGTTTTTCTTACGTTTAGACATAGGATAGTATTTGCATCAAAGATACTGAATTTTGAAGTGCCGGATTGATTCAATTAGCGAGGCACATACTCCATTTTATCAACCCGGTATTGAAGCTATCAGCCTTTTGGTATATTCTTCTTTAGGGCTGTAATAAATATCATCAGGATAGCCCGTTTCAACTATTTCTCCCTTGTTCATGACCATCATGCGGTCGGAAATATGCTTGATCACAGCCAGGTCGTGAGATATGAAAATGTAGGTAAGTTTAAGTTCGTCCTGCAGTTCGCGAATAAGGTTGAGTACCTGGGCCTGCACTGATACATCAAGCGCCGAAACAGATTCATCGCAAATGATGAACTTGGGCTGAAGTGCCAGGGCCCGTGCTATCACGATCCGCTGCCTTTGTCCGCCCGAAAATTCATGTGGGTAACGGTTAAAATGTGCGGGTTGCAGGTTAACCCGTTCAAGCAGCTCAAGCACTTTACGTTTGCGGGTGGCATCGTTGTTGTAAAACTTGTGTACCTGTAAAGGTTCCATAAGTGATTGCCCAACGGTAAGCTTAGGATTCAATGATGAATAAGGGTCCTGAAAAATAATCTGGATATCTTTCCTGATCTGCCTCAGCTCATCTTTTTTTAGCCCGCGGAGATCGGTACCCTCAAAAGAAACCTTGCCCGACGTAGGCTCTATCAGCCTTAAAATGCTTCGACCCAAGGTAGTTTTACCACAGCCCGATTCGCCGACCAAACCTAAAGTTTCTCCCGGATATACATCAAAGCTTACATTGTTTACCGCTTTTACAACATGGTCCTTCCGTTTAAACAAGCCTGTATCTGTAGGAAACCATGTATTTAGTTTTTCGGCCTTTAGCAGCGGCCGTTGCTCATATAGTCTGTGTCTTCTTGCAGCAATTTCGGTGTCAGGATAATGATATAATTCCCTGATGCTTTCAATAGTCACTGCGGGTTTCCCTTCGTCCAGGAAATCGGCTACAACAGGCAGCTTTTTTAAATGCTGCTGAGGGGTAGGGCGACAGGCCAGTAAGCCTTTGGTGTATGGATGTTTAGGGCTGGCAAAAAGCTCATCTACGGTAGCTTCTTCCACAATTTCGCCTTTGTACATGACCAATACCCTGTCGGCAATTTCCCTGATCACCCCCAAATCATGCGATATAAAGATGAGGCTCATGTGCCTTTCGGCTTTGAGTTTGTGCAGGAGCTCGATAATGGTTTTTTGTACCGTAACGTCAAGGGCGGTGGTAGGTTCGTCTGCAATCAAAATCTCCGGGTTACAGGCCAAAGCCATGGCAATCATTACCCGTTGTTTTTGTCCGCCCGAGATCTGATGGGGATAGCTGTCAAATATAGCTTCCGGCCGGGGCAGCTGAACTTCCTTGAACAAATCAATAGTTCTTTGTTTTGCTTCGGCTTTTGTTACACCCAAATGCAGCCGGATAGCTTCAGTAAGTTGAAAACCGCAGGTAAGTACCGGGTTAAGCGATGTCATCGGTTCCTGGAAGATCATGGCCACCTGGTTGCCGCGTACCTGTTGCATCTCATCTTCTGATAACCTGCACAGACAGACTCCATTTAAAAGCACCGAGCCGTTTATTACAGCCTGATCTTCATTTAGCAAGCGCATCAACGCAAGGGAGGTTACAGATTTACCGGATCCGGATTCGCCTACAATGCCAATGGTTTCGCCCTTATCAAGCGTGAAGGAAATTCCCTTTACGGCCTCGAACTGGCTTTTACCATTCTTAAAACTAACCGACAGATCGTTTACTTTAAGCATCAGCCTACAACGGTTATAAATTCGTCAGGAATCAATTCTTCGCCCCGGTAACGCCTTAGCAATTGTGCTGTTGCAACCACATCCTTTTGGCAATACGTGCAAATACGTTCTAACTGATTTTCATGCCAGTAAACGCGACCGACATCGCTGCCATCAATATCATCCTTGGAGGTTGGAATATTAAAAATAGTAGTGAGCAGGTTTAAGGATGTATAATGTTTGTGATCGCCAAATTTCCACAACTCCATGGTATCTAAATGGGCAATCTCCCAGGGCTTTTTACCCGCTATTTGCAGTTGCTGCGGAAAAGGCATTCCGTTCACCAACAGTCTACGACAGATATAGGGGAAATCAAACTCCTTACCGTTATGGGCACACAAAACAAGATTAGCGGGCTGACTGAACAATAGGTTTGAAAACTTGGTCAACAATTCTTTTTCATCGTGCGATGCAAACGACTTTACCCGCAAACCTACGTTCTTTCCTGCTGTAAAAATCCCGGCCGAAATACAAACTATTTTACCAAACTCGGCCCAGATCCCGGCACGCTCGTAATGAACATCGGCGGGTTCGTCTTTGCGTTGATGCCGGGTTTTTAGTTCCCATAAAACCTGCAGATTTTCGGGTAGCTGTTCGTGACTGCCGTACTGCGGTACAGTTTCAATATCAATTACCAGTAAATTATGCAAATCGTACTGTTCAAGCATCCGGTTAAGAATTATGGAGGCAAGATAATGATAGTTTTTATTTTAAGTATGGATACAGCTTTGCATGCTGATTCAATTTTTAAAAATGGTATTTTAATGATGCTTTGAACCATTTAACTTAAAGCCAACACTAATCTGCAATGTTCCCGGATTGGTTTTATAGTTACCAAAATCAGAAATAACATGGTATCCGTTAAGGCTTTTTTGGTACATAGCTTCAAATATTAACCTGTTAAACTGAACGCTTACGCCGCCCGATAAGCCGAAGTTTATTTTTTGATCGTACCTGGTTGTCTTTATTTTGTTTTGGGCATTAGCAAAGTATATAGTGTCAAGATTCATGTCCAGCCGCTGCAAACTGGTGTTGCTATTGATTTGTTTAACAGGGAGATTAATAACTGGTCCGCCTTTTATGCTGATATTGTTGTTGATCTTGTACATCACATGGATGGGCACATTTACAAAATAAGCTTTTCGTGAATCGGTTACTTTGACAAATTGTGCGGAATCAACGTGGCTGAAACTCTTATTGTCATATGAGCCACCCAGGTTAAGCGGCGTTAAAAAGCGTACCTGCGCATTTATAGCCCATTTATCGTTTAGACGATAAGTAGCGAATATTCCCGGATAAATATCAATTGGGAAACTGCCATAGATATTCTTGTTTTGCGAACCGGGTGTAAAGCTTCCGGAAGTATTGGCGCCTAATAAAATTCCCCAGTCCATATTAGCGAATACGGCAGATAGTGGCCTTGTTGATGAGGCTTTAGCGCCTTTTGCTTTGCCGTTTTTTGCTGATGGATTTTTATTGGCTTTATTTTTATTGTTTGAGTTTTTGATTTGATTAACATTGCCCCGCACTGCTCTATAAGCATCAGTTATTACAAATTTTGATAGGGGCTTATTAGAGAATATCTGAGGCTTAATGAACGAGTTGTTATTCATCTCGAATAATTGGGACATACTGGCCTGATTAGCTGAAAGCAGCATAACGTTGTTATCCGTTGATTTGCTATTCTGAGTTATTTCATCCGACGAACTTTCCTCAATTGTACCGTTGGAGCTTGAATTTGTACCTTTTTGTGAAATTGCGTTCTTTGCGGATACTTGTAAGTGATTACTTCGGTAATTTCCCGAAGTTAGATAACCAGTACTATTATGATTTGGCGATAAGGTTGAGTTTGCCTGTGCATTACCGCCGTTAGTTACTTGCTGGTTTGTTGCCGATTTATTGTTTTTTAAAGCCAGACTCCCCTGATTAATATTGTTGCTATTAACCTGGCCCGCAATTGTTATGTTATTAATGCTGTCTGTTTTATTAATGGATGATGTCAACTTCTGTAAAGCGTATAAGCTATCAACTTTGATGTCGGGATCTATTGAGTCAACAGTCATAACGGTATTTAAACTGTCTTTGCCTATTGCTTGCCTGTGTTTTTGGGGCTGATGGTGGGATGTATTTTGATGTTGGCCGCTTTTAATAATGTAAATGACAGTACCGGTAACTGTTGCTACGGTTAATGAAGCTATTAATATCGATGTGGCTTTCATCGCCTTAATAGCTTTTATGGCTTTTGCCATTTTTGAAACATGTGGAGCGGATGTTAAAGGCAACAGGGGCAAATGCTTATCAAGGATAGATTGCATTTCCTGCCATCCGCTTTGAGCTTCAGCATCAACCGGTAGCTGATCGCGTTTTTGCCGCCAAAGATCGGGGTCTTTAAATAAATCTTTCATCGTTTTATTTCACTCCTTTCTTTCGACTGGATGCTGCCTGGTTCAAGCAACTCTCTTAATTTTCTCTTCGCCTCGGCCAAATGCCAGCGGGATGTTCCTTCGCTGATACTAAGTTGTTCGCCTATCTCTTTGTGTGTAAATCCATCAAGTACTGATAGGTTGAAAACAGTTTGGGTAGCAAGGGGCAGGGTACGGATGCTTTGCAGAATATCTTCAAAATAAAGTTTCTCCAGGGCCGTGGGGGATATGAAATAATCGTCATGCTCCTGGATATCAAAACTTACCGTATTAAATTTCAACTCCTTCCTGCACAGGTCAATTGAGGTATAGATCATGATTTTCCTGATCCATCCACCCAACTCGCCTTTTTCAATATCGAAATTATTTACAGACTGGAAAACTTTCAGGAACCCGTTATTGAAGGCCTCTTTAGCCAGTTCTTTATCAGGGACATAACTATAACAAACGCGAAGCATCTCTGCATAAAATAATTTGTACAAGGCTTCCTGCGCCGTTCGGTCGTTATTGATGCACCCTTTTACCAGCCTCTCTGTTTGCTTCTTGCTTAGGTTCATTCAAAAAAATCACGTTTAAATGATTGTAACTACCTCTTCGGATACAATTCATCAAACGTTGGGTAAAATGTAGATTTTTTTTCAAATTATTTTTTTGCTAAATGACATTCCTGAAAAAATTGATCAATATCAGTCTGCCGAAGCAAACTGACATGATCGATTTCATAATTGAATTGATTATCGTGTTAAGGTTTTAGGTGATATTACAATGCCTGTGGAATAATTCCAGTCGAAAGTGATGTTGCTTGCCGAAACGATGATGTTACCGGTATAGGTAGTACCATTAAGCGTTACCTTTAATGGATGACTGCCGTTTACCAGGTAGCTTTTTTGAAAGTTTATCGCTGCCACCATAGGGATATCACCGGTGCCGTGACAAACGAGGGGCTCCTGTACATTGAGAAAATCAATGAAGAAGTTGTTGTTTACATCAATCGTATTGTGGAATTTCAACAGCCCGTTTGAACAATACCGGTTAGTTGTTACCGCGTTAAACGAAATGCCAACACTGTCTCCAGCCGCATTTTGATGATACCCGGGAGCCAACGTAATCTTGTCGCCGGTTAGGGCAACAAGTTGGCTTGTATCCGCCGGAGGCGTTTTCACAGTAGTATCACCGGAGTTTTTGAGGGCGTTGTTGCTGGTCGCAATTTTTGGGTTACTGATTACGTCATTTTTTTTAGTACATCCGGATACGATAAAAAAAGCCAGTAAGAAGGTTACAATGGAATAGGTTAGTTTTTTCATTTTAATTGATTTATGATTTTATTACATCATCGAATCAATCAGTGAAAACGTTGGGTGAGCTCTGTCTTTATTTTTTTAATACCTCAAACCCTATGCTGATGGTATTGCCATTGCCATCAACCAAAGTGAGGATATGTTTGCCTGGAGGTGGATTTAAGGCCATCTGATGAAAATCTCTGGTTTCGCCAACATATTGATCATCTAAATGCCAAAAGATCTTCATACCGGGCTGGCGATGGGCCGCGTTGCAGATCATGCGGCCACGAGTCCCATCTGCTTCAAGAGGCACATATATTTTAGCGCCGTTTTTGGGGTAGATCACTTCCATGGCGTTTCCGTTTTCGGCCTGGGTACAGTCCGCGCGAAAAGGAGGCAGTACGTGGTATTGATAGTTCCTGGCCTTGTAATAATACTCCATAGATGGTGGCAGCACAAACCAGCTTTTGTTCAGGATATTATTCGGGGGCTCGCAGTTACCGTTTACCTGCCATTTGGCATCAGCGGATAGGTGAACCAATTGATGATACGGGCAAACCGGTGCTTTCAAGCCGCTTTTGGGTACATACTGCTCGTCAATATCCTGGCAGTATTGCCCTGCCCGGTACCCACTTTGCCTGCACACATTTATTTTTACCATTTCGCCCATGGGCATCTCAAACCAATCGCGCGATACCGGCAGCAACCTGAAGATCTCGAACAGCGCAGGGGCAGCGGTATTAATACCGGTTAATCCCGGTCGCCCTTCACCATCGGTATTGCCAACCCAAACGCCAACTACATATTTGGGTGTAACGCCGATAGCCCAGCCATCCCGAAAGCCGAAGCTTGTTCCGGTTTTCCAGGCAACGCGCTGGCTTGAGCTAAACTGTTGCCAAAGCATCTCTTCGCCCGGGCGCATCACCTCTTCCATAGCCTGAAACGTATAGTAAATGGAAGCCGCATCCAACAATCCTGATTTTTGAAGTTCCGGTTTGGCACCGGCCTTTTTTTCATAAACAGGGTTGTGAAAATCGGCGGGATCATACTTGCCGTTGTTTTTGTTGTAATGATTAAGCACTCGGGCCATATCGGCGTAGGCACCGCTTAGTTCCCAAAGTGTATTTTCGCCTCCGCCCAAAATTAAAGACAGACCATAATGATCGGCAGGTTTGGTCAATGTGGTGATGCCTGCTTTGTGTAAAAAATCATAAAAGCGCTCGTATTTATACTGTTGCAGCATTTTAACCGCCGGTACATTCAATGATCGGGATAAGGCGCGTGACGCTGGTACTGCACCATCGTAACCCAAATCAAAATTTTCGGGATGATAGCCGGCTATCATGGTGGGTACATCGGCCATCAGGCTATTGGGTAATATCAGGCCGTCATGCAGCATAGCGGCATAAAGCAGCGGCTTTAAAGTACTTCCAGGACTTCTGGGCGCATCTATGACATCAACGTCGCTTTCCATCTGCGGGTCTTCCCGGTGCGCAATGTTGCCGGCATAAGCAAGTGTTGCACCCGTTTCAACGTCAAGTACAATAGCTGCTATGTTGTTGATATCATTTGCTTTTAACAAACTGTGATGCTGCTCCAGGATATCATTTACCTGCTGTTGCAATGATGATTTAATGCTGCTGGAGATGCGGGTATCGCCATCTGGATTTGCCTGGTGATCGGCCTTAAAACGTTGCAGCAGGTGAGGGGCAAGTTGGGGCAAAGGCATAGGTCTGTCGGGCACGGGTTCAAGCCGGGCAAGGGCGGCGGTTGTGCTGTCTATAATACCTGCTTTATGCAATTTATCCAAGAGGGAATTGCGCTTGCGAAGCAGGATGGCCCTATTCCGGCCGGGGTGTACCAACGACGGGGAATTAGGTAAAACTGCCATAGCCGCCATTTCGCCCCAGGAAAGTTTATCCGGGCTGCGGCCAAAATATCGCCAGGAGGCCGCATCAAGCCCTATAACGTTGGTGCCGAAGGGGGCATTGCTGGTATATAGGGCCAATATCTCGTCTTTACTGTAGGTTAGTTCAAGGCGCATGGCCATGAAAATCTCTTTCAGCTTATTCCAGATGTTGCGTTTATGTTTGGTGGCCAGCCTGATCACCTGCATGGTGATGGTGCTACCGCCGCTGCTAACTTTTTTTGAGCTCAGGTTTTGTTTTATAGCGCGGCTAAAGGCAATAGGGTCAAAGCCGGGGTGGTGTTCAAAGCGTTTATCCTCAAACGTGATGATACACTGCTTGAATTTTTCGGGAACATCGGCATTGTAGGGGAAGCGCCACTGACCATCGTTAGCAATGGATGCGCCCAGTAATTGGCCCTGATCATCGTCAATTACGTATGAAGTTGGGCTATTAAATAATGGTTTGGGCAAACAAAACCAAAATATGAGGGTTAAAACAAACAAAAAGAAAAGCGAGACTATGACTTTAGGCTTTTTTAAATAACTTTTAGCTCGTTTTAGCACAAATTGCATTACTAAATATAAAAATATTAAGCCAGTTCAGGTTTATACAACTATAATTGTGGCAAAAATCTACCAGGCAATAATACAATAAATGACGATACAAAAATTATCAATTATTATCCCGGCTTATAACGAAGGTAACACCATACATTTAATTTTGGATAAAATCAAAATGGTAAACCTTGTCAACGATATCGAAAAAGAAGTGATCATTGTAAATGATTGCTCAAAGGATGATACCGAAGCCGCCATTTATAAATACAAGCTTGGTAACCCCGAAGTTAATATCCAATACTTTAAGCATGAGGTAAATAAAGGCAAGGGAGCTGCCTTGCATACTGGCATCTCCAAAGCAACCGGCGATTACCTCATTATCCAGGATGCCGACCTTGAATATGATCCTGCTGAATATAATGACCTGTTAAAACCCGTAGTAGCTGGCTTTGCCGACGTAGTTTATGGTTCGCGCTTTATGGGGAGTAATCCTCACCGCATCCTGTTTTTTTGGCATACCATAGGTAACAGGTGGCTTACGTTTGCCTCAAACTGGTTTTCTAATCTTAACCTTACAGATATGGAAACATGTTATAAGTTGTTTAATACCAGTATGATCCAATCTATAAAACTTACCGAAAAGCGTTTTGGTTTTGAGCCCGAGGTAACCCAGAAAATCGCCCGTGTGCCGCGGATCAGGATTTATGAGGTAGGTATTTCGTATTATGGCCGTACGTACGAAGAAGGTAAAAAGATAGGATGGAAGGATGGCGTAAGGGCTATTTATTGTATCCTGAAGTACGGTTTGTTTAAATCGAAATAAGATCGATATCGTAAAACCTTAAAACAGACTGAGACTCACTTTCGTAGGCTAATGTTGCCAGATTATTGCTGTCAAGTTTAAAGCTCACCAGCGTAATTGCTTCGGTTGAGTTAACAATATCACTGCTTGTTAGATGATCGCCATCCAGGGATGGAATATTCTTAATTCTTTCGTCTAACCCCTGACTTGTGAGTTTAGTTGTAGCTTCTTTACGCGTCCAGAGGAGCACGAACTTTTCCATCGGCTCAGGTTGGTTGATGAAGCGGATTTCATCGGTACTGAAGTTATCAGCAAGAATTTCCTTGTAGGCGAATGACCGGTCGATTTTCTCGGTATCAATGCCAACTTTAGTTTTGGATATGGCAATGGTCACCCACTCATCCGAGTGAGATATGTTATAATTAATTATTGGTCCGCTTGTTTTTACGAAGGGCTTTTTATTGGGGCCTATCTCAAAACGGATATTTTCGGGCTTTTGAACCAAATACTTGCCTAAAATGATCCTTAGCGCGGCGCGGCTCACTATAAAACGTTGCCTGTCTTTTTCCTGGTAATATCTGCCTGCGCGGGTTATTTCATCGGGCAGCAGCAATGTTTTAAGCTGCCCGATAAGTGAAAGATGGTCAGTAATCTTAATTCGCCATACATCAACATTAACATCGATAGTTGGGTTGGAATTGGCATTTTGCAGCCAATCAACAGCATCGAGATAGTGTATTGCTATCTTTACTGTATCCATAACTTATTTCTTAGCAGCTTCATTGAGGCAATTTTGCAAAATTTTTGCGAAGATCTTGTCATTAGGCGCTTTAAAAATTGAGTTATGCTCACCGGGAATAGGATGCACGTTGATACCTTTTAAAGCATAAGGTTGCCAGCCAAGGTATTCAAAATCATCCATGTAAAAGGTATGGTTATCAGCCCTGAACAATTCAATCGAGATGTTGTAGGGCTTTAGCTGATAATTTCGTTCGGCTTGCTGGTTCGTCTCATCTATCTTGTTTGAGTAGCCAAAAAAGCCTTCCTGGTTTTCATCTTTCTTAAATCGCCATAAAAGCCTCGTAGCATGGCGTTTAATGTTTTTTGTTTTGTCGGCTATGTTTTGCGAAAGACCCTCCGGAGTTAAAAGATTATACTTCAGCTTACGTAAAAAGAACTTAGCCCGTTTGGTTTGCATGGTAAGCCATGGATCAAAAAATGGCGAACGGTATGCATAGGTATCAAACATGGCAAGCATTTTTACCTTTTTGCCTTGTGCCTCCAATTGTATGGCCATTTCATAAGCTATGATGCCGCCAAATGAATACCCCGCAAGTGCATATGGTCCGTCGGGGTTTTGTGCTTGTATAGCGGAGATATAATGAGCAGCAATATCTTTAATCTCGGTAAGCGGTTCATCAACGCCGTTAAGCCCCTTAGCCTGTAAGCCATAAACCGGTTGGTCCGGGTGCATATTGATTGCCAAAGCATTAAATAACAAAACGTTAAGACCCGCGCCATGCACAATATAAAGTGGTATTTTGCTGCCGTTTGGCTTTATAGGCACCAGAGAATCCCATACTATGGATTTACCATCCATTTCAAGCATAAGGGACAACTTCTCAACCGTAGAGTTTTCGAAAAGTGCGGCCAGAGGCAAACGTTTGTCTGTTAGTTTTTCAATGCGGGTCATTACCTGTACCGCAATAAGCGAATGGCCTCCCAATTCAAAGAAATTATCGTAAACACCAATGTTTTCAATGCCTAAAAATTCGCTCCAGATATCGGCAATCATTTTTTCGACATCTGTTCGGGGGGCTACATATAAACTGACATTTTCGGCAACGAGAACAGCATTGTTTTGGATCAACGCTTTTTTATCAACCTTGCCATTGGGTGTAAGTGGGATGGAAGGAATAATAACAAAGTCATCCGGAACCATGTAATCAGGCAGAGAGTTTTTTAACGAAGCGCGCCAGTTTTTTATCAACGTCAATTCCTCTTCGGTAATGTAGTTGTCGTTTATAACAATATAAGCAACAAGTTTATTCACGCCATTTCTATCAGGCTGGGCTACAACTACCGCCTGTTTTACATCGGCTTTGTTGATCAGGTGATACTCTATCTCCCCGGTTTCGATGCGATAACCACGGATTTTGATCTGCGCATCAGCACGGCCAAGGCATTCAATTTCACCATTATCCATAAACCTGCCTAAATCGCCGGTACGGTACATCTTAGCTCCCGGTTGTGCTGAAAAAGGATCTGCTATGAATTTTTCGGCTGTAAGTTCGGGCTGGTTTAAATAACCGGCTGCCAGACCATCGCCACCAATAAATATTTCGCCTATGGTGCCTGTATCCAGTGGATTAAGGTTCTTATCTAAAATGTAAATCGAAGTATTGTCGATTGGGCGACCAATCGTAATCGCCGGATCTTCAGTCTTGATCTCTTTAATAGTTGACCAAATGGTAGTTTCGGTAGGGCCGTAAACGTTCCATAAAGAGGATGCTTTACCGAGAATCCTTTCAGCCAATTCCTTAGGTAAAGCTTCGCCGCCGCAAATTACCTTTACAGGGGTGTTTGTATCCCAACCTGCTTCCAACATAATTCGCCAGGTATATGGGGTGGCCTGCATGGTGGTTATGCCTTCTGTCCGTATGATATCAAGCAGCGCGCGACCGTCTTTGGCAGTTGCAGTATCGGCAATAATCACCTGGGCACCACTCAATAGAGGCAAAAATAGCTCGAGCCCAGCAATATCAAAACTTATCGTAGTTACAGCAAGCAATTTATCATCGGCGGTCATGCCTGGCGCTTTTTGCATGCTGTATAAAAAGTTCACCAGGCTATGCTGACTGATCTGAACACCTTTAGGCATACCTGTTGAGCCTGAAGTATAGAGGATATAGGCAAGATCATCACCTGTAATCTTAACTTTCGGAGTATCGGTACTGTAATTTGAACGTTTGGCCCACTCAGTTTCTAAGGTAAGTTCGGTAGCGTTTGACTGGTAGAGGCCTTTGTATTTTTCAGAAGTTAGCAGTACCACTGCTTTAGAGTCGCCGAGCATATAATTGATCCGCTCAAGTGGGAACTGGGGATCAAGCGGAATATAGATAGCACCGGCTTTCATAATACCCAGTATAACCGCCAGCATTTCTACCGAACGATCAATAGCGAAAGCAACCTTATCTCCTTTTTTAACTCCCTTATCAACCAATAAAGCGGCTAACTGATTGCTGATATCATTTAGTTGCCTGTAAGTAAATGATTGTGTACCGGATTTTACTGCAACCGAATCACTTTGCCAGTTGATGAGCTGATATAAGGCTTTATCTTTAGGGTAAGCTATTGCTGTATTATTCCAAACCTTTAGCTTTTTTATCAGCTCTTCCCGGTTAGAAGCGGGTATGGCACCTATTAATGTATCTGGCGCGGCTACCAGTTCATGGAGCAAAAAGCTAAATTCATCCATCATGGTGCGGATAGCTTTTTCGCTGAATAACTGTGTGTTATATGACCATTCTAAAACTAAAGCTTCATCGCGACCCGAGATATTGACAAAGATCTCGAAGTTTTCATACTCACGCGGATTACTTACGAGATGATGTTTTAACCCATAAAAGTCAACATCATCGTCCATCCCCATATCAATATTAAACATCACCGGTACCAACGGAACTCGTGAAGCATCTCGGGGGATACTTAGCTTTTTAAGTAATTCGCCGAATGTGTACAACTGGTGATCATACGCGTCGAGAATGGAGGAGTTGCGTTGTTTAAGATGACTGCGGAATGATTGATCGCCTTTTGGATAGCTTCTTAACGGAAGCAGATTGACGCAATGCCCTACCAAGCGGTAATTACCCGTGGCCGATTGGCCTGCGGCGGGTAAACCCAATATGATCTCGTCCTGCCCGGTTATTCTTTGTAGAAAAACTTCAAAAGCAGCCAATAGGGTGGTCACAAAGCTGCTTCCGTTTGTCTTGCCCAATTGCTTCAGCGCCGAAGCAAGATGCTTATCAAGATCAAAATCAAGGCGATTGCTTTTATAAGTACGTACCGCCGGGCGAGGCAGATCGGCAGGCAAATCAAGGTGATAACTGCTTCCTTTAAATTCGTCTAACCAGTATTGTTCGTTGTTTTTATATTCCTGACTATCAGTAAATAAAGACTGCTCGTTTGAATAATCACTGAATGAAGACGCTTCCGGTAGTTCAATATATTCACCCTGGGCATAAGCGGAATAAAGCTTGCTTAAATCCTGCATCATGATACCTATTGACCAGCCATCGCAAATAATATGATGCGCTATAAAAGTTAACCGATGCTCGTTTTCATCCAGTTTAATTAACTGAACTTTAAACAAGGGGCCGGCAACCAGGTCAAAAGCGGTAAACGCGTTTTGGTTGTTTTGCTCGGTAATAAAGGATTGCTGTTCATCAACGCTTCTTCCCGACATGTCGGCGAACTTAAAATCAAGCTGTAATTCTTTATAAATGCATAAAGATTTACCATCGGCACTAAAAGCGGAACGCAATGCCTCATGCATGTTGGTGATTTCCTGTAAAGCTTCCAACATAGCCTCCTGGTCAAGCTGACCGGAGAGCTGCAGCGAAAAAGATTCGTTATATGCACAGTTGGCTTCATTGCCGCCAATAATGCAGGACGCCCAGATCTCTAACTGAGGTTCGGTTGATGGCGCTATTGCGATAAGTTCAGGCCCCGCAAAAGGATCAAATTCAACCGGTATAATATCGTATAAGGTATTTGTAGTCAAGTTAGTTATTGCTGATCGTTACCTGTAAATATTTTCCTGGATTATTTGTATCTGTTACAAACCAGCCAGGGTTACCATCTTTATCGCGACCTAATTTTGCACCCGGTACAGGAGGTTCTGCAGGCAGGCCATTTTTAGCCGCTTCTGTTTTTACCGGTTCCGGTTTGTTAGTCGGCATAAAACTAGCCTCAATTAGCTCATAAACGCTATCGCTGAAAGCTTTGATGATCTGATCAACTTCATCATCGGTATGCGCAGCTGTAATAAAGCAAGGGAAAAGGTCCCAGATATGGATGCCTTTAAGGCGCATCAGTGTAAACAGCAGTTCGCCGTAAGCCAGTTCATAATCAAACTTGATCTTCCATAACGAACCGAACGATGGGATATGCAACGGCAAACCTTCTTTTTCACAAATTTCATTCAATGCATCAGCAAGGCGTTTGGTCAGGGCATTAAGGCCTTCCTGCAGGGCGGGGCCTTTTTCCTTCATGTAGTTCAATGATGCTTTTGCGGTGGCTAAAGCCAAGGGATGACGTACAAATGTACCTGCAAAATAGGTTACACCGGCTTGAGGCGATGAGTCATCACCAAATTGCCAGTTGCCGCCATCAAGCGCGTCCATATATTTGCTAATACCGGCAATGGCGCCGATAGGCATGCCACCGCCAATAACTTTACCGTAAGTGCCCAGATCAGCTTTAATGCCGAACATGGCCTGCGCGCCGCCTGGGTGCATCCTGAAGCCTGTGATTACCTCGTCAAATATCAAAACTGTTTCTGACTGACGGGTAATCTCCCTTACGCGCTTTAAAAATTCAACAGGGCGGAAGTCTGGTCGGCGGCTTTGGGCCGGCTCAACCAATACTGCCGCCAGCTCATGCGCGCGTTCGGCTATAATTTTTAATGATTCTTCGGTACCATAGTCCAGGATCAGCATATTCTGCACTACATCGGGCATAATGCCCGGCGCGGCGGGTACGGTTTTTAACTTTTTAGTTCCACGAACAATAACCTCGTCGTTAATGCCATGGTATGAGCCATTAAACGCGACAATAAGTGAACGGCCGGTTACGGTACGTGCTATACGCATTGCACCTAAAACCGCTTCGGAGCCGGTATTACATAAAGCGGCACGGTCAAAATTGGTAAACTCGCATATCAGTTTACTAACCTCACCCGCAAGTTCATGTTGAGGGCCTATTTCGTATCCTTTTTCAACCTGCTCCAATACAGCCTGTTTTAATACATCGGTTTGGTAGCCCAGAAAGTTTGAACCAAATCCGTTCAGCGCATCTATATACTCATTACCATCAATATCCCAAACACGGCTCCCTTTTGAGCGGTTAACTACCAGCGGGTAAACAATCTCTTTGGTTAACGGGCGGAAGCCGCTCACTACGCGAGGATCGGCCATGTATGACCTGTCCTTTTGTGTTTGAGCTTTACTGCCTTTGGTTTTGGCGTTATATTTTTCTGTAAGATCTTTTAAAAATGCCTGCTGCTTATCGGTTAAGCCCTGTACCTGTTTTTCGATACGAGCTGTTGCTCCGAAAGGTTTTTTTAATTCAACCTGCTCTTCCGGAGTAAAATCTGCAGCAAGTGAAAGTAAGGATTTAGCCGGCGTAACTACAGGGGCCGGAGCATTATAAGTTTGCTGAGGCGGTGCCTGTGCTGCGGGTGCATTGCCTTGTATATAAGATAGCTGATTGGCGAGTAATTGCAACTGCTGAGATATTAAACTGATGGCGATATCATTGCTTCCCTGATTTGCAGCAGGGTAGGTCGGAGCTCCATTATTACTAATAAACTGGGAATAGTGTTGAATTACAGGTTGTGCACCTGCATTAGTTTCGCCATGTTGAAATGCAGGATTTACAGCAGGGGCAACCTGCGGCTGAAATGCATCGGCAGGTAAAGTGTTGTCCAGGTAAACTGCAAGCAGTTCAAGGCTACTATATTCTTCAAACAGCTTTCTGAATGTAATAGGTACGTTGAAGATCTTTTTTAGGTTGGTAGCTATTTGTGTAAGCGAAAGCGAGTCGAAGCCTATTTCAATAAAGCTCATGCTGGTTGCTGCCATATCTATTTCAATACCGGCTGCGTCTTCAAAGATCTCTTTAAGTTTATCAATTAAAATATCCTTCCTCATCAGTACAGGTTGCGTAGGTTTTGTATTTGTTTGTTGTTGGGTTAAGGTTTCAGGGACAATGTTTATTGTTACAGCAGGTTCAAGCCAATACCGTTTATGATCAAAAGCATAGGTTGGGATATCAATCTTTTTACGGTTTTGCGCTAAATAAGTTGCCTCCCAATTTGGTTGGATGCCATTTAGCCATAGCTGGCCCAGTGCTTTTAATGAGCTATGATATTCTGTTAAGGTATCAGTTTGTTCAAAGCCCGCTATTACAGGGATATTCTTGCCTGTGTTATGCTGGCGTGCAAGTGTGGCCAGTATGTTTCCCGGGCCACATTCAAGCAGTAAGCGGCTATCATCTTCTGCAATGGTATCCAGTGCATCTGCAAAACGAACGGTGTTACGCAGGTGTTGCGCCCAATAATCAGGATCGGTTGCTTGCGCTTCGCTTAGCCAGGTGCCGGTTACGGTGGATATAACGGGCTTTACCGGCTTATTTAATGTTACAGATCTAACTACTTCTTTAAATGGCCAAACAATATTATCCATCATCAGTGAATGGAAAGCGTGACTGGTTAAAAGCAGCCGTGCGGGGATCCCTTTTTCAGATAGTTCTGCTGTAAATGCTTTAATGGCATCTTCAGGGCCGGCCACTACGCAAAGCTTCTTGCTATTTACTGCGGCTATGGAAAGCCCGGCAGGTAATATGCCTTTTAATTGCTCTTCCTCGATACGTACCGAAAGCATTTGGCCGTACGGAGCACTGCTTACCAGTCGAGCCCGTTCCGATATCAGCTTTAGGGCATCCGGCAGGCCGAACACTCCGGCCAGATGTGCGGCTACAAACTCGCCTATGCTGTGCCCCATTAATATGGCCGGCTCAATGCCTTTGCTCATCCATAGGCGGGCCATGGCGTATTCTAAAATAAATAGTGCAGGCTGAGTGTATAATGTATTTTTTATCCTTTCTGCCGATTGCGGGTTGGCAGGATCAGCAAATATTATCTGAAGAAGATCAGCGTGTATAGTTCCCTGCAACAGACCTATACATTCGTCTACCGCACCTTTAAAAACGGGCTCGTTTTGATACAGGTCATGACCCATATTTACATATTGCGAACCTTGTCCGGGGAACATAAATACTACCTCGGCAGGAATGGTGTTGAGCTTTTTAACAGATAGCGGGTCGGTGTTTGAAGCATTTAGCTTTACTATCAGGTCGTCGGCATCTGTTGCCACTATAAAACGGCGATAATTAAAATCTGCACGTGTTGTTTGCAGCGTGTAAGCTACATCGTTAAGGTCAATACTTTTATTTTTCTGTACAAATGCGGCAAGTTTCACGGCGTATTGAGCTAAACTTTCTTCGCTTTTGGCCGACCAACTGATCAGCTTTAAAGGTTTGCCTGCGCCGGGTTCAATAGATTCGGTTGTTTTATATTCCTCCAAAACAACATGTACATTGGTGCCGCCCACGCCGAAGGAACTGACTCCGGCTCGTTTGAGCTCAGCATCCCAGGGCGCAAGTTCTGCGTTAACAAAAAACGGCGTATGCTCTATATCGATATTAGGGTTGATCTTTTTGAAAAACAGCGACGGAGGCATTTGACCATACCTCATAGCAAGCACGGTTTTGATCAGCCCGGCAACTCCTGATGCCGCGGTAAGGTGGCCAAAGTTACTTTTAACCGAACCTATAGCACAAAACTGATTTTGCTCCTGCTCGCCGAAAGCGAGGTTTAGCCCTTCAATTTCTATCGGATCACCTAATGGGGTAGCAGTGCCGTGCGCTTCTACATAACTTATGGTCGAGGCATCTATGCCGGCATCAGCAATGGCCGCAGCTATAGCGCCGGCCTGCCCATAAGCGTTTGGTCCTCCGAAACTTCCTTTTTCGGCACCATCATTATTTACGCCAACGCCTTTTATTACGGCATAAATAGTATCACCATCGCGCTGGGCATCTTCCAAACTTTTTAAAAGCACTACGCCTGCGCCATCGCTAAAGACAGTGCCCGATGCTTCGGCATCAAAAGGACGGCAATGACCGTCAATGCTCATCATTGAGCCTTCTTCGTAAATATGGCCGCTTTTTACAGGCGATGTTATGGATGCGGCACCCGCGATTGCAACCTGGCATTGCCCGCTACGGATACTGTTTACTGCCTGTGTTACAGCTAAAAGAGATGTTGAACAAGCCGAATATACCGCGACAGCAGGGCCTTTTAGGTTTAACTGATAAGCCGTACGGGTTGCTATGTAGTCCTTTTCATTTAAAGTACGTACCTGGAAATGGCCAACTGTTTCAACTATTTCCGGGTTGGTTAATACATTGTTGTTGTAATAGGTGTTGTACCCACAGCCTGCAAATACACCGGTTAGTCCGTCATATTTTTGAGGCAGATGGCCTGTTTTTTCCAATACTTCCCACGCAAGTTCCAGAAAGATACGTTGCTGTGGATCCATCAGTTCGGCCGCGCGCGGGTTAAAACCAAAAAATCCGGCATCAAACTCATCGGCACCGTTAATGATGCCTCTTGCCCTTACATAGGCCGGGTTGTTTTTTTCGTTAAGCGGAACGTACTTGTCTAATTCTTCCTGAGTGAAAAAGCTGGTGCCTTCATGCCCCCCGGCAAGCATTTGCCAAAATTCATCGGTGGTATCAGCGCCCGGGAACCGACCAGCCATGCCAATGATGACCACATCAGTATTGCTCCCTGTTGATTTTACTTTTTGTGCCAGAAGAGGAGATGCTCGCTTATTTGCTCCACCGATCAGCTTGGCGATACCGCCAATAGTTGGATATTGATATAGTTTGGTGATTGGAACTTCGTAGTTAAAACGCTGCTTTAATAGTGCAACAGTTTTTAACGCCAGCAATGAATTACCACCTAATTGAAAGAAATTATCATCAATGCCCACCTTATCAAACTGCAGCAGCTCAATTAAAATAGCGGCTATGTTTTTTTCGGTTTGGTTTGATGGTGCTTTGTACAGCACATCAAGTTCGGGGCGTTTAATATCTGGTTTAGGCAGTGCTTTCCTGTCAACCTTACCGCTGGTTGTTTTGGGTAGTTCCTTCAGCCATATATATGCCGAGGGTAGCATAAAATCAGGAAGTTGCTCCTCAAGGGATTTGCGTACCGCTTCGGTATCTTGTTGATCGCCAGATGATACAAGATAGGCTACCAGCCGTTTTTGCCCTGCAGCATCTGCGGGGGCGGTTACCACTGCTTGTTTTATATTTTCAAGCTGATTGATCAATACCTCAATTTCACCGATTTCTACACGGTTACCACGAATCTTAACCTGTGTATCCCTGCGGCCCAGGTATTCGATATTACCGTCGCTCATAAAACGGGCCAGATCGCCGGTACGATAGATCCGGATAGTTTTATTGCCTTCTTTCCAGTCGATGAATTTTTCGGCTGTCATTTCGGGCCGGTTCAGATAGCCGTTTGCCAGGCTTATACCCGAAACGCACAATTCGCCGGTTTCGCCGTCGGCCACCCTTTTCAGGTTTTCATCAAGCAATATGATCTCTGTGTTACTAATAGGAATGCCTATGGATGGAAGTGCAGGCCATAAAGATGCATCGCCGTCCAATCTTAGCTCAGTAACCACGTGAGTTTCTGTAGGGCCATATTGGTTAAAAAGTACACATCCTGGCAGTGCATTAAAAAAACTTGCTATTTGCGGGGTAATCTTTAGCTGCTCCCCGGCAGTCATTATTTCTTTTAAGGAAACCGGGATATGATTATTCGCTATCGCCGCCTCTGTAAGATATTGCAATACTACAAACGGCAAAAAGATGCGGTTGATGGCATGCTTATCAATAAACTGTAACAATTTAACCGGATCAATCCGTAACTCTTCATCTACCAAAAACAAAGTGCCACCGGTACCTAACGTAGCGAAAATCTCCTGGAATGATACATCAAACGTTAAAGGCGCAAATTGCAATGTATTGATGTCCGCGGCGGAGATTGAGTTTTCCTGTTGCCATAACAACAGGTTAACCAATGCCGCATTGCCCATTGATACTCCTTTTGGGGTTCCGGTTGAGCCTGAGGTATATAACACATAGGCTAAATCAGTCAAATGAGTTTGCTGGAATGATTTAGTTGTAAGCTCAAAAGTTCCATCGGCAAGCAGGATGTTTACAGGCAAGCCCTCAAACAGATGCTTTTTATCCGAGGCCGCGATACAAGCCTGTATACCCGAATCGATAATAATGGTTTCGAGGCGATCTTTTGGATATTCCGGATCAAGAGGTAAGTAACCTTTGCCGGCTTTTAGTATGGCCAGTACACCAATTATAGTATGAATGCTCCGGTTTGCGCTAACTCCAATTATCTCCGAATCCGGATAAAAAGTTAAGATAGCGGCGGCAAGTTCATCGGCTTTTTTGTAAAGCTGATGATAGGTAACACTATCAGTGTTATGTACAACAGCAACGGCATCGGGTA
The DNA here is from genome assembly GCF_003351025.1 of Mucilaginibacter endophyticus. Taxonomy (GTDB): domain Bacteria; phylum Bacteroidota; class Bacteroidia; order Sphingobacteriales; family Sphingobacteriaceae; genus Mucilaginibacter; species Mucilaginibacter endophyticus. Next base: position 891,214 of record NZ_QPCG01000002.1, on the reverse strand, counting down.
ATTTTATCCGCTGTTGTTCAAATAGGTCGTATACAGTTGGGGCAATAGATTCCCCACTTTTTAAAACAATCCCCGGCTCAATACTCATCAGGTTCAATAAGGTTTGACCACGTATAGCGGTCAGAATATACTTTATAAATTAGTTGACAGGTAATTCAAAAAGCAGCAGAAGACAAATTCTCTTAATTTGATCTTCTTTATCATTAATTATTTTAATGCAACCCTTTTATCTATTCAATGTATTAAACTATAAAATAATTATCCTGTTAACTTATAATCAATTATTTACTGCTTCCGTTGTACTTTTTCCCAAACCGCGCTTTGTTTCGTACTGAAATAGCGAATGATGCCTGCCAGTACTGCATAATTCATAACGCAGAAGTAATAGGGAATAAAAAGAACTTTAATGCGCAGTTGCCGCTTTTCCATAAGCAGCCCCAGCAAGGCCAATATATAAAACAATACCTGTGCCAATAGTAACAATTGCATATCGGTTTCGTTTGGTTTAAGCGCCAATACAACGGTTAAAATAAATGACAGGATGAGCAGGAAGGGAGTGATTGTCCACCTCAAAACCCGGTGACTAACATATTGGAACGACAAAACCGGGTAGGGGAACGGGTTGAACAGTTTTTTAAGCCTTAGTATAGATTGAATTCCGCCGGCTGCTATTCTCACTTTCCGTTTTAACTCTTCCGAAACATTTTCAGATGCGGTTTCTGTGGCATATGCCTCCGGTTCGTAAACAATGCGGTAGCCTTTGGCAGCTATAAGCATCGATATCATAAAATCATCAAGCACAGTATCCGGCTCAACGGGTTGGTATAATGAGCGGCGTACACTAAACAGTTCACCGGCAGCACCCACAACCGAATATAGCTCTGAGTCCCATTTCTTTAATGCCGATTCGTACTTCCAGTAAAAACCTTCACCAGCTGCGCTGGCATCTGCGTTTTCGTCTATATGTACCCGTTTTTCACCGGCAACGGCTCCAACTGTTGCGTCGCTGTAATGCCTGCAGATCTTGATCAATGCATCTTTATTTAAAAAAGTATTGGCATCGGTAAATACTACGGCGTCGGTATCAACATACTCCATAGCGCGGTGTACGGCAGCAATTTTTCCCGCGCGTTCGGGCTTGTGCAATAATTGTATCTGGGGGTACCGGGCAATAATATCAGGTGTTTTGTCTGATGAGCCGTCGGTAACAAAAAGTAGTTTCAGTTTTCCTTCCGGATAATTTAACTGAAGGCTGTTTTTGATCTTCTCCTCAATAAAATACTCTTCATTATAGGCCGCTATAACCAGGGTGCATGAAGGAAGTGTATCCGGATTTTCTGTAGGGAGTGCTTTTGTGCCCTTAAAAATTCTTTTGATCCTGATAATGATATACAGGAAAATTCCGTATCCAACAAAAGTGTAAAAAACAATGAACAGGCTTATGGCTAAAATTATTTTCATGCTATGGTATTAATGGGGTATCCTAAATTGCTGCTGTTTTTTGAATGAGTAAAGTTCCACCATACTGCTTTAAAAAGCATAGGTATAAATCCGTATTGTTTCTCTTTAATATAATTGACCAGGTTTCGGGGCACTACTAAAAACAGGAAATAAAAATAAAAGAAGATCTTTTTAAACAACGGAGCATTCCGCCGGGTAAAAAGGATGCGGTTGCGGTTCATGAAATATTCCTTAAGCTTGCTTTTTTTACCTACAGAAACCGATTCTTTATGGTAAATAAGTGCATCAGTACAAACCCACGCTTTAAAACCGGCTTTAATGATATGTTCGCACCAGTCAACCTCTTCGTAGTATAAAAAGAAGTTTTCGCACATCATACCAGCCTTTTCAATAGCTTCTTTCCTGATCATCATGGCAGCCCCATGGCAATAAGCAGTAGGGGCAGTTATATGATCAAACTGGCCTTCGTCCTTTTGCTTTAAACCAATTACACTATTACGGCAGGTATAATAATTCATGGGTGTGTAGCCGGCATATTGGATCAGGTTTTTATCGCTAAAATATTTGATCTTGGGCGATATCATGCCAACGGCCGCATTGCCATCCATCACCTCTGTAAGTTTTTCAACCAGGCCTGGGGTAAACTCGGTATCGTTGTTTACCATGAAAATGTAATCGCCTGTGGCAACGGTAAGTCCGAGGTTATTACCGCCTGCAAAACCCAGGTTAATGTCCGAACGGATAAATATTATTTCCGGATATTTTATTTTCCAATCGGTTACAGGATTTATTTTACTCGCATTATCTACAACAATTATTTCCATATTGCTGTAAGTACTCGTATTTTTAATCGATAATAACATTTCTTCTGTAACAGTAGGCTGATTGAAATTTACGGTAACAACGGAAACTTTTTTCATCTGAGAGGGGTTATTATCAATAAAGCTTTTTACGGCTAATATCAGTAAAAGTTAACCAAATTATACTACGATATTCCTTTGAAGAATAAACTACCAAATAATGATGAAGTGCTGCTTGATACCAAAGTTGATGAGCTGGTTCTACTGCTAAAAAAGGGAAATATTGATAAAGAATATATTAGGGCGATACAGCAAAAAATAAATAATGCCATTGAGCCTGATACTTCGCCTCAAAAATTTGATGTCTTTGGCGAAATAGATGAGGATCAGAGCCGTTTGGACATGGTAAATAATCTTGAGTTTTTGCTGGCCCAGCACCCGGTTGATAGTCGTCAGGCAAAAAAGTACCGGCTGCAGGAAAAGTTAAAGCATGCTGTTTTGATAGGGATAGCCATTACGATGATTGTACTTGGTTTAGCCATGATCATCATGCCTGCGCCACCGTACTTTGAAATGTTTACCATTTTTTATTTTACAAAGGATGATGGTATAACTTTAATGGATGTTATATCGGTATTAATCGTATTAACAGGCGTATATTTGTTTATAAACGCTTTACTGCGGAAAAGCAATTCCTGAATACCTGAATTATGCCGAAGCAGCCCCAAATATTACTGGTTGATGATAGCCCGCTTGTTTTAAAGGTTATTGGCCGGGCTTTGGAAAAAGAGGGTTTTGTTTGCCATAAAGCGAATAATGGGGAGGAAGCCTTAGCATGGCTTAAAAATGATATCCCCGACTTGATCCTGTCCGATTACCAGATGCCAGGTATTAATGGCTTCGAGTTTAGGCAAAGCCTAATGGCGGTTCCGGAGTTTAAGAACATTCCTTTTATGTTCTTAACATCAGTTACCGATCATGATCATATGATAGCCGGGATGAGTCTTGATGTTATTGATTATATTGATAAGGATACGCCAATAGCCTTTGTTATTTCAAAGATCAATAATTTCCTGAACAGCATTCGTGAAAGGCATGAGCATACCATACGTGAACTAAGCAGTGCCGCGATGGCGCTCAATCTGTATTCAGTTCCGAAGGAAACGCCCCGTATAAATGGTTTTGAAATTGATTTCTGGCACAAATCATTTGAAAACTATCCGGGCGGAGATTTTATTGATGTGATATCTATTAATAATAGGTATACTTTTATTATCCTGGGCGACGTGATGGGGAAAAAGTGGGGAGCATGGTTTTTTTCCTTTGGATATCTGAGTTATATAAGGGCCGCGGTGAGGCTATGTGTTTCGGAGGGCGATGTGTCGACCAAAAGCATCATGCAAAAGATCAACTCGGTTATTTATCATGATCCGGTTGTGAGCGAAGTGCTATCTACACTGTCGCTTATCATGATTGATGCTGAAAGTGAAGAATTGAGTTATACCGGTGCGGGCGATTTACCGCTCTTGTATTTCTGCAAGGCCAAAAATAGGCTTGACCGGATCTCTTCAGCTGGGCTACTGCTTGGAGTTAGTAAACAAGGTGGTTTTGATGAGCATCTGTTTACCATGCGGCCCGGCGATCAGTTAATGATGATAACTGATGGATTAATTGATAAAGAAACGCCTGCAGGTAAGAAAACCGATTTGAATAGCTTTACCAGCGAAATTGAGAGATATCTTGGTAAATCTGATTCATTCATGACCTTAAAAAATGATGGCTTTTTAAATGAAAAGGCCAATGAACAAATTGACGATTGCAGTTTAATATTTATTCAAAAAAACAGTTAAATGATACTACGTACACATTTGCTTGATAATGCACTAATAGTGGACATACAGCTTAAAGAGGCCAATTTATCAAATGCCGATCAGTTTAAGGCAGAATTGCACAGTCTCATCAATAGTGGAAATAAGTATGTTATAGTAAACTTTGAGCAGGTGATATACGTAGATAGTTCTTTTTTAGGTGCGCTGGTATCGGCACTTAAACTGGCCATGAACAACGGAGGTGATATTGCCGTGGTTGGTTTAAATAGCGATATCAGATCATTGTTTCAATTGGTGCGACTTGACAAAGTGTTCAAGATATATACAAATACACAGGAGGCTTTAACCGGGGCATAAATTAATTTACCACCTTGAAAAAGTTTGTTTTTAACAATGAAACCGAAGGTATTTATCCTTTAACAGTGCAGATCATCGGCTATATAAAAAATATTGCGAAAGATATAGTTGATGACGACGCGGATTTCAGGATAAAAACTATCCTGATAGAGTTGCTTACCAACTCACTTAAGCACATGGGGACCGACGTAACCAATATCGGGGTTGATCTGAAAAGCAACAAACTATATATCAGTAAACAGGATAAGGGAAAACCGCTGCAAATTAATACCCGCCAGGCGATACTGACCTGGCCGCTGTTAACCAACAAACTGGCCCAAAACGAAATTGCCATTTATGGGGATGACTTTGGTACATTGAAGGGACGGGTGAAAAACAGCAATCACCTGGAGTTTTTTACCGAGGATTTTGATGTGCAATACGTTAGTAAAGAAACTGTAATGGGGTTAAACGAACATTACGGCCTCATGATCATAGCGCGCGCCAGCGACGCGTTTGATTACAAGCATAAACCTGGTACCGGGATAAATACCTTTACTTCGGTAATTGAACTTAAGCAGCGGTAAATATTACTGCGTTATTTTCTGGAAACGTTTTTTAATGTTGAGAAAAGGTTTCTCATATCCAAAGTACGACAGTGAAGCCAGCCCAATAGCACAACCAATAGTAACAGTGTATATGATAATGTTTTGCATTACCATATTCATAGTCGGGACATAGTTATGTACAAGGTATAGGGTTAAAAATAGGGGATATTTATGCAAGAGATAAATGCCATAAGATATCTGGCCTATATAATCAAGCGCTTTACTGTTTATAGTATAAATACTGGTTTCGGCCTGGCAAAGGTTAACAATGAGCAGTGAAGAAATGACGGCCAGCGGAACATCGCCGTGTGGGATGTCATGGATTAAATACAGGTAAACATAACCCAGAAAAATAATGGATAGTATCACCTGCATATAAGGTTTAAACATGAGATCAAACAGCGGCTGCAATTTAAACTTAAACGATGGGTGCCTGGTGTTATGAAATATAACGGCAACTGCCGCGCCAATCATCATGTTGTCAAAACGGGCGTAATAAAAAAACTGGCTGAATATTTTCCAAACCGGGTTTTCATGATTAAGGTTGTTAATGCTTAACTGCAATGCCCAAATCAATGCAATGAAAATCAGGAAGGCATAAAGGATGTTTTTAGGGTTCTTTATCCTGAAGAAATGCGGGTGGAAAATATAAAATTGTTCTTCAGTACCTATCGACCAGATAGGGTTGAAAATTTCCGGCAGCATTTGCAGGCAGAATGCCAGGTTAGGCATAAAAAATACAGATAACCAAAGTCCTGTTGTTGCGCCTGTTCCCGGATAAATAAAAAAGCCTACAACTACCAATAAAAAATACAAGGGCCAGATCCGGAGCATACGCCTTACATAAAAGGCTTTAAAGTTTACTGCCGAAAAATTACGTTTTTCTTCTAACAATAAGTAGGTTATCAGAAACCCGCTTAACGCAAAGAATATGGTAACACCCGTTTTACCAAAGTTAAGTATAGTTAAATGAGGGATCCGCGCAACGTGAAAGTCGACCTTATGCAGCTCGATATGGGATATTACTACCATGAGCGCAGCAAGAGCCCTTACTCCATTTAAATTGGAGAAATAAACCCTTGCTTTGCCTGTTGATTTTAAATTCTTTTCGGTAGTAGTAGTATTCATAAGTAGCACCGCCGGTAAAGCTCATTTTAACTAAAAGTTTTAACACGGTTGGTTTATTGGCAGATATGTGCTGGACAGCTTAACTTTTTGCCACCCTGTCCAGACACTTCTGCAGTACTTCGGCAAATTCCTTGTCATTTGGCGGAGCAAAAATGGTGTTGTGCTCACCCGGAATCTCGTGTACATTCACACCTTTAATCGCGAACGGTTTCCAGCCTAAAAACTCAAAATCTTCCATATAAAAAGTCCGCTTTTTGGCTCTGAATAGGTCGAGGGTTATGTTTAACGGCTTCAATATGTAGTTGCGTAATGCCTTTTCGCTTGCCTCGTCAATCTCGTTATCATAAGCAAAAAAGCCTTCGCGTTTTTGGTTAGGCTTAAATACCTTCCAATAAAGCTTTATCATCTGGCGTTTAAGCATCAGGCCTTTGTACTCAATGGTACGTTTAGGGTCTTCGGCCAGTAGCACAAAGCTGTGGGCGAATTGCTTAGCACGAAGCGTTGTTTTATCAACAATCTTTTTAGCCTTGCTGTCGTTTACATCTGAGCGATCAGCGTAAGTATCAAACATGGCAACCATTTTAACCTCTTTGCCTGCCGCTATGAGTTGATTTGCCATTTCGTATGCGATAATACCACCTAATGAATAACCCGCCAATGCATACGGCCCTTCAGGATTTTTAGCCACGATCTCGGCAATATAGTTTGCCGCTATCTCTTCCATTACGTCCAAAGGCTCATCAATGCCGTTCAAGCCGCGGGCCTGCAAGCCGTAAACCGGTTGCTCTGCATCCATATTCATGGCAAGGGCGTTAAATAATAATACATTTAAACCTGCACCGTGAACAATATACAACGGCATTTTACTGCCAGTTGGCTTGATAGGTACCAGCGATTCCCAGCTGATTACCTCATTGCCCTCAAGTCGTGCGGCAAGTTTTTCGATTGTCGCGTGCTCAAACAGGGTAGCTAATGGTAAACGCTTGCCGGTTTCCTGCTCAATAGCGGCCATGATTTTCACAGCAACTAATGAACGACCACCCAATTCAAAGAAATTATCCAGGATACTGATCTGCTCAATACCCATGTTTTGCTGCCATATTTTGGCAACTAACTTTTCGTTATCGGTACGTGGGGCAACAAATTCGCCTTCGCGATATATGATGTTATAATCGGGCTTAGGTAATGCTTTGCGATCTATTTTACCGTTAGGAGTAATAGGTATGGCGTCCATCACCACAAAATCATCCGGAACCATGTATTCAGGTAAAACTTCCAGCAAGCCTTTTTGCCATGCATCAAACTGGTTTTTAAGGTCGAGCCCTTCTTTCGGCTCAGGCGTAATTACATACGCTACCAGGCGTGGCATTCCCGGAGTATCTTCACGGGCTATAACTACTGCCTGTTTAATATTATCCTGCTTTAACAGGTTTTGTTCAATTTCTTCCAGCTCAATACGGTAACCACGCACCTTAACCTGGTGGTCGATACGGCCAAGGCAAACAATTTCGCCATCATGCCTGATCTTGCCCAGGTCACCGGTACGGTACATCCGGGCGCCCTCAACGGTTGAGAAGATATCTTTCACAAAACGTTCGGCCGATAATTCTGCACGGTTAAGGTAGCCAACGGCAACACCATCGCCACCGATATAAATCTCACCGATTGAACCATCGGTAAGGTTATTAAGCGCCTCGTCTAAAATATAGATCTGGGTGTTGGCAACAGGTTTACCAATAGTGATATCCTCATCGCTGGTAATCTGTTTTATGGTGGAGTAAATGGTTGTTTCGGTTGGGCCGTAAAGGTTCCAGATCTCCTCACATTTAGGCAAAAGTTGTGTAACTAAATCCTTTGGAAACGCTTCGCCGCCACAATACACCTTTAACGGCAATTTGCTATCCCAACCAGATACCAGCATCATGCGCCAGGTAAAAGGAGTAGCCTGCATTACAGTCACATCTTCTGCTTTAACCAGGTCAACCAAAGCACGGCCGTCTTTTGCCGTAGCCGAATCGGCTAATAAAAGTTCGGCACCGGTTATCAGCGGTAAGTATAAATCCAAACCAGCAATGTCGAAAGAGATGGTTGTTACAGCCAGTACCTTATCGGCAGTAGTCATGCCCGGTACCTTTTGGCAACTTAATAAAAAGTTAATCAGGTTAAAGTGCCGAATCTGTACACCTTTAGGTTTACCGGTTGAGCCTGATGTGTACAGGATATAAGCCAGGTCTTCGCCGTTTACGCCTGTTTCAGGCTCGGCAGCAGGATATGATGGAAATTTCTCTAATGCCGCCTCAATCAAAACCTCAATTGAGTTTGCAGCAAAGTGATTATGATATTTTTCAGAAGTGATCAGAATTTTGGCTGATGAATCTTCCAGCATAAATTCGATACGGTCTTTCGGATATTCAGGATCAAGTGGTACGTATGCGGCACCGGCTTTCATAACGGCTAAGAGCGATATCACCATTTCGGGCGAGCGGTCAAGTGCTACACCGGCAACATCACCTCTTTTAAGGCCCTGATCAATCAGGTAACCGGCCAGCTTATTGGCGGCTTCGTTTAGTGCCTTATAGGTTAGTATACGTTCATGAAATTTCAGCGCCACTTTATCCGGATACTGATGTGCAGCAGCCGCGGTTAAATGGATAAGTGCCTTTTCTTTGGGATAATCTACAGCAGTATTGTTTAACATGCTTATAACGTCGGTATTCAGAGGGGCATCCATAATTGTTTATATGCTATATTATTCCTGGTTCAATTAATTATCAATCTTGTTTCCGTTATTTAACAGCAGTTGCTTCGTTGTTTACGGGTTCTGCAGGAGCGTGATCGTGCGGCGTATGAATAAACCTTTTGTTTGCTCCCTTAAGTTTAAACAACAGCAGGAACATGGTGAAAAATATAAGTGGTAGTTTAAGCATAGCCGTTAAAAGTTTTCCGTTGTAGAACGATGTCGGTATGGCAACTATGATACCAAGGTAACAAGCCACAGTTGCACCAAGCCATAAATGCCAGTGCGGACCGATGCCCGGAGTAAAAAATGATATCAACAACATAAGCGGCATAAGGCCAAGCATCAGCACGCGCGGCAGGATGGCCATCTGGTAAATCTCGTTCACATAATCAAAGTTGCCGCGGAAAAATTGTGCAGGAGCAGTAGCACCGTATTTCTTAAGCAAGTTAAATTGGGCCGAAAGCCAGCGTTTACGCTGCTTTTCAAATACTGCCGGATTACTTACTTTTTCGTCGTAGATGTACGCTTTTCCAGCATAGGCAACGTGGATTTTATCGCGGGTGAGTAGTAACCCCATTTCTTTATCAAAACCGCCTACAGCATCAATACGCGACATTACATTCACAAAAAGCTTGTATTCTAAAGCCATTCCTGAGCCGATAATTGCAGCCGAAAACTTAAATAACTGCTGCGACTTCCTGAAAATGTGATTGTTAACTTCTTCGCTCACCGCATCAAGTATAGCTACCTGCGTATTTGAGTTTTTTGCAACGCGATGGCCCTGAACCACAAGATGGCCTGCTTGTAAATAATTATTGATCTGGTGCAGATAATCAGGAGCGGCAATATTATCAATATCAAAAACAACTGCGGCATCGTAACCTGCAGCTGTATTTTCAATGGCTTTATTTAAGGCTTTTGATTTGGTACTGGTTTCAAAAACTACCTCAACCACCTGCAACGGCATTTGCTTTAATTTAACAATGGTTTCAGGTTTCATAGAATCGGCAATCACGCAAATCGTAAACATATCTTTCGGATAGTCGATAGTTAAGGCCGCTGCCGCCGAGTTTAAAATAATTTCATCTTCTTTATAAGCGCAGATATAAACAATGAATTTGCTGAGCTTAGTTGCCGTAACTGGCTGTTTAATGGGGATTAATTTCCCCAGCACAGAGAACACAAATAGGTACAAGCTATATACCCCAAGGTATATAAACAGCAAAATGGCGACAACAGATGCAATGAATTTGATGATTTCCATGTGTTTTGATGATAATCCCTGTTTTACATTAATTTATAAGTAACAGGTATGTTTCTCTAAATTTTAACCTTTCTGCTTATTATTCAAATTTGTTGCCAGCAGGCTTTTGATCTCTGTTATACGGTGCTCCCAGGTATTTTGTGCTGCTACTTTTAATCTTTTTTGTTGTAAAAAAGGAGTATCGTTTAACGATAGGTTAATTGCGGCAGTAAATTCATCAGCATTTTTGCAGATGTACACTGTATCACCGGTAAATTCTTCCAGGTCACCGTTAAAATCGGTGATCACTACAGGGCGACCGGAGCCAAGATATTCGAATAATTTGAGGGGAAAAATAGAACTGCTTACATCATCCTTTTTAAAAGGAATAATAGCAACGTCAAAGCCTTTAAGCACGGCAGGTAACAGTTCATAAGGCACCGCGCCTTTTTTGAAAACATTGGGAGCATTAAAAGCAGGATTGTTTTCGTAATCTATATCAACAGGCCCAACAAAAACAAAACTTTTATCCGGGTTTTGCGCCGTTAGTTGTGAGAGCAGATCGTAATCAATACGGCGTTCAATATTCCCGAAATAGCCGATGATGGGCTTTTTAACATCCGACAGGATCTCTGCAACAGGCAAAGCCGGGTCAAGTGCTTTTTGGCTATGGCTGATATTGGCCGCATTAGGTACAAAGTAGGAGTTAGGGTTAAGCTTTGCTTTTATATTGCTCAACTCCTTGCTGGTGCTGATCACCATATCCATATCCTTCACCAAAATATCTTCGGATATAAGGCCATGACGGGTTTGGTATTCTTCAATCAGCGGATCAACACAGTGATAAACCTTAAGCAACGGTTTCTGTTTTAGCAACCGGTGCATGGTGGGATAGTAAAACGCGTAGGAGTTGATGAAGATAAAATCTTTAATCCCAAGGTTTTTAATAACCTTGTTGAGCCTGCCTGCTACAATCCCTTCGTTTACTTTCAAGGCCAACCGGTAAATGGCACCTTCAGGCAACGAATTTATAGATGGTACAGGAGGCGTTATGATGATCTTTAAATTCGGGATCTCCGTTTGGATAAAACTATCCTTGGGCGAAAAAAAATGCGGTTTGCGGGCGTTGTATCCGGGCGTATTTTTAAACTGGATATAATCTTTCCAGGTGTATGGCCGGTCAACGTAGTATACGAAATTATCCTTAGCCAAATGTTTGGCCATGGTATAGTTAGTCGACTCAAGACGGCTATCAAACTGCATCTGCGAGAATATAACGATATGCCGGTTTTTTAGCTCCATAAATATAGCTTACTATTCGGTTAGTTGTTTTCCTTTGATTTTGCCAATCACAACACCAATGAGTTCTTTTAGTTCGATATAACCTAAAACAAAGATGTCGGATATTTTAAACTGCAGGTTTTTCTTTAATGCCCAGTAGCCAAATATGGCGCCTGTAAAAAATGTGAAAATAGATGCAATGGCAACGGCATAAAGGCTGTGAAATACCAGGATACCGGTAAAATCACCAATAACGTTAACCGTTAGCATCAGGAACACTTTGATCATGTTAAGGTGCGGCTTGTTAATGATATCAAGCGTGATCCCGAAAAACCTGTCGATAGGCAGGAGCATCACATAGCACATAAAAATCCTGAAGATATTACCTGCATCCGAGTGCTGGTATTTGGCCCCGAATATCAGTCCGATAATAAGATCTGCAGCAGCGAAACAAACTATAGCGATAGGAGTGAGCGCCATGGTAAGCATGCCCGCGTATTTTTTCATGATGTAGGTTACATGCTTTTTATCGCCGCGCTGTACAGCGGCCGACATTGCAGGCAGGGCGGTAGAAATGAAAGCCCTTAACGGGATCTCAAATATTTCCATGAGCCTTTGCGGGATATAGTAAACCGCCAGCAAATCCGGGCTGAACATGGGTTTTACAATCAGTGTATCTGAGCTCCTGAGCAGGTACGAGCTTATGGATGTGCCTACGCTGAATTTTCCGAAATGGGCCATTTCTTTTATGGTATCCCAGCTTCTGTGAGCTATGGTTTTTACCTTGGCCCAACCTATAATAACGCAAATGATACTGCTTAACAGGTTAGCCGCAAAGTAAGAATAGATAGTGGTCTCGAAATTTGATTTACCTGCAATGGCCAACCCTACTACCAATATGAGGAAGCCTCCCTGGTTCATTAATTGCAGAATGAACATTTTATCAAAGCGTTCTTCGGCCTGCAGAATCCAAAGGCTAACCGCCGATGGCAGCGTACAAAAATAGATTAAGCTGAACCATTTGAGCGTAATGGCTATATCCGCATCCGGATTTCTATAAATGAGATAGATCAACAGGTTGACAACGCCAAATACCAAAGTGATGCTGAAGCCAAGAAACCAGGTTGATCCGGAGATATTTTTCATCCGTTCAACCGTTGAGCCCGAATAGAATTTAATGAGCGAGGTTTGAAGGAAGCCTGTGCGGAAGGTATCTGCCAGCGTAAATACGATCAGGAAAAATACGTAATTACCAAAGTCAGGTTTGCTCAACCTGCGGGCCAGCAATGATAATATTACCATCCCTAAAACCGGCAAAACCGCGTTGGTGGCCAGCGAAAGCGTGTGTTTGTTTATTAACTTTTTAAATAAACCCATGTATATCGTTTTACGCTTTCTCCCACGTTTGAGTTGTGAAATTATACTGTTTTATTACTTTGGCAGGGTTGCCTACAGCTACCGAATAAGGCGGGATATCACGTGTTACCACGCTGCCAGCCCCAATAACCGAATGTTTACCAATAGTTACCCCGGCTGTTACCACGCAGTTAGCGCCTATCCATACGTTGTCGTCGATAGTGATTTGTTTGGTAGTAACCTTTTGATGACGTGGGGGAATACTTACATCCTGATATCCGTGATTGAGTCCCGAGATAACAACGTGCTGTGCAGTCATGCTGAAATTACCTATTTTAACCGGGCCTATGATTACCGTACTGATGCCAACGCCCGATCCTTCGCCTATAAAAACATCACCAACACCGTTGTTGATTACCGCGAAATCTTCTACAATACTTTTAGTACCAAGAGCGAATTTATTGAATGGAAAAAGGTCCATCCGTGCATTACGTCGTACAACGCTGCCCTTGCCGCGCTCATGAAAAAAGCGGTTAAGTATTAGCCTTACCCAAAGCCTCGGCCTTGATTGACCGGGAGGGATCAGCATCCAGTGGACTAATTTTTTTAATTTCGGATTTGATTTTATGGATGATACAAATGACATCTGCTTAGTTAATTAGTATTGTCTCTGTACTGTTTTTCTTTTTTAATTCTTCCTGCTCCTGATCATCAATGCGCTTACATACTACAAGGATGGATATGGCCAGGTAAAACAGGATGTTTGAAGGGTATTGAACGAGTGCCTGCTGCGGAAAGTTACCTATGTTAAACGCAAAAAGAATAAGCAGCATGGCCAGACAATAATTTTTGAGTTCGGGATTTTTAATACTGAAATAGAAGTTGATCCCCGTTTTGAGTACCACGAAGAAGAGCGTGCAAAATAGAATGAGGCCCACCCAGCCCATTTCAACGGAAACACGTACATAACCGCTATCCGGTGGGAATTTAGCCAGCATAGAATTTGGCGAAAACTTTCGGCCCCAAACACCTACAGAGCCCAGGCCACCACCGATAGGATGGGAGAGGATAAATGGTTTGATCTTCTTCTGATTTTCGGCGCGTACATTATAGGATGGGTCATCAGAAGGATTGAAGGCTGTCTGAAAACGTTTGATCAAAGGGTTTGATGTTGGCATCACAATCAAAATACCCAATAAGGCACCGGCTACGAGCGTAAAGGTTAAAACCCGCCGGTTAAAGTTTAACACAGCCAGCATTGAAAGTGCTCCCGGCACTAATACGTAAGCAGCTCTGGTACCAGAGTAAAGCATCACATACAGAAAAAAGCCGGCAATACAGCCCAGTGTTACCTTGCGCCTAAGCGGAATATCACCCATAAGCAACACAACGCAAAGCAGCGCGCCAATAACCATGTTATACGAAAACGTAACCGGATCCGAAAAGATGCCAAACTTACGCATGTGCCCGTTAATAAATAACAGGCTTACACGCAACGGATCGGCGTACAGATACTTGTGTTCGAATGGGAAAAAGCCAATGTTTTCTTGTTGAAAAGCGGAGATCCCGGCCAATATATCCAGGAATATCCAAAGCTTTAATAAGGTTTTAATAAACTTTACCGTGCGGATTTGGTAAACAAAAACGTAGTACATAAGCATGATAAAACCTACTGTACGCACGGTATAAATCCATGCCAGCCTTGACTCGGCAGATGGATTTACAAATTCGAGCATATTGTACGCCAGCCACACCAATATCATGTAACTGATCGGGTTTTTGAAATAGGTCCAGTTCCGTTCTGTACGTTGTTTAATAAAAAAACCGAGGATGAGCAGGTAGGTTGTTACGTCCATCAGTGTACCGATAGGAACCTGATCTGGTAAAAATTCCGAAACGTAGCTGATAAAAAATGCTGCTATGATCAGTGCGCAGATCCCGAATTCGGGATAAACAGTAATTGCGAATACGATAGGCAAGCCTATAGTTAACGCCAAAACAGCACCCACACCTATAAATTCGAGCTTATAAGTTAAAAAGCTTATAGCAAGTGAAGTAATCAGCAGAAAAAGCAGCGCAAAGGGATGCGAAAACTTTTGAACCATAAGGCTTTTCCAAAAGCTTTGCTTAACTCCAGTATTGCCTGTTTGTTCATTACGCATGCAGTAGAATAGAAATGCTTTTTAAAAAATTACAGGAACAGGATTTTTACAGCCCATACAAACACACCAATAAATGCAAATACTATAGCCGCTTTGCGTGTTTTTTTTTGAAGCGGACTTAAATCTTCAAATGGATCCTTTTCTCGTTTAGGAGGGTCTATTCTCATTTTAAGTAGTATTAATAGTTAAACGATGCCTTGTAGCAAGCAACCAATTAAGAATTCTTCTCTTTTTTCTGATTGTATTCAGTTTTATTGAGTACCCAACCCGCAAACTTGTTTTCGAGCCCTTTCAAATAGGTTATGTATTGCTTTTGAGGATTAGTGATCTTTTTATTAGCCTCAAATACCGCTATGGTTTTATTAGCAAATAACAACCACTCTTTTGATTTATTAAGCGCCGTAAGTGGAGCGGTATCAATAATCACAACATCGTATTTAGAGCGTAAGTCGTCAAATCTGTTTTTTACAAACGCTTCGCTGCCAATTTCAAGCAGGGTTACATCGCCACCGCGATTACCTAAAACAGTAGTGCTTGCACTGCTTATTTCTTGCTGCGCGTTTGGATTATTTTTAAAATAATCTTCCAGGTAAATCTGGGGCTGAGCTGTGTTGCTTATAGTTGCGTTATTGAAATTACCGTCAATTAACAATACCCTTTTGTTAATCATTGAATAAGAGTAAGCCAAACTTATAGCAAGCAGGGTTTTACCCTCAGAAGGTTCAATACTTGTTATGGCTAACACTTTTTCGCCTCTTAACTCCTGGTCAATTTCAAACCTTATAGAGCGTAACAACTCTTTAAAAGTTTTCATCTTATCACGATGTTCAACGTCCCAAAGCTTACGCAAATCCAGGTTTTCGCCGCTTATCTTATTTAAATAACCCAATAGCGGTAACTGGGTTTTGTTAACCAGTTCGGTAGGGCTTTTAATAGTATCGTCAATATAAAATAACACAAACAGCCAAAAAACGCATGCAAATAAACTGCCTATACCACTCAGAATAATAAGCAGCATTTTTTTAGATGGCTGGGCTACATCGGGTTGGGCCATTTCAACCTGGATAAGTTTTATTGAAAAGCTTGAACGCAGGTTAGTTTCATTGTATTTGTTTAATACATCAAGATATTCTTTACCTGCAATGTCAATATCAAAATCATAGGTTTTTACTTTGGCATCAAACGGAACCAGTCGTGAAAACTTAGCGTTTAGATTTGCTAATTCATTTTCTATTGATTTGACGCTGTACTTGGCTAAATCCCGGGAAACTTCAAGTGTAAGTTTTTGTTTAATCTGATCGTCTTTAGCTATAAGCGGATTGGTGATGTATTTATCAGATGTTAAATTGATCTGGTTTGCCAGTTGTTGCTGTAAAGAATCAATTGATTCTTTGTACCTGTTATTAAAGCCGCTCCGTACATACTGATCTTCAAGTGTATGTAGCTGCTCCTGGGTAGAAATAATAGCCTGGTTGTATTTGTTGGTTACGGCTTCAACATATTTCCTCTCATCGGGCGTAAATTTTTGGTTGATAGCATCAATAGCTCCCTGGTTCGCTATCATGTCTTTGTCGGCCTGCAACTTTTTATCGTTGTAAACCATAATCTGACCAAAAATAGCTTTCGACTGCTCATCGAGGTTCAGTACACCGTTTTCAATTTTATATTGCTGCAATTTGCCGGTTTGATCACTAAGTGCTTTACGTTTAGCATCAAGCAGGTTAGATAAAAATGTTACCGCGTTTGATTCGTTTTGTTTTACACTCTGAGTGTAATAATCTATAAACTGTTTACACAATGTATTTACGATGAAAGCAGAAAGTTGAGGGTTTTCCGAATCAAAGCTCACAGATATAAAATCACTGTCTTCGTTACGCATAATCACCAGATCTTTCATGATGTTACGCTCATCATATTTCATCGACCTAAGCAATCCTATAACGGAGTTTTCGGTTTTATCGTAAACGGACAATGGCTCGAGGGTAGCAAATTTCTTTTTTAAAATTGCTAATACATTATCCTTTTCATACGAGTGCAGTTCCAATAATTCCTTACTTGGTTTACGAAAAGGGTAAGAATCAGTCAAGTCATGGATCATAAGCGAATAAGAAACCTGATCAACAAGTTTCTTTAGCTTCATGATAGCAATAAGGTTGCTGAATTCGCGGTAAACTTGCTGTTCTTGTACATTGGCAGTAGCGTCCTTATCAAGAAGGTGCCTGGAAGCATCAATGATACCGGTAGCAATTTCAGCGTGCGACTGATAACTATCTGGTAGATTTTTTACGAGAAAAAACGATGCTATAACCGCTACAAGCGGTATAATTATCAGCGTAGTCCTGTATTTCTTTAGTAGAGTGAAAAAGTTGCCTATCTCCATCGTTTACTTAACGTCTTCTAATTTAGTACCCAATAATTCTTCAAGATTGGTCTTGGCTGTAAATGTCGCTAATTCAGCTTGTACTTTAAAGGAGTTTTGGTTGTATAAACTGTTAAGTTGTTCGTTATAAATCTGAAAAGTTGTTTCACCTTTTTGGAATGCATATTTTAATTGCTTAACCGCACTTTCGGCATCTATTACTGCATTGGCCCGTAACCTTAGTTCGGCCTGCGCTTCAAGATAAGCGAAGTAAAAACGTTTAACCTGTGCCTCAAGAGTTAATAAATATGCTGCCTGCTGGTATTCAGCTACTTTGTAAGTTTCTTTTGCCTGACGGATAGCTCCAGGTCTTGAAAACATTTGGCCTATATTTAATGATATGGCTATCTGGTAGCCTTTAAATATTGTGGGCTGCGAAAGATTGATTGAGTTTTGCGGGCTATAAATGTAAGATGCCGTTACACCTTCAAGCCATGAAAATACCGTTGAATTGTAAAGGCCTTTAGCGGCATTCACCTGGCTTTGCCTTGCTTTAACTTCAGGATAGTTCTTTTTGGCGGTGGCTATCAGTTTTTCAAGGAACGGATAGTTAACGTCGTTTATAAATGAACTTTGCTGCGCTTGTACACGGCTGGTAAAAAAAAGAACGATTATAGAAAGATACGTGAGCTTTAGTTTCACAGGCATAGAGTTATACTTTTTCTTTTTGGAATAGTGCGGGAACTGTACCCACAATAATTTTTAAATCTAACCAAATTGAATATTTCTGAGCATAAAAGTTGTCTAATTTTTTCCTTTCGCGTTCAGACATGTCTTCTTTACCTCGTTTACTGATTTGCCATAAGCCTGTTAAACCGGCAGGGCCCAGGAAACGCATCGACCATTCGTTTGACGTAAGCATCTCAGCCTCATACAATGGCAGCGGTCTGTTGCCTACTACAGACATATCGCCGCGTAAAATATTAAATAATTGAGGCAATTCGTCAAGACTTGAGTTGCGCAGGAAATTTCCCAATTTAGTAATACGCGGATCATTTTTGATTTTTACGAAAGCCACTTTATTATCACCGGCTTCAGATGCATATTGGTTGTTTTCTGCCGATAATTTAGCAAGCAACTGATCGGCATCAGTACGCATCGACCTGAATTTATAAAAATCAAATACTTTATAACCTGTACCTACACGTTTGCTTTTGTAAAATACCGGGCCTTTTGAATCCAGTTTGATCAGGATAGCCACAATCAGCATAACCGGAGACAATACCAGCATCATTCCGCCTGAAATTACCAGATCGATAAGGCGTTTGCCGGCCGGCATTTTATATGTAGTGTCAACTACTTTTGATAGCTCAACCAATTTGGGTTTTATCAGTTTAAAGCGCACCAAAAAGTTAAGTCTTTCACGCAGATCGCTGATTGCAAATGGCTCACCGTAAAAGTCATGCACTTTTAATTTAATAGCTTGTTGCTTCAGGGCTTTATCATTTTTTGTTGCAAGCAATACAATGATCAAACCATTTAAAAGGAAACTTTTCTTAACCTCTTCAACAAGTTTAATCCACTTACCTTCGGCATCAACCTCAACCAACAAAATATCCGGAACAGATAAAATAGATTGCTCGCCTAAATAATCATTAAGCTGATCAATACTATTGTTATACGCGATTTTGAAGCCCTCATTTAAGCCATTAGAGATTTTCTCTTTGAACTCGCTACCGGCGTATGCTATCCTGATGTTAGAACCTGAACTTTCGTTCCAATCAGATGTTTGATGATTCATAAACTTGTAAAACTTGGTTAATGGCTGTTTTTAATGCGGTTGGGTTAAATGGTTTGTGTATGAAAGCATCAACCTTAAAAGGCATGGCGCTTACCTGTGCATCAAGATCGTGGGCTGCAGAAAGCAGTATTACCGGGATATCGCGATAAAAGCCACTGATCTTAACATTTTTTACGAATGATTGCCCGTCAAAATAAGGCATCTGAAGATCTGATATAATCAATTCGGGCATGTTGCCGTCTTCAAGCCAGCTAAAAGCTTCGATACCATTATTTTTAACTACAATATCATATTCTTTTGAAAGAATGAAGTTAAGCAATTTTAATATACTCAAATCATCATCCACTATAAGTAGCGTTCTTTTCATGCTTAATTAATTGGGGTTTAATTTATAATAGTAAGCAGTTAATTTATTGTTGATGTGCCGTGTTTATTTTTTTATCGTAAAAATTAGATAATATTAAAAAATATAAATTAATAAATATTATTAATGTTAAAGAAACGAAATTGTAAGCTGTTTTAAATGATAGCTAAGTATAAAAATAAACAGCTCAGCAATTTTTGCCATTTGTTTTACATTGTAATTATAGGCAAAAAACATTCCTCAAATAAAAAACCATCGTAATTATGGCCTTGATGGGCTTTTATACGGGTTTTGTGAAGAATAGTTGTGAAAAAAATGAGAAATTAACGGAAAGTTAATAGTAATACCGAGGAATTTATTCCCACGGCGGGTAGCTGTTATTCCCCAAAGTGGGATTAAATTATACCTGTTTACAGGTAAATGAGAAGTTATTTTTCTATTACTGATAAGAAGTTCCCGGCTGGGTCTTTAAACCAGGCTATTTTTGGGCCGCCGCTAAGAAATACTCCTTTTTCGTTTGTCTTAAAATTTTCCTGATCGTAAATTTCAAATTTAACTCCGCGGGCACTGAGTTCATCAACTGTTTTTTCTACATCAAGAACCGGGAAATTCAAAATAGTAAAAGTAGCAGGGGTGTGGTTGGGTTTGGTATATATCAGTATCGGCGTACTACCGTTGATATTAAGGTTAAGCAGGCCCTCCATTTCTGGAACCTCAGTTACATTTAAACCAAGCACACCGGCATAAAACGCCTTTGCTTTTGCCGGATCATCTACCGAAAATCCGCTGAATGCTTTGCTTTCTTCTAACATAACAATTGGTTTTATATTAATGATACTACCTTGCTTTTAAATGTTTTGTTTGCCGAAACAGGAGATTAGTCTGTCAAAACTTCGGCACGGCAACCTAAATCATTCAAAAAGTTGATTAGCGATTTTACGCATAAAGTGCCGCTATCGCATTGCACCCGCAATATCTTGTCGCAATCATCCAGGTCAAAATTGGCTTTATGGTTTCCAAATGCTTTATGAATGGCATCCAACAGCATGCTGGCCTGGCGATGTTTGTTTACATTGGTTTTAAAAACTTCTACCATCATAAGTTTTAGTTTTGTGTACTTTTAATGGAGATCAGAAAAGGTAAATAAGGGAATGGGATAACAATGCCATTCCCCTTATTTATTAAATTATTACGGACGGTTTGGATTGAATGAGATCATCCAGCTAACACCAAACTTGTCTTTAACCCAACCAAAGTAGTCGCCCCAGAATTCTTCGCGCATTGGGCCGCCGCCTTCCTGGCCGGCTGATAAACCTGCATGAAACCTGTCTGCTTCTTCTTTTGATTCGCAGCTGATGGTAAGCGAGAAGTTAGTACCCATGGTTACCAAACCCATGCCGCCTTCTTCAACACCTAAGGCATCGGTACCCATAAGCATATTGCCCGGGCCAAGCGGCAGTGCAATGTGCATAAGCTTGTCTTGATCTTTTTCGGCAAGTTTTGATGCCTCGGGACCGTCTTTAAAACGCATAACCACGGCAAACTCTCCTCCAAAAACTGATTTGTAAAAGTTAAACGCCTCTTCGGTATTACCGTTAAAGTTTAAATAAGGATTTACGACTAACATGTTGCTTGATTGTTTTTGTTTTATAATTGAGTGATTTTGTATAGTAAAGTTACGTCTTGTAACTTAATATAGGAGGGCGCTATTAAGACATATTAAGGGGTAAATTGCGACATGTAACTTCAGTGAAGTTGTAGTATTAAAAGGTATCTGCCGTAACATTGTTTGATATAAACCTGTACAGGTAAGGGGCTTTATGAGCCCCTCCGGTCCACTTTTTGGCTATCCGCTCCAAAATACCAAGGCTTAGCATTTTACGCTGAAATGCCGCCCGGAGTAGTTTTTTATTGAGGATAGTTTCATAAAGTGATTGCAGATCGCCCATGGTAAATTCCTCTGTGAGCAGGTTAAAGCCTATCAGTTTCTGGTCGAGGTTGTTTTGCAGTGTTTGCAGGGCTTTTTCAATAATTTGCCGGTGGTCCTGCATCAAAACCGGTAAATCATCAAGGCTATACCAGTCACAACTATCAGATATATCATCAGGAGACGGTACCGCTTTAGTAAAATCAACCAGCGCGTAATAGCCGATTGATACAAAACGTTTCAGTAACCAGTGGTTATCGGGCGCGGTGTAGCCCCTGGCATGCATAATGGCTTTAAGCGGGGTAGGGTCATAACGGCTGTAATCGCCAAATACATAAAATTGTTCCAGGTAAATATTAGTTAAAGCCGTGCGGCTTTCCAATACCCTGCGCGCTGCCTGGTTTACATCCTCATTGTCATGAATAAAACCGCCGGGCAGGGCATATAATGAAGAGTTTTTGTATGACAGCAGCAATACCTTTAACTGGTTATCATGAAACCCGAATATAACGGTATCAATA
This sequence comes from Mucilaginibacter endophyticus, assembly GCF_003351025.1. Lineage (GTDB taxonomy): Bacteria > Bacteroidota > Bacteroidia > Sphingobacteriales > Sphingobacteriaceae > Mucilaginibacter > Mucilaginibacter endophyticus. Next base: position 869,298 of record NZ_QPCG01000002.1, on the reverse strand, counting down.
GCCAACCCGGGTAAAAAACCTTCGCCGCTGATATTACTTTCCTGTTGTTCAAACTCTTTATTCATGCAGGTCCTGAAAAAAATGATTGCACAAGTAACAAAAAAATTTGAAATGTGAGATTAAATAATTTATTATTGTATCATTATGTTACAATAAGAATTACTGTTCTTATTGTGTTATTATCCGCACGCTACAAACCAAATAACCAATAATGAAGAAATCAATTTTAGTAATGCTGTTACTTGCGCAGGTTGCCTCGGTGAGGGTGATGGCGCAGTTATCTGCAAACAAAACAGCCGTTGAGAATGGGGCGCTTGAAGGTACCCGCGAAGCATCGAACGTGTTAAGTTTTAAAGGAATCCCATTTGCGCAGCCGCCTGTTGGCGATTTACGCTGGAAAGAACCTCAACCTGTCAAAAACTGGGAAGGCATATTAAAAGCCGACCATTTTGGCCATAACCCTATGCAAAAGCCAATTTTTGGCGATATGGGTTTCCGGACATCAGGTATGAGTGAAGATTGTTTATATCTTAACGTATGGACACCTGCAAAATCATCTAAAGAAAAGCTGCCTGTGCTGGTTTATTTTTATGGTGGTGGTTTAATGGCCGGTGATGGATCAGAGTCGCGCTATGACGGCGAGAGCATGGCTAAAAAAGGTATTGTTGCTTTGACTGTAAATTACCGGCTTGGTGTGTTCGGTTTCTTTTCGCATCCCGAATTAACTAAAGAGTCGCCAAATCACTCTTCAGGTAATTATGGATACCTTGATCAACACCAGGCCTTACTTTGGGTACAAAAAAATATCGCGGCCTTTGGAGGCGATCCTGCACGGGTTACCATAGCAGGCGAATCTGCAGGATCAATTTCTGTATCGGTGCAAATGGCTTCGCCCTTATCAAAAGACCTGATTGCAGGTGCTATTGGTGAAAGTGGCGCAGGTATTAAACCAACACTTTTCCCTATCCCGTTGGCTGATGCCGAGCAGAACGGTGTAAAGTTTGCCGCAAATGAAAAAGCCAATACACTGGCTGATTTGAGAGCTATACCTGCCGAGCAATTGTTAAATGATGCTTTTAAACCCGGCACTCCGCCAATGTCGGCCACTATTGATAATTACCTGCTGCCAAAATCGCTGCCCGAAATATTTATGGCTGGCGAGCAGGCCAAAGTGCCTTTATTGGTAGGCTGGAATTCGGCCGAAGTGCCATTTCAATTTATGATGCGCGGCGACGCGCCAACACTTGAAAATTATACTAAAACATTGAAGCAACTATACGGAGAAAGGGCAGAGGAAGCATTGAAACTATATCCGGCAGCTAATGATGAAGAAGTAGTTAAAGTGGCAACCGATTTGTCAAGCGATCGTTTTATTGTATACAGTACCTGGAAATGGGCCGACCTGCAGGTACAAACAGGAGGAAAGCCGGTTTATCGTTACCTGTTTTCACGTGTACGCCCTGCCATGGTAGCCTCAATGGGTAACGCAACCCCAGGACTTGCAGGTGGTGTAGTTAAAGGCGATGCCGCAAAACCTGCTCCCAAAATGCCGCCGGCTGTTGGGGCCGCGCACGCTTCAGAAATTGAATACGCCATGGGCAACCTTGCGGGTAATAAAACTTACGCATGGACTCCTGATGATTTTAAGGTATCTGAAACCATGGAAAACTACTTTGCCAACTTTATTAAAAAGGCAAACCCTAATGGTGCGGGATTACCTAAATGGTCGGCTATTACTGATAACAACCATGTTAAATTCATGAACATTGATGTAAAGAGCGAAGAAAAGCCGGAAGTTAACCGTGCACGCTATTTGTTTTTGGATAAAGATTACATGAAATAAGATTTTTTTTCAGATGTATGGGCTGGCTCCTGTGATTTTTCGCAGGGGCCTTTTTTGTGAAACCATATCGCTATCTTTATTCAATGAAATTTAACCCGGTAAAAAGCTTCTTATCTAAATGGTTGTTGACGGCCATTTTAATATTCGGCTTTTTTACTTTTTCGGGGCTTAACATTCAAATAGCCAGCCGGTTTAATAAAACAGATATCACCCTGGTTACACTTTCAGGAAACAAGGTTTCCAGATCGATTTCATACAAAGCGGCTTTAAATGCTACTCGTCGGGATAACACTTCAAAGTTAATTTCCGGATGCAGCAACGTGCCGGTTTTAAGCATTTTGCATAGCAGGGAAACCGATATTGATATTAAACAGTTATCTAAACTGTTCATGTCAAATAAGTCAATCAAAAACCTTTTTTTCATTCGGGCTTACCGTTCCAGTTCTGATGGCGGTGATCCTTTTGCAGCATAGTCCTTCCTTACTGATTACCAAACGGTAGTCTCTTTCCTTATTAATTATTCAGGGTGTTAGCCTTTATAAGGACTGCGCCTGTTATTTATTATGCTATCAAAATGAAAAAAATTAAAAGGCTTATAAGGCTTTGCGGGCTTATTGTGTTTATGATATTGGCAGTTGCCGGTATAGGCATGTTAGGAGTAGCCCCAACCTTAACTAAAGACCGTAAACTGTTTGCGGACGAATATTCAAAAACGATAATAAAGGAAAACAACGAAAGCGAACCTCAAAGGCCCGATGAATAGCCGATAACTTACCTTAACATGAAATTCATAGCGGTACAGATAATTTGTTAATAGTTATCTTTGCCGCTATGAACTATTTTGAATTTTACGGCATCCCGGAATCTTTTAAGGTTGACCAGGCTTTGCTGAAGAAAAAGTTTTATGAGTTGAGTAAGCTTTATCATCCCGATTTTTATGCAAATGAAGATGAGGCAAAACAACAGGAGATCCTTGAATTATCTACCCTGAATAACAAAGCTTATCATGCACTTGGCGACCCGGCCAAGCGTTTAGAATACATTTTAAAGCTGCATGACCTGGTATCTGAAGGGGCAAAGCCACAATTGCCCGCAGATTTTTTAATGGAAATGATGGACATCAACGAACGTCTTATGGAAGTGGAAGATGCGACAGAGTTAGCATCAATAACTTCAGAAACGCTTGCTATTGAAGGGGATATGAATGAAGAGTTAGCAAAGCTGATCGGTGACTATGAGCAATTAGATGATACGGCCAAAGAAAGCCGCCTGATAGAAATTGCAAATATTTACTATAAACAAAAATATTTGTTGCGAATTAAAGAGAGTTTATCTACATTTGCAGCCCGCTTGTAAGGGAATACACTTACAAAATGCCCAGATGGCGGAATTGGTAGACGCGCTGGTCTCAAACACCTGTGGGAAACCGTGCCGGTTCGACTCCGGCTCTGGGTACGAAGCCTGATACGAAAGTATCGGGCTTTGCTGTTTTATAATTTTATCGCAGAGATACTTTCAAAACTCGGTGATTTGAGGTTAGGTAAAGCGTTTTTGCGTCGGCAGAAAAACTACAGTTGGACACTAAATCGTTAAATTTCATTTTCCCAAGTAATTTACCGGATTGGTTAAATATCCATAAGCCACCGGGGCCGGAAGCAAACACATTGCCTTTTTTGTCGATTTTTAACCCATCGGGCATGCCCGCATCTTGTTTGGAGGCTGCATTTGCGCTGTAAAATATGCGTCCATTTATAAATAGGCCATTTTTATCCAGATCGTAGGCATACCAATATGCTTTGCCGGGGTCAGAATTTGCGATTAAGATAGTTTTACCTCCAGGAAAAAAAGCGATGCCGTTTGGTCGTGTAAGGGTATCAGTGAGCAGGGTGATTTTTCCTGTTGCGGAAATTTTATAAACGCCCTGATATTTGGCTTCTTTTAACGGATCGTCCACGTTTTTTTCGAGCCCGTATGGCGGGTCTGTGAAGTAGATATCGCCGTTACTCAAAAAAGCAAGGTCATTGGGGCTGTCAAATTTCTTACCCCGGTAGCCGGTTGCCAGCCTAATGAATTTTGTCTTTGGTTTATTTAAAGGAGCGTCCATGAGGGATACTACTCTGTCTCCGTCCTGGCAGATGATCAACTGCCCTTTTTTGTTCAAACCCAAACCATTTGAACCCAGCTCGCCGCCACGTGGTATTTTACCGGTATACCCAGAAGGAGAGAGATAGATTTCCTTGCCTTTTTCTTTTGTCCATTTATAAATGACGTTCTTTTTAACATCAGAGAAAAGAAACATTTTATATTGCTCTATCCATAACGGGCCCTCACTCCAACTAAAACCGTCGGCCAAAATTTCCGCTTTAGCCGTTTTACTTACTAAAGTGTTGAACCGCGGATCAAGCTGTTCTATAGTCATGAGGGGTTTGGCAGGTTGAGCATAACACACGTTAATACCGCTTATTAAGATACCGATTGTAGCCGGCAACAATTTATTCCACTTAATCATAATTAGTGCATTTGGTTTATAGCTTTAGCTAAGTTAATGCAAAAATATCGATAAGTTGGCCGAAACCAGTTCATTGGAGACTTCTTTGTTTCGGTATTGTCAGAAAATTATTTCGATATTGCTCTATCACGCAAGCATTGCCAAATTGCAACCTGTATTAAACTAATTAACCAGATAAACATCATTTACTGTGAAAATAAAAAGCTTTGAATTATTCACCGTGCCCCCGCGCTGGCTGTTTCTTAAAATAGAAACTGACGAAGGCATAACCGGCTGGGGCGAACCTGTTATTGAAGGTAAAGCGGCAACGGTTAAAACTGCTGTTGAAGAATTGATGACCTATATTATTGGTAAAAACCCAATGAATATAGAGGATCACTGGAATGTGATGTACCGCGGTGGTTTTTACAGAGGTGGCCCAATTTTAATGAGTGCCATTGCAGGTATTGATCAGGCACTTTGGGATATCAAAGGAAAATATTACAATGCACCCGTGCACCAGTTGCTCGGCGGGAAGGCTAGGGATAAAATGAAAGTCTATTCGTGGATAGGGGGCGACAGGCCTGCTGATGTGGGTAATGCTGCAAGAGAAATGGTTAAAGCCGGTTTTGGCGCTGTAAAAATGAATGCCACCGAGGAGCTGCAATATGTAGATTCATACGAAAAGATTGATCAGGCTATTAGCCGGATAGCTGCGGTTAGGGAAGCCGTAGGTAACTATGTAGGCATAGGTATTGATTTCCATGGTCGCGTACACAAACCAATGGCCAAAATCCTGGCTAAGGAACTTGAGGCCTTTCGCCCTATGTTTATTGAAGAGCCTGTTTTGCCTGAAAACAATGAGGCAATGCGCGAAATTGCAATGCATACCGCTATCCCTATAGCCTGCGGCGAACGGATGTTCTCAAAATGGCAATTTAAGACGCTTTTAAAAGACGGATATGTTGATATCATTCAACCAGACCTGTCACACGCCGGCGGGATAACCGAATGTAAAAAGATCATATCCATGGCCGAGGCATTTGATGTTGCGGCAGCGCCGCATTGCCCTCTTGGCCCCATCGCGCTGGCAGCTTGTTTACAGGTAGATGCCACTTGCCACAATGCTTTTATACAGGAACAAAGCCTGGGGATACATTACAATAAAGGGAGCGATATCCTTGATTACATCACCAATAAAGATGTGTTTGAATATGAAAACGGGTTCGTAAACATACCCGAAGGTGCCGGTTTGGGTATTAAAGTGAACGAAGAGCATGTACGCAAAATGGCTGCTGTTGGCCACAATTGGACTAATCCGCTCTGGCGGCATGAGGATGGGAGCGTGGCAGAATGGTAATGACAAAAAATAACAAAAGATATAGCAAAGCCAGGTTTCGGGTTTTGGCTTTTTTGTTTGTTAACGTCATTATCAATTATATGGACCGCAGTAATATTTCGGTAGCCGCTACAGCAATCAGCTCAGATTTGAAATTAAACACTGTAGAGATAGGACTGATTTTTTCGGCTTTTGGCTGGACATATGTCTCTTTCCAGATTCCCGGCGGAATTATCATTGATCGTTTAAGCCCCCGAGTATTGTACGCCATAACACTCTGTAGCTGGTCGGTTGTGACCTTATTGCAAGGTATTGCCCGCGGATTTTATCTTTTATTAGGCCTTCGGATGGCCACAGGTATGTTTGAGGCACCTTCGTATCCTATAAATAATCGGGTAGTAAGCCAATGGTTCCCCGAAAATGAAAGGGCATCGGCTATAGCGGTTTACACTTCGGGGCAGTTTATCGGGCTCGCATTTCTAACGCCTATTTTGGCACTTATACAAAAATACTGGGGCTGGCGTGGTTTGTTTATTAGTACCGGCTTAGTTGGCATAACCTGGGGCTTTGTTTGGTACTGCTTTTACCGCGATCCGGTAACTGATGATCAGTTACAAGTTAAAGACAGTAACGCGGCAGAGGCTGATACTCAATCAAGAAAAATTACCTGGAAAGAATTTAAACAAGTTTTAAGTAATCGCAAATTGTGGGGGATTTATTTAGGCCAGTTTGCTGTTACGTCAACTTTGTGGTTTTTCTTAACTTGGTTTCCAACTTACCTGGTCAAATACCGCGGTTTTGATTTTTTAAAGTCAGGCTTTTTATCTTCAATACCATTTTTAGCAGCGTTTGCAGGTGTTATACTATCCGGTTTAATCTCCGACTATTTAATAAAAAAGGGCATTTCATTCAACAAAGCACGAAAAACGCCTGTGATAGTTGGTTTGCTGTTGTCAACCCTTATCATAGGTGCAAATTATGTCAGCGATACCACTTTGGTAATTTTATTCATGACTATTGCTTTTTTTGGGAACGGCCTGGCATCCATAGCCTGGGTATTTGTATCGTTGCTTGCTCCCAAAAACCTTATCGGCCTCACAGGAGGCGTTTTTAACTTCATGGGCGGTTTGTCATCCATAGTGGTGCCACTGGTCATCGGTTATTTAGCTAAAGATGGTAGTTTCACATCTTCAATACTATTTATAGGCATACTGGCATTTGCAGGTGTATTATCCTACCTGTTTTTGGTTGGCGATGTCGGCAGCTCCGGCCGGTACAACCAGGATCTTAAATTATTATATGATGAAAGAGTTTCTTAGCTGCGATTGGGGTACTTCCAGCTTCAGGCTACGGCTGGTTGACGTGAATGGGTATCAAATAATAGCCGAAGAAACAAACAACCAGGGCATTGCAGCCACTTTTGCTTTATGGGAGCAAAGTGGTAAAGCTGAAGAAGAGCGTTGCTCATTTTATCTGGACGTCGTTCATAAATATATAGGCAAAATAGAAAATAGAATCGGCAGGTCCTTAAGCGGTGTACAGCTTATTATTTCTGGGATGGCATCTTCCACAATGGGCTTTATAGAGATCCATTATAGTCAACTGCCTGTAGGTACAGATGGTACAAATATCAAAACAAGATCACTACCTGCAACCCCGTATTTTGCACATGATGTGATGGTTATTTCCGGGATGCGGACTGATGATGATGTTGTTAGGGGAGAGGAAACCCAATTGATTGGCTGTATCGATCCTTCAGGCGAAAAAGCTGATGATGAATTATTCATTTTTCCAGGCACGCATTCTAAACACATTTTTGTATCGAATGATCAGATAACCGGGATCAAAACCTATATGACCGGCGAGTTTTTTGAATTGCTGTCACAAAAAAGCATTTTAAGGTTGAGCGTTGACAGTAATATAGGGCATGTTGATCCGCAAACTTCAGTCGGCTTTAAAATGGGTCTGAATGATGCGATTGATGAAAGCTTATTAAACGCTGCGTTTAAAGTGAGAACAAACAGCCTGTTGAACAAACTATCGAAGGATGAAAATTGTCAATATCTGAGCGGCGTGCTAATAGGAACCGAATTAAAGGAGTTAAAGACCTCATCTGTCAAAAAGATCAGCCTGATCGGTGGCTCAAACCTGAGTGATTATTATTTGTGCGGGCTGAAAGAATTAGGATTTTTGTCAAGAACACACGAAATCGATATCGTATGGGTTGATGGAGCGGTAGTGAGGGGTCAGTATAAAATTTATAAAAAAATCACAAAATGAACAACAAATTTTCATGGGAACTTTTTAACCAGATGCCCATTATTGGGATTATGAGGAATATTTCGAGCGCATATACAATAAATATTGCCCATGCTTTTGAACAGGCAGGTTTAACATGCCTCGAAGTTACTATGAACTCAACGGGCGCCGAGGAAACCATTGGCTCACTGGTTAACACACATGGCGATAAACTAAATATTGGAGCGGGAACTGTGTGTACTATGAATGACTTGGATAGGGCCTTAAATGCCGGCGCGCAATTTATTGTTACCCCAATTGTAAATGACGATGTTATCGCTGCTTGTGCGGCTCAAAAAGTGCCTGTTTTTCCCGGAGCTTACACACCGACAGAAATTTATAAGGCATGGAGCCTTGGTGCAACCATGGTAAAGGTTTTTCCGGCTACTACATTAGGTACGGGATATATCCGGGAGGTGTTGGGGCCTTTAAGCGATATTAGCCTTGTGCCAACCGGAGGAATTAACCTTGAGAATTTTACCGGCTATCTGGAAGCTGGAGCAAAAGCCGTTGGAATAGGCAGCCACTTATTCCCAAAGAGTATCCTGGAGCAGGAAGACTGGGATAAATTGAAGGAAATTTATGTTTTGTTCACAGAGCGGTATCATACGTTTATCCAGTCAAAAAAGGCGTAACTGTTTATTTGACTTTTTAAACCATTTGGCAACACGCTGAATTTAATGACAGAAAGAGCCGAGCAGCAGGAAGGACAGTAGCAGGTGCCAAATTAAATGCTAACGAGATCAGCTTGAAGATTCCTTTTAAGAGTTGATCTCTAACTTATATCCTTTGCCTCGTACAACAGTAATATTGATATTGGGGTCAGGTTCCAGTTTTTTTCTGAGTTTTGATATGAACATATCCAGGCTACGCCCTACAATAACACCTTCATCTTCCCATATCTCTTTTTGTAACCGGCTTCGCTCTATAGTTTCATTAGGGGCCAAAGCTAAAATGTTCAGTATCCGCGTTTCAGTTCCGGTAAGTTCTGTGGCCTTTTTATCTATTAACAACTGCCGTCCCTGCACATCAAATAAAACTGAGCCCAAAGTTAGTATGCCGGTATTTTCACTTTTAGGCGCGACTTTTCGCGGTTTAGCAGACCTCAAAAATATGAAACCAATAAATGCTAAAAAGGGCAGGCTGCCCAAAAGGTAGCCTTTCTTCATGATGTTGGTACCTACCGGTTTAAATTTAATATCAATCACGTAGCGGGCTGCTGGTTGTTTTCTTCCTTTGCATGCTACAATATCATCTTTTTTATTCCCGGATATAGCAAATCCATAAGCTACGCCGGCGTTGCCACGGGTCAGGACATTAACTACATAATCCTGTGTGAGCGGGTCTTTAGCTAACAAACGCGTGGTGGTGCTTACCAGGGAGTCTGATTGAAAGGTAAGATCATGCTCAAACCTGATCTGGTATTCATTTTCTGCAACTTTTTGCACCGGGAGTACCCTTGATGTGCTGTCGCCCGACTGTAAAAGCAATTCATCGCCTATCTTACGGAGCAAAACTTCCCTTCTGGCAGTATCAAAGCTGTTGTTGCCGGTCAAGCTGAACGCCAAACAAATCATGGAGGCAAACAGCAATATTAATGATCCCCAAAGGTACTTGCGTTTCCCGGAGAGCATATTTAGGCTATAACGCATCGTATTGAGATTTTATTTACAAAGTTTGCAATTTTAATTTGCAATAATGATTGCCCGGTCTTAAAAATACAAAGCAATTTTGCCGAACCAATTTTATACGATATGAAATTTTATCAAAAAAATAACGCTTAAAGTGTAGTTGAAACCAAAGATGTAAACATAAGTAAAGCGGATCTCGGGCAATTTTAAAGATCGGATTCTACAAAAAAATCGCCGGATACTTACGCGCCGCAATCAAAATCAAATTCATCGAATCAGTCACCCAAATTTCCCCATTGTCTACCATTTTTAAGGCCTCTGAAGCCGGGACTATAAACAACTCAATTTGTTCTGTTGCATCCGGTTTCGGAATAGAATTGAATTTAGCATCAAATAAAATATAGCCGTAGGTTACCTGGTGTAGTTTTGTTGGATTGATGGCCATTGTTGTTAATGGTACAAGCTCCTGTTCATTTGCTCTTATGCCACATTCTTCTTCCAGTTCGGCAATTGCCGATTGCGTTAACGTTTTATTGGCTTGCTGCATACCTCCTGGCACTTCAATCAGAATTTCACCCAGCCCGTGCTTGTATTGCCTTACCAAAACAATTTCGTTGTTGGGCGTAATTGGCAATACCTGCACTACATTGCCTAATGGTGAAAAGTAATAATCATCAATTATTAATTCATTCGGAAGTTTAGCCTTTTGTTTTCTAATCGGGAACCAGTGACTCGGAGATACGTCGGTATCTTCCAGCACTATCCAGGGTTTGATGAAGTTTGACATAAGATGTGTCAAAGTTATAAAACTGGTTCAGATAGTGTTTGCAGTTGAACCAAATTTATCAAACCAACTTACGATATCGGGTTTTAAAAACGAAACTCCTGATGCTTCATTTCAATCAAGATTTAAAAAAGCCGGCAGAAAGCTTACATTTGGTTATCTGACTATGAAAATAACCGTACTGACGTATACCTGCGTCTTTATTTTGTTATGCTGTGCTTTTGTACAGCAGGAGCCTCTCCGTCGCGTTGAACTAAGGGGATACGCCCAGGGTACCACTTACAGCATTGTTTATTACGCACCCGACAGCTTGGTGAGCACGGGCCAAACAGATAGTTTATTGAAGCGTTTTGATCAGTCAGTGTCCCTGTATCAGCCTAATTCGCTTATCAGTAAGTTTAATCATTCTGCAAATGGTATCTCAATGGATGAAACATTCAGGGTGTTAGTAGCACGTGCACTGCAGATTAACCGGGCAACCGGCGGATTGGTTGATCCTACAGTAAAACCTTTGGTTGATGCCTGGGGATTTGGTGTGGTTAAACCCGGCCACGACCCCGATCGGAAAGAAATACAGGCCCTTCTTGTCAATGTGGGCGCAGATAAGATCACCCTAAAAGGAAATTTTTTACATAAAAAACTGCCGGGAGTACAACTGGACCTTAACGGGATTGCTCAAGGCTATTCTGTTGATTTGCTGGCTTCTTTATTGGAGCAACATGGCATTCATAACTATCTTATTGAGCTTGGCGGCGAATTGCGCATTAAGGGGCATAAAACCGGGAATGAACCCTTTAAGGTTGGTATTGAGGGAATCAATGGTGATGACCTTGATCCGGCCCCGATGCGTAAAGTGATTGAGCCTGGGGATGGCGCCATCACCACATCGGGCAATTACCGTAAGCATCACGAAGCGGGTGGTAAACAGGTATCGCACCTGATGAACCCGTTAACGGGTTACCCGGTACAAAACGAAATGATTAGTGTTACAGTTTATGCAAAAGACGCAATTACAGCGGATGGGTATGATAATGGGTTTATGGCGATGGGATTGAAGCGCACGCTAAACTTCCTGTCTAAAAGGAAAGATATGGGCGCTTATATCGTGTACCGGAAGCCAGATGGCCACGTAGCGGATACGGTTACTGCTTATTTTAAAGGATATAAATAACGAACTGAATAAATGGAGAGAAGAACTTTTTTGAAAAATACAGGTTTGCTGACGGGCGGGATATTGCTCAATCATAATTTAAGCGCAATGGAGCCTTCAAACGATCCCGTTAAAATAGCGGTGATAGGTTGTGGTGACCGTGGTACAGGCATCATGAATATTCTTAACAGTATGCCCGATCAGTATCGCATTACCGCTTTATGCGATGTACTTGATTTCAGGTTGACGGCAGCGCAAAAGTTGACAAAAACAAACGCCGTAAAAACATATACAGACTATCGTAAACTAATTGATGATAAACAGGTAGATGCCATTATTGTTGCTGTACCGTTGTACCTTCACTACCAGGTAGCTGCAGATGTTATTCGCTCAGGCAAGCATTTATACCTCGAAAAAACAATGACCTATAATATTGAGCAGGCGCTTGAACTTGTTAACCTTATGCATGGGCGTACCGGCCAGGTTTTACAGGTTGGGCATCAGTATCGCTACTCGCCATTATATTACCGGGTTAAGGAGATGATCAATAAAGGCTACCTGGGTAAAGTAACGCAGGTTGACTGCCGCTGGGATCGCAACGGAAACTGGCGTCGCCCGGTGCCTGATCCGTCACTTGAGCGGGCTATTAACTGGCGTATGTATAAAGAATATTCGGGCGGGTTAATGGCCGAACTGCTTTCGCACCAGATTGATTTTATTAACTGGGTTTTTGATACCCATCCCCAGGAGTTTTTTGCAACCGGAGGTATTGATGTGTTTAAGGACGGCCGTGAAACTTATGATAACGTGCAGTTGATGCTCCGCTATCCGGATCTGGGCCTGATCGGCAACTTCGGCGCCATGTGCGGCAACGCGCATGATGGGTACCTGTTTAAAATAAAAGGTACGCTTGGTTCCGTATCCCTGCTAACAGATCAGGGCATGTTTTACCCCGAGAAAAAACTATTAAGTGAAAAAGGAACAGTAGACGGCGTAACAGGTGCAACACGCATTGTGTGGAACAGGGACGGCGGCACACCTATTTTACCCGAAGCCACCAAAGATGGTACCTGGTACGCATTTAACGATTTTTATCAGAAAATACAGCGTAAGGAACTCCCCGATAGCAATGTATTTACCGGAGCCCGGACAGCCATTAGTGTGCATCTGGGTAATCAGGCCTTATACAGCCAGAAAACCTGTAACTGGGATAGTAGTTACAAGATTGGATAATATTAAAACCCCGGTATCTTCAAATATCGGGGCATTTAACTTATCCAATTTTTAAAGAGGTAATAAATTGTTTAGTTTTATAAAGATTTACAGGATTTTGATATCGTCCATAGAAATACCCCATTGGTTCTTGAAATTCCTTTTAATCGATGGCGTAAAAGTCTTTGCTCTTTCTCCTGCGAGCCACCCATAATCAAACTTGAACGCCCCTTCTTCAGCTACCCATTTTAGAGTCTGATCATAAAGTATGTTAAATGCGTAAAATAGATTAAAGGAGTTCTTAATATTTTCTTCAGTTCGGCCTTCGAATATGGTGGGCTTAATCTCTCCATCCGCAGCATCCATAAACAATGCATGGTGTTTTTTATATAAAGAGTTTACGATATCAAACTCAATAATCTTATTCTTGGGAGTGCAGTGGTAACCAAACCAGCACAGAACATGGGGATATTCGTATTTATCTTCCTGAAAACGATAATACTTTGAGAACATTAATTTTATTGGGAGATTTGGAAGGGTATATTTGAGTTCTCGTTCCTCGTCAAGAATCTCAGCTACCTTTTGATGTTCTTGACATTTCAATATGATAGGGATACTCTTATATGAGCATTTGCAACCAATTGCTTCCGATAACTCCTCAGATAATTGGATATATTCGTCCTTCGTGTAATCTGTAACTTTACTACGATAATGTTCTGCTTTTTTTGATATCTCCCCACATAACAAAGAAAATCGACAGCCAGGATCATTTTTAACAATAAAGTTTTCTAAGTCGTAAATATCAAGAGGGAAGCCGTTGTTGGGATTAATAGCTATATCGCAGATGGCTAAAAACAGTCCAATTGTGGGGTCTAATAGATTTGAAGGTTTAGTAAGTTTAGTCACTTTTAAAAAGAATTCAAAGGCTTTCACGTATATGCCATGCAGCATACCCGCGTTTTCGCAATCCTCATAAGTTAAATCCTTGTTTAGATTTTGGTTCAGGAACTGAATTTGATTAAATATTGCTTGCCCTTCATAAATAGCTTTGATTCCAAGGGGAGTTAAATGTAAAGGAGAATCTGGGTAAAAACCAGCTATTTTATTATCGTTTAAGTACTTGAATTTTCCTTCCCATTCGTTTGCTTTGGGCAAGAATTTATAATCGGGATCTAATGTGGCAGCAAGAGTATCTATGGTTTCACTCCATAAGATACGATAACAATGCCCTATGCTTAGGAAAAATCGTCTATCTTTATTAATTTCTATTATGTCCTCATTGTTTAAAGCAAACCGCTTGGCGTACTCAAGATCATAATAATTATTAAGGACAAAATTGATATCTTCAAGGTCTGCTTTTCCGTGTTTGGCGTAATATTCTTTATCAAACTTTAGAATTGATTTTGTAGTTAGCCTTTGTGAAACCAAGTTCATTAATCCCGGCCCAGAAAAGTGAACAAAAGCAGGATAGGCTAAGGAGAACAGTAGACCGAAGTTTGATCCCATATATTGCCACCAGTGGATATTTTCATGAATTGCTGTCGATTGTGCGGGTATACGTTCAAAATCAAACTCGCTTTTTAGTCCCTCTCTAACGTCATCCCTTAGTCTTAATACGAATTGCATCCAGTGGTATGATCCCCTAATAGAGGTTCCATTCAGTTGTGCAAACTCCTCTTGAGTAGATAACAAAGCACTATTTAATTTCATGGTGTTTTAAATGGTTGGCACTTAAAGCTAAAAAAAGTTTGCTTAATTGAAAAAACTCAGATGTTTTATCATGAATGAGTTTTTGTAATTAATAGATTGTTTAAAGTAGGAGTTTCTTGAGTCTAAGTGAAATTGGACAATTAATTAGAAAATGTGCTTGTTTTAGCTTCAGATCAGCTTGTCCACGCTTTGGGATTTTTTTCATCCTAAATTTTTCAAAATAAATTTGCGAAACTGATTGGTTGCGTATATATTTGCAACCAATCAGTTTCGTAAACTTAAAATAAACCAATCATGAAAAGTAAAATCCAATTTGTTTTATGCCTGTTAACCGGGCTTATGTTTATTAACGCCGGCCTGAATAAATTCCTGAATTACATGCCGATGCCTAAAGATATGCCCGAAAAAATGATGAAAGTTATGCAGGCATATATGGAAATAGGCTGGCTCATGCCACTGGTAGGGGCTGCGGAGGTTGTGGGTGGCTTGTTATTGATTATTCCAAGAACAAGAGCGCTTGGCGCGATTGTGCTTGTACCTATTTTAACCGGTATTTTATTATCCAATATCAGCATGGCTCCATCAGGCTTGCCTATTGTATTAGTGTTGATAGCGATTGTTGCCTGGGTAATCATTGATAATTGGGAAAAATACCTGCCAATGATCAGGAAATAAGTTTTTAAAATAACCGGCTGTTACTTAGCCGGTGTGTAATTAGTACTTCAATGAGAAGAGATATTTTTCAAGCCGTTGCCGACCCTACCCGTAGGGCTATTATTGCCTTGATTGCATTACAGGCCATGACACCTAATGCTATCGCCGAACATTTTGACACCACACGCCAGGCAATTTCAAAGCACCTGAAGGTTTTAACCGAATGCGAGCTTGTGAAACAGGAGCATCAGGGTCGGGAGATTTATTATCTATTGGAGATTGACAAAATGAAAGAAATAGACAAATGGCTGGAGCAGTTCCGGAAAATCTGGGAAACGCGCTTCCTGCAACTCGATAACCTTTTATCAACCTTAAAAAAACAACAAAAATGAAAAGCAATTTGTATTTCGACTTCGTTGCCGACAAAGTAAAGAACACATTAACTATTAAACGTGAGTTTTTGGCCGACAGGCAATTGGTTTGGGATTGCTACACCAAACAGGAACTGCTTGACCAGTGGTTTGCGCCAGCGCCATTAACAACCAAAACAAAGTCGATGGATTTTAGCGAGGGTGGCCACTGGCATTATGCCATGGTTGATCCAAACGGAACAGAATATTGGGGCTGGACAGGCTATCAAAAAATTAAGCCTATTGATTACTATACCGCATTGGACGCTTTCTGTAATGCCGAAGGCGAGATAAACGAGGACCTGCCCAGGGCCGAGTGGCTTGTAAATTTTACCGATAGGGGAGAAAACGCTTTGGTAGAAACAGTTGTTACCTATAAGTCGCTTTCTGATCTGGAAACTGTGATCCAGATGGGTATGGAACAAGGCATGATGGCAACACTCGAAAAACTTGACCAATTATTACTAACCTTAAAAAAATAATAAAATGAGCAACAAGATCACAGTTACCGCTACGGTAAATGCAGATGTAAAAAAAGTTTGGGACTACTACACCAATCCGGAGCATATTACAAAATGGAACTTTGCCGATCCTTCGTGGCAATGCCCTTCAGCATCTAACGATATGCAGGTTGGCGGCAAATATTCGGCAAGGATGGAAGCTAAGGACGGAAGCTTCGGTTTTGATTTTGAAGCTACTTATGATGAAGTTATTGACGGCGAAAAGTTTACCTACACAATGCCAAACGGCAGACAAGCTTCTGTAGCTTTTAAAGCAAACGGCAATCAAACTGAAGTTGAGGTAATATTTGATCCGGAAGACCAAAATCCGCTTGAAATGCAAAAAAGCGGCTGGCAGGCTATACTCAACAACTTTAAAAAGTATACCGAAGAAAACTAAAATAGGTTACAGCAATATTAAACAGCGACTGTCTCGAAAAGGCAGTCGCTGTTTTTATGAAAAATAAAAATCAACTAAAATTTGCTAAATCGATTTTATTATATAATTTGGTTGCGTAATAACCAATTAATAATACCGGTCAATTTTTTAAACGCTGAAGGATTATCTGTCATGAAAAACTTACGCTAAATAAAGTTTTTTCTCGATAATAAATCACAGTTTCGGGCTGCCAGATCTTAAACAATAAAACCGGTACTACCATTATGAGCATAACTACTCTACCTGTATTAAAAAAATATTTAGTCGCTGTATTTGCTGTGGGTTTATCGCTCGGGGTAGCCACAGAACTGAAAGCCCAAAACGCGGCTTCGTATGTTAACCCGTTTATTGGTGCCAGTACTAGTGCCGATGGTGCGGGTGTTTATCATGGTTTAGGTAAAACTTTTCCGGGCGCTGCTACGCCTTATGGATTGGTGCAGTTAAGTCCGAATACCATAACAGGCGGCGATAATGGCTCCGGTTACAGTTATGAGCATACAAGTATAGAAGGTTTTGCCTTTACTCAAATGAGCGGTATTGGCTGGTATGGCGATCTGGGGAACTTTTTAGTAATGCCGACAACAGGTGCGCTTAAAACAAGTGCCGGTAAGATAGGTACAACCGGCGTAGGATACCGTTCCACTTATGATAAGAAAAGTGAAAAGGCGTCTGCTGGCTATTATAGCGTTGAGCTAACTGATTATCATATCAAAGCTGAAGCCACTGCAGCTCCTCACAGCGGCATGCTGCGCTTTACATTCCCTCAAAATAAACAATCACGCATCCAGATTGATCTGGCCCGGAGGGTAGGGGGAACATCAACCTTACAGTATGTAAAAGTAGTTGATGACCATACTATTGAAGGTTTTATGAAATGTACACCCGATGGAGGTGGCTGGGGCAATGGCGATGGCAAGGCGGATTATACCGTATATTTCTACACACAGTTCAGCAAACCGCTGAAAAATTATGGTGTTTGGAGTGCCGATATTCCTGGCGATTGGAGCCGGAAATTGGACGATGTAACCAGCGATAAATACCAGGAGCGCGTTGCCAAAGCCGAAGTATTAAAAGGTTTAAAAGAGAAACAAGGCAAGCATCTCGGTTTTTATACCGAGTTTGCAACTAACGCCAATGAGCAGGTGATACTCAAATCAGGTATTTCATTTGTAAGCGTAGCCGGAGCTAAAGCCAATCTGCAGGCTGAAATAGAGGACTGGAATTTCGATGCCGTACACCAACATACTGTGAACCTATGGAATAACGCCTTATCAAAAGTAAGCATCCAGGGTGGCACGCCAGAGCAAAAAACGGTGTTTTATACAGCGTTATATCATACAATGATTGATCCGCGCATTGTAAGTGATGTTACCGGGCAATACATGGGCGGCGACGGAAAAGTTCATCATACTATAACATTTAAGAAGAGAACGATTTTTAGTGGCTGGGACGTTTTCAGGAGCCAGATGCCTTTGCAAACCATTATTAACCCATCACTGGTTAATGATCTGGTTAATTCTTTGGTTACCCTTGCTAACGAGAAAAATAAGGATTACCTGGAACGCTGGGAGCTATTGAATGCTTACAGCGGCTGTATGCTTGGTAACCCGGCGGTAGCCGTTATGGCCGATGCGTACGCCAAAGGTATACGTAACTATAACATACCCGATGCCTATAAATTAGCCGTGAGCACCGTTGAAAAATTTGGCAATGGCGATAAAGGTTTTACTCCGGGTGGTGGCGGTATAAGCTATACGCTTGAGTATGCTTATAACGATTGGTGCGTTGCGCAGCTTGCAAAAGCGCTTAACAAAACACAGGACGAAAAAAAATACAGCGAAAGGGGAGAAGCCTTTAAAAATATCTTTGATGCGGACAAAGGTTGGTTCCGCCCCAAAGATAGTACCGGTAATTGGCTGCCATGGCCTGCGGAAGGGCGTATTAAACAATGGTATGGCTGCGTGGAGAGTAACCCTTATCAGCAAGGCTGGTTTGTACCCCAGGATGTTGACGGCATGGCAAAGCTGATGGGCGGCCGCGATAAAGTGATAGCCGATTTGGACAATCTTTTTGAAAAAACGCCCGATAACATGATGTGGAACGATTACTACAACCACTCCAACGAGCCTGTGCACCATGTTCCATTTTTATATAACAGGTTGGGCGCTCCGTGGCTTACCCAGAAATGGACTCGCGAGATCTGTAGCAGGGCTTATAAAAACTCTGTAGAGGGCTTGGTGGGGAACGAAGATGTAGGGCAGATGTCGGCATGGTATGTATTGGCAGCCAGTGGCTTGCACCCTGTTTGTCCTGGCGACACCAGGCAAGAGATCACCAGTCCGGTATTTAATAAAGTAACCTTGAGGCTCGATCCTAAATACGCTAAGGGAAAAACGTTCACTATTATCGCCAATAATAATTCGGCAAGAAACATTTACATACAAGGGGCAAAGCTTAATGGTAAAACTTATAACAAATGCTATATCGACTATAAAGATATTGCTGCAGGTGGCACATTGGAGTTAAGCATGGGGGCAACGCCGAATAAAAACTGGGGAATCTGATAATTTAAGGAAATGAAAGGTAAAGATGCGGGTGATTTTTATGTTTAATTGCTAAATCGATTTTACAAATAATTGATTTTACAATGCTAACCAAACATCAAACCAAATTATAAACCAAACCAAATTATGAAAGCAAACCTTTTTACCAGTGCTTTTACGGCTATGGCCTTGCTGGCATCATGCAGCAAACAAGCTGCCGTTAAGTACCCCAAACCCTTTGTACGTACGGATTCGGTTCAATTGGCCAGCGGATCGCCGGTAAGCGCTTATGGTACCTTTTTTATCACCAATGTTTTAAGCGGAAAAGCTATTGAAATTAATAGTAGTGGCATGCTTAATGACGGCACTGGTGCGCAGCAAAACCAATATTCAGGAAGCGGTACAGCCACAGCTCCCAATCAAAAATGGATAATTGTACAACAAGGTAGCGGTGCTATAACCAGTACCACCAAGTTCAAGATCATGAATGTGGCCAGTGGCAAGTACCTGGAGGTGCCCTTGGCAACAACTAATCCGGGTACCGGATTATGGCAGGATAAAGCCAATACCAATAACGCACAGCAGTGGTATATTCAATTGGTAAGCACCGGCATATATAAAATTATTAACGTAGGTAATGGTCTGGCGGTTACCAATCACGGTTCATCAACTACAAATGGTACTCCCGTCACACAGGAAACCTTTGTTTCCGGTAATACTGCACAAACCTGGCAGCTTAACGGGCTTATCGCCGAAGCCTACCGCGATGATGACGTAGTAAACTTTTTTCACCGTACAAATGGCACTGTGGCCTTTGATGAGGGAAAAAGTGTTCCGCTTACCTATGGTGCTAACAGCGGAAAAGTGCTTTGGATAACCGAAGATGCCTATGAATCATCGCAGCTTCAAAGTAACGGGCAGTTATATTGCCAATTTTTTAAATATCATAATTCGGCTTTGTTGCAGCCGGCCAGCCACAGCTGGGACCAATCCCTTACGCCAAATATCACCACTAATAATTCACCGGTTAACAATATGGAGATCATCGAAAGCCCAGGCGATCATAATTCAACTTATCGCTGGCCTGGAGCGGGTATTGAAGCCGGTAATCATGTTTATTTATACACGTTTGAATCTGCCAACGGGTCCACCCCTGAAAACCAGGTACTTTATGATCTCACACAGAATACCGCAGGGTTAAACTGGGGCACAGCGGCCCGTATTACACCAGCGGGCATGTCAGGACAAACAGAAACAGGTTTTTCAAACGGTATGGTTAAAAACGTAAGCAATGATTCTGTATATGTTTACGGAAGCAAGAGCGTTTACTTCAATACGTCCAACGTGTTCCTGGCCCGGTTTCCTGTAAGTAATCCGGCTAACTGGTCGTTTTGGACGGGATCTTCATGGTCATCAACCCGTACAACTGCCTCAGCGGCAGCTATAACTGTGGGGGCGGGCAACACTACTCAGCAAAATGTGATCATTTCAAAAGTGAATAACAAATACGTGATGATGCAGATGGACCTGGGCTATTTTTGTGATCCGGCGAGTCATAATATTTATATTTCAACAGCCGATAGCCCTAAAGGGCCTTTCACCACGCCTAAAATGGTTTTCACCATTAATGATGTTTACCAGGGGCATTTGGCTAAGTATTATACTCCGGCCATTCACCCGGAATTTGTTAACGGACATAATGAGCTGCTTGTTACCTACTGCCTTAATTATAATGGCGAAGGTGGCAGCTGCAGTACAACCACCTGCGTAAACAATAACCAGGATCCTAATTTTTACCAGGTAAAAGCCGTCAGGATTCCGTATAGTTTAGTGGGCCTATAGTTTGAATTTATTTTTTGCTGAACACATTATAATTAACAGTTAATGAAAAAGTTGATTTTATTATTAGTACTGATAACAGCGCGGGGAGCGGTAATTGCCCAAAATATAGCGCCATTTCATGCCGGAGACCGGGTGGCCTTTGTTGGCAACAGCATTACCGATGGGGGCCACTATCATTCATACATCTGGCTGTATTACATGACCCGGTTCCCCAACATGCGGATTACCTGCTATAATGCGGGCATAGGCGGCGACGTAGTAGGACAGATCAACGATCGTTTTGAGGATGATGTGTTCAGCAAAAAGCCTAATGTGATAACCCTGACCTGGGGTATGAATGATACAGGTTATTTTGAATGGTACCGTGCAGATGCACAAGAGTTTATGGATAAAAGGATTCAGGGCTCGTACGATAACTATGCGTTGTTGGAAACTAAGCTGAAACAACGCCCCGATATCCGCAAGATCTTTATTTTGGGTTCACCTTATGATGAAACCAGTAAGTTCACTACCAAGAACATCTACCCTAAAAAAAGCGCCGCGTTTTCAAAAGTGATCGATTTTCAGCGGGATGCTGCTAAAAAGAATAACTGGGGTTACGTTGATTTTTTCCATCCCATGACCGAGATCAACCTGCGTGAACAGGCTAAAGACTCAACGTTTAGTTTAACTCCGAATGATAGGGTACACCCCGATAATGACGGGCACCTGGTAATGGCTTACCTGTTTTTAAAAGCGCAGGGCTTTAGTAATAAAGTAGTAGCCGATGTAGCCGTTGATGCGAAGAGCAAAAAAGCTGTTAAAGCAGTTAATTGCAAGATAACCAATGTGGTATCTGCTGCTGATTCGGTATCGTTCAATTACCTTGCAAATTCATTGCCTTATCCTATCGATACCATTACTCGCGGTTGGGGAAACCGCAAAAAGCAGGCTGATGCACTTAAGGTTGTGCCATTTACCAAAGAGATGAACCAGGAACTGCTTGCTGTTAAAGGGTTAAAAACAGCCAATTATGATGTACTTATTGATGGGGAGAAAATGGGCAACTGGTCGGCCGGGCAATTAAGTGCCGGCATTAACCTGGCTGAGATCACTACCACACCGCAATATCAGCAGGCTATTCAGATCAGGGAGTTAAACGAGGAGCGCTGGGATATTGAAAGGCGTATCCGTATGTATGTTTGGATGCAGTTTGACTTTTTGAAAGGCAAAGGCTTGTTATTTCATGATACTAACGCGGCTATGGATACCATCAGCAAGTATGCTAAAAAAGACATTTTTGTTAACGGCAATAAAGATAACTATACCCGTGCCCGGTACAAAAGTCTGCGCGATGCATGGCAAAGGGAAATGGATGTACTTACCGACCAGATCTATGCTATAAACAAACCGCAAAATCATCGCATTACTGTAATCGCCTCAAAATAAAATCACTATATACAGATGAACTTTAAAAAACTATTATTTATTCCGTTATTTACCTGCCTTGCGGTCTGCAGCTTCAAAGCTAATGCCGCAACGGTTGATACGGTGCTAACCCACAGCGCCGCGATGAACAAGGATATCAAGGCGGTAGTGATTAAGCCCGCCGATTATTCAAACACCAAAAAGTTCCCGGTATTGTACCTGCTGCACGGTTTTAGCGGTAATTACAGCGATTGGGTCAAAAAAGTACCGGCAGTTGCCGGTTTGGC
The DNA here is from genome assembly GCF_003351025.1 of Mucilaginibacter endophyticus. Taxonomy (GTDB): domain Bacteria; phylum Bacteroidota; class Bacteroidia; order Sphingobacteriales; family Sphingobacteriaceae; genus Mucilaginibacter; species Mucilaginibacter endophyticus. The sequence continues at coordinate 846,761 of NZ_QPCG01000002.1, read as the reverse complement.
CGATACCTATCATTTTATTATAGTTTGTGCCGATGGCGATTTTGCCGGATGGTATTTTGACAGTCCGGCTGTTAAAGAATCGCAATATGAAACCTATGTGGGCACCGAGCTGGTAAACTGGGTTGATAAACATTACTCAACTATAGCAGACCGCAAGGGGAGGGCCATAACCGGTTTAAGTATGGGCGGTCATGGCGCTTTGTATTTAGCTTTTAAACACTTAGATAAATTTGGCGCTGCCGGAAGCATGAGCGGCGCGGTTGATATCAGGCCTTTTCCTGATAGCTTTGGCATAGAGCGGGTACTTGGCAAATACAGCGAACATCCCGACAGGTGGGAGCAAAATAGCGTTGTTAACCTGATATACCTGTTAAAACCCAACTCGCTTGCCATTACATTTGACGTAGGTTATGACGATTTTCTTTATCAGGCGAACCAGGAATTGCATAAAAAACTACTGGAGCGCAAGGTGCCTCATGATTATACGGTAAGGCCGGGAGCACACACCTGGGAATATTGGGGCAATTCTATCAATTACCAGGCCCTCTTTTTTAGTCGCTTTTTTAACGGGATTAAATAGGGGGATAAGTATATCTTACAATTACAACATTTTCAACCGATTGTAAATGTTGTAATTGTTAAAATCAAGGCAAAGAAATTACGATTTTCAAAAATATTATAAAATCGAATAAAAAATTTGCTAAATCGTTTTTATAAACTATATTAGTATCAGATTTCAACATCTGAATTATAAACCAATTAACAAACAGTTTTTAAACTTTAGCTCCCGGGGTTAATAATATGGAATTGCTAAAACGATTTTATATCTCCCTCGTCGTTGCTTGATGTTAACTAACCCTATAGTATGAAAAAACTTTACTTCAAGGTTCTTGCTTATTCGGTTTTGGGGGGCTTTCTGTTTTTTACCTCGTGTAAAAAGGATGGTTTTCTGGGGCAAACTCAAACATCAAACTTAACCGAAGGCACGGTATTCACCGATAGTGCCAATACCGTATCATTTTTAGCCAATATCTATAGTAATGTTGGCTTTAGTGCGGCGGCAGGTAGGTTTACATACGGGCCGATACTTTCGCCTACGCCAAATGGTGGTATTGATGCTGCTTCTGACGAGGCTGAAGTTTCGGCTTCCGCCGGTTCAACGGCGCTGGCGTTTGAAACCGGTACCATTAATGCCGCTGTAGTTACCGATGACGCGTATAAAACTTGCTACACCAATATCCGGTCGGTAAACCAGTTACTCAAAAATCTACCCAAAGCGCCTATTAATAGCTTTGTTAAAACACAAATGAAAGCCGAGGCCCGGTTTTTACGTGCCTGGTATTATTCTATACTGGTAAAACATTATGGTGGGGTGCATTTGTTGGGCGATAGTATTTATACCTACACAGATAAGATCCCGGCGGCCCGCAACACTTACGCGGATTGCGTAAAGTATATTTTGGCCGAATGTGACACTGCTGCTCAAAATTTACCGACTGTACAATCGGGGGTAAGTTACGGTCGCGCTTCAAAAGGAGCTTGTCTTGCCCTAAAATCACGGGTGTTATTGTATGCCGCGAGCCCGCTGTTTAATGGCCAGTCTATAGGTGAAGGTAAATCAGTTGGTTTAGCAGGATATCCAGACAGCGACCCGGAACGCTGGCACCTGGCAGAACAGGCAGCCGAAGCAGTTATATCCACCGGAGCTTATAGCTTGAATATAGATAACGCGACCGCTCCCGGTTTTGGCTTCCAGAAGTTGTTTACCAAGCGTGTAAATACCGAGTATATTTTTCAGCTAATGCGCCCGACGGACAATGTCGATCTGGAAACATTATGGCAGCCGCCAAGTCGTACAGGTAAAAACGGTGCATTCCCATTGCAGGGCTTAGTGGATGCTTTCCCTATGAGCAATGGTAAATTAATTTCCGATCCCACCTCGGGCTATAACCCTAATGATCCGTATACAAACCGCGATCCCCGCTTGGATTACAGTATTATTCATGATCAAACGCCTTTACAAATCAGGCTCGCTTCGGGCACATCACCTATTAATATTTTCGTAGGTAAATACAATGGAAACACAACAGGTCCCGATGCTGTGCATGTTGGTACTACAACCGGATACTATACCAATAAGATGCTTGATCCGGCGGCAGTTGCAAATGATTTTGAACACCGTACCGGTCGTTGCCTGCCGCTGATCCGCTATGCCGAGATCCTGCTGAATTACGCCGAAGCAGCTAATGAATATGAAGGGCCTACCGGGGCTGTTTATTCTGCAGTTGAGGCAATCCGTCAAAGAGCCGGTTTAAATCCCTACCAATTGCCAACGGGGCTGAGCCAGGTTGAAATGCGTACAGTCATTCAAAATGAACGCCGCATAGAATTAGCTTTTGAAGAGCACCGTTTTTGGGACGTGCGCCGCTGGAAAATTGCTGATCAAACAGATAATATCTTAACTAAAGGAATGGAGGTTGACCGTGACGGCGCTACCGTGGCATACAAGCAATTTGATGTGCGTAAACGCAATTTCCGCAAGGCTATGTACCTGTGGCCTTTCCCGCAGAGCGAAGTAGCTAAATCGCCCGAATTGATTCAGAACCCTGGCTATTAATTACCCGACAGCATAAATAATATTGATATGAAATATAATTACAAAGCAAAACGGATTTACCTGGTGCTTGTGGCTGTCATTACGCTGGCAGTATCATCATGTAAAACCGAAAAAATAGTGCCCGGCAGCGAGGCCCCAAAAGATATCGCCGGCAACTGGCGGGTGATCAAGGCTACCCGCAACGGTACCGATTTAACCTCTATCATTGATTTTAGCCAGTTCCGGATCAATTTCACCGATAAAGGTTATACGCTGGTAAACAAGTTGCCCTTCCTGGTGAGTAAAGATGGCGCGTTTGCGCTTGATGATCCGCAGTATCCATTTAAGATCACCTTTACTGCTACAGGCGACAAGCCGGTTTCAACCGCTTTTACCTATCCTATAGTTAACGGAAAAAGGCAGCTCAGCATAACATTCAGCCCTGGTTGTACCAATAATACTTATGTGTATGTGCTTGAAAAAGCCAATTAATAAACCAATAGCAACAGATAAATTATGAGATCATATTTACTACATATAAAAGGTAAAAATTTATGGAAGCTGTGCGCTTTGGTAGTGCTGTGTATTGCTTTAGCCTGCTGCGGTGAGCAGATCACGAGCGTTGATCAGCCTGCCACAGCTACCGTAGGCTCAATAGTACCCATAACAGTGCATTGTGATATTCCCACAGCCGGTGACGGGGGGCCTGATTACCTGATTTTCGGATTCCTGGTACCTAAAGGGTGGAAAGCTGCGCAGAACACCACCATAACTTATACCAGTAAGCAGGGCAACGGAACGATGTCCCTGATACCCAATAGTACCTTACCTAAAAACGGCGGCGGGCTAACCTGGCCTGCCTATATGAAAAAAATGTTTAGCAATGGTGGCAACCTTATCGATGACGTGGAATGGGTGGCTTATCAAACGGATAAAGCATACAGTCACACAGGAGGAGTAGAGTTTATTGTAGATCTAAACATCAAAACAAAAGTAGGCGCCGATAATAATAACATGATGGTAAAACTGGGTTATACCATAACGGATAGCGGTAACGGCTTTACAAGTGATGGTAACGGTACTTATTATAGCGTATTAACTGGTGCTAACTGTTTTGAAGTAACCGGCGGCAGCGGCGACCTGGTTGATTTTTGTAATCCGCAATTGACCACTATCGATCCGCCAAAATCACTGGATAATGATTTTGTGACGCTGACTTTTGACGGGACAGTTACAGATACGCATTTAAAAGGCGAAAGTGAAGTTTACCTGTGCGCGACTGCTTATACCGCTGATGGTAAAACCATTAATGTTTGTGAGCAAACCACTAAAACGATGCTCAAACAAACCACAGCCACCAGTAAAAAATATCAGCTTACATTTTGGCCGCGATCATTCTTTAGTGTAGGGGATACGCAAACCATTACCAGAATGGAGTACTTCCTTATCGATAAAACGGGTAAAACGAAAGTTGGCTATGGTAATACAGATGCCCCGTTCACCTATACATTTAAGTGCGGTTAACCGATAGATAAAAAAACAGCAAATGCATTTAACCAATGTGTATTTGCTAAAACGATATTTAAACCTATTGCCAACAATTTTAAACCTGAAAAATATGGCTTATTGCTACATAAAGAGATGCTTAACAGGTATTACACTGTTGTTACTGCTGCTGGCTACGGCCGGTTATGCGGTTGCGCAGCAGGATACTACCGCTGTGGCGCCTGCACGCCCCGGTCAGGCCAGCGGTATCGTACTTGATGAGTACGGCAACCCGCTACAGGGTGTTAAGGTAACCAATAAAGGGAAAAACAGCACCCAAACTACCGGTAAGGACGGTGCCTTCGCTATTAATGCTATTAAAGGCGATATATTGTCATTTACCGCCGCGAATTATAACGCCCGCCAGGTTACTGTGAAAAACACTGCCGGTATCAGGGTAAGGCTTTTAGATACTTATATCCAGAAACCCAAAACTATCAACGTACTTTACGATACCGTTAGTACAGCAAAAAGTGTAGGTGCCGTATCAACTATTTATACCAATCGACTCACTACAACACCTTCTACTTTATACACTTACGCATTGCCCGGACAATTGCCAGGCTTGTATACCCAGCAATACAGCGGGTTTGCTGCTCCTCAAACCGGTGTGCAAACTGTAAACGATTTTATCGGTGCTGTGGTGCAGCACAACAATTATTCGGCTAATGATAATAGCGAGTTTGGTCTTTTTTTAAGGGGACAAGCTCCGGTAACTATTATTGATGGTGTTCAGCGCGAGATAGCCTCACTTGATCCGGAAAGTATCGAATCGGTTTCAGTTTTGAAAGACGCGCTTTCAAATATCATGCTGGGCATCAACAGCTCCCGTGGAACATTGCTTATTACCACCAAACGCGGACAGGTAGGTGCGCCCCATATTTCGTTCACTGCACAAACCGGGATTCAACAGCCTTTGGGTTTGCCAAACCCGCTGCCGGCATATCAGTACGCTTATTTATACAACGAAGCCTTACAGAATGATGGTAAGCCTGCCCTCTATAGTGCTGCCGATTTTAACGCCTATCGTAACCATACCGATCCTATAAGGCATCCGGATATCAACTGGTTCAACACCATATTGCGCGATAACTCACCCATTACCAGCTATAAACTCAACGTTAACGGAGGTACACAGGTAGCGCGGTATAGTGTGTCATTAAACTATTTGGATCAAGCCGGGATGTTCCGCCAGGATCCGTCTGTTGCCTATAATACCAATAATGATCTTAACAGATATATCATCAATTCCGATCTGGCGGTTAACGTAACAAAAAAGTTTACTGTCGATCTGCAACTGTTTGGCCGTGTTCAGCAAAGCACGCAGCCAGGTGCCGGATACGGCAATATATTGAGCACGCTTTATAGTTTGCCAAATAATGCTTATGCCTTACGCAATCCTAATGGCTCATTTGCAGGTACAACTACTTACACTAATAACCTGCTTTCTCAAACCGAGTTTTCAGGCTATCAGCGCACCAACAGTAATGATGTACTCGCCAATCTCGATCTGAATTATAACCTGAATAGCATCACGCCGGGCTTATCCGCTAAAGCAAAGGGTAATCTCGCTTTTTCGTCGCAAAGCTTCTTAAACCGCTCGCTGCAAAACAACGCTTATTCATTTAATGCGGATAGTTCTTATTCGGCGGTAGGTTCATCGGTTGCGCAAAGCAATTCATACAGTACTGTATCCAGCGCCCGTTACTCATTTGCCCAGGCATCGGTTAATTACGACAGGACTTTCGGCAAACATAACATTACCGGTATGGCATTGTATGATGTGCGTTCGGTGGTATTAAACTATGACCTTTCGCAGGTAACAACAAACCGGGCGTTAAAAGCAGGTTATAATTACGACGGTAAGTATTTTATTGAAGCAGCCGCAAACAGCAGCGGATACAACCGTTATCCGCCGGGCAATCAATATGGCTTGTTTTATGCGGGTGGCATAGGATGGCAAATGGGTAAAGAATCCTTCATCAAAGATAACTTTAGCTGGATAAGCTCATGGAAATGGCGCGCCACCTATGGTAAAACCGGCAACAACAACGTAGATAATTACGGTTATTATAATTTTTTACAAACCTACGGCGCTACTAACGGCTACTCATACAGCACGGGTACTTCGAAAAGCCCTGTACAGGGGTTTTATGAAAATACGCTTGCTAACCCCTACATCCGTTGGGAAAAGGCCCGTAAGCTGGATGTAGGCACGGATATCTCATTGTTTAACGATCACTTCAATATCACTGCCGATGTTTACCGCGACAGGTATTATGATTTACTGCAAGTTAGAGGAAACAGTATAGCATTATTAGGTACGGCTTACCCATATGAAAACCTGGGCATCAACCTTTATAAAGGTGCCGAGCTCACATTAACTTATCAAAACCATATCCAAAACTTCAATTACTTTATTTCGGGCAACGCGTCGATCCAGTCGTCAAAAATTATTTTTAGCGATGAGGAACCATACCCATATCCCTGGTTGAAACATACCGGCCGTTCAACTACTGCGATTTATGGTTATACTGCTATCGGCTATTTCAAAGATGCCCAGGATGCAGCTACCAGCGCTACAACTACAGGCTACACAGCGCAGGCTGGTGACGTAAAATATAAAGACCTTAACGGCGATCATATCATTAATCAGTTTGATGTTTCGGCCATTGGTGGTAACCGCCCGCTGGTTTATTACGGATTATCAAGTGGTTTTAACTACAAGGGCTTTAGCTTAAGCTTCCTGTTACAGGGTGTAGCCAACCGCGAGTTGATGTTCAATAATTCGCAGGTGAATGGCTTTGCCGGTGTTGGTTTCCTGGGGCTTACCTATAGCGGACAGGCCTACGAAACCATTTTAGGCAGATGGACGCCTGAAACCGCTGCTACTGCTACGGCACCGCGGTTATCGCTGGGCAACGCCAACAATACCGCTAACTCAACCCTGTACCTACGCAAAGGAAATTATGTAAGGCTCAAAAATGCCGAGTTAGGTTATAACCTGCCTTATGAATGGGCACGCAAGCTCAGATTATCAGGTCTGCGGGTATTTGTAAACGGCGAAAACCTGTATACCATGTACGGCTACAAAGATTTTGATCCGGAGATATATGGCACAGCTTACCCGATTCAAAGGGTGATAAATGCCGGTGTTAACATTAAGCTTTGATTTTGGCCATCATTAAAATATGACGATCATGAAGAATTTCAACAAAATAATTTTAGCGGCCGCCGGCATCATCACCGTAATGGTTGGGTGTAAAAAATACGAGCAATTCCCGGTTGATAAAGTGACCATTAACTACGTGTTTGATAAAAAGGATTCGCTGGGAACTAATGCCCAGATGTTCCTGTACGGGATTTACGTGTCATTACAAAACGGTCACAGCCGGATAGGAGGCGATTACCTTGACGCCGCGAGTGACGATGCCATATCATCGGCTGCGGGTGCATCAAATGAGGTTACCGTACTTTCGACGGCGGCTTACAACTCTTACACTGTTCCTACAGATGAAAATCTTTGGGCCTACTACTACGCCGGTATCCGCAAGGCAAATGAGTTTGTGAACAATATAGATGTGGTGCCGGTAATGGCTAAATACAATGGCTACTCCATGAAATATGTGTGGAAAGGCGAAGCCCGCTTTTTGAGAGCGCTGTATTACTTTGAGTTGGTTAAACGTTACGGTGGCGTACCATTATTGGGCAACAAAGTATTCACTATAACTGACGATGTGTCCCTTCCACGTAATTCCTTTGCCGATTGCATCAAATACATCGTAAGCGAATGCGATGCCATCAAGGATACACTGATGGCCGCCCCGCTGAGCAACCCTAATGCTGATTATCATCGCCCAACAAAAGGTGCGGCTCTGGCTTTAAAGGCCAAGGTACTATTGTACGCGGCAAGTCCCTTATTTAACGGGCAAAATATTGATGCCTCAAATCCGCTGACCGGCTATACAGATTTTAGTGCCGATAGGTGGGCACAGGCCGCGGCTGCCGAAAAAGCAGTAATGGATTTGAATGTTTATTCATTGCTTCCCAGCTTTAAAGATGTGTTCCTGACCCAGAGCAGTTCGGAAAATATATTTATCCGTCAAACAGATAATTCGTCATCGATAGAAACCGCTAATGGGCCAATAGGCTTTACGGGTGCAGTAGGCAAGGGACAAACCAGTCCAACACAACAACTGGTTGATGCTTTTCCGATGAAAAACGGTTTGGCTATTACTGATCCCGCATCGGGCTACAACCCGGACAATCCTTATGTAAGCCGTGATCCCCGCTTAACCTACACTGTGCTTTATAACGGCGCCAGGTGGCTTAACTCCGATTTGCAATTGTATGAAGGCGGTATCAGTAAACCTAATGGCTCGTTGCAGCAAACCAAAACAGGCTACTACATGCGCAAGTTCATGGGCAATTTTGAAAATACTAATGCTTATGCAGCGCACGTGATCGACTGGCAGATTTTGCGTTATGCCGATGTGGTTTTAGGTTACGCCGAAGCACTTAACGAATCTGCCGGGGCTACTGCCGATGTGTATAACGCCGTGATCAGCATCAGGAAACGCGCAGGTATTGATGCAGGGACTGGCAATTATGGGCTTAAATCGGGCATGACCAAAGATGAGATGCGCGCCATCATTCAAAATGAGCGCCGTTTGGAAATGGCCTTTGAAGAGAATCGCTACTTTGATATCCGCCGCTGGAAAATTGCCGGTACGGTAATGAACCAGCCGCAAAAAGGGATGAGCATTGTGAAGATAGGTTCAAGCCTTACTTACAACGTAGTAAACGCGCTCACCACCAAATTTGAAACGCCAAAGATGTATCTGTACCCGATACCTTATGATGAGGTTTTGAAGAACCCGAATATGAAACAAAATCCAGGATGGTAATCTCAAAACCGATTCAGTTAAACCAAAAAAATTAAGCTTTATGAGAAAAATAATACTTTTCTTCCAGATATTAATGATCCTGCTCCCGGCAGTATCATTTGCGCAAAGCCGAACCGTAACAGGTACCGTGCGCGATATTACCGGGGTATTACCAGGGGTATCGGTTATTGAAAAGGGCGTAGCTAACAACGGCGCCATTACAGATCAGAGCGGTAAATTCAGGCTTGTTCTTAAAGGAAAATCAAACACCATCATAGTCCGTTTTATCGGTTATATTCCACGTGAACTCCGCATATCGGAAACAGGGAGGATGGATATTATTCTGCAAACCAACACCAACGGTTTGGATGAGGTTGCGGTTGTGGCTTACGGAACAAGAAAACGTATCACCAATACGGGGGCCGTAAGTTCAATTTCGGCCAGTGAGATCCGCACTGTTCCAACAGCCAACGTGCAAAATGCTTTAACCGGTAAATTGCCGGGCTTTTTCTCGCAACAGGCTTCTGGCCAGCCGGGTAAGGATGCGTCAGATTTCTATATCCGTGGTGTAAGTTCGTTGAACCCATCAGGTAACCAGCCATTGATTATTGTGGATGATATTGAATACAGTTATGACCAGCTGCAACAGATCAACGTAAATGAAATAGAAAGTATCTCTATCCTAAAAGATGCCTCCACTACAGCAATTTACGGTATTAAAGGTGCCAACGGTGTATTGGTGGTTACAACACGCCGCGGAAAGGCCGGTACACCCAAAGTGAACTTGCGCGTTGAAAGTGGAATTCAGCAGCCAACCAAAACACCTCAATTTTTAGATTCATACAATACAGCAGTACTCATCAACGAGGCACAGCATAATGATGGCATCCCGCTTAGCTTTACCCAGCAAGATCTCGACCTGTTTAAAAATGGATCAGATCCATACGGGCACCCTAATGTGGATTGGTATAATAAGATCTTCAAAAAATACACCTATCAAACTAATGCAAACCTTGATATTTCAGGTGGTACTACCGGGGTGAAATACTTTATCTCCGGAGGGGCGTTAAATCAGAACGGTTTGGTACGTGACTTTGCCGACCCGCAAAGTTTGGTAAATACCAATTATTATTTTAAACGTTATAATTTCCGTTCAAACCTCGATCTTAAAGCCAATAAAACGCTTGACTTACGCTTGGATATAACCACCCGCTTCTCTGATCTGAACCAGCCTTACAATGAGAATGCAGTTAGCGAAGTATACAATTTTACCAAGGAAACGCCTTTCACCGCGCCATATCTAAACCCTAACGGCAGTTACTCATATGCGTATTCATCGTTTAATCCCGATCACCTGCCAACGCTTAACGCAAGACTGGCTACAGGAGGTTATCAGCATTCGCGCCGTACCGATTTTAACGTGCTTTTTGGCGCTACTCAGAGGCTGGATGATCTGACCAATGGTCTTTCGGTAACAGGACGTGTAGCATATTCCAGTATAGAGCAATTTACCAAGCAGATCTTTAACGGTGGTATTCCGGCCTATCATTATGACCCTACAACCAATCAGTACTCATTGAGGCCGGGAGCGACCTATGTATATCAAACATATGCCTTAACAGGGAGTACGGACATCAGCACCAATAATTATAACCTGCAACTTTACGCCAATTACGATAGGACATTCCGCGGCTCACACCATTTTTCGGGATTGTTATTGTTTAATCAAACGTCTCAAACTTATTTTACCTATCCGCTGCTGGATGGAGCCCAGGTTGGTGTTCCGCAAAAATTTCGTGGTGTATCTGGCAAGGTTGGATATGACTTTAAGCAGAAATTCCTGTTTGATTTTAACGTAGCCTATAACGGTACAGATCGATTTGCCGCCAATCACCGCTTTGGTATTTTTCCGGCCGTGAGCTTTGGTTACAACATAGCTAAAGAGTCGTTTTTTGAAAAAGCTATGCCGGTTTTCAGCCTCCTAAAACTAAGGGGAAGCTATGGTTTAGTTGGCTCGGATGCCGCGCCGGGTAACCGTTATGTGTACAACCAGGTATATAACCAGGGGGGAGGCTACAACTTTGGCGAAACCGCACAGGGCTACAATACCATATCTGAAGGCTCATTAGGCAACCCGACTGTAGTTTGGGAACGTGCCAAAAAGATCGATATCGGTTTGGATGCCAACTTATTTAATGATAAGATCTCCATCACCGCCGATTATTTCCATGATATTCGCTACAATCAGCTGATTACCCCGGGCAGTGTGCCCGAAATATTGGGCGTTGGTTTGCCTGCAGTAAATATCGGAAGAACCCGTAATCAGGGTCTTGATGGACAGATCAGCTACCATAGCACACTTGGTAAAGTACAATACAATGTGGGTTTCGTGTTTTCGTATGCCAAAAACAAGATCCTTTACGAGGATGAAGCAACGCCGGCTTATCCATGGCTGGCGCAAACTGGCCATTCCATCGGTCAGCAATATGGTTACCATTTTATGGGATACTACACGGCAGCGGATATCACCGCGATTAATTCGGGAAGTAAATCGGTTCCGGTACCTGATAACGGGATTCCGCTGCAACCGGGCGATCTGAAGTACCAGGATTTAAATGGTGATGGTGTCATCAATGTATTTGATAAAAGGCCTATCGGCAATCCAAACCTGCCAAATACCATATTGGGATTATCATTACAGGCTGTTTACAAAGGTTTCAGCGTGAGCGTGCTTTTACAGGGTTCATTTAACTATAGCTTCGCGGTTATCGGCACAGGTATCGAGCCATTCCAAAGCCAGTTTCAGCCTATACACCAGGAACGATGGACGCCCGAAAATCCGGTTAACGCGGCCTTCCCGAGGTTAACTACTAATCCAACTTCGGTAAATAGTCCTACAGCTTATTTCTCTGATTACTGGCTGTTGAACGCGCACTATGTTCGTTTAAAAACGGTTGATATCGGTTACCAGCTGCCAACTAAACTGTTGCCGTTCAAGATCAATAACGCCCGTATCTACATGAGCGCGTACAATTTGCTCACGTTTGATAATTATAAGAAATACCAACAAGACCCTGAAATTGCTACCAATACCGCAGGCGACGCGTACATTAACCAGCGCGTAATTAACCTGGGGATTCAGGCAGGCTTTTAATAACCAATACATAAACCACAAAAGAGGCCGGTACGCAGGTACCGGTTCTCTTTTTGTTTTGGCAGATAAACTTTAATTTAGGATATGTTTCCAACCATCGGCGATCTGATATTTTACCTCTTCCATATCCGGGTTGGGTTTCCTATCCAAACGCTTGGTTTTTTTATGGCGCTTGCCTTTTTATTTGCCTACATAGTTTTTACCTCCGAATTTAAACGCTATGAAGCTATTGGCAAAATCAACGCGTTTAAGCGCAATGTGATTGTAGGAAAGCCTGCTTCGGCTGCTGAAATGACCATCAATTTTTTGCCGGGTTTTTTATTCGGATTTAAGCTTTTTGGCGCTGTTTTTAACTACGCTATTTTCGCAGCAAATCCCAGGGCTTACATTCTCTCATTTCAGGGAAACCTGACTGCCGGAATCCTGATCGGCGGCGCTTTTGCTTTCTGGATTTATAACGACCGGAAAAAATTCGCGCTGCCTAAACCGCAAACAACCGAATATGCCGTGCATCCTTACCAATTAATGGGACTGATTGTTTTTAGCGTTGGCTTTTTCGGTTTTATTGGTGCTAAGCTGTTTGATATTGTGGAGCATTTTGGCAGGTTGAGATATGATCCGCTGGGCACTATATTTTCGGCTAATGGGTTTGCTTATTATGGTGGATTGATCTTTGGGGCGCTGACTTATTTGTATATCGGTCACCAGCATCATATGAAACTGGTGCATCTTGCAGATATCGGCTCGCCGGGTATGATGCTGGCTTACGGTATTGGCCGTATAGGATGCCAGTTTTCCGGTGATGGCGATTGGGGGAAAGTTAATATGTACTTAAAACCGGGTATGTTGAACTGGCTGCCCGATTGGATGTGGACGTTTACATATCCGCATAACGCTATAAATTCCGGTATGCCGATATCTGGTTGTATAGGTAATTACTGTAACCAATTGGCTAACCCGGTTTATCCTACACCGTTTTATGAGGCTACATTGTGTATTGGTATGTTCCTGTTAATGTGGGCCTTTCGTAAAGGTATAGTTACACCCGGCTTTATGTTTTTCCTGTACCTTGTGCTTAACGGTACCGAGCGTTTTTTGATAGAGCAGATCCGCATCAATCCGGTGTATCATTTTTTAGGCTTGCCCTTTACACAGGCCGGTTTAATTGGCTTTTTAATGCTGCTGGGCGGATTAACAGGTTTTGCCACCCTGATTATTAAACACAGAACCCATCAGCAGAAACATTTACCTGTATTATAAATATCGAAATGAAAAAAAATACCCTTGCTTGTTTAGCTTTTTTGAGCCTGGCTTTAACAAATAAAACCTTTGCTCAAAAGGCTGATACAGTTGATGTAACCAATATTAAATTTAAAGTTGAGGCCGCGCCGGAATGGTCGGCTTTATTAAAACGTGATTTAGGCTGGTTTGGCGGCGATGGTATTTATACTATTCCTTTAAATGGCAAGGAGACCGGCCAGGCAAAACCCAGCGATAAAGTGCTTTTCATTTTTAGTGACAGCATGATTGGCGCGGTACGCGACAATACTACAGCTCCGGGAGCGGTAATGATCCATAATGCTGTAGCTGAGTTAAAAGGGAACGAGCCATTGGATAAGCAGATGAAATTTTATTGGGATAAGAATGCCAAAGGTAAACCTGAATCTGTTTTTATTCCGCATACACCTAAAACCGGCCCTACAGATTACTACTGGCTTGGGGATGGTTTTGTTAACCAGGCGCTGAACAACAATATCTACATTTTTGGGTACCGGGTTCGTAATGTAAGTAATGAGGCGTTTGGTTTCAGGGAGGTGGGCAATACGCTTATCAAAATCCCTGCAAACAGCAAACCGCCTTATAAAGACCTCAAGCAAATGGATACACCATTTTACCTGATGGATCAAAAAGGCGAAAGTGGCTCGTTTGGTGCAGGCATCTATGTAAACACTAAAGAGGCCGGTGCGCCTAAGCCGGATGGTTATATTTACGTTTATGGTGTACGAGGCATGGCCAAGCATTTGATGGTTGCCCGTGTTTTACCTAAAGATTTTGAAGATTATAGCAAGTGGACTTTCTACAACGGAACTGCCTGGGTAAACGATATGGAACAAGTTGCCAATGTAACCAGCAATGTATCAAACGAGTTAAGCTTCAGTCCGCTGCCTGATGGTCGTTACGCTTTGATATTCCAGGTAGGGGGAATGACCACATCCGTAGGCATGCGGATAGGGGCAAGCCCGGTTGGTCCATTTGGCCCGATCATTAAACTTTGGGATTGCAAACCGGATTTAACCGCCAAAACGTTTGTGGTTTATAACGCTAAAGCCCATCCGAGTTTATCAAAACCTGGCGAATTGCTGATCAGTTATAACATTAACTCCGTTGATTTTTTGAATGACCTGAAGAAATATCCTAACCTGTACAGGCCAAGGTTTATCAGGGTGAAGTTTGAATAGCCAATATTTTAAATGAGCTTTCAGGGAGACTTTTCTTCAATGACTTTATTTAAAATGCTACTTTGCTAAATCGATTTAATTATTAATTTTGTTCGGGGACGATTTCTTCAATCATCAAGTCCTGATACCATTATAAACCAATGAAAATACGTTTGCTTGTTTGCGCCGCTGCGCTTGCTTATACCGGAAACCTGTTTGCACAGGAGGCTAATCTTGTAAAGTATGTGAATACCCGGCAGGGTACCAATACCAAGTATGAGTTTTCGTACGGTAATACCTATCCGGCTACCTCATTACCTTTCGGCATGAACACCTGGACGGCACAGACGGGTAAAAATGGTGATGGATGGAAGTATCAGTATTTTGAGCATACCATCCGCGGTTTTCAGCAGTCACATCAATGCAGCTCATGGGTTAACGATTATGTGGTGTTTTCGCTGATGCCGGTCGCCGGTAAATTGGTTGTCAATGAAGATGAAAGAGCGGCATCATTTAGTCACGATAACGAGATTGCCCAGCCCAGCTACTACAAGGTAAAGCTTAATAACAACATCACCGCCGAAATGTCACCTACCGAAAGAGGGGCGCATTTGCGTTTTTCTTTCCCGAAAGGTAAAGCCTCGTATCTTGTGTTGGATGGCTATACCAAAATGAGTGAAGTAAAGATCATTCCATCCGAACGCAAAATAACCGGCTATGTAAACAATTGCCGCTGGGCTCCCAAAGATTTCAGGAATTACTTTGTTATTGTTTTTGACAAGTCGTTTACCGGTTATGGCACCTGGGAAAATAAAAAGAACACCATAGCAGCAAAAAGCGAAACAGCGGAAGGAGAGGGTGTTGGGGCTTATATCCAATTTAAAGATGGCGAAACCGTGCAGGCCAAAGTAGCCTCGTCCTATATCAGTCCCGAACAAGCTGAACTTACGCTAAATAAGGAATTGGGCGAGTTCAAATCATTTGACGATACCCATAAAGCGGCAGACAAAGTTTGGAACCAATTGCTTGGCCGTATGGCTGTTGAAGGTGGCACGGAAGATCAAAAGGCAACTTTTTATTCCTGTATGTACCATGCAAACTTGTTTTCGCACCAGTTTTTTGAGTATGGAAAGGACGGTAAGCCTTATTATTACAGCCCTTATGATGGTAAGATACATGATGGTTATATGTATACCGATAATGGTTTCTGGGATACTTTTCGTGCGCAATTTCCTCTGAACACTGTATTGCATCCTAAAATGGAGAGCCAACTGGTACAGGCGCTGCTTGATGCACAACAGCAGTGCGGCTGGCTGCCGGCCTGGTCATTCCCGGCGGAAACCGGTGGTATGTTGGGAAATCATGCCATTTCCTTGTTGGCGGATGCATGGGTAAAAGGAATTCGAACTTTTGATCCTAAAAGGGCGCTTGAGGCATATTATCATGAGGCTACTAACAAGGGCCCGTGGGGGAGTGCTAACGGTCGCCCGGGTTGGAAAGAGTATTATACCAATGGTTATGTGCCTTTTACGCCTCAAACCCTCGGTTCAACCGCCTGGACGCTGGAGTTTGCTTACGACGATTTTTGCGGTTACCAGCTGGCAAAGCTCACCGGTAATAAATTTTACGAAGATGTTTTTGCAAGGCAGATGTATAATTATAAAAATCTGTTCGACACAAAAACGCGTTTCATGCGCTCAAAAGATGCACAGGGTAACTGGATTGAGCCTTTTGATCCTATGGATTGGGGCGGTCCTTATACCGAAGGTAACGCATGGCACTGGACATGGTCGGTTTTTCATGATACACAAGGGTTGATCAACCTGATGGGCGGGGAAAAGAACTTTACTGCAAAGATCGACTCGGTATTTACAGAGCCGGGAACCATCAAAGTAGGAGGGTATGGCCAGGTAATTCACGAAATGACGGAGATGGCCGAATTTAAAATGGGCCAATACGCCCAGGGTAACGAGCCCATTCACCATTTGCTTTACATGTATAACTACGCCGGCCAGCCATGGAAAGCCCAGCAGCATCTGCGCGATGTGATGGATAAAATGTACAACGCGGGTGAAAACGGCTACCCCGGCGATGAGGATGAAGGACAAATGTCGTCGTGGTTTGTGTTAAGTGCGGCTGGTTTTTACAGCGTTTGCCCCGGTACCGATCAATATGTGATTGGCAGTCCGCTGTTTAAAAAGATGACCATCGCTTTAGAAAACGGCAAAAAGTTCGTGATTGAGGCTAATAATAACAGTAAGGAGAACGTGTATATCCAATCGGCCACGCTAAATGGTAAGCCATATACGCATAACTGGATCACGCAGGGTGATATCATGAATGGTGGCCTATTGCATTTTGAAATGGGCAATAAACCAGCCTTGAACCGCGGGATAGCGCCCGATGACAAGCCGTTTTCGCTTTCAAAGGCAAAGTAAACATCTAAATTAGGTTTGGGGGGGCTGTCATCCTGAGCTTGTCGAAGGACGTGCGCAGAGGCCCAACCCGCCATGCTTCGACAGGCTCAGCATGACATCCATAGTTAATTTTGTCATGCTAAGGAATGTCTAATCGAAGAGAAGGACATGAAAATTATCTGAATACTCGCTAAAACGATTTTATGATCAATATTTACAAATTAAAAAGAATATTTCTGCTAATCACCTCCATGCTGCTGTTGTTCAACGCAACATCAGCGCAGGAAATATTTTACCTAAACAATGCCAACAAACAAATAACCTGGAAAGTAAAAGCACAGGCAGATCTCGGAGCCGATAGTCTTGATATCTATAAAAATGGCTACGCGACTACAGATTGGGTAAAGGCAATTGTTCCGGGTACCGTATTTTCATCGTACGTTGCTGCCGGCTTGGAGAAAGATCCCAGTTTTGGTGATAATATTTATAAAGTTGATAAAAAGAAATACGACCGCAATTTCTGGTATCGTACAGCGTTTAATGTCCCTGCCAATTTTACCAGACAAAAGATCTGGCTCAACTTTAAGGGGATAAATCGTAAAGCCGAGATCTACCTTAACGGAAAAAAAATTGGCAGTTTGGATGGTTTTATGCAACGCGGCATGTATGATGTAACTAAACTGGTTAATAAAACCGGTGCCAATACATTAGCCGTTCTGGTTTATTGTCCGCTAAACCCATTAGTGAATTATGCCAGCCCAACCTACATCCCCAGTGCAAGCTGGGATTGGATGCCTTATGTTCCGGGCCTTAATAGTGGCATTACAGACGATGTATACCTGACCAATACCGGAAGCCTTACCATCAATGATCCCTGGATCCGCACGGACGTGCCCACTACCGCCCGCGCCGAAGTTTCCGTTGCTGTTGGGGTAAAAAATAGTACCGATACTTTTCAAACGGGCGTGTTAACAGGCGTTATTAACCCTGGAAATATCCAGTTTACGCAAAAAGTATTTGTGGGGGCTAATAGCAATGCCGAAATCAAGATCGATCCTAAGCATTTTTCGCAATTGATTATCAATGGCCCCAAGCTGTGGTGGCCAAATGGTTATGGCGATGCCAACTTGTATACCTGTAACTTAAGCCTGAAGCTTGGTGATGCTATTTCTGATAGCAAACAGATTAAATTCGGCATTAAAAAGTACAGCTACGATACGGTTGGCCATGTTTTGCATTTGTATGTAAACGGTACCAAAGTTTTTTTAAAAGGAGGTAACTGGGGCATGGCCGAATATATGCTTCGTTGCCGTGGTGCAGAATATGATATCAAGGTACGATTACACAAAGAGATGAATTTTAACATCATCCGCAATTGGATTGGCTCTACAACCGATGAAGAGTTTTATGATGCCTGCGATAAATATGGCATGATGGTTTGGGACGATTTCTGGCTTAATTCTATCCCTAACCTCCCTAATGATGTAAATACGTTTAACGCCAATGCCATCGAAAAAATAAAACGGTTCAGGAATCACCCTTCAATTGCCATTTGGTGCGGTGATAATGAGGGTGAACCTTTACCGCCGCTTAATAATTGGCTTCGGGAAGATATCAGCGCATATGATGGGAACGACAGGTATTATCAACCCAATTCGCACGCTGGCAACCTGACAGGCAGCGGCCCGTGGACTAACTTTGACCCGCGTTGGTACTTTAGCCGTTTTCCCAATGGCTTTGGCGGAAACCAGGGTTGGGGCTTACGCAGCGAGATTGGTACAGCCGTATTTACCAATTTCGACAGTTTTAAAAAGTTTATGCTGAAGGATAAATGGTGGCCCCGCAATGAGATGTGGAACCTGCATTTCTTTGGCCCTTCGGCAGGCAATGCCGGGCCCGACAGGTATGATGATGGTATTAAAAACCGATATGGAGCAGCGTCGGGTATTGAGGATTATTGCCGTAAAGCTCAACTGCTAAACATCGAAACAAACAAAGCCATGTATGAGGGCTGGGAAGATAATATTTGGGAGGACGCTTCCGGTATTATGACCTGGATGAGCCAGTCGGCCTACCCATCGTTGGTGTGGCAAACCTATGATTACTATTATGATTTAACCGGTGCTTACTGGGGAGCTAAAAAAGCCTGCGAACCGCTGCACATTCAATGGAACCCGGTAAATAACGCCATCAAGGTAATCAACACAACCCGTGCCGACGAAAACGGCTTGACCGCCTATGCCGATGTTTATAATAGTGATGGGCAAATAGTAAAACAATACAGCCTGTCAAAAACTATTGACGCTCCGTCAAATACAGCCTTAAACTGCTTTACAATGGCTTTTGCCGATAACCGCGAAAACCTGGCATTAAACAAGCAGGCTTTTGCATCATCCACTACTATGGGCGAGGCCGGTTCTGTAACTGATGGTAATTCGGGGAGCAGGTGGGCCAGTAATTCTAATGATGCGGAGTGGATTTATGTCGATCTTGGAAAAGAGCAGAAGATAAATGGCGCAAAGCTGAACTGGGAAGAGGCGTATGGAAAAGCTTTCAAGATCCAGGTATCTGATGACTCTAAAAGCTGGAAAGATGTTTATGAAAGCGGCGACGGTCATGTAGGCGTACAGCAAATCACTTTTGATGAGGTAAAAGGCCGGTACGTGCGCATGTATGGCTTGCAGCGTGGCTCGGGCTGGGGATATTCACTTTGGGATTTTGAGGTGTACGGTGGTGCGCCTAAAAGTAGCGGCCTTACCGATGTTCATTTTATTAAACTAAAATTGGTGGACAAAAACGGAAAATTGATATCGGATAATTTTTACTGGAGAGGTAATAAACGCACAGATTTTACCGCGCTTAATCAACTGCCAAAAGTTAACCTGAAAGTATCATCGGCTACAATACAAATTAATGGTAAATACTATGTAAATGCCAGGGTCAGCAACCCATCGTCGTCAAAGGCGGCTGCTTTTGCCATTCGCGTACAGGCTACCAAAGCGAGTACCGGCGAGCAGATCTTACCGGCCATCATGAATGATAATTATTTTTCGCTCATGAAAGGCGAATCAAAGGATATCAGGATAGAATTTGACGCGGCATTGTTGGGTAAGGATCTGCTGAAATTATTGGTGGTGCCCTACAATGATCCGGTGAAAACACAATAGACAACGTTAGGTTTAGCCATGTTAAACTTATTTTGAGTTTGACTTTAAGGTAACATTAATTAATTACCTTTACGATCTACCTATATTCTATGTCGTTAAATACTGATTATCAAATAATTGATAAAGATGGGATTGTTTCGCAGTTTAGAACTGTTAATGCAGATCATTTAAAGAAACCCGGGAAAAAAGTTT
Source organism: Mucilaginibacter endophyticus (assembly GCF_003351025.1). Classification (GTDB taxonomy): domain Bacteria; phylum Bacteroidota; class Bacteroidia; order Sphingobacteriales; family Sphingobacteriaceae; genus Mucilaginibacter; species Mucilaginibacter endophyticus. The sequence goes on along the minus strand of NZ_QPCG01000002.1, from coordinate 826,366 downwards.
TTCATTATATCCCGGCTTTAGACACTATAAGGGGGCTCGCTGTCTTGTTTGTTTTACTAACCCACATGACCTATGGTGTTATCAAAGGCGGATTAGTAGGAGTAGTACTCTTTTTTGTGTTAAGCGGGTTTATAATCACCTCTTTATTACAAGCCGAGTCAGCAGCCTATGGTAAAATATCAATTATTCGTTTTTATTTTCGCCGTGCATTAAGGCTTTTTCCTCCTTTATTGATTTGTATAATATCGGCCAACGTTTTTTGGTCGTACATTGAAGTTGGTAACCCGCAGGCTAATCAATCATTAGCTACTATAGCGGCTTTGTTTTATTTTATCAATTTACTTCCTGAAAAAGTTTCAGGGCATCTGGTGCATCTCTGGTCTTTATCTGTTGAAGAACACTTTTATCTTTTTTGGCCGTTAATTACCTCCTTCTTTCTATTCAAATTTTCACGGCGAAATCAAATAAAGCTTCTTTTAGCATTGATTTTAATTGCATCCATATACCGCGTATGGCAGGGTAATTTTGAAACCTCGTTTTATAATGGTTTGCTAATCATTGATCCCATACGTTTTACACTTTGTAGTGTTGATAGTATTTTAGTTGGAGCGCTTTTAGCCGTAGCTATGCCGATGGCGGCGTTTAAAAACTTTCTGTTAACTAATAAACTTCGCCTCTGGCTTATTGCCGGTTACATAATTATTTTTAGCTTTTTCCTGGTAATGTTACGTGGTGGCTCTGTTTTTCGCAGTGGAGGATTTTTATTGTTAGATGTTTTTTGTGCTGGAGCTATATTTATAGCGATAAAAAGTCCTGAACATTTTTTGTTTTCCAATAAAGTACTTAAATGGCTTGGAACCAGATCATACGGGATTTACGTGTACCACTACGTTATTTTTGCGGTATTTGAACATTTTAGGGTGCATGATAGCGCAGGTAATTTTATAGTCATATCAGTGATTCGTGTCGGGGTTTCTTTTTTGTTTGCAGAAATATCATTCAGGTTCGTGGAAATGCCATTGTTGAAATTCAAAGAGAAATGGAACCTGCAAAGGTGATTTATATTGCTAAGTAATTGTGAATGAGATTTTTTATCGAAAATAAATAATAAGCCTTTGGTACATTGAAGTTTTAAACTAATTTACCGACCCAATTAACACACAAACCTGCACAATGGATACCAAACCTCAATTTACAGAACGTAAGTTCCTTGTAGTACTCATTTTTGTTACTTCGTTATTTATGCTCTGGGGGATAGCCATGACCCTCGGTGATACTTTGAACAAGCATTTTCAGAATGTTTTGCACGTTTCAAAGTCGCGCTCTGCCTATGTACAGCTATCATTATTTGGCGCTTATGCTGTAATGGGCATCCCGGCTGGTATGTTCATGAAAAAATTCGGCTATAAAAATGGTGTGCTTTTAGGTCTCGGACTTTATGCTGCAGGCGCATTTCTGTTTGTTCCGGCGGCCGATGCTAAATCGTTTGACTTCTTCCGGATCGCGTTATTTGTACTTGCCTGTGGCCTCGCAACACTTGAAACTGTAGCCCATCCCTTTGTTGCTTCACTGGGTGATCAGCGTACCAGCGATCAGCGTATCAATTTCTCACAGGCCTTCAATGGGGTTGGCGGCGTGATTGGTCCGTTGTTGGGTGGCTATTTTGTTTTAAAAGGAGGGCAGGAACATTCCAACGACCTGATATCGGTAAAGCATCTGTATATTGTAATAGGCGCGGTGATAGCATTAGTGGGCGTAGCATTTTCATTTTTAAAAGTTCCGCCATTGCAGGATCCGCATGTAGTGGCTACAGATTCATACGCTGTTGCCGGTGAGGGACACGTTCAGGAGAGCCTGTTCAAGAAAAAGCATTTTGTTTTTGCTGCTATAGCTCAGTTGTTTAACGTAGCTGCCCAAGGCGGTACATGGGCATTTTTCATTAACTACGGCCATGAGATCATGCACCTGACAGATGAGCATGCTGGTTATTATTTTTCGTTAAGTATGGTGATGATGATGGCCGGCCGTTTTATTGGCACCTTCCTGATGCGTTACATAGCGCCCAATAAATTGCTGTCGATATTTGCGCTGGGCAATATCCTGATGTGTATCATTGTGGCGCAAGGTTTTGGCGTGGTTTCGTTTGTGGCTTTGCTGTTTATCAACTTCTTTTTCAGCATTATGTTCCCAACCATATTTAGTCTTGGCTTGAAAAACTTAGGCGCTCAAACCCAAAACGCGTCCTCATTTATCGTAATGGGGGTTGTTGGGGGCGGCTTGTTTCCACCTATTATGGGCTTAATTGCTAATCATAATGTAGCTACAGCTTATTACCTGCCTATCATTTGTTATACGGTGATATTTTTATTCGGTATCAGTTATCCGAAGCTTAACAAGCAAGGTATATAATCAAAGTAGCTTAATCGATTTATTTTTATATTTTGGCCAATAATAGCTCAATAATCTATGGTTATTGAGCTATTATATTTTATATTTGATTTTAGCCAATTTTTAGCCGAGTGAAAAAACTATCGATTGTTGATATAGCCAATGAATTAAAGGTTTCTAAAACCACAGTATCATTTATACTGAATGGCCGGGCCAAAGAAAAGCGGATAGGTGAGGACCTGGTGGAGCGCGTTACCAAATACGTTGAAGAGGTAGGTTATAAACCTAACTCGCTGGCTAAAAGTTTGCGCACCGGTAAGTCAAATACCATTGGTTTAATGGTTGAGGATATTTCAAACCCATTTTTTGCCAGCATTGCCCGGCTTATTGAAGATAGGGCTTATAAAAATGGCTACAAGATAATTTATTGCAGTACCGACAACGATACCCAAAAAACCAAGGAACTCATCAATATGTTTCGTGACAGGCATGTGGATGGTTATATTATCGCCCCGCCAGAGGGTATTGAAGATGATGTAGAACAACTGCTTAAAGATGGTTTACCGGTGGTGATGTTCGACAGGCATCTACCTAAAGTAAATACCGATTATGTTGAAATTGATAACCTTTTCAGCACCTATAACGCCACTCGACATTTAATACAGCAGGGTTATAAAAATATAGCCTTTGTTACATTTGCTTCCTCGCAAACACAAATGATGGCCCGTGTACAGGGGTATAAGGATGCGCTGAAGGAGAGCCGTTTTACACCAGTAGTTAAAGAAATAGTTTTTAACCAGGACGAGGAAATGATCATTAAGCCAATGACAGCCTTTTTCAAAAAGCATAAAGACCTGGACGCGGTAGTTTTTGGCACCAACCATGTGGGCACGTGCGGATTAAAGATATTTAGTACGCTGGGTGTAAAAGTACCTGATGATATGGCAGTTATCTCATTTGATGATTATGACGTTTTTAAGCTGTACTCGCCGCCGGTAACCGCTATTGCTCAGCCGGTTGATGAAATTGCTGATAATGTGATCACAGTTTTGCTCAAAAAACTTAATACAAAAGGAGTTAGCACAGCTTCGCATTCTATAATTCTTAAAACCAATCTCCAGATCAGGGGTTCGTCGTCCGGTTTAAAAGATTGATTAATTTTAAAAGAACCATATATTAGCAGGCGTAAGTGATACACTTGCCGAGGATAGGTTTTCTGTAACCGGGCATCCTTTTATTATCTTTAATAAAAATTTACTGTTATGACACGGGCTTTTATTATAAAAAATAAGGCAAGATTGGTCTTGGCCTTAGCTGTGCTCACAGCCATGCTTTTATTGGCTAACTGGAATGGCCGTGACAATGTAAGAGCATTAGATAAAACACTGACTTCCATTATGAATGATCGGTTGCTGCCGGCTACTTTTGTGCATGAAATAAGCAACAGGCTTTATGAAAATAAACTGACTGCAGCGGCATCGGCCCCGGATGCCCAGGCTAAAATCAGTAGTAATTATGCCGCTATAGAAGCACTGGCGAAAAAATATGAAGCTACTCAATTAACGAAGGAAGAATCGGTAAAGTGGAAGGCTTTCCGCGTTCAGTTGAGTAACCTTCGGAAACAGGAGGCGGACAAAAATAACGCGGAGTATGTTTTTACCCAGGCGCTTAAATCGCTTGATCAGCTGATAGCGATACAGGTTGGCGAAAGTAGCCGCTTGCTGCAAAGCGGGCAAAGGAATGTGAGCTCAAGCATACTGACAGCCAACTTTGGTGTTGTGGTTTGCATTTTACTCGGACTGTTTATCATGGTACTGCTAAGTGCCAGGGAACAGATGATATTACGGCAGGACGAACGGCATTTGATGAATTGAAACTTCGTAAGTCTTTGATTACAACTTTTAAAAATCGTCATTGCTGTACGAAGCAATCGCGAACTATACAGGGCGAACCTGCTAATCGGGGATTGCTTCGTTCCTCGCAATGACGATCGGAGATTTTCTTAAATAACCATCACATTCTCACCGCCTTTAAGCATGTATGTTTTTGACCTCCATACAAAAATACCGGATGTGCGTTGCGGTAAATTGATCTTTATTCTCCACTTGTTGTTTTCCAGAGCGTAACTCACTGCAACCTTTCCGTTAGGGTGAGGGATCTCGCCGCTTACTTTGGTTATTGTTCCCAGATGTGGTTCAATCTTTATCTTACTAAATCCCGGCGAATAGCTGTCGATGCCTAAAACTGTTCGGAAAAATTCGATGTTGGGACTACTGCCCCAGGCATGGCAGTCCGAACGGCTGTATTTAAGATCTGAATATTCGGCCCAGGTGGTTAGCCCCATTTTAATGTTTTCGCGCCAGATATCCAGCCAGTTCATATAATCATCACCTAAACCGCCTTTTACCAAAGCCTGGTGCAGGTAATATTTAAAATAAATGGTGCATTGGGTTAAGGATGTATCGCTCAATAATCTTTTAGACAATACCGGCAGATCTGCATTTTTTACCATGCCGGTAAGTATAGCCAACGAATTGGCATGCTGCGAAAAATGGTCTTTGTCCCGGGTATCGGCGTAGAGCATTTTTGTAGCGTCCCAGTATTTGCGTTGGATTGTTTGTTTAAGCTTAGCAGCCTGTTTGTTGTACAAAGCGGCATAATCAGGCAATCCCATCTTGGCTTCCATTGCGGCAGCCCATTGGTAGGCCCACAATAGCTGCAGGTCAATTATGGCCGAACTACCATCTGTGCCTTTGGGCGGTGATCCAATTTCCCAGTTTTTACCGCTGGCCCAATCCACAAATGTCCAGTACGGGGTATTTTTTAATGAACCATCGGCTTGCTGATATTGACTGAAGAATTTTAATACCGCTCTTTCGCCCTCCAGTTTATCTTTAATAAAAGTGCTGTCGCCGCGGTACATCCAGTAATCATGTAGCATGCCTATGTACCATAACGAAAAGGTTGAAATAATTTGGGTATCATGAGTAGGGTAGCGGCTTTGTGTAACACCTTCGGCCAAACGAGAATGGTCCATCAGGTTAATGGCGTTGCGGGCCAGGCGGTCGTCGCCACTGTAATAGTAAGAAATCATGGCCTGGATACGGGTATCACCGATGTATTGTAGCTGTTCGTAATACGGGCAATCGGTATAAGTTTCAACGGCGTTTAACCGGGCGGTGCGCCAGCCAATATCAAGGATTTGTTTTATCTCCTTGTTATCGGTATTGAAAACGGCAGTTTGCTTAAATGGATATCCTGTGAAGGTGCCATACAGATCGTTGATAACCAAGGGTTCGTTTTGGGTATGAATAATTAAACGGATGTAACGAAAAGTGCGGAAATTGAGCGTAGTGTATGATTGTCCTTTGTCGCCATTGGAGATCAGACTATCCTTTCTGCCCGAAAAATCTTTCCCATCCACATCATTACGGTTACCTTTCCGCATGTTGTATTTGCTTAAATTATCAAAAAGCGATTCTGCATAGCTTAAGGAGATGCCGGCATCTTTTCCTCCGCTGAAATTTATAGTAGGGTAGGCATTTGTAAGATGTACTTGATCAAGCAGCATAGTAATCGTAGTGTTAGCAGGAATGGTTAACGGTGCTTTGGTGCCAGGAAAAGTTGGAGGAATATCCATTCCGGTGGCTTTACGTACGGTTGGGATCCGTTCATAGACCAACTCCCGTTGTGGAATTGATGAAGGCACCAATTGCCATCCGAAACCATCCCATTGCCCTTTCAATTGTCCGCCGAAAAGATTAGCCGCTTTAGGCCAACTATTATCATCAAAATCTGGCGCATACCAGTTCATGATTGATTTATTCATATCCACCATCTCCCCGTTGCTGGCGGCAAAATAGCCCCAGATGGGTTGATACCCTCTATCTTGTGTGCTTTTCCAGGTATTATTGGTATTCAGGATTTCTTCGGCTGCTGTGCTGCCTTGAATAATGAATGCTGTTCGTACGCTGATCTGTGCTTCAGGACGATATTGTGCCTCATTCCATACTAAAGCAGCCACCGTATTTTTACCGGCTACGAGATACGGTGCAATGTCGACAGTTTCATAGTTCCAATAAAAGGTATCACCACGGGCCGGTCCGAGCGATACCAATGTGCCATTTACATAGAGCTTATACCGGTTATCGGCCGATACATTAATAATGAACCTTGCCGGTTTATTAGCGAGCTCGATGTTTTTTCGGAAATAGTAAATACCATATTCATTTCCGGTGATGCCGGGTGCGGAGATCCATTGTGCGTTCCACGTCCGGTCTTCCGGTGGCTGAACCGGTCGTGCGTTACTGTTGTGTGTTAAAAGGAGAATTGCAGCTGATAAAATAGAAAGTAGCAAACGTTTCATGCAGATTTAATTGGTTTTATTGGTGATTGCTCAGGTTGGTTTTACCTGTATGTTTAAATCATAAAATTGGTTCGACTAATATAATTAAATCGATTTAGCATTTTGTCATGATTTTTGATTTTTTTATCGATGGAGGTGTTTAATACTAAGGGAGGGGACATTAAGATCCCGTTTATATGAGGGTAAGCATACAGGAGCCAGAGTGGGGGAAAACGAAAAGAAGAAATTATGGTTTCAGATATTGCTGATTGCGATATTATGCTTTAACCAGGGCATACGACGCCAGCTCAGCCTTCAGGCTTTTGATCATGATTTGCATTGGCTTTGTGCTGTTTAACACCCTGCACATGGCGTTGCCGCCCTCTATCGAAAGCATCATCCGTGTAGCAAATTCGCTGGGGTTTATTGCGTTTGAGAGCTCGCCGTTTTTAATCCCGTCTTTAATAACATTGGCAATAGTGGTAATGGCTGTAGTAACCATTTCTTTTATCTTGCTTTTGATAGCAGGATTGGTGTCATCAGTTTCTGTAGAAAAGTTTACGATAGGGCAGCCGCCTTCAATATAACTGTTAAGCGGGTTTTTACTGTTATCCAAAACTGCGCCGATTTTCGCAATCGCAGTTTTGTGTTTATTTATGGTGTTGTTCCTGCGGTCGTTTAACCTGCCTAAAAGGTAGTCGACAGCGGCTTGCGCCAGCTCATCCTTGCTTTCAAAATGACCATAAAAACATCCCTTGCTGGTATTAGCAACCTCAAGAACATCATCAACTGATGTTCCGGCAATTCCCCTCTCATTAAATAAAATGGCCGCCTGCTCAATAATGAATTGCCTTTTTTGCTCGCCTTTGTTCATTTTCAATTATTTATTATACAAATATAGACTAAATGGTTTAAAAAAGTAAAGTGATGCAACTATTAGTTTAAATGATGTTTGGAATTTATTTATTATAATGTTCTGTAAAATAGGGTGTTGTATTTTATTTGATTGCGATGGTATACCGTTGCTGCTCAGTTTTTTTACATTGATTTTATTAAAGTGCGCGTTGGTAAAGCAGCTAAATGAATGATTGACATCGCAATGTAATTATCGTTTAAAGTAGACTAAATAGTTTTATTTAATAAACCATTTAGTCTACTTTTGTTTGCCGGTAATAAAGAAACACACAATTAACAAGTTTTGATTTTAATCAAATTTTAACACTCAGTTATGAAACTTATAAAGGAACATCACAGGGGTATCAGCACGGTTTTAGCGTTCGCGCTGATCCCGCTTTCGGGCTTTGCCACTGATATCTATATACCCTCTTTGCCGTCAATGGCCCGTGAGTTGGCTGTAAATAATTCGGCCGTTCAGCTTTCGCTTATCGCCTTTATGATCAGTTCGGGCGTTAGTCAGCTGTTTGTAGGTAGTTTGCTTGATAGCTTTGGTCGCTACCGCATAGGTACAATTTCCCTATTGGTATTCGCGCTGGCGAGTTTTACCATAGCGGTTTCTCATAATATTAACGTTATTTATGCTATGCGTGTTCTGCAGGGCATTACGGTCGCGCTTATTGTAGTAGGGAAAAGGGCATACTTTGTAGATATGTACTCAGGCGAACAGTTGAAGCATTATACCAGTCTTTTTTCTATCATCTGGGCTACGGCTCCTATTGTAGCGCCATTTATCGGCGGTTATCTTGAAGCTGCTTTTGGCTGGCAATCAAATTTCCTTTTCCTTGGGATAGCTACGCTGTCGCTCCTGGTTTTGGAACTCATGTACGGTGGCGAATCGCTGAAAAATTATCATCCGTTCAAAGCAAAAAGTATTTTACAGGTTTATGTTTCTACCATTAAAACCTTTGATTTTTCTTTAGGTCTGATCCTGATCTCCCTGAGTTACGCCATGCTGGTAGTATATGGTATGAGCAGCCCATTTATTATCGAACACGTATTTCATTTTTCGCCTGTGGTAACTGGATACTGTTCGCTGCTTTCCGGGGTATCGCTTATGGCAGGTGGGATCATATCCAAAACACTCATTAAAAAGCCGCTTGTTAAAAAGGTATCGGTAGCGCTTGCTTTACAATTAGGCTTTGCTGCTTTAATGGTATTTACAGCAGGGGTTAAAACAAATTTATTTACCCTGATGGCATTCACTGCTTTGGTTCACCTTTTATCTGGCTTCATATTCAATAATATATTTGCTTACTGTTTAGGCCGTTTCTCTAAAAACGCAGGCATTGCAAGTGGTGTAACCGGCGGATCGCTTTACATCGTAACTTCATTTTTTAGCTACGGAATCGTGAACCTCATGGCTATTAAAAATCAACAGTTATTAGGAACCGCTTATTTATCCTTCGCAATATTGGCTGTCATTACGCTTGTTCTTTTCATCAGGGCAAGGGCTGTACATCAAAAACAACAGGAGGCGGCTGTTATTTTAAACGCGGAAGTCGCGATTTAACTTAATAACTTATGCTAAGAAACATTCAAAGCCGGTAAGTATTTTGCCGGCTTTTTTATGTTATGGTTATTTTATAGCCTTTGTTTTTCTCAACCCTCTTGTTACTAAAAGCATGGCAATAGCTGTTAAGCCAATAGATATGGCAGCGCTTTTGGATACCGCGCCTAAAATTGCAAGCGATCCTCCGGCGGCCATGGCGCCAAAAACGGCTACGCCTATAGCCCCGGCTGTTTGCCTTGATGTATTTAATATAGCCGAGGCCGTACCCGACAGGGTTTTATCTACACTTGATAAGATGCCGTTAATCATAGCCGGTACGGCAAGCCCCATTCCCATCGGGATGATCAGGAAAGGAAGGAACAAGTATAGGTAGGGGGTATGCTCATGAGCTATAAATAACCCTGCAAAGCCGGCTGCAAACATAGTGAGCCCAATAATTATGGGCTTTTGAATGCCATAACGGTTAATTACACGGCTGCTGATAACGTTGGATATAACAAAACCTATAGTAAGCGGCAGGAAAGCGAACCCGGCAGTAAGTGAAGGGTAATTAAGTACTTTTTGCAAATACAGGCTCAGGATAAAAACAGTACCGTAATAAGAGCCATTTAAAACAGCGCCCAGCACTAAAAGTGAGTTAAATTTTCCCGACTTAAACAAATGGAATGGTAACATGGGGTGCGCTACTTTGTGCTCAATCCATAAAAACACACCGAACAACAGTAAGCTCAATATCAATCCGCCCCAGATGAATACACTGCCGAACCCAAGTCTTGGTATTTCGATGATCACGCTAATTAATGTGGTTATCGATAGCATCCAGGTAAATTGCCCTGCAAGGTCAAAGCTTTTTTTGCTTGTTTTGGCAGTCTGCTCCATTTTAAAACTCAGGATATAGCCAATAATACAAATGGGAATATTAACGATAAAAATATACCGCCAGTTGCTAAACGCTATCAGTAAGCCACCAATGGTTGGCCCTGCGGCAAGGGCGGCACTTCCGGCTGCTGTCCATAAGCCAACGGCGCGGGTACGAAGCTGTGGCGTATGTGCGAATTGATGATTGAGTAATGCAAGTGAACTGGGAATCATCATGGCGGCGCCGATACCCTGCGCAATTCTGAAAATGATGAGCGTAAGCGCGTCTGGCGCCAAGCCGCAGCCTGCAGACGCGATTCCGAAAATGATCAGGCCTATCTGGAAGATCCTTTTTGATCCTAACAGATCGCTAAGACTACCTGCCGATAGCATTAGCACGGCAAACGCAAGTGTATAGGAATCAATTACCCATTGCAATGTGCTAATGCCGGCGCGATATGCTTTGGCTATTTCTGGTAAGGCAATATTGACGATGGAAACATCAAGCTGAGCTACTACAAAAGCCAGACTGGTAGTTAATACCGCCCAACCAAAGCCCGGAGGGTTTGTGCGTGTTTTTTGATTCATAAGAAGCCTCCAAAGTTAAGGATCAATTTGCACCGGGAATGGTACTATTCAATGGTTTGTTAAGATAGGATGTTTATTGACCCTTGCGTGACTTATGAGTTTCAAGATCAGAAAGAAAAATTGTTAACCTGATGGCTTTTATTCTGAAGTAAAGCTGATCAGGTTAACATATGATATAGTGTAGCGTCATTTTATTTCTTCTGCTTCAAAAAGCTCATCCAAACGCTGGTGAGAATCATTAACACCGCGTTCCATGCCTGATTGCAGCATGCCGTCACGATCGGCTACAGATTGAAAAACTGACTGAACGGTTACCCTTGTCCGATTATTAGGAAGTGCCTCAAACCGGGTTGTTTCAAGTGTTACGTGGCCGCTTTCGGGTAGGCCTTCAAACTCAAATGTTTGGATAACACGTTCCGGCGCAGTTACATCATGTATTACCCCGTGAAAACCATAATCGTTACCGGCCGGATCTGTATGAATGTAGCGGTAAGCGCCTCCGTTGCGGCAGTCATATTTATCTATGCGCATTTTAAGGTCGCGTGGTCCCAGCCATCTTACAATAAGATCAGGATCTGTAAAAGCCTTAAAAACAAGTTCGCGGGGAGCTTCAAATTCACGGGTTATAAAAAGCTCCTGTTTGCCTGGTTCGGCCTTAATGCCGGTTTGATTTTTTGTGGTGATCATGGTGTTTTTTATTTAGGTGATTGGTTAATCATTATCATAAGCTTCCTGCAAAAGCTTAATATCCATTTTGGTCATCTGCATCATGGCAGCCATAACCCTTTTAGCTTTTTCTGGGTTTTCATTGTTGTAAAGCAATTCGCTCATCACTTCCGGAACAATTTGCCAGGTAACGCCAAATTTATCGTCGAGCCAACCGCATTGATTGGTTTTGCCGCCGCCGGCAGGTAAAGCCTCCCACAGGTAATCAATTTCTTCCTGGTTTTTGCAGTTGATGTAAAATGAAGTAGCAGGCGAAAAATTGAACATCGGTCCGCCGTCCAAAGCCAAAAACTCCTGATCTTCTATCCGGAATGTGCCTACTATCATTTTACGGCCATTGCCTGGGTCGGTAAGGGAACTTACTTCGCTTTCTGAATTTTTGAATACTGAAGTATAAAATTTCAATGCCTCTTCAAGGTTGCCGTTAAACCATAAAAAAGGAGTTACTTTCTGGGTTGCTTTAAATGTTTCCATTGGTTAAAATTTGTTGCTTTTGATATCTCAAAGTTACTGGCATCATCAGGGGTTAATAGGGTGCAAAAACGACGAGATAAGAGGGCGATAGCGACAAATTGATTTTTTTATCCTTTTGGCATTTTGCTCATGTCCATATGGAGTACATTCCAACTGTGACCATCAGGATCAGTAAACAGGCATCCGTACATCCAGCCGTCCATTTCGCGGGCCTTGTGGCTGCTTTTGCCGCCGGCATCAACGGCTTTTTGTGCTAACTGGTCAACTTCTTCCTTGCTTTCCGCATCGATAGAGAGCAGGACTTCAACACCTTTTGCGGTATCCGCAAGGCCACAATTTTCAACAAAGCCCTTAAAAGTAGCCTCATCAAAAAGCATAACGATAACATCTTTTTCCCCAACTTGCATAGCTGCAGAATTTGGGCCATTCCCGAATTGCGAATTAAACCGGAAGCCAAGTTTGCTGAAAAACTCCTTAGATACATTTACATTTTTTACGGGCAGGTTGATCCAAAATTGCTTTGTCATAATTGATTATTTTAAAGGTTTATCATTGTTTTTTAATTCTTCAAGCAGGTCGTCAAGGGCGTCAAATTTTTCTTCCCAAACCTTACGATAACGTTCCACCCATCGGGCTACTTCATCAAGTTGTTTTAGTCGAGGCTCGCAATATCTTTCGCGGCCCTGTTTTTTAATGGCGATGAGGCCGCATTCGGTTAAAATCTTTATATGCTGCGATATGGCCGGGCGGCTTACATCAAAGTTATCTGCTATGGCGTTCAGGTTCATGGGCTTAAACGCTATCAGGTTAATGATATCTCTGCGGGTTGGATCGGCAATAGCCTGAAAAACGTCTCGTCTCATCTGAATAATATTGATATGTAAGTGATTGCTTACAAATTTATATGTAAGCAATCACTTACGCAAATTTTTTCTTAGATTTTTTATCTGATAGTTAGTAGAGCAAAAGCAGACAGACCGGTCTGTACGCATTCTCAAAAAAATCATCATCTTTGTGGCAGATAATATATCCTTATAATATGCTGTTTGAACAAATAAGCCAAAAGCCGTTCTTTATTCTTGGTCCTTGTGTAATGGAAAACCAGGAGTTATTATATACCGTTGCCGAAAAGGTTGCCGAAATAGGGCAGAAGTATAATGTACCGGTGATCTTTAAATCATCATTTGATAAAGCCAACCGTACATCAATTCACTCTTATCGCGGACCGGGTTTAGAAAAAGGCATGGAAATGCTGATGAATGTTAAGCAGCGTTTTGGTTTACCGGTTACTACAGATATTCACGAGCCATTCCAGGCAGCTATCGTTGCTGAGGTTGCAGATATATTACAGATTCCCGCATTTTTATGCCGCCAGACAGACCTTTTGGTTGCGGCTGCTGAAACCGGCAAGATAGTTAACGTTAAAAAAGCCCAGTTTCTTTCAGGGCATGATATGTTTTACCCGGCTCAGAAAGTTATTGAAGCAGGTAACAACCAGGTAATATTAACCGAGCGTGGTAACATGTACGGTTATAATAATTTAGCTGTAGATTTCAGGAATATCTATGATATGAAGGCATTCGGTCATCCGGTTTGTATGGATTGTACACACTCGGTACAACGTCCGGGTGGTGCAGGTGGCAAAACTGGCGGCGACCGTACTTTTGTACCGATGATGGCCCTTGCTGCCAAAGCCTTTGGTGCCGACGGATATTTCATGGAAGCCCATCCCGATCCTGATAATGCCCTGAGTGATGGCCCAAACATGGTTAAGCTTCATGACCTGGAGAAAACTATAATTCCGTTGATCGGGTAATTTTTGTTTGAATATCCGGATCTATGAAAGATATTGCGAAAAGGGTTTTTGATATTGAAATTGAATCGCTGCAGCATGTGGCCGGTTTAATTGACGATACTTTTGCGGCGGCTGTTGATGCAATTCTTCAATCAACCGGTAAGCTTGTAGTTATTGGCATTGGTAAATCCGGTCTTATTGGTAAAAAGATAGCGGCTACATTGGCCAGCACCGGTACGCCAAGTTTCTTTTTGCATCCGGGGGAGGCGTTTCACGGCGACCTGGGTATGGTTAGTTCCAATGACGCCGTTTTGCTGATCTCCTATTCGGGCGAAACCGATGAGGTGCTTAAGCTTATACCATATTTAAAATGGAATAAAAATGTAATGATAGGCATTACAGGTAATCCGGCTTCAACGGTTGCTAAAAACTGCAACTATCATTTAAATATAAAAATTGAGCGGGAGGCTTGCCCGCTCGAGCTGGCACCTACTTCATCAACCACGGCGGCTTTAGTTATGGGCGATGCGCTGGCTATTGCCCTTATGGAGTCCCGCAACTTTAAGCAGCATGATTTTGCCCGTTTTCATCCGGGAGGTAGCCTGGGGCGTAAATTGCTGGTAAAAGTTAAAGACCTGATGCGTACCGATAAACTGCCTTTTATAAACGAAGACGCCTCGTTTATGGATTTACTGCTACGTATGTCGGAAGGCAGGTTAGGTATGGTTATGGTAGGTGACGCGTCACGGATAAGAGGGGTAGTAACAGATGGCGATCTCAGGAGGGCCTTACTTAAGCACCCGGATACTACAACTTTATCTATCCCCGAAATCATGACCGTGAACCCTGTTATAATTGACGAAGAGGAGTTTGTAGGGTACGCCGAGCAATTGATGCTCGAAAAAAAGATCACTACACTGCTGGTGGGCTTTCCCGAAGAGAGATCAATATCTGGTGTTTACCAGATCTATAGCGCATAAAACTCGGTTTTAAATAGCTTTGATTGTTTGGTCTTTGGATTGGGAATAACTGATTTTGGTAATATTTAATTAACTTTACCGGTATCTATAATCTTCTACCGTACTAAATAAATGCCTGATCAATCAAACCCGATCACCAATACATTCCTGGCTCCTGCAAATATCCATATTGCAATAATTGGCCTTGGCTACGTTGGGCTGCCTCTTGCAGTTGAATTTGCGAAAAAATATCCCGTAAAAGGTTTTGATGTTAAACAAAGCCGGGTTGACGAGCTGAGCGGTGCTTTTGACCGGACCCTCGAAACCAGCACTGACGAACTATCTGCAGTTTTAGCGTTAAAGGAGCATGGTAAAGGGCTTACGTTTACCTCTGATTTATCGGACATCGCTTCATGTAATGTTTATATTGTTTCTGTTCCTACACCTACTGATCAGCATAACCGGCCAGATCTGAGCTTGCTTATCAGGGCGAGTAAGTCGATAGCAAGTGTATTGAAAAGGGGGGATGTAGTTATTTATGAATCTACCGTATATCCAGGGGTAACCGAGGAGGTTTGTGTTCCTGTTTTACAAAAAGAGTCGGGACTGTTATTCAACAGCGATTTTTTTGCGGGGTACTCGCCGGAACGCATCAATCCGGGCGACAAGGTTCATACCCTTACCAATATCTTAAAAGTAACATCTGGCTCTACGCCCGAAGCTGCTGATTTTATAGATACCCTGTATCAAACCATAGTAAAGGCCGGAACGCACAAAGCTCCAGCTATTAAGGTTGCCGAAGCTTGTAAAGTAATAGAAAACTCGCAGCGTGATATCAATATCGCTTTTGTAAATGAGCTGGCTAAAATATTCAATATCATGGATATTGATACCCATGCGGTATTAGCTGCCGCGGGTACAAAGTGGAATTTCCTGAATTTCAAACCCGGCCTTGTAGGCGGGCATTGCACAGGTGTTGATCCCTATTACCTTGCGGCAAAAGCACAGCAAATGGGCTATCACCCCGAAATTATATTGGCGGGCCGAAGACTTAATGACGGTATGGGCACCTACGTAGCGCTTGAGGTTATTAAGCTGATGGTTAAGAATGATATTTCGGTCAAAAACTCAAAGATCCTTGTGCTTGGATTTACGTTTAAAGAAAATTGCCCGGATGTACGTAATACCAGGGTAATTGATATTATCAAAGGCTTCGATGGTTTTGACGCAACCTGCGAAATTTACGATCCCTGGGCCGATCCTGAGGAGGTAAAAAGGGAATATGGGATCTCCACATTGAAAAATTACCATGAGTTAACAGGTGCTTACGATGCCATAGTTATGGCTGTGGCGCACCATGAGTTTTACGATATCGACTATCTTGCTTTAAAACATACTTCGTCATCAATAATTTACGACATAAAAGGTATTTTAAACAAGGATGTTGTAAATGGACGGTTGTAAATGTTTTTTATACAATTATTTTTTCATATAAAATTTCACTTTTTCTCACTCTTAACAGAGAATTCATTTTGAATAAATTTCTTAATTTCTAATTTTGTGGCTGTCAAAATAATACATTCGTAACTGTGTCTTCATTTAATTATGACATTGTTATTTATGAATAATTATAGTAATTTTAACAGGTTGCATACTACATAAGCCCATATACATGATTCACAGATACGCTACTTTTATTAAAGCAGTGAACCTTACCATCGATTATATTATTCTTAATATGAGCATGGTAATTTCTTACTTCATCGAAGACCGGTCATACATTTTTTGGATTAACAATAGGAAATATCTACCTATTGTATTGGTTTTCAATCTCATTTGGCTGTTATCTGCAAACATTACCGGCTTATATGAACATGTACTCAATAAAGATTCAATTAAAACTTATCGGGGCGTAATTAAAACCTACCTGCTATTTGTAAGCTTTATTTGCTTCACTATCATTATATTAATCGGAACTAACGCTTATTTTATAACACGCGAATACCTCTTTTATTCGCTGGCCCTATTTGGTTTCCTGCTTGGATTGTGGAAGTTAATATTCCTGAGCATCCGTAAAAGCGATCGTGCAACCCTTATTGATACGCGTACCGTTATTATTATAGGTGGCGGCCGCATTGGGTCGGATTTATATAGCTTTTTTAAGCAAAACCCCGAGCGTGGTTACAACCTGCTTGGCTTTTTTGATGACGGGGCAAGCAGTGTATTGGATAAAAGTCTTTATCTGGGCGGAACTAATGATTGTATAAGCTACGTGCTCAACAATAAGGTTGACGAGATATTTTGTACGCTTCCCAACTCTGAGGCTACTAAAATTGAACAACTCATGCTTGACGCCGACAAAAACCTCATCAGGTTTAAGTTTGTACCCGAGTATTATGATTACGCAAAAAAGCCAACCTTTATACAGAGCTTTGGGCACATTCCCATCATTTCAGTAAGGCCTGAACCTTTGGAGAATATGCTGAACCGCTCTATCAAACGCTTGTTTGATATCTGCTTTTCGATATTTGTTATCCTGTTTATTTTTAGCTGGCTATTCCCGATACTGGCAATTATTATTAAGCTCGAATCAAAAGGGCCTATCTTCTTTGTGCAGGAACGTTCTGGAAGGGATAATAAGCCGTTTAAATGTTATAAGTTCCGTAGTATGCGGGTTAATCACGATTCGGATAAAAAACAGGCCACACGCGGCGACTCGCGCATAACCAAGTCCGGTGCATTTATCCGTAAAACAAGTATCGACGAATTGCCTCAGTTTTTTAACGTGATATTGGGTAACATGTCTATAGTTGGCCCGAGGCCGCACATGATCAGCCATACGCAGCAGTATTCGCAACTTATCGATACTTTTATGGTGAGGCACTTCCTTAAGCCAGGTATTACCGGTTGGGCGCAGGTATCAGGTTTAAGGGGCGAAACACAAACTACCCAGGCTATGCTTGAGCGTGTAGAGGCCGATGTTTGGTATCTCGAAAATTGGTCGTTCCTGTTAGATATGAAGATTATATTCTTAACTGTTTGGAACGTGTTTAAAGGCGAGAAGAACGCGTTTTAATATTATTTCCTGATAGGAGTCGGAATACTTCTTATAATCAAAATGCCGTGTCAATTAAGCTTAATAGCTACAAATTGACACGGCATTTTGATTATATTTTCATCGATAGGTGGACTTTGTGTTAGATGTGGTTTTTTTCTGCTAATTGTATTTATGGAGATAATTAGATCAATGCACAGTATAAAAACATAAAAAAGCCTCATTAAATTGCTTTAATGAGGCTTTTGCATTCTGTGCGGAAGAAGGGACTCGAACCCCCACGCCGTGAAGCGCCAGATCCTAAGTCTGGTGCGGCTACCAATTACGCCACTTCCGCGTTTCTAATTTAACAGGCTGCAAAGATAGTGTTTAATTGTAAACTTAAAAACATAATTTTCATTTTTTCGCTATCGTCCTCATTTAGTAGGAATTAATTTTTAACACATACTTTTTTAGTTGCTCAAAGTAGGTTAACACTGCGTGAAAACAAATATAAACAGCATTAGCCTGCGCGGGCCATTATGTTTCATCTGAGAATAGTTATATCACCCGACATTAAATCGCATCCTTTTGATAGGCTGATAACAAAGTAATAAACACCTGCCGGCAAAGGCTTACCCTTACTGGTACCGTCAAATAAATGCGATGATCCGATAGATTCAAAAACTTTCGCCCCATAGCGGTTAAAGATCTGTACAAGCGCGTTTGGAAAGTTTACAAGTCCGTTGATGGTCCAGGTGTCATTTATCCCGTCTCCGTTGGGTGTTATTGTGTTAGGTATGGTTAATTTTTGCGCCGTTATGCCGCTAACAACACCTGCCGATCTCAGGCTTTCGCATGTTCCTATAGCCTGAACAACATAATAGGTGCCATTACTTCCTGCGGGTAATGCAAACCTGCCATCGGCATTCTGTTGTAATGGGAATTCGCCCATCGGGGAATCATAAAGACGATACAAGTAGCCGGGAACAGGATGCTGTACTTCAATAGTTACTGTCCCATTGCAATTCACAAGCTCTTTGGTTACAGGCGGAGAGATATTCGTGGTTTCGTTTTGTACTGTGTATGTTAATGGGCTTAGTGAGCATCCTCCTGCGTCAGAAACTATAAGTTGGTATGTGCCGGCGCTAATATTGTTTAAGTAGGGAGATGAGCCGGGTATTTGGTTAGCGTTAGCAGACCATGTATAAGTGTAAGGTTCGGTTCCGTCTGCAACTTTGATGCCTTCTATGTGTCCATTTTTTTCGCCGCATTGCTCATTAAAGACTGTTCCGGAGCCATTGACTACAGTAAGGGGAGGAATGTTCTCAATTTCAAAATAAGGGCTGTAAGTTGTACAAAACGTCTGCCTTGCCAATAATCTATATCGTCCGGCTGGAACATTGTTTAAATCAGCATGATTGCCAACTACTACACCAGCCTCATTTACCCATTCAAAATTATCAGCGTTTACTATTGTTACGCCTGATATTGAACCGCCGGTAGCACAGCCTGCATTTTTTATCGAAACCTGATTTGTGTATATCACAATGTTGGTAAACTCTGAACTGACCTGATTGAGCGTAGCGCCGGCAAGAATTCCATAGCCGGGTTTTATATTGCCGGTGTATTGCCATGCGCCCGAGTTATCGGCCATTACAGTAGCCAAAAAAGCCTTGGGTTCGCAGCCGGTACAATCAACATCCGTATAAAACAGCTCAACCCTTGCGCCGGGTTTTGTTTGTCCGTTTACTAAATTTGCGGTTACTGAAGCAATCTGTGCTTCAAGAGGTTTTTGGCCGGGGCCTTTATCCGTATATGAAAATGCGGGTTTTTCATTACAAAAGAAACTGTTATGCGATAATTCAATTTTGTCGCTGGTTGTTGCCTGTATAGTGGCTTTAATGCCCGGATCAGCGACCCCGCCGGTGAATGTATTGCCGTGCTGGATATCCGTTCCGCCTACAAGTATGGTTCCCGTGGTTTGATTGATATTTATCGAAGCAGTATATACCGGTAATTTTGAGGTTTGACCGGCAGAGGCGCCAAAATAGTTCCTCGAGATTGACATCTTAATACCCGTGCATTTTGAAATCTGGAGGCCGCAGCCGAATGTGTTGCCGGAAACTTCAATTGCCGAAGAGTTGGGAGGGTTAGTTGGTAGGTTTGCAAATATATACACCTGGAAATGCTGATCTTTGATCAAGGCTTCCGCCGGGCCGCTTCTCTGAAACTTTTGGTTTGCATTGAAGATATTGTTTTTGATAACCAGGTTGATACCGGCATAAATATTTCCGAAGTCAAAATCACCGAAACCTATATTCCCTTCATCAGCGTTATCTCCACCAATAAGGCAATTTTTTTCAGGCGCCAAGGCTATGCCTATCTGAACCTTATCTCCAAAATGAATACCGTCTTCCAGCAGACCGATAAAGTTTGACTGGATAATATAGTTTGTGATGCCCTGAGCCTCTATGGCCCCACCGTTATTATAAAATACATTCCCTTTTCCGGGTGCGCCTATAATCATCCGGATAGCCGCGTCATCAGCAAATACAGCATCTCCGGAAGATAATTTATTAAATGTCTCCCGCGATTTAAAGTTCCTGATAATTACACCATATAACTCAAAAACAGAGGCTCCATCGCTTACAAAAAAACAATCGCTTCGGTTGGCCAGGGTACCGCCGGTATCAAAAAAAGGCCCCGAAGCTTCTATAATTACTTTGGCCCCATTTGCCGAAAGCAAGTCGCCGGGTTGTGTAGATGCATCGATGATTACAGGGGTGTTAACCTGAGGTAACGCTGATAGGATTGTTATTGTCTTATCTGCGACGGTATTACCGGGTAGCTTAAAAATTATATAATCTGTTTCAGTTTCGCCGTTAGTGTTCGCTAAGCTTAACGCTTCCCTTAATGAACCGGGGCCGGAGTCGCTTCGGTTGGTTACAACAAATGTTTCTGCGTTTACATTCGATATCCCGGAAACCATAAAACTAAGACAAAATAAAGCCCCTGTTATAATATTTACAAA
This sequence comes from Mucilaginibacter endophyticus, assembly GCF_003351025.1. Taxonomy (GTDB): domain Bacteria; phylum Bacteroidota; class Bacteroidia; order Sphingobacteriales; family Sphingobacteriaceae; genus Mucilaginibacter; species Mucilaginibacter endophyticus. The sequence goes on along the minus strand of NZ_QPCG01000002.1, from coordinate 805,698 downwards.
AGGCTTCGCTTTCATTGGCAAATAAATAAGCTGAAGCGCTCATGACAGGTTGGTTGATTTGTAGGTGTTATCATAAGATGAAGGTTTAATGTTTTTCAAATTAAATCCGCCAACACCAAGTTAATGTTAAAGTAATATTATAATACTGATATGTTGCTATTGAAGTGGTTGAATGCTACTCAAAACACTCACCTGTTTGAAAAACGTAAGTTTTGGTTTGAATATCGTAATTGAAAAAGTATCAGATGCGCGATATTCATATTGGATTTTTTAAGCTAAATTTACTGTACCAATTATTGTATCATGATCAATATTACTGTAAACGGGCAACACCACGAGGTAGATGCTGACCCCAATATGCCGCTGCTGTGGGTTATTAGGGATATTCTTGGTTTAACAGGCACCAAGTACGGGTGCGGAGCCGCTCAATGCGGTGCTTGCACAATTCACCTTAATGGTGAAGCGGTAAGGTCATGCGTAACCAAGTTAAACCGCGCCGCCGGCCAGCGTATTGTAACAATCGAAGGACTTTCGGCAAACAATGATCATCCGTTGCAATTGGCCTGGAATGAAATGAATGTTCCGCAGTGTGGTTACTGCCAGTCTGGACAGATCATGTCTGGTGCGATATTGTTGCGTGAAAACTCAAACCCATCCGATCAGGATATCGATGATGCTATGTCTGGTAATATCTGTCGTTGTGGTACATACCAACGTATCAGAGCTGCGATCCATAAGGCTGCCGCAATGCAGACGGAAGGAGCCAAGCTATGAAAAAACTGATCGTCATTATTCTGATTGCATCAATCACCGGTTTAGTCACACTATCATTCCGGCCCGAAACTGTAAAAACTGATAAATATCTGGTTTTACCAAAAGACAGTGTTGGCTCAGTAAAGGCCTTTATGTCTGTTTATACCGTATTAAAAAGTGCTCGCTGTATGAATTGCCATCCCGCAGGCGATTCACCATTACAGGGTGATGATAGCCATATCCATACCATGAATGTAAAACGCGGAGCAGATGGAAAGGGTCTTTATTCGGTGCGCTGCAGTAATTGTCACCAAGCCGAGAACACTGCGGGTTTACACATGCCTCCCGGGAATCCAAAATGGGGATTGCCACCGGCTAATATGCGTATGGTATTCCAGGGGCGTACCCCACGTCAATTGGCCCTGCAACTGTTGGATCCAAAACAAAACGGTGGACGCACAAAAGCACAACTGATTGAACATATGGCTCATGATGACCTGGTTGGCTGGGCCTGGCATCCCGGAGATGGCCGTACCTTGCCGCCAATGAGCAGACCGGCTTTTGCCGCCCAGGTGCGTTTATGGATAGCAAAAGGCGCGTATGCCCCTTCGGCTAAAGCAAAATAAAAAGGTTTGAACGAATTAGAGTAGCCATTATGGAAACCAACTCAATATCAAGAAGGAATTTTCTGCGGGTGTCTGGCCTGGCAGGAACAGCGCTGTGCTTAGGCTTTTATTTTCCGGCCAATGCAAAAAATGAAGAACTGATCGCCGCCTCGGCCGAAGGTCAGTCGGGTTTTGAATTTAACGCCTGGATGCGGATAGATACAGATGGCAAGGTTACGCTGACTGATCACCGTGCCGAAATGGGGCAGGGATCTTACCAGTCGGTACCTCAGATTATTGCCGAAGAACTGGAGGTAGATCTGAAGGATATTAATGTCATATTCGCCATAGGCGATCCTGATAAATATGGTAGTCAGATTACCGGTGGTAGCTCTACCATTAGGGGATCGTATAAAAAATTGCTTAATTTGAGCGCTACTGCTCGTGAAATGCTTATTAGCGCGGCAGCCAACAAGTGGGGTGTTCCTGCAAGTGAGTGTTATGCGCAATCAGGCCATGTGATCCATAAGCCTTCCGGTAAAAAGTTCAATTACGGTGAACTGGTAACGGACGCCTCGAAGCTTTCACCGCCGAAAGATGTAAAACTTAAAAATATTTCGGAATATAAATTGATCCGGAAGCCACTCAACCGGCTTGATACGCCAATGAAAACCAATGGCGAAGCTATTTTTGGCCTGGATAAAAAACTGCCAGGTATGTTGCACGCGGCTGTTGAACGAAGCCCGAGGTTGCGAGGAAAGGTAAAGAGCTTTGATGATTCAGCAGCCCTTAAAGTTCCGGGTGTCAAGAAGGTATTTAAAATACAAATGATGGTTTTTAATACCACGCGTGATGGTGTGGTGGTTATTGCCAATTCGACGTGGGCTGCCATGCAAGGCAGGAAAGCATTGCGGGTTGAATGGGATGATAGCGGTTTTGAGCACGTAAATACCGCTGATATCTACAACGCCCATGAAGAGTTGCTCAAAAAGGAAGAAGGGATATCGCACAAAAAACAAGGAGATCCTGATGGCGCATTAGCTAAGGCGACGCGGCAGATCGACGTGATCTATCAAACGCCATATCAGTCGCATGCTGCTATGGAGCCTTTAAATTGCGCGGCATATTATCAGCCGGACAAAATTGAGATCTGGGGGCCGATACAGGCGCCGGATTGGGTGTTGAACGATATCAGTACTAAATTCAAAATGCCGAAAGATAAGGTAGTAGTTAATATGACTTTTTTAGGCGGCGGTTTCGGTCGAAAAGCCTTTTTGGATTATACCCATGAGGTTGTAGCAATCTCGAAAGAGATTGGCGCACCGGTTCAGGTAGTATGGTCGCGAGAAGATGATATAAAACAAGGGCCATATCGTGCCGGTATTTCCTACCGCGGCCAGGGGGCAATTGAAAACGGGGAGATAAGCACACTGAAATTCAAAATGGCCGGTCAAAATATTGATCATTGGAACGGTCCTGCACGTGGCAAAGCAAACGGGAGCACATCCGAAGGTTTTTTAAAGCCTTACTACGATAGCATAAAAAATATCAGTTTTGCTGATGTGCCTTATGAAATGCCGTTGCCCAATATGTGGTGGCGTTCTGTTTATGCCTCAACCAATGGTTTTGCTTACGAAAGTTTCATGAATGAGATGGCCGTTTTAGCCGGGCAGGATCAGTTGGATTTCAGGAGGAAATACCTGAAAGACGAGCGTTGCCAGCGATTGATTGACAAGATGGAAGAGGTTTCGGGATGGAAATCAAGGCAAAAAAATCAGGGCTACGGCGTAGCAATTACGGAATGCTTTGAAACTACCGTAGGGCAGATAGTAAAAGTTTCCAGGAATGCCGAAGGCAAAGTGAAGATAGATAAAGTTTGGGCTGTAATGGATTGCGGATGGTACGTTAACCCAGATATCATCAGGGCACAGGTAGAAGGTTCGGTTGTGATGGCCCTGGGTGCAGCTACTATACACGAGATCACCTTTAAAAATGGCTTGGTTGAACAAAATAACTTTTACGATTACCTGATGCCGCGAATGAGTGATGCACCGCCGGTGGAAGTACATATTATGGAAAATACGGCGGATGCCGGTGGTGTAGGTGAGCCTGGCTTACCACCATTTGCCCCCGCACTTACCGATGCTATTTATGACCTTACCGGTAACCGTATCAGGAAGCTGCCATTTAATATGAATGCTGTTTAATAAAGTATCAGGGATTTGTACATGAAAGAAATCATTGACATCGTAGCGGCTTTTGAGCAAGCGGTAAAATCGGGCAAAAGGACGGCTCTGGCTACGGTGGTGCTTGTTGAAGGTTCGGCTTATCGTAGGGCGGGGGCGCGGATGCTGATCACCGAAGATGGTCAGCTAACAGGTGCCATAAGTGGTGGCTGTCTGGAAGGGGACGCCTTGCGCAAAGCCCGCATGGTTATTTTACAGCAGGAGGCGCTTCTGGTTACCTATGATACGATGGATGACGACGATGCCAAACTTGGCGTGGGCCTCGGTTGCAATGGTATCATACATATCCTCATAGAACCTATTAATGACAGGCAACCTAACCCGATAACTCTGCTGAAAGCAGTAATAGCCTCACGCGGATACACAGTTTTAGTTACGGTATTCTCTATGACCGACCGTAAGGCTCCGCAACCGGGATCGTGTTTATGCCTGACTGGACATGAAACTTTGTTGAACGGATTAGAAACATTGCCATATCAGAATGAGTTGCTGGAGGATGCCAGAAATGCACTGGATAATCAGCGTTCGTCCGTTACTGCCTATAATGACTATACCGCATTTATTGAATGCGTTAAGCCTTTAATCTCTTTGGTCATTATCGGCGCGGGAAATGATGCTATGCCCTTAACAAAAATAGCTTCGGTATTAGGCTGGAATATTACTTTGGTTGACGGCAGGCCCAGTTATGCTACAGCAGAACGCTTCCCATCAGTAAATAAAATAGTAATTGCAAAACCCGATCAGGTTCTGCATAACCTTGAAATAAACGAATGGACAGCCTTTGTGTTGATGACGCATAATTATAATTACGAGATTGCTTTTCTGAAATCCATTTTACCCTTACAAACTTCTTATATCGGAATTTTAGGTCCCCGGAAAAAACTGGAGCGCATGCTGGATGAATTGGAGACAGGGGGGACATTCGTTAGCCCAGCAAATCTGGAAGCCATTTACGGGCCGGTTGGTCTGGATATCGGCTCGGAAACATCAGAAGAGATCGCATTATCAATTGTAGCGGAAATAAAAGCGGTGTTTGCAGCACGAAACGGAAACTCGTTGAAATATAAAACAAGTCTGATCCACAGCGCTTAAAAGGCGGAACATATAAAGAGATCCCGATCAGGTATTTGCGATATTTCAGACTGTTATCGCAAAATCACGATATATCAAGAAGGCTTCTTATTACAAATATTTGACTTTTAATGTTTTAACAATGGCATGTGTTTGGTGTTATCTTTAGAAATCACTACATCACTAACGTTAAACAAAAAAACATGTCAAAAAAAGTAGCTGAACAGCTTGTAGATATGCTGATACAAGCGGGCATAAAGCGCATTTACGCCATTACGGGCGATAGTTTGAACGAACTTAACGATGCCGTCCGCAGAACGCCCGAATTAAAATGGATCCACGTACGTAATGAAGAAGCCGGTGCTTTCGCAGCCTCGGCAGATGCGCAATTAAGTGGCCTTGCCTGCTGTGCAGGCAGTAGTGGTCCGGGGCATGTGCATTTGGTAAACGGACTTTATGATGCCCACCGTTCAGGAGCCCCTGTTCTGGCTATTGCGTCAACCTGTGCCACCAAGGAGTTTGGCAGTAATTATTTCCAGGAGACCAATGTTATTAAGCTTTTTGATGATTGCAGCTACTACAACCAGGTAGCCGCCAATAATAAGCAGGTGCCGCGTATGGCACAGGCCGCTATTCAAACGGCTATTCAACGTAAGGGTGTTGGCGTATTGGGCTTTCCGGGCGATGTGGCCGGGGAAGATGCTATAGAAATTGACTCATCTGTAAACAACTTTTTTTGCAAGGCTAATATTACGCCGGTGTGGGAAGAGCTGGTACAACTATCTGATCTGATCAATCGTCACAATAAGGTTTGCATTTTTGGTGGTATTGGTTGTGCCGATGCACACGATGAAGTTGTAGAGCTTGCCGCGTTAATAAAAGCCCCGGTTGGTTATTCCTTCCGTGGGAAAATGTTTTTGGAGCACGATAATCCTTACGAGGTTGGTATGACTGGTTTGCTTGGCTTGCCAGCCGCTTATCATAGTATGCATGAGAGCGATTTGGTCATCCTTTTGGGTACCGATTTTCCTTACACACCTTTCTATCCGCAGGATAAAAAGATAGTGCAGATTGATATCAAACCCGAAAACCTTGGTCGGCGGGCCAAATTGCATATGGGCCTTTATGGCGATATTAAATCTACTTTAAAAGCTTTAATCCCCTTACTTAAAGAAAAAACCGACAGAAGCTTTTTAGACGCTCAGCTGCACGTACATGCAAAAGTGAAAGAACAGCAGCAAGCTTATATTAAAGACTATGGCAAACATGACGCTATCCACCCGGAAGCTCTGGCGGCTTTGGTGGACGAATATGCTTCTGACGATGCTATTTTTACCTGTGACACTGGTATGTGTAACGTTTGGAGTGCCCGGCATATCAGCGCAAACGGTCGTCGCTCTATGATCGGCTCGTTTGTTCATGGCTCTATGGCCAATGCTATGCCGCATGCCATAGGGGCCTCGTTGGCTTGCCCCGACAGGCAGGTAGTGGCTATGTGTGGCGATGGAGGCATCTCTATGTTGTTGGGCGATTTGGCGACTATCAAACAATATAATCTGCCCATAAAAATTATTGTGTTTAATAACCGCGCGTTGGGTATGGTGAAACTTGAGATGGAGGTAATGGGTTTGCCTGATTTTGAAGTGGACATGCACAACCCTGATTTTACGCTCGTGGCCGAATCAATGGGTATAAAAGGGATCACAATAAATGATCCGCAGGATCTTGAACAGGGCATAGCCGAAGCTTTCGCTTATACTGGCCCTGTGTTGGTGAATGTTTATACCGACGGAACAGCTCTCGCCCTCCCTCCGCATATCGAACTTAAAATGGTTGCGGGTATGGCTGTTTCTATGACCAAAATGATGCTTGGTGGTAAATTTGATGAGGTTTTAGCAACTGTAAAAGGCAACTATAAGCATTTGCCCGAGATATTTGATTAACGCGTAAATACAATAAATTACAGGTGGCGGAAGATTGAATTTTCGCCACCTGCTTTTTTTACATCGATTGCAAATTGGCTTTGAAGTTAACACAGGGTTGTTAATCAAAGCTTATTTTTATGCTGATTAAGCAATAACGATGGCAACAATCAAGGGCAGCAAATTTATTTTAAGACCATGGCGGTTAACCGACGCTGCATCGTTACAACGTCATGCCAATAATATCAATGTTGCCCGTTTCCTGTTTGATCGCTTTCCGCACCCCTATACCAAGGCTGATGCTGAAAGATGGGTATTAGCTCATCAAAGTAAGGCCGTTATGACAAATTTAGCTATCGTAATAGGCGATAACGCGGTTGGCGCAATTGATTTTAAGCAAGGTGATGATGTTTATCGCAAAAGTGCCTCGGTGGGGTATTGGTTGGGAGAGCAGTATTGGGGCAAGGGTGTAGTTACCGAATCCGTCCAGCTCATTGTTCCGCATGTGTTTTACAACTTTGATATCATCCGGATCCAGGCTACTGTAAATGGTAACAACCTGGCATCAATGCGGGTACTTGAAAAAGCGGGTTTTACAAAAGAGGGTATCATGAGAGATGCTATCACAAAGAATGGTGAAATTATGGATGAGCATTTATATGCGATTCTTAAAGATATATGAAAAAACTTGGTTAACGGCCTTGCGTTTTTATAATTTCAAATACGCTACAATATTATTGTCCCTGATCTGGATGAAATTGATATACTCATCATGCGGATCGTAATCTATACTTAATACCAGATTGCCTATTTTATAGTGGTCTATCAGAAAATGTTTATCCAATATAGGTGAAACTTCGTGATTGGTTTGTGTTGGGTTGCCTGCTTTTTGTAAGACATCATTACGGGTGTCGGTAAACGAAATTTCAAAAGGCAGCAAATATTGAATATCTTGTTTCGGGTAAATATTCAGATGTGAAAATATCGGTTGCCCTGGCTCTAAAACAATCAGTTCATCTTCATCAATAACAGCATCATCGTTGGTGAAGCCTAAATCAATATGCATGGTTTCAGACCGCATATAGTCGCTTTCCAAAACATTGTATCTACTCAGATCGGTGAACGTTTTAGTCGTAAATTCTTGAAAATCATCGTTGTAAAGATAAGAGCCGAACTGATCTGTAAAATGAAGATAATTGAACATATTTACTGTTTTTGATTGTCTGATAAAACTACAACAAATCAAAATAAAGCTAAACTATGTTTTTACATTAGCTGTATGATTACTCGGTTTGCAGGCTTGTATTTAAGAGAGGAAGACCCGGACACTATTTATATTACTTCTTACGTCTCAAGACATGATTTTGAAAAGAAACTGCAATTGAATTCATTCGATGTGATTTCTACCGATTATAAAACTTCAAAGACGGTCGCCATTGATAAAAATAGTAGGATATTGATCACGACAGACCAAAATGGGGCCGGACGAGGGATGAATACCAGCGCTGAAATTTATATTAAAAATGGAGAAGAAATTCTGTTGTTATGCAATTTCTGCACGAACGAAGAAGTAAATGACCTTCGTAAAACAGAATGTTATAAGCTTGCAGAATATATTGCAAATAGGATGAAGGTTAAATATGGGATTGAATGGGAATACAAAATTTCTGTAGACACACCGGAAAAAGAAAAAGAATTTAATAAGAATGTTTTCATCGTAATCCTAACGCTGATAGTGACCTTTATTTTAATTTACTACAGGTTAAAGTATGATATCGATCATCCTAAAATAAATTACGGCCATTGATGATATAAAGCAATTTATTTTTCCTCTGTAAATTGGGCTTCCTCTAAATTTCCATACTTTTAAGGCCGCAATGGAAGCAAAAAATAACAAGAAAACCATCTGGGCCTGGTGTATGTTTGATTGGGCCAATCAGTCATATAATATCGTTATTACCTCTACTATTTTCCCTGCATACTTTGTGGAGGTAACCAAGTTCAATTCAAAAAACACCCAAATGGTTACTTTCTTTGGGCATAAATATGTGAACACAGTTTTATCAAACTATATATTGGGCTTATCGTATCTAATCGTGGCGGCTATATTGCCCATCCTCACTTCCATAGCCGATTACCGGGGTAATAAAAAATCATACCTGCAATTGTTTACCTGGCTGGGTAGCTTAGCCTGTGCGGGCTTGTTTTTCTTTAAGCCGGGCACGGGGCTGGAAATCCCGATGCTGTGTTTTGGGCTCGCCTCGATAGGTTATTGCGGTGGCTTTGTGTTTTATAATTCGTATCTGCCACAAATTGCCACACCCGATAAACAGGACGCTGTAAGTGCCAAAGGATTTATTTATGGCTACGTAGGCAGCATTGTGGTACAGGTATTGTGCTTCATTGTAGTGCTTCAGCCAAGTTGGTTCGGCATTACTGATGATTGGCTGCCTGCCCGCATCTCATTCCTGATGGTTTTTGTTTGGTGGATTGGTTTCTCTGTTATCCCTTTCCGGTTACTTCCAAAAGGACAACCTAACGCGGGTAAACATAGCTACAATGTACTTACAGGTGGTTTTAAAGAACTGGCAAAGGTTTTTGGCAAAGTGCGCAACATGCCTTTGTTAAAACGCTTCCTGGCTTCATTTTTCCTTTACTCGGTTGGCGTACAAACAATCATGCTTGTCGCAGCCAATTTTGCTGCTAAAGAACTACATATGCCCGATGCCGCGCTAATCTCTATTGTACTTATCATCCAGGTTGTAGCGGTGCCAGGTGCATTGATCGCATCCAAATCATCTGAGAAGTTTGGAAATGTGCGTACGTTGGTTGGCTTAGTGGCGGTATGGTCGGCTATTTGCCTGTATGCTTACTTTATCACCAGCTCTATCCAGTTTTATGCGGCGGCAGTGGTCATTGGCATAGTGATGGGAGGGGTACAATCCTTATCGCGCTCAACCTACTCCAAATATTTGCCCGAGAATATTCCTGATACGGCTTCGTATTTCAGCTTTTATGATGTTACCGAAAAGCTTTCGATAGTAGTTGGCCTGTTTTGCTTTGGCTTTGTGGAAGCCGTAACTAACGAAATGCGCGACTCCACGCTTGCTCTTGACGGCTTTTTTGTGTTGGGATTAATTATGCTTATTGTGTTAATGTTTACCGAAAGTAAGATCCGCAGACAAAGCGTTAAAGCAAGTGTTTAAACAATTTGGCGGCAGGCTTGTACTATATAAAAACGTAAGCCATGATCCATACAGTTAATCACAATGTAACCGGCGATAACGGCACACAAAGAAATATTATCATCGAGCCGGTGCTTCATCAATCAACAAGTCATGAGTTAAACGCAACTGGCTTGTACAAACTTTACAAGGGCGGTAACGATGGCGAAGCAATCCTTTTTGAGATCCAGGAGATAGCTCCCGAGATTGGTGAAAGCAAGCCGTTGCTTGACGATAAAAAGAATCCGGATTATTTAGGGCAGATTATGTTTGATGGCGATGCTACCGCTAAATGGCATTATTCGGAAGGTTCGCTTTCGCACTATGAACAGCAGCAGGTGGTTGAATTTATCCAAAATACAAATAGTTAATTTTTCTTTTTTTCCTGCTGACATAGGGTTGTCACCGGCCTGTGGTTACTTTGTATTGTAATCAAAAACAAAACCACAATACAATGGAAACCAACGCAATTCAACAGCCAACAGAAACTGCAGTAGCATCTGTTTATACACCCGATCAATTTTTACAAAGCTGGCTTGGCCAGCGCCGTGTTACCCGTCGCCTGATTGAAGCTTTTCCGCAGGAAGCACTTTTTAATTATTCGATAGGAGGGATGCGCCCCTTTTCAGAAATGGTGAAGGAGATTATCAGCATGAGCAGCCCGGGTGTAAAAGGATTGGTAACCAACGACTGGACACCAATAGCAGGCCTCGATCATCATACCGGGAAAGTTGAAGCCCACTCAAAAAATGATCTTTTAAAGTTGTGGGACAACGCGACTGAAGATATAACAAACTACTGGGCGCAAATCCCTGCCGAACGCTTTCAGGAAACAGTATTGGCTTTTGGTCAGTACGAAGGGGTAGCAAACAGCATTATTCAATACATCATCGATAATGAAATACACCACCGCGGCCAGGCTTATGTTTATCTGCGTTCCTTAGGAATTGAGCCGCCAGCGTTTTATGACAGAAGCTAAGCTTGATTTACAAGAATGATTAGAGGCCTCCCGCACAGGAGGCCTTTTTTATCATAGCTACAAGCTAATGCCGCTGTTTATTTATCTTTAGCAGCACTATTGCTTCTAAATTTTAATTATGGCAATCCTTCGCTCTTTTGCTTTGTTTTTATTGGCCGGTTTATTTGAAATAGGCGGAGGCTACCTGGTTTGGCTTTGGCTCAAAGAAGGTAAGCCGCTTTGGTTCGGAATATTGGGTGGTGTTATCCTGGCGCTTTATGGAATTGTTGCCACCTGGCAAACCGCAAATTTCGGGCGAGTGTATGCGGCTTACGGCGGCATTTTTATTGTGATGGCGTTAATCTGGGCCTGGAAGGTTGACGGTTTTAAGCCAGACAGGTATGATATTATAGGAGCTTTGGTTGCCTTGATCGGTGCTTGTATCATTGTTTATGCGCCGCGCGGACATTGATTGAGACCACAGTCAATTTTTTGCAGTTTGTAAAATTTGCATACATTTAGTGAGCAAATGGAAAACAAAAACAACAAAAAAACCATCAGGGCCTGGGCTTTCTTTGATTGGGCCAACTCTGCCTATAACCTTGTTATCACATCAACCATTTTTCCGGCCTACTATGTTGCTATAACAACTAATCATGCCAATGGCGATAGAGTTAACTTTTTCGGGAAAAGCTTTGTAAACACCGCGCTTTCAGATTATGCCTTATCGGCTGCTTACCTGGTGATGGTATTGCTGCTGCCCATACTATCATCTATAGCCGATTATAAAGGCAATAAAAAAATCTTCATGCTGTTTTTTACGCTGCTTGGTTCGGCGGCATGCTGCGCGTTGTTCAATTTTGATAAGGATCACCTGGAGATGGGGATCATCTGTTTTGCGCTGGCGGCTATCGGTTATAGTGGTGGTTTTGTGTTTTACAATTCATACCTGCCCGAAATTGCTACAGTTGATATGCAGGATAACGTAAGTGCCAAAGGTTTTACTTACGGTTATATAGGCAGTGTATTGTTGCAGCTCATCTGCTTTTTGTTTGTGCTCAAAGGCGAGTGGTTTGGCATTGTTGATAAAACCTTTGCGCCGCGCCTGTCGTTTTTGCTGGTGGGCTTATGGTGGATAGGTTTTGCCATGATCCCGTTCAGCGTATTGCCTAAGGGCAGCCCCAACGCGGTAAGCCATAGCCATAACATTATAAAAGGGGGCTTTATTGAATTAGGGCATGTTTGGAAAAAGGTTAAGGAAATGCCTTTGTTAAAAAGGTTTTTACCGTCGTTCTTTTTCTATTCGATGGGAGTACAAACCATTATGCTGGTAGCTACAGGTTTTGCTGCCAAGGAATTGAAAATGGAAACCCCGCAGTTGATCACTATAATTTTGATTATTCAATTGGTTGCTATTTTCGGAGCAACGCTGATGTCGCGCTTGTCGGGTAAATATGGCAACGTAAAGGTATTAATAGGCGTGGTGATCCTATGGATTGGGGTTTGTATAGCGGCTTACTTTACATATACGCAAACACAGTTCTACATTATCGCTGTTGTGGTAGGTTTAGTGATGGGAGGTATCCAGTCTATGTCGCGCTCAACGTATTCAAAGTATCTGCCCGAAAATATTCCGGATACGGCATCTTTCTTCAGCTTTTATGATGTTACCGAAAAGCTGGCTATAGTAGGCGGGGTATTTAGCTTTGGTTTTTTTGAAGAAATAACCGGAAGTCCGCGAAATTCAGTCCTGGTATTGGGCGTATTTTTCATTGTCGGCTTAATTTTATTGTTTTCTTTGCTGAAGGCGGAACGAAACGTCAATAAAAATTTGGATTTTAGCGCCCGTTAACTAATTTGTGCAGATGAAGGTTGAGTTGTTCATACCGTGTTTTATAGATCAGTTGTTTCCCGAAACAGCTTTTAATACTGTAAAACTGCTGGAGAAAGCAGGTTGCAAGGTTAGTTATAATCCGGCGCAAACCTGCTGCGGTCAGCCGGCTTTTAATGCGGGCTTTTGGGATGATGCCAAAGAGGTTGGTAGCAAATTTTTGAGTGATTTTTCGGAAGATAGCGTTATCGTATCACCTTCGGCATCTTGTACCGGCATGGTGAAAAACTATTATAACGATCTGTTTACCAATACCGCCGTACATAACAAATGCCGGGCTATACAGGGGAATATCTACGAGCTATCTGATTTTTTGGTAAATATCCTGGAGTATGATTATTTCGGCGCCGAGCTTGACGGCAAGGCTGTTTATCATGATAGCTGTGCCGGTCTGCGCGAATGCAAGATCAAAGATGAGCCACGTCAGTTGCTGTCCAAAGTGCTTGGTCTTGAGTTACTCGACCTAAAAGATGGTGAAACCTGCTGTGGCTTTGGCGGCACTTTTGCAGTTAAGTTTGATGGTATTTCAACAGCCATGGCGCAGCAAAAGGTAAATAACGCGCTTGATGCCGGCGCGGAGTATATCATTTCGACAGATACATCATGCCTGATGCATATGCAGGGATATATCGATAAAAATAATCTCCCTATTCAAACCATGCACATTGCCGATGTCTTGGCCCTGGGCTGGGGGAATGTGTAATCCTGCTATTCTTTAACCAGTTTCAACTTTAGGGTATCATCATACACTTTGGTATCCCATTGCATTTGCTTTCCGTTGTAGTTGCTGATCTTTACCTTCGTGGTATCATTGTTTGTGCCGCCGTCGAAATGTACATTGAATGTTTTTTGGTTAGCATTGTAATTATATCGGCCAAACCATGCCCGGTTAGCCTCAAACACGTAAGGATTTGCACAAAATGATATTCTGCCATCATCTTCAATGTATATATAGCACCAGTTTTGCGCACCATTCATCCAATCGTTTTCACCGACAGTTTTGCCATTTCGTTTAAATTCCTTGACTTTCCATTTACCCGTAAAGGTCGATGATGGTACAGCCGCTACATAGCGGTAAATGCTATAAAAAGCAAGGCCGATTACTAAAAGTTTTAAAACTGGTTTTGCAAAACTTAGCCTTAAAGGCGGTATTACCACTTCTTTAAATAAAACAGGTTTAATATCCGGCCATCGTAGTAGTAAAAGGTATAACAGGCCGGTAGTTATAATGATTGAGTTTATGAATGCCCCTGTGGCTATATCATAAAATACATTGATCAATACAATGTTTAACATTACCGGTAATAATATACAGGTGCCTAATAAGGTAGTACGCCTGAATAAAAGCATAACGCCGCCTCCAATCTGAAGCAAGCCCAGTATAACCGCGAAAGTGTAGGAGTGGCCAAAATAATTCCAGGTGAGATCGAAGCCGCTTAGCTGACCTACAGTGGTATTATCCCTCATGTAAACATGCCCGAACTGTGTTTTTAAGATTTTGGCAAAACCATAAGCCGACACTTGATAGGCAAGGAAGTATCTCATAACGCCGCGCAAAAACGCGTGCCTTATTCCTGAATTAAATTCTTCCTTTTTACTTTTTTGATGCCAATAGATAGAATAGGCCACTGAAAAGATGAACATCACAATACTACCCCATGTTAAGAGCCTTGCGAAGGAGAGGTCACCAAAAGAATTAAACAGCTTGTAAAGTAAAGGACCCCACATCGTCATTAAGCAATCATAAATTGCTACAAGCAGATACATGCATTCAAGGAACTTAGCAAACCAATAAGAGCGGGGTGCGGCAGTCATAAGCTTATTTGCGTTCAATATCCAGAATGGTTCCTTCTTTTGCCATTTCTACAAGAAAAGGTTTCGCAACGCCTTCCTGTGCATTGTCATAAGCAGTGTCGCCTTTGGCGGCAATATCATCAAGCCCGTCTTCGCGGTCAACCTCGTATTTATTCAGGGCCAGGTAAACCGAATCGCCGGAAACCTTATTTACTCTGTATAGGGTATAGTGATCGTTTTTGAGTTTGATATGAAAAACATCGTTCTTCTGCGGTGATAAAACCCATTGGTTTACTTTTTTAGCTTTCTGCTTTTCGCTTATATAAAAAAAGATCGAACCAATAACTATCAAAAAGCACCCGGCAAATGTCCATACCGGTATTTTGGTCTGTACTTTCAAGTTGTCATAACTTAATTTGAGCGAGGCCGGCATCTCCTTAAATTTCAAAACCTGTTTGCAATTAAGGCATTGCGAAACACCTGTTTTACCTATCGGGAAAAACGGAATCCAGAAAATATGCGCCCAACGCTGAAATACATTCATCTGGATGCTGTTAGCCGTATTGCAATTTGGGCAGGTGTCGCCTGCTATTTCGGATTTTAAGAGTTTGGCTTTGATACCGTATATGATCATGATTGATAAGGTTTAGAAGATGTTAAATCGGTTTGAAAATACAGAAATGATACTGATAAATAAAATTATCAATTGTTATAGTAACCCTCTGCTGGTTTTAACGTTTATTATTTACGCTGATATGAAAAATGCTCCGAAACAACATTTTATAAAAAACTGTATCTTTGCCGTTTGAAATGAACAAGAAAGTCGCTTTTTACACCTTAGGCTGCAAGCTGAATTATTCAGAGACCTCATCTATTGGTCGGCTGTTTAACCAGGCCGGTTATGATACGGTAAATTTTACCGAAACACCGGATGTTTTTGTAATCAATACCTGCTCGGTAACCGATAATGCCGATAAAAAGTGTAAGAAGATAGTTAAGGAAGCGCTAAAAATTTCACCTAACGCTTACGTAACAATTGTAGGTTGCTACGCGCAGCTAAAACCACAGGAAATAGCCGAAATTCCGGGTGTTGACATGGTGCTTGGCGCTGCCGAAAAATTTCAGATAGTTGATCATATTACCGATCTAACTAAAAGGCCAAAAGCATTGGTGCTTAACCAGCCCGTGTCTGAAGCTAACGAGTTTGTACCGGCATATTCTTTTGGCGACCGTACCCGTACTTTCCTGAAAGTGCAGGATGGTTGTGATTACTCTTGTACCTTTTGTACCATTCCGCTGGCACGTGGCGCGAGCAGGAGCGATACCATCGAAAACGTTGTTGCGCAGGCCAGGCAAATTGCCGAATCTGGCGTAAAAGAAATTGTACTTACCGGTGTCAATCTGGGCGATTTCGGGATCCGAAACGGACAGCGCGAGGATAAATTTTTTGACCTTGTGAAGGCGCTTGATGAGGTACAAGGTATCGACCGTTTCAGGATCTCATCTATTGAGCCTAACCTGCTTACCGACGAGATCATCGCTTTTGTTGCCACCTCAAAACGCTTTGTTCCGCATTTTCATATTCCGCTGCAATCTGGTTCGGATAAGATATTGGGACTGATGCGCCGCCGCTATAAACGCGACCTTTATGTTAACCGTGTTGCGAAAATAAAAGAACTAATGCCCGATTGCTGCATTGGTGTTGACGTTATAGTTGGCTTCCCCGGCGAAACAAGGGAAGACTTTATTGATACCTATAATTTCCTGAACGAACTTAATATATCATACCTGCACGTATTCACGTATTCGGAAAGGGAAAATACTTTAGCTGCCCAGATGACGGGTGCTGTTCCTGGCTCGGCACGCGGGGAGCGGAGCAAAATGCTGCACATCCTGTCTGATAAAAAACGCCGCGCTTTTTATGAAAGTCAATTGGATAAAAACCAGGAAGTTTTATTTGAGGGCGATATTAAAGATGGCTTTATGCACGGCTTCACCCGCAATTATGTAAAGGTGCGTACCAAGTATGATCCTGTGCTGGTTAATGAATTGAAGACAGTACATCTAACAAATATTTCACCTGATGGTGATGTTGAAATAACAGAGGGCGAAGAAATATTAGTGCATTAAATTCTATATTCGCCTTAAAATATAACCTATGTTTCCTACGCTTACATCGTTACTAAAATATCTTTTTGGCTTTAATCTTCCTTTGCCCATACAAACTTTTGGCTTTTTTGTAGCGATAGCTTTTGTTGGCGGTTACTGGGCTTTTGGCCAGGAGTTTAAACGGAAAGAAGCATTAGGCGTTATCCATACTTTTAAAAAGCGGGTTACTATAGGTTTACAGGCGTCAAGTACCGAATTAATAAGCAATGGTATTTTTGGCTTTTTATTGGGTTATAAAATTGTTGATTGCGCGCTCAACTACCAAATGCTGTTGGATACGCCGCAAGAATTTTTACTATCCTTAAGAGGTAACTGGATTGGTGGCATACTCGGAGCCGCAGCTTTTGCTTATTGGGCATGGCACGAAGCTAACAAGCAAAAGCTTGACAAACCGGTAACCAAAGATATTGACGTACACCCCCATGAATTATTAGGCAGTATATTGCTTTGGGCTGCGGTGTTTGGCTTTGCCGGCGCCAAGTTGTTTAATGCATTGGAAAACTGGGGCGATTTTATGAAAGACCCGGTTGGTATGCTGGTCGGTTTTAGTGGTTTAACCTTTTATGGTGGCCTGATATGCGGTGGAGCGGCCGTGCTTTATATTGCTAACAAACACGGCATTAAACCATTAGATATGCTTGATATTGGCGGTCCGGGTATGATGCTGGCTTACGCTTTAGGTCGTATAGGCTGCCAGATGAGTGGCGATGGCGACTGGGGTATTGTTAACCTTGCAGCCAAGCCGCAATGGTTAAGCTGGGCTCCCAATTGGATGTGGAGCTTTAAATTTCCGCATAACGTGAACGACGAAGGTGTGCAGATGGTGAACTGTATGGGTAAGTTTTGTCACGAGCTGCAATACCCGGTTTATCCAACCTCATTTTACGAATCTGTAATTTGTTTATTACTGTTCTTTGTATTATGGAAAATAAGGCACAATTTTAAAGCTCCGGGCGTTTTGTTTGGTGTATACATGATATTGGCTGGCATTGAGCGTTTCGTTATCGAACTCATTAGGGTCAATACTAAATATGTTGTTGCCGGTGTTTCATTTACCCAGGCCGAAATGATCTCGGTGATCATGGTTTTGGGCGGCACAGCGTTGATCATTACCGGACTAAACAAAGAAAAGAAAGCACTGGGTACTACAAATGGCTGATAATAAATCAAAAGGCAAATTAATTAATAACCAGGTATTCAGATTTGTGCTTTCGGCCGGGGCCGGTTTTTTGGTAGATGTTTGTGCATTTTACCTTTTTTACCATAATCTGCTTACACAGCATACTTACCACATTTTTGGGCTTACTGTTCGTAACTATACTGTTTCGCTGGCATTATCGTTTTTTATGGGCGTTGTGGTTAATTTTTTAATCACCCGATATATGGTATTTAACGAGTCGAAGTCGGCACCACGCAAGCAATTTTTTCGTTTTGTCATGGTAGCCTTTATTGGCTTCTTCGCCAATTTATCCGTTGTGAAAATATTGATCCAGGCTTGTAGTTTTAATCCAACGGTAGCAAGGATCTCGGCGGCATTGAGTCTTTTCTTCGCAAGCTTTTTTATCCATAAAGTTTTTTCATTCAGCCTATCATTAAAACGTAACCATGCAAATAGCGAACATCCTAAACCAGGTAATTGAAGTTTCAAAACAAGCAGGTGATTTTATCAGGCAGGAGCGTAAAGCCTTTGATCCTGATAGGATAGAGTATAAAGGGCTCAACGATATGGTATCATACGTTGATAAAACCGCCGAAGAAACCATTGTAAAAGGCCTGAGCAAAATTTTACCTGAAGCCGGTTTCATTACCGAAGAAAAAACAACCACTAAAATAGGCGAGCGCTATAACTGGATCATAGACCCGCTTGATGGCACTACCAATTTCATCCACGGTGTACCTGCTTTTTCTGTAAGTATAGCTTTAAAAGAATATGACGAGCTGATTGCGGGCGTCGTTTACGAAATAAATCTTGATGAATGTTTTTACGCCTGGAAGGATGCACCCGCATACCTGAACGGCAAGGAGATCAGCGTAAGCAAAAACAACACGGTAGGCACCAGCTTACTTGCAACCGGTTTTCCATACTACGACTTTACTAAGCAAGCAGCCTACATCGAATTATTTACTGAGCTGATGCGTACCAGCCATGGCTTGCGTCGTTTAGGCTCGGCCGCTGTCGACCTGGCTTATACAGCTTGTGGTCGTTTTGATGCTTTTTACGAGTATAACCTCAACGCTTGGGATGTTGCTGCGGGTATTGTGATTGTAAAACAAGCCGGAGGTGAAGTTGTAAATTTTAAAGGCGGCTCGGAAGTATTGGATACCCGTGAGTTGTTAGCTACTAATGGGAGGATAACTGGGGAGATGCTGCAGGTGGTGCAGAAGTATTTTAAGTAAGGGAAATATTTAATCATTTGTTTGTCTAATTTGTTTTCAAATCTGATTATGCAGCTGAATTGAAAAGTTCTCCATTCGCATTCCTTTCCCGGTTAACTCAAAAGTTCCTAAATTGAGTTGAGCTGTAGCTGGCCAAACGTAACCGTAATCGCCGCCCTTCTTATTGAACCAATCAAATGGAATGATATCAATAGATGAATTATTGATAATTACTATAGCGAAATTTTCAGCATAGTCAAAATCATAATTAATACTGCTTTTTCTAACATAAGTTACAAAATTTGATAGACCATAATTGTTGCCCAGTTCATTTTTTCCCGCATGGAGCCCCTTTAATTCGATTGTGAAATCAATTTTATTTATAAGCCCGTAGTTGGTTTTTATTTTTGAAATATTAATCACGTCTTCTTCTGTTTTCCAAATTATAAGATCGCCATTTTGATCAAACATCAAATTCGTAAAGCAATTAATGAAAAAGTTGAAATTGTGGTGGTTAAATATAGATAACGAGTTAAATAATCTTGTTTTCGTATCAAAGCTCAACTTATATTGCAGACCCATTTGTTCAATGAGGCTTCTGAAATCATATTCATCAAAAAAGTATGGAAAGCAATATTGGACTGGTGTGATTGATGACATTGATTAAAGTTAATAAAAAAAGCCTCTCATTTTCATGAAAGGCTTTTGGATAAGCAAAGGGGCTCAAACCCCAATCTTCAATATCATAATGCTTCAGAAACCACTTCGGTAACTTCAGGTACCATGCGTTTAAGCAGGTTTTCGATGCCGGCTTTAAGGGTTACGGTTGATGATGGGCAACCGCTGCATGAACCGCGAAGTTCAACGGTTACTATACCTTCATTAAATGAGCGGTAAGTGATAGCGCCGCCATCTTGCTCAACAGCCGGGCGAACGTAATCATGCAGGATCTGCTGAATTTTAACTTCAGTTTCGGTGCCTTCAAAGTTTCCTGCTTCGGCTTCTTCCTCTAACTGGATCTTCAATTCAGACTCGATAGCGCCTTTAACAAACTCTTTCATGATAGGCTCAACATCTGCCCAGTCACTACCTTCAGTTTTGGTAATGGTTACAAAATTGCTGGCAAAGAAAACACCGTTTACAAACGAGAACTTGTACAGTTCTTTTGCAAAAGGTGATTTTTCGGCACTTTCCTTAGTAGCGAAGTCAACGCTGCCATTAATAAGCAGTTTGTTAACTATGAATTTCATAGTTGCCGGGTTAGGCGTTAATTCGGTATATACGTTGATGTTCATCGTTTCGTGTTTTTATTCAATCTAATTAACAAATTTAATGAGCTTTTTTATTAAAAGCTACCTCAAACTTTGTTATGACATTTCTTTGATGCGCAGGTTTTGCACATTATATCATCTGCGCATCTAAATGCCTGTATAATTTAAAGGCGTAATCTTTTTAATCTCCTCTTTAATGGCGTCGCTTACATTTAACGTATCAACAAACTCCGCTATTGTGGTGGCGTTGATTTGTTGATTGGTGCGGGTAAGGTCTTTCAGGGCTTCGTAAGGGTTAGGATAAGCTTCGCGCCTTAATATGGTTTGGATAGCTTCTGCGACAACCGGCCAGTTAGCCTCAAGGTCGGCATTGATTGCGTCCGTGTTTAGTAACAGTTTGTTTAATCCCCTTACGGTTGATTTGATGGCGATCAATGTATGTGCAAAAGGTACGCCGATGTTCCTTAATACGGTAGAGTCGGTAAGGTCGCGCTGTAGCCTTGAAATAGGTAGTTTAGCTGCAAGGTGCTCAAATAAAGCATTGGCGATACCCAGGTTACCTTCAGAGTTTTCAAAATCGATAGGATTAACCTTATGTGGCATGGCCGATGAACCAACTTCGCCGGCTTTGATCTTTTGTTTAAAGTAATTCATGGAGATATAAGTCCACATATCACGGTCAAGATCAATCAGGATATTGTTAATGCGTTTTAGGGCATCGCATTGCGCGGCAAAATTATCATAGTGCTCAATTTGGGTAGTAAACTGAGAACGCTTCAACCCTAAAATGTTGTTAACGAAATTATTGCCGAACGCTTTCCAGTCGATGGCAGGATAAGCGATGTTATGCGCGTTGAAATTACCGGTAGCGCCGCCAAACTTAGCCGAATTTGGGATAGGTTTCAGCAATTCAAGCTGGGCTTCAAGGCGCTCAACAAAAACCAGGATTTCCTTACCCAGGCGGGTTGGTGAAGCCGGCTGACCGTGGGTATGCGCCAGCAAAGGAACATTTTCCCAATCGGCAGCAAATGCTTTCAGGATGCTAACCAGGTCAGTAATAGCAGGGTAATAGCTGTTATTTAAAGCCAGTTTAAATGTGTATGGGATGGCAGTATTATTAATATCCTGCGAGGTAAGGCCAAAGTGAATAAACTCTTTGAACGGCTCCAGGCCTAATTTATCAAACTCCTTTTTAATGAAATACTCAACGGCTTTAACATCGTGATTTGTCGTTTTTTCAATCACTTTGATACTTTCAGCGTCATCTTCCGAAAAATTTCTGTAAATGTCGCGTAACTTTTCTGATAGATTTTTATCAAATGCTTGTAACTGAGGTAGTGGGTATTCGGCAAGTGCTATAAAATACTCTATCTCAACAAATACACGGTACTTGATAAGGGCATATTCTGAAAAGTATGCGGCAAGTTCGGCAGTGGTGTTTCTATAACGGCCATCAATAGGCGAGATCGCTGAAAGTGAAGTAAGCGTCATATATTAAAAAGAGAGTGGATGAAAATTTTTGCAAAGGTAATCATTTTTGATGGCCTAAGGCAGATTAAAAGCTTCGCAAATAAACCGCTGTATAACAAGCAATAATTAAATGAATTTTAAAAACGAACAAATATTTGTAATGAAAAAGTAAAAATGAATGGAAACTTTTTATTCAAAAAATGTTTCCTTAGTTTTGACCCGGAAAGTCAATGAGTCAAACCGAAAGAATTATAAAAGGCGCCGAGGACCTGTTTTTAACCGCAGGTATCAAAAGTATCACCATGGATGATATTGCCAGGCATCTGGGTATGTCAAAAAAAACCATTTACCAGTTTTTTAAGGATAAAAATGAACTGGTAGTAGCGCTCACTAAACAGAAGCTGAAGGAAGATGAGGATCAAATGAATGATATCATCAGCAAGTCAGCTAATGTGATTGAGGAGATGATCAATATGACCAAATGCTCGGAAGAGATCTTTTCAAGGATCAACCCGATAGTTATCCACGATTTGCAAAAGTATCATCCCGAAGCCTGGAACGATTTTCAAAAATTCAAATCCGAAATATTGATCCAGAAAATGGAAGAGCTGCTGATCAAGGGAATGGGACAGGGGTATATCCGTAAAGACATTGACGTACGCATTATAGCACGGATGCGGGTTAACCAGGTAGAACTGGGCTTTAATACATCCATTTTTCCGGTAAGGGATTTTAGTCCCTGGAAAGTGCAGGTTCAGTTTTTAGATCACTTTAATTATGGCATTTGTACCATTGAAGGGTACAAACTGCTTAACGAGTATAAGAATATTGATAATGAATAACATGCTGACATAAGGTTGTCACTAACTGCATGAAATTTGTACCAGTTAAATTAAATCACTCAATCACAACATATATAATGAAATATCTATTCTTCACGGCAGCTGCAATTTGTGCCATAGCTTTTAAAAGCTTTGGGCAGGAGGCTGCGCCCAATGTACAAACCTTTAACTTTACTGTTGAGGATTGTGTTAACTATGCCTATGAGCATCAGGATTCGGTAGTTAATGCCAAACTTGATATCAAAAGCGCCGAGTATAAAGTTAAGGAAACCACTGGTATTGGCTTGCCCCAGGTAACCGGTACAGCATCCTTTCAGGATTACTTGAAAATCCCGACCACGTTATTGCCCGGTGAGTTTTTTGGACAGCCGGCCGGTACTTTTGTTCCTATTCAGTTCGGTGTTAAATACCAGTCGAGCTTTGGGGTAAATGCTAACCAGATTTTATTTGATGGTAGCTATCTTGTTGGTTTAAAGGCGTCTAAAACATATAAGGAACTTTCTATCCGTAGTCATATCCGTTCAAGAATTGAGGCTAACGTTAATGTTACCAAAGCTTATTACCAAGTTTTGGTTAGCAATGAGCAGTTGAGATTATTGAATGCCAATATTGCTCAGCTAAAGCAGCAAATGGATGAAACCACGCAGCAAAACAAGCAGGGTTTTGTTGAAAAAATTGATGTTGACCGTATTGTTGTTCAGTACAATAACTTAGTTACGAGCCGCGAAAACACCATTCGTTTACTGGCTTTAAATTACCAGGTACTTAAATTTCAGATGGGTATGCCCATTGAATATGCGCTTAGTTTGAAGGATAAACTTGAAGATATCAAACTTGAAGACAATACAGCCGATCTTGCTGCCGATACCGCGTTTTACCACAACCGCATCGAGTACAATTTAGCCGAGACTAATGTCGACCTTAAGCAACTGGACCTGAAACGTCAAAAATCGCTTTCTCTGCCGTCGCTTAAAGCTAACGCGGCTTATACCTCATCATATCAGGACAATAATTTTAGTAACTTGTATAAAATGAGCTTTCCGTCGAGTTACGTTGGTTTAACTTTAAACGTACCCATATTTAGTGGTCTTCAGCGTGTTAACCAGATCAGGCAATCAAAAATAGCCGTACTTAAATCACAAAATGATTTGGAGAATGCTAAAAACGGCTTAAAGCTACAGGCTAACCAGGCGCATGTTACTTATGTAAATGGTTTGCAGTCGCTTAATAACCAAAAACGTAATCAAACCCTTGCGCAGGAAGTATTGCGTGTTTCAAAAATAAAATATCAGCAGGGTGTAGGTTCAAGTATTGAGGTTACGCAAGCGCAAACAGGGCTTGAAGATGCCGATAATAAATACATACAAGGCCTTTATGATGCCCTGGTTAGTAAAGTTGACCTTGACAAAGCTTACGGACGAATTAAATAATAACAACACTAAACTCACTATATAACAATGAAAATGAAAAAATTTATATACATACCATTCCTGGTTTTACTTGCGGCCTGCTCAAGTAAGCCTAAAGATAAAAAGGCCGAGCTGGCCGATCTTAAAAAGCAGCAATCAGATATCAATTCAAAAATTGAGAAGCTGCAGTCTGAAATGGGCACTACCGATTCGGCCAAGAGCACCGACGTAAGTGTTGCTGAAGTGAAAATGGGCAATTTTACCAACTACGTTCAAATACAGGGTAAAATAGATGCGCAGGATAACGTTACTGCCTATCCGCAAATGCAGGCTGCCATTACCGCGCTTTATGTAAAACCAGGCCAACATGTAAGCAAGGGTCAGATCCTTGCACAGCTTGATAATAGCGTTATGCAGCAAAACATCGCTCAAAGCGAAGCCCAGGTGAGTTTAAACCAGCAATTATTTGATCGTCAGAAAAACCTGTGGGATCAAAAAATAGGCACCGAAGTGCAATATCTTCAGGCTCAAACTACATTACAAAGCAGCCAAAAAGCTTTGGCCTCATTAAAAAAGCAATCTGCCCTGTATCGTATCATATCACCTATAAACGGTACTGTAGATCAAATGGACCTGAAACTCGGGCAGAGTGCGACACCGGGGCAAACCGGTATCCGTATTGTTAATGCTGATGTTTTAAAAGTAAAGGCTGATGTTCCCGAATCATATGCGAGCAGCGTAAACACCGGTAACGATGTTAAGATCTTAATTCCGGATGCTAACGATTCATTGGTTACTAAAGTAACTTTTGCCGCTAAAGCTATTGATGCTACATCACGTAGTTTTGGTGTTGAGATTAAACTGCCGGTACGCAGCACACTGCGCCCTAACATGACCGCCATTTTAAAAATCGCCGACTATTCAAAAAATAACACCATCTCTGTACCTGTAAAAGCGGTACAGAAATCAGAAACCGGCGACCATGTGTTTGTAAATCAGAACGGTATTGCAAAACAGGTAAATGTAAAATCGGGTATTACTTATGGCGGCCAAACCGAGATATTATCAGGTTTGAAAGCCGGCGACCAATTGATAGTTGAAGGCGCAACAGAGGTTGAAGACGGCGATAAAGTCAAAGTTGTTCAATCGGCCAATTAGTTATTAACCAATTGATCTGTTCATTATGAAAGATGTAAAGAAAGAATTCGGCCCATCAAGTTGGGCCATTGATAACAAAACGGCCATTTATGTGCTCATGTTCCTGATCACGGTGCTTGGCCTTGTAAGTTATAACCGCTTGCCTAAGGAAAACTTTCCGGATATAGCGCAATCGAAAGTATTTATTACAACAACCTTTGCCGGTCAGTCTCCGCAAAATATTGAGAACCTGGTAACACGCCAGATAGAAAAGCAGCTGAAATCCTTAAAGGGATTAAAGAAAGTAACCTCAAACTCGGTTCAAAACGTTTCTATTATTACAGCCGAATTTCAGGCTAATATTGATATCAAGGATGCAAAAATAGACGTAAAGGATAAGATTGACCAAGCCAAGAAGGATCTCCCGCAAAATGATAATAATTATACCGATCCTGTTGTTTCGGATATTAACGTTGCCGATCTGCCTATTTTATATATCAACATTTCAGGTAATTATGATCTGAAAAAATTGAAAGAGTATGCCGATATATTAAAAGATGAAATTGAAAGCTATAAGGAGATTTCAAAAGTTGATGAGGTAGGTGCTTTAACTCCTGAAATACAGGTTAATGTTGATATGAACAAGATGGCTGCCGCGCAACTAAGCCTGCCGGACATTAGTACAGCCATTGGTTACGAAAATATATTGTCATCAACAGGTACTGCTAAAACCGACGGCGTTCGCAGAACCATTGATATTAAGCAGGATTTTAAAAATGCCGATGAAGTGGCTGCCATGGTGATCCGTAACCCTAAAGGGCAGGCTGTTTATTTGCGGGATATTGCCGAGGTTAAAGATTCATTTTTAGAACAGGAAAGTTATGCAAGGTTAAAAAGCAATGATAATCCTAACTTCAAAAATGTAATTACCCTTAACGTGAGTAAAAGGGCCGGAGAAAACCTGATTGAAGCTTCTGATAAGATCAACGAGTTGATCAAGCTAAAGCAGAAAACAGTTTTCCCTAAAGGCCTCGATATTGTTGTTACCGGCGATCAATCAGATAAAACACGTACAACGCTTAACGACTTAATTAACACCATCGTTATCGGTTTCCTTTTGGTTACCGTTATCCTGATGTTTTTTATGGGCACAACCAATGCCATTTTCGTGGCATTATCTGTACCGTTGTCATGTTTTATTGCCTTCCTGGTAATGCCTGCAATTGGATTTACGCTCAACATGATCGTGCTATTCTCGTTCTTGCTGGCGCTGGGTATTGTGGTGGACGACGCCATTGTGGTGATTGAGAATACACACCGTATTTTTGCCAATGGTAAGGTGCCAATTAAAGAGGCGGCTAAAATGGCCGCAGGTGAGGTGTTCCTTCCTGTATTTTCAGGTACCATGACTACTTTGGCTCCGTTTGTACCTCTGGCTTTCTGGAACAGTTTGATCGGACATTTCATGTTCTTCCTGCCAATTACGTTGATCATCACTTTGCTGGCATCGTTGGTGGTTGCTTATATCATTAACCCGGTATTCGCGGTTGATTTTATGAGGCCACATCATGATGGAGAGCATGATCATCCCAAGTTTGACAGGCCTACAAAAAGGGCCATGATATTTTTGGCAATTGCAGCAGTTATTGGCTATCTGATGAACGTTGGTATTGGAAACCTGATGGTGCTGATCATGGTATTATACCTGATTAACCATTTCTTCCTGCTGCGTGTTATTGATAGGTTCCAGAAAAATGCCTGGCCTAAATTTCAAAACTGGTATGCGAAATGGCTTGAACGTGCTGTACGCAGGCCGGTAACCGTTCTGGTCGGAACTATCGGCTTATTTATTTTTGCGATTTTCCTGATGGCCGTACGGGGTAAAACGCCCGAGTTTTTTCCATCGGGCGACCCTAACTTTGCTTATGTGTACATTACTTTACCTATCGGTACCGATCAGGCTTACACCAATGAAGTAACCAAACAGATTGAAAAGCGCGTTGCACAAGTAGTTGAGCCTGATAAGGATATCGTGTCGTCAGTTATTTCAAACGTAACTAAAGGGGTTACCGATCCTACTGATGAAGATCAGGGCGATTATGAAAATAAAGGTAAGGTTACCGTAGCGTTTGTTGAATTTGGTAAGCGTAATGGTAAGGATACTAAAAAGGTATTAGCCAACATCCGTGCGGCTGTACAAGGGATTCCCGGTGCAAAAATAGCTGTTGCACAGGAGAGCAGCGGTCCTCCGGTACAAAAAGATATCAGTATTGAGATAGTGGGTGATAACCTGGATACGCTGGTTGCTACCGGTAACAGGCTTAAAAGTTATTTGGCTAAGCAAAATATTGCCGGTATCGAAAACCTGATTGCCGACGTGCAAAGTGATAAGCCAGAAATTGTGTTTGATATAGATCGTGAGCGTGCTAACCGTGAGGGAGTATCTTCTCAGCAAATCAATCAAAACCTGTTTACCGCAATTTATGGTTGGAAGGCAGCCGATTTCCGCAATACCCGCGAGGACGACTATAAAATCATGGTAAGAACATTGCCAAGTCAGCGTAGTAATATTGATGAGATCAAAAACCTGAAAATTACATACCGTGATATGGCCATGAGTGGCGCGATACGCCAGGTGCCAATATCGGCTTTCACTGATGTGCGCTATACCACCACTTACAGTAATATTAAACGTAAACAACAGCGTAGGGTGTTAACGCTTGGCTCAAATGTAATTAAGCCAAATAATCCTAACGAGGTTAATGCCAATATCCTTAAAGCGATAAATAACTTTAAGAGGCCGGATAATGTGACTATTCGTCAGGGCGGTGGACAGGAAGACCAGATGGAGGCCATGACCTTCCTGCTATCGGCACTTGCTGTATCATTCGGATTGATCCTGGTTATTTTGATGATCCAGTTCAACTCAATCGGTAAAACGCTTATCATCATTAGTGAGATCTTCTTTAGTATCATAGGTGTATTGCTGGGTGTTAGTGTATTCGGCATGACTATGTCTATCGTAATGACCGGTGTTGGTATCATCGCTTTAGCGGGTGTGGTTGTTCGTAATGGTATCTTATTGGTTGAATTTACCGATATGCTGCTTGAGCAGGGCGTGAGTATCCATGATGCAGTAGTTGAAGCCGGTCATACACGTATGACACCGGTATTACTTACCGCCACTGCCGCCATTTTAGGTTTGATACCGCTGGCTGTTGGTTTCAATATCGACTTTGTTGGCTTGTTTACCCATTTTGAACCGCACATCCACTTTGGTGGCGATAACGTTGCTTTCTGGGGCCCGTTAGCATGGACAATGATTTTTGGTTTAGGGTTTGCTACGGTTATTACACTGATACTTGTACCTTGTTTATACCTGATCCGCTATAATCTTAAAGCAAGGTTGTTCGGCAAAAAATCAGTTGAACCTAAACACGCAGCGGTGTTAGAACCAGAAGCAGTTTAAAATAAAGCTAATAAATATAGAAACGGTCATGCTAAGTTAGCATGGCCGTTTTTTTGTATCTATGAAACAGAACATAATACGACGTTTTGGGTTCTTAAATCAAGTATTTGAAGCGAAATGAAACTTAAAGTATCAAACCCAATTTGGCCGGTGATTGGCATCGGTACATTAGCCGGCATGCGTACCTTATCGGCCCCGGTTATAACCACGCATATACTTAGTAATCATCCATCAAAAAGGCTGGAGAAATCATCGTTAAGGTTCATGCAATCAACAACGGTTGCCGCAGTTTTGAAGGTATTATCTGTCACTGAGCTTATCGCCGATAAATTACCATCAACGCCAAACCGAATAGAGCCGGCAGGCGTAGCCGGCAGAGGCTTGTCAGGTGCTTTAGCCGGTGCAAGTATATATAAAGCGGTTGGTGGCAAAACGTTAACCGGGGCATTGATAGGAGGGGCAGCGGCAATAGCAGCATCTTATGCCAGCTATTATTTACGCAAAAACATAGTCAAGGCCAATCATATCGCCGATCCGTTGATAGGTGCTGCCGAAGACGCTTTGGTAATTGGGGCAGGGATCAGCTTAAGTAAGTTGGTTTAAGCTCCCGCTACAGGCTGAATATATTTTTCAAGCTCGCCCAAATTGCTGAGCTCATTACGTGAACGCGGCAAGCTGCCCGGGAAATTCTTTTGGATAAAGGTGATCAGGTTTTCGCGGATATAGCAACGCAGGTCAAAAGCGTTTGAAGAGGTGCTTGCACTCATTAGTACCCTGATTTCGATGGTATGCTCCCGCACGTCGGTTACCTGTACTACTTTAACCCGTTTATCCCAAAGGGTTGATTTTACAATCAGACGTTCAAATTCCTCACGGATGGCATCAACCGGAACTGTGTGGTCCATATATAAAAAAACAGTACCCAATATATCCGCCGAAGTGCGTGTCCAGTTTTGAAAAGGCTTTTGGATAAAATAATTGATGGGCAGTATCAGGCGCCGTTCGTCCCAGATTTTTAGCACTACATAAGTGAGGGTGATCTCTTCTACACGGCCCCACTCGCCTTCAACAACCAAAACATCATCGATGCGGATAGGTTGCGTAAATGCAATCTGAAAACCCGCCAATAGGTTACCCAATGAACTTTGCGCCGCGAAGCCTACAATAATACCGCCTATACCAACACCGGTGAGTAAGCCTGTGCCTATCTTTCGCATACTTTCAAAGCTAAGCAGGATAATAGCGATAGTTAAAAAGATGATGGTTACCACGATGATCTTGCGGATGAACTGAATTTGCGTTCGCACCTTACGCTCTTTCAGGTTATCAACCTTATTAAGGTCGTAAGTGTGATAAATATAATCCTCCAGAATGCGCACCGAGCGTACAATAATGCCAGCGAACGATATAGTAAGCAAGATCTCTATGGTTTTATCAAGCGGTTGATAATAGAGCTTGTTCATCCGCATTAGTGGTGATAGGAGGTTGAAAAGGAACAATGGTATGAAGTAAGCAACCGCCGGGCCAAGGTTTACAATTATTGATCGTAGTATGGAATAATCAGTGTCTTTGCGCTGAGCATAGATCCTGAATAATTTTGTAATGATAAATTTAGTGACAAGGCCAATAAGTATTGCCGAAGCGATGATGATCAGGTTCCAGGCAAAGGCAGGGATCCGTTGCGAAAATTCAAGCAAATCGGGTGGTAATCTGTTTCCAATATCCATAATCAAAAAATTGGTGTCCCCTATAAAATAGTTGGAATGTAAAATTGTTTTAGCAAATGCCCTGCAGAAGGGGGTTGCCACACTTATTTGATGAATTTTTGATAGTTTTGTTAAAAAAGTCAGGAAATCGATTGTATTGACTTATTTGTTTACCTGTTTTTAAGCAAAATTTTTCACATGGCAGCAGCTAATGACCAGCAGGATATTAAAAGGGAGAAAATTTTAGAGGCCTCGCACCAGCGTTTTTTACATTATGGTTATTCAAAAACAACCATGAACGAAATAGCCGGTGACTTATCCATGTCAAAAGCTTTGCTTTATTATTATTTTCCGGATAAAAGCCAGCTTTACATAGCCGTAATGCGCAAGCTTGCTGCCGACTATTTAAAAACGCTTGAGAGCAGGTTAGATAGCTTCACTAACTTAAAAGAGGCATTCACATTCCAGGTAAATACCCATCACGAGTTTATTGTTAATAATTACAACTTTTTTGATTTTTTCAGGCTTAATGAGCAAAACCTCCCCGAAACCATCTGGCAAATAGTTGGTGAAGTGCATAGCGCGGAATTGAACCTGTTAAGTAATGCCATTAAAATCGAGGTTGATAAAGGTGCGATAAAGCCGGTAAACAACCCTGAAGAGATTGTTGACGTATTGATGGATGCTCTACATGGTATCAGGGTTGGGGCCATATCTCAAAAGAAAACCAACTTCCCGCGTAAGGAACATCTCGAAGAAATCCACACCAAAAAACTGCTTTTGCTTGATATTTTTATCAAGGGACTAATGGCTTAAAGTCATCCGAAGGTATAAAAAGCCTGTACTGTCAGTTAGCCGTCAAATGAATTGCCTGTTTAATGCCGGGCCTGTTATTTATGG
This sequence comes from Mucilaginibacter endophyticus, assembly GCF_003351025.1. Classification (GTDB taxonomy): domain Bacteria; phylum Bacteroidota; class Bacteroidia; order Sphingobacteriales; family Sphingobacteriaceae; genus Mucilaginibacter; species Mucilaginibacter endophyticus. Next base: position 774,485 of record NZ_QPCG01000002.1, on the reverse strand, counting down.
GTACATTTGTACTTGCAAGTAATTTAACAGGCTGGTAATTACCTTTTTGTTTAATTATTTACAAATACTTCTTTTTTAAGAGGTGATTGTTTTAGAGTGATTTAGTCCGCGTAGCTTTTTGCCGCGCGGACTTTTTTATGCGCTGATATTTGTGTTAATGTCAATATTGCCAATCAGTATTTTATGAACCGGACAAGCGTTTGCTATTTTAAGTAGCCTGTCCCGCTGCTCGTCGTTAACTTCGCCTTTAAAACTTAGCTTGGTTTCAATACGTGTGCCGCTTAAAGTTTTATACATCTCAATATCGGCTTTGATTTCTTCTATAGGCCACATTTTGCGGTCGATATACATGCGCAGGGTAATAACCGTGCAGCTTGCAAGGCTGGCCAGCAATAAACTAAAGGGGTTCATGCCGGTGTTGCTGCCATTGGCTTTCAATGGTTCGTCGGTTATGAGACCGTGCCCGCCACTATTAACTATTGTTTGATACTGGGTATGCCCTATAAATGCGGTGGCGCTTTCTATCAACTCAATTCCGGTTTCTTCCATAAGGCTATTGTTATAGTAAGTTACGATTAGTCTTTAGTCTAAAGTCATAAGTGCCAAGTTTAAAGAAGGCAAGGAGTCTAACGTTTGACTTTCGACTTCATGCTTCTGACTTTATTTATTCAGAACTTTCGTTAATATCAACCAGCGCCCAACTTTTTTTAAGGTATTTAGGGCCACCATTATATTTCAGTAATACCTCAAAATTAGTCCGGTTCATTTCGCCTTTGCTGCCTTTCGAAAGTACGTACGATTTAATAATAAAAATAGAATCGGCCTTTTTACCAAACTGGTATTTATTATCGGGGAACGAAATGTTTCCGGTACGTATGGTTGGCGTAACAAATTCTGTCGCAATCTTATAAGCGTCTTCGGCAGTGGGGGCTTTACTGAACGAAAGCACTTCTGAAATGCCACCCGATGTGGCAAATTTGGCCATAATAAATATAAATATCACGCCGGCAATCACAATGGCGTATACGCCTTTCATAGCACGCTTCTTTTTAAGGTGCTTTTCCTTAAGGTAAGTTTGAGTCATTAGTTTAAAAAAGGGTGCGATAAAAGTAGTAATTTAATTGATGAATAAAAGCAACCCTTTGTTAAACAGCCCTTATGGCTGATGGCCAAAGAATAAGTAAGCGATAAAGATAGCCGCGATAACCCCGGCCAGATCGGCAATAAGCCCCGCCGGAATAGCGTAGCGTGATTTTTTAATGCCTACCGAACCAAAGTATAGCGCCACAATATAAAAGGTGGTATCCGCCGAGCCGTTGAAGATCCCTGCCAGTCGCCCGGCAAATTTATCGACGCCGAAGTTTTGCATTACCGTTATCATCATGCCTTTTGAACCTGACCCACTGAGCGGCTTCAAATAAGCAACCGGCATAGCGTCAACAAAACGGGTATCTAAATTAAATTGAACGCAAACCCAACGTAATCCTTCATTCATGTAATCCAAAGCGCCGCAACTTCTGAACACACTGATGCCAACCAGCATGGCTACCAGGTAGGGGATTATCTTTACCGATGTTTCAAAGCCGCCTTTAGCGCCCTCAACAAACACTTCAAATACATTTACCTTTTTTATAAGTCCGCCAACAATGAATATCACGGGTATGGTAAACAGCATCACATTGCTGATAACGGACGATACCGTACTGATTTGTTCTTTAGTTAGCTGAGTAGTAAAGTACCATACAACCAGTGTGATAAAAGCTGTAACGCCGCCAAGCCAGCCAATAATTACCCTGTCAAAAAGATTGATTTTTTGTTTAATGGCTACTGCTATCAGGCCCATAACGGTAGCCACATAAGTAGCAATAATACAAGGTAAAAACACCTCGGCAGGATCTTTAGAGTTTAAGATAGCCCTTTGCGCGATGATCGTGACCGGTAATAATTGTAAGCCGGAAGTATGCAGCACCAGGAACATGATCTGGGCATTTGACGCGGTTTCCTTATCGGGATTTAGTTCCTGCAGGCTGCCCATAGCTTTTAAGCCAAGTGGGGTGGCCGCGTTATCCAACCCCATTAAATTGGCCGAAAAGTTCATCATCATCTGACCGGTGGCAGGGTGATCTTTAGGCACATCCGGAAACAAACGACTGAAAAATGGCCTTACTATTCGCGATAAAAAATTGATGGCCCCGGCTTTTTCGCCAATATTGAGAATACCGAGCCAGAACGCCATAGAACCGATTAATGGCAAGGCGATATCCATTACCGACGACTTAGATGAATTGAACAATCCTTCAACCAATAATTTGAAAGCCTCTGTATCGCCAAAAAAAACTAATTTTATGAGTGAAACTACAAATGCAATTACAAAAAAAGCTATCCAGATATAGTTAAGCGCCATAGTAATGTTTAAGGCTCTGAAGTTAGTGCTTTTGCTGTTTAATATGAAATGCTCATACTTTTATACTACTCATAAAACCGATAAATGAACCAGGCGATTAATAAACTCAGCCAAATTATTGACGATGTACGATTGTTAAAGGGACAGGATATCGATTGGACTTGTAAAGCATTGCCTACCAAATGGTCAAAAAAAGAAGTGATAGGTCATTTGATTGACAGCGCCCAGATCAACCTGCAACGTTTTGTTCGCTGCTCTTATGAAGAGAACTTCAGGCTCACCTATGAGCAGGTGGAGTGGGTTGCGGCTGCTCATTACCAGGACGCTGATATCAACGAACTGATTGAACTTTGGGCATTGTTAAACTTGCAAATTATACGGGTTTTGAATAATTACCCTCCCGGCAGGTTAAACGCCCGTTGTGATAACAGCAAACAGGAGCCAAATCTGCAAACGGTTGAATGGCTTGCCGCCGATTATGTTGACCATATGTTACATCACCTGAAAGATATATTGTAATGGCTGGCTATTCAGGTACACCTTTGGCGAAAAAACTTGGCATAAAATCAGGAGCAAGGTTGTTGCTGGTCAACGCGCCTGAGCATTACATTGATTTGTTTACCGATATGCCTCCTGGTGTTTATTTTACTGCCGATGTTTCGCTTGAAAATGATGTGATCCATTTCTTTAGTAAAAACGCTGATGAATATCAAGCTAAACTCCCGGAATTCATGAAACAAATAAAGCAGGATGGCATGATCTGGATTTCCTGGCCCAAAAAAGCGTCAAAAGTAGTTACGGATATTACTGAAGATCTGATCAGGAACTTTGCCCTGCAAATTGGCCTGGTTGATATTAAGGTTTGCGCGGTTGACGATGTTTGGTCAGGTTTAAAGCTGGTTATACCTGTTAAAAGCAGAAAACCTATAACATAGGTCATTTTTTACCAAAACCGATTAAACAACAGTAGTGTGTTTTAGCATAAGCACTTAATTATATAACTTAGCGCAATAATACCAGATAATATGGCTCAGATTGAATTAAAACGTGTACATGGCGATTTTGGCTTCGAAGCTGTTGACGCCAATGGACACACCGTAAAAATGGACAGCAGTCCGGAAAGTGGCGGTCAGGATTTTGGTATCCGCCCAATGCAGATGCTTTTAATGGGTCTTGCCGGCTGTTCGGCAATTGACGTGATCAGTATCCTGAAAAAACAACGCCAGGAAATAACCGACTATAAAATGGTGGTTAATGGCGAGCGTGAGGCCGGTAAAGAGCCTTCACTATGGGAAGATGTGGATATTGAATTTCATATCTATGGTGATGTTGATGAAGATAAAGCCGTACGCGCTGCCGAACTCTCTATCAACAAATATTGCTCTGTTGCAGCAACGCTCTCAAAAGCAGGCGCCGCAATTAAATGGAAGGTGATTGTTCACCCTGCCCAATAATAAAGTTTATTACAAATAAAATACCAGATGGCGGAACAGGAAGTCCCTATTAAAACAGTGCACCTGTTCCCCCTTTTGGATCAAAAGCTGATAGAGTTACTCAAGTCCCTATCGGCCGAAGAGTGGAATAAGCCAACATTGGCAAAGCTTTGGACGGTGAAGGATATTGCCGCCCATTTGCTTGATGGCAATGTGCGCCTTATTTCCATGGTCCAACAATTTGCGGGCGATCCCCCTTCTGTCCCCATCAATAATTACAACGATTTAGTTGATTTTTTGAATGGATTAAATGCCACTTGGGTGAAAGCCATGAGGCGTATGAGTCCGACTTTGCTTATTGAGCTTTTGGAAACAACAGGTAAGCAATACAGCGGAATAATGTCAAAAGCTGATCTGTTTGCACCTGCGCCATTTTCGGTAGCCTGGGCGGGAGAGGAGGAGTCCGTTAATTGGTTTCACATTGCCCGCGAATACACCGAAAAGTTTCATCATCAGCAACAAATTCGCGAAGCTGTTGGTAAGCAGGGTATTATTACAGCCGAATTATTCTACCCCTGTATTGATACATTTATGCGCGGGCTTCCGCATGCTTATCGTACTGTTATTGCCAATGCCGGTGCGGTAATCCAAATTATCATAAGTGGTGAAGCCGGAGGTAATTGGTTTCTGCTCAAAACTGCCGATGGCTGGATGCTTACCCAAAACACCGGTTCTGCGCCGGATACTAAGATTACACTGTCGCCCGATATTGCCTGGAAAGTATTTACCAAAGGTATCGATCCACAGACCGCGTTTGATGCATCCCATGTCAGCGGAAATATTAACCTGGGCGAAAATCTGTTCAATATGGTTGCCGTAATGGCTTAACAACTATTTTGTTTATTTACTCCTTATCTGTACAAAACTGTATTGTTTTTAACTCATTAACCATTTGGTACAAAAAGTTAAATAATTGATACAAATTACGTGTTTCAACTAATCTGAATTGTATCATAAAAGTATCGTTGTTTCGCTTAGTTAATCAACGGTTTATATTAAATTTTTACTTTATTTTTTCGATTTGTTTTAGACTGATTTAAGGCCTGGTTTTCCGGTTGCCAAATGCTGATGGCATCAATGTTGGATTATCCAATGTACGTTTTTCTTAAATGTTAAACGGAGAATTAAAATTAGAAATATGAAAACAAATTTAAAAAAAGCCTCACTGCTCCTTACCGGGATAATGGTTGGCAGTAAATTATTCGCTCAATCACCAGATACTTCAGCAGCCGCAAGAGATTATGTGAAACCGTTTTCAGGCGGTGATCAATTACGCACCTGGTCAATTGGTGTACATGGAGGACTGTTAACTCCTTACACCATATTTGGCCGTAATAACCGACAGGATTTTACCAATCCAAGCGAACAGTTTGGATACGGTGCTTACATTAAGAAACAAATTTTACCATCATTTGGCTTACAAGCCGATTTCCTTCGTGGCCAGGTGTCATCATCAAACAGCCACGTAACCACAGCCGGTACTTCTGCTTATGATTCGTACTCTACAAAACTAAATTGGTCGGCAGCATTGAGCGCTAACTTCACATTGGCAAACATCAACTGGCGCCATGACCGGCCGTTCATTCAGCCCTACTTAACTGCTGGTGCTGGGTATATGAACTACACGCCGAGGATAACACCGGCCGGTGGTCAGCAGGAAAACTTCAAGAAAACCGACAACGGTCACATTAACGAAGTATTCATTCCAATTGGCGCGGGCTTGAAATTCAATCTTGCTCCTGGTATCAATCTCGACTTAGGTTACCAGGTTAACTTTGTACAGTCAGACAACTTTGACGGCTATAACTTTGGCGGCGGCGATGACAGGTTTTCATACGCTCACGTTGGTTTAGAGTTTGCATTGGGTAGCAAGAAAAAGCCGCAAATGGCCGTTCATAACCCGGTATCATCTATGCGGACCGAGTATCAATGGGAAAATCAACGCACCCGTGCGGAACTGCAACAGCAAATTGATGCCGAGAAAGCTAAAAATGCTCAGCTTGCAAGCGACCTTGCTACAACCAACGCTAACTTAGCTAAGTTAACTACAGATAGCGACGGTGATGGTGTTGTGGATGTTAACGATAAATGCCCTAACACACCAGCAGGTCAAAAAGTTGATGGTTCTGGTTGTCCTTTAGCTAAACCGGTAGTTTATGTAACCGAAGAAGATAAGAAAGTAGTTAAAGACGCTATCAAAAACCTTGAGTTTGATTTGGGTAAAGCAACTATACGTGCACATTCATACCCAAGTTTGGACAGGGTAGCGCAGTTACTGGTTGATAAAAACTTCAGCCTGAAACTTGCCGGTCATACCGATAACACAGGTTCTGCAGATTTAAACATGCGTTTATCAAAAGACCGCGCCGAGTCTGTTAAATCATACCTCGCAAGCAAAGGTGCAAATCCATCACGTATCGAAGCAACCGGTTACGGACAAACCCAGCCAATTGCTACAAACAAAACCGCTGCCGGTCGTCAGGCTAACCGCAGGGTTGAATTTACCTTATATTAATAGATATTGTTAATATACCTTAAAAACAAAGGCCGCTCATATGAGCGGCCTTTTTATGTATAGACTGACCCGAATCAGTCGTTAGCTTTTAAGTATAATAAACACGTAATCCTACTTGTTTTTATCTACCTGCGACATCGTACCGTGCCCTTATTTAATATCAGTGTAATTTAAAATAAGTTATTTAAAAGAATGATCAATATGCGCGTTTATTGCAACAAGTGGTAAAGAATGTGGGCCTTTTAGTTAAAGGTTAAGGTTTATAGCCTGCCGGTAATTAATGTCAATATTAAACTGACTTTTTTATGACTTTTTTAATTACAAATTAAGAAACAGCTTCTTTTATCGCTTGTTCACTGTTATACATCTCATATATCTATTTAGCTATGAAAGCAATCTTAGTGATTCACAATCTTAAAAAGGAAAGTAATTACGCGCTCACCTACGCCGGTAACTTAGGCGCAAAACTAAAAACTAAAGTAATTGTCATGAACACGGTACCCGAGCCGTTGAGCGTTCAGTTATCGGATATCTCAGTTCAGGACATGTTTGATAACGAAGACTTTGGCTTTAAAGACCAAAATAAAAACGCCGAGAATATGGTTTTCCTTAGCTATCTGGATACTTTAGGAATGTCGCTCCATGCTATTACAACTAAATATGATATCGGTTTAATCATTAAAGGTGTTTGTGGAACTACTAAAGAGATCAATGACCAGGTTCTGCCTATTTTAAATCACGCTTGCTGCCCGCTGCTGGCTGTTCCAGAAGATGCCTCTTTTAATATCACCAATATAGGGTACCTCGCCGATTTGCGTTACGCTAAAAAAGATATTGTAAGTTTTTTAAGTAAAATGAGCGAGGCTTTGGATGTAAAGGCTTCGCTTTTTAATATTACCGAATCGGGGTTGCCGCACATGAACGATAGTTATGCCGAGACTGTGTTCAGGCAATTGTTTTGTAATTCGGGACTTAACCTCGTAAATATTAAAGAGCGGGACATCATCAAGACCGTTGACGTTTTGGCCAACGTAATGCAGGTAGACTTTTTTGTTTTGAGTAACCGTAGCTCGCAGCTAAACGGCCTCTGGGATTGGGAAAATATGGAAAACGAAGCACACGCCCATCTTCCGGCATTGATCTTTCCTTGTTAATGTCTCGTGAAAAAGTAAAAAGGGAAGACTAACAATACCTTCCCTTTATACTTTTAGTCCTTATAAAATGTAAGTGCCGTTTGCTTTTAAAACCTTGCTGAAAAATAGCAGATGAGCAGGCAGCGCGTTTTGCCAAAACTCCCAGGTATGGCCTCCCGGTTGTTCTGAATAATCATGAGGGGTATTATTATAAACTAATCTCCTATGTAATTCCCGGTTAGGTTCAATCAAAAAGTCATCAACTCCAATATTAATAACCAGCGGTAATCCGTTTCGTCTCATTTGATCGGCCATATTCACTACCGAATAGGGCAGGTAAGAGTCCGGTGTCATTGGCCCCCAGATCTTATCAAGCATTTTAGTAAGCATCTCAAACCTGTCGGGGGGTAATTTCCAGGTGGTCATGTTTGGGTCCAGGGCTCCGCTCATACTTCCGGCTGCGGCAAACAGTTCTGGGTGCCTTGTTGAGAGATAAAGAGAGCCAAAACCACCCATAGATAAACCGGTGATCAATCTACCCTTTTTATCGGCAATGGTACGGTACTTACTATCTATAAATGGAATTACTTCGCTTATAATATAGGTTTCAAACTTGCTGTTAGGATCAACCGGGCTGTCAACATAATAACTAAAGGTTTCACCTTCCGGCATTACAATAATGATATTGTATTCATCGGCGAGGTCTTTTACAAGCGATTTATCAGGTGTTTTAAGCAGCCAATCATCAAAGTGCCCATATCCGCCGTGCAGCAGGTACAGCACCGGGAAATTGACTTTGTTTTTTGCATAAGCCTTTGGAAAAGCAATAGCCGCCTTATAAGTTTTGTTCATAGCAGCGCTGGGAATTTGCACTGTATCAACTTTTGCAGCAAAAGCCCATATACTGTAAAGTAACAGGGTTATAATTAAAGTTAGCCTTTTCATGTGCTTATGGTTTAGGTGCGGCCGCTACAATTTGCAATAACTCATCATCGGGATGGTTTTTAACAACGCATTGGTTATCCAGTATCATGGTTGCGCCATTATCGGCTGTATAAGCAGGCCATTTAGGTAATGATGATGTGTTGGGGTTGCCGGTTTTAGCAAAGTTTATCCAGGCGCTGCTTATTTTATCGGCAAGGGCATAGGCTTCTTTACCGCCGCCTGTCATTTCCTGGCAACGTGCTATGTTATTAAACTGGAAAGCGATGTCCATACAGTGCATAGCCTTGTACATGCCGCCGTTTACAGGTGACTGCCAGGTAAACAGGTACATATAAACCGGCGCGGCACCGCTTACGGCCTTTTCATTGGCTTGTTTGATAGCTAAGGAGCGGAAGTTAAATTCAATATCGGTGTATTCTGACGGTTTTGAAATGGTAGGATAGGCCTTTTGTGCGGCAGCCATGAAAGCATCTGTTTTATCGCCATATTTTTTTTGCAGACTGGCCTTTAATTCATCCATTGTTTGGCTTTTGGGGCCGGGTACAAATGGCGCGAATTCGTTTTTGGTGGTGCCTACCAATAGCGGGACATTCTTCGAAAGATCTTTAGCCGCCTGGTCAGATGGTTGATAAGGCAGGAAATCGCCATCTAAAGCCGGGCCCCAGCCATTCATGTTCTTGCCTTCTTTTCTTAAATCGACAGATACCTTGCGCATAGCTTTTTTACCGGCTTCGTTTAATATATCATATGGTAATTTCTGAAGTGAATCAACTTGTGATGGTTGCAGATGAAGTTCTTCCAGTAAAGCCGCGGCAACTTTTTGTGTAACCTGCTTTTCATTGAAGTTGGTGATGTAGCTACCGCTTTCAACAATGGCATTTTTAAACAAACCCTTTGCAGATGGAGCATTCATCAGGGAAGTAACCTTACCGCCACCACCTGATTGACCAAAGATGGTGACGTTATCCGGATCGCCGCCAAACTGGGCTATGTTTTGTTTAACCCATTCCAAAGCCATTTTCAGATCAAGCAGGCCAACATTTGATGAACCTTTATATTTATCGCCATAGGCAGATAGGTCAAGAAAACCCAGGATATTTAAACGGTGATTTACAGATACCAATACCACATCCCCCGTTTTGGCAAGGTTTTCACCATCGTATGACGGAAGCTCGATTGATGAGCCTGCGGTAAAACCACCGCCGTGCAGCCAAACCATTACCGGGCGTTTTTTGCCGTCGTTTAATTTCTGTGTCCATACATTTAGCGACTGGCAATGCTCGTTTGAGTAACCCAGATCATGCTGAAAAGCAAATTCAAATTCATCATTAACGGTTGTTGTAGGATCAGTAGGGCAAACCGGGCCGTAAGTTTTTGAACTGCGTACATCTGTCCAGGGTGTAGGTTTTTCGGGAGCCATAAAACGGTCGGCTTTGGCGTAGGGGATACCTTTAAAGGTATAAATGCCATTGTGAATGTAGCCTTTTACCTTACCGCTTTCGGTTGATGTTACAGCCACATCATTACCTGCAACAACGGGTTCATTGCTGTTTTGGCAAAATACCATTACGGGTAAAAAGCAAATAAATAAAAGCAGCATGAGGGTACTGTTTTTTTTCATAATTGTATTTGGTTAAATTGGTTTAAAGCAATAGGTCCCTGCACGCTCGAGGGATCCTGAAAGAAGAAATATAACAATCAGCAATTAATTCTGATGTTATTGTGTAAATATAACACAATGGTTTTGCCAAATACAATTTATATCATACTTTTTACTTTCGGAAATTTCTGTTTAAATATTGTGTTTCTGGGTTTTTATAAGCCGTAACTATCTTTATACCGCAGCATCGAAGCCTCAAATATTTCCATCGCGTTACCCTCAATATCCTGGTTTTCGAATGCGCCGTAAACCGTATCAAAATTAATTTGAGATGCTTTTTCATATGCTTTGGCAAATTCTGTTTTGGAGAGCAGTATAATGTTAGGATAGCTGTACATGATGGCCATGTGCCGCTTGCTGCGGGCTATATTAAAGGTATCGCCGCAAAGTATCATACCTTGAGGTGTTAATCCTTTTATATGTAACACGCAACTACCTGCAAAATGTCCGCCGATGTGAATTATACTTATGCCGTCCCAAAGTTGGGTAGTATTACCATTCCATAAGTAGATGTATGGACTATCAAAAGGTACCCATTCGGCATCGTTTTGGTGGATATAGATTGGACATTCAAATTCGGCAGCCCAATCATTCATATTACTATAATAATGCGGGTGCGAAAACGCAATGGCTTTTAACCCACCTTTAGCCCGGATAAAATCTATCGTAGCTTTATCCAGATACGGAATGCAGTCCCATAAAATATTACCTCCGGGCGAGATCAATAGTAATGCCCTTTGAGCTATGGCAAAATCTGGTTGTATTTTGAGTGCGTACAGGTGCTCATTTAGCTGTGTGATTTTAATTGTACGATGTTCTAATTCAGCAGAAAGTGTCCATCGCTGACCGCTTTCCGGAACATACTGACGGTCATCGGTACAGATCGGGCAAATTGAGGGCGTCGTTGGTTCGGCCAAAAATTGCGTACCACAAGTGCTGCAGATGATGGTTTTGTTCATGATTATATAAAGCTTTATATTAAGAAGTGTTTTATATGCGATAATCTATCTGAGCTAAAGCCCTGATCTGTTTTAAATCGATGACAGTGTGGTGAAGGGACTGATCATCAGCTTTCAATCCATTTTGCTGGGATTGGTAGGCTGATAACTTCTTATTAACGAGCCGTGTGGCTAACCATTTATCCAAAGTCCACGAATATTGGGTTAACGATGCCAACAGAAAACTTGCTGCGCTCAGTGTAAAAACCGAATAGCCCAAAGGCGAGTCGATACCGAAGGAGATTGCCATCGCGACAGCAAAACATAAACTCAGTATACCGCTGCCAATAGCTGCCATGCGGGTAAACAGGCCAAGTATCAGCAATAGTCCAAATCCGCCCTCGCCGATAGTGGCGATAGTTGCCAGCGGGTTTACAACCCCTTCGGGCAGGAAACTCATTACTTGTTTGGCATAAGCTATAAAATGTTTCCAGTCGCCCCAGCCAACGTGAGGATGCCCATTGGGGCCGAATAAACCAAACCTGTCGGCTACTTCCCACAGGTAGCTTATGCCTATAGCTACCCTGAGGTATATGGATGAAAGTTTTTGATTGATATGCATGGATTTTATTTTTTTGATGATCAAAATTACCATGCTTTTGGACTATACTTGTAGTCCAGAATGTAGATTAAAGATAGTCCAATATGATGCTTGTTGAAAGTTTATTAAGCGTGGATAAAAGCAGCCAGGTGCCTGTTTACCTGCAAATTAGTAATGGTATTATCCGTTACATCAGGCAGGGGACTTTGAAGCCAGGCTCCGCGCTTCCGGCCAGCCGGGCCTTGTCGGTATCTTTAAATGTCCATCGTAAAACGGTAGTGGCCGCTTATGACGAGCTTTATGCCCAAAGCTGGGTAGATGTGATACCCCGCAAAGGGATCTACGTGGCTAAAAATCTGCCCGATGTTGCGCCCAGGCCAATAGAAAAGGCAGTGCTGAAGCACAGCCTGGCCAATAAGACATCATTCAAGGTGGATGATAACAGGATCGGCCCCCAACGCATGTTTTTGGGTATCCCCGATGGTAACCTAACCTTTACCGAGGGCTTTCCCGACACCCGTATTGCCCCTGTTGACTTAATGGTACGCGAGTACAGGCGAATGGCCGGCTATCATTTTACCCATAAATATCTGATGTACGGGCCGGAACAGGGCTCGGAAAATTTAAGAAATGAGTTGGCCCGCTTTTTAGGCGAAACCCGTGGTCTGCACGCAACTCCCGGAGATATTTTAATAACCAAGGGCGTTCAAATGGCGCTTTACCTGTGTGCCCAGGTGCTGATCAATAAAAACGATGTCGTAATTGTTGGCGACCCAGGATACAGTGGTGCCAATGAAGTGTTTGAGCAGGCCGGTGCTCAGCTGGCGTTTGTGCCGGTAGATGAGCATGGCATAGATATTAATGCTGTTGAGGCTATCTGCAAAACAAAAAAAGTGCGGATGTTATATGTTGTGCCACATCACCACCAGCCTACTACGGTTACACTCAGCTCCGAAAGACGGATGCACTTGCTGGAGCTGGCCGCTAAATACCAGTTTGCCATTATTGAAGATGATTACGACTTTGATTTTCACTATAGCAGCGGTCCGATATTGCCATTGGCCAGTGCCGATTATTATGGCAACGTAATATACGTTGGTTCATTTTGTAAAACTATTGCTCCGGGAATCCGTATTGGTTTTATGATTGCGCCTCAAAACTTCATGGTTCAGGCTACGCGCTTACGCAGGCTGATTGACCGGCAGGGTGAGCACCTACTTGAAGAGGCTATGGCAAGTCTGTTAAAGAATGGCGATATCGGCAGGCACCTTAAAAAAGCTAATAAGCTGTATCACGAACGGCGTGATATCCTTTGTCGGCTCCTACAGGAGCAATTGGGCGAATATATTTCATTCAAAATACCAAGCGGCGGCTTTGCCATATGGGTAAAGTATCTTCATGACCTGGACACAACGGTTGTGTCAAAAAAAGCTAACGAATTGGGCTTATCCATAGGGGCAGGGCTCGATTATTATTATGACAAGTCTGTTAAGCATAGCTTTGTGCGGATAGGTTTTGCCTCCTTAAACGAAAAAGAAATGCAGGAGGCGGTAAGTATCTGGAAAAAGGCTATCATGAAGTGTCTGCATTTAGCTTAAAAGTTTGGCATAGGGTATAAATACAGGATAATATCGGTTTAACCAATGCCCGTGTCATGCTTTGGCAGTTGTGTGTCAGTTTTTTAAGGAGTCGATTTTCTGCCAAAATTGGTATTTGTCATGCTCGTGACAAATTGTCGCTTAATTTTTTTCAAATTGCTAAGACGGGTGTTATCTAAAAATACGGTGCAGGTTTTTTTACAAAAAAATGTTTGATAGGGCATTTTTTACCTTGTAAAGCAATGTGTGAAATTACGTTGCGAAATAAATTTCGCTAAAAATAAATTAATGCCGGTTTCACGGTTTTTGTAAAAATAATTCGGCAAAAAACGGCTTAATGATTTTTTCTAACCCGGTTTAGGCCTATTTTTTTGATACTTAACGTGAAAAGCAGATTTATATTCAAAAAATCTGTGTTTTTAAAATTGATTTTATAGAAAAGCTGAATTTAAAAAATGATGTTTCTGGCCTAACATCTTGATTTTTAGGGGCGATTTTTTAATGGCATATAATTAGCTGAATGCCTGCCGGGAATGATACAATTGTTCTTGCATCCCTGCAACAGCATGCCTGTAGGAACGGTTGTAATCCCCTAAAACATTGTTAGTTCAGTAATTAAAACATTTTAAAAAATTAAAGTTATGTTAACCGTATTAGAAGTTGCCCTTTTCTTAGCTGTTATTATTGTTCCGTTAACTCCTGCAAGAAAAACTGCAAAATAATTGGACATTAAAACCAGTTAATGAATGGGCGGCCTTTGGTTGCCCATTTTCGTTTTAACGGTATTTGTAAAACCAATTCAAATACTAAGTAATCTTTTTTCTATTTCTCTTCCCGGCGCGAAAACGCCTCCCTTTGTTACCAATTTTCTTGTTTAGCGCTAATGTTACTTATGGTAGTGGTGATGTAGTGCCGTAATAATAGCATCAAACAGCACTATCAGATAGATTTGTGCACCAACAATCCAGTATGCGCCTATCAGCAATTTTACACGACCTGTTAAAAAGTGCCGCTGATATATTGTGTACATTGGATACCGGTACCATATAAACCATATTATAAAAAAGTGAAAAAGGGAACCCTGTTAGTCACCGCGTTTATTTTTATTCAAACTTTTTGTTTCGGCAATAATATCTCTGTAAAGAACGATAATGGAGGTAAGTCTATATACCAGACCCGTCTGCAGGATTCGGACGCTGTTTATTTTACCCCCGACAATTTTAAAATCAAGGCCGATGGCAAAACCGATGTTTCAGACGAACTACAGGCGGCCATTACCAAAGTGAAAACTGAGCATAACTTTGGCGTGCTCTTTATCCCCGAAGGAAAATACCTGATCTCCAAAACCATATTTATACCAACTGCTGTAAGGCTGATAGGTTATGGCAAAACCAGGCCGCAGATTATCCTGGCTAAAAACTCGCCCAGTTTTCAAACTGCTGATGAAAGTGATAAAGGCCACGCCAAGTACATGTTTTGGTTTGTGAGTAACCTATCCAAACCCGGCGATGAGGTACATGATGCGGGCGCGTCAACTTTTTATAGCTCGATATCAAACATCAACCTTAAAATAGATGAGGGCAATCCTTACGCGGTTGCTATGCGCACCCATTTTGCACAACATAGTTTTATAGCCCATGTTGATGTAAATATTGGGAAAGGACTGGCGGGTATGTTTGATGTAGGCAATGAGATGGAGGATGTTCGCTTTTTTGGTGGCCAGTATGGTATCTATACCACCAAACCATCACCAGGCTGGCAGTTTATGATGGTGGATACTTATTTTGAAGGTCAGCGTGAGGCTGCCATTCGCACCCAGGAGGCAGGGCTTACCATTGTGCGGATGAATGTTAAGCACGTGCCAACAGTAATCAGCATAAACCCAAACTACCATGAAAAAATATTTATGGAGGATTGCCGTTTTGATGGAGTAAGCGGCCCCGCGATCATCATCAGTAATGAGGACAATGCTTTTAACCAGATTAACCTGCGTAACGTAGTTTGCCGTAATGTACCCGTATTGGCCAGCTATCGTCGTAGCGGCAAAACAACACGTGGAACGGGGAATATCTACGGTGTGAAAAACTTTACTTATGGTTTGCAGATGGATGGCCTTGATACCGATCCGCAATATAAAACCACCAATGAACAAGAACCTTTGACCGCATTGCCAGAGGCCGCCAAAAAGGACATTCCCGATTTTCCGGCGGTTGAAACCTGGGCAAACCTGAAAGCACTTGGCGCTAAAGGTGATGGTGTTAGTGACGATACGCAGGCTATACAGGCAGCTATCGACAAATACGAAACCATATATGTGCCGCAGGGCTGGTATCGCGTTAGTCAAACAATTAAACTAAAGCCCAATACTAAATTGATTGGTTTGAATCCCATTGCCACGCAGTTTTTAATTACTGATAATACACCTGCTTTCGGAGGCTTTGGTGGTCCGGTGGCATTGTTGGAATCATCAAAAGGAGGGAGCAATATATTAAGTGGGATCGGTCTTTGTACTAATGCTGATAACCCGCGTGCTGTAGCTTGCAAATGGATGGCAGGTGCTGGTTCATATATGAACGATGTGAAATTTGTTGGCGGTCATGGCGGTATGCAGCGCGTTGGTACACCAAAAAGTACTGCAGGCGGTGGCGCCTATAACCGGGCTCAAAATGGTATTGACCCATCGTGGGATACACAATACTGGAGCCTTTGGGTTACAGACGGCGGCGGCGGTACTTTTAAAGATATCTGGAGCGCCAATACTTATGCTACAGCCGGTACTTACATTTCCAATACGCAAACTCCGGGTCGCATTTATGCCATGTCGATAGAGCATCATGTGCGCAACGAAGTACGTTTTAGCAACGTTGCCAACTGGAAGGTTTACGCTATGCAACTGGAAGAAGAAAGCCGGGAAAGTACCGAATGCCAGCCAATGGAATTGGAAAATTCAAGTAACATGGTATTTGCCAACCTGTATATGTTCAGGGTGATCAGGGTTAACAAGCCCGTGCCATATTCTATCAGGAAATGGGGAGGTAAAAACATTGAGTTGCTGAATGTGCACAATTACAGCCAGATAAAATATACCACTACTTTGCCGCTATATGACATCAATACCGCTACCGAAGTAAGGCCATGGGAATTTGCACGGCTTTATATTGATGATAAAGCTAACACGGCCGAACAGCAAGGCGGCACTATCAATAAGCTTGCAACAGGTTTTGAA
This sequence comes from Mucilaginibacter endophyticus, assembly GCF_003351025.1. GTDB lineage: Bacteria > Bacteroidota > Bacteroidia > Sphingobacteriales > Sphingobacteriaceae > Mucilaginibacter > Mucilaginibacter endophyticus. The sequence goes on along the minus strand of NZ_QPCG01000002.1, from coordinate 757,972 downwards.
TTTGCATCGGCGGTATGTGCCGATAGTAAAGGCAATATTTATTTCAGCGAGCAGCGCATGAAACGGATCTATAAATGGTCGGTTAACGACAGGCAGATCAGTTTGCTGGCTGATTATCCGTGGGAGCCGCTGTCCTTAGCTTGCGACAAAAATGATGACCTGCTTGTAGTTTTTAAATATGTGCCGAAGCCTGGCTACCTTGTAAATGGAAAGCCCGAAAAGTTTGATAATCCTGCCGATGCCGGAGGTACCTCTTTTAGCGGGTGGGGTAATTCGGGTTTTGCAAGCTGGGCTTATAGTATCGACCCTAACAGTCCCGATGAATCCATTCAAAAACTGAAAACTATACCTATGGGGCAGGTAAATCCGGTTTATAAAGCGCTGTACCCGGCACACCGCTGGCGCGATTACCATGATTTTAATACGGTAACAGTAAATAAGCCAACAGAGTGCTTTGTAGCGCTCGATGGGGTTACCATTATCCCGGCAGTGTATGATTTGGCCAGATCAACAGCATTGGCAGCCGCGTATCCCGGAAAGCCATTATACAGCAGTGATGAGTATGACAAACGTACCGTGAGCACAACTGTAAGCAAGGATGGTTATCTTTCTGATTTAAAATATTTTGCCGAAAGGGGAGAGTTTGCCTCTGCAACCGACGATAAAGGAAATGTTTATATAGCCGACGGACAGATTTATGTATACGACAGCGCCGGTAAACAGATCAATGTGATAAAAGTACCCGAGCGGCCAACTGGGTTAGCGTTTGGTAGTGCTGATAATAATACTCTATATATTACGAGCCATAACTCATTGTTTTCCGTAAAAGTTAAATAAAACATCCCTAAATAAAGCCATATGCAACAATTACCAAAGCGCCTGTTGTCCATCGATGTATTGCGTGCTATCACTATGCTGCTGATGATATTTGTTAACGATGCCAGCGGAGTGAAGCATATTCCCGAGTGGATAGACCATGCTAAGGGCTTTGAAGACAGAATGGGTTTTGCCGATACTATTTTTCCGGCGTTTTTGTTCATTGTAGGTTTGTCGTTACCATTTGCCATCAATAACAGGATCAAAAAAGGTGATAGCGGCCGGCAGGTTTTGTTTTACATACTGATAAGGAGTGTTGCATTGCTCATTATGGGTTTTTACCATGTAAACCTTGAAGATTATAATTCATCGGCTGCTATAATTCCGAAAGCAGCATGGGCGCTGGTTATTACAACAGCGTTCTTCCTGATCTGGCTGGATTACCCCGAAACTATGGCAAAGGCCAAAAGATATTCGCTGCAAATGCTGGGGATTATTATGCTGATAGCCATGGCCGTAATTTATAAAGGTGGCGAAGATGGTGAGGTAAGGTGGATGGAACCATCCTGGTGGGGAATATTAGGTTTAATAGGCTGGGCATACCTGGTTTGCGCGCTGATATTTGTCGCGGTTAAAGGAAAATTAAACAGGCTTGTCGTAGCATGGGTAGTACTGATAGCCATTAATATCATTGCCCACTCGGTATTTAAGATAAAAGTAACGCATGATGAAGAAATGGTCACTATCGCCGGTAACAACTTTACCGGAAGCTTTCTTGGCAACGCGATTATCTTTTTAAAACCACTCTGGATAATCCATGATGCCTCAACCATGACTTTAACTATGGGCGGCGTGGTTATCTCTGGCATCTACGCCAGGCTGGTTGAACAGGGTAAAACACAACGGATTTGGGCTACACTGGCTATTATTGGCGTTTTGTTCCTGGTTGTCGGTTTTGCCTTACGACCTTATACCGAAGGGATTTCTAAAATTCGTTCAACACCGGCATGGGTGCTCATTTGCTCGGGCATTACTACGCTGGCGTTTTTAATATTGATATATGTGGTTGATGTTAAAGGGAAAATAAGCGCCTTTAACTGGATCAAACCCGCCGGCACCAGTACGCTCACCTGTTACCTGATCCCGTATTTTCAGGTTTTTATACTGGAGTTATTTCATATTAATTATCCGAGTATTATTAATAATGGATTTCCGGGGTTACTGCGTTCATTCCTGACCGCCGTGGTTATTATTCTATTTGTCGGATTACTTGAAAAGAAAAGATTACGCCTGAAGATTTAAATATTATACATACCTAAATTCTGATGACAAACTTTGCATCATTATTGCGGCCGGGGCAATATAGAAACCGGCTGATGGCTTTCCTATGCCTTATACTTTCGGCAAACCTGGTTTATGCGCAGAAAAACCGGGCTAAAAAGCATGTTATAATCGGTTATGTGAGTGGCTTTCGCGGGTTGATAGATACTAACATGGTTCATCCGGCAAAGCTTACACATATTAATTACGCGTTTGTAAATGTGATCGGGAACCGCGCTTTTCTTACCCATCCCCGAACGGATACCATCAACTTCAGGTATTTGGTTGGATTAAAGAAAAAGAACACCGATTTGAAAGTTTTGATTTCGATAGGCGGGTGGCTGTGGAGCAAAAACTTTTCGGATATGGCGCTCACCGACACTTCGCGTAAAGCTTTTGCTGCAAGTGCCGTTGAATTGGTGCGTAAGTTTAAAATGGATGGTATTGACATCGACTGGGAGTATCCCAATGAATCCGGCGCAGGTAACGTCCATCGCCCGGAGGATAAACAGAACTATACCAGTTTATTCCTGGAACTGAGGACTCAGTTGAACGCGCTTGAAAAAGAAACCGGTAAAAAATTGTTGCTTACAGCAGCCGTAGGTGCCTTCAGGCATTTTGTGCAGAACACAGAAATGGATAAAGTAGGCGCTTGCCTGGATTATATCAACCTCATGACTTACGATTACGGTGCCGATGTAGCGGTACATCATACCGGCTTGTATGCTTCAAAGTATCTTAAGACAGAAAATAATTCGGATAATGGTACCCGGGTTTTTATTGAAGCGGGTGTTCCGCGGAATAAGCTTGTTTTAGGGATGGCTTTTTACAGTCGTTCCACAAGAGTGTCTGACAGTACCAAAACCGGGCTGGGTTCGCGCAATCTCGAAAGGATGCGGGGCGGTGGCTATACTTTCATAAAAGATAGCCTCCTCACCAATAAAGCATTCAAATACTATCGGGATAAAAGTGCTAAGGCGCCGTATTTATATAACCCAACAACCCGCCAGTTTTTATCATTTGACGATGAATGGTCGATTAGAAAGAAATGCCGGTACGTGAAAAAGAACGGCATGGCCGGGGTAATGTTCTGGGAATATGTTGATGATAGGAAAGAATATTTGCTTGACGCCGCTAATAGCCACTTGAATTAAAGTACCCTCGACATATCACAAAAAAAGCAGGCCTCCGGATTACCCTGTGGCCTGCTTTATAAAGTTCAGGTTGGATTATAAATAAATTACCAATTATAGCCGCGTTCCTTAGCGTAATCAGCTATTAAAGCGCCTGCATCGGCATCTAACAAGATCTCACATTTAGGATGCAATTGCACCACCGAGGCCGGGATATCGGTGCTTACAGGCCCTAATATGGCTTGTTTAATGATTTCGGCTTTGTGGCTGCCTTTAGCTATCAGGATAAGTTTGCGGGTATGCATAATGTTTTTAACCCCGCGTGTTAACCCTCCAAGTTCGGTTTCTGGTGGTACCTGGGTTTCACGGCGTACGCGTGCTTCAAAGTCCGGGTCCATTGGTGATACCCAGGTTTCGCTTTCAAATGGCGTTCCGGGCTGATTGATGCCGATATGCCCGTTGCTGCCTATGCCCAGCATCTGCAGATCGGCTCCGCCCCGCTCGGCAAGGCGTTTTTCAAACAGGATGCTCTCCGCCACAAAATCATCAGAAAGGGTAGGCGGCATAATAAAGTTTTCTTCAGGAATCCCCAGCGGGCCGGCAATCTGGTTCAGGATCATGGTATAGCAACTGCCCACGTATTCACGTTCCAGATTGGTAAGTTCATCCACGTTAAACAGGGTAATGTTTGACACATCAAACGGGTATTTAGCGTAGATTTCTGAAACGATACGGTGCATACCAATGGTAGTTTGCCCGGTTGAGAGGCCAATTACCGACGTTCGTTTTTCAAGCATCTGCGCAATGATGCGCCATGCCGCGGTGATATCAAATTCCTGTTCGCTTTTGGTTATAGTTACTTTCATGCGTGATGTTTGTGTTTTTGCTTTAATAATCATTGCCGTTGACTTTAGTCAACGGAATAATGACAAATGATTTAATGGCTTCAGCCGAATTGTCGCCTTGCATTTGGGCTAAAGCCCGCTTACTGTTGCCTTTACCGTTGACTAAAGTCAACAGCAATGAATAGATTAGTTTTTTTGCTTTTTATAGTTCTTTAAGCTGTTTGGTGAAAAAATCATCAATAACAATGGCTGCGCTCACTTCATCTTCGCCATCCATAATTACTGAAATGGTTTCGCCGCCTTTAATGCTCAGCGACAGGATATTAAGCAAGCTGTTCAGTTTAACAATTTTGTCGCCTTTTTTTAAACTTGTCGCCGATTTAAAGCCTTTTACCAGTTTAACAAGCTGTGTTGCCGGGCGGGCATGCATTCCCTGCGCCGATGTGATGATATAATCTTTGGTTATCATTGGGTTATCTCCTTTAAATAAGCAGTAACGTTCTCTGAGCTGTCCATAGCCATTACTTGCTGGCATACCTGCTTAGCTGTTGCTTCGCTGTTATTAATGATAATGTTTTTTATTGCAGGAATAGAGGCAGCACTCATAGAAAACTCTTCCAACCCCATGCCTAATAATAACAGGGTTGCCAGCGGGTCGGAAGCCATTTCGCCGCACATGCCCACGTGGATGTTATGCGCACGGCCTTGTTCAATTACATTTAGAATGAGGCGTAGCACACCTGGATTAAACGGGTCGTACAGGTGGGTGATCTTTTCATTCATCCTGTCCACTGCCAGGGTATACTGGCAAAGGTCATTAGTGCCGATGCTGAAAAAATCCACTTCTTTAGCAAGGATATCCGCTGTAACAGCAGCTGACGGAATCTCGACCATGATCCCAACCTTCACATCATTACTGAATGCGATACCTGCTTCAAGCAGCTCGTTTTTTGCTTTATTTAGGATGAATTTCGCGTCGCGGACCTCTTTTACGTTCGAGATCATCGGGAACATAATACTAACCGATCCAAATGCGGAAGCCCTTAAAATGGCTTTAAGCTGCACAATAAATAAGCCTTCCTGATCGAGCGAAATACGGATAGCACGGTAGCCAAGAAAAGGATTAAGTTCGGTTGGTAAGTTAAAGTATGACAGGTGTTTATCGCCACCTATATCAATGGTTCGTATAACTATGGGTTTGCCTTTTGCCTTTAAAACCGCTTTTTTATAAAACTCAAATTGTTCATCTTCATCGGGGAAGGTATCGCGATCCATAAATAGCATTTCGGTACGGAAAAGGCCAACACCTTCACCGCCGTTGTCATGAACCATAGCCAGGTCATCGGCATCCGAGATATTGGCAAGCAAGGTTACCTGTTTACCATCGGCTGTAATAGCAGGCTTGTCTTTAACCATTTTTAATACCTCTGCCTGTCGCCTAAAAGAGGCGGATTTAGCCGAGTATCTGCTAATGATATCCTCGCCTGGATTGACGTAAACCGAACCACTGAGGCCGTCTAGAATGATAAAGTCGTTATGATTGATAGTCATTAACTCATCGCCGCAGGCTACAACCGCAGGCAGCCCTTTTGATTTGGCTATAATAGCCGCGTGCGAAGTACGGCTGCCCGCTTGTGTTGCAAAACCGGTGACAAGGTTAAGGTCTAACGTGATCGTGTCGGAAGGAGTGAGGTCGTCTGCAATAACAATGGTATCCGGTTCGAACGAACGGTTATTGGTATCGCCTGTACGGTTGATGTATTTGAGGATCCGGTTGCCGATATCCTGAAAATCCGCTGAGCGGGCACGCATATATTCATCGTCCATACTCTCAAACAGGGTGACAATGCCAGCAGTAACTTCTATCATCGCATCATTGGCGGTCTTTTTCTCTTCTTCAATCTTAGCTACCACATCTTCACGGATCTGGGGATCATTGATCAACTCCACCTGTGTTTCCAGTATAGCGATGTCATCATCATTGAGCATCAGTTGTGAGCTGTTTTTGATGGCATCTATCTCGGCAAGCGCATTGACAACTGAAATGTCAAAACGTTCAATTTCCGCTACTATCTCAACCTGGTTTTTTAAAATAATACCGTTGGTAGCAGGAGCGTTTTTTTTGATAACAAACGCCCTTCCTATAGCAATGCCTGGTGAAACTCCAATTCCCTTCATTTATGTTTTTCTTTATGCAAACAGGTGGATAATACTCCCTGCAAAACCAAGCAACAGCAGGCCTAATAACAGGTATGTGGTTTTAATATTCTTTTTAACAAAATAATACACTAAAAAAGTAAGCCCCAACGGTATCATGGCAGGCACTACTTGGTCTAAAATGCTTTGAACGCCCACCGCTGATTTTTCTGTGCCGATATGTAATGGTGTAGTGATGTTCATGAGCGTTGCCGGCATAGCCCCAACAACCATCAATCCTAAAATAGAAGAGCTTTTAGTGAGCCTGTCCATCACATTATTTTTGGCCAGGTTTTGCAAAAAGCGTGTCCCCGCATCGTAACCCACAAAGGTTAGTTTATAGCGTAATAATAAATGCGGTACATTAAATATCAACAGGAATAACAATGGTCCCAGGATATTGCCTTTAATGGCCAGCGATGTTCCGACTCCGGCAGCAATCACTTTAAATGTTCCCCAAAACAAAGAGTCGAATACTCCAGCCAGTGGCCCCATCAGGCCCAGTTTTACCGAATTGATGGATTCCTCGTCGAAATCCCCGTCATTGCTGTTTTGTTCTTCCATAGCTGCTGTGATGCCCATTATTAATGTAGAACCGTATGGACTGGTATTAAAAAACTGCAAATGTCTTTTCAAAGCGGCCGTCATAGCCTCTTTTGTATTGTAAAGCCTTTTCAGGACTGGTATAATAGAAAATGCGAAGCCGGTATTTTGCCATGTTTCAAAATTGAAATTGGCTTCCAACGCCAACGAGCGGAAGAAGAGCATGCGGATATCACGCTTGCTCAGCTTTGGGTTCGGCTTTATTTGCTCTGCCGGTTCCTCATCAGCTCCAAAATCATCGTCGTCATCGACGGCCGGTTTAGGGGCAACCTGTGTTACCAACAAGGCGATAATAACTCCGAAGCCGCCAATCGCTATTACCGGTAATTTCAGATAGGCTGCCAGCATAAAGCCCAGGAAAAAATAGGGGGCCATGTTTTTATTGAACATCAGGTTCATGAGCAGGGCAAAACCTAAAGCGGGCAGCATATTGCCTGCAACCTGTAAGCCTGTTTGCACCCACGCCGGTATCATTTCCAGAAATGTTTTCATAGCGCCGGCACCCAACTGCAGTGCCAGCATAACGATAATGCCCATGAGTAACGGCCGCAATAGTCCTGAAATGATATGCAGGCGTTGAATGCCTTTAAAATCACCATCTTCGGCATATTGATTAAACTTTTTATTAAGCATAGCCCGCAATACAAACAAACCACTGATCACCATTTCGGCCAGTATGGAAACAGGTACTGCTATGGCCAACGCAATTGCGGGGCCTTTGCCCGAGATGATGGCAAACGCCGTACCCAGTACGCCGCCGGTAATTACATCTGGCGGAATGGCGGCCCCAACCTTGATATTACCCATGAATATGAGTTCAAGCGTAGCGCCGATGATCACGCCCTGGGTTACATCGCCAAGCACCAGGCCAACCAACGGGCCAAGCACCAGGGGGCGGCTAAGCTGGGTAGTGCCCAGAAAATCTTCCGAATGTCCAAACATCGCTATCAGCGCGATGAGTAAGTATGATACTGACAAGAGGATTAAGTTGTTGTTTGTGAGTTTGTTAAATATGTTTATTTAAATCAGATTTGCTACAAGCTGTTTATTGTCAGTAGGTACCTGCCGTACTTCCAGCTCAAGGCCTTTTGCCAGCATTTCGCGAATGATGGCTATATCATCATCATTAACTGCTATCGCTTTTGATATCAGCTTTGAGCCATCTTTCGATCTAAGTCCACCGAAGTTTATGGTTGTAATTTCAGGTACTTCGGCTGCGAGGGCCGCGGCATCCTTAACGCTGTTGATCAGTATTAAAACTTTTGCGTTTTTGCTTTTTTCGTCATTCAAAAAAGCGGCCGCCTCTTTTACCGGTTTGATCAGTAGTTTGGTGCCTGTCGGTTTTGCAAGGCCAAGGGTCATCTTCATAAACTCATCCTTGGCTACTTTGTCGTTGGCAATCAGCAGGCAATCGGCACCAAGCGCAGGTGTCCATGTAAAAGCTACCTGACCATGAACCAGTCTGTCGTCAATACGGGTTAGCTTAATCATTTTCTTCCTCCTGGTTTTGGGCGGTTAAAAGTTTATTTACATATACCATTTGTTGCTTAGCGTTTTCAATAGCTTCGGCAATTACTTCTTCTGCGGGAGTGTCCGCATCAGCCAATATAATTTCAATTACCAGCGGAAGATTAAAGCCCGAAACCACATGTACGTTAGGCTGCAGGGCATATTGTAGTATCTGGTTGGTAACACTGCCGCCCATGATGTCAGAAAAAACAATCAATTCATCATTGTCTGCAATTTGATCAACTACCGTTTTAATATCATCTTCTAATGAGCGGTTTTCATCGACATAAGCTTCAATCAAAAAAATGCTATCCGCAGTGCCAGTAATAATATCAAGCGATGATTTTATGCCACCTGCAAGTTTGCCGTGCGTTGCTATCAGAAATTTTCTTGTGCTTCCGGTATTCTCCATCAATAATTAAGGTTTTTATATCCGCGTTTAAGGTCGCGGGGCTTTCATAATTGGTTTATATATGAAAATTAATCTTTTGCAATTATCAGTCAAACTTTATTCAATTGCTATTTTGAAGGCACTACAACACCACTACTGTAGTTTATTGTGCTGATTTCGCGCAATTGATGAAGTTCGAAGGCATATAAGGAAGTTCGATGTCATAAGTTCGAAGTTTTAAGTCAAAAGCCTTTTGACTTCGGACTTTGAACTTATGACTTATCAGTAGTGTTAATGTAGGGGCATGAAAATATCCATCAGCGGCTTTATGTTTTAGCTTTGAAACGGGATGCAAAACGCTTTCCTGTCAACCATTTTATAATTCCTTAACTTTATATATGAACCTAAAAAAGCGTATCGATCTTCTTTCGGCTATATGCAAAAAGTGCTGCCTTGTTTTAGCAGGATTGCCATTTATTGCGCAGGCGCAAAGTATTAAAGTGGTAACCAATCATGTAGGCTACGAGGATAATAAGGCCAAACGCGCCATTATAGTTGCAGATAGTCATCTTGCCTTTACATCATTTAAACTTATTGATGCTGATAAAGGAAATACCGTATTTACCGGGCAAATCAACTACAGCGGCCCGGTGAATCATTGGAAGAACTTTGAATTTTGGACGCTTGATTTCAGCGGTTTTACAAAGCCGGGGACTTACAAAATACAATTCAATTCGCCAAAGGGGATAATTTCGTCTTATCCTTTTATTATAGGCAAGAACGTGCTTGAAAAAGCAACCATATCTGACGTAGTATATTACTTTAAGGGACAGCGAAGCTCCGGCCTGTTAGATAAAGCCGATCATCATTTGGTATTATCAGGAACAACGGACACTGTTGACGCGCACGGCGGTTGGTATGATGCCACCGGCGATTATGGCAAACATCTTTCGCACCTGTCATTCTCTAATTATTTTAATCCGCAGCAAATCTCATTAACGGCTTTTAGTCTGTTCAAAACCTATGAGTTGTTAAGCGCGCGCCCCGGAACTGATTTCAGGCAGTTTAACAGGCGGATTTTAGATGAGGCTATGTATGGCGCTGATTATTTGGTAAGGATGCAGGCGAAAAACGGCTCTTTTTATCGCTCGGTTTCTTCGCCCGGACCGGGGAAGCTACCTAAAGACCGCGTAATTCAGGCGGATGAAGGTAGTTACCGGATCAAGCAAACTAAAGATCAATCGTTCACCAAAACTACAACCGGTAAAAACTGGCGCAGTTACCAGGCCAGTTACCGTTCAGGGGCAGGTATTTCTATCGCCGCGTTGGCAATGGCATCAGCTTACCAAACATCGGGTGAGTTTAGCAATGCAGATTACCTGAAGGCCGCTGAAAATGCCTTTGCCTTTTTGGAAAAGGAAAACCCGCAAATGGACTATGATAAAAAGGAAAATATCCTTGACGATTATTGCGCTTTAAGCGCCGCGACTGAGCTTTATAAGGTAACTCACAAAGAGGTATATAAAACATCAGCCGAAAAACGGGCAAATAATTTGCTCAATCGCCTAACCTCATGGAATAAATATCAAAATTTTTGGCGTGCCGATGATAAAGACCGACCTTTCTTTCACCCTTCGGATGGCGGGTTACCGGTTGTTAGTCTGTTGTATTATTACCCCTATGCTTCTGCAGATCTTCAGGCAAAGATCAAGTCGGCCATAAGGAAATCAATGGAGTTTGAGCTGGCTATCACTCATGAGGTAAATAATCCCTTTGGTTACAGTCGCGAATTGGTGCAGGATACTTTGGGCAACCGCCATAGTGCTTTCTTTTTCCCACATGGCAGTGATGCTTCGCCCTGGTGGCAGGGAGAAAATGCAAGGCTTGGTTCGGTGGCTACTGCCGCGCGGATGGCTGCAAACCTGTTTAAAGATGATAAAGCTTTTCATGACCAGCTTTCAGGTTTTGCCATTGACCAGCTTAACTGGATTTTGGGATTGAACCCATTTGATGCCAGTATGCTGCAGGGTACAGGGCATAACAATCCGGCGTATGGCTTTTTTGGCACGTTTGAATATACCAACGCGCCGGGCGGTATTGTAAATGGCATTACCTCGGGCTTTGATAATGAGGATGATATTGACTTTAATATTCCCTATGCTGTGTCGGGCAAAGACTCGGACTGGCGCTGGGCCGAGCAATGGTTGCCGCACACGGCCTGGTACCTGCTGGCAGTTTCAACAAGCGATTAATTATAAACCATTATACCTAAGTTATGAAGAACTGGAGCTTTCACATAAGTTTTGCCCTTGCGCTGTTACTATGCGTCCCGATATTTTGCTTTGCGGCGGATGAGCACAAAACGCTGGCTATCGGCGCTCAGGCACCTGATTTTAGTTTGCCGGGCATTGATGGTAAAACTTACACCGTGCAATCATTTAAAAATGCCAAAGTGTTGGTTGTGGTTTTTATGTGTAATCATTGCCCAACATCGCAGGCTTACGAAGACAGAGTGGTCAAACTGACCAGCGATTATGCATCAAAGGGTGTTAGTGTTGTGGCTATCAACCCCAATAATCCATCTTCATTGCGTTATGATGAATTGGGATACAGTGATTTAGGTGATTCATTTGAAGAAATGAAAACACGTGCCAAAGATAAAGGCTTTAACTTCCCATACTTGTACGATGGCGAAACTGAAGTGCCCTCCAACAAATATGGTCCCGTTGCTACTCCCCATATTTTTGTGTTTGATAAAGACAGGAAGCTTAGGTACAACGGCCGGATTGATGATATGGAAAATCCTGCCAAAACCCCAAAATCGCAGGATGCACGTAATGCTATCGACGCCGTATTGGAGGGTAAAGATATTGCCGTGCCTGTTACCAAAACTTTTGGTTGCTCGGTTAAATGGGCCGAGAAAAAGGATTGGATAGATAAGGCGCAAATTCAATGGGCAAAAGAACCGGTAAAGATTGATACCATCAGCGCTGCCGGAATCGCAACTGTTGTAAAAAATCATTCGGACAGGTTGAGGATGATCAACCTTTGGGCAACCTGGTGTGGCCCTTGTGTTGCCGAGTTCGATGATCTGGTTACATTAAACAGGCTATACCGCGACAGGGGGCTTGAGTTTGTAAGTATCAGTGCCGATGATCCCGCTAATAAGGATAAAGCCCTCAAATTCTTACAACGTAAGCAATCGTCAGGGACTAATTACATCTATACCGGCGATGATAAATACAAAATGATTGAGGCAGTAGATCCTAAATGGGATGGTGCCTTGCCTTATACCATGCTGATTGATCCGGATGGGAAAGTAGTATATAGTCACCAGGGGGCTATCGATATTGAAGAACTTAAAAAAGTGATCTGGAATAACCCGATGATGGGCCGGATCTACAAATAATTGATACCGATGGGCAAGCTGAAATATATTGTAAGTGCATTAATCCCACTGTTATTGGTAAATATTGCTGTTGCGCAGCCATACAAATTCAAGGCTTTGGTGGTGATTTCCCGTTCTGATGATCACATTAAAATGATGACTGCTGCCAAACCGCTTTTCGAAAAACTGGGTAAGGACAATCAGTTTAAAGTTGATTACACGGACGATTCAAGCAAGATCAACGACGGGAATCTAAAGAACTACCAGGTATTTGTGATGATGCAACTGGCGCCTTTTGATATTTCGAATACTCAGCAGGCCGCGTTACAAAAGTTTGTTGAGCAGGGGAAAGGTTGGGTAGGGATTCATGCCGCCGGTTTAACCGGAACGGAGTTTCTGGCAAAAAATACCAAATACTGGCAATGGTTTGAGGACTTCATGGGAGGCGTGGTCTATTCGCCGCATCCGGCCTATCAAAGAGGAACTGTTATTGTAGAAGACCACCGGCATCCGGCCACTAAAAACTTGCCTGCTAAATTCGAGATTTCCGACGAATGGTACGAGTTTGATAAAAGCCCGCGGCCCAATGTGCGTGTTCTGGCTACCGCCGACGAATTAAGCTTTAAGCAAAATAAACCGATGGGCGATCATCCCATCATCTGGACGAATGAAAAATACCGGCGCATGATTTATATAGGCATCGGGCATGATCCTTCGGTATTCGCCAATCAAAGTTATATAGCACTGCTCAGGGATGCTATCCTTTGGGCGGGATCGAAATAAAATCATCAACCTGTAAACAATCATCATGAAAAAAATAGTACTGATATTAAGTTTTTGCTTGTTAACCGTTGTAAGCGCCTGGGCTCAAAAGGTGCCACGCTTTAAGGTGATAGCCCTTTATGAAAACGGCGGCCACCATATTGAGTACTCAAAAGCAGCTAAAGTATGGCTGGACAAGCTGGCTGCCGATAATAATTTTTCTATCGATTATATTCAAACTACTGATACAATTGATAGCGCATTTCTATCTAATTACCAATTGTTTATCCAGCTGGACTACCCGCCCTATGCCTGGAAAGAAAAAGCGGTTAAAGCATTTGAAAAATATATAGATGAAGGTAAGGGAGGCTGGATTGGTTTTCACCATGCAACTCTTTTGGGCGAGTTTGACGGTTACCCAATGTGGAATTGGTTCTGGAATTTTATGGGCGGTATCCGTTTTAAAAATTACATAGCAACCTTTGCCAAAGGCACTGTTAATATTGAGGATAAGAAACACTCCGTAATGAAGGGAGTATCATCGTCATTCCTGGTTCAAAAAGAAGAATGGTATACCTATGATAAAGATCCGCGACCTAATGTGCATGTGCTGGCCTCTGTCGATGAGTCAACTTATGAGCCTAAAGATGGCATTACCATGGGCGATCACCCGGTTGTATGGACTAACCCTGCAAAAAAAGCCCGCAACGTTTATATTTTTATGGGCCATTCGCCGATACTTTTTGAGAGTAAGGATTATACCACGCTTTTTAGCAATGCTATATTCTGGGCAGCTGAAAAATAATATTCAACAAACCTAATTGTATTCACAACCATGATGAAAAAGCTATTGTTCTTGTGCCTTTTACTTATGCCTCTCATGGCTATAGCACAGGGGAATACATCGCCTATTTTGCTGCAAATGCGTAGCGGTAAAGTGTATTTTGATAACGTTTATGCTCTTAGCCCAACCTTTAAAAAGGCCGATCTGTTTAATAAATCTTTAGAATGGTTTAAAAGAAATGAGAATGTAGCAAGCATAACTATAGCCAATGAAAAGAAAGGTGAAATAATGGGCGCCTATGTAACCCGTATCAATATAGGCAACACCGGCAATTATTACCTTGCGAGGTTTGCTGTTAATGTGATTGTTTATGATGCCACTTATGAGGTTAGGATTTTTGATGTTTATGAAAAGCCGATTGAAAAAGGTATCTCAAATGAATATTCAAAGATAGAGTACCGTTGGTGGGATTTCAGGCGGGGCAAGCCCTGGTCGGCAGATGATGAACCATTGTTCAGGGGTATAAGTGCCTCTGTAAATAATGTAATGGATTCGCTTGGTAATGAAATGAATAAATAATCCTGGTAGGTAATTATAATGAAGAAACTAATATATACTACAACGTTTTTGCTATTCATGCTGTTGGCTGTTAAAAACAGTTTTGCACAGCAATCTCAATTTAAAGTACTGGCCTTATACTCCACCAATGTTGAAAGCGATCACGTTGATTTTGCCATGGACGCCATAAAGTTTTATGGCAAAATGGCTAAAGCAAAAGGCTTCGCTTTTGATACCACAAGTAATTGGGGCGAACTGAATGACAAAAAGCTAAAAAATTACCGGGTGGTTATTTGGCTTAATGAGTTTCCACATAACCAGGCGCAAAGAAGCGCGTTTGAAAAGTTTATGGCCAACGGCGGTGCCTGGCTGGGTTTTCATGTGTCTGGCTATAACGATAAGTACACCAAATGGCCCTGGTTTGTTGACTTTTTAGGAGCTACATTCTATAACAACAACTGGCCGCCACTGCCCGCCAAAATGATTGTGGACGATAATACGCACCCGGTTACCAAAAGTCTGGGTAAAAGCTATGTTGCTCCTATAAACGAGTGGTATGGTTGGAAGCCTAATCCGCGGGATAATAAAGATATTAAAGTACTGGTAACACTTGATCCGGCGAATTATCCGCTGGGTAAAAAGGATATCATTCGTAATGGCGATATTCCCGTGGTATGGACTAATACTAAATACAAAATGCTATACATGAACATGGGCCACGGCGATCTGATATTTACCTCGCCCGAGCAAAATCAAATGTTTGAAGATGCTTTGCTATGGTTGGCCGGGAAAAAATAATCTCTTAAGGCATTCCGGATAAATAAAAGCCAGGTTTCTTTAATGCAGCCTGGCTTTTTATTATCATTTAGTCACCTCTATCAAAAAATCATAAAGGTTTGTTTCGGTTGATAGCTGCAACTTTTTACGCACCCTGTACCGGCTGATCTCGACTCCTTTTAATGAGATATTAAGCAACTGGGCAATCTCTTTTGATGACAGGTTTAACCGTAGGTAGGCACATAATTTCAGATCGGTTGAACTTAAGCCAGGAAATTTGGACTTCATGGTGGTCAAGAAGTTATTATGAACCTGGTCAAAATACAGCGCGAAATTGTCCCAGTCGTCATCACTTTTTTCGGTATCGCTCAATAGCTTAAATACACTTCTGAATTGGTATGAAGCATCTGCAATGTTGAGCTTCTTGATAAGTACCATTAACTCATCTTTGATGTTAAGCAGCAATTTTCCCCGGTCAACCATTTGCATGGTTAGCGTGGCCAGCTCCTTGTTTTTATAAGTCAATTCGGCTTCAAGATTTTCGTTTTTAAGGGCTATGATCTCTTTATCGTTGCGGTCAAGTTCAAGGCTGTGCAAATAGCTTAACCTTTTTTGCTCTTCTTCATGACGCTGTTGATGCAGTGCAAAGCGCTTTTGCTGTGTTTTTACACCTAAGTAGATTACGTAAACTATGATCAATAAATAAACAAGATAGGCCCAGATAGTTTGATACCATGCCGGTTCAACAATAAAAGTATAGTTTACCGGTGCCGATGCTGCACCCAGATTATTGCGTGCCTTTACCGAAAAGGTGTATTTGCCATACGGAAGATTAGTATAATCCTTCTCCGTTTTAACCGACCATTGCGACCAATCCTTGTCAAAGCCAATGAGCTTATAGCTAAATTCCTCGTTGCTTTTTTGGGCAAACAGGGTAGAGGTATACTCAAAATGGAAGGAATTCCAGTGGTTGGATAACGATACAACCTGTTGTGTGTTTTGTGCCTGGGCAAGCCGGTTATTTTTAACAAAATACCCTCCAAAAATCAGACTATCTTTTTCGGCTATGGCTTTTACTGTGGTCAGTAATACGTTCAGTTTGTTTTCTGACGATACATACTGGCGGTAATTTAAATGGAATACACCGTTGTTTGAGCCTACAAAGATATTCTCCATATCATGAGGATAAATATATTCGGCCCCCTTTACGGTTTGCCCGGCAAGCTCAGGAAAATAAATTACCTTATAACGCAAATTGGCAGATCTTTTACCAAAGTCAATTACGCCAACGCGCTGGTTACTGATAAACCAGATATTACCTTTGCCATCTTCGGTCAGGAACTCAACTTTATCCCTATTAAATATGGGTTTGTAGAATGCAGACCGTATAAAATCGCCCTCTGTAGTATTGTATTCATAAACACCTTTTTCGGTGGCAGCTATTACTTTATTTTTAATAAAATAAACGTGATTATTCAGTGCCGATGGTAACCCGCTTTTTTGTGTATATTGAGTATAGCCGACTATCTTTTTCCTATCGGGCGACAGTTGTACTTTGAATACGCCGCGGTAAGGATGGGTTGCCCATACAAAGTTCCTGTTATCAAGCGCAAGATTTCCTAACGATTCATAAATGCCATCTAACCGGACTTCAAAACTAAACCCATTATTATTATATTTTAAAAGTTGAAAGCCAGTATAGGTTCCGGCTATAATATCCTGCGAAGCAGGGAAGGCTTTCACCATCCAGGCGCCGGGACCGGGAGTTATCAGTTTGGCCTGGTTATTATCTATTTGTAAAACGCCGTCCTGGTGGCCTGCTAACAGCCGGCCATTGATCTGCGTAAGACTTAGCACCTGGCCTTTGGTGTTTGGTACTTCGGTAAAAGTACCCGTGGCCATACTAATGTCCTTTTGTTGTGCACCTATTGGCACTGCATATAAACCGTTTGATGTGCCGATGAACAGTTTGTTATTAAAAATGCTTACCGCATTGCTTTTTACAAGGTTTTCGCGATTGGGGTAAATGTTTTTAACTGAAGTGTTGTAGTTGATAAAGTCGAGCCCGTTCTCCAGTCCGAGCCATAAATTGCGGTTGTTGTCTAACAAAATGCCATGAACATTATTGTTTTGTAATCCCTGGTTATTGGAGAACTGCTCTATCAGCCTGCCTTTGCAATCGATAATAATTAAGCCTTTTGCCGATGTACCAATAGCGTATCTGTCGGAGCCAATTTTCTGAACAAAGTTTATAAGATCGGTAAGCAAGGTTCCATCAGTGGGCGTGGCTTTTTTAATCAATGACGTGCCCACCATGATGAAAAGGCCATTTTTACGTGTGGTTACCAGTAAGGTATCTTTGCCAAACTCGGTAATACCGGTTATCCTTAAGCCTGCTGTTGGTTGTTGTACACACGCTTGCCAGCGTGAATCTTTAAATGTAACCAGGCCAAGATCTTTATCATGGGCAAATAACCTTCCACCTGCCTGGCTTAGCAGCATCCAGCCACCGGGCGCGTCAAATGTGCGCATAGTATTGTTCTTCAGTTCAAAAATGCACTCTATCGTACGGAAAAACACCTCGTCATTATGAATTACAATGTCCCAGATATCAGCAAATTGCCTTGCCTTTTGTGGTAACAATTGTTTAAGTGAGTGATATTTGAGGATCCCGGCATCATTGGGAAAAAAGTATCCAACCTCGTCCTGTCCGCCAACATAAATGCGGCCCCTTTGATCAATAGCTACAGATTTTATAGCGCTTTTATTGGGCAGCGGATAAATTTTCCAATAACTGCCGTCAAATGTAAGCAGGCCTTCATCGTTAGCAAAATAAAGGATACCGTTCTTGTCCTGTTTTATGTCCCAGATTTCGCTGCCGGCATTATATTCGTTGTGCGTATAGTTTTTAATGGCCGGGGTACCGAGTGTGGTTTGAGCGAAAGATGTGCATAGCAATGCACGCAGAACAATAACAAATAGGAGAGTTTTCTTCATTAACGGTTTTCCTGCAAGGGGGATTAGCCCTGTCAATAATTAGTATAGCCCGGCGAAAGCCAAGCCTTATTAAGAGCCGTAATTTAATCAACATTTTACATATACAGCACGGTTAAATCTTTCAAAAAGGGCTAAAACTGTTTAGTTGCATACATTTTAAACCCGCAATGGATTGTAGTAGTGGTATTGTAGGGGCTGCGTAAATGTTGTTAAAATAACAGTTATGGGGTTTAAATTAGGTTTACGGCCAACAGATTATTTGTTAACAGCCCAAAATATCGCGTTGCGAAAAAGGGTTGTAAACGCGGTATCATCAAAAAGCTGAGGGAAATGGCCCATCGCTATATAAACGTTTCGGGCTTTGAAATGCTCATTAGTCCAGATTACGGGATGGTCGCCCATTTTTACATCTTTGTTAGGCAAGTAAGTAGTTTCGTCAATGCTGGCCAGTACGTGTACATTAGGGCGTGGACTTTTATCATAGATATACCATTCGTCCTCTGTAATGAAAGTTGACGGCAGGTTTTTCATAACCGGGTGTTGCTTATCCTCTACATGAAGCATAGCCGCTGTGCCACCAGGAATGTGTAGTTTAAACTGTATCCCACCCATAAAGCCAGAATACCATTGCCACATTGGGTAGCCGTCAAATACGCCCAAAAGAGTAGGATGATGAAAGCCGACCCAGCCTCCGCGGGCATTTTCAATATAATCTGTAAAGGCTTCCTGGGCTTCCTTTTCCCATGGATAGGGCGGATAATCCAGTTGAATAAACAATTGGTATTGTTTCAGGAACTCCCTGGTAATCTTTTTAGTATCGCTGATGTAATCTATCGTAAAATTGCTATCGGCAGCAAGCTTATCAAGCCATGGTTTAGCCGCAACGTCAAATAGGGCATGCCCTCCGCCAACCTCAGCAATGGCTATAACTTTAAAGCGTGGTTTTGTATTTTGTTGTGCCTTGGCAATGTTGTTAAACATAGCCATGATAAATACGATTGTTAAAAAGGCTATGGTGTTAGATTTTGTTGCTATAGCGCGATCAGGAAGCATCGATTATATTTATTGTTAAGATTCAGATTCCTGCAATGATAAATTAAACTTTCTACTTGAGATCAGTCATGGCAAAAAGTAGAGGTAAAGTAGTGCAGATATATTAATTAAAAGTTGATCCGGCTTATAAAAAGGGTCAATAAAAAATCCCGGTAACAAAATTTATTACCGGGATTTTTTACATGTATTCTTCGTGCAGCGATTATTTTGCCTGTTTTACATCATCATGGTCGGTACCTACAACTACATCATACCATGCTTCAATATCCTTTTCAAAGGCGGCTGTTTTTTCGCGGAAACGTTGCAGTGTATCGCTACCCAATGGTAAGTGTACCGGAGGATTTTCTGCTGCTGCAAGTTTAATGAAAGCTTGTGCCAGTTTTTCCGGATCGCCAGGTTGTTTGTAGCTAAGCTCGGTTGCCAGTGCGCGCATATTACCCACGGTTTCATGATAATCAGCAATTTCATTTGAAGTGCGGATCAATGAGCTTTCATCAAGGAAATTGGTGCGGAAAAAGCCAGGGGCAACAACAGTTGCGTGAATGCCAAGCGGAGCAAGTTCCAGCGCCATAGCTTCGGTAAGTCCTTCAACCGCGAACTTGGTTGAGCCATAAACGCCCCAGCCAAAATAAGCTGCCAGGCCACCGACCGAAGATACATTGATTACATGGCCGGCCCGTTCTTTACGCATGTAAGGTAAAATGGCGCGGGTTACGTTCAATAAGCCAAATACGTTGGTATCGTAGTTCCTTTTTACTTCTTCGGCTGTGGCTTCTTCAACGGCTGATAGTAACCCGAAGCCGGCATTATTTACCAAAACATCAATCCGGCCAAAGTGCTCAACAGCTTTCGCGGCCGCATCTTTTGCCTGCTCTTCATTGGTGATATCCAATGGTACAACAAACAGGTTAGGATCGTTATCAAACTGGGCACTTAATGTCTCGGGGTTTTTACGAACTGTGGCCACCAATTTATCGCCAGATGCTAAAACGGCTTTTGATATTTCTAAACCAAAACCTCTTGAGGCCCCGGTTATAAACCATACTTTTTGAGTTTTCATTTTGTGTTGCTTTTATTTGTTTCTGTTTACACTACAAAGTTGGCAACAAAAGCAGCGGAGGCTTATAGCAAAAGCAAAGTGCTTATTATGAAAATCAAAGAAGTAGTTGAATTATGTGGTAGCCTGGTATGATTTCCTGAATTCGGCAGGCGTTATGCCTGTGTTTTTCTTGAAAAACAGACTAAAGTTAGGCTGCTCGGCAAAGCCAATACTGTAGCCAATATCTTGTAATGTCCAGTCGGTTTGTACTAACAAGGCTTTTGTTTCTTCAAGCAGTCGGTTGCGGATATGCGTACTTACATTTTGCCCTGTGTATTTCTTTAACACCGCATTCAAATGGTTAGGGTGAACCGAAAGATTGGCCGCGAACTCTTTGGCGGTTTTTATTTTTATTGGCGATGTATAATTAATGCCGGATGTTTCCTTCTCCAATAAATGAAAAAACTGGTGGATATAATGATATTCGTCTGATACATTATCAGGTTTTGGGAACTGGGCTACCCGCATACTTTCAACCATCAGTAATTGAATATAAGCCTGCAAGGCGTCATCCTTTAAATGATTGTTGGACAGATCTTCAATCCCCATGCGTTCAAACAAGCTGTTAAGCATCGGCAGGTCGGAGTTCTTTAAACGGATAACGCTTTTTTCTTTCTCGGTAAACAGTCCGTATTTATCAATAGTGGTTTTAAGCTGGGGATGATCATTAATAAAACTTCTTCTAAAAAGCACATAATATCCACCTGATTTATCCGAAAGGTTTTTCCAGGATATGATATCATTTGGATGGATGAAAAGGATAGTAGGCTCCTCAATGTAATAAGTGTTAAGGCCCATGGTAAAAACTCCCGCGCCTTCGGTTATCATTAATACTTTATAAAAGTCTCGCCTGTTAGGTGACAAATAATTGCGGCACTCATGGTGCTTACGATCGAACACTTTGATAGTCCAGTTCTCGAATGATTCTCGTAACACGGGAATCATATCCGGCAGATCGCGCAGGGTATCAATAGTTTTGGCGTCGAGCGTAGTTTGTTTCATGGCGAAGAAGTTTTCACAAATGTAAGCAGCAAATCAGCGTTTGAGATAGGTAGGATGCAGGATCACTATTTAATGACCCTGGTATTAAATACTTCTATGCTTATGCCAACTGCATTACAGCGTAAAGTGCTGCACCAGATATGGCAATCCAAAGCGCTACGCCCTGTAAAAGTGGTTTCAGACCGACTGACGCTAATACCCTGCGTGAAAGTCCTGCGCCTATCAAAAACAAGGTTAGTGTTAGCCCAGCTTTTGCTATGTTGATTATATATGGACTTATCAACCTTACAACAGGCAGGTAGGTGTTAGCTATCATGGCCAGTATAAATAGCCCGATGAAATAGGGGATACTTACTTTTTTTGATTTGTTCTTGAACAAAAAGGTAGATAGAAAAGCTACAGGGATGATCCATAATGCTCTTGCCAGTTTCACTGTAGTTGCTACCTCAAGCGCGTGGGCGCCATATTTGCTCGCAGCACCAACTACCGAGCTGGTATCGTGTATGGCGATGGCGCACCATAAACCAAACTGGGTTTGTGACAGATTTAGATAGTGGCCAATCAGCGGGAAAATAAACAGCGCTATTGAGTTTAATATAAATACGCAGCCCAATGCCACTGAAATTTGTTTTTCTTCGGCTTTAATAACAGGTGATATGGCGGCAATGGCACTCCCGCCGCAAATGGCTGTTCCTGATGAGATCAGAAATGATGTCTTTTTCTCGATGTTTAACCACCTGCCCAGCAGTGTTCCAAATAGCAGCGTCCCGGTTATTGAGGCAATGGTAAACAGTATTCCTTCCTTGCCGGCTTGCAGTGCGCTGTGCACATTCATTCCAAAGCCTAAACCAACTACTGAAACCTGTAATAAAATATGCGTAGCCTTATGGTTTAGATGCAGATAAGGGTGACCAGAACATTGTGCTACTACCAGACCTAATAATAAAGCCACCGCCGGGCTCATAAAAGGCATCAGGCATAGTACTATACAAATAGCGAATATAACCTTGCGGGCATTTTCATTGATGTTTAATAACAGGCCGCCGGTATTGTTTAATTGATGTGGGGTATTCATTTTTCCTTTGTTTTAATGATACAAAGGTGTATGGAATTACCGCTTAATTTTCATCATAAAACGCAATCTGTGATAACCAAAAGTTATTATGTTTAGTAATTCAGCGTGCCGAATACACCGTTTTGATAATCGGTAAGCGCCTGTTCAATTTCTTCAGGCGTGTTCATCACAAAGTTATCTTTAGCGGATACCGGTTCATCAATAGGTTCGGCCGAGAGGAATAATACCTGTGAGTTTTCCTCAGCCAACACCGAAATATCTTCGTTTTCCTTTTCAAACACAACGAGGTTATGTTGATCGATGGTTTGCCCGTTTACATTAACGGTGCCATTTATAATATAAAGTAATGCCCAGTAACCCGGCGTTGCTTTAAAATCTGCCTCTTTGCCTGATGCTATTTTACCAACTATTGAGATAACTGGTGTGAAGTTTTTGATTGGGCCGGTTTTGCCCTCATAGTCTCCGCTGGCTAAACTAAAGTCGAGGCCATCACCGATAAGTATTTTGGGCAATTGGTTGGCTTTGGCTGATTGATAAAATGGCTCGTCCCACTTTTTACTTTTCGGAGCGTTGATCCAGAGCTGAATAAGCTCCTGTACACCGCCTTGCTGCAATAATTCGGCTGTTGGGCCTTCACTGTGCATAATCCCCTTGCCTGCAAACATCCATTGCACATCACCAGCTTTAATGATCTCGTCATTGCCTGCATTATCCTTATGATAACCTTCGCCCTGTAGCATAATGGTGTACGGACTGAAACCGCGATGCGGATGTGGGTGAATCCGTAAAGTTTGACCAGGGGCTATTACTTCCGGCCCCATGTGGTGCAGTACGATAAAAGGATTTGCAAACCTGAAATCTTTATGGGGTAGTGGCTGGCGCACGGTTTCTTCGGCAGTGATCTTTTTTTCACGGCCTGCAAGGATATGGGTGATGGCTTTTTTCATGGGATGATATTATCGGAATAAAAATAGTTTATTCTCCATTCAATACAGGTAGCCCAAAAGAAATTTACTATGGTTTATTTGCTCAGCGTTAGCCTGACAAGGTATTGTTTAAACTCATCTTCCAGCAACACCTCCATGTCAAAGCCCATTTCATCAACAATGGGTTCAAGTGTTTTTTCATCAACATACAGCCAATGGAACCAGTCGGTTTTTTGACGATTGTATTGATATTGATAAAGTAATTCACCGTAATAACCTTTTTCGGGCAAGCCATCTTCGTAGAGATATGCGATATCTGATGAGTCGAATAGGATCTGGCCGCCGGGTTTAAGCAGCAGTTTAATATGTTGTAAAAAAACTTTGAGATTCTCAAGCGTTCCGGTAAGGCCGATGCCATTCATAAGCAGGAGCAAGGTGTCGTACTTTTGTTCATCATAAATAAAAATATCTCCTTTAACTACTTTCGCTACGCCCCGCTCTTTCATTACTTCGCAGGCTAATGGCGATATATCAAGCGCTACACAATCAAAGCCCCGCTCCTGTAATACCAAAGCATGGCTACCAGCTCCGGCGCCGATATCCAATACCGTTCCGCGGCATTCGTTCATGGCCAGCCATTCAATATCAGGCATGTCGTCCTCATCCCGGAAATAGACGTCAATTGGCATTTCTTCTTTCGGGCCATATTGATTATTGATCCACAGCTTGTGATTTGTTAAGTTATGGTAATGATCATGTATGGCCTGGCCCAGTATATCTTTCATGTGTCCAAAAGTATGAATTGAAAGTTTAAATTAGCGGCAATAAATCCTTTTGGTAAACTATGTGGTTAAGCTATGGTTTGTTAACACTTATTTTGGCAGCTGGTGTAGTATACAGTATATCTGCCCGTAAGCTGACCGTTATAGCTGCTTTGACTGGTGCCGCCGTAGCCATATTGGTATTTGCCGGAGCCGGTTTTACAGGCTTAGCCATGATGACCACTTTTTTCATTTTAGGCTCGGCAGCCACGTCGGTACAAAGTAAAACTAAAGAGGATATCAATGCCGCTGAAAAAGGTGGAAGAACCGCCGCACAGGTTTTAGCTAATGCCGGCACAGCTGCTTTATGCGGAATTATGATCCTCGTATTACCTGCATATGCACCTGTTTTACAATTGATGATGGCTGCCGGTTTTGCTTCCGCAACGGCAGACACGCTTTCATCGGAATTGGGTATGGTTTACGGCAAACGTTTCTTTAACATTATAACCCTAAAACCGGATACACGCGGACTTGATGGGGTGATCAGCATTGAGGGTACTTTGATTGGCGTAATTGGTTCTACTGTTATTGCTGTTGTTTATGCGATAGGAATGGGGTGGACTGTAAACCTCATCTGGATAGTAATAGCCGGGACGCTTGGTAATCTCACAGATTCCGTTTTAGGGGCTATATTGGAAAGAAAAGGTTTAATCAACAACAATACTGTTAATTTTTTAAATACTTTGATTGCCGCCTTGTTTATGTTGCTGTTTTACTTTGTTTTGTAATTTAATCTATATATAAATGTTCCCTGTTATAGTCCTGATCGTTATCGCGCTGGCTGTGTTCTTTTTTCTGAATAAAAAGAAAGTAGTGAATGAAGTACCCGTTGCGGCGATTAATTATAAGCTGCTTTTAGAGCAGCACATTCCTTATTATCAACACCTCGACAATGTACAAAAAAAGCTGTTTGAACAGAAAGTTACCGGTTTTTTATCGGATATAACTATTGAAGGAATTGGTACAACTGTAGGCGATGCTGATAAAGTAATGATAGCTGCAAGTGCTGTGATCCCAATATTTGGTTTTAATGATTGGAAATATCGCAACCTCACTAACGTGATCCTGTATCCTGATGCTTTTGATAATGAGTTTCAGTTTGAGGGTGAAAACCGGAGCATTTTAGGAATGGTGGGATCCGGGTACATGAATGGGCAGATGATCTTGTCGAGAGCCGCCTTAACAAAAGGTTTCAGTAAATCTGCTGGGAAAGAAAATACCGCTATCCACGAGTTTGTACACCTGCTTGATAAATCTGATGGCGCTACCGATGGTGTACCTGAAAATTTGCTTGCCCATGAGTATGTGATGCCTTGGCTTAAAATGATCCACCAGGAAATTCACAAAATTGAAGCCGGCCGCTCGGATATTAATCCTTATGCTATCACCAATGAGGCGGAATTTTTAGCAGTCGTTTCTGAATACTTTTTTCAAAAGCCAAATGAATTAAAGCATAAACACCCTGAGCTTTATGAAATGCTGAGTACGATGTTTTCGCAAGATTTGGCAAACGACGATGTTGCCTGATTAAAAGCCAAGGCCAAGCTGGCCCAATGGTTCATGCTGCGCAACCATATTACTGATAAAATAAACAGGCGTTTCCTCGTGCCTTGAAGCTATGATAATATTAATCCCGTCGGCGCAGTTGGTAAACAGGTCTTCCACCAGTTTGGGGTCGTTATTGTTTTTAGAGAGGTGTGAAAGCAACAGGTGGGTCATGTGCGGCGGGCGGTGTGTTGTAAATAAGCCCAGTGCCTGTTTATTTGATAAATGGCCTTTGCCACCACGGATACGTTGTTTTAGATAATAAGGATAGCCTCCTTTATCCAGCATATCATCATCATAATTGGCTTCCAGGAAAGCTGCGTGGCATTGGCTAAAATAACGGATCAACTGATCGCATACAATACCAAGATCGGTAAATACGCCCACTTTAACATCATTGCAGCTTACCATGAAACTATGCGGCTCGGATGCATCGTGTACTTTCGGAAAAGATGTTACTTGCAGGCTCCCTATATTAACAATTTCAAACCCTTTAAGATGATGAATGAGGCGGTTATCAATCCCGCTAAGGTGCATCAATGTTCCGGGAGTAATATAAATGGGCAACTGGTATTTTTTTGCCAATACCGGGATGCCGCGGATATGATCTGAATGTTCATGCGACACAAAAATGGCTTTTACCTTTTGCATGGATAGCCCAAGCCGGGCCATGCGTTTTTCGGTTTCGCGGCATGAAATGCCTACATCAACCAATATCGCCTCCTGATCGTTCCCCACGTAATAGCAGTTGCCATTACTTCCCGAATTTAATGATGTAATAAATAAAGACATTAGAAATGCAAAGTAAACTATTTTGATGCTATTATTTTAATCCTAATGATTTTAGCATTCAGAAAATTAGCAATTTTTTTTGACGCTATAAAAACCTGCTTATATTTAGCCATGGATTCACCGCAAACATTGCCCGTACTTGATGCCGAAGAACTACGTGTACTTGGTACTTTAATGGAAAAAGCCAAAACCACGCCCGATTATTACCCCATGACCCTCAATGGTCTGGTGGCTGCCTGTAACCAGAAAACATCGCGCAAGCCGGTTTCTAATTATGACGATGACACAGTTATTAATGCACTGAATTCATTGAAAAGACGTGGTTTGATGTCAACCGCAACCGGTGGCTCAATCCGCAACATAAAATATAAACACAATTTTGCCATTGTTTTTCCGGTGATACCTTCAGAAGTAGCGCTGATTTGCCTGCTAATCCTTCGCGGACCTCAAACACCTGGTGAGCTGAATACCAACAGCGGCCGCATGTACGAGTTTGATTCGATAGAGGAGGTACAGGAGGTATTAGATAGATTGGCCGGAGGAGAAATGCCATATGTAGTGCAACTGCCTAAACGTCCGGGCCAAAAAGAAGTTAGATATGCTCACTTATTAGGTGGTACACCTGAATTTAACGATGATGATTTTGCTGATGAGCCAACCGGCCGCGTATCCTCATCGGCCCTTGAAGCCCGTTTGGCTAAAGCAGAGCAGGAGATTGCAGAGTTGAAAGAGACGGTAGGCAGGTTAATGAAGGAGTTAGGGGTGGAGTAGTTCTATATGATCCAATCAAAATTAAATCTGCGCATTCTTGACGAAACTGAGGATTTGTTACTTGGTTATGAGTATGAAGAAGTTTATTTGGTAGATAAAAAGAAAAATGAAAGTTTATATATCGGCTATCTTCCTGGTGACCCTTCTTTTGGATTGATAAGCAAGACTGGAGACTGGTGCTTAGCAGGAGGAATCTGGTGCATTTTATGGAAAAAGGATACTGGGGCACTTGAAATAAATGGGCCCGAGCTGTGTTGGGTAGAGAAAGTTAGACAGGTGTCCGATACCAGGGTGGAGCTTTTGATTGATCCTTGGTCGGCGAGCGGAGCTATTTGGCAATTGGATATGGATACTTTGAGAAAACAGAAGCTTAGAGACTATAGATTAGATGGTGAATATACTGAGGACTATCAATGGTAGTTTACATCATTGTATCTCTCCCAAAAACACTTCCATTACATTCCGCAACGCGTTTTCGGTTTCCAGATCTGTAATATTTCCGCTCGCATCAATTTTACTCCTGATAAAGGGAATAAGTAAAGTAGCTCCGTCAATTACTTTCGCAGAAAGCGCTCCGAGTGTCAGAAGCAACGCGGCATGTGCGTGACTGCCAACCGATGACGCGGTAACCAATGCTACGGGCTTATCAACCAGCGAACTGCTTGAAACCATCCAATCCAACATGTTTTTTAGCTGCCCGGGAACTCCGAACGCGTACTCAGGCGTACAAATGATAATGCCTGACGCTGTTTTCATTAATCCTCGCAATTCTGCTACTGCTTGTGGTGGGTGATCATGATCCAATTCGGGATCAAATGGCGGGATATCTGCTAATCTATCATATATGCAATAATTGATATCAGCAGGAGCTAATCCACCTAAAAACCTCAAAATATTATGATTGGATGAACCAGATCTTAAGCTACCGGAAATAGCAAGGATGTTGCCTTTATAATCCATGAAACAGATGTTGTAGAACCAAACTTACGAAGTTTCTAAAACTTCGTAAGTTTTCGTAAAGTCATAAAAATACGTTGAAGACGCTCTCCCTTTAGGACACTGGGGGGTTATACGAAAGACAAAACAAATGCTGATCCCTTACCCTCGGTTGATTGTACCTGGATATTGCCTTTATGCAACAACATGATCTGTTTACATAGGCTTAATCCAATACCACTACCAGTTTTACGGGTACTAAAGAAAGGAATAAAAATTTTATCAAGCAATTCAGGCGGCATGCCTAAACCGTTATCAATAACTTTTACAAAAGTTTTGCCACCCTGAATTTCGGCTGTGAGCGTAATACGTGGTTCTTCACGGTCTTTTACCGCTTCAATGGCGTTAACGAGCAGGTTGATCATTACCTGTTCAATCAGGTTGATATCGGCTTCGATAGAAAGTGTCGGATCGCGCAGGATGATCTCCAGTTCAATGTTCTTTTTCTCCAGTGTTGGCGTCATCAGGCTATTTAGGTTCTCAAATATGTTACGCACCATGATCTTGTTCAGATCAAGCTTGGTGATCTTGTTGAGGCTGCGATAGCTTTCGGTAAATTTAAGCAGACCTTCGCTGCGGCGTTTGATGGTATCAATGCCAAGTTCAATATCTTCCAGGTCGCTGTGTGGCAGGCTTTCGGCAATGTCAGGGCTTTGCAGGCGGTTCTTGAGTGTATCGGCCAAAGAGGAAATTGGGGCTACCGAGTTCATGATCTCGTGCGTCATTACGTTCAGCAGCTTTGACCATGCTTTTGACTCGGTTTCGTCTAAAGCCTCGTTAACGTTTTGAAAAGCTATGAGTTTGTACAGTTTCTCATCGCTGCGCATCAGGCTGGCATTTACCAGTATTTTAACCTGCTGCTGGTTGCGGGTAACGATGATGATTTTGCTGTCGCCGGGTTTAAGTTTAATGAGCTCGGCATATAATGATGGCTCCCGTTTTTCGAGCGAGTGTACTGTTTTTAAATAAGGTACACCAATAATGGTTTTAAAAGCTTCATTGATCCAGCCGGTTTCGCCGGTTTCTTCTTCGTATGATAAAATGCCGGTATCAACCAGTTCAAGGATCTTTTGCAAATAATGGTATTGTGTTTCGCGTTCGCGACTGATGAGTTTAAATGTGGTGTTGATATCATTAAAACCTTTACGCAGAGGCTTAAGCTCATTAGGTGCTTTACGTACGTCAAAGTGGCGGGAAAAATCGCGGTAATGGATCGATTCAACAAATTGATTTACCTCGTCCTGCGCTTTTTTCTGAAAACGGATCATGTCTACAACCGAGTAGGCAACCAATGGCAGCAGGATCACGAGATACAACAACTGACCAAGGTTTACAATAACAAAGGCCGTAACAGTAAGTACAAGCAGTAATAAAAATACACGCAGCAAAAGCCGCCATTCGTAACGGTTAAATATCATATTTGCTTAATCTTCGGTATAAGGCGGTGCGGGTGAGGCCAAGCTCTTTGGCGGCACGGGTAATATTACCGTTGTGCTTCTCAATCACGCGCAGTATGGCGTTCTTTTCCAGCGCGCTTAACGGAATGTTATCGGCGTCAGCCACGCTTTCTGTGGATGTTTCCAATATCGAAAAGATCAGATCGTCGGGCCTCAAGGTACTGTCGTCAGCCATAATCACGGCACGTTCAATAGTATATTGCAACTCACGTACATTGCCAGGGAAATTGTATGACTTAAGCTTGTTAATAGCCGCCGCATCAAAATCCATTGACGGTTTGAGGTATTTGCTGGCGTACAATTTTGCAAAATGGCGCGCCAGAATCACGATATCTTCATTACGGCGGCGCAACGGTGGCATATTGATCTCAACCGTATTGATTCGATATATCAAATCCTTACGGAATTTGTTTTCGTTGGCAAGTTCACTTAACGGCACGTTGGTGGCACAGATCAGCCTGATATCCACATCAACAGGCTTGTTGGTCCCGAGGCGGGTTACCTGGCGGTTTTGCAAAATGGTAAGCAGCTTAGCTTGCTGTTGCAGGCTGATGTTACCAATCTCATCCAAAAACAAAGTACCACCCTGAGCTTCCTCAAAACGGCCCATACGGTCTTCCCTGGCATCGGTAAAGGCTCCCTTTTTATGGCCGAATAATTCGCTTTCAAATAATGTATCTGTCAGAGCGCCAACATCTACCTTAACAAAAGGCTTATCCGCGCGGAGCGATCGTTCATGAATGGCTTTCGCCATTAAGTCTTTACCTGTGCCATTCTCCCCAAGGATCAGGATATTAGCATCGGTGGGGGCTATCTTATTAACCTTATAAAAAATATCCTGCATCACGTCCGACTCGCCAAGTATCGAGGTGTCGCCTGCCGTACTTTTAACCGGTGTTTTGGTTGTTTTTGCGCCGCCTTCTTTTTTATCAAGCAGGTCTTTAATGGTATTTATCAGCTTTTCGTTATGCCATGGTTTTACCACAAAGTCATTCGCGCCTTCTTTAAGCGAGCGTACAGCCAGATCAATATCGCCGTAAGCCGTTATCATGATCACGCAAACATCCGGCTTCCATTCTTTTACCTTACGCAGCCAGTATAGCCCCTCATTACCGGTGTTAATGGCGCTGTTAAAGTTCATATCAAGCAAAATCAGGTCAACCTCGTTGCGTTGCAGCAGCCAGTTAAGGTTTTCCGGATTCTTTTCGGTGATGATTTCCCGGGCTTCGGGTTTAAGCAAAAGTTTAACCGCGGTAAGTACGTCCGGATCGTCGTCAACAATTAAAACGGTAGCTTTTTTAAGTATCATTTATTTTTGGTTAATAGTTCGTAGATGTTTGTTTATGGTGCCTCAAAATAATAACATATAGTTATTAAGGTGTCAATTTAATAAAAGTTATAAATTTAAATTAAATTGTATCTCAATTATCGAAACTACCTGGATAAACTTTTAGCATTGTTGCTATGAACCATGAACTATACGCTAACAACCATCTCATATGAACGATAAATCAAAGACTCGCTAATGGTACCATCCGTTACAATTTTTATGCTAAATACCCGCATTTTATGCAGCATATCATATAAATGCTTCACAATGAAGTGCTAATCTGTATTTATATATAACGGGCTATTATTATGTGAAAAAACACTGTATCAATACCGTACACCTGATGTAACAGAAGCGTACGCTTAAATACTATGTTTTGTGTTTAAATGATTGAAAAACAGTATTTTAATTTGTGGCATATCTTTTTGTTATAACATTTCAAAATATTATAAAAATACAGTGGACAGAAAAATTGAGAAAAAGACCTGGAACAGCAAGAAGATACTTACCATTGCAGGTATTACAGGCATTATTTTACTAATTGGCGGCAGTATTTATCTTACATCTGGTAAAAGTAAGCTTGATGTTGATACTGAACGCTTAACTATAAGTACTATTACTAAAGGCCCTTTCCAGGAGTTTATACCGGTTAATGGTGTAGTTATGCCGCTGACCACCATTTTTCTTGACGCGTCAGAAGGTGGTGTTGTTGAAGAAAAATATGTTGAAGACGGAGCCAACCTTAAAAAAGGCGACCGGATACTAAGAATGTCTAACACCGATCTTGAGCTTACCTTGGCTAACCAGGAAACCGCGGTTTATGCCGAGCAAACTCAGATGCAGATCTCGCACAATAACGCCCAGCAAAATACCATCAGCAAGCTAAATACTATGGCCGATGTAGAGAACGCCTTTAAAGAAGCCGAAAGGATCTACAAGCTGGATAAACATCTTTATGATCAAAAAGCTATTGGGCAACAGGAATATCAATCAGCAAAAAATACTTACGATTATCAATTGAATCGTTATAAACTGGCTAAGCAGATCCTTTCGCAGGATACAGCGCTGGTTAAGCAACAGGCTTCACAATCGCAGGAGCAATATGCCCACATGAAAACCACGCTTGAGCTGATGCGCAAAAAAGTAGCCGGTTTAGTATTGGTGGCACCCACCGATGGTCAATTAACTTCAATGGATGCCGAGGTTGGGCAGAGCAAAAATAAAGGTGAGCACCTGGGTCAGATAGACGTACAATCGGGCTTTAAAGTTAGGGTTGATATTGACGAGCATTACCTGTCACGCATTTATGCCGGCCTTAAAGGCGATTTCCAATTTGCCGAACAAACCTATAATCTGGTTATTAAAAAAGTATATACCCAGGTAAAAGCTACAGGTAGTTTCCAGGTTGATATGCAGTTTGTAGGTAAAGTACCAACTGGCATCCGTAAAGGACAAACCCTACAGGTTAGGTTGGCGCTGAGCGATCAGATGCAGGCTGTGCTTGTACCTAAAGGCGGTTTCTTCCAGCAAACCGGTGGTAACTGGATCTTTAAGGTAAGTGAAGATGGTACAAAAGCCTACAAGGTGAATATCCAGCTTGGACGCCAGAGCCCTGATTATTTCGTGGTAACAGAAGGCTTAAATCCGGGCGATAAGGTTATTACTTCAAGCTATGAAACTTATGGTGATATTCAGGAGCTTGTGCTGAAAAAATAACTTAACCCGGCTGCAACGCCGGGCTCTGTTCAAGCGTCATTATAATATAAACCGAACTAATTAATAAATTAAGATAAACAAAAAATAAGATCAGGCCGCCATAAAGGCGGCATGAATAACGGAGGCACCAATGATAAAAATTTCCAATCTTGAGAAATTCTACCGTACCGAAGAGGTAGAGACCATCGCGTTAAACAAGTTATCGATGGAAGTAGCAACAGGCGAGTTCGTGGCCATCATGGGCCCGTCAGGCTGTGGTAAGTCAACCTTGCTTAACATCCTGGGCATGCTTGATGATCCGGATGCCGGCAGCTACGTTTTTAACGAAATTGAGGTAGCTCATTTTAACGAGCGTAAACGCGCAGATCTGCGTAAGCATAACATCGGTTTCGTGTTCCAGAGCTTCAACCTTATTGACGAGCTTACCGTATTTGAAAACGTTGAACTTCCTTTGATTTACACTGGTGTAGCTGCTTCTGAGCGTGTTAAAAGGGTAGAAGAGGTGTTAGACAAAATGCAGATCATGCACCGTCGTAACCACTATCCGCAACAGTTATCAGGTGGTCAGCAACAGCGTGTGGCTATAGCCCGTGCGGTTGTTAACAAACCAAAACTGATCCTTGCGGATGAGCCCACCGGTAACCTGGACAGCAGTAACGGTAACGACGTGATGGAACTGCTTACCGATTTGAACGAACAGGGAACCACCATTATCATGGTTACGCACTCTGAACATGACGCCCGTTACAGTCACCGTATTATACGCCTGCTTGACGGACAAACCGTTATGGAAAATATCATGGTGTAGCTTATTTGAGTTCATGGTTGATAGTTTATAGTTCATGGGAGAAGAAGAACTTCCGACTTAAAACTTTCGACTCCGGACTTGGACCACCGCCCCCGAAATCAGTTTATAATAAGTTAATAATTGCCTCTGCTGCCCTTCTCCGCAAATGCGAAGAAGGGCATTTGGAGTGTTTTTGCTATTAAACCGATACTCCTATGTTTAAAAACTACCTAAAAACCGCATGGCGAAACTTAATTAACACTAAGTTTTACAGCGCCTTAAACATTGTTGGCCTTACTATTGGCCTGGCTGTAGGTATGCTTATTTTGATTTGGGTGCAGGACGAGCTAAGTTATGATCGCTTCCATTCCAAAGGCGATAATATATACAAGGTAAACGCGTCCATTGGTACAGGCGCAAGTAAACAGGTTTGGGGTGGTGTACCTGGGCCGGTAGCAGCCTTCGCGTTAAAAGAAGTGCCGGGTGTGGTAAGTGCAGTACGGGTTGTAACTTCCTATGATTATTCGGTTTTCAGGTATAAAGACAAACTGCTGAAAGAAGATTTTGGCAAGGCTTCATATGTTGATGATGCCTTTTTTACTATGTTCGATTTTAAATTACTGAAAGGAAATGTTAAAACGCCTTTTCCTAATGATCAGTCAATCGTTATTACCGAAAGTACCGCTAAACGTTATTTTGGTAATGAAGATCCAATAGGCAAAATACTCACCGGTGATAGTAAGGATCCATATACAGTTTCGGGCGTATTGGCAGATTTTCCGGCTAATTCAAGTATTGGTGGAGATATCTTATTCTCCATGAATGTAAAAAAGAAACAATACACAGGTAAGGATTTCTGGAAATCAATGGATCAGGATTGGGGTAACTACTATACTACCACCTTTTTGAAGGTAAGGCCCGATGCTTCTACCAAAGCCATCGCCGATAAACTTACCGAAATCCACATGAAAAATCAGCCCGGTATAAAACCTACCGATGGTGTTTTTCAATTACAAGCTTTAAAAGACATTCATTTGTATAACCCTGATGGTACATCTGCCGGGATACAAATAGTAAAAATATTTTCGATTGTTGCAGTGCTGATATTGCTCATTGCCTGCATCAATTACATCAATCTTTCAACTGCCCGCTCCATGCTTCGTTCAAAAGAAGTGAGTGTACGCAAAATCATTGGAGCCGAAAGGAGCCAGCTTTTTATGCAGTTCATTATCGAAACTGTATTATGCTTCTTGATAGCCCTGGTGCTGGCTTTCTTGCTTATTTACGCTGTAATGCCTGTTTATAACAGTATCTCGGGTAAGCAAATGCACTTCGACCTGTTTAATGCCAACGTATGGCAGGTTATTGTTTTAACTATTATAGCAACGCTTGTTGCATCAAGTATATATCCGGCAATGTTGCTTTCATCATTCAAGCCTATCAACGCGCTTAAAGGAAAAGTGGCCGGTGCAGGTAACGCTACCTTCAGAAAGGTTCTCGTAGTATGCCAGTTTGCGTTTTCTGTTGGGTTGATAATCGGTACATTGATCATCAATAAACAGCTTCAATACATCCACTCCATACAATTGGGTTACGATAAAGAGCATGTGTTTTCACTGCCTATGCGGGCCATGCAAGATCATTACGAGGCTATTAAAGCCGAGTTGTTAAGCCATACAGAAATAAAAGGCGTAAGCACAGGCAATACCAGCGTAATAATTGGAAATGGAAGTACCAGCGATACGGATTGGGATGGTAAGGCATCTGACGTAAGCCTGCTAATCAGTCCTTTTGATATGGACAAGGATTTCATTGGCATGTTTAAGTTGAAGTTTGCGGCAGGCACGGGCTTTACCGGTGTAAAGTCAGATTCGGCACACTATATCCTTAATGAAACCGCTGTAAAACTTGCAGGGATTAAAGATCCCATTGGCAAACGCTTTAAACTTCATAACACCGACGGAACGATAATCGGGGTTGTAAAAGATTTCCATTTCGCTTCGTTAAAACAAACTATCGAACCTGCAATATTCTCCTACAGGCCAAGCTCATGGCAAATGTTTGTAAAAACTACCGGCAAAGACGCGCCGGCGGCTATTAAACTGGTCGAAAAATATTGGAAACAGTATAACGCTAACTTCCCATATGAGTATAGTTTTTTGGATGACGCTTATAACGAAATGTATAAGTCTGAGCAGCACACAAGCACGCTGTTCAACATGTTTGCCGGGATAGCCATATTTATTTCATGCCTCGGCTTATTTGGTCTGGCTACTTATACCGCGCAAATTAAAGTTAAAGAAATCGGCATCCGCAAGGTGTTGGGCGCCAGTGTCGGTGATATCACTACCATGTTATCACGGGATTTCCTGCTGTTGGTTCTTCTTGCTATTGTAATTGCGTCGCCAATAGCATGGTACGCCATGAATAAGTGGCTGATGGATTATGCTTACCGTGCCGAAATTCATTGGTGGCTGATTGCTGTTGCGGGTGGTGGTGCAGTAATAATAGCTTTTGCAACCATTAGTTTCCAGGCTGTGAAGGCGGCATTGGCTAACCCGGTTAAGAGTTTAAGATCAGAATAAATGTTGATAGAGATGTAGCAGCAATAGGAGGAACCTTATATCAGTTAATCAGTAACGCAGAATGCTTAAAATTTATTTAAAAACGGCTTATCGAAATTTACTCAAAAACAAAGCCTACGCTTTTGTAAACATTTTGGGCCTTGCTATTGGTATTGCCACTTGTGTACTCATTGGTTTGTTTGTTGGTAACGAAAGAAGCTTTGATAACTTTGTACCGAACGCGGATAAGGTTTATCGTCTTAATGAATATATGCATTACGATGGCACTGCACCATCAACAGCTGCAATTGTTGGCCCGCCTGTTGCGCCGTTTCTGAAGGCTAATAATAACGAAATAGATAGCTATACACGCGTTTTTCCTGCAGTACCACTTGTTTATCCGTCGGTGACTATGGAGTACAAGGGTAAAAAGATAAAAGCTGAAAAGCTGGTTTGTACCGACACCACCTTTGCCAGCATGTTTAACCCGGTTATGATTGAGGGTGAGAGAAATAGGTTTACCCGCGATCAAAATACCATTGTGCTTACCACCAGTCTCGCACATAAGCTTTTTGGCGATAGCCCTGCATTGAATAAAACCATTCAATTACATACTGCTGATACATCGGTAACTAATTTTACAGTAAGCAATGTAATTGCCGATATGCCTAAAAACTCCCATTTGCAGATTGAGGCATTGGTGCCCTTCCCTAAAGAGTTTTTAAGTAGCTTTTTGGGTACAAATTATAATGTTTTAATGGGGGCAACGTATTTGAAAATATCCAATAACAAAAATATAGGCTTACTTGAAAACAGGCTGACAAAAACTATTCATTCCAAAAGCAAATTTATTGATTTCACCTTACAACCTTTAAACCGTATCCATACCGGCTCTGTCAATATTAGCTACGATCAGCTCAACTATAAAAAGATTGATGGTAAATACCTGAATATATTTATAGTAATAGCCATTGCCGTTTTTTTAATTGCTTGTGTAAACTTTGTTAATCTTACTACAGCCATAGCGGGATACCGTGGCAAAGAAGTGGCCATCAAAAAAATTGTAGGCGCAAGGCGTTTTCATGTAGTTTTCCAGGTGCTTATCGAAACCTTCTTTTCGGTATTATTATCACTGATATCAGCGCTGTTGCTTATCACTATCTTTTTGCCATTGTTAAATAAACTGCTTGACAGGGAGCTTACTTCAGAAAGTATTTATCACGGCGCTATGCCTGTTGTTTTTATAGGTATAGTAATAGGAACTACATTACTGGCTGGTATCTATCCGGCCTGGTTTATCTCAAGAGCCAACACTGGTGAAGCTTTAAAAACAAAGGTGTTATTGGGTGGTTCAAAATCATCATTGCGTAATATCCTGGTTACCGGCCAGTTTGCAATAGCCGTTATATTCATGATTAGTTTAATGGTGATACTTAAGCAGCTAAAATATATGCAGCAACGCGATCTTGGCTATTCTTATAATCAGGTTATAAAATTGCCAATGGATTTGCGGCTGGCGAAAAAACTACAGGTACTTAAAGCAGAGATTGCTAAAGTAAAAGGAGTTAAAGATATCACCAATGGCTTTATGGAGTTGGGCGGCAATGGTTCAATATTTGGCATCGACTTTATTGCACCAAACGGCGAGGCGAAAAAGATCACCGTAAATATGGAGAATGCTGGTATAAATTATATCAGTTTTTTTGATATGAAGATAATGGCTGGCCATGCCTTTAGTAAGGATCAGCAAAATGAATATATTATCAACGAAACCCTGGCAAAGCAAATAGGCTACCCTAATCCTGTTGGTAAGCCTATCAACATAACTTCGTTACCTCCCGGCAGGATTATTGGCGTTGTAAAGGATTTCAATTACAGTAGTTTACATAAAACCATCGAGCCACTTATTATTGGTAGTATGGATTATATACCTTATTGGCAAACTAATTTATACGTTAAAGTTTCGGGTACCAATGTTAGCCAAACATTAAAGGATATACAGCAAGTGTTTATTGCTGTAAGCGGCGATAATACTTTTGAGTATCAGTTTATTGATGATCATTTTAACGAAGTATATCATTCCGAAAGACAGGCCGGAAGCATGATTGCCATCATTGGCGGCTTGGCTATGCTTATTTCGTGCCTTGGTTTGTTAAGTCTTGCTGCCTTTGTAGTATTGAGGCGCAAAAAGGAGATTGGGATTCGTAAAGTGCTTGGTGCTTCAGTTGCCAATATCACCACTTTGTTATCAAAAGAGTTTTTAATACTGGTATTCATTGCCTTTGTAATTGCATCACCTATAGCTTATTATTTTATGGATAAGTGGCTGCAAGGTTTCGCCTACAGGATAAACATACAGTGGTGGGTTATTGTAGGAGCTGGTGCAATGGCAATAGTGATTGCTTTTATAACAGTCAGCTTTCAGTCCATTAAAGCGGCTTTGGATAATCCGGTTAAGAGTTTACGTTCCGAATAATATAGTCATTGGGTCATTTGTTTTGCGTCATTATGTCATTTTTAATGATTGCGAATACTGGATTAAAACACAGGGTAAAATTACTTAATGACCAAATGATTTAAAATGAATCGCCATGTTAAAAAGTTATGTAGTTATTGCTTTCAGGAATATCCGTCGTAACCTGAGTTACGCCTTCCTGAATATTTTCGGGCTTACGTTGGGTGTAGCGGCCTGCCTTGTGATTTTCCTGATTGTGAGGAATGAGCTTGGGTATGATAGTTACAACAGCAAGGCCGACCGCACTTACCGGGTAACCCTTCACGCGCTTGACTTTAATTCTAATGTGTCACTGGCGATAATACCGGCCATGCGGATCGATTTTCCTGAACTGGAACAGGCTACACAGTTTTTTTACCAGGGCGATGCGATGATCAAGATTGGCGAAAACCGTTATAATGAACATAATGTAGCTTTTGGCGACGATCAGATAGATAAAGTGTTTGATTACCAGTGGCTTGCCGGTGACCCTAATACAGCCCTTAAAGAACCTAATAGTGTTGTACTTACCGAAAGTATCGCTAAAAAATATTTTGGTAAAAGCGATGCAGTTGGCAAGCTGATCAACTTTGAAAATCGATTGGATGCAAAGGTAACAGGCATTATTAAAGATCTGCCGGCAAATACAAGCGTGCCATTTTCGTTTCTGATTTCATTAAGCAGTATCGAAAATAACTTAAAAGGGATGATGAGCAACTTTTGGGCTATTCCCGGAGGTAGCTATGCTTACATCGTTTTGCCTAAAAACTATTCCATCCAACAATTGAACAGCAAAATGCCCGCCTTTATCAAAAAGAACTGGGGAGCTGATGTAGCAAAAACAGCTGTTTTACCTTTTCAGCCTTTGAAGGATATTCACTTTGATCAGCGTTATATTAATAACATTATTACGCCAACTTCAAAGGATACTTACTACGCCCTAATTGGTGTGGCGTTGCTCATCATCATTACAGCATGTATCAATTTTATTAACCTCGCTACCGCACAGGCTATTAAACGTGCTAAAGAGGTAGGTATGCGTAAAGTGCTGGGCGCAAGTCGCCCGCAGCTTATTAAACAGTTTTTGGGCGAAACTACCGTGCTGGTTTTATTTTCGGTGTTGCTGGGTGTCGGGTTGTGTGCTTTGTTCCTGGCCAAAGCGGCGGAATGGATGTCTATCAATGTTGACGCTTTGCAGCTGGCACAACCTACCGTGATAGGCTGGATAGCTGTCATCACTTTAGCTGTGATCTTGCTTGCTGGTTTATATCCATCGTTTGTACAATCGGCATTTCAGCCGGTTGATAGTTTTAAGAATAAAAACACTGGTGGCAGCGGGAGGCTTACCTTACGTAAAGGTTTAGTGATAGGGCAATTTGCCATATCCCAGATTATGATCATAGGCACATTGATTGTAGCCCGGCAGATGGACTTTTTTAAAAACCAGGATCTTGGTTTCGATAAGGAGGCCGTAGTATCTGTAGGGCTGCCCGACATGAAAAAGCGAGATGTATTAAATCAGCAACTGGCCGGTTACCCCGGTATAAAAGAAGTTAGTTTTTCATCAGGTGCGCCGGCTTTCAACAGCAACTTTACCAGCTTTTCATCTGTAGAGCTGGGATTCCCTAAAGACGATGTTACCGAGTACAAAGCTATAGATGAAAAATTTACTGATATGTTCGGGTTGCAAATGTTGGCCGGACAAAAGATCTTGAAAAAGAACGAAAAGGATACCGTTCATAAAGTTGTCATCAACGAAACCATGATGCAGAAACTGGGTATCCAAAATCCGCAGCTGGCTATAAATAAGCACATAACGATTAATGGCGATCAAAAAGCAACCATCATTGGCGTTGTGAAGGATTTTCAAAGCGAGTCGAAACATAAAAAACGTCGCTCATGTGTATTGGAATATAACCCGGACCGGTTTTTCATGGCGAGTATAAAAATGCAGCCGGCCAACATGAGTGAAACTATCAGTTACATTGGCAAAAAATGGTCGGCACTGTATCCCGATAATATTTTTCAGTTTCAGTTTGTTGATGAACACATAGCCAATTTTTATAAGCAGGAGCAAAAAGTATATGTGGCATTTCAGCTGTTCTCATACATTGCCATTTTTATAGGTTGTTTGGGTCTATATGGTTTGATAGCCTTTGCCGCGTCACAACGCACCAAGGAGGTTGGCATTCGTAAAGTATTGGGGGCACCAGTTTCAAGTATTGTGGCCCTGTTTACCAAAGAGTTTATTTACCTGATAGCGATAGCTTTTGCAATAGCGGCACCGCTTGGTTATTATGTAACGCATAGCTGGTTGCAAAATTTTGCATATCATATCAACATAGGGCCCGGGATATTTATGGTGGCGATAGTGTCGTCATTTATTATAGCAGCCGTTACCATATCATACCAGGCCATAAAAGCCGCCATGATAAACCCGATAAAGAGTTTGAGGGACGAATAGATGATTTCATCAGGTCATTTGCTTTGCGTCATTAAGTCATTATTGCAAAGTACATTAACCGCTTAATTATACAATGATATCCAGAGATCAATGACCTAATGACACGAAAGTAAAATGACTTAATGACATAAATCATGATAAGAAACTATTTCAAAATTGCGTACAGAAGCCTTTGGCGGCATAAAGGGTATTCGATGATCAATATCATAGGGCTGGCAATAGGTTTAACGGCCTGTTTTCTTATCTATATAAATATAAAATTTGAGCTGAGCTACGATACGTTTAACGAAAAAATTGATCAGATCTATCGTGTCGCTGTTGATGTAAAGCGTCCCAATATCCCGGTAATTACTACTTCATCAGCGTTTGAACAGATAGGCCCGTCATTGCAGCAAGACTATCCTCAGGTTAAAGAAAGCGCCCGCATATCGGGTGCGAGGTTTTTAGTACAAAATGGCGCTGTAAAGTTTCAGGAAGAAAATGCCGTGTATACGGATCCTTCACTGTTTTCGGTGTTTACATTCCCTGTTATAAAAGGTGATATAAAAAAGGGATTTGAAGCGCCCTTTACGGTTGTGATAACACAATCCATGGAAAAAAAATATTTTGGCGATAGTGATCCGATTGGAAAAACATTAACGCTTGATAGCAAATATCCGGTAACGGTAACAGCGGTAATAAAGGATATACCAACCAACTCTCATTTTAAATTTGATATCGCTGTTTCTTATGCCACGTCTTTAAAGTTATTTCCTTCCGGGCCGGCAAACTGGGCGAGGATCCGGGGGTATACTTATATTGTACTACCCAAAGGATACGATTTTAAAAGTTTGGAAACGCAATTGCCGGCTTTTGCAAACAGGCATTACACCGAGGCCGATAGGAAAGAAGGGACAAATTATGACTACCATCTTATACCCTTAAAAGATGTATACATGGATACGGTAAGAGGAGGCCCAGAGTGGGGCGACCTGCATAATATCCGTATTTTTTCGGCTATAGCCCTGTTCATTCTGCTGATAGCCTGTATAAACTTTATTAATTTAACCACAGCACGGGCTACCGAGCGTGCAAAAGAAGTTGGTATCCGTAAGGTTATCGGCGCCGCGAGAAAACAATTGATCGGCCAGTTTTTGAGTGAATCGGTGATCATATGCCTTATCGCTTTTTTATTGGCCATTTTGTTGAGTAATTCGTTGCTGCCGCTTTACAACCAGGTATCTGGCAAGGTTACGAATACAACCATTTTTACCCATGCTTATGTGTTTCATCTTTTTATATTATCCTGCTTTATAGGGTTTATCGCCGGTTTATATCCGGCTTTTGTGCTATCAGGATATAAACCGGCTACTACATTAAAAGGCAAGTTCAGCAAATCGGGCAAAGGAGCTTTGTTGCGTCGTTCGCTTGTGGTTGTACAGTTTTCAATATCTATTGTGTTAATAGTAGGCACCATTGTAGTTTACACACAATTAAATTACATGCGTAGCCAGCCGCTTGGTTTTCAGAAAGATCAAATGCTTACTATCGACTTTTTTTCCGATACAGCAGTGCAACGCCGGCTTCCCGTGATAAAACAAGAATTGAAAAAAATACCGAATGTTATCTCGGCGGCAGCGTCAAGAAGTTTACCGGGGTTTGGTAATGGTAACAGTGAAACTGAAATGGAGAATAAAGCAGGCAACATGCAACAAATGCTTATTGATGCATATTACGTTGATAGTGACTTTATACCTCAGTTTGAAATGAAACTGGCCGCAGGCAGAATATTTTCAAAAGCTTTTGGTACCGATACCTCCAGGGCCTTCCTGATTAACGAAGCGGCTGCAAAAAGTCTTGGGTTTACAGCACCAGCCGACGCTGTTGGTCGTAAAATAAAACAATGGGGACAGAACGGTAAAATTATAGGGGTTTTGAAGGATTTTCATTTTCAATCGTTGCAGGAACCAGTAAATCCCTTAAGTATCAGTAATGACCCGGATTTTAACAAGGTGCTTACACTCAAAATAGGATCAAAAAATATTCCTGCGACTATTGCCGCTATTCAAAAGCGGTGGAAATCGCTTGTGACGGAACGTCCTTTCAATTATAGGTTTGTTGACGAAGCTTTCAATGCGCAATATGCCGCGCAGGTAAATTTTGGTAACCTGGTTATGTATTTTGCTGTGCTGGCAATACTTATTTCATGTATGGGGCTGTTTGGTTTAGCATCATATAGCACTATACAGCGTACACGCGAGATCGGTATCCGCAAGGTATTTGGAGCTTCTGTAACCGAGATTGTAAATATGCTGTCTGCGGAGTTTTTGAAACTGGTTATGCTTTCATCCTTAATTGCATTTCCATTGGCATGGTTTGCTATGAACAAGTGGCTTCAGAATTTTGCCTATCGTATAGAGATAACCTGGTGGATTTTTGCGTTAGCCGGTACAGCAGCGCTGGTTATAGCATTTGCCACAGTAAGCTTTCAGGCAATTAAAGCTGCGTTAGCTAATCCCGTAGAGAGCTTGAGGAGTGAATAGTAAAGAGCCATTGTATAATTTGCTTTGCGTCATCAAGTCATTTTGAATGGCCGATTATGAAAGCGATAAACAATGACTTAATGACGAAATGACTAATGAAATAAGATATGTTTAAGAACTATTTAAAAATCGCATGGCGAAGCTTAATTAAAAACAAGCTGTATTCGGCCATAAACATTGGTGGTTTAGGTGTTGGTATGGCGGTGAGCTTTATGCTGCTGCTTTATGTTTACAACGAATTTACGTATGATGGGTTCCATGAAAATAAGGACAGGTTATATTCTGTTTTGCGTAACCAGCCCTCTAACGGCGAAATATATACTAACGGTTCGACCCCGGTACCGGCCGCAGCCGCGCTGCAAAAAGATTTCCCTGAGATAGAATCCGTCGCGCGTTCGACCTGGGGGGGCGATCAATTGTTTAATTATAATAACAAACCGCTTAAAATAAACACGTTAGTGGCCGATGAGTCATTCCTGAGTATGTTCACGGTGCAATTTGTAAAAGGTAATAAAAACGATGTTTTCAAAGATCCATCGTCGATTATCCTGTCCGAATCGGCAGCCAAATCAATTTTCGGCGATGCAGACCCGATGGGGCAAACCGTTAAGGTTAACGCTAAAACACCTTTAAAAGTAACAGGGATATTTAAAGATCTGCCTAAAAACTCACGTTTCCGGTTTAAAGCCTTTGAATCGTGGAAAAAGTATGAAGCCGATAATCAATGGGTAAGGCAGTCCGGCTGGGGCAATT
This sequence comes from Mucilaginibacter endophyticus, assembly GCF_003351025.1. GTDB lineage: Bacteria > Bacteroidota > Bacteroidia > Sphingobacteriales > Sphingobacteriaceae > Mucilaginibacter > Mucilaginibacter endophyticus. The sequence goes on along the minus strand of NZ_QPCG01000002.1, from coordinate 713,723 downwards.
ACTCGTTCCAGACATATGTACTGCTGAAACCGGGCGTTGATTTAGATAAACTCAACAAAAAGATCAATAAGGTAGTTGAACGGTACGATCCTAATAACAAGGAGAACCAATTGTTTTTGTATCCTTTTGTAAAAGGGCATTTGTACGGGCAGTTTAAAAACGGTGTGAATACAGGTGGAGCGATTGAGTATGTACGTTTGTTCCTGTTTTTAGCGATAGGTATATTATTGATTGCCTGTATCAATTTCATGAACCTCTCAACCGCCCGTTCGGAGCGCCGCTCGCGCGAAGTTGGGATCCGAAAGGTAGTAGGTGCCCGCAGGATAGCTATTATTCAACAGTTTTTAGGCGAATCGGTACTTACTGCATTTCTATCGTTCATCGTAGCTGTTTTAATTATGATGGCTACCATCGGTTATTTTAACGAAGTAATTAATAAGCAACTGATCATTCCATTTACCAATGCCTGGGCCTGGGTGGCTGCCATCTTGGTAACCCTGTTAACCGGTGCGCTGGCCGGCAGTTACCCCGCTTTGTTTTTATCCTCGTTTAAACCGGTTAAGGTTTTAAAAGGGATGAATAAAACCGGGAAAAAAACACTGCATTCAAGGCAGGTGCTGGTTGTTGTACAGTTTGTATTTGCTACCTGTTTGATCCTTTCAAGCATTTTGATCTATAAACAAATTACCTATATTAAAAACCGGCCGGTAGGGTATTCCCAAAACGGATTGATTGAAATTGACCTTGAAGAAGGTATGGTTAAATCGTTCGATAGTTTCAGAAATGATATAATCGCTTCCGGTGCCGCTGTTGATGCCACGGAGGTATCGGGGTCTATAGCCAGTGCCAATAGCAGTAGCTGGGGTATCAACTGGCCCGGACAATTACCTGGAGAAGATAAGATTCCAATTGACCAGATCGTTACTTCATTCCATTTTATCTCGACCTATAAACTTGAATTAGTTAAGGGGCGGGATTATATTCCTAATCGAATGGCCGATTCTTTATCGCTCATCATGAACGAATCAGCTGTTAAGTTGATGCGTTTAAAAGAGCCACTCGGACAAATTGTAAAATGGCAGGGACGTAATTGCACGGTAGTAGGGATAGTGAAGGACTTTGTTTGGGGATCACCATATGAACCGGTGAAACCGGCTATTATAGGTTTTGATAAGAACTGGGCAAATCAGATCGGCATCCGTTTAAATCCAAATGCGCCCGTATCTAAAAGTCTGGAAGCCATAGGTAAGATATACAAAAAATATAATCCAGAATTCCCTTTTGAATACAGGTTTGTTGATCAAAGTTTTGCCGATAAGTTTGATGATGAAAAGTTATTAGGTACGCTGTCGAGTTCATTCACGGTGTTGGCTATCATTATATCCTGTTTAGGTTTATTTGGCTTAGCCTCGTTCTCCGCTGAGCAGCGCAAAAAAGAGATCAGCATTCGCAAGGTACTTGGTGCCAGCATCAGCAGCTTATGGTTCAACCTGTCGAAAGAGTTTTTAATACTCGTGGTTATATCTTTTGTTATTGGTTCGGCGCTAAGCTGGTACAACATGAGCAAATGGCTGGAGCATTATACCTATCGTACGGATATAAGCGCCTGGGTATTTATCGCTACTATTGGGATTAGTATAATCGTTTGTTTGCTCACGGTAAGCTGGCAAGCTATTAAAGCGGCACTGAGTAATCCGGTTAAAAGTTTGAAGAACGAATAATCTCGTCATTAGGTCATTGCTCCGCGTCATTACGTCATTGAATGGTAGTGGGCAATAAACAATGACTTAATGACCCAGTGATTTAATGATATAGCCATGATAAGAAACTATCTGAAAACTGCCTGGCGGAACATTGTAAGCAATAAGTTTTACACCGCCATTAACGTGATAGGCCTGACATTTGGCCTTGTAATAGGTTTATTTATGCTGCTTTGGGTGCAGGATGAATTGAGTTTTGACAGGTTTAATAAGCAAAGTGAAAACCTGTACCGTATAGGTATAGTTGGCGGCACTGATGTGAGCAAGCAGATATTTACTGAAATTATAGCGCCGGTAACAACGTTTGCCAAAAACGAGATCCCCGAAGTTAAGGATGGCGCGCGTATCATGAATATAGGTAGCGCATCATTCAGGTACAAGGATAAAATCTTTGAAGAGCCCGGTGTGGCCTTTACCGACCCATCGTATTTCAATGTTTTTAATTTTCCGTTGTTGCAAGGCGATGCTAAGCATCCTTTTCCAGACAACAATTCGATCGTAATAACTGAAAAGATTGCCAGAAAATATTTTGGAGATAATAACCCAATTGGTAAAACCATCACACTTGGCCGTAATGATGTTTTGAATGTTACCGGTGTAGTTGCCAATTATCCAACAAATTCAAGTATAGGTTATAATATACTGTTGCCCTTAAGCCGTTTCAATAATGAGGCCTACGTTAAAAATAGAGCCAGTTATAACGGTACCAGCCGTATCAGCTCAATGGATGCCGACTGGGTTAATTTTAGTTTTGAAACTTATTTATTGCTAAAACCGGGCACCAATCTGCATAAATTAGAAAAACAGCTGCGGGCAATCCACGAGCGTAACAAACCAGATGACGCGCCGGTTCCTTACCTGGCGCAGCCTTTCCTGAAAATGCATTTGTACAAGGCTGACGGCAGTGATGGAGGCATGTCAACTGTGCGTACTTTCGCTATTGTAGCAATCCTGATTTTAGTTATAGCTTGTATAAACTATGTAAACCTTTCAACGGCCAGATCTATGCTGCGCGCCAAAGAGGTTAGCATGCGTAAAATCATTGGCGCAGGTAAAATGCAGCTTTTTTTTCAGTTTATAATTGAAACTACATTGTTGTTTGTTATTGCTACGGCATTTGCCATAACTTTAATGTATGCGCTGATGCCTGCTTATAACCAATTTTCGGGTAAAGAGCTGGAGCTTTCTTTAAATAGCTATCAGATTTGGCTTTATATCATATTAACGCTTGTTGGCACGCTTGTGGCTTCAAGTGTTTATCCTGCACTACTGTTATCATCGTTTGAGCCATTGAAAGCCCTTAAGGGTAAGGTTACTACCGGGATTGGAAACGCCGCCTTTCGCCGGGTGCTGGTTGTTTTGCAGTTTACCGTTTCGATAGTGCTTATTATTGGTACGCTGGTTATAGGAAAACAACTCAGCTTTATCCGTAACAGAGATCTTGGCTACAATAAAGAAAATGTATTGATGTTTGGTATGCAGGATATTAAACCGCACTATGATGCAGCCAAAGCCGAATTACTAAAACAGCCCGGAGTGATGGCCGTTACCCGAAGCAGTAGCAATATTGTTGATTTTGATGGGTGGACAGGCGACAATGACTGGGAAGGCAAGCCTGCAAAAGCAAACCTTATTTTTCATCCCATTTTTGTTGATCAGGATTATATAGGTTTCTTTAAGCTTAAGATAAAAGAAGGGGCGGCATTTACTGGCGCAGTTGCAGATAGCACTCACTTTATAATAAACGAAACTGCTGCGTCGGCAATGGGCTTGAAGGATCCTATCGGCAAGAGCATCAGGATCCAGAGAACGCGGGGAACTATCATAGGTGTGGTAAAAGACTTCAACTATGCTTCCATGCGCAAAAAGATTGAGCCTGCCGTATTATGTTACCGGCCCGATCAGTGTTTCCGCATGTTTATCAAAACAACCGGGGGCGACGCACAAAAAGCTATCGCTGCAGTGCAAAATACCTGGAAACAGTATAATAATGATTTTCCGCTTGAGTATACCTTTCTTGATGAAAACTTTAGCCGTTTATATCGCGTTGAAGAACATACCGGTTCATTGTTCAACGTATTTTCGGCTTTGGCTATTGTGATCTCATGTCTTGGTTTGTTTGGATTGGCAACCTATTCGGCTCAGGTTAAAACGCGCGAAATTGGTATCCGCAAAGTACTTGGTTCAAGTGTTGGCGGCATTATCCGTTTACTGGCCAGCGAATTTGTGCTGCTTATTATTATTTCAATCCTGATAGCGGTGCCGATAGCATGGTATTCGATGAGTAAATGGCTGCAGGATTTCGCTTACAAAATAGATATTACTGTTTGGATATTCCTGCTGGCGGGCGGTGGCGCAACACTAATTGCCCTGGCTACCATCAGCATTCAATCCATAAAAGCCGCGCTGGCAAATCCGGTAGAGAGTTTACGCTCTGAATAATGAGGAAGTCTGAAGTACGGAGTTCTAAGTCAGAAGTAACATTAACTTCACATCCGTACTTCAGACTTATAATAAAATTCAAGTAGTAGATAAAGAGTGACTTCAGATTCTAAACTTCGAACTTCCGACTTAAAATATCGTTCACATCCGTACTGCAAGTGTTCCATTACCGAACGGTTTTAAATTAATTGGTTTTATTTAACTATTTGATTTTTAATAGTTTAAATAATTGGTACAGGTTTTACTATTTTAGATGTATAAACCGTTTACCTATGTTACGTAATTACATCAAAATAGCCTGGAGAAACCTCATCAAACACAAGGTTTTTTCGTTTATCAATATCTTCGGCTTAGCTACCGGTATTGCAGCGTTCTGGCTTATTAGCCTTTATGTGGTTGATGAATGGAGTTACGATCGTTATAACCTTAAGGCCGATCGTATTTTTCGCGTAGTGCAACATGGTACCTGGAATGGCGGCAAATTCAATCTTGCGGTTACATCACCACCTTACGCACCTGCTTTAAAAAATGATTATCCAGAGGTTGAAGATGCAATTCGCATTGATGCTGAAGGTGGCGGCAAAATAACCTATGGTGAAAAACAGATCAACGAAGGTGGGATGTTGTTTACCGATAAAGGCTTCTTTAACCTGTTTACCCATCACTTTTTATCAGGCGATCCCAACGCCGCTTTAAGCAAACCACAAAGTATTGTTCTTACTAAAACCCTTGCCGAGAGACTATTTGGAAATGCTGCTGATGCTCAGGATAAAACGGTGCTCATCGAAAATAGCCCAAATACAGTTACCGGGGTTATTGATGATGTGCCGGTAAATTCTCAGTTTACTTTCAATGCCTTGAGGTCGTTACCCGAGGGTTATACCGATACCTGGGCTAATTCTCATATCTACACCTACGTATTGCTGAAAAACCATGATGATTTTAAAAAGATCCAGGCCGGCTCCAACGCCTTTTTTAACAAATACTTGAAAGGTGCGCTTGGTGCCGTTCAGTTCAGTATGGAGCTGCAACCGTTAACGTCGATTCACCTCAATTCGAATCTCGATTATGAGTTGGGCAGCAACGGCAATATCACTTATGTATATGTATTTGGCGCGGTGGCGTTGCTGATATTGGCCATTGCCGTTATCAATTACGTAAATCTTACCACAGCCCGTTCATCGATACGCATCAAAGAAATTGGTGTACGCAAGGTTATCGGCTCAAGCAAAAAGCAACTGATCATGATGTTCTTTGCCGAATCTGTTTTGTTTACCCTGATAGCCGCGCTCATCGCCTCAGTAATGGTACAATTTCTATTGCCTTACTTTAATCAGCTTTCGGGGAAAAATTTGGTGTTGCTACAGTTTGGTTTCAGCACGACGGTCATCACATTCAGCTTATTTGCTTTGGTAACCGGTGTTTTGAGCGGTTTGTACCCGGCTTTGTTTTTATCCGGTTTCCGGACTATCGCTGCCATGAAAGGCCAGATGGGCAGCCAGACTGCAACTATATTGTTCAGAAAATCATTAGTAGTGTTTCAGTTTGTAATTACCATTGTTATGATAGCCGGCTCATGTATCATTTACAGGCAGTTACATTATGTGATGAATAAGGACCTGGGTTTCAACAAGGCCCAAACCCTTACTTTTCATATCAGCGATAAATCAGCCCGGGGAAAAATAGCCGCTATTAAAAGTCAGCTGCTGCAAAATCCGGCTATTGAGGCTGTAGGTATTGCAGGGAATCCTATAGGTAATAATGATATAGGCTCAGATTATTTTAACATCGGTTCGGATGGAAAAGCCAATTCTGAATCGAAAGTAGTGGAGAACCTGATTATTGATGAAGATTTTATTCCAACCCTGCAGATAAAGCTGGCTAAAGGACGCAATTTTTCTCCGGATATGAGCACCGACAAGCAGGAAGCCATCATTGTAAATCAAACGCTGGTTAACGAGATGGGTTGGAAGGATGCTGTCGGGCGTTCGGTAAGGGTAGGTTTGGATAATAACGGCAACGTGATCAGTCGGAAAATAATTGGCGTAGTTAAAGATTTTAACACCTATTCCCTACAACACAAGGTGGCGCCTATGATGCTGTATCTTCCGTTTACAGCAAATGATGAGGACAATATGTATGTCCGCATCGGCAAAAATAATATCCCCGCAACGCTTGATTACATCAGCAAGATCTATGGCAGGTTTGATATAGAAAATAAGGTTGAATTCCATTTCCTTGATCAAAACTTCGCCAGGCAATACCAATCAGAACAAAAACAGGGTAACATCCTGCTCATATTCACCATACTCGCTATCAGCATAGCCTGCCTCGGCTTATTCGGATTGGTAACCTTTACTGCCGAACAGCGGGTAAAGGAAATAGGTATCAGGAAAGTTTTAGGCGCGAGTGTAACCTCTATAGTTACGCTGTTGTCAAAAGATTTGATGAAACTGGTGCTGATCGCCACCCTGGTAGCGTCGCCGCTGGCCTGGTATGGTATGAGCAAATGGCTGCAAAGCTTTGCTTACCGGGTTGATATTAACTGGTGGATTTTCGCAATAGCCGGCATCCTGGCTGTCATCATTGCTTTTGTAACCGTAAGCATACAATCCGTAAGGGCGGCAAATGCAAACCCGGCTAAGAGCTTAAAAAGTGAGTAGCAGTTTGCAGTGGCAGTAAGCAGTTATGCAACTTAACACCAATGAACTAATGAACAACTGAACCAATGAACCATGTTTAGAAATTACCTTAAAACAGCTTTCCGTACCCTGCGTAAAAACGTGGGGTTTACGGTTATAAATATATTGGGGCTTGCACTTGGGCTTGCTACCTGCCTCCTGATTGTGCTTTATGTAGCCGACGAACTGAGCTACGACCGCTTTAATGAAAAAGCCAACCGCACGTATCGCGTTAACGAAGACCTGAAATTTGGCAACAATAACGTATTATATGCGGTAGCAATGCCACCGTTGGCGCAGGCCTTAAAAACAGATCTGCCGGAAGTGGAAGATGCAACCCGGCTTAAAGCTGCCGGAGGTTTCCACGTTAAAAAAGGAAATGAAAGTATCCTGGAGTATGGTAATGTTTACGCCGACCCGTCGGTGTTTAATGTATTTACCTTGCCAATGATCAATGGCAACTCGGCAACCGCTTTGAAAGAGCCTAACACCGTTGTCATTACCGAATCTATTGCAAAAAAGTACTTTAACGGTACCAATGTCGTAGGTAAAACACTGGCTATTGATAATAACCAATTATTGAAAGTTACAGGGGTGATCAGGGATTTGCCAAAGCAATCGCACTTTCATTTTGATTTTTTTATATCGATGATCACCTGGCCGGATAGCCGGTCCGGCGAATGGTTAAGGAGTGATTATAACACCTACGTGGTTTTAAAACCAGGTACAGATTCCAAATTATTTGAGAAGAAATTATCCGCGTTACTGAAAAAATACAGCGAGGGACAAATGCAAACTGCTTTGCATGTGAATATTGCCGATTTTGAGAAAAGCGGTAGCTATTTCAGGCTTAACCTCACCCCATTAACCGATATCCATTTGCATTCAAATCGTACCGGCGAGTTAGGCAGTAACAGTTCGGTACAGTATGTTTATATATTTTCGGCTATAGCCATATTTATACTGCTTATAGCCGGTATCAACTTTATGAACCTTTCTACAGCTCGTTCTGCCAACAGGGCCCGCGAGGTAGGGGTACGAAAGGTTTTAGGTTCGCCGCGTAAATATTTAATAGCGCAGTTTTTAACCGAATCTGTTATGGTAACGCTGGCCGCGGCTGTTATCGCTTTTTTTGCAGTGCTACTGCTTTTACCGTTGTTTAACCAGGTATCGGGAAAGGAGATGGTTGTTGGCTCGCAAACATTGGCCTGGTTGCTGCCTGCTTTGCTGGTTATTGTGCTGATAGTAGGTTTCGCCGCCGGATCATATCCCGCATTTTTCCTTTCTGCTTTTCAGCCTATTAACGTGTTAAGCGGTAAGCTGGCCGGTGGCTTCAAACGCAGCTGGCTCCGGAGTGTATTGGTTGTTTTCCAGTTTTCCATTTCGATATTCCTGATTATAGGTACTATCGTTATTTATAATCAACTCAACTATATCCAAACTAAAAACCTGGGTTACAACCGTAACCAGGTGCTTGTTATCAATAATGCTTTTGAGTTGGGCAGCCATGCCAAAACCTTTAAAAATGAAGTGAAGCAGATGAATGGCGTAGTTAACGCTACTCTGACCGGCTATTTACCAACCGGAAAAAACAGGGGGACATCTATATTTTACAAAGAAGCGGCGTCTGACCAAAAAACGGCCTTGTTTCCACAAAGCTGGCGGGTAGATGCGGATTATATCAGCACCCTTGGTATGAAGATCTCTGCCGGTCGCGATTTTTCGGCAAACATGCCTACTGATTCAACCGGCCTGGTGATCAATGAAACAGCGGCTAAGTTCCTGAGTTTTACTAATCCGGTTAATAAAATCCTGTACCGTAATATGGATGGCAACAGGGATCATATCAAACCTTATCATATCATAGGCGTAGTAAAAGATTTCAATTTTAACTCACTGCGGGAAAATATCAGTCCGATGATTTTTTTAATGAACGAAGATACCGGCAACCTGAGCGTTAGGGTGAGCACCGCTAATTTACCTGCTCTTATCGACCAGATAAAAACTAAATGGCAGGGCATGACTCAAAGCCAGTTTAGCTATTCCTTTATGGATCAGGATTTTGATGCCAACTATCGCACAGAGCAGCGTACGGGTACCATAGCGATCATATTTACTGTGCTGGCCATTTCAATAGCCTGCCTTGGTTTGTTTGGCTTAGCTGCTTACGCTGCCGAACAGCGCACCAAAGAAATAGGGATCCGTAAAGTACTGGGTGCAAGTGTATCGGCTATAGTAAACACTTTATCAAAAGATTTCATAAAACTGGTGCTGACCTCCATTGCCATAACCACGCCTTTGGCCTGGTACCTGATGAACAAATGGCTGCAGGATTTTGCATACCGCATCAGCATACAATGGTGGGTGCTGGTATTGGCAGGTGCAGGGGCATTGCTGATAGCTGTTGTTACCGTAAGTTTCCAGTCGGTAAAAGCAGCCTTGGCAAACCCGGTTAATAGTTTAAAAAATGAATGATTTTTTAGTCATTGGGTCATTTGCTTCGGGTCATCAAGTCATTGAGTGGCTGATGAGCATTGAAAGATGTAAATGACCTAATGACTCAATGACTTAATGAAATAAACCATGTTTAAAAATTACCTTAAAACCGCTTTCCGCACTTTGAAAAAAAATGTGGGATTTACCGCAATTAATGTTTTTGGTTTAGCTCTTGGGCTGGCTACGTGTTTACTGATTGTATTTTACGTAGTTGATGAACTGAGTTATGACAAGTTCAACACAAAGGCCGATAGAATTTACCGTGCCAATATGCAGATTAAGTTTGGTGGTATCGACCAAACTTATGCGTCCTCACCAGCACCCCTTGGTGCTACTTTTCAAAATGATTACCCAGAGGTTGAACGGGCCTGCCGTTTATTGCAGCGCGGTGGCTACAATGTAAAAAAAGGTAATCAAGTCATCCACGAAAACCGTGTGGTTTTAGCCGACTCAACCTTGTTTGATGTATTTACCTTGCCTATGGTAGGCGGCGACCCAAAAAAGGCGCTGGTTGAACCCCATACTGTAGTAATAACCGAAAGTACAGCCAAGCGTTACTTTAACACCGCGCAGGCAGTAGGGAAAACTTTCACGTTTGATGAAAGGGAGCTTTACAAGGTTACCGGCGTAATCAGGGATTTGCCTAAGCAATCGCATTTTCATTATGATTTTTTCCTGTCGATGGCATCGGCGCAGGAAAGTAAAGAGAATGCCTGGTTCAGCAATAACTTTAATACCTATGTGCTGCTCAAACCGGGTGTAGATGCTAAAAAGTTTGAGGCCAAGTTCCCTGCTTTGATGCGCAAATATGCCGGGCCGCAGTTGCAGGATATTTTGCATCTCAATTTCGATTCGTTTGAAAGTGCAGGTAACAGGTATCAATTGAGCCTTGCGCCATTGAAAGATATTCACCTTAAATCAAACCTCATGTCGGAGCTTGATCATAACGGTAATATCCAGTATGTATACATTTTTGGCGCGGTGGCTATCTTTATATTGCTGATAGCTTGTGTAAACTTCATGAACCTTTCAACTGCCCGCTCGGCAAACCGTGCCCGCGAGGTTGGGGTACGTAAGGTACTCGGCTCAAGGCGCAAATCGCTTATCGCTCAATTCCTGTCAGAATCTATCATGGTAACCTTTTTGGCAACCGTGATAGCAATGCTGATAGCCTATTTCTTGCTACCGGTATTCAATAATATTTCGGGTAAAGCTATGGAGCTTAGCGTTGGCTCATTGGTTTGGCTTGTTCCGGCATTATTGCTTACCGTTTTAGTGATCGGCTTTTTGGCAGGTTCATATCCGGCGTTTTTCCTTTCGGCATTTCAGCCTATCGATGTTTTAAAAGGTAAACTATCATCTGGTTTCAAGGGAGGTATGCTGAGGAGTTCGTTGGTGGTGTTCCAGTTTTTTATCTCTATCACACTAATTATCGGTACACTGGTTATTTATAACCAACTTAAGTATATCCAAAATAAAGATCTCGGCTATAATCGCAGCCAGGTATTGGTTGTGCATGGTGTATATGATCTTGGGGCGCAGAGCAAGGTATTCAGGGACGAAGTAAAACAATTACCTGGGGTAATGGGTGTAACCATGACCGGCTTTTTGCCAACTTCCGATTACCGCAATAGCAGCAGTGTTTTCCAGGAGCGCGCACTCGATCCTAAAAAAGCAGTATTAGCACAAACCTGGGTAGTTGATGACAGTTACCTGTCGACGCTCGGCATCAAGTTAACTAAAGGCCGCAATTTTTCAAGTCTGATGCCAACCGATTCGGCGGCTATGATCGTCAATGAAACCGCGGCAAAACTGATGGGGGTAAAGGATCCACTTAATAAACCTATGTATTTGCCTATGGATAACATGGCCAAAACATTCAAGGAGTATCATATTGTTGGCGTGATCAAGGATTTCAATTTTGCTTCCCTGCGTAACAACGTTACCCCGGTTATATTGATGTATGGAGAAAATACAGGCGCTTTAAGTGTAAAAGTTAATACAGCTAATATTACGGCTTTAATGGGCATGATTAAGGATAAGTGGAAATCCATAAAGTCGGGTAAGGAGTTTGAATATACATTTATGGATGAGGATTTTGATTCATCATACCGTGCTGAGCAACGCATGGGTACTATATTCATCATTTTTACCAGTTTAACCATCATCATTGCTTGTTTAGGCTTATTTGGCCTGGCAGCTTATTCAGCCGAACAACGTACTAAAGAAATAGGGATCCGTAAGGTGCTTGGCGCCAACGTTGCGGCTATTGTAGGCATGCTATCAAAAGACTTTATTAAACTGGTTGCTATAGCTATAGTAATAGCTGTTCCGGTGGCCTGGTTTGCCATGCAGCAGTGGCTTCAGGGTTTTGCCTATCGTCAAAATATACAATGGTGGGTAGTGGTACTGGCCGCGGTTTCGGCAGTGTTGATCGCTTTTATAACTATCAGTTTTCAATCTATCAAAGCGGCATTGGCCAACCCTGTGAGGAGCCTTAAGAATGAGTAGCAATAAGGAATTAGTGGCAGTGGCAGGGTGCAGTAAGTAAGGAGTTTGAGGGATGAGTGGCAGCCTGCAGCGGCAAATGGCAGTGGAGAATTGGTCATTGAGTTATTTACTTCCTGTCATTGGGGCGTTGGTTGCCCTGACTTATTATAAAAATGACTTAATGACCCAATGAAATAATGATATAAAATATGATACGTAATTACTTAAAAACAGCTTGGAGGAACCTTTATCGAAATAAGGCTTTTTCATTGATCCATGTTTTAGGGTTAACCATGGGGATAACCGTTTGCCTGATGATATTCCTGTATATCATGAACGAGTTTAGCGTGGATAATTTTCATAAGCAGGGTAAAAACATATACCGGGTAATGCGTGGTTTTGATAAGTCAAAACCGCCTACTTCATACTTGTCGGGACCTTATGCACCCGCCATGTTGAATGATTATCCGCATGATATCAAGATGGCTGTACGGGTTTCACCGCAGAATAACCTGATATCTTTTGGCGAAAAGTCATTTAACGAAAAGAAGGTTTACGCGGTTGATTCCAATTTTTTCCAGTTGTTCACTTTTCCGCTATTGAGAGGCGATGCAGTTTCAGCCTTGAACAATCCGGGCAGCGTAGTGCTCACCGAAACTACCGCCAAAAAGTATTTCGGCAATATCGATAATGCCATGGGTAAGGTGGTGAAGATGGATAAACACATGCAATTAAAGGTAACCGGTATTGCCAAAGATGTCCCTTCAAATTCGCATCTTGATTTTGATTTGGTGGTGCCGATATCCAATTATACCCATGACCCCAATTTTAATGTTTGGATCAATAACGGCTTGTTTGTTTACCTGTTGCTGAACGAACATAGTAGCCCGGCCAGGTTAGAAAGCCGCTTTCCTCAATTTATGGAGAAATATATGGGGAAAGATATGGAGCGTTTTGGCGCCAAATTTAACCTGAGCCTAAGACCTTTTAAAGATATTTATTTTGAAAATGCCTCATCGTTTGATGCGGTGAAACACGGCGATAAAATGGTTGTGTTTATTTTTATTTCGATAGCAGTGCTGATCATGATCATCGCCTGTATCAACTTTATGAACCTCGCCACCATCCGCGCGGTTGAACGATCAAAAGAGGTTGGTATGCGTAAGGTATTGGGCGCTTTGCGAAATCATTTAGTATGGCAATTTATCGGCGAGTCGTTGTTGCTGGCACTCATTTCGTGTGCGCTTTCGATAGGTTTGCTTTTTCTGCTGATGCCATCATACAATAGTCTGTTGGGTTATGCTCTTACCGTATCATGGAACAGCGCGCCAATTTACCTGTTTCTTTTAGCCGTTATTTTATTTGTGGGTTTCCTGGCCGGAAGTTACCCTGCTATATTCATGTCTGCGTTTTCGCCTATTGAGGCTTTAAAAGGAAAGCTTAAGCTGGGTAAAGGCGGAGCTTTCTTCAGACAATCGCTGGTGGTATTCCAGTTTAGTATTTCGGTATTACTGATCATTGGTACCATCGTGATCGTTAACCAGATGCGGTATGTCAAAAACAAATCGCTGGGGTATGACAAGGAACAAACCGTTATCGTAAAAATTGACAATAACGACATCTATGATCACAAGCAAACATTTAAACATCAGCTGCAAAACTCAGATTATGTAAAATCGGTATCCCTGATGTCGGGCGAACCGGGTGGTTTTTTTGATATGCAGGGTTTTGAGGTTGAAGGACAGCACGAAACATTCAAGTCCAGATCGGAATTTGCCGATTTTGAATACGTAAAAACGTTTGGACTGAAGATCGTTGCCGGCAGGGATTTCTCGCCACAGTTTGCAACTGATACCACCAACTCGGTATTGATTAACCGCACGGCGGCTAAAGAGCTTGGTTTTACGCCGCAACAGGCCATCGGCAAATGGGTTAGAAACACAGTGCGCGATAATAATCGCCGGACAATCATTGGCGTAGTGGAAGATTTTAACTTCCTTTCGCTTAAAGAAAATATGGACGCCCTTATCATATCTCCAAGCGAAGACAGGCGTGTAGCCGTTATTAAATTAAAGCCTGGAAATATACAGGCGGGCTTGACGGCCATCAAAAACACTTATGCGGAAGTCGCACCGATCTATCCGTTTGAGTTCAGCTTTCTTGATCAGCAATTTGATACCACATACCGCAATGATATCAGGCAGCAAACCATGTTAAGTATATTTTCTGGGCTGGCAATCTTTATAGCCTGTTTAGGTTTGTTTGGTTTGGCTTCGTTTACCGCAGCTAAACGTACTAAAGAGATCGGCGTTCGTAAAGTGTTAGGATCATCGGTACAAAATATCCTCATCCTGATATCTAAAGACCTCCTGAAACCGGTTTTGTTAGCTACAGTAATTGCTATCCCCTTAGGATACTATTGCATGGATAAATGGCTGCAGAGTTTCGCTTATAAAACACCCTTACACTGGTGGATTTTTGCTTTGGCGGCTTTACTTACATTTGTAATAGCGGTGGTTACCATCAGCTTCCAGTCGCTTAAAGCGGCGTTGGCAAATCCTATCAGGAGTTTGAGAAGCGAATGATTTTTAGTCATTGAGTTATTAGCTTCGCGTCATTATGTCATTGAATGGTAGTCAGCTAATGACTCAATGACTACGTAGTAATGACCCAACCTTATTCCCCGAGCCCGTGTCCTCACGGGCTTTTTTGTGCTCCATGATGATAAAATTATTTTCACCGTCATGCAACGTATCAGCTAATGGCTTGGTCTTGTATATATAAACCAAATGTCATTATTATGAAAAAGTATTTACTTGTGTTGTTCATTGCCTGTGCAGGCGGCAGCGCTTTTGCTCAAAATAACCAGAAAACACCATATTTAACCAAATCGTTATCCGGCCAGTCAATTAAGGATGTGTTTGTTAATACATCGGGTGGTAGTATCACTGTTAGCGGTGCGTCTGGCGAAGAACCAAGGGTTGAGGTTTTTATACAGGGCAATAACGGCAATGGCGACTTGCCGAAGGAAGAGATCAAAAAACGACTTGACGAGAATTACGATTTAAGTATCGACGTTAATGGTGGTGAGCTTCACGCTAAGGCTAAAACCAAAAAAGATAACAATTGGGACTGGAAAAGGTCATTGAGCATATCTTTCCGCGTGTATGTACCCGGTAATGTGGCAACCAATCTAAACACCAGTGGCGGCAGCATCCATTTGGACAATCTGACCGGAGTACAGCAATTTGAAACCAGCGGTGGCAGTCTGCATATGGATAAAATTACCGGTACTATCAAGGGCCGTACCTCAGGCGGCAGCATTCACGTAAGCGATTCAAAAGAAAATATCGACCTGCAAACTTCTGGCGGCAGCATTGAAGCCCGCAATTGCATGGGGCATATCAGGCTGGAAACATCGGGTGGTTCATTGCACCTGGATGGCTTAAAAGGCGATATCAAAGCAACTACCAGTGGTGGTAGCATCAGCGGTAACAAAATCGATGGCGATTTCATTACAGGCACCTCAGGCGGTAGCATTAACCTTACCGATTTGTCATGCAGCCTTGATGCTTCTACAAGTGCGGGTAGCTTCCATGCTCAGTTCGTGAGCGTAGGCAAATCAGTGAAAATTGATGTAAGCTCGGGCCATGTTGATCTGCAATTACCATCAAAACAAGGCCTGAACCTTGATATACGCGCCGATAAGATCGAAACTAATCTTGGTGATAGTTTTTCAGGAAATAAAGATAAAGAACGGGTAGAGGGCAAACTTAATGGCGGCGGCTCATTAGTTGAAGTACGCGGCAGCAACAGGGTTAATCTTACTGTAAATTAATAAGGATAACAATCATATTGTAAAGGCCTGTTACTTAAATTAGTAACAGGCCTTTTGTATTAACCGGAGTGTATCATAACCGTACACATGGTGTTCCGTCTTCGTACAGTTTGGGTTTGAAATAAATTGCAACTTATTGATAGTTAGGTGATTTGTTTATTGGTATACATTTTAAAACCATAAAACAGGTTAACCGTACACTCATGATCAAAAACTATATCAAAACAGCCTGGCGTAACTTAAAACGCAACAAGATATTTTCATTTATTAATGTTTTTGGCTTATCGGTGGGTTTAGCCTGCTGTATGTTGATCTGTGCCTATGTGTACAGCGAGTTAAACTACGATCAGTACCCGGCTCAAGCAAAACAAATGTATCGTGTTGGTTTACGCTCCATTGAAAATAATGGCGTAAGCGAATACCCTTTGGTAGATATTGCAGTAGGACAGGGTATCAAAAACATGTTTCCCGAAGTAAAGGAAACCACAAGGCTTGCCGGTCGCGGGCCGGTTTTTATCAAATATAACGACAGGCAGTTTAAGGAAGAGCGCGTGCAAATGATAGATGCCAATTTCTTTCGCCTGTTTTCGATACCATTGATTGATGGTGATGATAAAAACTGCTTTACCGACCCTAACAGCATGGTGATCACCAAGGCTATGGCCACCAAATATTTTGGTAACCAGGAAGCTGTTGGTAAATCACTTACTATCGATGGTTCGCCTTACAAGGTAACGGGAGTAATTGACAAAATACCTGATGATTCGCATTTCCATGGTGACGCGTTTTTGAATATGACCCCATTTGTTGAAAATAGAAAACAGACCTGGAGCAATATTGGCTATTTTACCTATATAGTGCTAAATGAAAATGCTGATGCTAAAAAGCTGGAAGCAGCTTTCCCGGAGATGGTGCGGAAATTTGTGGTGCCCGAAATTGCGCATGACATGGGCACAAGCATAGCCCAGGCAAGTAAATCTGTTAATACTTTCCTGTTTTTTCTGCAGCCCTTAAGTGATATTCACTTGCATTCGGCAACCAAATATGAATTGGAGCCCAATGGCGATATCCATTATATATATATTTTCGGGGCACTCGCTGCTTTTATATTGATACTGGCCTGTATCAATTTTACCAACCTCTCTACTGCAAGTTCGGCTAAGCGATCGAAAGAAGTAGGGATCCGTAAGGTGCTTGGTTCAGAAAAAAGCGGACTGGTTTCTCAGTTTCTTACCGAATCGGTTATGCTAACCTTTTGGGCTTTATTATTGGCTTTAGGCATGGTATACCTGCTATTGCCGTTGTTTAACAACTTAGCCGGCAAACATATTGAACTTGGATTTTTCCTGAGCCCTAAGGCTTTGCTTGTAGAATTATTTACCGCTTTTGTTGTTGGTATTCTGGCAGGTATTTATCCTGCGTTCTTCTTGTCGTCGTTCCAGATCATTGCCGTATTGAAAGGCAACGGCGCTACCAAGGCCGAAGGAAAAGGTG
Organism: Mucilaginibacter endophyticus; assembly: GCF_003351025.1. Classification (GTDB taxonomy): domain Bacteria; phylum Bacteroidota; class Bacteroidia; order Sphingobacteriales; family Sphingobacteriaceae; genus Mucilaginibacter; species Mucilaginibacter endophyticus. Next base: position 696,522 of record NZ_QPCG01000002.1, on the reverse strand, counting down.
TTTTACGCAGCGGATTGATCATTTTCCAGTTCGCGGTATCCACAGCACTTATCATATCAACTTTTGTGGTGTACCAGCAACTGCATTATATGCAAAATAAAAAGCTGGGTTATGATAAAGACCAGGTATTAGTAATTAACGATGCCTACACACTGGGCAATAACGCAGATGCTTTCAGAAATCAGCTTTTGCGCAATCCGCAGGTATTAAACGCTACCATATCAAGCAGCGTGCCGGGTAAATTAGCCGGTATTGACGGTACTCAGATTGACGCCAAAGAATTTGATGATAAAGGAGGCCACGCAGAGATCCATACCAATATTTACCATGTTGATGAAAATTATGTTCCTACTTTAGGTTTAAAAGTAATTAACGGGCGTAATTTCTACCCATCATTCCCTGGCGATTCTATGTCGGTTGTGGTAAACGAAGCCTTGGTTAAAGGTTTGGGTTGGGGTAATTCGAATCCAATTGGCAAAACCATCGTGCGTTCGGCCCGCTCGCAGTATAAGGTTGTGGGCGTAATTAAGGATTTTCATTATGCTTCGGCCCGGCAAAAAATTGCTCCGTTGATGTTGTTATCGGGACATAGCACCGGCACTGTTATTTTAAAGGTTAAAACTGCTGATATAAAATCACTTATTGCCGGTATTAAAACCGAGTGGGACAATTTCAGACCGGAAGCTCCTTTCAGCTATTCTTTCCTTGATGAGCAATATGCGTCACTTTACGCCTCCGAACAACAGACAGGAAAGATATTTACCGTATTCTCCTGCATCGCTTTGATCATAGCCAGTTTAGGTTTATTTGGGCTGGCCGCGTTCATGATCAGGTTAAGGGTTAAAGAAATTGGTATCCGTAAAGTGTTAGGCGCATCAACCGGCAGCATAACGGTCATGCTATCAAAGGAATTTTTAAGGCTGATCGTCATAGCATCAATCATTTCATTCCCCGTTACGTGGTTTGCTATGAACAAATGGCTGCAGGATTTTGCCTATCGCATCAGCATACAATGGTGGGTGTTTTTATTGGCAGGAGCTATAGCGCTATTAGTAGCGGCAATAACCATAAGCTTTCAATCTGTTAAAGCTGCGTTAGCCAATCCGGTTAAAAGCCTGAGAAGTGAGTAGCAGTTGGCAGTGGCAGTTTGCGGACTATACAAGTATCAATGAACTAATGAACAATTGAACCAATGAACTAAAAAGTCATGATAAAGAATTATTTACGGAGTGCTTTTCGCAATATTGCCCGGCACAAATTTATTTCGTTCATCAATATATCGGGTTTAACTATCGGGTTAACCTGTTGTTTGCTTATTTTAACTTATATAGTTAAAGAGCTTAGTTATGATAAGTTTAATCATAACGCCCCCAATATTTACCGTGTGAGCCGGAGTTTCAATACTGCCGATGGCATTGTGAACCTGCATTTAGGCGCGGTAGCGCCGCCTTTTGGTCCGCTGTTGAAAAATGAGTTTCCGGATATTAAAAAGGTTACCAGGTTGTTTCCCAACGGTGATGTGGTTTTACGCTATAAGGAAAAATTGTTCACCGAAATGGGATCATATTTTGCCGATGAAAATTTCCTTAGTTTCTTCGATCTGAAAACTATAGCAGGCGATCCTAAAACTGCGCTTAGTGAACCATATACAGTAATGATGACCGAGGATATGGCGCGCAAGTATTTTGGTAACGAGGATCCGATGAACAAGGAGATCAGGCTTGATAACCAGTTTAACTTTAAAGTTACAGGCATTTTCAAACCATTCCCGGCCAACTCGCAAATGCACCCCCAAATGCTGATCTCGTTTAATACGCTTAATGACGGCAGAGTATATGGGAGAAACGCATTGGCGACCAATTGGGGTAACAACTCATTTTTTACCTACCTGTTATTGCCCGATAATTATAATATTGACCGCATCAGTTCGCAGTTTCCGGCTTTCATAGATAAATACATGAATTTCCCCGGGCAACCCCGCCAGTCAAAATTTACTCAACTGCATATTCAAAAATTTTTGGATATTCATTTGCACTCCCATCTTGATGATGAGGTAGAACAAAACGGCGATATAAAAACGGTTTATATATTTTCGGCCATCGCGTTGTTTATCCTGCTTATAGCTTGTATCAATTATATGAACCTTTCAACAGCCCGCTCAACACTAAGAGCCAAAGAGATAGGCATCCGAAAGGTGATAGGAGCACAACAAAAGGAAATTATAACTCAATTTCTAAGCGAATCTGTATTGATAACTTACTTCTCGCTGGTATTGGCGCTAATCCTGACCTGGGCATTACTGCCGCTTATCAACCGGTTTTCTGAATTGGGATTATCAATAAGTAGTTTGTATCAACCAGTAATTTTAGCATCGGTATTATTGCTGCCACTCGTTATCGGGCTTATCAGCGGTATATATCCGGCTATCTTTATGTCGTCGTTTAAACCTATAAAAGTTTTAAAGGGGATTCTAAAAGTAGGATCGGGTAACATCTCGTTCCGTAAAGTTTTAGTAGTTGTGCAGTTTTCAATTTCTATCATCCTCATAGTTGCCACTACTATAGTTTTTCAACAGTTAAAGTATATCCAAAATAAATCACTGGGCTTTAATAAAGATCATTTGGTAACTATTGGCGGTGGTATTCCCGCTAGCCAATTTGAAGCTTTCAGGGCAGATGTATTGCGAAACCCGGCTATAAAAGATATCGGCCGCTCGTCACGCATCCCATCCGGGCGCTTGTTAGATGATCAGGGTGCATCCGTTTTTGACGGTGATAAACCACTGCCTGTTAAGGCTGATATCAAATGTGTTAATACTGATTATGGCTTCATTCCCACTTTCGGTATAAAAATGGCAGCGGGCAGAAACTTTAGTCGTGAGTTTGCTACCGATAGCAATAATTTTGTGATCAACGAGGCTACAGTAAGTGTATTAGGATGGAAATCGCCGGAAAGTGCTATTGGTAAAGATATGAGTTACGGCGGGGTTAAGGGAAAAGTGATTGGTGTGGTTAAAGACTTTCATTTTGAGTCGTTACATCAAAATATTATTCCCCTTTTAATGGAGATGCCGTCATTTGCCAATAACAATTATGGAAAGGTAACAGTTAAGATAGATGGTAATCATGTTAATCCGGCATTAGCAAACCTTCAGGAAATCTGGAAAAAATATCAACCTGAAAAACCTTTCAGATATAGTTTTATTGACGAGCGCATTCAAAAATTGTATAACAGTGAGCAGGAGCAGAGCCATTTATTCACCATATTTTCGTGCCTGGCGATATTCATTGCCTGTTTAGGCTTGTTTGGCCTTTCAGCCTTCACCATATCGCAAAGGGTAAAAGAAATTGGCGTACGCAAAGTGCTTGGTGCCAGCATCCCGCAAATAGTTACCGAACTATCTAAAGACTTTTTAAAGCTGGTGATCGTGGCTGCGGTAATAGCATTGCCAATTGCCTGGTACGCCATGAGTAAATGGTTGCTTGATTTTGCATTCAGAGTGAGCATTCAGTGGTGGGTATTTGTAATGGCCGGGGTTATTGCATTGATCATTGCTTTTGCAACTATCAGCTACCAGTCGATAAAGGCTGCAATGGCTAACCCGGTTAAAAGTTTGCGATCTGAATAAATGATAGGTCATTAAGTCATTTAGCTTAGCTCATTAAGTCATTATTATGGTTGATGAGCAATGTCAAACGACTTAATGACGTAGTGACCTAATGATAAATCTGAAGAACGATGATAAAAAATTATGTAAAAATAGCATGGCGTAACCTTAACCGGAACCGTGCTTTTGCCATCACCAATTTGTTAGGGCTTACTATAGGTATTACATGTACCATTTTCATTTTTTTATGGGTGCGTAATGAGCTTACCTATGATAAGAGCCATGCTAATTATAAAACCATATACCAGGTTTTAGCCAACCGCGATTTTAAAAATAACATTTTTACAGATCCTAATATGGTGTTTCCGCTGGCTAAAGCGCTTGAAAGTGGTTATCCGCAAATCAAAAATGCTGTGATGACATCGCACCAGGAGCAGCACCAGTTTAACGTTGGCGACACCAAGCTAAAAAAAAACGGCTATTATGTTGGAGGTAAGTACTTCGATATGTTTTCGTGGAAATTTGTTAAAGGAAACGCCGCTACAGCAATAACAGATCCAACATCAATAGTAATTACCGAATCGACTGCTAAAACCTTGTTTGGGAATGCTGATCCCATTAACAAAGTGATTAAAATAGATAACAACGAGGTTCACAAAGTTACAGCCGTGCTGGCCGATTTGCCGAATAACGCTACACAACAATTTGACTTCATTATTCCCTATAACTTTTCGAACAATGACGTAAAAAATGCCATGACCCGCTGGCAGGGTTCATCATGGGAGGTGTATATCCAAACCGTTGATAATCCTAATATTCAGCAAATAGAAAAATACATTACCGGTGTAATGTACCAGCATAATAAGGATAAGATAAGTACTTACTTCACTTTCCCGATGAGCAAATGGCATTTGTATAGCGATTTTAAAGATGGTAAAAACACAGGTGGGATGATCGAGTATGTTCGTTTCTTCATCATTATTGCTATTATCATTCTTTTGATTGCCTGTGTTAATTTCATGAACTTATCTACAGCTCAGTCAGAGAAAAGAGCTAAGGAAGTAGGTATCCGTAAAACCCTTGGATCGGATAAAAAACAGCTGGTGTTACAGTTCTTTTTTGAATCGATGATATTGGTAACTATAGCCTTTATATGTGCCGTGACCTGTGTTTACCTGCTGTTGCCGCAGTTTAATTTATTGGTAGGTAAACAGTTGGTGTTAAACCTTGTGGAACCAATATTTTGGTTGGGGACGATTTCTATAATCCTTTTTACAGGATTAACATCGGGCAGCTATCCGGCTTTGTACCTATCATCATTTAGCCCGGTTAAGGTTTTAAAAGGAACATTTGTTGCAGGTAAGGGAGCCATTGCGCCACGCAGGATCTTAGTGGTTTTCCAATTTATAGGTTCAATTTTACTCATCTCTGCCACAATTATAGTTTATCAGCAAATACAGCATGTGAAGGATCGTAATATTGGTTATAATCCCGATAACCTTATTATGGTACCATCCACGGCCGGTACCGACAAGAGTTTTACTGCTGTAAAAAACGACCTGCTCAAATCGGGCATTGTTAACAGTGTAACCCGCACGTCATGGAGGGTAACAGAAATATCCTGGAGATCAGGCGCGCCTGATTGGGATGGCAAGCCCGCTAATGCTAATATTATCTTTTCAAATATGACTGCAGATGTTGATTATACCAAAACTATGGGTATCAAACTGCTGCAGGGTAGTGATTTTACAGGGATGCCTTCAGACACATCCGGTGTATTGTTAAATAAAGCGGCCATCGAAGTCATGCAACTTAAACGGCCGATAGGCATGGAATTGCGGTATGGTGATAGAAAGTTTAAAGTATTGGGTGTTACCGATAACGTTGTAATGGCATCGCCATATACCGCTGTTGATCCTATGATGGTTTTCTCCGATCATAACAATTCGGGATATATGGATTTAAGGCTTAACAATGGTATTAAACCTCAGCAGGCTATTCAGTTGCTGCAGGGTATTTACGCTAAATACAGCCCGGCCGATATTTTTGAGTACCAGTTTGTTGACCAGGAGTTTGGCAAAAAGTTTTTGACTGAAGTACTAATCAGCCGTATCACCAATATTTTTGCAGGTTTAGCAATTTTTATCTGTTGTATCGGTCTGGCTGGTTTGGCCTCATTCACCATCGAAAAACGGTTCAAGGAAATTGGCATCCGCAAGGTTTTGGGTGCAAGCGTTCAGCAATTGCTGGTACTTATCTCTACCGAGTTTTTAAAGCTGGTACTGATAGCTTTTGTAATAGCAGTGCCCATAACCTGGTGGATTATGCATAACTGGCTTCAAAAATATACTTACCATATCAATATCAGTGTATGGCTGTTTGCCATTGTCGGCATGCTTATATTGCTGCTTACCTTGGTTGTGGTAAGTCTTAACACGATGAAAGCCGCGCTGGCTAACCCGGTTAAGAGCCTGAGAAGCGAATAGCAGTATATAGTAGCAGTAGGCAGTTTGAATACCCTAATGAACTAATGAACAATTCAACCAATGAACTACCATGTTTAAAAACTATTTCAAAATCGCGTTACGTAGCTTTTGGCGGCATAAATTTTTTACGTTCGTCAATGTAATCGGCTTATCTATAGGTATCAGCTCGGCGCTGGTTATTTACCTTATTGTACATTTTGATTTTACCTTTAATCAAAACTTTGATGATAGCAGTCGGATTTATAGAGTGGTATCAAACTACACTTTTTCGGGCGAGGAAGCACATAACCGTGGCGTATCCGGGGCTGTTCCTGAAGCTGTGCGGAACAACGTGAGCGGAGTGGAGCTAACCGCGCCATTTTTTGAGCTGAGCCAACCTAACGTGCTTGTTCCGGGAAAAGGTGGTGTATCTGTTAAGTTTAAACTACAAGATAACGTAATCCTTGCGGACGGTCGTTACTTCAGCATGTTTAAGTATAACTGGTTAGCCGGCTCGGCAAAAACAGCTTTGAATGCGCCTAATCAAACTGTACTAACGGCAGATCAGGCTACAAAATACTTTCCCAAACTTTCATACAGTGAAATGATTGGCCGGGTTGTCACTTATGATACTATTAGTGCCGCCATTACCGGGATAGTTGAACCCTTAAAAGGAAATAACGACTTTGCTTTTCATGATTTTCTTTCTTATTCAACTGCAAAAAATAACAAAGCCCTTTCTGATGAGTTAAGGTCAGATGATTGGGGAGGTACTACCTCATCGTCGATACTATTTGTTAAGTTGGCCCCAAGCGCTTCGGTTAGCAATTTCGAAAAGCAATTGAATCTTATTCTTAAAAAGAATAATCCACCCAAACCGGAAAATAAAGGCAACTCACGCAATTTTACTTTACAGCCGCTAAGGGATCTTCATTTTAATAATATATACTACACGTTTTCTTCGGGACGGGTAGCCGATAAGCCAACGCTTTACGGTTTGCTGGCAATAGCCGCGTTTTTGCTTTTGCTTGGCTGTATCAACTTTGTTAACCTGACAACTGCACAGGCAACCCAAAGAGCTAAGGAAATTGGTGTGCGTAAAACTATGGGCAGCAGCAGGGCTCAGCTCGTTATCCAGTTTTTATGCGAAACATTTTTTATAACCATTATCGCGGTAGTTATTTCGGTGGTGCTTGCACCGGTTATATTAAAGTTGTTTAAAGATTTCATTCCCGTAGGTATTAAGCTCGATTTGCTGCACCAGCCTAACCTGTTCATATTTCTTTTTTTATTAACGATAGTGGTTAGCCTTTTATCTGGCTTTTATCCGGCAGCTTTGTTATCAGGTTACAAACCAGTATTGGTACTAAAAAACCAGGCTTCATCAAACAGCAGCAAAACCCGTAACGCCTGGTTGCGCAAATCGCTTACCGTTACGCAGTTTGTAATAGCCCAGTTTTTTATAATGGCTACTGTACTGGTAAGTAAGCAAATTAATTATGCCCTTAATAAGGATATGGGTTTTAAAAAAGACGCTATACTTATCATTAACTCACCCTGGAAAAACCGGACCCGTAGTAAAAATCAGGTGTTTAAAAATAAGTTGCTGGCGCTGCCCCAGGTTAGTTTGATTAGCTTGGGTAAAGATGCACCTTCATCAAGTGGAACTAACTCGACGGAATCATCTTACAACGATGGTAAAAAGGAGATTAAAGTTGAGTTATATGAGAGGATGGGCGATCCTAATTATATCAATGTATATGGGATAAAACTTTTGGCCGGGCGCAACATACAATACAGCGATAGTACCAGCGGACTTTTGATCAACAATACATACGCCAAAATTCTTGGTTTTAAAAGCCCTAATGATGCGGTTGGCAAATACATTGATAAGTTTAATGGAGATAAAAAAATGCAAATTGTTGGCGTAGTGAATGATTTTCATTTAGAGTCGATACGTTCGACCATAAAACCTACTTGCATTCATATTAACAATGGCTATTATAATAGTGGCACATTTCACATTGCGCTTAAACCGCAAACTGCCGGAGGCAATGAATGGAAAAAAGCCATAGCCTCGATGGAAAAGGCCTGGAAAGAGATTTATCCCGAAGATGATTTTGAATATCACTTTTTTGATGAAAACATAGCTAAATTTTATGATGCTGAACAACATACCTCAACTTTGTTAACCTGGGCTACCGGCTTATCTATATTTATCAGCTGCCTTGGCTTATTGGGGCTGGCTATCTACAATACCAATCAGCGCACCAAGGAAATAGGTGTACGCAAAGTGCTGGGGGCAACCGTAACCCAGATAGTCACTATGCTATCAACCGAACTGGTGATGCTTATCGGGCTGGCCTTTATACTGGTGACACCATTGGCCTGGTATGCAATGAACAAGTGGATGGAAAGCTTCGCAGATCGTACTACTATAAGCTGGTGGATTTTTGTAGTAAGCGGAGGAGGAATGCTGTTGACAGCGTTGATCACCTCAAGTTTTCAAACTATTCGGGCCGCATTAGCAAACCCAACTAAGAGCTTGAGAAGTGAGTAAAGCAGTTTGCAGTGGCAGTTAGCAGCTGGAAGCCCCAATGAACTAATGAACAATTGAACCAATGAACTACTATGTTTAAGAATTATTTCAAAGTAGCGTTTCGCAATTTAAGTAAACACCGTACCACAAGTATTATCAATATTGCCGGGCTTACGGTTGGTATTACTGCTGCGGTGTTTATTATGCTTTGGGTACAAAACGAGCTTAGTTTTGACAATTACCATAAAGACGCTGATCAGATCTATCGCGTAAAGGCAAAGCTTACCTTAACCAAGAGCGAAACCTGGGTTTGGGAATCATCGCCTTATTTGTTGGGCGGGGTAGCAAAAAAAGAAATTCCTGAAGTTAAAGATTATACTTTTTTATGGCCCGGTTATATGATCATTGTTCATAATAAGGGGCAGCTGATCTCCGAAAAAAAGTATGCTTATGTTGATGCTAATTGGTTTAAAGTTTTCAATTACGATTTTGTTGATGGCAGCGCCGAAAGCTTTTCTAAAAATCCGTTTAGCTTAATCCTCACGCAGTCGACCGCAAAAAAATACTTTGGCAATAACCAGGCTGTAGGTAAAATACTTAGGGTTGATAGTGTCAATTACCAGGTGCAGGCTGTGGTTAAGGATAATCCCGCTAATTCAACTTTCCAGTATGATATGTTGATCCCGGTTGAAGCGAAGCTGAGCAATCCGCACGAAAAAGAGCAATCAAAGCATTGGGGTAACTACAACGGACTTACATTTCTTAAGTTGCAACCCGGCGTAAAAACAAACGAAACAGCTAAGAAGCTTACCGATATCATCAGGAAAAATAATAAGGACAGCGAAAATACAGCACTAAGCGTTATTGCCCTAAAGGATATGCACTTTGAAAGCGATTTACAAAGCTCATCTTTTGAACATGGCAACCGCAGGCTGGTTAGCATATTTATAATCCTGGCCGTATTGCTTTTGGCTACTGCCTGTATCAATTACGTAAACCTTACAACCGCACGTGCAAGTGTGCGCTCAAAAGAGGTAAGTGTGCGTAAAATAGTAGGAGCGCGCAGGTTCCAGTTATTTGGCCAGTTTATGTCCGAGTCGTTGGTGATGAGTGTGTTGGCTTTGGTTTTTTCTATTATTTGTATCCAGGTATTTATGCCATGGTTTAATGGTGTAACCGAAAAACATTTTAGCCAGCCCCTGGCTTCAACAGCAACATGGATCATATTACTGGGCACGTTACTGCTAAGTTTCATATTTAACGGCCTTTATCCAGCCATCTTGTTATCCTCATTTAAACCGCTAAGTGTTTTCAAAGGCCGCAGCGCGTTAAATGTTAAGGATGGTGGCATTCGTAAAGCTTTGGTTGTTGTGCAGTTTGGCATTTCGGTTATGCTCATCATTTGTACCATGGTTATCTACCGCCAGCTTAATTTCATGCAGAAGGCCGATCTCGGTTATAATCGCGAGCATGTATTTTCTTTCAGGGTTCCATGGAATGTGTTAGGGTTTGATGATAAAAAACGGATTTCGATGCTGAGCAGTATCGCGAACGAGCTGCGGGAACAAAGCGCGATAAAAGCGGTGGTCCAATCGCAGAGCGATGACTTTTATAATAATGGCACCAAAATGTCAGGCTCGATGGATTGGGATGGCCGCCCTAAAGATTACAAACCTTCCGTAGCTACATTATCGGCTGATGAAAATTTTCAGCAAATGATGAGCCTGAAAATGAAAGATGGACATTGGTTTGGCAAAGCCAATGCTGACCAGCATAACGTTATCTTAAATGAAACCGCTGTAAAGCAATTAGGAGTTCGTAACCCAATTATCGGACAACGGTTTAAGTTTAATGGCGATTCGGGAGTTGTGGTCGGTGTGGTTAAAGATTTTAACTTCAGGAGTCTACATGAAAAAATTGGCCCAATGGTCATAAACAACCATACCGATTGGGCAGGTAGTTTCTACATAAAAACAGCTTCGGGCAATACAGCGGGGGCTATCAGGGCGGCACAAAACGTGTGGAACCAATTTGTACCCGATCAGCCATTTGCGTACAACTTTTTGGATGAAGGTTACAACAAATTGTATCACGCCGAGCAACGCTCCTCAACGTTGATCACCGTATTTGCCTCAATAACCATCGCAATATCTGCTATGGGCTTACTGGGTCTGGCTGCCTTCGCCGCCGAGCAGCGCGTAAAGGAGATCGGAATCCGCAAGGTGCTTGGTGCAAGCGTACAAAGTATCATCAGGTTGTTATCGGCAGATTTTTTGAAAACGGTATTGATTGCAAACCTCATCGCGTTCCCGGTTGCCTGGTATATGATGAACAAATGGTTACAGGATTTTGCCTATCGCATTGATATTTCCTGGTGGATGTTTGCCGCGGCAGCTTGCATCGCGTTGATCATCGCGTTGTTAACGGTAAGCATTCAATCCATCAAAGCTGCACTCGCTAATCCGGTTAACAGTTTGAGGAGCGAGTGATTTTCAGGCGAAAGGTTAAAGGCAAAAACTAAAAGGTAGCACTAAATCATGAAAGCGTCCGGTGTTTGAAAAACATTGGACGCTTTCGCCTAACTTTAACACATTTTAACTACTCATTTAAAGGGTTTTGCGTATCATCGTGTAAAGTATTGGATATGATAAAAAACTACTTTAAAATAGCCTGGCGCAACCTTTGGAAGCATAAGTTTTATACGTTTATCAATATGTTTGGCCTGGCGCTGAGCATTGGTTGCAGCATCATACTTTTTCAGTTCATTACCTATCATTTGAGTTTTGATACCTACCATCATAATGCTAAAAATGTTTACAGAGTTGTACATCGCTTAACAGCATTCGAAGGTGCTCCAATATATGATCAGGGAGCTCCTTTAGCCCTGGCCCGGGATGTGAGAGCAAACGATCCAAAGGTTAAAGATGTCGCTTCATTATTACGAATGCACGATATCAACGTAACTGTCTCACAAAATAGTGAGGCTGGCAAAAGAATGTTTGCTGAGCATGAAAACATTGGCATAACCGATGGACATTTTTTTAACTTGTTCGATTATCAATGGGAGCAGGGCAATAAAAACACTGCTCTTGTTGAGCCAAATACTGTTGTTCTAAGTCATGGACTGGCCGAAAAATATTTCGGTACTCAGGATGTTATTGGCAAAACCATCAAGGTTGATAATAAAAATGTTTTTACAATAACGGGCGTGGTAAAAGATCACCCGGCAAATACCGATATCAAGTCAGATATTTTTCTTTCTATATCAACGCTTAAGAATATTTACCCGGATGTTTATACGCCTATGTATAACGATTGGAATTTTATCAATTCAACCAATTCTATTTATGTTGAACTCAAAGATAGGGTGAGCGCTAATGTTGTCGAAAATGATATAAACCAGTTAAATGTAAAGGCGCAAGGCGCGGCAGAAGCCAAACCATACCATTTTATGATGCTGCCAATAAGCGAAGTACACTTTGATGGCCGTTTCGCGGGTGTTATCCAACGATCATTATTAGTAACGCTTGGTGTAATTGGTTTACTGCTCATCATTATAGCTTGTGTTAATTTCATTAACATGGCTACAGCGCAAAGCTTTAAGCGGGCAAAGGAAATTGGCACCAGAAAAGTGTTAGGTAGTTCGCCTAGAGCTATATTTATCCAGTTTATTTCCGAGACATCATACATTGTAGTTTTTGCTGCATTATCATCGTTTATAATGGTTATAGTGGCTATGCCGATTTTGAATAACTGGCTACAAACTCAATTGAGTTTTGATCTTTTTACCGATTACAGGCTTGCTGGTTTTATAGTGGCTGTTCTGACCATAATCATCCTTGCAGCAGGATCATATCCCGCGCTGATACTAAGTCGGTTTAAGCCTGTAAACGCGTTAAAAAACCAGGTTAGTGGTAAAACACAATCAGCGGGTCTTGCCCGTAAAGGTTTAATTGTTGTACAGAATGTAATAGCGCAGGTGCTAATCATTAGCACGATATTAATAACCATGCAGGTTAAATACCTTAAAACAACGGACCTTGGTTTTAATAAAAACGCTGTTATAATGTTGCCCGTCCCTAACAACGACAAAGGCAAAACTGATTTTTTGCGCAATCAGCTAATGGCCGATCCTGCAATAAAAAGCGTCTCCTTCTGTTACCGGGCACCGTCTTCTACCGCAGATAAAGGAGGTTCCATTAAATATGATAGCCGCGATTGGGAAAAGTTTGTTGGCTACACCCAGATAGGTGATGCAGATTATGTTAAGACATTTGGGATGCAATTGATAGCGGGTCGTAACATCGTTGAAAGTGATACAGCACGCGAATACCTGGTTAACGAATTGCTGGTTAGTAAATTAGGACTTAAAGATCCGCAACAAGCTATTGGCAGGAAATTTACAGCCGGGGACTTATCAAACAATCCAGGTATTATAGTAGGCGTGGTAAAAGATTTCCATGCAAAATCATTGTATACAGCTATCGCTCCCGAGTATATAAGTACGTTTAGAAAAGGTTACCAATACGCAGGGGTAAAAATTGGTTCCGGAAATCCTTCGGCAGTGATTGAGCGTATTAAACGGGAATGGCAGACTGTCTATCCTGATAATGTATTCGAATACCATTTCCTCGATCAGCAAATAGCCGATTTTTATCAAAAGGAAGATTTGCTAAACAAGCTCATTACTTCAAGCGCTGTGATAGCCATTTGTATCAGTTGCCTTGGTTTACTTGGGTTGATATCATTATTGACCTTGCAGCGTACCAAAGAGATTGGGATCCGAAAAGTGCTTGGCGCATCGGTGGTTAATATAACCGGTTTGCTTTCTGTCGATTTTCTGAAGCTGGTTCTTGTAGCTGTTGTAGTAGCGTCGCCCATAGCCTGGCTCATGATTAGCAAATACCTGCAAAATTTTGCCTATCGTATAGATATTCAATGGTGGGTGTTTGCGCTGGCTGCTTTCATGGCTTTGCTGATCGCGTTTGTAACGGTAAGCTTCCAATCTATTAAAGCTGCCATGACAAATCCGGTCGAAAGTTTGAGATCCGGAGAGTGATTTTCAGAGATCAGTGATTGGAGATTAGAGGTTAGTTTCTTTGGAATATAGATAAGAACTCGTTCGATTTTTACGGATGACTTCTTATCTGTGTTTTTTTTGAAACCCTTAACTATTTAGAAGCGTTCAACCTCTAACCTCTAACCTCTAACCTCTAACCTCTAACCTCGAACCTCTAACCTCTAACCTCTAACCTCTAACCTCTAACCTCTAACCTCCAAAACCACTGTATCATTACCGTACACAAAGTGTTACACTTACGAACAGTTAATGATTTTATTTTGATTTAAGTATCTGACAATAAGGTGTTTGTTGTTTTGGTATGTATTTTACATTGAAATAAAAAATCGCTGTACGGTATGCTTAAAAATTACTTCAAAATAGCCTGGCGCAATATTGTTCGCCACAAGGGTTATTCTGCCATAAATGTTGCGGGCTTAACAGTTGGCTTAGCGGCCTGTTTGCTCATTTTCGTCATCATTCAGTTTGAGCTTAGTTTTGATACATTCAATCCTAACTATAAAAATATCTACCGTATAGTAACACAGGAAAAACACGAGTCGGAAACCACTACCAATCCCGGTGTCGCGGTTCCGGCCACAGACGCGTTGCGACTGGATATTCCACAAGCTAAAGTGGCGGCTTTGAACAGTAGCTATGGCAGCCAGATCACCGTACCAGAAGCAGCCGGCAGCAACAGCGGCGATAAAAAATTCACCGAAAATATAGGTGTGTTATTTATTCAGCCACAGTTCTTCGATATTTTTAGCTATAAATGGCTGGCTGGCAGCCCATCAGTGTTGGCTAATCCCGATATGGTGGTTTTAGACAAAAGCTCGGCCATTAAGTACTTTGGCGACTGGACTACAGCCGTAGGCAAAACCCTTAAAATGGATAATGTTTTAACGCTGAAGGTATCCGGTGTTGTTGAAGACGCTCCCTTGAATAGCGATTTTCCGTTTAAAATCATGGTATCATTTGTTACCTGGAAACAGCATCCTAAAGATTATAACTACAGTGCCGAATGGGGATCAACAAGCAGCAGCCACGAGGTGTTTATGCTGTTTCCGTCCAGCATGTCAAAAAGCAGTATTGATAACCAGTTAAAAGCGTTCTCGGCCAAACATTTCAAAAAAGGATCGGCACAAACCACACTGCTGCCGCAACCACTTGCCGATATGCACTTTGACACCCGGATAGGTAACCCGCTTGGTGATCATAGCACCAGCAAGGCTACTTTGCGCACCTTGTCGTTCATCGCCTTGTTGATCATTATTATGGCTTCTATCAATTTCATTAACCTGTCTACAGCGCAATCTGTCGGCCGGTCAAAAGAAGTTGGCATCCGTAAAGTACTTGGCAGTACCCGTCCGCAGCTAATTGCCCAGGTAATTGGCGAAACTACCCTTATTGTTATTGCTTCTGCTTTAATCGCGTTAGCTGTAGCCAGGCTGGCCATGCCGCAACTGAAAAACATAGCCAACGTACCTGATACTATCAGTCTATTTACCGCCGGAAGTATATTGTTCCTTGTTGCAAGTACCATAACTATAGTACTGTTATCGGGCATTTATCCTGCATTAGTGGTATCTGGTTTTAAACCGGTGCTTGCCCTTAAAAATAAAATTACAGCCGCGTCAATAGGAGGGATCCCGCTTCGTCGCGCGCTTGTAATTGCCCAGTTTGCCATATCTCAATTGCTTATTATAGGTACTATTGTGGCTGTAAACCAAATGGACTATGTTAACAAGGCCGATCTGGGTTTCAATAAAAACGCTTTACTTATTATTCCCGGTTATACTGATAGCCTGAGCCTGCATAAAATGGAATCATTTAAGCAGCAGGTACTACAAAACCCCAATGTAAAAGCCATCACTTTCTCGTCGGATGTGCCATCTTCGGAAAATAACTGGGGTACCAATTTCGACTTTAATAACTCCACCAAAGATGTAGGTTTTAATACCTATCTTAAGTTTGGTGATGTAGACTACTTTAAAACTTATGGGTTAACATTTGTTGCCGGCAAAGGCTATGATGTAAGCGATACCGCCAGGCAGTACGTAGTTAACGAAACATTTATACATAAACTTGGCATCCAAAATGCCAACGAGGCTATCGGCAAAACATTGCGTTTAGGAGGTGGCAGATGGCTGCCGATAGTGGGAGTGGTTAAAGATTTTAAAACCAATTCGCTCCGTGAAGCTATAAAACCGATTGTGATCTCTCCGGCTAAGAAATTTGAAGGCCAGATCGGCATCAAAATTCAAACATCCGACCTGAACAAAACAGTTGCTCAACTGCAAAAGCTGTGGGAAAACACGTATCCCGAATATGCTTATAACGGTTACTTTCTGGATGAAAACATAGCCAAATTTTACGAACAGGAAAATAAAATGGCCTTGGTATACAAGGTGTTTGCCGGGATAGCCATATTTATATCGTGCCTTGGCTTATACGGGCTGGTATCGTTCATGGCCGTTCAGCGCACAAAAGAGGTCGGCATCCGCAAGGTACTGGGTGCGTCGGTAAGCAGCATCGTATTCCTGTTTTCGAAGGAGTTTATGATACTTATCGGGATCTCGTTCCTGATAGCTATGCCTGCCGCATGGTACATTATGAATGGCTGGCTGCAAAACTTTGTGTACCGTATTTCAATGAGCGTATGGATCTTTTTACTGGCGATAGTATCATCGCTGATCATTGCGTGGGTAACAGTAGGCTATAAAGCAGTTAAAGCGGCACTTGTTAACCCGGTTAAAAGTCTGAGATCTGAATAGTCATTGTTTCATTTGCTTCGCGTCATTAAGTCATTATCAAAAACGCAAAGCAAAATGTATAATGACTCAATGACATGGGAATAAATGATGCGAAGCAAATGACACAACGTAAATGACTTAATGAAACAACCATGATAGGAAATTACATTAAAACCACTGTACGCGGCTTGATGAAAAACCGGGCTTACAGCTTTTTGAATATCGCCGGTTTGGCTATAGGTGTGGCTTGCGCGTCTATGATATTCCTGTGGGTGCAGGATGAGTTAACCTTTAATCACAATTTTGTAAAGCGGGACAACCTGTACACAGTGCGTGAAAATCAGACCTATGATGGTAAAACCTCAACATTTCGTGCTACTCCCGGGCCGATGGCTGCCGCCTTGAAGGGTGATATTCCCGGTGTGAAAAATGCCGCCCGGATGGCCGGAGAAGACGATATAGTATTTGCCCTGGGTGAAAAAGTAATTAATGAGCAAGGCTCATATGCCGACGCGGAGATTTTTCCGATGCTTAAATTGTCTTTTGTTCATGGCGACGAAGCCAATGTTTTTCATGATCTGCATTCGGTAGTGATTAATGCAACCATGGCCAAAAAGTTTTTTGGTGATGCCAATCCAGTTGGGAAAACCTTAAAAATGAATAATGAGCAGGATTTTGTTGTTACCGGCGTATTTACAGATCTGCCCAAAAACTCAACATTCCAGATGCAATGGTTCGCGCCTTTAAAAAACATCGATCATATGCAGCCCTGGATGCAGGATTGGGGCGCCAACTGGGCCCGAACTTATGTAGAGTTGGAACCGTCTGCGGATGTTAATGCCATTAACAAAAAGCTGGCTAATTATATCGGAACCAAAAAGAACGGTAATAAAACAGTCTCTTTTCTTTTCGGAATGAATGACTGGAACCTGCGCGATAAATTTACCGACGGTAAAATGGATGGCGGCCGCATCGAATATGTTCGCCTGTTTTCGGCTATCGCGTTTATTATCCTCATTATAGCGTGTATCAATTTCATGAACCTTTCAACCGCACGGTCCGAAAAACGGGCTAAGGAAGTTGGTGTTCGTAAAGTTATGGGGGCAGGTAAAGGCAAGCTTATAGCCCAGTTTATAGGTGAGGCGGTGATCATGGCATTTATTGCAGTAATAGTAGCTGTATTTTTAGTTTATGCTGCCTTGCCATCGTTCAATAATATGGTTCAAAAGGAGCTTACTATTGATCTTTTACAACCATCGCACCTGTTTTATTTATTGTCGATAGGTTTGGTTACTGGCTTGCTGGCCGGGAGCTATCCTGCGTTTTATCTGTCATCATTTAATCCTATTGCGGTATTAAAGAATATTAAATTGCCATCAGCGGCAGGCGCCGGTTTTATCAGGCAAAGTTTGGTGGTAATTCAGTTTTCGGTATCGATCATACTCATTATTGGTACGGTAATTATCTATCAGCAAATTCAGCATGTAAAAAACCGTGAACTGGGTTATCAAAAAGATAATCTTGTTTATATCGATACAAAGGGCAAATTGACAGATCACTTCGCGGCGGTAAATAATGAATTGAAACAAACCGGGGTTGTGGCCGATGCTTCATTAAGCGAATATCCTGTTTTACAGATCTGGAGCAATACCGATAACTTTTCATGGGATGGTAAAGATGCCTCGAAAAATCCATTGATCACTATCGAAAGTGTGAGCCCGCAGTTTGTATCAACCATGAATATGAAATTGATTGCAGGCCGGGATTTTTACGCCAATGCCAAGCTTGATAGCAGCAACGTGATCATTAACGAAGCTTTTGCCAAACAAATGGGCAAAGCGGGGCATGTGGGCGGTATTATCAGGGATGGAGGCAGCAAGCCTTATCAAATAGCAGGGATCATTAAAGATTTCCTATACAACGATATGTACGTTTCGGGCGCGCCGCTGATGTTGTTTAGCCGTCCGCAAAACAATAATATTTTAACTATCCGATTTAAACAGGGCGTTACTTTAACTGAAGCTCTGGCTAAAGCAGGCGAGGTTTACAAGCGTGCTAATCCGGGCTATCCCTTCGAGTACAAATTTGTTGACGCTGATTTTGATGAGCTGTTTAAAACAGAAGCCCTTACTGGTAAGTTGGCCGGGGTATTCGCTTCGCTGGCCGTTGTTATATCTTGTCTTGGGTTATTTGGCTTAGCGGCCTATACCGCCGAAAGAAGGATCAAAGAAATAGGTATCCGCAAAGTGCTCGGCGCATCGGTAGCAGGTTTAACCGGACTGTTATCGCGCGATTTTCTGAAACTCGTGGCCATTTCATGCCTGATCGCGTTCCCGGTTGCATGGTATGCTATCAACAACTGGTTGCAAAGCTATCAATACCGGGTAACTGTACAATGGTGGGTATTTGCCGCAGCTGGAATAGCAGCTATCGTAATAGCACTGGCAACCGTAAGTTTCCAGGCCCTTAAAGCAGCGCTGAGTAACCCGGTGAAGAGTCTTCGTTCGGAATAAGATCATTAGGTCATTTGCTTCGCGTCATCAAGTCATTTTTAACGCGGGCAAAATGAGTTAATGGTTCAATGACATAATGACTAAGTTATGATAAAGAATTATTTAAAGATCGCGTGGCGCAATATCCTTAACAACAAGGTTTATAGTGCAATTAACATACTGGGACTGGCTGCCGGGATGGCGGTTGCGCTGATGATTGGCCTTTGGGTGGCCAATGAGTATTCGTATGACAGGTTTTTACCTAATTATGAGCAGCTTTACCAGGTTGAACAACATTTTACTACCCAGCACGATGGTGAGCATACGCAAACAGCGGTTTCATTGCCCTTGGCAGATGTGTTGCGCAAAGAGATCCCCGGCATTAAGCGTGTTGCCGAAACCGATTGGATAGGAATGCAATGGCACGACCTGCTGGTTGGTGATAAAAAACTTTATGTTGCCGGGGGCGCAGCTAATCCGGATTTTTTGCAAATCTTTA
Source organism: Mucilaginibacter endophyticus (assembly GCF_003351025.1). Taxonomy (GTDB): domain Bacteria; phylum Bacteroidota; class Bacteroidia; order Sphingobacteriales; family Sphingobacteriaceae; genus Mucilaginibacter; species Mucilaginibacter endophyticus. The sequence goes on along the minus strand of NZ_QPCG01000002.1, from coordinate 677,105 downwards.
AATACACGTTTGTAAAGGGGAACGCTAAAGATGTATTTACCCAGCCAAACTCCATTATCCTTAATGAGTCGACCGCTACGGCTTTGTTTGGTAATGCTGATCCTATTAATAAGGTGGTACGGTACGATAACAGCCAGAACTTAAAAGTAACCGGTATTGTAAAAGATCTCCCTAAAAACGCCACGCTTCAATTTAGCTTTCTAACACCTTTCAGTTTTAAGGAAGCAACCGAAGGCTGGATGAAGGGTGCCCGCACCATGTGGACAAACAACTCGTTTAACATGTACCTGGAGTTGCAGCCTGGCGTAACCATGGAGCAGATCGCACCAAAAATTAAAAACATCGTTTATGACCATAATGAACAAATGCGTCCGGCCAAACCGGAAGTAATCATTCATCCCCTAAAAAAATGGCACCTGTATAATGACTTTAAGAACGGCAAGGCCGTTGGTGGTTTTATTGATTATGTGCGTATGTTTAGTGTGATAGGCGTTTTGGTGCTGCTTATTGCTTGCATTAATTTCATGAACCTTTCAACCGCACGTTCAGAAAAGCGGGCCCGCGAGGTTGGGGTGCGCAAAGCTATCGGTTCTCAACGCAGTGACCTTATAGCCCAATTCCTGGCCGAGTCGATCATGATCACTTTCATTTCATTTTTGTTATCGATAGTGATGGTGCAGCTGGCTATTCCATCGTTTAACGCTATTGTAGGTAGCGCTATTAGTATTCCTTATACTAATGCATTGTTTTGGGGAGCAATGATAGCTTATGTACTGCTTACAGGTTTATTAGCAGGTAGTCGCCCTGCATTTTACTTGTCGTCATTCAATCCGGTTCAGGTATTAAAAGGTACTATCAAGGTAGGCAGATCGGCTTCGCTACCGCGCAAAATATTGGTCGTGATGCAATTCAGCTGTTCTGTTGCCCTCATCATCAGTACTATTATTGTTTACCAGCAAATACAGTATGCTAAAAACAGACCTACCGGTTATAGCTCAACCCGCTTGATGATGACCGATATGAGCGGCGATCTGGAACATAACTACAGCGCTTTAAAAAATGATCTGATAGCAAGCGGAATGGTTGAAAGTGTAGCTTCGGCATCAAGCCCTGTTACCAATATTTACAGCCATGCCGGCGTAGAAAATTGGCCTGGGAAAAATGCCGGAGAGACAGGCATTAATGTTGGTGCCATTTCTATATCGCCCAATTACTTCAAAACAATGGGTATGGCTATGAAAGAAGGCCGTGACTTTTCGGCGGAGTGGGCAGCTGATACAACAAACGTTATCATTAATGAAGCTGCTGTTAAACGCATGGGCCTGAAAGATCCTATCAATAAAGTCATAAATTATAGTTTTATGGGGCGGGTGCACATCATTGGGGTAGTTAAAGATGCCCTGATGGAATCGCCTTTTACTCCTGTACAGCCTGCCGTATTTAATCATGGAAGGGGAGGGAATAACATCATGTACCGCCTTGCGCCCAACACGAACATGCAGGATGCTATTAAAAAGATAGGGAAGATTTTTGATACCTATAACCCGGCGTATCCTTACATCTATCAGTTTGTTGATGAGGAATACAACCGAAAGTTTAGCCTTGAAGCGTTGGTTGGCAAGCTGGCCGGGGTTTTTGCGGGATTAGCTATTTTTATATCATGCCTTGGTTTGTTTGGCTTAGCGGCTTACGTGGCCGAGCAACGCACCAAAGAAATCGGTATCCGCAAGGTATTGGGTGCTTCCATAGCACAGGTATGGCTGCTGCTATCGAAAGAATTTATTTTACTGGTAACGGTAAGCTGCATTATAGCAACACCGGTAGCTTTTTACTTTTTGAAAGACTGGCTGCAGAAATACGATTACCGGGTAACCATTGGGCCGGGTGTATTTGTGCTTTCGGCTGTGGCCGCTATAATTATCACGCTGGTTACCATAAGTTTCCAGGCTATAAAGGCTGCTATTACTAATCCGGTTAAGAGTTTGCGTTCGGAATAGTCATTGGTTCACTTGTTCATTAGTTCATTAGTGAACGCTGACAAGATGAATAAGTATTTTCTACACGCAGATAAATACCAACGAACTAATGAACAAGTGAACTAATGAACATTTAACTATGATCAAAAACTATATAAAAATTGCCTGGCGAAATTTGGTTCGTAACAAGGCTTACGCAACCATTAGTGTGATTGGGTTGGCTTTGGGTGTAGCATGCGGTGTATTGATATTTACGCTGATCACCTATCACCTGAGCTTTGATACTTTTCATAAGGACAAGGACAGGATCTACCGTTTCTATACCGAATTTCATGATCAGGGTGTAGACCGGGTAGGTGCTATCCCGCAGCCTATGGCCAAAGGTTATCGCAATGACTTTGCCTTTAGCGAAAAAACTGCCCGGTATATCAGCTTCAACAAAACGTTGATCACCCTGACACGTGGCAACGAAGTAAAAAAATTTGGCGAAGACGACGGTGTTGCCTTTGTCGAGCCAGATTACTTCGACATCCTGAATTTTCCGTTGTTAAAAGGGGATAGGAAAACTATTCTTACGAATCCAAATGAGGCAGTAGTTACCGAAAAGATGGCACACAAGTATTTCGGTAATGATAACCCAATTGGCAGAGTTTTTAAGCTTGATAACAATATCAACGTCACCATAACAGGCGTGCTGCAGGATTTGCCCAATAATACTGACCAAAAGCAACAGATCTTTATTTCGTACGCAAGTATGGAGGCATACGCCGGTAAAGACCGTGAAAATAACTGGGGCGGTGTTTATAGCGGCTGCCAGGGCTTTACCCGGTTAAAGCCAGGGGTAACCAAAGCACAGGTTGAAACAGCCATGCTGCAATTAATCAAGAAAAACTATACGGGTCGCGATTTGCAGGTTTGGCGCTTTAAACTACAGCCAATTGCTGAAATGCACTTTGACCGTGAGCTTGGCGGCTATGCAGATAAAAGCTATTTGTGGGCGCTGTTTTTTATTGGAGTATTCCTGATCATCACCGCATCTGTAAACTTTGTAAATCTGGCTACAGCTCAAGCGCTTAACCGCTCAAAAGAGGTGGGGATCCGTAAAGTGCTCGGCAGTCAGCCTTTTCAGTTATTCTGGCAGTTTATTGCCGAAACAGCAATTATCAGCATTATAGCGGTTGGTGTAGCCATTGGCTTGTCTGAAATTGCCCTGCCTGCCTTAAACAACCTGTTCCATGCGCAAATGATCTTTAACTGGCCGCAACTGAGCGTTTTTATTGTGCTGATTACCATTGTTGTAGTATTCCTTTCGGGCTCATACCCCGGTTTGGTACTGGCAAGGTTTCAGCCTATCAAAGCGCTTAAAAGTAAGCTGTCGCAAAAAGATGTTGGCGGGTTTTCATTGCGCAGAATTTTGGTGGTTACCCAATTTACTATCTCGCAGGTACTCATCATCGGTACTATCATCGTCGTATCCCAGTTACATTATTCACAAACCGCTGATCTGGGTTTTAATAAGAATGCAGTAGTGCTGGTGCCGCTTCCTCAAAATGATAAGGTTAAAATGAGTACGATGCGCAATAGAATAACCGAAATTAAAGGGGTTGAAAATGTATCTTACTGTGCCAACGCACCGGCATCCCGTTCAAACAGTAACACCGGTATTCAGTATGATAACCGTGCTGAAGATGAGCATTGGAGCATTAACACCAAACAGGCCGATGAAAATTACATTTCGACTTTTGGTATTAAACTAATTGCCGGCAGAAATTTCTTTAAAGGCGACTCGGTAAAAGAACTCCTGGTGAACGAAACCTTTGTTAGCAAACTACACCTTAAACCGCAGGATGTTATTGGAAAACAAATGGCCATCAATGGCCGCGACTATAAAGGTACCATTGTTGGCGTGATGAAAGATTTTTACAATTACTCCTTTCATTCAGAGATTTCACCTTTATGTGTGATGCCTAATTACCAGGGGCTGTCGACCGTAGCTATAAAAATAGATATGCGTAATGCTAAAGAGACCCTGGCGCAGATTGATAAGATCTGGAACCAAACCTTCCCGGAGGAATTATATTCATATCAATTCCTGGACGATACGATTGCCCACTTTTACGAAATGGATAGAATCCTTTTAACGCTTGTTGAGGCGTTTGCCGGCATCGCGATCATTATAGGATGTCTTGGCCTGTATGGGTTGGTATCGTTTATGGCGGTACGTAAAACCAAGGAGATTGGCGTACGCAAGGTGTTGGGTGCCAATATCAGCAGCATTCTGTGGTTGTTTGGCAAGGAGTTTAGCATATTACTGCTTATCGCATTTGTAATTGCTGCTCCGCTGGCCTGGTGGGCAATGCATAATTATCTGAAAGATTTTCAATACCGGATCAGCATCGGCCCGCAAATATTTGTGATATCGATACTGTCAAGCTTTATAATAGCCTGGATCACGGTAGGTTACCGGGCTGCAATGGCGGCACTGGCCAACCCGGTTAAAAGTTTGCGTTCTGAATAGTTTAGTCATTGAGTCATTTTGCTTCGCGTCATTAAGTCATTTTTGGAACGCGGAAGTGAATGACTCAATGATTTAATGACCTAATGACTGATGAGATATGCTTAGAAATTATCTGAAAATAGCCTGGCGAAATGTTTTAAATAACAAGGCTTATACGGCTATTAATGTTTTAGGATTGGCCGCCGGGATGGCGGTTGCCTTAATGATAGCACTTTGGGTTGCTAATGAATATTCGTACGACAGGTTTTTGCCTGATGCGGATAGAGTGTACCAGGTACGCCGAAACTTTAACAGCAATGGTGAAACACTAACGTTTAGTTCAACGTCACTGAAGCTTTCGGACGTATTGCATACCATCCCCGAAGTTGAATACGTGGCAACCACAGATTGGACTGGCACACATGGCTTGATGGTTGGTGACAAAAAACTATCAATTAGTGGAATACAGGCAGGCAACGAGTTCCTTAAAATCTTTTCATATGGCATGTTGCAAGGCAATCGTTCATCTGCTTTGAGCGATGCCTATTCCATCGTCTTAACAAAAGCAACTGCTATTGCTTTGTTCGGTACCGAAAATGTGATCAATAAAGTTGTGCGGATAGATAACGCGTATAATCTGAAGGTTACCGGGGTAATGCAGGATGTTCCTGCGAATTCGTCGATGCAATTCAGGTTCGTGATACCTTTCAGTCTTTTGGAGCAAACGCAGTCGTACATGAAAGGTGCACATGCAAGCTTCGGCAACAATGGCTATCAGCTTTTTGCTAAACTGAAACCGGGTGTAAGTTATACAAAGCTTGCCGCCAAGATCAAAAATATCGAAAAAGGAGAAGATAATATCAATGCCAGAAATTCAGAAGTGATCATGCAGCCAATGCTTGATTGGCATCTCTATTCTGACTATAAGAACGGCGTAGCCAGTGCAGGCTTTATCGATTATGTGCATATTTTTGGTGTTATCGGCGTATTGGTATTACTGATAGCATGTGTTAATTTCATTAACCTTACGACCGCCCGTTCCGAAAAACGCGCACGGGAAGTAGGGATCCGCAAGGCCATTGGTTCTCAGCGCCAGCACCTGATCTTCCAATTCCTCACCGAGTCTGTATTGATCACTTTCATATCGTTTATCTGCTCTATCATTTTTGTGCAGGTAGCCCTTGGTCCGTTTAACGCACTTACCGGTACTACTATTGCTATTCCTTTTAATAACATTACTTTTTGGCTGATAACCATTGGTTGCGTATTAGTTACTGCCTTAATAGCGGGAAGCCGGCCGGCATTTTACCTTTCATCATTTAATCCGGTAAAAGTTTTAAAGGGTACCATACAAGTTGGGCGCTCTGCATCTTACTCACGCAAAATTTTGGTGGTTATGCAGTTTAGCTGTTCTATAGCCTTGATCATAAGTACAGTAGTAATTTACAGGCAGATCCAATACGCCAAGAACCGCCCTAATGGGTACGATATCAATCGGTTAATGGCCACAAATGCCAATGAAGATCTCGGTAAACATTTTGACGCGTTTAAAAACGAATTAATTCAAAGTGGCTTAGTGCAAAGTGTTTCGTCGGCGTCGAGCGCTGTTACAGATATCGACATGCATAACGATATTGACCAATGGCCAGGGAAATTTGCTGGCGAAACAGTTGAAATGGGAGTAATAGCTGTAGCCAATGATTATTTTAAGACAGTGGGTATGAAAATGCTTGCTGGCAGGGATTTCAATAACTTAATCTCCGATTCATTAAGTATTGTTTTTAATGAAGCAGCTATTAAGCGTTTGCGCCTTAAAGGTAACCCTATAAGCCAGCTTATTACTTATGGAGGCAAGCCTCGCAAAATAATTGGTGTAGTAAAAAATGCGCTGATGTTATCGCCATTTGCCCAGGCAGATCCAACCATGTTTGTATATAATAATGATCCGCATCAAAACATGATTTACCGCCTTTCGGCAAAAGCAAACCCACATGACGCCATTGATGAAATAGGGCAGGTATTTTCAAAATATAGTCCGGCTTATCCTTATACCTACCGCTTTGTTGATGAAGATTACAATCGCAAGTTTGGTCAGGAAGTATTGGTGGGTAAACTATCGGGCATATTTGCCGGTTTGGCCATTTTTATCTCGTGCCTCGGCCTGTTTGGTTTAGCTGCATATATTGCCGAACAACGTACTAAAGAAATAGGGGTACGCAAAGTATTAGGTGCTACGGTAACCCAGTTGTGGTTTTTACTGTCGAAAGATTTTGTGCTGCTGGTTCTTGTGAGTTGTGTAATAGCATCGCCATTGGCATTTTACTTTTTACAAGGCTGGCTGCAAAAATATGATTACAGGATAACGGTAGGTCCCGGCGTATTTATTATATCAGCCGTAGCAGCTATTGCGATCACCTTGGTAACCATTAGTTTCCAGGCTATCAAAGCGGCTATCGCTAACCCGGTTAAAAGTTTACGGAGTGAATAAGTTGGTCATTGAGTCATTTGCGTCATTAGGTCATTGACCAAAATCCAAAGCAAAAATGACTTAATGACCCGATGACATAATGAAATAAACAGATGATAAAAAATTATTTCAAAACCGCCTGGCGGAATATCTGGAAAAGCAAGGTTTTTTCGGCTATTAACATTTTTGGGTTGGCCGTAGGTATGGCAGCCTGCATCGTGATCACGCTTTTTGTTTATTATGAAAAAAGCTTTGATAACCTTCATACTAAAAATATCTATCGCCTAAACGAGGTTCAAAAGTTTGAGGGTATGGGTGCCTCGCAAAAAGTAGCATTATCCATGTTCCCGATGGGGCAGACCCTCAAGGCCGATTTTCCGGAAGTGAAGAATTTTACCAGGATCCGCTGGCAACAAAAGTTTCCACTCAACTACGGCCTAAAGCGCGTTTATATGCCGCAGGTGTTTTTTGTTGACTCGGTTTTTTTAAAGATGTTTGATTTTAAGCTGCTGAGGGGCGATAGAGAAACCGCTTTACTGAAACCGCGCAGCGTTTTATTAACCGAAGATGCCGCCAAACGTATGTTTGGTAATGAAGACCCAATGGGTAAAACCATTACCAATTATGGGCAGGACACCATTACCTATTCGGTTACCGGTATATTGGCCAACGTGCCCAAAAACTCACAGTTACAATTTGATTGCTTGTTTTCGTTTAGTAGTATCTATAAACCCTGGATGTTCACCAACTGGGGCGGCAACTGGTTAAATACCTATCTTGAACTGGCTCCCGGAACCAATATAGCAGCACTTGAAAAGAAATTTCCGGCCTATCTTGAAAAATACAGGGGCAAGGGTGGCTCCAAAAGCTATGAGCTTTTCCTGTTATCGCTAAAAGATGTTCATGCCAACTCGGCTGATATTGGTTTGGACTATATCAACTATCAAAAATTTGATAAGCATATCACCAACCTGTTTACAGTTATTGGCATCATTGTGTTGGTGATAGCCTGCATAAACTTTATTAACCTTTCAACCGCACGCTCGTCCGAGCGGGCCAAGGAGGTCGGTGTCCGTAAGTCTATAGGGGCAGGTCGTTTCCAACTGGCTATGCAGTTCCTTGGCGAAACAGTGTTGCTCTCCCTCATCGCTTTGGTTTTTGCCTGTATACTGGTAAGCCTGGCCATTCCTTTTGTAAACAGTTTAAGCCAGCGAGATATCAGTTTGCCGCTGCATGATAACAAGATACTGATAGGCGTGGTGTTTATTAGCACAGTGCTCGTAGGTGTCATATCCGGTATATATCCGGCACTTTTCCTGTCCTCGTTTCAACCAGTTAAAGTACTGAAAGGGGCTTTTGCTTCAGTTGGAGGCAATAAAGTACCGCTGCGAAATATTTTGGTTGTTGGTCAGTTTACCAGCGCTGTAATTTTGATGATAGCTACGGTGCTGGTTATCAAACAGCTTAAGTTTATGCAGCAAAAGGATCCGGGGTTTAACCGCGATCAGATTGTTAACGTTCCCTTAGGCTTGATCCCGCAAAATAAATATGACCTGTTTAAACAAGAACTGTTATCCAATTCGATGATCCAAGGCGTTACCGCCTCGCAGGATATTTTGGGAAGTCACCTTGATCAAACCGGTATTTCATTTAAACTTGGCGATTCTCCTTTGCGCCAGCTTACATCAACCTTGTTGGTGGTTGATAATAACTACCTCGATCTGTACAAGATTAAGCTGATGATGGGTAAAAACTTCTCTACCGATACTTCGGCTGTATGGAAGCAATACATTATTAATGAAGCACTGGCCAAGGAGTTGCTGAAAGATCACAAAGGGAAAAACATGGAATCGCTGTTAGGCCAAAGGTTTGGTTTTGATTCTTTGGGTGTGATCACTGGCATAGCTAAAGATTTTAATTTCAATTCGCTCCATTACAAAATAGAAACTTTGTTTTTGGTGAATGGTAAAGGTTTTAACCAAATGTCGGTTAAGATCAATGGCGGCAGGGCTAAAGATGCCGTGGCGTTTATACAATCAACCTGGCAAAAAGAGTTTCCAGGCGTACCTTTTGAATACCAGTTTTTGGATGACCATTTTAAAGAAGTTTACAGTGTTGATAACCAGGTAAGCACCGTAGTAAGTATTTTAGCCGGACTGATCATCATAATATCGTGTTTGGGACTATTCGGCCTGGCATCATATTCGGCTGAGAAACGGGTTAAAGAAATAGGGGTACGCAAGGTGCTCGGTGCTTCGGTGCAAAATATTGTGCTGTTACTTTCAGGACATTTTGTGAAATTGGTGCTGATTGCCAATGTTATAGCCTGGCCTATCGCGTTTTATGCCATGAGCAAGTGGCTGCAGGATTTTGCATATCGCATTGATATCAGCTGGTGGGTATTTGGCACAGCAGGGTTTACATCGCTGCTTATAGCATTTGCAACGGTGAGCTTCCAGGCAGTTAAAGCGGCTGTGGCTAATCCGGTAAAAAGCTTGCGGTCAGAGTAAATTGTCATTGAGCCATTGTGTTTCACGTCATTGAGTCATTTGCTTTGCCTCATTTGAAGATTGAACATCAAAAAATGACTTAATGACCACGTAGTAAATGACCCAATGAAATAAGAAAATGATTAAAAACTATATAAAAACAGCATGGCGTAACCTGGTGATAAATAGGGTTACTTCATTAATAAGTATCGCGGGATTGGCAGTTGGGATAGGCTGCTTTATATTATTGGCTACCTATTTGTTAAATGAATTGCGGTACGATAGGTTTCATGCTAACGCCAGTCGTATTGTTAGGGTGGTTTATAATTATAAATCCACTGACGATGCTGAGGCAAACTCGGTAGCCGTAACGCCAACTGCGCCGGTACCTGTATTTAAACAGCAATTGCGGGAAATTGAGGATGGCGTGCGGATTTACTGGTACAATAACCCAGTACAATACCAGGATAAGCTATTCAATGAAAAACGGTTTTTATTGGCCGATGAGCCATTTTTCAAAATCTTTAGTTTTAAGTTTTTGAGGGGGAACGCCGCTACCGCGCTTAAAGATCCCTCGGCTGTGGTGATCACGGCATCTACAGCAAAAAAATACTTTGGTAATGAAGATGCTCTGGGCAAAGTTTTTAAGGTAAACAACAAACAAAACATGATGGTTACCGGCGTGGTTGAGGACGTGCCGGAATACTCGCAGATCAAGTTTGATATGATCGGCTCATACGCTATTACCGAACATTCCAAGACACGCAGATGGGATTCGGCAAACGATTATTCTTACCTATTGTTAAAGCCGGGTGTTAGTGCGGCTTCGGTTCAGCAAAAAATGAATACCTATGTGTCCGATATGTTTAAAGATGATTTCAGGAAGGGTCATAAAATGTGGTTCACGCTTGAACCGTTGACCGATGTTCACCTGAAATCTGAAGCTACATATTCGCTCACACCACCGGGCAATATTAAATACATTTATATTTTGGGCGCCGTGGCAGTTATACTACTGCTTTTGGCCTGTGTTAACTTCCTGAACCTGGTTACCGCTAAAGCCATTGAGCGGGGGCACGAAATAGGTGTACGCAAGGTAATGGGCGCTGCGCGCACCCAGCTTTTTACGCAGTTTATTATCGAGTCAGCCATGATCACCCTCGTATCACTGCTTGGTGGGTTACTTTTAGCCAATGTAAGTTTTAAATGGTTCAGCGATTTTTCGGGACAACAGTTAAGTCTTCAAACCTGGAATACTTCATGGTTGATCATGGCACTTGCAGGTTTGTTTATAACGGTTACCTTTTTAGCCGGAACTTATCCTTCACTATACCTGTCATCATTTAACCCTATAGTTACGTTAAAGGGAAAACTTACCAATACTTCGGGTGGCAGGACATTACGCCGGTCGTTGGTTGTGTTTCAATTCGTGGTATCTGTATTCTTCATGATCTGTACGGTTATAGCAGGTAGCCAGCTACAATATATCCAGCATTTAAATATCGGTATCGACAGGTCGCAGGTAATGGTGATTGATATTGGTGGCAAATCGCTAAAAGATATTAAGTCATTCAACAACGAGGTGATGCAATTACCGGGCGTACTTAATGCTACTGCCTCGTATGATTCGCCGGTGGACGTTCATGGCGGATACAGCATTAACCAGGCCGATGGTAAAAACAGCGATTATAACCTTTCGGTAACAGCCTTGCCGGTTGAGCGCAACTTTTTAAAAACGCTTGGTATTAAACTGGTGCAAGGCATTGATTTTACAGATGCCGATGAAAAACGTTCGACCGAAGCTGATGAAAACAAACGCAGTTATGGGTTTATCATCAATGAAAAATCGGCCAACGCGCTGGGCTGGAAAGCTAACGAAGCCGTAGGCAAACACATTGGCCTTAATGGGCGCATGGGTGAAGTAAGGGGCGTAGTACAAAATTTCAACTTTGCATCCGTACACCAGGAAATTACGCCCATAGTAATGTTTACTGAGGATTATTTTGGCAAGGTGCTTATCAAAACATCCGAAAATAATCTTACACAAACTATATCGGCAGTAAAAGAAAAATGGACTGCCTTTAATCCGGCCACGCCGTTTGAATATCATTTCCTCGATCAGGAGTTTGATGACATGTATAAAGCCGAGCAGCGCACAGGGTCAATATTAACCGCGTTTACCCTGGTTACTATTTTTATCTCCTGCCTGGGTTTATTCGGACTGGCAGTATTTTCAACCAGGCAAAGGGTAAAGGAAGTTGGCGTGCGCAAAGTTTTGGGAGCAAGTGTTTTCAGTATAGTAAAACTGGTTTCCGGCGATTTCCTGAAACTGGTGATCATATCGGTCATCATCGCCTCGCCGATAGCCTGGTATGCCATGCATCGCTGGCTACAGGATTTTGCTTATAAAATCAGCATCCAAATCTGGGTATTTATTGCAGCCGGTGCCGTGGCGATATTCATCGCCTTTATCACTGTGAGCGTGCAATCACTCAGGGCGGCTCTTGCCAACCCGGTAAAGAGTTTGCGTTCGGGAGATTGATTTTTAGGCGAAAGGTAAAAGGTAAAAGCTGAAAGGTTTACTCCTTTCGGCTTTTGTTGTTTCAGGGCGTAGGTATGGGAGGCTGGAAAAGGAGGGCAATGGCTGCCTGCGCCTCTAAAAACCTTTAACCTTTCGCCTTTTATCTTTCACCTCCCAAAAAACACTGTATCATAACCGAACGCATTCTGTTACATAAGCGTACAGTAATAATTTGGTAATATGATTTAATGTGTTGATAGTTAGTTAGATATAACTTTGGTATGTTATTGATATGTTAATCGCAAAATGATGAGTATTATTGTTTAACTCATTTATTTATAAACAAACTAATTCAATAATTAAAAATGTTATCACTGCAGCATATTTCAAAGTATTTCCAGGTAGGGGGCAACAGAAACATCATCCTGAACGATCTGAGCCTTGAGGTTGACGAAGGCGAATTCATTTCTATCATGGGACCTTCAGGTTCGGGCAAGTCAACATTACTAAATATCATCGGTATGCTTGACGAGCCATCAGATGGTTACCATTACTTTGAAGGTCATGCTGTGCATCAGCTTAAAGAAAAGCAGCGTTCGGCTTTGTATAAACAATACATCGGCTTCGTTTTCCAGGCATATCACTTAATTGACGAGCTTACCGTTTACGAGAACATTGAAACCCCGCTTATATACCAGGATTTTAAAAGTGCGGAGCGTAAAGCTATGGTAGCCGATATGCTCGACCGCTTTAGCATCGTTGGTAAAAAAGACCTTTTCCCTGCGCAGTTGTCAGGCGGGCAACAGCAACTGGTTGGTATAGCCCGCGCGCTTATCGCCAAGCCAAAATTGTTACTGGCCGACGAACCTACCGGTAACCTTAACTCCAAACAAGGCGAGGAGATCATGGAGCTGTTCCGTAAGCTTAACAAAGAAGATGGCGTAACTATTATACAGGTTACCCACTCCGAAAAAAATGCCGAATACGGTTCGCGCATTATCGATTTGCTGGATGGCAGGATCGATTCATCAAGAAAACTCTGAACTCAATAATAAAATGCGATACTATAAATTACTATTTCTCGGTCTTGTTGTATTTGGAAACTTAAAGGCTTACAGCCAGGCCCCGGCAGATTCTGTGCTTACTTTACAGCAATGTATTGATCTTGCAATTAAAAACAACCTCGATGTAAAAAAGAGCGAATTGCAAATGCAAACACAGGAAATTGCCTATAACCAGGCCCGTGAAAACCTGCTGCCTTCAATCAATGGCAACGTAAGTCATAACATAAGTAATGGCCGTAGCCAGGATCCAACAAACTATAACTACGTAACACAACAAATTACGTATGCCCAGTATAACCTGAACAGTAACCTGACATTGTTTAACGGCATGAGCCTTATTAACAATATCAAACGTTACTCATTGGCATACCAGGCTGGTAAAATGGATTTTCAACAGGCGAAGGATCTGGTTACTTTAAATGTTATTACTGCCTATTTGCAGGTGCTTGATAATGAAGATCTGCTAAAGGCAACCGATATACAGGTTGAACAAGCCCAGAAACAGGTAGATAGGTTAGCAATATTAAACAAAGATGGTGCTACGCCGCCTGCTACATTGTATGATTTAAAAGGTACGCTGGCTACCAGTAAGATAGGCGCGGTTAACACCAAAGCCGCAATGGGTATTTCGAAGATCAACTTGTTACAGATTATGAATGTGCCATTGGATAAGAGCGTTAAACTCGCCCGCTTATCAGCTGATCAGTTACCCGGCAGCTACGACAAAAATGCAGAGGAGATTTATGCTAAAGCACTTAACGATCTGGCATTGGTTAAAGCTTACGATTTGCGGTTAAAAAGTGCCGAAAAAGAAGTGAAATCTGCCAAAGGTGCTTTATGGCCAACTATCTCGGCATTCGGGTCATTGGCAACCAACTACTCAAGTACCGGTAATACAGGTTATTATTCGCAATTAAAAAATAACTACAGTTCGGGTTTTGGCGTTGGGTTGAGCATTCCTGTTCTGAACTATTTTCAGAACCGTAATAAAGTAGCGCTGGCCCGTATTGATCTTCAAACTGCTAAATACAATAATGATTTTACAAAGATCCAGTTAAAGCAGAATATCGATCAGGCTTATATCAATATGACGTCGGCACTTGAGCGCTATCATTTACTGCGCGACCAGGTTGATGCCTACGCCGAATCGTACCGGATTGCCGAAGTTAAATTTAATTCGGGCGCCATTACTTCGGTTGATTTTGTAATAGCCAAATCAAACTATGACCAGGCTAATACCAACCTGATCAATGCACGGTATGATTATTTTATCCGTACCAAAATACTTGATTACTACCAGGGCAACTTAGCGCTTTGATGTAATTGTTTAAGATTAATAAAAACCTATACTTTTATTACCGATTAACAGTTAAATATCTGGTTAAACTTTTACCGAACTTATCGGTTGGGTTTGGCCGGATATTTCTATTTTAGCGCCAGTTTTGCAAACAATATTGCTTGCAAAACATTAATACATCACTCCAAACACCTAATAAAAATGAAAAAATCAATTTTACTTATCTTCTCTATTTTTTTACTGTCAATCGGCGTATCAAAAGCGCAGGTTATACCGAGCTTTTCTTTTGGTTTAAAAGGCGGTTTAAACTATTCAACTTTTCCCTCTAACGGCGTTTTTAACAATGATAATAAAGCAGGCTACCAGGCTGGTGCCTGGGCACGTATTGGCGGCTTAGGCTTCATTTTTCAGCCGGAACTTTATTTTGCTGATAAAAGCGTTACTGTAAACAATGGCGGTGTTTCAAACAAACAAAGCTTTAAAAGTTTTGATGTTCCATTGTTAATTGGTGCTAAAGTTGGCGCCTTAGGCTTGGGCGGCAGGTTTTATGGTGGACCTGTGCTTTCATTTACTACAAGTAAGGACAATGCTTTCAATGATGCAACCGCTTTAAGGTATAAAGATGCCAACTATGCTATCCAGGTAGGAGCGGGCGTTGATATCAGCAGTTTTTCTGTTGACCTGCGTTACGAAGGTGGTTTAAACAAAATTCCTTATGGCAATGATAACTCACATACGCGCGTAAGCTTGTTTAGCCTTTCTTTAGCCTATAAATTATTCTCTTTATAATTCTCAGCTTATTAAAAAATATAGGAAGACCTGCCGGGAACGGCGGGTCTTTTTTTGCTTTAGGCGATATTTTGAATTTTACTGTTGATTAACCCGGATCAAAGGCCTTTGTTTTTTGTCCATTTATTGAATGCAAACCAACTAATGAATAGATGAGTGATCATTTTAGAGCTATATGTTGTTAATTAATGGTTAATTTATATTTTGATGGGAAACCTTTTTTGAAATTTCTTCGTAAAAAGTAACTAATAATAAATGAAGGTTACTTATGCGCTTGAGGGCCGTCTTAAAAATATCATATAAACCAGTTCTATTAATTCTTCTAAATCTTTGTTTTTTTACGGGTAAAGCTCTTGCGGTCTACACGTTTAATTGGACTGCCGGTGCGCTGACAACCGACTGGACAAATACAAGTAATTGGTCGGTTACGGGAACGGGAACAGCTGTGCAACTTTATCCCGGTGGTAACAACCGAACAGACGATATTGTTAATTTTGGGGTTGTATCGGGCCCATATCTTATCCAGCCAACATTAGCTTCCAACATTACGGTAGCGTCAATAAATTTTGGACAAAAGCAGTACAATAGCACTGCCGGAGCTATTTTAACTGGTACTACTTTAACTGGTACAGTTTTAACGGTAAACTCAACCTTAACGGTTACCGGCAATATAGCCCAGGATTATACAGGTAGTACTAATGGTACTATATTTAATGATATTAGAGGCACGGGCTCAATTACCTGTACAAATATTGTATTTGGCAATACATCTAACGTAACTACTTCTAACCAGGCTTTTTTGTTTTTGGAGGTAAAAACGCTTAACGTTACTAATAATGTAAATATAAATATTAATGTGTTGGCTCAAAATGGAAGCGGTGTACGTTTGGAAGGCGGGACAATGACGATTGGGGGGCAAATCACCTTTGTTAATCGCAGCACATCTTTAAATGCTGGTTATTTCACTATTAATTCCTTCACTACTTATAAAGTCGCTAACACTGTATCTAATCCTACCCTCATTTTAACCAATGCTAATGCATTGCCATCTATTCCAACTCCGTATGCGTCAGTGAATTTTAATGGGTCGTCGACAGCTGGCGGTAAGTGTACCGTGATTTATACAGCGGCGTCTCCAACTGTTTATACTACAAGTACAGCGGGCTTTGGTACTGGTGGTGGTACCATTAACACCTCAATAGCCCAATATGATAATGTTACTATAAATGCCTCCAGTGGTACTGCTCAGATAGGTACCGGGGCGGGTACATTCCGAATAGATTCGGTTTTAACTACAAGCACACCGACAACATTTGCCAATGCGACTACTACTACCATAGTTGGCACCGATTGGAATAATACATCTACGATAACAGGAGGGGCTGGCACAACTGATATTAATCGTGATATTAATAATTCAGGAACAATGACAATGGGAGCGGGGAATGTGACCATCGCGCGCAACTATACCAACACCGGCACCTTTACACCAAATTCGGCGGCTTTAATATCATTTGACGGTACAACGCAAACCCTCACTGATGCTACCACTAATGGCACAGCTTTTTACAATGTAACCTTTACTACAGGTGGAACCAAAACAATGGCCTCAGGTAGCAAATTTACTATTGCGCCCACCTATACTTTAAACGTTAATACTTCAGCCATACTCGCGGTGGGTAACGCAACTTCCACTACAACAGCACTTACGTTACTTTCTACTTCTGCAGGTGACGCGAGCATAGGCACCCTCGCAGCCGGCTCTATTACCGGCAGCATCAATGTTCAACGTTATGTGAAGGGTACACTACGCCGTTATATGCTGATGTCATCACCTGTAACGAATACGACAACTACATTTACAAACTCTGCCACTGGTGTTGCTACATATAATCTTATCCCGCTTATTGCAACCACCTTTATAACAGGCCCGGGAGGTTCGGCAAATGGCTTTGATAACGCTACAGCTACAGGCAATAGCCCATCAGTTTTTGTTTACGATGAAAATGCACCCACATCAACTGATGTAAACATGGTAGTGGGGAACGAATATAAACCGTTCAGTTCAACAAGCCAGGGTTTGCCTGCTGCTAACGGTTTCCTTTATTATTTTAGAGGAAGCAGGAGTGTTGCGAATCCGTTTGTAAGGCCATTCCCGGCAACAGACAACGCTACATTAAACTTTTTTGGAGCAGTTATCAAAGGAACAGGCGCTACTAATGCTCAGTTGACAGCCAATATTGTTAATTTTCCCAATACCGCGCCTACTTATTATACTGCTGCTGCTGTAGGGGCACCAACTACTTTTTCTTATCATTCAAATGCTAATAAGCAAGGTTTAAACCTTATTGGAAATCCTTATGCTTCGGTAATTGACCTTCGTGCATTATATCTGGCAAATACAGTTAATACCACTACCAATATCACACATAAATTTTATTATATGCTGATAAAGGATGCTAATACCGGAACCAACAGCTCATCTACCAAATTTGCCCTTTATGACGCCAGTACAAATTCCGCAGGCACGGGCGCAAGTCGATATGCTTTATCAGGACAAGGCTTTTTTATTCTGGCCCCCTCAGGTGCTGTAGGTATCAAATTTGATGAATCAATGAAAGTTCCATACTCAAACTATAGTCCTCCTACTAATCCGGTATTTAACGTAGTGGGTAATCCTGGTAAAAATATCGCCGCATCGTTTGCGTCAAATACCACAAACAATGATATTGAAAACACCTTGCCGCGTCTTACGATGGAATTGGCGCAGGATACGGTAATACATAATTCTACCGATATTAACTTTGATGGAAATGCTTCTGCTAAATTTGTCCACGGTGAAGACGCTCCTTATTATCAACCATCGGGTCAGGGCGATCTGTTTTATTCTTTAAGCAGCGATTCAATAGGCTGTTTTGCCAATTACACAGGCAATCTCGAAAAATTAAAACGGGTGAACCTGATTGTTACCTTCTCTAATTATGGAACATACAAGCTTACAGCACCAATAAAAAAGAATATCGATCCAAGGTATTCCATCTACCTGAAAGATAAATACACCAATGATTCTCTTGATGTTGTTCATAATGATGAGTACGCGTTCAAGGTAGAGTCGAATGCGGCCAGCTATGCGCATGACAGGTTTTACCTTTCTATCGGCATCGTTCCGGGACATGATTACCGCCTGATTAGCTTTACTGGAAAAAAAGTTACCCAGGGTATAACCTTAAATTGGGACACCGATAACGAGAGCAATTTTACAGGTTTCGGTGTTCAGAAAAGCGCAGACGGCGGCAAGACGTTTTTAACTATAGATAGTTTGCGGTCAACAGGTGCGGGCAAATATACTTATACCGATCCAACGCCCGGCACAGGTCAGGTCATTTACAGGCTCAGTCAGAACCTGGTGACCGGCGAAACTAAACTGTCTGATAAGCTCACTTTTCAAATACAACCCGGTTCGGGTGTAAATAAGTTCCTGGTTTATCCAACAGTAGTCTCGGCCAGTACGGTTAATATAAAATTAGAACAAACATCTGCCAATCAGGTTAAGATAAATATAGTTAGTCCTTCGGGGGCAATTGTCAAAAAACTATCAGCAACAGGCACAAACACTATACAGGAAAACGTTACCGGTTTGAGCCGGGGCCTTTACATAGTAGTTGCGGTTAATGAAAGCACGGGTGATAGAATTGGAAGTGGAATGTTTTTTAAACAATAACAGTATGTGTGTATTATCTATGATCGTATCAAAATGGAAATCCATAATAGCTTTTACAATAATAAATTTGCTTACGGTATCCCTAACCTTTGCGGATCCGGGCGATGGGCTTTGTGATGGTAATGATGGCGGACCTGATGGTTGTCCCTTAGATACCTGGGTATGGGTGTTAATGATAGTAGCCGTAGTGTTTACCGCGCGGCACCTGATCCGGCAGAATAAATCAAATACAAGCCTTGAGCAACGGGCTTAATGGTTGTATTTAAGTTCCATTAAAATATTCCTCAAAAATTACTTGCTGTCTTCCTAAGCAAAGCGGTGTTGTTTTATTACAGAAATAAATCATATTGATATACAATCGGTTGTGCTATTATCTGTATCTTGACCAATAAAACAACCTGCTATGAAACACTTTTTTAAATGCGTATTGCCTGCTTTATTGGCATTTATGGTACAGGGCGTTTCGGCCCAAACCCACCGGTTGGAGAAGCTTTGGGAAACCGATTCCGTTGTACGGGTCCCTGAATCGGTTTTACCGGATTTTAAAAAACAGATTTTATACGTATCCGAAATTGGTGGAAACTCCAGCACCGCCGTTGGTAAAGGAGGGGTTGCCAAAATAGGTTTGGATGGCAAAATCATCGACCTTGATTTTACAACAGGCTTAAACTCTGCTAAAGGCATGGGACGGTTTGGCGACAAATTATATGTAGCCGATTTGTCTGAACTTGTTGTTATTGATATCAAAACCGGCAAAGTGATCAATAAAATAGCTATCGACAGCGCTAAAGTTTTAAATGATGTTACTGTTGATTCAAAAGGCGTGGTTTATGTATCAGATAGCAAAACCTTCAAGATCCACCGCGTTGAAAAAGGAAAGGTAACCACCTTTTTAACCCAGGTAACCGGTGTTAACGGGCTTAAAGCAATAGATAACGACCTGTATATCATGAGCGGGCCGAAGTTTATGAAAGCCGACAGCAAAGGTAATTTAACACAGATTGCCACGATTACTTGCAATGGTGATGGCCTTGAACCGGTTGGGAATGGCGATTTCCTGATCACCTGCTGGTCAGGGCATATATTTTATGTGTCTGCGGATGGGAAAGTAGAAGTACTGCTTGATTCAGAAGCGCAAAAGATGAGTACTGCCGACCTGGGTTATGATACCGTTAATCATATTTTATACATGCCGACCTTTTTTTCGAAGAAAGTAGTGGCATACAAACTAATAACCAATTAATATACCGGTCGGTAATTTAGGCTTATGTAACGCAAAAGAAGCCCTGCTAACTGAGTTGGCAGGGCTTCTTTTTTTAGTTCAAGTATTTTATTTGGCAGGAGTAATAACGATATTCCTGTAATCGATAGGGCCGTGATCGCCTTGAATCAATAGCGGACCTGGTTCGCCTTCTTTACTGTCGATAGCCCCGCCTGTAATACCCGGAATTTCCTGCTGGCATATTACCATAGTGCCGTTAGCTACAATTGTAACCAACCTGCCTACGAGGGTAATATCGTATGATTGCCATTCGCCGGCGTTTTTTGCCATCATTTTATTAGGAGGCAGGAAACCATAAATGGCGCTAAACTGGTTATTAATTGGTTCCGGTTCGCCGGTTTTGGTATCAATTACCTGTACCTCATAACGCCCTCTCAGATAAACGCCGCTGTTGCTGCCTTTCTGGTAACGAAACTCGATATGTAATTTAAAGTCGCTAAATTTTTGATCGGTGATAAGATTGGCACCGGAGTGTTTGCTTCTTAAAATTCCGGATTCAACTACCCATTGATTTTTGCCATCGGTATGCCAGCCTTTGGTATCTGTACCATTAAACAGTTTAACAGGTTTACCCCATACCGGTGCTTTTGTCCGGGTCATTGACGGTGCACGCACACCTGTAAAATGGTAAGTCACGCCATCGGTATAAACCATCGTGCCGTTTAACTCTTCGCCCTTAACCTCAAACTCAAAATCCATGTTGCGGTTTCCTTCTTCCCATTGTGGAGGGATAGAGAAGCTGTATTTTCCGTTATTTGGTTTTACTTCCGATATCGGTCGCGCACTCCCGAATGCATAAGTAAAACGGCCAATCAGCGTGTGCGTACCTGATTTCTGAACTTCCAGCCAGGAAGGAATGCTTTTGCCGCCTTTGTCCATAGTGATATCCCAGCGCCCGATAACGGCAGGATCTTTTATCTGCTGCGCTTTTGCCCCCGAAATTATCAGAAGCAACAATGCAGCGATAACCTGCATGCGGAAAAATTGGTAGGTTTTGGTTTGGTTAGTGGTAGTTTGGTTTCTCATAATATTTAAATCTACAAACTAACATTCAATATTTTAACTAAACGATCGATTTTTTGATGTGTCAAGCTGACACACACACTTCGATAACTATTAGCTGTACGTCGATTAGTTTTTGCCCACGGTCTATTACGGTTTAGGAAGTTTGTGATTTTGGGTTCTTTTGCCGGTAATAAATAGTAATGATGAAAAAAATCTCTCTCTTCATATTGTTCATCCTGGTGGTTTTAGCTTCCTATGCAAGTGGCCGGGTAAAAAACAACATAACTTCTAACCTCGATGAGTTTTCATCCGGTATTTCGGGTACGGTGCTTGATTCGGTAAGTGGTAAACCCGTTGATTATGCTACGGTAACCATTATTGACCAAAGCAACGGTAAAATAGTATCCGGCTCGCTTACAGCTACAGATGGTAAGTTTTCTATCGGAAAATTAAACAGGGGCATATATAACGTCAAGATCAGTTTTTTAAGTTATGCCGATAAAACCATATCGGGAATTAATCTTGCCGATGGTGAATCAAAAAAGCTGGGTCGTGTTTTGCTGAGCCCCAACGCTAAAGTATTGAATGAAGTGCAGGTAACAGCAAAGAAAGCCTTGGTTGAAGAAAAGATAGATCGCACGGTTTATAACGCCGAAAATGATCTTACAGCACGTGGTGGCGACGCATCTGATGTGATGAAACGCGTGCCTATGGTTTCTGTAGATATGGATGGCAACGTGAGCCTGAGGGGTAGCCAGAATATCAAGGTGCTTATTAATGGTAAACCATCGGCTATGATGTCGGCCAGTGTGGCAGATGCCTTGAAGCAAATCCCTGCTGATCTGATTAAGAGTGTGGAAGTGATCACTTCTCCATCGGCTAAGTATGATGCCGAAGGTTCGGGTGGTATCATTAATATCGTATTAAAACAAAATACCCTACAGGGGCTTACGCTCAATATCAATAGCACAGCCGGAACCCGTGGATCGGGTCTTGGCCTCAACGGCGGTTATAAAGTAGGCAAGTTTAATTTTTCGTTAGGCGGCTTTGGTCGTGGCAGCTACAATTCGCCGGGCTCTTTCAGCAATAGCCAAACCGTAAGCAGCCTTACTTCAAATGATACTTACCTTACTACGCAAAGTGCTACAACCAAAAATAAATCGTTGTTTGGCCGGTATAATTTTGGTATGGATTATGATATCAGCGAACATAACTCGCTTAGCCTGGGCGTGGTAATAGGCGCCAATAACCGTCCCACAACGCAAAATAATTTCCTGACACAAAGTTATCTTAATGATGAACTGACAAGCTCTATGCTGCAGCAGAACAAGATCACCAATAACTCCAACCAGGTAGACGCAACCCTTACTTATACACTTACAGGCAAAAAGCCAGAGCGCGAGTTCAGTATACTTACCGAATACAGCCAGAATAACAGGAATAACAATTTCGAGAATATCTATTTGGATCAAAGCAGTGGCGCGGCAACCGGCGGACTAAAAAACAATAATAACAGCGTTAATAAAGAACTTACTTTTGAGGCTGATTACCAAACACCTACATTCAAGAACCAATTGCTGGAGTTTGGCGCCAAAGATATTATCAGAACGGTAAGCAGTGATTATACCTATTTTTCTGCAGCAGATGGTTCGCTTAACTACCAGCCTATATCATCATCCAGTTTATCAAACGCTTTCAGCTACAAGCAGAACGTAGCGGCCGGTTACCTGTCATATACGCTTTCGCCTATTAAAAATTACACGCTTAAGGCCGGTGCAAGGTATGAGTATACCAACATTACGGCTGATTTTAACAGCGGCTCATCAGTTAATATTCCAAATTACGGTGTACTGGTACCAAGTGTAAACCTGGCCCGTAAGTTTGATAATGGCGATATGATCAAGTTTGGTTTTACACGCAGGATTCAGCGCCCGTCGCTTGAGTTTTTAAACCCTAATATCCAGGCATCAAACCCGCTTAACGTTACTGTAGGAAACCCGGCGCTCTCGCCCGAGTATACCAATAACTTGGAGTTGGGCTACAGCACTCATATCAAAAACAATAGCATTAACGTATCTGCCTTTATGCGCTCTACCAACGATGCTATCCAAACTATCAGGACAAGCAGCGGCGATACGGTGAGGACATCGTACCAAAACTTAGGCAAACAGGATGCTTACGGGTTAAGCCTTTCATTCAATTTATCCCCAATCAATAAATTAAGTATTAATGGTGGTGTAGATATGTATCACCTTAGCCTCGATAACCAGGACCCTGATCCATTGTTTCGCGCTAATAACCAGGGTTGGGTAGCTAACTACCGTTTGTTCGGTAGCTATGATCTGTCGGATAAATATTCTATTCAGGCTTTCACATTCCGTCGTTCACGCCAGATCCAGTTACAGGGCTACCAGGGAGGTTTTGGGGTTTACAATGTTAGCTTTAACAGGTATTTCGCCAAGAAAAAGGGCAGCATAGGCATAGGGCTTGATAACTTCCTGACTAACGGGTTTCACGTGCCTACGGTGGTTAACTCGGGTAATATCAGCCAGCAGGCGGTTAACATAACACAGGTACGCAGTTTCGAGATAAGGTTTAGTTACCGCATTGGCGGCCTTAGTCAGGCTAAACCTAAAAAACCGAAAAAGACCATCAATAATGATGACCTCAAAGACAGTGGAAGCAATAATGACAGTAAATAAGCATCCGGGAAATGTATAAGTAATTCAGAGAAACATATAATTTTAAAGCCCGGTATAAAGCCACCTTTGTATTGTATTAAAAATTAAAACAATGACAAAGACAATATTTATTACCGGTGCCTCATCTGGCCTGGGTAAAGCTACCGCCAAATTATTTCAAAGCAAAGGCTGGAACGTTATAGCAACCATGCGCTCACCTCAACATGAGCAGGAACTATCGGCATTAGCAAATGTTACCTTACTGCCTCTTGATGTTAATGATCCAAAACAAATTACAGCGTGTGTTGAAAAAGCTACCGGCCTAGGAATGATTGACGTAGTATTCAATAATGCAGGACATGGATTATTCGGCCCGTTAGAAAGTTACGACGACGAGCAGATAGCAGGATTGATAAACACCAATTTATTAGGCGTTATCAGGGTAACCAAAGCTTTTATATCGCATTTCAGACAACAGGGTGGCGGATTATTTATAACAACATCATCTATGGGCGGTATGACGGCCTTTCCGTTCAGCTCCATGTATCATGCAACCAAATGGGGGATAGAAGGGTTTAGCGAGAGTATGTATTTTGAGCTTTCGAAGTTTAACATCGGCATTAAAAATATTTTACCGGGCGGTATCAGAACCGACTACGTAGGCCGTTCAATGGCGCATGGTGTTCGTGAGGTTGAAGCTTATCAGCCGTCAATTGATAAGGTAAACAATATCATGAGCCATCTTTTACTTCCTGAAAACCTTACCCCTGCCGAGGATATAGCCGAAGTGGTTTTTGAAGCCGCGACGGACGGTAAAGATCAGCTAAGATATATTGCGGGTGAAGATGGAAAAGCTTTATATAAAACCCGGACGGAGATGGGAGCCGAGGCATTCCGCAAGCATTTTGATCAGGTTTTCTTTGGTTAATACGCTTTAAGGAGATTTCATATCTTTAAAAATGAAAAAAGAACTGATCCGTATCCGTTCCATCAATGAGTTGCACCGGTATTATCAATGTGGTACGCCACGTCATCCGCTGGTTTCGGTTATCGATCTTAAAACAATCCGGCATAATTTGCTGGATGAAGGCGAGGCTTACCAAATGTCGCTTTATATCGTTTCATGCAAGAGTTTCAAAGGCAGCCTGCATTATGGCAGGCAGCTTTATGATTTTGAAGAAGGATCGCTGTTGTTCACCGCTCCCGAACAGGTGATCAGTTCGGATCCGGAAGTTCAGGTAGAGGAGGGCTGGGCCCTGTTTTTTCATCCGGATCTGATCAACGGCACTACGCTTGGGCGAAATATTCATCAGTATTCTTTTTTTCTGTATGATCTGAATGAAGCCCTGCACGTTTCGGACGAGGAAAAGCAAGTGCTGCTGGATTGTATTAAAAAAATTGAACGGGAATATTCACAAAATATAGATAAGCACACCCAGGGCTTAATAGTAAGCAATATCGAATTACTGTTAAGCTACTGTAACCGCTTTTATGATCGTCAGTTTTTGACGCGGGCGAAGGTAAACCATGACATTGTGCAGCGCTTTGAATTATTGCTGAATGAATATTTTACACGTGAAACACTGGTTAACGATGGCTTACCGGAAGTGAAATATTTTGCATCGAAGCTCAATATTTCGCCTAATTACCTGTCCGATTTGTTGCATAAATATACCGGCAAAACAACGCTTGAGCATATTCATTTACAGCTTATCGAAAAGGCAAAATTGTTACTGTGGGAAACGGGTAAGTCGGTTAGTGAAGTTGCCTATCAGCTTGGGTTTGATCATCCCTCACATTTTACAAAAATCTTCAAAAGCAAAACCGGCCTTACGCCAAAAGCATACCGAAGTAACAACTGATTGGTTTTTTGGAGGTCTGAAATTGATATAACAAAGACGGTCATTTATAGGCCGTCTTTGTTATTATAATTGGGGTTGGACAGTTTGCCCCTAAACTTTATTTATTGACAATATCAAATGTGCTGAATTGCGCGCTTTCTGTTGGCTTGCCTTTAAAAAACAGGCCTATACGTTGAGGCCGGTCCCATTGCGGTAAAAAATCTACAGGAATACTTTTTCCGGCATATATTTCTTTCCAATCCTGGTTTGGTGCGGCGTAATAAGCTTTGCAGGTTCTGTCGGGTGCCATGCTGAATTTGAGGCGTACAGGCACATCAGACGCTATGGTAACAGAATCAATAATAGTAAAACTACCATCCTTAATCATCCATAATTTCACTTGCTTACCCGAGGTGCCAATTCCTAAAGCCGAATTGACAGTGCCATAAAAGGCCAGGCCTTTAAGCGCGTTATTGCTGTTAGATACAGTCGCAGTCATATCGAAATTATCGGATACCGGGCGCACGCCATATACAATCCCAGCCTTATTTTTCTCAGACACCTGGCCCGATAAATTAAACTTTCCATTACCTTGTTTTACAACGGGACTGGCATTGTGGAAATCGTACTGCCAATAAAGTGCGGGCTTATTAGTAGTAAAGGCATCATGTATTTCGGGAAGTGGATGCGGAGTAGCAACGGTTTTCATGATAGGCCATCCATCGTTTTTAGGCCACGAAAGCGTAGCTAACATGCCCTCGCGACCCGTGAAAACCTCACTGTGCTCATTGTAGGCGTGGCATAGATAAAAGTATTGTCCGGTAGTACTTTTAACAAATGTTCCGTGCCCGCTGCATTTCCATCCTGGCGCGGGTTTCAACAATTCTTCGCCTTCATATTTTTCATATGGTCCCGCAAAACTGGTTGCCCTTGCTACCTTAACATGGTAGCTGCAACGTACGCCGCAGCAATCTCCGGCAGAATAAAACAGGTAGTAATATTTCCCGTTTTTTAAAATGCTTTGTCCCTCCATGCCCGCGCGTTTATCGTCTTTGAGGAGGGAAAACATTTCTCCCTCGGTTTTCAAACCATCTGCCGAAAGTTTACAAGCCAGGAGTTCGATAGGGCGGTTATCGAGGCCGTATGCTTTAAACGAGATATACAATTGTCCATTGTCATTGTATATAAATGGATCTATGGCTTCTTTACCATGGTCAACAACAATTCCGCGATCTGTAAAACCATGATCGGGATAATTTGAAGTTGCCACACCGATGCAAGAAACATTATCAGCTTTACGCCTGGCAGTGTAATAAATGTAATAAGTTTTGTTAATGTGATAATATTCCGGCGCCCAGAATGATCCTACAGTCCATTCGGGTGCTTTATCAAATACGTATCCAGCCTGTTTCCAGGTCTTGAGATCTGTTGAGTGATAAACAGGAAAATGCGGTGCCCATTCTGATGATGTTCCCGCGGCATAATAACCATTGGGGGTAGCAATAACCGTTGGGTCCGGAAAATCACCGGGTATAACAGCTGTAGTTGTTTGGGCGGTACATTGATTTATGGTTGCCCATAAAAGCAGGAAAGCAAAAAAACGTAAGGTTAGTAATTTCATCAGGTATTGGTTTTTTGGTACGGCAATATCGTTATTTTCCGCTATTGAAGTATTGCTAAACCGATTTTTTTGACTGAATGTGGATTTACACCAACACGCAAATTGATGCAGCCACGATAAACCTTACAGACTTATGCATCGGTCCTTATTTTGTGTGATAAGGTCCATCTTAAAGAAAATGTAATACTAACTGTTCCCATTCCTCGGCCAATGATATATTTGGCCGGGGTTGGCGTGCTTTACTGTACCAATAATCGGCGTTTCCAATGTCTCCTTCTTTACGGTGCAAATATGCGTGCACCCAGGCCGAAGCCTGATCGCCCAAGTGATCAACCTGCGCATGCGCCTGATGCCAATCGTCTTTACCATCATACCAAAGGCTTTTTAATTGTACAGAGAGCCCGTTGTCTGGCTGCTCTGCGGTTAATGATGCTTTAAATTCTGCTAAAGTTTTCATTTGGTATTTGTTTTTTTCGACAGTTAGGATTGGTAATGAAAGTATTGAAAAAATATGTCGTAAACATAATCCGACTCGTGATCGGTATCAAATCCTCCCTGTTTGTAAATATCCTGAATTAATCGGGATTATGTATTACCAAAAGAAACAAACAGATAGCTTAGAATCCAATCACATCAGGTAGGTAATGGCTACTTTACGTGGTTTACATTTTATTATATTCGGGCCGGAATAAAATACCTGTCACAATGAAATATTCGGTTCTAAGCTTGTCATTGCTATTTCTTCTATGTTCGTTTGGCTCATTAAATACCAATAAAACGCAAATAAAATGGGTAACGGATGCAAAAGGGAAAAAGCTAAGGAAGGAAGAAGAAAGTTTGTATAACGACAAAGGTGATATTATTAAGTCGGTTCAATACGTAGATCATCAGAAGCCACTTTGTGAAATATTTAGCTTTGAATATGCTAATGGTCATAAATCAAAAAAGGTGAAAACATTTTGTGAAGGAAAAGGCTACCAACTTACCGTTTATACTTATGATAAACAGAATCGTTTAGTACAGGAAGTGGACTATGAATCAAAAAATCAATTAGTCGAAAAAAGAGTTAATACCTATCAGGGCAGTGGTAATAACATCAGCAGTACGGCATACTTTAACGGCAAGGAAAAAGATGCGTATATGAAATCGGGCTTTGAATATTATCATGATAATCTGCTCAAAAAAGAAATTCAAACGGTTGGTGGCAGCTGGAATTGTACCAACAACTACAAATATGATAGCAATAAAAATCTGATTTACGAAGATGCCGAGGTTGATGGCGGAGTAGGAGTAGTGAAGTATTATTACACTTATCAAAACAACATTTTGGTAAAGGATGTGGTTAAAATCCCGGATACAGGTACTGAGTACCATCTGTATGAATATAGTACAAAGCAATGATCAGCGTTTGCACCGCCACTAAATTTTCATGATTATCTTCTTTTTATAAAATACAAACATAGGTAACCAAACTATCAGCGTAAATATAATAGCGGTAATTAAAGACGCCCATTGCGGGCCCACGATGTTCTTAAAAACAAGATTGTTAATAATATGCATCCCTGAAATTCTACCCTGAGCTGTTGTGATATGAATTAATCCAAAAGGTTCAGGCAATACTTCGGATAGCACATAGGAGGCAATAGCATTAATACCAAACACCGTGAAGATCCAGTAAGGCATTTTGATTTTTTTAATATCGATAAGCAGGTAGCAAAGCGCGAAAGCTACCATACAGATCCCACCGGCAAATAACACATAAGAGCTTGACCAAAGCGGTTTGTTTAACGGAAAGAGCAGATTGAAAAGCAGCCCCGCTATAATAAATAGTGAGCCCATTACGGCAAGGCTTCCGAATTTATTTTTCGCAGATAGTTTTAGCTCTTTGAGTATCGCGCCGGCATATAAACCTACCATAGCCGAGCAAACCGCAGGCAGGGTACCGACTATTCCACAAGGATCTGTATAGGCAAATTTAGCGAGGTGCTTTTCGGAAAGGAAAAACCTGTCTATAACTGCAGCGATGTTATGCGTGGGTGTTACGGCAAAGGAACCCTGCAAGGGGATAAGGCAGACAACAATATAATATCCGATTAAAATTCCTCCAAAAACATATTTCCATCCTTTTTGTGGGATGTACAGGTAGATCACAGTCGATAAAAAGTATACAACGCCTAACCGCGGCAATACGCCGGGGAAACGTAAGGTGCTAAAGCTGAAATGATACACCAACTGAATTCCCCAACCAATAAGAATTAACAAAATCATCCTTTTTAATGCTTTAAAAATAATATCACGGTGTTTTTCGGGGTCATCTTTTTTTGACTGCAAAGCAAAAACGATAGAAATGCCCATCATGAAAATAAAGCAGGGAAATACCAGGTCGGTAGGGGTACAGCCGTTCCATTCCGAATGCTTTAATGGGGCGAAAGCATTATCGTGATCGCCGGGAGTATTAACAATGATCATGGCAGCGATAGTAAGGCCGCGAAAAACATCTAACGATTGGAGGCGCTCTTTTACCGGGTTCATTGATGCGGTTGGCTTATAAATAATTAATGTTCTATAAGAAATACTCTGCAATTTAACTAAAATAAATCTTAACGTGTACGTACACGTTAAGATTTATTTTAGTTTTGTGAAGGTTTTGTAATAACAATGCCTGTGTTTTTAAAAGAAGACAGAATAAATCAATTCGTCTGTATATTTGGTGCCTGAACATGAAAGAAAGTAACTCAAACTCAACGGGTGTTAAGGAAATTGCCCGGCTCGCTAATGTCTCTATCGGTACGGTTGACAGGGTGATCCATAACCGTAAGGGTGTATCAGACGAAACCCGTAAAAAGGTTAATGCCATTATTGAAGAACTAAATTTCAGGCCCAATAAAATGGCCAGCCTTTTAGCCCGGCGTAACCAGGTTAACATTGGTGTGCTTATCCCTAAAACATCCAGCGAAACCAATTACTGGTCGTATCCGCTGGTGGGTATCACACAAGCTGTGGACGAGTTAAAGCAGTTTGGAGTAAGCGTCACGCACTTCTTTTATGATTTAGATTCAAAAAATAGCTTTATCACTGCGAGCGAGCAGATACTGGCTGCTGATTTACAGGGGGTATTACTTGCGCCATCGTTTATCGAAGAGTCGCTTATGCTTACCAAAAAGCTGACAGAAGCCAATATTCCCTTTGTTTTTATCAACTCCGATCTCCCCCGGCAGGAGAGCTTAAGCTATATCGGTCCCGATCTGTTCCAGAGCGGTCGGCTTGCGGCGCAGATCATCAGCATGATGGCACGTGAAACCGACGATATATTTATCGTGAACATCTCTACCGAACTGGAGCTCGATCACCATTTACTACGAAAAGAGCAGGGGTTCCGCAGGTATTTTGAGGAACATAACATTGCTAATACGATACTTACACTTAATATCAACCACACCGATATTCAATCGGTTAAAAAACAGCTCAGTAAAGCGCTGGCTTCAGCGCCAAACGCGCGGGTTTTGTTTGTTACCAATTCCAGGGTAAACGTGGTGGCGCGTGTGCTGACAGATCATCCGCAAAAACTGATATTGATAGGGTATGATTTTATTGAAGAGAATATTCGCTGCCTCGAAAACGAATCCATTTCATTTATTATCAGCCAGCGCCCTAAAGAGCAAGGCTACCACGGTATTATGGCGCTTTATAAACATCTTTTTGGCTTAGGTGACGCCGAGCGTACCAACTATATGCCGATAGATATCATCACCAAAGAAAACTTCCATTATTATAAAAATTAAAATAATGTTTTGATTCCCCGTAGGGGATACCTATTTGTAGATAAATTAATCATAAAAATTAGTGCCTCGTAGAGGCTACCCTTATTATATCGATTAAAAATCGCTATTAGGGTAGCACCTACGGCGCAAAAAATAATTTAATCATGATTCTACAAATAGGTAGTACCTAACGGTGCACCCTGTTAATAGCCAGGATTTTGTGTTAACTGAGCGTCCTTATTAAGGTCTATTTCTGATTGAGGTATCGGCAACAACAAATACTTATCAGATATACTGGTGATCTTTTGTCCCCGGTTTTTAACCCTGTCAACCAGTGTTTTGGTGCGCATTAAGGTCATACGGCGGTTCTCTTCGGCAATCAATTCGCGTACGCGCTCATCCAATATAAAATCCATTGTAATTTGTCCTGAATTAACTAAAGGGGCGTGAGCCCGGTCACGCAGCACGTTGATACTTGTGGCGGCACCTGCTGTGTTGCCCTGTTTAAATTGTGCTTCGGCTTTAAGCAGATAGGTTTCGCCCAGACGCATAATAATCATATCCTTGATCATGCTGCTGCCAAACTCATCGTTGGGGTCAAACTGGTCCCATTTGTTTGTTTTGGGTACGATGTTTCGGTTGGTGTCAATACCCGGCCCCGTAACCAGTTTGCCGTAAAGCGAACTCGACGGATCATTATAATAATATTTGCGACGCAGGTTGTATTGGGAATTGCGCATGTCATTTTTATCGTACAGATTAAGCACAAAATAGGTTAATGCCATACGACTGATACCACGACCGCCTAAACTATCGCCTATGATCATGCCCGGTGTGTTATAATAGCGGCTACCCCAGGCCCTGCGGTGTTGTGAACCGGTAAAGTGATATCCCGGAAACTTGCTATCAATATCCGGGCCTGCACCGTTAGGTACCGATGCCGGGTTTTCTGTTTCCTGCACCCAGATGGCTTCGGTATTGGCCTGGTTGCGGCGCTGGTTACCAAAAATGAACATATCGGCAAAAGCGTCGCCGGGTTGGTTGGCGTGTACCCCGTAACGGTTTTTGATGAGGCTAAAAAAGCCGCTGTTGATAACGGCGTTACATTCAGTTTCCGCGTCAGGATTTTTGCCCATCCTTAGGTAAACCTCAGCCAGTAGTTGAGAAGCCATTGCGCTGTGTGGTGTCGAGGCTACTGTCAATTGATCAACTGTTGGCGCATTTTGCTTAGAAAAGGTAAGGTCCTGCACTATAAGCTTATTTACGTCATCAAGTGATGCGCGTACAAAATCAGTTTTAGGGGCGGTAAGCGGCGTGGTAATAATGGGCACGCCGCCAAATAAGGTGGCCAGGTAATTATAGGCTAATCCTCTGTAAAATAAGGCCTGTCCCTTAATACGATTTTTAAAGCCGGTTGATAGCGTTAACCCCGGCTGATCAATATTGGTTACCACATTATTGGCGTTGTTAATGAGCAGGTAGCACCATCTCCAAACAAAATC
Source organism: Mucilaginibacter endophyticus (assembly GCF_003351025.1). Classification (GTDB taxonomy): domain Bacteria; phylum Bacteroidota; class Bacteroidia; order Sphingobacteriales; family Sphingobacteriaceae; genus Mucilaginibacter; species Mucilaginibacter endophyticus. The sequence goes on along the minus strand of NZ_QPCG01000002.1, from coordinate 644,591 downwards.
TATCGATACATCCCTTGAGGTAAGTTTTTCATAGTTTGTGTAGGGTATGGCCATTGGGTCCAGATCATCGATGGCTTTGTTATAGGCCACATCGGTGCCCATTTGCCATACACACAGAAAGCCCTGGTTACCATTCTGGTTTTCGTTTTGGTTGTTCCACAAGTTGTAAGTGTATTGTAAACCTACTATACCAGCTTCAAAGGCAAGGGAATCTTTGAGCGCGGCAGGGGTGAATTTAGAGTAAACGGTTTCCTTCAAAAAGTCCTTTTTACAGGAGTTTAGCACCGCGCCTATGGCGAGCAGCACCGTTAGCAGTTTGATATATGTTTTCATATGCTTATTTTAATGTGATGTTTGCGCCAATAATAAATGTCCGTACCAAAGGATAATTGCCTCCGGTGTCGCCGGTTGCGGCGTAGTTAGCTTCTGGGTCCCATCCAAACCAATTAGTAAAAGTTGCCAGGTTACGACCGGTTACATATAAAGTAAGCGCGCTGAGCTTTAGCTTATCGGCCAGTGAATTAGGCATGGTGTAACTAAAAGTAGCATCTTTAATACGCGTAAAGTTTGCCTTTTGCGGGTAGCCGTAGTTAAGGTAATTTACATAGTTAATTGACGGACGGACATCGCTTTGGTTAGTTGGTGTCCAGTAGCCAAGGCCGCTCACAACGTTTTGCCTGCCACCATAGTCAACAAAATTGGTCAGCTGGTTATATTTGGTAACGCCCTGTACTGTTTGGATGAATACACTCAGGTGAAAGTTTTTGTAATGCCACGCGCTGGTAACGCCGCCCGTCCACTTTGGTGTTGATTGCCCAAGGATGGTCTGGTCTTTACCATCAGATGTAATAACGCCGTTATGATCCAGATCGGCAAATTTTAAATCGCCGGGGATGGCACCTGGATCTTGTTTGGACGGATCTTCGCCAACTTTCCATACGCCAACCTGCTTGTAATCATAAATAACATAAATGGGTTTGCCAATGAAAAGGCGGTTACCGATATCATCTTTTTTATCGCCATACAGGTCGAGAATCTTGTTGTTGTTGGCCGCGAAGTTGAAATTGGTTTCCCACCTAAAATCGCCGCTAACGATGTTTTGGGTACGTAAAGTAACCTCAATACCTTTATTGCCAACCTTACCTACGTTGGATACAATGTTGAGGTAGCCGGTAGCGGCAGGTAGCTGGCGGTAAAGCACCAGATTTTTAGTGGTGGTTTTGTACCCTTCAATAGTACCACTAACGCGACCTTTAAACAAGCTGAAATCGATACCTATATTAGCGCCATAAGTGCTTTCCCATTTCAGGTCGCTGTTGCCCAATATATCAGCAACAATACCTGTTGTAGGCTTGCCGCCGGACGGGATGCTGGTGGTTGAAAATGTAGTAACTGTTGAATTAGGTACTACTGCCGATTGGTTGCCTGATAAACCATATGAGCCACGTAGTTTAAGGTTATCGATAAATTCAGCCTTTTTCATGAACGCTTCATTACTCACGTTCCAGGCTATTGCAACAGATGGGAATGTACCATATTTATTAGTATTACTGCCAAATGCCGAGTAACCGTCACGACGGGCTGTGGCTGTAATCAGGTAACGGCTATCATAACTATAGTTAATCCTTGCCATTTGCGATACAATGGTGGTTTTGATGTACGATGAAGAAGCCGAGAACGTAGAAGCGCCCTGCAAGGCATTAAACTGCAGCGCATCGTTAATAAAGCCTGATGCATTGATGGTTGATGAATACTCACGGTTCTGCTGGGCGCTGTACAAGCCGGTAAAATCGATATGGTGTTTATTCCAGTTCTTCTCGTATGTCAAAATGTTTTCAACCACCCAGTTGTTGCGTTCGCCATTGCTTACTGTTGCCGAGCAATTGGTGATATCGCCGGCCAATCGGCCCTGGTAATATTGATACAGGGTAGGGAGGTAGTTGTAACTGGCATTAACACGGTATTTTAGCCCGGCCAATGGTTTTACTTCAGCATAAACGTTGGTTATGAAGTTCTCGCGCCTGTCGTTCCGTGTTGTTGTAAGGCCAAGCATAGGGCTTTGAAAAGCCAGATCGCCCGACATGGGGAAAATTGTATAATTGCCATCCGGGTCTTTAAACCTACCATAAGGACTCATTTGCATAGCCTGCTGCAGGTTTACGCGTCCGCCGTCAAAGTTATTGAGTGTCATGTACAGGTTAGCGCCAACAGTTAAAAAGCTGGCCAGGGTTGCGTCAATGTTTGAGCGGATGCTCCCGCGTTTATTCTGGAAGCCTTTAAGCAAACCCTTCTCGCGGAAGTAATCGCCCGATACAAAGTATCTTACATCCTTGCCGCCACCGGTAATGCTCAGGTTATGGTCCTGAATAAAGCCCTGTTGTGAAATTTCCTTTAGCCAGTCGGTAGTTTTCCCGGCAGCATAATTTTCCTGCTCATATTGGTTCGGAACGGGGAAATTATTGTCTACACCAGCTTCCAGTTTGTAGTCGGCATATTTCTGCACATACTCCGCCGGACCCATAGGTTTCACCTTATGTGCAAAATATTCCGGACCCGCGTAGTTGCTGAACGAGATAGACGCTTTACCAGCTTTACCATGCTTAGTGGTAATCAATAATACGCCGTTAGCGCCTCGGGTACCATAAATGGCAGTGGCCGATACATCTTTTAGTATATCTATTGAGGCGATATCATTGGTGTTGATGTCATTTAGGGAGAGGCTCTGAAACGGCGTCCCGTCAATAACAATCAGCGGGTCCGTGCTGCCTGTAATCGTATTAACGCCACGAACCACAATGCTGGGGCTTTCGCCAGGAGCGTTTGTCCCTGTGGTGATGTTGACACCGGCCACAGTACCTTCCATGGCCTGTAACACGTTTGGTGCCGGTATTTCGGACAAACGGGCCTTAGGTACCGAAGACACGGAACCTGTAACATCAGATCGTTTGGCTGTACCGTAGCCTATGACAACCACATCGGCCAGCGTTTTGTTGATGGATGTCATCATGATCTGCATTGGCGTGGATTGGTTTGTTTTAACCTCAACAGGATGATAGTTTACTGCCGATATCTCCAATATAGCGCCGGTAGCAACTTCAATTTTAAAGGAGCCATCGGGATTAGCAACCGTTCCTTTGGTTGTGTTTTTAATTTTAACGGTCGCGCCGCTAACGCCTTGTAGTGTTAGGCTGTCAATTATCCGGCCGCTAACCAGTCGGTTTTGCGCGTTGGCCATGAAGCTTCCTATAACGAATAGGAAAAGCATCATAAGCTTTAATGTCATCTTACCCCAACACCGGGAGCAGGTATCCCCGGGTAAGGTTGAAGAGTGCATGTTGATTGGTGGTCGTTGTTTCATCATAGCTCTAATTGTTTGGGTTTTAATAAAAGTTAATTCATTGATCTGTGATTAAAATGGTAAAAACTGGCAGAAGAAATATTGTTACGTTAACGATAACAATATGAACGTGTACGTACACGTAAACAAATTTATTTGTTTTTAATAATTTTCCAAATGTTTTGGGATTTTATTTATTGATTAAGGCGAAAAATGTTCGAAAAAGAGAGGTTAGCAGGTTTTTAGGTGTATAAAAACCATAAAATCACGGCATTCAGGCAGGAAAACAGAAGGAACAGTTAATGATATTTACGAGAAGTGTATTTGCCCGAAAAATTCAGGGCGATGGAAGTCGGGATTCGGGGTATCAACGTAAACCCATGAAAAATAATGGGGTTGTGGGAGCATATCGCCGCATTTGGTAAAATTAGCTTCACAGGTAGTGTTTCGAAACGAAGAGATGTTGCTAAATGGAAATGCCACAATGGGAATATAAATGTTGATTTTCCAATTGATCAACCCGGTTTTATTTTGATTGCTGATAGAAAGCTCAAGATTTTGTTCTATTTTTTGCAGAATGTCAATCGGCAAAAACTCTCGCTGATACCTGTCAGGTCCGTAAGCAGCTTTTATTGAACCAAGGCAATTAAACTCAAAATTGTAATAATTAATGTCGCCAGGAAGTCGGAAGAAAAACTCGACACAGTTATCAAAGTGAACGTCATCATTGAAACTTCTTTTCTTCGCTTGTAAAAATTGATCGAAAACATCAAAAGCCAGCCATAGGCCTTTGCCATCATGAGCAATGCCAACCCGCAACTCCTGCTGTAAGGCAGTATCCCATAAAGCATGCTGAAGGCTTAACGTAACCATATCGCAGCCTTTTGCAGAAAAAGGAATAACGGTTTCTGTTGAGATCATGAGTGTTGTACAATCAAGGACAAGCTTTGAAATAATAGCTTATAATAACGATGCGCTTTGTGTATCAAGATATAAGATAGCATTATGGTGTTTGCGCAGGATGGTTGATGGGAACTCGACAGAAACAGGCTTGTTCAGCGTTTTTCTTACCGCCCCGGCTTTATTGACCCCCGGTACCATGCAAAATATGTGTTTTGCAGCTACCAAGATCGGGATGGTTAGTGTTAGTGCTTTTACCGGTACGTCACCCAGCTGGTTAAAACAACCATCGTTAACTTGTTGTTGTCTGCAGACGCTGTCGAGCGTAACTATCTTTATAATTTCTGGATCAGTAAAATCGGCCTGAAATGGTTCATTAAAAGCAAGATGGGTGTTTTCACCTATTCCCATAAAAACAATATCAGGCGGGTTTTGATTAAGCAGGCGGGCGTAACGTTCACGTTCCGTATTTATATCCGTTGTATTGCCATTTATGTAATTTATGCTCCGGAAATTGGCGTGACCAAATATGGCTTCTTTTAAAAAGTTCCCAAAGCTTTGAGGCGCATCTGCAGGTAAACCCAGGTACTCGTCCATGTGAAAAGCGTTAATCCTTTCCCATTCAACGGAATCATCATTTTTCAGGCTCTCTAAAAAAGCTGACTGTGAGGGGGCCGCCGCGAAAATGATGTTGATATGCTCTTTTTCGCTCAGTAATTTATTTATCGTTACTGCGGCATCGGCGGCAGCTTTCGCGCCGAGCGCTTGCCTGTCGGCCAGGATGATAACGTTTAGGTTTTCGTATGTCGTTTTCATTTGATTATCAATTAAGCCTTGCTCAGGCTTTGTAAATAGTTTGTCCTTTAACAATGGTTTGCAAAACGTCAAAATCGTCGGTCATCAGTACCAGGTCTGCATCTTTACCTGCTGTTAATGAGCCTTTCTGCTGATCAACGCCCATTACTCTGGCCGGATTTATCGTCATCATTTTTATCGCCTCAACTAATGGCACATCTGCCAGTTGAACCATGTTTTTAATCAACTTATCACATGTTACCACGCTGCCCGCAAACGCCGAGCGATCAGGTAGTTTAGCTACATCATCTTCTACAATAACTTTAAAATTATCTTCGAGGGTGCCGAGATAGCTCTCACCAGGAGGTAGCCCCGCGGCACGCATGGCATCTGTGATCAGTGAAATATTATCATATCCTTTCAGCTTGCAAACCAATTTAAGCAGGGCAGGGGGAAGGTGCACACCATCGGCAATGATCTCTACAGTCATGTTATCCAGAAAGTACGTAGCCTCAACAGAACCGGCATAGCGGTAAGCATCCTTCCGGAATACGGTGGACATGCAGCTGTAGAAATGCGTTACATGCGTGAAACCGTTGTCAAAGGCCTCAATTACATCTTCAAAAACAGCGTCAGTATGTGCTATGGCGGCTAATACATTTTTGCTTTTCAGGTATCTGCCAAAATCCATTGCACCGGGTAGTTCGGGGGCGGCACTCCAGCGTTTTACAAAAGGAAACCTTTCAATGATCCGGGTGTATTCCGCAGGATCAGGATCTTTGATATAAAGTGGGTTTTGCGCTCCTTTTTGTTCCATCGAAACGTAGGGGCCTTCAATATGAAAACCAATAAATTCGGCTCCGTTATGATTAAGTTTTGAGGCCGATTCATAGCATTCCAAAGTCTTCTCCAAATCAGCAAAGCTGGAACTCAGGCTGGTTGGCGTCATGGCGGTAGTACCAAACCGCGCGTGCATTTCGGCTATCTTTAAATAAGCTTTAACGTTGTTGTCCATAAAATCAAAACCGCCTCCGCCATGCACATGGATATCAATAAAACCGGGACATAAAAGGTTACCCTTGGCATCAATTTCATTGTCGCAGGTAAAATCAACCGGACCGTTTTCAATGGCCTTGATCCGCCCGTTTTCAGTTATTAAAGTGCCGTTTGGGTATATGCCATTGGGCGTTATAATGCGCGCGTTACTTATTTTTAAAAAAGTCGACATTAATTGCTTCTCAGTTTCCATGTATTTAGTTTATAACCCCGTAATGCGAAAAATACCAAATATGAGTAACAGGGCAGTAATATAACGTACGCATTTTGCAGGCCTATGTGATCGGCCAAATAACCATAAATCAGTGGCATTATCGCGTTTCCACATAAGCCCATGATCAGTAATGAACTTCCAACCCGTACCTTATCTCCTAAGCGTTCAAGTGCCAGCGGCCATATGCAGGCCCAAATCATTGAATTGGCCAGGCCCAGCATCGTTAAAAATATAACTGATGCGCTTAAGGTATTACCCCAAATAGAAATTTGCAAATGACAAAGTAAAACAAGTGATGATAGCGACAAACCTAATACACTGCAGATGCGTAAAGCGGTTAGCTGCGAAAACTTCCAGGGTACAAATACGATGCCTAAAAAGTAGCCGCAAATAGTCATGAATAAAACAGCAGAAGGAAAATAGCGGGCTTTTTCCATCGGTAATCCCATATCTCGGGTGTAGCTGATCACCGTATCTATAGCTACAACCTGCGAGCCTACATGAAAAAATATAGCCAAAGCTCCTAATATTAGATGAGGATAATGGATGATCTTTTGCGGTGCTGGCGCCTGTTCATCCGTCTTTTGCACATCAATTTCGGGTAAGATAGGGAATCTTACAAGTGCTCCCAAAGCAACGAGTACCACGGAAACTGTAATGTACGGCGGAATAACCCTGCGGATAAAGCTGATAAGGAAAACCTCTTTTGCGGCGGGCGGCATATGGTGTAGTGCATCCAGAAATTGTTGGTCTTTATTCAAAAAGATAAATGAGCCCAAAAAAACGGGAGCAATTATCCCTGCAACTTTATTACAGATACCCATAATACTGATGCGGCGCGCGGCATGTTCCTGTTTGCCTAACAGCGTAACGTAAGGATTAACAACGGTTTGTACTATGGCAAGACCTGTGCCTATTATCAATAAAGCCAGTAGAAAAATAGCATATTGCTTAAAATAGGCGGCAGGGATAAAGAGCAGCGTACCGGTTGCCATGATCCAGAAACCGAGACTCATTCCGGTTTTGAAACCACGTTTTTTGAGCAAGTACGTAGCGGGTAATGAAATAACCAAATAGGAGATATAAAAGGCAAATGCCACCAGGTAAGAAGAAAAATGATCCAACTCGAAAGCTGTCTTAAAAAAGGGAATGAGAATAGCGTTTACCCAGGTAACAAAACCAAACGCAAAAAACATTGCACAAAGCAACAGTATGGGTAATAATGTTTTTGGTTTTGTCATGGTTTGTTTTCGTGTACGTACACGGTGCAATAATAGTGATTTTTGTATATCAAAAAAATATTTTTTAATTATCTGCGTAAATCGGGTGCCAATGGATTGTGTTGATACAGTAGGGGAAGCCTTTGCGTTGTAAGACCAACTTAGCCGCGTCAATTTTTCTTTCAAATAGCGACAATAATATTTGGAAAATTAAAATCAACAAGATAATTTCGTTTTATCGTGTACGTACACGATAAAACGAAATTAAGTTATGAAAAACCTCCGGCCCAATTTCAAGAGATTTACGAAGCACTGTTTATTAGTAGTGTTATTACTTTGTTCAATTGCTGTTAAAAGTCATGCGCAGGATAAGTTAAAGGTGAAAGCCTTTCACGTCGATCTGCGGATCCAGGTAATGACCATTCCTGCGTTAAAACAACTGGCCCTAAAGTTGCATAACCAGGGCATCAATACATTGATTATGGAGTGGGAGGGTTCATATCCTTATAGCGGGGAATCGGTTATCTCCAATAAGTATGCTTACACACGCGCAGAGGTAAAAGATTTTATAAAATACTGTGGTAGCCTGCATATAGATGTTATCCCTTTACAGCAAACGTTTGGGCATGTCGAATACATCTTACGGCATTATAAATATGCCGCGTTAAGGGAAGATGATAAGGATTTTTCGCAGGTATGCCCAAGCGAACCTGAACTGAACCGGCAATTGTTCACCAAGTTGATCAAAGATATGATCAGCCTGCATGATTCGCCGTACGTACACATTGGTGGCGACGAAACCTTTTTATTAGGCCACTGTGAAAAATGCAAAAAGAAAGCTGCCGAAGTAGGACTGTCACGACTATACTTTGATCATATCAAACTCATTTGCGATATTGTTAGCAACTTGGGTAAGAAACCGGTAGTATGGGCAGATATCGCCCTAAAATACCCCGACTATATTCACTTGTTGCCTAAACAAACAGTTTTTGTTGACTGGAATTATGGCTGGAACCCAAATCTTTTTGGCAACCGTGATAAGCTGCTGGCAAGTGGCTATGAAGTTTGGGGAGCGCCGTCTATCCGTAGCGAACCTGATAATTTTTATATTGAAAAGTGGTGGAACCATTTTGAGAATATCCACAATTTTATCCCGCAGATCAAACAGTTACATTATCAGGGCGTGGTGATGACTTCCTGGTCAACCTCGGGCGCTTACTCAACGGTATTTGACTCTAATGACGATCCGGTGGCTTTATATCCCATCCGTCGTGTTTACCCCTTATCGGCATTTAACATGCTCATTACAGCCTACACTGAGGCGGTTAAAAGTAACCAGCCATTGGATATATCCGCTTTTACCCGTGATTACTGCAAAACTAATTATGGGTTTAGTCTGGCGGATGCAGACCTGTTCAGGAAAGCCCTGTTTACGGCTCCTTATCCTGTTGCGTTTGGTAAGGTAAAAAGCAAAACAGATTTATCGCTTGATAATTTAGCTGACAGTACGCGTTCCGCGTTAAATACCTTGAATAAATTGAAGCCACAGAAAAACCAGCAGGAGTTTGAGCATTACCGTTTAATGGCCGAAATCAGGTTGTTTTACCTAAACACGTTACAGTTGGAAGCCGCTATGAACAGCGATGAATTTAACGAAGGCGTGAAAGGGAAATACCGTGCCACTGCAGTTGCATTAAAGGATCAATCCGTTAAACTTGATGAAAAATTTGACCGGCTTAACGGCGGGTTTTTAAAAGCGGGTGAACTGACTGATGAAAAGGCGCTTCGCAACGCCAAGCTTAATGAGCTTTTCGATAAGCTTGTGAAATAGATTTGGAACGAAGAAACACCTCTGAAAACATTTTCAGAGGTGTTTCTTCTGATCATTTCAAGTTTTACAAAGATTAATTTATTTGATCATTGTTCTGACTTCAACATCATATAAGTTTTGACGTTGCCGTTTTTTAACTACAATGCTATCGATGCCCTATACCGTTGATTAATTAAAGACCAACTTTGATAAGTAGAACAAGTACGGGACAGTCTAAATTAAAATGCATTATACTGATCAAAACAATTTTACAATCAACAGATCAAAATAATTGCCGGTGCCGGGTATTTTTTAGCGCAAAAAAGAAAATAATTCGCATATTTACCACCCGATGAAAATCGGACATAAGACTCCGTAGCTCAGCTGGTAGAGCAAATGACTCTTAATCATTGGGTCGAGAGTTCGAATCTCTCCGGGGTCACTGAAAATCAACAAAAAAGCCTCACGATTTTTCGCGAGGCTTTTTTGTTGCACACATTTCTCACACAAATTATATCCACTAAAGCACTTTAAATTGAAACAGCGCAGATTCAGAAGTATTACCGTTCGAGTCGCGGGTAACCACTTTCCAGTAAAATGTGGTTGCCTGTTTTACTGGTAGCTTGTTGTAAAAGCTGTCTTTTACTTTGGCTGCAACCAATGGCGGCGTGGTACTATCGCCAAAGTACAGATCGTAATTCAGGATATCATTATCTACATCGCTGCCTTTCCATGTTAAGTTATATGTATGCTCGGTTGAGGTGGCAACGTTTGCGCCTACAGCGGGGCTTACCGCTTCGGCAGGGAAGGGAGCGTATGATACTACTCCCGGACCCGAATTGTAAAATTTCCAGGTATCGCTTTGCGTTTTGGCATCAGTGTTTTTTGATGATAAGGAAACAACGTTCCATGAATAAGGGGTGTTGCGATCAAGTGTTACTTCTAACTGCGTTTGCGTGGCCGATTGTGAGACGCTCGCGCCGGTAAGGAGGTTTTTTATACTGATCGAGTAACTGTCGGCATTGCTGGCGCTGCCCCATTTAAATACCACTTTGCTTTGAGTAGCGGATACAACGGTGCCTTGGTTACACAATTCGTCTTTTGCCGGAAACAGCAATGCCGAAACACCGGGTCCTGGCGGAGGTTGCGGTGGAGTATCGCCGCCGCCGCTTTTGCCGCAGCCTGTTGCTATCAATAATATGGTTATATAGGCAAGTAATTTTCTCATTTTTTGATGATCTTGAAAACCGACTCAACGTTGTCGGCCAGCATATTTAAAGAATAGGTTCCGTTTTTTAACCCTGCCAGGTTAAGCTGAACAACTCCTGCCTGGTTATGAAATTTTTGCTGATATAATAACCGGCCATCAGCAATGTTAAATACCCTGATGGTGCAATTGTTTACTACGGTATCACCAAGGTTAACATTTAAGATATCCAGGAAAGGATTTGGATAAGGCAGCGCGTTATCACTCACCGCAATGGTTTTTTCGATAATTCCCTGGCAAAGCTTATCTGTTGCTACCACGAGCTTATTGTTGCCTTTACGTAATGGTAATGAAATAGAATTATCGGTAGTATGATAAACCGTACCATTCAATTCAACCGCGTAATTATCGCTGCCGTTTAAGCTCAGGTTAACGGTTTGAGTCGCTTTGTTAACAGATGAAAATACCGACAGGTCCTGAGGTTGGGTGATCACAAGATCATAACACTGTTTATAGTCGGCCTGACCATCAACGGTGATGCAAACGTTATAAGTTCCTGCAGTTAAATTATCGATAGTTAAATTATTGGTAAACGTATATTGCTTATTTAACCCGTTGCCGGTTAGCACAGCCTGGTAGGAGAGTGACTGTATTGCTGTAATACCGATAATGCCGTTGTTTTCGCCTTTGCAGGTAGCGCTTGTTGCCGATACTTTGAAATTACTTGCCGGTAAGGTATAAATGACAGTAACCGTAATTTCATCAGATGTTAAGCTAATACCTGCATGGGTTAAGGTAACGCTATAATTTCCGGATTCGGTAGCCTTAAAGGTTTGCTGCGTTGCCCCGCTGATATTTTTACCGTTCTTCATCCACTGATAAGCATAATCGCTGCCGATAGTGGCATAAAGTGTAACGCTACCACCGCTTACAAAAGTTGTTTGGCCACCGGCTGTAACTTTAGGCTTGGGTGTAAATAAGAAGCCGGTGATAGAACCGGCGCCGGCAGGCGATTCAAGGTAGATATCACCTTCGGCTCCGTCGCCAACGGTTGCAGTGATCCGGTCATCGCCCTGCACAACGAATGCTTTGGCCGGTACCGAACCAAACCCTAAGCGGGTAGTATTTAGGAAGCCATGACCTGTTATGGTAACAACTGTTCCCGCTACAGCCACTTTTGGTGAAAACCCGGTTATGGCGGTTGGTGGTACCACCACAAAGCCTTTTATAGTTGCCGAACCGCGCGGTGTGGTAACTATGATATCGCCACCGACAGCACCCCGGCCCACATAGACAAACAGTCCTGTTGCCGATTCGCTTGAAAATGATGCTGCGGGCACGCCGCCAATTGTTACCGAGGTAACGTTGGTAAGGTTTGTGCCTGTTAAGTATACCCTTGAGCCTATAAAACCCTGTGCCGGAACAAAAGAGGCCAGTGTTGGTACCGGCTGCGGCTGAATGAATGTAAAGCCGTTGATATTAGCGGTGCCTGCCGGGGTGGTTATATACACCGTACCGCTGCTACCCGCGCCAACTATAGCCGTAATGCTGGTAGGGCTGTTTACTGTAAAAGAAGTTGCCGGGCTACTCATGAAGCGAACGTCGGTAGTCCCGGTTAGGTTAGTTCCGGTGATGGTTATCGGAGTGCCTACAGTGCCTGATGTGGGGCTTAGTGAAGTTAAAGTTGGCGGATACAAATAGGTAAAGCCCGGAAAGCTTACTGTATTGCCGTCGTTAGTAAGGGTTATATCGCCGCTTGCACCTGTATTGGCAGGTACGGCTGTGATTTTGGTATCACTAAGTATACTGAATGATTTTGCCCGCACACCGCCAAAGCTTACGCTGGTGACACTTTTCAAATTGCTGCCGTTAATTTCAACTGTTGAGCCTGCGTAGCCTGTGGCATCGGCCGAAGTGATAACGGGCGGCGCTATAAAAGTAAAGCCGGATCGTTTGGCTGTACCGCCGGGTGTCATTACGACTACATCGCCGCTGGCAGATGGGCCGACTATTGCTGTAATGGTTGTTGCTGAATTAACTACAAATGATTTTGCAGGCAGGCCACCAAAGCTCACCGCTGTAGCTCCTGTAAAATTACTACCTGTAATAGTAATTGTAGCACCTGCACCTGCACTGTTGGGAGTAAAATAAGATACAATCGGTGCACCTATAAAGGTGAAACCGGCCATGCTTCCGGTGCCTCCCGGGGTAGTAACAGCCACATTGCCGCTGCCCGCTGTATTTACTGTGGCAGTAATGCTTGTTGCGTTGTTTACGGTAAATGATTGCGCCGTATAGCTTCCAAAGGTAACCGCAGTTGCACCTGTAAAATTAGTGCCGGTTATATTTACTACACCGCCTGTGGGCGCGGTATTGGGCGTAAAGGCAGTAACGGTTGGTGGTACAATATACGCAAAAGTAGCCGTGCCGCCCGGTGTGGTCAATACCACATTGCCTGTAGGTGCTTTGCTGGCAACAGCAGTAACCACGCTTCGCGAATTTATTTTGAAAGATGTTACAGGTGTTCCACCTATACTCACATCAGTAGTACCTGTAAAATCGGAGCCGTTAATGACAACGGTATATGTACCGCCCGAAGATGTTGTTGACAATGACTGAATAACCGGCTTAGGTAGAAAATTGAAGGCATTAATTGCTACTGTACCATAAGGTGTGGTAAGTGTAATATCACCTGAGCGCCCGGTGCCAACTACAGCCGTGACCTTTGTGGCCGATTCAACGTTAAAACTTGTGGCAGGCACGCCCCCAAAGTAAACTGCCGATGTCCCTGTAAGGTTAACGCCGGTAATGGTAACGGTTTTGCCCTCGCCGGTAATTTGTGGCGTAAATGATGTAATGCCTGGGGTAAGTAGTCCCGATTGATTAATTAATAACGAAACATAGTAAGTATTGGATTCGACGATGTCTGGCTTGCCGTCGCCATTAACATCGCCTACAGCAATGCCGAGCGGGTATTGGCCGGCATCAAAACTTATCGGGCCGCTAAATACCAAGGCGGTGCCCGTACTTTTATTAGATAACAATTTTGCTGTACCGCTATCGTGATCAAGAAAAGCAAGGTCCGGTCGGCCATCGCCATCCATGTCGTTCATTACCAGATCGTCGGAATATAATTCGGTATAAAAATCAACTTTGGTATCAAACGATATATTGCCCGGAGTGCTTGTATTGCGCAAACCACAACCCGTTTTCATTTCACCAAAAAAGGGGTGGTTGACTACTCCAACGTCGGGCTTGCCATCGTTGTTCATATCGCCAACGGCTATATTATAGGGCGAATTGCCGGCAAGAAAATCTTTTTTTGTATCAAACGAAATAGATGAACCGGAAGTGGTGTTTCTTAAAACAGAAATTGTAGCACCTTCATGATTGCCGGTAACAATATCGGCACGCCCATCGCTATCCATATCAACAATTTCAACATCAAATGGAGCAGCACCGGTTACAAAATCGACTTTAGGATCAAAAGAGAGCGCGCCTGGTTTGCTCGTATTTTTGTATACCGAAACTACATCGCCTACCTGATCAATTACCACTATATCCGGTTTGCCGTCGAGGTCAAGATCGCCCGCTTGGAGACCAAAAGCGCTTATTGGCTCTTTGCCAAAAGTAATGCCTTTAGCAAAGGAAATCTGGCTGCCGCTGCTTGTGTTAAGATATGTAGTGAATGTTGGTGACCGATAATTGGCAACAGCCAGATCGGGCAATCCGTCACCATCCAAATCTGCAGCTATAACTTTTATCGGGTCTGCATCATTACTGATGAAAAAATCGGCATTAGGGCCAAAAGGCTTTGTGCTGCTGCCATTATTTTTATAGATGCGTACGCCACCGCCCAGGCCTGTTGTGAGCACTACAAGGTCGGGCTTGCCATCGGCATTAATATCGGCGGTAGTAACAGATCCTGTATAATTATTATCGTCTACCGGGAGGTTCAATTTGGGGGCAAATGCATTGTGGGTTGTAAATACATTACCGCCGTTATCGTAAGTAATAATAAACGGCTTGGCCGAGTATCCTGTTAGGTTATTAGCAGTAACGGCAACCGGTTGAAACGTTGCCCCGGCTGGTACAATAGCCGTTATAGCGCTATTAGTAGCTGATTTCAATGTTGCTTTGGCTGCGCCAAAAAATACAGCATTCAGCGCTGCATTGGCATTGAAGTTTTTACCGCTGATAGTAACTACGGTGCCCGCCGGACCGGAGGCCGGTGAAATACTGGCAACTATGGGCGCTTGCGCATGTAACTGTATTCCGAAAAGCATCAGGATAAAGAAAGCAATACAATGTTTAATGTAATGGGTTATTGATATTTCGAGGAGTTTAGGTAAAGATTTATTCATGCAGTTGTGATAGGCTCTTTGTTATCAAAACGTTTGGTTGTTTTTTAACGAGAACGGTTTAAGTTTGAGGCAAATATAGCAAAGCGCTTTTGAAAAGCCAGTCGTTTTTTACTTAAAAGAAAATTGTTTTATTGTTATTTGTATGTTAACAGATAAGTTCTGGTGATAAATTAAAATTTCGCAACAATGTGTTGATTTTGTTGTTGTAATTTTAATAAATGCTGCTTAAATTGTGGAACTTAACATCTACTCCTATGGAAAAAAGAAAATTGCTTAAAATTAACAAGCTTCAGTATGAAAGCTTAGTTAAGGACTTTATCGCCCAAAACGGCCTAAACGTTCAGTATTCTTATACTAAAGATCATTTTTACCTGTTTAGCGACGAGTCTACCATAAATCAACTTGAAACACAGGCTACAAGGATTAGCTAATAAAGTGTAAAATATAAAGGGCCAATAGTATTTACTATCGGCCCTCTTCAATTCTTTATTGATTATTACACCGCAGCGTAAAGTTCTTCCTGTTGCTTTTGAACTACGGAGCTGTTAATATATTCGTCGTAGGTCATGAGCTTATCAATATAGCCACCCGGGGTTAGCTCAACGATGCGGTTTGCAACCGTTTCAACCAATTCATGATCTCGCGAGGTGAAGAGTATGGTGCCACGGAAATCTTTCATACCATTATTGAGAGCAGTGATTGATTCCAGGTCGAGGTGGTTGGTTGGCTCATCAAACATTAAAAGATTAGCTTGTTGTAGCATCATGCGGCTAAACATGCAACGCATTTTTTCGCCACCAGAAAGTACGCTGCACTTTTTCATAACCTCTTCGCCCGAAAACAGCATCCGGCCTAAAAAGCCGCGGATAAACTGGTCGTCCTTTTCGCCTGGTGAATATTCGCGCAGCCAATCTATCAGATTATCAGTCTTGCCGTCAAAGTATTCGCTACTATCGTTAGGGATATCGGCAGCATTGATGGTTACGCCCCATTTAAAAGTACCTGTAAAGTCTTTATCCCTTCCGGTTAAAATATTGTAGAAAGCGGTGGTTGCCAAACTGTTTTGCGACAGGATGGAAATTTTATCGCCTTTATTTACTGTAAAAGTGATATTGTTGAATAACACTTCACCATTTAGCGTTTTGCCCAGGTTTTCAACCGTTAAGATCTGGTCACCGGCCTCACGACCAAGGTTGTTGAATATAATGCCCGGATATTTACGGTTTGATGGCTGGATCTCATCCAGGTTGATCTTATCCAAAGCCTTTTTACGGCTGGTTGCTTGTTTGGATTTTGACGCGTTGGCGCTAAACCTGCGAATAAATTCCTGAAGCTCTTTAACTTTATCTTCCGCCTTCTTATTCTGCTCGGCACGTTGTTTTAATGCTAATTGGCTTGATTCGTACCAGAAGGTATAGTTACCGGTATAAATGGTCATCTTACCAAAGTCGATATCTACCACGTGGGTACATACAGTATCAAGGAAGTGCCTGTCGTGCGATACAACCAATACAATAGCTTCATATGAGGCAAGGAAATCTTCGAGCCAGCTAATGGTGTGGATGTCCAAGTCGTTGGTAGGCTCATCCAGTAACAGGATATCGGGTTTTCCAAAAAGTGCCTGCGCTAATAGCACGCGTACTTTTTGAGTATTATCAAGGTCTTTAACCAATTGATAATGAAAATCTTCTTTAATGCCAAGGTTGCTCAATAGGGTAGCAGCGTTGCTTTCGGCATTCCAGCCGTCCATTTCTGCAAAAAGGTTTTCCAGTTCGCCGGCACGTTCTCCGTCGGCATCGCTGAAATCCTCTTTAAGGTAAATGGCGTCTTTCTCCTTCATTATGGCATACATTTCCTTGTGACCCATCATCACAGTTTCAAGAACTGTAAATTCGTCAAAAGCGTAATGGTTCTGGCTTAATACAGCCATACGCTCGCCTGGAGTAAAACTAACCGAACCGCTGGTTGGATCAATATCGCCCGAAAGAATTTTCAGGAATGTAGATTTACCCGCGCCATTAGCGCCGATAATACCATAACAATTGCCTTGTGTAAATTTCAGGTTAACGTCTTCAAATAAAGTCCGCTTACCGTAACGTAAAGAAAGATTGGATACCGTGATCATGCTGCACCTCTAATTTGGCGCAAAAGTAAGCTAAAAACTTCATTTTTACGACATACGGTGCCGATATTATGGATGGGGATTTTTTTGAGCAGCAATTTTCCCCATAAAATTAATTGATGGGCATACAATTACACAGAAATGATAATTGAATGTAAACTAAAAGCGCGTTTGGAGCGTTTTAAAGGTACATTTTGCCAATTATACTATAGTGGTACAGCCTTTGACTAACAACTGATATAACAATTCATTTAAATTATTTAACAATGGTCATGGGAGCTTTAATTATAGGTTTAATTATCATCAATGTGGTAATAGCCATCAACAATACTCAAAAACGCAAAGTATACTAAATACAAGCTTTGCAATAATGCTGGTGTTAGCTTAAAATATTAAGTAAACTTTGTGTTTCATGGTCGGCCAGTTTTTGTAGCGGACCTGATGCCAGCATTTTCATCATCATGCTAAGCTCAGCATTAATGGTGAATAAAATATCTGTATGGTCGTTATTGAAAGATAACGACCATTTTAATTCAAGATCAAATGGAGGTTTTTCAGCCGGAATAATTCTTACCAATTGATTGGGAATACGTTCCTCAATTTTCAAAGCAAGTTTGGCCATATTCTGGATGCTAAACCGCGCCTCGTCACGGGTAGATATCCATTCCTGGATATTATCGGGCATTAGCTGCTGATGATTATTAAAATCAGCCAAAAAATCATAAACCTCAGCTAAAGGTTTGTTAATGCTTATTGTACTTGTGAATGTATTCATTTTGGTAGATGTGAGATAAATTCGGCCGTCTATTAACAGTGAACCAAAATCATCGAAATCAAAAAAATCTGCGGTCTTAACTTGCTGCTATTTCGCCCCAGGTTGATGGGTTCTCGCGCCATTGTTTAAGCAGGTTTACATCTTTTTCGTTGATGAATTGGTGCTCTTCTGCATATTTAATCAGCGCATTGTAATTTGACAGCGTTACATATGGGCAATTAGCCAGTTTGAAGTTTTCGTCGGCGATATCGAAGCCATAAGTGAAGATGGCAGCGAGACCGGCAACATCATAACCAGCGGCACGCAAAGCTTCAACAGCCTGTAAACTGCTTTTACCGGTTGAAAGCAAATCTTCAATTACTACAACACGTTTGCCTGATGTAGTAACGGCATCACCTTCAATCATACTGCCTGTACCATGCTCTTTAGGTTTTGAGCGTACGTAGATGAAAGGAAGTCCTAATTCTTGTGCTACCAAAGCTCCCTGCGGAATACCAGCAGTAGCCACACCCGCTATACAGCCCACCGAACCAAATTTGTCCTGGATGGCTGCAACCAGCTGCTGCCTGATATAGGTGCGGATGGTTGGATGAGAAAGCGTAACGCGGTTATCGCAGTAAATTGGAGATTTCCAGCCCGATGCCCATGTAAAAGGATTATTGGGTTGTAATTTAATTGCTTTAATTTGCAGCAGGAATTCGGCTACTTGTTGTTCGATCTCATTATTAGTAAACATGGCTCAAAAATACAGAATTTATATTAACGAAAAGGTTATCCTGCTCACAGAATCTGAACCAAAGCATGCAGATAATTTTGAAAAGCTTGATGCAGAGACCTTTGACTTGAAAATTATATACACCTGGATTCTCGCTAATCCTAATAAACTGTTTTACATAAAAACGCCTAACGCCAAGGTATATTTAAAAGCCATCAAGAAGAATATTACACTTATTGAAGCTGCGGGCGGCCTGGTTATGAACACTAAGGGGCAATATTTATTCATTTATCGTAACGATAAATGGGATTTGCCTAAAGGCAAAATAGAAAAAGACGAGAAGGTAAAAGAAGCGGCAGTACGCGAGGTAGAAGAGGAGTGCGGTATAAAAGTTAGCGAACTGGGAGAAAAAATTTGCAAAACCTACCACGTTTATGTGAACCGCGGTGAAGTTGTACTAAAGAAAACACATTGGTTTGCCATGAAAAGCAAAGGCAAAGAAAAGTTAAAACCACAAAAAGAAGAAGGTATTACCGATGTGCGCTGGTTTGAGCATGAGCACATTGAGCCGATAATTGAAAATACATTTCCATCTATAATGGATGTACTCCATGAAGAAAAGCTGGTTACAAATAAGGTAATGCCTCTTTCGGAATAAACTGGCTTACATCGCCATTATACCGGATAATTTCGCGTACAATGGTTGAGCTAATGGATGAATAGCCTGGTTTACTTACTATAAATATGCTTTCGATATCTGGCGCGAGGGAATGGTTCATCTGCGCTATGGCTTTCTCATATTCAAAGTCGGATACGGTACGGATGCCCCTGATCATGTATGCGGCGCCTATGCTTTTACAAAAATCAACGGTAAGCCCTTCATAGGCTATCACATGGATCCGTTCGTCATGTTCAAAAACAGCCCTGATCATTTGTTCGCGCTGTTCTATAGTTAAGAGCCCTTTCTTGCTGCTGTTTACACCTATGCCAATATAAAATTTATCAAACAACTCAACAGATCGCTTAACAATATCAACATGTGCCTTTGTGATGGGATCAAAGGAACCTGGAAAAAGGGCTATCTTCATGCAGTAAAATTAGTGAATTGTTGATTGGTTGCTCAAGTGAAAATCTATTTTTTTTGCATGTTATCGCTATTATTTAACAAGAGGCAGACTTATCTTAAAAACGACCATTTATCCAATCAACTGTATCATCAGTAAACCAGCGAAGCTAATTGCGCATATTGCAGGAGCATAATTGTTTTACCGTCTTTTATTTCTCCGGTTTGCATCATTTGCAGGGCCTGGCTGAAGGGTAATTCCAAAACCTCGATATTTTCATTTTCATGGGCGAGACCACCTCCGTCACTAACTTTCATTTCTCTGCTATATTCGGCTACAAAAAAGTAAAGGATTTCAGTGACAGAACCAGGCGACATGTATGCCTCAAAAACCTTCTTCACATCAGTTATTTTATAACCAGTCTCTTCTTCAGTTTCCTTACGGATGCAATCTTCCGGATTGTCCCTATCAAGCAGGCCCGCGCAACATTCAATCAGCATTCCATCAGGGTTGCCATTAATATAGGTCGGCAGCCTGAATTGCCTGGTTAATATGACAGATTGCTGCGCCTTATTGTAAAGCAAAATAGTTGCGCCATTACCACGGTCATATGCCTCGCGACTTTGAACCGAAGTATTTCCGTTGTTTTCTTTAACCTGATAAGTTACTTTCTTTAATGTGTACCAGTTATCTGATAAGATATCAGTACTAAGAATTTCTATTGGATTCATTTTGATTGATCGTTTTTGATTAATAATGATTATTTTTGAACGAATTAAAATAAATAAAATGAACTTTCCTAAAAGAAAACAAAAAATAATTGAACAGCTTGATCAGGCGGGAGAGGTTGATATTAAACAATTAGCCACCGAGTTGGATATTTCGGAAATCACAATCAGGCGGGATCTTAACCAATTGGCTGCAGACGGTTTGCTTTATCGCACCCACGGCGGGGCTACCAAAGTTAACCCTCTTGAAAAGCCGCATAGTTTTGTGAATAAAAGCGCACAAAATGCAGGCGTTAAAGATGCTATTTGTCGCCTGGCTGTAGCGCAAATTAACGATGGCGATATTATTTTTATGGATTGTGGCAGCACAGTTTTCAGACTTTGTCAGTTCATTAAAAACAAGAAGATAAAGGTGATAACAAATTCATTACCTGTAATATATGAGCTTCAGAATTGTGCAGTAAGCGTTAATATAATAGGAGGGGAACTTGACAAAGAGCGACAAGCCGTACATGGCACAACAGCCATTGAGCATATCAACAAATACCGGGCAACCAAGGCTTTTTTAGGTATTGATGGTATTTCAAAAACCGGGCTGTTTGCCAATAGCGAATACGAAGCATCCATTACTTCCGCTTTCGCCGCTAATAGCGCTTATACCTATATTTTGTGCGACGCCACCAAAATCGGAAAAGAAACCTACCTTAATTTTGCAGGATTAGATTTGATTAACGCTATTATCACCGATGCGGAAGCAGATCAGCTAAAGGACTTTAACACAAAAGAGATAACTATTTTGAAAGCAAGTGTTTAAGCCGTTCTGAAAAAAGAAAAAGACGAATGACCATATTTCCTTTGTTCAACAAATGCAGGATGATTGCTCAGGTTTTGCAAGGATTGGTGTTCAACTATCAGTAGTCCATCAGACTTAAGCAAATTCTTTTCGAAAATAACTTTCGGTAAGTCAGGGATCCTGTTTAAATCATACGGCGGATCGGCAAATATCAGGTCGTGTTGTTCGGTTTCTACATTCAGATATTTAAATACATCTTCCCGGTAAGTTTTTATCTGCGTAAGCTTATGCTGACGCGATGTGTCTTTAAGGTAATTAACACAATGAACGCTCCTGTCAACAGAGATAACTTCAGCGGCACCGCGCGAAGCAAATTCAAGCGAAATATTACCGGTACCGCTAAACAGGTCGAGTACTTTAATACCTTCAAACTCAATTTGGTTAAGCAGGATATTAAACAAGGCCTCTTTTGCAAGGTCTGTTGTGGGGCGAACGGGAAGATTTTTAGGCGGGTTAAGCCTCAAGCCTTTTAAACTACCTCCGATAATGCGCATAATGAAAGAGCCGATATAGATAATACCCTGTGTGCTATAACCTCTGACGGTAATTTTAATACCTGTAAGCTGTTTACTTCGGCCTTTCCAAAAAACTCTGCCAGGCGAGTCAGGCTTTTGCTGTCGGATTCGACGTTACCGCTAATATATAGGCTGGTATATTTGGCATCAAGGCTAAGCTCATTAGCTACCAGCACGGCAAAGTAAACGAGTTCGTCGTCCCCATTAAAATCAAAAGAGTTGTAAAAACGTAGTTTATCTTGCGAAAAGTGCGCTATCTCGACTTTGTCTTTTTCAATATTCAGGTAGAGGCTATTATTGCCCGGATTGTTCTGCGCAATGGCTGTTAGCCAACCTTTTGATGTATAAACAGTATTGCGGATACCAAATTCATCGGCAGCATTTACAATGGTTTCGCTGGTGTTGTATACAATGATATTTTCCTTATCTAATATTTGAGCTAAAACTTTACTGTTGGGCTTCGTATCCAGAAAACGGGCCAGATTCGGCAGCCGGTCGTCCGAAAATAATGCTGCTGGTACAAGAGTAAAGCTATGGGCAGGCAAGCCGATAATCATTTGCCTGTATTTGGCAGATAAAAGATCAAGCAATTCCTGCGGATCACTCAGTTCATCAAAAGGGTAATTTTCGGCCCAGGCTATTAGTTTGCCATTTTCGGTGATTGCATATGAAAACGAATTGTTTTCAACCTGAATTAATAAAACATAGTCTTCAGTTTTATCTAAACTAAAGTTATCGTCGTGGTAGGTATAATTGTGTTCGTTCATGCCTGTTTAACAAAAGTAGCATTTTTTTAATTGCTGTGCGGTTTTCAGAAAACGTAGCTATATAAATCGGTAAAATATTAATTCTTCAAGCATAACTATTCCCTTTTAAAAAGCAATAATATTATCTCTCAGCTTTATTCTGCAATAATGAATTTACTATATCAGTATATTTTCTTGTTCTGTTTTGGTGTTGACTATCAGTAAATTATGCTTATATTTATAAAACACGCTATAGTTATGGATATACTGCCTTATCTGCCGGTTATACTGGTTTTTGCAATGAAAATGGCTTGTTTCCTTTTCGGCTATTTAACAATCAGGTTAGGATACAAATTAATAAATAGCGGGGTAAAGGGTGAGTTTAAATTTTCAGCAGGCTATCATGGAGTTAAAGGCGGATTAGTCAGTTCATCTCCCGGATTACTATTTGTTTTATTAGGAATAATACTTATTGCTTTTGCTATTAAAGTAGAAAAGCCTTATGAGATTAATAAAAATTCTGCCCCATCTAACTTATATACGCCAGCTATACCAACTGATTTCGATTCTTTACCCAAACCTGATAAAAAATGAAAACGTTAATTTTAGTTTTATTGATCATTTATTCTGTTTCGCAAACTGAAACTTTTAAGCAAAGTTATCAGGAAGGATTTGCTTTTTTACAAGCCAGGAATTTCCAGAGTGCAATTGCAAAGTTTAAATATTCATATAAGATTAACCGCAATTATAAAACAGCATATTATATAGCTTTATGTTATAGCAGAACGCGTAATGTTGATAGTTGTAAGAAATATGCTCAAATAGTGATGAATGATAGTCAAACTCCCGCCAATTATAAACAGGAAAGCCGAAATATGTACAATTCGACACAAAGTAATATTAGTGTTTCCGGGCGTATGGAATCCGAAACAGATAAATAACTTACATAGCCACCCGAAGCAGAAAATAGAGTAGTATCATCACCAATATTGGCCGTAAAACAGGCTTGGGATAATAATCATTATCGGGGAATGATTTTTTGAAGAAATATTGGGTAAGTATCAATGCTCCTATAATTCCAATTGCAATGTTTAAACCCGCTAACAAAAATGTTGCTTTAAGCTGTTCGGGGGTAGGCTGGCCGCCTTTTGAAGCTACATTTAAGGCATCAACAACAAGTTTTAAATTAATGCCGGAGTAAGCTACTGCGAGGTTTGATCCGTAAAAAAATACCGCCATGAAGGCTATAACCGGTGGAATAGCCCTTTTATAACCTGCGTTGTACAAATTAATGATGAGCAATACTCCTCCGAATATGAAATTGAAAAACGAGAACCAAAATATGGCTCGTTTTGAATATATATCTACAAAATCATCTTCCTGGTAGCTTTCCTCTTTATTTTCGTCAAATTCCATGGCTCAAATGTAAAACTAATCTTACTGAATTAAATTACTAATCATCATTTTTGCAGGGTGTCAACTCCCGATCATATCCGTCAGTCATTCCCGCACGAGCCAACAGGCCAGCAAACCGAACTTTTTGGTAAGCTGCATGCTTTTTTAAAAAGTACCGATGGCGATGAATGCTTTATTTTGAAAGGTTATGCCGGTACAGGTAAAACAACTATAGTGGGTGCATTGGTAAAAGCACTGAGGCATTATAACTATAAAGCAGTGTTGTTAGCCCCAACCGGACGCGCAGCCAAGGTTATTACCAATTATTCGGGGCGTAAAGCTTTTACTATTCACAAACGTATTTATCGTAAAAAATCAGCATTAACTATCGATGATGGTTTTGCCCTTGCCGATAACCTGGCCAGTGATACCCTTTTTATTGTTGATGAAGCTTCCATGATCTCGGATGAGGCAATGGGGAGCAACCACGTTTCGTTATTGTTTGATTTGCTGAGGTACGTTTACAATGATAAAAATTGTAAGCTGGTATTAGTAGGAGATACAGCACAATTACCTCCTGTAGGGGCCGATAACAGCCCTGCGCTTGATGAGCAGGTCATGAATGGGAAATTTGGTATTACCATATTTAAATATGAGCTTACTGAGGTATTAAGGCAACAAAAGGATTCGGGCATATTATTTAATGCTACAAACATCCGCGACCTGATTCGCACAGAAACTATTGAAGCTCCCCAAATTGTCACCAAAGGATTTAAGGATGTGTTCAGGATGACCGGCGAGCGTTTGCCCGAAGGGTTGGAATATGCATACCGTAAATATGGGCATGATCGTACACTCATTATTTGCAGGTCAAATAAAAATGCCAACCTGTATAACGGGCAGATCCGCAACCGTATTTTGTATCGTGAGGAAGAACTTACCGGGGGCGATCAGATCATGATTGTGAAGAACAATTACTTTTGGCTGCAGGATAAGGACGAAAATAGTACCGCGTTTATAGCCAACGGCGATATTGCCCGGATAGTGAAAGTACGGCGCACCGAGGAGATGTATGGTTTGCGCTTTGCCGATGTTCAACTGGAGTTTATTGACTATGCTGAAGATCCCACCCTTGACTGCAAGGTGTTGCTTGATACCCTTTATGCTGATTCACCGGCGTTGAGCCAGGAAAATCAAAAATTGTTTTACCAGGAAGTAATGAAGGACTATGAACATTTGCCCAATAAACGGGCCATGCACAATGAGCTAAAGCTTAATCCTTATTATAATGCCTTACAGATAAAATTTGCTTATGCCATCACCTGTCATAAAGCCCAGGGTGGGCAGTGGGACGCGGTTTTTGTTGATCAGGGTTATGTAACCGACGAGATGATCAATATGGATTTTTTGCGTTGGTTTTACACCGCGCTCACCCGCGCCACTACCGAATTGTTTTTGGTAAACTTTGATAACAGGTTTTATAAGTTAAAGGAAGAATAATTACACAGATCCTTAAAACGGGTTGGTTGCCGGTAGCGTGATCCTGAAAGTTGATCCTTGTCCCTCGGTACTGGTAACGGTAATAATACCATTGTGTTTTTCGATGATCTGGCGCACTATGCTTAAGCCAAGCCCCGTTGATTTTTCTCCGCGTAAACCTGTGCGGCCGGCCTTTGAAAACCGGTTGAAGATCTCCGGAAGCATGTCGGCCGGAATGCCCATACCATAATCCTGAACCTCGATAGTCACCACATCTGTTTGTTTAGCCAGGCGTATATCTACGCGGTCCCGGTCTTTCGAAAACTTTACAGCATTGCTGATCAGGTTATCAATAACCCGGTGAAATTTTTCGTGGTTGATATGCGCGTTTACAGCAGCTGTATGACTAATGAACAGCACATTAACCTTATTTCCTTGTTGTAAGTTCCATTGGCTTACAATACTGTTAAGCCATTGGTTCAGTTCGGTATTCTGGGTTTGAAAAACAGCTATATTCTCGTTTTTGGCAGCCTCAAGTAAGTCATCAATGATGCTTCTGGCTTTTACGCATGATGCCTTCATCATATTGATGTTATCTTGTGTGTCCTCATCAACTTCATCAAGCTCCATCATCATGGCAATTGACTCGACGGCTCCTATAGGGTTTCGTAAATCATGGGCTACCATACCCAATACCTGGTTTTTAAATTCGCTGGCTTTTTCTATCTCGGCGTTTTTCTCACGGATCTCGATCACCTGTAAGTAGTAATTGGCCTTATAAGTAAAAAAATACCTCGATGTAAAATAAAAGCCAGAAAGTAAAATAGCCGATATCAACTGGTTATACAGCATATCGGTAGCCGGGGTTTGGCTGTAAAATAACAGCGAAGTGAAAAACACCTCAACGGCTACAAGCAGTAAAATAGTTTCATAGTACTCAAAAACAAATATTACGCTGATCAGGCTCAAAGCAACAAGATATAACGTGAGCGCGTTGCTTGGATCAGAGGTAGCTATAAAGCTCGAATACATTCCGCAAACAATAATATAAAGCGAAAACAAAAACACAAGCAGCGACATACCTGTTGTTGCTTTTTTATGGCTTTTGAAACTTGCTATAAAAAGATTGCTTGCTATCAGAAAAATAGGCGTAACAATAATAAAAACCCAATTACTGAAGCTAAATTCGGGGAAGTTTTGAGCTTTTGTTAAACTAACCGGGAATACGAGGTAAAGGGCGCGGATAATTACGTTTAGCACCAAAAATATCATACTGGCGCCTCTTATAGCCACCAGGTTTTGGTAGGTATAGTAGTCGCGGTATTGCGAACGGTATTTTATCGGAAGGCTGTTAAAAAAGAAATGGGTATTCACCTGATATTATAGCATAGATTATAACAAAACTATGAATTTATTTCTGGTTTATGTAACAGGAATATGACAAAACGCCATTCGGTTTTGCAATTGAATGACATTTTTTCACTATAGGTTAAATGGCAGATAATTTGATCACAACTAATCACTATGAATTTTAACAACTTTACCATAAAAGCTCAGGAGGCCGTGCAGAAGGCTTCTGAAATTGCTGTTGGTAACCAACAGCAGGCAATTGAGACCGCACATCTGCTTAAAGGCTTGTTGCTGGTTGATGAAAACGTAATTACCTACTTATTAAAGAAATTAAACGTTAACCTGAACAGGTTAAACGATACGCTTGATGCGCAGATCGCATCGTTCCCTAAAGTAAGCGGGAGCAACGTATATCTTTCGTCTGAAGCAAATTCGGCTTTGCAAAAAGCTACAGGATATTTAAAGGAATTTAAGGATGAATTTGTATCGGTTGAGCACGTGCTGCTGGGAATTTTGGCAGCCGGTGGTGCAGTGAGCACCATGCTTAAAGATTCGGGTGTGAATGAAAAAGACCTGAAAAAAGCCATCATCGAATTACGTGGCGATAGCAAAGTGACCGATCAAAACGCCGAAGCTACTTACAATGCCCTTAACAAATACGCCCGTAACCTGAATGAATATGCAGGCTCTGGCAAGTTGGATCCGGTTATTGGCCGCGACGATGAAATTCGCCGTGTAATCCAGATCCTTTCACGCCGTACTAAAAACAACCCTATTCTGGTTGGCGAACCTGGTGTTGGTAAAACAGCCATCGCCGAAGGTATTGCTTTCAGGATCATTAAAGGCGATGTGCCTGAGAGCCTGAAAACCAAAGTTGTGTACTCGCTGGATATGGGCGCGCTGATAGCAGGCGCCAAATACAAAGGTGAGTTTGAAGAACGATTAAAGGCCGTTGTAAAAGAAGTAACCCAAAGTGATGGCGAGATCATCCTGTTTATTGATGAGATCCACACATTGGTTGGAGCCGGCGGGGGAGAAGGTGCTATGGATGCTGCTAATATCCTGAAACCTGCCTTAGCGCGTGGCGAACTTCGCTCCATTGGTGCAACTACGCTTAACGAGTATCAGAAATATCTTGAAAAAGATAAAGCATTGGAACGCCGTTTCCAGAAGGTGATGGTTGAAGAACCTGATGCTGCTGATGCCATTTCAATTTTACGTGGCTTGAAAGAGCGTTATGAAACCCACCACAAAGTGAGGATCAAAGACGAAGCGATCATCGCTTCTGTCGAAATGTCACAACGCTATATTTCCGACAGGTTTTTACCAGATAAAGCTATCGACCTGATGGACGAAGCAGCTTCAAAACTTCGTTTGGAAATGGATTCGGTACCGGAAGTGGTTGATGAACTGGAGCGCCGCATCATGCAGCTTGAAATTGAGCGCGAAGCCATCAAGCGTGAAAAAGACGACCGCAAGGTTGCCGAACTAAGTGAAGAAATTGCCAACCTGTCGCAACAACGCGATTCGCTACGTGCCAAATGGAAAGGTGAAAAAGATCTTGTTGATGGCATCAACGCTAAGGTTGAGCTGATAGAAAATTATAAGCTGGAAGCTGAACAGGCCGAACGCGCCGGTGATTATGGTAAAGTAGCCGAATTACGCTACGGTACCATAGTACAGGCACAGGCCGAAGTTGAAAAGCTGAAAGCTGCCCTGCTTGAAAATCAGAGCGACAGCCGCATGCTGAAAGAGGAAGTTACCGCCGACGATATTGCCGGTGTAGTAAGCCGCTGGACAGGCATCCCGGTTAGCAAAATGATCCAGAGCGAACGTGAGAAACTGCTTAACCTGGAAGCCGAATTGCACAAACGTGTGGCCGGGCAGGAAGAAGCGATAGAAGCAATAAGTGATGCTATCCGCCGAAGCCGTGCAGGCTTGCAGGATAAGCGCAGGCCAATAGGTTCGTTCATATTTTTAGGTACAACCGGTGTAGGTAAAACCGAGCTGGCTAAGGCTTTGGCCGAGTACCTGTTTAATGACGAAGGCGCGCTTGTGAGGATAGATATGAGTGAATACCAGGAACGCCATGCTGTGTCAAGGCTGATAGGAGCGCCTCCGGGCTATGTTGGGTATGATGAAGGTGGGCAGTTAACGGAGGCCGTGCGTCGTAAGCCTTACAGCGTGGTTCTACTGGATGAAATTGAAAAAGCTCACCCCGATGTATTTAATATCCTGTTGCAGGTATTGGATGATGGTCGCTTAACTGATAACAAAGGTCGTGTGGTGAATTTCAAAAACACCATCATTATCATGACCTCAAACATTGGTTCAAACATCATCCAGGAAAACTTTCAGAACCTGGAAGATACCAACCGCGATGAACTGGTAGCAAAAACTAAGAACGAGTTGTTTAACCTGTTAAAGGTAACCATCCGTCCGGAGTTTTTAAACAGGATAGATGAGATCATCATGTTTACTCCGCTTAACCGCGACGAGATCCATGACATTGTTAAGCTGCAGTTTAAACAGGTTCAGGATACCCTTGCCGAAATGGGTGTAACCATCGAAGCATCAGACGAGGCTTTGGATTGGTTAGCTCAGTTAGGTTATGATCCGCAATTTGGCGCGCGTCCGTTGAAACGCGTTATTCAGAAGAAGATCCTGAACGAGTTGAGTAAACAGATTCTGGCTGGCACGGTTGATAAAGACAGCTCTATTAAAATAGACATGTTTGATAACCAGTTTGTATTCCTGAATACGCCAAAGGTTGCCGAAGCAGCTAAATAAAATCAACTATTAATAACTCTATATATAATGAAAAGAGCGTCCTACGGGTCGCTCTTTTTTTTGGGTATTACTAATAAAAATGCTGAGGGATAGCTGTTGTAACTTTTTTGATTAACGATAAGTTAATGAAATGAAAACAAACTATGCCTAACATTTCTAATGGGTTACCGTATAATTTTATATTGTTAACTTATACATTAAAACCTAAAAAATCATTATGCTAAAGCTTACTAACCTGCGTGTGTGGGTATTGGCCGCTGCCGCAACCGGCATGCTGGCAAGTTGCCAAAAAAATGGTCAGATGCCTGCACTAACAGATGCTGATCAAACTACCAGCACTAAAACAATCAAAACCTTAGCTGTGTCCTTAACACAGGGGTTTGAAGTTGGTTCAACCAGCCCTAAAACTGCTTATGACGTATCTCCAACCGGTTCTTCAAGCGGCGACAATGTTACTTTATCGGGCAGTTCATGGAACATGTATGATGCCCTGATCGGTAATCTCGCTGCCGACCAAAAAGCAGGTTCATGGAGTGCCCGCGTACGTAACACCGGTAAAATTACCATGTTGTTTGATGTTACTACCGGCATCAGCACTGTAACTATTAAAAGTGCCACTTACAATGGTGATACTCCGAGCACTTGGGGCTTGTTCTACTCAGTTAACGGAGGTTCAACCTGGGCTCAATCAGGTTCGGCAATTACAACTACTGCAACACTTGCCACATCAACATTTACGGTTACACAAACCGGTAACGTTCGTTTAGAGATCCGCAAGCTTACAGGCGGTAGCAATCGTATCAACATAGATGACATCACAATCAATGATAACGCCGGTGGCGGCACAGGCGGTGGCGGCGGTACTGTACTTACAGGTAAGAAATTCCTGTTTGATGCAAGTCACCTTGAAAACGCAGGTAGCGCCGACTGGCAGATTGACGCTGATGGCACCGAGCAGGTTGCTATCTACACTGGCGGTACTACTACCGAAACCAAGGCTCAGCGTATCCCTACACCATCATACACTGGTATTACCTCTACCACTGCCGAAACCTATTGGAAAGGCGCGCTTTCTGCCTGGGCGGTAGAGCTGGTAAAACGTGGTGAATTGGTTGAATCATTACCTGTTGGCACAGCTATTACTTACGGTGGCGGTGGTGCTCAGGATTTAAGCAACTATGATGTATTTGTGGTTTGCGAACCTAACCGTTTATTTACTGCTGCCGAAAAAACTGCCCTGATGAACTTTGTGGCTAACGGTGGTGGTTTATTCATGATTGCAGATCATACCGCGGCTACAACAGCCGGTACCGATGCTAATGGCTATAATCCATCAGACCGTGACGGTGATGGTTATGACTCGCCAAGGGTTTGGAACGATTTGATGACCAACAATGGCATCAACAACAATAACCCTTTTGGTTTTAATATTAACTACGTTGATATCAACGAAAGTCCATCAACTAACGTGTACACAGGTTCAAACGCCGATGCGCAAAAAGTATTGAACGGCGCAGCAGGTACTGCCTCAAAAATGGCTTTCTATGATGGTTCAACAGCAACGTTATTCCCAGGCAATAACTCAAGTGTACAGGGTTTATTCTGGCGTAACAGTGCTACTAATGGTGGCAATGCTAATGCAATGGCTTTATTGGCTACCTACGGAAGCGGTCGTGTAGTTTGGATTGGCGATAGTTCTGATGCTGATGATGGCACTGGCGATACAGGTGATAGTTTGTTTAATGGCTGGTCTGGCGATGCTCCGTCGGGTTACACCTCACATTCATCATTCCACTTAAATGCATCATTGTGGCTGGCTAAAGCTCAATAAATTAATAAACGTTTTTCCGAAAGGGTAAGTTTCAATTGTTAGTTTAAGTCCTGTTGCCAATGGCAACGGGACTTTTTTATTTCTCAGGTTCAAACAAGTCAGTTGCCTTTTAGGTTATATATTAAAAGGTGATCAATCAGATCGTTTTTTATTTACCTATACAAAAACGTCACCATGAAAAATTATGAAACCTTAGTGGATGCCACTAACGACCTCCTGAAGAGAGGATATACGGCCAACCTTAGCCTTGATGGCGATACCATTGATGATAAGGAGAAAAATATACAAATGACAGCTGATGATTTTGAGATAGATGAGTTTTACCGCTTTGAAGGCGCGAGTAACCCGTCAGACATGTCGATAGTGTACGCGGTGTCATCATCAAAATATAACTTAAAAGGGGTGCTTGTAAACGCCTACGGTACCTATGCTAATGACAGCACATCGGCCATTGATGCCAAATTGCATCATTACATGGTAAGCCATAACCTGCATGGCGAAGACAGGCCAACCGCTTAGGTTATAAGTTTAAAGTCTTAAGTTAAAAGTCGGTAACAAATATTGTGGTAGGGACAGCCTTAATATTTGTTGTCGGCTTTTGGCTTTTTTAGGAGTTTAGCTCCTGTAGCATCTTTCTTCCTGCCGATTGTATAGCTGCAGTACCATCGCGCATTAAAAACTCCAATTGAGCCGGCAATTCATCAGCCACCCAGGGATAGCGGTGTCTTAAATTAAGCAAAGCCCAGCCTGCAAATACTTTCACCGCTATTTTTACCTTGGAATTTATCATCCAGTCAAAAAGCTGCTCAACGGCAGGCTCAAGGTTAAGCGTGTTCAGTTTTTGTTTTACAGGCGATTGTTCCTTCTCTTCGGTAGCGTGCATCAGTATTTTGGCATAGTGCCTTTGACAGCCTGGGTTGGTTACCTGCGAAAAGCGTTCAATTAAATACTCAAGGTTTTGAGTAAAAACACCGGGATCTTGCAGGAACATATTTTCCAGCAACCATGCAGCGCGGAAGGCGAGCGGTTTATCAGGATGAAAGGTAATGTCAATCAAATCATGTAAATCAAATTGCTGTTCCCTTAAAATCCGGCTCAACTCAAGTACCTTAAGTTTGCCTATGGTATTCGCAATTTTTTGGGTAAGTTCGTCGCGGGTCATTGGTAGCTTAAAAGTAAAAAAATACCTGTACCTAACCTAAAACACTCATTCATTTTTGATGCTCACTTTCAATGTCATCAAAAGTTATACATTTGCTATCCGTACTAACAATTTAATAGATACATGGTTAAATTCAACCGATTTACGCTTGACAATGGCCTCAGGGTTATTGTGCATGAAGATAATACCACACCTATGGCCGTGCTCAATATTTTATATGATGTTGGCGCACGCGATGAAGATCCTGAACAAACCGGTTTCGCCCATTTATTTGAGCACCTGATGTTTGGTGGCTCTGTAAATATTCCAGTTTATGACGAGCCGCTGCAAAGGGTAGGCGGCGAAAATAATGCCTTTACCAGTAACGATATCACCAACTATTATATCACCCTACCATCTGCCAACCTGGAAACAGCCTTTTGGCTTGAAAGCGACCGTATGCTGAGCCTCGCGTTTAGCGAAAAAAGCCTTGAGGTACAGCGTAATGTGGTTATTGAAGAGTTTAAGCAGCGTTACCTGAACCAGCCTTATGGCGATGTTTGGTTAAAGCTTCGTCCGCTGGTTTATAAAACGCATCCTTATCGCTGGGCTACTATTGGCAAAACCATCAAGCATATTGAAGACGCTAAGATCGAAGATGT
Organism: Mucilaginibacter endophyticus; assembly: GCF_003351025.1. Lineage (GTDB taxonomy): Bacteria > Bacteroidota > Bacteroidia > Sphingobacteriales > Sphingobacteriaceae > Mucilaginibacter > Mucilaginibacter endophyticus. The sequence goes on along the minus strand of NZ_QPCG01000002.1, from coordinate 611,522 downwards.
AAAAGCCTTTTTCAAAAAACATTATAACCCTCAAAATGCCATTATGGTAGTAGGGGGTAACGTTACAACCGAACAGGTAAAAGAGCTTTCCGAAAAATGGTTCGGCGCTATACCGGCGGGCGAAAAATATCACCGCGACTTACCGCAGGAGCCGGAGCAAACGGAAGCCCGTCGTGAAACGGTGACTGCTAAAGTGCCACTTAACGATGTTTATATAGCCTTCCAGATGGGCGCACGTACCGATGCGGATTATTATGCTGTTGAATTGCTTTCTGATGTGCTTTCGCGTGGTAATTCGTCAAGGCTGTATAAATCGCTGATCAAGGAAAAACAGATCTTCAGTGAAGTACATGCTTACATTACCGGCAGCCTGGATAAAGGTATGTTTGTGTTAGAAGGCAAGCCGCTTGATGGCATTAGTATTGAACAAGGGGAAGCTGCTTTATGGGAAGAGTTGGAGAAAATAAAAGCTGAGGAAATCCCGGCAGATGAGCTTACCAAAGTGCAGAACAAAACCGAATCCACAATGATATTTTCAGAAATGTCGTTGCTGGATAAGGCCATGAACCTGGCCTCGTTTGAGTTACTGGGTGATGCAGATTTGATTAACCACGAAACAGCTAAATACCTTGCCGTAAGTGCCGGGCAGGTAAAAGAACAGGCTAATAAACTGTTCAGGGAAGATAATTCATCAACGCTTATTTATTTAGCCGAAAAGTAAAACAGAACCTTGATTTATGGGATTTTAGGATTGTCTTGATGGATCTATTATGGTGATATTAGGAAATCCCAAAATCATGCAAATCACGGTTAAAGATATAACATTCATATGATCAACAGACAATTAGCTCCTGAGTTCAGGGCTATCGATAATATTAGCCTGATCAGGCCGCAGCATCTGCAGCTTGATAATGGCGTTAACATTTTTTGCTTCAACTCCGGCGATCAGGAACTGGTACGCATTGAATGGATCTTCAGTAACCTAACTTTTGATCCGGCAAAACCATTGTTAAACATGGCTGTAAACTCCATGCTTACGGATGGTACCACAACTTTAACCGCCGCGCAAATTGCCGATAAAATTGATTTTTACGGCGCCTTTTTGCAGGTAGACTATGGGTATGAAAATTCGCAGGTAACTTTATACAGCTTGAATAAGCACCTGCATCATACACTGCCCGTTATTGCCGATATCCTGAATAACTCTATCTTCCCCGAAAAAGAGCTGGAAACATTTAAACGTAATCAGCAGCAAAAGTTACAGGTTAGCCTTCAGAAAAATGACGTGGTGGCTCGCCGTGCGTTTAACAGGGCTGTTTACGGTAGCACTATTTTTGGCTATGCCGCAGAAATGGGCGATTACCAAACACTACAGCAGGATGATATGCTGGCCCATTACAAAAAAATGTATCAGCCGGCAAATTGTACTATTGTTATAGCGGGTAAAATAGAATCTGAAACGCTGACACTGCTGACAGACACATTTGATAAAAGCTGGCCAAATACATCGGAGATTGGTGTAACAATTCAGCCTGATATTAAAGCTGCTACCGATTTGTTTTATTTTACAGAGAAACCGGAAGCATTGCAATCCGCAATCAGAATAGGTACACCTATCATCAACCGTTCGCATGCAGACTTTCAGCCGCTGCAAGTTTTGAATACTGTATTGGGTGGGTATTTCGGATCGCGATTAATGGCTAATATACGTGAAGATAAAGGCTACACCTATGGTATAGGTTCGGGATTAGCTTCATTTAAACAAGTAGGCTCGTTTTTTATAGCTACCGAAGTAGGTGCAGACGTTTGTAAATTGGCAGTTGCAGAAATTGAAAAGGAAATCAATACGCTGAAAACCGAACTGGTACCTGAAGAAGAGTTATCCCTGGTGCGCAACTATATGTTGGGATCGTTATTGGGCAGCCTCGAAAATGTATTTTCACATGCCGACAAGTTCAAGAGTATCTATTTTGCCGGTTTGGATTATGATTACTACGACAGGTATACTACAACGGTAAAAAATATAACATCAGATAAGCTGATCCAGCTGGCTAACACTTATTTTAACTTCGACCAGTTTTATAAGGTTATAGTAGGGAAGTATTGATTGTTTGATTGGGGATTTATTTTGATTTCGAATTTCGGAATTTCGATTTCGGATTTATTTTGATTTTAGATGTTCTATTTCTGTTAACTTAAATGGAACATCTAAAATTATAAATACTCATACCTAAATCCGAAATCGAACATCCCAATTCCAAAATCCTGAATTATCATCTTAAGGCAATTTTAAATAAATCCGAAATCTAAATTCCGAGATCCGAAATATTTTATTACCTTTGCCCGGCAAATAATAACTCCAAAATAATTATTTGCTATGCAGTTAGACCCATCAAAATTTGTTGCCGAAGGATTAACTTACGACGACGTTTTACTACTCCCGGCTTATTCAGAAGTTTTACCGCGCGAAGTGAATACCGGAACTTACTTAACTAAGAGCATCCGTTTAAACATTCCTATTATCTCGGCCGCTATGGATACCGTTACCGAGGCTGAGCTGGCTATTGCCATTGCTCAGGCGGGTGGCATTGGTATGTTACACAAAAACATGACCATCCAGGCCCAGGCAGACGAGGTGCGCAAGGTGAAACGCTCAGAAAGCGGAATGATCCAGGACCCAGTTACCTTACGCGAAGATGCTTTGTTAGCAGATGCCTTTCAACTGATGAAAGAATTCAGCATTGGTGGTATCCCGGTTATTGATGCAGATCAAAACCTGAAAGGTATTATCACCAACCGCGACCTTCGTTTCCAAAAGGATATGAGCGTTCCGGTAACCGAGGTGATGACCAAAACTAACCTGATCACTGCACCGGAAGGAACTACTTTGGTTGATGCTGCCAACATATTGCAAAGTAATAAGATTGAGAAACTACCGGTGATTAATAAAGATGGGAAGCTGGTAGGCCTGATCACTTATAAAGACATTCAAAAAGTTAAAAACTTTCCTAACGCCTGTAAAGACGAATTTGGTCGCTTACGCGTAGGTGCCGCAGTTGGTGTAGCTGCTGATAATATTGACCGTGTAACCGCACTGGTTAACGCTGGTGTTGATGTGGTTACGGTTGATACAGCTCACGGCCATTCAAAAGGAGTTATTGATATGGTTAAGGCTGTTAAAAAGCTTTATCCAAACTTGCAGGTAATTGCCGGTAACATAGCCACTGGCGATGCTGCCCTTGCCCTTGCCGATGCAGGTGCTGATGCTGTTAAAGTTGGTATTGGTCCGGGTTCAATTTGTACTACCCGTATCATTGCCGGTGTTGGTGTGCCTCAGTTATACGCGGTATATGAATGCGCCAAAGCGCTTGAAGGCCGTGGTATCCCTGTAATTGCCGATGGTGGCATCAAACAAACAGGTGATATTGTTAAAGCTATTGCTGCAGGTGCAAGTTCAATTATGGCAGGTTCGTTATTTGCCGGTGTTGAAGAATCACCAGGCGAAACTATCATATACGAAGGCCGTAAATTTAAATCATACCGCGGCATGGGTTCGGTTGAAGCCATGGCAAAAGGTTCAAAAGACCGCTATTTCCAGGATGAGACCGATGTAGTAACCAAACTGGTTCCTGAAGGTATTGTTGGTCGTGTACCTTTTAAAGGTAGCATGGCCGAAGTAATATTCCAATACATTGGCGGTTTACGTGCAGGTATGCACTACTGCGGTGCTGCTAATATCGAAGATTTGCAGAAAGCCAAGTTTGTTCGTATCACGGCTGCCGGTATGCGCGAAAGCCATCCGCACGATATTACTATTACTAAAGAAGCACCTAACTATACCAGCAGGTAATTCTGTAAAAAGTAAAATTTCATACGCCCTAAAGTTCAATTTATTTGCGAACTTTAGGGCGTATTTGTTTACCGAACCTTATCTGCTGTAACTAAATGAAATTTCTTATCCCTGCTTTTTTATTCCTGTTGTTTTTAGTTATTATCATTATTGTACGCAAATCTGCCCGGGCAAAAAGTTCCGGTTCTGTTGGGTTGCTCGTTAATCCCGCAGAAAATGATAACGGCGCTGTAGATATTAATCTAAGTATCGATCATAAAACAAAACTCGATTCATCTACCGTTTATGATTTAAAGGCAACATATAAAAACAAGCTTGTAGGCTTTAAAATAGAGATTCCCGACCGGGACAAGCAAAACGAAAGGGGATTTGGAAACGGAATTACCATAAAAACCCTTGGCAAACCAAGTGATGATTTCAGAAATGCCCTGAGTGATATCTATGGATTGGGTATATCAGCTAAAAAGTTTCCGGAAAAGGTAAACGTTTCCTATGTAGATCTTCACCAATTTGCCAAAAGCTATACTAAAAAAAGTATCGAAAATAGTCCATATTCAACTGAATTGAAATTGCTTTTTCAGTCGGATAAAGGAGGCCAGGCAGAGATTTACCTTAATATTCGTAACGATGAAAAGGTTATCGAATTTACCGAAAAAGACGAAGAATACCGGAAGCCACTGGTAGAGTTTTTAACTCAGCAGTAAAAATCACGCAATTAACAGGTAACAAAAGCTTAATTGGGCTTTAATCAAATTTCGTTATCATTGGGCATGAAATCTATTTGTGTATTCTGTGGTGCCAATTTTAATGGCGATGCTGCATTAAAACAAGCTATTGAACAACTGGCCGAGGTGATGGTGAGCCGGGACATATCGCTTGTATATGGCGGAGGTAAAGTTGGGGTTATGGGTTTAATAGCCGATGCTGTATTAAGCAGGGGAGGAAAAGCCATTGGAATTATCCCTCAGTTTTTGATGGATAAAGAAGTTGGGCACACCGGTTTAACCGAGTTGCATATTGTAGAAAACATGCACCAGCGTAAAAAAATGATGAGCGACATGAGCGACGGTATCATCACACTTCCTGGTGGTGTTGGTACGCTCGAAGAATTTTTTGAAGTACTTACCTGGCTGCAATTAGGCTTGCATTCATCGCCGGTGGGCTTGCTTAATGTGAACGGTTTTTACGATCTGTTATTGAAGCAGCTGGATTTCATGGTTGAGCAACGTTTTCTTAAGCCGGTTAACCGCGATTTGATCATAACCTCAGGAGATGCTATTGAATTGGTAAACCTGATGGATAACTTCAAAGCCACACCTGAAGAGGTTTGGTTTGAGAATAAGGATCTTACTTAGTTTGCCTGAATACATCTTCAAAACAAATCAGTTCCTACTTGCGGTTTTGTGACAGGAAATTTTCTAAATTACATTTCCTATCTAAAACCAATTATGAATATCGAATTCAATAAAAATGAAGATATTAATAAGCAGCTTGTTTATGAATTAAACACCCGGCTAAACAAAGTATACCAGGGCGGCGGCGAAAAAGCAGCTGCCAAACAAAAGGAAAAAGGAAAAATGCTTGCCCGTGAGCGGGTAAGTTACCTGATTGACAAAGATAAACCATGGCTGGAGGTTGGCGCTTTTGTTGCCGATGGAATGTATGCAGAGCATGGTGGTTGCCCATCTGGCGGAGTCGTTTGCGGTATCGGGTATATAGCAGGCAGGCAATGTGTTGTTGTGGCTAACGATGCCACTGTAAAAGCCGGTGCCTGGTTCCCTATAACAGCTAAAAAGAACCTCCGCGCCCAGGAAATAGCTATCGAAAACAAGTTACCTATCATTTATCTCGTCGATTCGGCTGGCGTTTATTTGCCTTTACAGGATGAGATTTTCCCCGATAAGGAGCATTTCGGCAGGATCTTCCGTAACAATGCCGTAATGAGCAGTATGGGAATTATTCAAATTGCCGCTATTATGGGCTCATGCGTTGCCGGTGGTGCATACCTGCCCATCATGAGCGATGAAGCGATGATTGTAGAGGGGACTGGTTCAGTTTTCCTGGCGGGGTCATATCTTGTAAAATCGGCTATAGGTGAGGATGTAGATAACGAAACACTCGGCGGTGCTACTACGCATTGCGAGATCTCGGGCGTTACCGACTATAAGCAACCTAACGATAAAGCGGCGCTTGATTCTATCCGCAACATCATGAGCATGACCGGCGATTATACCAAAGCCGGTTTCGACAGGATCCAGTCATCGCTCCCAAAACTTGACGAAAAAGAGATTTACGGGGTACTGCCCGATAACAGGGAGAAAGCTTATGATATGATGGAGATCATCCTTCGCTTGTTGGATAACTCAGAGTTTGAACCTTATAAAGATGGCTACGGTCAATCTATTATTTGCGGACTGGGCCGGATTGATGGCTGGGCTGTAGGAATTGTAGCTAACCAACGTAAAGTGATCAAATCAAAAAAAGGGGAGATGCAGTTTGGCGGCGTGATTTATTCTGATTCGGCAGATAAGGCTACCCGCTTTATTATGAACTGTAATCAGAAGAAGATTCCGTTGGTGTTTTTACAGGATGTTACAGGTTTTATGGTAGGCAGCCGGTCGGAGCAGGGAGGGATTATAAAAGATGGGGCTAAAATGGTGAATGCCGTAGCAAACTCTGTAGTCCCTAAGTTTACCATTGTAGTAGGTAATAGTTATGGAGCTGGCAATTATGCTATGTGTGGCAAAGCTTATGATCCGAGATTGATTTATGCCTGGCCATCAGCAAAAATCGCGGTGATGGGCGGCGGACAAGCCGCCAAAACCCTGTTACAGATCCAGGCTGCTGGTCTTAAAGCCAAAGGCGAAGAAGTTGATGCTGTAAAAGAAGCTGAACTATTGAAACAAATAACAGATAAATATAACTCCCAAACTACCCCATATTATGCCGCCGCCCGTCTTTGGGTTGATGGGATCATTGATCCGCTTGAAACACGCAAGGTAATATCAATGGGAATTGAAGCGGCCAATCACGCGCCTATTGAAAAGGCTTTCAATGTAGGTGTGATACAGACGTAGTCTTTGGTGATTAGAGGTTGGAGATAAGAGATTAGTAAAAGAAAAAGCGCCCTTCCGGATCCCGGAATGGCGCTTTTTTGAAGTTTTGTTTTACCCTCTGTGTCTTTTATGCTTTTTCTTTGAAGAGCTTGATGACGATGAGCTTTGCTTTTCAGATGATTTTTTCTCCTCAGTTTTAGCAGGTTGATTATCGGATGCTTTATTGTTTACATCTGTAGAATCTTTGCTTAGTTGTTTTACGGTGAATTCATTGCCGCGTAAGCCATATTCTAACTGCCGTTTAGCGCCCGAAGGCTTTGCCTCCTTACCGGTGCCATTGAATATCGGGAACTCACGCATCAGCTTACCATCCCTGATATAAAAGTTATCGTTACCACGATAGCCCTTACGCTGTGAACTTGTTAGCTTTGGAAAGTCGAGCTTGTTTGCTTTGTTGTTGTTAAATTCAAAGGCATAGATTGATGCGTAATTTGTTGTGTCTTTTGATTTAGCCTGGATCAGGATCTCAGGGTTACCATCCACATCCATGTCCGAATTGTAAACATCAACAATAGCTCCATCCAGATCACCGGTGGTTGTGGTGTATTTTATCGCTGCCGAATCTGAATGTAATATCATAAATGCCCCGGCTTCTTCAGCACCACGCCCCCAGCTTAAAACATCATAGCTTTGCCCAGGCGATACCTCTATCAGTTTGTGAAACCTGAAAGGCGCCATTAATTCCGGCTTTTTAGGTGCCGTGGGAGCGGCAGGCGTTTTTGTTTCCTGTCTGCCGCATCCTGCCATTAATGCGCTCATCGCAAACGCAAAAAGGTAAAGCCTGTTAGTCATATTTTATATAGTTCAACTTAGTTGTACAATGTATCCGGCGTTAACTCGGCCTTTGTTTTGCCCGGAGCGGTTATGAACAACTTCAGCGAAACAGGACCGGTTCCCTGGTCAAAATATTTTACGGTTACTTTATGGTAGCCTTTTAATAACGGAGCGGCACCCATTTCCTCATTCATCCCATGTTTTCCATCGTTGTTAACTACTGGCTGATCGTCAATTAACAATACCGAACCACCTGCAGATAACGTAGAGAAGCCATAAACTCCATCAGCATCAATATTAACAAATCCTGTATAAATTACACCGTATTTACTTTTATTTTTTCTCAGATCGGCAGTATTAAAGGTTTTGGTTACTCCGCTATCGGCAGGCATACCGCCTAATTGATTGGTGCTGGTATATAATCCGGGATAAACCTGGTACTTAACTCCATTTGCAGTACCTGTATAAGTAACGGCAGCCATTGGCGCTTTATTATAAACCAATGCGCGTGTAACGTTGCTGCGCCTGCCTGATGGGGTAATTACAATAGTTTGTAATTCGCGGTATTGACCATCAGGTACATCAAAATTTAACGGAGTTGTATAAATCAGGTCCGTTTCGCGAGGCGTGTAACCATCAATAGTGTAATGAATTTTAGCCCCCTCAACTGATGGTTTTAATACTGCTGTCAATTTACTGCCTATCATTACTGTATCTTTTGCACCAATGGCAGTTGGTACGTGATAATCAAAGCCATTTTTATCCAACCATGCTAAGTGCCCCGGTAAACGGGTATCGGCAAAATCAGCATAATTTTTATTTGCCAGCGGCGACCAGGCCACTTCCGATAGAGCGAGTAACCTCGGTAATAGCATAAACTCAACCTTGGCATCTGTCGCTATATATTCCGTCCATAAATTGGCTTGCACGCCTTTGATGTATTTTTGTTCATCTGGCGATAATACAGCAGGGGTAGGGTTATAGCTATAAATTTTCGAAAGCGGTTCGTTTCCACCAATGCTCAATGGCTCCTGGCTTGGTTTGCCCTGACCGTGGTCAATATATAAACCATTGCTTCCCGGCGTCATGATCACATTATGCTTTTGTTGCGCCGCTGCAATACCACCGTCTTCACCTCGCCAGCTCATTACAGTAGCGTTAGGGGCAAGGCCACCTTCTAAAATCTCATCCCAACCGATAATACTCCTGCCTTTTGAGTTTAAAAATTTCTCTATGCGTTGTATAAAATAGCTTTGCAGCGCGTGCTCGTCTTTAAGCTTTAATTTTTTAATTAACTGCTGGCAAAAAGCAGACTTTTTCCAGGCATCTTTTGGCGCTTCGTCACCACCAATATGAATGTATTTACTCGGGAAAAGTGCCATTACTTCGGTCAACACGTCTTGTAAAAAGGCAAATGTTTTTTCGTTCGGGCAATAAATGTCATTGAATACGCCCCAGGTTTCGGCAGGTTTGTATGTTTTTGACGGATCGCAGCTTAACTCAGGGTAAGCAGCAAGGGCAGCTTGCGAGTGACCAGGCATCTCAATTTCCGGCACAATGGTAATGAACCTGTCGGATGCATATTTTACCACTTCCCTGATTTGATCCTGCGTGTAAAAGCCGCCATAAGGAGTGCCGTCAAATTGCTGCGGAGTACGGTCGCGGTAACCGCCAATAAGCGTTTGTGCACGCATACTGCTGATCTGCGTAAGCTTAGGGTATTTTTTGATTTCAATACGCCAGCCCTGATCTTCGGTCAGGTGCCAGTGGAAAGTATTTAGTTTGTAGGCAGCTAACAAGTCAATATATTTTTTAACCATCTCCACGCCAAAAAAGTGACGACCTACATCAAGCATAGCACCCCTATAGCCAAAACGCGGGTAATCTTCAACTTGTACACATGGCAACTTAATAGTTGCGGCGTGTTCGGCCGGCATCAACTGAAGCAAGGTTTGTACGCCGTAAAATAGTCCGGCACCTTTTCCTGCAACAATAACCTGCTGCGGTGTAATGGTTAAACGATATCCTTCGGCGGGTAAGCCGTCGGTACCGGCAGTGGTAAGGGTGATTACGTTTGTGCTTGTGCCTCCTTTAACAATAACGGGCTTATTGTAAGCTTGGTTATTGGCCAGGTAATCTTTGAAAAATACAACGGCTTTGTTTGAAGGCGTGTCTGCCTGGATGGTGGTTTCCTGGCTCAAAACAAATTGTCCGGGAGCTTTTTTTAATGAAACAGGGGCGGGGATAATACCCAGGTTTGGGTCCCCGCTTTGCGCGTTTACCGTAGTTGTACAGACTGCAAGCGCGGCAAGCAGTATCAAAGAGGCCTTCTTATACATAATTTATCAATCAGGTTAGTGTGAGCCCGTAAGATAAAACTTTTTAAAAAAATATAAAAAGCTTTGACGAGTAAAAAGTTTGTTCAATAATTCATTAGGTATTTGTCTGAACTCGAATTTGCATAATTACTTGAATTAGCAGAATGCTCTAAGTAAATTCAAAAGAACCTTGTACGCGTTTGATACGAATTTAGACAACAGTATTCAAAGTAAAATACCGTGCATACGAAAATCGCCCCAAATCCCGGTTCTGAATTTGGGCGTTGCCTGCGGCCCGGGCTGTACGCTCATACTGCACAGGGCCTTAGCCACTTGGCCGGTATCCGCTGCCATCCCTAACGCAAGTGCCGAAAGTTTGATGAATGATAATTGGCCCTAATAAAAAAAGCGATAGTGTTAACTATCGCTTTTTGAGGCTAAGAAACTAATCTCTTACCTCCAATCTCTAACCATTAATTAAGCTGTTACCACATGCTCTTTAGCTGCCAGATAACGCTCTGCGTCAATGGCGGCCATACAACCGGTGCCCGCTGCCGTTACAGCCTGACGGTAAATGTGATCCTGGGCATCGCCAGCACAAAATACGCCTTCAACGTTGGTTTCGGTCGAACCCGGACGGGTAATGATGTAACCGGTTTCGTCCATGTGTAACCAGCCTTTAAAGATATCGGTATTAGGGTGGTGACCAATTGCTACGAAGAAACCTGTAACATCAAGATCCGTTTCGGCATTGGTTTGGTTATTGATCACTTTAACTCCGGTAACACTTTGGCCATCACCTAAAATTTCTTTGGTTTCGGTATTATATAAAATTTCAATGTTAGGAGTGTTCAATACACGGTGAACCATCGCTTTTGAAGCGCGGAACTCGTCCCTGCGGACAATCATGTATACCTTGCGGGCCAATTTTGCTAAGTAGGTAGCTTCTTCGGCAGCGGTATCACCGGCACCAACAATAGCTACATCCTGACCTTTAAAGAAAAAGCCATCGCAAACAGCACAGGCAGAAACACCAAAACCGCTGTATTTTTGCTCTGACTCTAAGCCAAGCCATTTAGCCGAAGCGCCAGTTGAGATAATTACAGTATCAGCAGTGATGGTTTTTACATCATCTACTACAACTTTATGAGGCAGGCTCGAAAAATCAACAGAACTTACATAACCAAAACGGATTTCGGTACCCAGGCGTTCAGCCTGTTTACGGAAATCTTCCATCAACTCCGGGCCCATAATTCCTTGTGGGTATCCAGGGAAATTTTCAACTTCGGTAGTTTGTGTAAGCTGACCACCTGCCAGTAAACCGGTGTACATAACAGGTTTAAGATCAGCACGGGAAGCATATATAGCTGCAGTGTAACCTGCAGGACCTGATCCAATGATCAGACATTTTACGTGTTCAGTTTCTTGAGACATTTTATTATAAATGAGTTGCGAATTTACGATTTTAAGCGCATAAGGCAAAGCGCATATCGTCAACAAAGTGACATCATTTGCCCGTGTTTGCTGCGAGCACCCGCATTACGTTACCTCCCAATATTTTATCAATATCCTTTTGAGTATAGCCCATCTTTAGCAATGCTTCGGTTATTTTAGGATAATCGGCAACACTATTCAATCCCAGGGGATAGGATTCGGCGCCGTCAAAATCTGATCCTATTCCTACGTAGTCAACCCCAATAAGTTTTACTATATAATCAATGTGTTTAATTAGCAGGTCAAGTGGCGGCCTTAGTCTGTCCGATTCGGTTTTGTACAAGGCATTTATCCTGATATTGGCCAGATCGACATCATGGTAAACTTTTGTCAATGAGTCGAGTTCTGCCTTGTGTTGGGCCAAAAACTTAAGCACTTTTGGTGTATAGGTGCTATCAACAAAACCACTATAAAAATTAATGCATACCACGCCGCCATTTTTTGCCAGCGCTTTCAGTTGATCATCTTTTAAATTACGGCGGTTAGGGTCAATGCTATAGGCACAACTATGTGAGGCTATAACAGGTTTTGATGTAGTTGCCAGCACATCATAAAAAGTGCGTTCACCAACATGTGATACATCAACCATAACGCCAAGATCATTCAGGTGCTTTACTATTTGCTTGCCATAATCTGTTAGACCTAAATGTGTCAGGCTGTCTTTTTTAGTGACCTCGTCGCGTGCCGAAGTTGCCCATGAAGTGCTATTGTTCCAGGTTAGTGTGAGGTAACGCATTCCCCGTTTTGCCAGGCTGTCAATGTAATCTATCCTGTCCTCAATCATGTGGCCGCCCTCAACGCCTATCAACGCGGCAAGTTTTTTCGCAGCAACTGTTTTCTTCAGTTCGGTTGTGTTACGAACAAGGGCTATTTTATCGGGGTTGCGTTTGATAAGCGCGTATAACGAATCAATTTCCCGGTTGGCAAAAGCAAACGCTGTTCCTTTGCCATAACTCTCGCCACACCAGATAGAAAAAATCTGAGCATCGAGGCCTCCTTCTTTAGCGCGAATCAAATCAAAATTTCCTTCACTTTGTTGTTTACCCAGGTCAGCGCCTGTTATCAGCTCGTTTGAAATAACATCATTATGCGTATCAATTAAAATAGCCTTTTGATGTATTTGCTGAGCATTTTGGGCTGATAATCTCAACGCCAGCATTAAAGGGAAGAATAGCAGCGATTTTTTCATAATGGAAGATAGGGAAATTGATTGCTGAATTATCCAACAATTACCAGGTCACTCAACTGGTTATTGATGAATTCCATTTCTTCGCCATTAATATGAATGTTGATGGCCTTTGCATTTTGAACAGATTGCTCGGCATTACGGGCTCCAACCAGGGCCACGGTTATACCAGGATGATTAATTGTCCAGCGGATTACCAATTGCCCAAGCGTAGCGCCTTTTTCGTCGGCTAACGGTTTTATTTTGGCAAGGAAAGCATTGGTACTTTCGATGTTCTGATCCTTGAAATATTTAACGCCTGCACGATGATCACCTTCGCCGAAATTTTGGCCCGCTTTCATTTTGCCGGTAAGTAAGCCGCGTTCAAGCGGACTGTAAGCCAAAATAGCTTTCCTGCTCTCAATACAATAAGGGATCAGCTCATCCTCAATATCGCGGTTAACCATGCTGACGGGAACCTGGTTTGCAGCCAGTTTAATGGTCTTTGCTGCGGTTTGCATTTGGCTTACATCATTATTACAAACACCGGCCTCACGGATCTTACCCTGTTCTTTCAAGCGTAAAATTGCTTCCATGGTTTCCTCGATAGGAGTGGTTTTGTCCGACCAATGGATCTGGTACAAGTCGATATAATCGGTGCCAAGACGTTTTAGGCTGCTTTCGCACTCGGCAATAATGCTGTCTTTACCAGCGTATCGATAAACATCGATGTCCTTACCGTTATTATCCTTGCTTTTAAAAAAGAATTCGCCTTTGGCAAGGTCCCAGCGCAAGCCGTATTTAGTAAGTATCTGCACTTTATCGCGAGGGAAATCTTTGATGGCTTTGCCAACAAGTTCTTCGCTTTTGCCCTGTCCGTAAACGGGGGCTGTATCAATTGAAGTTATTCCGTGATCATAAGCAGCACGCATAGCATCAATAGCTTCCTGGTCGTCATTGCCGCCCCACATCCAGCCTCCTGCTGCCCATGCACCAAAGGTTATTGCCGATACGCTTAGTTTACTTTCGCCTAATTTTCTGTATTCCATTTTTAAGAGTAGATTGTTGTTGTATGCACCAAATATATTTATTTAAACATTATTTGAAAGTGCTATCGTTTATCGATAATAATGTTATCGCTTTAAACGATTACTATTAATAGAAATATCCCGCAGTTTAAATGAAATCACCATAGCTGCATATTTAAAAAATTAATTACCACATTTGTAAATAGCACAACCACCTATATAAAATATGTATTTTTTATATCCTGCTTTTTTATTCGCGTTATTGAGCCTCGCTATACCGGTTGTGATCCACCTGTTCAACTTTCGTAAGTACAAAAAAGTATACTTCAGTAATGTTCAGTTTTTAAAGGAGGTACAGGAGCAGCAGGCATCACGTCGCAATTTAAAAGAGCGGCTGGTCCTGGCTTCGCGTTTACTTGCTTTGCTGTTCCTGATCCTGGCGTTTGCCCGCCCTTATATTCCCGGTGCTCAGAACGCTAACACGGGGAAACAACAAGTGATTAGCATATTTGTGGATAATTCATACTCCATGCAAACGCTTAACCGCGAAGGTTCATTACTTGATGAAGCTAAACGGAGGGCCAAGGAAATAGCTTCGGCCTACAATATCAATGACCGGTTCCAATTGCTCACGCAGGATTTTGAAGGTAAACATCAACGACTGCTGAGCCGCGATGAATTTAATGATGCTGTAGATGCGGTAAAGCTTAGTCCGCAAAGCCGAAACCTGCAACAGGTAGTCAGCAGGCAGGAAAACTTATTGGAAAATCAAGCGGACGGGTTAAAATCGATCTTCATCATTTCTGATTTCCAGAAAAATAAAAATGATAAACCTGTAAAAATTGATAGTAACATCTCAGTTAATCTGGTTCAACTTAAAGCGGGAAATTTGCCTAATGTTGCAGTAGATTCAGCCTGGCTACTAAGTGCGGTACATCGCCCGGGCGAAAATGAGAAACTGGTTGTACGCCTGCATAACTATGCTACTGAAAAAGCCGAAAAGATTCCATTGAAGATCCTGGTCAACGGGGAACAAAAAGCGCTTGGAAGCTTCAGCATAAACTCGCACGAGGCGCAAAACGATACCTTATCATTTTCGGGCTTAAAAGCTGGGTGGCAACGAGGTGAAATTCAATTGCAGGATAACCCGGTTACCTTTGATAACCAGTTTTATTTCAGCTTCAATGTAAAGCAGCAAATGTCTGTTTTATTGATAGACGGCGGTACTCCAAATCCCTATCTGAAGGCGGTTTTTGCTTCCGACGCCTTTTTTGCTGCAAACCGGGTAGCCGACGGTAACGTTGATTACGCGGCACTTAATACCTATCCCATAGTTATTGTCAGCGATGTTAAAACGATAGCTACCGGTCTGGTTCAACAATTAAGAACTTATGTGTCGAAAGGAGGTACGCTGGTTGTATTTCCGTCGGCTGATGCCGATCTTGCTAATTACAAGTCTTTTTTGCTGGCATTAAATGCGGGGTATCCTGAAAAGCTGGTGACCCAGGATGTAAAAGTAGCCTCTATCAACAGGCAAAGCCAGGTGTTTAAAAACGTATTTGAGAATTTCCCTCAAAATCCGGACCTGCCGCTGGTTAAAAGATATTATCAGCTAAGTAAAAGCGGTGCCAAACAGGAAAGCTTGATGAACCTGGCTACCGGTGAACCATTTTGGACAGGTTACAGTAACGGAAGAGGAAATGTTTATGTATGCGCTGTGCCGCTTGATGAAGATTTTAGCAGTTTGCCAAGGCATGCTTTGTTTGTACCGATGCTTTTCAGGATGGCCTTGTTAAGCGGGCATGATCAGCCTTTGTTTTATACCCTCGGCGCCGACGAAAATTTTGAAGTTCCGCCAGTCCAAACTACCGAAAAACAATTGCTTAAACTTACTAAAGGCGATCAAAGCATTATTCCTGATGTAAAACAGCAGGAGGGAAGTACACTGTTATATGTTTCGGATCAATTAAACTCTCCCGGAATTTATTCGCTCCGGAAACAGGACAGTACACTGGCCATGCTTGCTTTTAATGATAACCGGGCAGAATCTGACATGAGTTATTTTTCGGCAGCAGATTTGGAAAAATTACTGCCAAATGCAAAGCCCTTATTAACAGCGGGTAACGGTTCATTAAAAAGCGTTGTTACCGAATCAAATTTTGGCACACAATTATGGAAACTTTGTATAATTTTGGCGTTGATCTTCCTGCTTGCAGAAATATTGTTAATTAGGTTTTATAAGCCTGATAAACAAGATGTTATTCAAGCGGTATAGTTCGATTCAAATCCACACATAAAGCAGTGCTAATGAATTTGCTTATCAAATCAGCCACTATTCTTGATCCCGGATCATCCTTTCATCAACAAGTTGCCGATATTTTAATTGAAAATGGTGTTATCACCAAAATAGCCGAAGATATTGAAGCCGACGCCGAACTTTTTGATGCCGAAGGCAAATATGTTTCGCCCGGTTTTTTCGACCTTAACTGTAACGTAGGCGAGCTGGGCCTTGAAACCAAAGAAGACCTCCGTTCCGGTACCATTGCTGCCGCGGCGGGTGGCTTTACAGGTATAGCACTGATGCCGAATACCCAGCCTCCGGTGCAATCCAAATCGGAAGTGGAATATCTGCTTAACCGTTCAAAAGGTAATTTGGTGGATGTTTATCCACTGGGAACCATATCTCAAAAACGCGAAGGAAAAGACCTCGCCGAAATGTACGATATGTATCAAAGCGGAGCTAAGGCCTTTACTGACGGTAGCCGCCCCGTACAGGATGCTGGTTTAATGGAAAGGGCTTTGCTGTACGCACAAGGCTTTGACGCGCTGGTTTTTTCTTATCCGGAAGATACCGCTATAGCTGGTAAAGCTAAAGTTAATGAGGGCGAGATCAGTACTTTGCTGGGCATGAAGGGTATCCCTTCTCTGGCCGAAGAACTGATGGTAGCGCGCGATCTTTACCTCGCTGAATATACAGTATCACGGATCCACTTTACTACGATATCAACCGCCCGTTCGGTCGAGTTAATTCGCGAGGCTAAGCGTAAAGGTATTGAAGTTACCTGCGATGTTGCCGCACACCACCTGGTTTTAACTGACGAGGCCCTATTAGGCTTTGATAGCTTATACAAAGTTAAACCTCCGTTACGTACTGCCGATGATGTTGCCGCATTGATAAAAGGCCTGGAAGACGGTACTATAGATGCTATAGTATCGCAACATACGCCACACGAAATTGAATTTAAAGATGTGGAGTTTGAAGTAGCTGAGTATGGCATAGTTGGCCTGCAGACAGCTTTTTCTTTAGCTTTGAAAGCGGGTTTATCTGCCGAGTTGATAGTTGAAAAACTGTCGATCAATCCCCGTGAAATACTCGGTGTAGAAACAGCGGTTATTGCTGAAGGCGAAAAGGCAAATATTATAGTTTTCGACACTGACGCCGAATGGGAATATACCGCAGCTAATAACAAATCTAAATCTGCAAATTCGCCTTACATCGGGCAGCAATTAAAAGGCAAAGTATTGTTAACTTACAACAATCAACAAATCTTTAAATAACATACCTATGATCGATCCAAAAATAGAAATCGCCTTTGTAGCAGCGCTTGAGGCCTTTTCAAAATACAACAGCTTTGATGCAACACAGCTTACTGATGAGTTTGCCGATGTATTTGCATCTGACGAAGATTTTTTATCAAAAGTAGATGAACTTGACGCGGTTTTTGATGAAAACCCTGAAGTAGAGGGGCTGCGCGAGATTTTCTTTGATTTGCTGATGATTAACTTCTTTAGCGCAGACGTTAAAAAACTGGAAGAAGATTACCTTGATACGCCGGAATGGGAGAGCATTGAAGAAGAAACACTTGACCGCGGTACCGAATTGCTTAACCTGTTACTGTACCTTAACGAATGCGAAGACGAGGAAATTGAGCCGGAACTGGAAGACTACTTAAAAGAGTTTTTATTGGTTGATGAGGATGAATTTCAGGACGAGTATCGTATTTACGAACCGGTTATCGCAAATCAGATCCTGATTGAAAGTCCGGTATCTGAAATTAGTAAAGTAGCTACAACCCTTCCGGAAGATTCGGAACTTGCAGAATTGTTTTACCCAATGATGTGCTTTTTCCAAAATATCGATCCGTCGGACGAAGAGAAAAAGGAGATTGCCGATAATGCCATCAATAAAGAGTTTGATATGGCAGTTTTAGAAATTTTAGTTAGTTTTCAATAACCCTCTTAAATGAGCGCACAATTAGAAAAAACCATAAAAATACAAGGACTTATCAAGGGATTGATTTTAGGTGCAATATTGGCTTTGGTAAGTATTATTTATTTTTATTTTATGGTAAGTGTAGCATCGGCTGTAGCAATAACAGTTGGCGCCATACTTTTTACATACATAATTCCGATAGCTATTGCTGCTTTGTTTTGCATCAATCTGAGGAACAAAGTAGGCGGATACTGGACAATGAGGCAAGCCGCTACCGGAATTTTCATTATGTTTTTCATTTCAAACCTGACCATATTTATACTACGTGATCAGGTATTTGCAAAGGCTATAGAACCTCAGATGGCTCAAAAAACCAAAACAGCTATGGTTACCGCTTTGAATAAATTGAAAGATAGCACTACAAAACCTGAGGAAAAAAAGGAAGCCGACGCCAAAATAAAGGAAATGGAGAAAAGTTTTGAAGCTGGAAAAGGTATTACTATAGGGCAGCAAATTCAGTCGTTAGGTATAAGCATTATATTTTTGTTTGTTCTATCCATAATTTTTGCGGCTTTCTTTAAGCGGGAGCCTGTCGGATACACGTCCTAAGCATGATATTATTGTAAAACAAAATAGGCCTTTCAGATTCTGAAAGGCCTATTTTGTTTATGATCTCACGAGATTTGAAAATAAAGGCATCGGTGATATAAATATTAAATATTTGGTTAATTTTAACTAAACACTAAACACTTGTACCATGGAAGTAAAAAAAGCGAGTCCATCGCAACCGGCCCTTAAGTGGGCATTAATTAACTTGATCGTTTCTATCGTAATTACTTACGCTTTTCAATTTTTAAATGTTGACCAAACCTCATCAATTAAGTATCTAAATTATCTGCCGTTTATCGCCTTTTTACTTTTAACTCAAAAAGAATTTAAAGATCAGCTCGGTGGTTATCTCACTTATGGGCAGGGATTTTTATCGGGCTTTTTATATTCTGTTTTCACCGGTGTATTTATAGCCATTTTCACTTATGTGTATTTTACCATTCTAAGCCCGGAAATGATTGATAAGATAATGGATGTTTCGCGGAAGCAAATGGAAGCGAAGGGAACTATGTCACAAGATCAGATTGATACCGCGATGGGTATAGCAACCAAGTATTTCGCAGTTATTGCTACAGTTAGCGTGGTTTTTGCGTATGCCATATTTGGTGCAATTGTAAGTTTAATTTCGGCTGCCGTATTTAAAAATGAACGTTCTCCTTTTGATACCGCGGTTGATAATTTTGACGCGCCAAAACCATCAGACCCGACGGTATAAATCAACAACAAATAAAGAACAAAAGAGGCCTTTCATTTTTGAAAGGCCTCTTTTGTTCTTTATTACAGGTATTGAAGAGATAACTAATCTCTAAGCTCTAATCTCTGGCCCTATTTCTTCATGATCAGCTTTACAATATCGTTACCAAAAACAAATACCATAAGGCTCACCAATATTACAAAACCTACAATTTGTGCACGCTCCAGGAACTTATCGCTAAGTGGCTTGCCCTTTATCATTTCAATGATCAGGAATACCGCATGACCGCCATCAAGCGCCGGGATAGGCAAGAGGTTCATCAGCGCCAATACCATCGAAAGGAAGCCTACCAATGTCCAGAAGTGAACCCAATCAACAGTACCACCAAACAGGCTGGCTATTGCTACTGGTCCGCTTACAGCTTTACCTGGGTTAACATCTCCTTTAAATATTTTACCAATGCCTTTGGCATTATCCCTGAAAGTGCCCCAGGCTCTTTCTGCTCCAATAGGGAAGGCTTCAAAAAAGCCATATTTAATTGTTTTGATGTCCGGGAAATCGGATTTTGCACGGTAGAAGCCTAATTTGCCTTCCGGGGTAACTTGCGCTTTTAAAGTAACCAACTCATGGTTCCGCCTTACGCCCAAATCAATTTGCTTGCCTTTGTTAGCGGTTAACTGAGCCTGTAATTCATCCCAAAACACAATCGAATGATTATTAGCAATAACAATACTATCCCCTTTTTTAAGGCCCGCTTTGACGGCGTTGCTGCCCGGCTCTAATGAGTCAACCACAAATTTAGAACGCGGCAGACGGCTGATAAATCCTTCGATATCATGATCATTTAGATCGTTTAAAATAGTGCGGGGGATGCTGATCTGCAAAGTTTGAGCACCACGCTGTATCGTAAATACCGTGTTATCCAACAGTACCTGCGGACTTGTAAGGTCATCAAAGCGCTCGAACGGTTTACCATTTATAGCTACAACTTTGTCTCCAATCTGAAGGCCAATCTTTTTACCAACTTCGCCGGGCACAATACCATATTTAGCAGCCGAATTTGGGATATAGCTATCGCCAAAACGCATGGTTAATACCCAGAATATCAAAATACCAAGTATAACATTTACAGTAACACCGCCAAGCATAACAATAAGGCGCTGCCATGCGGGTTTTGAACGAAACTCCCATGGCTGTGGAGGGCCTGCCATTTGCTCAGTATCCATCGATTCATCAATCATACCGGCTATTTTAACGTAGCCGCCTAATGGAAGCCAGCCAATGCCATATTCAACACCTTTATATGTAAATTTAAAAAGGCTCACGTTCCAGGCATCAAAAAACAGGTAGAATTTTTCTACCTTAATGCCAAAGGCGCGTGCCGCCAGGAAATGCCCCAGTTCGTGCAGGATAATTAAAATTGAAAGGCCCAGTATAAGCTGGCCCACCATGATCACTATACTCATTATCTATTTCTATGTGTAATATTAAAATTGTAATGCCTTTGATGGCAATTGCTGTATATAATTTTGCGCAAAGATGCGTGTTTCTTTATCAGTATTCAAATAGTCGGCTAAGGTAGGGGCTGCAATAAAATTAATTTTCTGCATACACTCCTCAATGATGCTACTCATGGTTAAAAAGCCGATTTTACGATCCAGAAAACCTGCAACCGCTATTTCATTTGCCGCGTTTATGATGCAAGGCATATTACCTCCCTGTCTTAAAGCAGCATAGGCTAAACTTAGATTACGGAAAGTTTCCATATCCGGTTTTTCAAACGTAAGGTTTGGATAATCTGTAAAGCTGAAGCGTTTAAAATTAGTTTGTACCCGTTCCGGATAAGTTAAGGCATACTGTATGGGCAACTTCATATCGGGTACGCCTAATTGGGCCTTGATAGATCCGTCCTTGAACTGTACCAGTGAATGAATAATGGATTGCGGATGAACTATTACCTCGATCTGATCTGCTTCAACATCAAATAGCCATTTAGCCTCAATAACTTCGAGCCCTTTATTCATTAAGGAAGCCGAGTCGATGGTGATCTTGGCGCCCATAACCCAGTTGGGATGTTTAAGGGCATCTTCACGGGTTACATTGGCTAAAAAGTCGAGGCTGCGCCCCCGGAATGGGCCACCTGAAGCGGTGATAATCAACTTTTCTATCGATTTATAATCCTCACCCACCAGGCTTTGGAATATGGCCGAATGTTCTGAATCAACAGGTAAAATCTGAACTTCATGCTGCTTAGCCAGCGCTGTTATGATATCTCCGGCTACAACCAGCGTTTCTTTATTGGCAAGGGCGATATCTTTACCGGCTTTAATAGCTGCTATGGTAGGTTCCAAACCGGCAAAGCCAACCATTGCAGTTAATACAACCGCAATTTCAGGGTGAGTTACCGTATCAATGATAGCCTGATGGCCGGCAAGTACTTGTGTAGGCAAGTGCGCCAAAGCTTCTTTAACTTCCTGATATTTGCTCTGATCGCATATAATAGCATATTCCGGTATAAACTCAATAGCCTGGCTAATAAGCAACGCGGCATTTGAATGCGCTGTAAGCAAAAAAGCCCTGAATAAATTGCTGTTCCACCTTATTACATCAAGTGTTTGCGTACCGATGCTGCCTGTTGAGCCAAGGATGGCAATGTTTTTAATTTGGTTACTCAAGTATCTTTATTTTATAAAACTCTTTAATCCTTCGGCTATCTTTCTGTCATTTGAAAGCCTCGGTACTTTGTTTTGCCCACCAAGTTTACCTTCCGATCTCATGTAATTGATAAAGGCATCTTTTTGCAGGCTTTGGATTACCAAAGGTTGTAAAATGTTACCTTCAATCAGGTCAAAATAGTAAATATTTTTATTCTGGAGTGCTTTGTCCACTTTTATGGCGAAAGCATGAAGATCGGCAGGGGCTGTGCCGAACTCAATAAACCATTCGTGGTAAGGTAATTGCCCAACCGGAGGATTAACTTGTGGTGCAACGGTAAATTCAACTACGTCAACTCCTGCTTCTTTGGCTACGCTCATTAACGCGTATTCCACTTCTTCGCCTATTACGTGCTCTCCAAAAGCAGAAATATAATGTTTAATGCGGCCT
Organism: Mucilaginibacter endophyticus; assembly: GCF_003351025.1. Lineage (GTDB taxonomy): Bacteria > Bacteroidota > Bacteroidia > Sphingobacteriales > Sphingobacteriaceae > Mucilaginibacter > Mucilaginibacter endophyticus. The sequence continues at coordinate 589,156 of NZ_QPCG01000002.1, read as the reverse complement.
GTAACTACGATTCGGTATGGATCTTTAGAAACAAATTTAATGGTGTCACCTATGCTATATCCCCATAAACCCGCGTTGGTATTCATGATAAGCGCGTAGTTTTTATCCAGCTCAACATCTTTAATATTGATACGGGTTGGGTTTTCGTTGAAGTATTCTTCGGATGGTATAAATTCGTAAAAGATCCCCGAATCCACTAAAAGAAGTAACCCTTTCTCTTTTTGCGAATCCTGAAAAGCGATGAAGCCCTCAGAAGCAGGGTAGGTTTCTATTGAGTCGATTTTAAAGCCAATACTTTCTTCAATGCGGGCACGGTAGGGTTCGTAATTAACCCCACCATAAACGTAAAGCTTAAAGTTAGGGAAAATGTCTTTTACTTTTTTGCCGCCTGCCTTAGCCGAAAGCCTGTCGAAATACATCTGGCACCACGGCGGAATCCCGCTGATGAGGCGCATATCTTCGTTGAAAGTTTCCTCTACAATGGCATCAACCTTTTGCTCCCAGTCTTCAATACAATTGGTTTCGTAACCCGGCAACCTGTTTTTTTGCAGATATCCCGGTACATGATGGGCAACTATACCCGAAAGCCGGCCTGTTGAGATACCATGTTTTTCGGCTAAAATAGGGCTGCCTTGCAGAAATATCAGCTTACCATCCACAAAATCGGCATTGCCTGTTTCGTGGATATAGCTTAATAAAGCGTTGCGCGCAGCTTTGATATGGTCGGGCATGCTTTCTTTAGAGATTGGGATATATTTTACGCCCGAAGTTGTGCCCGATGTTTTAGCCAGGTAAGCTGGTTTGCCCGGCCATAACACATTTTCTTCACCGTTAACTACACGATCGATATATGGGCGAAGGTCCTCGTAATCATGTACAGGCACCAAGCGCTTAAAGTCTTCGTAGTTGTTGATCTTTTCAAATTGATGGTCTTTACCAAAGCTGGTGCTTTTTGCAGCATGTACCAGGTCTGTAAACGCTTTTTGCTGCAATGGAACCGCGTTTTTCCGAATCTTATTTAATTCCCGGTTAACGAGGGAAGCAAACACCTTACTTAATGCAGATTTAAGTCCCATTTTAATTGGTTTCAGATAGGTCATCATCCACATCCTGGTGGCTATAAACCAGTTTGCGGTAAGTAACCATTATTATCACTTGGGTAAACGGAAAGCAAAGAATAAACCAGCAGTAAAATGCAAGCCTGAATGCAAAACCGTCCTTTTCCTGATCGAAACCAAACAGCCCCATGGTAATCACAACCGGCAGCAATACAGCAACCAATATCAATATGATAATGGCGAAAACGCCTAAAGTTTTAAAGAAATTGTCTTTGGTGATTTCAAAACTTTGACGCAGCGATTCGATAGGAGATGAATCGTCATCAACAATAAAACAGATGCAAAAGATGCACCTGAGACTTATATACATAATAAACAACAGCTCAATAACCTCAAAAACGCTGTCGTATCCAATGTTACGTTTAGCCAATACGTATAGAAAAACCAGCGCTGCTACAAAGAAAGCGGTCATTATCCCGATGATTACGAAATTGAATGTCATTTTGAACGTTGGCAAAATGTCTTTAAAGTCAAATTCGTAATATTCTTTGTCGATGAGGGTCAGTATCAGTTTGTAAAAGCTTAGACCAATAAAACATTGTACTATCATTTGTACAATTACAAAGCCCATCTCAATAAAACGGTCATCGTTATCGATGATGAACGCTTTTAAAAACTCAACAAACTCGTTTATAAACAACGATATGATCGAGTAAACCACCAGCGGTACAAAATTTCTTTTTAAAATATTCCATGCGGTTTTAATGGTTTCCGCTACAGAAAAGGTGTGGTACATATTGCTTATGATCTACTTAAAACTTTCCGCTTCCAAAAATCCTGTATAAATCCTAACCCGTAGGCAATAAGTTGTGTGAAGGCAGCTACAATGCTCAAAAATGCGATTTTTACCGATTTATTTTTCCACCAGGCATGGAAAAATATTAACAAAGTGAAAATCAATAATATAAAATTACCTATTGCTGCTAATGTCGAGCCCAACAGGTTTAATATAATAGTAAGGATAACCCCTATGGTAAAAGCCGCTGGGAAAAAATGAACCAATTTTAGCTCCTGCGGAAAAAACTTAGAGATGTTGATGCGCGCCCTGCCAAAAAAGTGCAGTTGTTTGTAAAATTGGTAAAAGTTAGTACGCCGTTTATGATAAACAATAGCATCAGGAATCAGTCCGATCTTAAAGCCTAATGAATGGATGCGGATGCTGTATTCAATATCCTCGCCCAGTCGGGTAATAATGAAGCCGCCGGCTTTTTCCCAGGCCTGTCTTGAAACTCCCATGTTAAAGCTACGCGGGTGAAACTGACCGATACCTTTTTTATTACCGCGGATGCCGCCTGTGGTAAAAGGCGAGGTCATGGAATAGCTTATGGCTTTTTGGGTAGGTGTAAAAGATGCGTGCGCGCCATCCGGTCCGCCATAAGCGTCAAGATAGTTTTTTGCCAGCGAATCATTTACAATTTGCAAATAGTCGGAAGGGATTAAACAATCCGAATCAAAAATTACAAAATAATCACCTTTAGCGCGTTCAAAACCAAAGTTGCGGGTAAAGCCCTGGCCTTCATTTTGCTTTTTGAAATATCGGAGGTTAAGCTTATCGGCAAAAGTGTTTACTATGGCTTCAGCATCATTTACAGAACCATCCTCGATAACCAAAACCTCAAAATTGCGATAGGTTTGCAAGGTGAGGGTTTCCAGCAGTTCTTTAATCTCCTGCGGGCGGTTATATAATGGAATGATGATGGAAAAAAACATGTTTTTAGATAGATGTGAGATTTGAGATGTTAGATATGAGACGAGGGCAAATATTTAATAAGTCTCAAATCTCATATCTAACATCTCAAATCCAATTAAATTGTTTCTTCAATTTGATAGTGGTTGCGTTCGCTTGCGCTGCGCGATACCAGTTCGGCCACAAAGCCGGTTAAAAACAATTGAGATCCTAAGATGATAGCTACCAGCGCTATATAAAACAGCGGACTGGTGGTTACATCCCTGTATTTTAAGTTGTGCGCTATGTTGTAAAGCTTTTCGGCAATGATCCAGATAGCCATTACCAAACCGGTAAAAAAGCTTAAGGTGCCCATGGTGCCAAAAAAGTGCATAGGACGCTTACCAAATTTACCAACAAAAAATATCGAAAGCAGATCCAGAAAACCGTTGATGAAACGGCTCAGGCCAAATTTGGTTTTACCGTACTTGCGTGGTCGGTGTTCAACAACCTGCTCACCAATTTTAGTAAATCCGGCCCACTTGGCAATCACCGGAATATAACGGTGCATTTCTCCATACACCTCAATGTTTTTTACAACGGTGCCACGATAAGCCTTCAAACCGCAATTGAAATCATGAAGATTGTGGATGCCGCTCATGCTGCGGGTGGCCGCATTGAATAATTTTGTTGGTATGGTTTTGCTTAAAGGGTCATGCCTTTTAGCTTTCCAGCCCGAAATAAGATCGTACTTTTCTTCAACTATGCGGCGGTACAACTCCGGAATTTCATCCGGGCTGTCTTGCAGATCGGCATCCATAGTAATCACTACGTTGCCCTTGGAAGCTATAAAGCCCGTATTTAAGGCTGCCGACTTACCATAATTACGCCTGAACTTAATGCCTTTGATGAAAGGGTTTCCCGTTTGCAGCTTCCTGATCATTTCCCATGATCCGTCCTTGCTGCCATCGTCAACCAAAATTATCTCGTAAGTAAAACGGTTTTCATCCATCACCCGGCTAATCCATGAGGTTAACTCCGGTAACGACTCTACTTCATCGTAAAGAGGTACTACAACTGATATATCCATTTATTGGGCTGCGATTAACGGTATATGCCGAAAATCATCCGCAAAAATATAAAAAATAGGGAATGGTTTGCAACAATGTATTAACGGTGTTATTTGCATAAATAGTTTATTCATTATCACTATAAAAAAGTATGTTGGATACTACGTAACCAAGCAATTACGTTTCAACTCAAATATATTTTAATATCTTTCCCTCACAATTAAAACACAGTTAATGAAATTCTACGAAGCCGCGTTGCTATTGTTTTTAGGCTTTTATGCCGGTAGATTAAAAGCGCAAAATGCAGATCAGGCTACCCCTAAGTATGATCAGCATAAAGTATTTAACCCCATGTTTTATCCCGAAAGAGGGAACGAGTTCAGATCGGCCAGTGGAGCCCCTGGCCCTAAATACTGGCAAAACCGGGCCGATTATAAGCTTGACGTTACGCTTGATACCGTTAAACACCGCATTGAAGGAACTACATTAATTACTTATACTAATAACAGTCCAGATGCGCTTGGTTTTTTATGGCTCCAGGTAGATCAGAATATATACAAGGAAGATTCACGTGCCGAAGCTACAAGTAATGTTTCGGGTGGCAGATTCGTGAACAAATCATATACAAAAGGTGCCGAAATAAAATCTGTTTACGTCATCAATAAAGGTAAAACCCTGAAAGCCGATTACCTGATCACGGATACCCGCATGCAGATCAAATTGAAAGACTCCCTGCGTGCGGCCGGTAGCAAATTGCAAATTAAGATTGATTACGCTTTTGACGTGCCGGAATATGGCACAGACAGGATGGGGCGACAGCATACCAAAAACGGCTGGATCTATGAAATTGCGCAATGGTATCCCCGCATGGAAGTTTATGACGATGTAACGGGTTGGAATACTATTCCTTACCTTGGTGCAAGTGAGTTTTACCTGGAGTATGGCAACTTCGACTATAGCATCACAGCTCCAGCGAGTTTGGTTGTAGCAGGATCGGGTGAACTTGTTAACCCGGCAGAAGTACTATCGCCAAACACAATGAATCGTTTGGTCGAAGCCAGAAAGAGCGATAAAACGGTTACTATTAAGGATTCAACAGATATTATACGTAATAATGATTATCCTAAAAAGCCAGTGCTTACGTGGCATTTCGTTTGCAAAAATGCACGTGATGTAGCATGGGCCGCTTCAAAGGCATTTATCTGGGATGCTGCCCGGATCAATTTGCCAAGTGGAAAAAAAGCGCTTGCGCAATCTGTTTATCCTGTTGAAGCAAAGGGAAATGATTCATACGGACGCTCAACCGAATATGTTAAAGGAGCGATTGAACTGTACAGCGACAAGTGGTTTGAATATACTTATCCCGTTGCAACCAATGTGGCAGGTATTGTAGGAGGGATGGAGTACCCAGGCATCGTATTTTGCGGGTCAAACAACCAAAACGGAGGTTTGTGGGAGGTTACCAATCATGAATTTGGCCACAACTGGTTCCCGATGATTGTTGGTTCGAACGAACGTAAATACGCCTGGATGGACGAGGGCTTTAACACGTTTATAAATAACGTAGATACCAAAGTATTCAATAAAGGCGAGTACTACGAGAAACCCGATCAGCAAAAAAGTGCCAGCTATTTGTTTGCTCCCGGTGCAGAGGCTATCATGAATACGCCTGATGTAATTCAGGAGGATTTTTTAGCCGTAGCCGCTTACGAGAAGCCGGCCTTAGGTTTGGCAATTTTACGCGAACAGATATTAGGTGAAGAACGGTTTGATTATGCTTTTAAAACCTATATTAAACGCTGGGCTTTTAAACACCCAACGCCATGGGATTTTTTCCATACGATGGATAACGCAGCGGGCGAAGACCTGAGCTGGTTTTGGAACGAGTGGTTTTTTACCACCTGGAAACTTGATCAGGGCATAAAGGATATTTCCTATCCGGATAATGATGCTTCAAAAGGCGCTATGATCACTATCGAGAACCTCGAAGAAATGGCATTGCCTGTCACAATAACAATCAAAGAAGAGAACGGAAAAATTGGTGTTGTAAAACTTCCGGCCGAGATCTGGCAGCGTGGAGATACCTGGACATTCCCGTATAAGTCAACTTCAAAAATTGCCTTTGCAACTATTGACCCTGACCATACCTTGCCGGATATTAATCCCGAAAATAACTCATACAGCGGTCTGCCGGTTCCTCAGGGTACAACTGCTGGCTCTGTTATTAAAGCCTATTTAGATGCTATTGGCGGCGCCGAAAAATTGAAGAATGTTCGCGATTTGCAAACATCCGCAATTGGTACAATACAAGGCGCGGAAGTTCAACTGGTGACCCGCTACAAAATGCCTGATAAATATTTCCAGGAAGCAATGGTACCTTCATACAATAACCTTGTTGTATCGCATGTTACGCTCAATGGCGATAGCATTAAAGCAAAACAGGTTAACAGGGACGTGCAACTTGATGATGCCGGCAAAAAATTAGTTAAACTTAAAAGCCGCCCGTTTCCAGAGCTTGACTACGAACGCATAAATCAAAATATGACCCTGCAGCCTATTTTACGGGTAGTGAACAATGAACTTGCTTATGAGGTTGACGTTAACATAGGTACCGATATCCATATTCATAATTATTACAGCCAGAAAACAGGATTAAAACTCAAACAAACCATTGAAGGTGCAAATGAATTAGCTGTTGAATATGGTAACTATGAGGGTATAAATGGAGGTATTAAGATCCCTTTCTCGATAAAAACTATTTTGGTTGGGCAGCCTGTTGAGTTTAAGGTTAAGGAAACATCGGTTAACTCCAATCCCTCAAACGAGGCTTTCAGATAGTTTAGATGCCTCATTAAATCTGGTGGGATATCTTTATTTCAATTGATATGAAGTAGAGATATCCCATTTTTTATACCCTTCGATAAAAATTGAAATAGCTGTGATGCTAATTGCTATTTAAAATTCTATTTTTGTACCCACAAAATGAGGGTCACTTTGTAGGTGACCGTTTAAACGTAATTTTATAAATTTAAAATCATAGTTGTAGATGATTAACATTACACTTCCCGATGGTTCCGTTCGTCAGTATGACAAAGGGATCTCTTCTATGCAAATCGCCCAGTCGATTTCTGAAGGTTTAGCACGTAACGTATTAGCAGCCGAAGTTGATGGCCGGGTTTGGGACGCAAGTCGCCCAATTGAGCAGGACGCCCATGTTAAATTATTAACCTGGAACGATGCCGATGGTAAATCAACTTTCTGGCATTCATCAGCCCACTTAATGGCCGAGGCTTTAGAAGCTCTTTATCCGGGTACAAAATTTGGTATCGGTCCGGCAATTGAAACCGGCTTTTATTACGATGTTGATTTTGGCGACAAGGTTTTATCTTCTGACGAGTTCAAGCAGATCGAGGATAAAATGATTGAACTTGCTAAAACCAAAGAAGAGTACATCCGCAAGCCTGTCAGCAAAGCAGATGCTATTGAGTATTTTACTGAAAAAGGTGATGAGTACAAGCTTGACCTAATCAAGGACCTGCCAGATGGCGCTATCACTTTTTACACACAAGGTAACTTTACCGACTTGTGCCGTGGGCCGCACATCCCTAACACAGGCTTTATAAAAGCGGTTAAGCTGATGAGCCTTGCCGGCGCATACTGGCGTGGTGATGAAACACGCAAGCAGTTAACCCGTATTTACGGTGTTACTTTCCCTAAAGCCAGCGAACTTACCGAATATCTGCACATGATCGAAGAAGCTAAAAAGCGCGATCACCGCAAATTAGGTAAAGAATTGGAGCTGTTTGCTTTTTCAGAAAAGGTAGGCATGGGCTTGCCATTGTGGTTACCTAAAGGCACAGCTTTGCGCGAACGCCTGGTAAACTTTTTACAAAAAGCACAGGTAAAAGCCGGTTACGAGCAGGTAATTACGCCGCATATCGGTCATAAAAACCTGTATGTAACATCAGGTCACTACGAGAAATATGGCGCCGATTCGTTTCAGCCGATAAAAACACCGCAGGAAGGAGAGGAGTTCTTCTTAAAACCAATGAACTGCCCGCACCACTGCGAGATCTATAAAACAAAACCGCGTTCATACAAAGACCTGCCGGTTCGTTTTGCTGAGTTTGGTACTGTGTACCGTTACGAGCAAAGTGGCGAGCTACACGGTTTGACACGTGTACGTGGCTTTACTCAGGATGATGCCCACTTATTTTGCCGCCCTGACCAGGTAAAGGATGAGTTTAAAAAAGTTATTGACCTGGTTTTGTATGTATTTAAGGCTTTAGGCTTTGATAATTACATTGCGCAGGTATCATTACGTGATCCTGAAAACAGGGCCAAATACATCGGCAGCGATGAAAATTGGGCATTAGCCGAAAACGCTATCATTGAAGCAGCCGCGGAAAAAGGTTTGCCAACTGTTGTTGAGTACGGTGAGGCCGCGTTTTACGGCCCTAAGCTCGACTTTATGGTGAAGGATGCTCTTGGCCGTAAATGGCAATTAGGTACTATCCAGGTTGACTATAACCTGCCTGAGCGCTTTGAACTGGAGTATACAGGCAGCGATAATCAAAAGCACCGCCCGGTAATGATCCACAGGGCCCCCTTTGGTTCTATGGAACGCTTTATAGCGGTATTAATTGAGCATTGTGCAGGTAATTTCCCGCTGTGGTTATCCCCCGAACAGTTCATTATACTTCCTATATCAGAAAAATATGAAGAATATGCAAAAAAAGTTTCTGATATATTAAAAGATTCCGATATTTGCGGGCTAATCGACTTCAGGGACGAGAAAATAGGCAGAAAGATACGTGATGCTGAAGTTAAAAAAATCCCTTATATGCTGGTTGTAGGCGAAAAAGAGGCTGCTGAAGGGCAGGTTTCTGTACGTAAACATGGTACCGGTGATTTGGGAAGTATGAGCATTGAAGATTTTAAAGAACAGATAACTAAAGAAATAACAGTATAACTTGGCATTAAACAAACCTTTCAATAGAGGACCAAGGCTTCCTTTTAAGAAAAAAGAAGCCGAACATAACATAAACCAATTCATTAGGGCTCAGGAAGTTCGCCTTGTAGGTGATAACGTTGAGCAGGGTGTTTACTCATTAAGAGATGCCCTTGCAATAGCGCAGGAGCAGGAATTGGATTTGGTTGAAATATCTCCAAACGCGGTGCCGCCGGTTTGTAAAGTAACTGACTACAATAAGTTTATTTACGAGCAGAAGAAAAAGCTTAAAGAGATAAAGAGCAATGCCAAGCAAACGGTTATCAAGGAAATTCGTTTCGGACCGAATACTGATGATCATGACTTTGAATTTAAGTTAAAGCATGCCATTAAGTTTTTGGAATCTGGCGAAAAGGTAAGGGCTTATGTACACTTTAAGGGCCGTGCCATTGTTTACAAGGAGCAAGGTGAGATTTTACTTCTTCGTTTTGCCCAGGCATTGGAAGAAGTTGGTAAAGTGGAGCAGTTACCTAAGCTTGAAGGAAAAAGGATGTTTTTAACCCTTGCACCTAAGGCAGCTAAAAAGTAATTAAAATAGGCAGATGTGCAAATGCGCATCTGCTTGAAAATAAAACGTTGAGAAACGTTAATATCTAACACAAATAAATAGAGTTATGCCAAAAATGAAAACCAATTCCAGTGCTAAAAAGCGCTTTAAGCTTACTGGAACCGGTAAAATCGCAAGAAAAAACGCATACAAAAGCCACATCTTAACCAAGATGTCGACAAAACGTAAGCGTGCCCTTGGTCACACCAGCTTAGTATCTGATGCCGACATGGGTAACGTAAAACGTATGCTTTGTATCGGAAAGTAATTCACAAATTTTAAAACCAGGTATTAGAGTTTTAAGTCCGGCACACGAGATGCAGGCACTCACTACCAAAAAACACACAAGATGCCACGTTCAGTTAACGCAGTAGCGTCGAGAAGACGCAGGAAAAGGATCATGAACCTCGCCAAAGGTTATTGGGGTTCACGTAGCAAGGTATACACCATTGCAAAAAACACAGTTGAAAAAGGTTTACAATACGCTTACCGCGACCGTAAAACCAAAAAGAGAGAGTTCAGGGCTTTATGGATCCAACGTATTAACGCTGGTGCCCGTCAGCACGGAATTTCTTACTCTCAGTTAATGGGTAAATTAGCCGCTAAAGAAATTGGTTTAAACCGTAAGGTATTAGCTGATTTAGCAATGAACAACCCAGATGCTTTCAAAGCAGTTGTTGATGCAGTAAAATAATATCGCATTATAAATGCATGGAAAAGGCCGCAATTTGCGGCCTTTTTTGTTTTACTCTTATTTTTTATTTCTGTGAAGCGCGAACAGCTTTAGCTATCAGGATAGTAAATTCAACGAAATAGTCCCAGTCAGTTTTACTTTAATTCCCCCGAATTGAGCTTTGAAAAGGAGCCTATTTAGGCTGTCCTAAAAAATAAACCCGCTTTAGCATGTATCTAAAGCGGGTTTCATATGAATGAATATTCTTTGTAGGATTGATAAAGGGAATTATTCTGAAAGCATAGATTTCAGATTATGCATGCTGTATTGCCTCAACCAATGCTTTGTTATGTTTGTACCTGAATACAAACGGAAAAACGATGGCAATTACTAAAGCATAACCTGAAAATGTAAGCCAGATACCGTGCCAATCTTTGGCGCCGCCTGGCAACAAGAAAAAGTGATCTATGATAAGACCGCTTGCAATACTTCCGAAAAAGGCACCAAAGCCATTTACCATCATCATAAACAAACCCTGTGCACTCGCCCTGATATCGGGAGTGGCTTGTGTTTCTACAAATAAGGAGCCCGATATATTGAAGAAATCGAAAGCCATGCCGTAAACAATACATGATAAAATGATCATCCATAAACCGCCCGCAGGATCGCCAAATGCAAAAAGACCGAACCTTAACACCCAAGCCAGCATACTGAACAGCATCACGTATTTGATACCAAACTTTCTTAAGAAAAATGGTATAGCCAAAATGAAGAATGTCTCAGAGAACTGAGATATCGACATGATAATGGCCGGGTACTTAACGCCGACAGAATCTTTATAAATGGCTATGTTTTTGAAATCCTGAATGAATGTATCACCATAAGCATTAGTAAGCTGTAATGCTGCGCCCAATAGCATAGAAAAAGCAAAGAAGATGGCAAACTTAGGATCTTTGAATAATTTAAACGCGTTGAGTCCCAATGAATCAACAAATGATTTATTGGTTGTTTTTGAAGAAAGAGGCGGGCATTTTGGAAGGCTAAATGAGTAAAGCCCAAGTGCAAGCGCTACAGCCGAAGCAATATAAAACTGGTTTGGCGATGTTTCGTTATGTGTTAAGCTCACCGTCCATAAGGCGGCGATGAACCCGATAGTTCCCCAGATCCTGATGGGGGGGTAGTCTTTTACTACGTCCTTATTGCCGCTTTTTAATGCTGAATATGCCACTGTAATTGAAAGTGAAAGAGTTGGCATATAAAACACCATATTAATCAGCATCACCCAAAAAAAAGCAGAAGGATTAGTTATTTGCGGCAAGATAAAAAGGGAGCAGGCACCGAGGATATGCATGATACCATATAATTTTTCAGCATTGATAAACCTGTCAGCTATAATGCCGGTAAGGGCCGGCATAAATATAGCCGAAATGCCCATTGTACTAAATATGGCACCAAATTGTGCACCTGACCAATGTTTATCCTGAAACCAATACGCACCGATGGTTAGCAACCACGCCCCCCAGATAAAGAATTGCATAAAATTCATCAGTATTAAGCGGAACTTAATATTCATACGGTAACGGGTTTAAATAAATTTAGTCAGTGTTAAATTAAAAACGGAAAGTAGTGAAATAAATGTAAATGAGAAAACTACCGTTGTAGAAATTACTATTGGTAAACAGAAACCCGGGATCAGGTTTCTGTTTATATAATATTGAGGTTATTAGAATTGTATCTCAAATGGAACAGTCAAGAAAATCTAAAATCGAAAATCCGAATTCCGAAATCCTCACGATGCTTTACGCTTATTAAGTTCGTCACGAATTTTGGCAGCTTTTTCATATGATTCTTCTGCCAAAGCTTCCTGTAACTTAGTTTTAAGTTCTTCAGTGCTGATAGAAGCATAACCGCTTACCGAGGCGCTAACTGATTTTTCTTCAGGGGCCTCGTTAATATTCTCCAGGTAAACAAAGTCATTACCTTCTATTACAATGCCTGCGGTTGACAAGATGAACTCATAGGTGAAGATAGGGCAGTCAAAACGTACTGCTACAGCAATGGCATCAGAAGTACGTGCATCTATTTCCACCGAGCGCTTTCCATCACTACAGATAAGTTTTGCATAAAATATACCATCAACCAAATTGTAAATGATCACTTCCTGCACCTCGATCTGGTAAGCCTGGGCAAAGCTCTTGAACAAGTCGTGCGTAAGTGGGCGGCTTGGAGTCATCTTCTCAATTTCGATGGCTATAGCTTGAGCTTCAAAGCTGCCGATAATGATAGGCAAGCGACGACGGCCACTTACTTCGCCCAAAACAAGAGCGTAAGCACCCGATTGGGTTTGACTATAAGATAAGCCGACAATATCAAGCTTTATTTTTTTCATGTTATTCCCCATCACCCTGTATTTATGCTGAAGCTTTATATTCTTTAACGGCTGCTATTAATTTAGGGAGCACTTCAAAAGCGTCGCCCACAATTCCGTAATCTGCTACCTTAAAAAACGGTGCTTCCGGATCTTTGTTTATGACTACAATAACTTTTGATGAACTTACCCCGGCCAGGTGCTGAATAGCACCTGAAATTCCTACTGCAATATACAAATTTGGACTGACAGCTATACCTGTTTGTCCAACGTGTTCGCTATGTGGTCTCCAACCGGCATCTGATACCGGTTTTGAGCATGCGGTAGCTGCTCCTAAAAGGTTTGCCAACTCTTCTATCATTCCCCAGTTTTCAGGGCCTTTTAAACCCCGACCGGCAGAAACTACGATCTCTGCATCAGGCAGAGAAACTTTATCGGTTGAACGAACAATTTCTTTGATCATGGCCTTAAAGTCAGAGGCTTTGGTTTCAACGCTGAAGTCTTCAACCTGGGCTGTGCCACCTGTTTCAACAACTTTGTATGAATTAGGTACGAGCGCGATAACTTTTATTGCCGAACTAAGCTCGACAGTAGCGAAAGCTTTACCCGAAAAGGCAGTCTTTTTAACTTTAAAAGAGCCGCCTTCCTGCACCGGCAATGCTACAACACCATCTGCTACACCAGCTTCAAGTTTTACGCCAACTCTTGGCGCCAAACCACGACCAGAAAACGTATTGGATAATACTACAACAGCCGAACCCTCTTTTTTTGCAGCTTCGGCAATTATCGAAGCGTAGGCTTGGTTTACAAAATCTTTCAATTTGTCGCCAGATACATTAAGCACTTTATCAGCACCGTATTTGCCCAATAAAGCTAATTCAGCGGCATCAACTTTACCTATAGAAACAGCGGTAAGAGAAGTATTATTTTGATCGGCAATAGCGCGGGCATAAGAAACGGCTTCAAAAATTGATTTTTTGAATTTCCCCCCGGCATTTTCCGCATATATTAAGACTGACATAGTTATCTGTTAGTGATTTAGATCATAATTTATATTACACGAGCTTCGGCATGCAGCAGCTCAACCAGTTTGGCGGTATCGTCGGCAGCTACAAGTTTCACCTGGCCACGAGGGGCAGGTGTTTCATAACTAACAATTTCCGAAAAGGTTTTAACTTCAGTCGGCTCAATAACAGCAAGCGGCTTGGTTCGCGCCGACATGATGCCACGCATGTTAGGTATTTTAGGTTCAGCCACACCTTCGGCAGCGCCCGCCACAAAAGGATAGGGGATAGTTAACACTTCTTTACCGCCTTCAATCTCGCGTTCAACGGTTGCTTCAGTGTCACCGGCATCTAATTTTTTGATGATAGATACAGATGGAATATCAAGCAACTCGCCAAGCATACCGGCAACTTTCGATCCGTTATAATCAATAGACTCACGGCCGGTCAGGATCAGATCAAATGGGTTTGCTTTTACATATTGGGCAATCTGATACGCTACATACCAGGCATCGTGAGGTTTAGCGTTTACACGTACTGCATCAGTAGCGCCAATTGCCAAAGCTTTACGAATAGTGGCCTCTGTACTTGCGTCACCAACGTTAATTACCGTTACCGTACCTTTACCGCCATCGGTTAATTCAATGGCGCGTGCGAGAGCTATTTCATCATAGGGGTTTAGTATGAACTGAACACCGTTTGTATTAAATTGCGTGTTGTTATCAGTAAAAGTTATTTTTGTGGTGGTATCAGGAACATTACTTACACATACCAGAATCTTCATATCAATAGGTTTTTGCAAATTTAATTAAAAAAGATAGAGTTTAAAATGGAGTTGAGCAGATTGAATAAGCTGTTGGAATTTATAAAAAATGAACCGGATGACGAGTTTCTGAAATACGCCCTTGCAACAGAATATCTGCGTCTGAATGAGATAGATAAGGCGCTTGCCTATTATGAAGACCTTGTAAATAACCACCCCGGTTATGTGGGCACCTATTATCATTTAGGTAAGCTTTATGAAGCGCTAAACCGTAAGGACGATGCCATTAAAACTTACGAAACCGGCATGAAAGTGACCAAAGAAAAGCGCGATAACCATGCTTTTTCTGAATTGCAGGCGGTATACAGGCAGGCAATGGGTTTTGAAGAAGACGATGACGATTATTGATTTTAGTTCATGGATCATGGCAATTTTGAGTATTTCTTAACCATTTCATTCTTTTGTGAGTTGTTTGAAATAACCATAGTGTTTCCGCTATAATATTGTCCCCATTAACCATCATCTATAAACTATGAACAGCTTTAGCAAATGAAACAACGGCAACTTGTGTTCCTAAGGGATGTGCTGATCTATACTTTTACCGCTTTTGGTGGCCCTCAAGCCCACATAGCGGTTTTGCTGCGCGAGTTTGTTGAAAAGCGGAGATATATTACCGAGGATGAACTAATGGAGCTCAACGCCTTATCACAGGTTTTACCCGGTCCTTCATCAACCCAAACGCTGGTTGGGATAGCCTGGAAAGTAGGAGGGTTACGACTGGCTATCATCACATTCCTGATTTGGATTTTGCCTTCGGCGGCCATTATGTGTATGGCTGCAATCAGTTATAATATGTTTGCTAATAAGGCTAAATTTGCTCATGTAATCAGTTATGTACAGCCGATCGCTGTAGGTATCGTAGCCTACGCAACATATACATTTGCCAATAAGTTTTTAAAAACAAAGGTGAGCAGAATGCTTGCAGTCGGTTCGTTAATTGTTACACTGATCCTGCAAAATGCTTATGCTTTCCCGCTTTTGATATTACTTGGAGGGATTATTTCATCAGCGATGGAAACGCAGCAGCATGAAAACGAGCTGAGGGTCAAACTTTATTCAAATGTAAATCCCAATAAAGTAGGGTACTTCGTCGGTATATTATTGTTTTTTGCGGCATTGGGTGCTTTGGTTAATCAAACATCTCCTTTCAGCTTGCCAATCCGCTTATTCGAGAACTTTTATCGTAACGGTATCCTAATTTTTGGCGGGGGCCAGGTGCTTGTTCCCTTAATGTATACCGAATTTGTTGAGGTAAAACATTATTTGGGCCGGTCAGAATTTTTATCCGGTTACGCACTTCAGCAGGCTTTACCGGGGCCAACTTTCTCCTTTACCTCGTTTTTAGGGGGAATAACCCTTGGTAATAAAGGTTATAACATTTGGGGGCAGGTGATTGGTAGCCTGGTTGCTGTTATCGGCATCAATACTCCCGGGCTGATATTGATACTATTTATAGTGCCTTTCTGGGAAGATTTGAAAAAGATAACCCGCATAAAAAACTCTTTAAGTGGTATTAACGCGGTAGCTGTAGGTTTTATGGCGACTGCCCTGATCTTGCTGGTTAAACCTTTTGGCCTAAACTGGATAGCCTACGTACTGATGATAGGCACGTTCCTCGTATTGCATTTCACCAAAATAAAAACACCGATAGTGATTATTATCGGTGTGATTTTGGGGATGATATTTTGATTAGGGATTTCGGAGTTTCGATTTCGGAGTTTTACATTTAATAAATCCGAAATCGAAAATCCAAATTCCGAAATTAGATTAAAACGGTGGCTCATCGTCCATATCATCCATTCTTGAAGGACGGATAATAAAGTTGCTTTGTTTTTCAAAATCCTGAGAAGGAGCAAGGCCTGCGAAAGCATTACCTCCAGCAGGAGGAGGGAAACCGTCCATACCTTCTTCGAGGTTAGCGAATTTAACGTATTTACCCACGAATTTCAGTCGTACCGTACCTGTTTCACCGTTACGGTGTTTGGCGATGATAACCTCACCAACACCCTGGGTTGGGTTACCATCTTCATCCTCAGTTAAACCGTAATACTCCGGACGGTAAAGGAACAGTACCATGTCGGCATCTTGCTCAATAGCGCCCGATTCACGTAAGTCTGAAAGCATTGGCCTTTTTGAGTTACCCGGCCTGCTCTCTACCGCACGACTTAGCTGCGAAAGTGCGATAACCGGTACACTAAGCTCCTTGGCAACCGATTTTAAAGCACGTGAAATACTACTGATCTCTTGCTCACGGTTACCACCACCACCTTTACCTTCGGCTTTACCATGCATTAGTTGAAGGTAGTCGATGATGATTAACTGGATATCATATTGCGATTTTAAACGACGGCATTTTGCCCTGAACTCGAATATATTTAAGGCCGGAGTGTCATCAATAATGAAAGTAGCTTTTTCAAGTCGGCCAATTTTGGAGTGGACCTGTTGCCATTCCCATTCTTCAAGTGTGCCTTTACGGATCTTTTCTTGCTCAATTTCGGCTTCACCTGCAATCAAACGATTAACCAACTGTACCGACGACATCTCGAGCGAGAACACAACCACGGGTTTGTCAAAGTCAACCGCCGCGTTACGGGCGCAACTTAATACGAAGGCTGTTTTACCCATCGCCGGACGAGCCGCGATGATCACCAAATCTGATTTTTGCCAGCCTGAGGTCATACGATCAAGGCCTGTAAAGCCGGATGCGACACCTGTTAAACCATCTTTCTTATCTTTTAGTGCTTCGATATCACGCAAGGCCTCATGTACCAGATCGTCCATATTACGGGCATCCCTGCGTAAGTTACTCTGTGCAATTTCAAACAGGTTCTTTTCAGCCATATCCAACAGGTCGAATACGTCGGCAGTATCCTCGTACGCATTGTTGATCACTTCTGTAGAGATACGGATCAGCTCCCGTTGAATGAATTTCTGGATGATGATACGTGAGTGAAACTCGATATTTGCTGCCGATGCAACACGGCTGGTAAGTTCGGTAATATAGTAGGCGCCGCCAACCATTTCAAGCTCGCCTAACCTGCGCAATTCGGCAGTAACGGTAAGGATATCTACAGGTTGTGTTTTTTCAAACAGGATTTTTATGGCAGAAAAGATCTTTTGGTGATTGGTCTGGTAAAAAACTTCTGGCTTTAAAACATCTATAACTGATGAAAGGGCATCTTTCTCCAGCATGAGCGCACCTAAAACAGCCTCCTCCAAATCCGTAGCCTGAGGCTGCAATTTGCCACCCCCGATAAATGGAGTTGGATTGGTGATCCGGCTACGGCGTTCAAATGTGTTCGGCTTGTTATACTGGTTGTTATTCTCAAAACTCATAAGGGTACAAAAATATACAAAAAATGTTTCGCCGGGCAAAGTAAACACCTAACATAGTGTATCGACATTTTAAAATAATCATACACAGGGCGATAATTTAAAGCTTTTTAATAAACACCCGGGTGTGGATAACTTTTTAAGGAAGTTTGGAAGGTTTGATTTTCAGATATTTGAACCGATGTTAATAAAGTTTTGCGATGTTGATAGCATAAGTGGGTAAACGGCGATAAACCGAAAAGGGTTATCAGTTCAATAACGGCTTAATCAATTAATATAGCTACTTTTGCCAAAATTCAAATCATAAAATGGCATTTAATTCAAGGCCTCAGCGCGAAAGCAATCAAATGGTTTTTGGTATCAGGGCGGTAGTGGAAGCTATCCGTTCGGGTAAAGAGATCGAGGCATTATTTATACAAAGAGGCATTAGCGGAGGCTTGATTCAGGAGCTTAAAGAGCTCATGAACGAGTACCAGATAACAGCACAGCAGGTCCCGATTGAAAAACTGAACCGCATTACCCAGAAAAACCACCAGGGGGTTATTGCTGTAATTTCGCCCATTGTTTATCAGAAGATCGAGAACATTATACCAGAGGTATTTGAGAAAGGGGAGACGCCTTTAATTTTGGTTTTAGACAGCATTACCGATGTGCGAAACATGGGTGCTATCGCCCGTACTGCCGAATGCGCAGGAGTACACGCCATTGTGATCCCGGCTAAAGGTTCGGCCCAGATCAATCCGGATGCCATCAAGACATCTGCCGGAGCATTATATAAGATCCCTGTTTGCAGACATGATAATTTTATGCAAACTGTACGCTTTCTGCAGGAATCGGGCTTGCAATTGGTTTGCTGTACAGAAAAAACGCAGGATAATATTTACAAGCCTGATTATACCGTACCTACTGCTATAGTGATGGGATCGGAAGAAGACGGTATCCGTAACGAAATCATTCGCATCTCAGATCACCTGGCCAAGATCCCTATGTTTGGCGAAATAGAATCATTGAACGTTTCCGTGTCAACAGGGATCATCTTGTACGAGGCGATAAGACAACGCTCGTTGTCAGTTAATTAGAGATAAGAGATTGGAGATTAGAAAAATGGCCTTTAACTAATCTCTAATCTCCAGCCTCCAATCTCTAAATACTAAATATACTTAGCTCCAAATTTATTTTTTACATCGGCAACAACCTGCTTGATGTTTTGCTCCTGGTCGCGAGGGCAAATGAGCAGGGAATTGTTTGATTCTACTACGATAAAATCGTGTAGGCCTTGTAGTATTACCAGTTTCTCACCCGGTACATTTACCATACAGTTTGATGAATCGTACATGATCACTTTTTCGGCCGGAATCACAGCATTCCCTACATAATCTTTTTCGGCAAGGTCATATATAGAAGCCCAGGTGCCCAGATCGCTCCATCCAAAATCCGATGGTAAAACGTACACGTTATCGGCTTTTTCCATAATGCCGTAGTCTATCGAGATGTTAACGCATTGCTGGTATGCTTTATGAACATAAGGTTTTTCATCGTCTGAGTTATAAACCGGTCTGGCGTCAGCAAAAATTTCGTGCATTTCGGGCAGGTGTTGGCCAAAGGCTTTCACAATAGCTTTTGCCGACCAAACAAAGATGCCTGCGTTCCATAAAAAGTCGCCGCTTTGGATGAAGGTTTTAGCAATCTCCAGGGTTGGTTTCTCGGTAAAGGTTTTTACTTTATGAAACTCATCATTGATAACATTGTCTGTATATTGAATGTACCCGTAACCGGTATCGGGCCTTGATGGTTTAATGCCCAGGGTTATCAGGTAATCATTTGAAGATGCTGTTTGCAAAGATTTTTCGATAGCTGATACAAAGGCATCTTCGTCGAGAATCTGTTGATCTGAAGGGGCCACAACAATGGCCGCATCCGGATTAAGGCTTTCAATTTTAAAACAGCCGTAGGCAACGCACGGTGCTGTGTTACGCATTACGGGCTCTGTAAGGATCTGCTGATCCTCCAAATCGGGAAGCTGGTGTTTTACAAGTTTTGTATAGTTTTCGTTAGTAACGATGTAAATATTTTCTTTGGGACATACTTTCAGGAATCGTTCGTAGGTATTTTGTATTAAAGTTTTACCGGTACCAAGTATATCGATAAACTGTTTAGGGTGCGATGTACGGCTTATCGGCCAAAAGCGGCTGCCAATCCCTCCTGCCATAATTATCGCATAATAGTTTTTATTCATGAGAAAGTAAAGAATTTAAAATTTGGTATATCGACCGTAAAAATGTGTATTAATTTGTTAATTATCCATTAAGTGTTGCTAAATAATTTAACAGCATAGTTAAATGCCAATTTGACTGGTATTTTAAATGAGTAATTAAAGAAATTGTTTTTCATTTAATCATCATTTTTACACAAAATTTAAAAGTAAATCCATCGTTTATTTAGAAAATTTTGTTACTTTAAACTTTTAAATACAATTTAAGAATTTGTTAAAATAATGATAGAAACAAAGAAATCGCTATTTGACAATCTCCAGAATTTTTTCGGGTTTGATAATTTTAAGGGAGAACAGGAAGCGATAATAACCAACATCCTGGCCGGCAATGACACATTTGTTATCATGCCTACCGGTGGCGGCAAATCGATGTGTTATCAGTTACCAGCCTTGATGAGCGATGGCACAGCCATCGTAATTTCACCACTGATAGCCTTGATGAAAAATCAGGTAGATCAGCTCAGGGCGTTTGGAGGATCAGATAGTATAGCCCACTTTTTAAACTCATCACTTACAAAATCAGAAATAGCCAGGGTTAAGGAAGACGTACTAGCCGGTAAAACCAAATTGCTGTACGTTGCACCGGAGTCACTAACTAAGCAGGAAAATATCGATTTCTTACGCCTGAATCATGTATCGTTTGTTGCCGTTGACGAGGCTCACTGTATTTCGGAATGGGGTCATGATTTCAGACCCGAATACCGTAAAATACGCCAGGTGATCAGCAACATAGGCGAAAATATACCTATCATTGCTTTAACAGCCACAGCTACTCCAAAAGTTCAGCAGGATATTCAAAAAAACCTGCAAATGAATAACGCTACTGTATTTAAATCATCTTTTAACCGCGGTAACCTCTTTTACGAAGTAAGGGCTAAGCGCAACGTTATAAAAGAGATTGTAAAATTTGTTAAGCAAAATCAGGGAAAATCTGGTATAGTGTATTGCCTTAGCCGTAAAAAGGTGGAGGAAGTGGCAGAGGTACTCAATCTTAATGGCGTGAAGGCCCTGCCATATCATGCCGGGCTTGATCCTAAAGTACGTGCCGATACTCAAGATAAATTCCTGATGGAAGATGTTGACGTTATTGTTGCTACTATCGCCTTCGGTATGGGTATCGACAAACCCGATGTTCGTTACGTAATACACCACGATGTACCTAAGAGTATGGAAGGGTATTACCAGGAAACCGGAAGGGCTGGGCGCGACGGAGGCGAAGGTGTTTGCGTTGCCTTTTATTCAGAAAAAGATATTGATAAACTTCAGAAATTCATGAAGGATAAACCTGTTTCAGAACGCGAAATAGGTACCCAGATACTTAAAGAGGTTATTGATTACTGTGAATCTTCAGTTTGTCGCCGTAAGCAATTGCTGCATTATTTTGGTGAAAACTTTAATGAGGCGGGCTGTAACAATATGTGCGATAACTGCTGCACGCACAAAGATCATTTTGATGCTGAAGAACACCTGCACAGGGCACTAAGCCTGATCAAGCACATAGGTGAGAAGTTTGATGATCACCACATCATCAGCATATTGATGGGCGAAGAAAACGCGCAGATCAAAAATTATGAGCATGATCACCTTGATTATTATGGCGCGGGCAAAGAGCAGGGAAAAAACCTCTGGAATTCACTTTTAAGGCAAGCTTTGCTCAATAACTATATTTCAAAGGATATTGACCAATACGGACTGTTAAGGCTTACCAAAAGCGGGAATTCCTTTATCGACAATCCGCATAGTATTCGTTTTGTTTTAAATAAAGTTATGGAAGCTACCGACGATGATAGCGACGATGACGGGCCAAAACAAAGCGGAGGCGCGCTTGATACGCAATTGCTGCAAATGCTTAAGGAGCTGCGTAAAAAGCTGGCCAAACAAAAAGGATTGCCTCCGTTTGTAATATTCCAGGATCCGTCTTTGGAAGAAATGTGTACCCACTATCCAATCAATACCGAAGAACTGAAACAGATTTCGGGTGTTGGTGCAGGTAAGGCCTTAAAATTCGGAAAGCCCTTTACTGATCTGATTCAGAAATACGTAGAGGATAATGATATTGACCGCCCTATTGATATGGTAATCAAAAGCGCGGCTAATAAGTCGGCGCTTAAGGTATTTATCATCCAAAATATTGACAGGCATTTAAACCTGGATGATATTGCTGCTTCAAAAGGTCTTACGTATGAGGAGATCCTGAAAGAAGTTGAAACTATTGTTAACTCGGGTACAAAGCTTAACCTGAACTATTACATTGATGAGGTAATTGACGAGGATAAGCAGGAAGAAGTATTTGATTATTTCCGTACTGCCGAAGCCGATTCTATCGATGAAGCATTAGCAGAGCTTGGCAGCGATGATTACACGCGCGAAGAGGTACAATTGATGCGTATCAAGTTTATGTCAGAGTTAGGAAACTAACGATATAATATTTTATACTATAAACAGCCTTTGGATTGAATTCTGAAGGCTGTTTTATTTAAGGCTCTTTCCAAAATTGAGAAAGTCAAGATTCATGTTGCCATTAGTAATAATGTGCAGGGTAAGTACATGAACTCCCTTTTTCAAAGTTATTGAGCCTATTGAGTCAGATGAATTCCAATGATGCCATTGGCGCCAGGCAACAGTATCACGGTCATCATGTGTCGTGTTGATATTCAAAGGGCCGGTTGCATCTTTGCCATCGATATCAACCGAGATGATTCCATTGCCGTTAGCAGTATATAAAACGCCAATAGGGTAGGTGCCGGCTTTATTTACTTTTACCGTGTAGTTGATCCATTCGCCGGGTTGTGTCCAGCCCACGTATAGTTTATTAATATCGCGCGGAACCTTATTGTAAGGATTGTTATCAATGTTGCCCGTTTTAGCGTAGGAAATATCAACACCTTCTTTCATCCGGAATTCATTCAGAAACGAGCCGTTAGCCGGGTTTAGTTTTCCACTGCCATTGTTTGTGCTATCTGCGTCATGGTAGGCTACTCCTTCGCCACCCTCGTCATAATACTCACATTCAAGTCTGCCCGGAAGCTGCTGCATTTTACCCTGCCATGGTTTACCGGTATGGTTTAAAATAAAAGCACATAAAATTATTGCAGCGCCAGTTATGATTATTAGTCTCTTTTTCATTTAGGGAAGACCGATTAGGTTGTTTATAAGTGTATTAAAACGCTATTTAGCTATAATCATGAATTCGGTACGTCTGTTTTTAGCCCGGTCTTCATCGGTTGTATTTGATGCTATAGGCTGCGTTTCTCCGTAGCCTTTGTATACAAGGCGGGCAGGGGCAATCCCTTTTGACACAAGATATTGATAAACAGACTTGGCGCGATTTTCGGATAATATCTGGTTGTTTTGATGGTTACCAACGTTATCTGTATGGCCGGAGATTTCGATACGTATAGCTTGATTCACCCCCAAAAATTCAATAAGCTTGGCCAGCTCTGCTTTTGATTCCTTTTCAAGATCATACTTGTTAGTATCGAAAAAGATATTTTTAAGGATCACCTTATTCCCAATTTCAATCGGCGATAACAATGCTACAATGTTGAAGGGGTTCTTGGTTTTATAGTTTTTAAGCGAAAAGTTTTCAGAGTAAAACAGGTATCCGCCTTTTGATATATTCAGACCATAATTTTTACCAGAGGTAAGCGTAGCTAAAAAATCACCCTTTTCCTCGTCACTGTAATCCTGGTAAACCACCTGGTTACTTTCCAGGTCGATAATTTCAATGGCGGCTTCCAGCGGCTGTTTGGTTTTAATGTCTTTTACAAATCCTTTAACGTAAGTAACCACTCGTGGCCTTAAATTTACCGGGAGCTCAAACTTATAAATATCGTATCCGCCATATCCGTTCAGGTTATTTGATGAAAAGAAAGCGTAGTCGCCATTTGCAGTTAATGATAAACCGCCCTCATCTCCATTGGTGTTAATGGGGTATCCCAGGTTTTCGGGCTTTTGCCATTTGCCATCTTTACCTAAGCGACTAACGAACAGGTCTTTTGCACCTAAACCCGGCCAGCCATCACTACTAAAATAAAGCGTACTATCGTCGGGATGTATAAATGGCGATTGCTCGTTATACGGAGTATTTACGTTTGGACCGAGGTTTTCAGGTTCGCCCCAGCCTTTTTCGCCAAGCGTACTTTTCCATATGTCATACCCGCCATAGCCTCCTTTACGATTACTTACAAAATAGAGTGTTCGGCCGTCGGCGTTTATTGATGGCTGGGATTCCCAGCCCGCGGTATTTATAGGCGGATTAAGATCAATAGGCTTTCCCCAGTCGTTACCTTTTTTTTGTGCTATGTAAATATCACAGCGCCCCAGGCCATCTGGCCGGTTACAGCCCGTGAAAAACAAATATTTACCATCTTGCGATATGGATTGAGCCCCCTCATTATATTTTTCAGTATTGATCTGGTTACTTAAATACGTGGCCGTGCCCCATTGAGCATTAACCTTCTCACTTTTATAAAAGTCTTCGTTGTTATTTATTTTGCGGGTAAATATTAGGGTGCTTTCATCGGCTGTGGCTACAGGAAGGTATTCATCATTCGCCGTGTTTATTTCGGGCCCGATATTTATGGGTTTAAAGGGGACGGGATGAGCCATAGCCTGGATGCCGAATTTAGCATCAGCAAGCATTTTTTTTGCATATGTGATGTTTTCAGGGCTAAGATCGGGATAAGTAAGGTATTTTTCAAGATGCTGCTGGGCCGGTGCATAACTGGCGTCATGAATTTCCATTTCAGCAGCTTTGAGGTAGGCGCCCCGGTTAAACTCCGGGCTTAACGAAATAACTTTAGTATAATGTTCTACAGCCGGCTTATACAGGCGTTTCATCCGGTATAGGTCGCCAAGCAGTAGATGGGCTTCTACAAATTTAGGATCTTCGCCAACAGCCTTCAACGAATTTTGAATGGCTTCATCATAAAGATGCTGATCCAGGTTTTGATAGGCTAAGGCAAAATATTTTATAGCTTCTTTATTGGACGATGAATACCGGGCAGGCTGCTGGGCACAAAGCAAAGCAGGCAAACACAATGCAAGCACCAAGAAAATTGCTATTCTCATTTATAACTTAGGATAATTTATATCCGTAAGTTACAAAGATTATGGGATATTCAGATACTTATGTGTTTGCAATGAAATTTCCCATTGCGGGTTTTCTTTCACATAATCAACAATAAGCGGAGTCATTTCCTTTGCTTTTGACCATTCAGGCTGCAGGTATAGTTTGCAGTCGGGCGATACCATTTTGGCATGATACTCGGCCCATTCAAAGTCGGACTTATTGAATACGATCACTTTTAATTCATGGGCACATTCAGCTACATGTGGTGTGGGGGCCTTGAATTTTTTAGGCGAAAGGCAAATCCAATCCCAATCGCCGGAAAGCGGGTAAGCGCCGGAAGTTTCAATAAAGGTTTTTATTCCCTTTTCGTGTAGTTGGTGGGTTAAATAGTCGAGATTGTATATTAGCGGCTCGCCACCGGTTACTACAACGGCTTTTGCGGGGTGCAAGGCCGCGTTGTTTACAATAGTGTCGGCAGCGGTAAGCGCGTGCAGCTCAGCATCCCAGCTTTCTTTAACGTCGCACCAATGGCAACCTACATCGCAGCCGCCCAGGCGAATAAAATACGCAGCTTTGCCTGTATTGTATCCTTCGCCTTGTATCGTGTAAAACTCTTCCATTAAAGGAAGCAACGTGCCGTCGTCTGGTATTTGGTGTGCCATAGTTATTTAAGGGTGCAAAGGTACTGAAAGATAGGTAAAAGCAGAAAGGTGAAAGGTAAAAGGTTACACTAATATGGAAGTGGAGTTCCGGATATGAGATTGCGTGGTGGTATTTTTGACAGGCTACTACGCGAAATTTCCTTTTACCTTTATCATTTCATTAATAATTGGTATTATTACTTTAATTTTAAGATAACCAATTAACCTGAAATTCGTAAAAATGCTTTAACTGTTTCGGTAACGCTTAATTTTTATCCGGGTATGAAAAAACTTTACCTTCCTTTATTATTATTGGTAATGCTTTGTTTTAGTTCATGCGTGGATATTGAAGAGCATTACAATTTTAAAAGCGACGGAACCTGTAAGGTTGCCTATGCTTTTGATATGAGCAGGGCAGTGTCTGTATTGGTTAATTTGATGTCCGATTCGGTTAAGCAAACCCCGCAATTTAGTTTAGTTAAGGACACTACGCTCAATTTTTATAGCGCTATACCCGATAGTGCGCAGCAAAAGCTAAAGGCCGAAGAAATTGAGATGGCCAAGAGCAGCGAGCTTACCGTGAATATGAACCTTAAAAAAAGCGTTATGAAAGTAACGCTTAACCATACCGCAAAAAATGCCACTGATTTACAGTACTACTTGCAAAATGTGTCAAAAATAGCACTCAACACCCAAATCAGTGCGATAACAACTACGGATAAAGCAAATAAACCCTTTGATGCCCGGCAAATGGTTGGTGGGCAGGATTATTACTCGTACGATATAACTCCACATAAATTTTACCGCATTATTGATAAGGCGAAATTCAATGCTTTTTTAAAGAAAACCCAGGCCACATTCATGATGGCTAAGGCGATGCTTATTGATATGCCCTACAAAGTGATACTGAGGTTTGCCCACCCGGTTAAAAAGATCAATAATTCAAAGGCCATGCTCTCGGCCGACAGGAGGGAAGTAACCCTTGTTACCAGTATGGATGAGGTTATAAAGAATCCTAATGTGATGAATTTAAAAATAGATTTTTAAAATCAGTTAGTTCAATAATATTAAGAAATGTTGGCGTAATATTAGATTCGGAAATTTGCAGTACATAACTTGTGCTCATGAAATCTGACCTTGACCAAATCATAGAATATTTTGAAGGTGAAAAGGAAAATCTTGAAATGTCAATTAAGAGAAGCCTTGCTGAGTACGATTATCTATATGCTCACCATCAACAGGAAGGCCTTTGGCGTTTAAACAATCATCTTGGTGTATTAAAGCGTTTTAAAGATCCTTTTTATTATAAAAAGGACGAAATTGAAAGATGGCTTAAATGGATGAACTCTTTTGAAGATAGTGAACGTTTTTCTTTCTATAAAGATGTAATAGCCCAAAAGAGAAGCGAACTTGAAAAACTAAGCGAGCAGCAAAATGATCATTATTTTAATGATAGTCAGGTAATTGACGATGCATTATTCGATCTGTATGAAAAGCGAATAAGAAAATTCAGGTTACGCCTGAGTGCAGAAGAAAACTTTAATCTTGATTTTGAAATTTCCGGAGAGCTTTTAAAAATCACTCATCAGTTGAGCTCCCATCACCGCAATTTGGTTTATTCAACAGATATTGATGACGATGATATAGCATCTCGACATCCTTTAATAACTCTTGGCTTTGAGTGGGATACTAATGAAAAGAAGTTTGTATACCATTATGATATGAACGGGTTCAAAGAGGTCCTGCCGGTAAAGATCTTGTTATCCCGAATAGCTTATGAAAAATTCAGATTCGATCCTGTCTATTCGGATTTGAATGCTTCTGTTAATATATTCGAGAAATGAAATGGTATAAAGCTTCGGGAATAATCGATATAGAGGGCACGTTTATAAAAAAGGTCAAGGCTGGTAGTAAAAGTATTTGCCTGGTAGGTTTTGAAGGTAAACTTTATGCTGTATCAGCTAAATGCCCACACGCAGGCGCAGATTTAAGTGAGGGCTTATGTGTCAGAAAACTAATTGTTTGCCCGTATCATCGCTATACTTACGATCTGGAAACAGGTAAAGGGGGCGAAGGACAAAACGATTTTATTGAAACTTATCCGGTTGAAATGAGGGATGATGGTGTTTATATCGGAGTAAACTCAATTTGGGATAAGTTAAGATTGGGGTTTAAGTGAGCGGTTGATTAAGTGAATGGAAAAAGAAACCACTCACCTAATCAACATCATAAACTACTCACTATTTATAAACCTCTTTATTAGCTGAAGCCAAAGTATTTTTAAGCAAACCAACAATGGTCATCAAGCCGACACCGCCCGGTACAGGGGTAATCCATGATGATTTAGGCGCAACATTTTCAAAATCAACATCGCCGTAAAGCTTAAAGCCCGATTTTGTTGTGGTTGATCTTTCGCGGTTCATGCCTACGTCAACTATTACCACACCATCTTTCACCATATCCGCAGTAATGAAATTCTTTTTGCCAATGGCTACAATCAGGATATCGGCGTCAAGTGTGAATTTTTTAATATCAGGAGTGCGGCTGTGGCAAATGGTTACGGTGCAATTGCCCGGCGTAGTGTTACGGGCCATCAGGATGCTCATAGGCGAGCCAACAATATTGCTGCGACCAACAACAACACAATGTTTACCTGCAGTTTCAATGCCATATTCTTTAAGCATTAAGGTAATACCATAAGGTGTTGCAGGAATAAATGATGGAAGGTTGCGCTGCATGCGGCCCAGGTTAACCGGGTGGAATCCGTCAACATCTTTGCGATGATCAATACGCTCAGTTACCTTTTCAGGGTCGATATGTTTTGGTAACGGAAGCTGTACAATGATGCCATCGATATCGGCATCGGCATTCAGCTCTTCAACTTTTTTTAGTAATTCTTCTTCGGTAACATCATCTTCATAACGTACTAATGACGATTTGAAGCCAACCTTTTCGCAGTTTTTCATTTTGCTGGCTACGTAGGTTTCGCTGCCGCCGTCATGACCAACCAGTACTGCAACCAAATGTGGCTTGCGACCTGTTTTTTCTAATATTTTAGCTGCTTCTTCAGCTATTTCAACCTTAAGTTTTTCTGAAACGTATTTTCCGTCTAAAAGCTGCATTGTTAAATATGTTTAACGAAGTGATCAGGCAATGGGGGTAAACTCAAATTTACCGGCTCTGACTTTACTCGTACTTTTATAAAAGGCCTGTTATCCAGGGATAATTTTAATCCGTGATTTTGATTGATCTTGTTGATGATACTTTCAATGGTTTCTGTTTTATTATTCAGGAGCATTTCAAATATAATTTTACTTGAGTCCGCATCTTTATTGAAAGCATCAATATAATATTTCGGTTCGTCGGCATCATATACAATCCACTTACCATAAACAAAGTCTCCTAAATGAATATGTTTAACAAACCCGGTTGCTGTAAAATATGTAACTAACCTGTACAGAATATATCAATTTACTCACCCTCGCTTCCCTTCAAAGGAGTTGAGGGATTAATCCAACTTCAAAACTGCCATGAATGCCGATTGTGGTATCTCAACGTTACCTACCTGGCGCATGCGTTTTTTACCTTGTTTCTGTTTTTCTAACAGTTTACGTTTACGGGAGATATCACCACCATAACATTTTGCTGTAACATCTTTACGTAGCGCTTTAACTGTTTCACGGGCGATGATCTTGGCACCGATAGAAGCCTGGATAATGATCTCAAATTGCTGACGCGGTAAAAGTTCTTTTAATTTCTCGCAGATCTTTTTACCAAAATCATAGGAGTTACCACGGAAGATCAGGGATGATAAAGCGTCAACAGGCTCGCTGTTCAGGCGGATATCCAGTTTTACCAGGTCAGACTGGCGGTAACCTATCTGGTGATAATCAAATGATGCATAGCCTTTTGAAATGGTTTTCAGCTTATCGTAAAAATCAAATACGATCTCGCCCATCGGCATTTCAAAAATCAACTCGACACGCTCGGATGTAAGGTATGATTGATTAGTAATGGTACCACGTTTTTGGATACAAAGCGACATTACCGGGCCAACAAATTCAGATTTTGTGATTATGGTAGCCTTGATATATGGCTCTTCTACAAAGTCAATTTTACTTGGATCAGGGAGGTCTGACGGATTATTTACCGTAAACGTATCACCTTTGGTATTATGGGCTAAATATGATACGTTGGGCACAGTGGTGATCACCGTCATGTTAAACTCGCGCTCCAAACGTTCCTGGATGATCTCCATGTGCAGCATCCCTAAAAATCCGCAACGGAAACCAAAGCCTAAAGCCGCTGATGATTCCGGTTCAAAAACCAATGAGGCATCATTTAGCTGCAGTTTTGCCATTGATTCGCGCAGTTCTTCGTAATCTTCAGTATCAACGGGGTAAATGCCGGCAAATACCATTGGTTTTACCTCTTCAAAGCCTTGGATACCTACTTCGCACGGGCGGTCAACCTGGGTGATGGTATCACCTACTTTAACCTCTTTAGCTTCTTTGATGCCCGAGATGATATAGCCTACATCGCCGGTTTTGATCACATCCTTAGCCAGTGGGCGCAGTTTTAATGTACCAACTTCATCGGCAAGATATTGCTTTTCGGTAGCAACGAACTTCACTTTATCACCTTTGCGGATTTCGCCGTTAACAACTTTAAAGTAAGCGATGATACCGCGGAACGAGTTAAATACCGAGTCGAAAATAAGCGCCTGCAACGGAGCTTTCGGATCACCAACAGGTGCCGGTACACGCTCAACAATAGCACGAAGAATATCATGCACCCCCATACCGGTTTTACCTGATGCAGCAAGGATTTCTTCTCGTTTACAGCCAATGAGGTCAACGATCTGGTCTTTTACTTCCTCAGGCATGGCGCCCGGAAGGTCCATTTTATTCAAAATAGGGATGATTTCCAGATCATTCTCCAAAGCAAGATACAGGTTTGAAATAGTCTGTGCCTGAATACCCTGTGCTGCGTCAACAATTAGCAATGCGCCTTCACAGGCAGCGATAGAGCGTGATACCTCGTATGAAAAATCCACGTGCCCAGGCGTGTCGATCAGGTTGAGTACGTATTTTTGACCATCAAGCTCATAGTCCATCTGTATGGCATGGCTTTTTATGGTAATACCGCGTTCGCGTTCTAAATCCATATCGTCAAGCAATTGTGCCTGCGATTCGCGCTGGGTTATAGTGTTAGTATACTCTAATAACCTATCGGCAAGTGTGCTTTTGCCGTGGTCGATATGTGCTATGATACAAAAATTACGAATATGCTCCATTGAACCGCAAAAATAACTTTTTAAACCGATAATTTGTATCAGCTAATAAATTAACTATTTTGAAATGTTTATTTTAATAAGACCCGAACGAAATGGCTGTATCTGCAGATATCATAAATGATGTGGAATCAAGATTAAATATCACTGTAAAACGCGCTAATCCGGTAAGTGGAGGCGATATTAACCAGAGCTATCGTTTGCAAACCACTCAAGGTGATTATTTTATTAAAATAAACAGCCTTCATAAATTCCCAGGTATGTTTAAGTGTGAGGAGCAGGGTTTATCGGCAATTCGCGAAACAAATACAATAGCTGTACCCGAAGTCGTTTTGCAGGGGGATACTCAGAACGAAAGCTATCTCGTTCTGAACTATATAGAAGCGGGAGATAGCAACACAAACTCATCTCAATTACTGGGATTACGGCTTGCACAAATGCATCGTAGCACGGCGAAACAACATGGTTTCTATACGGATAACTATATGGGATCACTCCATCAAAGCAATAAAAGACACGATAGCTGGGCCCGTTTTTTTTTTGAGGAGAGATTGCAGCCCATGGTTAAAATGGCAGTAGATAAAAAAGAACTCACCCAAAATGACGCACGTAAATTTGATGAGCTGTATAAAAAACTTCCGGGTTTGTTTACAGAAGAGCCACCGACATTATTACACGGCGATCTTTGGAGTGGTAATTATTTAATTGATGTTGAAGGAAAGCCCTATTTGATTGATCCAGCCGTTAGCTCTGGCAACCGCGAGTTTGATATTGCAATGACTACACTTTTTGGTGGTTTTGACCGTGCTTTTTACGAAGCCTATAATTCGGAATTTCCTTTGCAGAATGGTTGGCAACAAAGGCTTAAACTTTGGAACTTATATCCGCTATTGGTACATGTAAACCTGTTTGGCGGTATGTACGCCAAACAGGTAAGGGATAGTCTTTCGGTATTTATTTAGTTGGTGCCTTGCACAAAGATCGGCGTTTCAGATACAGTTACGGTTAGTTTACCGTCCACGGTATTAACCTGGGTTTTCACTGCTTCATCTGCACCTGTTTTTAGTGTGTAGATATTTGCTTTAGGAGTACCCAGATCAAGCGTATAAGTACCTGTACGTGCCCTGAAGTCGGGAATTGTGAGCGCATACATGGTTTGTGATCCCGATATGTACTTGTCAACCAGCGGATCTGCATTCACGGTTCCGGAATAGGTGTAACTGCCCATTAATTTTGATGTTTGCAATATAAAATCTGCCGCTGGCCTGCGTTTACCGTTTTCGGCCAGACCAGAAGTAGCATACTGAACATCAACATTTGGGGTATCGTCAAAAAGCTGGTAGTAAAATACGCGCTGAATACCATGGCGGATATAAAGTAACGAAGTTCTTAAAATCCAGTCAGCCTGGGTGTCTTTCGGTAACTTATCACCAACATACAGCGCTTTCTGATAACTCCCTTGGTTTATATCATAACCTGATTCGGTTACCCAAACAGGGAGAGGTTTAGTCAAAGAGTTTGCATATTGAACAAATGAATCGGCAATTTGACCGGCCATAGATAGTTCAGGTGGCAGACCAATAGTTGCAGATTGATGCGTTAATATATTACCGTTATTATTGTAATAGTGGTAATTGATGATATCGAAACAAAGATCTACACTTCCATCAGCACGGTAACCGCGATTGGTACGGCACCATTCTACCATTTTCTTTACGAAATCTACGTTGCAGGTAGCTAAACCACCCATAACAACTTTCATGTTAGGATCGGCATTTTTTACACCGGCATTTTTGCCGAGCTTGCCTTTATCTCCATCATAAAAAGCCGACATGTTGGCCGCGTATTCTTCAGCGGTTTGTTGTGTTGCCGGGCCTTTCCACCATTTGTCGCGTTCGTTATCGCATTCAACGTACGATACTACGCTCATTCCTACTTTAACCTGGTTTGGCGGATCGTTAGTCCACCGCACGCTTGAGTCAACCTTTACCAAGGACCTGTCCACATTGGCATTATAGCCGTAGCGGGCTGCAAATTGAAATGCCATACGTGCCTGTTCAACATAACTTGCCGGATCGGCCTTGCTTAAACCATAAAGAAGCGGCGCGTTTTCAAGGTCTTGCATATCATTGGGGTAGGTGCTAACCAACCACGGTGGACAATTTTTTATATCGGCCAAAACCAATATGCCCTCCTGCTTGCAGCGGTTATAAATAAGGTCGTAATCCCAACTGCCTTCATGTGTTGGACTGAAGGTATAATTGCCTTTGGTGCTTTCCATCCGGGCCCAACCCAGGTAATGCCTAACCCCGCTGAATGATTTAATGAGCGCCATATTAGTTTCATAAATGGTGCTTTTCAGGTTGGGGTTAGCCGGGTCCTGCAAAAAATTCCATTCATATGCGTTAATGCCAAACATATCTTTTAACTGGACGCCGACACCGCTGTACGAGTTTAATCTTAATTTACCGGAAGCGTCGATGACGCCGGCAGACATTTTTTCAGAGTTTTGTGCAGGCGGAGTAAGCCGCTCCGGACGACACCTGCTGAATAAAAAGGTAGAAAACAGAATGACTGCCAGTATTTTACTGTGAAATACGATTTGCATGCCCCGGTGTAATTTTGTGCTCATAAGCTACAATTAATAAATTTTAATAAAAAACATATTTAATGTTTTCAGAGGCAGCGGAAACCGCATAACTATCCCATGAACCTTTCGGAGTTATTTTTTTAATTAAAGTTTCAGGAATATGAGTAGTAGTGTAGTTATGGGTGTTTTAACGTATAGTTTAGGTTTCAGGTTTCGTTACTCTTTAAAGTTTTAGAATTTATTTATAGTGTCCTGTTTATCAGTTTCTTGTGTTTTTTTGTGGCTGGTGCGAATAAATAAGGTGGGAATAGGTTAAAAATTATATAACCTTTATTTAATATCTCAATAAGTTTTTTTTCGGATGATATCGATAAGTTCAAAAAAAGCCCGAACCATCCGGCCCGGGCTTTACATATTATAATGTTATTTTAATATGATGAATTATTTCACCTTAACATAAGTTTCAATAATTTCATGATCAACCTTGAGGCTATCTATTTTCTCAATCCCTTTTTGAACCAGGGTGTCATTTTTTACGGTAAGCTTAAATTTAAAATCCCTGTTTTCCCAATCCCGGGCGTCACAATAAGCCAGATGTTCGGTATAGTCGTCGCCAGATAGGGTATAAGTGCCCGCGCCTGACGAATAAAAAGGTTTGGCGGTTTTGCCATGTACCAGATCATGCGTAAAAAAAGCAAAGTTAGTAGCGTTAAACATCTTGAACATTTCCTGATCTTTTGGCGGTGTAGTTACCGTTGTATCATTCTTCACGATACTTTTGCTTGATATCAGGTGCCAGGTTCCGTCAAGTTTGCCTGCAGGTTCAGTTGTTTCAGTTGTTGCCTTTGGTGGGTTGCCGCATGAGCACAGCGCAAGCAACAAAAAAGAAGCTAAGTAATAGGTTTTCATGGTGTTAATAAAGGTTATTGATATACAATAATAGCATAAAAAAAGCATCGACAATCATAATTGCCGATGCTTTTTAAAATAATTTCAAAAGTTTATGTTATTCGCCGCGTTTCAGGCCAAATTTTTCAATTTTGCTATATAAATGGCTGCGTTGAATATCAATATCGTCAGCTGTTTTTGAAACATTCCAATTGTTTTTTTCCAGCTTGAATTTGATGTATTCACGCTCGGCAAAATCTTTATATTCCTGGAAGTTATTAAACTGATCAAAGTCTGTTTGTGGCGTGGGCGCTGCTGCACCGGCAGCCGTAGCGGCTACAGGAGCCGAAGGATTTGCAAATGAGCGTACATCATTATCGGTGATAACCTTGTCGCTCAGGATGATCAAACGCTCAACCATGTTGCGAAGCTCGCGGATGTTACCTGTCCAAGGAAGAGATTTAAGGGCTTCTAATGCTGCATCTGAGATCTTTTTAACCGGCATGCCATATTCATTACAGATCTCATCCAAAAAGCTTTGTGTTAACAGCGAAATATCATCCTTTCGCTCAATAAGCGGCGGTACGTGAATCAATATGACGCTAAGGCGGTGGTATAAGTCCATACGGAAATTACCGGCTTCAATTTCTTTAAGCAGATCTTTGTTTGTTGCGGCTACTACACGGACATCAACATCAATTTCCTTTTCGCCACCCACACGGGTAATTTTATTTTCCTGCAAAGCACGTAATACTTTAGCCTGGGCCGATTGGCTCATGTCACCGATCTCGTCGAGGAATAGTGTTCCTCCGTTTGCCGATTCAAATTTGCCTATACGTTGCTTAATGGCTGAGGTAAATGAACCTTTCTCATGGCCGAATAATTCGCTTTCAATCAATTCAGATGGAATGGCTGCACAATTCACCTCAATAATAGGCGCGCTTGAGCGGTTTGATTTTTCATGCAACCAACGTGCTACCAACTCTTTACCGCTACCGTTGGCACCTGTAACCAACACACGGGCATCGGTAGGAGCAACACGGTCGATGGTTTCTTTGATCTTAATAATAGCCTGCGACTCACCTAAAATAGGGCGTACCTTTGAAACTTTACGTTTCAGTACTTTGGCTTCAACAACCAGGCTTCCCCTGTCAAGCGCGTTACGAACAGTGATGAGCAAGCGGTTCAGGTCAGGTGGTTTTGAAATAAAGTCAAACGCGCCTTTTTTACTGGCTTCCACTGCGGTTTCAACCGTGCCGTGGCCTGATATCATGATAAACGGAAGATCGGGTTTAATGGCGAGGCCTTCGGTAAGTACCTCCATGCCATCCATGCGGTTCATTTTAATATCGCATAGCACCAGGTCATAGTCTTTCTTTTCAATTAACTGAAGTCCGTCCACACCGTTATCTACATCTTCAACCTCGTAATCTTCATACTCCAAAATTTCGCGAAGCGTATTACGTATCGACCGCTCATCATCAATTATTAAAATTTTAGCCATGTTGTATAGTTATGTACAGGTAGTAGTTGTTATATCGCTAATATATGAGTTTGTATAGAAAAACAAACACTTTTAATGTGCTATAAAGGTTTAAGGCAGATAAATGTTTGCAATGTTTTTAAATTTATTAAAAAATAAAATGCCTTCAAGTAAAAACCCCTCACTTTACAGCAAGGGGTTGTACAGCAGCAAATCTGTAAGCCGGGTTCTGTTTTGCCTTGTTAAAGGGCAACTTCTATCATTTATCTGGCCCTGTTATCACTAACAGGTTTAAACAACCTACCCATCCTAACGACCTGCCTTGCGGCAGATACGGGAGCGAGCAACTCCGCTTTCAGGACCTATTTGGTTTTTCAACTCCTGAGGTTTACCGTCATAGCCGGTCGCCCGGTTATGCCGTGAGCTCTTACCTCACGTTTTCACCCTTACCCACCTAAGCGGGCGGTATTTTCTCTGTGGCACTTTGCTGTCGCCGGCTGCCGGCGCCTTCCCGTTAGGAAGCAGGATGCTCTATGTTGCCCGGACTTTCCTCCGCCAAACAAGCTGGCAGCGATAGAACGTTTTGCGGCCTAAAGGTACGGAATATTTCTGAGCGATATTTATTAAGTGTACTATTGGAAGGATAACAGATAAATTTCAACCTTTGCAATGAGGTTTTTCTCCTGAAATCTGTAAGTAAACCAAAAGAAAATTAATACGAGAGGGAGTAATATAATAGCCCAAGTTGGAAGAGGCTGCTGGCCGAATATCATAGAAAGGCCAAATACCAAAGTTAACAGCGCAAACAATATTAACTCGACCCTAATCTTTGTTTTTATAGTTATATCGACTAAATTTTCATTTTTTGAGTTTAGCGAAGTATATATTTTAATTCCTTCTACACCACCTCCGTATTTAGATACAAGTGTGCCAAAAGATAGATTAGACAGGAATTTGTATTCGTGATGACCGATCTTTTTTATTATAAATTCTTCTCGGTCATATATCGCAAGCTTATCCTCAATTTCGATCATTGAAGCCGAAATGGTAAATTCTTTTTTTAACAATAAGCCACTGTAAACTTTCATAAGTTACTTACAGTTTTTCAAATCATTCTGAACCTGCTGCAAAGTAATGGTTCCCATTTTATTACCGAAAGAATTGGTAACATAGGTAAGCACCTTAGCAATTTCGAGCGGTGCTATATCATCAGCCTGCATCTCGTCATCAAATGCGCGTCCGGCAACAGTTATCTTTCCTTTGAGGCCGTTTTTGATGAAGCAGGCCAGGGCTGCTTTATTGTTTTTCAGATATGTTGAATCTGTTAAAGGCGGGATAAGCGATGATAGCCCTTGTCCTTTGTCGCCATGGCAATTTTGACAGTGTTGCTGATAAACAAGGCTGCCAGCCGAGTAATAGCGTTTAAACTCAATCTGATCGTCGCTTTGGCATGATGCACCAATTACAATCAATAAAATAGCTATTGCGCCAATTGCTTTTAATTTCATTTAGCGGCAATTTGATCCGGTTCGGCTTTTAACGTTTTGATATCGGTAATCAATTTGGTTACTTCTGCGGGATCTGTACCTTCATAAGTACCGCGGATACGTTTTTGCTTATCTATCAGGATAAAAAATCCATCGTGGATATATTCCCCTTTAGGATTTTTTTCGGATACGCTTTGCAGGTAGCTTTTGGAGATTTTATAAGTGTCGCCTTTTTCGCCATGTAATAACCACCAGGTATTACCTGCAATCCCCAATTTATCAGCATAGCGTTTTAATACAGGTACAGTATCATACTTAGGATCGATGGTATGCGAAATGATCCTGAAATTATTATCATCCTTAAACTCCTTATATACCTTAAGCATATTTCGGTGCATTACCGGGCATATAGAAGGGCAGGTGGTGAAAAAGAAATCGGCAACATAAATCTTACCATCAAGGCTTTTCTCTGTAATGGTATCAGCGTATTGGTTTACAAATTTAAATGGTGGGATAGTGGCGTATTCCGTATCGGTTACAGTTTTGCCATTAACAGTTTTAGTTACCGGTGTTTTATATCCCAATATCGGCAGGGCAGTTTTTGTATTTGATTTGCAGGCATTAAAAAGCGTTAGTATGATAATGCCTATCCACAGATTCCTCATTATTTTACCGGTATTTGGGTGATGTATTTTGTTGAACTGGTAACTGCTACGGTTACCAGGGTGTCTATTTTATTGATCTGTTTTTTCTGGGCCTCAAGATACTCCATAAACTCCTGGTGCGATTTATCCTTTTTCTCCGGGTCAAATTTATGCATCCAGTCATTCATGGCATTGTCTGCGTCGTCAACCAGTTTTATATAGGCCTGGGCCGAATCTTTGTTGATAGTTGGCGCGCCATGTTTTAAAAGGCTATCCAATAGCATTTTATTTTCGGTTAATTTCACATCGCTTGGCATTACCTTATCATGCACCGCAATTACCTGGTTTAAAAGATCTTTTTCCTGTTTTTGAGTGTCGGCGCAGCCGAACAATAAAGCAGCTCCTGCTGCAATGAATAGATATTTTTTCATGGTTTTTGATAGCGTGATAAAACTTGGCAAATATGCTAAATGTTTAGCTGTTTAATACTCTTAAATAATAACTATAGTCTGTTACAGGTAAAGTTTTTACGCCCGCAAGCTTAAGCTGCTGACCAATCTGCGCCCTGGTATGCGTGCCGTGATTAAGTACCTGGGTTACAATATCGCCCACTTGGTTTTCAAAATAGTCGCCGGTAAAACTATGATACGGGATTATCTTATTTAGATCATCCTCATTTATTTCGTTTAAAAATGTTACCCATGCTTCATAACGCTCAGATACCTGTTTTTTGCATTGCTCAATTGTAACATTTTCGGGCCATGAATTTGGCATTGACGGAGGTACGAGTTTGCATCTTTCAAGCCAGGCTTGTTCGGCAGCAAGTAAATGTCCCATAAGCTTGAGTGTCATATCCGGCGAACCGGCTGTTTCCATGGCTTGTATTATGAGATTACTGGCAAAAAGATTATAGCCAAACATTTTCAAAAAGTATGTTTTCACGGTGTTTGTAAAATAAGCGGCTAATGTATCAAAGCAATTTTGTATATTTATAACAATGCTGGTTAACAATTAAATAACATAGTTGTCATATTCAGCAAACATCTGCTTGTTACCTTTATTTTATAGCTAAAACATAAGGTCATGAAATTTATCATCAATATTTCAAAGCTGCTGATCAACTTCCGTCAGTGGATGATGCTTAAAAGTATGCGTTCATCGTTCATACATTAAGTTATCACTTATAATTCTTCATTTATAAATATAATTGCACTTTTGGGCTTTTGTAGCTCAAATTAATGGAACTTACTGACCGGGAAATACATTTAAGCAAAGATCTTTTTGGTAACGACTTTGAATGGGGCGTTTCAACTGCTGCTTTTCAGATAGAGGGGGCTCATGACGCCGATGGAAAAGGATTATCTGTATGGGATACCTTCACCACAAAAAAAGGAAAAATACTGAATGGCGACCATGCCCAAACCGCTTGCGATTTTTATAACTTATACGAGCGCGACATCGATCTGATCAAAGAGCTCAACATCCCCAATTTTCGCTTTTCTATTTCATGGACACGTATCCTGCCCGATGGTACCGGGAAAGTTAACCAGGCAGGTATCGATTATTACAACCGGGTAATCAATTATTGCATTAAACAAGGTGTTGAGCCCTGGCTAACCGTATATCATTGGGATTTGCCTCATGTACTTGAAGTTCAAGGCGGATGGACAAATCGCGAAGCTATTAGCTGGTTTAGTGAGTTTATAACCATTTGTGCCCAAAACTTTGGCGACAGGGTAAAGCACTGGATGGTGATGAACGAGCCGGTAGTGTTTACGGGCGCAGGTTATTTTTTCGGCATTCATGCCCCTGGTCGCAGTGGTATGAAAAACTTTGTGCCCGCCATACATCATGTAACTATGAGTATTGCCGAAGGAGGTAGAATATTACGAAGACTTTTACCTTCAACAGCACAAATAGGCACTACGTTTTCGTGTTCACAGATAGAACCTTACTCAAACAAACCGAGGGATATAGCTGCGGCTGTTCGTGCTGATGCCCTGATCAATCGTTTATATATTGAACCTTTGCTGGGTATGGGGTACCCTATAAATGATCTCCCTGCCCTTAAAGACCTCAGAAAATATTTTTATCCCGGCGATGAAGATAAACTAAGTTTTGATTTTGATTTTATCGGCATCCAGAACTACACCCGCGAGATTGTAAAATATTCATTCTTCACGCCTTATATCAATGCCAGTATGGTTAAGGCCGAGAACAGGGGCGTTGAGCTTACTGCTATGCGCTGGGAAATTTATCCGCCTTCAATTTATCATATGATCAAAAAGTATGATGCATATCCTAATGTTAAAAAGATAATTGTCACAGAAAATGGGTCGGCTTTTCCCGACACTGTTACTGATGGCGAAGTAAATGATCCTAAGAGACTTAAATATCTTAAGGATAATTTAGCACAAGTACTAAAGGCGAAAAATGAGGGGCATAAAATTGAAGGTTATTTTGTTTGGACCCTTACCGATAATTTTGAATGGGCCGAAGGCTATCACCCGCGTTTTGGATTGATCCATGTTGATCATGCTACCCAGCAACGCACGGTTAAGGCTTCAGGCAAGTGGTACGCCGAATTTTTAAAATAAAAGTTAATTTTTAGGCAGTGTGAAGTTAAACGATGTCCCATTTTCGGTGTCACTTTCAAACCAGATATGCCCGTTGTGATCTTCAATAATTTGCCTGCAGATAGAAAGCCCGAGGCCAAATGATTTTTCGCCGGACGTTCCGGGGCGTTTGGCATCGGTAAACATGTTGAATACCTGGTTTTTCAGCTTATCAGGAATGCCGATGCCATGGTCTTTTACCGAAATTTGTATTTCATTTTCCAGTTCAATTGCCATTACTAAAATAGCTGATCCTTCCGGGCTGAATTTAATGGCATTGCTAATGAGGTTGCTAATTACCCGCCATATCTTTTCACGACTGATACAAATCTCAACCGGAGTGTTTAATTGAGCAAGATTGATCACCTGTTGTTTCTCCGCTGCTTTAAACCGCATAAGCTCAACGCTATTGCTTAATAATGAATTAATTTCAACTGCTTCTTTGTTGAATGTTGTTGAAGTAGATTCGGTGGCTTCCAGTATTTCATTGATCAGCTCAATGGAGTTAAACGAGGTTTCCCTGATGATGCCGAGGAGCTCTTTCTGTTCGTCGCTGTAATTCTCCTCGCTCATTATACTGGTAAGCGATGCTATGCCGCCTATAGGGTTGCGGAGGTCATGTGCAACGGTACGCAAAATGCGGTCTTTTTCCTGGTTGTTGAGCTTTAGATCATTAAGGGCATTTTCCAGATGGTTGTTTTGATGATTTATCTGGTGGTTAAGACTTCCAAGTGTCTTAATATTCTTTTTTGATTTTTGCCAATTCAAAAATATCAGGGAAATGATAATAATGAGCATCAACGCAAAAACAACGGTTACCCTAAGGTAGACGTGTTGTAATTCATTGTTTTTCTTGAGGTTATTAAACTCATTGTCTTTTTCAAGACTTTTAACCTGTTCCGCTACATCAGCTTCCTTTAGTTTCCTGTTTTCACTTGTGATGGTATCCTTAAGCTCATCATATTGCTTATAATGCGCCATTGCCTGCTGATGATCATTCTGTTTCTCAAAATAATTCGACATTAACAAATGCCAATCCTGTATAGCGTCAGGACTTTTTACGCTGTCAAACTGTAGCTTTATAACGTTGAGAATGTTTAATAAAGAGTCATTGGCATTTTGCTTATCATATATTGCAGCAAGTTTAAGTTCAGAAAACTGGGCATCGTTATTATCATTGCCTTTACGCAAGTTGATAGCGATGCTCTTTTTTAACAGGTCTTTAGCTTCATCGTATTTCCGCTGCCT
Source organism: Mucilaginibacter endophyticus (assembly GCF_003351025.1). Taxonomy (GTDB): domain Bacteria; phylum Bacteroidota; class Bacteroidia; order Sphingobacteriales; family Sphingobacteriaceae; genus Mucilaginibacter; species Mucilaginibacter endophyticus. The sequence continues at coordinate 547,308 of NZ_QPCG01000002.1, read as the reverse complement.
CATATAAACATCGGCGATGTTACCATACACAACACCTTTTGATACTTCACCCATTTCCGGACGGTCTTTAAACCTGGCCGCGTTAGCCTTAAGATAGTCGAGCGTTTTGTTATAAAAGTACATGGCGCTGTCGTTTCTTTGCAGCTTGCTGTAGCTTAATCCAATGTTATTCAGCAACTCCTGACGGCGATAGAAATAGTTAAAGTTTCCTTCACATGAACTTGTTTCCTCAAAACTTTTCTTAAAAAACGAAGCTGCACGGCCATAGTGTTCCTGTTTGTAAAGGATCATGCCCATACGGTAGCTGTAATCGCCCATGGTACAATCGTCCAGGTTATTGTTGGCAATTACTTTTCCCTCATAAAAATAACTGTAAGCTTCGTTGTAGCGGCGTTCATCAAACAATACATCTCCTTTAGAAAGATGAGCCTGGCCGTATTCGCTGGTGAATTTTAACTTTTTTTCAGGCGTGTCAAAAATGTTGAGCATGCTATCTGCATATAGCAAAGCCATTTTACGATCATTCTTTACGTGAGCTGCGTAATTATAAATGAAAAAGTAATAATTGTATACCTGTTTAAAGCCGAGATGATTGGAATGGTGAAAGGCCGAGTCAAGATAATCGGCAGCCGCTTTGTAATGACCATTGTCATACATGGAGGTTGCTGTATCAACCGCCTTATTGTATGCAGATGACGAAAGAAAGCCCTTAGGTTGTTGCTCGCACGAACTGATGATAAATAACAAACAAGCAAAAAACAAGCATACCTGTATATTAACAGATAACTGCGTTTGTTTAAGGCTTTTGTATATAAACATTAAAGATTAAATTATGCCAGGTTTAGTGTTGGTTATAAAACAGGGTTAAACTATGAAATTTCCTCAAAATAACTATACTGTTTTTATGACTATTGTTAATTAATTACTTAAAATGAAATATATTTAATTCGGCTAGCGACTAATGAAGGTGGCTTGATTAATTAATAGATTATGCTACTTCGGCCGGGAGGTATACGTAAAAACTTGAGCCGTTGTTCAAATCGCTCTTTAACCAAATCCTACCGCTGTGTTTTTCAACTATTTGCCGGCAGATTGAAAGCCCGAGGCCAAATGACTTTTCACCGTCGGTACCGGGACGTTTGGCTTCGGTGAACATATTAAACACCTGTTGCTGTAATTTATCAGGAATTCCAATTCCATAATCTTTAACACATATTTCAACCCCCTGGTGTTTTTGGTTTACAATTACATAAATAACAGCTCCTCTTGGGCTAAATTTAATGGCGTTGCTGATGAGGTTACTGATAACGCGCCATATTTTTTCCCGGTTTATCAATAGCTCTGTAGGGGTATCCAGCAGGCTAAGCATGATATCCTGATCTTTCTCAGCCGCCTTGAATCTCAACAAATCAACGCTATTACTGATAAGGCTGTCTATCTCGACCCATTCTTTATTAAAGCTTACATTGGCTGTATTTGCAGCTTCTAAAATCTCATTGATAAGCTCGAGCGAATTATATGAAGTTTCTTTGATCAGGTTGATCAGGTCTGTTTGCTCTTCGTCCTGCGCATCATCAATCATTGCTGCTGATAATGATGCTATGCCACCGAGAGGGTTGCGGAGGTCATGAGCAACGGCCCGCAGGATACGGTCTTTTTCGCGGCTGCCGCGATTTACTTCTTCAAGGGTGTTTTCTAATTCGTTTTTCTGCAGTTTGATCTGGTCATTCAGCTTTTTTATCGCAACGATATCCCGCTTAGATCTTTTCAGGTTGCGGAAAACAAGGAAGATAATAATTACCGCCATCACCGAAAAAAGTACGGCAAGGCAGATATATACCAATTGCAGTTTGTTGTGTCCTTTAAGGTTTTCTATCTGATTTTCCTTGTCGAAATTAGCCTGTTGCTGGTTTACGTCCGTCCGTTTCAAAGAGGATGTCCTTTTCAGTGCCGAATCCTTTAAAGCGGAATAATTTTTTAAATAAAACAGGCTGTTCTGGTAATCCTTTTTTTGCAGGTAATAAGTGCTCATTAAACCGTTCCAACTGGTTTCAACATCGTCATTATTTATAATATCAAGCTGAAGACGCAGGCTTTTCAGTAACTCAAATAGTTCGGCTGGCTTGTTGATGCTTAGGTATAGCCGGGCAAGTTTTATCTCTGTTAATTCGGCATCGCGGTTATCATTGCCGGGCTTTAAATTAATTGCAATACTTTTCTTCAATAACTCACTTGCCTGGGGGTAATCATGAACAAGCATAGCTAAATCGCCCTGGTTACCGTATACTACACCTCTGGCAACTTCAAGCAGGTTTGCGCGTTCGGCAAATCTTGTACTGTTTTCGTTGATGTAAGTTAGTGCTTTGTTTAAGTAAAGCCTTGAGCTATCAATATCACCGCTGTTTTTATAGCTTTCACCAATATTATCCAAAAGCTCCTGTCGCTGATAAAAAGCGCGAAAATCATCGGTATAGGCGTAGCTTTGCCTGTGGCTGATCTTGAAATAATTAGCGGCTTCCTTAAAATGCCCCTGTTTAAACATGATCATACCCATGCGGTAAGTGTATTCGGCTAATATGGCATCGTCAATAGCGTTTTTACCTATAGAATAGCCTTTGTAGAAATACCGGTAAGCCTGATCGTATTTCACCATATCCGAATAGGCATCGCCGGTCGCGAAATCCGCTTCAGATGCTAAGGCTATGTGCTGATCGGGGGTAACGCTTTCTGCTGCTACTGCCTGCATGGTATCAGCATAGGGCATGGCCTTTTTAGGGTCATGCAATGCTTTTAAATTATAAAGAAAATGAAAAGCGTAAAAACGGAACCTGTCACTTACATAACGACGGCTTACTGTTTTATATGCCGAATCGAGGTATTCAATGGCCCTGTGAGGCTGTGATTTTTCGCCGTTATATGACGTTACCGTATCAAATATCGGCTTAAACTGTTTGGAATAGTCGCCGGTGTCACGGGTGTTATTTGTGCAGGAATTAAAAGCCAATAAACATGCTAAAGCCAACCAAATAGTATGATTGAGCAGCACTTTGTTTAAACTAACAGGGCTATTAGGGGGCGCCAACTTTAAGTGTTTACGCAACAAATATAATGTTCATAATTATAACGAACAATATTTTTGCGTCAGAATAACACGTATGTTACTAAAAGTTAAGCGCTTTGATTATCTGCTACTTAAAAGCATCCAGGCCGGTAATGTCCATCCCCGTAATAAGCAAATGGATGTCATGTGTACCTTCATAAGTAATTACCGATTCCAGGTTCATCATATGCCTCATAATAGGGTATTCGCCTGTAATGCCCATGCCTCCAAGCATTTGCCTTGCTTCGCGCGCAATGGTAATAGCTGTTTCAACACTGTTTCGCTTGGCCATTGATATTTGGGCCGGGGTAGCCCGGTTTTCGTTTTTAAGTGTGCCCAAGCGCCAAACCAAAAGCTGCCCTTTAGTAATTTCTGTTATCATTTCGGCCAGTTTTTTTTGCTGAAGCTGGAAACCTGCAATAGGGCGGCCAAATTGTTCCCGTTCTTTAGTGTAACGAAGAGCGGTATCGTAGCAATCCATCGCGGCACCCAAGGCGCCCCAGGCAATTCCATAACGTGCCTGGTTTAAGCAGCCCAATGGCCCTTTAATGCCGGCAACATTTGGTAATAGGTTTTCTTTAGGTACTTTAACATGGTCGAAAACAAGTTCGCCGGTAGCCGATGCCCTCAGCGACCATTTGTTATGGGTAGTTGGTGTAGTAAAACCTTCCATGCCGCGTTCAACTATCAATCCTCGAATTTTGCCCTCTTCATCTTTAGCCCAAACAACGGCAATATCGGCAAAAGGCGAATTGGAGATCCACATTTTGGCTCCGTTGAGGATATAGTGGTCGCCCGCGTCTTTTATATTGGTGGTCATACCACCGGGGTTTGATCCATGATCTGGCTCGGTTAAACCAAAACAGCCCATCAACTCACCTGTAGCAAGCTTGGGCAGATACTTTTTGCGTTGTTCTTCACTACCATAAGCATAAATCGGGTACATTACTAATGATCCCTGAACCGAGGCTGTAGAACGGATGCCTGAGTCGCCACGCTCTAATTCCTGCATGATGATACCATATGACATATAGTCCAAGCCGGCACCACCGTATTCAACAGGAACAGTTGGACCAAATGCACCGATTTCGGCAAGGCCTTTCAGTAATTGCGAAGGGAACTCAGCTTTTTGAGCATAGTCTTCAATGATCGGACTTAACTCTTTTTTTACCCAATCCCGTACCGATGAACGGACGAGCTTATGTTCGTCGGTGAGCAACTCATCTAACAAGTAATAATCCGGGGCTTCGTACAGATCTGTTTTGGCCATAACGTTATAGTTGGTGGGCAAATATAAAGCATTTATCACCGGTAAAAGCAAGTCAAAAAGGCCGTTTTTTGATATGTGAGGCCACTTTATTGCAAAAAGTAGGTTTAAACGGTTTAAAGCATGTTTTTAACAAAAATATTTTTACAAGCTGAAAATCTGTATGATTAAAAATATTTTGAAAAGTCTTTTCCCTCGGGATGAGATTTAGATATGGCTTTTGTTACTTTTGAGCATGATCAATATAGCCTTGCAAGGCGCGGAATTTTTCGCGTATCACGGATTTTATCCTGAAGAACAAAAAATAGGTTGCCGTTTTTTAGTTGATGTAAACGTAGGTTTTGTGCCTCCCGGCGATCTGCTGGAAGACAATCTGAGTAAAACAGTTGATTATGAGCGCGTGTATATCATAGTATGTGAAGAGATGAAGCATCCGCGCAAACTGATCGAAACTGTTGGGCAGTCGATCATCGATCGTATCAAAAAGAAATATCCGTTTGCGGAAAGCATTGAGGTTACCATCAAAAAGCTTACTCCGCCATTGAGCGGTAAAGTGGCCCATTCGGCTGTGATTATAAACTATAAGAAATCCTAATCATGGAATTCAATAAAATATCGGCTCAAATATTAGATGCCATTACTGCAGTTGTAGGAGAGGGCAATGTATTAACCAGTCACGAAAGCCTCGAAAAATACAGCCACGACGAAACAGAGGATCTGGTTTATTACCCCGAAGTTGTAGCTCGCCCGCAAACTCCTGAAGAAGTTGCGGTATTATTAAAAATCTGCAATGAAAACCTGATCCCGGTAACGCCGCGAGGTGCGGGTACTGGTCTTAGCGGAGGTGCTTTGCCCATAAAAGGTGGTTTGCTGATTGCTATGGAGCGCTTTAACAAAGTACTTGATATTGACGAGCAAAACTTACAGGCAACCGTTGAGCCGGGTGTGGTAACCGAAGAGTTTATGAACGCGGTAGCTGCCAAAGGTTTGCTTTACCCGGTTGACCCGGCCAGTAAAGGCAGTTGCTTTATTGGCGGTAATGTGTCGCATGGTTCTGGTGGTCCGAGGGTTGTTAAATACGGTACCATCCGGGAATATGTGCTTAACCTGCAGGTTGTTTTAACCTCTGGCGAGATCATTTGGACAGGAGCCAATACTTTAAAGTATGCCTCGGGGTATAACCTTACGCAGTTGATGATCGGCTCGGAAGGTACTTTGGGTATTGTTACCAAAATAGTGGTAAAGCTTATTCCGGCGCCAACGCTTGATGCCTTAATGCTGGCTTCGTTCCCGACAAATGAAATGGCATGTGCAGCCGTTTCGGCCATATTCAGGGCCGGGATTGTGCCATCAGCGCTTGAATTTATGGAGCGAAAAGGGGTAGAGTGGGTAAAGGAGCATGATGATATTGCCTTTGATCTTCAGGATGGCGTTGAAGCTTTTCTTTTGATTGAAGTTGACGGTACCAATCAGGATGTGATTTTTAGTGATTGCGAAAAGATAAATTCAGTACTTGAAGAGTTTGACTGCCGCGATGTTCTGTTTGCAGATTCGTCGGCTCATAAGGAAGAGCTTTGGCGCTTAAGGCGTACCATGGCGGTATCTGTAAAATCAAACTCGGTTTATAAGGAAGAGGATACAGTTGTTCCGCGTGCCGCGTTACCTCAGTTAATTAAAGGTATAAAAGAAATCGGGGCCAAATACGGCTTTGAATCAGTATGTTATGGCCACGCCGGCGACGGAAACCTGCATGTAAATATCATTAAAGCCAATATGACCGATGAGGATTGGAACAACAAGCTGAAATTCGGAATCCGGGAAATATTTGAGCTTACGGTATCCCTTGGTGGTACCTTATCGGGCGAGCACGGTATTGGTCTTGTGCAAAAGGATTTTATGCCGATAAAATTTTCGGACGTACACTTTGCGCTTTGGAAAGGTATAAAACAAGTATTTGACCCTAAAGGGATATTAAACCCTGGGAAGATTTTTTAATCAAGAAAAACCGCGCGTCATTGCGAGGCACGAAGCAATCCCCAATTAGCAGAGCCGCTCTGAAAAGTTAGGGATTGCTTCGTGCCTCGCAATGACGATTTGAGAGATAAATATCTGCCATCAACAATCAATTCGTATTCAGGATCAACCTTGGCTCATCATAATTGATCATTCTATGCCTTTCAGAGGATGGGATAGGCACCGATTTATTAGCTGAGTAATCGTAGCTGATACAAACGGTTTTGCCTGTAGTTACAATTTCCTCACCATTGGGGGTTATCTTCACCAATACGTGCATCATATCAAAACTGCTGTTGCCGATACGAATGGTACGTACATAACAGGCGATATTGTCCTGAACGGTTAGCGGTTTTAGGTAGTTTATTTCTGAACGGCCGAGAATGATCCCGGTATTGCTCCAATCCCAGTTAATAATTTCTTTCCAGTAGCCAATACGGGCTATTTCAAAGTAGGTAAGATATACCGCGTTGTTTACGTGTCCGAATGAATCGATATCCGAAAAACGGATAGGGATAGGGGTTTTATATTTGTAATCGGTAAGTTTTTCAGTCATTTTCGGTCATTTTGTCTGCCTAAAAATATTATTAGTGACTTTTTGTCGCTCTATTTAGGCTTTTTTGCCGTTGGTACAGCAGTTGATCAATAGGTTACGAAGTTAATAAAAAACAAAACTTTAGGAGGATATAAAAATGACATTAGTAAAATTTAACAACGGCCTTAAAAATACTTCAGCTAACCCATTTTTTAGTGATGTATTTGATTCACTGATCAATGATTCGTTTTTAAGCGATAAATTAATCGCTCGTGTACCTGCTGTAAACATTGCAGAAACCGAAAACGAATTTCATGTTGAACTGGCTGTTCCTGGCTTAAAGAAAGAAGATTTCAAGATCAATCTTGATAAAAACGTATTAAGTGTAGCTGCTGAAAAGAAAGCCGAAAACGTTGAAGAAGGTAAAAAATTCAGCAAACGTGAATATAGCTACAATTCATTTGTAAGATCATTCACTTTGCCTGAAAGCGCCGACCAATCAAAAATTGATGCGGATTATGCTGATGGTATTTTGAAACTTACTATAGCAAAAAAAGAAGAAGCTAAATTTCAAACAAGAGAAATAGCTGTAAAATAATTAAAGACTGTTTTCATAAAGTAGTTAGTTTGGTTTGAAGGCCGCCCTGTAATGGGGCGGCCTTTTTTTAGCACCAGCTAATCTGCCAGCACCTTTACTTCTATATTGTTTCTTGTTGCCTTTGAGTAAGGGCAAGCTCTGTGCGCAGCATCAGCCATTTTTTGAGCAATATCCCAATCCACGCCCGGGATATGTACATGCAATTCGGCCGACAAAGCGAATGCGGCCTCGCTCTCTTTGTTGAACGAAATATGTACATCAACTGTGGCCTGCGTTACATCTACATTATCACGTTTACCAACAGAACCCAGCGCACCCAGGTAGCAGGCTCCCCAGGCGCCGGCAAATAGCAATTCGGGGTTGGCATAGCCATCTTCGCCGCCAAGTGCCGCAGGTAGTTTAAGCTTCATATCTATCACACCATCTTCTGATTTAATATGGCCTTCCCGGCCGCCTTTTGCTGTTACTACAGCGGTATATAATTTTTTCATGAGTTTAATCTTTGTTTTAATAGTTAACTCTTGAAAGGAAATAGTGTTTGCCTGTTATTTGATTTAGGTCATGGAGGAACTCTATATAAATTATTCTATCGCGATCATTTATTGATTTATAAAATAAAAAATTTTGAGTTGAATTATTTTGCTAAAATTATTAGTATTTTTGATTTGATATGAATGTGGACAGGATAACGGAAAAGCTCAATATTTTGGCCGATGCGGCAAAATATGATGTATCATGCGCGTCGAGCGGGAGCAACAGGAAAAACAAAGACAAAGGACTGGGAAATGCCAGCAATGGTATTTGTCATAGTTATACTGAGGACGGGCGATGCGTATCGCTGCTGAAGATCCTGCTTACCAATCACTGCATATTCGACTGCGCTTATTGTGTATCCCGCAAAAACAATGATATCAAACGGGCCGCGTTTACCGTGCAGGAGGTGGTTGACCTTACCATTAATTTTTATCGCCGCAATTATATCGAAGGCCTGTTTTTAAGTTCAGGTATTTTTAAGGATGCCGATTATACGATGGAGCGCCTGGTTCGTGTAGCAAAAAAGTTAAGGACCGAGCATAACTTTAACGGGTATATTCATTTAAAATCCATTCCCGGTGCAAGTGAGGAGTTGATGCGCGAAGCGGGTTTATATGCCGATAGGCTCAGTGTGAATTTGGAAATGCCTACCGAGGCCGGATTAAAACTGCTGGCTCCCGATAAAAACCGGCAGGACATGATCGATCCGATGCAGTTTTTGAAAAAGGAAATTATTCAGAATACAGAAGAGAAGAAGCTTTTTAAAAATACACCAATGTTCGCGCCTGCAGGTCAAAGTACACAGGTGATTGTGGGCGCTACACGCGAGAGTGATCAGCAGGTATTGCAGTCGGCCAATTATTTTTATAAAAATTTCAATTTAAAGCGGGTGTATTATTCGGGCTATGTACCTGTGCTGGCAGACCAGCGCTTGCCGGCCTTGAATACCGCTGTCCCGTTAGTGCGTGAGAATCGCCTTTACCAAGCCGATTGGCTTATGCGTTTTTATGGTTTCCATGTAAACGAGATCGTCAATAATCAAAATCCGCTGCTCGATCTGGATATCGATCCTAAACTGAGCTGGGCAATCCGGAATATGCAGGTTTTTCCCATTGATATTAATAGAGCTGACTTGCAGTTGATTCTTCGTGTACCGGGTATTGGTTTACTATCGGCACAAAAAATAGTTGCTGCGCGAAAGTTTGCCGGATTGGGCTGGGAGCAACTTAAAAAGATAGGAGTGGCTATTAATCGGGCTAAGTATTTTATTACCTGCAAAAGCAATGAGTTTGAACGGCGCGATTTAACCGGGCAAAAAATCAAGCAATTTATCATGGCCCAATCGCAAAGTAAATACATTAAAAATACGCAAACCCAACTTAACCTGTTTTGAAAATGCATACACTGGTTTACGATGGAACATTTGAAGGGCTGCTTACTGCTGTGTTTGAAATTTATGAGCGCAAGCTGTATCCTGTTAAATTATTAAAAGGGGAGTGGCGCAACAGCGCTTTGTTTGAAGAGGTAATTCCTATTGTTACAGATGAGGCCCGCGCGGGCCGGGTGTTGACAGGATTGCGAAAAAAACTTTCGGCAGCCGGTGTGCAACGCCTTTACATAAGCCACATGGCTGAAATTACGGGAGAGGATTGTAATGTACTCGGGTTTATACGGCATGTTTTTGATAACGATCGAAACATTGAGGAAGATTATGGGAACAGGTATGTGATGCGCCTGTCGGAAATTTTAAAAATGGTTCGGCGCGAAAAACACAGGATGGAGGCCTTTGTGAGGTTTCAAAAACTAAATGACGGTACTTTTTACGCCGCTATTGAACCTGATTTTAATGTGTTGCCATTGCTCATCAAGCATTTTAAAAGCAGATATGCCGATCAGAAATGGATGATCTATGATATTAAAAGAAATTACGGGTTATATTACGATCTCCATGATACGCAATTCATCGAAATGGATTTCGACGAGTTAAATAAACCGGTTGATGTCATTGCGGCTTATAGCGAGGATGAAGGCATTTATCAAAACCTTTGGAAAAACTATTTTAACAGCGTAAACATCGTTTCGCGCAAAAATACGAAGCTCCATGTGCGCCATATTCCTAAGCGATATTGGCGGCATTTAACAGAGAAAATTTAGCGTTTTGCCAGTTTTGCGCATTTTCTCTTTTTGTTTACTTATTGTTTTGGGCAGTGTTTGTTGAAAAGGGCAATGTTAATAACAGGGGCTGCTATTTACTTGATTTTCAATATTTATACTTAAAATTGATGGTTTTTAGATTGTTAATAACTGACTCTTTAAGGTTAATAACCTGTTAATAAAAACAAATGAAAATATTTGCCAATTTCAGCCAATGTCCCGATATTGAAATCATCAAGAACGACGTACTTTGATAGCCTTTCAGGAAAACAGAAATTGAATCGGGTGAACCTCCGGGGGAACTAAAGATCAAGGGAAGTCCCTGAGTCACAAGAAAAAATGAAGAAGGCGAAAGTCTTTTGAAAAAAGAAAGTGGTTAAAGGAGGTGCCGGAATTAAGAAGAGAAACTCTACGGAGGGAACCAACAGAAACCGGTGACAACGAAAACGGGTCGACCGCTCGTGAGAGCAACGGACAACGATCATGTCGGTTAAAGATACACAAAACTTGATGCTGTCAGGCAACTACGGTTAAGAGGCAGTTTGGAAACGGGAGTTCAAATCGAAAGAAATGACTCCCGTTTTCGTTTTTGAAGGTTTTTTGTTTGGGGAGAAATTTTTCTTCAAATGTTAAAATCGTTATTTTAGACGGATATGAAGGACGGCCAGCGTAACCAGAAGAAAAAAATATTTGTTTTAGATACCTCCGTGATCCTGTATGATCACAATGCATTTCAAAACTTCCAGGAGCATGATGTAGCCATACCCATCCAGGTATTGGAAGAGCTTGACAACAAAAAAAACGGTAATGATACCCGTAACTTTGAGGCCCGGAGTTTTATCAGGCTCATGGATGATTTTTCTCACAACGGACTGATTAATGAGTGGGTTCCGCTTAACGGTAAAACCAAAGGCAGTTTTAAAGTGGCTATGGACACCAAAACCACGGGTCTTGATGCCGAGCAGGTTTTTGGTTCCGATAAAACAGATCACCGGATCCTGAACGCGGCCTTAGGTTTACAGGAAGAGAACCCGGGTAAAAAGGTAGTGCTGGTTTCAAAAGATATCTGTCTTCGCCTTAAAGCCAAAGCCCTTAATCTACACGCCGAAGATTACGAAACAGGTAAGATCAAAAACCTGGATGAGTTGTACACCGGCAAAACGGATGTAGAGAAAGTTACTGAAAAGCTCATCACCACGCTGAATAAAAACGAGAATGTTCCGGCCGAGAATTTGAAGATAGAATCATATACCAATAATCATTTTTATGTATTAAAAGGTAAAAAAGGAGATACGGTAGGTTTTTATAATTCGCAGAGCAAACAACTTGAAAAAGTTACCGAGCAGCCGGTATTAAATATCTATCCCCGTAACCTGGAGCAATCGTTTGCAATTCATGCACTCTTGCATCCGGATATTAAATTAGTAACCATACAAGGCAACGCGGGGACGGGCAAAACCTTGTTAGCACTGGCCAGCGCCCTTGAGCAGCGTAAATATTACCGCCAGATTTTTGTAACCCGCCCTATAGTACCCTTAAGTAATAAAGATATTGGCTTTTTGCCCGGTGATATTAAATCAAAGATAGATCCATACATGGCGCCAATATGGGATAACCTGAAATTCATCAAAGACCAGTTTGCTGATGACGAAAAAATGCAGGCTAAGATTGATGAATTGGTCAACAACGATAAGATTTCGATAGCGCCACTGGCTTTTATCCGCGGGCGTACGCTCAGCAAGATTTTCTTTATTGTGGATGAAGCGCAAAACCTCACTCCGCATGAAGTAAAAACTATCATATCCCGCGCCGGTGAAAATAGCAAGTTTGTATTTACCGGAGATATTTACCAGATAGACACGCCTTACCTTGACGCAGAAAGTAACGGATTATCATATTTAATAGATAAGGCGAAAGGTCACCCGCTTTATGCGCATATCACTCTGCAAAAAGGAGAAAGAAGCGAATTAGCTAATTTGGCTACGGAGTTGTTGTAGGGTATCTTCACTACGTCAATTGCGAGGTATAAAGCAATCCCAAACTATGCAGGGTGGACTTGTAAATCGGGGATTGCTTTGTACCTCGCAATGACGCTTTTTTATTTTCATCGCTTCTTGAAGTACCGAATAAACATATTTTCTAAAACTTCATAACTCTTTCCTGTGTATCTTTAGGAAATAAACCTCTGCTTATGAAAATATCAAAATACTTGCATTCGTGTCTGCTTTTTGAATTGGATAATTATCAGCTATTATTTGATCCGGGTAAATTTTCATTTGCTGAAGGTTTGGTTACGCCACAAATGTTTGCCGATGTAAAGAATATTGTGATCACCCATATCCATCCCGATCATTTTGATATCGACATTTTAAAAAGCATTGTTGAGCTAAACAAAGCAGAGATTATTACAAACTCGCAGGTAGGTAAGGAATTGGAAAAGGCAAATTTAAAGTATACTTTGCTGGAGGAGGGGACTTATAAAGCGGGACCATTTAAATTACAGGCCTTTCCGGTTAAGCACGAACTGATCATGGATAATCCCTTGCCCCAAATGACCGGTTTCCTGATTAATAATAAAATCTTACATCCGGTTGACTCAATGGAGGAAAAGCTATTTAATTTTAAGGGGATCGAATTGCTGATCATGGTATCGATGGCGCCCTTTGCCAACGAGCCCACAATTTCGGCCTTTGCAGATGAATTACACCCTAAACAAATTTTGCCTGTGCATGACGGGTATGCAAAGGATTTTTTCATTCTTCAGCGTTATGCCGCTTATAAAAAGCATTTTGATAAACTGGGCATTAAGTTTCATGAAGTTTATAAAGTAGGGGACGGGATAAGTCTTTAGTTCAGCGTATTAAATCGTATGTAAACATAACTTAGTATTTGGAAGATGATACTAACGACGTAGAACGGATCAATTATAAACGTTTAAAATACCGCTATAAAAAGAAACCCCCGCCGAGAGGCGGGGGTTCTTTGCGAGCTCAGCCTCCTGCTAAGCCGACCCGCGTTAACCTTATCACAATGCTAAGGTGAGGATTAATAATGAAGAAAACATGAACATTAATTGCTGCTAATTCTTCATCTTAGCGAAATACATAATTTTAGCTGATGCAGAAACCCGACAGCCTCATTTTTGATATGGACGGAACCCTTTGGGACGCCGTTGACACTTACGCCCAATCATGGAACCTTATATTTCAAAAGCTTGATATACCGAGAACAATAAAACGCGACGATCTGCTTCATGTAATAGGAATGGAAGGACAGAAACTAACCCGTGTTTTACTGCCCGAACTTGATGATGAAAAAGGAATGGAAGTATATTACGCCGTAAACCAGGTAAGACGCGAGATATTACCCACCAGCGGCGGCATTATGTATAAAGGCGTGAAAGACGGTTTGCAGCAATTGTCATCCAAGTATAAATTGTTTGTATTGAGCAATTGTGCGGTCGGCATTATTCCGTTGTTTTTAGCCTGGGCAGATATTAATGAGTTTATTACCGATAGCATGGCTTACGGAACCAATCAAATGCCTAAAAACCACAACATGCATTTGCTGATGGATAAGCACAATTTACAAAGCCCGGTTTATATAGGAGATACCAATGGCGATGCCGAGCAAACACGCCTGGCAGGCATTCCCTTTACATTTGTTAGCTATGGGTTTGGCAACACAGATGATTATGATAATAAGTTTGATGATTTTGAATCGCTGACCCAATATTATTTGAGTTTGTAAGTTTAGTTTACATGAAAAGCGTATCACTGCTTCTTTTATTTCTTATCGCGCTATGCGGTTCGTCATTTGGCCAGCATACAACTGTTGAATCTGAGGAATGGCTTACCGAAGATCTTGGCTATCTCTATTTTAATGGAGGAAAAGCTTATTTTAATTTCGATGGATATAAGAAACACGAAAACAAATACAAAATAGGGCACGATACACTTAAGATAATTGATACCTATACCACCAGTGCAGATAATTTCAGACAGCAACATGCCGAGGTTTCTAAATTCATCATCAATTATTTTGACGGAAAAAAACTAACCATTAAGGCGGTTAATGAAAATGCAGTGAAGTTAGCAGGACGCCCGCCGCTCCAGTTTAAAAATTATAAAGCCAGCTTTGATAACGGGGTGAAGTTTTCAAAGCTTCGCTTTCTGTCTTCAACCTGTTATGGCAATTGCCCACAATTACTGATCAACATATGGGCTGATGGTACTTACCGTTTAAAAGGAGGCGAATTTACAGAACCATTTAAAGGGGATTATGCTGGCAGGCTTACCGGCGCACAGCTGGATAGCCTTAACTTTTGGCTTAAACACAGCGAGCTGAAAAAAATGTACGATTGGAAACAGGGTAGCCAGGTTACTGATGCCCCTAATTACCATTTGGATATAGACTTTGAAAATAATAAAGACAAGCTTACGCTAACCACTAACGATCCTCCTTTTAACCTAACAGGTTTGGTAAACTTTTTAGTAGAATCATTCAGAAAAGTAAACCTGACAAAAATTAAGGAAGGCGAGAAACAGGCTAATTGACCGGAGCTTATGAGGCATATAAATATTTGCTTAGCTGTTAAGTTTTTGTAGCTTAGTTAGCAAAAAAATCTTCCAATGAAAACAAAAACCAAAGTCATTATTACCCTTATACTGCTACTGATTTTAGTTGGCTTCTTTTACTATCGCTATTGTTTTGTTTTTGGCGAAGGCACAAAGGCCGGTACAATGAATTATTTTGTGAAGAAAGGTTATGTTTTTAAAACCTACGAGGGGAGGTTGATCCAAAGCGGAATCCGCAGTCAGGTAGCCGGGGGCACAATTGGTTCAAATGAGTTTATGTTTTCTGTAACCGACGAAAAGGTGGCGAAGCAACTGAGCAGCAATGCGGGTTCATTTCTTGAACTTCATTATAAAGAATACCTGCACACATTGCCATGGCGCGGAGTAAGCGTTTTTGTGGTTGATAGTATAGTTTCGGCTAAACCACTTTCGCCGGGTATGTAATATACTTAAACTACAACCTGTTTAAGCGCTAACCAGGTTGTAGTTTAATTCGCCGTTTAGCCTGGTGATTTTCACCATACCGCGGGCAAACAAATAATCAAGTACTTCAGCAGCATTTTTTTCGTGAGTGAACGCGTTTACCGATGGTTCGTATTCCCTTAATTTTAATGCGATATCAGCCACAGTAGCCTGCTTTAATTGTGAAAGCGTGTAAATTACTTTATCCTGTGTGCATGAAACCTTTGCATAACGATCAGGGACATGACATGCTGAAAAAAATGATTGATTAGAATTGTTCATCTGTATTTACTGTTACAAAATTACCATCAGGTATTAACCGTATCTCGTAGCGATTTTACGGTGTCATGCGCTTTTTTTAAACCATCCAAATGGCTATTAAGCAAGGCTACCACCTGCTCATCTTCCCATATTAATTCTTTATCATCAAGCGCGGCGCGATAAGCTTTTTTGGCTATGTCTTCGCCATATTCGCAGTCGGATAAAATACCATGGCGATCTTTATTTGTAAACACCGCTTTTACATCCATCCATGCATGATAAAATTTACCCGAAAGAGTAGTGCCATCAGCCGGGTCTCCGCCTAATACGTGAATATAATCGCGCAATTCATTAACGTAACTTTTGCTTTGATCAATATACTCATTAAAAAGTAAATTCAGACCTGTTTCATCTGTTGCCTCATTGGCTTTTTGATAACCGGCTATCCTGTCGTTGTTTATTTTGATCAGATCATTCAATGCCGAGATCTGGTGCTGTACGTGTTGTAAGAGTCCCATGGCTGCTATTGTTTTGTTATAGTAAATAACATAGCATATGGGTTAATGTTTTTTATTTGTTAGTTAGATAAATAGCGATTAGTTGGATAATAAACTAATCTAAAACATTTTACTTATACAACGGGATGAATCGGCGACCGAGTAGTACAGCCACCGTCAGGGCTCATCCCGAGGAGGGGTAAATTCATTAAATTATCGTCAACTTCATGTTTGTCAAACAACGGGAGGAAACGGTGGCCGGGTGAGACAGCCACCGTCAGGGTTCATCCCGAAGAGGGGTAAAATTTATTTAGTTGATCAGTTAAGCTTGTTATTATAAAACGTTTTGCTTTTGCGTAAAATAGGCTACCTTTTTCAGCAGATCGTTCATGTCGAACGGTTTGGCTAAAAAATCATCGGCACCAGCTATTATGGCCGATTGGCGTATGTCATGACTTGCCGATATCATGATAACCGGAATATCTTTAGTTAATTTATCGGCTTTGAATTTCTTGCAGATGTCTCTACCATCTTCGCCGCTCATCCAGATATCCAGGAGCAGTAGGTCGGGAAGATCATTCTGCTTAACTTTAAGTACTGCAGATCCGTCGACAGTTGAACTTACCTCATAACCTTCAAACTCAAGCAGCATTGCCACGGCATCAACAATGCCGGGATCATCATCTGCAATCATGATTTTTTTATTCTTTGCATTCATCTTAGGCGTAAGGGCTTGGTTAAACCCTCTGAAATTATAAGTGATAAACCTAACCTAAATGTAAATGGTCCAGCAAAAAATTAACTGTTGGTTTCATCTACAGGTAATGCAAAGCAAAAAGTAGACCCTTTACCTTCAATGCTGTTTACCCACATTCTGCCGCCTTCGCGCTTAATTATTTCTGAAGAGATGTACAATCCTAACCCCAAACCGGGGAAAGTATGCTGCTTATTCCCGCTCACGCGGTAGAACTGTTCAAATACAAGGTCTTTCTTGTCTTCGGGAATACCAATACCAAAATCCTGTACACAAACAATAGCTTCATTGTTTTCGCGGCGGGTGCTAACAATGATCGTATCGGTATGTGGGGAGTACTTGATAGCGTTTGTAATAAGGTTGGTAATAACTTGGCTTATGCGGTCTTTATCGGAGTAGATATTGCCTGTTTGAGAGAAGTTTTGTATGAGCTGATGCTTCTGAGTTGTATGCTGCAGGTCCTGAACGGTTTCCCGAACCGTTTCATTAAAATCAAACCATGATTTATTAAATTGTAATCTGCCTGAGTTTATTTTAGTAACGTCAAGTAAATCGCCGATGAGATTAGTGAGGCGGTTTACCTGTGCATCCATCCGGAGCACCATTTCGGCCTTTTTATGTTCGCCCTCCCGGGTAAGCATGGCGCCAAGTACCTGGGCATATGCTTTTATACTGGTAACCGGTGTTTTTAACTCGTGACTGGCAATGCCCAAGAAATCATCTTTCTGGCGTTGCAGCTGTTTCTGCTCATCTATATCGGTATTGGTACCAAACCATTTAATGATCTTATCGTCGATGGTAAAAGGCAATGCCCTAACCAGGTGCCATTTGTAATTTTCGTCTTTATCTTTCAGCCTGAACTCGTACTGAAAAATATTGCCGGTATTTACCGCATTATTCCAGGCCTCAATACATCCGGCCCTGTCATCGGGATGAATGCCGTCAAGCCAATCTGGGCCGGCTATTTTGTTGGTTGCGATGCCAAAATAATCAACCGCCCGTTTGTTTAGATAGTCAAGCTCCCCATCGGTGCGGGCTGTCCAAAGTTGTACGGGCATAAAATCGGTAACAAACTCAAACTGGCTGATCTGGTCGCTTAACTCCCTGTTACGTAGTTTTATCTCGCGCTCGGCGAGCGTCTTGTCGGTAACATCAGTACAGGCTCCTATGTATCCTGTAAACTCTCCCTGTTCATTATATTGCGGGTTGCCGGTTGCAATGCACCATCTTGTTTCACCATCTTTATTGATTATCCTAAAATCAACCTCGTAAAACCGGCGGGCGCTTAAATCTGATAAAAACTTCTCGGCAGCACGCGGTCTGTCCTCTTCCACAATAGCGTTGGCCCATCCGCTTCCCATGTGCTTTTCATATTCAATGCCGGTCCAGTCAATCCAGGTTTGATTTACATAGGTGATATTCCCTTGTGCATCGGCCATCCATAATACCGTTGGTGAGGCGTTGGTGATGCTTTTGAGCAGCTGTTCACTATCTGTCAGGGCTTTTTTATCGGCAATTTCTCTTCTCAAGTCCCGAGCTATTGAAGCCCGGCCCTGCGGTGCCCCGGTTACGGAGTCATAAACCAGCATGGTGGTCCCGTATACCGGTATAGCCTCGCCGGTTTGGAAATGGCGATAACGTATTTCCCCGCTCCATTTGCCATGCTTCATTAAGGCGATATTTACCGTATCTCTAAGCTTGACTACCTCATCGGGCATTATAAATTCGCTGTTATGCCTGCGATGTTCTTTAACGCCGGCAATCCCCAGCATTTTCCGACCGGCAGTATTTACATAGGTAACATTGCCATCCAAATCCGACAGGCTTACGAAATCCGAACTGTGGTTAATGAGCGATAATAGTTTGTATTGCTCGTTCCTCGCGGTCTTTTCGGGGCGCAGGTCACGGGCCACAGAAGCCATTCCAATAGGCAGGTTATTTAAAGGATCATCTATTCTAAAACAACTCACGTAAACCGGGATACTTTCTCCGGTTTTAAAATGCCGGTAATGCATTTCACCTTCCCATTTACCATATTGTTGTACTGTCGGAATTATATCATTGTTTACTTTGCTTGCCTCGTCGTATATAAAAAAATCAACGCCTGGTTTTAAGACAGATTTTGTGTTTTCAACACCGAGTATGGCGTAGCCTGTTTTATTGATATAGGTAACAAAACCATCCATGTTGCCTACAGCCACTATATCTGCGGTATTGTCAATCAGTGCAAGTAACTTTTGTTGTTCCTGTTTGTCTGATATTTCGCGGGTAATGTCTTGTACTGTGCCTGCAAAGCGGATAGGTTCATGGTTGTCATTAAAATAAGCCTTACCTTTTAAATGAATCCAGTATTTTAAATTGCCGGCATCATTAATAGTGCGCACAATCAGGTCATAATTGCCACCACTCGCAGGATCATATGCCTGCAATACCGCGGCGCGCAGTCGTTGAGCGTCTTCCGGGTGTACAAATTTTAGTAAGTCAGCGTATTTTATATCATCGGCTTTCCGAAAGCCGCACAGTTCCTTACAGCGGTCGTCCCATATTACGGTTTGTAATTTGGGGTTTAAATCCCAGGTGCCAAGTTCGGCAGCTTGAAGCGCGAATTGGACACGTTGCTCACTTTCGGCCAGTTTTTGCCGTGTGGTTACAAGTTCTGTTACATCTGCCGCGGTATTTAGCACGCCCCAAACTTTACCTTTATCATCACGTAAGGGTTTAAAAGTAAAATTGAAGTAAAACTCCTCAAGTTTATTGTTAACCAAAAGGTCTACCTTTTCTTCTTTTCCTTCGTAAGCGATACCGCTTTTATAAACGTTTAATAATATCGCGTGAAAACCTTGTTCTTCAAGCTCTGGCAGCAGGTTAAAGTAGGTGCGCCCTATAACATTGTCTCCCTTGCCCCAGATATCAATAATGGCTTTGTTGGCTATCCTGATTTCCATGCCTTCGCCCATGTACAAAGCTACTGGCGTAGGTGACTCCCTGATCAGGATACGGAATATATCTTCGTTTAATTGTTGATGCAGGTCGGCCTGGTTATTCATTACACTGATAAAACATATAAATATAATCCATAATGGTTAAAAATACTAAATCTCAGATGTCCCATTTAGAAGAGGCTCCGAAGAAACGCTGTTAGGGCCGCCGTAATATGAATTTTGTTTATTAAAACAGAAAACCTGCGTAAATGTTTAGCGCTATGTTTTTAGAGTTGTAGGTTGTGGGAGTTTTAAAATAAATGTACTAAATAAAGATTTATTTATCCGTATTATTAGCATTACCAATTCATTACTGTTTCATAATTTTTACCGGCAGAAAGTCAAAAAGGCAAAACAATTTTACCGCTATTACTATTAACTTACCTATGAAAACAAAATCCTGTATGCTTGATGGTTATAGCAGACAGGTAGCTAAAAACAAATTGCATTTATGACCAAATTTCATAAAAAACAACAGTTAACAACATTTGATCAATTACCTAAAACCCCCACGGGCATTACCGGCTTAGATGAGATAACAGGTGGGGGCTTACCAAAAGGAAGACCTACATTAATATGCGGGGAAGCTGGCTGTGGTAAAACACTAATGTCCCTTGAATTTGTAATAAGGGGAGCTACCGAATTTAATGAGCCTGGCGTATTTATGGCCTTTGAAGAAAAAGCCGATGAACTCGCCGCTAATGTTGCATCGCTTGGCTTTGATTTATTCAAACTTCAGGAAAATAAAAAACTGAGACTGGACCATGTGCATATAGACCGAAGTGAGATTGAGGAAACAGGGGAGTATGATCTGGAGGGTTTATTCATCCGTTTAGGTTATGCAATTGATAGCATCGGAGCAAAGCGAGTGGTGTTAGATACACTGGAGAATCTTTTTTCCGGATTATCGAACCAGGTTATACTACGTGCCGAATTGAAAAGGCTTTTTAATTTTCTAAAAAATAAAGGAGTAACTGCAATCATAACTGGTGAAAAGGGAGAAGGGGCTTCGTTAACGCGACAGGGACTTGAGGAGTATGTTTCCGATTGTGTGATACTGCTTGACCATAGGGTGATCAACCAGATTTCAACCCGTCGTTTGCGAGTTGTAAAGTACCGCGGCTCACAACATGGTACCAATGAGTATCCTTTTTTAATAGATGAGGAAGGGATTTCAGTATTGCCTGTCACTTCTTTAAAACTTGAAAAGGAAGTATCGTCAAAACGGATCTCATCAGGTATTCCTTCGCTTGACAGCATGTTTGGTGGCAAAGGTTTTTTCCAGGGTAGCAGTATCCTGGTTTCGGGGACAGCCGGTACAGGTAAAACAAGTATTGCTGCCAGTTTTGCCAATGAAGTATGCAGTAATAAAAAGAAGTGTCTTTATTTCGCATTCGAAGAGTCACCCAAACAGATTCTTCGTAATATGAAATCCATCAATATAGACCTGCAACAACATGTTGATAGTGGCTTGCTTGAGTTTCATGCGTCGCGCCCAACACTTTATGGGCTCGAAATGCATCTTGTAGCAATTTATAAGATCATCAAAAGGTTTAAACCTTCAACTGTTATACTTGATCCTATTACCAATCTTATTACCGTGGGTTCTGTGAGTGAGGTAAAATCGATGCTTATCAGGCTGATAGATTTTTTACAGGACGAGCAGGTCACTGTTATGTTCACCGCGCTTAGTTTAAATACCGTGGTTAATGAACAAACCGATGAAGGTGTATCGTCATTAGTTGATGCCTGGTTACTTGTGCGGGACATAGAATCAAATGGTGAACGTAACAGGGGATTATACATTATGAAATCGCGGGGTATGAGCCACTCAAACCAGGTGCGGGAATTTACAATAACTGATAATGGCCTAAACCTGGTTGATGTTTATCTTGGGCCTGAAGGAGTACTTACAGGTTCGGCCCGTGAAGCGCAAAAACTAAAAGAGAAAACAGGAGTGGCCCTCAGGGACTTTGCCGTATCCCGGAAAGATAAAGAGATCTTGCGTAAACGTATGATGCTTGAATCAAAAATTGCAAGCCTGCAGGCTGAGTTTGAATCGGCAGAGGAAGAGCTCAATAAGATGTATCTTGAAGATGAGTTAAAACAGGAGATCATTGAAAAAAATCGCCAGGAGATAACTAATATCCGTCGCGGGAATGTAGATGCGCCCAAAAGTAAAGCAAAAACTAAAAAGTAATGGAACTGGGAGAAGTAGTAAAATACGAGTTACGATTATATGTAGCAGGTAAAACGGCTAAATCTGTTACAGCCCTCACAAATCTTAAAAAATATTGTGAAGAACATTTAAAAGGTCAATACGTTATTGAAGTGATTGACTTGCTGCAACAACCACAACTGGCGGAGGGTGATCAGATTTTTGCTGTACCTACGCTGGTAAGAAAAGTGCCTGAACCGATTCGCAAAATAATAGGCGATTTAAGTAACGAGGAAAAAGTTTTAGTGGGATTAAACATTAGGCCTGTAAAAAATACATAATGACGGAGCACAATCAATTGCCTTTAAATGCGGATGATAATTTAAGTGAGGGGGAAAGCCAGCTTTTTCGATTGCGTTTATTTGTGATTGGGGCATCGCCTAATTCTATCCGGGCTATTACCAACCTTAAAAATATTTGTGAAGAATATATTAAAGCTAATTACGAGCTGGAAATAATTGATGTATACCAGCAACCACTTATAGCCGAAGCCGAACAGATTGTAGCGCTGCCGCTGCTGATCAAAAAATCTCCTGGTACTGAACGAAAGCTGATAGGAGATATGTCAAACACCGCCAAGGTTTTGAAGGGGCTTGGTATATATTCGGAGAGTTAATCATGGAGTCAGTTAAATTTACATATGAGCAATTACAGACAGAAAACGATGAACTTCGTTTTCTGTTAGAAGAGGCAAATGACACCATCGAGGCTATTCGCAGTGGCCAGGTTGATGCGCTTGTGGTCAAAGGCGATGAAGGTCATCAACTTTATACGCTAAAAACGGCTGACCAGACCTATCGTGTGTTTATTGAAAAAATGAACGAAGGGGCCGTCACCCTGAATCGTGAAGGAATTATATTATATAGTAATTCCCGTTTTGCAAACATGGTTAATGAGCCACTCGAAAAAGTGATTGGTGTCCATTTTGATGTTTTTATCGCGGAAGTTTCTGTCGGAAAATATAAAGAAGTAATAAAGGATGGCTGGAACAATGATTGTAAAGGCGAAATATTGTTATCTAGTCTCGAAGGTAAGTTAACGCCTTGTTTGTTATCATGTACCACACTCGATCTTGATGAGGGAACTGCGTTAAGTTTGATCCTCACCGACCTGACATCTCAAAAAGAAACTGAGTGGGAACTTAAAATCAAGAATGATCAACTGGAGGAAGCCCAGAATATTGCCGAAAGGCTGAATAATGAGCTTGAGGATACAGTTAGAGAGCGCACCAGTGATTTATTGATCAGCAGGGAGCATTTTAAATTGCTTGCCAATAACATTCCTCAAATGACCTGGACAAACCTGCCCGGCGGGGAGGTTAATTTTTATAATCAGCGCTGGTTTGATTATACCGGGCTGAGGTATAGGGAAACCGCGGGTTGGGGTTGGCAGCAGATTGTGCACCCAGACGATCTGCAAAGAACACTGGACGTTTATCTCGACTCATTAAGGACCGGGAAGGTATTTGAGTTGGAAAACAGGTACCTGCGTTGGGATAAAACTTATCGCTGGCATCTTAACCGGGCTGTGCCTTTAAGAGATGATACGGGAGAAATCCTTTTTTGGGTTGGTACTGCTACTGATATTGAAGAGCAGAAAAAACAACTTGATCTGAAAGATGAATTCATCGGTGTTGCCAGTCATGAACTTAAAACACCTTTAACAAGTTTAAAAGGTTATTTACAGCTTATTTCGGTTTATAAAAGGGAGGAAGTACCTCCAATGATAAAACAATACGTTGAAAAGGCGACCGGCGCGTTAAATAAGCTTCAACGCCTTGTGAATGATTTGCTTGACGTAAGTAAAATACATGCCGGGCGACTTGAGTACGTCATGGCTGAAGTAAATCTTTCCGAGTTAATAAATCTAACCTTGGAAAACGCAGTTCACCTTTATCCCGAATTTGATTTCATTAATCTATCCAAAAGTGAGTTTTTTATTGAAGGCAACTCCGGACGCCTGGAACAGGTATTGGTAAACCTGATCAACAATTCGGTAAAATACTCTACCGATAACAAAAAGATCATCATTAAAACAGAGCAAAACGACAAAAAAGTACGCGTATCTGTAACCGATTTTGGCATAGGGATGTCTGCTGAACAAATAGATCATATTTTTGAACGCTTTTATCGTGTTGAGGATAAGAAATTTATGGCGAGCGGCCTCGGCATGGGCCTTTATATTTCGGCCGAGATCATTAATAATCATAAAGGGAGCATAGGTGTAGTAAGTGAACTTGGAGAAGGCGCTACTTTTTATTTTGAACTGCCTTTACTTGAAAAGTAAGCTTCGGCTTGTGCCCGCTCAAAATTGCATTTGACATAAATACTACTGTATATTGCCTGTAAAACCTAATAATTTATGTCTGCCGAAAACGGAAATATATCGATTGTAACGGAACCCAATGGAGTTACTACCATAAGCTTTTATCATCCAGCACAAAATTCATTGCCATCTGCACTTTTGAAGCAACTGGCTTATGCAATACATCAAGCGGCTGATGATCCGCAAACAAAAGTAATTGTATTAAAGAGTGATGGCGACCGTACTTTTTGCGCAGGTGCAAGCTTTGACGAGTTATTACAGATCAAAGACAAAGAAACTGGTGCTTTATTTTTCGAAGGTTTTTCTAACGTGATAAACGCCTGTCGTAAGTGTCCTAAAATAATTATTGCAAGGGTGCAAGGCAAGGCTGTAGGGGGCGGTGTTGGCCTTGCTGCTGCGGCAGATTACTGTTTGGCCAGCGAGGCGGCTTCAATAAAGTTAAGCGAGCTAACTATAGGCATAGGGCCGTTTGTGATAGCACCGGCGGTAATTCGTAAAATAGGGTTATCCGCATTTTCGCAGCTTACTATTAAAGCCACTGATTTTCAAACGGCGCAATGGGCCAAACAAAATGGTTTATACCATGAGGTTCATGAAGATCTTCCGGCTCTTGACGTAGCAGTGTCCGAACTTGCGCAAAAACTTGCTTGCTATAATCCGGAAGCCCTGACCTGTTTAAAACAGTTGCTTTGGGAGGGCACTGCCGATTGGGATAATTTACTTAAACAACGTGCTGCAGTTAGCGGTGAGTTGGTGCTATCTGATTTTACGCAGCAGGCTTTAAACGCTTTTTTTAAAGACAGAGCTAAGTGATAATAATAGTGTTCCTATTACGTAATATTTGCCGGTATTTTCATATAATTTCACTGATACTTCTCATTTTTAATAGATTAGTCGTAATTTACAATTATACACCTAAATCGGTTTTGTTAACCAATTAGATAGTCGTTTTACCCTGGCATTAGCTTACTATTGAATTTGAATGAACTATCCGCTTAAAAACAAGATTGTTATTATTATAAGCCTGATTATCATGCTTGTTTTTAATTGGCTGCTAACAGGATGGTTTTTAAACTTAGTGGTAGTTATAGTTGTCGCCGGCTTCGCTTTGATGCTGCTTACCTATCTTGAAAAAAAGAGGGCTGAAGACGAAAATAAGATCATTGATCTAAATAACGCCCTTACTGAAAGTATGCAGCAACATGCCTCGGAGCTTGTTAATACAGTTGCCAAACTTGAAGTAAGCGAAGAAAAATATCGATCTCTTATTGAACAGGCGTCAGATGCCATATACGTAATTGATTTTGCAGGGTGTTTCACCGAAGTGAATGCCAGCATGTGCCGGATGACGGGATACAGCCGTGAAGAGTTATTGCAGCTTAAGATTGAACAAATCATCGATCCTGAGAACTTAAAAACCGAACCTGTAACGCTTGGCCCTGATGATTTGCATGTTGCGGTGATGCGGGAACGCAGGTTTATCAGGAAAAACAGGCAGGTTTTTGATGTAGAGATCAATGTAAAAAGATTTACCAAAGACAGCGTACTGGTTATTGCCCGTGATATTACTAATCGTAAAATTATGCAGGCCGGCCTTGAGGAGGCCGAACTCAAATTCCGTACTCTGGCGGAAAAATCAATGGTAGGGGTTTACATTGTACAAAAAGGCACTTTTACCTATGTTAACCCGCGATTTGCCCAGGTTTTTGGTTATGAACCCCATGAATTGATAGGCGTTTCATCTGTTGACGTTATTATTAGTGAGTACCATAAGGATATGGTTCTGGAACATGTAAGGGCAAGGTTGTCGGGTGAAGTAGAAAGTGTTAATTACGAGGTTATGGGCCGTTGTAAGGATGGCTCAAATAATTGGGTTGAGTTTTACGGAACAAGGGCGCAGATTAATGAAGAGCCAACCATCATTGGTTCGATGATAGACATTACCGAGCGGAAAAAGATTGAAGAAGAGTTAAAACAATCTGAACAGAAATATAAGCTGCTTTTTGATAGTAACCCTTTGCCCATGTGGATGATAGCTAAAAATGATCTGTCGATTATTGCTGTGAACCATGCCGCAATAAAACACTACGGCTATACGGCTGATGAGTTTTTGAGCATGACTATCAAAGACGTCAGGCCGCCCGAACAATGGGATGCAATGTACAAAGGCTATTCGGAAACGGCACCAAAATGGGGCAATACTATAACTACACTGCATCGCAGAAAAGATGGTTCGATGATCAACGTTCAAATTTTTGGGCAGGATATCGTTTATGAAGGGCGTTTAGTACGGCTTTCAATTGCTAATGATATCACCGAAAAACTCCGGTCGGAAGAGTTGCTCCAAAAATCAGAAGCAAACCTGCAAACTATTTTAAACACCACCGATACGGCATATGCCCTCTTTGATAAAGATTTTAAGGCTCAGGCTTTTAATCATAAAGCAGTAGGGTTTGTAAAAAGTCAGTTTCATCACGACCCTCAAAATGGCGATAAGTTATCTGATTTTTTTCCAAGAGAGCGGTTTTCGCAACTTCTTGAATTTACCGGGCAGATTTTAAATGGACAAAATGTAAGCTATGAGGTAGACTACCCCCAGGCCGATGGTTCAAAATGCTGGTTTTATGTGCGCCTTTTCCCGATAAAGGATAATCAGGAGAATATATTAGGTTTGATGATGGCGCTTTATGATATTACTGATAGAAAGAATATTGAAAATAATCTGCAGCTCGCGTATGAAAGGATCCATAATCATATTAACCGTATAAAAAATATGGCATGGAAACAATCGCACTATATGCGGAGCCCGGTAGCTAATTTGAAAGGCCTTGCAGATTTGTTGAAGGATAACCCGACTGATACGGAAACCCTTGATTATATGATAGCCGAACTTGAACGTCTTGATAATGTAATTATAGAAATGGCCAATGACGCCGCCAGTCACGATTAAATAAAAAGCCCCCGGTTCGCGGAGGCTTTTTATCACACAATAAAATTACCAATGCCTGTAATAAGAATGAACTCTGTAATGCCTGTTGTAGTATGCAGGCGCGTAGTAATAACCCGACCGGTAATATCTTGCCCGGTAATAATGAGGGCGGCCATAATATACATCCCGGCCGTAATAAACAGGTCTTCCGTAATACCCATCTGTGTAAACTACCCTATGGTACGGACGTCCAAAATGAGCGCTTACATATACGCTTTGCGCTTTCGCAAATTGGAATGAAAATACCATTACTAAAGCTATTATTGAAAATCGGATAAATTTCATAGTTGTAAATTTTAGTTAATACCTCAATTGCGATACGTAGATATGACTGTTAACGGGTAGCGAGGTTTAATTAAAAATTTATATTTTTAAGGCATGTATTACTTTGTCTTTTCTGCAATAGTTGTTTTTATCATAATCGGGTTGCTTTTTATCAAGTCATATTATAATAAGTTACGACTGGCAAAAAAGAGGCTGGCGAAGGTTCAGGGTAAGTGGGGGAAGCCGGTGAATGCCCGCCGCAACTTTGACCTGATCAGGATTTACTTAGACGCGATAAATAATAAAGATAAGCTCTCGGCCCAGACAGCTAACGATTTGGACTTCAATAGCGTTTTTAATTATATCGACCGTACAAACAGTAAACCGGGTAAACAATACTTCTATAATTTGCTGCACAATCCAACAACCGATATTGATGCCTTACATGAGCTTGATAATAGTGTTGAGGATCTTAATTTGGACAAACCGGGCAGAGAAAAACTGGAAGTGGAGCTATCAAAACTTAATAGTACGGATGCTTATTTTATAGCCGATCTTTTTCTGAAAGAACATAAGCCCGTATTTGCCCCGGTGATGAATTTTTACATCAGGGTTTCTCCGTTCCTGATTATCGCTGCTTTAATATCACTGGCAGTAATTCCCAATATTTTTAGCTTTATCTTTTTAGTGTTGTTGTTTGCTTACAATATCGCTATCCATTTTACCAGTCAAAAAACAATTTCTACCTATACCAGATCATTGCCCCAGATGCTGATCATGTACAAAGTTGCGGTGACATTGGTAAAAAGCGGGAAATTTGGCCAGGTTCCAGGGGTAAAACAATCTCTTACCAATTTAACCGGTTTAAAGCGAGCGCTTAAATTTGTGGATATGGAAAGTGGCTTCGTAGGCGAGTCAAATGATATTGGGTATGCAGCTTTTCAGCTGTTTAAATTGCTTTTTGTAATTGAGCCCAATACTTACACTTCATCATTAAAATATATCAGTAAATACCGTGGCGATATTAAAGAAGTATATAAGTTTATTGGTTGGGCTGATACGTTGATAGCCATTCAGTCAATACGCGAGGGTTTGCCTGTATATGCTAAACCAGAGTTTACGGGTACTGATGGTAAACTTGAAATTACAGAACTTTTTCATCCGCTGGTAGAAGATTGTATTGCCAATTCCCTTTATACAACAGATGCAGATAGGGGAGCGCTGATCACAGGGTCAAATATGTCGGGTAAAACTACTTTTATCAAAGCACTGGCATTAAATACACTACTGTCACAAACTATATTTACCAGTTGTGCAAAGGCCTACAAAGCACCTGTACTAAAAATACAAACCAGTATTAAAACCGGCGATAATATTGACGAGCAAAAGAGTTATTTCCAGGCGCAGGCATCGGCAATATTAAATATCATCGACGGCAGTTCGCAAAAGGAAGAAATAAAAAGCCTGGTTATAATCGATGAAATTTTCAGAGGTACCAATACCATTGAGCGCATAGCTGCCGCAAAATCGGTACTGTCATATATCACTGCTAAGCAGAATTTTGTGTTTGTATCTACCCATGATCTTGAACTGGCCGAACTACTCGACGAAGACTTTATAGTATATTCCTTTTCCGATTCAAAAGATGGGCGCGTGCTTGTATTTGACTATCTCCTAAAACGTGGCCTGCTTAAAAGCACTAATGGTATCGCGATTCTTAAATCGATGGGATACCCTGAGCGTGTTATTGATGAAGCTAATATTATAAGTGAGCGAATGATGAATAAGTACCTGGTGTAAATTTTATCAAGTCTTGTTCAGTAAATAGAAGACCACTTATTCGTATAAACTCAGCCTGTTTTTTAAGTACCTCATATCCTGTTGTAGCTTTTCAACCCGGTCAAGCAGGTGGGAGATTGCCTCGATGCCGGCTATATTTATATCCAGCTCATGCAGGGTTATCAATTTTTCCAGCTTTTGTAATTCGGTTTGAGGGATGAAAGTGGTTTCGTTAATGATAGTAACCTCAACCAATCCTGCTTCATGTAATGAAGTAATAAAAGTGTATTCAACATTATGATATACACAAAAATCGTTTGCTGCTATTAATTCTGCTGTTTTCATAATGCTCTTAATTTAGGCTGAAGATTTAGCTAATTCTTCAAATAACTGTTTTTGCTTTTCGGTAAGGTTGGTTGGGGTCTGGATATCGTAAGTAAGGTAAAGATCGCCGAACTCATTATCCTTTTTGTATACGGGCATCCCTTTGCCTTTCAGTTTTACCTTTGTTCCATTTTGCGTTTCGGGCTTTACTTTGATTTTTACTTTACCCGTCAAAGTTTCTGCTGTTACTTCTCCTCCTAATACAGCTGTGTACAGGTCAAGCTTTTGTATGGTATATAAGTTATTGCCATCGCGTTTAAAGTCCGGATCGGGAGCAACATTAAACTGAATATAAAGATCGCCCGCAGGGCCGCCGTTTACACCGGGGGCACCGTGCCCGGCTATTTTAATGGTTTGTCCGTTTTCAACACCGGCGGGTATAGTTATGCGGATATTTTTGCCATTAACAGAGAGCGTTTGTTTGTGTGTTTCAATAACATCACGCAGGTTTAAGCTTAAAGAAGCATTATAATCCTGCCCGCGATATTTTGCCTGTCTGCCGCCACGTGAGCCACCTGCACCGCCAAACATGGATTGAAAGAAGTCTGAAAAATCTTCGCTTCCAAATCCCTCAGCACTTCCAAATCCCTCAGCGCCGCCGAAGTCGCTATAGCCTCCGTAGCCGCTGCCCTGCGCACCCGCTTGCTGGCGGGCCTGTTGTTCGTACGCTTCACCATGCTGCCAGTTTTCGCCGTATTTATCGTATTTCTTTCGCTTTTCCGGATCGCTTAAAACTTCGTTAGCCTCGTTTAACTGCTGGAATTTTTTGTTGGCCTCTTCATCATTGGGGTTAAGATCGGGATGATACTTGCGGGCCAGTTTACGGTAAGCATTTTTTATATCCTTTTCAGACGCGTTTTTATCAAGCTCTAATACTTTGTAATAATCTATAAAAGCCATGGCGGGGTATAATATAAACAGATGTGTTATTAACTACTAAATATACAGCTTGGTTTTAAAACCATAGCTTTTTTAATGTCATTTGACGACCGTGTACCCGAGAATAATTTATAGAATAGCTTGAAGACATTATAACGGCAAATGCTAAATGGAGCAGGTAAGAGCTTTAAAATTATGATTTAAAGTCTTTAATTTAAATTAGCAAGTATTACCTTTAGCGTCCTTAAATTTTATGATATGCCCGTTATTACCCAGGCTACTCTTGTTGATGTGCCCGAACTTAATGTTTTAATAAATAGTGCTTACCGTGGCGAAAGCTCGAAACAGGGATGGACAACCGAAGCAGATTTGATTGGTGGCCTCCGCATTGATGAGGAAACGCTTAACCAATATATGCAGGATGAAAAGATAATCATCTTGAAACATACCGATGAAGACGGATACATAACCGGTACGGTATATCTTGAGGTAAGGCATCCCAAATTGTACGTTGGTATGTTCAGCGTGTCGCCGTTACTGCAAAATAAAGGAGTAGGCCGTGCTCTGATTGAAGAAGCTGAGGTTTACGCGCGGAAATATAATTGCGATACTTTAACCATGACCGTAATTAGCACCCGTTTTGAACTGATAAGCTGGTATGAGCGCCGCGGTTATAAACCAACCGGTGAGATTCAGCCTTTTCACTCACACGGACGTTTTGGCGATGCTAAACAGCGCATTGAGCTGATAGTAATGGAGAAGAGTATTTGATTTTTAAGTCTGAAGTAGGAAGTCTTGAGTTCTAAGTCTATTTATATAAATTCACCATAAGACTTACGACTTAGAACTTAACTTCATCAATTCCAACACCTCGCTGATCTTATCAACCTGCCTGAAGTTTTCGTGAGTTAAAACGGTTTCTACATGTTCATGCGCCCATGTGGTATGAAACGGAACGTGCACCGCGTGCCCGCCAATATTGATCACGGGCATTACATCTGATTTCAGGGAGTTGCCAATCATCATAAACTCTTCGGGATTAATATCAAGGTGTTTGATCAGCTTGATGTAGTCATCCTCATTCTTATCGCTCATGATCTCGATGTGGTGAAAGTAATGCGCCAGGCCAGATTTTTTGAGTTTGCGCTCCTGATCAAGCAAATCGCCTTTGGTGGCAACAACCAGTCGGTAATTGTCTTTTAAAGAAGAGAGCACATGCTCCACATCATTTAATATCTCTATTGGCTGATTAAGCATATCCTTGCCGTATTGCAAAATGGTTTCAACTACTTCAACACTGATGCTTTTTTCAGAAATACTCAGCGCGGCTTCTATCATGCTGAGGATGTAGCCTTTTATTCCATAGCCGTAAAGCGAAAGGTTATCGACCTCCACCTTAAAAAGCTCTTTGGAAATGGTATGCTGGGGCGAAAAGTTTTCGAGCAGGCTGCAAAACCTTTCCTCAGTAGCTTGAAAATAAGGTTCATTTACCCAAAGGGTATCGTCGGCATCAAAGGCAATTACTTTTAGGTTCATTTGAAGTATGTTATTTACCTGATGCAATTATAGCACATCAGGTTCATTTTAACGGCATAAAGCCTGCATTAGCAACAATAAAAATTTAACATTTATTAACTATTGGATTGAATTTAAGCGACTTGAAAATAAAGTAAATTTGTATGCAACCTTATTTCAAAAGCTACGTCTCATAACTTAAATGGTCAAATTAATATTCGTTTAAATGGAAGAGATACTGCCACCCTTAAAAGAATTTATAGTTGATTATTGCAACAGGTATAAGATTCGCAAGGTTGACCCACACAGCCTTAGCCTGGATACCAGTATTGACCTTGATCTGGATATTTTTGACATTGAGATAGATCTTTTCCTCGCCGATTTTACAGAGCAGTTTAATGTGGACCAATCTAAATTCAGCTGGTATAAATACGGTTATCCTAAAGGTTCAACTCGAGTAAAAGTCATTAAGCTCATGTTTGGCGACAAAACCACCTGGGCTAAACAGTTGGCTCAATATTGTTATACCCCAAAGTTCAAAGTTCGCAACCTGCAAGATGCGGTTAAAACCGGCAAGTTGGTTTAAATAATTGCTTTATCACCTTAGCTTTTATACATTTAGGTTTTAAACCGCCAAGGTAAACCTCAATATATGCCAGTTTTTCGTAACCTGTTATGCATAGTCATAACCTTGTTTTTCTTTGCATCGTCATTCGCGGCAAAAATCATTAACACCTCATCGCCCGATGGAAAAATCAATTTTTTATTAAGTACAGATCAAAGCGGGCTTTTTTACCAAATAAGGTTTAAAGGAACTTTTATGGCAGATAAATCCCGGCTTAATATCGGCTTTAAACAAGGAGGTATGTTTAAAGATAACCTTGTGATATCAGCTTCTACAACTGATAAGCTTATAGATGATTATAACCTCATTATTGGCAAAACCAGTAAGGTACATAGTGAATGCAACCGTACAGTTATTTCCGTTACAGAGCAAGCAGGAACCAAACGAATGCTTAGTATCGAGGTTAGGGTTTTTAATGATGGAGTTACTTTTCGATATATGATACCCAAACAACATCAGTTGAAAAGCGTAGAGATAACGGATGAATTAAATACATTTAATTTAACGCAAAATCCGGAAGTGACTACTTTGTTCCGTGAAAACTACACAACATCTCATGAAGGGATCTATACTAAGGCAAAACTGGACGAACTTAAAGCGGATTCGCTGATGGACATGCCCACGCTATTTGAATTTCCAAATGGTAACTACATGGCTATAACAGAAGCTGCTTTGCTTGATTATGCGGGCATGTATCTTATAAAGCATAATGGGGTTTTGGAAAGCCGTTTATCTCCTTTACCCGGCCAGCCTGATATTAAAGTAAAAGCAGTTTTGCCACATAGCAGCCCATGGAGGGTAATGATGATTGGGGATAGGGTTGGAGCGCTTATGGAATCAAATATACTCACGAGCCTCAGTCCGCCGTGCAGGGTTAAAGATGTTTCATGGATTAAGCCAGGTAAAACTACTTTCCCATGGTGGAATGGCAATGCCATTCCCGATACTTCTTTTGCCCCTGGCAATAATTATGAAACCAATATGTATTATGTGAACTGGTGCGCCAGGTATGGCATCGAGTATCACTCGGTAGTTGAATATGGGCTACATGAATGGTATGTGAATGATGGTGCGGGTTTTCAGCCGGGGCCTAATGCCGATCCGTCAAAGGCGGTGCCTGGTTTAGATATGCAGGCTGTATGTGATTCAGCAAAGAAAAGGGGAGTGGGCATTCGTGTCTGGATACACTGGAAGGCTTTGTATCCAAAACTGGATGAAACATTTACTCAACTCGAAAAATGGGGTGTAAGTGGCCTGATGTGCGATTTTATGGATCGTGATGATCAGGAAATGGTGAATATCCAAACAGAAATCCTGGAGAAAGCGGCCCAACATAAACTACATATTCAGTTTCATGGAGCATATAAGCCTACAGGTTTAAGTCGTACGTATCCAAACGAGTTTACGCGTGAAGGAACGCTGAACTATGAAAACGATAAATGGAATGACAATGTGACACCTGATGCCGATATCAATATACCGTTTACCCGAATGCTTGCCGGATCTACCGATTACCATCTCGGTGGTTTTCACGCCGCCAATAAGAAAACTTTTAAGGTGCATTACACCCGCCCGTATGTATTGGGTACCCGCTGCCACATGCTGGCAATGTATGTGGTGCTTGAAAATGCATTAGGAATGGTTTGTGATGCCCCGGAAGTTTATATAGGGCAGCCAGGCTTTGAATTTTTACAGCAGGTGCCTACCACCTGGGACGAAACACGTGTTATTGCCGCAAAAGTAGGTAAGTATTTGGCTATTGCTCGTCGCAAAGGTTCCGATTGGTATATTGGGGCTATAACTGACCATGATGGAGTTGCCATCAACCTTAAACTTGATTTTTTATCAGATGGGAATTACAAAGCAGAGGTATACAGCGATGCAACAGATGTTGAAGAATATCCTGATCATTTGGTAAAAGAAATTAAGGGCGTTACAAAGGGGGCTATATTAGATATGTTGCTGGCAGCAGGTGGGGGACAGGTGATACATTTGCATAAATAAATTCCACAAAGAAAAATTATTGATTATAAATCAGCCACCCCGGTATGTTTTCGCTTGATGAAATTCCTGATGTCAAGCACTATTCCCGCAAAAAAGTAAAACACCAGCGGGAAGCCCACGGCCAAAAAAGAAGAATATATAAAGAAAAGCCTGATCTTGGATATCGAAATATTAAAGCGTTCGCCAAGATAGGTGCATACACCAAAAGAGTACCGTTCAAAAAAAGTAAGTATTCGCTGTAGCATGGTGTCAGGTCAGTTTTAATATCTTATTACCAACGCCGCATTGCAGGCATTTCTTATAGTTGCAGTAATTATTTTTTAACTCAAGTAATGCTTGTGATTCAAACGCAGTATCAATTTTCACTCCTAAGTTAACAAAATCGGTGATAATATTGTTTTTTTCGGCTGGTAAATTTTCTAATAATTTAAGACTACGGCTAATATAATATTGCTGTTGATGCTGTTTACCATAACTGAACAGAAACAGAGCCACGGTATTGAGCAACAAAATATCGACAGATCCATCACCCATATTTTTTGATGAAGGCTTCGATTGCACGTCAAACCGGTAATGATCTTCCCAATAATCATTTACCTTGATTTCGGTAAATAAACCGCGTAGAGCTTTAACTTCTTTAATTTCCAGTATTTTGGAGAGCAGATGATTGGATTTTACAATTAAGGCCGCAAATTGTGCCAGCCTGATGGTTGGAAAGTTTTGAGGCCGTAAACGCATAAACTTCCATAGGTGGTTCTCTATAGGTTTAAGATTATATTTTTTACGGAGGTACTCATATTCCTTTTGAAGCTTCAGGGGATATTCATCTTTAAATTCCCCTTCCAAAAAACCAGCTTGCCCAAATATCAGGGACTCTATTTGCATAGCATTGTTTTTGTTTTTGGCGAGGGTAAGCTGAGGTAGGGATTTTGCCATCAGTTCAAACGGTAACGCGTTAACTTTAAATCCGAAGTTTGCCGCCAGAAACTGGTAAAAAGTTTCTTCCCAGTCGCCTTTATTAAGCGCTAAGGCATTGGCAACATTAGCAGATCGTTTTTCCATTCGCTCAACCAGTACGCGAGTGAGCCAATTTTGCATGGTTATGCCATCAACAGTAGCAATGCCGGCTTCGCAGGGTATAAAGGTCTGATTGCCGAAAACAAGCTTATGGTATTTGTTATAAAGCTCTTCGCTGATACGGTTTTGCAGTTCAAGCGTTGGCACTTTACGCCCGCTTGGCAAAAACAGCGACACATCGTTGCGATACACCACATGCAATATCACATTTTCATAAGCACCATCATGGGTATGGCCATGCTTTTGCCAGTCAGACGCGGAAAGGTGTACTTCAACGTTGCCGGCCCAAACCGTTTCACCAATACGGATCCTGGCATTATGAAAATCAGGCCCCGAATCGGAATTATGCAACCCGGCAGAGAAAATTTCTAATTCCTCACCGTCTGTAGTTTGCAGGTTGTCGCGTTCAAAAAGCCTGAACTTCCAGATGTAATGCAAAAAATCTTCGGTGAACAGCATACTGTTGTGAATGACAGGGTTAGATTATTATAGTTAGCTTTTTAATCCGGGCTAAATATCACAGTTATTACACCGGTATTGCAGCTCTATTTTAAAATCCCTAATATTACGGAAACCAACAATATCTGCCAAACCTATGAATGAAATAAAATCACCATTACCTCAAACAACAGGTGGGCGCATTAAATCTATCATTGGAGGTTCGCTGGGCAATTTAGTTGAATGGTATGATTGGTATGCTTATACTGCGTTCTCCTTATATTTTTCGGATGCTTTTTTCCCTTCAGGCAATCAAACGGTACAGCTTTTAAACACAGCGGGCATCTTTGCCATCGGCTTTTTGATGCGGCCAATTGGCGGATGGGTGATGGGAACATTTGCCGATAAACGCGGGCGCAAAACAGCACTTACATTCTCTGTACTGCTCATGAGTGTTGGCTCATTAATAATAGCTATAACGCCGGGTTATAAGTCAATTGGCGTTGCTGCGCCAATATTATTGGTATTAGCGCGTATTATCCAGGGCTTGAGCGTAGGAGGAGAGTACGGAACCAGCGCCACTTATTTGAGCGAAATGGCCACTAAAAAACATCGTGGTTTTTACTCAAGCTTTCAATACGTAACGCTCATTATGGGGCAACTGCTTGCGTTAGGTGTACTGGTTTTATTGCAACGGACGTTTTTATCTGAAAAACAATTGCATGATTGGGGTTGGCGCATTCCTTTTGGTATCGGTGCAATACTGGCAGTTACCACCATGTATTTAAGGCGGAGTTTACAGGAATCATCCTCATTTGAAAAGGAGGGGACCAAAGCCAATGCAATGAACGGAACCTTAAAGGCACTTACCCAGCATCCTAAAGCTGTATTTACAGTGATAGGCTTAACCGTTGGCGGCACATTGGCATTTTATACTTTCACCACCTACATGCAGAAGTTTTTGGTTAACACCTCCGGGTTCAGTAAAAGCGACGCTACTTTAATCTCTACATTAACATTGGCAGTATTTATGGTGATACAACCCTTATTCGGTTTATTGTCAGATAAAATTGGCCGCAAGCCGTTGCTCATTGGCTTTGGAGTTTTGGGAACACTTTGCACTATTCCTATTATGACAACGTTAAGCCATACCAAAGATGTATGGGGGGCTTTTATACTTATTCTTTGCGCGCTGATCATTGTAAGCGGATATACGTCCATCAATGCCGTTGTTAAAGCTGAATTGTTTCCGGCCAATGTACGTGCGTTGGGGGTAGGTTTTCCTTATGCTATAGCTGTATCATTGTTTGGCGGCACTGCCGAATATATTGCCTTATGGTTTAAAAATGAGCATCACGCGCAATGGTTCTATTGGTATGTAACCATCTGTATCGCACTGTCGTTGATCCTGTACATCACCATGAATGATACGCATAAGCACTCGAAAATAGAGGATGAGTAATCTGAATCAGAATTTACAGAATTTTAGCATTGACAAAAAGAAATAGGAGATCGGTGTTGAGTAAACTAAATATTATCCTATTGTTAATTGGATATTTATATACTGTTTAAGGCAGGATTCTAAATAATAATTCTACTAATTCTTGAGTTCTGTAAATTCTGATCCTGACACTTGTTAATAAAAAGTATTAATTTTGCCCGTTCATCACGAGGGACAACCCTTAAATTTATGACTGAAACAAGCAATTTATTTCAACTGGCGGTAACATTACTGCAACAACTGATATCTATTCCATCGTTTAGCAAAGAGGAAGACCGCACTGCCGACCTGATCAACGAATTTTTGCAATCGCATGGTGTAACAACTCATCGTAAGCTTAATAACATTTGGGCATGGAACAAACATTTTGATCCTGCTAAAGAAACTATCCTCCTTAACTCGCATCATGATACTGTTAAGCCTAATTCGGGCTATACCCGCGATCCTTATGATGCCAAAATTGAAGATGGTAAACTATATGGCCTTGGCAGTAATGATGCCGGAGGCTGCCTTGTATCGCTTATAGCGGTTTTCCTGTATTTCCATGATAAGGAAAACCTTAAATATAATTTCTGTTTAGCAACAACTGCCGAAGAGGAGATCTCCGGTGTAAACGGCCTGGAGCTGATCATTCCTGAACTTGGGCAGCTGTCATTTGGTATTGTAGGCGAACCAACCCTGATGCAGTTAGCCATCGCCGAGCGCGGATTAATGGTATTGGATTGTACAGCTCACGGTCGCGCCGGACACGCTGCACGTGAAGAAGGGGAGAACGCCATTTATAAAGCTTTAACGGATATTGAATGGTTCCGCTCCTTTAAGTTTCCTAAAGAGTCGGAAGTTTTTGGACCGATAAAAATGTCGGTTACTATTATCAATGCCGGCTCACAGCATAACGTAGTGCCTGCAAGCTGTGTTTACACTGTTGACGTGCGTGTTACCGACGCTTACCGTAATGAGGAAGTATTGGAAATTATTCGCGAGCACGTTGCAAGTGATGTAAAACCACGCTCTATCAGGTTAAAGCCATCATCTATCCCTAAAGAACACCCTATAGTTCAGTCCGGTATAGCACTTGGTCGCATCACATACGGTTCACCAACAACATCCGATCAATCGCTATTAGATATCCCATCAATAAAAGTTGGCCCCGGTGACTCTGCCCGTTCACACACTGCAGATGAGTTTGTTTATGTGGATGAGATCCGCGAGGGTATTGAATTGTATGTTAAGATGCTGGAAAGCATTAATTAAGACGATAAAAAACATAAGAGGCGTCATTGCGAGGTACCTCGCAATGACGCCTCTTATGTTTTAACTATTTAACAGGTGTTGGCCTCGTAGGTGTAAGCGGGGTCAACCCTTTGAACATCTTGGCACCATCGCCGGTAAGCCTCAGGTAATAATCAGATGAGCAGGCTGTTCCATCTTCATCTAAGGTAACAAACGATGATCCTGCAGGTACAAAATCCTGGCTTTCGGCAGTTTTTGCTATCTGGTTACCTTCATTATATTCATCAAACATGGAAATATAAAGGCCTTGCGCGCCTACGCTTTTCATGTTAAAGAACTGGCGCCACATAAAATCGCCATGCACACGCTGATGTTCCTGCAAGTCGCCGGGCAGGATACATGGTTGATAATCCATGCCGTGGGCTTTACAATAAGCAACATCCGGGCGGTTAACTGTACCGTAAAAATTATCTGATTCGCTTTTATTACCGATACGTCCAACCATCCAGGGCGAGATCATATCAAGCGCGCTATAAGCACTTAAAAAGGCTGGTCGCGAATCACTGTCTTCCGTACGCCAATGTGTAGGAACGCCTCCGATAACATAACAACCTTTGCTTTTAAACCAGTTAATTACATCCAGGCATTGAGCGGCGGTAAAGGGATGGTTTTCATCGCTGAAGCCAAAACCCCAGATACATACAACAGGTTTCCCATTTTGCTTAGCATAGGCTGTAGAGGAAGTATAAACCGACATTTTGCTGGTCCAGTCGGTTTTTATCTCCGACTGCATGTTTTTCCAGCCGCTTATATCGTACATAATGTAAAACTTAACGCCATTCGCTTCGGCTGCAATTTTAGTTTTAGCCGCCATCGCGTCGCGCACGGGACCTTCCAGGCCGCTTGGATTAAAACGTTGCAGTGCCGCACCGTCAATTCCATATTGTTTCATCCATTTAAACTGTACATCAATGGTCTGATCAGAAAATGATGAAAATACATTGGCTGGTTGGCCGTTATTCAGGTTGGCGTATTTGGTGGGGAAGGTGTTGGTGTAGTCACGTACGTCGGGCCATGATTTGATGGCCGTGTTGGTTGGCGATGGTTGCTCTTCCCAGGTTTGGGCCCAATGCCAGTAACGATTAATAGGGGATCCGTCGCCTATGGCTGCAAACCAGCCCTGGTATCCAACAATTACTTTTCCTACCACATCGCCAACCGGCGATGGGGTAAGGTCGATTGTATCTTTGGGTTTATCTACCGGTATGACGTCGCCGCCTCCGCTGCCGCCTTTTTTTGAACAGCTTAAAGTCAGCGCCATGATTACGACAAAGCAAAAGTTTGCCGGATATTTACTTAGGATGTTTTTCATAGCATATTGATTAATAACACGATATTGCTCGTTATTTTTTGAAAGATGTAGGCTCGACCATTTTAATAGAACCGTCGGCGTTGTAATAAAGCTTATCTACACAGATAGACCTTAACCAGTCTTCATGTGATAATGCGCTGGTATGATAAAATGAATACCATTGGCCTTTATACTGCACAATAGAACCGTGATTGGTATAACTATCGGTTGGATCCATGTAAATGCCGCCATATGTCCATGGGCCAAGGGGGCTTTTGCTGGTGGCATAATTCATACGATTATGTTTACCGCTAACATCATGGTTATCTGAGTACGATAAGTAATAAACGCCATTGCGTTTATGCACCCAACTGGCTTCATGGAAATCTTTAAGGCCTTCCATGGTTTTCATTTCGCCATCAATTTCCATCATGTTATCTTTTAGCTTGCCACCTTTGCAGGTACCACCGCCACCGTAATAAAAGTAAGCCTGACCATCGTCGTCAATAAAAACACATGGATCTATCATTGATTCGAGGCCTTTGATGTAACCCTGAACGGTAAAACCGCTCGCCGGACTTTTGCTGGTTGCAACGCCAATTTTCCAGCTCTCATTCCATTTGGTATCGCTTGGATGCGGGAAATAAAAGTAATAGGTACCGTTTTTATATGCACAATCAGGAGCCCACATAAAGCCGCCTTCTTTACGCCCCCATGGCACCTGGGCTGCGCGAAGGATTTCACCATGATCTTTCCAGTGTACCATATCATCTGTCGAAAAAACATGATATTGGTCCATCAGATCGCAGCCGCGTGCCGGAAAGATATCGTGCGAAGCATAAACATAAAGGCGGCCATCAGCCCAAACGTGCGCGGACGGATCGGCGGTGTACATGCTCCTGATAAATGGGTTGCCGGTGGTATCGGTCGTAGCTTTTTCCTGTTGTTTGGCTTTTTCCTGGGCTTTGGTGCGGCTGGTTCCGGTAAGCACAAATGCTATGGCAAGCGCGGCGGGCAAAGCTTTTATTGTTAATGGTTTGAATAAAGTAGTTAAATTCATTATGATGTTACTGTTATTAAAGCCGGCCAAAGGTTATACCTGCAGCCGGCTCTTATTAATTATTATTGGGGAATGGCTATTTGGAGATAAACTTCAGATCATCGATGCCGGTTACCAGGTCGCCATGATCTTTATTTTGAGTCCAGAAGAAAATCCTGAAATGGTTAATTTTGCTATAATCGGCACCAGGATCAGTACCAGAGGGTTTGAGAGACTTATCAAAGTCCAGTGTGATCTGGTTCCATCCATTTTTTAGCGTTGGGATCAAATCTTTTACATCCCACGCCGATTCATGATCATCCGATTTACCAGAGCTGGTGATTTCAATAGAGCCATCGGCTTTCAGCAACGAAACATCAGATACATACCACCAGAAAGTGAACCTGCCATCGGCT
Organism: Mucilaginibacter endophyticus; assembly: GCF_003351025.1. Classification (GTDB taxonomy): domain Bacteria; phylum Bacteroidota; class Bacteroidia; order Sphingobacteriales; family Sphingobacteriaceae; genus Mucilaginibacter; species Mucilaginibacter endophyticus. Next base: position 505,538 of record NZ_QPCG01000002.1, on the reverse strand, counting down.
GCACTAAAGCTGCTATTAACAGGCGGGTCGATATCCTTAATAAACTGCATGAAGTCGCTCCCGTTAGCAATGGTATTTTTAAGATATCCTGTACCTTCTTTTTGCCCACTTGTTGCTATAGTTGGTGTGCCAACAGTTTGCCAGCCGTCCGGCTTATCGGCGTTATCAAATACCACCGGCGGTGGGGCTGGAGCGGCTCTGAATACCAGGTCATCAACACCGGTAACCAGATCGCCGTGATCTTTATTTGTTGTAAAAAAGAAAATCCTGAAGTGATTGATAGCCGAATAATCGGCACCGCCGTCGTTTGTTTTAATGGCTTTGCTGAAATTTAGGGCAATTTCGTTCCAGCCATTTTTAAGTGTCGGTATTAAAGGAGCCACATCCCAGGCCGATTCATGATCATCTGATTTTCCTGAACTCGTGATCTCAATAGAACCATCAGCTTTCAGTAATGAAACATCCGATACGTACCACCAGAATTTAAACTGACCATTATTGCCGGTTAGCTTAGTATCAAGAGGGGTAGACAGGTCTTTGATGAACTGCATAAAATCGCTACCGTTGGCAATGGTATTTTTCAGGTAGCCTGCACCTTCCTTTTGTCCGCTGGTAGCGATGTTGGGTGTACCCACGGTTTGCCAGCCATCAGCTTTATCAGCGTTGTCAAAGGATATCAACGTTGGGTCTACCGCCGGTGGAGCAGTAGTGTCGGGTGGTGGCGGCTTCAGGTATGAAGTATCGCGTGATAAATATTTTTCTTTTTTGCAGCCTGCAGCGATCAGGCCTATCATGAGGATGGAGCAAGCCATCATTGTTTTATTGAATTTCATTTCCTTTTTGGTTTTAGGTTAACTTTTAGGAATATCTACCTGTACTATCTCCGAAAAATTTGAGCTGTTGAAGCTATCGCTCAAACGGACGCCAACCCGCACAAAAAACGTGCGACCCGGAATAAGATTGGGTACAGTAAGTGTCATGGATTTTTCGGCAGCGCTCATATCAATAAATGCCTTGTTGATGGTTTTGGCGTTCAGGTCCGAAAAGTCACGGATAGAAGCGCCTGTACCTACCAGTTTAGTGGTATTTACATATGGCTGCACATCTTTGATGGTTGGTAAACCAGCAATAATAGGGGCATCAATATCAAATGTGAGGGTAAGTGTAGTACCGGTTAATGTATGGGTGAAGTTTTTGATCACGATGTACGGCGTAACTGTAAAGTCATGCTTGGTACCTTTATCAATATTAACTGTCACTGTATCTGTAACGGGCCAGAATGCACCACCGGTAGGCACAATTTTATATCCGCCTTTAAACAATTTACTATCCTCATAAGTACCATCAAATTTGCTTGGGATGGTTTGCGGCGTTGTCCAGCCTATTTGTTGTAGCTTGATAGTAGTGCTGCCGCCCGAGGTAAGCAGGTTACCGCCCTCAGATGATAATATATTGCCTTGCAACGAAGCATTGGGGCCATCATAGTTATCTGTTTTTGTACATGCAGAACTTGCCAGTATAGCTATGCCCACCAAAATTCTACCAATCAGATTTTTCATATCTTTAACTTTTAAATTCTTAATAATTAGGGTTGTTAGGAAGCAGATTAGGGTTTTTGCCAATTTCGCCACCAGGGATAGGCTCATAATAAAACTGCTTTTGGAAAGTGTATTCCCTGTTAAACAGTTCGGGCTCGGCCAGGAAAATGTATTTGTTTTCGTTTAATACATAGTATGGCATCAAACCTTTAAAGTGTGCCCGGTCAAGCACCACATCGGCAATGCGCCATCTTTTTAAATCCCAATAGTATTGGTTCTCAAAAGCAAGCTCCATGCGGCGCTCTTTGCGTACTTTATCCAGATCGATAGAACCATACGGCGTTGCACCGGCACGGCTTCTGAGCAGGTTGATAGAGGTTAAGGCATCACCGTTATTGCCTAATTCTACAGCGGCTTCGGCACGGTTCAGCAGGATCTCGCCGTAACGCAGGTCAATCCATGGTTGTTCGCTGCGGTTCAGGTCAACAGATGCCTGAGGTTTGTTGTAGTCAACATATTTGCGAACATAGAAACCTGTACGGGTAAGCTCGTCACCACCAGTCCACGGACCGGTAAAACCTATAACCTGCTTGCCCTGGTAAAGGGTTTTGGTATCGCCTGCAAGAATGTAGGAACGTGAGTTGGGTTGTTTGGCAACTTCGGCTGCGGCAGTACCGCTGAACGAAGGGTAAATACCACGTTGCATATCAAACATCAGGCCCCTTAATATAGCGCCAGGGAAGTAAATAGTTGCTACTAACCTTGGCTCCAGGCCCTGCATGATTTCGGCGCGGCTATTGAAACGTTTAGGCGTACCATCATCATTAGTTACACTCAGGTTGCCCCAAAGCTGTACCAGGTCAAGCGTAGGGTATGAGCGAGATAGCGCATTGGCCGTAAAGTAACGCGGCGACATGGTATCGTCCCAGCTGTGTGCTGTATGGTTAGCGATAGAATATTGCTTAATGAAGATGTTTTCGGGACTTGGTTTTAAAAACAGGTCGACATAGTTTTGTACCTTATCCGAATTGGCGCTGTAAAGCGAATAATGACCATCCAACAGTTTAGCGGCATCATAAGCAGCCTGAAAGTAGGTGTTGGCCTTGCTTCCCGGAATACCAACCAAACCTTGCGCGCGTGCCGGACCGTCAACAAAATTGGTTGAACCATATTTGGCAATACACGCCGCATATAACATTACCCTTGATTTTAAAGCGGCAGCAGCATATTTGTTTGCCCGGCCCGCATCGCTTGTTTCAGGCATCATCTGATAACCCAGGTCAAGCTCGGCACCAATGAAATCCCAGGTAGCTTCTTCTTTATCGCGGTGTACCTGTAATTCAGATAAAGGCGCCGCCGGATCCTGAGGTTCTTTAATGATTGGCACACCTCCATAACGTTTTGCCAATCCGAAGTAATAGTAAGCCCTTAAAAAGTGTGCTTCGCCAAGTAGCGCGTTTACCGTGTTTTGAGTTAAGGCTGCCGTATGTTTAGGTAGCTCGGCAATAAGGGTATTCACATTCCTGATGTCACCATATGGCCAATAACCAAAGCCCCCGCCTATATCCATACCGCCAAACGGACCAACCTCTTCGCCGGTAACAGAGGCCGAGTTATAAAAGTTTTCCCAGTCGTTGCTTCCCGTTTTAAATCCCTGGTCGGGCCGGTATTTGAAATCCTCGATGGGCAAATTGGTGTAAATGGTTGCTAAAAATGATTTTACACCAGCCTCACTGTCATAAATAATATTGGGAGTGAAAATATTGGTAGGCGGGATATCTAATTTTTGGCAGGAGGTTACCGAAGTACCTACACCGACAGAAATTGCTATAATGAGTTTATGTAATTTTTTCATGTGTTAAATGATTTAAAATGAAACGTTAGCACCCAGGTTAAAGGTCCTGTTCATTGGGTAGGTGTAACCGCCAAGGGCTTTGCTGAAATCATTGTTGTCTCTCGGATTAGGTCCCTGGTGTTCTGGGTCGTAATTCTTTAATCCGGTGAATGTTAGCAGGTTGTAGCTGTTTACATAAACCCTGAATTTTTTAACCCCAATGGCTTTCAATACAGCAGGAGACAGGGAATAACCTAATTCAAGTGTTTTTACACGCAGGTAACTGGCGTTTTGGATGGCCTTTGTGCCCTGTGCAGATGGAGAACCCATAGCCGGATAATATCCGGGTACCCACTGCGTGTTCGGATCAAATACGTTTGCTGAAGGATCAACCGTGTGCCAGCTATCCAGGAAGCGGGTTAAGGCACTTCTGTTGTACATCAATGGCTCGGCAAATTGCTCGCCATATTGTACGTAAACGCCTGCTGCTCCCTGCAAAAGCATATTCAGGTCAAAACCTTTGTAGCTTACGCCGATAGTAAGGCCGTAGTTATACAACGGGATATCGGTGGTGGCAATAGGGTGACTGTCTTTATCGTCAATAACACCGTCATTGTTCCAGTCTTTGTAGTAGTAATCGCCAGGGATGGTGTTGTTATTACCGCCGCCTGTATTTACGCCATAGTTGTAGATCTGGTTGTATGAGGTAAACTGGCCTGCATATTCAGGACCCCACCAAACGTTTTGATACCTGTTGGTTTGATTTTCTTTCCAGTTCAGGTATTCGTTACCCGATTGACCACGAAGCACTTTTAACGCTTTTAAGCGGGTTGTACCAATATTACCAGATACGTTTAAGCCAACCTGGCCAAAGGTGTTACGGTATGAAAGGTTAAAGTCCAGACCCTGAACCCTGTCACTATTATAGTTAATTTGTGGTACGGCCGCACCTACAGTGCCTGGTAATGCAACTGATGGCTGAGCAGGTAAACCGGTTCTATCGTTCCGGAAAACCTCAATGGTACCATCTACTTTACCACCAAACAAGCCAAAATCAACAGCGATGTTTTTTATGGTATTTACAGACCAGGTTAAGCCGGCGTTACCCAATTTTGGGGCCGAGCCGTTAACTGCACTTGAACCGAAGATGTAGCTGTTTACAGGATAGGTATAACCGTTTACATAGTTAAATGCAGGAGCATTCGCCTCATCACCGGTTTGACCATAAGAAGCCCTGATTTTTAAGTTGGTAAGTATATTTTCGGAAACCAGACTGCGGAAGAAGTTTTCTTTAGTTAAAACCCAGCCGATAGACCCACCCGGGAAAAAGCCCCATTGGTCGGATCCTGGTTTATAAAGGTTGTTACCATCACGACGGAAACTGAATTCGGCCAGGTATTTACCTTTGTAATCGTAATTTAAACGGCCTATGATACTTCTGTGTGCGCGATCTTGCAGTGCGTTAGGATCCATACCTCCTGCCATGTTAGAGTTTTGCAAACCACCAAACAGGTAATCAACCGGAATTTCTATATCCCTGTAAGCATTAAAGTTATCGGCAGTTTCATGACTTTGCTCATAGGTAGCCATGGCGGTTACGTTATGATCTTTAGCAAAAGTATGCGCGTAATTTAATGTTAACTGGCTTAAGGTATTTAAGTGCGTGTAATACTGGCGTGTAATACCGGCAGGTGAGTTTACTAAGCTTGGAATGTATGTATCATTATCGGCTTTGTAAGTATACAGGGAGAATGATCTCCTGACAATATTGTTATCTGCAGTGCCATAATCAATGTTGAACAAAGCCTTGGCAGTAAGACCGCTTACTCCAGGGATGTCATATTGTAAATTCAACTGACTGGTAATGTTTTTGTTCCGGAAACGCTTTGAACCTACTTTATTGGCATCTGTAATGATAGAGGGGTTCATGTTATCATCAATTACAGCCGGATAAAGTGGATTGTCATTGGCATAGATCTGGTGGGTTGGGATCTGGTTCCAGGTATATTTATAAATGGTCCATTCATCAGTATAAGGAAGGTTTTTCTCGTCCATCCAGGCCGATGTTAATACCTGTGCCCTTAAACCTTTAGTGATGGTTGCTGTAACGTTTGAACGGAAGTTGTATTTATTATAATTCAAACTACCGGTTTTAAATACACCATCCTGCTTCTGATAGCCGAAGTTGAAGAAGTAGCTGATCTTATCATTACCTCCGTCAATATTCAGGTTATGCTGTATCTGGTTGGCTGTTTTCTTGAAAACCATCCCAATCCAGTCGGCCGATTTGTAAGTGCCGTCAAGCCATGGTTTAATATCGGCATAGGAGAACTGAGGTGTAACGTTGTGTACAAAGTTATTGGCAAAATCGCGTTTAACTTTTTCGTTGGTTAACAACATATAATCAACAGCGCCAACACCTTCTGGCATGCCCAAAAAGGTTTGTATCGCATCGTTAACCGAGTAATTGATATTGATCTTACCATTTTTGCCGCCTTTTTTGGTGGTAATAATGATGGCACCGCCAGCCGCGCGCATACCGTAAATAGAGGCAGCTGCGTCTTTTAACACTGAAATGCTTTCAATCTCATTCGGGTCCATACGGCCAATGGTCGACTGGTCACCGCCGATGATACCGTCGATAACAACCAGAGGAGCGCTTTGATAACCCCTTATGTTCAGGTTGTTTGCGTATGAGCCTGGTTCGGCAGTAGTTTGAACAATGCGCACACCGGGTATTTTACCGGTAAGCATATTGATAACGCTTTCGTTTTTGGTTGTGGTGATCTCCTTGCTTTGCAGCGTGGCGATTGAACCTGTAATGGTGGCCCTTTTTTGCGTACCATAACCAACAACTACGACTTCCTCAAGGCTTTTATTGGTTGTTTTTAAGGCGATGGTACCATCTTTAATATCCTTAACCGCTATTTCCTGGGTTACATAACCTATGTATGATACCTGCAGAATAGCGTTTGGGCCTGGCACCTGCAGCTGGAATTTTCCCGCTACATCTGTAATAGCACCGGCATTTGTGCCTTTGATTTTTACACTTACCCCCGGAAGTGTCGACCCATCGGTTAAGTCTATTACTTTTCCGTTTATGGTAGTTTGCTGGGCTAACAAACTAAGCGGGAAAAGGAAGAAAAGTATAAGTAAGTATTTATATTTTTTCATATCGTCTCTCTTTGATGATTGTTTAAGGTTAAATTGATCGTTACCCATGCAGGGTAATAAATAGCGCATGCAGCGGCAGGCCTTACGGCGGGTTAGGGGCGTGGTAATACATGGTTTAAAAGAGTTGGTTAAAGCAGCGCCCTGTTGCGGTTATGCGATGAAAAGCACTGTTGTTGGTTTATAATTTCAGGTACAAAACAACAGGCAGGCATTAATAAAAAATAAATAATACATTAATAAAGGCCGTATTAATGCCAAAAAACGCGGTTTTATGAACTTTTTTGCAATCGATTGCGAAAAAAAATGGCTTTATTTAAGAATAATTTGATTTTTAATGATAGGGGAGATAGCTTGATACATTTTTAACAAAAGGTGATACGGATTAGCAGGTATGTAATTGTCGGCGTGAGGAAACTAAACCGGGCCGTAAATAATGTGATACATGGCATTGATTTTTGTCAAAAAAATGTAGTTTTAAAATCCGTAACCAATAAACTTATACACCCTTATCTTAATGCCCTTTAAATACCCCTGTCTGCTTGCCGCAAAAACGTTATTAATTGTTGTGTTTTGCTTAACTACCTGTTTTTATGCAGCTGCACAAAAAAAGAACGCGGGCTATAAGTATCACATCCGCAGGGCTGCTTCAGCTATTAATGTTGATGGGGTGATGAATGAGCAGGCCTGGATGCAAGCTGATTCTGCCGGCGACTTTTTTATGGTGCTGCCGATGGATACCAGCAAGGCTACCGTTAAAACCGAAGTGCGGATGACTTATGATGATAAAAACCTGTACATCATAGCCATTAACTATAATTCTGTACCCGGTCCCTATATGGTTGAATCCCTGAAGCGTGACTTTAATTTTGTGAAGAATGACAACTTCCTGATTTTCATGGATCCTTTTGATGCCCGAACCGATGGTTTTAGCTTTGGAGCAAATGCAGCCGGTGGACAGTGGGACGGCAGTATGTACGAGGGAGGCAAAGTTGACCTGAGCTGGGATAACCGCTGGTATTCGGCTGTAAAAAATTATCCTGATAAGTGGATCTGGGAGGCGTCTATTCCTTTTAAAAGCATCCGCTATAAAAAAGGGATCAAGGAGTGGGGGATCAATTTTAGTCGTAACGACCTTAAGACAGCCGAAAAATCGAGCTGGACACCAATCCCGAGGCAATTCCCCACAGCTTCATTGGCGTATACCGGTACCTTGGTTTGGGATGAGGCACCTCCAACGGCAAGTAGCAATGTATCTATCATTCCGTATGCGCTTACCGGTTTATCTAAAGATTATCAGCATAATACCAAAACCGAATACAAACATGAAATAGGTGGTGATGCCAAGATCTCGGTTACGCCATCGCTAAACCTGGATTTAACAGTTAATCCCGATTTTTCGCAGGTGGATGTTGATCAGCAGGTAATTAACCTGAACAGGTATGAACTGTTCTTTCCCGAAAAACGGCAATTCTTTTTAGAGAATGGGGATCTGTTCGCCAATTTTGGATATTCAGATATCCGCCCGTTTTTTTCACGACGGATAGGCTTAAATGTACCTATCGATTTTGGCGCGCGGCTTACAGGTAAGCTGGATAAAGACTGGCGAATTGGCGCTATGGATATTCAAACCGGCGGCTCGGGAAGTGTGCCTCAAGCTCCTGAAAATTATGGTATTATCACGCTGCAAAGGCGGGTGCTTGATCGTTCCAATATTGGTTTTTTGTTTATCAATAAAGACGCTACAGCAAATATCCCTGGTACCAATACCGGGTCGGCTGCTTATAACCGGAATATCGGCGCGGAGTTCAATCTGGCATCGCGCAGCAATATCTGGACGGGCAAGGTATTGGCCTTAAAGTCGTTTACGCCGGGGGTAAGTGGTCATGACTATGTGGTGTCTGATCATTTTCAATACCTAAGCAAATACTGGACGGTGTACATGCAGGAAGAATACGTTGGGAAAAACTATAACGCCGAAGTAGGTTATGTGCCCCGCGTTGGCTATATCAAACTAAGTCCGTTGCTGCTTCGTAATTTTTTTCCTAAGCAGGGGAATATCCTGAGCCATGGTGTTCAGCTTACTTCAAATTACTTTTTTGATGAGTCGTTTCATCGTACCGATAACGAAAGTATCCTGTCTTATCTCATCACTTTCCGCAACCGGGCAACATTATCCGTATCCGGCATAAATGACTATGTGCGGTTGTTAAAACCTTATGATCCTACTAACATAGGTAAAGGCCTGCTGCCAACCGGGTCCGAACATAACTGGAACACGATCGATGTTCAGTTTGTATCCAAGCCGCAAAATGTGTTTACCTATTTGCTGGAGGCATCACATGGGGGGTATTATGATAAAGGAATCCGTAACAGTATTACGAGCTTAATAGGTTACCGCTTTCAGCCTTATGTAAACATCGCTATCAATACCTCATTTAATGACTTAAGGCTGCCGCAACCTTTTGGACATAATACCTTTTGGCTGGTAGGCCCGAAGATTGATGTTACTTTCACTAATACGCTGTACTTTACTACCTATGTTCAATACAACCAACAGATAGATAATATCAACATTAACACCCGCCTGCAATGGCGTTATAAACCGGCATCGGATTTATTTATTGTTTATGGGGATAACACCACACCATCTCCTTATACAGTAAAAAACCGGCAGCTTACTTTAAAGTGGACCTATTGGTGTAATCTATAGCGGTATTGTTATAAAACAAGTGCTGCCGATTGCTGTTCGGATATTAGTTTGATATCTACCGGAAATGAAAAAACTCATCATATTTGATTTGGACGGCACCCTTGCCGAAAGTAAGGCCGCGCTTGATCAGGAAATGGCCACGCTTTTGACCAATTTGATGAAAGTTGCAAAAGTGGCCATTATATCGGGCGGCGACTGGCCCCAGTTTGAAAAACAGGTACTGTCAAACCTGCCTGGCAAAAAATCAATTAAAAACCTGTCAATTTTACCAACTTGCGGCACCAAATATTATCAGTATAAAAAAGGTAGTTGGAAAAAACTTTATTCCGAAGATTTCACGGATCCAGAAAGGCAGGAGATTGTCAGTAAATTAAATGAAGCCATTGATGCCTCCGGGATTAAATTCAGGAAAACATGGGGCAATCAGATAGAAGATCGAGGGAGTCAGATTACATTTTCTGCATTAGGCCAGCACGCGCCACTGGACGAAAAGAAAAAGTGGGACCCCAAATACGCTAAACGTAAAAAGATTAAAGCCATACTTGATAAAACGCTCTCTGGATTTTCGGTGCAAATTGGAGGGGCTACCTCTATTGATATAACAAAGCCAGGAATTGATAAAGCTTATGGCATTCATAAGTTGCAGCATACATTGGAGATCAGCATCAAGCAAATGATATTTATAGGCGATGCTTTGTTTGAGGGAGGTAATGACCACCCGGCCCGTACAACCGGAGCGGATTGTATCCAGGTGGGCGACCCGGAAGAAACCAAGCGTGTTATTGAGGGAATAATCCTGTGCCTGAAGTAGTAGCACTACTGCCTGAAATGTTAATTAAAAGTAAAGCGTATAATTTACACTTAATCGGGCGCCGAAACTACCTATCTTTGCGAGATGGAAGCAGGATCGAGTATAAAAAGCCGAACGTCATCAATCGCATTAGAAATAGCAGGGTTTGTTAAATTTACTTTCATCGGATATTTTACGATTGGACTAAGTCTTGGAGTGCTTCCGGTTTTTATACACAATCAGTTAGGCTATAACGCCATGGTAGCCGGTGTGGTTATCAGTCTGCAATACCTGAGCACCTTTTTATTCAGAGGTTACGCAGGGAATATCATTGATAAAAAGGGCCCAAAAACGGCTCTTCTTTCCGGGACGACGGGCTTTGCAATTAGTGGTTTGCTTTTGTTTGTCGCCTTTTTATTTAAAGATCATCGCGAACTATGCTTAGGGCTTATAGCACTTACACGACTTGTGACAGGCTTTGCAGAAGGGTTAATAGGCTCAAGCCCGATAAACTGGAGTATCAATACAGTTGGTGAACAAAATACTGCAAAGGCGATATCTTATAATGGTATCGCGAGTTACGGAGGGCTTGCAATAGGTGCTCCCGTAGGCATATTGCTTGATAATAACTACGGCATCGCCGGTATCAGCATTGTAGTTTTTATACTTGGAATTGGCGGTTATTTATTGGCCAAAAGAAAGGCCGATGCATTGATCAAAAGTTCCGAGCAACGGAAATCATTTGTTTCGGTACTTAAAACTGTTGCGCCCTACGGCATCTGTCTAACCCTTGCTGCTTTGGGTTTCGGTACTATTTCCACGTTTATAACGCTCTATTACGCCTATCTTAACTGGACTAACGCGGTGCTTTGTCTTTCGGTATTCAGCGTTTTCTTTATCCTTGGCCGTTTAATATTTGCCGGAGCAATCGATAATTACGGAGGTTTAAAAACATCCGTAGCATGTATAGCATTGGAGTCGGTAGGGCTAATGGTACTTTGGCTGGCTAATATGCCTGAAATTGCGCTGATAGGCGCAGGCATAACTGGCTTGGGCTTTTCGCTGGTTTTTCCGGCGCTGGGAGTGGAGGCAGTAAAGTTAGTGCCAGGCTCGAACAAAGGGGCTGCATTGGGTGCCTATGGTTTGTTCCTGGATATTTCGCTTGGGCTAACCGGGCCATTGGTAGGCGGGGTAGCAAGCCACTTCGGGATGCTTTATATTTTTCCGTTCAGTATGGGGATGGTGCTGTTAGGCCTCTTGCTGTGTTTAGTAATTGGCTGGAAGTTAAAAAGCTTCCGGGCCTAAAACCGGTTAATCAATTTCATACTTTTCATAAGGAATTTCAAAGCTGAATGTACTTCCTTTGCCTGCATCGCTTTTTACGCTGATATTTCCTTTTTGCAGTTCGATCAATTGCTTGCAGATATATAAACCAAGGCCGGTGCCGGTATTACCTTTTGCCGAGTTAGTTTGATAGTATTTTGAAAACAGGCTAACCTGCTGTTCCTGGCTGATACCTGCTCCTGTATCAACAATATTAACAGTTAACCCACCTTTACCACCAGCTAATTTTAGCGTGGCATTAATTTTAACGTTACCCGTCTCGGTATATTTAATGGCATTGCTTACAAGGTTCACGATAATCTGTTTAAGTCTGAAACTATCGCCTAAAACTTCGGCTTCCGGGTCGCCCTGGAAATCATAGCTTAATTGCAGTTGTTTCTTATCTGCGCTGAATGCCATACTTTCAATTACCTCCTTCAACGTTTTGTCCGGGCAAAAAGGATCATTGTGGATCTTCAGTTCGCTACTTTCCATTTTAGCGGCATCAAGCGTATCATTAAGGGTTTGCAGCAACAAGTCGGATGATGCCCGCACAGTACCCAGCATTTCTGATTGTTTTGGCGTAAGCGTAGTTCTGCTGAAAATATACAGGAAGCCATTTATGGAAGTAAGCGGGTTACGGATTTCATGGCTCATGTGCAGCAGGAGATCCATTTTTTGGCGCGCTATCATTACAGCGCGTTCGTTTTCCTTCAATAAAAGATCTTCGGATTGGCCCAGTTTAACAACAAATACAATCAGCAATACGGCAAAAGCCAGCAATAGCAAAAGCGCGCTCAGGTAAAGTTTGTTCAGTAAGCTTGTTGTTTCCAGGTAGCTGTTAAAAGCCAGGCCCTTAAAGGCGTCGGTTAAGCTATAGTTGATATCCTTAATGGTGCTGATCAACTGTTCCATTTTATGGGTGATCCGCATGTTAAGGGCAATAAGCTGCCTTTGTGTTTCCTGCAATTTAGAGTTGCTTTGTTGTAACTGCTTCAGCTTATTCAGGTAGTTTGATTTGTCTTTAGTGCGAAGCTTTTGGGTAACCGAGTCAACATAAATCCGCGTACGGTGATTAATGACAACGCCCCCGGATCCGCTTGCATAGGCGTTTTTGTTTTTTATAGCTTCTTTTATCCTGGCAAAAAAGCCCTTTCTTTTTAGTTTACCTTGCTGGGTGATAGTATCCGTGCTGTTTTGAACTTTTTGGCTGCTTTTTACAGCAAGCTTATTTTGAGCAGTTGCAAGATTAAGGTCAGAAGAGGTTGTTAGCAGTGAGTCAAAGTCATGCCGGGCGGAGAGAAGATCAGCAGAAAGCTTTATTTTTTGATCATGCCATGCATGGAGTTGTTTACGCTGCTCCGGATTTAGTTTGGCAGTATCGTGCTGCATATTTAACAGCGTATCAATTTCGGCAAAAGCTAATGAAAGCTTGGCCTGATATGCTTTACTTTTAGCCGGGTCGCCATTTACCAATGATGATTGAAACAAATCCTCGGCCTGGTGAAGTAGTAAAAGGGCCTGCTGCGGTCTGGAATTATTAAGATCCATGAGGTGCGATACCTGGGCTGTATGAGCCAGTCTTTCGGCGATCTTGTCCCTTACAAAAAGAGCCGCAATAACTAAGATTATGGTGAAGGCTAAAAAAGCAAGCAGTATCTTCCTTGATAAAACGTTCATATAGTTATAATTATCAATAGGCCGTAAATTACTGATTGAAGAACCTGATAAAGCCCGGCATTGATATTTTGAGGAACAATGATAATGATAAAAATGATACAATCAACCGTTGTTAGCTCAATAGCATGCCGTTAGTTTTTGTACCTACTTAATATTTAACCGGCGATTTATGAAATGATTTTCGTAAATGTTAAACACCACAGATATTATCAAAAAAAGAAGATTGCTTTAACCACAGGTTATAAAATAAAAAAGCCTGATAATTTTTTAATTATCGGGCTTTTCTGAAAATTAGCTGCAATAAACGCGCTATTCAACAATAATAACATTTACAAATTCTTCGGGATCATTGTTGATATCCATATACTGCTTAAAATTCTGAATATCCTTATCAACCATATTTTTGAATACAGGGTTTAGTATTTTAGCTATGCCCGCGCCTACACCACCAGCAGGCGGCTGATAGCTGATGACAACATCGACGATGGTGCCCTGACCATCTATGGTATCCTGAAAGCGGACTTTACCTGCGTTATTGATCGTGGAATCGGAAAGCGAGCTCCATCCAATCATTTCGTTAGGCTCATCTTGCACAATTTCGGCATGCCAGCTAACAGTAGCTACATTTTTAGGTAATTTCAGTGTCCAATGTGAATACTTTGAATCAATTACCTCCACGCTTTCCAGGTGTTTCATGAAAAGCGGTAAATTATCCAGTTTACGCCAAAATTGGTAAACTTTTTCCCTCGGTTTATTAACTGTAAATGACGACCGGATATTGACGTTTATTGGATTGGTTGATAGTTTGCCAATACGTTTATAAAGTTCACAATGACCGGTAATGCCCCGGTTTAAAAGGTACCCGCCGGCTCCAATCTTTACGATGCTTGCAAGCGGATTTTTAAAAATGTTTTTAAAGCCCGAAAAACCAAGTTTCATCCCGCCGGCTATGGAGGTAAAACGCTCCGGCCAGTTCAGGTTAATACGGTCGTCGCCGTAGAGTACGGGGTAATTGTCGGTATATTTTACTATCGTAGTTGCCATAGGTTTTAAATAATTGTCGTTTTTAGAACACCTTTGACGCTACTAAGTTTTCCTGAAGTGAATTTTATTGCTTATTGCTATAGCTGAATTTAAATTTAGTTAAATCGGGTAAATGCTTTTTGGGACGTTTTAATTCATATTGATATATGACTTGTCCAAGGTTTTTCAGGAAAGGCAGGCAAACCGTTGCATACTCATATTTATTATCATTCAATATACCATCTTCGTTTGACTGAACAACCGCGCTAAGCAGAAACTCCACCTTGTTTTTAAAATCGACTATATAGGCGTTGTCAATATCATAACCATAGCTGTCGCCAACTTTATTAAAGATTCTGATATCGGGATTTATTACAGCCGTACTATCGCCTCCATAAAATAGAAACTTACAAAATGCCGGAAAGTATTCGGGCCGGTGATAGGTCGGTTTTATATTTTCGGTAGGTAAAGTGCTCATATAGCGATAAATGAAGTGATAATCATCTGCCGTTAAATCAAATTGTTGTGCTTTAGGAAAAGTTTCCGGAAACAGCAGCCGTTTAAGGACCATCTGTTGATTGGCAAGGGAATAAACGTTCTTTTCGGAAAAGTCAAGTGGTTTATTAACCAGCCGGTCGCTGCTATCCAAGTAAGCTTTGCCCTGCAGCATATTTTCCAATTGCATGGGATAGTTTAAAGCATCATAAAGCCCAGGTTTGTGATAAACCAGTTTATCGCCAATATAAAAATCAATGGGGTTGGTATGCCTTGTACTTTCACCCGCATCACCAATGGCCAGGCGGCCCACAATGCGGGTATTGTTCAGCCCGTATTTCTTGAGCTTTTGGTTGATCTCTGCCCGGCCAACAAATTCATAAAGCCTGTTATAAGCGTCATTATCGCTTACCAATAAGATCTTTTTGATATAATTTTCGATACTGGGTAAGCCGCTTGAAGACGACGTATCCAACTTAACTTTAGTTTGACCGGCAAATGAGCTATCGGTGATCATGACCGATCTGCGGTCTAAACCTTTTGCATTTAACTTATTTAACTTTTCAAGGGCAAATATGGCTGTAGGCAGTTTTACGGTGCTGGCGGGGTAAAAATAGTGATGAGGATTAAGGCGATAACTATATGCGGTAAAATGCGGAATATTGTTTTTGTCCCTGTCTATCCGGGTGTATATAATTTGTACCTCGTTTTGTGCGGGATGGTTTAGTATGCCGGAAAATAACTCAGGACGGTTATTTAGCAGGCTTTTTAGAAAAACGGTATCAGGCTGTTGGGCAAAGCTGCAGAAAGCCTGCATCAGTAGTAATAAAAAGAAGAAACGTTTCATTCTGCTAAATATAACTATGTAGTTTGAGGTTAACAGATACTTATTGTACTTTTACGGCGTTTTAGGTTTCATTAAACTATTTTTTAATGAATTAAAAGGGAATACGGTGTGAGTCCGTAACTGTCCCGCAGCTGTAAGCTCCGTAACCGTTGCCAATCTATAAAGTCACTTTCTGTAAACAGGAGGGAAGACCAGGCAAAATGGGGAGTAAGTCAGAAGACCTGCCAAGGCATTATATATTATTCAAAGCTTTCGGGGATTGAAGCTTGAATGTGAATGCTCTTCATTTGGTGTGTTTTCATTTCAAAATCTTCCAACAATTGAGTTTTGTCGCGGACATGAAAAAACGCTTACCTGTATTTTTTTACAAACAACGCTTACCTATAAAAGGGTGCGGTTTGTTATTGGTAGTTACCCAGGTAGTGTTAGGCAACAAGGCTTTGGCCCAATCAGATACCACAAAGAAACTTAATGAAGTTAAAGTATCATCGTCGGCTATTCCTCAAATTCAAAGTTCGGCCCCCGCGCAATCAATATCTACCGCCGATTTTAAACGGACCGCATCATTTAACGTGGCCGACGCCATCCGAAATTTTGCGGGTGTTAATATCTCGGATTACGGAGGCATTGGCGGCCTGAAGACTGTTTCGGTTCGAAGCCTTGGCGCCGATAATACGGCGGTTTTATACAACGGGGTGCAGCTTAACGACGCGCAGAATGGGCAAATTGATCTCAGCAAGTTCAACCTAAACAACGTTGAAGAAATCGTTTTATACAACGCCCAGCCAACCGATATTTTGCAAACGGCCCGTGCTTATGCTTCGGCTAATGTACTTGCTATTAAAACGATCCATCCGGTATTAGATGAGCGGAAGCCTTATAATATTATAGCCGGAATTAAAGGCGGTTCATTCGGACTGGTGAACCCTTATTTGCAGTGGCAGCAAAGGCTCAGCAAATATTGGTCGTTCGTTATAAACAGTTCCGTTCAGGAAGCTAACGGACGATATAAATATCGCGAAGCCGGCGACGGTTCAGATACGTTGGCAACCCGCAAGAACGGCGATGTGCACGTTCAGCAGGCAGACGGTGGCTTATATTGGGCAAAATCGGATAGTGATAAATTCAACCTTCAATTTAATTTTTATAATTCAAAGCGGGGATTACCCGGTCCGGTTGTTTATTATGCAGCTCCTACTAATCAAAGATTGCAAAACCGAGACTTTTTTATCCAGTCGGGTTATTTGCATAAGGCGGTTAGTGGTTTGCAATTGCTAATTAATGCAAAATACGCGCATAGTTATGTACGTTACCTTGATACAGGTGTCTACAATAACAGCGGCTTAATTGACGAGCATTACCGCCAAAACGATTTTTATTTGTCGGGAGCGTTAGCTTATAATCTTACGTCTGATTGGAAAATCTCTTATTCTTCAGATGCTGATATCAGCAACCTGCAATCTGATGTTTACAAATACGCTTTCCCAACCCGGACAAGTTTATTCAATGTTATAGCCACAGATTTGAGTATAGGTAAATGGCGTTTACAGGCTAATTTGCTGAATACATATATTCATGACGAGGTTAAAAGCGGGCCGGCGGCTGCGTCACGGTCGGCATTCACGCCTGCGGTTATTGCTACTTATAAGCCATTTACAAGTCAAAACCTGCTTTTAAGGGCTTATTACAAAAGCACCTTCCGCAACACCACTTTTGCCGAGCAATATTATTATGCCATTGTACCACGATCTCTAAAGCCGGAATACACAGATCAGTATAATATTGGAGCCGCTTACACCAAAAGCCTTGCTGGTATTTTCGACTATATAAACATCAGCGCCGATGCATATTATAATCATGTAAAAGACAAGATTTCCTATATCCCGACAAGATCACCGGAAACACCTTCCGTTGTCAACTTGGGTAGAGTAGATATTAAAGGACTTGACGTTATCTTAAAAAGTGGATTTAAGCCATTTTACAATTGGAAAGGTTTGTTGAGTGTAGCTTACACCTATCAGCAGGCGCTTGATGTAACCAATCCAACAGATCTGTATTATCTTGAACAGATCCCATATACCCCAAAACATACACTGGCGTTAAATGCCGGACTCACGCATAAGCAGTTTGGTATATATTATAATGAAATCTTTTCGTCATCAAGATATCAGAACAGCAATAACGTACCTGAATACTATCTGCCCAAGTATTCGGTAAGCGATGCCTCATTTGTGTATAATTTCCTGGCGGGATTAAAGCCGGTTGCAGCATCTTTTGAAGTAAACAACCTGTTTAATAAAAGCTATGCTGTGATAAGCAGCTACCCAATGCCCGGCAGATCATACCGATTAACATTTCAAATTACTATTTAATACATAACACATGAAATCACTTAAACTCCAACATTTATTTATAGCCTGTGCTGTTGCTACTACCCTGGCATCATGCCATAAGGATAAAAAGGTTGTACCCGATGATAAACCAACCGCAGAAAGAGCCGGCTTGTACGTTTTAGATCAGGGTAATCTTGGCTCGCCCAATAGCGCTTTAACTTATTATGATTACACCTCTAAAAGTTTAACCGCTGATATTTTCCAGTCGGCTAATGGCAAAGGTTTAGGCAATACAGCTAACGACCTTAAAATATACGGTGCCAAAATGTATATCGTGGTGGATAAATCAGGCACTGTTGAGGTGGTTAATCCTAAAACAGCAAAATCAATTAAACAGGTACTTTTTCAAAACGCAGATAAATCATCGCGCGAGCCACGTTCAATTGCTTTTTATAAAGGCAACGCTTACGTTACGCTGTATGATAACAATGTTGCTGTTTTAGATACTGCGACGCTTACAGTAAGTAAATACATCCCGGTTGGCCGTAACCCAGAGCAGCTGGCTGTTAGCAACGGTAAATTGTACGTGGTTAATGGTGGTGGCTTAAGCTATCCTGACGTAGATAAAACTGTATCTATTATTGATTTGACAACTTTAGCCGTTACCAAGACCCTTGAGGTTGGCGTAAACCCATATGCTGTTAGCGTTGATAGCTATGGCGATGTTTTTGTTCACTCTTACAATTTGTATCCGGCCAATCCTGAGCTGACCATTATTGATAGCAAAACAGATGTAGTTAAATCTAAAACCGACTTTGCAGGTGGTCCGTTTTCAATCAACGGCGATGTTGCTTATTATATAGCTTCAGACGGAACAGTGAAAACATACGATGTAAAGAACCTGAAAGCCCTGTCATCAAATTTTGTTACCGACGGCACAACCTTTACCAGCGCTTATGCCGTAGTAGCTGATACGCAAACAGGCGAAGTTTTTGTTACCGATGCCAAAGATTATAAATCAAACGGTTTGGTATTTGCTTTTGATAAAAATGGTAAAAAAGAATACAACCTTACTACCGGTATTAACCCGGGAAGCGTTGTTTTCGTAAACAAGTAATATAGCCTGTGTTTATTTACAGAATATCAGTAATTTTACCCCATATATTAAACGATGAGCGCAAAAGATAATACCAACCGCAACCTGATCCTGATTTTGATGATCCTGGTTGTTGCCGCATTCAGGCTTTTAGCATTTAAGTATAAAGAATTGAGCAATTTTAACCCGGTAGGTGCTATTGCATTATTTGGTGGTGCTTATTTTAAATCAAAATGGAAAGGCTATGTGACGGTGTTGCTTGCCTTGTTCTCAACTGATATTGTGATTAATTACCTGTATACTTCAAAATTAACATTTTGGTATAGCGGAGCCGAGTGGGTGTATTTGTGCTTTGCGTTAATGGTACTGGTGGGTAATTTGCTTGAAAAGGTAAATGTTGCCAATGTGCTTTTAGCGTCAATAGCTGCGGTTCTAATTCATTGGTTAATTACCGATTTGCCATGGTTATACGGTACGCTTTACCCACACACCTTAGCGGGCTACGGCGAGTCGCTGGTAAAAGCTATTCCGTTTGAGCAAAATATGGCGCTTGGAACTTTGGTGTTTAGCGGTATACTTTTCGGTAGTTTTGAGCTGGCTAAGAGTAAGTACACTTTTCTGCAGGATAAAAAGCAATTGGCTTTATAATATAAAAGCATTTAAATTTAAAGCGGATTGTTGAACAACAGTCCGCTTTTTTTGTGACCTAAGCAATTATCATCTACTTAAATCAACATGAAAAACATAGTAATATTAACCGGCGCGGGGATCAGCGCGGAGAGCGGCTTAAAAACATTCAGGGATAGTGATGGCCTTTGGGAGGGTTATAACATTCAAGATGTAGCCACGCCCGAAGCCTGGGAACATAATCCGGTTATGGTGCAGCAGTTTTATAACGAGCGACGCAAAACCGTAATGGAGGCAAAGCCAAATGCTGCACACTACGCGCTTGCCGCACTTGAGGAAAAATATAAGGTAACTATCATTACTCAAAATATCGATGACCTTCATGAAAGGGCGGGTTCATCAACTGTTGTGCATTTGCACGGAATCATCACGCGCTCGCAGTCAAGCATTAATCCAGAGTTGACTTATCCTATTGATGGTTGGGAGATTAAAATGGGCGAGCTGTGCGAACTAGGATCGCAGTTGCGGGCCCATGTAGTATGGTTTGGCGAGCCTGTGCCTATGATTGAGCATGCGGCCATGATTTGTACCAGTGCTGATATTTTTATCCTTATTGGTTCGTCACTGGCCGTTTATCCTGCAGCAGGACTGATAGGTTATGTTGATCGTGATGTTCCGAAATATATTATCGATCCGAATATCCCATCTGTAAATGTAAGGGGCGAAGTGATTAAGATCCAGGAAAAGGCTACCATTGGTGTACCTGCATTGGCGAATGAATTATTGAAAGATAAAAAACGCTGATTAACTAATTAGATAATAAGCATGAAATGCATCTTCAATTGGAGTGGCGGTAAAGACAGCGCCCTCGCGTTATACTATTGCCTGCAGAATCCGGATCTTGAGATCGCTTATCTTGTTACTACCATCAATGATGCGGCCGACAGGATTTCTATGCATGGCGTCAGAACTAAGCTGCTAATAAAACAAGCCGAAGCTATCGGTATTCCATTATACCAGATTCGCCTGCCTGAGATGCCGGGGATGAAAGAGTATGATGATGTGATGCGTTATCATCTCACTCGTTTCAAAAATGAGGGAATAACCCATTCCATTTTTGGAGATATATTTTTACAGGACCTTAAAGATTACCGGGATGCGCGTTTAAGCGAAGCCGGGCTTAAAGGTATTTACCCCTTATGGAAAAGGGATACATCCGAACTGATTAATGAATTTCTGCACCTTGGTTTTGGAACTGTGATAGCCTGTACGCAGCAACGGTTGGAGCGGATAGTTGGAAAAGAAATAAGCCACGAATTGATTGATGCTTTACCCGATGATGTTGATGTTTGCGGCGAGAACGGGGAGTTCCATACCTTCACTTATAAAGGGCCGATATTCACCAAACCGATAAATTATAAAACGGGTTTGAAAGTTTTCAAGGAGTACGCCGCTCCTAAAAATGCCGATGATTTCTGTGCAGCTGCCGCTGATCCAAAACCTTCCGGTTTTTGGTATTGTGACCTTTTATTGGACTAAGTTCTCATTTATTTTGCGAAAAATTCCGCAGAATATAATTTTGTTTAATCATATAAGTATTCTAATTATCAATATATTGAATTGATTTAGTTGTATTTTAAATTTAGATAAACGAAAAAGACAGGCCGCAAAAAGTGTTTTAAATCCTTTGTTTGCCAAATTAAATTCTGTTTTTGATTGGCTGTAATTATAACTACCTAATTGTTAGGTATTTATATTTATTACTTTAGTAGTTATATCTAAAATACGCGTCCTTGTAGTCGTTGCGCATATCAATAAAGCGGGCCGCTATCTTTTTTAGAAACTCTTCGTCGAGTAATTCAAAAACGCTGTTTACGCCATCCGTCAAATCCATTTCAGGGATCTTGTAACTTTGTTCAAGTGAACCCTGCTCTACCTTTACAATAAATTTATTGTTCATATTCAGGATAGAGATTTTAAAATCTGGATGAGGGAGTTCTGCAATAATTCTCATGTTTTTCTTATTTATTCAGTAAGCCATTTAACGGGTCTTTTCCATTAATGGTGCCAAAGCTGGCAATGGGTTTAAAGCGGGCAAAAAGCTCTTCGCTATACCAGCCTTCGCTTCTTGTCTTTTTTATAACTTCAGCATGTTCGGGACTTTTATAGGCAAAGTTTTTTACGTGATCCAAGCTTTCCCAAACAGAAAATGTAGCCTGTCTGTATACCGGAGCTTCACCTATGCCGAAAGAATTTACATAGCCAGGAGCTGACGTCATCATATTAGCAACAGTATCAACGTTAGCCCAAAAGTTTTTTAATCTGCTAAAGCGGATAGTAGCGCGTGTAAGTACAGCGACCGGGCCATGAATGTCGTTCGTTTCGGGCTTGCCGAAGGGCTCTTTGTCATCCCAGCTTCCGTGACTTTGCAAGGGGATACAAAGCATTGTCCAGCTTTCGGTGCCCAGTGTTTTCCACCAGGAAGCGACAAATGACCGTTTGTAAAATACATCAAAGTCATCACGACTGTCCCAGCATGCCAATAAACCCCATTGCTGCCAGTCGGGTTCAAGGTCAAAAGTTCCGTTTTTGCCCGAGCCCAGCAATTTGTAAAAGCTACATCCTTTTTGCATCAGCAACGGCAAGCGGTGAATGGCCATGGCCAGCAAGGCGAAGGGAATAAATAGCTTTCGGTAGCGGATTATAGTGAGACTAACAAGCATGCACCTGCTAAATAAAACATTAAATATGATATTTGCCTTATTTACTTTCGACCCCATATAGTTAAGTTTGCGTCATGGCAGAAGATCTATCAATAAACACGTCAACCGATAAAGTTGAACAATATACTACGCTTATTCCTCAAATTGAGGCTTTACTATACGGCGAGCCTGACCTGGTGGCCAACATGGCTAACGTTGCGGCAGCTTTAAAAGAGCAGTTTAAATGGTTTTGGGTTGGGTTTTACCTTGTTAAAGAAAATGAACTGGTTTTGGGGCCGTTTCAGGGTCCGGTAGCCTGTACCCGCATTGGCTTAGGAAAAGGTGTTTGCGGATCGGCATGGCAACAGGCAAAAACACTGGTTGTGCCCGATGTTGAAGCGTTCCCCGGGCATATCGCCTGTAGTTCACTTTCACGTTCGGAGATTGTGGTGCCTGTATTTAAAGACAACGATGTTGTTGCTGTGCTTGATGTAGACAGCGAATTGCTCGATCAGTTCAATGAAACCGACGCGCAGTATCTTGAGCAAATTGTAAAGCTTATCAATTTTTAATGAGCCGGATCTACCTTATTGCCGGTCTTGGTGCGGATACGCGCGTTTACAATAATATAAGCCTTGGTGATGAGCACGAAGTAATTGTGGTTGATTGGGTGGAACCCGATTTGAATGATACTTTAATTACCTATGCTCAAAAGATTATTTATCAATATGATATACAGGAAAATTCAGTACTGATAGGTAACTCTCTGGGCGGAGTTGTTGCTGTAGAAATTGCTAAGCTTATCCCGGTTGAAAAGGTTATTCTGATCTCCAGTATCAAGACAAATGACGAAGCTCCACGGTATTTTAAGCTCTTCCGCACGCTGCCCATTTACAAACTTATCCCCGGCAAGGTATTCAATTCAATGGGAGGTATGGTAAAACCATTGTTTGGGCACATGAGTAAAGAAGATGCTTGGTTATTTAGCGATATGCTCAGAAAATCATCGCCCGTATTTATGAAGTGGGCTATGTATGCTATTCTGCATTGGAAGAATGAAGTTATCCCGCCAAACCTGTATCATATCACCGGCGATAAAGACCTTGTGTTTGATTATAAAAGAATAAAAGGTGCTACCATTGTTAAAGGCGGCACGCATATCATGATCTTCGACAAAGCAAAAGAGATCAATATTTTATTGAAGGGAATCCTGAAAAAATGAAATTACCTGAAAGTTATTACCTCGGTGATGATGTTGTGAGCATCAGTAAAGATTTGTTGGGCAAGTATTTATTTACCTGTATCGATGGTGTAATTACTGGCGGATATATTGTTGAAACAGAGGCTTATAATGGTGTTGTAGATAAAGCTTCGCACGCTTTTGGTAATCGCCTTACTCCCCGGACTAAAACCATGTTTATGCAGGGTGGGATTGCTTACGTTTATCTCTGTTATGGCATTCACGAAATGTTCAATATCGTTACTTCTGTCGAAGGGCGCCCACAGGCTATTCTTATCAGGGCCATTCAGCCAACTGATGGAATAGAAGCTATGCAGGTACGGCGCAATATGTCGGTGCTGAAGCCAAACATTACCGCCGGCCCTGGATCTGTAGCTAAAGCTTTGGGAATTTCACGTAACATTAATGCTTTTAGTTTGCAAAGCGATACGATATGGATTGAAGATCGTGGTTTGCACTTTCCCGACGAACAAATAAAAGCTGGTCCGCGCATAGGTGTAGCCTACGCGGCCGAAGATGCATTACTGCCATATCGATTCTATGTAAAAGGCAATGTTTACGTGAGTAAGCCTAATAAATAAGCGGCCAATTTTGTAATATTGGCGAATGAACTATCAAAATGATCTGGCATTTGCCCGGCAACTGGATAAACAAGATTCATTAAGGGACTTCAGAAATCGCTTTCTGATCCCTCAGCATAACGGCGAAGATGCAGTTTACCTTTGCGGTAATTCACTTGGTTTGCAACCCGCCTCGGCGCAGCAGTACCTTGCCGACCAATTAGCCAACTGGAAAAACCTCGCGGTTGAAGGCTGGTTTCAGGGTAACGATCCATGGCTCAACTATCATAAATCTCTTACAGGTTCAATTGCCCGCATTGTCGGGGCGCAGGAAAATGAAGTTACTGTAATGAATTCACTTACAGTAAATCTTCATTTGTTAATGGTAAGTTTTTATAAACCAGATGATAAACGTTTTAAGATTATCATGGAAGGAGGGGTGTTCCCTTCAGATCAGTACGCTATGGAAAGCCAGGTGAGGTTTCATGGTTATGATCCCAAAGAGGCTATAATAGAGATTTTTCCACGTAAGGGCGAGGTTACTTTGCGCACCGAAGATATTCTCAATCACATTAATCAAAACAAAAGCGAACTCGCTTTAGTGCTGTTTGGAGGGATCAATTATTACACAGGTCAGTTCTTTGACCTAAAAGCTATAACAGATGCGGCTCATGCGGCAGGAGCATATGCTGGTTTTGACCTGGCTCACGCTGCGGGAAATGTACCTGTTCAGCTACACGACTGGGGCGTTGACTTTGCCTGCTGGTGCTCGTACAAATACATGAATTCGGGGCCTGGTGGCATAAGCGGTATTTTTGTGCACGAAAAGCATTTTACCGATAAAGAGCTGGACAGGTTTGCAGGCTGGTGGGGATATCGCCGCGATAAGCAATTTTTAATGGCTCCGGGCTTTGATCCTGAAGCCGGCGCTGCTGGCTGGCAGGTGAGTACTGCTCCGATTTTGCTTCTCGCGCTATTTAAGGCCTCTATGGCTGTTTTTGACGATGCGGGCGGGGTAGATACCCTTCGCGAAAAAAGTCTTCGTTTAACAGCTTATTTGGAGTTTTTGATTCATGAGATCAATAAACAGCAGGAAGGGGAGGTTTACAGTATCATTACGCCTGTTGATCCGGCTGCCCGTGGCTGCCAGCTTTCGGTAGTTTGTAAGCGTAACGCCAGGGCTGTTTTTAATTACCTTTCACAAAATGGCGTTATAGGCGATTGGCGTGAACCCGACGTGATCCGCCTGAGCCCTGTACCGCTTTATAATACATTTGAAGACGTTTACAAAGCAGCCGCCTTGATGGCTGATGCACTTAAAGCTGTTTAAAATCCTGCAAATATGGTCTATTACAATCCTAAGGAATGGTTTTCATTCATTTTTAAAATAAACAAAGCCGAAACACTTCGCGAGTTATTTCCACTGATGCTTGCCGTTGGTGCTTACTCTGGTGTAGTCACTTATTTACTTATTGATTTTTGGCAACTGCCCGAAACAAGCATACTCAGGAAAGTGATCTTTATTCATCAAACCATTGGTTTTGTGTTTTCATTGCTGCTTGCCTTTCGGATCAACTCGGCTTATGACCGTTGGTGGGAAGGACGTAAGATTTGGGGGAGCCTGGTTAACAACAGCCGTAACCTTGCTATTAAGCTAAAGCATCTGATTGGTGAAAATGACCTGGCTTTTTTCAATTACGCAATCCCTCGCTATGCCCGGGTACTGCGCGATCATTTAAGAGATGAATATGTTCCCGAAGAACAACCATTTATGGCTATCGACGCTAAAAAGCATGTGCCTAACCAGGTTGCATCTGAGATGATCAAAAACATTTACAGGCTCAACAAAGAAGGCGTTATAAACCCGGAGCAGTTGTTTAGTATAACTGCCGAAATTACTTCTTTTACAGATATTTGTGGTGCTTGTGAGCGTATCAAGAAAACACCTATTCCGTTTTCGTACAATGTGTTCATTAAGAAGTTTATCTTCACCTATATCATGACCCTGCCCTTTACTTGGGCCTTTGACCTGAAGTATTTTATTATCCCCGTAATTGCTTTTGTGCTTTTTGTTTTCGCAAGTATCGAGCTATTGGCCGAAGAAATTGAAGATCCCTTTGGTCGCGATGCTAATGACTTACCGTTGGATAGCATTTGTGACAATATTCAAAAGCATATAGGAGAGTTGATAGGATAAGCGTTATGCTTAAGATAGCCAACGACCCAATTTACGCTCATCCACTACCAAAGGGGCATCGTTTTCCGATGTTGAAGTACGAGCTGATCCCTGCGCAGCTGCTGTACGAAGGGGTGATCAATAAAGACAATCTCTTTTCGCCGGATGTGCTTGAGGAAAATATCATCATCCGTACCCATGATGAAAATTACTGGCATCAACTGCGTGATTTAACCTTACCGCCAAAAGAGCAGCGTCGTACAGGTTTTCCTCTGTCAGCACGATTAGTAGAGCGTGAGGTCCGGATTGCAAAAGGTACCATTGATGGCTGCCGGTATGCTTTTGAGAGCGGCATTGCCTTTAATGTAGCCGGAGGAACACATCATGCGGGTAGTAACTGGGGAGAAGGGTTTTGTTTGTTGAATGATCAGGCTATTGCAGCTAATTATTTATTAGATAATGGTTTATCTAAATCTATCTTAATAATCGATTTAGATGTTCATCAGGGTAATGGCACTGCCGAAATCTTTGAAAAGGAGCCAAGGGTGTTCACTTTCTCTATGCATGGGGCTAATAATTTCCCTTATAGAAAGGAACGCTCTGATCTGGACATTCCGCTACAGGACGGTGTAAACGATGAAGAGTTTCTTGAGATTCTTAAAAACACTTTGCCTCAGTTAATAGAGCAACAAAAGCCGGATTTCATCTTTTACCTTTCTGGAGTAGATGTTTTGGCTACCGATAAGCTGGGAAAACTGGCCCTGAGTAAGGATGCATGCAAAGCCCGCGATCAGTTTGTTTTTGAGCAATGCATTAAACACAATACTCCAGTGCAGGTAAGCATGGGAGGTGGCTATTCACCACAAATAAGGGATATTGTAGACGCGCACTGCAATACCTTTAAAGCCGCCGTCGATCTTTATTTTTAGTCTTTTGCTATTATCGGCACAGCAGGCTTTATTTTATGGCTTTTGCTAAGCCGGTTGAATCGTATAAACAACAGTATCGATGCTGCCGCTAAACCAAGCACAAGACCGTACCAAACACCATAAACCCCAAGGTTAAATTTAATACCGAGCAGGTAGCCAATAGGCAATCCAAGTACCCAATAAGCCAGAAAGGTAATTACTGTTGGGATATTTACATCGCCCATGCCTCTTAATACACCCAGGCCAACAACCTGCGCGCCGTCAAATAACTGAAAGAAAGCTGCTATGATAAGTAGCTGTGATGCAATTGCTATAACCTCTTTATCTGATGTAATTATCCATGGTAAAAAATTTCTGGCCAATGCAAATATCAAAGCAGTAAAGCTCATAAATAGCAATACAATGTGGTAATTGGAAATAGCAGCCAGCCTTAAATTCCGATGATCGCTTACGCCAAAATAGTTCCCCGATTTAATGGCCGCTGCTGCCGCGATACCGCTTGCCATCATATATGTCATTGAAGCCATGGTGATTGTTACTTGGTGCGCCGCCTGGGCTACAACGCCAATGGTGCCTACTAACAAAGCGGCACCGCCAAACGCGCTGATCTCAAAGGTGTATTGCATTGCAACAGGCGCACCAATTTTCATGATCTGAATGCCGCGGATCCTATCTATATTTTTAACAGCAAAATCCGTCAGGTAAGTTTTAAAATTCTTTGACCGGAAAACATAAATCGCCATAACAATGGCCATCACACAGCGGTCGATAAGTGTGCTGTAACCAACACCTCTGATACCCATGGGCTGTATACCGAACATGCCTTTTACAAACGTTATCCCCAATAAAATGTTAATGATGTTCCCCCAAATGGATATCATCATGGCTTGCTTGGTAAAGCCCAATCCTTCGGCAAATTGTTTAAAAGTATTGAAGATAAGCAAGGGGATAAGAGACAAGCTAAGCAGAAACAAATACGGCTTAGCTTCCTTCACAACTTCAGGCGATTGGTCGAGATGACCAATAAGCAACATGGTACCAAAGTAAATACCACAAAACAGGATGATCCCGCTCAGCATATTCAGAAATAAGCTATTGGAAAGTAATAAGCCACATTCTTTATGATTTTTGCGCCCGTTGTTTTGGGCTATAAGCGGAGTTAAACCATAAGAGATCCCCATGCCTATAACCAGCGGAACCATAAACAGACTATTTACCATTGATACCGCGGCGAGAGAAACAGTGCCGGCAAAATGGCCCACAATAATGGTGTCAGACATTTGAACGGCCGTATGGCCAACGTTTGATATAATTACGGGAATAGCCAGCTTAAGGCTTTCGAGATAATAAGGCTTGTATTTTTGGTAAACGGATCTCATAATTACTCAGGCAAGAGGAGCCCAAAAGTAACCATTCACAAACACACAAAAGTCAGCAGGCTGTATAAAATTCTTCCTTCTCCGTTGTGTTGATCTTGATCAGGCCAGATAATATCAGATCGACAAGTACATTCTGAGCACGACGGCGACCGACTTTAAGTAGTTCACTGCACTCTTTTATCGTAATGCGCCCAACTTTTTCAAGATGGCCGAGCAAGGTTCTTTCGCTGTCTGAATATTCAATTAAAACACCCTGATCATTCGACGAACGTTTTAAAACCTCCAGCACAATTTTACTGGCCAGTACACTCTTGTCCTTTACGCGTACATAAGCCCACCATTTTCCATCTTCGGCAAGTGCGTAGTGAGGTTTCAGGTCGCTCGCTTCTATTTCCACAACAAGTACCAGTTTTTCATCAAAATATACCTCTTCAAAAACAGGCTCAAGTGCCGGTCTGGAAAAAAAATGAGCCGCCTTTGTGATCATGTACCGTTCCTCGTCGTCAGATTTTACACCTTTTATTGTGCCATCATCAGTTACGCCAATAAGCAGTTTACCACCTTTGTTATTAGCAAAGGATACCATTGTTCGGGCTATTTTTTCGCAGCTGGTTATTGTTTTTTTAAAGTCGACACTTACGCCTTCTCCATCAAAAATCAGCTTCTTAACGTTTGTTTTGTTCATAGCCATTTGTTAGTTATTGAGGCTTAATATATGGTGTAAAGATTTCCATCCAGGTTTCCGGGCGGGATATTGGTGAAAATCCAAACTGACTGTACAGATTGTGGGCATCTTTGGTAGCTAACGACCATCTTCTTAAGCCCTTTAAATCCGGGTGTTTAATAATTGTTTGCACGAGCCATTTAGAAAGGCCCTTACCACGATGGGCAGGCAGCACAAACACATCACAGATATAGGCGAATGTAGCATTATCACTAACTACACGCGCAAAGCCTGCCTGCTCGCCGTTAAGATAGATGCCAAAACACATGGAATTTTCAATGGCCCTGGCCAATTTTTGCCGCGGAATACCTTTAGCCCAGTACGATTCATTATTCAGGTAATCATAAATAAGATCAACATTAAGCAGATTTTTATCGGTTGAGATCATAAAGCCTTTTTTTTCAAAAGCCTCGTCATTCATAATTACAGTCATCAGTATATTTATATAGTGGTATCAATAAAGTTTAAGTTTCGCACATAAATCTCGTTCATGAGCGATACGCATATTTCGCCATCTTTATTGTAAATGTCAATAGGGAAGGAGCGAATAAATTTACCTTCGGTATTTAAAACATGTTCCGCGTGTGCTATATCATTATCTGTCAGGTTAATACTAAATGACAAATTTGTTGCAGCCGGTTTTGCGTATCGTATAGTTGCCGATTTTGACCAAACCATGAGTTTGTAGCCTTTGCGACTAAATATTTGATGAAAGAGCAGCGGATAAAAAGGATCGGCAGCTGAAAAAAGTGTGCCTCCAAAAATTGTATTATTGTAGTTATTGTTAAGGAAACTTTTCCTGATTCTTACCTGGACACCACGATAGCCACTGTTAAACTTAACTACCCAAATACGTTGGAAAAGGAGAGGTGGATATAAGCGCATTATCCATTTTAATAATCCTTCGGATACTACCATAGCGCTTAAATATCAGAAAAAATTTGATCAAAGCACCTTAATTGTGGATCAAATGGACCTATGTGCATAAATAAAAAGATGAGAAAATAGAAAATAAGCGGTAAACAATACGCCCAAAGTTTGGTTTATAGTATGGTTCAGAATAAATTAATCTAAAGCAAAATAACTATGAAAAAGCAATTTTTAAGTTTCGCACTTGTCGCGGCAATGGTCGGCGCAATTGCAACCGGCTGTAGCTCAGAAAAAAAAGCCGGCGATGGATCTGATAGCACAAAAATGGATTCAACAAGTCAAAGCGCTCCGGCACCGGCAGCTACAGACACCACAAAAACCGACACAACTAAGAAAGACACAACCAAAAAAATGTAATTTGGTAAAGCATAAAAAATCCCGGCTGGGTATTTCACCAACCGGGATTTTTTATGCTTGTTTCTGACCTTAAATTTTAGAAAGCCGTTTTTATTACGCCGCCATCGGCCCGCAAAGTAGCGCCATTGGTTGCAGCAGACAGCGGACTTGCCACATAGGTAACCAAGTTGGCTATTTCATCTGTTGTGATAAAGCGTTTCAATAAGGAAGTGCCGCGTACATTGATGAAGAAATCTTTTTCTACTTCTGCATTAGTCAATCCCTGGCCTTTTGCTAAAGCTTCTACAAAATCACCTACACCTTCAGATAGAGTTGGCCCTGGTAAAACAGTATTAACAGTAACTCCTGTATTCTTTGTAAGCTCGGCTAAACCGCGGGCAACTGCAATCTGGGCGGTTTTAGTTGTTCCATAGTGGATCATTTCTTCAGGGATCTGGTAGGCAGATTCGCTGGAAATAAAAATTATACGGCCCCAGTTTTTGCTAAGCATCTTATCAAAATAAGCACGTGACAAACGAATGCCGCTTAAAACATTAACTTCAAAAAATCTTAGCCAGTCGGTATCTGGAATTTCATTGAACGGTTTAGGCTCAAAAATACCAACGTTGTTTACAAGAATGTCAACCTCAGGCAAGCTGTTTATCAGCGCGTTAATTTGCTTTACATCTGAAAAATCGGCAGCAATACCTTTTATTTTATCATTACCGGTTTCGGCAATTAGTTTTTTAACAACTTCGTCAACCTTAGCCTGATTACGGCCATTTACATATACAGTAACGCCTTCATTGGCTAATGATTTTGCAATAGCATAACCAATGCCGGCGGTTGATCCGCTTACCAGTGCTGTTTTGTCATTAAGTTTAAGGTTCATGATTTTATTTTTTGCTTTGATAACACAAGTGTAATACCGTTGTTAGCTTTAGCAGTTTTTAAAATCAAAAGATTAAACAACATTGACAATTGACGTAGTTATTGGCGATGTGCAATAGAATTTAACCCTGGCCTGGCTGGTACATTCTCTTTTCAACAGGCTGGTAGTACTCATTTAAGTTTTCCGGTACGCGTGATTTATAACCTAAAATTTGTCTGAGGTCGTCACTTAATCCTTCACCGAAATCATATCCCAAAAATCTTGGATAATCGAGCTGCTGTTTGAAGAAAGGTTTGGTAAAGGCCATGGTTAAGGTGCGCCGCGTTGAGTCAGTATAATTTTTACCTGCAGCATGCCACAAATTAGAGTCGAATAAAATAATACTGCCTCTTTTTGTATTCGCGCGATCTGCAGTGGCGTAAAAGAAATCACTGTCTGGTTTCTCGTCGCTTTTATGCGATCCTGTTAAAAAATAGGTCGATCCGTTTTCGGAAGTGAACTCATCTAAAGTAATCATCATCTGAATCATCACTTTAAAATCTCCGGTAAAGCTTCTGATATCCCTGTGGATATTTTGTACATAAGGTTTTTCATCTCTTAGGTTGATGACCGCCCCTAAAGAGTTTATAATGTAATTCCCTTTCAAAAAATGTTGTATGTGATCCGCACAGTATTTGCGCTCAAGAAATTTCAACGAAAATCTTTCCCGTTCAACAAGGTGGTGTAGTGTTCCGTTCATATTGTCGCCTATACCATTTGCGATTTGAATTTTACGTCTGACGTCGTACGCTGGCACTAACGAATCCGTTATTTCATTAACGAAGGCATCATCCAAAGCATCTTCATATATAATCCATCCGTATTCATTCATTACATGATCAAATACGTCAAGGTTAGCATCGGAATAATTAAACTTATTTTTCATTTTTCAGTTAATTAAGGTTTTCAATTGTGGTGGTTTCGGTCTCTGTGACAGTTGTTTGTATTTTTCTATGAGGATGACGATATAGCGGGAAGAATTTGATTTCATCGTTGGGATCAACACCTGATTTTACAACCAGATCATTATAAACCGCTTCGTTATTAATATAACACCAGATCCTGTCTTTCACTTGCAGGGTGGAGAAAAGCTTTTTAAAATTGAACAGAGAATCCTCTTTTCCGCCGACTCCGCCTCCAAGGTGAAAAATCTTTTTGCCTAATCTTCTTCCGATCAGGCTTATTTCATCTGTTAACAGCTTACTTGGAGAGATATTCAGATAATCAGGTGCTGTTGCCGAAAGATGATTTCTGACAATTTCATCGGATATTAAAATGATTGCCCCGCACATAAGA
This sequence comes from Mucilaginibacter endophyticus, assembly GCF_003351025.1. Taxonomy (GTDB): domain Bacteria; phylum Bacteroidota; class Bacteroidia; order Sphingobacteriales; family Sphingobacteriaceae; genus Mucilaginibacter; species Mucilaginibacter endophyticus. The sequence continues at coordinate 472,865 of NZ_QPCG01000002.1, read as the reverse complement.
TTGGGGCCATCATAAATTAACACAAGTTTGTTTTTCATATACTCTTCGTTAAGAAGATTTACGAAATGCTGAACATCAAAGTAATAAACCGCTGAAGCATTCAAGCGGTCCATGTTTTTATAATACATTTCGGCAAAGTCCTCAATTTCCTGCAGGCTATTTGCTTCCTTAATAATGTATTCCATCTTTCGCAGGCTTCTTATTTGCCGGCCAAGCCTTTTGTCATATCCGTTTCTCTGATCTTCTACTGACATGGCAAGGTCTACATACAATGTTGTCCCATTATCCTTGATGCCGCCAAGATTTTCCAGGAGATAGTGTTGATTTAGAAAAGGATGCAATCTTGAAAAGATACAAACTGACGACTCATCGTCCATGAATTTTTGAAACGCGGCTTTAAACTGTGTAGTGGTTATATTTGATAAATCTGTAAGCTTAACATTGGATATTGGCCCGGCATAACCATACACACAAGTCATATCGAAATATGCGGAGTTCTCGATCTTCCTTTTAATTACCGGTAGCGCTATAAATATTTCTTTTTCTTCATAAACGAATAAAAGTGGCTCACCTTCGGTATTTAAAGAGTGATAATACCAGGTATGGAACCCTTCGTGCGCATATGATCGGTTAATATATTCGTCCCAGTCTTTTCTATTACGTATAGTGAAATTTTGGTAGCTCATGTGTAGATTCTTAGTTGTCTGCAATGGGTATTAATTACAAGCCCGGGGGAGGGCAGGAGTATATCGGCCAGTCATGATAAATGACTGTTGGGGGGCTTTAAAAAAAAGAAAAAAGTTTGTCTGACCGCAGGATTAGGGCGAATTTTTTTGTGCGACAGGAATAGAGATTAAGAAATTAGTTTAAAGCAGATATTTTACGGTATCAAAGGCTTTGCGTAAACGATATCGGCTCAATTCAAACAGGATATATCTTTTAATATATAACAACAAAAGCATTTTCTTTTGCACTCCACGGTAATGAAAACGCCTGATAATCAAATTAAAATCGCTGATAACCATTTCCATTCGGGCTTCATTTTTGATCATGCTCCAAATGCCGCCAACATGATTACGGTAACAGCTCATTACCTCGGGCATCACATATATTTTACGACCGGTATTGAAGGTGGCAAAAAGTTTGAAAAATTTATCTGCCGCGTAACAACTTGAATACCAATTTGTCTGGAATAGTTCGTGCACTTGAGGGATATTATGGTAGACAAGTGTCGCCGTTTTAGTTTCGGCCTGCCTGCCAACCAATAAATCGTGATAGGTATATTCAAGTGGAACCTGATTTTCTTCCACGTTAAGGGTATTGTTATGGATATCAATTACCCGTGTGTAATGACAGCAAATAATATATTCGGGGTTGTTTTCCAGAAAATCAACCTGCTTTTGTAACTTTTGAGGGTTTGTCCAATAGTCGTCACCATCGCAAAGTGCGATATATTTTCCTTTGCAAGCGTTTAAGCTATTAATGGTATTGAGATGGGCGCCGCGGTTTTTTTCGGGGTAGATTATTTTGATTTTATCCGGGTATCTTTCTTTGTACGATCTCACTATTTCAGTTGTGCCATCTGTTGAGCAATCATCGCCAATAATAATTTCATACCGAAAATTGGTTTCCTGCATCAGAAAGCTTTCAATAGTTTGAGCTATAAAATTTTTGTGGTTATATGTAGTACAGCAAACACTAACCATCAAATCTTGGTTTGTAATCATAAAGGGAATAAAAATAATTTAGGCTTATATAATTGATTTTCTTGTTACTGTTGTTGCTATCGCGATTAGATGCAATAATGAGTTGTGAATTGCTTTGAGAACTGCACAGTGCTTCGCCATAAGACTCACATTATTTGTTTAATCGGGAAAGCTTACGATGTCAAAACAGCTTTCAAATTACACTTAAGCTTCGATCAAAATCAATAATTACGAGTCGGCTAATACAGCATTTTGCTATATCAAATATATCTAATTGATATTCATTAATTGCCTCGCGTGCCTGATTGATTCTGAAATTGTAAACTACATTTCATTTAGTTTACACACGTGTGCATGCGTGTAAATTTTAGGTGTGAACACGTGAAATCCTCGCGAAACGTCGGGTCAGGAATGTGTTATGAATCTACCTTAAATAAAATTCACATAATTAACATTATGTTAAATATGATTTTTAAAAGAAAGACCTTTTCTCAAAGGCCCCTCTTTTTATTCCTTATCTGTTTGATTATTGATTGGCTGGTAATGCATCAATCTGAGCCTTTAGTTTTGAAGCGTTAGCATCGTCTTTAACACCTAAATAATAGGTTCTTAAATTTTGTAAAGCATCAAGTGATTTTGGCTGAAGTTCTACAGCTTTTGCTAAATATGGTTTAGCTTGCTCAAACTGAGCTTTAGCTTTTGCAATTGCAGCATCGTATTCTTTTTGTTTGTTGGCCGGTAATTTATTAGCGGCATTATAAGCATCAATAGCCGGGTTAAGTATTACGTAACCATAGTTTAAATTAGCTTCAAAATAGTTCGGATCAATTTCTAAAGCTTTTTTATACATCTCACCTGCTTTGGTATAAGCTTCTGCTTTTGAAGCTTGCAGTTTTGCTTTTGCAGCAGCATCTTTGGTAGCAGAAGCTTCTCTTGCGTAGTTATCAGCAGTTTGTGAGTAGGTTAAGCCTGCGTAATAATATAAAGTTTTGTTTTTGGGATCATTTGCTAAAGCTGCCTGAATTTTATCAGTAACTTCTTTTTCTTTTCCGGTTTGAAGGCTGATTTCAATTTCACGTTTGCGGAGTTCGCTGTTTGCCGGGTATTTGCTTACGCCTTCTGATACAGTTTTAAGCGCGCCTGCGGTGTCTTTACTGGCCAGGTATAATGAAGAAAGATCAAGGTAAACACCTGCGTTTTTTGAATATTTTGTGGTTACCAGTTTGCTGTAGTTTGAAATTGCAGCAGGATAATTTTTACCGTTTGCAGCTGCAAGGCCTGTATAATAAATGGCATTGGTATCTTCAGGTAATACAGTACGGTAAAAGTCAAATGCTTTGTAAGCAAGATCATATTTACCTGCCGAATATTCCTTAACACCTTTAGTTAATTGATATTGAGCCAGGTTTAAATATGCCTCATCAATCATTTTCTTGTTCTCCCCTTTTGTATCAACCTCTTTAGCTTTTCTTAAAGCTTCTTCAGCTGTGGTAAACAATGGTAATGAAGTAGTTGGCACAGTGTCCTGAACAGCTAACGCTGAATAAATTGAACCTTTTACAGCGTAAGTAAGCGGTAATGTAGCGGTTTTTTCATTGGCTGAAGCTTTGTCAATTGACTCTTTTGCAGTAGTAAGGCTTTTACCAGCCATTGATGCCATTGCCGGTTGGCCCCTTAAGCCTGAATACTTTTCGTATTCTTCTTTTGCCGTGTTTAATTCACCTTTTTGCGCAAAAGCTGTCGCTGAAACCAAGCCTAACAGGCCCGCCATCAAAAATTTGATTTTCATGATTATTATTGATTGGTTAACTGTTTTAGTTTATTGTTTATTCTGTCTAACTGATCCTGGTTATTAGTTTTCGCGTATGCCAGTTGCAAAGCCTGTAAGCTATTCGCGTTGTTGGGCGAAATTTCATTAGCCTTTTCAAGCCATTGGATCGCCCTGCCCAGGTCCTGGGTGCCCTTCTCCCCTTTTGTGATTGCGCTTTGTTTTAAATATAACAGCCCTAAATTAAATACCGGATCAAAATATGTTCCGCTCAATTCAATCGCGTGCAGATAAAGAGATTCTGCCTGATCAAATTTATCTAAATGATCGTAACAATTTGCAGCAACGAACGCAATATCGGCGTTATTTGCATTAATATCAAGTAAAGGGCCAATTAGGGGCTCTAACGCTTTATAGTTTTTCTTATTGTTGTAGATATTGGCTTCGTCAAGTAATAAGAACCTGTCATTAGGCAAAATCTTTCTTCCCTTTTGAAGGATCTGCAAAGCTTTGGTCGTATCCCCTAACGACTTATAGATATTGGATGCCGTTTCAATGTACTCGGTGCGGGCACTATCAACCTGGAGCATTGTTGTATAATATTTAGCCGCATCCTGCAAATTACCTGCTTTATTATTGGCAAAAGCTATGTAAGTATTGATTTGGTTCATCCCGGGTGCGTACCGTTTTGCATTTTCAAATGCAGTTTTGGCATTAGGAAAATCCGAATTATTTACCGCCTCAAAACCTTTGCGTATGTAAACGTTCGCCAGGCACCGCTTGGTATAATCAAGTTCTGACTGATATTTGAAAATTTTATTCATTCCCGAAAGCCTGTCAACCAGTTTGGTTGTTTTGTCAAGCATATCAGCCGGCATTCCAAGTTTGTTTAATGAATCGATATACAGGATGCTGGAGTTAACAATAGCCCTGTAAAGGTTCTTTTCAATATCGGCTGTGTCCGACTTAGTAATGATCAAACTATCTGCCGACTTTTTGGCAGCTGCCAAATACTTCAGGTCGCTTTTCTGTTTATAAAAAGCCAGGTTATTTACTACAACTTTAAGCGCTTCTTTTTGTGCGAAGGTAAAAGTTGTAGTAAAACTTGTAATTAAAACCGATAAAATGATCTTGCGGTAGTGCATATTTGTTATTCTGTTGTATTGTCAGTTGATGGTTCCGCACCATTTTCAGCTGTATCTCCGTCGCCTGTATTTTCAGCTTCGGTATCAGAGCCTTCAGCATTTTCATCGCCTTCTTTTACTTCTTCGTCCTCGTCGTGCTCAATTTTGGCTACTGAAGCTATCTCATCGTTATTTTTAAGCGTTATCAACCTAACACCTTGTGTTGCACGGCCCATTACCCTCAATTCGCTTACAGCTATACGGATAATAATACCTGATTTGTTGATGATCATCAGGTCTTCCTTATCTGTAACACCTTTTATGGCAACAAGGTTTCCGGTTTTTTCAGTAATATTAAGTGTTTTTACTCCTTTACCGCCACGGTTGGTAACACGGTAGTCTTCAATATCGGTACGTTTACCATAGCCTTTTTCTGATACTACCAATACTGTTGTTTCCGCGTCGTCGATAGCTATCATGCCAACTACCTCATCGTTTTCGTCGTCAAGTGTAATACCACGAACACCGGTAGCTGTACGTCCCATTGGCCTTACGGTTGATTCGTTGAAACGGATAGCGCGACCTGATTTCAGTGCCATCACAATCTCGCTGCTTCCGCTTGTTAAGCTTGCTTCAAGCAACGAATCTCCTTCGTTGATGTTGATGGCGTTAATACCGTTTGAACGCGGGCGTGAATAAGCCTCAAGTGAAGTTTTCTTGATGGTACCTTTTTTGGTACACATGATAATGAAGTTGTTTTCAAGGTAATTTTGATCTTTAAGTGAGATCAGTTTGATGTAAGCCTTGATGTTCTCTTCTTTAGGAATATTAATGATATTCTGGATTGCACGGCCTTTTGATGTACGTGTGCCTTCCGGTATTTCAAATACCCTGAGCCAGAAACATTGTCCCGACTCGGTAAAGAACAACATGTAGTTGTGATTAGATGCGATAAGCAGGTGCTCAATGAAATCCTCATCACGACTGTTGCTGCCGATAGCGCCTTTTCCTCCCCTGCTTTGTCTGCGGTATTCTGTAAGCGGGGTACGTTTGATATAACCTTCACGTGAGATGGTGATTACTACGTCCTCGTCTTCAATGAAGTCTTCAGTTTGCATTTCGGCCGATGAATGAACCATTTCGGTACGGCGCTCATCGCCATATTTTTCTTTAACTTCAAGTAACTCGTCCTTAATGATCTGCATCCTTAAACCTTCGTCGCTCAGGATGTTTTTTAAATGTTCAATAAGTTTCATTAAAGCGGCGTATTCGTCTTTGATCTTATCACGTTCAAGTCCTGTTAACCTCCTTAAGGTCATATCAAGAATAGCACGTGCCTGGATATCAGTTAAACCAAAGCTGCTCATCAAGCCTTCCCTTGCTTCATCAGGTGTTTGAGAAGCACGGATCAGGCGGATAACCTCGTCAAGGTGATCTAACGCAATTAATAAACCCTCAAGGATATGCGCGCGTTTTTCGGCTTCGTTAAGCTCAAATTTGGTGCGGCGTACAACAACCTCATGGCGGTGCTCAACAAAATGATGGATCAGGTCCTTCAGGTTAAGCAGCATTGGCCGGCCATTAACCAGCGCGATGTTGTTTACACTGAATGAAGTTTGAAGTGCCGTATATTTAAACAGGTTGTTTAATACGATAGCTGCGTTGGCGTCACGTTTTATTTCGTAAACAACGCGGATACCTTCACGGCTTGATTCGTCACGAATAGCCGAGATACCCTCAAGTTTCTTTTCGTTAACCAATTCTGCAGTACGTTCAATCATTAAAGCTTTATTTACCTGATAAGGTATTTCGCTTACAATAATGCGTTCACGTTCGCCATTATAAGTTTCTATCTCGGCACGGGCACGGATAACTACGCGGCCACGACCGGTTTCCAGCGCTTCGCGCGGGCCATCGTAACCGTAAATAATACCGCCTGTAGGAAAATCCGGACCTTTTACATATTTCATTAACTCGCTAATCTCTATCTGACGGTTATCAATTAATGCCATAGTAGCATCAATAACTTCCGAAAGATTATGCGGAGCCATATTAGTAGCCATACCTACCGCGATACCCGAAGCTCCGTTAACCAAAAGGTTAGGGAATTTAGATGGCAACACAGTTGGTTCCTGCAGCGAGTCGTCAAAGTTTAACTGGAAATCAATGGTGTCTTTGTTGATATCAGCAAGCATTTCTTCAGCAAGCTTTTGTAAGCGTGCCTCTGTATAACGCATTGCCGCCGGTTCGTCACCATCAACGGAACCGTAGTTACCCTGGCCTTCTACCAATAGGTAGCGTAAGCTCCACTCCTGGGCCATACGTACCATGGTGTCATATACCGATTTATCACCGTGTGGGTGATACTTACCCATCACCTCACCCACGATACGGGCAGATTTTTTATAGGGCTTGTTATTGGTTAAACCCAGGTCAAGCATACCGTAAAGCACACGCCTGTGTACCGGTTTCAGTCCATCGCGGACATCGGGCAACGCCCTGGAAACAATCACCGACATTGAATAATCAATGTAGGCCGATCGCATTTCCTCATCAATATTTATCGAAATTATCCTGTCTTCTGCGTGTGAATTATCGTTTTCTGTTCCTTCAGCCATTTTTGATTATTTGTAGAACCTTCTCTTATAATTGCGTGTTAAAATTGATTTTTCAACGACCTGCGAAGTTAAAAAAATACTTGGGATTGCGCCAACTTAGTAGCAATAAACCATACTAATGTATGGTCGCAGATCAAACAATTTTGTTACCTTAATCTGGGTTTATTTAACTTTCACCCAGTAATCTTCAACCTTATTGCCATTGGGCAAAACCGATAACAGTTTAAGGGTGTCGTTACTGATTGTGTAGTTGTATTTTATGGTTTTGTTAAGCAGTTTTGACTCCTGCATGCAATAGGTTTGCGTTTCAAAGCAGGTATCTTCTTTGAGTTGGTAATCGCCTTTTTCATATACCACGGTCTCTTCGCCCTCTTCTATCACCTTAGCATTATAATGCTCATCGTCATAAATCCGTTGTAGTTTATAAGCTGTAGGTGCCGCGTCAAGCTTGCCGTTAATTTTTCCTCCCCTATACTCCCAGTTCCCTTTTAGCGGACTATCGGCCAAATTAAAAGAGCATAGTAGCAGCAATATACCTGCAGGTAAAAAAAGCTTTTTCATAGATGATGTTTGCACCAGGCTAAGCTGTAGCTACGCCCAGTTTATACCTTTTTTTAGTAAAGATAATGTTTTTTCTTCTTCGCTGCCACCAGTTGGATGGTAGTCATAAAGCCATTTAGCTGTAGGTGGCAAGCTCATCAATATCGATTCGATCCTGCCATTGGTTTCCAGGCCAAATTTGGTACCCGCATCATAAACCAGGTTGAACTCGGCATAACGGCTGCGGCGCTGATATTGAAACAGCTGCTGGTTTTCAGTAAATGATTTATCGCGATTACGGTTTACGAGCTCCGTATAAAGCGGCGCAAACGAGCGACCGACTGATTTAGAGAACTCAAAAATATCTTCCCAACTCAACTCATCATTGGCAGTGAGCCTGTCATAAAATATGCCGCCTATGCCCCGGGTTTCGTTACGGTGTTTGATGAAGAAGTAATCATCGGCCCATTTTTTAAAACGAGGGTAAAAATCTTCGTAGTACTTATCGCAAACTGTTTTTAAGCCGCTATGGAAAAACCGGGCATCATCTTCAAATACGTAATGCGGGGTTAAATCAATACCGCCACCAAACCAGCGAACGGGCTTTTGGGTATCGCCCATGGTAGATGGCATTTCGAAGTAACGAATGTTCATGTGAATGATTGGCACCAGCGGGTGATTAGGATGGATCACGATGGAAACACCGGTAGCAAAAAAATCATCCTGTTCAACCTGTAGCGCACGCTTCATGGTATCGGGTAAATGACCGTGAACCGCCGAAAAATTAACACCTCCTTTTTCCAGGATCTTACCATTCTGAATAACCCGGGTACGGCCTCCGCCTCCGCCCTCACGCTCCCAAATCTCCTCCTCAAATTTTGCAACGCCATCCAACTTTTCAAGCGCGGCGCAAATCTCGTCCTGTATTTGCTTATAATCTTCGGCTATTTGTTCTTTGCTGATCATAGGCTGTAAAAGTAATGAATTTTGGGAATTGCCGTGGATGGGCTTTTTTTAATGCAGGAATGTACACTTCTATATCCAACAGACGATAATAGCAAGTGTTCAACTTTTTTAGGTATGAACACCAGGAAAAAATAAACTATCTGATAATCAGTTTTTTATATGTTCATAGTTTTGTGATAAAAAATATAACTCACTGATAGTCAATGCTTGTGTTTTCGCTTTGTGATAAACGGAGCATTTTGGAACATGCGTTTTTTAAAAAGTTGAACACCCGGCTGGTTTAGCTTATCTCCACATAGTTCAAATCCTTGCCAAAAGTTTCTTTTAACTGGCTTAATGAAAACAGTGCGACTACCGTAAGTATGCCCATCATGATATACCCGGATTTAATATAGCCATATTTGGCATTAAACGCGTTGAATGCTAAGGTTATGGGGATTAATGATCCGCGTACGAAATTGGGTACCGTTGTCGTAACCGTCGATCTGATATTGGTGCCAAACTGTTCTGACGCGATAGTAACAAACGTTGCCCAGTAACCAACTGTACAGCCCATAAAGAAACTTAATACGGCAAAGCGTTCCGGAGTGATGCCTACGTCGCTTAGATAAAAATGCACACTTACTAATGAAAGTATTAGAAACACAGCCATGGTTAATTTTCGCGATTTGGTAACCTGGGCCAGCAAGCCTGCAACAATATCACCAATGGCAATACCTATATAACTGTAAAATATACCGTCACCTGGTTTGATAATAGTTTTAGCGCCTAACGCGACACCAAACTTATCTGAAAAACTGATCAGTACGCCCACTACATACCAAAGCGGCGCACCTATCAGGATACAATACAGGTATTTTTTTAACCGCTCCCAATTGGTAAATAGCATAAGCATATTGCCTTTGGATACGTCGCTGTTCTCGACATTTTTGAACATACCCGATTCAAAAGTACCAACACGGAGCAGCAACAATAATATTCCTAATCCGCCGCCTACAAAGTATGCATTGCGCCAGCCAAATTTGGCTACCGCATAAGCGGCAGTGGCTCCAAATAAACCGATAACAGCAACCATCATGGTTCCGTAGCCACGGTTTTCCTTACTCAATGTTTCACTAACTAAAGTAATACCGGCACCAAGCTCTCCTGCAAGCCCCAGGCCTGCAATAAACCTGACAATGGCGTAAGTATTTACATCGTGTACAAGCCCGTTGGCAAAATTGGCGATAGAATAAAGCAATATAGAGCCAAAAAGTACTTTAATACGTCCCAGCTTATCTCCCACAATACCCCATATGATGCCGCCGAGTAACAATCCAAACATTTGGATATTTATGATAAATTGCCCTTTATCGTTTACTTCCTTCGCATTTAAGCCTATATCTGTAAGACTGGGGATTCGTACTATTGAAAAAACCAAAAGATCGTATATATCAACAAAATAGCCAAGTGAAGCAACAAGTACTAAGAAAATAGCATTTCTTGTAGCTTTGGCGTTGGTAGCATCAGTCATAAAGTGTAAAAATTGGTTGGCTAATGTAGGAGATTTATATAAACAAAAGCAAAAAATCGGCACAAAAAAACCCCTGTGAGGTCAGGGGTTCTGAGAGTAAATGTTGTTCAATAACTTTATATATTTTATACCTTTTTAACGTTAACTGCTTGTAATCCTTTTCTGCCATCTTCAACATCGTATGTAACGCTGTCGTTATCTTTAATGGCATTTACGCCGCCCTGAACGTCTTTAAAGTGTACAAAAAGATCCTTACCTTCTTCGGTAATAATAAAGCCATAACCCTTCTGTGTGTTAAACCATTTTACTTTTCCAGTTTTCATAATTATAATAATCGTAATAAAAAATTCGTGTTAAGATCAACTAAAACCAAACTGAAAAATAAAATAGGTTTATATGTTCAGAAGGAATAGATATCCCGCTTCCCTCAAATATATAAAATTATTAAATAAACCAAATAAAATTATTTATTTGGTTGCGGTGTCAGGCGCAAATAAGGCTTAACCGCGGTAAAACCCTTTGGAAATTTGGCGGGAATGTCTTCCGTTTTAATTGCAGGTACTACAACGACGTCCTCTCCTTCTTTCCAGTCGGCCGGTGTAGCCACACTGTAATTAGCGGTTAACTGCAACGAATCTATCACCCTTAAAATTTCCTGGAAATTGCGGCCGGTTGATGCTGGGTAAGTAATGATCAGCTTAACTGCTTTATCCGGGCCAATGATAAATAACGAACGTACAGTTGCATTTACCGAAGCATTTGGGTGGATCATATCATAAGCTTCAGAAATTTTACGGTCCTCATCGGCAATGATCGGGAAGTTTACTTCAACGCCCTGCGTTTCATTGATATCGTTAATCCAGCCGTGGTGCGATTCAACTGAGTCAACACTTAGCGCGATAACTTTAACGTTACGTTTTTCAAATTCATTTTTTAAAGCGGCGGTTTTGCCAAGCTCCGTAGTACAAACAGGTGTATAGTCACCTGGATGCGAGAATAGTACGCCCCAGCTATCACCTAAATATTCGTAAAAATCAATTTCGCCTTCTGATGTTTTTGCTTTGAAATTTGGCGCTTTATCGCCCAGTCTTAAACTCATAATTGATAGAATTTTTGTTGTAGATTAATACTACTAAGTTACTATACATTACTAAACAAATGCAAACAAACTTGAAATAATCACATTATTTACGCCAACATTACAAAGGCTGTGTTGTTGAAGTTTGAAATAAATAACAGCTACATCCATGAGCAAACACACCTATGATACCGGCATAATTGGCAATTGCGCCTTTTTAGCCCATATTAATAAGAATACGAATGTTGATTGGCTTTGCTGGCCGCGTTTTGACAGTACTTTTATTTTCGGGGGACTGCTGGACAAGAAAAAAGGCGGCGAGTTTTCGATCCGCCCTGAAGGGGAATATACTACCGAACAGCATTATCTCGAAAATACAAATGTTTTAATCACCGAAATTAGTCCCGCAAGTGGAGGTAAATACCGCATAACCGATTTTGCTCCACGTTTTTATCAGCACCAGCGTTACTATAAACCTTTAATGCTGATCCGGAAAATTGAAGTTATTGAAGGTTCGCCAAGGATCATTGTAAAATGCGAGCCTGTATCTGAGTACGGCGCAGTTAAACTCAGTGTAAACCGTGGTAGCAATCATATTCAATACCAGGGTGGCGAGGAAAATATTCGTCTTACTACTAATATCCCGATAAGCTACATTTTTGATGAACAGGCCTTTGTGCTTAACGAAACCAAATATTTGGCCATGACCTACGGGGAGCCTCTCGAAGCCCCGCTCATCAGCACATCTGACCGTTTCTTAGCTGAAACAGTGCAATATTGGCGAACCTGGATCAAGCACTCATCAATAGCTACTTATTTTCAGCCCTTTGTTATTCGCTCGGCTTTGGCCCTTAAAATACACCAGTACGAAGATACCGGTGCTATCATTGCTGCAAGTACCACCAGCTTGCCCGAATCGCCTGGAAGCGGTCGTAACTGGGATTACCGTTATTGCTGGCTGCGCGACACCTTCTATGTGATCACCGCGTTAAACCACATCGGTCATTTTGAAGAGATGGAGAAGTATTTCAGCTATGTTACTGATATCACTTTTTCGGAAATGGAGCGTTACCAGCCGCTTTATGGCATAACCGGTAAGAAAGACCTTGTGGAGGTTATTTTAGATGAATTAGACGGGTATATGGGCAATCAGCCGGTGCGGGTTGGTAATCAGGCGTCAGAACACATTCAAAACGACATTTATGGTCAGGTACTTATCTCCCTGCTCCCTTTGTATACCGATCATCGCTTTGTTTTTTCAGAACGTAAGGATTCCGTGCACTGGATAGAGTTTTTGCTGAGCAAGATAGAGCATACTATCGACGAAAAAGATGCCGGCATCTGGGAGTTCAGGAACATGGCTAATATTCACTGCTACAGTAACCTGTTTCAATGGGCAGGCGCGTCTGCAGCAGAAAAGATGGCCCGTACCATCCAAAATCAGGAATTGATTGATAAGGCTATCTCCCTTAAGGAGCGTGCAGCCGCCCATATCGAAAGTTGTTACGATCCGGTACGTAAGGTTTATACAAACTCGGCCGGGAGCAGTAACCTTGATGCCAGTACATTACAGCTGATCATGATGAACTATCTTGACCCTGCTTCGCAGAAAGCAAAAGATCATTTAGCTGCATTAGAAAAAGAATTAAGGACGCCTAATGGTCTATTCTACAGGTATTTATATGCCGATGATTTTGGTAAGCCTAAAACTACCTTCCTGATCTGCGCTTTTTGGTATGTTGAAGCTTTAGCGACAGTTGGCCGGATAGATGACGCCCAGCGGGAATTTGGCAATTTGCTGCAATATTCCAATCATTTGCTATTGTTCAGTGAAGACGTTGATGAGGAAGATGGCAGTCAATGGGGCAATTTTCCGCAGGCCTACAGCCATGTAGGTTTGATGAATGCTGCCTACAGGATAGCGATGAAACTGGACAGACCGATCTTTTTATAAGTCGTTGTTTTGGGGGCTCATTGGGATCCTATATGAGAAAACCTGACAGAATATAAAAAACAAAACATGTCATTGCGAGCGCAGCGTGGCAATCTCGTAGCCAATACATGTCCGATTTGTATAGCTACGAGATTGCTTCGTCGTTCCTCCTCGCAATGACATGGCTTTTAAATTAAATCAATATTTTCAACTGATCTGCTTCTTCCGAACACTTCTGGTGATAACATCAACAACAGCGAGAACTTATCTGGTTACTAAATAAAGAAGCCCGACTGACGTGAACGGTCAATCGGGCTTCTTTTAAAAAGATAATGTTTTACACCTGTGTTCCTTCTTCCACCGGGGTATACTTTGCAAAGCTGGTAAGCAGTTTCCTTACCTCAGTTGGATTGCGCAGATAAAATTTTGCTGCCGATAAATTGCTTCCTACTTTAATGGTAATGGCACTTTCGGGCAGGGCTTTAAAGATATCTTCATCGGTATAATCATCGCCAAAAGCAATAACAAAATCGTAATCCTTACCTTCTGTAAGGGTTAAAGCTGCCTTGCCTTTATTGATATCCATATTCTTCACTTCCAGTACCTTATCCCCTGCTAAAAGCTGTAAACCTTTATCGGCTGCAAGATACTTTAAGTTGTTCATGAGCTCATTGGCCCTTAACTCTCCCAGGCCGGCCTGTGCCTTGCGATAATGCCAAACTAATGAATATGTTTTCTCTTCAATAAATGAGCCTGGTGTACGGTCGACATAGGTTTCCAGTATAGGATAAATATCATGCTTCCACTGGTCGCTAAGCCCTCCTATTTTATGCCAAGAAGTCCCCTGTTGTTTAAACCACGAACCATGTTCGGCAATGAGGTAGATGTCGTTATTTTTAAACCAATCGTCGAGGTTTTCGTGTTTGCGGCCACTAATCAAAACCAATTGGTTTGCTGGATCTTCGGAAAGTTTATTAATGATGTTATATAATTCCCTATCAGGACTGGCCTGGTCGATATTCGATTTGAAATTCACCAGTGTGCCATCATAATCTAAAAAGATGATCCTCTTTTTCGTTTTGATATAACGGTTGATAATGCTTTGTTCGGTAGTGTTGCTTACGTGCCTGGCCTGCATAGAACGCTGCATCAATTTTACCTCTCTTAGCTTGTCCATAAAAATTTTAACCCAGTGCGATGTGTTGAATTTAGCAACAAGCTGTCTCATGGGGATCATGCGGCGACGCTGCTCTTCAAGCGGCATATTGATGGCCTGTAAAATGGCACGGCAAACCTCGCCGGTATTATTGGGGTTAACAATTATTGCATCGATGAGCTCTTTAGATGATCCTGCCATTTCGCTCATAATCAATACACCATCGTTATTAATTCTGCTGGCAACATACTCCTTGCTCACCAGGTTCATACCATCGCGCATTGGGGTAACGAGGCAAACATCGGCCGAATAATACAGAGCCGACAGTGTTTCAATTGGAAACGAGCGATAATAATAATGGATCGGGCTCCAATCCATAGTACGGTATAACGCGTTAATCTTGCCTACTTTTTTATCGATCTCATCGCGGAGATGAGCGTATTGAGGCACAGTATCTCTTGATGGTACTACGATCATGTAAAGGGTGATGTGCTCAATGCATTCCGGACATTGCTCAAGCAATAGCTCAAACGCTTCAAGACGTTGTAAAATACCCTTGCTGTAGTCAAGCCTGTCGATAGAAAGGATCAGCTTTTTGTTCTGGAAGTTTTCTTTGATTAAATCGATTTGCTCCTTCACCTCGTCCTGTAAAGGCAACGATGAATATTTTTTTTCGTCGATGCCCATCGGGAATGATTCAACAACGATTGAACGCTCTCCATTGCTTATAATGTTAGAGTTAGATGACACCGGCAGCAAGCGTGTGGCTGCTCCCAAAAAGTGGCGAACATCATCAAAAGTGTGAAATCCGATCAAATCGGCTCCAAGCATACCTTCCAATAATTCAGAACGCCATGGGATTAACCGAAACATTTCGTTTGACGGGAAAGGAATGTGCAGGAAAAAACCGATAGATACATCGGGCATTTCCTGCCGTACAAGCTGTGGTAACAGCAATAACTGGTAATCATGAACCCAGATCACATCGCCGGGCTCGGCGATCTTGAGGATCGCATCTCTGAACTTTTTATTTACAGCCTGGTAATACTCCCAATTTGATTGTTTGTAAGCTGCATAAGTTGAAGCATAATAGTGAAAAACGGGCCATAAAACCTCGTTGCTAAAACCTTCATAGTATTGGTTAATCTCTTCCTGGTCTAAGAAAACCGGAATTAAGCTTAAATCTTTTAGTTCGTTTGTAACCTGATCTTTATCTTCCTGCTCGGCTATTTCTACGCCGGGCCAGCCAATCCACACATTATCGCCCTGTTTATATATTGAACCTAAACCGGTTGCTAAGCCTCCCTCGCTTGGTGATGAATGATAAGCACCATCAGTTTTGGAGATTTTAACAGGTAAGCGGTTTGATACAATTATTGTTTTCGACATACTAATAAATATTAATTAATATTTAAAAGGTAAAAACAGCGTTTTTGTTTTAAAAAATGGCGTTTTTGTATCTAAAAATGTGGTTTTTTGACATAAAAAAAGCCGTCCTGATATATAGGACGGCTTTCAATTGTTATAATTTTCGGAATTATTTCACTTGTTGGAAAAACTCGATGTTAGCTTGTTGAGTGATCCTTACCAAAACTTCGTGTTTGTCGTTTTTCAAGTCAACAAAGTATGAAGTTGGCTCGATAGCGTCGTTGATTGAAGTGTTAGCCTGGTAAACGATAACTTCACCTACTTCGTAACCTTTGTACTCGTTGCTGATTTGTTTAAGGGCTTTAGCTGGGATAGCTTTGTTGTCAACACGTTGAGTTGTACCTAAAAATTCACCTTGTAAGTTGTAGAAAGCAGTTTTTTGAACGCCATCAACAGTGAAAGTAGCTTTTTGTACGTTTTTAGTTACAGTCCAGTTAACGTTGGTAGCTTCAGCGAAATCAGCAGTAAAGCCGTGTAAAGCGATGTAAGAAACGTTTGTACCGCCGTCATATTTTTTGCCACCATCGGCGAAAGCATTAACGGTAAATAATGCTGCAGTTGCTATTGTTAAAAATATCTTTTTCATGTTCGTTTAAATTTTAAATCCTGCAACAAAAATACAGTAGACTTATCAATATTTAAAATTTTTAGAAACTTTTATGAATATTTAATAATTATAGCCTTTTATAGCCTCAAAATTTAAATTTTATCAATGACCTTAGTGTATATTTTACAATATCTAAAAGAAAAAACGCCAAATAATGGCGTTTTTAGTTTGCTAAACCGATTTATGTTGTCATTGAAATGTCATTTACCCATTATCAGCGAATCCCGGGTATAAAGTCATACCCCCATCCGCAAAAATTGTTACCCCCGTAATGTAATCCGACTCATCTGATGCCAGCCAAACTGCCAGTTTGCCAATATCATTGGGTTGCCCAATCCGGTTGTAAGGTATGAGCGTCAATAACTTATTCAGTGCTTCGGGGGTATCCCAGGCTTCCTTATTAATAGGTGTTTGAATAGCACCTGGTCCGATGCCGTTGACCCTGATCTTATGCGGGGCAAGTTCCTGGGCTATACTTTTCATAAACATCATGATGCCGCCTTTGCTGGCTGCATAGTTTACATGCCCTGCCCATGGGATAACTTCGTGAACGCTGCTCATACAAATGATCTTGCCAGCTGCTTTGCTTCTCCCTTCAACAATTCCCCTCTTGATAAACTCTTTAGCGGCTTCCCGGGCACATAGAAACTGACCGGTTAGGTTGATACTGATCACTTTATTCCAGTCATCAAGTGTCATGTCAACAAATTTGGAGTCTTTTTGCAAGCCGGCATTATTCACCAGGATATCGATGGTGCCATATTGTTTAAATATTTCGGCAAACATGGCCTTTACTTCATCTTCATGGCTCACATCGGCCTGAAATGCGAATGCTTCGCCGCCTAATGCTTTGATCTGACTGACTACATCATCAGCCGCGACCTTGTTATGCGCATAATTGATCAGCAATTTAGCGCCTGCTTCGGCCATGGCCAATGCAACGCCTTTTCCGATGCCACTATCGGCGCCGGTTATTAAAGCTGCTTGTCCTTTTAATAGTTGGGGGTTATTGCTCATAGATAAACGTTTTTGTGTTTAATATAAGCAATTGAATTGATGGGAAGATTGTTTTTGTCTGAACCGGGATTTATGTGATTAAAGGATTACATAATCAAATAACAATAGTCCTGTAATCCTAAAAAAATCGCCCAAATCCCGGTTCAGAGATTATAGCGCCTTTATATAATCATGAAACATGAACAAGGCTTTCTTTTTATCCTCGGTTAAATCGTAATCTATTTTAACCATCAGGTAATCAACCAGGTCAAAATCATCACGCATAGGTAGCTCCTTAAAAAGGTCTTCCCGGTGATCGAGTCCGTATTTAAGCGACGCGTTAAACTCGTCCATAAACTCCCGCGGGATAGGCTTGTTGGCAATCCATGCAGCAAATGTAAACGGCAAACCGGTTAATTTTTGCCATTCTTCGGCAAGGTCATATACGTATTTATATTGTTGCTTTTTGCCGAAGGTGCGGTCGCCAATTTGTACAAAGGCGGTAAGTTCCTCTGCCGATTGGGCATAGTCTGATGCATTTATAACCTGATCCGGATTTACCTGCCAATGGTTTTTCATAAGCACACGGGCCAGGTTGTTTGATGAGCGTGATTGCGGATCAAGCTGGATGGTTTTTACATCCTTAATATCGCAATTACTAAAAATAAAAACCGAGTTCACGGCACCTACCGCGCCAATACAGTAATCAGAAACAATTTCCCATTGTGGCAGGCTTAAGGCAGCCGCGACAGGGATAAGACCGATATCAACTACATCGTCGATAAGTTTTTGAGCACAATCTGAGGGGATATCAAGGCTCAGGTCGATTTTATTAATGATGTCGGTATGTTGAATGCCGTATAAAAAGGGTTTGGTGTTAGTGTAGCTTACTGCTGATATTCTGATCTTGTTCACAAATGCGCTATTTCTGTTCTTCGGAATTTTTTAGATGTTCGGCGTTATTGAAATCCGCGATCTCAAATTTTTCGCCATCATAGTTTACCTTATATAATACCAGGTTTTGATGTGGGAAGCTATCCATTTCGGATAAAGGCTTACCGGTGAGGATGCAAAGCAACAGGCGTAAAGCACGGCCATGCATACAAATCAGCACGTTTCTTTCTTCGGGATGGCTCATGATCACCTTTAGCGCTTCACGCTGACGAACCTCAACCTCCCGCGGACTTTCGCCTCCTTCAAACTTGCTGTCCAGCTTGCCATCCAGCCAATCCCGCATAATCTGCAGAAAAGCGGCTTTGTTATCAGTTGTAGGTGCTTGTCCTTCATGAACGCCCCAGGCCAGCTCATCCAAACCCGAAAGTTTTTCATAAGGGAGCCCGAGATCAATAAAAGGCTGGATACTTTGTTGTGTACGCTTTAATGCCGATATATAGATCTTATCAAACGGAACGTTTTTATAAGCTTCATAAAACTGGCAGGCCTGTTTGCGGCCTTCGTTATTTAAATCGGTATCAACTCCGCGGCCTTGAATAATGCCAAGTTTATTAAACTCAGTTTGGCCGTGGCGTACTATATATAAGGTTTTTTGTACCATTTTCTTGAGCCCAAAGGCTTAAAGCTTTTTTGCTTTATCTATGCTATATTTATTGTTTTGCTTTCAGCTTTAAGCCTTTGGCCTTCAGCTTTAATTAATAACCGGTAACTTGTAATACTGTGGCTTTGGTTCGCCGCCAAACACGAAGTCGGTATAGTCTGTTACGACGTTATATAATGTATCTCGCTCTATTGGCTGACGGCCTACGTGTTTAATTAACTCTACTACCTGTTTAGTACTCATGCCCGGGTGCTGTTCTTCGGCGCCTGCCATAGAATAGATTTTAGTGGTATCATCCAATGTACCATCAATATCATCAACACCAAAGTTAAGCGAAAGCTGCGCGGTTGTACGGCTGATCATCGCCCAGTAAGCTTTAATGTGATCGAAATTGTCAAGATAGATACGGGCTATAGCGTAGTTACGCAAATCCTCAATTACTGAAACCTCCGGTACATGCGACATTTGGTTGTCTTTATTCCTGAATTTAAGCGGAATAAATGTCTGGAAACCTCCTGTTTTATCCTGTAACTGGCGTAAGCGTTCCATATGGTCAACACGGTGCTTGTATTCCTCAATATGCCCGTAAAGCATGGTAGCGTTTGAACGACCGCCCAACTTATGCCATTCTTCATGAATAGCCAGCCACTGATCCGCAGTACATTTATCTTTCGAGATCTGGTCCCTGATTTCCGGGTCAAAGATCTCGGCGCCGCCGCCAGGGATAGAATCCAAGCCGGCTTCCTGCATCAGGCGCATGCCTGTAGCATAATCAATTTTGGCTTTCTTGAAAATGTAATGGTATTCAACCGGGGTAAGCGCTTTGATATGCAACTCCGGCCTATGGGCACGGATCCGGGCAAAAAGCTCCTGGTAAAAAGGCACATCATATTGCGGTAATACACCACCAACAATGTGAACCTCGGTAACCGGCTCGCCGTCGTACTTGGCAACCATATTGAACATTTCGTCCATGGTGTACTCCCAGCCTTCTGATTTTTGTTTCAGCAAGCGTGAGTATGAACAAAATTTGCAGTCATAAACGCAAAGATTGGTTGGCTCAATATGAAAGTTGCGATTGAAATAAGTTTTATCGCCGTGGCGCTCCTCGCGGATGTAATTGGCTAAAGTGCCAAGAAATCCAAGCTCGCCCTGCTCATAAAGCAAAACGCCTTCATCAAATGTGATGCGTTGTTTATTTAGTACCTTTTGGGCAATGTGCTTTAAGTCAGCAGATAAATTCGGATCCTGGAGCAATACCTGTAAATTATCTGAATTATGCATCATTATAAATTTGGCCAAATGTACAAAAAAGCACAAAAGTAATATGCGTTATGACACATATCGTCCAAATTTGATGGTAAATTACATTAAAGTTACAGAGCCTTGATCTCGCTTATAGAGATACCTATCGAACAATCATCCTGACAGCCATTAGGTACATAACTGGCGCCTGATATCATCCCGTTATTGTTGGTTTCAAAGTAAATGGTGTTCTTTTTCTTATCGGCGGCAAGCCATTCGGTTTTGGCTTTTTGATAAACCTGGTCGAGCGTAAGTAATGCAGCGCCTGAATTATGTTGCCCTAATGATGCCTTATCTTCCTGCCACTGTTCCCTTATTTTTTTAGTGGGAGCGCTATTGGGATTTTGCTCTAAAGTATATGATAGAAAATCTCTCCCTACCACCACGCCATTTTGCACAGTAATTTTTGTTTCGGATCCATAACCGAATACAGACCCGGCATTAACCGTATAGCTGTATGAGTTTTTGCTTTCAGTTTTAAAGTTTTGCCATACCTTATAACTTTTGTCGTAAGCTGTTTCGTTAGCATCTTTTTTGCAGGCTGTAAAGCCGGTTATTGCAAGCAGTATCAGGATAAAGGCTCTTTTCATGCGGATAGGTTTTATAATCTATTCGGCTAAAAATGAAAAAACGCTACAGCTAATAACAAATATTCTTTTTTACTTTGGGCGATATCATATTTCGAACCATGAAAACAGAGACTATAGCTATACACGCCGGTAACCATGTTGATGAAGCAACACGAGCAGTAATACAACCTATTATTATGTCAACCACGTTTGAGCGCGGCGAAGACGGTGGTTTCCCGGCAGGTTATATTTATAGTCGATCAGCCAATCCTAACAGGCATGCGCTTGAGCATTTACTGGCTAAACTGGAAGGCGGCGTTGAGGCTGCTTCGTTTTCATCAGGCAACGCGGCCGGGATGTCGGTGTTTCAATCGCTTGCGCCGGGCACACATATTGTTGCCCCTGATGATATGTATCATGGCTTGCGTAATCAGCTTAAAAACCTGTTTGCGGGAATATTAACGTTCGATTTTATCGATGTAAACGATACCGAAGTATTGCAGCAATATATTAAACTCGAAACAGGCTTAATATGGATTGAAACCCCATCAAACCCACTGCTTAAGATAACTGATATAAAAAAGGTAGTAGCAATAGCCAAAGCAAAAGGCATTAAAGTTTTGTGCGATAATACCTTTGCGACGCCAATTTGCCAACGACCACTTGATTTGGGCGTAGATATTGTAATGCACTCGGCCACCAAATATTTCGGCGGCCACAGCGATTTGATGGGCGGAGCCTTAATTACCGCCGAAAAAAGTGATTGGTGGACAAAGATCCGCCAGGTACAGGAAATGGGCGGCGCTATCCCCTCGCCTATGGATTGCTATTATCTGGTACGCAGTATTAAAACCTTGCCGTACCGCGTAAAAGGCCACGTACAAAACGCACAACTATTAGCTCAATATTTGGAACAACATCCCAATGTTGAACAGGTAATGTATCCAGGCTTATCATCGCATCCGCAACATGAGATTGCAAAAGATCAGATGCTGGCTTTTGGCGGCATGTTATCCTTTATCATTAAAGGTGATGAAAACGATACGCACAACATTATTAATAAGCTTAAACTATTTATCAAAGCTACCAGCCTTGGAGGCGTGGAGAGCCTGATAGAACACCGCGCTACCGTCGAAGGTCCGGATACCAAAACGCCTCGTAACCTGTTGCGGGTTTCGGTTGGACTGGAGCATATTGATGATTTAATCGCTGATATGGAACAGGCTTTATCGAGGTAAAAGGCGAAAGGTCAAAGGCAAAAGGTAGAAGCATGAATGCGGGTAAAAAATTCCCTGTTTCAAAATCCTTTAACCTTCGCCTTTGACCTTTAACCTCATTTCTAAAATAAAATTTGGCATATTACCAAATAACGTCTTATATTTGGAACATTATTTGGTAGCGATACCAACGTCGATCAATACTCCGCACATAGTTCGGGTTTTGATTTATAAAGAAGCGGCGAGAGATCAGGCTCAATGACCCGCTGGCAACCCTTCAATGTTGAAGAAGGTGCCAATTCCTGTCCCGGCAAATAACACCGGGGAATATAAATTTATAGCCATGAAAAGTTTAATTAAATTTACGCAACACAACACTTTTTACACCTTAAATGGTAACATACAAGATATTAGCTCTCCTATTAGCTGTATTTGTATGTGTTGCTGCTGTTGATGCTTAGCACGCCCCTGTTTTCATTTCTCTGAAAAGGCGCGTGTGATGTTAAACCGGTTATATCAAACCGGCTTTGCCAAAATCCATCTTAACAAAAAATCTAAATTAAACACATTAAAAATTACAACTATGTCTACCTTAAAATTCGAAACCTTACAATTACATGCCGGTCAGGAAGTTGATCCAACAACAGGTTCACGCGCAGTGCCAATTTACCAAACCACTTCATACGTATTTAACAGTGCCGAACATGGCGCCAATTTGTTTGCGCTAAAAGAGTTTGGCAATATATATACCCGTATCATGAACCCTACCACCGATGTGTTTGAAAAACGCATCGCGGCTTTAGAGGGTGGTGTAGCTGCATTGGCAACAGCATCTGGTCAGGCGGCACAATTTATAGCATTAAATAACATCCTGCAGGCCGGTGATAACTTTGTTACTTCTCCTTTCCTGTATGGCGGTACCTATAACCAGTTTAAAGTAGCATTTAAACGCCTGGGTATTGAGGTGCGTTTTGCCAAAGATGATACCGCGGCGAATATCGAAGCACTTATTGACGATAAAACCAAAGCTATCTTCCTGGAAACAATAGGTAATCCCGGCTTTACTATTGCTGATTTTGAAAAGGTTAGCGAAGTTGCCAAAAAACATGACCTCCCTTTAATTGTCGACAATACTTTTGGCGCGGGTGGTTACCTCTTCCGCCCTATTGAGCATGGCGCCAATGTTGTTGTTGAGTCAACTACTAAATGGATCGGTGGTCATGGTACCAGTATTGGTGGCGCTATTATTGATGCCGGTAATTACAACTGGGGTAATGGCAAATTTCCTCAGTTCACTGAACCGTCTGAAGGTTACCACGGATTGGTATTTAATGATGTTTTTGGCATCGGCGGTCCTTTTGGTAACATTCAGTTCATTATCCGTGCCCGTGTTGAGGGGTTAAGAGATTTTGGCCCGTCGCAATCGCCGTTTAACTCATGGTTGAATATCCTGGGACTGGAAACCTTGTCATTAAGGGTACAACGCCATGTAGATAATGCTTTGCAACTGGCCAAATGGTTGGAACAGCATCCGCAGGTAGCTACGGTAAATTACCCGGGATTGGAATCATCACCATACCATGATCTTGCAAAAAAATATTTAAAGAATGGTTTTGGCGGCGTATTGTCGTTCGAAATCAAAGGTGATAAAGCGCAGGCCAGCCAGTTAATCAATAACCTGAAACTGGTGAGTCATTTAGCTAACGTGGGCGACGCAAAAACATTGATCATACAGCCATCGGCAACAACGCATCAGCAATTATCTGATGAAGAGCAATTATCTGCCGGTGTTACGCCTACATCATTACGCGTTGCCGTTGGTATTGAGCATATAGATGATATTAAAGCTGATTTTGAGCAGGCTTTTGCAAAAATTAAGCAAAGTGAGGGTGAGTTAGTTTAACAATGTATAGTTTTTTTTAAGTGATATAGTAAACGTTACGTGTAGTTAAGTCTTAAGTTCTAAATCGAAGGTCTTAAGTCATAAGTTCTGAGTCGAAAGTCAAAGTTTCACTTCCGATTTAAAACATTCGACTTGAGACTTCAAACTAAAGACTTTCGACTTAACACAGCGTAACAAATAGAAGAATGAACGCAGAGATATTTAAATACACTGATACTTTTGAATTTGAATCCGGCCGCGCGATTGAAGGTTTAGAAATAGGCTTTCACACCTATGGCAGGTTAAATAAAGAAAAAAATAACGTTGTTTGGGTATGCCACGCGCTTACTGCCAACAGCGATGTATTTGACTGGTGGAAAGGCCTTATTGGTGAGGGTTATTTCTTTAATCCCGAAGAGCATTTTATAGTTTGTGCCAATATTTTGGGGTCGCCGTATGGCACTACAAGTCCGCTAAGTGTTAACCCGGTTACGGGGCAGCCATATTACCTATCCTATCCGCAGTTTACTACAAGGGATATGATAAAGGCGCACCAGCTGCTTGCCGATCATTTGCAGATCAATAATATCAGTGTATTGATAGGCGGTTCATTAGGTGGCCAACAGGCTATGGAATGGGCAATCATCGAGCCGGAACGCATCAAAAATCTTATTCTGATTGCTACCAATGCCAAGCACTCGCCATGGGGCATTGCCTTTAATGAGTCGCAGCGCTTAGCTATTACGGCCGACCGTACTTTTTACGGCAACACGCCGGAGGGCGGTCAAAAAGGCTTAAAAGCCGCCCGGAGCATCGCGCTTTTAAGCTATCGTACTTATAAAACCTATGGTATTACCCAGCAGGAAGAAAGCGATGATGTGAAAGATAATTTCCGCTCATCGTCATACCAAAACTACCAGGGCGAGAAACTGGTGAACCGCTATAATGCCTATAGTTATTGGTACCTGACAAAAGTAATGGATTCGCATAACGTAGGCCGGGGCCGTAACGGGGTTGACAAGGCATTGAGTCTGATCAAAGCTAAAACATTGGTTATCGGTATTTCATCAGATGTGTTATTCCCGATTGAGGAGCAGCAATACCTTTTCAGGCATATCCCGAAAGCTGCCTTTGCCGAACTGGATTCGTTTTATGGGCACGACGGATTTTTAATTGAAACAGAAGCATTAACAAACATATTTACATCGTTTTTTAAAACCGATGTAAAAGGAAAAATTATAGAACTGCAACGTACAGCGTAATGAGTAAAAAGTTAAATATCGGCCTCTTCGGATTTGGAGTTGTGGGCCAGGGTTTATATGATATCGTAAAAACAAAAAAGCTAAACATTGAGATAGTAAAATTTGCTATTAAAGATCCAACAAAAAAACGTTCTTTACCGGCTCATTTATTTACTACCGATAAAGAAGAACTGCTTAATAACCCCGAGATCAACACGATAGTTGAGTTGATCAATGATACCGAAGCTGCTTTTGAAATTGTTTCAAGGGCCCTGAAATCTGGCAAGAACGTAGTATCGGCCAGTAAAAAAATGATTGCCCTGCATTTAGATGAGCTGATCGAGATCCAGCATCAATACGGTACATCATTGTTATATGAAGGCGCGGTCTGCGGTAGTATCCCAATCATCCGTAACCTTGAGGAATATTATGACAACGAATTATTGCACTCGATAAGCGGCATTTTCAACGGTTCTTCAAATTATATCCTTTCAAAAGGATTTATTGAAGGTTTGGATTATGACAGCGCATTAAAACAAGCGCAGGACCTTGGTTTTGCCGAAACTGATCCAACCAGTGATGTTGGCGGTTTTGATGCCAAATATAAACTGGTTATCGCGGCTGCCCATGCTTATGGTGTAGTGGTACAGCCCGATGAGGTGTTTAACCTGGGCATCCAAAATCTTGCCGCTACAGATTTGCAGTATGCCCGCGAAAAGAACCTGAAAATTAAATTAGTGCCTGTAGCTAAGGAACTTGACGACCGCAACGTTGCCCTGTTCGTGTTGCCAAAATTTGTAAACGATAAAGAGTTTTTATACAACGTTGAATACGAATACAACGGCGTAACGGTACAGGCAGCTTTTGCCGATCAGCAATTCTTTTTCGGAAAAGGCGCTGGTGGCCACCCTACCGGCTCTGCTGTACTGTCGGATATAGCGGCTTTACGCTATAATTACCAGTACGAGTACAAAAAGGCAAAAGAAAAAACAGATCTTAATTTTACCAATAACATTGAATTAACGGTTTATCTGCGTTATGATGATGAAGAACTGGTTGAGGCGCTGAACTTCGAGCACATTAATGAGCGCTACTACTCAGGTAATTATAAATTTGTTATAGGAAAAATCAATTTAAAAAATCTGATCGCCAACCAACAACGTATATCTGACAGCAAGGCTTTCGTAGCCTTTGCCGATCAGCTTACGGGGGTCAGCTTAGCATCGGCAGCTAAACAAACAGCTGAAGTTTTTTAGTAGATTCCTTCGGTTGTTTTAATATAAAAAGGCTTCTCCAATTCGGGAAGCCTTTTTAATTGAAAGTAGTTTATCTGATTATTCCAGATAATAATGCCTGATCCTGTTTAAACCTTCATCAAGCTCATAAACCAAAGGTACGGCGGTTGGGATTTCCAGAGAAGTTACTTCCTCATCGTTTAAATTATCAATATATTTTATCAGCGACCGTAGGCTGTTGCCATGTGCGGCAATTATAACTTTTTGATTGCGCCGCATCGCCCTTACTATTCTCTCATTCCAAAAGGGCAATACCCTATCCATGGTTTCGCTTAGGTTTTCGGTTAGCGGAAGCTCGCGTTCGGTTAAATCCTTGTATCTAAGGTCATGACCCGGATACCGGGGATCTTCTTTCGTTATAGCCGGCGGATGTTCATTAGGGTCGCGGCGCCATTTTAATACCTGCTCTTCACCGTATTGGGCAATAGTTTCGTCTTTATTTAGCCCCTGTAAGGCTCCGTAAAAACGTTCGTTCAAGCGCCATGATTTTTCAACCGGGATCCAAAGATGATCGAGCTCCTCAAGCATGTAATGCAAGGTCTTGATCGACCGCTTCAGGTACGATGTAAAGCCGATATCAAAGTTATAGCCATTTTTATTCAGGATTTTTCCGGCGTTATGGGCTTGCTCGTACCCTTTGTCCGATAGGTCTACATCTTCCCAGCCTGTAAAACGGTTTTGCTGATTGAAAACACTCTCGCCGTGGCGTATTAATACTAATTTTTGCATAGGTATTTAGTTAACGCAAAAGTAAGTTAAGGGTTGTGAAAAACTTGCTTAATATTTATAAATCAGTTAGCTTGCGGTACAAACCAAATAAACTAAAACCTATTATGATCCCTACTACACCAGTACCGGTGAAGGATGGCATTGCCAATCCGGCGCCGCTTGGCCTGTGCGCTTTCGGTATGACAACCGTTTTATTAAACATTCACAATGCCGGCTTTTTTGAAATGAATACCATGATCCTGGCCATGGGTATATTTTATGGTGGCTTGGCACAGGTAATTGCCGGTGTTATCGAAGCAAAAAAGAATAATACTTTCGGGCTTACAGCATTTACCTCGTATGGCTTTTTCTGGCTTTCATTAGTTGGCTTACTGGTGATGCCTAAGCTTGGCTGGGGCACTGCGCCATCTGAAGGAGCCATGATTGCTTACCTAAGCATCTGGGGGGTATTTACCTTCCTGTTGTTTTTTGGTACGCTAAAGCTCAACCGTGCATTACAGTTTGTTTTTGCTTCGTTAACCGTGTTGTTTTTCCTGCTGGTAGCAGGCGATGCTACCGGTAATGCAAATATCAAGCACCTGGCTGGATATGAAGGTATCATTTGCGGTGCTTCGGCTATTTATACCGGTATTGCCAATGTACTGAATGAAGTTTACGGAAAAACTGTTTTACCTATTGGCCCGGTGAAGGTTTAAATTTTTTCAGCTAAATTGCGTGGGTGAAAGATTATAAAAAATATTACAGCATACCGGCCACTCCCGAAGAGATTTATATGGCCATCACCAATTCGATTACCATCGAACTTTGGACTGGCGAAGTAGCGGAAATGTCTACCGAACCCGACACCGAATTTTCTATGTGGGATGGTAGCATTGTAGGTAAAAACCTCGAGTTTGAGCCCAATAAAAAGGTTGTTCAGCAATGGTATTTTGAGGGACAGAGCGATAACTCTATCGTGACCATCAAACTGCATGCTGATAAAAATGGCACATCTGCAGAGCTAAGGCATACCAACATCCCCGACGATGATTATAACGACATTGTTGAAGGCTGGAATGATAGTTACTTTGGTGGCCTGATAGACTTTTTTGAGGGCGCTTAACACATCTAAAAACAAAATACTTTATACCCATGAAACAAGGCCTTTTGATTGATATGGATGGGGTGATTTACAGCGGTGAAGAATTGATATTCGGCGCTGATAAATTCATCAAACATCTTATTGATAATGATATCCCGTTTACT
Organism: Mucilaginibacter endophyticus; assembly: GCF_003351025.1. Lineage (GTDB taxonomy): Bacteria > Bacteroidota > Bacteroidia > Sphingobacteriales > Sphingobacteriaceae > Mucilaginibacter > Mucilaginibacter endophyticus. The sequence goes on along the minus strand of NZ_QPCG01000002.1, from coordinate 444,394 downwards.
TTTATGACCAACAACAGTCAGCGCACCAGCCTGGAGGTTGTACGCAAGCTTAAAAGGCTGGGAATAACCGTTGAAACTAAACATGTTTATACCAGTGCAATGGCTACCGGTAAATTCCTGGGCGATCAAAGCCCAAATGGTACGGCGTTTGTATTGGGCGAAGGTGGCTTGTTGACCAGTCTTCATGAAAACGGTATCACATTGGTTGATTCCGATCCGGAATTTGTTGTTTTAGGCGAAGGCAGAAACTTTACCCTGGAGATGGTGCAGCGCGCGGTTGACATGATTTTGGCGGGCGCTAAATTTATAACAACCAACCGGGACCCTTCTCCTAAAAAACCGGGATGGAATAACCTGGGCATTGCAGCAACAACCGCCATGATTGAGGAGGCTACCGGTCGTAAAGCATTTGTAACAGGTAAACCAAGTCCGGTAATGATGCGTTCGGCGAGGAAATTCCTGGGTCTTGAAACAGCCGAAACAACTGTAATTGGAGATACTATGGAAACCGATATTCAGGGCGGCGTGCAAATGGGATATAAAACTATTTTGGTTTTATCCGGCATATCCAGCAAAGATCAGTTGAGTCACTATGCGTTTAAGCCTGACATGGTAGCCAGCTCGGTTGATAAAATAGTTTTCCCGCTTAAGTGGTGGCAATAAGATAATCTTCTTTTTTATGATAAAGCGGACGGTCAAAAAAGATCGTCCGCTTTTTGTTTATAGCAATATCCTATGGTTAAAACCTGGAAGAATGTTTAACTGAAACCTAATATCATTAAGCTTTTTTTAAGTATTTTTTAATAGTGCCGGGCTTTATTTGCTCCCAACCAATTAAACCAACGCCTGCCCTATAAGGCTGCGGTTAACCAATTAAACCAATATTGCTATTTATGCTTTCACTCGTTCTTAAGCCACCGTAAGGCTTATGGCAGGTTGTACCTGTATTCTGTTAACAAACCAATCTATCAAACAATTACATCTGAATTTATGAACTTAAAAAAACTTTATGTTTTAAGCTGTGCGCTTATTATCGGCCTTGTAAGTGCCTGCTCAAAAAAAGAACTGGCAGGAAATCCGGCTAACGCTAATAACAATCAATCCAAAATAAAAACAGCCGCTTCACCTGCCGGTGATGTTGTGGGTAAAATCACCGTAGGCTACCAGGGCTGGTTTGCCGCTATTGGCGATGGTTCCCCCATTAATTTGTGGTGGCATTGGTCAACCCCCAATAACCAGGCCCCTAATGCCAATAATATCGGGATAAAATCATGGCCCGATGTACGGGAGTATACCGGCACCTATCAAACCGGTTTTGCCAATTTGAATAACGGCAGTCCGGCAAAACTTTTTTCTTCCTTTAATGATCAAACGGTAAATGTGCAGTTTCAGTGGATGCAGCAGAATAATATCGACTGTGCCGCGCTGCAACGTTTTAATCCAACCGGTGGCGAAGGCCCTGTACGTGATGCCATAACTGCCAAGGTAAAAACCGCAGCCGAGGCTACGGGCCGTAAATTTTATATCATGTACGATGTTGGCGGGTGGACAAACATGCAATCGGAAATAAAAACCGACTGGACAACCAAAATGTCGGCCTATACCTCGTCATCAGCTTATGCCAAACAGAATGGTAAACCGGTGGTATGTATCTGGGGCTTTGGTTTTAATGATGATAATCACCCGTTTTCGGCAGCGGTTTGTCTTGACGTGATCAACTGGTTTAAAAGTCAGGGCTGCTACGTTATAGGTGGCGTACCTGCTTATTGGCGCGACCCTAATGCCAGTGAAGTACGGCCTAACTTTTTACCGACCTTCAACGCGTTAAACATGATCTCGCCATGGATGATTGGTAAGATTGGTACTATAACTGAGGCCAATAATTTTTATAACAATACACAGGTTGGCGATCAGACGTATTGTAATGCCAATGGTATTGATTACCAGCCTTGTGTTTTGCCAGGCGATCTGCAGTTACGGCAGCGCGTACACGGCGACCTGATGTGGACACAGTTTTATAACCTGATTCGTGGTGGTGCGCAGGGATTGTATATATCCATGTTTGATGAGTACAATGAAGGTAACCAGATTGCCAAAACAACAGAAAACTCATCATTTGTGCCTGCCGGATCAAACTTCTTATCACTGGATGAGGATGGCACCGTTTGTTCTGCTGATTATTACCTGCGGTTAACAGGTGACGGTGGCCGGATGTTAAAAGGACAAATAGGGCTTACTGCCGTGCGCCCGACAGCTCCGGTGGCAGGTGGCAGCAATCCGGGCACTCCTCCAATCGGGCAAACTATAACATTAAAAGGCTCAAATAACAATTATGTAAGCAGCGAAAACGGCACACAGCCCATGAACTGTAACCGGCCCACGGCTGGTGGTTGGGAACAGTTTACCATTGTTAATGCAGGCAGCGGTAAAGTCGCCTTGTTAAATTCGGGTAAATATGTATCATCTGAAAATGGTACCCAGGCTATTAACTGTAACCGCACATCTGTAGGTCCATGGGAACAGTTTGACTGGGTGAGCAACGCTGATGGTACTGTCTCTTTCCGCGGAAGCAATGGCAAGTACATTTCAGGCGAGAACGGCACACAGGCCATGACCTGTAACCGCGCCACTATTGGCGGATGGGAATCATTCCGGGTGAATCAATAGACTTATTTAATAAAAGAAGAGGCTGTTGGAATGACAGCCTCTTCTTTTATATAACCAATAAGGCGTTTGAAAAAAACCGCCTCGTTTTATACCATTACTCTCGTCAATACATCTATCAATTCTCTAATTTCAAAAGGTTTGCCTACATAGGCATCTGCTTCGCCAATGGCGGCCATTTGTTTGATTGCCGGGTTCGCTGAGATCAATACAACAGGTATATCTTTTGTTGGGGGCTTGGATTTAAATAAAATGCACATGATATGCCCGCTTATGCCCGGCAGGTTTTCATCAAGCAAAAAGCAATCAGGCTGCAGGGCAACTATTTCTTCTAACGTGGTAAAAGCTTTAAATCCTGAAACCTGGAAACCCGCGTGCTCAAGCAATAAGGTTGTGGAATCAAGTATATCTGCCTCATCTTCTATTAATACAATATGTTTACCCATAAATTACCCTGTTCTACGATATTATTGCTTTAGTAGTTGCACGGTCGCGAAAGTATGCTAAAATCTGTAACCAGATCTTTAATCTCTGCGTCTTAGTTGAAAAGCTTATGCCACACCACTATGAAAAATAGCATACAATACTTGTACCATAAATACAGTTGCTCATTTTTACTTATCATATTAGCCTCATTCGCCTTCTGTAGTTGCCTGAACGCTCAAATAACAACTCCAAACGGAAAGGTTATAAGTAGTGCTGCCATGGATAGTTTTCTGCAAAAACAGATGGATTCGCTTCGCCTTCCGGGGCTATCAATCGCTTTCATTAATAAAGGTAAAATTGTTTATCACCGTGCTTTTGGGGTGACGGATATCAAAACAAAAACACCGATTGACGAGCAGTCTATTTTTGAGGCGGCATCGCTCTCAAAACCGGTATTTACCTATTGGGTTATGAAATTGGTTGACCGGAGCCTACTAAACCTTGATACCCCGTTGTATAAATATCTTCCCTATCCGGATATCGCACAGGATGAGCGATACAAGTTAATCACTGCCCGCATGGTGCTTTCCCATCAATCGGGGCTTCCGAACTGGCGTTTCAATACCGCCGATTCTGCATTACACATTAAACCGGGCGCGCTTTACCTGAATTTTAAACCCGGCACTTCGTTCGGGTATTCGGGTGAAGGTTTTCTTTACCTGGGCAAAGTTGTAGTGCATCTGCTTAATCTTTCATTACAAAATATGGAGCCTGTGTTTGAAAAAGAAGTGGCTATTCCCTTGCAGATGGAGCACAGTTCGTACACTGCCACCCCCTACATGCTGAAGCATAAAGTGAAGGGGCACCAGGATGGGCATATAGACCCGGCTAAGGGGTTAAACTGGCCCGTGTTACCATCTTTGGGAATAGATTCAGCTACTTTCAACCCGGCGGCCTCACTACATACTAATGCCCTGGACTACGCTGCATTCCTCATAGCGTTGATGAAAGATAAAGGGTTAAGCCGGGTAAGCATCCGGGAGATGTACCGCCCACAATTAAATGTTCCTCTTCCTGAAGATTTTCGTAAAGCCGGTTATTTGAACTGGGGATTAGGTGTAGCAATTGAGCAAAGGCAATCGGATACCTTTTATGTCCATTCGGGTAATAACGGCAACTTTCAATCAGCTTTTTTGATGGATAAAACCCGGCAATCGGGCTATGTGTTTTTTACCAATTGTGACCATGGCAACAGTTTTAATGAGAAACTGGAAGCTTTCCTTTCGCTTAAATAGGATTACTATATTTGCTGTATGGATACACCACTCCAACTTTCCACTTTCGAATCTGAATTTCGCGTTCGCCCCGATGATATAGATATGTTTCAGCATGTGCATAACAGTAAGTACTTTGATTATGTACTGGCTGCCCGTTATGATCAAATGGAGCGCTGTTACGGCATGGCCATGGAGAAGTTTATGGAACGCGGTTTTGGCTGGGTGGTGCGTACCGCTCATGTGGATTATAAACGGGCCTTAACCATGGGCGATTACTTTATTGTGAAAACCGGCATAGAAAGTATAGACGACAAAGGCTGCCGTGTAAAATTTACCATCACCAATAAAGCCACTAAAAAGATCTGTTGCGATGGTTGGTTTGATTATGTGATGATTGATATGGCAACCGGTCGCGGCGCGAAGATCCCGCAGGATGTAATTGACCAATACCTTATCTGATCATTAACTGCGGGGGTGAAACTGGTTTATCGTGCTTTTTAAATATTCCCTGTCCAGATGGGTATAGATCTCAGTTGTAGTAATACTTTCGTGGCCCAGCATTTCCTGTACCGCGCGCAAATCGGCGCCGCCTTCAACCAAATGCGTTGCAAAGGAATGCCGAAAGGTATGAGGACTGATTTTTTTCTTTAGTCCCACAATTTCAGCTAAATCCTTAATGGTTAAAAAAATGATCTGCCGGCTTAGCCTGGTACCACGGCGGTTCAGGAAAACGTAATCCTCTTCCCCCTTTTTTATCGGGTTATGTACTCGTACATTTTCTATCCAGAGTTTAAGCGCTTTTATGGCTTCGCTGCCTATGGGTACCAACCGCTCTTTATTGCCTTTACCGGTTACTTTTATAAATTCAATATCGAGGTAAAGGTTTGAGAGTTTGAGCTCGGTGAGTTCGGACACGCGCAAGCCTGAGCCATAAAGTGTTTCAAGGATGGCCTTGTTGCGCATGCCCTCGGGTTTCGAAAGATCTAAGGCTGCTATAATTTTATTGATCTCTTCATAGCTGAGCGTATCCGGTAGTTTTCGTCTGATTTTTGGCGATTCAAGCAATTCTGACGGATCGGTTTGGATGATATCCTCCATCAGCAGGTATTTATAAAAGGCTTTGATACCGGAAAGGATCCTGGCCTGTGATGAAGGGATCATGCCCAGCTCGTTTATCCAGTTTATAAATCCCCGCAAATTAGTTAAAGTAATTAATTCGGGTTTTAATTTAACAGGCTGTGAATCTGAGTATTGATATAGTTTTTCTATATCCCTGCTATAAGCCTGGATGGAGTTATCGGACAGCGACTTCTCTAATTTTAAATATGCCTGAAAACCTTTTATTGCCGAACGCCAATCCAATTGATTTTAGTTTTGATGATTTATAGCTAAGTTTGAACTAATGAAGATACAAATTATAAACGGCCCAAATCTGAACCTGTTAGGCGTTCGCGAGAAATCAATTTATGGCGATGCCAGTTTTGAAACCTACCTTGAAACCCTGCGCCAACGCTTTGCAAACATCACCATTGATTACTATCAAAGCAACATTGAGGGCGAAATTATAAATAAACTGCATGAAATTGGTTTTAGTTATGATGGCATTGTGATGAATGCCGGGGCCTATACTCATACTTCCATAGCCATTGCTGATGCCATTGCAGCTATCAACACACCGGTTATTGAAGTGCATATCTCTAACGTTCACAAGCGCGAAGAGTTCAGGCATAAATCAATGATTGCGTCCAATTGTCGTGGCGTAATTGCCGGTTTCGGGATGGACAGCTATCGCTTGGCCCTTGAAAATCTGACGCTTAAATAGTATAAAAATATTTTATCATTTTGATAAAACGCTTTTGCAATTAAAGCGTTTAAACTTTGCTTTTAGCTTATAGTTCCAGATGCCTAAAATATTCAAAGTAGCCGCGCTAACCTTACTTTTTGTTACACTGTTATCCAGTGTTGATACGTTTGCTCAAACCAAAAAGAAAAAAACACATTCGGTAAGGGATTCGCTTCGCGCTTCTATCCTATCGCGTGATTCGATGATGAGGGCGCTTAAACGCTCTGATACATCTGTAAACAACCTACTGCAAAAAGTTGAGTATTATACATCTGCCTTTAACCAGATTAAAAGTAATCTTTCAAAAAAGTTAGATACTGCCGATATCAGCACGAAATTGCCGTCGTTTGAAAGGCGGGTTACCCTTATTAAATCGCTTATTGATAACGATAAGTCAAGTACCTTAAGATACTTATATACCATAAGGGATGTGCTTACCCGCAGTGATGACCAGCTTGACCTGTGGCAGGAGCAGCTTGCTGATATTAACAGCAAACTTGTTCAGAACCAGAATGATCTTGATGCTATATCCCGTGATAGCGTTTTAAAGATCCTGCCGGCTGATAGTTCGCTGGCTACTACTTATCTTATTCAGAAAATAGCTATCGACAGCAAATATCATCGTTTGGATACCACCAATAAAAAGGTGATGGTAAAGATAGGCTTGCTGCAAAACCGTACTTCAGCCGTTTATATTTCGATACTCGACCTTAAAGACCAGATTGATACCAAAATCCGGGATTTCAGCATCAGGGCCATGTCTCAGGAGTACAGCAATATCTGGAGCATGACTGCCGATGAGGGCAATGATTTTGGCATAGCTACCAAAGCTACCGCCGATATGAACGCGAAGCTTTTTAACTTTTTCATAGGCCGGGATATCCTCATCCATATTGGAGGTTTGGTGCTGTTATTCGCGTTTTTTGCCTGGGTACGTGCCAGCAGGCGCAGGATACTACGAGATAATGATACACCTGAGAGTGTGTTCGATCAGGCCAGCTATGTTGTAAATCATCCTTTTGTATCGTCGCTTATCATTACGTTTACACTACTTCCTAATTTTTATGACCACCCACCAGTAGTTGTATTGGAAATGTTTTTGCTGGTCCTGATGATAGCCATACTTTACATGGTTAAAAAATCGTGCCCGGCAACCATGTTCCGCTTTATGGTGCAGCTATTCGGCATCACTATCCTTTACAGCCTGAGCAATCTTTATATTCAGGTAACTAATTTTGACAGAGTTGCCATTTTGATTTTAGGATTTGCCGCATCGGTAATAAGTTTCAGGTTTTTATCAAAAGTGCGCAGGGCTAAGGATGAGTATCTGCCCTATACGAGCTTTATACTTAAGGTTTTTATATTTTTTCAGGGAGCTTCTTTCTTTTGTAACGTCTTTGGCCGGGTAAGCCTGGCTAAGATCATTGGTGTTAGCATAGTATACAATCTTTGGCTCGCCCTGGCGATGTATTACATTGTGCACATCATTATGGAGGCACTTTTCCTGCAACTGGAAGCAGGCAAGAAAAGCAACAACCTTACCTCGTTCATCGATTATAAACTATTACAAAATAAGTTCAGAAGCGTATTGAGTATACTGGCTACAATTTTGTGGCTGGTTATGCTTACCCAAAACCTCAATATTGAAGATACTGTATTTGACTCCATGGGCGATTTCCTGACCAAGAGCCGGAGCATAGGTGGTACCAATACGCAATTCACCTTTCAAAGCGTAATCATATTCGTGGCTGTGATCTGGCTGTCATCTATCGCTTCAAAGATCATCAGCTATTTATATGATGTTGCTGCCAAGCACGCAAATGATATCGACGTAGCCAAGAAAAAGAACCGTACGTCTACCCTGCTCATCCGTATTGGAGTGATAGCTTTAGGTTTCTTCCTGGCCGTTGCGGCTTCGGGGGTGCCTATCGATAAAATCACCATCATTATCAGCGCTTTTGGTATAGGTATCGGTTTTGGCTTGCAGAATATCGTAAACAACCTGGTATCAGGCTTAATATTGGCTTTTGAGAAACCTATCCAGGTTGGAGATATTATTGAGGTAGATAGCCGTTCCGGTACTATTATGGATATCGGGATCCGTGCCAGTAAAATCGCCACCGCAGATGGCGCAGAGGTGATCATTCCAAATGGCGACCTGATATCGCATCACGTAATTAACTGGACCTTAAGTAATAATAACCGCCGGGTTGAATTAATTATTGGGGTAGCCTACGGCTCGGATATAGAAAAAGTAAAAGGGGTGTTGTTAAGTGTATTGACCAACCATGATGATATCATGAGCCAGCCTTCACCATCGGTATTTCTGCATAATCTGAATGAAAGCTCGGTTGATTTCCGGGTGTTTTTCTGGGCTGCCGATATCAATACCTGGCTGGGCTTAAAAAGCCGCGTATTGGGCAACATTTATGATGCATTCAACAGAGAGGGTATTGATATCCCATTCCGCCAGCAGGACGTTCGGGTAATATGGCCCAAAGGCTTACCTCCTATTACAATAGAAGCACCAGGCTTAAGCAATGGCGAAGAAGAACAAAAGGATATAGACGATACTAAAACTCCGAAGGATCGAGATCAGTAAAATGGATTTTCTTTTTCACAAAGAAAGCCCAAACAATACTGCCTTTGAATATACCGGCAGTGTTTTGCGCTGCATCACCTTTCGCCTTTTGCCTTTTGCCTTTCGCCTTAAATAAGCTTAATACAAAGCTTTGATGGGCCCTGCTTACCGCCCAGGCATCTTTGCGCTTGCCTTCCATTAAAAAACGGATCAGGGCGAGCAGATCCATCATGAAGCGGATACAGATCACCCAGACAGCCCGACCGAAAGGAAGGTTCTTTTTTATAAGAAACAGGTTGTTCCGGAAGTTGAGGTAAGTTTTAAAAGGATTTTCGGCGTTAAGCGTACCGCCACCAACATGGTATATGGTTGATTGCGCGCAGTACATCACCTTGTAGCCCATGTTTTTCAAGCGCCAGCAAAGGTCAATTTCTTCCATGTGGGCGAAAAAGCTTTCATCAAAGCCCCCAACCTCATCCCAGATGCTTTTTTTGATAAATAATGAAGCACCTGAAGCCCAGAAAACCTCGCCTGATTGCTCATATTGTCCATTATCTTTCTCCAGTTCATAAAAGATCCTGCCACGGCAAAACGGGTAACCATGTTTATCAATAAAACCGCCGGCAGCACCGGCATGCTCAAAGTAATCTTTTTGAGCATATGACCTGATTTTAGGTGCGGCAGCAGCAATTAAGCTGTCGCTTTCCATGAGCTCGATAACTGGCTCTATCCAGCCGGGTATAACCTCAACGTCTGAGTTAAGGAGGATATAATAATCAGCATTAACCTGGGCTAATACCCGGTTATAACCGCCTGTAAAGCCGTAGTTCTTATCGTTCTGGATGATCCTTACCGAAGGATGGTTTTCGCGCATAAACGCTACAGAATCATCGGATGAGGCATTGTCGCCCATCACAATCTCCAGGTTAGGATATGTTGATGATAATACCGATGGAAGAAATTGTTTAAGGTATTTTAGGCCGTTCCAGTTTAAAATAACTACAGCAACTTTGGGTGTATGGGTCATCTATTTAAATCCTCCGGCTTAAACTTCCATCTCCGGTGCGACCATAACCAATATTGCGGTTCTCTTTTAATCATCCCCTCCAGGTATTTCACGTGCATATTTGTTATTTCGTATTCGGCAGTTTCTTTTGGTGTTTCGGTAAGCGGAACGAGTGTATATTCATAGTACCCGCGCTTTACCCTTTTCATGTCGTAAAAAACAACAGCTGTATCAATTGTTTTAGCAATTTTTTCAATTCCTAAAAACATAGCAGTTGGCTGATTTAAAAAATTGGCAAAATAGTGTGTATCGCTCGCCACCGGTGTTTGATCGCCAACCAGTACGGTAACAGTAAGTTCCTTGCGGTATTCGATCATTTTACGCAAGGTTTGTTTCATTGCTATGGGTTGTCCGCCAAACCTCGACCGGATCTCAATAAAGAAATCGTTAAACGTATGGTTGTTTAAAGGCTTGTAAACAATCATGAACCTTTTATCGGTAACAAAGTTAAAATTGAGGGCGGCCATTTCCCAGTTACAATAATGACCGGCAACTGCAATAATACTCTTACCTTTAGCAAAGTATTCAAAAACAAGCTCGGAGTTAGTGGCCACTACCCTTTTCCTGATCTGTTTTTCTGATATGGTAATCATTTTAACGGTTTCCACAATCAGGTCGGCCAGGTAACGGTAGTATTTACGCTCAATATCATGCCGCTCCCGGTCTGTTTTTTCGGGAAAGGCATTGCGCAGGTTTTGCTGTACAACATCGCGTCGATAATTAACGATGTAGTAAACAAAAACAAACGCTATATCAGATAAAATGTATAAAATCCAAAAGGGGAGCAGCGATATAAGGTATAAAATTAATATACCTAACTTAGTAAAGCCCTTTTTTATCATTATTTTTGCAAATTTCGAGCACAAACATAAAATATATGATTGAAAAAGGCGCTGTGTTACCGATGTTTTATCTTCCACCGGTAGATTATTTTGTACAGATAAATACGTACAAGCCTGATATACTGATAGAAAGAGAAGAGCACTTTCCTAAACAAACTTACCGCAACCGGGCAAATATCTACTCGCCCGATGGTGTACTGGCGTTAGTAGTGCCGGTGATTAAAGGTTCAAAAAATCATACGAAAGTTAAAGATGTAAAAATAAGTTACGACTTTATGTGGCAGCGCCTGCACTGGCAAAGCTTACAGGCCTGTTATCGGCGTTCGGCTTATTTTGAGTTTTACGAAGACGATTTTGCGCCTTTTTATGAAAAACAAATTACCTATTTATTTGATTATAATCAGGAGCTTTTGAACCTGCTGCTAAAGCTTACCAAAATAAAAACAGAATTAAATTTCACGGATGAATACCAGGCCGAATATCCTAACCTGCACGATTTTCGGTTTTCTATCCATCCCAAAAAAGAAAGCGAAATGCAGCAGAAACCATATTTTCAGGTATTTGAAGACCGCCGGGGCTTTATGAAAAACCTGAGCATCATTGACCTGCTGTTTAACCAGGGACCGCAAACAATAAACTATTTGTAAATGAATGGCAACTTGAAGCGTTTACGCTTTAAAAAACATAAACGTGCAGGCAATGTAGGCGACCGACCAGGCACCATCAACGTGCCAAGCGATGCGCTTAAGCCCATAATCTCGGTTTATTCGTACAATAAGGATGAGCTTGTAACCTGCGAAGGCAAGGATATAAAAACGGCCTTAAAACAACTTAACAAATGTGATAATCACACCCACTGGATTAAGATAAATGGTTTGGGCGATGCCGATCTGATTGAGCAAATTGGCGCTCATTGTAATATCAATTCTTTGGTTTTGGAGGATATTGCCAATACCCACCAACGCCCTAAATTTGATGAGTATGATGATTATGCCTTTTCCACCAGTAGGATAGTTCATTTCAATAAAGAAAATGAGATCATCAACTGCCAGTTTTCGGCTATTATAAAAGATAACATCATCGTTAGCTTTGAGGAAGATCACACAGATCGTTTTGACGCGGTAAAGGCCCGGTTAAAAGCCGGTAAAGGCGCCATTCGTACTGCTGGGCCCGGTTATATGTGCTATGCGCTTACCGATACTATAATTGATAACTATTTTGTTTTGCTGGCGCAAATTGGAGATCATCTGGACGCGCTTGAAGATAAACTTTATGAAAGCGCCGATAAAACCATCATGTTTGATGCCCAGCAACTAAAACGCACGCTTATTGTTGTACGCCGCGCCAGCTGGCCCGAGCGCGATAAGATCAACGATATGATCCGGTCGGAAAGTCCACTGATAACGCCGGAAGTTAAATTATTTTTGCGCGATGCCTATGATCATTGTATCCAGGCTATGGATCTTATCGAAAACTATAAAGAGGTAACGTCAAGCATCATTGATCTGTACTTGTCGATGGTGAGCAACCGCATGAATGAGATCATGAAAGTGCTTACCATTATTTCGGTGATCTTTATCCCGCTTACCTTTATTGCCGGTATTTACGGCATGAACTTTTCGCGCCAGGATGATAAAGGCCATGTCCTTCCGGATAATATGCCCGAGCTTTACTGGCGTCACGGCTATGTATATGCTATTGTATTTATGCTGCTAATTGCGGTTGTACAGGTTTTTGTATTCTGGAAAAAAGGCTGGTTTAATCGTTTGTAGTTATGGACTTCAAAGGTAAAATATTGAATTCCATAACCGGTGAGATTGTTTTATCTGAAAGTATTCGTATTTCTTCAATTACCCGGCCTGCGAAATTAAAGGAGTACTTTGGTCAAAAAGAACTCAGAACATTAAGCATGGGAAATGGCTGGGTGCATTATTCAATTAAAAATATCCAGGTAGAAGATAACTATTTCATTTTTATTTTCCTGTTTTACAAAGACCTTATAAAAACCATCAGCTTTGTTATTTCAAGCCATCCATTCTCAGAGTCCTCATGGAATGACTGGAATAAGGAAACAGAAGAAAAAAACAAAAGTTTCTTTGAGAATTGGCTATCGAACCAAATAGGCTCTCAAAGAAACTTTGCATGGGGCAATGTAAACGCCGTTCTTGATGAAAAAGTAGGAGGTTCGGCTATCGTATTAAATTACATCGAATAATTATTTCTGAAACTCAGGCTTAAGCTCCGCTTTCATTGCCTTCCTGAACTTTATTACTTTGGGCTCTGAAACAGCAAGGATATACGGCTGATCCGGATGAGACCGGTAATATCCCTGGTGATAGTTCTCGGCGGGATAAAATACCTTGAAAGGCACAACCTGGGTAACTACAGGATTGGCATAATGCTTTGATTCATTTACCTTTTTTATGGTTGCTTCAATTGTGCTTTTTTCCGCGTCGTTACGATAAAAAGCTATTGAGCGGTAATCTGTTCCTTCATCCGGCCCCTGGCGGTTAAGCGTAGTTGGATCATGCGCTGAGAAGAATGCTTCAACTAATTTGTCATAGCTGATCACCTTAGGGTCATAATACACCTGCACTGTCTCGGCATGATTGGTGTTATCAGAACATACTTCCCTATAAGTGGGTTTTTTGGTAGTTCCCCCTGCATAGCCGGATATTACTTTATCAACGCCCTTTAGTTCAGCCATTGCCTCGCTCATACTCCAGAAACAGCCGCCTCCAAAGGTTGCTACGGCCTCTCCTGCTTTCGGCGCGGGTAACACGGCAAAATTATCACCTTTTGATGCTTGTCCATCGGCACAACTGCTTAAAAACAGGAATATGCCTGCAGCGTATAAGAGCAACTTTTTCATAATGGATATCACTATTAGTTTACTAATATACGATGCCTTGACACCAGCAGATGGTCACGCCCGTGTAAACAAGCTTAGGGCCTTTTTGCCTGCTGCATAAGCGATTTTTTCACCATGAAGAGGATTTCGCTCAGGCCATTGGTCTTGATCTCAAATGTGGTTGAAAGCAACATCCCCATTTTATCTTTAGTAAAACCTTTGCCCGCCATCCACTCCAGGTATGATACAGGTATATCGGCTATAATAGTCCCCTTGTATTTACCGTAGGGCATCCGGGTTTGCACTATATCGATGAGAATTTTGGGGTCTGGTTGTAAATTTTCCACGGGGTAAAGGTAAAAACAAACCGCTATGGTTACATCCTATTCCTGAAATCCGCGTATAATAAAAAATGTTGCCAGTGCTGCCGCTAAACCAACGGACGCTTTTAAAATGCCGCTGCTTACATATGGAGGAATGTATTTTACGCCCATTTCATCCGCAACGGCCGGGTGCTTAACATAGCGCCCGTTTGAGGGTATCGCGACCTGTTCAAAATTATCAGCCAGTTCATGCAATTCGTCATGCAGTTCGCGACCACGCATTGCAGGGCCGTGGCCTGCGGCTACCGTGCGAGGCTCAAGCGCTGTAAGCCTTCGAACCGATTGAGCTGCAGCGTCCCAATCGGTAGTGAAATATCGCGGCGGACCGGTTAGCTTTTTGAGCGAACTAAAAGAATATAAAGCGGATTCGGCTTTAGTGGTAGAAAACGCGTCGCCGGCTATCAAGGTTGAATTTATCGGCAAAAACAAAGAAATATGACCAGGTGTATGACCGGGAGTATGGATTACCTTCCATTCCGGCAGCTCTGGAATCCCTTCTTCCATTTCAATAGCCTTTACTTTATTACCGAGGTTTATTGGCGCGGTAGGGAAAAATGTAGATAGCAGGCTCATCATTCCATCCCTCAATGAAGGATCGGCAGGTGGGTATGCTGATAAACCCGTTAAATACGGCAATTCCAGCGTATGAGCATAAACCGGAACATTCCAGATTTTTAAAAGTTCTTCAAGGCCTCCGGCGTGATCAGCATGTCCGTGTGTAAGTACAATAGCAGCTGGCCTTGTCCCCGGGCCAAAAAGATCTTCGGCCATAGCAATGATTTTGCTTGCCGATCCTTTTAACCCGGTATCAACCAAAACCCAGCCTTTGGCAGCACCGGGGCGGTTTGCTATCATATAAATATTAACGAATAATAGTTTGGTTCCCCATACCCTTTGCGATACCTGGAAATACTTTGTACTGAGCCTTCTGTTCATGGTTTATAATTGTTAACAAAACATAACTCCTATATTAAAAGTTTTAGGTGAGTTAAATTTAAGAACAATTTTTATCAGCCTAAAAATAAATAAGATACCTGTCTGAACGGTTTCAATGCAAACAGAAATTATCCAAAGCGTGTTAGGTTAAAAATTATAGATACCATGAAACAGCAATTTGATGCTACACTTACCGGAACCGACAGTGAAATAGACGGAACTGCCCAACAAATAACACATGCTGATTACTCAGAAGCCTTTGAATTTAGATCAGTAGATGGCACACTACATTTGGTGATTGCTAAAGATGAGGATGGCGAATGGATAAGGATTGATGGCACCGAGCCTTACCTATCAAGCTGGATTGATGAGCTTGCCGAGCAAGCAACAAGTCATGCCTAATAAAAGAGAAAGCCGGATCATTTGACCCGGCTTTCTCTTTTAGAACTTATTGTTTAGTCCAGTTCAATTGGCTTCATTTTAGGCACTAAAAAGTGCATGATAAGCCATGCTAAAATGTAAGCGCTACCGCAAACAAAAAACATGATGTAATAGGCTATCTCAATTTTATGGATAGAACGATAGTATACAAACAGATTTTTTTGCACAGCAAGCGATAAGAATACTCCGCCGATAGAGCCAAACATCCCTCCCAACCCGGTTACCGAGCCAATTGTACGTTTCGGAAACATATCCGAAACTGTTGTGAAAATATTGGCGCTCCAGGCCTGGTGTGCCGATGCAGCTATCCCGATTACGATTACTGCAAGCCACATATTTATGCCGCCAAGAATTTGTGCGAATATGATTGGTATTACCGCCAGCGCATAAATAAACATGGATGTTTTGCGGGCCTTAAATACGGGCCAGTTATTTTTAATCAGGTTCATGGGCAGCCAGCCGCCGCCAACACTGCCGAAAGTAGACATTGTGTAAACCAACGCGACAGGAATAGCTATTGCTGTGCCGTTCAAGTTATACTGGCTTTCCAGGAAATCAGGTAACCAAAACAGGTAAAACCACCAGATAGGATCCGTTAGAAACTTGCCAATAACAAACGCCCAGGTTTGTTTAAAGGATAACAGCTTGCCCCATGATATTTTCTTTTGCTCGGCAGGTTGCAGTATCTCTGCTTGGCTGTCGTGATCACTGTTAATATAATCAAGCTCCGCTTTTGATACCTTGCTGTGTTTTGAAGGCGCGCGGTAAATAACCTGCCATAATACCAGCCAAATAAAGCCGATTGAACCGGTTATGATAAAGGCCCATCTCCATCCCCATGTAACCGCGATAAACGGAACTGTTAAAGGGGCAACTATTGCACCTACGTTTGCACCCGAGTTAAAAATGCCGGTTGCAAAAGCACGTTCTTTTTTGGGAAACCACTCGGCAACTGTCTTAATTGCTGCCGGAAAATTTCCTGCTTCGCTAATCCCCAATGCCGAACGTACTACGCCGAAGCCAAAGGTGCTACCAACGAATGCGTGGCATACTGCCGAAATACTCCATAACAGCGTTGAAAGGAAATATCCTAATTTGGTTCCTATTTTATCGATGATGCGGCCGGCAGCAAGCAGGCCTATAGAGTACGCTATTTTAAATGCTATTTCAATATTGGCATAATCGCCATCGTTCCATTTAAATTCTTTTGTAAGGTCTGACTTAAGTAAACTGATCACTGCCCTGTCAAGGTAATTGACAGTTGTTGCAAAAAACACCAGCGAACAGATCACCCAGCGGTAGTTCCCAACTTTTTCTTCTCTCATTATAATTTAGGTTAACTGGCTATTTAATGGTTTGTACTATCTCCAGCAGTTTCAAGGTATCATTATACAGCTTGTCATACTCCTGGTTTTCGAGCACGTTTTTGCTGATGAGCTTACTGCCCATACCCACCGCGCATACCCCTGCTTTAAACCAGGTACTGATGCTGTCATGGTTCAAATCAACCCCACCTGTTGGCATGAACAACTGACCGGCAAACAAATCCCTTATAGAGGATACAAACTCTGGCCCTAAGATATTGGCCGGGAATATTTTTATCAAAGCAGCGCTATTTTGTTGGGCTAAATAGATCTCGGTTGGCGTCATACAGCCCGGAATCCACAACAGGTTGTGCTGCGCGGCCAGCTTCCCAACTTCGGGGTTAACAATTGGCGATACGATAAAGTCGGCTCCCGCCGCAATAAAGGCCTCTGCTTCATGAACACTTTTAATGGTGCCTATACCCAATTCAAGGCCGGGCATTTCGCCGTTGGCCAGGGCTTGTTTTAAAACTTTAAAATTTTCGAGGGCCGCTGCACCGCGGTTTGTATATTCAAATACCCTGATCCCTGCTTTATACAGCGTGCGGGTTATTTGCAGGCTCACTTCCGGATCTTTGTAAAAGAACAACGGCAGTGTTCCCTGTTTTAATATGGCATCAAGTACGATATCTTTTTTACTCATTGTTTCATAGCATTATAAATTTCATCAACTGTTTTGGTGGTCGCGTCGCCTTCAATAAACAGCTTTTCAAAAGCTGCGGCCGTGGCAAAATCCAGCAACTGCTGCGGATCCTGCTTGTTGTAAAAGCCGTAAATAAGTCCGGCCATGAAGCAATCGCCACTGCCTACTTTATCAACCACAGTTTCGGTATTGTAAGTTGCCGAGTGATAAAAGCGGTTTCCCGTAAAAAGTGAAGTATAATATTCAACACCTTTACCTGCATCAAAACGGAAGGTATTTGCAACGGCACGGCAACGCGGGTAAGCATCCATTATTTTTTCTGAAGAATAAAGTCCTTCTTTCAGGTAAATACTTTGCTGTCCCGATTCGTGGATATCCGGCGTAACCGGAATGCCTAACATAGTTTCCTCCGCCCAAACGTTGCCCATTATGATATCAGCATATTGAACCAGTTTCGGCATGATCTCTACTGGCTTTTTGCCATATTGCCATAATTTAGGCCGATAGTTAAGATCGACAGATATGGTGATATGTTTCCTGCTTGCGGCCTGTAAAACCTCCTCGCAAACATCGGCAGCCAGTTGGCTTAGGGCCGGGCAAATAGCGCTGAAATGAAACCAGCTTACGCCTTCAAGCACGGCATCCCAGTTAACCATGCCTGGCTTAAGATCGGCAAAGGATGAGCCCGCACGATCATATACAATGGCATTGTTCTTTACATCTTTACCACGGGTAAGGTAGTAAAGCCCTATCCTGTTACCGCTTTTATGTATGGCAGATGTGTCAATGCTTTTTTCTTGCAGGTAACTGATGATCTGTTCTGACAATGCATTATCGGGCAGGGCGGTAAAATACTTTATCGGCTGCTCCCATAAAGCCAAAGCATTGGCAACGTTAAGTTCGGCACCACCGATGAAAAATGGCAGCTTGTTTTTCGCCAGCCATTGGCCTTCGCCGTCCGGGCACATGCGTAATAACAACTCACCGAATGACAGGATGCTCCCCTTTGTATTTTCGATATTGCTCATTTAAAAATTGAAATAGTTTTTGGCGTTAAAATAGCAAATATCACTCACGATCTTACCCGTCCATTCAATATCATTTGGCAGTTCTCCGTTTTCAATATCATCACCCAAAAGGTTACAAAGTAGCCTGCGGAAATACTCATGTCTCGGGAACGACATAAAGCTCCGTGAATCGGTAAGCATACCCACCATGCGGCTTAATAAGCCCATGTTTGATAGGGCATTCATCTGTTTGATCATGCCATCCTTCTGATCCAAAAACCACCATGCCGAACCAAACTGCATTTTACCGGCTACGGAGCCATCATTGTAATTGCCTACCATGGTGGCAAATAACTCGTTATCGGCAGGGTTAAGGTTATAAATAATGGTTTTCGCCAGTTGATTGGTAGTATCCAGCCTGTTCAGGAATTTAGATAATGCCCTGCCCTGTGTAAAATCACCGATTGAATCCCAACCGGTATCAGGGCCCAGATTAGTTAAAGCACGGGCATTGTTATTTCGCAGCGCTCCGAGGTGGAATTGCTGAACCCAGCCTTTCTCGTGATCCCAAATAGCGAAGTAATACAACATGGCCGATTTGAATTTCAGGATCTCCAACGGCAATAACACTTCGTTGTTTCTTATTTTAATAAAGATCGCAGCTATCTCCGCATCGGTATAGTCCTCAGCGTAGATCTGTTCCAGGCCATGATCCGATAGTTTGCAGCCATTCTCTGCAAAATAATCATGACGGCTTTTAAGCGCTTTTAAATAATCGTCGAAGTTTGAAATATCGACGTTAGCAACAGTTTGCAACTGGTCTATGTATTTGTTAAGTCCCGGGATATCATCAGCATTCATGGCTTTATCCGGGCGATATGCCGGTAACACCTTTACGCTATAATCGTCTTGTTTTAACTTCTGATGATGGCTGAGATTATCCAGCGGATCATCCGTGGTGCCAACAACCTCTACGTTTTTGTTTTTAAGAATATTACGGATGCTAAACTCCGGCGATTGCAGTTTTTCATTACACTGAGCGTATATTTTTTGTGCAGATGCAGGTGAAAGCAATTCGTTAATGCCAAAATAACGCTGTAACTCGAGGTGAGTCCAGTGATATAACGGGTTTCTTAATGTGTATGGTACAGTTGCCGCCCAGGCTGTAAATTTTTCCTCGTCGGTTTTATTGCCGGTGATGTAAGCTTCATTAACCCCGTTTGCCCGCATGGCGCGCCATTTGTAATGATCGCCATAAAGCCAGATTTGGGTTATGTTTTTAAAATTGATATTGTCGGCAATCTGGTCTGGCGGCAAATGGCAATGATAATCGATTATAGGCTGATGACTTGCGAACTCATGGTATAATCGCTGCGCCGTTTTAGTTTGGAGTAAAAAATCCTGATCTAAAAAATTCTTCATTGGTTATTAACAGATGTAATACCAGGCTCAATGGTATTATAGTTTATACTTGTAAGGGGCAAATTACACATCATATAGGCAAGTTGGAAGTAATAAGTCCAAACAATCCACGCAAACGTTTTCGTTCAACGTTAAAACACATTTATTATAATAAAAAAAGGCGACAGGTACCAAACCCATCGCCTTTTATAGCTATTGGTAAAATTTATGCTACCAGAAAATAGAGTACAATGCTACTACAATACCTGTTACAATTAGTGCACCGGCTAAAAATCCTCTTGAAGTTTTAAACATTGAACTTTCAATTTCAAGACCATTTGTAGTAATGCCCCTGGCCTGATCAATTTTCGATATAATATACATACCGATAACGCAGATGATAAATACAAAGCCCATACGGTCAAGAAAAGGAATTTCATAAAGCTGGGTTACCTTATCATCCTGTAGCGCCAACTTTGAAAAGCCATATGGAGAAAGGAAGCTCAAATCAATAAACCTTGGGCAAAGTTTAAAGAAACATGAGAAGATGAAACCACCAACGGTTGCAAATAAAGCCGCGTTTGATGTAGCCTTTTTCCAGAAGAAACCAAGAATGAACATGGCAAAAATACCCGGAGATACAAAGCCCGTATATTCCTGAATGTACTGGAAGCCTTGTTTACCTTCGCCCATTAAGGCTTTACCAATAAGCTCAGATAACAGGATACCTAATAATAAGGCTACAAGAACAGATATCTTACCCAGGTTAACCAGTTTCTTATCGGTAGCTTCAGGGTTGATGGCTTTTTTGTAAATGTCTAACGTAAAAATAGTAGCGATACTGTTTGCTTTACCTGCTAACGAAGCTACAATTGCAGCAGTTAATGCGGCAAATGAAAGACCTTTTAAGCCGGTAGGCAATAAGTTTAACAACGATGGATAAGCTTTGTTAGGATCCAATACACCCGATGAACTCGCCATTTCCTGGTGGAACATGCCTTTTTGATATAAAAGGTAAGCGGCAATACCCGGCAGCACCACAATAACCGGCATCAGCAATTTAAGGAAGGCGGCGAACAGGATACCACCACGAGCGGTTTTCAGGTTTGCACCTAAAGCCCTTTGAGTGATGTACTGGTTACAGCCCCAATAGTTAAGGTTGGTGATCCACATACCACCTATCAATACTGATAAGCCAGGCAGGTCCATATAGTTTGGATTATCCTTTTTGAAGATCATATGGAAGTGATCCGTAGCTTCGCTGTGCAGAATTTTGAAACCGTTCAGTAAGCCTGTGGTACCCTCTTTTTCGCTTAACAAAGTAAGTGCGAGATAAGATGCCATTAAACCACCCAGTATAAGTACAGCTACCTGAATAACGTCGGTATATCCAATAACCTTCATACCTCCCAGTGTAATAACTGCCGAGAATATAGCCAGCAGCCAGATACACAGGTGGATATCAAGCCCCGAGATACCACTGATGGCCAAGGCGCCAAGGTAAAGGATTGACATTAAATTAACCACAATGTACAGCAGCAGCCAAAAGATAGCCATGATCATGGCTACTGTTCCGTTGTACCGCTGATGCAGGAACTGTGGCATGGTAAAGATCTTATTTTTAAGATATACCGGGATAAAGAAAACCGCCACAATGATAAGGGTAATAGCAGCCATCCACTCGTAAGTAGATATAGCTAAGCCCATTTTAAACGCAGACCCACTTGTACCTATAAATTGTTCGGCAGAGATATTTGAAGCGATTAACGATGCTCCGATGGCCCACCAGGTTAACGACCCTTCGGCCAAAAAATAGTCTTTTGAAGTGGCATCGGCGTTGTGTTTACGCTTATACACCCACCAGCCATAGCTGGCAACAATTATAAAGTAGATAAAGAAAACAGCATAATCGCCATTCGAGAGGGTTTTGAGGTTCATTGTTTTGGTTTGTCTTTGGGTTTAATATGTATGATTGACAATTATAAACTATATATATCGATTTATCAAATTTTCGATATATTCTTGTTTACCGCTTGTCACTTTTGGTTCGCCGTTAGCTATCGCATAGTTACGCAAATCTTCCAAAGAAACCTTACCCGCTTCAAAATCTTTTCCGGTACCTGAATCAAATGAGGCATACCTTTCGGTACGTAATTTTTTGTATTCTGATTTTTGCAGGATGTTATCAGCAGTTACCAATGCCCTTGCAAAAAGGTCCATACCACCAATATGGGCGTAGAACAGATCAGCAGGATCGGTTGAGTTACGACGGATCTTGGCATCAAAGTTAATACCGCCACCCTGGAAACCGCCTGCTTCAAGAATGATCAGCATGCATTCCGTGATCTCATTGATGTCGTTCGGGAACTGGTCTGTATCCCAGCCGTTCTGTGAATCACCACGGTTGGCATCTATCGAACCTAATAAACCAGAATCAGCAGCAACCTGTAATTCGTGCTGGAAAGTATGCCCAGCTAAAGTAGCATGGTTAACCTCAAGGTTCAGTTTAAAATCATTGATGAGATCGTATTTCTGTAAGAAACCTAATACGGTGGCAGCATCATAATCATACTGGTGTTTTGTTGGCTCACATGGTTTTGGCTCGATAAAGAAAGTACCCTTAAAGCCTTGTTTGCGGGCATAATCTTTAGCGGTATGTAAAAACTTAGCTAAATGCTCCTGCTCGCGTTTCATGTTGGTGTTAAGCAGGCTCATATAGCCTTCGCGGCCGCCCCAGAATACATAGTTTTCGCCACCCAGGGCAATTGTAGCATCAAGCGCTGCTTTTACCTGTGCACCTGCATGGGCCAATACATGAAAATCAGGGTTGGTTGATGCCCCATTCATATAGCGTTTGTGGCTGAACAGGTTTGCGGTGCCCCAAAGCAGTTTTACGCCGCTGGCAGCCTGTTTTTGTTTGGCATATTCAACCAAAGCCTGTAAACGACGGTCGTTTTCGGCAACATCATTACCATAGTCAACCACGTCAACATCGTGAAAACAGTAATATGGCAGGTTCATTTTGGTAAGAAACTCAAACGCTGCATCCATTTTGTCTTTAGCACGCTCAACGGCATCCGCTTTTTCATCCCATGGGAAAACATGAGTAGCGCCGCCAAATGGATCAGCACCGGTACCGCAGAACGAATGCCAGTAAGCTCCTGCAAAACGCAAATGATCTTTCATGGTTTTGCCGGCTACTACCCTATCCGCATCATACCAGCGAAACGCCAGTGGGTTATCTGATTCAAGGCCTTCAAATTTTACCTGGCCTATTTCTTTGAAAAATTCCTTTTCGCCTGTTACTATGCTCATGTTATTTTAATTATTTAATTATCGAATTAATGATTTAATGAATTGTTTTATTTTGTAGTTGTTGAGTTATTACAGAAAACACCTTTCGCCTTTAACCTTTTTCCTTTTACCTCAGTTTTGCGTCTAAAAGAGCTTTCCACTCCTGGTAAACAGGTTCAAACTGATCTGTTGTAGGTTCTACCAGTTTAATAGCTTTGATATTGCTGAATGCTTCAGATGGTGACTTGAAAATGCCCGCGCCAATGCCTGCCCCTAAGGCCGCGCCAACGCTGCCGTCATTATTATAAAGCTCGACGGGTACGCCGGTAGCATTTACAAATGTTTGTGTAAACAGATCGCTCAGGAAAAGATTGCTTTTACCCGCACGGATCACAGTTGGGTTCATACCATTCCCGCGCATAATGTCAAAACCATAACGGAACGATGAAGCTATGCCCTCCTGTACAGCCCTGAAAATATGAGCTGGCGTATGCAGGTTAAGATCGATGTTTTGAAAATGCGCGCCCACCTGTTTATTGTTTAACATGCGCTCGGCGCCGTTGCCAAAAGGAAGTACCTGTAAACCATCGGCACCTAATGGGGCTTTTTCGGCTTCAGCGTTCATCTGATTATAACTGTAGCCTGTACCGAATGTATTTTTTACCCACCGGTATAAACTGCCTGTGCCGTTAATGCATAACAGTACGCCAAGTCTCTTTTGCTCATCGGTATAGTTAACATGCGCGAAAGTGTTGATGCGCGATTGCTGGTCATAAACTAACTGATCATCTACACCATAAATAACACCTGAGGTGCCCGCTGTAGCTGCTACTTCGCCTGGATTAAGCACATTTAATGATAAAGCGTTGTTGGGCTGATCTCCTGATTTATAAGTAACCGGGATACCCGCTTTTAAATTCAGTTTTTCGGCAACCGACGCCTGCAAAGTTCCGTGCGATGAAAATACAGGATTGATAACTGGGAATAAATTCCCATCAAAACCAAAGTAGTTAATGATCTCTTTAGAGATGCTGTTGGTTTTGAAATCGAAAAATACACCTTCGGACAGCGCTGATACCGATGTGGTGATCTCGCCGGTAAGTTTCATGGCGAGATAATCGCCTGGCAGCATGATCTTATCAATTTTATTATAGATCTCCGGTTCGTTTTCTTTTACCCAGGCCAGTTTTGAGGCCGTGAAGTTACCGGGCGAATTAAGCAGATGCGAAAGACAATGCTCCTCGCCAATTGCGGCAAATGCCTTATCTCCTATTTCGACAGCGCGGCTATCACACCATATAATGCTATCGCGAAGTACATTTTGATCTTTATCAACAAGCACAAGGCCGTGCATTTGATATGCTATACCTATTGCGGCGATATCCTTTGAATTATAACCACCTTTGGCATGGCAGCGTTCAAGTGCCTTTTGTGCCTGTTCCCACCACATGGATGGAGATTGCTCGGCCCAACCGGGATGCAATGCTTTTATTGGCGACTCCTCGTCCGGGTATTGCGCAGACGCAATCGTATTTTGCGTAGCGGCATCCACTACACTTACTTTTACCGACGAAGTACCTATATCAATCCCTAATAATAGCATAGCCTATTCAGATTTTTGTGTGATTTTTTGGTTGTATTTATTAATTGGTAACTTAACGCAACGAAAATAAATAAATAAATAAAAATTGCAATCGATTGCGTAAAATATTTTTTCCAAATTGCACTCACCAATGAAGAAAGTAAAACGCACAACCATTTATGACATTGCCGCCAAGCTCGGCATAACCGCATCCTCGGTATCAAGGGCGCTGAACAACAGCAGCCAGGTAAATGAAAAGACCCGCGAGCTGATCATTAAAACCGCCGACGAGCTCAATTATAAACGTAATACGCTTGCCTCCAATCTGCGAAAGGGGCATTCAAAAACCATTGGCGTGGTGGTACCCCGTATAAACCAGAACTTTTTCGCCAATGTAATAGCCGGGATTGAGGAAACAACCTATCAAAAAGGCTATAACCTGATCATTTGCCAATCAGGCGAGGTACATGATAAGGAAATTCAATGCGTAAACACCCTTATTAATCAGCATGTGGATTGTATCGTGATCTCTGTATCGGCCGATAGTTATGATTATCAGCATCTGCAGAATGTGCTAGACCACGGCATACAACTGATCCAGTTTGACCGTGTTGCCGAAGAGTTGGAAACCCTTAAAGTGATCAATGACAATGAGCAGGCTTCGTTTGAGGCGGTATCGCACCTGATTGAAAATGGATATAAGCGCATTGCCCTGCTTGAGGGCCCGCAAAACCTGAACATCTTCCGCCAGCGAAAAACCGGTTATCTGCGGGCGTTGGAAACCCACAAGGTTGCCGTTATTGATGAATTGGTAGTAGAAAACGCCTGGACAAAAGAACTCGGTGCCGAAGCTACCCGCAAACTGCTTAACCTCCCCCAGCCTCCTGACGCGATATTTGCTTCGACCTCAGACTTTTCCGCACTGGGTGTTTTGGAGGTAGCTAATGCTATGAAAATACAGGTACCATCAGAACTTGGCATCTGCGGTTACTCTAACGAAGCTTTTACAGAAATAACCAGTCCGTCCATAACATCGATAGATCAGTTTAGCGTTTATATGGGTAAAACCATAGGCAACCTGTTTTTCCAGGAGATTGGCAATACTGAGGTTTCGGTTAAACCTAAGATCATCAGCATAAAACCAGAATTGATCATCAGAGGCTCTACAGCGAAGAAGGGATAATTCTTCACCATTCCTTCCCAACAATCGTCATTGCGAGGCATGAAGCAGTCCCAAACGTCACAGAGCGACGTGCTTGGTCTCTTTACAGCCTGTGAGCTGCGTTCCGCGCAATGACATTTTTTACTAAATAATCCCCATTAATCCAATTTCTTTGGATTGGTATTTTCATTTTAAATTCAATATCGATAAGCATTTAGTTACATATTTGTTACATTAAGCTTTAATTTCAGCCATTATTTAATTATAATACGTATGGATGATTTTTTAGCGGCCAGATCCCAAATGGCCTTATCGTTAGGGTTTCATATCATATATTCCTGTATCGGTATGGTGATGCCTGTTTTTATGGCTATATCCCACTTTAAATGGATAAAAACTCAGGATCCAGTGTATAAAAATATTACTGTTGCCTGGAGCAAGGGCGTAGCTATTTTTTTTGCAACCGGAGCCGTATCCGGTACAATGCTTTCATTTGAACTTGGGTTGCTTTGGCCTGGTTTTATGAAGCATGCCGGGCCTATCTTTGGTATGCCATTCTCCCTTGAAGGTGTGGCCTTTTTTATTGAGGCAATAGCGCTGGGCTTGTTCTTGTATGGCTGGAACCGACTCAACAACTGGGTACATTGGACAGCGGGGATCATTGTTGGTGTAAGTGGTGTAGCATCTGGCATCTTAGTGGTAGCTGCTAATTCATGGATGAACAGTCCTTCCGGTTTCGACTTTGTGAACGGGCAGTATATTAATATCGATCCTGTAAAAGCCATGTTTAACAAAGCCTGGTTTTCAGAATCGCTGCATATGATCATAGCGGCTTTTTCAGCTACGGGTTTTGCTGTGGCTGGCATTCACGCGCTCATGATCTACCGCAAACAGAATGTACTTTTTCATACTAAGGCTTTTAAAATCGCTATCCTTTTTGGCGCTGCGGCTGCCATTTTACAACCATTCAGCGGTGACCTTTCGGCTAAAAACGCTGCCAAGCGTCAACCTGCAAAACTGGCAGCCATGGAGGCTTATTTCCATACCCAGGAATATGCCCCGCTGGTTATAGGAGGTATACCGGATACAGCGGCTAAAAAAGTTAACTACGGAATAGAGATCCCCGGTTTGTTAAGCTTCTTGGTTCATGACAATTTCAAAACACCTGTAAATGGTTTGGATAAAATCCCGGTGAAAAATCAGCCCCCGGTGGCAGTTACCCATTACGCTTTTCAAATTATGGTAGGCATTGGTGTTTTGATGATGCTGATAGGAATTATCTACTTTTATGAACTCTGGAAGAAGAAAGATCTGCTTTCTAAATCCTGGTTTCTGAAAACTTTCATTTGGGCAACCCCGCTTGGTTTTATCGCCCTTGAAGCCGGTTGGACGGTGACCGAAGTTGGTCGCCAGCCCTGGATCATTCAGGATGTTATGCGTACTAGCGAGGCGGTTACACCTATGCCTGGAATCCAGTATTCGTTTTACCTGTTCAGCTTTATTTATTTTACGCTGAGCGTGGCTGTTATATTTTTATTAAAAAGGCAGATCCAGATGGTGCCAGAATTGTATGACCGTAAAACCGCCTGACCATGATGCTTTATATTGTAATCCTTTTCCTGTTTGCGGCTATCACCCTTTACTTTTTATTGGGCGGGGCTGATTTCGGTGCAGGTATAATTGAGCTTTTTACTTCAACCGACAATAAACACCGTACCCGTAAAATCATGTACCAGGCTATAGGCCCTATTTGGGAGGCAAATCACATGTGGCTCATTATTACCGTGGTGGTGCTGTTTGTGGGTTTTCCTGTAATTTACAGCGAGATGTGTATCTACCTGCATATCCCTTTACTAATCATGCTGCTTGGTGTAATAGCCCGCGGTACCGCATTTTCGTTCCGCAATTATGATGCTGTTAAGGACGAAAAAACACAGGCATTTTATACGCACATATTTGTTTACTCGAGCTTTGTTACCCCTTTATTTTTAGGCATTATTGCAGGGAGTGCGCTATCCGGACAGATTGATCCTAAAGCTACCGATTTTGCCCATGCTTACATTTTTAGCTGGTTTAACTGGTTTTCGGTATCGGTTGGCTTCTTTACTGTTGCACTTTGCGGCTTCCTTGCCGCTATTTATATAGTTGGTGAAACGGAAGACGTAGATGAAATAAAACGCTACATCCGCAAAGCAAAAATCATGAACATTGCTGCTGTGATTTGTGGGGCGTTGGTATTTTTAGCTTCTCATTTTGAGCGTGTTCACCTGGCCAACTGGATCTTTGGAAACCCGGTAAGTTTAGTTGCGGTAATAGCGGCAACTATTTCACTGGTAGTGCTTTATCTGATCATATCGCATCGGAAAAACAGGCAATGGATCAGGGTGCTTGCAGCTTTTCAGGTGTGTATGATCCTGATATCGGTTGGTTTTTCGCGCTTCCCAAGGTTTGTTATTTTTAAAGATGGCAGTTCAATGTCCTTGCTTACTGAACACGCTAATAGCAATAGTATTGATGATCTGGGCATTGGCCTGCTGGTTGGTAGCTTGTTTATATTGCCGGCATTGGGGTATCTATATTATGCGTTTAAGAAGAAAGACCGTTGAGTTTTTTGATTACGCTGATTTCGTTGATTGCTTGACCGGTGTTTGGAGAATTTTAGATAACTATCACTGTCCATCCTTACTGATTAATAAAGATGTGCTGTCAAATATTACATTTGTGTTGTGAAGAATTATTTAAAGATCTTATCAATCGACGAGTATTCGATTACGCCTAAGTACCTGCAACTATCTAATGCCATTATCAGGGCCATTGAAAGCGGGCAGATTGTGAAGGATGATATGCTCCCCTCTATCAATGATCTGAGCTATGCGCTGGATACTTCACGCAATACCATCGAGCGCGTTTACAAGGAATTAAAGGAGAAAGGAATTGTAAGCTCAGTACCCGGTAAAGGTTTTTTTATATCGAATACCGATTTTCAGAAGCCGCTTAAAATATTTCTGCTATTCAATAAGCTTAGTGCGCACAAAAAGATCATCTATGATGCCTTTGTTGCTACTATAGGCGAGCAGGCAGCCATAGATTTTTATATCTACAATAACGATTTCTATTTCTTCAAAAAGATCATTACCGAAAGTATCCAGAGTGACTATGCCAAATACATCGTCATTCCGCATTTCCTGGATAATGAAACCAAGGCCCATGAGATCATTAACACTATCCCTAAGGATAAACTGATCTTACTGGATAACATGGTGCCGGGCGTTAGTGGCAAATTCGCGGCTATTTATGAAAACTTCGCTACTGATGTTTACGAGGCGCTGAAAAGTATGCTGGATAGCCTGAGCAAATACCATACGCTTAAACTGATCTTCCCCGGCAAAACCTACCACTCCAAGGAGATCATGAAGGGCTTCCTGAATTTTTGCAGGCAGTATGCTTTTGAATATGATATAGTTGAAACCCTATCCACCGAGGCTATTCAGAAAAATACGGTATACATAAGTCTTACCGAGGATGACCTGGTTGAACTTATTAAAAAGGTCATCGCCTCCGATTTAAAGGTTGCTAAAGACGTAGGTGTGATATCTTACAACGAAACCGCACTTAAGGAAATTATTCTTGATGGTATCACCACCATTTCAACCGACTTTAAATTGATGGGCAGCAAAGCGGCCGAGTTTGCACTGAACAATTGCCATGAGCATTTTGCAGTACCGTTTACGGTTAGGTTGAGAAGCTCGTTGTGAGCGTCTAATCCTCTAAAGGAAGAATAACGGGAGAGATTAAACTCTTAATTAAATATGTCATTGCGAGCGCAGCGTGGCAATCTCGTTGCCAATGCATATCGAAGATGCATAGCTACGAGATTGCTTCGTCGTTCCTCCCCGCAATGACATGATGGAATTTCTTACTTCAGTTCCCTGACTTTTATGCTTCTGAAAAATACTTCGTTACCATGATCCTGCAACAATAAATGGCCGGAAGGAGCTTCGCCGAAGTTTTTCCAGATCGTGTATTTGCTGATAGCTACCAAATCGCGGAAAGCTTTTGAACCACGCTCATATTCCAATACTTTAACACCGTTTAGATAATGCTCAACGTGATTGTTAGGATATACCACCACGCGGCCAGTATTCCACGCCCCTATCGGGTGTACAAAACGTTCTTGTTTATTAGCTTTGATGAGGTCATATAACGAGGCTAAAGTACGGTCACCATCACGGCCAAGTTTGGCATCAGGGTGCAGTTTATCGTCAAGTACCTGGTATTCCAGACCGATTGCCGAACCTTTGGTAACTTCAGACAGTGTAACAAAATATTTAACACCACTGTTGGCACCTGGCGTAAGCTTAAATTCAAACGACAGGTCAAAAGCGCTGTAATTATCATTAGTCACGATATCGCCTCCACCTGATTCTTCCTGACCGGCAGACGGTAATACATGCATGGTGCCATTAGCATATTCCCAGCCTTTTTCAGGGAACGCTTTAAGGGTTGCACCGTGCCAGCCTGTATTGGTTTTGCCATCGTACAATAGTTTCCAGCCGTTTGCTTTTTCGGCAGTTGTTATGCTGTTTGGCGTAAGGTTAACTACATATACATCCTTTGGAAATGGTGTAGCTTTTAAATTGGTGGTTTTAAGGTTGATGTTTTTGAAATACACTTTTTTACCCGCCTGTTTTTCTTCACTTACAGCGTGTACCTGTAAGGCTATAAAACCTTTGCTGTCAACAGTATCAACTACATCGCCGGCAGGCACGCCATTTACCCATGTTTTTATTTCATTACCAATACATTCAATTTTGATGTGATTGTATTCGCCAACTTTAAAAGCGTCCTTAGCTTTTGGGTTCAGATCAAGCGGATACAGCCAATCTCTTCTGCCCTCATCATAGATACCGCCAGTCCATTTGCGCGACGATGGATCTATTTCAAATTGCCTGCCATACACTTTGCCTTTACCTTTATTGCCTTCCGGATCGTAATGGCTGCGGGTTTGCACGCCCGAATTGCTCAGTTCGCTTTCGATTTTAGCGTCCAGTTCCAATATGAAGTTGCCGTATTCTTTTTCGGTAACTAAGAATGAATTGCCAGAGTTAAGTACGGTGGTACCAACTATGGCTCCGTCTTCTACTTTATAGTTAGCAGAGCCGGCAAGTTGTTTCCAGCCTTTAAGTGTTTTACCATCAAATAACTTGGTTTGCGCGCTTGCCGGACTTAATGCCGCCGACGCTAATAGCATAATAGCAGGGTAGATTATTTTTTTCATGATCGATATTTTCTTGTTTGAATAAATTAAAATCGTCGGGAACGATGTGCTTAGGAGTTAAACCTTTACCTCCCAGCCCTTCTCATAGTCACGGCTCCAAAGCTTTTGAGCTTCGGGATCCTTTAATATATGGCCGTTATTCGGATCAATGTGCAGCACCCGATCAACACGGTATGAGATATTACCCAATTGCGGCAATAGCGTCGATTTGAAACCAATCTCTATCGGGCAGTTCAATTTATCTGTTCCACGTATCGAGTCGGCAAAGTTTTTCATGTGGAAGCCGTCCAACGCTTCTGTAGGGCTTACTTTGTTGGTGCCGTCAACTTTAGTATCGTCTTTAATTTCTTTTACCAGTTTGTTGTCGCCATCATAAACCCGGTAGCTGTTACCACTGTCATAAAACAAGGTTCCTTTATCACCATAAAACACAACTCCCCTGCTTAATTTTTCAATTTCGAAACCATTGCAACTACGGCATTCCCATTCTGCAGCAGTGTTATTAGGGAAGTTATAAAGGATATTTTGCGTATCGGGAGTTTGCCAGTCGTCATCAAAATGGAAGCGCCCACCGGTTGATACCACTTTGTTAGGATAATCAACACCCAGCCCCCATCTAATTACATCCAGTTCGTGCGTGCCGTTGTTTAAAGCCTCGCCTGTGCCCCAGTTCCAGAACCAGTGCCAGTTATAGTGGATCAGGTTATCCTGATACGGCTTTCTTGGTGCCGGGCCCTGCCATAAATCATAATTTAAGTTGGCAGGTACAGGTACCTGTTTGCCTTTGCCAATGCTTGCGCGATGATTGGTATACCAACCTTTCGCATAATAAGTACGACCGATTACGCCGTCATGCAACTCCTTTACCATAGCCTGCACGTTTGAAAATGAACGGCGCTGGCTACCCATTTGTACCAGTCGTTTGTACTTATTTGCTGCTTCTACAGCCATTTCTCCTTCGTGCGGGTTGTGGCTGCACGGTTTCTCTACGTATACGTGTTTGCCTGCCTGGCAAGCCATGATAGTCGCGGGGGCGTGCCAATGATCCGGAGGAGCTACAACAACCGCGTCGATATCTTTTATCTCCAACATTTTGCGGATATCTGTTAAGCCCTGCGGCTTTTTGCCTGTTTGCTTGTAGATCGCGTCAATCGTTTTAGCAACTACATTTGAGTCCACATCGCAGATATATCCAATCTCCACGTTAGGCAATTTGGCAAAGCTTTGGGCAAGGTACAGGCCACGGCTATTGGTCCCCATCATGCCTAATACTACTTTTTCGTTGGGCGATCCCTTAAAAAATCCGGCAGCTTTTGATAGTTGTGGCGCAAGCAGAAAACTTGTACCCGCAACAGCGGTTGATTGAATAAACTTTCTACGGTTAATCATTTTTCAAAACAGGTTAATTGGGTTTTAATACGCGTACCCCGGCGGGCCGCGCCGCAAATTAGCTAAGATTTATAAAGGGCTAAAGCTATCGGGCAATTTTTTTATGAAGCAATTGTAATTTAACTGTTACTTAATTGAGCTGAAAGCGGAACGCTTAAGGCAAAAAGACTGTATTAGACATTCAATAGCTTTAAGCTTTCCGCCTTCGGCTTTAAGCTCCAAAAACAGAAAGCCCCATTAAAGGGGCTCAAGGGGGTATTAATTGCAGGAAAGCGTTATACAAGTGGCTGTATTGAAAATACATCCAGTTTTGAGGCTTGGAAGTTACGTACCCTTTTATATACGCCATTTCCGTTGCTGCTTCCATCTGTGTTTGTGTTTCCCTCAATGGTTTCAAAAAGATCACCATGAACGCCGGTTACAAGACCTGTGTGAAACCAGTCGTTAGGTGTTTTTTGAACCAGGAAGATATCGCCCGGTTTAACTATAGATGGATTGGCTCTTACTGTCGCGACACGGCTTAACAAACCTTTACTAATGCCCGTAGTGCCTACGGTATCACAACTATAGGTAAGCGGCATCACCGTCCGGAAATCTTTTCCAAGTTGGCTTGCGGCCTGATCAATGATGGTTTGTACAAAGCCCATGCACCAGAACCATTCGGTGCCTTCGTTATTATCCATATAAGCCCGTACCCAGGGACCGCTATTACTTTGGCCTTTAATTACAAGTTCAAACGGTGCGTTGCTTAAGTGCTGCATTGCCGTATTTACAATCAATTCTCTTAATCCGGTACCGGCAACGGGACTTTTAAACGCGTTTGTCATAGGTTGAGATAGGGCCGAGAAAACGCTGCTGTCAACAATGCCTGTTTGTGGAAGGTTTTTCGCTTTTTGGAAATTCTTAACTGCCGTTTCCGTTCCGGAGCCAAAGCTGCCATCAATGCCTGTTGCTGTTCCTGCGGAAGGGTTGGTAACAGCATACAAGTTAAGCCAGCTTTGAATTTTAGCTACTTCTTTCTGGTTGTTTGAGGCGCTGCCCTTTTGTTGGGTTGCCGCTATCACTGTTTCTTTGAGGTACTGTTTTTTGATCATTGGTTGCAGGATTTAATTATGATAAGTTTAGATGATGTAAATGGGGTACTTTACTCAACGGGATGAAATTAAATCAACGCCTGCAATTTAACCAGCGTAGTGATACGTATTTAAAGCAAAAAGCCTACGTAGTTTTACGTAAGCTTTTTTGAATCAAGGTTATAAAACCTATGTCGGTACTTAATATTGTATCGGCAACGGAACCAGTTTTAAATTCTGGCGCTGGTGCCAGTACGGATATATTGGATCAACCTCGCTGGCCGCATCCAGTTTTTTAACCTGATCGAGGGTTAAATTCCATCCTATAGCACCAAGGTTTTGCTTAAGTTGTTCTTCGTTACGTGCACCAATTACCAGGTTAGCTACTGTTGGCCTCTGCAATAACCAGTTCAGCGCTACCTGCGCTACAGATTTGCCGGTTTCTTCGGCAACTTCATCAAGCGCGTCAACAATATTATATAAATGGTCAAAGTTTGTTGCCGGGCCATGCGCACCACCCTGTACCGTTCTTGAACTTTCCGGAATTGGCGCTCCTCTCCTGAATTTACCGCTTAGTTGGCCTGATGATAGCGGGCTCCATACAATAGTGCTTACTTTCTGGTCGATCCCTAATGGCATCAATTCCCATTCAAATTCGCGGTTAAGCAGTGAGTAATATGCCTGGTGGGCTACGTAACGGCTCCATCCATATCTTTCAGATACCGAAAGCGATTTCATCAAATGCCAGCCCGAAAAATTAGAGCAGGCAATGTATCGTACTTTACCACTGGTTACCAGGTCATCAAGCGCTCTTAATGTTTCTTCAACAGGCGTATTGGCATCAAAACCGTGCATGTGGTAAATATCTATCCTGTCGGTATTTAAACGACGAAGACTATCTTCTGCCGATTTGATCAGGTGATAGCGGGACGAACCGAAGTCGTTAACACCCTGCCCCATAGTAAATGTAGCCTTGGTAGAAATTAGCACCTCGTTACGAATGCCTTCCAACGCTTTGCCCAATATTTCTTCAGAGGTACCTTGCGAGTAAACATTGGCCGTATCAAATAAATTAACACCGGCATCAAGGCAAATATTGATCAGCTTTTTTGCCTCATCAACCTGGGTGTTGCCCCAGGCCTTAAAAAATTCGTTGCCGCCGCCAAATGTGGCAGTGCCGAAACTTAAGATAGGCACCCGCAGGCCGGATGCACCTAATTGTCTGTATTCCATAGTGTATATTTTATGATGTAAAAGGCGGTAGCCTGTTTCACAAATTTATGCGGAATCGATTGCTGAAGGCATTTTTACGTATCATAAGTTTGTCATTTATGGTTGATATTTTACTGCGTTGAGATAAACAAACAGTAGTTTTGAAATATGATTGCAGACCCGCTAAGCGTTTCCCTTTTTGAAATGAGGCTGGAAGAGATCCACCGTCATGACCCTATGCTGAGGTATGAAATTACTATTCGCGATTTTATCGCCCTGTTTCCACTCAAAATAAAAAACGGCAAACCTGTAAAACCTGAACAACCTGCTTCTTTTGCCCTCGACAGGGATGTTTTTTTACAGGTTCTGGTTGCGTTTAACCAATCATTTAATTAGAATAACCTCCCCCATTTTATCCAATCAGGAACACTTCTAAATAACAAATAAACCCGTTGAGGCTGATGCCATATTTTAACTTTGCGCAAAATTTAAGACATGGAGAAAACTAAACTTACCATTAATAATAACGGTTCGGTTAAAATAGAAGGCGATTTTGAAATTGTGGATATGCAGGGCAATGCTTACGGTTTGCAAGGCCGTACAGTAGTATCTATCTGCCGTTGCGGTTTATCAGCTAACAAACCATTTTGCGATGGCTCTCACAAAGGCCATTTTGAGCATAATGCCATTGCCTTTGATCTTCCACCGAAAAAAGTATAAACAATTGTTTTTATATACATAAAGCCCGGTGTTTAATTACATTGGGCTTTTGTTTTATGCAGTATTCCTAAAATAATCTGCATTTTTGAAACTATACTTATAAATAATAATGCGTTACTTTTTTCATATTGGCTATCATGGTGCAAGGTATTCGGGCTGGCAAAAGCTTTCAAAAGCAATTACTGTACAGGAGGTAATTGAAACAGCCCTCGAGAAAATTCTGAAACATCCCGTAGCCATTAATGGCTGTGGCCGTACCGATGCGAAAGTACATGCAAGTCAGTATTTTTTTCACGCCGATATTGACGATAATTTAGACTTTGATCTGTTGTTCCGGCTAAATAAACTGCTTCCTGATGATATTGCTGTATTTGATATTATCCCGATGCAGGGCGATCCGCATGCCCGTTTTGATGGCGTGATCCGATCATACGATTATTTCATCCATAATTATAAAGATCCCTTCCTGAGCCGTTTCAGTTCACATTATTCCGACCAGGATCTCGACCTGGATGCGATGAAAAAGGCGGTTTCTATTCTGCCAAATTATAATGATTACCGCGCCTTATGTAAAACGCCCGATAAAATAGAGCATACTATTTGTCACGTGAAATCTGCCGGGCTTTATATTGACGGCAATGGCAGTAAACTGAGGTTTAATATTACTGCCAATCGCTTTTTGTATAAGATGATCAGAATTACTGTAGGGCGCTTGCTTGAAATTGGACAGGGGAAGATGAGTACTGATGAATTTGAATTTTATCTTGCCAATAAACAAACACCAAAAATCATTATACCTGCCCATCCTCAGGGCTTATACCTTTCAAAAGTAACTTATCGCTATCTTGATCTCGAACCGCGGTCGGCCTTTTCATTACTTAACGGTGCCGATTGGTATCCCCTATAACGCTTATCTGCTGATTTTTAAAAATATGACGCGGTAATTTGGTACTTTTGCACCCTCATTTTAATTTTTAATAAATATCCTGATGGCGTGGTCTGATAAATTGAAGCTTAATAAGCAACTGTTACGTTCTGTAAATGAAGTAGGTTTTACAAACCCTAAAGAGTTGCAGCTAAAAACCATCAACCGTATAATTGGTGGGCAGGACATTATAGCTATTGGCCCCGAAGGTAGCGGAAAAACCACTACCTATGTGTTAGGTGTTTTAAACCGCTTCAACTATGCTCCGGAAGGTGTTCCGCGTGTGTTGATACTTGTGCCTGAAAAAGAAAACGTATTTGCGGTTATTGAGCAGTTTGACCGTCTCAATAAAAATAAATCTATCCGCATAGTTGGTTTATATGTTACCCCCGGCTTTGAAAGCCAGATGGATGACTTAGCCGACGGCGCTGATATTGTTGTGGCCACCCCCGACAGGGCAAGGGCTATTTACCTCAAATTGGCTTTGAATTTAAATAAAGTTGACCTGCTGGTAGTTGATGATGCCGACCAGATAGTAAAAAAGGGCTTACAATTACCCGTTGTTGAACTTGCCAATAGCATTGATAAAGCACAGCACCTTGTGTTTACCGAGGTTATTCACGCTAAACTGGAAAAAATGCTTGATCCGTTTATGAGAGATCCTGCTATAATTGAGGTTGACGAATTAAGTGATACCGTTATTGAAACGCACGAGCAGCTTTTATACAATGTGCCCAACTTTGGCACTAAGCTAAACCTGCTCAATTTGTTTATGTATGACGAAGAGCTGTTTACAAAAACGGTTGTGTTTGTAAATACCCAAACAACTGCCGAAAAGGTTTTTCAAAGCCTTAAAAGTCGCTTACGTACAGGTGTGGCATACTTGAACCCAAAGTTCTTCGACACCAAAGGTTTTAAAAATATTGAAGATTTTAAAGCTGATCCGGCTACGAGAATCCTAATCGTTACTAACGAAAACGAGGAAGAGCTTAATCTAAGTGATATCCCTTTCCTGATTCAGTTTGATTTGCCGGCAGATAACGAGGTGTTTATTAGTCGCATAGTAAATCATAGCCCTGATAGTGAAGAAGAAACGCTGGCCATGACCTTTGCTACCGATATTGAATTGGGGCAGGTAAAAAAGATTGAGCAGCTAATTGGACATAAGATTCAGGTAGCTGAGTTGCCCGAAGACCTGGTGATTGTAACCGAATCGAAGCCGAAGAAAACGGATGCAAAGGAAGATAAGAAACCTGCCGGCGTTGGTGAAGCCTTCCACGAAAAAAAGGCGTCAAACGCCAAAACATATAACCTGAGCGCCAGTACCAAGGCTAAAATGAATAAGAAGAAAAAGCACGGGTAAGAAATTCCACCTTTAAGTTCTGCCCAGATTTACGAAGTTTTTAAAACTTCGTAAGTCTTAACTTTAGTAATATCACGCTATCTCCAGATACAAGTCTTCCACCTTCTTCCTTGCCCAATCGGTTTTTCTCAAAAACTTGAGGCTTGATTTTACACTCGGGTTATCATTAAAGCAATTAATCCTGATCCGAATACCCAGTTCCTTCCAGCCAAAATGAGCTACCAGTTCATTGAGTATCATCTCAAGCGTTTTGCCATGTAAAGGGTTGTTGGGCTGTTGCTGCATGGGGCAAAAGTAAAGGTTTGTTTCGGTAAAATACCATAACAAAATTTGTCGCAAAGTCGTTTAACTACTAAATTATATTAGCTGATATTTAATAAATGGTAAATTTTGTTTAATTTAATGCAGCTAATAAAGCACGTTTAAAACCACTTCTTCAAGTTGCCCAAAAATATTTTAATGAATAGCTATAAGTGTTACCTTGTTTTGTTGTTGCAAGCTATTTCGTTATGCGTGTTCTCACAAAACCGCCCTATTCATTTTCAACACCTTGGTAGCCGTGAGGGGCTTTCCGAATTAAATATTAATTGCATTATACAGGATAGCCGCGGCTTTATATGGGTTGGTACACGTGACGGCCTTAACCGTTATGACGGCAACAAATTCAAGATATTTAAAAATATTATTGGCGATAATAACAGCATCAGTAACAGCTTTGTTCAGGATATAGTTGAGGACAAGAATGGAAACCTGTGGATCTCCACCAGCGGCGGCGGTTTAAATATGTACGACCGCAAGCTTGATCGTTTTATCCATTATCGTCATAACCCCAATAACAAAAATTCAATTGCAAGTGACATCCTGGTTAAGATAGCCCTTGATAAAAGCGATAACCTGTGGATCTGTAATCAAAAGGAAGGACTTGATCAGTTTAACATCGCTCAAAAGAAATTTACTCATTACGGCTATAATGAAGCAGATAACAGCAGTTTAAGCGATAATAATGTCCGGGTTGTATATGTAGACAGCCAGAATAAATTATGGGTAGGCACAACTTATGGCGGTCTGGACCTTTACAATCCGCAAAGCCATAATTTTACGCGTTTTGTTCATGATGAGAATAAATCGTCATCACTTTCGGCAAATAAGGTCAATGCAATTTTAGAAGATAGTAGCCGTCGCTTATGGGTTGGCGTTAGCGATGGCGGACTTAACCTGTTTAACCCGGCCGACAAAACTTTCACCCATTATAAAAACGATCCGAACAACAAGAATTCGCTTTCATATAATAGTGTACAATGCCTTGCCGAAGATAGTAACCACGATTTATGGATCGGCACGGAAAACGGCGGTCTGAATATTTTTAATTACGCCCTCAATACCTTCAATAACCACCAGGAAGATGACGTAGATAACAGCAGTATTGCTAATAACTCGGTAGACGTGATCCTGAAAGATAAAAGCGGGAATATGTGGATAGGCGCTTTTGCATCGGGGCTTAACTTTTATAAAAAAGCGAGTGAAAACTTTACTCATTATCAGCATGGAGCGCAATCCATTAGCTTGTCCAATAATTTTGTGCTGAGTGTATATGAAGACAAAAAGAACAACATATGGGTAGGCACAGACGGTGGCGGTTTAAATCTGTTTAACCCTGAAAAGGGTGAGTTTAAATATTATAAAAGAAGCAATAGCAATATATGTGGCGATTATGTTTTAACCATTCAGGAAGATGCTAAAAGTAACCTGTGGATAGGTACCTGGGGCGATGGGGTAAGCATGATGAACCCGCAGACCCGCACCTTCAGATCGTTTAAACACAATCCGGATGACAGTACAAGTATAAGTGGTAACAACATTTACGCTATAGCCAAAACCCTTGATGGGAAACTATGGTTTGGCACTCTTGGTACCGGACTTGATCTGTTCGACCCTAAAACCAACAAGTTTATTCATTACCGTCATGATGCCGGTAACCCTAAAAGTATTAGTAGCGATAATATCAATTCATTGCTTGGCGATTCAAAAGGCAACCTTTGGGTAGGTACTAATGATGGTGGTGTAAACCTGTATGATGCCGCCACCAATTCATTTAAACCGGTACAATACGAAAAACTGAACAGTGCCCTCGGCAATAACACTGCGCTTGATCTTTTTGAAGATCATTTGGGTAATATCTGGATCTGTACTTATAGCGGTATTT
This sequence comes from Mucilaginibacter endophyticus, assembly GCF_003351025.1. Lineage (GTDB taxonomy): Bacteria > Bacteroidota > Bacteroidia > Sphingobacteriales > Sphingobacteriaceae > Mucilaginibacter > Mucilaginibacter endophyticus. The sequence continues at coordinate 404,468 of NZ_QPCG01000002.1, read as the reverse complement.
ACAGATTAAACCCGGTTACCGGTAAGGTTACAAACTTTAAAGCAAAAGATGGCTTGCCTAATGATTACACGTATGCTATTGAAGAAGATGCAGCTGGTAATTTATGGATCAGTACCAACAGAGGCATCTCCAGGTATAACCCCAATACCAATAAATTTAGAAACTTCACTGTTGCGGATGGTTTGCAGGCAGAAGAGTTTAAACCTCACTCCGCAGTAAAGGGTCACGATGGCATCATGTATTTTGGTGGCGTTAACGGGTTTAATATGTTTGATCCGGCAGGAATAAGGAACAATATTTACGATCCTACGTTGGTGCTTACCGATTTTCAGATCTATAATAAATCAATTCACGTAGCGCAAAACAATAATGATCCATCGCCTTTAAAGGAAGATATTGCAGAAACAAAGTCCATAACGCTAACTCATGATCAATCGGTTATATCATTCGAGTATGTGTCGATGGACTATAGCCTGAGCAATAAAGAATCATATGCTTATCAGCTTGAAGGGTTTGATAAAGGCTGGAATTACGTTGGTAATAAAAACACGGCAACTTATACCAATTTGCCTGCAGGCAATTATATATTCAGGGTGAAAAGCCGGAGTACCGATGGTAAGTGGTCATTAAGAGAGGTGAGCCTAAATGTTACGGTGCTCCCACCCTTCTGGCTTACATGGTGGTTTATAAGTTTGCTTGTTTTAGTTACTATAGTGGTGGTTTATACCTGGCACCGGCTTAGGGTAAAGGCTATCATACAACAAAAGAACCTGCTTGAAGAACAGGTTACTGAACGCACGGCCGAGGTTATGCAGCAATCGGAAGAATTGAAAGCACAGTCCGAAAATTTGCAAACACTGAATATTGAACTTCAAAATCAATCGGAAGAGTTACAGGCCCTGAATGAAGAGTTGCAGGCACAGTCAGAAGAATTGCAGCTGCAGAAGGAACAGGAACGTGAGGCCCGTGAAGAAGCTGACAAAGCTAACCAGGCCAAGAGCATATTTTTGGCTACCATGAGCCATGAGATCAGGACCCCGATGAATGGTGTTATTGGTATGGCTTCCCTGTTGGGCGAAACCGAATTGAATACCGAACAGCGTGAATATACAGATACCATTATTTCATGCGGTGATAGTTTGGTGAACGTAATCAATGACATCCTTGATTTCTCCAAAATCGAGTCGGGAAAAATGGAAATGGAGCAGGAAGATTTCGACCTACGCCAGTGTATTGAAGAAGTGATGGACATTTTTTCCCAAAATGCTGCCAAGCGAGAGTTGGAACTGGTTTACCAGATTGATCCCGCCCTACCCCAGCAAATTATTGGCGATAGTTTGAGGTTGAAGCAGGTATTAACCAATCTGACGGGTAATGCACTCAAGTTTACTGAACGTGGCGAGGTGTTTATTAAGGTGTTTTTATCTAAAAATATTGGTGATAAGGAAATTGAAATCGGATTTAGCGTGATGGATACCGGCATCGGCATCCCTGAAGATAAGCTGATAACGTTGTTTAACGCGTTTTCGCAGGTTGATTCGTCTACTACGCGCAAATATGGTGGTACAGGTTTAGGTTTGGTGATCAGTGAGCGCCTGGTAAAATTAATGGGTGGCGAAATTTGGGTTGAAAGCGTTTTTGGTGAAGGCTCTGTTTTTGTATTTACTATTAAGTCGGCAATAAGTAAAAAACAATCAAAACAAATCCCTATCGTTTTTAATGCCGACGAACTTGAAGGCAAGAAAGTGCTTATTGTTGATGATAATAAAACCAACCGTTTTATCCTGCAAACCCAACTTGAACAATGGGGTATACAAACGGTAGCTGCCGCATCGGGTAGGCAGGCACTTGACATTTTGGGCGCTAACAACGGCTTTAACCTTGTTATAACCGATATGGAAATGCCGGAAATGGATGGCGTTGGACTGGCCAGGGAGATAAAAGATAATTACAAAAACTTACCGGTGGTTATGCTGAGCTCCATCGGCGATGGTTCAAAGAAGAAATATCCCGGTTTGTTTTCGGCTATATTAACCAAGCCTGTTAAACAATCACAATTGGGTAAAAGCCTACAGGCCGAGTTTCAGGGTAAAACACAAGTTCAGGTTGCAGAAACTAAACCGGATAAGCTTTTTGATGCCAACTTTGCCAATGAACATCCACTTAGTATCCTGGTGGCCGAGGATAATACGGTTAACCAAAAACTGATCAGCCGGATGCTGGAGAAGCTTGGCTATGATTTTGAACTGGCACATAATGGTTATGATACCCTGGAAAAGTTAAAAGCCAACCCAACTTTCGACGTGATATTTATGGATGTACAAATGCCGGAGATGGATGGCTTTGAGGCAACCCGCCATATCAGGCAGTATGCCTTTAAGCAGCCTTTTATCATTGCAATGACTGCCAATGCAGGCCCCGACGATCGCGATATGTGCATAAGCGAAGGCATGGATGATTACATTGCCAAGCCTATGAAAACCGACGCGCTTATTAATGTATTAAAAGGGGCGTACAAAATGATGAAAAACGTAAAAGGTAAATACGTTTAAGCATTATCGCGAGGCTACGCCCCAGTAACAGCTATTGCGGATTTTTTTGAGGATAGCAGGTGTGATACTTGAAATTTCGTGCTCATACTTGTTTTGGTTGTTGAGCAGGTACATGGTACCGCTGCTGTTGTTATATACATACGAGCACAAACGGGTATCCTCTCCGTTTTCATCTTTCTTGACATCTATCCTTATGCCATTGGTTTTGTTGCTTGTATCAGGCGTTAATGCCGGGGCCGATGCCTTAACCCAGTTAATGGTATAATTTATATTCTGTGCCGAAAGGCCTTCTGTATTTTCTTTATAGCTTTTACTATCCTGTATAACTGCCAGCAGGCACTTGACACAAGGTTCGGCTACAGTTGCAGCACCATATTTTTTACGCGGGTTGTTGAACACACTATCCTTTTTGCCGGCCACTGTTACTGTTGTTTTTGAAATATCATTTGATAATGGTTTGAGTTTACTTTGTTTACAGGCCGAAATTGTCATGACCAAAACACAAAAATAAATAGATGGTTTAAACAGATTCATGGTTTATAAATTAGCACTTTATTTATATACATCATTTTAACTGTTTTGTGTTGATGTGTTTGGATATACCAAATGTGAGTTTAATCTATAAATTAAGTTTAAACAATTTAAACATAGATTTTATTGCATTAATTGGGGGACTAAAGGACAGTTTTTCTCTAAAAATTTCTTAAAATTGCCTGATTTATTTTGCCCCGGTCGGTTAGTTGCCCGACAGGACTTAAACCATCATAACAAATTTTCAAAAACGGGGTTTACCTTGTAATAAATAACACTGCAGGCTTTGCAGGCTATAATACTAAGATGACTAATAACGGTACAGGTTCAAATTTAACAGTTGATGTGGTTTTAATTGGCGCAGGTATTATGAGCGCTACACTTGGTGTAATGCTTAAAGAACTGCAGCCCGATCTGACGATTGAGATTTTTGAGCGCCTGGATGTCATAGCGGCTGAAAGTTCGGCCCCGATGAACAATGCCGGCACCGGTCACTCCGCTTTTTGCGAATTGAATTATACCCCCCAGCTTCCGGATGGTAGCGTTGAAATAAAAAAAGCTATCAAAATTGCCGAGCAATTTGAAACAAGCAAGGAGTTTTGGGCCCATCTTATCGGGAAGGGCCTGATAAAAGATCCTCAAAATTTTATCCGCAAAGTGCCTCACATGAGTTTTGTTTGGGGAGCCGAAAATGTTGAGTATCTTAAAAAACGCCAGCAGGCCCTTGTTAAACATCACTTTTTCAAAGGGATGGAATATTCTGAGGATAAAGCTCAGATCAAAAAATGGATCCCGCTGGTTATGGAAGGTCGCGCTGCTGATGAAAAAGTGTCGGCAACATTTATGGATATTGGTACAGATGTAAACTTTGGAAGCCTTACCAGCGCGCTGATTGACGAACTCAAACAAAAATCAAGTGTAAATGTAAGTCTTAACCATGATGTTCAAGATCTTAAACGTAATGCTGACGGCACCTGGAAAGTAGTTGTAAAAGATAAAGTTACGGGCAACAAAAGAAAGCTTAATGCCAAATTTGTTTTTGTTGGTGCAGGCGGCGGTGCTTTGCACTTACTACAAAAATCAGGTATTGCCGAAAGTAAAGGCTTCGGCGGCTTCCCGGTAAGTGGCCAATGGTTGGTTTGTAATAAACCTGAGATAGTGAAGCAACACGAGGCTAAAGTTTATGGCAAGGCATCGGTAGGTTCGCCGCCAATGTCAGTTCCTCACCTTGATACCCGTATGATTGATGGAAAACGTGCGCTGCTTTTTGGTCCATACGCAGGCTTTTCAACCCGTTTTCTTAAAAAAGGTTCATTGCTTGACTTGTTCAAATCTATTAAACTAAACAATATACTACCCCTGCTTGCTGTAGGGCGCGATAACTGGCCTCTAACCAAATATCTTATCTCTCAGGTAATGCAATCGCCTGCCGATAGGTTGAATGCGCTTAAAGATTATATGCCAACAGCTAAAGCCGAAGATTGGGACTTGGATATTGCCGGTCAGCGTGTGCAGGTTATTAAAAAGGATGCTAAACATACCGGCGTACTTGAGTTTGGTACCGAAGTTGTAACTTCTGCCGATGGTAGTATTTCAGCTTTATTGGGTGCTTCGCCAGGTGCATCAACCTCTGTGCCTATCATGATCCAGCTTATTGAACGCTGTTTTAAAAATCATATCAAAACCGATGCATGGCAGCAAAGGCTTAAAGAAATGATCCCTTCGTACGGACAATCGTTAGCTAATAACGAAGCTTTAAGCGACGAAACCAGGGCAAGAACAAGTAAAGTATTGGGGTTGATTTAGCTATCCTTCAAAATATTAATTGGCAGAAGGGTATATTTAAAGAAACTATTTCTTTCGGGTATAGTTAAAAATATCCTTTTGCCATTTTCCTTTTTTATCCTTTTCAATAACTGTCACGTCCAATTTATCAGGTGCGGTTAGTTGATAGGTTAAATGAACCGATTTATCTTTCAGTTCAAACTCGGCTTTGTTTTTTTGAATATTGGTGAGGTAAAATAGCAGCGGCTTATCTTTATCTTCCCATCCTATGCTGCCACGGTTAAAATGACGCATCTTAAAAATGGGCACCCCGTTTTGTTCTTCAACAACCACAAACTCGTAAAACACCGCTTTGCCATCCTTAACTACCCTGAAACTGCTGATCATGCTCTCTCCCATCGGCTCGCCCCAAAATTCTTCCATATCGCCCCATTCGTGCTTTTGTGTCCAGGTACCGGCCATAAAGGCCAGTTGCTTAACGCTTGCTTTGTTAACTTGCGCGAAGCTGTTACCAGATATCAAAATAAAGCCAATGATTGCAGGAAAAATGTATTTAAGGTTCATAATATGAATTTAACAATAATTCACAGCCTGGAATAATCGCGGAGGCTCACATCCCCTTCCATTCATAGCTTTTGCTCTCTAAGCCGATCAGGTCAATCACCCGGTTCACTACAGTCATAGCCAGTTCTTCAATGGTTTGAGGCTTGCTATAATATGAAGGAATTGCCGGGCAGATGATCCCTCCCGCTTCAGTAACCGTGGCCATGTTGCGTATATGGATAAGATTAAGCGGCGTATCGCGCGCTACGAGAATCAATTTGCGGCGTTCTTTCAGGACCACATCCGCTGCACGGGTTATGAGATCATCGGAGATCCCTCCCGCTATCCGGCCGAGTGTTCCCATTGAACAAGGCACTACTACCATGGTATCAAACTTGGCCGAGCCTGAGGCAAACGGAGCCATGAAGTCATTTTTGGCATAAAACTTAAAAGGGAGCTGTGTATAATCTTCGTTATCAAGCTCGAATTTCCAGACATCTTTGGCATTGTCTGACATTACAACACCTACTTCGGCTATTTGATCCCGTAATTCATTTAGCTTTTTTAGTAGCAGGCTGGCATATATTGAACCACTGGCACCCGTAACAGCAACAACTATCTTTTTCTTCATAATTACTCCTTCAACAACCCAAACACGCAAAAAGTTAGGGGCACAAAAAAGGGTCGAATAACTTGTACCCGACCCTACATCTACCTATGAAAAACATGCCCTTGAGAGGGCACTACAAATGTAGTAACAGTTTTTTAATTTTTAAACAATTTCTTAAAATAATTTTAACCCCTTTATTGGAGATTTTTTTCTATTAAAGTTTGAATGATTCCGTCAACTAAACCTACCCGTGGTACGTAGATATTTTTGATGTTGGCATTCTTCATTAAGGTAAGGTAAATTTCACATGCTGGGATAATAACGTCGGCCCTGTCCTGGTTAAGGCCAAGCACGTTAATCCTGTCTTTTAATGAAAATGAACTCAGGTAGGTATATAAAGACCTCAGTTTGGCAAAAGTTAAGGGCATATCTTCCTTTTCTTCAGACAACCTGAATAGCTTATTAATGTTTCCGCCGGTACCAATACCTGACAATTGCTTAAAATTACGGGTATTGTCGCGTACAAAGTCCTTCATTTCATTCCAGGTTTCTTCGGTATCCTGGTTATCTAAAATGCGGATGGTTCCAATATTAAATGAACGGGAAACAATAAGCTCCCCCGCCGAAAACAACGAAAGCTCGGTGCTACCGCCGCCTACATCAATGTACAGATAGTTTTTGCTTTTATCGATATTTTGCTCGGCGTGACTGGCATAAATGATGCTGGCTTCTTTTGATCCATGAATAATATCAATGTCAATATTGGCCTCATCCTTGATCATTTTAACAACATCGTCCCCATTTTTGGCTTCGCGCATAGCCGATGTTGCGCAGGCCAGATAATCTGTAACCTTATATACATCCATCAGATTGCGGAAGGCAACCATTGATTTAACAAGTTCCGTAGTTTTTTTCTCTGAGATGTGTTGTTGTATAAAAGCATCATCTCCCAAACGTAACGGAACACGGATCAATGTGTTTTTTTTAAATGACACCGATCCGGTGTTTTGAATTATGTCGGCAATTAACAGCCTCACGGCGTTTGAACCTATATCAATGGCGGCGTATCTCAATGTTATTTCGTTTTATTTTTTAGATAATTATATATTTCAATTTGAGCCCTATGGCTTTCGGGCGAATTTGTCTTGTGGTATTTATTGGTATTCTGGCTATTGATCTCCCGTGCTTTGGTATTATCCGAAAGCTGGATATCGATAATGTCCCGTATCTCCTTTTGTAACTTTTCGTCATATATCGGGAAGCCAACCTCAACACGGTTATCAATATTGCGGGACATAAAATCGGCCGAAGTAAGATAGATCAGCTCCTTGCCTCCGTTGCAATAAATATGTACACGTGCATGCTCAAGGTACTTATCTACAATACTGATCACTTCAATATTCTCGCTGTAACCCTTTACCCCGGCTATTAAACAGCACATGCCCCTGATGATCATCTTGATCTTTACACCGGCGTTGCTGGCCTGGTAAAGTTTGTTGATCATATCCTCGTCGGCAAGGCTATTCATTTTCAGGATCATGTATGCCTGTTTGCCGGCTTTAGCGTTTTTAATCTCATTATCAATCAACCTGTAAATTGCAGGCCTTGAATCAATTGGCGATACGATAAGGCTTTTTAGGCCTTTAGCTAACTGACCGCGGTTAATTGCTTTGAAAACATTTACCAGGTCGTCAGTGATCTTTTTATTTGCTGTAAGCAAGGTATGATCAGCGTAGATCTGGGCGGTTTTTTCGTTAAAGTTTCCGGTTGAAAGACAGGCATAGTAAGCCAGCTTCCCTTTTTCGGTACGGCTAACCAAACAAATTTTTGAATGCACTTTATAGCCTGGAACGCCGTAAAGTACAGTTACGCCCTCTTCTTCCAACCTGTTACTCCAGTGGATATTGTTTTGCTCATCAAAACGGGCACGCAACTCCACCAAACAATTTACTTTTTTGCCATTTTTGGCGGCATTGATCAACGCGTGAATTACCCGCGAATTTTCGGCTAAGCGATATACAGAAATATTGATCTCTTTTACTTTTGGGTCGATAGCGGCCTCACGTAAAAAGTGGATCACATAATCGTACGACTGATAAGGAGTGCTAACCAAATAATCTTTCTTGGCAATAAGGTCGATAAGGCTTTTGCCGAACGAAAGGTCTGAAACCGGCAGGGGTATATACTTACTGTACTCCAACTCCGGCCCGCCCACGTTAGGAAACGATATAAAGTTTTTGAAGTTATGGTACCTGTTGCCCGGAATAAGGCTTTCGCCATGTAATCCCATTTTATTCACCAGGTACTTCAGCATGTCCATGGGCATTTCTGAGTCATACAGCAGGCGCATCGGTTTACCTTTTTTACGTTTCTGAAGGCTTTTGGCCAGTGAGTCCACAAATTTTTCACTCACCTCCTTGTCCAGGTCAAGTTCCGCGTCGCGGGTAAGCTGGATCGAGTATGCTTCAATGCTATCGTGTTCAAAAATGAAAAAGATATCCTCCAGGCTGTACCTGATAATATCATCAAGCAGAATAATGAACTTCAGGTTATTAGTATCGGGCAATTTAACAAAGCGCGAAAGGTTATCCGGAAATTCAATAAGCGCAAACCGTGTTTTTTTATTGGTAGTAAGCTTTACAAAAAAATAAACGGCCCTGTCCCTAAGCTCTGGCAGCGGCAGGGTATCATTAAGCATGATAGGCACCAATGTAGCCAATAGTTTCTCCCTGAAATAATTTTTTACGAAGGTACCACGGGTTACGTTAAGCTGCTTGTCGTTCAGGATGAAGATCTTTTCTTCGGCCAGCTGCTTAACAATAATATTTTCATAAAGGTTATTAAACTTACGCTCCTGCCTTACTACGATGTTCTTGATCTGGTTAAGTACCTTTTTGGGGTTGTAACCTAATATTTCTTTCGACTTTTCGTTAAGGGCTGCTAAGCGGCTTAAAGTGGCTACCCTTACACGGTAAAATTCATCGAGATTAGATGAAAATATGGCTAAAAAACGGATCCTGTCAATCAGCGGGACTGTCGGGTCGGCAGCTTCCTGCAAAACCCTATCGTTAAAATATAACCAACTTATTTCTCTGTTAATTAAGGGAGCCTGTTTATCCATAAGAATTTCTTGCTTTACAGCCAGATGTTACAAATCTGCTTATTTATTTGTTAACTTAATATTAACTCATGAGGAATTAACCTGTTTTCGTTCATCATTATTTATTGCAGAAATTAAACAATTTGTTGCGAAATTGCGATCTGTGTTAACAATATATTAGTTTTGCAAAACATTTACCACCAATATACCACGTATGCCTACATTTGATATAGTTAGCAAAATAGACGGACAAACGCTTGATAACGCGATAAATACCGCCAAAAAAGAAATCCTTAATCGTTATGATTTTAACGATTCAAAAAGTACTATCGATTTAGATAAAAAGACCAACGAAGTAACTATTGTTACCGAAAACGATATGCGACTTAAAGCTATACAGGACAGCATTATAAGTCGTATGGTTAAACAACACCTTGACCCTAAAGCCCTGGATTTTGGCAAAGAACAATACGCATCAGGCAACATGATCCGTAAGGAAATCAAAATTAAAGAAGGTATTGATAAGGAAGCCGCGAAAAAGATTGTAAAAAAGATAAAAGACAGTGGCCTTAAAGTACAGGCTTCTATCATGGACGACCAGGTTCGCGTGCAAGGCAAAAAAATTGATGACCTGCAAGCAGTTATCAGCCTTTGCCGCGCAGATGATTTCGGTCAGCCTTTGCAATACATCAATATGCGCGATTAATCAGCTGGATAATTAATATATTATTTAAAAAGAAAAAGCCAGGTGTTTACCCGGCTTTTTCTTTTTAATCTTAAAGTAGCTTTAGCCTGCAACTTCAATCTCTTCTTTTTTAACTTCGTTCGGGCGGCCGTTTTTAAATGCTTTACGAGGCGATAGACCAAGCAATTCAAACATAGCCATATCGGTGTCAAATGACGGATTGGGTGTGGTAAGCAATTTTTCGCCTGCAAAAATAGAATTGGCGCCTGCCATAAAGCAAAATGCCTGCTCAACAGTGCTCATTTCGGTACGGCCTGCCGACAAACGTACTACAGTTTTAGGCATGATAATACGTGTAGTAGCAACCATACGTACCATATCCCAAACAGAAACACGAGGCTGATCGGCCAGCGGGGTTCCTGCTACAGGTACCAAGGCATTAATAGGCACTGATTCCGGGTGTTTAGGCAGATTTGATAAGGTTTTTAGCATAGACACACGGTCTTCTACAGTTTCACCTAAACCTATGATACCGCCGCTGCATACTGTGATCTTCGCTTTGCGCACGTGTTCAAGCGTCTTAAGGCGCTCGTCGTATGTACGGGTGGTAATGATACGTTTATAATCTTCTTCAGAGGTATCAAGGTTATGGTTGTAGGCGTATAAACCAGCATCGGCTAAACGTTGTGCCTGACCTTCGGTAAGCATACCCAGGGTACAGCAAACTTCCATGTCCAGTTCATTAACCGCTTTTACCATGTCGATAACTTTATCAAAATCGCGGTTATCACGTACTTCGCGCCATGCGGCACCCATACATAAGCGTGAAGCACCACCGGCTTTTGCCTTTTCGGCTGCGGCAATTACTTCATCTTTAGGCATCATGGCATGTACGTTTACACCTGTGTTGTAACGTGCCGCCTGCGGGCAATAAGCACAATCCTCAGAGCAACCGCCTGTTTTGATAGAGATTAACGAGCTGATCTGCACTTCTGCATAATCCTTATTTTCACGGTGGATTGTGGCTGCCTTGTATACAAGATCCAGCAACGGCGTGTGATATATTTCAGCTATTTCTTCTTTAGTCCAGTTATGTCTAACTTCTGTCATCAGTTTCAGATTAAATTCGTCCCAACAATGTTATTAAGTTATTGTAAACACGCAAATATTCAAAGATTATTTATAAATATAGCATTCTTGATAACTCCCGAAAAGAAACTAACTATATAACAAGGCTTTAAATATTTAACGTTACCCGGCTTTAATTCTTTAGCAGCAGTTTGGTGGCAAGATACAGGGGAAGTAAGAAGCCAATACAATCTGTAAAAGTGGTGATAATAATAGACGATGCCACGGCAGGGTCTATCCCTACCCTTTTTAATATCAGTGGAATAGAAGCTCCTGTTAAACCTGCTATAATCAGGTTGCCGGTCATCGCCAGGAATAACACCAGGCCAAGCATAGGGTTTGCATCGTAAAAGAAAGCCACAATAAAAACAATTACCCCGTTTGCGGCTCCGTTTATCATGCCAACTAAAAACTCTTTTAATACTGTATTATAAGCCTGTTTGTCCGAAAGGTCACTTAACGAAATACGCCTAACGGTTACCGCCAGGGCCTGTGTAGCAGCATTACCACCCATACCTGCAATAATGGTCATATAAGCCGAGATAATAGAAAGTTTGGCAACCGTATCATCAAATGTCCGGATAATGGATGCGGCCAGGAATGCTGTACCGAGATTGATCACCAACCATGGCAGACGGCTTTTTACCGCTTCTACCCAGTTACCACTCAATTCTTCGTCTTCAGATACACCGGAGATTTTCAAAATGTCTTCGGTGTTCTCTTCCTCCATTACGTCGATGATATCATCTACCGTAACACGACCAAGTAGTTTCATATGGTCGTCAACTACCGGGATACTGGTAAGGTTATACTGCTTGATAAGGCGGGCCACTTCCTCCTGGTCAAGCTCTGCTTTTACGTAAACGAAGTCGGTAGTGACGAGGTCGCTGATGCGGGCATCAGCGCGGGCTTTGATGACGGTTTTGATGGAGAGGATCCCTTTCAGGATATCATTATTGTCGACCACGCAGATGGTATAAAACTCCTCCATCTCTTCAGATTGACGGATGATCTCATCAAGCGCATCCTTCTTATCCATGTTGATGTTCACCTTGATGATTTCGGAGTTCATCAAACCACCCGCGGTATCCTCGGCGTAGGTCATCAACGCACGGATGCTGCTGGCATCTTCATGATCAAGATCCTCTAAGATCTCCTGCTGGTCTTCTTCATCAAGCTGGGAAATGATGTCGGTGGCATCATCATAGTCAAGCTCTTCAACTATCTCAGTACGTTTCTCAGGGTCAAGGTTTACCAATAGCTCGGCAGGCCCGTGCTCCTCATCCATTTCGGATAAAACTTCCGAAGCAATGTCGGCCGGAAGGATATTGATGATCCTTTCTTTTTCTTCCTGCTGAAGTTTTTCAAATAGTATAGCAATCTCCGAGGCGTGATATTCCTTCAGAACATTCTCTAACTCAGCATCATCGGCTTCGAGCGCTGTTTTAATGCGGAGCAGGTCGGTTTTATCTAAGTCAAAAGATTGCATACCCGACTAAATTAAAACAAATACACCACAATTAAGGAATTAAATCGGTACAAAAACAGTGCCCGAAGTGGTAAGGTACAAGGGCTCAACTGTTAGATACTATGATCGTACTTGACCTTTGATCCGCTTACCTTGCTTATTTTAAAAAGGGCTTGTTCAACCTGTGTTTTACGGATAGAAAGCTGAATGCTGCAGTCATTATCAAAAGCCTGGCTAAGTACTATAAGGTTTTCTTCTTTGATTATCCGCATCACATCGTTCATTTGCAGGTAATCAAAAGATATGTTGTACACGTCATTTACCGTTTTTGAAATAATTACGGCCTGATTTAGTGCCTCTTCGGTAGCCACTTTGTAAGCATTAATTAAACCAGGAACGCCTAATAAAGTACCTCCAAAGTAACGGACAACTACAACCAGGATATTAGTAAGATCTTTTGACAGCAATGTGTTTAAAATTGGCCGGCCCGCTGTACCCGACGGCTCTCCGTCATCATTAACCCTGAATACAGAGCGATCGATAGTTAGACGCATTGCCCAGCAATGGTGATTGGCTTTTGGATGTTCTGATTTTAATTGGGCAACAATGGCCTTGATATCGTTATCAGAATTGATGGGATAAGCATAGGCCAGGAATTTGCTACCCCGGTCGCGAAAAATACCTTCGGCAGGATTTTCTATAGTTTTATAAGTATCGTCAAAAAGCATTCAAAAATATTACAGGTGCAGAAAACCCAAGGTCTGCGGGAAATAAATAATAACAATGGCCAGAACAGCCACAATAATACCAATCTTGTTAAGCAGGCTCAACTTCTCTTTAAATACAAAAATCCCAACCAAGGTACCTACGAAAATAACGCCGATGTTCACCGACGAAAATACTGCCGACGGACTATTGGCCAAAGCCTCGTGTGCTTTTAAATAAAACAGGATATTGCCAAAGTTAGCTATCCCCAAAATCCAGCCAATAATAATTTGAGGCAGTGAGAACTTCGTTTTCTTAATGGATACCCGGTAAAGCAGTCCTATAAAGGTTAACACAAAAGCTATAATGAAGATCACAAATATGGCCGTAGTGAAAGGTACGTTGCTAACCTTGGTAAGTTGTTTTAGTAATACGTCAATAACGCCAAAGCCCAGGAATACAATTAGCAGGTAAATCCATGAACCTTTTTCAACTTTGTTACCGGCCGATTTTTGCCAGGGAACAGAGCAGATAATAGCAATAAACGCCAGTACAATACCGATAGCTTTTACAGTGCCTGTGGCCTCGCCAAATAAAACAAATGCTGCCAGGATAGGAATGAACAGTGAGAGGCGCTGAGCCACGTCTGTACGTACTATACCGGCTTTGCGCACCGATGTAGCCATGATAACAAATATCGACGGGAACAAGATGCCCAGAGCAAGATAGTTATAAATGGGGCCGTTTTGAATAATACTTAATTGAGGCTTAAAAAAGAACCAGGTAAGCAAAATAGCCATTGAATAATTCCAGGTGATGGCCTGGTAAACATCTACATGGTAACGTTTTGCCAGTTTTAGCAAAATAGAAACGATAACACTACAGCAAATACTTAAAAAAACGAACAGCATTTATATAACTGGCTTATTGTATAACAATTGCAGGTGATCGGCACCTACAGGATATTCGTCCGCAAGTATACCGGTTATTTGTGGGGCTTTTATACCTTTTCCTAAAACTTTATCGCCGGTAAATGCCCTGGCTTCATCCCACAAACCGGCTTCAATAAATGACTCAAGCGTACGGGCGCCGCCTTCAATAATAACGGATTGAATATCCTGAAGGTATAACTGGTACAAAATGTATTGAGGCACAAAGCGTTCAAAATCTTCAAGCGCTATGTACCTGTTTTTACCGTCCATGTCAAACTTTACCTCGTTAAATATCAGCGTTTCGGCAGATTGATCAAATATATTCAACCCTTTATTTAATTCCAGCCTGCGGTCAATTACCACCCGCTTAGGTGACCGGCCATCCCAATAACGCACATTTAACTGCGGATTATCACTCAATACGGTGTTTTTGCCAACCAGAATAGCGTCTTCTTCGCTGCGCCATTTGTGAACCAGTTTTTTTGACTCAGGGCCGGTGATCCAAAACTGGCTACCGTTGGCAGGAGCAAAAAATCCGTCCTGTGTTTGCGCCCATTTTAATATAATATAAGGTCTGTGTTTTTGTACTTTGGTAAAAAAGCGGCGATTAAGCCATTGGCATTCCTGTTCCAATACACCGCTTATTACTTCGATGTCTGCTGTCTGTAGCTTTTCAATGCCTTTACCGTCAACCTGGGCAAAAGGGTCGCGACAGCCCACTACTACTTTAGGGATTTGATGCTTAATGATCAAATCGGCACAAGGTGGGGTTTTGCCATAGTGCGCGCATGGCTCTAACGAAACATATATAGTAGAATTTTTGAGCAGTTCGGCATGGTTGTCAAACTTTTGGGTAACCTGTGCAATAGCGTTAACCTCGGCATGGGCCTGACCGTATTTTTGGTGATAGCCCTCTCCTATTATTTGGCCATCGTGAACCACTACCGCGCCAACCATAGGGTTCGGACTAACATAGCCCGCCCCTAATTCGGCAAGCTCCAAACAGCGACGCATATATTTTTCATGTTCAAGCATGCTGCAAAAGTAGCTTTTATGTTACTTTGTTGCATGATTACGATTAAGGATGTTTTTGAAGTTTACAGGCAGCAGATAAACAGCGTTTACGATATTAATGAAACAGAAGCCCTTACGCTGTTGGTTATTGCCGAAGTTACCGGCTTGTCAAGGGCATCCATCAAAGCTTTTCCTGAAAGGGAACTGACTGCAGAACAGGCCGATCAAATCAAAAATATCCTTACAGAACTAAAAACGGGAAAGCCGGTTCAATACATTTTGGGTATCACCGAGTTTTATGGCTTACCTTTTAAAGTAAACTCTTTCGTGTTAATCCCCCGCCCGGAAACGGAGGAACTGGTGGAATGGATAATTTCAGGTGAAAGATTAAAGGCTAAAGGTGAAAGGTTTTCTATTTTGGATATAGGTACAGGTAGTGGCTGTATTGCTATCAGCCTGAGAAAAAATTTGGCTGATGCACTTGTATCTGCGATAGATATATCTGAAGGAGCCTTACAAACGGCTAAAGGAAATGCATCGCTAAATGAGGTTGACGTTAATTTTATTCATGCCGATATTTTGAATGTCAAACCTGATAACGTGTTTTCGAAATTTAATATCATCGTAAGTAACCCCCCTTACGTTACGCTTGAGGATAAAAAGCAGATGCATACTAATGTTACGGATTTTGAGCCGCATACCGCATTGTTTGTCCCCGAGCATGACCCGCTGCTATTTTACCGGGCTATCGCCGATTTTGCTTTGAATAATTTAATGGCCGAGGGTTTGCTATATTTTGAGATCAATGAAAACCTGGGTAACGAAACAGTAGCTTTATTAGCTGATAAAGGATTTAAAAATATCGAATTAAGAAAGGATATGAGTGGCAGGGACAGGATGGTAAAAGCTGAACTTTAAGAGTTAAAGCTTATCGCTTGCCACTCCCTCAAACCTATAATAGTTATGATAAAATAACCAATAAGCTATTGCGATATTTAGCGGTACAAGTATCCATAGCAGCTTAAACATGATAACCCAGAACAGTACAATAAATAACCCGAGGATCCATTGCAGGTATTTATCCATATTTAGCCCGAACCAATAAAGCAGGCAATGGAAAAGCATTACAATGCTTAAAGCTAAAAGCAATAGCTCAATGGCCATCAATGGGTTAAATCTGCTAAAGAGCCAGATGCTTTCGGGGAGTAGCAGAATGAAATAAACGCCGATAAAGTTCAGAAATCGTTTTCTCCTGCTGTAAGGCAAATTACGGGAGAAGCTAAGTGCGTTTTCCTCAAACTTTCTTTCCTCAAATATTAAAACGATATGCGCGGTTATAACAGCGAGTATGGCTATACCGGCAACCCGTACATCAGTTTTTACATCAGCAAATACATAAAACACCCCGGTAATGATAAGCCATGAAAGCCCTTTGGTGATCAGATAAGGAACCTTGCGTTTATCAAACAGGTGATAAATGTACAGGCTGAAATAAGGTTTGCGCCATTTGCTGCTTAGCTTCAATAATATTGATTGATTATTGCCATCAATCAGTCTATTGATTTGTTTTACATAAATAATCGCGCTCAAATAGCTAAGCGCCAAAAGATAAAGGAAAATGCAAAAAGGCAACACATAATAATGGTTGGCAAAACCAACACCAATTGTTATGAATGCATAAACTATTATTGGTGATAGTATCGCCGCCTGTGCCCAAAACCAACTTTTTAATTGCTGTTGCCTGCTTAACGAGTTGCTGCTGTAAAACAAGAAGTGTTGCTCGGCGGCAAAGATCTGCCCGTATACATAATGCCAGCTTTTGATGGCGTAGATAAGCCAGATCACAAATACAATTGCCATTACTGCCGAGCTGCTATCCATGGCCAGCATCAATGCTTTGTGATAACCTATCAGGTATTGAGGCGGCACCACACCAACCATTGCCAGAAAAACAAACAGCAAAATCCCCGCGTGTACCCTGAAAAAGCCACCGGCAAATATTTTTAACAATATATTGGTTAGCGATTTCATTAACTGATAAATTTTAGAGTTTGATCCTCAACTAAAAGTTCGCCGGATACCGGTAGTGAACCGCCTTCCAGTATTTGATGCGAGGATAGTAGAAAGCTGGTTCCCTCCTGTTCATGTTTTTCCCGTATCCAGTTGTTTAGTATGCCTAATGAAGCTGTATCAATGGTAATCAAAGGTTCATCAAGCAGAATTAGCTTCGGCTTGCCCAAAAATGCGAGCAACAATGACAGCTTTTTCATCATGCCGCTGCTGTAGGTACCTACAGGTCGGTCGACAAAGCCTTGCATACCCATACTTTTAATATAGTGATCCTGCTGGCCTGTCGGTGCATCTTTAGCATCAGCAAACAGGGCTATCATTTCTGTGCCGGTTAAAAAATCAGGAAACACCGGTTCAGCTTCGGCGAAATTCACCAGTTTACGGTAAGGTACCGGCTGTTTTTTAATGCTGATATGGTCAGCAAGCAAAATATCACCATCAAATGCCAGTATGCCTGCAATTGATTTCAGCAAGGTGCTTTTACCGGATCCGTTGACTCCTTTTATCCAATAAATACCGGCTTCAAGCCTGAGGTCGTCAACATTTAAGGCGGGATAATTGCCGTATGATTTTTTAAAGTTTTGAAATTGCAGCATCGTCGGTTTTGATAACAAAATGAATATGTTGTTACATAAAAAAAGACGCATCAAAAGCGTCTCCTTTAATATGAATTTTAAATAAATCCGAAATCGAAATTTCCAATTCCAAAATTACAACGCTGCTCCTTCAATCAAGGCGCTATAAAACTCGCCAACATCCATGCCGGCAGCCCTCACTTGTTGCGGGATCAAGCTGGCAGCCGATTGGCCAGGTGTTGTGTTAATCTCGATGAAATAAAAATCGTTACTGCCTTCCAGCAAAATAAAATCAATCCTTGCCATGCCGCGGCAGTTAAGCCTTGTGTATACCTCGGTAACTATACCTGCAATTTCCTGAACCTTTTCAGGAGCCAGATCTGCAGGGGTTATCTCCTGCGTTACGCCTGAGGTATATTTTGCCTCGTAATCAAAAAAATCTTTTGAAGTAATGATCTCGGTAGCAGGCAATACTTTGATTTTGCCGTGCAAACGGGCAATGCCAATACTAAACTCCCTGCCTTTTATAAATTCTTCAACCAGTACCTGTGCATCTTCCTGAAATGCCCTGTTCAATGCCTCTGGTAAGCCTGCAATGTTTTGTACTTTGCTCATACCCACACTGCTGCCTCCATTGTTTGGCTTAACAAATAGCGGAAATTTCAAATTGGCGGCAATAGTGGCAACATCGTGTACATCGCGCTCAAATAAACGCATGGAATGCGCGGTGTGTAAGCCATGAATGCCATTTACAATTGCTTTTGTATAGGCTTTGTTCATGGTAATGGCCGATGTTGTGGCATCGCAGGTATTGTATGGAATGCCAAGCATATCGAAATAACCTTGCAGTTTGCCATCCTCGCCTGGGGTACCATGAATGGTGATGAAAGCGAAATCGAATTTTATCTTTTCCTGGTTAAGGGTAATGGTGAAATCATTTTTATCTACGTCCACCGTAGTATCATCGGCTTCAAAAAACCACCTATCGCGGGTAACTAATATGGTATAAACTTTATAATTACTATTTGACGCCAGGTTAGCGGCAATGTTTTTTGCACTGTTAAGGGATACTTCATATTCGCCGGTAAAACCTCCGGCCAAAAGGGCTATATTTTTTATACTCATACTATTTTGGATTTCGAATGTTCGATTTCGGATTTATCATCGGCAGTCCGTTAAGGGCGACCTGTTTTCGATGCCGAATTTAGAATAAATATCATTGCAAGTAACACCAAAGTTCAAATTTTGAGTTCTAAATTTCTAAAATATTGAAATTTTTAATTCCGAAATCGAACATCCGAAATCCGACATCCTGATACCCATGTCCAAAATAATTCCTATGTTTGATACTTAATTAAAAGGTTTATCCTTACATATACTGATGAGCAAATTTGGGGCTTACTTAAAATCAAAATCATTCCGAAATAACTTATTAATGGCTATCGTCACGATGATAGCTATTGTTTTAATAGCATTTTTCAGTCTTGGTTATTATACCCGTCACGGTTCAGGCATACCTGTACCTAAGCTTAAAGGCCTTACCATTGATAAGGCTATGGACATTTTAAAAGAACAGGGATTTGGCTATAAAATAGATTCTGTTTATGTACAGGATGTTGCCCCCGGAACTATTGTTGAGCAGGATCCCGATCCCGGAACCAACGTTAAAGAGAACCGGGTAATATATCTTACTATGGTTACCTTACAGGCACCAAATGTAGCCCTCCCCGATCTTGAACAAAGCAATTACCGCGAAGCTATTGCCACGATATCAAATTATGGCTTAAAAGTTGGCGACACAACTTACCGTTCGGATATTGCGCGCGACAGGATCCTTGAGGTGCGTTTTGGTGGCCAGGTTATAAAGCCAGGCACAAAGATTCCTAAAGGTTCGCGGATAGATCTTGTTTTGGGAGATGGCGAAGGCGCAAGCGAAGTTGAAATCCCGGAGCTGGTAAACCTCGACCTTGATGCTGCCCGTTTTGCAATTAAAGGTGCCGGGTTAACCGTAGGTATTATTACCTATCAGGGTACTATTACCGACTCGACCAACGTAGTAGTTGTTTCACAATACCCAATGAAAACCGATTCGTTAAGCAAAACAAGTATTGGTACACGTATAAACCTTACTGTTTCACAAGGTACAAAAACAGATGCAGCCCCACCGGCAAATTAAAGCAACAGAACTGCTTGAGCGCTTAAACAAAGGTGAAAGCCTTAACCTGATTGATGTGCGCGAGGTTATTGAATATCTCACTTATAATATAGGAGGTAGCAATATTCCTTTGTCAAAACTGGAAAGCGCACTTAACAGTTTAAGCTACAACAAAACCGATGAGATAATCGTTATCTGCAAAGTTGGTTTAAGGAGCGAAACAGCACAAACCATATTGGAACAGCATGGCTACAGCAACGTGCGCAATTTAAGCGGCGGCTTAATAGCTGTTCAAAAACTAAAATAAATACAAAAAATACACTATCTATCAATATCATGACCGCGAAAAAACAAGGATCAGGCATGCTCAAAAAATTTATCATAGCACTGGTAGTCGTTATCGTAGTGCTTTTGGGTTTTACAGGTTTCAATTATTACCTTAAGTACTTTGGCCCTAACGTTACCGGCAAACAAGAGTATTTATGTATTCACACGGGCGCGACTTTCGACGATGTTTTTAAAACTATCAAGGATGAGGGTATTGTTAAAGACACGGCATCGTTTGCTTGGGCAGCCCGTAACATGAATTATACTACCCGTGTAAAGCCGGGTAAATACCGTCTGCATGAAGGTTTAGGTAACCGTAAACTTATCAATATGCTGGCATCGGGTACCCAGGAGCCCGTTAAGGTTGAGTTTCATGGCTTGAGGCTTAAGGAGCAATTTGCCGGTTTTATTTCCAAAAAGATTGAACCCGATTCAATGGCAATTATCCGTCTGCTTGATTCGGCAAGTTTTGTAAGTAAATATGGCTTTACTACTGATAACGTGTATACCGTGATCATGCCCGATTCATACCAGATGTACTGGAACACAAGTCCGGAGAAATTCTTTAAACGGATGTATGACCATTACCAGGCATTTTGGACACCTGAACGTAAACAACAAGCTGCCGCTATAAATCTTACTCCGCAAGAAGTATCTATCCTGGCGTCAATAGTTGATGCAGAAGCGCTGCATGATGATGAAATGCCTGCTGTAGCGGGTTTATATCTTAACCGTTTAAAAAAAGGCATGACGCTGGACGCTGATCCTACAGTGATCTTCGCGATGAATGATTTTACTATAAAACGTGTACTCACGCGTTACCTTTCATACAATTCGCCATACAATACTTATCTGCATAAAGGTTTACCTCCGGGGCCTATCATGATGCCATCAGTTAATGCTGTAAAGGCAGTGCTCAACTATCAAAAGAACGATTACATTTATATGTGTGCCAAAGCTGATTTTTCGGGTTACCATGCCTTTGCTACCAATGTGGCCGACCATTTGGTTAACGCGCATAAATTTCAACAAGCCCTTAACGAACGTAACATCCTCCGGTAATGTTTGAGCACACCACCAAAATACGGGTGCGCTATGGCGAAACCGATCAGATGGGTTATATGTACTACGGCAATTATGCCGAGTTTTATGAAGTTGGCCGTGTAGAAATGCTCCGGAGTCTTGGGCTTACCTACAAGGGTATGGAAGAGTCGGGCATTATGATGCCGGTGCTTGAACTGAACTGTAAGTATCTGAAACCTGCTTTGTACGACGAAGAGATCAGCATCAGGGTAATTATGGATAAATTGCCGGGCATTCGTATTCATTTCAGGTATGAGCTTTCAAACCCGAAAGGTGAGCTCATTAATACCGGTGAAACACTGCTGGTATTCATCAATATGAAAACCAATCGCCCGTGTTTACCGCCGCAAGATTTTACTGATAGATTAATACCCTTTTTTAAGTAAATTTGGGTAAATGAAATGGCTGCACCGTTTTTTACTCCGGTTTAGGTTCTACAGGTACATCATCGAGTGGACAAAATCTGTCATCATCCCCGGTTTCAGGCCGTTGCCGCTTTATACTGTTATTGATTTCTTTGTTAAGGAAATCACCAACAATTCGCTCATTAACCGGGCTTACGCGTTGGCTTATAGTTTTATGCTGGCCATTTTTCCAGCCACCATCTTTTTGTTTACGCTTATCCCCTATGTACCCATTAAGCATTTCAGGGGTAACCTGATGATGGTGTTGGCTTCTGTAATGCCTACAAACGCTTATATGGCCTTCAGGGAAACCCTTTTTGATATTGTGAGCAATCAGAATGGAAAATTGCTTTCATTCGGTTTTCTGTCGACCCTGTATTTTGCGACCAACGGAGTTATCAACTTGATGAAAGCGTTTAATAAGTCGTCATTAATTGAAGATAAGCGGACGTGGCTCCGACGTCGTTTAGTAGCCACCGGTATTACAGTTGCCATTAGCTTTGCATTACTGCTGGCCATTTCTATCCTGATATTAGGCCAATCTATTATCAAGTTCATCCAATCTCACGTAGCCTCCGAAAATCACTTCTGGGTGTACCCTGTAATGCTGTTTAGATGGGTGATTATTGTGGTGATTATTTTTGTTACTATAGGTTGCTTGTATCGTTATGCGCCTGCACATAAAAAGAAGTGGAACTTCGTAAACCCGGGTTCTATATTGGCTACGGCACTGGCGGTTTTAACTTCCCTCGGCTTCTCGTACTACATCAATAACTTCTCGTCGTATAATAAAGTTTACGGATCTATCGGGACGCTCATCGTAGTGATGATCTGGATGTATATAAACTCATTAATTTTGATCATCGGGTTCGAATTAAACGCGTCGGTAGAGCTTTCCAAGCGTACAATCCGTATCGTAAAACCTCGTTTTAATACTTTTCGGACGAAAAAAGTTACTCAAATAAAAAATTAACTTTCTGTTAATCAGTATTTTATATAGATTATTTAATTAAATTAAAAAAAGTGCAAATCAAATTTGGCAATTCGGTTCAGATTTGTACTTTTGTCGCCGGAGAGTTGGCAGAGTGGTCGATTGCGGCAGTCTTGAAAACTGTTGAACTGTGAAAGGTTCCTGGGGTTCGAATCCCTAACTCTCCGCCAAGTATTATTCAATTAGGATCAAAAGCGCTGTAAATAAATCATTTACGGCGTTTTCTGTTTTTAGCCCACACCAAAATAAACCAATAGATCGCTTTGTTCCGGTGACCTGCGGGTGACCTTTTTAAAGGTATAATCGCTGGTCACCAGAATGCTTATAAGTCACTGTTATTGAGCCTGTTTAGTATTTAAACATCTTGATTTCAGGAGGATATGTAACTAATTTTATTCACTTAAAAGCTTCAGCGATGAACAAATCTTTTAAC
The DNA here is from genome assembly GCF_003351025.1 of Mucilaginibacter endophyticus. Taxonomy (GTDB): domain Bacteria; phylum Bacteroidota; class Bacteroidia; order Sphingobacteriales; family Sphingobacteriaceae; genus Mucilaginibacter; species Mucilaginibacter endophyticus. The sequence goes on along the minus strand of NZ_QPCG01000002.1, from coordinate 381,377 downwards.
CTCCTCTTTTACGTAAAGAGATCAAAAACAAATGCCGAAGGCCTCGCCCCTGTTTACCTGCGTATCACTATCGATGGCGTTCGTATCGAAATCTCCTCTAAACGCTATGTCAATGCCGACAAATGGAGTACAAACGGCCAAAAGTTAACCGGGAACAATGAGGATACAAAAAGTATCAATGCTTACCTGAAAACATTGTCACACCAAGTGTACGATGCCCACCGGGATATGATAGAGCGTAAGTTGCTGATCACCGCTCCCAACTTAAAAGACAGACTTCTCGGCGGAAAACCATCACCCGGAAAAATGCTGGTGCCAATATTCCAGGAACATAACCGTCAGGTTGCTGCGCTTATTGGCAAAGAATATGCAAAGGGGACGCTTGATCGGTACGAAACAAGTTTGAAACATACGCAGGCCTTCCTGAAATGGAAGTTTAACTCCAGCGATATTGATATCCGGGCAATTGACCACGAGTTTATTATGGCTTACGACTTTTATTTGCGTTCGGAAAGGAGTTGCAACAATAACTCAACCGTTAAGTACCTAAAAAACTTCAAGAAGATCATTCTGATCTGTATTGCCAACGGATGGCTTGATAGAGATCCATTTGCCAAATACAAGCCGAAAGTTAAAGAGGTTAAACGCGACTTCTTAAACGCTGAGGAACTGGAGGTGATGGCAAAAAAGAAGCTTGTTAGTGATAGAGTATCACAAGTAAGGGATATTTTTCTTTTCAGTTGCTACACAGGCTTGGCATATGCGGACGTAAAGAAATTAAAACGTTCAGAAATCGTAACCGGAATCGACGGCCAGAAATGGGTTTATACCAGTCGTCAGAAAACAGATACTTCGTCCCGAATTCCTTTACTTCCCCAAGCAATGGAATTAATGGCAAAATATGAGGACCACCCTCAATGTGTGAATGATGGTTTATTGCTTCCTGTATTGAGCAATCAGAAGATGAATAGCTATTTGAAGGAAATAGCTGATGCCTGTAGCATCAATAAAGAACTGACTTACCACATAGCCCGCCATACTTTTGCAACTACAGTAACGCTTGCAAATGGCGTTTCTATCGAAAGTGTATCTAAGATGCTAGGCCATACGAACATCAAAACAACCCAACACTACGCGAAAATCCTTGATATGAAAGTCGCCCAGGATATGTCTAAGCTAAGGCAGATTTATTAAAAGACAAGCTATTCAATAACCATAGAGCCAATTATGGCTCTATGGTTAATTATCACATTTATAACCGACACATACATGAGCAATATAAAATCAGTAGCTGATGATATCATCATGACTAAAATCTATTATATAAGGGATCAGAAAGTAATGCTGGATAGCGACCTCGCAGAACTTTATGGCGTAGAAACAAGACGTCTGAACGAACAAGTAACCAGAAACATGGACAGGTTCCCGGATGATTTTATGTTTAGATTGAATGAATCCGAATTTGAAAGTTTGATATCGCAAATTGCGACATCAAAACGTGGAGGGCGACGAAAACTCCCCTATGTTTTTACCGAGCATGGCGTATTGATGCTTTCAAGCGTATTGAACAGCAAACAGGCCATCCAGGTTAACATTCAGGTTATGAGGATATTCAACCGGATAAGAAATATGTATCTTGATAATACAGAGCTTCGGTTGGAAATTGAACAAATTAAAAGCAAGTTGATCAGGCAGGATAAAAGCCTTGAGTTGGTATTTGGATATCTGGATGAATTAATCGAGAAAAAGTCACAACAATTAGCGAGAAAACGGATTGGATACATGCCGGACAGTGACAATTAATATAAAAATAATAAACCCAAAACGCTCGCCGCCGGGACTTTTTCCTAAACCTTATCATAAAGAGACCTTGTAAAGTCTCAGATATTCAGATATGCGATTTATTCATTAATTAAATATAATTTAATCAACAGGTAAAAGCTAAGCTGCCAGATTCTGCGAATTAACCAAGCCGTTTGTCGAGGTTTCAACTGTATTTCTGATAACCTAATCATATTAAACTGTTAGAGTTTCAGGCGTTCATTAACAATTCTCCGTTTATGGTTAAGGTCATTTTAACCGAAAATCCATATTCCAATGGGTGAGCAAGATCACAAATCAGTGACCTTGCAACACTTCCATCGAGCTACCAGTCCTCAGTTTAATTTTCTTATCTTATTACACTACCTTTGGTTTGCGGCCGTCTAGGCCGAGTGGCGAGACGGCCTGAGAAACTGAACCGCCTGCCGACACTGCCTTCATTTTTTTTCAAAACGATATTCGGGAAATTTACTTTAGTCTTTGTTTAAGAAGCCACCCAGCATCAATTAAGCGCTTTATACAATCATGGAAAACGATAACCTCACTTGGCGGTAGTACATCGTGGTCGGTTTGCGTAGATAAGGCAGCATGTAACCAGGCGTGTAGATTATCTCGGTAAGTTTGAGGTGGAAATTCTTTGAAACAATTTTCTAATACCGTATATGGATCAATGATTTCGTCATCGGTAAGAGTGATTGGATAATAATCCCATGCTCGCCGTTCTACCTCCAATTCATCTTTTGCAATTCTTCCTGGGAAACGATTAAGATCATTGTGCTTTAGTAGTAATAGATAAGCGGCTTCCATAAACCTCAAATTTTGGTCATAAGCTAAAAGTAATGGTTCGGGGCCAAGATTTGGGTCGTTATAAAAATCTTCTTTAATTACGAAATACTGCCAGCGATCTATTTTATTGAACCTCTTTTTGGGTGGTCCTGCCTCAAAATATTCCCTTATTGTTATTAGCGGATCGAGCAATTCGCTAATCGTTAGATTCTTTGGAAAATGCTCCCATGGGGCTGTTTCTCTACGATACATCTTTTTATATTTTAAATCCGTGTCATTATCCCAGAAGTGAAATCTACAGCGAAGCTGACAGGGCCGGGAAATAATTCACGGCCTCTGCCGATACTTTCGCTGCGTCCTTAGCGGTACCCTGTGCGGTTTCTTTATAATCAATCGTCAATCCCTATTAAATTTCATTGCTGACTTCATTAGCCGATGCCAGTTCCTGTTTTATGAAGTTCGATGGACACTCCTTAGAGCAATCACAGCGAAGCAGGCAGGGCCGGGGAATAATCCACGACCTCTGCCGATGCCTCAACTGTGGTCCTAGCAGTACCCGGTGCGGTTTCTTTTTTTGCCAGTTCTTCTATTAGATCAAGAAAGGCTTGCACTTGTGTGCATAATAAATCAGCTTCATGGTCAACTACCTGATAGTTATCTTTATATCGGGCATCCGAGTAGCTTGCGGCAAGTACCTTAAATAGATGCTTTTCTTTTGCAAAATGTCGCCGGAAAAGTGCCGATGGCTCTGTCGAAAAGCAATTGCAGAAATCCAGCAGCCGGCTGATATTATGGATGTCAGACCGATATCCTGTAAGCAGTCTTATCAATGCGCGGCAACCCTGCTCAACGGCCTGATGAAGTAAAAAGATAACATTGTTGTCAAAGTCATTTTCAAGGCAATTCCATGCACTCTCCAAAAAGCCCAATGCAAGGTTGTAGATCCTTTTAAAAGCTTCGCAATCTTTCAAAATGGCTTCTTCGGCTTTTCCTTCGTCGAAATCAGGAATCATCGTAAAGCCGTCGGATGTATAAATCAATGCTCCGTTTAAACAGGCATTCAAAAAGAAAGTGTCGTATTTGTAAACGAGGTTCATCACCGTTTCAAGGCCATGTGCGATCACAAATGTACCTGGGAATAACTTGCTGATGAAGTCCTGCATTGCATGCTCGACACGGGTAACCTCAGTAGTCATTACCAGTAAATAGTAATTTTTTACTGAAACAACTTTTGAACGATTAAAGACATTAGTTTCCCCGCTTGATTTATTTATCGCAGCAAAGCAAATGATCTTCTCAATTTGATACTGATTGGTTAACGCTGTCGCTATTTCCTGCAGTTCTTTGATTTGCGAATCGGAAAGTTTAATCGGGTCGTTTTTCATGTTGAAAATTCATTTAATATACTTTGCTCATTTGTAAACTGGCGTCTCAGTTTCACGTTGACGAATTATCCAGGCTACAGAAATGAGTTTTTTGATTTTTTTAAATAAAGAAATAACTTCCTTTGCAGTCATTGAATTGACAGGGTTGGGGCCAAGTGCAAAATCTATACATTCCATCAAATAGTCCCGGAATTGTTGGGGTTTAATTTTTTTGAAAATGCGCTTTGTAAGCAAGTACGGATTCAGTATTTCTTCTTCTGAAAGGTTCTCAGGCATCCAATACCAATTGCTTCGTTCGTCAGCTAATTGCTCTTCACTTACTGCCTCACTTGGATCATCACGATTTAATAAATGCAGGACGTATAGTGCATCGAGTAGTTTTAAAGTAGAATGATATTTGCTTAATAGCTTTCCGGCGCCAAATTTTTCGTGGGTATAGTGTCTATCTGAAATCACAAATGATCGCCAAGTTTTCAGATCTTCGAAATGCCCTTCGGGCCAGTCAAAGTCGAAAAACTCTTTCAAAATGGATAGTGGGTATTGTATTTCTTGAAAACTAAGGCTTTTAGGAAAATTATCCCATGGGACATGTTTACCGCTATACATCATTATACACGTCAAAATTTAAGAATTAATAAGATCAGCTGTATCCGTTTGGATATTGCCGATGCTCATCAGGTTTCGAACGATCATTCGTTGATTAACAAGCTCAATTTTTAACTTTAATACTTCCGGAAGTGTTATGTCAGGTACGATATCAATAATATCAGGTTGCGCACTCATTAGGTGAGTGTATAAATCACTCTCTAATGTGGCAAGACGGCAAAAACGCTCTTCAATATCATTGGTAAATAGCTGTGTTAACCAGGATAATTTCTCAATTTCAGCCATATTAGTTTTGTAACCAGTCATAAAGAACAGCAATCCTTGCAGTGTGGCAATCATAGATTGGGCGATCAACGAAATCGATTCAAATGGCTTTTGAGCATCGATCTGAAAATCTATGAGATCGTAACACATGCTGGCTTCTCTTAGCTTTTGCTGAAGGTATCCTCCCTCGGAATTTGCACTCGCATATGGAACTAACGTCGGCAGCTCATTCAAAACCACACCCACGGCCTGGTAAACGATAATACCTTTCGCTATTACATATCTGAGGAAGGCCGATTTTTCGTCACCTTGTTTCTGTAAAACGTTTATGCTTTCAATTACGGTTATTATTGTGATCAGATTTTCGACTCCATTTTCAATTATCTTGTTAAGCTTCCGGTCGATAGTGGTTTTAGCATCGTCAACTATTAGATATAGCATAAATGTTTCCGCGTTTTTAACCCTGCCGATATGAATAATAGCCTTAACCGAGGGAACTATTTTAAGTATCGCATTAGTAACCTCCTTCAGTGCAAGTTTTTCTGCAGGTGTTTGGACGACCCTAAGGATTGGTTGATTCGATTTTTTAATTACCGTTTCCATAATGTCTTCAGATCCATTATTTCCTAAGTGATTTTTTCTTAATAGTGGTTTATCGTGTTCGCGTTGCCTGATTATCCAGGCGGCAGAGTAGAGCTTTTTAAGGTGCTCAAACACTGTGATAATCTCCCCGGGTGTCACAGATTCATCAATTGCCTGAACCGACAATGCAGCGACGAGCCACTCGCTGAGATGATCCCTGAACTCCTGTGGCTCTATTTCTTTGAAAGCAGCTTTAATTATTATGTAAGGGTTATATAATTCTTGTTCTGATAAACCAGACGGAAACCAAACCCATTTCTCCTTTTCGGTGTCTAATTGCTCCGCGGTTACCGACTTTTTAAGATAAGACGTACTTTCATGCTCCAGCATTAGTAAGTGCAAAGCCTCTATAAGCCTGACATTTAATTCGTAATCGTGATAAATAACTCCTGGCCCGAACCTTTGATGATTATAAAATCCGTCATTTACGACATGATCACGCCAATGCTTTAATATTCCTTCATGGCCTTCAACATCATGCGCATCAAAGAAATATTTTACAGGTAGCATGGGATTCTTTACCTCTGATAAACGCAGAAATTTTGGAGCGTGATCCCAGGGAGCATAAACACCGCAATACATAAGCTTCAATTTGATGCCGTTCTCCATTGACCGGCAAGACAAAATTGATGAACCATAATATGCTAAACCATCTTTAAAAGGTTTATCTTAAACGCGGGAAGCGATATTTTAGCTGTTGTTATTTCTATTTTAGCGTGACCGCACCTATATATTATTTTTCTTATTTTTGACTAAAACAACATCCAATGAGCACTACCAGCGAAAAACCAACCCAGATCCACCACGGCCGTAACATCAAACGTTTCAGAGAAATGCTGGGCATTAAACAAGAAGCGTTGGCTTTAGAGTTAGGAGATGACTGGAGCCAAAGACGAGTTTCGTTGTTAGAAGGCAAAGACACCATAGAAGATGATATTCTTGCGCAAGTAGCCGCCATACTTAAAGTGCCGGTTGAAGCCTTTAAAAGTTTCACAGAAGAAGCTGCCATAAATATTATCTCTAGTACACTGCACGATAATGCGGGTTCTATAAATAATAATTGTACATTAACATTCAATCCTATTGACAAATGGCTTGAAGTAATTGAAGAAAACAAAAAACTTTACGAGCGTCTTTTGCAAAGCGAGCGAGAAAAGGTAGAGATACTAAAGAATAAAAGCTAAACTTATAAACAATGATTCCGTTTCTTAATCAGAGAACGGAATCTTTGTTATATCATGATATCCAGAAATTTGATATCTCGTAATACGTTCTTTTAGTGCTTTCCTAAAGCTCGCCATTCAAGATCCGCAATGCGGATGCCTATCTCCTTGCTGAGATCTTTTAGCTCTTTTTTCAAAGCCCTTTCATGATCAGGCTCGTCCCAGGCTATCATGACCTCACCTACGGCATTACCGGTAGATGTTTGAAAAACTTCGTAAAGGATGAAATGCCCGGTGATCTTCGTTCTCATTGTACTTATCAATATTGACACCTATTTACTTAAGAGACTATAGAGCTTAGTAGTTCATTTTGACTGTTTTGAATTGGCGAAGGTATAATTTCATCTGGTATTTTTAAAACATCGACCGGCTGCTGAATCATCGCTTCAATAACATATCAGAAATCAGGAAAATACGATCCAGCACCACAACCGCAATACCAATGATGATTACCGCCATAATCTCTAAAGTTAGCTTACGCAGTACTTTTTTATCTTTAATGGTTTTCCACACAATCGGCAGGTTAACAACTGCACTGGCTAAAGATGAAACTATGGTCACACTTCCTGCCAATGATGCCGTGATTTTGCCATGCATAGCCATGGTTGCCGCCGCGGCTGTGGTACTCGCGCTGCTTGCCAGGCCACCGAAAAGGCCGGTTACCAATAAACCGTAGCTGCCAAAGAAACGGGTCAATAATGTACCTCCCACCTGTATCAGTATGAACAGCAAGCCAAAACCCGATACTTTGCTTACTGAAATCGGAGAATCAAGTTGTAATGTACCTGTCGGTTCAGCAAGTTTGCCTTTGGTAACCTTATCTCTGAAGATGAACAAAGCCGCTACGAGCGACATCGCTGCCAATGGCATTAACGTAGCGGTTATCGATGCAGGCGAAAATATGGTAGCGATAAGCAGGTTCCTACCAAACATCGCGATTGTGGTCAGCAAACACAGCGTGGTCATTTTTGAGGTCATGCCTGACGATTCCGCCCTGCTACTTACTTCTGCTACTGTGGCGCTGCTATTTACCAATCCACCGAAAATGGCACCGAGGTACAAGCCCCCGGTGCTGAATATTCTTAATAAACCATAGTTAATAAAGCCTATTCCTGCGATGGCAATAATACTTACCCAAGCATCCGACGGATTAAACAACGACCATGGATCGATGTATCTGTCGGGCATGATCGGGTAAATCACAAAGCCTATCAACCCAAGCAATATAGCACTGCGGATCTCTGATAACTGTAGGCCGCCAGCAAAGCGATTAAGTTCAGTTTTAAGCGCCAGCAGCATGGTCATTACAATGGCACCTGCTACAGGCGTGAATATATGGCCTAGTCCAACAAGCACACCCAAAATGTAGTTTACGATAAGTGCTGCCGATGTGGTGATCTCAAGGGTCTTATTGGTCATCAAACCACGGGTATTGGTAGCGATGATCAGCAAAAACACACCGATCATCGAGGCGATGATCATGCTGTCACCAATAATAGATGAAAGCATCCCTAGCAGGCAAATGATCCCGAACGTACGGATACCCGCCTCCTTGTGTGACCATTTGCGCTCCATGCCTATAAGCATACCAATGCAGATAGCCACCGCCATTTTCAGAGCTATTGGCCCCGCAGGTGTATGCAAAAATTCATGATCCATAATGCTATACAATTTAAGGCGGATAACGGTTATTTAACCGCTATCCCTTCTTCAATTTCGTCTGTGGCTGAAGCTATTACTTTTTCCCCTTTGTTCAAATTACCAACTACCTGTATGTTGTTTTTGTTTTCGATACCTGTAGCTACATCAACCCTTATAGTTTTTCCGTCGCGTACAGCTATCACAAATTTCCGCTCAGTTGATGTGACAACGGCCGATTTCGGAACCGTCAAAGCATTAGAATTACCTTTAGCCTTAAAGTTAACCTCGGCATACATACCCGGAGATAATTCAGCTTTCTTATTCGGAACATCCAATTCGACACGTTCTGTACGGTATTGAATGTTCACGCTACCGGCTTTGCGGCTTACAGTAGCTGCCATCTTTTTTCCCGGCATGGCTGACAGGTAAAAGGTTACCGAGTCCCTGCTTTTCAACGCTGAAGCCAGGGCTTCGGGCACATCAACCTGTAAGCGCAGGTGATCTACTTCTTTAAGTTCCAGCATGGGTTCGTCTTTAGCTTCGGCACTCACCAACGCTCCCGGATGGGTGTTACGTTCAGTAATGATCCCGCTGAAAGGTGCAGTAACATGCAGATAGCTGTTCATGGCCTGCTGCATTTGCCAGCTTGCCTTTTCGGCATTGCACAGGGCACTATCAGCCTCCATTTTTGATTTGGCGGTAGCCAGATCCATTGGCGAAATAGCCCCGGCAGTGCGTGAGGCCGTTTTTAAACGAAAGTAATTCTCCTTATCAAGGTTATAATCAGCCTTTGCGCGGGCATATTTTTCCTTAGCCTGCAATAAGGCTTGCTGTATCTCGGGCGCGTCAACCTCCATCAGCAACTGGTTTTTATTCACTTTTGTGCCGATATCAACCGCTACATTCTTAACATAGCCATTAACCTTTGGAAAAATGCTCACTTCCTGGTAAGCTGAAAGTTGCGCAGGCAGCTTTACAGTTTGCTCCATACTGGTTTGGCTTACTTTAGCCAGGGCATAATGAGGAATAGAAACCTCTGTTTTCTTTTCCGATGCTTTATTTTCTGTGCAGCCCCATAGCATAGCTATCGGGGCGCTTAATAATAGGATTTGCTTAATATTCATAATTTAAATTTTGAGAGATCAGGATACCAATTCCATGGTTCTTTCTTCGACTTCAGATTCTGCTAATAATGACGCGTCTTTGTAGGATGCTTTTTGCTGCACCCATCCATACACCAGGGGCACGATATAAAGGGCAGCAATGGTAGAGGCTATCAAACCACCTATCACCGCACGGCCTAAGGGAGCTGATTGATCACCTGATTCGCCCAGGCCGCTGGCCATGGGTATCATACCGGCTATCATGGCCAAACTGGTCATCAAAATAGGCCTTAACCTTATGCTCGCCGCTACAGAGGCCGCTTTGAACGGATCGCGATAATCCATCCTTAACGTTTCGGCATTGGTAACGATCAGGATAGCATTGGCTACCGACACCCCTACCGACATAATGATCCCCATGTACGATTGCAGGTTAAGCGTTGAACCGGTGAGCAACAACATGGCTATAGAACCCAGCAAAACTGCCGGGGCTGTAGACAGAATAGTAACCGCTAAACCAAACGATTGGTAGTTGGCCGTAAGTAATAGTAGTATCACAACTACAGCGGCCAGCAAGCCATTTTGCAGAGAACCCAGCGTTTCGGTAAGTAAAGATGACATACCCCTAACTTCGGCAACAAGGCCCTGTGGCGGTGTCCCCATCTCGTCAATGGCTTTTTGTACAGCGGCAGTTGCAGTGCCAAGATCTTTTTTGTAGATATTGGCGTTGATGGTTAAAAACCTCCGCGGACCTGAGCGATCGTATTCGCCCGGAAGTGAATCGATATTTACGCTTGCGATATCCGACAATAATGGCCTTGGCTTGCCGGGCACAACGGGTATAGCCTGAAGCTGTTCTATGCTGTTCATCATGTATTCCGGCACCTGTACCTCGGTGTTATAGGTGTACTGCTTGTTGTTATCCAGCCATAAGTTTTTGAGCGTGTACCGGCTTGACGCAGTAGCATCCGAAATACTTTTAGACACGTTTTCAATGCTCAATCCTAACTGGGCGAGACGCTGCCGGTCAAGCCTGATATTGATTGTCGGAAATTTTAAGGGCTGCGCAACCTGCACATCACGCAGGTAAGGAATGGCTTTCAACTTATCTACCAGTCTGGCTGAATACCCCGCCATATCGCTGATGTTTTTGGCGGCAACCCGCACTTCGATTGGTGTTGCCGAGCCTTGCGACATCAATTTCTCCGTTAACTCGATGGGCTCAAAAGACAATCTTACCTTGGGGAATTTTGCGCCAATGGCCGTCCGCAGTTGATCTTTCAGATCATCCATTTTAATTTTATAGCTTTCATCCAGTTGCACCTGTAGCACTGCCTCGTGCGAGCCGCTGTTGAAAACATACAGGTTGCTGTGCCCGTAGTTGGCAGATACCGGGCCAACGAATGCTGAAGATATCGCCACATTACCATGAACTGCCGAATCGATGATCTTCAGTATACTTTTCACATTGCGCTCAGTGATTTCGAGGCGGGTTCCATCCGGTTCGCGCACCCTTAACTGTAACTGTCCCGCATTTGATTTAGGCAACATGTCCTTCCCGATAACAACAAAACCGATACCTGTCAACATAAATACAACAACGAGGTAAAGTATCACAATAGGCTTCCGTTTGAGCATCCATTTGTTCAGCTTATTCAGCAAGCCAACTTTTATGCGCTGAAAAAAGTCGTTCTCTTCCGGGTGTTTGATATCCTGTTCGGTATGCAGTTTTACCTCCGCGGTTTCGTCGTCATCCAGATCCAAACCAGCGTGGGCATGAAACCCCGCATGATGGTATTGGAACATCTCCGCTTTCAAGATCCAGTTGGATATGATCGGCACCAGCGTTTGCGCGGCTATGTACGATACGATCATGGCAAAAGCAATAGACAGCGATAGCGGCAGGAACATCGCTTTGGGCACGCCGCTCATCACAAACGATGGTGCGAATACTGCGAGGATACTTAACAAAATGAGTAACAAGGGAAACGAAATTTCGGTACAGGCATCCTGGATCGCGAGCTTTTTACTTTTGCCCATCTCAAAGTGTTGGTGGATATTTTCAATGGTAACCGTTGCCTGGTCAACCAATATACCGATAGCAAGGGCAAGGCCGCTCAAGGTCATGATATTAATGGTTTGCCCGGCCATTTTCAGGAAGAAAACCGCACTTAAAATCGCTACCGGGATAGTAATGATCACCACTAAACTGCTCCGCCAGTCACGCAGAAACAGCAATACCATGAGACCGGTCAGTATAGCGCCAAGAATGCCTTCCGTCATTAAACTTTTGGCAGAGTTGATAACGAATACACTTTGGTCAAACTCGTAGCTCACATGCACATCCGGTGGCAGGAGGCTTTGCATCTCGGGCAGCTCCTTACGCAGGTTTTGTACGACATCCCAGGTAGAGGCGCTGGCCGTTTTTACTACGGGGAAGTACACGGAACGTTTACCGTTTACCAATGCATAGTCCACCACGAGGTCAGATGCATCTTCAACCTTCGCAACATCGTGCACATAAATGGTATTTACACCGTTGCTGATAATAGGGATATCCGCAAAATCTTTAACTTTTTCTTCCTGGGAATTTACTGATGAAATAAACATCGTGCTATCAATTCGAACATTCCCCGAAGGTGTCATAGCGTTGTTTCGGCCTAACGCCTCTACTACCTGTTCGGGAGAGATATTCAGCTCCCTGAGTTTCTGCGGATCTGCTTTCAGGATGATTGACCTCGCGTTAGAGCCAAATGCAGGTGGCGCTGAAAGCCCCGGGACTTTACCAAACAGCGGACGGATCAGCGTACCTGCCATATCGAAGATATCGTTCAATGATTTGGCATTACTGCTGAATACCAGCTCGCCAATGGGAAGTGAAGAAGCATCAAAGCGCACTACCTCAGGCGGTAAGGCGCCTGGAGGAAAAAACGACAAACACCGGTTTACCTGTATGGCAATCTCAGCTGATGCTTCGGCCATATCCGTACCTTCATAAAAGGACAGTTTAATGAGCGTAAGGCCCTGTATATTTTTACATTCGATGCTTTTCAGGCCATCAACATATAAAAAGTGGTCCTGCATTTTGGTGGAGAAAAAGCCTTCCATTTGCCTTGCACTCATACCGCCATATTGCTGGATAACATATACTGTAGGCGAATTAAGGCTTGGGAATATATCAATAGGTACCGACCGCAGGGATATAACGGAGAATAAGAGCAGGCCTACAAATAGCACCAGTATGGTGATGGGCCTTTTTAATGCTGCTTTTACCATGATCTATCTTTTAATGTTTTGAATAAATGAATCGAGGTTACCGCCGGATGCGGCTTTATCAAGGTTAGCGCTATACCAGTCGTTCAGGGTTTCCACATAATTGACCTGGGCGCTGTAAAGCAGGAAGGAAGCGTTTGTCAGGTCGATGAGGTTAATAACCCCGGCTTTATATTGCGCTACTTTTTGGTTGTAGGTATCTGTTGCCGACTGCAATTGAACCGGCAACTCCCTGAGGTTTAGCTCAGCTGTTTTGATTGCTTCATCTGCCTGGGCCTGTGCATTGTGCAGTGCCAACACCTGTTGCTTCAGGTCAAAATCGGCAGCCTGTGTTTGATAGTGATTTACAGCAATCTTATTTTTTCTGTGCACCACGTTAAACAGATCGTAGGTAATGGCAACACCTGCTGCATAGTTATAGCGCTGGTAACCGAGGCCGGTATTTAATGAACGGTAATCATCGCCATACGCAATGCTCGATCCCCTCGCCCATCCACCGCCAGCCAACACAATCTTAGGCAGGTAACTTTTTTTGACCAAAGTCTCAGCACTCTGAAAAAGCGCCTTTTGTTTCACATAATAAGCCAAGAGCGGGTTATTGGTTGTATCCGGCAAATTGTTAAAAAAAGATCTCGTCTGCGGGTCATCGTTTTTACGGACGGTATCAATATTGATATCAGCAGCGTTGATGCCGGTTAAAAAGCTCAATTGCTGCCTGGCCTGCTTGATCAGCCCCTCCCGCTGGTTGTAGCTGACGCGAATTTTTGACAGCTCGGATTTCGCTTGTGAGGAATCGGCACCTGGCTTGATCCCGCTCCCGGTAAGCGCGCTAATAATGGTGTAAACAGATTGGTAACGATTAATATTCTGCTGATCTACCTGCAACAGGTACAGGTTTTTGAGCATATTAAAATACAGTTTGCCAATCTGCAATTTGATCACATAGCTCTCTTTATCAAAATCGGCCTGCTGCACATCGGCATACGCGATGGCGTTATTTACTTTAGCGCCGCGCAGCCCGAAGTTAACGAGATCGTATTCTGCATAAACTGAAGCTATGTTACCTGTTTGAGCTGCGTAATTATTCCCGGACCGAATACTACCGGAGGTAGCATGGATAATACCTCCAAAAGGCAGATAGGTGCCTGTTACATCATTAGATGAAGCAATTGTCACCTCATCACCAATGTTCAATTTGGGTAAAAAGCTATTTCGGGCATCAGTAACATTAGCTTTCGCGCTGTTCACCAGGGCCTGTTTTTGAAGCAGAAGTGGCAAATGAGCTCTAGCCGCATCAACAAGTGCCTCAAGTGTATAAGTGTTTTGTACCTGTGCTTTTGCCGCAATGGCAAAAGTCAGCAAGTATAAGGTTACGCACAAACGCGTAGCCTTTAAAAAATAAGATGTCATAAATACTGTTGAATGAACAGGATGATAAATAGTTGAATAAGTATGTTTCCCGGCCTGTTTAAATTTTGTGTGTGCGCTAAACCACGGCACAAAACAATAGACTGCCTAACCCTCGCAGGGCGATGGATAAGGAAACTTTAACTAACTGAGATAGCTATTATTCAGATTTGAAAACGGGAGATCCAACAATAGTAATCATTGCTGGGTGATACCTGGAATATTGTTGAGAAACGACTGTTTAACTTATTCCATTTTAATCGGGATAGCAACCAGGATAAATTAAATCTGGTCAATAGTACGAACAGCAACGGCAGCATAACGATACTACCGTCAGCCGTAATCTCTGCCGCGTCTTCAGCTGCTTCCGCATGCGTCTCCTTTTTCTTGATCACACGTTGCAGTGAGGCGAGCATCCGGTTAGGGTCTTTAACAAGCAACGAGTTCATGGATATCCTGTAGGCGCAAAAAGGGCGCAACAAAATCATCAACACTGCAAAGGTGTAGGTGATCAGTTTAAGCGTCCTTTTGATATCCATCTTGCTTTCTGGTATGTTAATATTAAATTAACATTTATTTAACAATAATAATCATTTGCCTTTATCAAAACATTGAAAATGGCGACGCAACGTAAATGTTACATAATTTGGAATTTATTTAATGACATAAGCCAAGGCATTATCAAAATCATACTAAAATACAACGTTAAGGATTAAATTAGCAATTTCTGAAGTGCGCTTATTAACCTCCCCTATTAACAATACTTTTTGATAAAGCACGCACCCAGTCATATCACCGCTTAAACAACCGGAGCTGTTAGCAGGAAAACTGTCAAGGGTCCCGATCCTATCATCGGGATTTATATACCCTTGACTGTATTCCTGCGTAGCTAATTTTGTGACTGCGGTGCTGTGACTAACCTACTACTCGTGCGCGGGAAAGGCAGGTGTGTATGAGGAACGAATACACTCCTGAGCGTGCGGTGGCGAGGCTGGCGGCGTAATGGAACCCGGAGCGAAGCGCGTGGTGTAATGAAGCCGCCTGCCTCAGCCGCATGGCCATCCCCTCCTATCAAAAAAACATGTTAATGCGTGCTCACTTAGCTGAACGTACTTTCTTTAGGTTATCCCTCGCCGTTTTCTGATCCTTGTCTGCCTGATCGGCAATAGCTTTAGCGGCAGCAATTGCCTGTTGCTTTTCCATTGCTTTTTCTGCCTTTGCAATAAAAGCACTTGGATCATTATGTAATTCAGTAATGATCGCATCCGCAGTATTGGGATACATCGCCCTGACCAACCAGAAATTATAAGCCTCCTCGTTTAGCCGATCGTTTTGATGATTGAGATATAAAGCAGTTCCAAACGATCCGGCAGTAATAACAAAAGCTACCACAACTCCGATAATCAGGCTTTTTGACCATGCTCCGAAATGATGACTGTTCTTAACATCAATTACTTTTGGTACCCGTGAAACCACACCTTTTAATTCATCCATCTGTTGCTGGATCTTTTTATCATTATAACGTTTATTAGCCGTTTCGATCCTGTTGGCTATCTTGTCTAATGTTTCCTTGTATTGACTTAAAAAACTCTTCAGAAACTCCGGCATATCGGTTTCTACTATGGTTATCCTTTGAATCAACCCTTGTATCAGTTCCTCCAGCATCGTTACTTTTTCCTCCAGTTCTTCCTGTTGCATACTACCTAAGTTTTAATAGTTTAAATAATCTTTTTTTGCAATCACGCTACCTGCTTATCCCTTGTGACTGGGAATGCTCCGCTTCATGTTTCTTTCGTTTCCTTTTGGCTATATCCGCATCCCCCATCGGATCGGGCGGACCGGCAACAAACTGCGGTTCCAGCAAAGTTTCCAAAATGCCTTTACCGCCGGTTTGAAGGTGCACGTGATCAGCCTGGCCTCGTAGCCTGATCGCTTCCCTTAACTGGTCGGCTAATGAAGGTGAATCTACTTTGCTTACTATATGTTCCTGCTGCGCCTGTAGATTCCGGTTAAGCTGCATATTAATCCCGGCGTAGCTCAAACTCCGGTCAATAGCAGATCCTTTCATTTTGATATCACCTTTTTCAAAAGAGATGCCCTGCACCTCATCACTACCGCTCCGATATTTATAAGCGATACCAATACCCTGCTTTTGTAAATTCGCTTCCAGTTGTTTCCAGTCACTTGATTGTTTAAGCGCTGTTTTAATGATGTCAAAAAGCTCATACCGGGTTTTCTCCTTTCCTTTTAAGGCCTGCCTGTTCACCTGTTCCTTGCTTTCCCCCAAATGATACCCATGCTTAAGTGTGATCTCCTTGCAGGCTTTGACATTTTTGGCAAAGTTGTTTTTATCGGTAATGGTGTTGCCGTTATTATCTACCCTGTTATAAATCACATGTAAATGCGGATGCTCCCTGTCATGGTGACGAACTACAACGAACTGGGTGTTACGGATACCCACTTTATCCATGTATTCTTTAGCCCGCTCCACCATGATGTCATCACTCAACTTAGACAGATCTTCCCTGCTCCAGCTTAAAACCAGGTGCCCTACGGCTTTGCCCAATTCCGGCCGCAACTTTCTCTGCAAATTAAAATCATGGGTGATCGTACCGGCACTTTGCATCCGCAGGCCTTCGGCAGCAATGATCTTTGCATCCTGTTTGTTCACCACATAGCGGACACAGCCGCCAAAGCTTCTTCCGGTTATTGGTTTACCTATCATGGCTGATCTTAGTTAATAACTCCTCGATCTGTTTAAGCAAAGCCTGGCATTTCAGCGCCAGGGAAAAAAGGCCGGCTACATGAGCAAGGTGTGTCAACTGGTTAAGGTTATTGGCAAGCCCGGCCAGCATCCTGAACCAACCGGTTTCCTCTACTGTAAATCGCGGAAAAACTTTCGCGCTTTTTGCCGCCCTTCGGAACCATTCACTGGATCTCAACCCGGCCTTCTTTGCCCTGCCATCGATCAGGACACGTTCAGTCGGCGTTAAACGTACCATCAGGAAATCGCTCCGGCTGACCGTTTTTTTCGGTCTGCCCGGCAACCGCTTTTTCTGTAATTTATCTTTTTCAGTTGATCCTGTCATAAAATCACGTTCTTAAAACTTCTTCCCAAACCGACCAACGGGAGCGAGTTACCGGATCACCCCAGCGGGGTGTATCCGGGTTTTTGTGAAGCAAAAACATTAACTCGCTCCCTTCGGGTCGTAGATTTCTCCGCCATATAACGCGCTATCTGTATAAGCGCTGCATACCGCTTGCGGTGTGTTATTCCAATGTTGCAAAACGAAGTTTTGCGCGGATTCAGACACCATCCTTTTTTGCTACTACTTGTGCTTCCGGCCAGTAAACCAGGCTGCCCTGCTTTGGATGATAGGACGGCTGATATCGGATATAACCATACTCATCCAGTTCCCTGATGCATTTGTGATAAGTGGCAATCGAGGCAACCTTGGAAAACGCCATGAGCGTTTTCCGGGTCACACTAAATGGGTTTATAAAACCGTTCCTCTGCCAGCAAACAAACAAACCGGTAAACAAGCTAAGGTGAGTTGGCAGCAACCGGCTATCTTTCTCCATGCGCTTAAGCAAGCTGGCGTACGCTGCCAGCTCTTTGACAATTTCCTTTTGCAGCTTCATTTGCCTTCTCCTTCCAGGATCTTGTTGATGTCTTCCAACTTGTAGTACATGATGCTGCCTACTTTGGTAAAACGCAGCGTGCCGTTGATCCGAAGATTTTGAAGCGTTCCGGGCGATATTCCCAACAGCTTTCTTACTTCTGCACTCTTCAGCCATTTTTTTGTACTTGCCTGTCCAGGCTGTATGATCCTTTTGATCTCGTTAAGCAGATCGCTTTTAAATTCCAGTAAATCCCCTTTAGTGATTAGTTCCACATTCATCTGTTCCTCCTTTTTTAATCGTTAATGGTCTGTTGCATGGCATTAAGTACTTCACTTTTTCTGAAGTACACCCTTTTATGCAGGCGCAAATAGGGTAAGCCTTTTTTCATCCAGTCAGTAAGCGTAACGAGAGACACGCCGAGTTCGGCGGCGAGTTCTTGCTTGGATAAAAGTTTTTCTGAATTGGGCAGCTGGCTACCGCCCGTTTCGAAGTGTTCCTGTAGTTCTGCTCTCACTGCCTGGCGTATGCACAGGCTAAGAGCTTCTTGATTGATTATCTGCATAGCATTTGTTTTGGAACAAATGTGTGCTGTACAGAATAGATTTCTTGACCATGCAGAACTGCATGGTTAAAATGGAGTAGTTTGGAGAAAGGTGAAAGTGCTTGTAAAATACTGGTTGACAGCTTGATGTTGTATTAGTAAACAATCAGCTGATTTGCCGGCAAAAGAAAAAATCAGCTTCTCTTTTTCGCAGGGTTGATCGTAAATAGCTTTGCTTTTGCAGGAATATCGGCGTGTTTATCTCCCGGCTCCCGCTTGTCACTCGGGAAATAACGGCGTATGGTTTCGTAGTTGATCGCCTTATCTCCTTCGCGGAAATACTTACATATCATTTTCATCCAGACGCTTTGCGTTTGGGAAAACATGAGTTCCCTCCCTTCAGGTGTTTTAAGTTCCTGCATTTGCAGGTGCAGGTGCAAAACGGCATTTCGATATCCTTCCGGAATATTAATATAACCTTCGGTTTCAAGCGCAGTGGCTTTCCTGAGATCGGCTTTCAATTGAGTTACCTCTTGTTTAAGTGCCAATATTTCTGATTCCTGCTGCGCTATTACTGCATCATTTGATTTGTAAATGTTCCAACGGTCAAGCGAAATCAGCATTGACGTAAACTTTTGCAATCGTACGATTTCCCGCTCATTCCTTAAATGGTGCTCATCATAAATATTAGTACCTAACAACACTTTTAATTGTCTTTCAATGAGTGACCAAAAATATTTAAAGAAGATCTCTTCTGTACCATCTGGATATTGAGACAGATAATAAGCCAGATGGCGCTTGTAAAATTCATCTATCTGATCTTCTCGAATGGCAAACACTCTTTTAAAAAAGTGTTTTAGAAAATGAGACCTGTCCCATTGTAATGGATTGCCGATATCCAGGGTATCCTGCGCAAAATCGAATCGATCGCGTGGTCTGAAGTATGTAACGCTCATAGGTAGGTGATTTATTCAAAAATAAGTGTTTCTTAAGTTGGAAGAAAGGTATAAGAAAGCATTTATCAATGCAACGATGAGGTTCTCAAAGTTCATTAAGCTTATTATGCGTGAGGTGAAGTTGTTTGTCAGTCAAGTTTATTTAAGCCTTGTTTCGGTTGACTGAAACCTTCTATAATTGCTCCAACTCCCATTCAGAGGCTGCAATAGCGGTCATCACAAAGGAACGCTTCGATGGCCTGGTTAAGAGGATATCATAATGGATGGTCATTGCTCGCTTTTCGTCAGGAAGTAATATAATCGGGTATTACTAAGTATGTATAAAAAGAGTGGTGAAAAACAATAGCAGAACGACCAATAAGGAGAAACTCCCAGAAAGCTGCCAGCTGACGGAATAAACTCACCCTCTTACCGAACTTTCGTACGGCTTAAAAAAACGTTACTAACGTAACTTGAATGCCTGGAAACATTTCTTAATACCTTTTATTTCAAAATAAAATCAAATTATAAGCCATGAAAAGTACAGTAATCATCGGCCTCGCGACTCTTTACCTATTTGTTTATATAGCTCTGATTACCTTAGGATACGCTTACCTTGTTATTGTAACATTATATCTCATCTCGCCGTTAGTAGTACTATGGATAGTTTATTCTGTCTTTAAAGATAACAGCAAGGAGCATCCAGAATTAGGTTGCAACGAAGAATTGGGATACCGGGACCGTCCGAAAGAAACGTTGGGCCTATTTTAAAAACCGAACAGGAGCCAAAGCGGCTTGAGTCATGGGGCATACTCAGGGAGCGTTGCGCCTTCTTTCGTCTTACGGTTCCGCCTGATTTCAGCGCTTCAGGATAGCCTCGTGAAAAATGATTGAACAGAGTCAAAATCAGCCAAAACTCCCACTCTCACCTTCAAATTACCCGTACTGAATCAAGTAATTTTTCCTGCAAAATGTTTTCACGAAAACATTTTGCAGTTTTTTATGATTTACTTCCCACTTTCCATTGCCAGTTCCTTATCTCGGGCATATCTTCACCATGAGCATAGATAAACTGTTTATGCTCAACTAACTTATCCATTAATTTCTGTTTTAAATATGTGCCCCTACTGCCAAGTGTAGCCACGCGATCTATAACATCGATAGTTAGACGAAACCTGTCCATTTCATTTAAAACAGTCATATCAAATGAGGTGGTAATTGTACCTTCTTCCTTGTATCCCCTTACGTGAATATTATTATTGGTGCGGTTATAGGTAAGCCGGTGAATAAGCCATGGATATCCATGAAAAGCAAAAATCACAGGCTTATTGGCAGTAAATAGCGCGTCAAAATCATGATCATTCAAGCCATGAGGATGCCCGGATTGCCTTTCGAGCTTCAAAAGGTCAACTACATTTACAACCCTTATTTTTAAATCCGGCAGGTGTTCCCTTAGAATGGATACCGCAGCAAGGGTTTCCAGTGTAGGGATATCTCCGCAACACGCCATTACTACATCCGGATCACAGTCCTGATCATTACTCGCCCAGTCCCAAATCCCTATTCCTCTTGTACAATGATCTACAGCATCTTTCATATTCAACCATTGTGGGGAAGGATGTTTTCCAGCCACCATAACATTTACATAATGACTACTCCGCAGGCAATGATCCATTACAGATAAGAGGCAATTAGAATCGGGCGGTAAATAAACTCTCACAATCTCTGATTTTTTGTTGATCACATGATCTATAAAACCCGGGTCTTGGTGGGTAAAACCGTTATGATCCTGCCGCCAAACGGTAGATGTTAGCAGTATATTTAATGAAGCTATCTTTCTTCGCCATGGGATCTCGCTGGTCATTTTGAGCCATTTGGCATGCTGATTAAACATCGAATCTACAATATGAATAAATGCTTCATAGCAGTTGAACAGGCCATGCCTGCCGGTAAGCAGGTATCCTTCCAGCCAGCCTTCGCATTGATGTTCACTTAACATTTCCATTACCCTTCCGGTTGCAGCCAAGTATTCATCATTTGAATCAACATCGGCATTCCATTGCCTGTTGGTTACTTCAAAAACAGCTTCCAGTTTATTCGAAACCGTTTCATCCGGACCAAAAACGCGAAAATTTTGGGGATTAAGGGATATAACGTCCCGTAAAAAACGTCCGGATACGTGTACATCACCCTCCCCCGCAACACCAGGGGCAGGTACATTTACGGTGTATTGCTGGAAATCCGGAAGGCGGAGTTCTTTCAATAATAGCCCGCCGTTAGCATGAGAGTTCACCCCCATCCGGCGGTTCCCTTTCGGTGCTATCTCCGCTATCTCTTTTTTCAAGCTGCCGTCGATATCAAATAATTCTTTAGGCCGATAGCTTTTCATCCAGCTCTCAAGCATTTGCAAATGGCTTTCGAAAGCTGGTGACACTGTAAGCGGGATTTGATGAGAGCGGAACGTACCCTCTATTTGTTTTCCGTCAACAACTTTAGTTCCTGTCCAGCCTTTGGGTGACCGCAGAATAACCATCGGCCATTTTGGCCTCTCCATTCCGGGGTGTTCGGCGGCATTATATTTAATTTGCTTAAGGTAATGAATCGATTGCTCCAAGGCTGCCGCCATAGCCTGGTGCATAAATTCAGGATCTGATCCTTCAACAAATATCGGGCTATAACCATAACCATAAAATAGCTGTTCCAGCTCATCGTGAGGTAAACGGGCTAATACGGTTGGGTTAGATATTTTATAGCCGTTGAGATGCAAAATGGGCAATACGGCACCATCGGTAAGCGGATTTAGAAATTTGTTAGAGTGCCAGGCAGTTGCAAGCGGCCCGGTTTCGGCCTCACCGTCGCCAACTACACACGCAACTATCAAGTCTGGGTTATCAAGCACCGCGCCAAACGCGTGACTTAGCGAATAACCCAGCTCTCCTCCTTCGTGCATTGATCCCGGTGTTTGGGGCGAGGCGTGGCTGGAGATACCACCGGGAAATGAAAACTGTTTGAATAGTTTTCTCATCCCAGCCTTATCCTGGCTAACTTCGGGATATATTTCACTATAAGTACCCTCAAGGTAGGTGCCTGCAACTACAGCAGGCCCCCCGTGCCCGGGACCGGAAATATAAAGCATGTTTAGGTCGTACCTGTTAATAAGCCTGTTGAGGTGTGTGTATATAAAGTTTTGACCGGGTGTGGTTCCCCAGTGCCCCAATTGCATCTTTTTTATATGCTCTATCTTTAAAGGCTCATCCAGCAGCGGATTATCGCACAAGTAAAGCTGGCCAACAGATAAATAATTTGCTGCACGCCAATATGCATCCAATTTTGTTAAACAATCATCGGTTAACGGTGCATTCTCGTTTTGGGTAATATCCGTTATCATTTTCATTTCTTAACTTTTAAAAATTTAAATGTTCATTAATTCACTAATCGTCTCAGCCATCATTAGCTCTTCATCGGTTGGCATTACATAAACTTTAACCCCTGCTTCAGCTACTGATATGACATTTTCGTTTTTTTGGTTTGCTTCGTAATCAAGCTCGATTCCTAAAAATTCAAGCCCCGTGCATACCTTTTTTCGTATCACTGCTGCATTTTCCCCTATTCCACCTGTGAAAACCAAGGTATCAATGCCACCTAAAGCGGCAGTGAAGGCTCCAACAGATTTCTTAACATAATAGCAGAACAGATCTACCGCTTCTACTGCAAAATAATCCGTTGCGTCCCGCGAAAGCAGGTCATGCATATCGCCGCTGCTTCCGGAGACACCCAAAAGTCCCGACTCATGGTTGGTCATGTGGATAAACTGGTCGGCAGTAAGCCGTTCATGCTTCATAATGTGCCAGGCCACGCCAGGGTCAATATCTCCCGACCGGGTGCTCATTGGCAACCCCGAAGCGGGGGTAAAACCCATGGTGGTATCCACGCTTTTGCCGTCCTTCACCGCCGCCAGGCTCGAACCATTACCTAAGTGCGCAATGATAATTTTGCCTTCCCCGTTGCCCTCTGCCTTTAACTTTTGCATGATATATTGATACGAGAGGCCGTGGAAACCGTAACGCCTTATTCCAGATTGTGTAAAGCGCCTTGGCAATGGCAGTAATTTGGCCACGGCTGGCATATCCTGATGGAAATATGAATCGAAACAAACGTATTGAGGCAATTGCGAATAACGATACCTGAAAGCATCGATCAGCTTAATTTCGTTTGGCAGATGCTCCGGATCATCACCAGCTTCCTTTTTTAAAGTGGATAACATGTGGTCATTAACAATAGCGGGTGAGCAATCCTCCATGCCATGCACCATCCTGTGCGCTATGACTTTAACCTGAGCGAATAAGGGTTGGCATTCAAGCCAGTCCACAATGAATTTTATCGCCGACACATAATCAGTAACATCATTAGGGAGTGTTTCAATTTCGGAGAGCTGATTCCTCGTAAGTTCAAATGACATTCCGGGCAGACCAATGCGGATTATCCTACCTTCTCCTATTTTCTGAACATTAGCAGTCAGGCGGAATAAAGAGAATTTGATACTTGATGAGCCTGCATTAATTGCAAGCAATGCTGCCGGCGCTGGAACTTTTGTGTTCATTTTCAGACATTTAAATACCGTGACAAATACTAAGCGCCCAATATTCGTTAAATAAAACCGGGCTACCTGATTATAAGAAAACTAATGACCATGTCACATATGGCCGGATACACGCCGGCTTATTTCCTTTATCTTTATTGAAATAACAATTCTGAATATTCCGGCCCCTAAAAAAGCAAGCCCGGTCCAAATGATTAGATTTGCTATTCCAAAAGCAGGATAGGCCAGTATCCCTACCGAGAAAAAAACAACAACAAGGCTGTTAAATAAGATCCAGCCCC
Source organism: Mucilaginibacter endophyticus (assembly GCF_003351025.1). Classification (GTDB taxonomy): domain Bacteria; phylum Bacteroidota; class Bacteroidia; order Sphingobacteriales; family Sphingobacteriaceae; genus Mucilaginibacter; species Mucilaginibacter endophyticus. The sequence goes on along the minus strand of NZ_QPCG01000002.1, from coordinate 357,245 downwards.
AACTTGAAATACCATAAGCACGCATATCGATAGCACTTCCAATCCCCATTATGCCTCTAACCAGCAACCAAAAGCCAATAATAATCGGAAGTAGCATCATGGTTATTGAAGGATAGCTAAAGAGGTAACTTCCAATAGCAATATCAATGAGCCCGCTTGCCAATAACCACCCCCAGCGCTCAATATGTCTGATGCTCATGAGGGATACAATGGCTTCAAAAAAACCTGTTATGATCATGCCTGCTGCAAACGTAAGGCTGAGCGATAAGTAGGACTGCAGCGGCGATAAAATGATCCACACGCCGAGAATAGAAAGTAATATCCCTGATAATAGCATCAACACCCAATATCTTGAGGGCACTCTGGCACTTTTATAAACTACTACTTCCATCGCTTGATTTTTTTCGCTTTAGATCAAAGAAAAAGTTGCACCGGTGCAACCAGGCACAGGTGCAACGTGGTTTGATCAGTCAATATTGATTTTCTTTTTCTCCGTTGTGTCCTGCTTTGTTTTGCGGATATCAATAGTCAGTAATCCGTGATTGTAGTTTGCTTTGATATGCTCGTTGTCCACATTATCGGGCAAGCGAAAAGTGCGGGTAAACGAAGTATTAGAAAACTCCTTACGGGTATAATTTTTCTTTTCTTCGTTATGCTCCTCGCTGGTTTCGGCGCTTATAGTTAGCAAGCCATTTTCGGTATTGATATTAAAATCATCTTTTTTAAAACCAGGGGCAGCAACTTCAAGCTCATAATTATCCTTAGTATCACGAATGTTTACCGCAGGTAATAATTCCTGATTAAATAAAGGGAACGCGAAAAAACTGTCATTGTTCCAAAAATCTTCCATCATTGAACGTAATGAAGGCGTGTTGTTTGATTTTACTAATGTTGACATAGCGGTATGTATTAAGTTTATGGTCCAAAATTGGGAACAAACGATTTAACGTAACATGACGGCCGTCACAATAACGTATGATATTCAGCACCAAAGTGTTGCGGTGACAGAATAATCGATGCTGAACATCAGTATTCCTGATGATCACGATCATTTGCAGCTGAGCTTATTATGCGAAAATTTGTATAAACAATTTCAATAACATTAAACCAATTTGTCATCATGAAAACTATCCTTGCACTTACCGATTTTTCTGATAATTCAGTAAACGCAGCTAACTCAGCTGTGTTGCTTGCGGGTAAATTACATGCCAACATGCTGTTGTATCATAATTATGAAACGATAGCTGTAGCTTCTACTTTCTCAGGCGGCCCTTACGTAGATGAAGAGTTTTTTTTAGCTACTACTGAAACAAAGAAAAAGCTTGACCACCAGCTAAACACCCTTCAATACATTGCCGATGACATTAATAAAAGCTATCGCAAACCAACACTCAAAGGTTTGAGTGGTGACGGAAACCTGGAAGACAACCTCAAACAGGTAATTGATGAAAACCAAATCGAATTTATAACTATGGGCGCACCATCAAGTACGTCAATCGACCATTTGTTTTTTGGCAGTGAAACGAATAAAATAATAAGGCATGCTCAAAAACCCGTACTTGTTATACCTGCCAATGGTGCTTTAGCAGATATTAAAAATGTAGTATTCGCCACAACTTTTGATGAACCCGACATCCAGGCCCTGCACTATTTAATAAACCTTGGCAAAACCTTTCATTTTAGCATCGAAGTGGTACACGTAAATCAACAGGTTAAGGACAAGCAGCAACAGATTGAAAAGGAAGCGGTATTCCAAAAACACATAGCCAAATTTGGGTATGATAAAATCTCGTTCAGAAACCTTGGAGGTCATGATGTTGCAGACAGGCTGCACCGTCATTGTGCTGAAGTAAAACCCGATATTCTTGCTGTAGTTCATCATCAGCATTCATTCTTCAGGCGCTATTTTGAGCACAGCACAACTAAAGATGCTCTTGAAGATTTAAAACTGCCATTATTCATTTTTCCTGCAACTGTGTAACGGTACCGGCATTAAGGATCTGTTATCTAAATTAAACGACTTACATTAAAAGAATACCTAACCGGCTTTCTTTTGATGTAAGCCGTTAGCATGAAGCCATTTCTTTGCCGTCTGAAATTTATTAAACCAGCAAACGTGATTAAAATATGGTACGGAGATAACAAAATGTGTTTATAGTGTACCTTTGTTTTTCAGCAAAACGCCCGATCTGTATATACTGGAGAAAACATATTAATATGATCGGTTATACTCGACGGGAAATCTCATCTCAAAAATTGTACCTCGCCCCATTTCGCTTTCAAAACCGATGGTGCCCTGCATTAGTTCAACGTAACGCTTAACTATGTTCAGGCCCAAACCAGAGCCTTCAACATCCGCGGTATTGGCCGCCCTAAAAAATGGTTGAAATATTTGAGTGCAATCATCTTCCGGGATCCCAATACCGTTATCCTTTACTTTAATAATACATTGGTCTTTATCACTTTGAGCGTGTATTGTGATTAAACTATTTTCTCCCGAATATTTAATTGCATTTGAAATAAGGTTAACAAGACAATGCCTTATCAAGTTTGCATCGAGTTTGACGTAAATCGCATGACTGCTGTGATCAAAAACAATACACTGGCTGCTTTTTGCAAGCAGGGTCATTTCCGAAACGATATCATCTACCAGGGGACACAGGTTAAAGGATTTAAAATCGATTTTTACTTTGCCGGATTCGATACGCTCTATCGACAAAAAATCATTAAGAATATTGGTGAGGTCGGCCACCGCCCCTTTTATCTTCAACAGATGCCTGAATATTTTTTCTTTATTCAATCTGTCGTAATATTTTTCAATCAAGGACGCTGATAGTTGGATGCTACTGAGTGGCGTCCTAAACTCATGGGAGGCAATTGAAACGAAGCGTGTTTTCATTTTATTAACCTCTTTTTCTTTGAGCAAAGATGCACTTACCTCCTCTTTGGCCTGTTCCAGTGTTTGGACAATATTTGTCAGGAAACTTGTACGCTTATCAACAATTGCCTCCAGTTCGGATGTGTATTCCCTTTGTTGTTCTTCAATATTCTTTTCAAGAGTAAGATCATGTATGACACCCGCATAAACTGTTTGCCCGCGAAATTGAACTTCACTAACCGATAACCTTGCAGGAAAAGAGGTTTGGTCTTCTTTAAGGGCTGTAATCTCGCGCCCTTTATTGATCATATTCGCCTGCCCTGTTTCGTTATATCTACTAATACTCCTTTTATGAGAAATGCGTAGATGAGCCGGCATTAAACAATCCACATTTAATCCGCATAACCCGCCTGGCTGGTACCCAAATAATTCGTGGGCAGCAGGATTGGCAAAAATAATCTGCCCGGATTGATCGATAATTATTATACCATCTATCACGTGTTGTATAACCGCTTTAATTAAATTAAAATCATCCATAACGATAGCGTATTAATATCAGCAGATAATTTAAATGTGCTCAAGCAGCCATTTCATTGGCTTTATGGTGTTGGCAGGTTTTAAACCGAAAGCTTTGATACTCTTCTCTGCTATCAGGCTAACTGCTTCTTGTATATCATCGGTAATCAGGTATAATTTCGTGTCATTTGGGCCAATGGTTCCATTCGCCTTCATCTGGTTGATATGTTCCACAAGCTCCCTGTGATAAGCTTTGCCGAAAATAATAACGGGAAAATTTTCTATTTTATGGGTTTGAATCAGGGTAAGCGCTTCAAAATACTCATCCATGGTACCGTAACCGCCCGGCATTACTACAAAGGCAAAAGAATATTTGACCAACAATACTTTCCTGATAAAAAAATGCTTCATATAAACCCACTTATCAAGGTAACGATTGGGTTTCTGCTCCACCGGTAACTGAATATTACAAGCTACCGATTTACCGCCAACATCCTTAGCGCCACGATTGGCTGCTTCCATAAGTCCCGGCCCCCCTCCGGTCATTATGGTAAACCCAAGTTTGGCAAATTCGGCTGCGGCTTTTCTGGTAAGTTCATAATAGGGATGATCTTCGTTAAACCTGGCCGAACCAAAGACTGTAATACAAGGGCCGATAAAATGCAAAGCACGAAAGCCCTTTATAAATTCCCACATGGTTTCTAAAGTAAAACGCAACTCCTTGAACCTGGAGTGGGGGCCTTCCAGGAATACGATCTCTGATTTATTTATACCGTTAGCCATAACAGGTTGTTTTAATCAAATCTGTTGATTAAAACAGAATTTTGAAATGATCTTAGTCAATGACTTATTTGACAGATATCATATTAAAACGGTTTTTTGCATCAAAAACTGAGGTGACATAAAATCATTTAAAGCTTCAAGATAATGGCAGCCGGCTTGATTTGAGCTTTTCATTTTTGCGGCCGTTTCATTCAAAATTTGCTGTATCCTCTGTTGCTCTTCAAAAACAATAGGGCTACCCGTACCATGGGCAAGCAATGATTGACTTATACAAATGGAGGTTAGTTTTCCTTTAATAGTATTTACCAATAAAAGGCTTTTACGAATTTCACACCACTCCATAAACTTATCAATAAAGTATTCATTGATCTTTTGGGCGGCGCACACGTCCCCTTGTCTTTTTTGTAACGTTTTACTATTAATCAGCGATACCTCATCAATATTAACTAAATCAATATGAGGCAATTTTGCTGCTTCCGGCTCAACATTATAGGGCATGGACAAATCTATAACCAGTTTTTTACCCGGGCATTCAAGGTCTCCTTTTAAAATAATGGGATAAGGTGCCCCTGTAGCTACAATGATAATGTCAGAAGATCCTATCAGGCTATTCAACTCGTCAACAGCTGCGTAATCAGCATTCACTTCACCCGCAACCTCTCTTGCCTTATCTACAGAACGGTTAACTATTGTAATACTAACCTTCCCCAGGCATTCGGTTATGTTTTTACATGTAAGCCGTGCCATTTTTCCGGCGCCCACGAGCAATATTTTACTATCAATATTAAAAAGGCTATGTTTTTTTATGAGTTGAACAGTTGCGAAAGACACGGACGTAGATCCCTTACTCAGGCCGGTTTGATTTTTAACCTGCTTCGATGCCTGCAAAACGGTGTTATAAAGCTTCTCTAAAAAACTATCGATAAAGCCACGTTCTTTGGCAAATTTAACAGCTTGTTTTAACTGCCCTACAATTTCATAATCACCCAGTATCTGTGAGTCTAAACCTGCCGCAACATTAAATAAATGCCTGACTGCATTCACGTTCTGTTTCACATAACAGTAAGCGGCAAATTCATTCTTTTTGCCAACGGTAACACCACATAATAAATCAATAAGCTTGTTTGCATTGTCTGTTAACCCATAAATTTCGGTACGGTTACATGTTGACAGAACAAATACCGAATTGATTCCATAGTTATTTGCACTTTTTAATAAAACTTCATATTGCCCGCTGCTTATTGCAAATTTACCCCTGTTATCGGCATCTGTTTTTTTGTAACTTATCCCAATGACATAAAAGTTACGGATATCCGCCATGCTGTTAATTGTTTTCAAAATATTCGCTCAGTTAAAAGTGTACAGCAGGCAGGCCTTCAGGCAGCATTAGCAGGGGTATTTCAATATGATGTGAAAGCTTTTGAGTGTAACTAAAACCTAAAAGCTGTCCGAGGGGGCTTAGCCTCCGGTGTACCATAACCAGCATATCAATTACACCGTGTTCGCTAAGCCAGTCGAGTCCATGCATTACATCTATACTTTTTATGTGCTTGTAATAGATTTTGGGATAATTGGCTTTACAGGTAACCTCTTTTAAAAATTCATCAACTTTTCGTTTATCATCACCTGTTTCAAATTTGTCGTCGGTAATATGGGCTATTAACAACTCGGCGTTGAAATAGTAAGCCAGGCTCGCTACGGAATGGATCAGTTCGATATCTCCCCTACTCAAATCAGTAGCAAACGCTATTTTAAATATCGGACGAAAACGGGCCTCCACCGGGATCAGCAGTACGGGGAATGTTGCTTTATTAATGATCTCCTGGGTATTACTTCCTAAAAAGAACCTGCTTACAGCTCCCTCTCCCGACATCCCCATTACTACCATTACACATTTTTGGTCTTCAACTGTGTTTCTTATCACATCCATTACTTCACCGGTAGCGCTATGGGTGCCTATAAATTCGCGACCAGAGGCTATTTTCTCAAAAGGAACTTCATGTCGTAAAGTTACCGACAAGTGCTTCAGTTCCTGGTCCGCTTCTTCCTTCAAAGAGGCATAATCCTCCAGCGGCCAGGGAACCTGCGCCGCCATGGGCGCCTCAGATGGCACTTTAATAGCATGGCACAAGGTTACCCCGGCCCTTATATTTTTTGCAAGGTTTAAAGCGTAGCTTGCCGCATTGTGAGCAGGAGCTGAAAAATCGGTTGGTACTAAGATCGTTTTCATAACTTAACAACTATTAATAGTATGATCATTTAGTTTTATTGTTAGGCTTAATATCATAAAGCATGTTTTCAATCCTGCTGTCCAAATTGTAAACATCATTGTATTTAACAATCTGGCCGTTTATAATAGCCGCTGTAATGTAGGTGATCCTGATTGGGATGGGCTTTTTTAACGAAAAAACCTTAACTTCACGGTTCATCAAAGCGCGGTGAACTGATTTTATATCATTTTTATCACCGCTTGTTATCAGTAATTGCTTTGCAAGCTCCTCCCCCCGCTCAATCTTTATAGCTCCGTCACTTGCAGCCCTTCCCCCTTTGCTGAATAAACTTTTATCTGATACTCCCTGTAGTTCAACACCTGCTTTATTGCCTGGCATAAAGTATATATATGCCCCTTTTTTTTCGTTAGGTGTAGCGGCTTTGAATGAAAAATCGCCGGAATTAAATTTATCCCGGCTCTCGTTTTTTATAACCCGAGGCCCTGCCGAAGTTGCAAAATCTGTAAGCATACTAACCATTAATGGCGTTGGTGTCGCACGTTTTCCCACAATAACTTTGAAGTTAAATGTCGTATCCGGCCGTACCAGTTTTAATGAATAAGTAGGAATGTTGACCTGGATATAAGTGCTGTCATTAATTTCAGCCCATCGCAGCCTTTCCATATTTATAGCTATTTTCCTCACGTCGGCTTCAGGTGTTTCATAGCAATCCCCTTCATAAACACCCTTGATCATGTGTAACTGACGTTGAAAAGTTTTATAATCTTCATTAGTCGGCTGCACTTTCACAATCGCGTCCATCACCGAAGGTTGATTGAGGGCGTTCGCTAATACATCACTGCCATTGAAACCATTTACAGTTTCCCTATCAATTTTTGCAGGTGAATAATATGGGTTTAACTTGCCGAAATGCAGGTTATTTATGAAAGTAAGCATGGCATCTGTAAGCAGTATTTCAAACCGGGCTTTTTGGCTGTTGCTTATCTTTTCTGGCTGTTCAAGTATTTTGTGAAGTAGCGAGTACTGCAGCTCTTTAGGGTGGTAATCCTCGTGCCTTAAACCAAACTGTAATACACAATCAACCAGCAGCATGGCGGCCCAGGTTTTATTCTGGTCTTTTTGCTCCAATGTCCAAACAGGTGCAAAATTACGCTTAAGATAAAAACGCTTTGTTGACAAAGGGAAATATAACACGCTATTAACCGCCCTGTCATTCAGTTGCCTGGTTATCTCCGCGTTTACCGAAGTATCGGTTCTTAAAATTGCTAAGCCCGTGGCCTGAACATTGGCAGCAGTAAGGACGCATGAGATAAAAAGAAAAATTACAATTCTTTTTATAACCGCGTTATTCATCTCACCTGTTTTCATAACATCTTTTTTAATAATGTAAAGTTGCAACGCACCAATTGTTAAATTAGTGACAACCGTCACTTATCTGACTGATCCTCAACATCCAAATAAACCATAACCAACTGAAATTCAATAAGGAAAGATTATGACCGGGATAGTTACCTGAACAGGCACAGAAGTACCTTTACTTTCTGCAGCCAATTCTTCGCAATGAAAACGATGATGAACAACGGCCAGCAGATCGGCATTCATAGTGTGTACCATAACATCAACTGCCCGGGTAACATCACGTTCCTTTGTGTTATTAAAATGCAATTGTTCGTAATTAATCCTTGCACTTATTTCATCATTGAATAGGCTGAGCGCATAGTTTTGTTCAATATGGGGCAATCCTTTTGCCGACAGATGTGTGAGCAACAAATTGGCTTTATATGGCCGGGCCAGCGCGGCAAGGTAATGCAGCACACTTAACCGGCAATACCTTAAGTCAGCGATATAAATAACTTGTTTAAAACCCTGCCTGTCATATTTTTCAGGGATTAGCATCAACGGGCATTTGATCCTATTTAAAACCGACTGAATTTTTATTCCCGTGTCAAAAGGTTCAGGTTTCGTCCCCCCTTTCATTACCAGCCAGATATTATTTTTATTGATGTAAGAGATTAATTGAGCTTCAGTATCAAGCAATGCGTCAAATTCATCAATTGGGGGCACAAAAGCACCTGTTGCTACCAATTTGAGTTGAGCCGAAAGATCTTGCGTTGGTTCAGTAATATCATATTCGGGTATATTTTGGCCGGCCAACTGGAGTTTTCTGGATGCCGCAGGCCGTTTTAATGGATAAACATGTGCCAACACCAAACTTGCTTCTGCCTGCTGAGCCATGCTAAGGGCAAAATGTGCCGCATGTTTTGCTGATGTGGAACCATCGTCAATTACAAGGATCGTTTTCATAATAATGCTTTTTAGGTGAATAACCGGGTAACATCTGCAAAATAAGCTATCTGTAAAACCTCATTCACTGATGACTATCAATCATTTATATGATTTTCATCATGCTTTTCCTGCCGCGGGTATCGCATTTTTACCTTAAAAATTACCGGATTATGAAAACCGTTATTGCACTCACCGATTTCTCCCCTAATGCGACACACGCCGCACATTTTGCATTAAAACTTGCAATGAGCCTAAAAGCCAATTTACTATTGTGCAATGCTTATCTGTTGCCTTCAGAAATTCCAAGTCCTTACACTGTTGGCTGGCCGGTTGAAGAATATGATATGCTGAGCGAAGAAAGCACCAACATGCTAAACCTTTTGAAGAGCCAATTGGAAACCTGGCGGGGTACTCTTCGTGAAGAAAATGGGTTTAGCCCTCAAATATCTGTTAATAGTTCTTTTGGCAATTTGTGCAGCGTAATAAAATTCCTTTCATCCACCAATAACGTTGCTATGATTGTGGCCGGCACGCATGATAAAGACCGATTAAATACCTTTTTGCAAGGCAACAACATGAAAAGCATGGTGAATAATTTAGACCTTCCCCTGTTGCTTGTTCCTCCCGCCGCCGGGTTTGACGATATCAGGCGTATAGCGTTCGCGACCGATCTGACATCAACTAAAGACGATATTGAGGCTATTGAATCATTAACCAAACTTATAGAACCGCTTAATGCAGAAATACTATTAACAACAGTTGACGAGCACGATAATTACTTCGCTCTCAATGAACGATTTATGCAGGAAATATTGAACGCCATGGCATTAAAAAACAGAAACGAGCTATTGAGCACCAAAATTCTGAGATCTAAAGAAATTGAAAATGAGCTTGCAACGCTTTGCGTAGAAGAGCATGTGGATATACTGGCGATGGTGCATCATCATTTTAGTTTTTTAAAACGTTTATTTAAGGGCAGCCACACGCTTGAAATGACTAAAAATGTAAATGTGCCCATATTAATATTCAATGCCCGGGTATAAATATATCATAGGGTAAGCCGGCAACCATACTTTCAAATGCTGCCAACCAAATAATTTAGTTGTTCCTGCTTAAAACTACAGGGTACGCAAATTTCTACTTTACAATTCGTTTGTAAAACCATTGCTTCGCAAGTTCCGCTGATAAGATATAGGCTATTACAGTGCCTATCATCAACATATAATACTTCCACGATAGTGTTATAAAACCAAACACTGCCGCAAAGGGTGAAAATGGAATAGCCAATACCAGGAACATTATGCCGGCAGTTACCAATGATAAATATTTACCCGGAAGGCTTTTCATAAATGACAACCGTGTACGCACTACCAATACAATCAAAATAGCTGAAATCACCGATTCGGTGAACCAACCGGTTTGAAAAACCTTTTCATTGGCGTGCAGCACGAAAATGAGCACCGCAAAAGTGAGGTAATCAAAAACCGAACTCAGTAAACCAAAAACAATCATGAAACGCTGAATAAAGCGGAGGTCCCAGCGTTGAGGTGTTTTAACATTAATATCGTCTACCTTGTCTGAAGAAATAGTCATCTCAGGAAAATCGGTTAACAGATTAGTGAGCAATATTTGTTTTGGCAACAATGGCAAAAATGGTAAAAACAACGATGCACCGGCCATACTGAACATATTGCCAAAATTGGCACTGGTAGCCATAAAAATATACTTCATGGTATTGGTGAAAGTTTTACGGCCTTCCGTAACCCCATTGATTAATACATTGAGATCCTGGTTCAACAGTACTATGTCTGCCGCCTCCTTAGCTACGTCAACAGCAGAATTTACAGAAATACCTACGTCGGCAGTATGCAGCGCGGGGGCATCATTTATTCCGTCGCCCATAAAACCAACAACATTTCCTGCCTTTTTCAGTATACTTATAATCCGCTCTTTTTGGCTTGGTTCAACCTCAGCAAAAATATCGGTAAGCGGTGCGCTATGCCGGAGCGCGGAATTACTCATATTGCGCATTTGCTGACCTGTAAGTATCCGAACTGATTGAAAGCCGATTTGCTGGGCAAGATTAAGGGCCACAGGTGCATTATCACCCGTAATTATTTTTAGCTTTATACCAAGGTTTTGCAGGTTTTCAATTGTTTGAAGCATGCCCGCCCGGGGTGGGTCAAACAGTGTTACAAATCCAAGGAATACCATATTATTTTCATTATCCCTTGTAAAAACCTGGTCGTCCTTCACTTCTTTATATGCCACCCCCAGCGTTCGGAGCCCCAAATCGCTTAATTTGTGATAAAGATCTAAAATAGCCTGTTTACGATCTCCGATATCTTCAATAACACCTTCAGACACTTCAACCCGGCTACAGATATCAACAATTACACTTAACGCACCCTTGGTGATAGCCAGGTTAGCTGCTTGACTTTTCAATTGTACGGTGAGCCGCTTACGGATAAAATCATATGGAATTTCAGTAATTACAGAAAAGGGGGCTACGTCTTTTTGTCCGGTACCGGCTGAGCAAATAGCAACATCTATGGGGTTTACAAAACCCTGCTGGGATCTGGCATTAAGCCAGGCATAGGTAAACACCTTATCGTTATGCTCGCCCCTAAAATCGAGTGTATCTTTTAAATTGACTTTTCCCTCGGTAATAGTGCCGGTTTTATCAGAGCATAATATATTCATGCTGCCAAAATTTTCAATAGCGCTAAGGCGCTTTACAATCACCTCTTGTTTGGCCATCCTTCGGGCGCCGGATGAAAGATTAACGGTAATAATTGCAGGTAAAAGCTGCGGGGTAAGGCCAACGGCCAAAGCAAGTGAAAATAAAAAGGAATCAAGCACCGGTTTATGTAGCAATACGTTTATCGCAAAAATCACCAATACCAATAAAAGGGTGATTTCCATTAGCATATATCCAAATTTTCTTATCCCTCTTTCAAAATCGGTTTCTGGCGCTTTCAATAACAAATCATTTGATATTTTCCCAAATTCTGTATTTCGTCCTGTTTGTACTATTAGCGCTTTTCCAATGCCGCTCACTACACTCGAGCCCATGAAAAGACAATTGTTGCGCCTCGCTAAATGTGTGTTAGCACGTTCAATACCAGGATTTTTTTCAACCGGATAGGTTTCGCCGGTAAATGCCGCTTCATCGACAAACAAGGCTTCTGATTCTATGATCAGGCAATCGGCAGGCACAATATCCCCGGCCGATAAACAGATAATATCACCCGGAACCACACCTGTTACCTCAAGCTCTGTTTTTTTGCCATCACGCAGTACGGTGCAATGCAATTGAACCATTTTCAACAATTCATTAACAGCGCCGGCAGCCCCCCTCTCCTGCCAAAACCCCAAAATACTGCTAACAAGCACTATACCCATTATAATTAAAGTATCAGCCATGTCACCTAAACCGGCAGATAGTAATGCTGCGGCTATAAGTAATAATGTTACAGGGCTTTTAAATTGAGAGAGTAACAATACCAGATTGTTGAATTTGCTTGCTTTTTTTAATGTATTGGCGCCGTATCGTTTAAGCCTTTCAATAGCTTGCGATGAACTAAGCCCTGTAGCTATAGTGTCAAGCAAGTGCAATGCGTCATCTTGCGTAAGCTGCCAGAAGGTATTTAATTGATTGTTTTTATGTTCCATTGGTTTGGGCCGAAGAGGTTTTGGAAATACCTATCAAATTAAGCCCATATCGCCGGATATTATGTTGACCCGCATCAACACAACAAATGATCTGCGTCATTATTTGATCAACTCAGTATAAAAGAATACGCGTTGATCTCCGGGTTAATTCTGTACGCTTTAAAATTCTATTAAAACCGGCGACCTACAATGATCTTCAAAATAGCCCTGTCTGAATTTGACGTAAAACCATACCCTACCCCGCCGTTAAACTCCCATTTAGGATCTACATTCAGGTCGGTTGCAACAAACAATTGGTGGTCCTGTTGCTTAATTGGGTCATAATGAAAAAATGGACCTGTACTGCCATAGTATTCCAGCCCAAGTGCAACAACTTTTGTTACATCATAACTGCCTTTAACATTTGGTGAAAAGGTAAACCCGCGGTTTTGATCAGGCCCCTTGAAACTCTTTTCCAGTGTAGGATTCACGGATATATATAACTTATTCCATTTTTTATCTACGATTGGCCTGATTTCCAGCGTGGATGTATTGGCAGAAAATGCAGCTTTTTGGAAGCCGAACTCGGTTGAGATACTTACTCCTAAAGGCCAATTCCAGCTTTCCGGTGCTGCTACCCTGGGCCTTATATGAGAACCAACATAAGCGGTGCGGACACCGTCACCAATTGAATTAAAAAAGTAGAACCCGGTTTCAAACCATGTTGTCCAACCATGAGTAATCTCAATAGTTTCATGTTCAACATGATTTGTTGGAAGCTCGCCGTTACCTACCGTTTTACTACCGCTTATTGTATAATTGCTGTGAAGCTCAACCATTGTTCTACCTTTTTCAACAGTTTCTGAGCCATAAACCTAAATCTCATAATTATCCTGTGCTTTTAGCTTGAGGACGCAAAATGTAAGGATCAGCAAGCAAACGTATTTCATCGATATTGAGCTTTAAAACGTATACAAATTGTATTCGTGCTAAGCTATTGCGGTAATCTGAAGCAAAATTGTAGTTGATCCTTGTGTATAAAAAAAGTGACAAAACAGCGACGGGCTTAAAAAGTAACAACAAATTTATGCCAGCCGGTCTCGTACTCATACTGAATGGTATAGCCATATAACTGGCAGATATTTTTAACCAATGTTAAGCCTAATCCGGCACCCTGCGAGTCCTTGCCTTTTTGAAAACGCTCAAAAATTTGCTGCCCGTTTAATGTATTTGCGGCCCCGGTGTTTTTTATAGATAACTGGTCGAAATTAAGATCAATGATTATGAATCCACCTGGCAGATTGTGCCGGATCGCATTACTGAAAAAGTTATTCAATAAAATATCAACAAGGTATTTACTGGCCACTATTTGCCTGGGGTAAAGGGTATGCCGGATGGTAAGTTCTTTTTTTTCAATAAGCTCTTGAAACTGGAGTATTTTAGTTTCAATCACCGTTTCAAGGCTAATTGGTTCCTCTTCAGTAACCAGTTTATTTTCTAATTTAGCCAATAGCAATAACGACTGATTAAGCCGACTGGACTTATTTACTGAGCTATAAATGCCGGCTATTTGTCCTAACTGCTCTGCACTTAATGTTTCATCCTGTATAAGGGTATCCAGTTTAGTAGTAACAACAGCCAGCGGGGTCATCATTTCATGTGATGCGTTTTCGGTAAATTGTTTCAGGTTAAGATAATCATGGGTTACCCTTAAAGACATTTCTCTTATAGCTCCATTAAGCTCTGTAAACTCGTCAACTTTACTTGGTTTGCCTTTAAATTGGTTAACGTCGGCGATATTAAACTGTTTGATTTCATTCAAGGTGAGTTGAAAGGGTTTCCAAAGGCCATTTAACATGTATTTATTGATAACAAAAAGTACTGCAAGTAAACCGGCCAGCAATGCAAGCGTAATGATAGAAATAAGCTCGATAAGATTTTTTTGCCCTGCCCGCGAAACAGTGATCACAACCTTGTAATTACTATCTTTTTGTTTTACCAGGTCTTCTACCGCCCTGCCTGCTTCGCTTCGTTGTTCTTTTGGATTAAAATACGTTGTATCAAAAAAACGCTTCAGTAACAGTTGTCTATTAGTTTTAACAAACACGGCATGATCACGGTCAAGGTCATATAGCTGCGGGTTGCCATCGTTGCTCCTGATATACTCTTCTGCCTCCGTTAACTGCTGTTGCAGCGCCCGGTCAAGTTGCTGTGTGCCAATGTAATTAATGGCAAAGTAGTAAATAACTGCTCCTATCACTAAAACAGTCAGCGTGGCATAAACACTCGTCCGGGTATAATGCTGTGACAGCTTCATCAATCGGTAAATTTATAACCCATACCATATATAGATGTCAAATAATCCCTCCCTCCAACCTCCAGAATTTTCCGTCTGAGATTTTTTATATGCGTGTATATAAAATCAAAACTATCATACATATCCATTTCATCTCCCCAAAGGTGTTCGGCAATGGCATTTTTGGAGATTACTTTTCCTTTGTTGGCCATGAAATAAAGTAACATATCATACTCTTTCCTGGTCAGGATAATCGGGGTTTGATTAATTTCAACTGTACGTCCCTGCATATCAACAGAAATTTCATTGAAAACCAATTTATTACTTGTATTGAAAGCTTTTCGGCGGTACACAGCCATCAACCGGGCTTTTAACTCGGCTAAATGAAAGGGTTTTGTCAGGTAATCGTCGGCGCCGATGTTAAGCCCTTTTAATTTATCATCGAGCGAGTTTCGGGCCGAGATGATCAAAACAGCTTCGGTTTTTTGTTTGATGCTCAGGTATTCAAGCACGCCAAAGCCTTCTCCATCGGGCAAGCCAATATCGAGCAAGACACAGTCATAGTCATAGTCAGAAAGTTTTTGCAGTGACATAGTTAATGTGCTACAGCTTTCACAGATATTGCCATCTACATTCAAATAACTTGTGATGTTTTCGCGTAAACCTTGCTCGTCTTCTATTACCAGGATTTTCAAAGCTTTTTGATCAAATTTAAATATGGAAACTGAAGAGAAGCTGAAGTGTCACAAACTACAGACTTGCTTCAAAATCATCAGTTAATTTACAAACATTTTAAATGAGGATATAACAAATCCTGTTCCAGTCAAAAAACTATGGCAATAATCCAACCTAATCATGAGAGCCTTATCCATCGGGTATACTCGGCCCCTTTGCGTTTTTGGCATTGGGCAAACACAATCGTTATCAGCGGTTCATTAATTACCGTTTTGATCAATTCTACTATCACCGACAAAAGGACTATAACAAAAATAATTAAAACGCAACTGAAAGCCCAGGGTGCCACCGTAACCGACGATCAATCGGGCTCTGTTGCGCACACACTCGGAGATAGTGTCTGGAGCATACATACCTGGTTTGGTTATGTATTAGTGGCGCTATTGCTATTCAGGCTTATCCTGGAGTTTTTTCAACTAACTGATCAAAAATTCACCCGCCAGATAAAATATCTTTACCGTCAGTTTCATTCCACAAAAAAAGAGCGTGAACTTGCCAAACATGAGCTTACAGTGAAAGCCATTTATGCGTTATTCTATATCTTACTTATTATAATGGCCCTAACGGGTTTATTCCTGGCATTTGAAGATCTGTTAGCACCATTTAAATCTATCAGGCATAGTGTTAAAGAAGTTCACGGATTTTGCATGTACCTGATTATCGCATTTATACTTGTGCATTTGGCTGGCGTATTTTTGGCTGAAAGGAATGATGATAAGGGCATTGTTTCAGACATGATAAACGGCGGTAATAATAAATAAACATTATTTTCCGGTAATCAGCTTTGCCATAATAAATGCGGCCCCCGCGGCAAGAGCCCCAATAATTACTACTTTTAATGCGCCGCTTAACGCAGGCTGGCCGGTCATTTTACTTTTAAAATAGCCAAAAATAAACAAGCAAATTATCGTTACCCCGCATGAGTAATAAAGAGCCTCTTGCGCCTCATGAATAATAATATAGGGCGAAAGCGGGATGATACCTCCTACTATATAGGAAATGCCTATGGTGATGGCACTTTGGGTTGCGCGGTTTGCATCAGGTTCTTCCAGGCCCAGTTCATAACGCATCATAAATTCAACCCATTGGGTCTTATCTTTCGCCAGTTCATCTGCAATCTCATCCTGAAGATGCTTTGAAAGACCGAAGCTTGCAAATACTTTTTTTACTTCTGCCTTTTCCTGATCAGGCACGTTCTCAACTTCATCGTATTCACGCTTCAACTCAGATTGATAGTGGTCAACTTCTGTTCGTCCGGCAAGATATCCGCCCAAACCCATGGCAATAGATCCGGCCACTATTTCGGCAATCCCCGCCGTAACCACCAGCGTTGACGAACTTACCGCCCCACTTAGCCCCGCCGCCAGTGCAAAAGGTACAGTTAAACCATCAGACATACCGATAACGATATCCCTGATGGTTTCTGAACTTGTTACATGATGTTCGCGATGCATAATAATTTATTTAAACTTCATTGCTAAAGTTACAATATTTGAGTTTAAGCCCGTTGAGCGCATATAATGTCCTGCCCTGATCTCCAGCGAATTGAAATGCTGCCATCCAAATACACCAGTTGGTGGTGATAACCTGATATTGGCACCAACAAAATTACTATGGAGGGTTGACAAGTCGTAATCGCTGGTATAATATACAGCAGTTGGATCATGTTGCCCATAAGGTGCAAAATAGCGTGTTCCTTGCTGATTATTATACCGGTAGTAAGGACTTACCGATACAAAAGAGGTTAGCTTTATGGGTATCTCCAATTCGGCTGTGTGCGCCCGGATCCCCCAATTGTCCATGTAATACCTGTAAAACGTTCTGATCACAAAATGGTCGTCCAGGAAATAATTGAACCTTACCGCAATGGGAAGTTTATAACGGCTGCCCGGCAGGTTTTCAACCCTTTCAGATCCATCGGTAAAATAATCACGTTGATATTTTGTTGCCAATAAACCATGCTGGTAGGACGGCTCGATAATAAACAAAGCCTGTAAACGCGTGCTCAGCACCTGCGAAATTGAAAATGATGTACTAAATGAATTGCGGGGACTATGGTCCACGTTACCCCGTCCATCCCTGTCTGACCCTGATCCATATCCAGGCGGTCGTAATTCAACCGGCAATATAACTTTCCAGGTATCAAGGAACACCTGTCCTTTAAAATCAAACTGCGTATTTTTATCTTTCGATACTCGGGTCAGATTAATTCCCCCGCCAAAAGACTGGTAGTCAAATTCGTGTGAATAAGATCCGGTTAATCCAAATGCGTTTCCCGTTTTATCGTTAGATACCGTCCAATTTAGTGAGGGATAAACACGGGTGTCCTGCCTGGATGCCGAAGAAACGCTATAAGGATCGATCTTATCTGAAGAGGCCGACGTATAATGGTCAACACCCAGTTCAAAAGTAAAAGTGTGCTTATTTCCTCCTATACCATATTTTGATAATTGCAGATCAAAGGTATTAGCAAAATCAGTCAGCTTTTCGGTACCAATACCTCCTGTAACAGCAGAGTTGTTGCCATCCTGGTGGTAATAAGCTGATACGATGTTAATTTCATCGATTTTTAGTTTACGTGCCTGGTAATTGCTGCTATCTTTAACGGGTAAGGTTTTAGTTTGCGCATGCGCGGCAACTATTCCTAAATACAAAGCGGCAACGCATAAATATATTTTTCTCATTTCCGGCAGCCGTTTTAATTACATCCGCAGCCACCGCCGCTTTTTCCACCGTTTGCACCTGAGCCGCCTTCACGGTATAATTGAAAACTTTGCTCAAATTTTTGCGATTTACGGGCTGATAACTCCATCTCCGCGTCGTTAAGGCGGTTTTTCTGATATGCCTTTACCGACATACAAGAAGACATCCCAAGTGCCGGCAAGCCGCCGATAAGCATTAATTTAATTAGGGGTACTTTTTTCATGTATTAATTTTTAACGTTAATATTCCTGGATGTGTAAAGGCGGTTATTGTCATCGATGATCACACAGGCAAGTTGCTTTAGCTGATTTACCAAATCCAGGCCCACCCTGATACCCATTACGGTTACGGGGGTGGCCATAGCATCGGCAAATTCCGCGCTTGGACAAACAATGCTCACGCTTTTGATTCCGCTTACCGGCAAACCCGTTTTAGGATCAATGGTATGGGAATATTTTTTACCCTCTATTACTGCATATTTTTCATAGTTGCCGGATGTAGCGATAGCCATATCGCTAATATTAAGTGTTGAAAACGGGGTCAATTGCCTGTTTGGATCGGCTATGGCTATAGTCCATGGCTTACCGTTGGGCTGTGTTCCCCAGGTGGTTAGGTCGCCGGCTGCATTTACTATGCCACTGTTTACGCCGTTTTGCTGTAAAATGGCTTTTGCCCGGTCGGCAGCATATCCCTTCCCTATCCCGCCAAAACCTATGCGCATACCTTTTTCTTTAAGCATAACTGTTAGGTGTTCAGGATCCATGATCACGTTTTTGTAATTGATCAGTCGTACAGCATTACGCGCGGTTTCGGCATCGGGCAAACTTTTCATGTTTATATCAAAGTTCCACAGGCTTTTATCAATTGATCCGTAGGTAATATCAAATGCCCCCTGCGTAATCGCGGATATTTTGAGCGAGCGTTGAATAAGCTGAAAAACCTCCTGATCCACTCTTACCGGCTTTATACCGGCAGCAGCATTAATCTGGTTGGTTTGGCTATCGTCGTTAAAGGTGGTAAGTAATTTTTCTATCCGGCTTATTTCTGCTACAGCCAAATCGATACGACTTGACGCCCAGCTCTCATAATCGCTTACTACGCTTATTTCAAAACGGTTGCCCATCAATTTCAGAACGCGTTTATAAACGGTTGGCACTATTTCAATGGCTGTCATTTGTAAAGGCTTTGATCTGATCAATAAACTGATCGGTGGATTCATTTGGATACCCGTCCCACTCTGTTAACACTTTACCATGCTCATCAACAAGCAGAGTAAAAGGAAATTTACCATCGGGGTTGTATTTGTCCGCAAGTGCCTCGTTCAGTTTAACCTGCTCTTTACTCAATTGATTTTTCTTTTGCCGAGGAAAATCGGCCCGCACTAAAACAAGTTTATCAGCAGCAAAATCATTGAATTTATCCGATTCCAGTATCTCTTTTCGTAACCGGATGCAGGGGCCGCACCAGTCCGAACCGGAAAAGTTTATAACAATCAGTTTATGTGATGCAGAAGCTTCGGCCTGGGCCTTGTTGAAATCGCCAAGCCAGGTAACCGGCTTAGCCACAAATAAAAAAAATGTGAAGATCAGTAATTTCATTTTAACTTTTTTTTAAGAGAATACCCTCAAAGATGTACCTTTTAGTGTTGTTTTATAAACAGTTAGGTTACGGTTCGCCGGCGAATTTTTAACAACTCCTGCTTCAGTAAACGCGGAGCCATGATTGTTACAATAAAACTGCTGACTACTACCCTGGTAAATGAGCGGGTAACTTTCGTGCGTGCAGGATTGCTGAACAGCAATGTAAGCGCCAGCCGTAGTCTTTGCTACAATTACGCCGTTTGAAGCGAGGTAACCACCATTGCTCAGTAACGCCGAATTTGAAGAAAGGCTGAGATCAAGTGTAAAATCAACGCCCGTCGGCCCGGTAACACTGCCGGATGCGCTATCTGACTTTTTACTGCAACCGATGCAATTGATCAACGCAAATGAAGCGGCCGTAATTCCAATCGTTGAAAGAAATTCTTTTCTGTCCATAAAATTAAGATCGGGGTAAATCAATAAGTTTCCTTTAAATTTAATTAGCAATTAGATACTTCAAACAATGTGCGGACAAACGGCTATTTTGTGCCGGTAAACAATACAGCATAGTTATCCGCACTCTTCTTTTTCTTAACAATAGTATTGCAACATTCTGTAGTTGAGATGAAATGCGTATTGTTTAACAGAATTTAACAATTTGAAGCTCTTAAAAAGGGGGATTAAAACCAGGTACAGATTTGCTTCAAATTTGAAAGCTATTTTGGCTTGTTGGAAATAAGCTATAAATCATTGAATATATAAAGCAATGAATATCCAATATCCCTTCAGGTCATCAAAGTCCCGGCTTACTAAACCGCAGGAACAAATGCAGTTGTTAAGTGGCTACATTATCGATCACATGTTAACATCAAAAGAAGGCAAGGATGCCGAATCTATCTGGTTGGATGTACGAGCTACCGGCCTCGATATCTCACACAGCTCATTCAATAATAAATTGAAGAAACTGGTGGAGGCTGGCCTCATCGAAAAAATATCATTCGGATATAACAAGTACCTGTATCGCGCAAAAACTTAGAGCGGCAGAGCACCGGTTAAAAAATTGATATCAGCAACAATTCAACAAGAGTGATATAGATCATATCTCTCGCTGACAAAGAACATCTTATTTAAATCCCTGCTTGTTTAGTTTTGATAAACTTAATGCTCTTAGCTATGTTAGGAAAATTGGAACAGCCGGAAATCGAAGCTTTGCTCAGCCGGCAAATTACAGGCCGCCTGGGATGCCACGCCAACGGTATTACCTATATTGTGCCTGTTAATTACGTATATAAAAACGGCGTTATCTATGCGCACTCCGGTCCGGGGAAAAAGATCGAGATGATGCGGCAAAACCCTAAAGTTTGTTTTGAGGTGGACGAAATAAAAAACATCTTTAGCTGGAAAAGTGTCATCGCCTGGGGAAAATTTGAAGAGATTACCGAAATTGGAGAACAAGAACAGGCTATGCAGGCCCTAATTCATAGGATCATGCCATTGGTTGAACAGCCTTCTGGCCATCCCTCCCATGGGATCACCGAAAGTGAATACGACCTGGGAGATAAAATTGACCTCATAGTTTATAAAATAGTAATTGACAATACAACCGGTCGGTTTGAGCACAATTAATCATCCGGTTGGGTGCGAAATAAAGAGCAGATATTTGCTGATTGTAACTGTTTATAGTTTCTTTCATGGTCAATAAAACCTAATTTGCTCTGACCAGAAGTATCCCCAAAATCATTAGCACATAATTATTGATGCGCTAATCTCGTTTTCTCTTAACCCATTTCAATGCCTCAAACCATCCGGCGGAAAGAGAACCTGCGCCGGCACTTACTGCAAGCTGAAATGCAGAAGGAGACTTAAATTCAAAAAACATTGCTAATGGCCTGATATAAAGCAACGCCAACCCAAGCAGCAACGTAAAACCAAGCATCGGGAACATCAGCCGGTTCTTGTACTTTATTGTAACCCACACCGAGTAGTAAAATGAACGGTTAACCAGTGTCAGGAAAATATTGGCTGAGAGCAGGCAACAAAAAACCATGGTACGTGTCAGTTGCTCACTAAGCCCTGCGTTTACTGCATATTGGTAAATAAGCAAGGTTACTCCGGTAATCACCAATCCCTGAATAACACTGGTCACTACCTCGCTCCAATTGAAAAATGTCGTGGCCAGAGGTCTTGGAGGAAGGAGCATAGTGTTCTTTTCAATAGGCTCATTCTCGTAAACAATAGAACATGTCGGCCCCATAATCAGTTCCAGAAATATAATATGAACAGGGGAAAATATATTGGGGTAGATCCATCCAAATGCCAAAGGAATAAATACTGTAAGAATGATAGGTATATGAATAGAAATAATATACTGTATTGCCTTTTTAAGGTTAGTATAAATACGCCGGCCCATGGCTATCGCGTCAACCATTTTTGACAAATCATCTTTTACAAGCACCAGCGAAGCGGCATCTTTGGCTATTTCCGTCCCTTTAGTGCCCATGGCTATACCAATATGCGCTGCCTTGAGTGCGGGCCCGTCATTAACACCATCGCCGGTCATAGCAACAATTTCACCTGCGGCTTTTAACGCGTTGACAATCTTCAGTTTTGCATCGGGGAACATCCTGCTGAAAATATTGACGTGCTTTATCTTCTCCCCGAACTCTTTTTCGGACAAAGTGAGTAACTCGTTCCCGGAGATGGTTTCATTGCCGTTGCGAAAACCTATTTCCTTCGCTATTGCCTGTGTAGTAAGCGAATTATCGCCTGTTATAATTTTTACCTCGATCCCTGCTTTGTAAAAAGCTCCCAGTACATCCTTTATGTTCTTTTTGGGCGGATCATAAAAAGCCACCAGACCAATAAAGTCAAATTGGATTTCCTGCTGCACCGGCGGAAACTGATTGTCATCAAGAAGTCCCCGCCCTACGCCTAATACCCGGCAACCTTCTGCCGATAGTTTCCTGATCGCGCTTTCAATAACTTTTTTTTCTTCAATATTTAATCCTGATACCGCCAGCAAAGCCTCCGGCGCGCCTTTTGCAGCAATGATCCGATGACCGCTTTCATTTTCAAAAACATGTGTCATCATTGGCGGCTTACCAGCCAAAGGATATTCATGAACCATATGATAACCGGGACGCTCATCTATATCACAGTTTTTCTGATAGCTTTCATGTAAAGCCACTTCCATCGGATCAAAAGGAATAGGTTCGCTTGCCCACATTGCCAACGCTACCAATTGCCTTGCTTTTTTTTCATCCATCAACTCTATGGCGTCATAAAATTGCCTGCCCCCCCTTAAATATAATTTGGCAAGACTCATCCTGTTTTCAGTAAGAGTACCTGTTTTATCCGTGCATATTACCGATGCGCTGCCTAACGTTTCCACAGTTTTGATTTCTTTGACCACCACTCCCATCTGCATCAACCGCCAGGCCCCCAAAGCCATAAAAGTGGTAAATGCAACCGGGATCTCTTCGGGCAAAATACTCATAGCCAGGGTAAGTGCTTTAGTAAGGCTGGCCAGCCAATCTGCAGAGCGAAAAAAATTGATAGCCCAAACAATTGCAAAAACAATTACGCCAATGATGACCATCTTTTTTACGAAATTGTTGATCTGTAATTCCAAGGGCGTTTTTTCTACCGTGATAGATTCCAGCCCCCTTCCAATTTTACCAAGCTGGGTCTGATCACCTATAGCAGAAACAGCAACCACTGCAAGTCCGCTTACTACTGTGGTACCCTGAAATACGATGGGTTCAACAGACAATGGATCCTTAAAAACCGGGAGGGATTCTCCTGTCAGTATGCTCTCATTAACGGAAAAATCATTGGAATGCAGGATCCTTCCATCCGCTGCGATGGACATACCTTCTTCGACTATAAGGCTATCGCCCACAACAAGCTCATCGCTATTTATATCAGTTACCAAACCCTCCCGGATCACCCTGCACTTTGACTGTGTAAAACTCTTTAGCTTATCGAGAGCAGCCTTACTCCTGGAATTTTGAAAAATAGAAATTCCGGCTACCAAAAATACGGCTATCGCTAAAAACATAGCATCGGCGTTCTGACCTCTAATTAAATATATAACGGCCGTTACTAATAGTAAAACAACCATTGGCTCTGCTACGAGGTCTTTCAGGGCAGTAAAAAAAACATTATTCTTTTCTATTGAAAGGCGGTTAATACCATATCTTTCCCGCGCAGCGGCAACTTCCAACCGGCTCAAACCCTGGATATGGAAATTATTTTTAGTCATTGACAACGCGGGGGGATATTTAATAAAAAAAACGGAACTGGTACCTCCGGTTCCGTAATGCCGCCGTCACCGGTATTGAACCCATGATGCGGATCATTTACCGAAACAGGAATAAATTCCATCCATCGGTTATACCAAAACTATCTACTATATTGAAGTCCGGACAGGACAATGATCAGTTTTGTTTGTGATCCTCGTCATTTGGAGAACCTTAAATTCCTTTTAAAAACTAAGGTTTGCGCCTATTTCTTCTTATTTCCTTAGATTACATCCATTGTGCAGCGAAGCGGTTAAACTCGTGTCGCAGGTTGTTGAAAATATTCTCCTCAGTGATGTAGTTCTCATGGATGCCGGCATGCTCAGCGGCGGTCCTTTCAGAGATCACGGCATCGGTAACCTGTAATTGGGCCTCGATTGCCTTATCATTGATTTGGATATCGTGCCTTAACTTTGTCAGATAATCCTGGTGGATGCTGAACTGATTTTGAAAATGTTCAACCTTTTCCTGCACTTCGCGCGCAGTATTATCTGCTGCTATTTCCTGTAACCTCTCCTGAAGGATACCCAGTTCCTGTGTGTAAAAAACAATGCCGCGTAAAGCGTCGTTATTGAGGTTTTTAACGTATTTGATATTGATATGATTTTTCATAATACAAAATTGCAACGCGCTGTATATGGCCGGAATGACCACGAACAGCTGCAAGGGTGACACTCGTCATGTATTGCCAAACAACTTCTCCTCAAATAAATGATCAGTATCATTTATTTGAGGAGAAACGATCATTTCGCAGCCTAAACAACAACCTAACTTTGTTGAACCTAAGCTTGGTAATTAAGGCAAACTCATACCCGGCGCCGGATAACACAAACAATAGCGCCACCTGTTATAGAATAAGCCACCAATCGACTATTTATGATAACCAAAGACGAAATTTTCGGCTACACACCCGATAAAAAATACCAAACGAGCGTAGCTTATTTTTCTATGGAATTTGCTGTTGACCAGGCGCTGAAGATTTACAGCGGAGGGTTGGGCTTTTTATCAGGTTCGCATTTGCGCAGCGCCTACCAGTTAAAGCAAAACCTGATTGGGATAGGTATTTTATGGAAATATGGTTATTATGATCAGGCAAGAGATAGTGAGGGTTTGATGAAAGCGGAATTTATCAGAAAAGAATATGCTTTTCTGAAAGATTTAGGTTTCGTTTTCCAGGTATCCGTTCATGATGCCCCGGTACATGTTAAAGCTTATTTACTCCCTCCTGAAACGTTCGGAACAGCCCCATTAATCCTGCTGAGTACCGATATTGACGAAAATGATGAGCTTTCGCGTTCTATCACCCATTGCTTGTATGACCCGAATGAAGCAACCCGCATTGCGCAAAGTATTATATTGGGTATTGGCGGCGCTACTTTGCTTGACCTGTTGGGGCTTGAACCGGATATTTACCACATGAATGAGGGCCATTCCGTACCCCTTAACTTTTACCTGCTTGATAAATTTAAAAGCCTTGCGGAACTAAAAAAGCGGGTGGTTTTTACAACTCATACCCCGGAAATGGCCGGCAACGAATCACATAGCTATGTTCTATTAAAAGAAATGTCGTTCTTTTATCATTTACAAGATACCGAGGTAAGGAAAATGCTGGGCATGCAAAGCGACCGGTTTAATTATACATTGGGGGCACTTAAATTTTCAAGAAAAGCCAACGGGGTTTCAAAGCTCCACGGGGAAGTTGCCAGGCAAATGTGGGGTAAAAGCCCCGATATATGCGAAATTACTTCTATTACCAACGCCCAAAACAACGCTTACTGGAGCGACACTGATCTTAACGCGGCCTTTGCTGATAATGATGATGGCCATGTCATAGCCTGGAAAAAAGAAATGAAACGAAGCTTGTTCAAAATCGTAGCCGACCAATGCGGTAAACTTTTTGACGAAAACGTACTAACCATTGTTTGGGCGCGACGTTTTGCAGGCTATAAACGCGCTGGCCTCATCATGAAAGACTGGGGGCGTTTTACACGTTTACTTGAGCAAACCGATTACCCCATACAGTTGATCTGGGCAGGTAAACCTTATCCCGAAGATAACGATTCCATAGATCAATTTAACCAGATCATGATTAAAACCAGGCCTTTTAAGCGCTGCGCGGTGTTGACAGGCTATGAGCTTGCGCTATCGGCTATGTTAAAAAAAGGTTCGGACGTATGGCTGAATAATCCGAAACTTTATCATGAAGCATCAGGCACAAGCGGTATGACGGCGGCCATGAACGGAAGTATAAACCTGTCGATGCCTGATGGCTGGGTCCCTGAATTTGCCCGAGAAATGGATAATTGTTTCCTGATCAGGCCCGCACCCGGTACGATATCAGAAGAAGAAAAAGATATTCTGGAAAACAGGAACCTGATGGACTTGTTAGAAAACGTAATAATGCCCATGTATTATCGCAACCAGGATCAATGGCTATCTATCATGAAGCAAGCAGCAAAAGATATATTTCCAGTCTTTGAATCGGCAAGGATGGCTGATGAATACTACATGAAAATGTACAGTTCATAAACTATCAGCAATGCAATAAATTACATTTTGACGTCGGCTGTTTTGATGTTTAATAAATAAAACCGAAATACTCATGATATACCCCGATACCATGCGGGCCATGGTGCTGGAAAAAGCCGGCAACCCGCTCATCTGCAAAAAGCTGCCAATCCCCCGGCCTTCTGATTGCCAAGTACTTGTTAAAGTATTGGCCTGCGGCATTTGCCGTACCGACCTGCATATAATAGATGGCGAACTTGATAAACCCAAACTTCCGCTAATCCCAGGGCACGAGATATTAGGAACGGTAATCGAAGCCGGAAAGGCGGTCAAAGAGCCAGTTCCCGGTCAACTTGTGGGTATACCGTGGTTGAGTCAAACCTGCGGGCATTGCAAGTTTTGCCTGCAAGGAATGGAAAACCTTTGCGATAACCCGTTATTTACCGGTTATACCATAGACGGGGGCTATGCCGAATATACAGTGGCAAATGCCCGTTTTTGTTTTGTATTGGATGAGCAGTATCGCAGCCCATCTTCAGCGCCTTTGCTTTGTGCCGGCCTTATAGGCTTTCGTTCTTACCAGATGATAACGCCATCGGCCCAAAATATAGGCATGTATGGCTTTGGGGCAGCGGCACATATCCTGGTCCAGATAGCTATAGCTCAAGGCAAGAAGGTGTTCGCGTTCGTTAGAGACAATGACAATCAGGCAAAACAATTTGCAAAAGCTATGGGGGCGTATTGGGCAGGCGGCAGTTCGGAAACTGCGCCTGAGTTACTTGATGCGGCCATTATTTTTGCGTCTGCCGGCGAATTAATTCCCAAAGCTTTAAAAGAGGTTGATAAAGGAGGCCAGGTGATTTGCGGGGGGATTCACATGACCGATATCCCGACCTTTTCATACGATTTGCTTTGGGGCGAACGCTCGGTTAAATCAGTTGCAAATTTAACCCGCCAGGATGGCTTGAACTTCTTTTCTGCATTGAAAAATGTTGCGGTACATACGCAAACCCAGGTGTTTAAACTGTCCGAAGCTAATGACGCTATCTCGATGTTAAGATCAGGGCAAATTAGCGGCGCAGCAGTGCTAATTATGGATGAAGCCTGATCTAAAGGCCGCTATTCCAAACTGTTGGCATCTGCACGAAAAAACTCGTACTAATCGTCGGCAAAACGCTGAATTTGTGCAATGATATCATCAAGGTGGTGGCGATCCATATAATCAAATCCCTTTTTCATAACCAATTTTTTCTCAGGAGCCTTTTCCAGCCAGGCGCCCATCTTTAATAATAACCTGTCCATCCATGAAAGTTTAGCAACAACACATCTGCCAGGGAGGAAAAACACTTTGGCCATTTTGCTGATATTATGGTCGAAGTTGTTTTTTATCAGCGCGTGCCGCTGCGCAATATCCTCATCGTTGGTGCTGCTAACAATGAATATAAAAAGCTTTTTGTGTTTTAGACTGTCGCTATTTTTCCTCAGCCAATCATGCAGCACTAACTTGCCGATATAAACTGGGCTACCAATTACAATCATATCATAAAGAGCCAGCACGTCGGGAGTCACACTCTCGGCTTTTGATACCGGCATTTGCAAAATGTTGGCCAGCCAATGCGCATATTGTTTAGTCGCGCCGTATTTACTCCCGTAAATGATGATTCCTTTCATGGCAATTGTCGATTTTGTACGGGCAAGTTAACTGGCAAATACCAACACAAAAATGACCCGGGTCATGTTCTAAAATGATCCAAACTATCATTGTTCCCTACATTTTTTGTCTGGGTTATTATCGTGATAACAATCATCCGGGGTACTGCCCACCGTCATGTTGTTTTCTACTGAAATTGAGGTCATTTGAATATCAATTAACACAACTCTATTATTTAATAATTAATTATGAAAACAGACCATGAAATTCAGAAAGACGTAATGGATGAACTTAAATGGCAACCATTCCTAAACTCATCCACAATTGGAGTTGCCGTTAAAAACGGCATTGTTACGCTGTCGGGTACCGTAGACACATTTTCTAAAAAAGTTGATGCGGAAAAGGCAGTAAAAAAGGTGGCCGGCGTGAAGGCTGTAGCCGAAGACATCCAAATAGGGATTTCCCCAATCTACCGCAGAACCGATACTGAAATAGCCGAGGCAATATTAAACACCCTACAATGGCATTCAGCGATCCCCAACGATAAGATCAAAATCAAGGTAGAAAGCGGCGTTGTCACACTTGAGGGCGAATTGGAATGGGAATATCAGCGCGCCGGCGCAGTAACAGCTATTCAAAAACTCACGGGTATAAAATCGGTAATCAACCGGATTGCGCTGAAACCCAGGCTATCTGCCTACGAACTGGAGCAAAAAATTAGCGCAGCTTTTCACAGAAGCGCCGGTATAGATGCAGCGAAGGTTCATGCGGAAATCAATGGAAACACCGTAACGCTGACCGGCAGGGTACGCTCCCTTGCGGAGAAAGACGACGCCGAGAATGCAGCATGGGCCGCGCCCGGCATATTCCATGTAAAAAACAAACTGGATATCGGAGAAGCTGAATTTGCTTTTTAAAAGGAAGGCGCTGGCGCTTTATGGCAGCGCCTTATTCAACTGAATAGGATTGCCAGTTTGGCATAACTATATCTTCTCTTGACGTTTGATTGTAACTATTTAGGATTATTAAAAATGGCGTTTTCGATACCTGGCCAGCGCAGCTGACACCAACTTACAACTCACAGGAGTATTTAAGAAATCTTTCATATCTTTATTATTGAAACTCTGTTTGCGGCACTAAGACCACAAGATGAGGCATTATGAAAAAAGTCTTGGTAATTGAAGATAATCAGGATATCCGGGAAAACACATGTGAGCTATTGGAACTGGAAGGTTACAAGGTACTGACGGCTGAGGATGGAGAGGCCGGCCTTCAATTAGCAAGAGACTGGTTGCCGGATATTATTCTCTGTGATATCATGATGCCCATGGCCAATGGCTATGAGGTGTTTCGGGCGCTAAAATCGCTCCCCATTACCGCAACCATTCCCTTTATTTTTCTTACGGCAAATGCCGAGAAAAAAGAAATGGAGACAGGAATGCATTTAGGGGCTAACGGGTACGTTTGCAAGCC
Organism: Mucilaginibacter endophyticus; assembly: GCF_003351025.1. Classification (GTDB taxonomy): domain Bacteria; phylum Bacteroidota; class Bacteroidia; order Sphingobacteriales; family Sphingobacteriaceae; genus Mucilaginibacter; species Mucilaginibacter endophyticus. The sequence goes on along the minus strand of NZ_QPCG01000002.1, from coordinate 327,650 downwards.
CTTTGGCTCGGAAGAATTATTGCAAACACTTGGGCGATGCCTGCTATCGGCTGGGGAATAAAAAATACCCGGCTAAACTTCCTGCATCATATTTTTTACATGTTTTTTGCGTTTTACAGAAAAATTAATTCTTCATTTTACTTAACCGCTCCAAATCAAGCACCCTGATTACACTGCCATTTTTTTCGATCAATCCTTCGCTGCGAAAGTCTGACAATGTACGGCTAACCGTTTCTGTAGCCATGCCGGCAAACGCTGCCAAATCCTCTCTGGAAATACGAATGCTTCTGTCTTCAGCGTTAGTTTGCCTGAGAAGCCGTAAAACGGCATTTGCCATTTTCTTTCTAACAGAATCATAAGCCAATTGCAGTAAACGATCTTCATTCTCCCGTATCTGGCCCGCCAACAGTTTAATAAACTTGCTTGTTACATCGGGATATAAATTAAGCATTTCATCCAACCGCTCTTTGGGAATAAGGCATAGCTGACTATCTTCAACGGCGCAAGCGGTTTCCGAATAGGAATCATCGGCCAGGAGAGACCTGACACCGAGGTATTGGCCTGCCGTATGCAAATCTGTTATCAATTCCCGCCCGTCTGAAGCGAGCTTGCTGATTTTAATTTTTCCATTCAGTATAACATACAAGCCGTTTCCCTTATCCCCTTCATAATATATAACCTGATTTTTTTTGAATGAACGCACTTTTCGCTCTTTAATGATCTTTTGAAGTTCGGCTAAGCCTTCTTTCCGGGAAACAACTCGGCTTAACTGATCAAGGCTCTCGCTATAAAATTTCTTTTGCTGTTCCTGCTTTTTTAATCTGCTCTCAATTGCTGCAAGCAGTTCCACATCATCAAAAGGCTTGGTGAGATAGTCATCAGCCCCCATTTCCATCGCCTTGCGTAAATCAACCCGATCCGCCTTGGCTGTAAGAAAAATGAATGGTATGTTAGCCGTTTCCGGCAATTTATTGAGCATATACAGCACACCATACCCATCGAGCTCCGGCATCATAATGTCACAAAGAATTATATGCGGCAAATGGGTTTTAGCAAGTTCAACACCTACTTTTCCGTTCTCTGCAGCATAAACGGTATAACCGGCCAGTTCGAGTATTTCAACTACACCCTCCCGAATGTCGGCGGTATCTTCTATTATTAAAATTGGAATACTCATAAATCAGGTACTGGACATAGCCTAATTTAAATCATTTAATTGAGGTGTCATAATCATTTGGCTTATCTGCAATAAAAGCGTGTTTTTTTAATATAAAAAAGGAAGTCAATGTTTATAGCTGTTGCGAAAGGTTCTGGGTTATGCATAAACTGTATAAAATAACGCTATAGCAGCCGCCCCCATAGTGACGAAAGTGAACCAAAGCAGTATTTTGGAAAATAGTTTAGTTTTGAATTCCCCCATGATATTTCTGTTAGAAGTGATCCGGATTATTAAAAAAAGTAGAGGCACCGCAGCTATTCCGTTTAACACTGCTGCATAAACAAGTGCTTTAACAGGATCTACCCCGCTATAATTGATAAGTAATCCAATTAAAGTGGAGATACAAATAACAGCATAAAATGCCGGAGCTCTTTTTAACTTCAAATTAAGTCCAGATTTCCAATTGAACGCTTCACAAGTAGCATATCCTACTGAACCAGAAAGCACGGGAACCGCCAGCAAGCCGAGGCCAATGATGCCAATTGAAAAAATTAATTTTGCTAAAAAACCAGCGTTAGGACAGGTATGTACCAATGGTTCGATCGCTTTTGCCGCATCGGAAGCGCTCCTGATGTCTGTTACACCGCTGTTGTGTAAAACCGTAGCAGAAACTACAATAATGCTCCAGGTGGTAAATTCTGAAAACAACATTCCGAAAGTATTGTCGATACGCATCCGCTTAATTTGCCCCCGGCTTACTTTTGGTTTATGATGTGAAAGCCGTTCCCATTCCTTTTGTTCCTCTACTTCCTGTGATGCCTCCCAAAAAAACATATATGGAGAAATAGTAGTTCCCAACACCCCGGTAATAATAAACAGAAAGCTAAAATTTAATTCAAAATGAGGTAAAACTGTTGCTTTTAGTATAGTGAGCCAGGGTTGCCGGACAATAAATAAAGTAATGGGATATGCAAGGAGAGTTATGGCCAGCCATTTTAAAATCCTGGCATATGACCGGTAAGAAGTAAAAACTTCAAGAATGAGGATTAACAGCGTAAAAAATAACGTCAGGGTAACAAAAGATGCTGGGACCAATAATTGGGCGGCGGCGGCCATAGCTCCTATATCGGCACCAATATTAATGGTATTAGCTATTAATACCAGCCCGGCAACCGCATATAAAACACTTTTGCTATAATTTTCTTTTATTACGGCCGATATACCCTTACCGGTAACCATCCCAATGCTTGCGCAGGCTTCCTGCACGGCTATCATAAAAGGCAACATATAAAGCGCTGTCCATAATCGATTATAGCCAAACTGTGCGCCGGTTTGCGAATAAGTGGCTATACCTGAAGGGTCATCATCAGCAGCGCCTGTTGTAAGGCCCGGGCCCAGCACCGAAAAAAACTTTGCCACCTCATTTTTTCGATTTTTAATTAGCTGCTGGTTAGTTTTCATTATCGCAAAATGTCAGAATAATTTGATCTATGTTAAGCAACCTCTTCAGGGGAAAATGAAACCCGGAACTTTAAAATACCAAATGGTTAAATGTTAAGGTTAGCAAACCGATGTTTATTTCATACTTATGTTATGTGTATTTTTACCATAGATGGCCATTTCAAGGCTTTCATCCAAATTATAGATATCTTCAAACCGTATCAACTCGCCGTTTCTCACTTCACACGTTAAATAAGTGATTTTTAAAGGAACCGGCTTATTAAGAATAAAATTTTGAGTCTTTATTTTTTTCAAACTCTTGTACATTTGAGCCGCTTGTCCCAAACCGTCATATTTAAGCAGCAACGCACCAAGTTCAACCGCCTTATCTATCCAAATGCAACCATTACTTACATCGCGCTTATCCAATGTAAACAATTTTTGATCATCCCTTTGATTTAAATAAATATTGTAGCTATTTTGAAAATGAAACATAATCGCCCCAAGCGTTTTATCGCACCCCGGCGCTTGTTTGGCGTAATATCCGTTTGGTGATTTTAATATGAATTTCAATTGGGCATTCGTGATATCTGTTAGTTCCCCGTCCCTATTGTAGATGCTTATTTGGTTGCGCCCAAGAAACAGGCTATCTGCAAGAGCATTTTGCAATATATTGTGGGTAAATATCTGGTTAGGGATAAGCCAGTTGGGGTATGTAGTCAAATAAGTCACCTGACTTTGCAATGTCGGGCTGGGCGTTTCAGGCGTTCCTACAATTACTTTAAATAGCACTGTGGTATCCGGCAAATGCAACTTTAACGTATAAGTTGGCACATTGATCTGGATAAACTCTTGCCTGTCGTCAATCTCCGCCCATCTGATCCGTTCCATATTAGCAGCTATTTTCATAACATCGCTGCCTGCTTCTCCGTAACAATCGTCAGGCGCTTGCCCTCTGATTACATACAGCATTTCCTGCAAAACGACGTAGCTTTTGGCACGTGGCTGAACACTAAGAACCGCATCTTTGAAATCGGGCGAATTTATGATATTTTGTAGTTTGGTTTCTGCAGCAAACGGAATATCCATCCCATAATCTATACGTGCAGATCCGTAATCGGGGTTTAGCTTACCATAATGCAAATAATTCATCATGGTAATTATCGCATCCGTAAGCAAAACGTCAAACTTTGCTTTCAGCGAGTCGTCTACTATCTTGGGGGTATCTAAAATGTCACGAAGTACATCAAATTGAAGATCCACGGGATGAAAATCACTATGTGATAATCCGTACTGCATTACACAATCTATAAGCAACATGGCATTTCCGGTATTTGAATGAGATTCGGGGTTTATCCATACCGGTCCATAGTTATTTTGCCTGTAAAAACGAATTGCGGTTTGCGGATAATGTAATACTCGCAGTAAAGCTGGTGAACTCAGTTGATGACGAACAGCACTGACCAGTGCCGAATTATTGTCCTGGGCAAATACATCTACAGAAAAGAATAATCCAACTATAAAAACCAGTAAAATCAACTTTTTCATTTTTAATTTTTTTATGATAACCCGACGTCATTTTCGAAGAGACAAACGATCGTCAATATTTTAAGTAAAGTTTTGAATAACATTTACCAAAAAGAATGACCTCCGTCAAATAACTTAATGATATCAGTCACCCGGAAAACTCGGTTATTGAAACTATGTGGAAGATATCAGCAGTTGAAAGTCAGAAATGATAGTCATTTCTGATACTTTTCAAAGCGCAGATAAGCAAAGTTTGTCGTATTGGTAATCAGCTCTTAGAAATAGCTTTTTTTTGGAGTATCAAATCTTTCCAAACCGGAATCGAAACTGTACGGTTTCCGACAGATCTTTTAGACTAGTGCGTCTGTCAACTCCTTCATCTTGAATTTGTGAATATTTACATTTAAAATAGTTATATCTTTGTTAAATAAGCACAAGCGATTTGATTATTTAAGGGTGATCTATTAGGTGCCCCCTAACTGAATAAAAGCACAAAGCATTGATTTATAGCAGACATTAAACTAGTTACTGTTCCCTAACTCTCCGCCAAGAATTTAAGCCCTGGAATCATTGATTTCAGGGCTTTTTTGTACGAGATTATTGAGGGGTATAATGGAAAAACGGGGTTTCAAAGCACACTTAACAAAGGCAACACTTTTGCCTTTAGTCTGTCATTAGCTGGTTGATATGGTTACTCCATTTCAGCAATCTTCTCTTTTCTTGTTAAGAACCTCATAAACACAAAGGCAATAACCAACGCGGTGATGCCTTGTGCCAATACAGTAGCAGGAGCTCCAATGTGTTCGGAGACAGCTCCGGTTAACAAGCTACCTAACGGCAGCATGCCAAAAATGGCCATCAATAAAACTCCCATTGTACGCCCCCTCATATTGGCTGCCGCGTCTGATTGTACTACAATGTTACTGATGGTAAATTGCGCTACAGAGCCATATCCTGCAATGGCAGCAAAAAACATGGCAGCAGGAAAGTTCTTGAATTGAGAAAAGCAGATAAGCCCTATACCCATCAGTACTGTGCTAACAAAAAGGATCTGTTTTAAATGAGCGCCCGGTTTACGCGACGCGAGAAAAATGGTACCGGCAACCGCCCCTATCCCCACAAAGCTATTGATGTAACCAAAGGTAGATGCATCGCCTTTAAAAACCACCTTAGCAAATACCGGAAGAACTGTGTTAAATGGCAGCACCAGTAAGCTTACAGCAGCAAGCATCACAACCATTGTTGCAATGCCTGGCGTGTTTTTAATATAAGTGAAGCCTTCAGAGAAATCAGCCAATACCCTTTTATTTGTTTTTTTAGGCACGTATGCTGGCAATTTCATCAGTAGAATTGATAGTATTACCGCGCCAAAGCTTGCTGCGTTCAGCAAGAAGCATACACCGGCGCCAAATGCACTTAACACTATACCGGATAATGCAGGTCCTAACAACTGTGCAAGGCTTGCCGTTGCTGTTGAAAGCGAAAGGGCGTTAGGTAAATCTGTGGGACTGGCAACTACGTCATTTATCAGCGCCTGTCTTGCCGGTACATCAAAGGCATTAATAATCCCAAGGATCACACTCAATAAAAGGATTGCCCACACTACCATATGTCCCGATAACACGAGTATCGCCAGGAGCACTGACTGCAACATGGAAGTTATTTGCGTGATCTTAATTATGGTATAGCGGTTATAGCGATCAGCCGCTACACCTCCGGGTATTGAGCATATGAATGAAGGGAATTGTTCCGCAAAAACAGTTAAGCCAAGCAGAAAGGCGGAGTGTGTCATGGAATATACCACCCATACTACAGCGGTGCGCTGCATCCAGGTGCCAAACTGTGATACCGCTCTGCCAATAAAATAAAGTGTAAAGTTCCGGCTTGATAAGGCCCTGAATAAATTGAGTTGACTAAGTTTTTTCATTTAAATTGACAATTTTTTAATTAATGTCAAAAAATAGATCTTAAATTACACAACAAGCCATTTGGTGACCATATCGCATAAAAGCTGCACAGCCGTCTTAGCATCATGCGGGTCATTCTGATCGTAAACCTCGCGCCTAATGCCACGTACACCACTATAGATAATGAATGCCAGCATATCCTTATCTGAGTAGCTTAACTTGCGGGGAAAAAGATGTTCTTCTTCAGAGAACGCGTCCATCAAAATGCCTTTTTCCAAATGGATGAGTTTTCGATGCAGGGCATCCAATGATTGTGTGTGTTTAAACTTCTCATCTGCCTTTATAAATCCTTCAATAGCATTAAATACGCGCTTCCACTCTTCCGAAGTTTTTATTTTTGCAACGCAAAAGGCTGATATCTTTTCGTTTAATGTTCCTGCTTTAACAACAGCGGCGCGGATTTCGGTAGCAACATCATGTGCAATACATTCAAGAACTGCCTGGAAAATCTCGTCTTTGTCCTTAAAATAGTAGTAAAGTGAGGTCCTGCTACGCCCGGTAGCCTTCGCCACATTCTCCATAGTTATTTTTGCAGGGCCTGCTCCTTTATACAGACGCAAGCCGGCTTGTAAGATTTCCTCGCGAATGATATCGTCCTGACTGGTCATTTTTGTTTGTTTCGATTACAAAGATAGTAAAATTTGACAAAATTTATTTTTTTGTCAAATTTTATCCATGTAAGCATTTACATCATGTAAGTTATTCTTATCTTACTGTTATAATGACACGCTGATACCGGGTAAGAGATGGTGTGCCATTATCAGTTGCCTGGAAAATAATGTGGATTGTTTGTCCGGAAACAGCATTTTTAGGAACCTCGATTTGTGTTTGTTTGGTTTCGGGGTTTGATATCAAAACTTTTCCCGGATAAGTTCCTTGTTGAAATTGCCACCAGTTAACAGAAACAACATCGCCATCAGGATCCGAAACGGCTCCATTTAATCGGATTGTTTCACCGGCCGCTGCCATGACATTCAATGGCCCCTCTATTTTAGCAACAGGTTCATGATTTGCTCTTTTATATATTGGCGTTGTCGACCATTTAAGCCGGACAGCAAAATCCCGCTGAGCAGCTGGGAAAAAATCAGGATAGGTGTTATCCCGGTCTTTCGGCGAAGCAAGCGAAGTTGCCATTGCTTTTGATGATGTATCACTATTTTGAAAGAAAATGTTTTTAGCTTTGGGATCAATAAATCCGGCACCACCCCAGCCCCCATAGGTGCCATTTTCATATGCGCGGAGTCCGTTGCCGAGCATGTTCATAAAGGTTGGGTCATCGCCCTCTCCTAACCATGAGCCTTTCTCCTGTACAGGCATCCACACAACATAACCCATTTTCTTCAACTCGTCAGTGGTGTGGCCGCTGATACCAAAATAGTCCATGATATCACCTTTTACCATTTGTTTTCCGTCGCCCCACACCCTGTACAGTGCTCCCAACGGCCCTCGGCCAGATATGTTGTCCTTCATCCAGGAAGCTGTCATATAAACGGAATCTTGTGGAGCCGCATTTAATTGGGCACCATAGCCATAGTTTGGTCCGCCTTTAAACTCACGATATTCAATACCTGGCCAGTTAGGTTTAATGTATTTCGCGTAGTTATCATCCTGATCACCGGAAGGGAGTAAAACCACCTTCCGAAAAATTTTTGATCTTATTTGTTCCCAATTGGTGGTAAACTCATACTGTTCCTGAATAGATTTTAAAGCACGCGCTATAGTACTTTGGCCGCCCCACGCTGTAATAAATAATTGCCCTGGTTTATCATCAAGTATCAGGGTTTTGATAAGATCTGAACCCGGCGAGTCTTTTGAAATATCACCATCAAATTCAATGTTTCCAATTCTGATTCTGGCTTTGAGCACATCAGGTGCAGGGTAATTGGGATTATGTATTTTAAGATTGGGGTAAACATTTGCATAGGTATACACAGCATCATGAATAAAATGCTCATCTTCGCCCCATCGCCAGGATTCGCATGGGCATAAGTTTAATCCAAAGCGGGCATACTCGCGGCCCGGTACAAACCATTTGGTTCCCTTGCCATCGCCTTTCCAATGAAAAGCACTGCTCGCGTAAATCAATCCTTCAATTTCAACATCACTACTATATAGCAGGAACCTGATAAGCGAATTATTATCATCCAATTCCGGATCTGCTGTAATTATGATGCGCGGCTTTGCTTGATTGGCTAAGTTTTGAGCGTACACAAGGCTGTTAGTCGTAAAAAGAACGATTAGCATAAATGCGCACCGACTTGCTCTGACGCTAAAGTATTTCAGGGTTAAAGTCATTGGTTGTACTGGTTTATAACATCCAGTTAAAAATACGTAAATCAGTTGATATGTTACTGATAATCAGATGTAATATATTTAAGCAAAAAGTCCCGCTTAGGCGGGATCTTTTGTTTAGTGGTGTCTGTCGAAAGGTTTTAAATTGTAAATTATTCTTCAGGTGGCTCCCTCAATGGTGCTTCCGCATGATGGTGATGCGTTTTTTGGATCAGCACATGGGCCTCGGTCCTGTTATGTCCTGGCGGCGCCAAAAGCAAACTTGTTTTTGACAAGCCCGACCACAAAGTTTGGTTCTTAAACGCGATAGTACCGCCGCCGCGTTTTCTTTGCGATATCATACGATTGATATCGCCTACACAAATCCATGGATCGTGTAACGTAACGCCCCATTTAGCATGGTCATGTGTTTCGGGCCAAGCCCAATGTGCGCCCATAAAACCTAAATTGATGTACTTGATATCAAAAGTTTTATGAATGCCATCACTATCGGCAATAGGTGGAATTGGGCCACGGATCCATGTTTCAATGTCGAGATCATCTTGTAGTGTAGGGCCTACTAATTCGTTCCAGAAATCTTTGTTCCATTCCCGGTTCTTCGCTATAACTTTAAAAGGCATCCCTCCAATCGTTTTTAAATCAATTGAATCGCCCAAAGCTACCGGATGGTTGGCCAACGGCTGTGTCAGCGCATAAAGGTCGGAGGTTTCAGGAAGATTTGCGGTATTATGAAAATAGATCTGCGGCTCCTGGTGGTTCACCATTAATCGCTTCAACAATGCGGCCAAGTGCAAGATCATTATCGGCTACCATGGCATCAGGTGTCGGGAAGCCTGGCCTTGTACCTACGGTATGATCGGCCGACAGGGCCATCACCATTAATTGAGGCAACTGGTCGCCGGGCTTTTGCTCATACTCGTGGAGCTCTTTGATAAAAGCCGAGGCCCTTAACTGCTCATTGATCTTATGTTCGTCAGATCCCGGAAAGTTTTGCGACAGCATTGGCCTTACACGCGAAATAGTACTGGTATTGTTAAATGCAAAAGACTTGCCTGCGTTGTAATTATTGTAAATGTCACTCCAGCTAAGCTTGTTGTCAAAGTGTACCGCACAGGCTTCTCCATAGATCCGTACCGATTTACCATGATCGGCGGCATTATTCCAGATAAAACCATTACCATCATAAACCAGGGCATCTTCCTGTACATGCGGATAACTTCTGAACCATGACCTTACGCTTTTCTCAACGTAATCTGTAACCATGGCGGCATCCGTCCATTGGTGCCCTTCGGCCGAGCATTTACCTGAAACATGATAGTTATCAAGCAACAAAAAGTTGCGCGCCAAATTGTGCTGATTGGGTGTAACACTATCGCCATAAATACAAAGCGACTTATTGCCGTCGCCTTCAGGCATATCGCCTAAAACCTGGTCGTAAGTACGGTTTTCTTTGATGATATAAAGCACGTGATTAAAAACAGATGGTTCGCCGATACGTTCAGGTATTGGCTTAGGCGCAACGTTTTTACGTGGCAGTAACTGCGCTATCTGCTGGCGGAAGCTGAGGTTTAGGTTCTGTACTTTTTGGGTATACTGTTTTAGTGTAGCTTCGTCGGGTATGCTTATCATAGATACAGTAGCCTTTAAATGGTGCGAGTTATAAGCCACAACATCATCTCCGCCAGGCAGATCGCCTTTTAAATTACTTTTACCGATTTCGTCGGTGCCTACCCTGGAGCCCTCTCCTTCCAGGTTGGTTACAAATAAATTGTTGCCGTCAACGGCTAAGCCGCCCGGGTATGCCTCTGTTGGAATAAAGCCTTTCACCTCGTCACTCCCCGTTCCTTTAAGCGATGTTTTGCTGCTTAATTTTACCATTGCAACCGCGTTATCCAAACCGTTTGCAACATACAGGGTTGTGCCATCCGCATTTATTGCTAAAGCATTTGGCGTATCGCCTATATAACTTTTTTTACCCGGGTTTAATTTTACATCAATAGCTGCTATATTTTGCAACGAGCTTGTTGAAATTACCGATACCATATCACTGTTGCCATTGGCCACATAAACAAAAGCTTCGTCGGCACTATTGATGATAGCGTTTGGATGCAGGCCAACCGTAATTTCCTTGATCACATCCCCTTTAGCCAGATCTATAACCATTACAGTGCCCTGTACGGTTGCACCTGTTTTAGGATCGATATAAGCTTTACCGTAAGGCACGCCGGCTGTTTCACGTTTTAAGGTATCAACAGCTTCGGGACCGGCCCAGTTTGTCAGGAATATCTTGTTTTTTGCGATGGTAAGTCCGTAAGGTGCAACACCGGTTGATTTTGTCCAAACGGTTTTATTATCCGCCAAACTGATTTTTACCAATTGGTTATTGCCGTTTAAAACCACATATAAATAGTTTACCCCATTTTCTTTATTAATGGCCAGGTCGTTAGGTAAGGCCAGTGGCGATTCGCCTTCGGCCTTAAAGCTGAAGGTGTTCTGTATATCAATCTTGCCGTCTTTCCAGGTAGCCTGGAAAACGTATGATTTTGAGTCCTTGCCCTTGCCAGCAGCCGCACTCCAGTATATTTGCGTTTGATCGTCAATATTTACAACTTTTAAGCCTGAATAAGTGCTTGTTAAGCCGCGGTAACGGGGATCTTGTTTGTAAGTCCAGCGAGTAGTAACTTTTTTGGCTACAGTATCAATTATGGTAAGCCCATACCTGTCCTCAACGGCAATAAACTTAGTGTTTGGTATCAGCCTTACGTCCATGCTATGATTTTCGTCTTCAGCGTCGCCAAATGACATTACAGTTCCTGCCGGGTCTATAATGCGGTTATATGGCATTAAAACCGGTAATATGTGGCGATTGAGCGTGCTGTCATCATAGGCGCTGTGCATGTTAACCTGTTCATTTTCGGAAACCTGCTTGTTGCCGGAAACAGTATGGCACGCGTAAAAGAAAAGGGAAAAAAAGAATATGAGTAGTAGGAATTTCGGGTATTTCATAGTATACAACTAAACGGCGAAATTAAAGCAGGTACATTTACTAAAGGTAAATATTTGGTGAAGAATATAATTGTTACATAGCGGATGAAATTATACCGGTGATAACCTTCTTTTCTATAATTGTTATGATATTTACCGGGTAACACATCAAAGCATAGTGATCAGGATAACCAGCTATCAGGAAGGCGAAAGCAACCATAATGTCATCATCAAAGGCGCAACCATAGCCGATCTTAGCGAAAGCGTTATCGCTGCTCATGCTGCTGTCAGCATTTATTTCGATACCCAGAGCTATAGGCAAATACTGGCTAAACACCTTGAAATTAACCAGGGCGCTTTTACCAATCAGTCTGGCACGGTCGCTTTTCCGGAGGTAATTGTTACCAGCCATGAAGGGCAGCTGGCGCTTTCATGCGGATGTCATGCTACAGGTAATAAGCTTTGTGAACACCAAGCCCAGGTATTATCGGCCATAACCCAACGTGACGAGTTAAGGGTGTTTTTTGATGATAGATTAAGATTTGAGAAATTGAAAAAGGTAGCTGCGGATTACGGGCTTGAAGATGAACCCGATCTCGACAAGTTTTTTGAACTGCGGGCTCAATCTAAAAGCTTTGAGATCATTCCCCGGTCGGCTACTTTAACAGCGGTTACTAAAGAGAGCCTTGCCAGTCTGCAAAATATTATTGTGAGTGACAGTGCTGAGCCAATTGAGTTGCCCGGAGATGATGCTGATAAAACAACCTGCATTGTCCTGAAACAGCACAAATACTACAAATATCTATTTGTTGAACTGTACGCTGCACAAAGTACTAAAGAAGGGAAAATCAAGAACCCTTTACTGCCCATAGCGCCCTTAGACCTCATCTGGGAAACGAATGATACAAGACAGGTCAAGTTTTTTACTGGGGTACACAAGTTCCAAAATCATATTAATACGCAAAAAACGGCTGTAGATATAGCGGCGTTAAAGGCTATCGTTCAAAATCCATCGGCTTATAACTTCTTCGCTCATGACAACAGCATATCGGATAAGGTGACGGCCGGTTCAATAAGCCCGGTAAAGCTCAGGACGCTGAAAAGTGATCTTGAACTTAAGGTAAACACATGGGACGAGTTTTATCAAATAAGCGGTGTTTTTAATGTAGATGGCTTGCTGTATGATGTTAAAGACCTTGATATAAGGTATACCTATTTTATTGGCATAGGCGATGTGCTTTACCTTATTGAAAGCCTGCAGGTATTAAACGTTATCGATCTGTTAAAAAAGAAACAAGGCAGCCTGCAGGTGCATAAAAGCAAATTTGGCGAGTTAAAATCACACCTGCTTAATAAGCTGGAAAACAAGCTTCGTATAGATTATACCTATATTAAACCGGCAACACAGGAGCAAATAAAAAAAGAAGGGTTTGATCAGCCGGCCGAAAAGATCATTTACTTGTCGGATTTTGGTGCTCATGTTATGATCATCCCTGTGATGCGTTATGGGGAGGCAGAGATCCCTATCCGTACACAAAAGCAGATCTACGGCACTGATGAAAAAGACAACCAGTTTTTAGTTAAACGACGGGATGATGAGGAAATAGCTTTTACGGCCCTCCTGGTAAAGCAACATCAATATTTTAATGAACAGTTAGAAAACGACCTTGATTATTTTTACCTGCATAAGAGGCATTTTTTAGATGAAGAATGGTTTTTAAACGTATTTGATGAATGGCATAACTACAACATCGAAATACTTGGCTTTAACGAACTGGAGGGTAACAAATTAAACGCTCACAAAGTAAAGATCACCATCAATGTAGTAAGCGGCATTAACTGGTTCAATACTGTTATCGATTTAAAATTTGGTAAAAAAAGGGCCTCGCTAAAACAAGTGCACCAGGCTGTAAAAAATAAAAGCAAATATGTACGGCTTGATGACGGTACCCGAGGGATTTTACCTGCCGAATGGATAGAGAAATTTACCGACTATTTTAATTCGGGCGAGATCTCTGATGATGATATCTTACATACTTCAAAAAGTAATTATACAGCCATTCAGCAATATTATGATAAGGAAATGCTGGATGAGGAGGTACGAAATGAGCTTGCCAGCTATAACAGAAGGCTAACCGGTACCGAAACTATTGATGAAGTACAAGTACCTCCGGAATTAAATGGAACGCTGCGAACTTATCAACGCCAGGGTTTAAACTGGCTGAGCTTTTTGGATAGTCTTAACTTCGGCGGTTGTCTTGCAGACGATATGGGTCTGGGTAAAAGTATCCAGGTTATTGCTTTTATACTTTTACAGCGACACAGGGTTGAAAACAATACTAACCTGATTGTAGTACCAACCTCGCTCCTGTTTAACTGGCAGCAGGAAGTGCAAAAATTCGCGCCATCCATCCGTATCCATACCATTTACGGCGCCGAGCGGCTTAAGCACACCAAGCACCTGCACCAGTACGAAATTGTGCTTACCTCTTACGGCACCTTACTATCGGACATCAACTTCTTAAAGGATTTTAATTTCAACTACGTTTTTCTTGACGAATCGCAGAATATCAAAAATCCCGAATCGCAACGTTATAAGGCGGTACGATTACTGAAATCCCGAAACAAGATCACCATAACAGGTACGCCTGTCGAAAATAATACGTTCGATTTATATGGGCAGCTTTCATTTGCCTGCCCCGGTTTATTGGGGAGCAAACAGTATTTCAAGGATATTTACGCTATACCAATTGATAAATTTAAGGGGAGTAAACGCGCGACTGAACTCCAGGAAAAAGTTAAGCCATTTATACTCAGGCGTACGAAACAGCAGGTAGCGACTGAGCTGCCCGAAAAAACAGAAATGGTGCTGTATTGTGAAATGAAGGAAGAGCAGCGCCATATTTATGACTCTTATGAGAAAGAATTTAGAGAGTATATCTCGGCCACAACTAATGAGGAACTGAGAAAGAGCTCCATGAATGTATTGAAGGGACTGAACAAACTACGGCAGATCTGCGATTCACCGATGCTATTAAAGGGCGAAAAAATGCCGGGTGATGCCTCAGCCAAACTGGACGTATTGATGGAAGAGATTGAGAGCAAAAAACACCAGCATAAGATCCTCATATTTTCGCAGTTTGTATCTATGCTTGATCTTATTGGTAAGGAATTAAGCGGCCGCGATACTCGCTTTTCATACCTTACCGGGCAAACTCGTAAGCGCGAGCAGGTTGTAAATGAATTTCAGAGCGATTCGGGCATCCGGGTTTTCCTTATTAGTCTTAAGGCAGGCGGTACCGGCCTCAATTTAACCGAGGCCGATTACGTTTATCTTGTTGATCCGTGGTGGAACCCGGCCGTTGAAAACCAGGCTATAGATCGTTGTCACCGTATAGGCCAGGATAAAAAGATCGTAGCGGTGCGCTTGATTTGCCCCGGTACTATTGAAGAGAAGATCATGGTGATGCAACAATCGAAAAAAGATATTGCCGATAAACTGGTTAAATCGGATAAAACTTTTACCGGCTCACTCTCAAAAGACGACTTGCTTGATTTGCTGACATAAAAAAGCCCCTGTAAAATTTACAGGAGGCTTTGATACGTAGGGGTTAAACATTTTCCAGGCCATATTGCTTCAGTACGTCCGGTGGCACACCCTCCCATTTACCCGGCGAGTTTCCTTTATATCCGAGGTCCTCAATCCCCATTTTACTGGTGAAGAAGCCAATGGCGGTTAAGTCGCGCATTTTACTAAAGAAGGCTACTCCAGGCAGCATAGCAGGTTTTGCTTTAAAAGGGTAAGCTATTTCGTTGATCAACGCGGTTTGCTGTTGGGGCGTACAGCTTACGAAATCATTATTATAGCGGTTAAGGCTCTGTATATCCAGCCATTTTAATCCGCCACGCATGGGTAATTGATGTTCCGGTTCGTCCTTTACTATAAATTCAATAAAATCAGGCACCTTAGCGTCAGATGCGTTGCCACTCCGTTCATCTTTGGGGATAATCAGGTTAGCAAGCACCGTGATAGTAGTCATTTCGTGTTTATCAAAAAAAGTTTCGCTCAGCAAAGTTTTATCACGGGCTATTTCAAAATCCTGCCTGCCGGTTGTTGATACTTCACTGTTTGTTGTAGCTGAAGATTCTTTATCGCCATTTTTACAGGAAGCAATAAGTGCCGTTGCAGATAAGGTTCCTAAGCCTATTGCCTTTAAGCTATCTCGTCTGTTCATGTTGTCAGGTTGAGGAGGTTAAACATTCTGTTTTTTTCGCTGCTCTATCAGGTATTCGGCAGTACGCATAGATAACGCGAGGATTGTCCACGTAGGGTTCTTTTCCGATTGCTGGGTAAACACCGAACCATCCGTTACAAACAGGTTTTTGCAATCATGCGCCTGTCCCCATTTATTGAGCGGGGCTTTTTTAGCGTCATCCCCCATACGCACCGTACCAACTTCATGAATGCCTTTGCCGGGTTTGTCCAACCCATAATTGGTTTCAGGGCCTTTAGGCTGAACAAGTGAAATCCCTCCCATCTGTTTTACTATTTCCTGCGAGATATCCTGCATGTGTTTGGCCTGGTTAATATCATCCTGCGTCCATTTATACCTGAAACGGAGCACTGGAATGCCATATCTATCAACTACCGTAGGATCTATCTCACAATAATTATCCTCACGGGCTGTTGATGCGCCATGACAGCCAACACCGGCCATACTTCCGTAAAATGTCCGGTAATCATTTTTAAGGGATAGGCCGAAGCCGCCCGCATCCTTGGTCTTTCCATCGGCGCCGGGAACAACGCCATTCAAAAATGGCACAACCGCTCCTTCGAAGCCAAAATAGCCTCCATAGCCAGGCATCATCATTCCTCCAAAAATCTCAAGGTGATAGCCTCTCGAAAAATTGAGCTTTTTATTATCCAACCACCATGGAGCATAGAGGTGCAGACTGCCTACCCCATCTTCATTAAACCGTTTACGGCCAAATAGCTGCGGCAGTATCGCCACTCCGCCTCCCTGGGTAGAGTCGTGCAGGTATTTGCCGATAACATTGCTGCTATTTGCTAATCCGTTGGGATGTTTGTCGGATTTGGAGTTTAGCAAGATCCTTGCCGACTCGCAGGTGCTGGCTGCCAGGATCACCGTTTTGGCGTTTACCTGGTATTCCTGCATATCTTCCTTGCTAATATAGGATACACCACTTGCCAGGCCTTCTTTATCTGCCAGGATCTCCCTTACTATCGCGTTGGTTATAACCGTTAGGTTACCGGTTTTGATTGCAGGGATTACCAGGCACGAAGAAGATGAAAAATCACCATAAATTTTACAGCTCCGGTTGCACTGTCCGCAGTAAAAGCAAGCGCCCCTATCTTTGTTTCCCGGTAAAGGGGCTGTCAATATCGAACCACGGCCTGCAATTACTTTGATTCCCATGCCGGTAGCCGCCTTTTTAACAAACAACTCATTGAGCCGTGGCTTTGGCGGCGGAAGAAAAATTCCATCAGGATCATTCTCCAGCCCTTCCATCGATCCGTAAACTCCTAATAGCCGATCTACCTTATCATAATACGGCTTGATCTCATCGTAGGTTATCGGCCAGTCATCGCCTACGCCGTAAGCCGTTTTACATTTAAAATCCTTTGGCCCCATACGTAATGAAATACGTCCCCAGTGGTTTGTCCGGCCGCCCAGCATTTTTGAACGGAACCATTGAAACTCTGATCCGTCTTTTTGAGTATATGGTTCTCCTTCAATTTGCCAGCCACCATAAGCCGCGTCAAAATCGCCCATCGGGCGGGTCGCGTTACCTCCACGCCTTGGCGACTCATATGGCCATTTTAGCTGTTGTGAATCCTTTGCCGGATCAAAAAACGGGCCCGCTTCCAGCATCAGCACTTTGATACCTGCTGTTGCTAAAGTATAAGCGGCCATGCCACCGCCCGCGCCGGATCCAATAACAACTACATCGTACATCGTTGATGATTTTTTTATCTGCATTGTGTTTAACTATTTAGAGTGAAGGATTAAACCATGGCAGCAACTTTCTCGATAAGCTTTTTGGTAGCTGTGGTACCTGCATAGTCGTCAAGATACTTATCCTCCTTGCTATACATTTTTAACAGACCGCCTTCATATTCAATACTCACCCAGCCGTTAAATCCCGATTCTTTAATGATCTTAAACATTTTCAGAAAATCGGTTTCAGGATCGCTGCCATCGGGCATAAACATGTGCGATTTAGCATGTACGCCTTTTGCGTATGGCATCAGCTCGGTTATGCCCTTGTATTTATCATACTCTTCCAGGCATTTAGTTTTCATATAACCGGCAATGTCATTGGTTTCGGGCTTGGTACGGTTGATACAGAAGTTTCCAAAATCAGCCAAAGTGCCGCAGTGTTTACTGTTAACCTGTTTCATGACCCCGGCAAGCCAGCCTGCATTACAGGAAATACCTACGTGGTTCTCTACAATAACATCTATCTTTTGCTTGCCGCCATACTCAATTAATCTGCCCAAACTATCAACTGCTGCTTTGGCTACATCATCCGGATTACCATCTCCCTCTACGTTTACCCTGATCATTGGGCAACCCAATGCGGCAGCTGCGTCTATCCATTTGTGATGATTATCTACAGCTTTAAGACGGTTAGCTTCATTTAAATCACCTAAAACGCCTTCGCCATCAACCATGATCCTCAGGTTATAACTTCCCGCATCGGTGGCGCGCTTTTTCAGATCGCTTAAAAATTGCTGGTCTTTGGCTTTATCGGCAAAAAACATTGAGCAATAATCCAGTCCGCTAATGCCAAGCTCTTTTGCCTTGGCCGGAAAATTGAGCGGATCAAGCTGTTTTGTCCAGAACTGGCTGGCAAACGAAAACTGGGAAACGGCGAGTTTGAAAAACGGCTTTGTGGCGGTGTCAGCGTATAAAAACTCTGGCAGAGATGTTGCCAGGCCCAAACCAGCCGCACCCATCGCGGCCTGCTTAATAAAATCTCTTCTGTTGGTTTTCATTACATAATTGGTTATTGGTTTATCTATTTAGTAGATTTTACAAAATGAAGATAAGTACAATAATTTATTATTTAGTAAATTTTACTAAATAAATTTAAGCTATGGTTTCACCGTTGGGAAATGTTATTTTTGATGATGCAAACGGAAGAAGAACTTAAGGATTTTATACTTAACGGACATCTTTATTATATCCCTCACGTGTCTATTGATTGCGCTATTTTCGGTTATCATGAATGCCAGTTGAAACTGCTGCTCATCAAACACCGGAATATAGATGGCTGGTGCCTACCCGGTGGTTACATTAAACGTACCGAGAAATTAGTGGAGGCTGCCAATCGTAATGTTAAGGACCGGACGGGGATTGATAATCTTTTTTTGCAGCAGTTCAAAACTTTTGGTGATCCGGACCGAATACAGTTTAATAAGTTTGATAAAAAGAAATGGCTGGAGCTTACGGGGATTAACTCGCTTGAACAAAGCTGGCTTTTTAACCAAACCATATCGGTTGGCTTTTATGCTATAACTGATTTTTCGCAAACTGTATTGCAAACAGATATCACCACGGCTGAATGCGCGTGGTTTGATATTGACAACCTGCCTAACCTGGAATACGATCATAACGATATGGTGCGTGACGCATTACACACCATGCGGGTACATTTGTACCACTACCCCATCGGCTTAAATATGTTGCCAGAAAAATTTACTTTAAGCGAGATTCATGCTTTGTATGAAACTTTATTAGGAAAAAAGCTGGATATCAGCAATTTTCCAAAAAAACTCACCAGCCTCGGGCTCCTCAAAAAACTGGATGAAAAGCGGAGCATCGGCGCGCACCGCTCTCCGCATTTATACAGTTTTGATAAGGGAAAATATGAACTGGCCCTGAACGAAGGGCTAGTTTTAAGTTAGTACAAGGAATATCCGACCTGGATTACTATACTTTTGATTTGCGTAAAAGCGGCAGAACCAAAAAGGTAACAAGACAATGTGCTACCAGAGAAAGGCCGAAAATAAATATGAGGATGTATGACTTTTTAGTCCAGGTATCGAAATAATCAAGAAAAGCCGACTGATTGGAACCGCTATATAATACCGCCAGTACAAAAACTGCTAAGCCTGTAAGCCATAACGTTAAATGTGAATAAAAATAACGTGGCGAAATCAATGTACCTTTTGAAAAAGAGGTAAATAATAAAACTACGTGGGCGATAAATAGGACAACTGCAGCTGAAATAAGGATATAAAGCATATTAAATATTTTAATCCTGAAGATAATATTTTAGATAATACAACCAAGCGTTTTAAATCATATTTTTATTTTTAACAGTCGATGAATTACTCAATCGGATCAGGAGGCGTGGGTTTGGCCGGATCATACACAGCTACGGCTACCCGTGAATCGGCACATCCATAATACAGAAACCATTTCTTTTTAAAGTAAGCCATACCCTCAATAAACACGGTACCATTTACATATTGACCACTTTTTTCAAAAGGCTCTCTTGGTCGCAGGAAAGGGACGTCAAGCCGGGTTTTGAGTTTAGATGGATCTTTTGCATCAAACAAAGCCTGTCCCGCGCAGTACGAATTGGCGTTAAAGCGGAAATCACGACCTCCGGCTGGCTTGTTTTTGCCGTTATAAAACAGGATCACCCCATTTTTGGTCATCAAAGCAGGCGGACCGCATTCAGTAAGGTCGCTATCGAAATAGCCGTTGCGCGGCGACATGAGCTCTTTTAGTTCGCCTCGTTCATCAACCACCGGCGACCAATCCACTAAGTTTACTGATGTGGCGGCATACACATGATGTTCGCCCCAGTACAACCAATATTTTCCTTTAGTTTTTATGATCACTTGCTTCCCGTTAATCACCTGCGTTAATATCGAGGCTGATTTACTGGCTATATTAAAGAATTTGCCATTATAAGCGGTTTCAAATATCGGCCCATGCTTTTTCCAGTGAATCAAATCTTTTGATGTAGCTACACCTAATCTCGGTAAATCGCGGTTCCATTCGGTATAAAAAACAACATACGTGCCTTCGGGGGTAACTGCCACCCGAGGGTCTTCACAGCCGCCTGGCCACTCGTACTTTTTGGCAACGTCTTCATCCGGATAAAGTACCGGGGTTTTCTTCCTGTTAAAATGGATTCCGTCGGTGCTTTCGGCATATCCTACACGCGAAGTACGAAAGCCGATGCCAATCCCGTATAAGTCTTCAGCACGGTACATCACAACTACCTTGTTGTTTTTTATGGTTGCCGCTGGATTGAAAGTGTCATTGGCTTCCCACTGAACCTGTTTTTTGCTCATGGGATCAAGAAAGCGGGAAGTTGTATCCGGCGATATGATTGGGTTGATATTTGCAGGTCGGGTAAATCCGCCTAACGCCCAATACGGTAATTTGTTAACGGCCGGTTGTCCGTAGCAAAACTGTGTGAACAGCAGCGAAAATATAATACTTCCCTTACGCAAAAAGTTTATCATAGTGAATGGCTTATGTAATTAGTTTTATTATTGGTATAACTTATTGATCGGTGGTTTTCCTGCAAAATATCGCATAAAAAACACTGAAAACAAAGTAGATATCAATTATAATCTTCTCAAAAATAGTAAATTTATAAACTGTATAAACCTTTTACCCATCCTGCAACAGGGTATAATTTTAAGCTGATGAGAAAACTTTTTTTACTCGCATTTTCGCTCATTGTATTACGCGTAAACTCCCAAACCCCTACGCCCCGACAACAGTTTCCGGGATTGTTTGAAGCTGTTCAAACTTCAACTATCTTCCCCGACAATAAAACATTTGTTGATGCCGTACCCAAGCAGGATCCGGCGCTAATCATGAAGGCCTATAACGAGCAAAAAGATAAGCCCGGGTTTAACCTGCAGGCATTTGTACTCGCTAATTTTAATGTGCCCGTATCGCACAATAATTTTCAAACCGATATCTCGGCCGGAATTCGCAAACATATCGATACGTTGTGGCAGGTTTTACAGCGCCGTCCTGATGAGGCAAAGCCTTTTTCCTCAACCCTGGCATTGCCTAATCCATACATTGTACCCGGCGGCAGGTTCAGGGAAATTTATTATTGGGACTCCTACTTTACTATGCTGGGCTTACAGGAAAGTCACCAGGTAAAGGTGATCCATAACATGGTCGAAAACTTCGCTTACCTGATTGATAAATATGGATTTATCCCCAACGGTAACCGCAGCTATTACCTAACCCGTTCGCAACCTCCGTTTTTTGCGATGATGTTAAACCTGCTTGCAAAAATTGAGGGGGATAAAGTACTGGTGCATTTCAGGCCGCAACTCATTAAGGAATATGAGTACTGGATGTATAACTGGCAGGCAATAGGTACCGATGGTGCTACAAACCGGGTTGTAAAGATGCCTGATGGCAATTTACTAAACCGATATTGGGATGAAAGCGATGAACCCCGTGAAGAGTCGTATATAAAAGACGTTGATGCGGCTAAGGAAAGTAAACAGTTACCTGAACAATTCTATCGTAACATAAGGGCTGCCGCCGCTTCGGGTTGGGATTTCAGCACGCGTTGGTTTGATTCGTCGGGTAAACTGCCAACGATACAAACTACCGATATTATACCCGTTGATTTGAATTGCTTATTGTATAACCTGGAAACGACCATCGCCCGGAGCTTAAACCAAGTTCAGAATGCCAAACTGGCCAAAATGTACAGGTACAGGGCAAACAAGCGTAAAAATGCTATCCTTAAATACTGCTGGAATCAGAAAACCGGTTGGTTTGATGACTACAACTGGAAGCTTAAACAGCAATCAGATGTAGAAACACTTGCAGGCGAATTTCCACTGGAGTTTAAAATTGCCAGCGATGAACAGGCCCGTTTAATAGCCGACGGACTTAAAAACAATTTTCTGAAGCCTGGTGGGCTGGTTACTACCCCAAACTTTTCCGGGCAGCAATGGGATGCTCCAAATGGTTGGGCCCCTCTGCAATACATAGCGATTGATGGACTTGAAAAATACAACTACAACACGCTGGCTAAGGATATTGCTACCCGCTGGCTTAAACTTAACATTAGGGTGTTTAAACAAACAGGTAAGCTGCTTGAAAAATACAATGTGGTTGATACCCAATTAACCGCGGGCGGCGGCGAATACCCATTACAGGATGGTTTTGGCTGGACAAATGGTGTATTGTTACACTTGGTGAACCGGTATCATATCGATACCCAGCAATTGGAGAAAACACCGGCTGAAGTTCAGAATTGATCAGGATTTGGACTTAGAATTGGGACTTACGAAGTTTTAAAAACTTCGTAAGTCTTCAGATATCTTCTGTTTTAAAGGTGTTAAATTTATTTAATCGTGTAAGTTGCCTTATTCATTCCAACGCCGGTAATCTTCAGTGATTTCCAATTTGAAGGTAGCTTGCTTTTTACCTGTATAATCCCTGTTGGCGTAATATCCAGGCCACCAAAACCCATTAGCAAACTCTGAATAATCCCTCCGGCTCCTGTAGCAAAGTATGGATTGGTACCGCCTTTAGTTTCTGCAATGACACGGAATGGAGGATTAAGGTTAGATTCATAAGCGTCCTTGAAAAAATGAAATGCCTTATCGCCATTACCTAAGCGTGAATATAATAAGGCGAATACCGCTTGCGTCATGGCTGGAGTTCCTTCATTAGGCACACGGGTTTCGTAGTATTCCAGGTCTTTTTTTATCTGGGCTGGGTCGGTTATAGTTTTAAGCGGGTATGCCAGCAGGTTAACGTCAGCTTGTTTAATGCCTTCGCCATTGTAAGATGCATGCTCGCGGGTAACACCATTATCCAGCTTTAGGATAGGGATATTTTGTGCAACGTTTACCCAATCGGCACCGGCCTTCTCCCCTAAGATTTTTGCGGCAGCCGTGGCGTTTAACAGATTGGCTTTTGCAGCTGCATTGGTAAATGCATTGTTATCAATATTTTCAGCCCATTCGTCGGCAGCTACTACGTTTTTAATATCATAATGACCGGGGCCATTACGTTCTACGCGACTTGCCCAAAAATCGGCAGTCGCAGAAAGGATTGGCCAGCCTTTTTCCTTTAGCCATTGCTTGTCTTGGGTTACGCAATAATAATTCCACGCCGCAAGCGCTACGCAAGCGGTAATATGGTGTTCAAACGGCCCACTTAATGCCCAAACGGGCGTCTCCTCTACCCCGCTGTCAGCACTTTCCCAAGGGAACATCGCACCTTTATAGCCATGTGAAAAAGCGTTTTTACGCGCAGCATCCAGGCGTTCAAACCGGTATTCAACCATTGATTTTGCAATTTCCGGATGCAATACCAGCATAGCGGGGTACATCCAAACATCGCAATCCCAAAAAACGTGACCGTTATATCCTAAACCCGAAAGGCCCATTGGGGACGGCGAATAAGCCGTGCCCGCTCTCGAAAACGAGTATAAATGATACAACATGCTATGGATATCCTGCTGCGATTGATCATCGCCCTCAATCTGTATATCGCTTGCCCACAGGTCATCCCAGGCCTTGTTATGAAATTTGATCAGTCTGTCACGGCCTTCCAGCTTAGCAAATATGGTCAGGCGTTCAGCTTCATTCAGCGGGTCGGCATGATGGGCTGACGTTATGGAAGAGCCTGTTACCGCATAGCTATAAGTCTGGCCGGCGGCTATCGCTTTGCTAAACTTCATAAGGTGCATATTGTTGTCCCACATTTCATGAATAATGCGGGGCTCCTGTCCGTGAGGCTCATTGAATAAAAATGACGTAGATGCGCAGAGCTGCATTTTACCCGTAGGGCTTTTAGCGGTTGAGGTAAGTAGGCTAATAGTTACATGTGGTCTGTCAATTTCATTATAATAATTTTGCACCTCTTTAAGGGCGTCCGGTGCTTCCATTACACTGGCAGATGTGATATTGATTGCCTGTTTTGCCGTTACTGCTACATCCATCAAAACTGTAAAAGGCAATTGCCGAAGCGAGTAGTAAGTGTATTTTATAGTTGCTTTATCCGCATAATCAAAAGCAGTGGTGAATGCTGCATGCTGCATGTCCAGCTCTTGCCTGAAATTGCTGATATTTTTGGCGTCAATACGTCTGCCATCAATTTCAAGGTACATGTTAAGCAGGTTAAAGCTGTTCAGGAAATTGCTTACACGGCCGCGACCGTACAGATCATACGCACCTGCCAACACTACATTTTTAACTTTAAATGGTTCCGGTGCCGATACGATACCGATCATGCCGTTAGCTACGGTAATGCCGTAATAATTAGCGGGATCAATTTTATCAGCCTTAATTTTCCAGGAATCAATGCTTTGAGCTTTTGACACCCCGGGTACCAGCAAAGCGACAAATAAACCAAACTTTAATATTCTATTCAAAATCAGTAGTTTAAAATGAAAATCCAAAACGCTACTTTACCTTTAATTGTAGTTTTTTAACAACAAGCTCCCCTATTTCGGCACCTTGTTTATTGCCTACAATGCAGGCATTTTTAAAATGAATACCGCCCATTACCCTTGACATAGCTGCCGATTTCGCGGCTTCGCGGAATGATTTAAAGGATAGCGGATCGATCCCAAACTCCATTTCTGAAGAATCGGTGTAAGCAAAATTATCACCTATCCTATTGGTAAGCACCTCCGCGGCAGCAGATGAAGTCACGGCATGCCCGCTACTATATTCGGGGAATGGCGGCGTCTGGATATACGGGCGCCAATCGGCATCAATGTATTTGGTAATTATAGTTTCGGGCCTCACGTAGTTGGATCGGTATTTAAGGTACCAGCAATTGATAAATCCATCAAACAAGGCAATTGAAGCTTCGGTATAAATGCTTACCGTAGTGCCAAAATCAAACTTCTTAGCTCTGGTGCCGATGGCCGTGATATTCATCCAGTGCCCTCCCGGCGAAAATTTTTTGGTTGCAAATGAAGCGTGACCAACTACATTGAGTTTAAAGGCATTATCATCCCAGAAATCAGCCTGGTGTTTTTCTTCTTTAGTCAGACTATCCACTATTTGCTTTACCTCAAGGGCCTGCTTATAAAACGGACTATTATGATCTTTGACATTAAAAGCCGGAGGATTAGGCGGTATGAATTGTGCAGTTGAATCCAGCACCATCGGCCTTATCTCGCCCCAGTGTGCCTCAAGTGCCTGCGCGTACATAGGCGGCGTAGGGATCCAGCGCCCATCCTGTTGTTTTACAGTGTATTTACTTGCCGACCGGGTTTGTGCGTAATGATCACCTTTGCTCCACTTTAATATAAATTTGGCTACTTTATTGGCATAATTTACTGAACCTTCAAACAGATCAGATGGCATACCGGCATCTTTAGCTTTCTTTTTAAGTTCATCCACGTATTGATCCATACTACCTTCAGGAAAGGTTACCGCGTTACCCACAGTGCAAAAAGCAAGCAGCGATGCAAATTGATAGTCAACTGCTGTATCTTTTGACGCTTTAGGTATTGCAGGTAAATGTTTAATCTGTCCGGACAGTGATTTAAAATGTTCCGGATCGCCGGATGCTATAACCTCATAGGCGGCTATGTTGGCGTATACATAATTACGGGATGCGGTAACCGGCGGAAAATTATTTTCCAACACGATATCGTTAAGCTTTTTAACGGTTGTGCGGTAAAGTTCGGGATCGTGAATTACTTTTTCATAGTCGGGCTTTTTACAGGATGCGAATAAAAATAATACTCCGGTAAGGCAAAATAAAAAGGATCTCATAAATTATAAAATAGGTTAAAATCAGACTGGTTTTATAGGGAGAAACCTGCCCGCTTTTTAAATTGATCAAGAGCCAATATATGCTTTTTTTAGCACGCCACCGCATGTTTTACTCAGTTTTTTGGTCTGTAATAGCGATTTTTATTTTTAATAAAAAGAAGGATATGTTTCCGCTAATACAAGCGATATTATTAAATTTATCATCCCGGCTATCCGGGCCTTATAAACTAAATGAAGAAGAACTTTTTTATTGGATTCGCTGCCTTAATTGTTATTACAGTTGGGGCATATTTATTACTTCCTGAAAAACTTGTTATCGCACAAGATCTGTCTATTGATACTTCAGATGCTATCGCTGCTAAATTTTTAACTACTAAAAACGGATGGGACAAATGGTGGCCCGGCACAAAAGCCGACAGCAATGACTACAGCTTTAGAGATATACGGATCAGCGTAGATAAAATGACCAATGGCAGTACACATCTCAAATTATTGAAAGATAATTTAATCTTCACTGGTGAAGTTAGTTATTTTGCCGATGCCGAAGGCTCTGTAAAATTTAAATGGGACGCGATTGACGATAGCAATGTCGGCTTTTTGTCGCGTGTGACTAATTATTTAAAAACCAGGAGTGCCGAAAACCGGGTAGCCGAATTGCTGCTAAATCTTAAGCATTTTCTTGAGGATGAGCGAAACGCGTATGGTTATAAAATTTACCTTAACCACGCTAAGGATACAGTTTTACTTGTTTCTGCAACCACTTATCCTGCGTATCCTCCATTAAAGGATATCTATAATACAGTTACAACTTTGAAACAGGAGGCTGGTAGCCAGGGTGCAGAGCAGACAAATTTTCCGATGCTTAACGTTACTCAAACCGATGAGCACATTTATCAGGTGAACGTTGCCCTGCCAATCAATAAAAAGATCAATCCACTTCAAAATACTACCATAAACAATATACCCAAAGGTGGTAATTTACTGGTAGCTGATGTACGCGGGGGGCAGAATACAGTGAACAACGCCTTGATGCAAATGAAAATATACATGAAAGATCACCGGTTGGTATCCCCTGCTATGCCTTTTCAATCGCTGATTACAGATAGGCTGGCACAAAAAGACACATCAAAATGGATCACTAAAATATATTATCCAATACTTTAATCCCTTATTTGCTTAACAACATTAAACGACCATCATAGGTTACCGCGAGATAGGTATTAGCGTTTGTTGATGTCTTAACTGGGGCCAGATATGTGATTTCCTGTGAATTAACCGCTGCATTTATTAAATAAGTTGGGGTATCAAATTGCTTGTTTTGTTTATTATAACGAAGATTTGCTAACCCAAGTGCATCATATTTGCCTTCATAAGGTACCACACCCCAAAAGTTTCCGTTCAGCAATATATCGCCATTACTATCTTTTAACAGCGATTTGAGTGGAGCCTGCTGATACAGGTATGGCAGCGGCACCATGGAAGATGCATGAAGCACATCACTCACGAAAATGCTATTAAATTGATTTACACTTAGACGGTTATTGTCATCAAGTTTATCCTTAAATATTTCTGAAGTGGTTTTGTCGGCCATTTTTTGATAACTAAGCCATTCCTTTTTAAGGTACGGAAGCTCCTGCTCCAAATCATTTTTAGGACGAAACGGGTAATACAGATCTTTATAAAAGTATGATAGGATCAGATCGTTTTTGCCATCTTTGTCCAAATCGGTATTATAGGCGTAAAGGGGTTGATCTGCTGTTACGTTGTATTTATTGTTAAGCCCCCAGTTCCCGGCAATAAGGTCAGCTTTACCGTCACCATCAACATCGGTTACCATAGCAGATTGCCACCAGCCTTTCTCTTTATCCAAAACCGGCGATGAAAAACGTTTTAAGGTTTTTCCATCATTCAGGAAAATATAAACCGGTTGCCATTCGGCAGTGATCAGCAAATCGGGTTTGCCGTTGTGATCGATATCTGTTGCTGTTATGCTGGTAACGTATTGCAGGTTTGTGACTTCATCATAAGTTTTGCTGCGGCTAATTTCAAACACTCCGTTGCCTTTATTTAGTAATATCGAGGAAGGGACAACGCTTGTATAATCTTTAAATGAAACTGCGCTGGTAAATAAAATATCATTCAAGCCGTCACCATTAAAATCAAATAAGGTAATTTTTGACGCCTGGTAATTAAGCTTAGGCAATGGCTGATATTCAAATTGAAAGTTCCCTTTATTTATATACAGGCGTGGCTGAACCAACTTTTCTGTTTCAAGAAATGGATGATTGGCGCTGATCACGATCAAGTCGGGCTTACCGTCGTTGTTGACATCGGCCCAGATAGCCTGTTCGTCGGCTGTGTTTTTATACTGATCAAACAGTGGCACTTTTATTTTTTTAAATCCGCCCGATTTATCACCTGCCAGAATGTATTTTTCTTCATCGACAATGCCTCCTACATAAATATCATCAATGCCATCGTTGTTAATGTCGGCTACGGCTAATGCCGGTGTGTGCTGTAAATAAGTGTGCGGTAAAAGGGAGTAGTAATTAAAATCAGGTGTGTCAAAGGTTTTAACCGACGCCAGAAGTCTTGATTGTATTGGTTTATAATCTAATTGTTTTCTGTCACTGATAAACGCGTCAATAACTTCAGTCACCGGTTTGCGATTATCAATGGTTTGAGGGTTATATCTTAGAATACTTTTTTGTCCGGGATTAAAATCTTTGATCAGCTCGTAGCTATTATCTGGCCATACTACCAATAATGACTCCGGTTTATCATCAGGTGCAAAGGTGAAAAGAAGCTCATTGTTTAAATTGCTCTCATAGGCATTACTGGTCTGTATTTCCTGGTGATCGATATGTTTTTTTGATTTAAGGAACAATTTAGTACCAATACCATCGCGGTTTAAAAGATTATATTTTACAGTATATTTAAGATAAGTCGGCTTATTCTCTTTACTGTTTTCTATAGTTGTATTGTTATAGATGTATGCCGGCTCGTCCATATTGTTGGTTACAATATCTAAATCGCCGTCATTATCCAAATCAACTGCTACTGAACCAGCCGATATGGAGGGCTGCTGCATGTCATTTGTCGAAGACGCATCCGTGAATTTCAACTTATCATCGCCATGATAAAAGTAGTTATGCACCCCCCCTTCAGGCATTTTATTGATCTTTTCCTTATCAAAAACACGGTTCTCTTTGTAGGCCTGCATCACCATGGGGTCACCAAGGTATTTCAGGTAATCCATATCATTCAGGCGGCGCTTGATTCCGTTGGAGAAGAACATGTCTTTCTTACCATCCATATCAAAATCCTGCACCAGGGGCGACCAAGTCCAGTCGGTAGCCGATACGCCGCTATATAAACTTAAATCAACAAACTTATTCCCGTTGCCAACATTCAGTTGCAGGCAATTTTTTGAGTATTGATAGTAATAGCCCGCGTTAACTTCCTGGTTATAAATATCCAAAGGCTCGTCATTTATGGTTGAGCGGAGCACTCTCATTTCTTCGGGAAGCATATCAGTACTGAGCACATCCAGATGACCATCTTTATTAATATCGCTGATGGTATTACCCATCGAAAACAGGCTGGTAT
This sequence comes from Mucilaginibacter endophyticus, assembly GCF_003351025.1. Taxonomy (GTDB): domain Bacteria; phylum Bacteroidota; class Bacteroidia; order Sphingobacteriales; family Sphingobacteriaceae; genus Mucilaginibacter; species Mucilaginibacter endophyticus. The sequence goes on along the minus strand of NZ_QPCG01000002.1, from coordinate 297,895 downwards.
GCCCGAAGGCGCTTTTCAATTGTTCCTTGAAAGTTCCGTTATGTTGATTGACATAATAATAGTCCTGCTCAAAAAAGTCATTACTAACGTAAATATCATCCCAGCCATCATTGTTTAAGTCACCTACGCTTACACCCAACCCGTAGCCAATGGGAGCCGAATAAATACCTGAACCCGCGCTTACATCCGTAAAGTGTCCATTATCGTTCCTGAAAAGATGATCGCCTGCATCATGACTATATTTGAATCGTTGAGTAGAATCACCGTAAGTATCATTGCTATGAACTGAAGAAGTAAGCAAGAACATATCCAGATCGCCATCCTTGTCATAATCAAAAAACGAAGCCTGGGTGGATAGCCCTGCAAAGTCAAGCCCATATTTGGCGGCGCTTTCAGTGAAAGTTAGATTTCCGTTATTGATATAAAGCTGGTTTTTACCCCTAAAAGTTTTATAGCCGGATACTACGCTAACATAAATATCTTTAAACCCATCGCCGTTAATGTCAACTACTGTTACGCCTGTTTTCCAATTGCCAGTACCGGCAGCACCCGCCCTATCTGTAATATCTTCAAACTTCATCCCTCCTTTGTTGATATACAGTTTGTTCGGGCCCTGGTTTGATACAAAATAAAGATCAGGAAGACCATCGTTATTAAAATCTGCGGAAGCTACGCCTGCCCCATTGTAGAAATAGAGATAGTCTAAAATATTAACCGAATCGGATACAATATTCTTATTTACAAAGGAAACCCCCGTTTCATTGGCTGGAAGTAGTTTAAATACGCCTTCCCCTGCTTTTTTAGGCTTGCAGGAAAACAAGCTGACCACACCAATGCAAAGCAGGATAAAGAAATAGTTAAAAATAGATCTGTTAAGCAGCATTATTGGGGTATTAGCGTAGTTCATAAGCTTTAAGCGGTTCGTCATTAATGCCGAACATATAATAATTTTTGCCTGCCGCATTTTTAATAGCTACCGATGAGCGTACCTGGCCGTTTAAATTGAGGCCTGTTTGGTTGGCGGAAAAATACGTAAATCCATTTTTTGTGTACTCGTAAACCAGGCCGCGATTAGCATCAAGTCTACCAACTTCCGGTTTAAAGCCATAAAAATTACCGCCTAAAATAATCTTCTTAGTGCCTGAATTATCTAAGTCAGCACATAGAATAGTATTTACCATAGATAGCTGAGCATCTGCAGGTAATGGTTTACATGTAAATTTACCGCCCCTATTTAAAAACACGGCCGAGGCCAAAAAGTTCATTTGATGCACTTCTGCACCGTCAAGCATTTCGGCTGTAAATACTTCCGTAAAAGGCTTGCCCGCGTAATCGATATACCTTAAAAATCGTTTTTTAAGGATAGGCATCTGACCAACCAGATCCGGTTTCATATGAAAAACGTAGTTTACGCCATCGCTTTTATACATAGAAGTTACACATTCTTTGGTGCCGTTATTATCGAAATCCTTCACATGGATTTCCATCGGTTGATTAGCTGATGCCCTGAACTTTAAATTAAGGCCAATATTGCCACCAATAATATCAAGAGTGCCATCGCCATCTACATCGGCAACTTCAAGACTGCTCCACCAGCCTTTGTAGTTAGTGAGCTGCTTATCTTCAGCAAATTTTCCTTTATTGTTTTTAAAGATCCTGATACCCATCCAATTTCCGGCAACTATCAAATCTGGTGAGCCGTTATTATCAATATCGGCCCATTTTGCCGCTGTTACCATACCCAATTTTGTATCATTTCCCAGTACTGCTTTGGATACATCGGTAAAATGACCATTGCCATCATTATGAAAAACAAATGATTGTGGCGAACAGCCATAAAGCCCGGGAACACTTCTCCCTCCTACAAACAGATCGGGCTTGCCGTCGCCATCATAATCTGCCGAAACAATTACAGAAGCGTTAACCGCTGCATGTAATGTTCTGTCAGGATCGCGACGGAAATTTCCTTTGCCATCATTTACAAAAAAGCGCGGATTGTAAACCGGGGTTTCGGCTTCATCAGCATTGCCTCCTACTCCTATTATCAGGTCCTGGTCGCCGTCGCCATCAAAGTCGCCAAAAACAGCTCCAGCATTTTCCAGATATTCCTGCTTTTTGAAATCTTCCGGAATGGTTTGTTTAAACCGCCCATCTTTTTGTTGTATATAGATAGCTGCGAAACTATTTTTCGAACTGCCAAAGTAAAAATCAGTAAGTCCGTCACCGTTAACGTCGCCGGTTGTCATATAAGGATTTTCTGTTGATAAGATTTGCAACATCAGACGCTCGTTGTCAAAATCAATAAAATCATCCTCCTTATGCCGCGGAATACTATCAAATATTGATTTGGTAACATCAGCAAACATTGTTTTGGCAACTGGCTTCGTCCAATTGTATTTAAGGCTGGCATCAGTCTGTTTAATCGTGTAAACCCGATCAGCAGCTACATTTTTCAGTAACTGGTAATTGTTGCCGGGCCATATCACCTGTACCGAATCAATTGATTGGTACTTACCGATGCCGATAGTAAGTAAATTAGGCGACGTGCAGCTTTGGAAGCCCCTGGTAGGCTGATTGTAATAAATCAGCGAACTGCCTTTCATGAAAACCTTTATGGTAGTGCCTATCCCAAATGTATTTAGCCCTGCCCCTTTTAATTTTAGCTGAATATGATGATTCCCATTTTTTTCGGCATTGTTCTTAAAAATAGATACCGGCGCGTTTTCATTATTTACAATAAGATCGTTATCGCCGTCATTATCAAGATCGGCGTAAGATGAGCCATTGCTAAAACCAGGATTATCCAAACCGAAATCGGCCGACTTATTGGTAAACGTAAGATTATGATTATTCAAATAAGCATAGTTGGAAATAGGCGATGACGCCATTTTATCCGTAAAGTCTTTGTAATCAAATTTCTTTCGGCCTTCGGCAATTTTTGCCATGTTATCGCGATTGCCTAAAAACTCAATATAATCCTGGTCGGTAAGATCTTTATAGATGCCATTCGATACAAAAATATCTTTCCATCCGTCATTATCCATATCAAACATTAATGCCCCCCAGCTCCAGTCTGTAGCTGCTACGCCTGAGTAAAATGCAGTTTCGGAAAACGTACCATCTGCATTACGGATCTGCAAACAGTTTTGCATGTATTGATTATAATAGCCATCGCGCTGTTTAGCCTTGATTACATCATATGATTCAAACGAAGTCATCTTTTTTAACCGCTGATCGCCTTCGGGCAACATTTCAGTGGTGAAGATATCGTACCGCCCATCGTTATTAATATCGGCGATATCCGAACCCATTGAGGCCAGGCTCAGGTGCCCGGTTTCATTTTGGATATCTTCTTTAAAAGTCCCATTTTTTTGATTGATGTAAAGATAATCGCGTTCAAAAAAATCATTAGAAACATAAATGTCGGGATAGCCGTCCTGGTTTATATCAGCTACAGAAACACCCAAGCCAAAACCGATGTCACTTGAATATATTCCTGCCTCTTTGGTAACGTTTGTAAAATGACCACCATCATTGCGATACAGGCGCGCGCCACCCAGTTCGTCAACTACGGCCCGTAAATTTTTACTAAAATCAAATGATTCTATAGGTCTGAAAGAGTTATTCAATACAAAGCAATCCAGATCGCCATCATTGTCGTAGTCAAAAAATATGGCCTGGGTTGATAATCCGTTATCCACCAGGCCATACTTTTGGGCTTCTTCCTTAAACGTGCCGTCATGCTGATTAATGAATAGTTCATTGCCCTTTTCGTTACCGCGGGCGTTACCGCTATGACAAACATAAATATCAAGCCAGCCATCGCCGTTGATATCAACCATGGTAGCTCCGGTGCTCCAGTATTTGGTACCTTTAACTCCTGCCTTATCCGTTACGTTCTCAAACTTCCAATTCCCTTTATTGATATAAAGTTGGTTGCCGCCCATGTTAGAGGTTAGGTAAACATCGTTTAATCCGTCGTTGTTAACATCACCAATAGCAACACCGCCGCCGTTATAATAATTACGAAAGGTAAAAACGTTTGTGCGGTCCTGGTCATTGAGTTTATTGGCAAAATTTATCCCAAGGGCTTCATTATTTTGCAGGGTAAACAGTGTTTGTTTATTAACACCATTACAGGCGCAAAGAGTAGTAAAGGCTATGAAAATTAGAAACAGGGGTGTTTTTGAATGCATATACTTTGCGAAAAAACAAACGTAGCGGAAATTTCCGCTACGTTCCTTTCAATCAAATAAATCTCAAATATTAATAACCTGCGTTTTGTTTAAGGTTAGGGTTGGTATCAACCGCGCGTTGAGGTATAGGATATACCGTTTTGCTTTTATCGGTTTTTGCCGGGCGCTGATCAACCGGATCGTTAAATTTCTCAAAGCGGATCAGGTCATTTCTTCTCCAGCCTTCCCAGTAAAGCTCACGGCCCCTTTCTGCAAGCATTGCGGTAAGATCAACAGTAGTTAAGGCTGTTGCGCCACGAGGTGTGCGGATAGAATTGACAAGCTGCAATGCCGTTTGGCCTGAGGGATCTGTACCACCGCGCAAAATAGCCTCTGCTTTTTCAAGTACAACGTCGGCATAGCGTAAAATCACGTAGTCATTTGATGTATTGTCATCATTAACGGTGTTATCTGCTTTTGGCTGAGGGAAGTATTTGAATACCCTGATGCCTTGCGCCTCTGTTGAGAAGTTAAGGTTAACATCGGGGGTAAAAACCAATGGCTTACCGCTACGTTGTGTCAAAGCTTTATGACCAGGGCCATATTGCTGCCCAACTGCAAAACCAGCTCTCAATCCAATTTTATCAGTCAAACCCGGATAATCTACACCGCGACGTTCGTCGGTTGCTTCAAATGAATTATAGAAATCGGCCAGTGTTGTGAAGCCATTCCAGCCATCCGGAGTTTGATTGTAATGCAAGCCCATTCTCCAACGGTTTTTGGCCGGAGCAGGCGAAGATGTTGCCGTGTTATAGAAACCAAATATGTTTCCGTGAGATTCCTCTGAATTGTCCCATGCAAAATCCTGGAAATACTTGCCTGCAGGTTCTAAGGTATATCCTGCAGCGGTAACCTTATTGGCATATTCGATCACCTTATCCATATCGGCTTTGGCGAAGGTAAAGGGACCTCCAACAGTGGTTGCTGCATAAACAGCCCTGTTGAGGTAAATCTTCGCCAGTAATGCCTGGGCAGCGGCCTTATTAGCTACACCAATATTTGCAGTGGTGGCTGCCAGGTTAGCTTCGGCAAATTCCAGATCTTTGATCATGAAATCAGTAGCTTCCGCACGTTTCATAACCGTAGGGATTGATGAAGTTGGCGCATCCGGGTCGCGCATTGGCTGCTGGCCGTACAAATCAACTACCTGGAACATAAAGTAAGCGCGTAAAAAACTTGCCTGTGCTTTAATGTTATTATCTGTAGCTTTTGAGATAACCTGTGTAGCGCGGAATACACCAATGTTTAACTGATCCCAGGTATCATTTACCTGATTGTGTGTAGGTGTCCAGGTATGGGTATGCAATTTGCGCCATGTGCCGAAATCGCCCCAGTCGGTACCGCGGGTTGGGCCCATCATTTCATCGGTTGGATGTTCCTGTAATGCGTAGGTATTAGCCTGGTCGGTTTGCCCGTATAATTGCGTGTAAACACCATTAAGTTCGGCGGATCCGGCATTGTTACCATATAACGATTTAGATCCGTAAAGTTTTTCATCCAGTTTTGCACAACCGGCTGCTGTTATCAGAACTAAGCTACATAGCGCTGCTCGTGATGTAATATTTTTCATTTTCATGTTATTAAAAGCCTGCGTTTAAACCAAAAGTGAATATGCGGGCTTTAGGATATGAGGTATAATCGATACCCTTTGAAGCCACATCGTTTCGTTGTTTATCTGTGTTAATTTCAGGATCCAAGCCAGAGTAGCCGGTGATCAGGAATAAATTCTGTCCTGTAAATGATACTCTTAAAGTTTTTATCGCCTTAGATTTAAGCGGGAATGTATACCCTAATGTGGCGTTACTTAATCTTAAGAAATCACCTTTTTCAAGAAAACGAGTTGATACCTCACCAGAGTTAAGCGGGTTTTCATTGGTTGCTGCTACTTCTTTTGTTACGTTACGACCGCTAACAAGGTTGCCTTTGTAAAAGAACGCGTTTGCAGTGTTATTGTAAATATAGAAACCAGTGGCCGCATTCAGGAAGAAGCTTAAGCTCCAGTTTTTATAATTAAAGTTATTGGTTAAGCTGGCGGTGAATTTAGGGTTAGGACTTCCCTGTAATGAAGATACGTCAACACCCTGAGGATAGATACTGAAGCCGTTTGCATCAAGGCCCTTATAATTTGGAACGTTGAAGGTATAAAGCGGCACGCCATTGGTGATCAACTGTGAATAAGCACCTGAAAGGCCTTGTCCGTCGATGTTACCTGTCACAATGTAGTTTTTGAAGTTTTTAAGCGTATTGCTTATAAAAGTCATGTTGTAAGCCACATCCCAGCTAAAGTCTTTTTGTTGAATAGCTGCAAGGTTTAATCCTACTTCGACACCTTTGTTGATTACGTTACCGTCCAGGTTTTTATAAATCCTTGAAGAGAACGTTGGCTGGGCGATATCCTGGAAAAAAAGCAGGTCTTTAATTGATTTATTAAAGTAATCGACAGAACCTGTTAACCTTCCTTTTATGATCGAGAAATCAAGACCAGCACCATAGGTGGTATTGGTTTGCCATTTCAGATCAGGATTGGCCTGGTATAAAGGAGCAACAACCGCACCTGGGAAATCCTGTAATTGCTGAACCGGTAATGAAGCATATGCAGGGATTTCCTGGTTGCCTGTTTTACCATAATTTAACCTAAGGCTCAAATCATCAAAAAGGCCATCTTTAGGCATAAAGCTCTCATTGGTTATACGCCATTTAACAGCCAAAGCCGGGAAGTTACCGTATTTGTGGTTAGCACCAAAACGTGATGAACCATCCCTCCTGATTGTACCAGTAACGATATAGCGGTCTTTGTAAGAATAATTTACACGTGCAAAGTATGATTGCAGTTTATAGCTTGAGCTATCACCAACCGGGTAAGGCAGATGGGTTTTAAAATCATTATAATTTTTAACCAATACGCCGGCTGTTGAAGTGCCAAAACCAAACTCGTTACGGTTAAAGTTTTTAAAAGTTTGATATGAGTAACCAGCCAAAGCGGTGAGCGAACTTCCATCCTTCCACTTCTTATCGTAGTTTAAGGTATGCTCAGTTGTATAATTGGTTAATTCGTTATGCGTAAGAATGGCAGTACCGTTACCTGTTGGCGAAGGGAAGTTTACCTGCCTGATACCGATAGCATCGGTATAACCAACTATTTTAGGATCATAAAATGTTTTTCTTAATCCTCTTGATATGTCAGCTCCAAAGTTGCCTTTGTATGAAAGGCCTTCAAATAACTTTAAAGTGAGTGTAAGGTTATTTAAAAACCTATTGATGTTGTCCCTGTCGTCTATCTGGTTTAATAATGACACGGGGTTCCTGAAACTGTTACCATTAGGATAACCGGCGTCATTGTATCCATTTAAGTTAAAATACCTGCCTTGCGCGTCAAATACCGGTGCTGTAGGGTTTAGCTGTATCGCAGCACCTACTAAGCTTCCGTTAAAGCCGGCGTTATTTGTGATTGGGGCGTATTGGTTTTTAACATTTGAATAGGTTGACTGGAGGTCTAACTTGATCCTGTCATTTAAGAACGATTTGGAAGCATTGATACGACCGTTCAAGCGTTTTAATCCGGAGTTTTTCACGATACCCTGTTGGTCATCATAACCAAAAGAAGCCCGGAAACTTGCCGTATTATCTTTGCTTGCCCCACCCAGGCTCAGGTTGTAATTTTGAGATATAGGGCTGCGGAAAATTTGTTTTTGCCAATCGGTATTGCCGCCGTAATCAATACCCCCATCTGCAACAGGGCTTGCATTAGCGCCAACCGCCGCTACCGCTTTCAAAAACGCGTCTCTGCCCAGTACATCATAACGTTTAGCCGTACTTGAAATACTTGTGTTTGATGAAAATTGAATACCCTGGCCCTTGCGTCCTTTGCGGGTAGTAATTAAAATTACGCCGTTTGCACCGCGTGAACCATAAATAGCAGCAGACGATGCATCCTTTAATACAGATATATTTTCGATATCGGCTGGATTTAAGAATGCCAAAGGGTTACGGGCAGATGAGCTACCTGCACCAACACCATAACCACCGCTTGTACCGCCACCATTGTCCAATGGCACACCATCAACTACATAAAGAGGTCCGTCTCCGGAACGGATAGAACCGGCACCACGAATAGCGATTGTAGCGCCTGCTCCAGGCTCGCCACTTGAAGGGGTAACTTGTACGCCCGAGATGCGGCCTTGAAGTAACTGATCCGGCGTTGAAATTACACCTTTGTTAAAATCTTTAGTGCTTAATGAGGCTACCGAACCCGTAGCGTCGCGTACACGCTGGGTACCGTAGCCAATTACTACAACTTCATTTAACGCCTTACTGGCCGATTCCATTTGCACATCAATTGAAGTGCGGCCATTAATTGGCACTGTGACATTCAGATAGCCTACGTAAGTAAAAGTAAGGCTGGTAGTGTTCTGGGGGACCGAGATTCGGTACCCGCCGTCGACATTGGTGATAGTTCCGCCGGATGCTCCTACAGCAGTAACAACAGATACGCCAATTAACGAAGAACCATCTTTTTTGTCGGTTACTTTACCTGTTATTACCTTATTCTGGGCCATAGCTGGCTCCATTAAAAAGAGAAAAACAGCAAAGAAACATACTTTGAGTAAATGTTTAATTTGCATAAAACTTGAGATTTAGTTGAAATTGGTTTGTTATTGGGTTTAGTTTTTAACCCGTAAGAAGAGCTCCAACATTTTTTACGAAATTATGCTAATATGGTTTCGCGGTATCATAATAAATAATATCCAAAGCATATGCACAAATGTCATGAAAACAATGCCTGTACCAGCGGATAGCAGGTTAGTACAGGGAAAAGGTTAACAATAACTGGTCGTTTAAAAATGTAATGGTTTACAATTATTACATGTTAAAATCTAATGCAATTTAATTATAAATAAACTCAGAAAAAGGTTTTCAACGGTTAACAATGGTGAAAATGGCTTATTTTAATATTTTTATAAACTTTTTCGATGTTTTTTAAATTTAAAAATCTAAAAATCAATTAGTTGTATAAAATTATATAGCGAAAAATATAATGCTTTTTTATGCATTTATGATACTTTTATGCAAAAAAACCTGTGAGATTTTGAGGCCTTACAGGTTTATTATGAGGTTAATTGTAACAAAAAAGTTAATCGTAGTCAAAGGCCTTGATATCCATAATGCGTTGCTCAAACTGATCCGGATGAAGAGATTTGGCTTTAATCCGCATTTTGTAAACATAGATTGTATTGACAGAATACTCCAGTATTTTAGCAATGGTTTCATTATCCGCAATACCCATTCTGATAAGCGCGAATATCCGGAGATCTGTATTTAATACTTCGTCTTCATCGGGCCAGATCTGGTCTTTCTCGGCAAAGAGGCTGTTAAATACCGTAATGAAATTGGGGAAAATCTTTAAAAAGATATGATCAAAACTGTAGTACAGGTTTTCCCTTTCTTTTTTGATATCTATGTTATCTATAAATGTATGAATAGCGTCATACTTCTTCATAGAGAGTTTGGCATCTATCGAAATCTTAAGATTTTCGAGCTTGACAATATAACCCGAAATAGCTTTAAAAAACTGCCCTATATATTCCTCCTTAATTTTAGCATCTTCAATTAATTTGCCGTTAATGTGGTTTAACTGCACATTTTTCCCTTCAATGATGGCTTCCTTAACCTTAAGCTTTTTTAATTGTTTAACAATCATCACCAGGAAAAACGCCACCAGCAAGGCAAGTGCGGTAATAATTAATAAAAACATCAGGAAACGATTTTTTTGATGCTCGGTATTATTGAGCTCCGCAGCGGCAATTAGCGGCAATATAGCCCCTATTTGTATTTTACGTTGACGGGCGCCGTAAAAATCGGCATCAGCTTTGGCGAGTTGAATAAAACTATAGGCATCTTTAATATTATCCTGCTTATACAATAACTCGGCAAGGGTAAATAAGGCGACAGTTTCACGGGTGGACGATTTTATGTCAGCTATCGCGGAACGGATCATCAGGTTCAAACCCTCTTCGGGTTCATTATCTTCGAGGCAGATAGCACCTAACGAACACGATACCATAGCGCGGAGGTGCATGGAGATAGGCATGTCCCTTTCCAGTAATTTTTTAAACCTGATACGCCCTTCTTTATAGTCTTTTTTCTGATAATCCTGCAATGCAAGCAGGTAGGTATGCATTATATGGTCGTTACCACAAAACGAAACTGCCGAATCAATGTATTTATTCCCTGCAGAAATATAATCGGGAGTGAAATATTTGTCATTACTATACTTTGCCAGGTCGTAATTACATCTGCCTAAAAAAAAATAATAATCAACCTTATCTACATTGCTCAATGCCTTTACATCTACTTTACGTAAATAATCAAAGGTTTCATTAAACATGCCTGATGAGAGCAAGATGAAAGCCATCCTGACATAGCTATAATACTCTTTCTTTTTGTTACCGGTTACTTTGCTCAGCGATATCATTTTATCGACATAAACATAGGCCGAATCAAACTGGTATGATTTGTATTCGGTATACAGCTTATCCCAGGTATCAAACCTGGCATCGTAGTCGGTTTGTGAAAGCTTGGATTGATAAGCTTTTAACTTTTGAATCCTTACATCTTTAGCCCCGTCGTATACATTTTTCTTTGCTATTTCATTTTTTAGTTCTTCGAGTAAAGAGTTGGTATCAGTTAACGCATTTGCTGAAAGACTTAATAATGAAAAGAGCAGATAGAAGATGTATTTCATTTTTATTGTAAAGGTTTAAAAAAAATAATGCAACTGATTGCCTGGTATTTAATCAAACACACAAATTCAGCAAATCAAATACTTAATGAGCTAATTAAAACGTCAAACTAACAGGTTGTCATTTTGAGAACAATGGCATACTGTTCCCTGGTTTATCTTCTCAAATATATGGATTTGAAGCATTGCTAATGCGTTTTAGTTTTGTTTTTTTGATAGTTTTGACCTTATTTGAAAAGTGATCGGAAATTCATTTACACACTTAAGCACATTGCGAACAGTGATTGCGTAAGGCGCAAAACACCTCCTTTATGCCGTAATTTACCCTTAAAGGTTAGTTATTGAAAATAAACTTTGCTTTTAGCGTAAAAACATCCTTTATTTAAAAAAAATCAAACGAAATTTGTATACGGTGGTTATCTATCATCTTAATCTCAATTTATAAATGGTCAAATTATTTGTAGGCGGCTTTCCTCTGGAAATGACAGAGCTGGAACTTGTTAAAATGATAGGTCCGCATGGTGATGTGGAAACAATAAAAATTGTGCGTGATAAAAAGACAAGAATATGCAAGGGATACGCATTTCTTGAAATGAAAGACCGTACGGGAGCCGAAAATGCGGTAATAGCTTTAGATGGAACCGAAATCGGCGACCGGGTATTAAGCGTAAAAATAAACGACGACTTTGTTAAGAAAACTCCGCCGCCACGTAAATCTTTCGGCTATGGTAACAATAATAACCGAAGCAATAATTACGGCAACAGAAATAATGATAACAGGAGTTACAACAGTCAAAGTAATTACAGAAGTAGTAATAGCAACGAACAGTCGCCGTCAGGTGAACGACCAAGGCGCCCAAGAAAAACGATGTAAAAGCTTTTCAATAAGGCATAAAAAAACCGGCTAAATCAAATAGCCGGTTTTTTTATAGCGTGTTTATCAGTTTTAAACACCAAGGTCTTGCATAATTGAGGCAATCTTGGCATCAAGCTGTTTATCGGTTTCAGTATACACTTCTTTGCTATCAAGCTTTCCGTTTACGCTGCAATAGAATTTAATTTTAGGCTCTGTTCCTGAAGGACGGGCAGAAATAATACTTCCGTCTTCGGTAATGAACTGTAAAACATCAGACGCGGGTAATTCAATTGGCTTGGTTGTATTGTTCACAAGGTCGGTTTCAACGCGTTTTTCGTAATCTTTAAGCGTAGTAACTTTTGAACCACCCAAGGTAGCCGGAGGATTGGTACGGAATTTCTCCATCATCTCTTTGATCTCTTCGGCACCGGTTTTTCCTTTTTTAGTTAAAGAGATCAGTTTCTCTTTGTAAAAACCATATTGTACATAAGTGTCAATTAAGGCTTCAAACAAGCTGCTGCCTTTATCTTTGTAATAAGCAGTCATTTCGGCAATGAACGCGCTTGAAACAACGGCATCTTTATCCCTTACCAATTCGCCTATTAAATAACCATAGCTTTCTTCGCCACCACCAATAAAGGTTTGTTTACCTTCAAATTGGGTCATCAGTTCGCCAATATATTTAAAGCCGGTTAGCGTGTTATAATAAGTAACATTCTTGGCTTCTGCTATGCGTTCGATAAGGTTGGTAGTAACAATGGTTTTAACGATATACTCCTTGCCGGTAAGCTTACCTTTTTCTTCCCAGGCACTTAATAAATAATTAATAAGCATTGCGCCGGTTTGGTTACCATTAAGCAGGATAAACTCACCATTGGTATCTTTTACAGCTATACCAACACGGTCGGCATCAGGGTCTGTAGCCAAAACAAGATCGGCGTCGGCTTCCTGCGCTTTTTTAAGAGCAAGTGTTAAAGCTTCTTTCTCCTCTGGATTTGGATATACTACTGTAGGGAAATTGCCATCTGGAGTAATTTGCTCGTCAACCAGTATCACGTTTTCGAAACCAAATCTTTCCAAGGCTTGCGGTACTAAAGTTATACCTGTACCATGAATTGGAGAATAAACTATTTTTAGGTCTTTTTGACGGGCAATAGCATCAGGCGAAACAGAAAGTTCAGTGATCTTGCTCAGGTAAAGTTCGTCGATATCCTCTCCTATTTCTTCAATATTAGCATCAACGCGATTGAATTTGATCTCATCGATACTACTGATCGCGGCAACTTCGTCCATTACAGCTTTGTCATGAGGCGAAACAAACTGGCCACCATCGGCGCCATAAGCTTTATAGCCGTTATATTCTTTAGGGTTGTGAGATGCAGTAAGCATTACACCACTTTTACAGCCTAAATGGCGTACAGCAAATGAAAGCTCAGGAGTTGGGCGAAGCGCCTTGAAAAAATAAACATGAATATCATTAGCAGAGAAAACCTCGGCAGTGATAGTTGAAAAGAAATCAGCATTATTACGGCTGTCATGGGCAATTGCCACCTTGATTTTTTCGCCTGGGTATGTTTTTTTCAGGTAATTAGCTAAACCTTGAGTTGCCGCACCTATGGTATATTTATTAATACGGTTTGAACCTGGCCCCATAGTGCCGCGAAGGCCGCCTGTACCAAATTCCAGATCACGATAAAATGAGTCAGTCAGTTCGGTGTACGCCTTATCGTCAATTAACTTTTGGATTTCCTGCTTTACATCAGCATCATAATTTCCTTGAAGCCATGAGTTTGCTTTTTGAAGAATGGTGGGGTCTAATTCCTGCATAAGTGGTTGTATGTTTTCAAATTATCTGGTTCGGTTTTGCTTCAAATATGGCAATAAATAACCAATGAAGAACGCCTTAAAGTTAAATCATCTTTTTAAATATGCCAGCCCAAAAAATGAATAAGTTTTGGGTCGATAGTACTTAAACAACACGGTTTAATTTTGTTCTGACAACAACATTTTATTAATAAAGTTTGCGGATTTTGAAAGATCTGATATCCGGATACCGTACCCCTGTTTATAGAGATTTAATCAGCGGCAGGTTGGTATTGATAAAGAGATGGTTACTACTTCAATAGCAAAATGCCTGTTAGCCGGTTTGCCTGCGCAAACCGGCATAAACAGACGGATATATAGGAGTTGGTAAGTGTTTGCGAAAATTTAGCCTGCCAGTAAACCCCTTATCTTTTACTGCAGGCTCCCCTATTTATCCAATTCGGCTATGAATTTTTTGGCGTTATCATTTGCCGGATCAAGCTGTAACGACTTTTTATAATTCAGCAACGCTAATGATTTATTACCCTGATTGTAATATGCTTCACCGAGGCTATCAAACACATTGCCCGATTTTGGGAATAGTTGGGTATTATACTCAAAAACCCGAACGGCATCGGCCAGCTTTTTTTTACTCATTAAATAATAGCCGGTTTCGTTTAAAATGCTTTCATCGTCAAAGCTGTATTCGTCACCGTGTTTGGTTTTGAGGTCCTTATAGAAATTGACGATTTGCTCGCCACTCATTAAATCCAGCTTTGCGCTAAATGTATCCAGGAACGATCTCTTCACCTGGGCATAAGGTTTACCCTCTAAAATAGCCTCAATGGATTTTTCGATCGAATACAAGTTTCCCTGCTTATTGTTAGTCATCAAAATAATGGTAATACCTTCAGGTACCTTACTTACCAATAAAGCCTGATAATTTAACGAGGTGCCATCATGAACGTGGCTAATCATTTTATCACCATCCATGCTGCCTCCGCCAAGGCCCGACTGCCTTCCAGGGGTTACTCCGTTAATGATCTCTCGGGTAGCAACGGGACTTATCAGTTTAAATTTTGCTATCGCGTTTGCCCATGCGTAGAAATCGTCAAGCGTTACAGCCGTCCAGCCAGATATAGGGTAAATAAGGTCGTCGGTCTTGCCGTCATTGTTAAATGACCGTGCGATAAGCTTGTCGTTTTCGATAGGGTCAACAATAGCCGTATTCATGCCAGCAGGTTTCAATTCACAATCCTCAACAAATTGTTTAAAGCTGAGGCCCGTTATTTTCTCGATAATGCGTCGCTGCAGAAAAACATTGTTATTATTATAGGCATACTTTTTACCTGGCTCAAAATCAAGCGAATCAATCTTTATTAAATCGGCCATATTATCGGCGTCGTTCTTTGCCGTTTTCCATTTCACATCGGGTAAGCCACTGGTGTACTGTAATAGGTTAATGATCCTGATCTTACTTGCCCATGCAGGCAATTGGGGCAGGTATTTAGATACTTTATCATCAAGGCTTAACTTACCTTGTTCTTCAAGCATCATGATACCAACAGCGTTAAACTCTTTCGCTATCGACCCGATGTGAAAGCGGTACTGATCTGTAAGCTTTGTTGTTTTGGCAGCATCGGCATATCCGATAGCTGTTTTATAAATAACTTTTCCATGATCGGTAACTAAAACATTACCACTAAACAAGCCTAACCTGTTTGCCCTTTGAATTAGGGTATCAATATTAGCAACCTTGCTTTGCTGGCTAAATGCTTTACCTGTACCAAAAGCAAACATCGCTAACAGAAAAGCGTATTTTAAATTCAATTTCATAATGTGCAGATTCATAGTAAAGAGACTACAGCAAACACATTTATGTTACATGTTATTTCGGTATTAATTAACCCTCCCGTTCATATATCGCCGCCAGTATAAAGGCACACGATGCAAGCCCGGTATCTTTCATGGCATTGGTTATTTTACCCGCATCAAAATGACTGTTGACAAGCAATGGGATATGTATGGTTAATATAAATACCCATATCATACATCCCAGCAAAAAACAGCCCCATTGAGCATATAAATTAACATAGATACTTACGGCTGCAGCTATTAGCGCCACGGCGGTAAAATACACCCAAAACAGGTGGAAAGGAATCCAGCTGGGCACAAGGGTTGCCACAAAATCGGCATATATAAAATGCTGAATGCCGAATATAAACATTACCGTTGCGTAAATATATGCGCTACTCCTGCTTAATACTTGTTTCATTGTTGGTTAGGTTATGGTATATTTAGGTTTAAATATTTTGAATTGCTGATAAAATTAGTTTGCCTGTAAGGCTATCGCAATTCACAGCTTGTACAAGTTGGTACAAGCCTGTACAAATAGTATTTGAACCTGTTTACCGGCTATTTTTGACCAATGGATATGCCCGCACAAGAGTTATTGATTACCGAACTGATAAAACAATACGAGACTTTCACCGGCTGGGGTGACAGCACAAACTGGAAAAACCAGGATTTTATAAACCTAAGCGAAAAGATCCGCGAGAAGACAGGCGCGTCTATAAGTCATGTTACGCTGAAGCGCATCTGGGGCAAAGTTAAATATGACAGTCTGCCAAATACTTACACTATGGATACCCTGGTTCAATTTTTAGGTTATGAAAACTTTAGGGCTTTCAGCACTCAATTTGTTCCGGTTGACAAACCGGGCAAACAACAAAAATCTAAACCACAACCGGTAAAAAAAACATTCAGGTCTCTGCCCTATGCATTGGGTGTTTTAACCTTAATGGGAATTTTATTGGTTGTGATCATAGCTTCGCGCACCGAGCGCCCTGTGCCGCCGATAGTGGCTAAGGATTACAAGTTCAACAGTAAAAAAGTGATTACTTCGGGTTTGCCTAATTCGGTGGTGTTTGATTTTGACGCGACTAAATCTCCTTACGATTCAGTTGCTATCCAGCAATCATGGGACAGGCATTTGCGGGTTAATGTTTCTAAAAATGACCATCAGCATACCTCTATCTATTACTTCCCGGATTTTTATTACGCCAAGCTCATTGTAGGCGGTAAAATTGTAAAACAGCATGAATTGTTTGTTGAATCAAATGGGTGGCTGCCTGTTGTTGAAAAGCAGCCGGTGCCCGTTTATTATGAAAAAAAGGATGCAATGGCAGATGGCAAGCTTTCCTTGTCGCCTGAAAAGATCAAGGAGCGGAATATCCCCATGCAGCCTACCCCTCCTTATGTGGTTTATACCAATGTGAGAGATTTTGGAGAGGTCTACAGCGATGACTTCACTTTTGAAACATCGGTAAAAAACAACTATAACGAAGGCGCGGCTGCCTGTCGCTCAAGCACTATTTATATTCTGTGCAAAGGCACGGCTATTTGGATCCCTTTAAGTGCTAAAGGTTGTGTATCCGATCTGGATATGTACTTTGCCGGGTATGAAGTGTCGGGCAAGAAGCACGATCTCTCTGCCTTTGGGGTTGATTTTGAGAA
This sequence comes from Mucilaginibacter endophyticus, assembly GCF_003351025.1. Lineage (GTDB taxonomy): Bacteria > Bacteroidota > Bacteroidia > Sphingobacteriales > Sphingobacteriaceae > Mucilaginibacter > Mucilaginibacter endophyticus. The sequence goes on along the minus strand of NZ_QPCG01000002.1, from coordinate 280,746 downwards.
ATATGTACTGCTCAAAATAGTATCCCACAATGGCAAGGCGCAAATTTTTATTGATAACAAGCAGGTTTACACGGTAGATAAAGGTATTGGCCGGGCCAAAATAATCGGAATTGTTTATCGCTTTCAGGGCACCGGAGCGGTAGATTATGTGCGACTGAGCAATGGAAAGGTAAACTACGATGATGAGTTTTGAGGATCATTATTAAACTGACGGAAAATAACAGACAAAACCTCATTTTTTATAACGGGTGGGATAATCATCATTGGCTGAGAAAGAATTTCGCTGTTGTTGCCAGGTGATGGACAGCTTCCAACTAAAACAAAACAGCCTTTTTCTGGCTCAAATGTTACTGTTATTTTTAGTTGTTTTAGTGCCTCAAGGTCCTGATAGGCGGTGCGCGTGCTGATATGAAATTGTGCTTTCAATAGCTCAATGGAAACCACATCCCTGGTTTGCAGTAACACCAATACCCTGAGCAACCTGTCGGCCCTATTCATAGCACATTATATTTATTCACACAAATGTGCTAATGGCTATTGACAACAGTGTGTCAGTAGTAAAAGGCTTCCTATGAATTCATCTTGTTTACTAATCCCTGCTAATCAATTAGGCGATTGATAAACCATCAAAATCACACCTGACGAAAAAACCTTTTGCGACAACAATTTTAAAGGTAATGAGCTTTTCAGCCCATTAAAGAGCGGCCGGCCATTACCTAAAATTACCGGGTGTACCCAAAGCTGGTATTCATCAATTAAATTAACCGCCGCCAGCTTTTTAACAACGCTAATGCTTCCGTAAGTTAGGATATCGCGGCCGTTTTGCTTTTTCAGTTTCCCTATAACTTGTTTCAGATCACCTTTCAGCAGTAGCGAATTATTCCACCACGCAGCGTTCATTGTTGAAGATATTACCACTTTTTGATAGGTATTCATCATATCGGCATAAGCTATATCTGTACGTGGGAAATTCATGCTTTTAGCCTGAAAGGGCCAATATGCGGCCATAGCCTGGTAGGTATTTTTACCCAATAAGATTGTATCCGCCTTACTTAACAACTCAGCAGTAGTTTCGGCTATTTCATCAGACCAGTAGGGTGAGTGCCAGTCAAGCCCCTCATCTTCCGCTGCCACAAAGCCATCCAGTGTTATATTCAGGGATACTGTCAGTTTACGCATAATATTAAACAAGCAAACCGGGTTTAACAGATAAACCCGGGGTTAAGAAAATGGTGCATTATTAAGCGAGTTCGGTATTGCCTGCAAGCCTGGTATTGGTTACATTAAGATCTTTTACCTGCTCGTATTTTTTCCATAAGTAATAGGTAAAGAACATGACGATTAACATCACTACGGGCGGGACAAGCATTGCACCTCCGGCCCCAATTGCATACCATGATAAAAACGCGCCGATAAAACTGATGGTAAAGCCGGAATAAGCCCATTCTTTAAAAACCTTGTATTTGGTTTGTGCAATGGCCAGCACACCCGCTATTTTTGCCGATCCCATAATTACCAGCAGGTACATAGGATATCCCAGTTTTGCTAATGAATCTTTGCCCGCCTGCTGCATGGTAATGCCGCCATAAGCGTCGCCAAGCATTGCCAATAGAAAAAGAGTAGTGAAGATCCAGTACAGGATTTTAATTGTTTTTGGTTTCATGTTGATATTGTTTTTTGTGTGATTGCTGATTTGTTTACGGTACAAAGTTATCGCTGGGCATAAAGCCACGTAATGTGCAAAAAGGACTTATTAAGGGGTTGATTGCGACTTTGACGTTTACTATCTTTATCCAATATAACCAATTATTCAATTACCAAGCATGAAACATGTAGCTATCCTGATACCTAATGAGGCGGTTTTGGCCAGTATTGTAGATGCCCGGACTATCTTTACCGGAGCCAATGACTTTTTACAATCCGTGGGCAGGCAGCCGGTTTTTGATGTGCACATGGTTGGTCTTGCCAAAGAGGTTAAAGTGCATGGTGGCATGTTCTCGGTTCACCCCGATCTTTTGATGAGTGAATTGGGAAAAACCGACATGGTGATCATCCCGGCTATAAGCGGCGATCTGGACAATGCAGTAAAGATAAATCAGGAGTTTGTACCATGGATCATCAATCAATACAAAAACGGCGCTGAAATAGTTAGTTTGTGTATCGGCTCGTTTATACTGGCCTCTACTGGGTTATTAAATGGTAAAGAATGTTCCAGCCACTGGATCACAGCAGATAAGTTTAGAAGCATGTTCCCGGAAGTAACACTGGTTGACGGACGCATTGTTACCGAACAGCAAGGCTTATATTCAAGTGGAGGCGCTACATCTTACTGGAGTTTGTTACTATTGTTAATAGAGAAGTATGCCGGCAGGGATATAGCTATTATGGCAGCCAAGATCTATGCACTGGAAATAGACCGGAAAAGTCAGTCGCCTTTTGCAATGTTCACCGGGCAAAAGAAGCATGAGGATGATCCGATTAAGCAAGCTCAAGAATACATCGAAAATAATGTAACGGAGAAAATTTCGGTTGAAGACCTTTCTTCGAAATATGCCATAGGCCGCAGGCACTTTGAACGCCGGTTTAAGAAAGCCACCAACAATACGCCGGTTGAATATATTCAACGAGTGAAGATTGAAGCCGCAAAAAAGCAACTGGAAAGCACCCCGAAAAACGTCAACGAAGTAATGTATGATGTTGGTTATACCGATGCCAAAGCGTTCCGTACGGTTTTCAAAAAAATCACTGGATTATCGCCAATTGATTACCGAAATAAATACAATAAAGAGGCTGCGGTGGCATAGTCGCGCCTGCCGGTATTTTTAGTGATTATATACCCTCCTAATGAGCTATATTATAGTTTCATTATTATCGAAAATTTCTATGGATTATCGAATGCAACGTACTGTGTAACAGTGGCTAATGAGCAAGCTCTCTTTTGCTGCAAAAACATTACATTCTGTCAATAAAATTAATCCTAACAAATAGCAAGATATTCCGTTTAAAAATTACATTTTTGCCCCAAAATTTTAAAGGATGCAGAGTTACCAGGAATTTCTTGATTTAAGTGTAGGCTTTCCACAGGATGGTTTTGAGATCATCGACGATGAGCTATACTTTCAGGACCTAAATTTGATGGAGATGATTGAAACGTATGGTACCCCCCTACGCTTTACTTATCTGCCTTTGATCTCTAAAAAGATCCAGCAGGCCAAGTTGTTGTTTCAACAGGCTATCATCAAAAACAATTATCGCGGCAGCTATAAATACTGCTATTGCACCAAGAGCTCGCATTTCAGGCATATTGTTGAAGAAGCCCTGAAAAACGAAATCCACCTGGAAACATCATCGGCTTTTGATATGCCAATGATTGACGCATTAGAGAAAAAAGGCACCGTAACAAAGGATATTACCGTAATATGTAACGGTTTTAAAACCTTCCAATACAAAACATATATTATCGACATGCTGCATGATGGCTTCAAGAACATCATCCCTGTATTGGATAATAAAGAAGAATTTAACCTTTACGACGACGAAATTGAGATGGATACTCCTTGTAACCTGGGTATCCGTATAGCGGCCGAAGAGCAGCCTGATTCTCAGTTTTATACTTCGCGTTTAGGTGTACGTATGGAAGATGTTATTGATTTTTATCATAATAAAATTGAGGACAACCCCAACTTCCAGGTTAAACTGTTACACTTCTTCATTAACTCGGGTATTTCAGATACACCATACTACTGGAACGAGCTGGAGAAATATGTAACGCTTTACTGTAAATTCAAGAAAGTAAATCCGCATTTGGATACGCTTGATATTGGTGGTGGTATGCCATTTAAAGATTCGCTGGTTTTCGATTTTGATTATGAATACATGATCAACGAGATTGTAAGCCGTATCAAAGAAATTTGTGCCGAGCATGATACCATGGAACCGGATATCATTACCGAATTTGGTAAGTATACTGTGGCTGAAGCTTCAGGTATCCTTTACAAAGTATTAGGCCGCAAGCAACAAAATGATCGCGAACGCTGGTTGATGCTTGATGGTTCATTCATCACTAACCTTCCCGATGTTTGGGCATTAAATCAAAAGTACATTCTGTTGCCGGTTAACAACTGGGATTCGGAATATGAGCGTGTAAACCTTGGCGGCATCACCTGCGATGGTCAGGATTATTACAACCAGGAAGCGCACATGAACAGCGTATTTATGCCTAAAACCCGTAAGGTACAGTATTTAGGTTTCTTTAATACAGGAGCTTATCAGGAGGTATTAAGCGGCTATGGCGGTATTCACCATTGTTTGCTACCATCACCTAAGCACGTGATCATTCGCCGTAACAGGGATGAAACTTTCAACTTTGAAGTATTTGGCGAAGAGCAAAACAGTAAACAGGTACTAAAAATTCTGGGTTATACTACCTAATAGTATAAACATCAGCATAAAAAGAAAGGTGGCCATATCAGCCACCTTTTTCTTTTTAACGACCTATGGTGCCATCTCCGACACCGGCGCCTTCAACATTCTGATCTGGAAGATCTGCCAGGCTACCATCCTCATGTAAAACTCTAAAGTTCATTTTTTGAGGACCTTTTGTTTCGAGACAGGGATTGATCCGGGTGGTATTGTTATCACTGCCGGTTATGCCACTTTCCCTTGTCTCTTTAATGTTACCTTGCCTTGAGGCAGAATGATCGTCTCGATAATCACTCATGATTATTTCCTCCTATTCCTAAATCCCTTCGGTTCCGGGTTCATGGCCTACCATGCGTCCGGTTGTGCGGCCCTGCGGGCGGCTTTCAAAATCGGTTTTAGCCGGACCCACTGAAGGAAATTCTTTTTTATTCGGTGGTGTTACGTCTGTTTGTTCACTAAATGATGTGTCCGCACTTTTATTGGGTTGATTAACCTCAGATTGACTATGAGTCCCTACCTTTTCTTTCTCAGGATTTTCTACCTCAGGTTTTCCGTCATAATCTACTATATCATCCGCCTCATCATCATCGCTTTTAAGATTTCGGTTAGCATAAGCTTCGTCACCATTCACAGAAAATGAATTGGTATTATTCTCAAAATTGTTGTGGTTGCTGTTCTGGTTATCCCAGTTCTCATTATTGGTATTCATAGGTTTTAATTTTAGTTGTTATTAAATAAACCTATGGAGCGATCTTATTGTTTTAATTTTTATCTTTTTAAGAAACTTAATTCATTAAATTCCAACATAATCGCCAAACAGTTTTTGTTAATTAGGAAAGAAGCATCCGCACCAATTTACATCCAAATAGCAACACCACATTGGTGTACACAATTTGCTTTGGTAAAGGCAATTAAGTGTATAGCTTAAAAACGATTTTAAAAATTAAAAAGTATGCTGAGGGCAGGTTACTTTATACCGATTGTTAAGCAGGATACCTAATACAATTTCATGCGAACCATGACTTACTGTATTTAAGGCCGATGTCGTAAAATCATAAGAGTAGCCAACATTGATCAATGAACTCAAGTTAAAACCAACCAATGCAGCATATGAGTCGTTACGGCGATATGAACCACCAATCCAGAATTTATCACGGAATGACATTTTCATATTCACATCAAAAGTTACCGGTACAGGAGCTATAAATTTCAGCAAAGCCGAAGGCATCAATGTAATATCATCAGATACAAAAAGTTTGACACCGCCGGTCACAAAATAATGTGGTACGGTTTTATTTTGAACGGCTGTTGTAGATGTGGTTACATATAAATTTTGTGGCAAGATCTGCTGTACAGACGCTCCGAAGAAGTAGTTTGACGAATATGCCCATACTCCCACCCCTAAATCGGGTTTCCATTGTGAGCCTGTAATGTTGTTGATAGTAGGGTCGTTAGGATCAACATAAGTAAGTTTACTTACATCAATCACATTATGACTAACGCCGGCCGATACACCTACAGCTAAATTCAATGTTTCGGTTAGGCCAAGGTGATAAGCATAAGTAGCATCAATATTGGTTTGTGTTATGGGGCCTGTTTTATCAGATACTACCATTAAACCAATACCATGATGTGGCTCGGCAGCCATATAATTTTGAGTGTATGACCTGCTTGAAGGGTTTAAACCGCCGCCGGCTGGAAACGCGGTAGCATCACCCTGTAAAAACCTGTTGCCAATAGGTGCATTCACCGAAACATAAGAAGTTACAGGCGCCCCTTCAAGGCCGGTCCACTGGCTCCGGTAACCCAACTTTACATCGGTGTAGTTTTCTATACCACTTAATGCAGGATTTAAAAGGTAGTTGTTGAATACGTATTGAGTGTACTGCGGTCGTTGCTGAGCTTTTACTAACTGAGCTGCCGTGGCAATAATTACTAAAGTATATAAAATTCGCTTCATTTTTATCTGATAATGGTCACATTACCTGCAATAACCTCGCGGCCATTTTTTGGGTTAATAATATAATAATAAGTTCCCGGAGGCAAATATGAACCGTTGTATTTGCCATCCCAAGGTATGCTATAACCAATTGACGAATATACCTTTTCTCCGTATCTGTTGTATACGTCAACTTTATTATTTGGATAACTTTCCAAATATTTAACATTCCAAAAATCATTCACCCCATCACCATTGGGAGTAAACGTATTGGGAATAACTAAAAACTTCAAAACCTTTACCGATACACTGGCCATTGCCTTACATCCGTGAGCCGAGGTAACTACCAGTTGGTAAGTAACATCCTGCGCAGGACTTGCCACCGGGGTAGCTATATCGTCATGATCAAGCCCTGTTGCCGGCGTCCATTTATAGGTTAAATTGTCATTGTTTACAATCGGTTTTAAAACACGCTTGGTTCCTTCAAGCATGGTGAAATCCGGGCCTAATGAAACCAAAGGTGACGGATCAACCTTAATTTGCTGAAGAACCGTATCTGCGCAAGCGTTTGCAGCTGTATAAATATACCGGATATCAAATGTTCCGGCGCCTGAAACAGCCGGGTTAAATATACCATCGGCACTAATACCCGTTCCTGAAAATACCCCTACTCCTACAGGCCCATCAGGTTTTGGTATTAACTGGTATGGTTGCGATTCGATACAAAGAACAGGGACCGGATCAAAAGTCACCAGAGGTGATGCCTTCAAATTAACGGGGAGTTCTATAGGGTCAGAACATAACGCGCCCGAATATGCTACTGCTTTTAAAGTAACAACACGGGCCCCTGTAGTAAACGAAGGATATTTGTGCCTCAGCTGCAACCCAAATGCAGGGTGATCATAGACTACCGTGGTTGAAGGATCGCTGCTGTCATAAGTAACCTCGAGCCGGGTAATTGCACCAAAATTAACAGAGGACTGATTTTCAAAAAACACCTCCTGGGCGCTGCACAAACTTGCCGGGTTCTGAACAACTATACCAGCCTTAGGCTTGCTCCCATTAATTGTTAGTGATTTTGGAGCCGATGTAAAAGAACATCCATATTTGGAAGTAACCTTAAGTGTAACCTGGTAATTGCCGGCTAAGAAATGATGCTTAGGGTTTTTCTCGTGCGAAATATTGGCGTTGCCTGCTGTTGCGTTTGGATCGCCGAAGTTCCATTCGTAAGCAAAGTCAGCTTCTGTGGCATCGGCAATCGTGCTTTGATCAGTAAACTGAGCAAAGTCCTCTTCACAGGCTTCCGGCAATAAAAAATCAACTACTGGCACAGGATAAACGTTAACAGGCAACTGGGCTATATTACTTGTACAACCATTACTATTGGTAACAGTTAGTTTAGCCAAATAATTGCCCGGTTTGCTATACGTGTGGTTAAACGGATTTTTGCTTGTAAGGGTTTCAACCGGAGTGTCATCATTAAAATCCCATTGCCAGCTAACAATATCTCCCTCGGCTGTTGTAGAGTTGTCTGTAAAAGTAATATCCTGCCCAACGCAATTTGGTGACGAATAGCTAAATGAAGCAACCGGAGGTGCCGATATGTGTACTTTTATAGGATCTGATGCCTCGCCGCAGCCGTTTTCGTTAGTAATAAACAATGACACCATATAGTCCCCAGGTTGGGCGTATTTATGTTTGGGGTTCTGTACTACATCGGTCAAGCCATCTCCAAAGTCCCATTTCCAGCTTTTAATTTGCCGGGTACCGGATGTTGACTGATCCGTAAACTGGACGTCGCTACCCAAACAGGGATCAGCAAAAGTGAATTTAACAATCGGTGAAGCTGAGATATTAAAGTCAAATTCTATATCTTCATTCGTACCACATTCATCGGCAATAGGATTAAATACAGTGGCCACAACACTATAGTCACCATCGCTGTAAACTTCATCTCCAGGATATTCATAAGTATACAGCACTTTTGAATCTTTTACTATTGAACCCGTTGGCACCGGGTTATTCATAACAAGTGCCGGACTACCATTTTTTAGATCCCAAGTTATTTTATTGGTTTGAAAAGGCAATGTCAACTGCAGCTTATAATGCGTATCGGCACAGCCATTTGTCTGTATTGTATTATCAGCAGAATTTCGTAAGGCTATAAATTCGTTCAGGTTTTTAAGGTTTGTACCGGCGGCATATCCATAAGATTCCAGCTTGCCAAACCCATAAGCTATTGCATTAAAACCATCTGACGCTCTGATATTGTGTACCCCGGCATTGACACTAATTTGCGCGTAAGAATAAATACTATTAGGCACCGGCGAAAACTGGGTATAAGGTACCCCATCAAGCGAAAACGTTGGTACCGCTGCGGTTTTAATAATTACGTTAATGTAATTATCAATGATCCGATAGTTGCCTGTAGAGTTTAATGTAACATGATCAAGTGTTTGCTCAATAGGCGTTAAATATATCATTTCGGGGTCGCCGGTATCATTAGATGTGAGCTGGCAATTTAAAGCCTCCCCTTGAGTAACCGCGTATTGAACTACCTGGATTGGCTTATCGGAAGTAATAATATTGGGCGTGGTTGAGGTAAACTCATAATATAGGCCATTGATTAATCCTCCTCGTGCTGGCGCTCCGTTTACGGTGACATTTGCATCTGGTGAACTGAGTACTATTCTTATGATATCATAATTACGCCCTTTCAATGGCGAGGTTATATAATTTTTACCCCAAACCGCCAAAGGGTAAACCTGCTGAAAAAGATTATCCGACGATCCTTTATCGCCCTGGCATCCAATACTTATTTTTGAACTGCCCGAAAAAACGGCAATCTTTTTACAGGCTCCGGTAGCGCTCACAATTGAGCGGATACGGGTGCCGGTTAAATCTGTAGCGGATAGCCCCTGGTATACTTCTCCTTTTTTTAAAGTTATTGTAAATGGCTGATTTGCCGGGATGCCATTTAAGAGCGGCTGCGAGGGCGTTATCTCAACGGTGGTATTATCTTCAGTTGCAATAACTGCGAAGGTTGAGTAAGAGGGCACTCCTTCTGTGTTTTTTGTGCCGTTATTTGAGTTTGATACTTGCTGATAGTTAATAGAGAGATAATCCTTACCAAGAGTATTAACCGGGAGCAACAAAGTGGCGCCAGATACATTTTCGGCAAAAATATGCGCATAAACCGCTATGGGTTTAAACGATGTGACATGGATCCCCTTTAAAAATTGCCCCTGATTTCCTATAAAAGCTCCTGGAGGAATATTTACAGTTAAGATATCCTTAGCTTTAACCTGGTAAGTGCTTGCAAAGCTTCCATCCTCAACCTCTACCGTGACAGCGGTGTTTACATCAGATGTTATGTAAAGCTCCATTTGACTGTCCCTGCCCAGGGCACCGGGATTGCCGGCTGCACCATCAACGTGGTCAATATATGCGGTGTAAAACTCCGTGCCCTGGTTTGAACCTTGTGCTCGGGTATAAATAGCAAAACATATAAAAATAAGCGCGAGGCTTAATGATCGCAAAAAAGATATCCTGCTCAAAGGTTTTTAGTTGAATTTGGCTGGCGCGTTAAACCGCCCTTTAAAAGTACAAAAACCTTTAACTTAAGCTGGTAATTTTAAAAACAAAAGCAGGTTTAAAAAAACTTATCCGGGTTAGGTACCAGGTTCAGGAACTTTTCAAAGTTTTCTTCGTAATGCGATTGATCAAGTTTGTAATAAAACGCCCCTTTTTTTGACGAAAGCTTATCTTTTTCCGGGAGTTTTACCAGTAAACCGGTTGAAAGCAGCTTGCGACTAAAGTTCCTGTCATCAAACTTTGTTTGATAAACACCTTCATAAAGGGCTTGTAATTGCGGAATGGTGAATTTTTCGGGTAGTAACTGAAATAATATAGGGTGAAGTGCTGCTTTGTAACGCAGTTGTCTTTTAGCCATGCGTACCATTTCGTTGTGGTCAAATATCAGGTCGGGCATTTCATCCAGTAAAAACCATTCGGGATGATATTCCTCACTTAACTGAGCTTCATATTTATGAATATCAATTAGCGCGAAATAGGCGACCGAAAGCGTTCTTTCTACCGGGTCACGTTCCGGCTTACCAAATACCTGGAATTGCTCCATATAAACGTTCTTAAGCCCTGTACGCAACTCAAGTACACGATTTGCGGCATCTTCCGGCGATTCGGTGGGTTTTATAAAGCCACCTATGAGGCTCCACTTGTGTATTTCGGGCTCAAGGCCACGCTGTACAAGTAATAATTTGATATTAGCCCCGTCAAATCCGAATATGATACAATCTGTTGCTACTAAAATGCGCGTTTCGCCGCTATACTTATGCATAACTTAGATTAAGTTTATATGCAATGGTAAAAATAATTTAGCAATTATTTAGTGTTAATCGGACAACTATTTTATAAGTTCGTAATTTATCAACCTAAATTAAAATGATTTATCGCACCCGGATAAAAAAATGGGGTAAGTTTCTGATATATGGGATATCCTTCGTAATAATTTCCAACGTTATTATCAGAATTTATTTAACCCATGGCAGACAAACAACTGATCTTTTTTGTCTGATATCGTCCATGCTTGCATTCGGTACTGTAGTGGCCTATTATTTACTCATATTGCTTTTAAATCATATAACTGACAGTATTAGTAATCTTTTGGATGCCCTGCTTTTATATATCTCCTCCGAAATTGCATTTTTATTTACCGGGGATTACTGCTGTCTGTTTGGCCTCAGGTATATCTTTCACTGGTATACCGAACAAATCAACGCCGATATTCTTCATTTCCGAATCAATTTTGAAATCGCCCTTTCAACCTCATTCATGATATCAGCTATTATTTATTTTATAGTTGCCCAGGCATTTAACAATAAAAGATCAACTAACCCTTTTTCCCTGTAGTAACAGATCCATAGCGTCATCAAATGATCCGGCTCTGATCACCTCGCCCGAGTTTACAAAGAAAATTTCATCCGCATTTTCAATTGTATTTAAACGGTGCGCTATAATTACCCGAGTGGTAGTTTCAGGCAGGTTATCTAAAATGTCGCTCAATAACTTTTCGGTAATGGTATCAATGTTGGCTGTGGCTTCATCGAGGATCAATATTTCCGGATTACGTAAAACGGCTCGCATAAAGGCAATCAATTGTTTTTGGCCTAAGCTGATACTATCACCCCCTGATAAGACTTTGGTTTCCAGTCCTTCTTCAAAAATTGCCAGCAGGCTACCCAGGTTTGCATCCCTGATCACCTGTTCCATTTCCTCATTGGTATGATCTCTAAACAGCTCATTGCCGTAAAGGATATTATCCCTCACCGTGCCGGTAAACAGGAATGGTTCCTGCAAAATAAAACCTATTTTTCGGCTGCGTTCTTCGGCTGTAAAACTGCGGATATCTTTTCCGTCAAGCAGCACCAAACCTTTAGTTGGGTCATATAAACGCGCTATTAATGAAGCTGTTGTTGTTTTGCCGCCACCGGTTGGGCCAACCAGGGCGTAGGTTTTACCACGCTCAAGCTTAAAGCAGATATTGTGCAAGATCTCCCTGCTTTCGTCATAGCTAAAATGCACGTGCCTGAACTCGAGCAGGGCAGCGTCAGGTTCATTAACACCTGCCTGTAATACTGGTAGGTCAGTTTCGAGAGATAAGATCTGCGAAATCCTGTCCCAACCTGCCATGGCCAGCTGGAAGTTTGTCCAAAGAGCTGCCAGTTGCCTTAATGGGTTATAAAAGTTTGTTGCGTACGATAAGTAACTCACCAGCAAACCCACAGAAAACATGCCTTTACTAATAAGGTAAATACCAAAGCATAATACCGTAAGCTGGGCCATACTTGCAAATAAACCATAAACCGGTACAAAAACATTATTGGCAATACCCGATCCTACCGCCGTTTTATAGTTTTCATAATTGGCAATATTAAACCGCTTCCTGAAATAATCGCGACGGTTAAAAGCGATGATCACTTTAAAATTATTGATGCTTTCCTGGATCTCTCCGCTCAACGAACCTGTGCTTTTCAGGTTAGCAGCATTCTTTCTTTTTATCCATGGCGATAATACCAGTGTTAAAAACAAGATAACCAACGCGGGACATAAAGCCGCTGCTCCCAGCTCAATATTAATAGCCAACAAAAAAATACCGGCGCCAATCATGATGGAAATATTGCCTATAAACTGCATCAGCGACTGTGAAAAGAACTGATTAAGCTTATCAGTATCGTTGTTAACCCTCGATATCAGGTCGCCGGCTTTGTTTTGATTAAAGAAAGCTACCGGCAATTGCTGTAATTTATTAAAGATAGAGTTGCGCAAAGTAAACAACATCCTTTGTCCCACCCCACCCATTAATGTGGTTTGCTTATAACTGGTGAACAAAGCTAACAGATACATGCAAAACAAAATAGCAGCATTATGCAAAACGCCGTTAAAATCCTTATGCTGTACGTATTTATCGATGGTATGGCCAATAATAAGCGGACCCAGCAAGTTAAGTGTTGAGTTAACAAGGATGGCAAAAAAGGCAATAATAAGTGTGCGCTTTTCATGGGCAATAAGCTGCAACAGCTTTTTTAACCCGGCCAGTGTCGAAGTTTTTTGCTGATTTTTACCTATATGGTTAAGATCGTAGTTCATTGTAATTGATAGTTTTTCGGGTAATAACTTAATATTTAGTGGTTGATACCCTGCTCGTAATTGCTGGTACTTTGCTGCGAATTAAAGATCTGTACATAATCCGGACTGGTTTTCATCAGCTCATCATGTACGCCGGTAGCTACAATTTCTCCTTGCATTAATAGAATGATCTGATCATAATGCTCAACTGAAGCAATCTTTTGGGTTACCGATATTAGTGTTAAACCAGGATAATGCTTTTGAATATTTGCAAGGATATTCCTTTCCGTGTTGTTGTCAACCCTCGCGGTAAAATCGTCAAGCAACAATACCTTTGGATTAACAGCAAGTGCCCTTGCCAGCATAATCCGTTGTTTTTGCCCTCCCGAAAGACTTGAGCCGCGTTCAGAAACGATAGTACTCAACTTATCGGGCAGGTTATCGATGAACGCGCTTAATTCTGCCGTTTCAATAGCTTTTTGAAGCGATTCATCTGTTACCGTATCACTGAAGGCAATATTTTCACGAATGCTCATATTGAATATGATGCTGTCCTGAAAAACAAAGCCAACCTGTCGGTGAAAGGTTTCACTATCATATTCGGATAGTGGTTTATCATCAAATAAGACTTCACCCAAAGTGGCATTGATCAGGCCGGTAAGTAAATACAATAATTGTGTTTTACCTGCAGACGTAGGCCCGATGATAGCAATTTTTGAACCGGCCTTGACTTTAAACGATACATTTTTCAATGCTGCTTTTTGCCCGTAGCGCACCGTAACGTCCCTCAGTTCAACATCACCACGTAAAGTGTCTTTTAGCGGGCCGCCATCGGTAACATCCGGCGAGTTTAAAACAACACTTATACGGGTAAACGAAGCGGTGGCCTGGGCTATTAAGTTACTCATAAACCCTAAAATGAATATAGGGAATATCAATAATGAAAGGTAGCTATTGAAAGCTGCGAAGCTACCAAGGGTCATGCTGCCGCTGATCACGAAATGCCCGCCCATTACCAAAATCGTGAAGGCGGCCATGTTGGCTGTAAAGGTTACTATTGGGATAAGTCCTGCAAAGAAGCCGAGGATCCTCAAGCCATAATCTTTAGCTTCGGTGTTGGCCGCCAGAAATTTATTATACTCCAGTTGCTGCGAATTAATTACCCTGATCAGCGCTGCCCCAAGAATACTCTCGTTAATTACTTTATTAAGCTGATCAATAACGCCACGGCTTTTCATAAACAGGGCGCGCACATTTTTCAAAACGTAAAAGAAAGTACCACCGATAATGGGAATAATGGTGATCACAACCAATGCAAGCCTCCAGTTAATGGTAAGCAGCATAACACTGCAGCCAATAATGATAAACAGCGACGATACAATAGAAACCAAGGCCTGTGATACAAATAACTTAATTGAATCAATATCAGAAGTAAGATTGGTTAACAATTTTGAAGGGTTAGCCTGTTCAATAAAAGCATGAGTTTGACGGGATATTTTATCTGCCAGCTGCTGCCGCAGGTCACGGGCTACTTTTTCAGAGGCGAAGATTTGAACAACGGCTTGTAAACCGGCGAACAAAAACACAACCAATGTAGCCGTCAGGAATTTAGCCATAACCTCATTAATCACAAAATGGTGGTTTGAGTAGGCATCAATACCATTGGCTATAATTTTAGGCAGCCAAAGGTTCATGCTGTTGCCCAATAAGGCAAATAGCAGCAATAGCGCTACAAGCCCTTTATATGGTTTGAGCAAGCTAAATACACCTGGGGGCTTGCTGTTTGTTGTTTTTGTATGATCGGGTTGCATATTGATCTTATAATTTATAATTCTTTTTCGCGGATGTGTTTCGAGCCATTATTATGGTTGACGATTGGCCGGCGAAAACATTTTTATTCAATTTAAAATTATCGAAATAAATCAGAAGGATTTGCAAGCGCTGCTTATTTTCTATATATTTCTATTTCGATATATCTCAACAAATATATTTCTATTTAGGAATAATTAAAACATTTTAGAAATAAATTTTTAATTTTACATCCAAACCGGAATAAAATGAAACCAGTTGTACAATTAGTTGAAGAATGGGCAGCTTTTGAAGAAGTAAGCGAGCAACCTACCGTGGAGGCCTTTTGCAGGTATTATCTGCAAAAACAACGTCCTAAGCCCAAACAAGCCGGTAAAAAAGGCGAACGCATTATGAACGGTGCTTACCTGCTTAAAACACTTGGTCGTATATTGAGTGCTTATTCACTTTATTTCCGGTCGGCAGTGAATTATATAGGCATCCCTCCTGCCGAAAGCTTTTATTACCTGAATGGTTTACTCCACCTGGGGGAAGTAAGAAAAAGCGACCTGATTAATTATATGTTCGCAGAAACAACAACCGGTATGGAAGTCATAAACCGGCTTATCCGCGAAGAGAAAATAGATGAACGCACATCGCCTGATGATAAGCGCGCCAAGCTTATCAAAGTAAACCAGAAAGGACTTGCGGCATTGGATGAATATTATAAAATATCGGGCAAAGTAGTTGAAATGACCTTTAAAGGCATCGACGATGAAATTTTAATTGATTGCTACGAGATGCTTAAATATTGCGAACAACGTAACTCATCGTTAGCGATCGAGCTGAAAAATAAACCTTTCGACCAGATGTATGAGCATATAATGACCGATAAAGTATAAATTTAAAGAGTACGATTATCCAATTCTCAACACACGATAACCGGCTCTAAACCCAATGTCAGCTAAAAGTAAAGATGGCATAATACTTGAACATTCAATGGCCGGGCTTGGTAACAACCCCGGCTTTTTCGTATCTATACCATAAAAAAATACCTGTGGACAATATCCTCAATATCTCCAATCTAAGTAAAACATATCAAAGTGCCGGTCGTACGCTTACCGTGCTCGATCAAATAAACTTTTCGGTAGCGGCAGGTTCAACCAACGCTATAGTTGGCCCCTCAGGCAGCGGGAAAACCACCTTGCTTGGTTTGTGTGCCGGGCTTGACCGTTCAACATCAGGTACAGTTGAACTCAACGGCATAAATTTGAGTAACCTTACCGAAGATCAGCGCGCGCAGGTGCGGAACCAGCATGTGGGTTTCATATTTCAGAATTTTCAGTTGCTGCCTACCCTAACTGCGCTTGAAAATGTAATGGTACCTCTTGAGCTCCGGGGCGAAAAAAATATCAGGGCAAGGGCTTTGGATCTTTTAGATAAAGTAGGCCTCTCAGAGCGCGGTCATCATTACCCACTCCAGCTTTCCGGCGGTGAACAGCAGCGGGTATCACTGGCGCGTGCTTTTTCAAATGCGCCACGCATCCTTTTTGCGGATGAACCTACCGGAAACCTCGATGCCGAAACCAGCGATAAAGTGATCAAACTCATCTTCGACCTGAATAAAGAAGCCGGCACTACACTTGTGGTAGTTACACACGACCCTGAACTGGCAGCCAAAACCCAACGCATCATCCGGATCAAAGGTGGCAAACTAATCTCCGACGAAAAAACCATTAACGCATAAGCTAATGGATAATAATATTGATTTTAAAAGAAAGATAAATATCCCCTGGCTGTTTCGGATGGCCCTGCGCGATAGCAGGCGTAATCGATCAAGGTTATTCCTTTTTATATCGGCCATTGTGTTTGGGATAGCTGCATTGGTGGCTATTTACTCCTTTAAATACAACGTGCAAAATGATATTAACGATCAGGCAGCTACACTGATTGGTGCAGATTTGGCAATCTCCGGCAATAAACCTGTAGATGATCAGTTAAAGCACATGCTCGATTCCATGGGCGACGAGCGCTCACAGGAACGGAGTTTTGCATCGATGCTCTATTTTCCACGCACCAATGGCACCCGGCTTGTACAGATCAGGGCTTTACAGGGAGGTTTCCCATATTATGGCACTTTAGAAACTACTCCGGAAGCAGCCGGGCTTACGTTCAAAAAAGGGCGGATGGCTTTGGTTGATAAAACCCTGATGTTGCAGTTTAATGCCCGCGTGGGCGACTCAGTTAAAGTAGGTAACCTGAATTTCCAGATTGCCGGCATCCTGAATAAAGCACCCGGACAAAGTGGTGTTATGGCAGGGATTGCGCCTGTAGTTTATATTCCGATGCAATACCTGGAGCAAACAGGGCTTATAAAAATTGGTAGCCGGGTTAATTACAGTTTTTACTATAAATTCAATTCTTCGGTAAACGTAAACAAGCTCAGCAAAAACCTTGACCCTGTACTTGACAAGGCCGGGATGCGCTTTGAAACCATCGAAACAAAAAAAGACAATACCGGCCGTGCCTTTGGCGACCTGAGCCGTTTTTTATCACTGGTAGGCTTTGTTGCCTTACTGCTGGGCTGTGTAGGTGTTGCCAGCGCTATTCATATTTATGTAAAGGAAAAGATTGCGTCGATAGCCATTATGCGCTGCCTGGGTGTAAAATCTTCCGAGGCGTTTTTGATCTACCTAATACAAATTATCGGGATCGGGATTATCGGCTCTGTTTCGGGAGCAATCTTAGGTACGGCCATTCAGCATTTATTGCCGCTGGTATTTAAGGACTTTCTACCTTTTACCATTTCGGTGCAAATATCATGGATGGCCATAGGCCAGGGTATTTTGTTGGGTGTAATCATCTCTATCCTGTTTGCTCTATTGCCCTTAATATCTGTAAGGAATATTTCGCCGCTTAACACGCTCCGTATGTCGGTAGATGAAAGCGGTAGACGGCGTGATCCATTACGCTGGCTGGTATATTTGCTGATACTGATCTTTGTAATAGCTTTTAGTTATTTGCAATTGGATAGCATTATGGGCAGTATTCTGTTCACGCTGGGGATCCTCATCGCGTTTATGATCCTAACAGTAACTGCCTGGTTACTGATGCGTATCACTAAAGCAATAGTAAAAGGTTCGTGGAGCTATTTATGGCGGCAAGGTTTTGCCAATTTATACCGTCCCAATAACCAAACCATTATACTTATAGTATCCATCGGCTTAAGCACCATGTTCATTTGCACGCTTTATTTTGTGCAAACGCTGTTAGTGCAGCAGGTAAATCTTTCAAGTAGCGGCAATCAGTCAAACATGATTTTGTTTGATATCCAGAGCAGTCAGGAAAAAGGCGTTGTTCAGTTGACCAAACAACAAGGGCTGCCTGTATTACAGCAGGTACCTATTGTTACCATGCGTATTGAGCAGATTAACGGCAAAACAGCTGCCGATCTCACTAAAGACACTACGATTAAGATACAACACGGTGTTTTTGCCTGGGAATACCGGGTAACATTCAGGGATTCATTAACCTCGTCAGAAAAATTATTGGATGGTAAATGGATTGGCCAGGCAGATCCGTCAAAGGAAATCCCTGTATCTGTTGAAGAAAACCTGTCCAAACGGGGCAATCTGAAAATTGGCGATAAAATAGTATTTAACGTGCAAGGCGTACAAATGCCGGCTTATGTAGCCAGTATCCGCAAGGTTAACTGGGGCAAAGTGCAGACTAATTTCCAGGTTGTTTTCCCTAAAGGAGTACTGGAAGACGCGCCACAATTTCATGTATTGATGACGCATGTGCCATCAAACAAGGTATCGGCCGCTTTTCAGCAACTGGTAGTAAAAACTTATCCCAATGTTTCGATCATCGATCTGGGTTTAATTTTAAGCGTTGTTGATGAACTGCTGAGCAAAATCAGTTACGTTATCCGTTTCATGAGCGCGTTTAGTATTATAACGGGTATCGTAGTACTGATAGCGTCGGTACGCATCAGCAAATACCAGCGCATCCAGGAAAGTGTGTTATTGCGTACCCTTGGGGCCAGCCGTAAGCAAATATTTACCATAACCGCATTGGAATACTGGTTTTTAGGTAGCTTATCTGCATTAACCGGTATCCTGATAGCGTTTGCCGGTACATATTTCCTTGCAAAATATAGCTTTGAAATACCATATAGTGTTAACGTATTACCGGCTCTTGTACTATTTTTGATTGTGAGTTTGTTAACCGTTATTATTGGCTTATTGAATAGCCGCGGCGTGTTAAACAAACCACCATTGGAAATTTTAAGAACAAACGCCTAAGCGCGTTGTATTTATTTTATATGAACAGAGTTATATTATCCGGCATTTTGCTTACTGCCCTCACTATTGCAGGCTGTGGCAACGGTGCTAAATCATCAAACAACGATCAAAACCAAGCAGCTACCGAAGTTGTAAAAACTGATTCTGCTTCCAAGAAAATAGTTTTGTTTTTTGGCGATAGCCTTACTGCCGGTTATGGCCTTGATGACCCTGCGGATGCTTTTCCGGGAGTGATCAGCAAGCGGGTTGATTCATTGAAACTACCGTACAAAGTTATAAATGCAGGCCTCAGCGGGGAAACTACAGCGGGCGGCAACGGCCGGATTAACTGGCTGTTGAAGCAAAAGATTGATGTTTTTGTACTGGAGCTTGGCGCAAACGACGGTCTCCGCGGGATCCCTGTGAGCGAAACAGCTAAGAACCTGCAATCTATAGTTGATAAAGTAAAATCAAAATACCCCGATGCCAAACTTGTTTTGTTAGGCATGCAGGTACCACCAAACATGGGTGCGGATTACTCCAATAAATTTAAAAGTGTATTTCCAACCCTTGCCACTAAAAATAAAATGGAACTGGTTCCCTTTCTGCTGAAGGATGTAGCAGGGGTACCGTCACTTAACCAGGGCGACGGTATCCATCCTACAACTCAGGGTGCCAAAATTGTTGCTGACAATGTTTGGGCGGTTTTAAAAGACGATCTGAAATAATTCAATTCTTCATATTAGCTTATTTGATACATAGCGCCAAGCCAGTTGAATAATTAATCAGCAAATTACATCCTTCTTCATTGTTAAACCCCAAGATCCTTTTTAAAGACCTCGATGTTTGCATCATCAACAATAAGAAGTGTAAAGGTTGTAAGCTGAATTTGATCGGCTGGAACGGTAAAGGTAAAATGGATTAATTTATCAGCGATTACAATATCCCCGGCAGGTATTACTACCTTGTTTATACTGATAACTAATTTCCTTTTATCTAAATTTTCGCCAGCTATTATGAAATTATTAGGAGTAGTAACACTGATTTTTTCAGGCTTTACCGAGGATACCGAAATTTTCACATCAGGTTTCATCTTATCAGGGCGATCATCTTTGGTACTAAACAAGGTCTTGAAAACCTCTTTTAGTTTCTCGGTCGCCGCATCGGTAAATAAACCAACGAAAGCTGCCATTGACATAACACCGTAGATATTCAGGTTATTGCCAGGGTCGGCAGAGCTGAGAAATCCGGCTCTGAATACAAAGTACATTATCATAGCCAGCGCGGCCGCCGTGAAAGGTTTAACAAAGTACCATAACACCCAACTACGTTTAAACTGGCCCGAACCAATAAAAGCAGTAAAAGAGGTAGTAATGTGGATCATGTTACCTAAAAAGCCTGCTGAAGCCACCAGTATTAGTATGATGGTGTTAAAATCAATGGTGTCGTTAAAATCAATTTTTACTTTTTCACATCCATTCTTTTTCAAAGAATCGGCTTTTTGAAGAAACAATTTTAATGTTGCAACTTTAACTTTATCGGAATCTTTATTTGTCGAATCTTTTTTGAAAACCACTTTACCGGCAGTTTTCTTTATTAAGTCTTCGTAAGACGATGATTTACATTGGCAACTATCCAATAGCGTGATATTAAAAGCCTTATATCGATATCGTGCAAGTTTGCCAGCGGGTGGTAGCTTGTCCGGCCAAAAAGCAACCACGATTGTTGCCGCTGCTATTATAGAGGCGATCAGTAAGACACCGGCGGTAATTTTTCCGCGTGTTGAGATTTCATTGCTAGCAACAGTTTCAGCTGATGTTGTTCCGGGCTCAGTTGTGTTTGATGGTACAGGTGCGTTGTCCATGAGATAAGGTTTAAGATTAATTTGAAAAATGGTGTCGAAAACCCAAGTTCAAAATGGCGCCTAATTAAATAACTACAAATCAGCTATTTAATAGTCTAAAATACTTTTCATTTCTTTAAGATACAATGCGTGTTTTCACCCATTTATAATAAGTATTTTTACGTATTCTTTAATATCTGCGAAAAGAAAATACATACCAGGCAATATTTAAAACCAAGCCTTAACCGGACTGATAAGTCAATCGTTCAGAGCCTGGTATACCATGGCCCTGAATTTATCCTGGATTTGGTTGTGAGGGAAAGGCCAGTTCTGTACAAACAGTAAGCAAACAAGGTGTTCTTTCGGATCAACCCAATATAACGTACCATAAAAACCACCCCAGGCGAATGAGCCTTCGCTAATGCCTAATTTTGCAGAGCTGTTTTGAGATGTTAAACCGAAGCCTAAGCCAAATTTGTCCTTGTCAGGGTTGATATTCAGATCACCTATTTGATTGGTGGTCATCAGTTCAACCGTATGGCGGGCCAGCAGACGCTGATCGTTATAAATACCTCCGTTAAGTAACATCTGCAAAAAAATTGCGTAGTCTTTTACAGTTGAGCTTAAGCCCGCGCCACCGGCGTAATAAGTGCCATTAGCCTTTGGATAATTCACATCAAACGCCGGAAAAGTAGCTTTACTCCAATTGGTGATATGACCATTTTTATCAAATGTATAAGCTGCAACCAACCTGTTTTGCTTGGCAGTTGGGATGTAAAAGTAAGTGTCATTCATTCCCAATGGTGCGAAGATGCGCTCTTTAAAAAACTGGTCGAGACTTTTACCGGATACTTTTTCTACAAGGTAACCCAGTACATCAATGTTCATTCCGTATGTCCAGCGTTCGCCCGGCTGATGTAATAAAGGTAAATGGCCAAGTTTATTCATGGCATCGGCCAATAATATCTTATCTGCCACAAAACCTGCCGGGATACTTGCCTTGGCATAAATAGCTTTCATTTTCGGCGAGCCGATCTGCGCATATTCGATACCTGAGGTATGGGTTAACAGATCGCGAATGGTTATTTCCCTTTTTGCCGGAACGCTAGTGTATGTACTATCTTTATCATTAAACTGATCAACCACTGTGGGATGCGAGAACGCAGGGAGATATTTGGAGATCGGATCATCCAGTAAAAATTTTCCTTCTTCAAAAAGCATCATGACGGCTACACTGGTAATAGCCTTTGTTTGCGATGCTATACGAAAGATAGCATCGCTGGTCATTAACCGCTTTTGATCTTCATCGGCCAGTCCGAATGACTTATTGTAAACTATTTTGCCATCGCGGGCTATGAAGCCGACGGCCCCCTTTACATATCCCGAATCGATATTCTGCTCAATCATAGCATCTATCCGTTTTAGCCTTTCGGGCGAAAACTTTGCAGATGCAGGGTCGGCATTTTTCAAAACACTGCCCTGGGCAAATACGTTGGCTGCAAATGCGGCCAACAATAAAAAAGTAAAGGCTCTTTTCATCACGCGAAATCCGGGTTTATTGGTGATGCAAAATAGTTATTTACCTTGATGAATCCCGCTCAATTAGTTCAGTGGCAAGTGTTATGTGCTGATTTTTTTCTTCGGGAGTTGTGGCATTCAGCCTTTCCATCAAAAGTTTGATCACGTTATCGGCTATTTCATCAATTGGCTGGGCTATAGCGGTAACGGCCGGAGTGTACAGCTCAAAAAGTTCATAATCATCAAAAGCGATCAAGGCGATATCGCCCGGAACGTTTTTGCCCGCTTTTCTGGTAGCCTTTAATCCGCACTTGCCCAAGTGATTATTGGCGAATAGTATAGCATCAACATCTTTATGGCTTTCAAAAAAATCGAGTATCAGCTTAAGTATCTCCTGGTCAGTCGCGTGAAAATCAACCTCAATAATATGAGGTTTTAGCTTACTTTGGCGTATGGCTTTTTCATAACCTTCAAGCCTTTCTATCATTTGGGTTTGGATAGAGCTGTAAGTTATGAAAGCAATGTTTTTGTGCCCTTTATCAATCAGGTATTGTGTAGCATTAAACGTGCTGAAGAGGTTATCAACCACCACATAATCAGTAGCCACTTTAGGCAAGTACCGGTCAAAAAGCACAACCGGGAAACCATCTTTGATCAGGTCACTGATATCTTCTTCGATATTATCGGGAGGAGTAATAATGTATCCGTCAACATGCCTGTCGCGAAACATGGCTATTAGCTCCTGGGTTTTTTGTGTGTCATTATCTGTACTGCTGTAAATGATCTTATAACCGCTTTGATAAGCCAGATCTTCGATGCGGCGGGCTATGGTAGCAAAGAAATGATTGGAAATATCCTGCACCAATAAGCCTATGATATTTGATTTCCCCGTACGCAAGCTTTTGGCCAACGAATTGGGTTTATAGCCAACTTCTTTTACATATTGCAGCACGCGCTTTACCAATTCATCGCTAATACGTTTTTCCTGCGCACGGCCATTAAGGATAAAAGAAACCGTGGTTTTAGATATATTCAGGCTATTGGCAATGTCAACTATAGATAATTTTTTCTTCAAGAGCTTAGTATTTTAAACCAAATATATAATATTAATGGTAATGCTAAACAGGTTTAGTAGATAATAAATGGTTTATTTTGCTTATTAGTTTAATACAGGCAGAACAAGCTCTGAATGCTGTAAATGCTTATAAAACAAAAAGCCGCCCATAACGGGCGACTCTTCAGTTAATATATAGGGAGTTAGAATATTAAAACCTGCGCATACCTCTGCCTGAATTTCCGTTTTGGGTAAAGCGTTCGCCGCCATTACCCCTGTCAAATCCGCCACCGCCGTTTGATGGACGGCCGCCCCAATTGCCACGGTTGCCGTGGTCGCCATTATTTTGTTGTTGCTGTTGTCCATTGCCCCAATTGCCATGATTATCATGATTGCCATTATTAGGTTGCTGACCATTGCCCCAGTTGCCACGGTTGTCATGGTTGTTGTTGCCATTACCCCAGTTGCCACGATTATCACGATTGCCCCAGCCACGATTATCTCTGCCATTGTTGTCCCAGTTACCACGGTTATCATACGGATTAGGCCTTCTACCCCATCCGCCACGGTCACCACCCCAGCCGGGGCGATAAGCATAACCGTTAGCAGGTCTTCTGTCAAAGCGATGGCCCCAGTTACCACGGTCGCCCATGTAACCGCCCCACCTTTGCCTATAATAATCGTGATGCATAAACGGACGAGGAGCCCTCACTTCGTAACGTACAGCGGTACGCCAGTTGTAATCTCTGTAAGCGCCAGGCAGATAAGCACAGCTTACCCAACGACTACCGTCATTATAATAGTAACATCCTGTGCCTACATTGTAATAAGCCTCAACCTCTGGTAAATAGTAGTAATCATCATCATCGCTAACATTTACGTTATCATCGTAAACGGGCTCGTCTTCAATTACTGGTGGAGGTGGCGGCGGAGAAGTTGGTACATAAACGCGGTGTGCCGGAATATTAATGCCAAATTGTATAGATACCTGAGCGTTGGCTTTGCTGATAAATAAGCTTCCGGCTGCTATTGCTGATAATATGACTAACTTCTTCATAATTGTAAATTTTATACAGTTAGGACGATAGATTTTAGCGATGGTTTAATCAAACGTTGCTTTATGTGTTAAAACATTAGTTGATTGATACTATATTTTACACATGACTACTTTTGTAAAATTTTATTCTAAGAAACGGACATTGCAATCTATTGCCACCGAATTTTATTAAGGTTATGATGTTTAAATAAAAAACACACTGTCACTTTAATACTACAAAACAGATTTTAGGATTATAGGTATATTTACTTAATTTGATAATCTTTAATCAGTTACCATGAAAAACCGCAACTTATTACGTTCCATGCTGCCTATAGCAGTTATGGGAAGCTTTATGTTTTTTACAGCCTGTAAAAGCAATAGCGACTCAAAAAAAACCGGCGACAGCACCTCTACACCTGCTTCGACAACAGAGAACGCCGGCCTTAAGACTCCTGAGGGCTTTAGCGCCAGCATTATTGCCGAAAAACTTGGTGGTACACGCCACATTGCGATTACCCCGCAAGGCGATATTTACGTAAAGCTCACCAACGTTAAGAACAACAAGGGCATATTAATGCTGCACGAAGAAGGTGGCAAAGCTTCTGTTAAAAACAGTTTTGGTGCGTATAGTGGTACCGGTATGTCAATCAAAAATGGTTACCTGTACGCGTCATCAGATGAAGAGGTTTTTCGTTATAAACTGAATGACAAAAGTGAAGTGATCAACCCTGATCAGCCTGAAAAAATTGTAACCGGACTTATCAGCCGTCATGAGCACGAAGCAAAAGCCATTACGCTTGATAATGAAGGCAATATCTACGTTAATATTGGTGCATATTCAAACGCCTGCCAGGTTGAAGATCGTAAAAAAGGCTCTCCTGGTCAAAAGGGCTGCCCTATTTTAGATTCGGCTGGTGGTATCTGGCAATTTAAGGCCGATAAGTTGAACCAGCATTATGGTGATGGAGTGCGTTATGCCACAGGCTTACGTAATGTTGTAGGCATCACCTGGAACCAGCAAAACAATCAGCTTTTTGTAATGCAGCATGGTCGCGATCAGCTTTATGAATTTTATCCTCAATATTTTACTGCAAAACAATCGTCTATTTTGCCTGCCGAATGTATGTACGCTTTGAAAAAAGGAGATAATGCCGGTTGGCCTTACATGTATTATGACCAGGAACAGCATAAAAAAATGTTAATGCCTGAGTATGGTGGTGATGGCAAAATTGAAGGTGGAAAAGATGCCATTGACCCGGCTGCTGCTTATCCCGGTCACCTCGCTCCAAATGGCTTGTTATTTTATACCGGCGATCAATTCCCGGCAAAATATAAAAATGGCGCTTTCATAGCATTCCATGGATCGTGGAACCGTGCACCTGAACCACAGGCAGGTTACTTTGTAGTATTTCAGCCATTTAAAGATGGTAAGCCTGATGGCCAGTGGGAAGTTTTTGCTGATGGCTTTTCGGGTTCTGCAGCGAATACGGCTTCAGGGGCTGCAGCCCACCGTCCATGCGGTTTAGCACAAGGCCCTGATGGTTCGCTGTATGTTACTGATGATGTGGCCGGAAATATTTACAAAATCACTTATAAAAAATAACAATGGACTTTAAAAAAGCCCTTCTGCTATTATTCATCATAGTATTTACAAGCCTTGCTTCGCAAGCGCAAACCAAACATAAAAAACCGGCAGCCAGGAAACCAGCTGCCGGTTTTAAGACATCCATAACCAGAGGACAGGCGCTTTTTACTCAATATTGCGTGGCTTGTCACCAGGCAGATGGCTTGGGCGTGCCACATATGAACCCTCCATTGGTTAAAACCACCTATGTATTGGGCGACAAAAACAAGCTTATTAAAATAGTGCTTAATGGCTTTGATGAAGACGTAGAGATAAACGGTGAAACCTATTCAAATACCATGGCTGCGCATGATTTTATGAAGGATCAGGAAATTGCCGATGTGTTAACGTACGTGCGCAACAGCTTTGGCAATAAGGCAAGTGGCGTTACCGCTGCCCAGGTAAAAACTACAAGGGCAACTAATAAAAAGTAGTCGACTATTCAGACTTACGAAGTTTCCAAAACTTCGTAAGTCTTTGTTATTATCGTCTTACCTTTTCCTGATAATTGCGGTCGCTTTTATCTCAATTAAAATATCATCTCTAAAAAGCTTGCTCACTTGTACCAGTGTACTTGCCGGTGGCTGTTTGGTGTTTACAAACTTATCCCTGATATTGCGTACCAACTGAACCTGTGATGCATCCATCAGGTAGTAATTCAACTCAACCAGATCATTCATGGAGCCGCCGGCAGCTTCAACTATGTTTTTGATATTGGTAAATACCTGCTCAGTCTGGCTGGTCAGGTCGCCGTTGCCGGCAAGCTTGCCATCTTTATCCAAACCAACCTGGCCCGACATGATGACCATCTTGTTTTTACCTAAGTCGATAATTGCTGCGTGTGAATATCCGAAGGGCTTGCCGACTGTAACAGGGTTTAAAAAAGTTATGTCTTTGTTGGCTTCCTGTGCAAAGCAAGCTGACGAAACACATAATAAAATGAGGAACAGGAGTTTTTTCATACGATGATTTTTATCACACAAAATTGAACATCTTGCCGCAAACTTACAATATGGTAATACCTGCCGACCAGCCAATCCATCCTTTTGTACGGTTACCCCAATCAATCAAACCCGACTTGTTTTTTATGATTTGCTGAATATCACTATCTCCGGGATGATCGCCATAGTTGGTATAAAGGTTAAAGGACGGGCCTGCAAAAAAGCCAACTTTTGAACCCGCTTTAAAATTCAATAAAGCGCTTACCCGGTTTATTTGATTTTGATTTTTCCAACCTTTGGCAAACAATAAATGTGTTGATCCTTCGGCAGATAAAAACAGACTGTTGCTAAAAATAAAATCGTGTCCTAAACCCCAGCCAGCGCTGTAAAATGTATGCTTATCAGTAAAATTAACGCCTCCGGATAATACAGAATACAGCTTGGCATTACCGGATTTAAAAGCGATGTTGGCAGTGGTGATTTCATTGCTGTATACCTGAATTTTAGCATAACCATTACGGGATATATTTATCAAACCAATACCATAGCCATCAAGAGTGTCGGCAATGTTCACCAGCGCAAATGAAGCGCCTTTTATTACACGGGCTTTATTAAAAATTCCCGCTACCTGCATTCCGCTTGCTTCATTACCTGTGACATTTGCTATCCCGGCAATACTAAAACCCGTATTGTTTTTATGAGTGTAATTACAAATACCGGCCGCCTGGAAACCTTTGGCATTGCCGTTTACATGATTAAAGACCCCGGCAAGCTGTACACCTTTAAGGCTATCCTTTACCATATTATAAATACCCCCTGCCTGAATACCGGTCATATTTTTTTGATCATTATTACTTACGGCAGCCAGTTGAACTCCTTTGCTATTACCTCCCACAACATTGAAAAGACCGGCTGCCTGAACATATTTAACATCCTGCTTGTTAATATTAAATAGCCCGCCAAGCTCAACGCCATTAACGCCTCCGTTATATCCCCCTAAAAGATTGAACGAAAAGTTATTAACTATTTGCCCGCTCATGATACCGTGGCTCCCCAAACTTGGCACAAGCGAAGCCTGTACCGGAACTGTTGAAAGGTACCCGCCCAGGTTGAGGTTCTGTATTTTTTGCCCTGATGAAAGAAATATCCTGCCGAGCCAACTCCTGTCTGATTTTGAATTTGCTGCATCCGCACTATAATAGTACTCGCGCGGCTTTATTGATACATTTACGTTGCTTAAAAGGTTGATACTGGTATCACGATAAAGTTCCTTGCTTACATTAAGCGTGATCATGCCATTGGCTTTTATTTTAAGCTGAAAATGTCCGTTCTGATCGGTAAGTGTCGACTCGAGGGAATTTCTTTCATACACGCTGGCATTGTAAAGTTTTTTGCCGGTTATATCATCATACACGTAGCCACTTATATAATAAACACTACCGGGCCCAGCTAACGTATCCGGTACAAGGCTCAACCTGTACGGAGTAGGCCGGAGTATAATATACCCCGGCGATTCTTTATAATCAACCTTGCCGTGAAACAGTTCATCAAGCAGGCTTTTGATAGTTTGACCTGAAGATGTCATGCTAACTACGCTATCAGTTTTAATGACATCATTGCTGTACGAGAAATAAAACTTCCCTTTTTCGCCGATAATGGTCAGGATCTCGGCTATCTTTTTTTGTTTAACATTAAGCGCTACTGTACGGTTCAGGTTATCCTGTGCAAGTGCATTGGTAATGAGCAGACAGCCCGCCAATACCAGCATGATATAAAATAATATGTTTAGTTTCTTTTCCATCAGTTTTTGATTATGATGAGATGAGGTTTTTTGATCACTTTAACATCGCCAAGGGTTTTGCTTACGATATCTAATATTCCATCGAGCGAATCTGCTTTGAATGTGGTTGTTATTGTTCTGTTAGCCAGTTTTTTATTATCTATCACGATATTCGCCTTGTAGACCTCGTTAAGCACATCAACCAAGCGCCACAGCGGTGTTTTATTAGCCACAAACTTTTGCGTACGGTAGTAATTATACAACTCGTCCTGGCTGTTCCCTTTTTGCATACGGCCATTTTGTACTGATGCTTTCTCCTTAGGTTTTAGCTTCACTACAATCTCTTGCTGAATTACCTGTACCACGCCGGTTTCAACTATAACCTCCGTGTTTGGGCCTGTAGCCTTGATATTGAATGACGTACCAACCACTTTTACAACCACATCATTCACGTGAATCATAAATGGTTTTGATTTATCATGGGCTACATCAAAAAAGGCTTCTCCTTTTAATGAGATTTCCCTGGTATCCCCGGTAAACTTATCCGGATAATGCAATACCGAGTTTTTATTCATAGTGATAAGCGAGCCATCCGATAAAATAACCTTACGTACCACATTGCCGCTTTGCAGTGTAAGCATATTGGCCTTGGCAGGTTTAAATATAGTATACAATACGCCTGCGCTCCCTAATATTACCAGCCATACAGCGGCAATTTTAAGCCAGCGGTTTACGGGGTTCAGCGTTTTAATTTTTACAGAGGCCTCGCTCCTGCTTTGTGCCAACTGTTTAAATTCGGCCCATGAGGTTTCGGGATCAAGCTTGCTTTCAATCTTAAGTTCGCGGCTTGTATTCCAGATCAGTTTAAAATGATCGAAGTACTTCCTGTTATCGTCATTTTCGCTAAGCCAGCGGTTGATGGTTTCATTCTCAACCGACGTGGTTTCGTTCAGCATGTATTTGGTTAATAATTCGTCCATCATCTTAAATAATATTAAAAGCCCTGCTAATAACCCAAATGAATAACGGCAGGTAATCAACTAATTTGAACCGCAATGTTTTAAGGGCTTTGCCCATCTGGTTTTCTACTGTTTTTATAGAGATGCCTAACTCGTCGGCAATTTCCTGATATTTTAAGTCCTCAAACCGGCTTAGCTGAAATACAGTACGGCATTTTTCAGGCAGATCATTAAGGGCCTGTTGCAATTTCTCTTTAAGGTCAAGCAGCTCCATGCCTGTGCCTTCGTCCACTTTATCCTTCGTCATATACACTACATGTTGCTGGTGATTTATTTTTACTTTTTGATGCCTGAGGTTATTAAGGCATTCGTTGTACACGGCCCCGTACAGGTAAGCCTTTATTGAGCCGGAGATATTCAACCGCTCTTTACGTTCCCAAAGCCGCATGAAAACGTTTTGTACCATCCCTTTCGCCGTATCTTCATCCCTTAAAATGGAGATGGCATACACGTGCAATGGCCTGATGAAGTGTTTATACACCTTTTCGAAGGTGGCTTCATCGCCCGAGAGCAGCAGCGGGATTACTTGTTCGTTATTTAAATCCAAAATATGATCAGTTTGGGTTAACATTTTATTAAATCTCAATGCGATAATTAATGGTTGGAAGTATGCCTATCCATTTATTTTTTTCAATTATCCGCTTGCTTTGGTTATAAAATAAACCAACGTTATTACGTCTGTTAAGCAGGTTCTGAATATCAAGCAGTAAAAAGTGCGATACTTTTTTACTGTTGATCCTGTAACTGACCGAGAAATCGACACGAATATAGGGATCGGCCGTTAATGTGTTGGTTTTGGACTGATCAATTACCTGCTCGTCACGCTGAAAGGTTTCATCAACTAAAATAGGTGTATACTTTCGTCCGCCCGCGTAAATAACCTTTCCGTTTAAACCGAACAGGTTTTTATGATTGGGCCCTGTAGCCCACTCTTTACCTGCCACTAAATTGGTTACATATTGGGTATTAAAGGTGGTATTAAACTCCTGTCCGCTCAGGGCTTTGTATTTTGAATTGAACACAGATGAGGTGATCATAAAATAATACCCTTTGTTTAATGACCGCTCTACTGAAAACTCAATGCCATAGTTTTTGCCCGTTCCTTTATTCACCAGCGAATGATAATCTGTACCGCTGATAGCTGAATTATCAGATACGTTTAGCACCGAGAAATTATTGGCTGGATCGCTGGATACAGGTACGTCATACAGATGCTGATAATATGCCTCCGTTTTAAATTTCAGGTGACCGGAAAACAGCTTTTCATAACCAAGCACCAATTGCGCTGATTTAGTTGGTGAAAGTTTGGTGCTTACAGCGTCATTTGATTCGGCACTTTTAGCAAAATAAAAAGATAATGGTTCAAGTCTGCTGTAAACGCCACCCGCTAAAGATACCTCCTGATCTGGTGTTACATGCCAGTTTAGACCGGCTCTTGGTTCATAGCTCCACGTTTTGCTCAGGTCGAAATAATTAACATGGATCCCTGTATTCAAACTCAGCTTATTGCCAAACTCGTGTTTGTTTTGTATAAAGCCATCAAAGGTTGCAGCATCACCTTTTTGATTTAGAAGTTCTTTAAGATCATGGGTGTCACGCTGATATTCCAGGTCATATAAATTATAAGTTAGAAATCCTGCATTTAAACCTGCACGGATATTGTTGTTTTCGCCCGTACGATAATTTACTACACCTGCATAGCGAATAGCTGTATTATCATAATGATTTTTCTGCAGCAGGCTCGGTTGAAATTTAGATGTAAGACTATCAACCCTTGATGCATTACGGCTCCCGGAGAAAGACACAATATTGCTGAAATTAAGCCTGTTATTAGCAATGTAAATATTCTTCAGCCCAACGCTTCCGGCTTTATAATTATAGCGGAGATCGTATGAATCCATCCGTTCATCCCATTTGGTGGTATCACGTTTGGCATCGGTATTTACATTGCCGGTCCCGCCTACGCCAAATACAGAAAATGTACCGATACTTTTTGTTGGGAAAACAAGATTGAAGGACAAGTCCTGATATTGTGGAACGCCCGAATCAGATACATCAACGCCTACAGCTTTAAGCAACCCGAGTGTTGAATAACGATAGCTCACTAAATAAGAAGCGTTGCCACCCTTAATAAACGGCCCTTCCATGGTGGCTCCAAGTCCTAATACACCTGCGGTAAAGGTATATTCGCGCTTATCTATATTGCCCTTTCTGAAGCGGAGATCAAAAACACCTGCCGTGGCGTTGTTATATTCAGCAGCAAGCGCCCCTGTATAAAAATCCGAAGTGCCTATTACGGTTGAGTTAAGCATACTTACCCCGCCACCTGCCGAACCCTCATTATTAAAATGATTGGGACTGATAATTTCAATTCCTTCCAGCCGCCATTGCAAGCTTTTAGGTGAATTGCCCCGAACAATAATTTCATTATTGTCGCCGCCGGCTACCACACCGGCAAATCCCTGCGCCATACGCGCAGGATCAAAAAGCGCACCTGCATAACGGTTGGTTTCTTCGGGCGAAAATGACCTGCCGCTGGCCATTGCCATTGAATTAATGGGTCGTTTGTTTGATGTCGCGCTTACAACAACTTCGTTAAGTTGTGTATTAGTCGCTTCCAGTTCAATATTCAGTTCTATTTCCTTACCGGTTGTCACCAACACATCTGATAATACCACTTTATTGAAGCCGGCGTAGCTAATCTCAACTATCTGCCTGCCAATGGGCACCTGTGTTATATGAAAAACTCCATTAGCATCGGTAATACCTGCTCTTTCGGGGTGTACAGAAACAACTTTTACAGTAACACCCGGCATCGTGAGTTTCGAGCTTTTCTCAATAATGTTACCTTTTATAGTTTGGGTAAAGATTGTTTCACCGGACTTAACCTGGGCCGCACCTTTTAAACCCGTTATCAGCAAAATAAGTAATAGTAATAAGGAAGATAACCTGTTCATTTTAGTAAAATTTCTCCTGAAACACGCCAGGATCATTTTACCCCTATGAGCAAATGATTTTTTTATTGAGATATAGAAGGGATTTTATTCCAGATGATATTTATACGTGCTCTTGTTTAAAAACATAGTGCAGTACTTTACTATGCAGTTCATCGGGCAAAAACGGTTTCATGACGATATCATTAAATCCGATCTTAAAGGCTTCTTCTTCAACGTCTTTAGGTAAGTTGGCGGTAAGCGCTATGATTGGAATATTTACGCCATTAGCCCTTATCTTTTTTGTCGATTCATATCCATCCATTACCGGCATCTGTAAATCCATCAATATGAGCCTATGTTTTGATGTGTCAAGCTTATCCAAAGCTTCTAAGCCGTTGGTGGCCACATCTGTAGCGGCTCCCCAACGTTTTAAATAAGTTTGGGCAACCATTACATTCATCGGGTTATCGTCAACCAACAAAATAGAAATTCCGTTAAGAAGTTTATCTGTTTCGTCGGGCTTAGCTTTTACATTGATATGTTCCTGTTGCTTTGCTGCCTTGTCAAAGGTTTGAATAAAATAGAATATCGATCCGACACCTTCTTCGCTGATCAGTTGCAGGGATGAGTTTTGTAACTCTAATATTTTTTTACTGATAGCAAGACCTAAGCCTGTTCCCCCAAAACTGCGTGATATGGACGAATCGGCCTGGGTAAAGCGTTCAAATATGAGTTTCTGCTTGCCCCGGGGTATGCCGATACCCGTATCCTTTACAAAGATCATCAACGTGGCGGTTGTTTCCGTTTGTTCCTTCACCTCTACTCCTAAAACCACCTCACCGCTCGGCGTAAATTTGATTGCGTTATGAACAAGGTTAGTGATTACCTGCGACAAGCGGGTCGGGTCGCCGAGCAGTTTATGCTGTAGCTTTTTATCAAAATCGAGCCGCAGCGTAATATCCTTATCGTGGGCCGCGGTTTGCAAGCCGCCTACAACATTCCGGGCTATTGCAGCCAGGTCCATTTCAATATGCTCAAATGTTATTTTCCCTGCCTCAATCTTATTGTAATCAAGCACGTCGTTCACTATCGCCAACAGATTATTGGCCGAAAAAAGCATAACATCGAGATGCTCAATCTGATCTTTTCGTGGTTCGTTCTTGAGCAGTAAGTGGCTCATGCCTATTACCGAATTGAGCGGTGTACGGATCTCGTGGCTCATGGTACTCAAAAACTCACTTTTGGCCTTTAAGCCCTGCTCTGCTTCAGCCCTTGCCTTTTTCAATACAAACGATACCCTGTGGGCCAGCACTAAAGATTGCAGGAAGAAAAACGCCAGGTATCCCAAAAAACTAACCAATTGCAATGGCGGTATAAGCGCCCAATAATGAAACAGCGAGATCCCAAATACCGACATCAAGGCAAACGCGCTCATTAACGCGTAAACAGATCCCGGTCTGTTATAACGCCAGGCCCTTGAATATACGTAAGGGATATAGATCAGGCAAAAAAGCATGACCACTAAAAATGGATTAACCAGCTGTGTGAAAATTAACGGCGGGCTAAACAGTGTGATTAAAGCGAACGAAAAGCTAATACCATTAATGATATTAACAATCCGGTTGTTTACATCGGCTGGATATAAATATAATGTGTAAAGGCCAAATATACCTATCCCCAAAAACAGGCTTATGTACTCCATACGTGCTGTTATATACCAGTTGATATCTGGCAACAGCGTATGTAATACGTAGTTATCCGTTCCAATGATACGGTAACTGTAAATCATCGAAAACAGGGCAAAGAGTAAAATTGCTTTATCTCGACTGCCCAACAGGTATAAGCCAAGGAAAAATAAACCACCCATCAGTAAACATCCCGTCAGCATCAGATCAATACCTTCAGCTTGGTGCCTCGCAAGGTCAATCTTTTCGGCCGGGCCTATAAATATTGGTTTACCGATTCCTCCTTTACTATGTACAAAGTTGGATATCTGTAAAGTGATATTGATGGTATCGGCATTAGGCAGATTAATGGCGTGATATTCCCAATGAGCTTCAAAACCTTTTGCGGTAGTGGTAACCTTGCCGTTTGATGATGCTAATTTACCGTTTACATAAAGCCTGTAAGCACTGTAAACGTCAGGCATCCCAAGTTTCAATTCAGGATGTTTAGCAGGAAGCAAAATTTTAAGCAGGTAAGTTCCGTAACCAAAGGCCGGTAGTTTTTTTCCCCGCCAGATATAACCGTTCCATTTAAACGGAAATTCCACTAACAACCTGTCTTTAATACCAACTGTGTCGTCATTGGGGTTGACCAACTGGTTCCAGTAAAATAACCAGTTTCCTGTTAGTTCAATTTTATCATTGATGGGCTTATTGCGAAGATCCAACACACCATGCACGGCGGCTACATAATTAGTTTGCGCAGATACATTTATTATGGTACCGGCTAACAGAACTACTATTAAACATACAACCTTAATGACTCTCATCTGATGGGGGCACTTATCATAAAATCAAAAGCTTATAAATTTGTTTGTTATATGTTATGGCAAAAGTTCATCTACCATAATTAAGCCCGAAGTTTTTATAATAAAGTGTGAATATAGTAACCCATACAGTATTTTGAAGTATTTGTTTATGCTTATTGGCTTACTTAAACACTGGGTTAAATTCAATCCTCTGACAAGTAATAATAGTTAATGTGTTGCCGCAGGTATAACAATAAAAAAGGCGACAAGATAATTTCCTGCCGCCCTTGAATAAGTTAAATTAATGAATAATTATTTACTAACCGCCCCGTCTAATACAGGCACCGTAACGGTAGCGATCTCGGTTTGTTGGCTATCATTCAGTTGGTCAAATACCACGATACTGTTTGTGCCTTTTTTTAGCCAGCACCCCGGTAAATAAAGTGTTTGCTGAGGACCTATCTTCCAGTAACGGCCAATGTTGATCCCATTTACGAATACAATACCTTTACCCCAGTTTTTCATATCTAAAAAAGTATCTCCAACTTTATTTAGCTCGAAAGTTCCCTGGTAAATTGTTGGGCGGCCAACTGTATTTGCCGAACCTGATGCAAGCGCCGGGGCTTTATCCATAGGCAGCTTGTACATTTGCCAGTTACCGGTAATTTCATGATCATCAATCTTAACAGGACTAATGATACCTTTAAGGTTGTGGATGATCTCGCCACCATAATTGATACGGCCAAGATTCTCAACCAAAATATCCAAACGGGCATTAAAAGGAACGTTTATAGGGCAGCTGAATTTGTTACCTTGCCTGTTAAGCTCGCCAACTTTTTCACCGTTTACATATATAGTAGCATAGTCACGCAAGCCTTCCAGGTTTAAGGTACCATTAATTGGTTGTGTAAATTTGCGGCTGTACAATACGTAGCCATGCCCCTGGTTGAGCGCCTCAAATGTTTGAGGGGTATCGCTTTCTACTGCCTGCTGATTTTTGGCTAGTTCAAGCAAATCCGTCGTCTTAGTTAGTCTTATCGCCGGGATCTGGATAACAGGAATTTGGGCAGGCACTTCAGGAATAGAATATGCCGCATATTTTTTCATCAGGTTACGGATAGCGGTAAATTTAGATGTTACCCAACCAGCTTCACTTATCGGAGCATCATAATCGTAACTGGTAATGTCTGGCTGAATCTGATGCTCTTTATCATAGTTGGCCCCGCTTGTAAAGCCAAAATTGGTGCCACCATGTGCCATGTAGATATTAAACGATACGGTATCCTTCAAATACTTTTCCAGGTCTTTAATTACTGAAGTTTCAGATACTTTTTCAAATTTTTCGCCCCAGTGATCAAGCCAGCCCGGGTAGTATTCGGCTACCATGTAAGGGCCTTTGCCCTCGTTGTATTGGTTAATGAGTTTTTTCAGATTTTTGGTATCACCCTCGCCATTGGCAGTTGGCAAAGCGCCGCTGATTACGCCGCCCTGAAATAACCAGTCGCCATCCGAAGTAAACAATGGTACATCAACGCCTGATTTTAGCAGCAGATCCTTTATAGCAGCGCTATAAATTTTGTGATCGGCAAGTGGTACATCCTTGCGCTGGGCTACGTACGATCCAAACTCATTTTCGGCCTGAACCATAATAATAGGCCCACCATGAGTAATTTGCAAATCCTGAACCTGGCCCATTAACTGATTAATGTAAGTTTTGCACGAGTCCAAAAAGCGATCGTTCTTACTACGAATAACCAATTGTTTATCGTTTTGAAGCCACCACGGATAACCACCAAACTCCCACTCGGCGCAGGCATAAGGGCCTGGTCTTAATATTACCATTAAACCCTCCTGTTGTGCAGTTTTTATAAACTCACGGATGTCACGGTTATCTGTTTTAAAATCCCAAACACCGGGACTAAGCTCATGATGGTTCCAGAATACGTAAGTTGCAACCGCGTTCATGCCCATTGCCCTAAGCATTTGTAAACGTTGTTTCCAATACGTCTTAGGGATTCGGGCAAAATGCATTTCGCCCGAATGGATCTGGATAGGTTTTCCGTCGTAAATAAAATTGCCGTCAGCAATTTTAAAACTGTGCTTAGCCTGACTAAAAACCTGTGAAGTAATGAAGGTTAGCAGTAATAAAGAGAGTAGTGTTTTTTTCATTTGCGTTTGTAGCGTTTATTATGATAGATCCGGCAAGTATGCCTGTCATAATAGTTATGAGCTCCTAAGTTATAAACCTAAAATAGTAACGCCTAATTTCGGGCCGTATTTATTCAACGCAAACGTTTGCCAAACGCAAAAATTAAACTTCGAGTTTTTCTAAACTGGCTTTTTCCCTTAGCTTATCAATAGCCCGGTTTCTTAGTTGCCTCACCCGCTCCGCGCTAACTCCAAGTCGGCTACCGATTTCAGGAGCGGAGAGTTCGCTGTGCCCGTCGAGGCCATAATGATAAAATATAACTGATCGCTCGGCAGTGTTTAGCTTGCCAAGTAAATCATCAAGCTGTTGTTTCAATTGGGATGCCTCCAGAAAACTTTCGACTCCGGGTTCGTCGTTGTTTAGACGATCGAGCAAGCTATACCCGTCGTCGCCAGTTGTATCCGCCTTATCATATGAATGTGTAAAGGGGGCTACATACAGCGCTTCTTTTACTTTCCATTCGGCAGTTTCCAGAAACTCAGCTATTTCATCCTGGGCTGGCAACCGCTCAAGCTGTTGTTCTAAAACTCCGGTTGCCCTGTTAACATGGACAATCATATCCACCTGATTAGCAGGCAGGCGTATCATCCGTGTTTTATCAAGAAGTGCCTCCATTATACGCTGCCTGATCCACCATACAGCATACGAAATGAACTTGAAGCCACGGGTTTCATCAAACCGTTTAGCGGCTTCAAGCAAGCCTAAATTACCCTCGCTAATTAAATCGCCCATGGGCATGCCCTGGTGTTGATATTTTTTTGCCACCGAAACCACGAAGCGTAGATTAGCCTTCACAAGCTTATGCAAAGCAGATAGGTCACCCTGCCTGATCTTTCCGGCTAACACAACTTCTTCTTCGGCGTTTATTATTGGCTCACGTGCAATGTCGCTGAAATACATCTCCAGCGAAGCAGCGTCACGGGCGGTAATAGATTGGGTAATATTCAGGTCTCTCATTACAACCCTTGTTTAGCTCACAGTTGCAGTATTGGTATTTTTATAAACCGGAGCCAGATGCAGTAGCATATCAGTTGTCATGGCCGCAAGATCATATTTCGGTGTCCAGTTCC
Organism: Mucilaginibacter endophyticus; assembly: GCF_003351025.1. Classification (GTDB taxonomy): domain Bacteria; phylum Bacteroidota; class Bacteroidia; order Sphingobacteriales; family Sphingobacteriaceae; genus Mucilaginibacter; species Mucilaginibacter endophyticus. The sequence goes on along the minus strand of NZ_QPCG01000002.1, from coordinate 242,160 downwards.
AATCGCGCGTTGCTGCATTATCATCAACACCGGCCGGCCACGAGTTTGCTATAGCCTGACGTTTATCGGCATCATTACTAATTGTAAAACCGGGAAGGTGTTTTTGCAATTCGATAGCAAGTTCTGCCGGTGTGAAACTCAAAGCACCGATATTATAGGCACCTCGTTCTTTAAGCACTTCGGCCGGAGCATCCATCAGTTCAAGGGTGGCCCTTACGGCATCATCCATGTACATCATAGGCAATGCAGTGTCGGGGTTCAGGTAGCAATTGTAACTTCCGTTCTGCAATGCTTCGTGGAATATAGCTACCGCATAATCAGTAGTACCGCCACCGGCCGGGGCGCTGTAGCTAATTAACCCGGGATAACGGATACTGCGTACGTCAAGTCCGTAGTGCTCCCGATAATAGGCACACCATTGTTCGCCGGCCTCTTTACTTATCCCATAAACTGTTTGCGGGTCAAGCAAAGCATCCTGCGGACTGATCTTGCGTGCCGTTGATGGCCCAAACACGGCAATGCTGCTTGGCCAGAACACTTTATCCAATTTATGATCTTTAGCAACCTCCAGGATATTCAGCAGGCTTTGCATATTCAGGTGCCAGGCCTTTAGTGGGGCTTCTTCTCCTTTTGCAGATAAAGTGGCTGCGAGGTGATAGATCTGAGTTACCCCATAGGTAATAACCAGGTTCTCCAACTCATTTTTATCCAATACATTAAGCTGATGGTATGGGCGGTTTGATTCAGATATTGAAGCGGCATCATGCAGGTCGGTAGCGATAACTTGTTTTCTGCCGTAAACGTTTCTTAATGCGGCTACCAGTTCAGTACCGATCTGCCCGCGGGCACCGGTAACAAGGATTACCGGCGATGATTGATTTGTATCGTGTTCCATAGTATTATGATGTAAAATTGTATATTCACAACCTTATAATCCATACAGAACATAAAAATTGGTTTTTAGAACCGAAAATACAATTCAAAACAGGTTTTGAAACTTTTGATAAATATTTGACGAATATCTTTTAGTTTTTGTAACTCTTATGCTTGATCAACTCGACGATACCGATATCCGCATACTTCAATTACTGCAGGAAAATGCCCGCCTTACCGGTCAGGAAATAGGACTGAAGCTCAATAAAACCACTACTCCTATTAATAACCGCATCCGCTCGTTGCAGGAACGGGGCTATATTAAAAAATATGTAGCCGTACTTGATCATGAAAAACTAGAGCTTGATTTCATGACCTTTACCCACGTACAATTGAAAGACCATAGCCAGCACAGCCTAAGTCATTTTGAAAGTGAGATCATTAAACTTCCGGAGGTATTAGAATGTTATCACCTTACAGGTGATTTTGACTTTATTTTAAAGGTAACGGTGAAAGATCGTAAAGAATATCACGATTTTTTGATGAACCGGCTTTTTGCCATCATTGCTATTGGCAAGGTAGAAACCAAATTGGTGATGAAAGCGGCAAAAACGGAAACCGCGTTACCCATCAGAAAGCATTAAGATCAAATTATCAAAAATAGCCCTCTGTTGATGCAACAAGTGTAAGTAGCTCGAGCTTTGGCTCTACTTCTAAATCGCTGGCTTCAAGCTCAGTTGCGAATTTATGGAATGATGCCAAGCTTTGTAAAACCAGGTGCGCTTCCTCATTCTCCAGCTGATCAAAATGCATGAATGTTTTGCCGTCGGGTAATAACCAGGCTGTATATTTGATGCCGGGGTGGTTTAAAGTTTTTAATTCTTCAACAATGGCCGCGATGTTACGTTGATTGGTGGCCGCGAACTCCGGGCGTGTGGTGTATTGTACTCTTACTACTTTCATATCATAAAGCTAAAGCATATACCATAAGTACAAAACAGGCAAATGTGCCAACAAACAGGGGGATTTGCGCCATATTATAACCAGCAATAGTCCTCCCACGTATTAATTTTCGAGCAGTGCTGTTTTTCATTGTCATTTCTATGTTTAAAATAGATAGAAACATTTCTATGTGTTAATATTATTATACCTTTGTATTATTAAAGCTGATTAAGTAATCAGCAAAACAAAATAATGGACAACAAAAAAATAGAGAAAATATCCAGGGCGTTAAGCGATGCGAACAGGATAGCTATTTTACAGCAGTTTAAAAAGAAGAAGGATTGCCTTTACTGCGCAGAAGTAAATGATTTACTTGATCTTACACAGCCTTCTGTATCGCATCACTTAAAACAACTGGTTGATGCCGATTTGCTTTTGCCCCAAAAAGAAGGTCGTAATCTTAAATACGTACTGAACCAGGAAGTACTTGACGAGTACATTGCCTGCCTGAACGAATTGAAAAATTAGGCATCAGTTTCTTGAAGTACATCTGACCTTTTGATCAAAAATATCGAAACTTTTAAATATTTAAATATTTCTACTCATGAATAAATCAATTTACATTATGGCCCTGGGTGCCTTTGGCATCATAACTACCGAGTTTGGAGTTATCGGCATCCTCCCCGACCTGGTAAAAGAATTTCATATATCAATTGACACGGCAGGTTGGCTACTAAGTGCTTTTGCGTTAACAGTGGCACTTGCCGGGCCTTTTACCAATATGCTTACCGCACGCCTTAACCGCAAATTTGTAATGTGCCTTGTATTGGGAATCTTCGTTATCTCCAACCTGTTATCGGCAGTGGCGCCAAACTTTACCGTACTGATGATAGCCCGCATATTGCCCGCCTTTTTGCACCCGGTATTCTGGGCGGTGTCTATGACAGCGGCAGCAAAGCAGGCAGGCCCGAAAGATGCGCCTAAGGCTATTTCGATAGTTATGGCCGGGCTGAGTGTTGCCACAGTGCTTGGCGTTCCCCTGACTACCTACATGGCCGATCTGTTTAGCTGGAGAGCTTCATTTATTGTATCAGCGATTGTCAACTTGCTGGCGTTTGGCGCTTTAACACTATTTGCTCCTTCAATGCCGGTTAACGAAGAACAAGCAAGCCCTAAAAGCCAACTGCAATTATTGCGAAATGTTCATTTATGGGTTAAGCTATTGGCTTCAACTATTATACTGGCAGGTATGTTTGCCACTTATGGTTACCTTGCCGAATACCTGGATAAGGTATCACGTATGAGCGGAGCGCAGATCAGTATTATGCTGCTGGTGTTTGGCGGTACGGGTATAGCCGGGAACTGGTTAATGGGCATTGCTTTAAGTAAAAATGTAACGCTTACTGTTCGCCTGTTTTTACTTTCATTGGTAGCAACCCATATACTGGCCTATCAGTTTGGCGGGTATTTTATTCCCATGGTCGTTATCCTTTCAGTATGGGGTTTTATACATACCGGGGGATTCCTTGCGGCCAATATACAACTTACACACGGTATTGAAGAACCTGCGCTCGACTTTGTAAACAGCTTGCTCCCCTCCTTTTTCAACGCTGGTATAACACTGGGTACCTTACTGGGTGGCTTTGTGATTGCGCATTATGGTATCCACCAGGTAATCTGGATGACCGTGCCGTTGCTTCTGCTTGCATTTAGCATGAGCTTTATTAAATCAAACGTCGGGCAGAAAGCTACATCCACAACTATTGAAGAACTACAGGAACCAGAACCCGTACAGGTAGCTATTTGCGAATAAGAGATAAACTCTGTTACTAAACTGTTGGATATAAAAACAAAAAAGTCCCTGGATTCACCGGGGACTTTTTTTATCGTCTTTAATTTTTGAAGAGTTTAATATTAAACACCGTGAAGTAACTGCCCGGATTGCCGTTCCCTACAATGTTTCCTAAAAAACCTATCGATACTACTTGTGGCGATGCAAGCGTAAAAGTAAAAGTTTTTACCTCTCTTGAATTGGGGCTTGTACTGCCTACGTTAGCACCGTTAAACAAATTCACATATCCTAAGGATGTTGAAAGGTTTGCGAGCACCGGTATGCCATTACCTCCGGCCGCTGCAATACAATAAACCGAGGAGTTTGATTGAACTTCTGAATACGCATCAAAGGAAACAATATAATTTCCGGCCGGTAATGGTGACGATGTGGCCTGATAAACAATACCGTTAACCACAGGCGTATTATTCCAGGTTTCCCAGTTAATAGTACCACCGCCATCAGAGCTGTAACCTCCGTTAATACCCCCTTTATTTTTAGCGGCCGCGTTGGTTATCCATGGCGCGGCAAGCGTTCCCCAGCGCCCGTCAAAACTATCCCTTTGGAAAGGCCCAGTATTGGTGAGGTAAATACTGGTTACATCGGCCTTAACGCTATGATCCTGGAAATCTACATAAAAAGTATCAATGGCTGTTTTATTGGGTTTAAACGCTGTACGATAGCTAATTACCCCACCTGCCTTGAATTTAGGCAACGATGTGCTTAAGCCCGTCGGCACCGAAGTGATCAATGTATCATGTTGTTTGTTTGAGACATCAGTGTATTTGATCTCCATAGAAAGCAAACCGTCATCAGCGTTAACATCGGCCCAGTTAATTAAGGCTGATCCGTCTGTTTGAAGTTCGGCTTTTGCTATACCGCGGTTAATAAGCGAGCTTTGGTACAAACTACCATACACGTTCCCCGCCAGGGTAACCGGAATGGATACGTGCCCTTCATTGTCATAGGTGCGGATCTCAAAGGTCATGATACCTTCAGGCAAATTAGGTATAAATAATTTCGCCGTATCAACCCCGCTGGTGCGCTTCACCGGCGTATCTACCGAATCCTGCTTACTGTTCCAGTATACCCTATATTTTACAATTTTAGGATCAGATGTAAAAAGGCCGGTGAGTAATACCCGGTTCCTACCCGAAAATACCTGTACCGAATCCAGTTTGCCCGGGTAAATAATTGGCCCGTTGGGCTCATATTTCTTTTTGAAATCATCCATTTTAGTGCAGGAGCTTATGATGAAGGCTGCCAGCATCAACAGATAGTATGATGTTATTTTATATAATTTCATGATGGTAATTAAATTGATAAATGCATCGGTCTTACTACTTTCCAAACAGGGTAAATTCACTGATACTCATAAAGTATGAACCCGTCCAATTTCGTAAACTCCTGATCCTGATGTACCTGTACGCACTCAATCCAGCCGGAAAATCAAAGCCCCAGCCGTCATGCGCATAGTTATAGTCGGCAGCTGTTTCTGTGCCCGATGGCGATCCTGATGGTTTTACCACGTTACAGGTCAATAATTTTGTCCATGAGGCATCAAGAGCGCCGTTTACATTTGGCGAGTTTGAGCCCCAGATTTCAAAATCCCTTAAATTTCCACGTACGTAGTACACATTACCAATTTCAATGAACGGGTTCATGATGAAACGACTGAACACACGTTGCTTGCCTAAATCGATAGTTACCATTTGTGGGCTGCCGGCACTCTCAACAGTAAAGAGACAGTTAGGCCAGCCGCCGGTAAAGTTGCCATCAAAAGTCTTAGTTACGTCGGTATATGAGTACAAATTCGTGGCGTCGCCAGGCAACACATAAGCCGACCAGTCAAGTTTCGAAAACTGCTCTTCATAAAACGGCGTAAGTTTCATAAATAACGTATCGGACCTGTTTAAAAACCTATCGCGTACAAAAAACGCGTACTTACGTTCAACAGCAGGTTGCCCCCTTACTGCTGCTTTTATCAAAACACTGTTGCTATAGATATTATCCATTCCCTTTGGCTGCACATATTGGCCGTTATTGGCAGTATCAACCATCGGCACAATAGCGAGATTATCTTTGGCTTCGTTATCGCAAGTCACGTTAAAACCACCGAAGGTAGCAGTAACTTTAAGAGATCTGTAGGCAAGTAAATAAGGCGGCGTTAATGGAGTTACAGTAACATTTACCGGTGCCGATGCCTTCTCGCTTGAATTAACGGCATATAGTTTCACTACGTGCGCAAGCGTATCGCCAAAACCGTCAACAGTTAAAGTATTGGTATAATGTGAAGCTATTACCTCGCGTGTTTTACCCGGCGAAGTTTCGTATACAGCTTTTACATAAAAGAGATCATTATCGCCAGGCAAAGTATATGTTAAAGTAGCCTCGCCGTTAAGGTTTTGCACCTGTACGTTGGAGACAACTCCCGGCGCATTATTATTGGTTATAGTTGGTTTATTGAGTGATTCCTGCTTGCAGCCAGCCATTACTATCATCAATAGTAAGGTGCAGAAAGCTGCTTGTAATTTCCTTGTTTCCATGTTAATGTTTTTAATGTTCAACATATTGTTGCTACGCGTTTACCAGTTAGGGTTTTGCACCAGGTTTTGATTAACCAGCAGGTCATTTTCCTGTATCGGCCATAAATAATCGCGTGGGATCACAAAGTGCCTTGAAAATATAGTGCGTTCACGATAATACAACTCAGGTGAATTTTCATTTATCGACCAGCCGGTTACGTTGCCATTGAGCTCAACCCCTGCGATTTTCCAGCGTAGCAGATCCCAGAAACGATGCCCTTCAAAACAAAGTTCCACGCCGCGTTCACGCTGAATAATTGAGCGCATGCCGTCTTTTGTCGTATACTTTGTTGGGTTGATACTAAAGTTTGACCACGAATCCTGAACGGTAGGCAGCCCTGCCCTGGCCCTGATCCTGTTTACATAGGTATAAACATCGGCTACCGGGCCTTGTGCTTCGTTTAGGGCTTCTGCATAAAGCAGGCAAAGGTCAGAAAGGCGCATTTCGGGCCATGGATAGTTAATATAGGTAACTGTTGCCCATTCATAGTGCCAGTTAAGTGCTTTTTTCATGTAAAAACCGGCAATAGGTATAGGCGAAGACTGTCCAACTTCGGCTCCGCGGGCTTTCATCCACCAGGTATCTTCGTCGGTTTTGGTTGGGCTATTAGCCATGTACCATACACCACGGTCAAACCCAAGGTCGGCATAATAGCGCGGCTCCCTGTCAAAGTTAAGCCTTGCGGTTGTTTCGCCTTCTTTGATGTTAAAACGTTCAGCATGTGTACCAACACGTAGCTCTGCTATGTTGCTAAAATCAAGCGTTTTATCTTCGTTGATAGGCACGCCGTTTTTTGTATAGAACATTTTGGCCATCTTTATGGTAGGGCCAAGCAGCGGACGGTTTGCCGATTTGGCAGCATCAGCATTGTTAAAGTCATACTGACCAGCACACATCGACTGGAAAAAGGAATTATAGTTGATATTGTTATCAGCAGTTAAGCCCCAGATCAATTCATCGTTCCATTTCTCGCTCATGGCATTCCTGATACTCATCTGCGTCATGGTAGTTTCACTTAGCGGAATGGTTGGCGTAGGAAATGTGTACAAGTGGATATTTTGAGATTCGCAAAAATCAATGGCCGCTTTACAGGCGTCTGCAGCGCGCTGCCATTTTTCGGCGCTATAGGTTGAATTAAACAACTGCTCACCGTCTTTATTTTTAAATGAATTATAATCGGGGTTGCCATTAAACAGCGGGCTTGCCGCAGTTACCAGCAATTTTGCTTTCATGCTCAAAGCCGCAGCTTTGGTAACACGCCCCAGCTCGCTTCCTTCGTTCCTGATAGTTAAAGGTAGTTTTCCTGCCGCAAGGTCATACAAACCAGCTATATAAGTTACCACTTCATCAACCGGTCGACGTTTTACCCGGACTTGATCAATAGGCGCATCGATAGGCAGGTTTTTATCAATAATTGGGATTGGCCCATAAGCACGGAACAACTGAAAGTGATAAAACGCCTTTAAAAACTGTGCTTCAGCAATCCAGCGTTCGCGGGTATCGATGTCAAGATCCCTCACTTTAGTTTGATCGCTTACATTTTCAATAAAAACATTACAATCGCGGATAGCTTTATAGTTGGCTGCCGCATCCCTGGTACCATTCATATAGTTGGCAATCGGATCTGATGAGTTTTGAAAGCCCCTTGGCAGTTGCAGCACGTTTGTTGACCGGATGTGATTTGCAGGGTCTTCTACCCAAACTTCGTCGCTGGCGGTTAAGCCTACGTTATAGGTAGGGTCAGTTTCTGTTGGTAGGTATGAGTAGCAGGTAAACAGGTACTTTTCTGCTTCGGTTTTTGAAACAAACGCGTTGGCTATTGTTGATACGTTATCAGGAACAACATCCAGAAATGATTTTTTACAGGATGATACCGGCACAATCATTATTAAGGCCACAATGATGAAGGTAATATTCCCTTTATGCGTGCTGCTTAATACTGAATGCTTAATTTTTTGTATAAAATTAGTTTTCATATAACTGATTTTGAAAGCTTTTAAAATTCTACCCTTAGGCCCACGTTAAATACTTTTTGAATTGGGTAGCCCAATCCTGATGTTCCCATTTCCGGGTCCCAAAGTTTAAAGCTGCTTAAGGTCAGCAGGTTCAAACCATTCAGGTAGATACGCGCACTATTTAAGTGGAGGCCTTTAAGCTGGCTTTTGTTGAAATTGTAACCCAACTCTGCTGATTTAAGGCGAACGAAGGAGCCGTTACGCAACCACCATGTTGAAGTTTGGGTATTATTGCCCTGTATCTGGGTGCTTAGGCGGGGCCAAAAAGCGTACGGGTTACGGTTATCTTCCGACCAGTGGTCCTTAGCTATGGTGCTTAACAGGCCACTTTGGTTGCCAGAATTAAGTCCGTTGGTTTGCAAGCCATTTATCAGGTAAAAAGGCGAAATATCTGCAGAATTAATCACAAAAGATGAGCGTGCAGAACCCTGAAAAAATGCACTGATATCGAAGTTTTTATAGCCAAAAGAAAAGCCGAAACCATAGATAATCTCCGGCACAATCGGGTAGCCGATAGGTACAACATCCGAGCTGGATATTTTGCCATCACCATTCATGTCGCGGTATTTGATATCACCGGCTTTGTAGTCGCCAAAGCTTTGCACCGGCGAGTTGGCAACATCTTTATCATCAATAAATAAGCGCTCGGCAATAAGACCGTAGATCTGGCTTAAAGAGTTGCCAACTTTGCTCAGGTATTTAAGATTATCGCCATAAATAGGCTCCTCATTTTTTAACAATTTACTTTTAGAGTAAGTAAGCGTACCGCGTGATTGAACCCAAAAGGAGTTGTTGAAGCTCTTTTTATAATCCATAGCAATATCAATACCCTTGCTTGATGACTTACCGGCGTTTGATGATATATTGGCTTGTAAACCCATTGAAGTTGGTATGGTACTGCGCACCATCAGGATATTATCGCGCTTTTGCTGATAGGCATCTACGGTTAAGGTAAAGTTTTTAGCCACCGTTAAATCCATACCAATATTGGTTTGCCTTGATTGTTCCCAGGTGATATTCTGGTTTTCGTAACGATAGGTTACTACACCTGGCCTGCTGTAGTTATAATTAGTACCGAACTGGCCATTTGAACCATTGTTTAAGTTAACATCCGACAGATAAAAGAAACGGTCTGTAGCTGAACCTATCTGGTCGTTACCCACTAAACCATAGGTAAACCTAAATTTCAAGTTATCGATGGTTGACAGTAAAGGCTCAAAAAATTTCTCATTTGAAACAACCCAACCCGCGCCTACAGAAGGGAAGAAACCAAAACGGTGGTTGCTTGCAAAACGCTCAGAACCGTTATAGCCGAAGTTGAATTCAACCAGGTAACGGTTATCATAGCCATAGGTAAACCTGCCGGATACACCCTGGTTGCGCGATGGCAGCGACAGTTGAAGTGTTGGCGCATTGCCGGTAAGAAAATTACGCATAGTACCAATCAGCAACCCGCTAACCGCATGCTTTTGGGCGAATGTGCGGTTGTAGTTTACTGCAGTTTCGATGTAGGTAATGGAGTTGGAAATATTTGCCGCCGGGTTTTGATTGTAAGTGAGATATTCGGTTGGCGTTGGACCTATACTTCCCGATGAGCCGTCGTTAAGCAGCGTTAACCCATTGAATTGCCCGTTAAGTATATTTGACTGGTAGTAATAAGGACTATACTGGCGCGAAACTGTGAAGTAAGAATATCGTGTGGTATACGCCATGGCACGTGCCGACAGGCCCTGAGTAATAAAATCAAGCTTTTGGCTTAAATTTAATTGCGCGGTTAAAGTACTTGTATTTGAACTTTGAAAACCAGACAAAGACTGAGCATAAGGGTTTACGTACAATCCGCCGCTTGGGATAATGGCATTACCAAAAAGCGGGTGATTTACATAAGGAAGCAAATTGCCTGGGTAAATGGCCGGAAACGCAACCGGGTTGCTCCAAAGGGCATTCAAGAAAGTAAAACCGCCGCCGCCAACAGGCCCATGATAGCTATCAAACTGACCTTTTAAACTTACAACAGCCTCGGTGGTCTTTGTAAGATTTAAAGTGGTATTTGATAAAATAGAATAAGATTGCAGTTTAATGTTATTGCTAAAATTATTCAGGCTGTTTTCGGCAAGGTTACCATTATCTATGTTATAGGTCATGGCCAGATAGTACTTGGCCTTTTCCGAACCACCGCTGGCGTTCATGTTGAAGCGTTGATTGCTGGTTTTGTTCTTTATCAACTGTTTGATCCAGTTGTTATTAGGGTAAAGCAGCGGATCATCGCCTTTCGCTGTATGATCTATTTTGTTTTGAGAGTAAGGTAAAGCACCAAGGGGATTACGGGTTAACACAGCTTCGTTGGCCAATGTCATGTAGGTGATATTGTCGGCGAGGTCGATGTTTTTAATATTTGACGAAGTTGAATTTTCACCGCGAATATTAAACTTAACAGCGCCAACATCACCACGCTTTGTAGTTACCAGGATTACGCCATTGGCCCCCCTTGCACCATATAGTGATGAAGCGGTAGCATCCTTTAGTACCGAAAAACCCGAGATATCATCCGGCTGAAGTCTTGCAAGGTCGGTAGTACCTGATTCTATACCGTCGATCAATATCAAGGGATCAACTTTACCGGCACCAAAGGTCCCCACGCCCCTGATAAAGAACTGGGCATTATCAGCACCCGGTTCACCGCTTCGCTGATAGGAGATCATGCCGGGCACAACACCCGCAAGCATGGTAGTAAGGTTACTTGACGGACCTTTGAGCTGTTTAGGGTTTACTGTGGTGATAGAGCTTACCAGACTTGTTTTTTTCTGGGTACCGTAAGCAACAACTGCAACTTCTTCAAGCGCGTTTCTGTCAGCCCCTATTTGTACGTCAATTTTGTAGACACCGGCTGCAGATAAGGGGTAGTTTGAAAGATCAAACTCCTGGGATTTTGAACCTACAAATGAAAAAACAATGATTGAACTCCCTCCTTCTTTTAAATTGAGCGTATACCGGCCATCCACGTCAGATTGTGTGCCATTCATAGTGCCTTTAACTTTAACACTTACGCCCGGTAAGGAGAGGCCTTTATCATCGGTGACAACGCCCTGCACCTTTTTGGGAATAACAGCTTTTGCCGGTTCTTTTTTCTGTGGGGCTACAACGGGTACAGGTTCATTTTTTTCAATTACGATGAGCTGATCACGCACTACATAATTGAGATCTTTCCCTTTCAAAAGCACACCGAATACTTCTTTTAACTCGGCTTTCTTAAAATCTACAGAAACAAGCTCTTTGTCATTCAACAAATTGTTGCTGTAAAAAACAGTCAGACCAGTTTGCTTTTTGATTGATTTGAATATTTCGGCTAAACTGACGTTAGCCTTTTTGAGTGTTATTGGCCCCGTTGCCTGTGCCTGAACAGCGCTGTACCGGGTTACCAATAAAAGAAAAATAAAGGGCAGTATAAGCCGCCGGCTGAATAAAATTCTCTCCATATTATTGGGTTTATGATTTGGTTTTCTTTAAGACCGCATCCTGATGAAACGGGTGAACGGGAACAGGAAAAAATGTATTTTTTTAATTACATAAGATTCAATTAGCAATAAATCAATGAGTTACAGTTAAGTGAAATTCAATTATTTAGGCAAGGATTTCTCAATCTGGTTAAAAACCAGGCATTAAGCACTACAGAAAACAACTGTTGGATTAGCTGAGGCTGCTAAACTACCTGATGTGCAAAACTCCTTCCCTCAAAACGGCGTTAACACCGGCAGATGCCTTGATATTCTGTATAAAAACATCAACCGGTTTATTCTTTTGGATAGCACCGCTAAATGCTTCATCGGCTTTGGCAGGATCATCAAAAACAACTTTGACATCAAACCACCGAAGCAGTACATCGCTTATATCATGAAGTTTAGTATCGTGGAAATAATAGATATCATTCATCCAGGCCAGTTCAATCGCAGGATCAAACGTTTGCGAGATAAATCCCGTAACCGGTGTGTAAACAGCCTGATAACCCGGCCGCAGAAGCATTTTTCGTTTACCCTGCCCGCTTGTTGAAACCAAACCCTCAACTAATGATGTCACTATTTTATTGGCCTGGTAAGTGTTTACATTAAACTCGGTGCCTAAAACCCTTACATCAGTTTGGTCTGTATGTACAATGAATGGTTGGGCGGCGTTTTTTGCTACTTTAAAAAAGGCCTCACCGGTTAAATACACCTCCCTCGTTTTACCTGAAAATGCAAAAGGAAAGCGCAGGCTTGATATTGAATTTAACCAAACCTCAGTGCCATCTGAAAGCACTATCCGGTAATTTAATTTTGACGGAATAACAAGCGTACTCCATTCAGCCGTTTTATTGTTATCAAGCTGATAGCTTAAGCCGTTAGTGCCTTTCTTTAAATGCGCGAAAGGTACACTGATCACCTTTTTGCTTGTATCCGAAAGATCGATATGTTGTCCGTTCGCCATCCGGAGCTCGATGGCCGGGGCCTTGGTATCCTTTTTTGCAGCAACCGTCTCATTGTCGGGCATTTTTCGCCAGTAATACCCGGCAGTAAAAGCAATACATAACAAAGCAGCCATAGATAGCCATTTTGTGATTTGTATGCGACGGGTGTTGATAGGCTTAGCCTGTTTTATTTCGGGCTCAATTTTATCCCAGGCTTTGTTTTCATCTATGTTGTCAAAAAAGTTTTGAGCCTTGTCTGAAGATAATTTCTGCTGCATTTCATCCCAAAGTTGTTTAACCCTTGGATCATTTTGTATAGCCTCGTTAAGCAAATGGTTTTCTTCCTCACTTATCGTGCCCGCTATTTGCTCAATTATTAGTTCCTGAAAATACGCTTTATTGTATGTCATTATTTGTAAGACCTCATTATGGATAAATGGGTGAACTTATTTGGCACTTTTTAACCCCTCTTTTAAAGTTTTTATGGCCAGTTTCAAGTGAGTTTTCAATGAATTTATGCTGATTCCCATTTCAAAGGCTGCATCCTTATATTTTTTATTTTCATAGTGCACCAGGGTAAAAGCCTGCATCCGCTGTATTGACAGATCAGCCAGCATTTTCTCCGGATAAATTTCGGGTGCAGGCGTTTCTTCCTCCTCTACCTCGGTAAGTGTGTATTTATAGTCAACCAATTTCTTTTGCGTGCGTGTTTCGCTTTCAACTTTTTTCAGGCAACGGTTACGTATTGCCGTAGTTAGATATGCTTTTAATGACGAATTAATATTGGTAAATAATTGCTTTTCCCAAAGATCAACAAAAAAACCCTGAACAGTGTCCTCAGCTTCCATTTCGTCCTGTAAAATGTAAAAGGCTGATACATTAAGCAACTTGTAGTATTTTTTAAATACTGCTTCAAAGGCCTCCTTGTCCCCTGCCTTTAATTGCTCAATAAGTTGAGAATCGTTCAAAATTTCCATGAATTGGTCTTAATCGGTTTATAACTAAATAGGTTGGACTATCTAAAGAAAGCTAAATGTAAAAACTTTTATTGTCAAAACAACAATTATTAAAAAATTATTAGAAATCTCTGTATCTATCAAATAAAGGGTAGCTGACCAATTAATTTAGCTGTATTTTGCCCATGCGCAGGGTAAGACTATAGCGCAAAACGAAGTAAAAACTCACGCTTGTAAAATAATACAGCGTTTAGATGTAGATACATAAAAAGCAATCGATTCCGCAATTAATTAATGTAATAAAAACAATTAAATATTTTAATATAGTTCTCAGGCTTATTCAGATTTGAAAGGAGAGTATCAATGCTGACGAGCCCATTTTATTTAATTATCAGAAGTCGCTTTGCTGAATGGTAACGGGGCCAATTAAACCCGATTTTAATAATGGAGAGTCTTTTGTGTAGAATTTATGAGTAGTAAATGTAAACCGTTTGCTTTTCCTGGGCGTGCCCTTTATTAACCATTCTGGCCATGTATTATCGTTCTGAATCCCGTCGTCAGGCAACTTTTCGTCGCCAATTAACCTGTTAGGCCAGAGGTTTGCCACTTCTATTTCCAATTGGTTATATCTTTTTAAATCAGCGGCGCTAATGTCGATGCGCCAGGGTGCTGTCCATAGTAGGCCTACAATCTTTCCATTTACCTTTACCCTTGCCATATTGTTTACTTCACCAAGATCCAGGCTGATTTTTTTGTTTTTTTGCTGCAATATGCTCGCGGGCAACTCAAATGTTTTATGATATTGTGCGATGCCCGAATAGTATTTGATGCCATTTTCAGGACGTAGGGTCCAATCTTTTAGCTCGTCAAACTTAACAGATTTAGGCCCTCCCCATTTAGGGTCAAAACTTACCTGCCACGGTCCGCTTAACGCCTTTATCGTTTTGTATTCGGCAAAATTTTCATGGTTCGCAGCAGCAGAAACAGCCTTTGCGAACACCAAAAAATAACTTTGATATGGTTCAAATTTTAACGGCACGGCAATCAGTTCGCCATTTCTTGAGTATTCAGGAAGTACCCTAAGCTTAGCTGTCATAGGGTCCCAAAGTTGTATAGTGCTGTTAGTACTTCGGAATGTTGCAGTGGTAGCAACCTGCTGATCAGTTCTGTTAGATACAAAATATACATCATCATCGCCAACAACACGATGAGTATATCTCAATTGCCCGTTGGCAGTGAAATCCTGTTGAATATTCATTTTCTTCAGGATGCTGGCAGTAAGATCATATACCGGGTAGAGATCGTCGACATTTTTAGTCAAATCACCTCCCCATATCAATATTCCTTTTCCAAACCGACGTTCTGTCTGGCGATCTTGTTCCTGCAAAGTACCCCACAGTTTTTTGGCCATATCCGTAAGTTGTTCATCACACGTAGGATAGTTGGAAAGGCCCGGAGATTTTAAAGGAGGGGAACCAACAACCACCGCACCTTGATTTACCAATTCGGTAATTTTTTGCAACAGCGCCGGTGTCATGGTTTTTACAGCCGGTAAAACCAGCAACTTGTAACTTGCACCTCCAGGAAACACGATATGCCTATTTCGGACACTAGCCTTATACAGTTGGCCCGGCGAACAGCCATCAAAATTATAGCCTTTTCTGTCGGGCAGTACAGCATCTCCATCCAGCGCTGATGATGGCGGCCTGAAAACGTGCGGAGAACCCTCGGGAGTAAGATAGAGTACATCTGCCACCGCCCGTCCCTGCTGCAACAGATATTGGCAGCGCGATATATAGTCATGATATCCGCTTACCATTGGCCACCAGGTTTGATTTCTGTCCCAATGCACGCCGTAAGGCCCCATGGTGGCACCCGGCTTCAAAGAATCGGCCAGGAACTGATTTTGGAAAGTGTGGTAAACAAAACGGTTAATGCCGGCAGCAAACGCCCAATCGCCCTGGTTTTTCATCGACCCAGGGTATTGTTTCCACATATCATCCTGAGCTGTAAAAGCCTCCGCCGGAATTAATGATTTTCCATTTACATGCCCTACAGAAGTAGCTTCCATACAACTGAACGATGAATTAAAGCCATATCCCTTGCTCCAGAACTCGCACATAGGAACATCGGCGATATTACCTAATTCAAGATCTGCCGTCGGGTTCATATCATAAGGTTCGATCGATAATTTCAACCCGAGCTTGTGTGCATACTGCTTCACGTAACCTGCGTGATTTTCCAAAACAAGTTCCTGCGATGTTTGCCGCAGGTCCCACAAAAAACGTTCGCTTACTTCATTACTTTCAACAACATTGCCGGCATAAACAGGGTAATAAGGTAGAGGATCGTAACCTCTTCGTTTTATAAATTCGGCCCTGAAATTTGCCGTCCAGTTTTGTGCCCCCATCTCCCAACTGTCAATATGCAATCTTTTTAAGCCTCCCGGTGAAGCAACATCTGGCTTTCCGGTTTTATGCAGTAATTTACCAATATAATTTCCCAGATGAGCGCTCAGTGCAACTGTATCAAATTTGTCGGCTTCAAAGCCCAGACCGGGCACAGGTGCCGGACGGGTAATAGCACCATTGTTCCGTTTGCCGAAGCGCATAATTGTCCAATTTCCATTTGGAACGCTCCAATTAAGTGTACCATCGGCCTGTAACTTATCGGTCAAATCAATGATCTTACTTTTATCGATTACAGCATTTTTGGCCACTTCCGGATATGTGGCCAGGTATGGAAGATATTGTTTTACACCTTTTACTGATGAATAAGGAGCCCGATAATACAATGCTTTTTCATCTATATCAGTTAATTTGGCCGGGGTTTCAATCGGTGTAGGATAAGCTATTACGGCAACGTCCTCGTAAAAGTCATTCCATAGTTTTTTTAATTCAGGTGTAAATGCACCTTCACCAAAATAAGGAGTTTTTGGTTGCGGAAGAGGCAATTTTATTGGTTGTGCTGTTCCGCCAGTAATATTTACCGTACTGCTTACCAAATGCTGCATTGATTGAGATATGGGCACCCAGGGGCCGCCGCTACCAGTCCACCCCGGCCCTATGCCAAGAGTTATTTCAATACCCAGGCGCTTGGCTTCCTTTACTGCGTGAGCAAACATATTTTGCCATTCCTCGCTTAAAAAATCAACAGGGCCACGAGGGATGCCAACGTTTACTTCTAAAAAAATAAGATTGCTGATGCCCGCTTTCTTCATAGACTCCAAATCGGACGTAATTGATTTGGCCGACATATTGCCATCCATAAAATACCAATAGACACCCGGTTTCGCGCTATCTGGCGGATTAAGAAAGCCCGCCTTTAATTTGCTCACCTGCGCCTGGGACGCAAACTGAAAACACAAAAGGCCTATAATACAGATGACTAAAGGTTTGTACATTAAAAAAGGTAAATAAACTATGCGTAACTCAAATTTATCCTAATTACGTTTCATCTAACAGCACTTATTTGACATTTGATTTATAATTTTTGATTTGACAAAAGCCCAAAAAACCAGCCGCATTTCCTACTTGATTTAATCAATTTTTTGTTTTTAATTTTGTATCGATGATGAACAGCTTACAATTTAAACTTCATAACGGGCAGCTTGAAGAGCTAAGGGATGAACCTGCAAGCTTATTAAAGTTCCTGAATGTTTTATTTGAGCCTTTTTCAGCAAATTACGAACAGCTTAAATATGCGCTTGAGCGTGAGTTCAGACCCGAGGGATCGCCCGAGGTGCTCCGTTTAAATTTTGACCGGATCAAATTTGATCAGCAGGCAGGCCATGGAAGTTTCCGCATTGTATTGGATGTCAATTACTCCTTTGGTTGCGAAGACGTTGTAACCTACAAAAAAGATCAGACCTCGGAATGGACTTTTATTGTTGATCATAAGCTATTGATTGCAAGCTTTTTCAGTTCGCCATACATCGATAGCCGTTCAACTGCCGACGAATTTTAGTTGCATGCAACAAACTGAAGCTATTACGCTGATTCAAAAAGGCATAACAAGCGCTCTTCCTCAGCATTGGGCCGATCTGGGCTGCGGTAGCGGTACATTTACTATTGCCCTCGCAAGCCTTCTCCCTCGGGAAAGTCACGTTACTGCTATCGACAAAAGCAACCAATATTTGCCGGCCCTCAATAATGGCATCAAAATAGATTTCAGCAAAGCCGACTTTGTAAATGAGTCAATAGTTGTCGGCCCGTTAGACGGTATCCTGATGGCAAACTCTTTTCATTTTGCAGCAAACAAAACCAAACTGACCAACCAGTTAGAACATACCTTTAAAGGTAATCCCCGGTTCCTGATTGTAGAATATGATGCCACTAAAGCCAATCCATGGGTTCCGTATCCTATATCCTATCAAAAACTAAATCACGAATTTAGTCTGTTGGGATATAGAGTAGATAAGTTGGCAGAAATGCCCTCAAGATTTGGAGGCGTAATTTATTCTGCGCTTGCTTTCAAATAAGAACTTTTTGCCCTAAGGTTCTATCGATTTGTGACCCGGTTATTATTTATTTTAACGTCCTTACAATCCTTTAAGCTTATCAACTTATTGATGTCTTTAATATTGCCTGATGAAGTTATCTGATTACCGGTGATCCTTATTCCGCCGCCACTTGAAGCATCAAAAAAGCGGGTACCTTTCAATGTGACTTTATTATCTATTATTTTAATACCTATGTGCACAGGACTCGGTGAGGTCACCTTGTTTTCCGGCAATAAACCGATCACTGGCCCACCGCACTCGTAAAAAGCGTTGTTTTTAATAGTAACATCCTTTACCGCGCCCGATTCATACCAACTTGAAGCATCGTCGTTAATCATGATGGCGCTGTTATGAGTACGGTTTATGGTGTTGTTTTCAATAAGCACCTTTCTTCTTGTGGTAACCAGGATCCCCCTTGTCGGAATCTTTTCAATGGTATTGTTATGAACCCAAACTTCGGGAGTGGCCGTAATATTTTCAACTACATCACCGGTTTCCATTGCAGTCGGTAATGGCTTACTCAGGGTTAGCAGAAACTCTTTATTATTCAGTTTTTTGACATTCGTTAGCTTGTTGCTTTGATAAGTAAGTAAACTTGCCGGATGTACAAGGCCAATGCTGTCAACGGTCGAAAAGGCGTCGAAGCCATAAGTTTGATCGTGCATAAACTTCACTTTAACCTGTGTTGGCGAAAGCTTTTCGGTTATCTTTAAAAAAGTGCCGTGTACATTAATGGCATCATCATTGGCGGCCGACAGGTATGAATTGGCAATTTCTATTTTGCCACTACAGCCCGAAAAATGTAAGATATCCGCCCACGCCGCAGAGGTACGGCCATCTCTGGCCTTTACTATGACATGATTAAAATTTAAGTCTTTACTAAACTGGCTTACCACGCCCATGCCATGCATAAAGTAAATACGGATATGATCTAAATTTACATTGGCGCTTTTTTGTATAAATAAACCAACACAATCACGTGTAACATCCCGGTTTTGATATATCATGCCTTTTTTAAACCCCGGGTTCTTTTTAAAGAATATCCGAATCTGATGTGCATTCAGGGTGACATATTTCAGGTTTTGCTGCGGAATATCCAGTCTTTCCAGCATGCGTGTTGCGGGATCATATTGCTGCCAGTATGAATCGGGCTGATAACGCCAGCCCTCGCCTATCCAGGTTAATGTACTATCCTTAATGCTATATTCTGATTCGCTGTTAACTATAACATCTGCATGGTTTTCTGTTAACGCCGTGATCTTGAATTCTGAGACCGTTGGCCGGCGATAATCGAAATTTAAACCACTCAACCTGATATTGTTACTATGATTAATAAAGGTTTCGATCATTTTACCCCTTAGATTAATCAGCGAGGTGCTACCTGCTATGTTTACAAACCGACTGCTATCAACCATCAGTGCAATTGCTTTTAATCCATACGGAACATCATTGGTATTAGAGATCTGAAGCTGTGTTTTGAAAGCACCGTCGGGAAAAAAATCATATTTACCGGTAGCGAAAGTGATGGTAACAGGCTGTTCCTTAGTTCCATGTGCTACAATTGACAGCGTTTCGTGAAATTGCCCTGGTGTTAATACTTTTACTTGATCACCTGCCGATAAAATAAGCTTATTAACGTCTTTGAACGTTTTCCAGGGCTTTGTAATGCTGAGTCCTGCATTGCTGTCATTGCCCTTAACGGGATCGATGTAATATGTTTTATGCCCGGGAGAAACATGTCTGGCCGACAGGGCTAAATATTCAACAGGCTTATCTTGAGCTTTTAACAAATGACATATCATTAACAAGCCCGAAAGCAACAGGCATTTTACTGTAAAGTTTCTCATGGTATATATCAGGTTACTAATATATAGTGTAGATGTCATAACATTTACACACAGCCTTCACAAAATAAAATTGTGGCTTAGTTTGCCTACAGGATAAAAATAAAAAGAAGGGATACCGCTGCACCGCTAAAATGAGGGTACAATGATCTCAGGAACTTCAGCGCGATGGTAATCTGGTTTTCTACCGTACGCTTGGAAATATTCAACCTTTCCGCTATCTCATCGTTACTCAGGTTCTCTACCCGGCTAAGCCAGAAAATTTCCTGGCAGCGGCGCGGTAATTGTTTAAGTACGTTAGTCAGCTCAGTTTGCAAGTCTTCATAACCAAGCTTAACATCTGCCTCACTAACTAAGGCAAGCGTTGGCTGCTCCGGTATCTGCTCGTAAAATTCAACCTTTTCAGCAGCTATTGTCCGAAGCTGTTTATATACGTGATACCTTGCGGTTACCAATATATACTTCTGAAAATCTACGATCTTTGAGCTATGTCTTTTTTGCCACAGAGCTACAAAAACATCGTGAACAATCTCCTCGGCCACGATATCATCTTTCAAATACTTTTTAGCCGTTTTATAAAGTTTATGCCAATACCTATTGTACAGGACTACAAAAGCCCTGGAACTATCTGAGACGACGGCCTCCCATAATTCGTTGTCAGTAAGTTTATTGGTCATGATTGGTGCAATAAAAGTAGAAATTATTTACCATTTGTAACCGCAGCTGTTACATAAATTTAAATTGATACTTTTTTTTTCGAATGTATGTGTGTTAGCGCTTTTAGAAGCACACTATATATATAATGGCCCCAATCTCATACGGCCTAACCAATAATGACAACCGAAGAATACATCAAACTGTACGAAAAGTTTAATGCCGGACAATGTACCCCTGAGGAGGAAAAACGCCTTATGGAATTTGAGGATGACTTCAGGTTTCATGAAACTGAAAGCAGTTTACCTCTTAATACTGAAAGCAGGCAGAAACGTTCGGCAATATATGCGCGCATCCGTGCGACGTTAAATCCTAAAGTTCAAAACAAAAACTATCGCAGGATGTGGGGTTGGGCGGCCGCTGCTGCGGTTATCCTGCTGGTTTCAGCCATCTTTATTTTCCAGGCCAAACAACCGCAAAATAATATTGCAGCCAGCAAACCACCTGTTAAGGCAATAAAGCCCGGCAGAAATACTGCTATCCTGACGCTCGCCAACGGATCAAACATAACGCTGGACGATGCCAAAAATGGTGTTTTAGCCAAATCGGGCAAAACATCGGTTAAAAAACTGACCAACGGACTTATAGCTTACAGCAATGAAGGTTCGGCACAACCCGCAGGCGAACCGGCGAAAAATGTGGTAACGGTACCAAGAGGCGGAAAATATTCTATACAGCTGCCCGATGGTACCATGGTTTGGCTTAACTCATCATCGTCTTTATCATATCCCGTGGCATTTACCGGGGCCGACAGAAGCGTAAGCCTAACCGGAGAAGCTTATTTTGAGGTGACCAAAAACAAACATCTGCCTTTTATAGTGCATGCCAATGGTGCTAACATAAAAGTGTTGGGTACTCATTTTAACGTTACAGCGTACGAAGACGAAAAAGACATAAAAGCAACTTTGCTTGAAGGTTCGGTAAGCCTATCTAATAATAAATCATCCACATTATTGGTACCCGGTCAGCAAGGCATTGCCGGGCCCGATCAACAGATTACCACCAAAACGGTAAATGTAAACCAGGTTATTGCCTGGAAAACTGGTTATTTTATTTTCAGGGATGATGATATCCAGAGCATCATGAGGAAGATCTCACGCTGGTACGATGTTGAAGTTGAATACCAGGGTAACGTTACGCGCAAAACCTTCGGCGGAATATACTCCATGAATAAAGATATCAACGAGTTATTGAAAGGACTTGAATTAACTGGATTAATACACTTTAAAATTGAAGAAAGGAGGATAATCGTAATGAATTAACGAGTACTTACGATTATCTGGTAAAAGACCGGAGGCGTTGGCCCGCCCCCGGTGTAGTGCCAGGTAATCAATGATCAATTGAGCGACAACCAATTATTAATTAAAACCTAACATTCAAATGTATAAAATATTTACTGAATCAAAGTTCAGGCGGCATCACTATGCCCTGCTCAAAATTATCCGGATTATGAAATTATCGTGTGCCCTGATTATGCTGGTCATAATGCAGGTGAGTGCCACTACTTACGCGCAGAAGGTAAGCGTTGATGTAAAACGAGTGCCGCTTGAAGATGTGCTTTTTAATTTACAGCAACAAAGCGGTTACGATTTTATTTACAGCGCCGACCTTCTGAAAAATACGGCTCCTGTATCACTCTCAGTCAAAAACACCAGTATTGATAAAGCGCTGGATAAGCTTTTTGCCGATTTGCCGCTAATGTATCTCATCAACAAAAAAACCATAACTATAAAAATAAGGCCCGAGCCCGAAGCTCCTGTGACTATCCCGGTAAAAGGTAAAATTGTTGATGAAAAAGGTTTGGCAATACCGGGAGTCAATATACAGATAAAGGGTAGCACTACCGGTACCACCAGTAAAAGCGATGGCACTTATAATATCAGTGTGCCAGATGGCAATGCTGTGTTAGTTTTCAGCTTTGTAGGTTTCGTAAAACAGGAAATATCGGTAGGCAATAAAACTGATATCAATGTTACCCTGATTGAAGATAAAAAAGCCCTTACCGAAGTTGTTGTTACCGGTTACAGTACGCAAAGCAAACACACGTTAACCAGTGCCATCGTATCAGTTAAAGGCGAAGATATGACTAAACGTGTCGCGACCGACCCTACGTCGCTTTTGCAGGGTCAGTTACCTGGCCTTTCGGTAATACAAAACTCTGCCGAACCCGGTAACGAAAACGTACAACTGCGTATTCGCGGATTAGGTACCTTTAGCGCTGCCAGTAACAACCCTTTGGTTATTATTGACGGCATTCCCGGCGATCTTAGTGTGATTAATCCTAATGACATCGAATCTGCGACAGTGCTTAAAGATGCTGCTGCCGCTACCATTTATGGTTCACGCGGTGCGAATGGTGTATTGGTGATTAAAACCAAAAAAGGCAAAGGCTCTGGTGGTCTCGCATTAAGTTATAATTACAATATCGGGTTTGCTACACCCACACGGCTTCCCAAACTGATCACCAATTCTGCTACCTATATGGAATTGTTAAACGAAGCTGAAGCAAATTCAGGTAACGCGCCTATTTATACCCAGGCACAAATCGACTTGTATAAAAACGCTACCGATCGGGTGAAATATCCAAATCACGACTGGCTGAAGGATATGTTCAGGACAGCTACTGTACAAAACCATTACCTTAACCTGGGCGGCGGTAATGACAATACTACCTATAGTATCGGTTTAGGTTTGACCAATCAGCCGGGAACTATGCGCGGTTTCGACTATAAAAAGTACACGCTTGATGTGGGTTTAAATTCAAAAGTCAATAAGCGCGTAACATTAGGAACCAATTTCCAGTTTCGTTATGGCGATCGTAGTTACCCGTTTGATAATGCAACAGACCTTTATATTTCAACGCTTGCCCAATCGCCGCTATATCCGGCTCAAACACAGGATGGTTTATGGATCACCAAAGCTTATGATAAGGAACTCGGCAATAAAAACCCAGTGTTGTCGTCAACCATATTAACCCATAATCCTAACTATTACGGGCAGGGCAATATCTCTCTTGATGTACAAATCTTTGATGCCCTAAAATGGGAAAACCGGGCCGGCGTAAGCTTCAACCTTCAAAAGTATAAAACCTTTGCCCCTGTTATTCCTCAATACCTGTACAGTGATCTTTCCTACTATCGCAACGCCGATGTGGGTACGCCGGGCCTTACCGCGACAGAACAGGATGAATCGCATTCAACAATTTATAGCCAGTTGAACTTTCATAAACTATTTGGCAAACATGATCTTACTGTATTGGGTGGTGCGCAGCAGGAAGTTGATCATTTCAGTAACCTCGGCGCTTTCCGTACCAATTATCCGACAAATGATCTGGAAGAAATAGACGCCGGGTCATTAAATGGCCTAAAGAACAACGGTACATCAGGACAATGGGCTATCAGTTCGTTTTATGGTAACGCCAACTACAACTATGATGACAAGTACCTTTTAGGCGCCAGTATGCGCTATGACGGTACTTCACGTTTACCAAGTAACAGTCGCTGGGGATTATATGAATCTTTCTCTGCCGGATGGAGGATCTCAAAGGAAAACTTCTTAAAAGATGTATCATGGATAAACGATCTGAAGATCCGGGGATCATGGGGAAGGCTTGGTAACCAAAACATTGGTAATTATCCATATCAGCCTACACTGGTACAAAGCGTATACGCGTTTAATGGTACCATATCCAATGGTTTTCAGGCTAATCAACTCATCGACCCTGCACTTACCTGGGAATCAACCCGCATGACAGATATTGGTCTTGACCTCGTTGCCTTAAACAACAAACTAACCTTCACTTTTGACTGGTTTAACAAATACACCTACGATATTCTAAGGAATTCGCAGGTGCCGTTGGCCTTAGGGGTAAACGCGCCTACAGTAAACAATGGCGCGGTAAGCAACAAGGGTATAGAGTTTAGTCTGCATTATCAGGATCACCCATCTGAGAAATTCAGCTACTATGCTACTGCCAACTTCCAACTTTATCGTAATAAGGTACTTTCTTTTGGTGCCCCTGAAGTTGGCGGCCCGGATCAGCAAACTATTATGCAGAACGGCTACCCTATCAACTCGTTTTACCTGTATACCATGCAGGGTATTTTCCAAAGCCAGGCCGAGATCAATAGTGCACCCGATCAGTCGAGCCTTGGCGGTGTACCTACCCCGGGCGATATCAGGTACAAGGATATCAATGGCGATGGTAAAGTAGATGCCAACGACCGCAGCATTATCCCTGGTCAGTACCCTAAGTTTGAGTACTCGTATACCATGGGCGCAACCTGGGGCAATTTTGACGCAAGCGTGCAGCTTTATGGCTCATACGGTAATAAGCTTTACCTGTACAAATGGGGCGTTGATCCTTTTGCGCAAGGTGCTATGCCTACTACCGATTGGCTGAACCGCTGGACACCGCAAAATCCGTCAACCACTATGCCTAAAATTTACATGGGTTTTTATGGCTACCCTAAAATCACCAGTGTACAGTCAACTTATCACCTGTACGCAGCAAGTTTTATGCGGATCAAGAATGTGCAGGTGGGTTATACCTTTCCGCAAAACATGATCAAAGGTGTTAAAACGCTTCGTGTTTTCGGTTCGGTTGATAACCTTGCCCTGTTTACGCCATTGAAGCAAGGAGCCGACCCGGAAAGGCAAGACATCAATTACAGGCCCGATGCCTGGTATGGCTTTGCAGGTTATCCGCAAAACAGAACTTTCACATTTGGCGCATCTGTTCAATTTTAATTTGTTAGCAATGAAAAAATATATCATCATATTTATAGCAGCGTTAGCAGGTTTTACTTCATGTAAAAAACTTGATGTAACGCCTCCCGATAAATTATCAAACCTCACTTTCTGGAAAACTCCTGCCGACGCAGACCTAGCGCTCACCGGCGTATACGGCACCCTTTACGCAAGAAGCGGGCAAATCTCTACCTATGCCCCAATGTGGTACGAGAATTTCAGCGATAACACTTATACACAAAACAACCAGGCCGGCGCGCAACAGGCATTAGTTGCTGGTCTTAATCCATCAAGCGGTGGATTTGTAGCCGATGGAAGCAACAGCCTTTATATCAATGCCTATAAAAGTGTAGCGGCATGTAACACTTTTTTGGCCAACGTTGATAAAGTACTTACAGGCGATAAGCTCACACAATACAAAGGTGAAGTTTACTTTATCCGCGCCTTCAATTACTTTTTATTAGCCGAAACTTATGGAAACGTACCATTATTGACGGCCGATCCTATCACCTCGGATTTTAAACAAAAGGTAAGCAAGTCATCGAGGGCGGATGTTTTAAAACTGATTGAGAGTGATCTTAACAACGCTATCTCTGGATTACCTAATCAGAAATTCAACACTGGGCATGCAGTTAAAGGCTCTGCCCAGGGGCTGATGACACGGGTTTTACTATTTGAAAAGAAATATGCCGATGCCGCAGCGATGGCAAAGTCTATCATAGATGGAGGTCTTTTTTCACTCAATAGCAATTATCCTTCAAACTTTTACAAGCCCGATCAGCAAAGCAGTCCCGAAATTATGTTTTCGGTACAATATAGTGCACCTACCATTCCGCATCCCGACGCGCTTACCATGATATTGATATTGCCGGGATATGTTGACTTGCAGGGTACTCAGGATATGATCAATGAATACGAGGCTAATGATCCGCGCGAAAAAATGACTTTCTTTTTTCCTGGTGATACACCGGCACAAGGATGGCCTTACCCCGGCACCGTTGGCAAGCCCGGTGTTAACAACTGGACTGCCGGATTTTACCCGTCAAAAAAATGGCTCGATCCTAAGATCGTCAATCCACAGCCTGGCTTGCTTGATGATCAGGATTATGTATGGATAAGGTTTGCCGATGTTAAACTGATGTATGCCGAAGCACAAAACGAGGCTGTAGGCCCCGATGCAAGTGTCTACAAACAAATCAACGAGGTAAGGGCTCGTCCGGGTGTAAATATGCCTGCGCTTGTTACCGGTTTATCTCAGGTTGATATGAGGGCGAAGATAAGACATGAGCGCCGTGTAGAATTAGCATTAGAAGGCTTCCGTTATTTTGATATGCGCCGCTGGGGCATTGCCAAAGATAAGTTGAACGGGTTTATTCAAAATCCGCTGATCCCGGCGACAAAAACCATTTATAAAGACAATTTTGATTTTTGGCCACTGCCACAATCAGAAGTTGACAGAAATGCTCCTGCGTTGATCCAGAATGATGGATATTAATAAAGGAGCGGTAATAAAAAACGCCTTACGGTTAAATCCGTAAGGCGTTTTTTATTACTGTTAATTCTTGAATCCCGAAAATTCTGATTCAGGCAATTACTTCTTCCATCCCATCGCGTACTTGATTCCGCCAAGCAAATGTTTCAAATATAACGGATTGGCGTATGATTCATCTGTGTGGCCTAATTCTGTATAAAAGGCCCTTCCCCCGTCAAAGTTATGATACCATGCCATTGGGTGGTTGTCGCCGTTTTCGCCGCCGGTGTAGCTTTTTTCATCTATCTTGATCAATACGTGTAGGTCGTCACCTATCCATTTATAGTTATACCATTCGTCCCAGCGTTTCCAGGTTTGCGGCAAATGTTTGGTTGCAATGAAATTACGGTCAACTACGTTTAAAGTAGCATCCTGTTGTTTGGGGTGACTTTTAAAATAAGCGCCAACCAGTTTACCATACCATGGCCAGTCATATTCAGTATCTGTAGCAGCATGTACGCCAACAAAGCCTCCACCGCCTTTAATATATTGTTCAAAAGCTGTTTGTTGCGTATCGTTCAAGACGTCGCCGGTGGTACTTAAAAATATCACAGCCTTGTACTGCTTCAGGTTGCTTGCAGTAAATTTTGTGGCATCGGTGGTGCTATCCACGTCAAAATTGTTTTCCTGACCTAATTTCATAATGGCAGGTACCCCTACCGCTATAGAGTTATGATGAAAGCCGGCCGTTTTGCAAAATACAAGTACTTTGTCCTTTGCAATTACCTGGCTTATAGATGCGCCTATCAACAGGCATATGGTGATTAGTTTTTTCATTTTTTGTACTTTTTTCAGTGATTGGTTGATTGGGTTGATTAAGTGAGTAGTTGATTGAGGGAATAAAATGGAGTCACTCCCCAATCAACTACTCACCGCTCACCAAATTATATATTCCCTTTTTTTAATTCGTCTACAGCGAAATGAGCGGCACGGGCCGTCATAGCCATATACGTTAATGACGGATTTTGACAAGCCGACGAGGTCATAGCGGCGCCATCGGTAACGAAAACGTTTTTGGCATCCCAAACCTGGTTATTGCCATTAAGCACCGAGGTTTTAGGATCACGGCCCATGCGTGCTGTACCCATCTCGTGGATGCCATCGCCAACATGATGACCGCGGTCGTGTGTTTCAATGTTTTTCACACCGGCACTTTCCAGCATAGCTTTGGCTTCTTTAATGATATCAACCCGCATTTTCTTTTCGTTATCCTTTATCTCCGCGTCCATCGCTAATATTGGTAACCCCCATTTATCCTTACGTGTTTTATCAAGGGTGATTTTATTTTCGTGATAAGGCAGCAACTCGCCAAAGCCACCAATGCCAATTGTCCACGGACCTGGTTCGGTAAGCGCGTCCTTGTATTGGGCTCCAATATTGTATTCGGCAATTTCGCGGTTCCAGCCCATACGGCTTGCCGCGCCCTGGTAACCGAAGCCACGCAGGTAATCGCGTTTATCACCAAACAGGTTGGCGAAACGCACAACATAAATACCATTTGCCCGGCGACCATAATAATATTTATCCTCAAAGCCATCAACCAGCCCGCTGGCACCAAGGTTATAATGATGATCCATAATATTGTGACCAAGCTCGCCGCTACTGCTGCCCAAGCCATCGGGCCAAATATCTGTAGCCGAATTCATCAATACCCAGGCACTATTGAGGGCCGAGGCATTAACGAAAACTATTTTTGAATAATACTCATAGGTTTGGTTGGTTTCCGCATCAAGCACTTCAACTCCTTTGGCCTTTTTCGTGTCTTTATCATATAGTATTTTAGTAACTATAGAATACGGCCTTACCGTTAAGTTCCCGGTAGCCAAAGCAGCGGGCAATGTTGATGATTGCGTACTGAAGTATCCACCAAAAGGGCAGCCCTCCCAGCACCTGTTCCTGAACTGGCAGGCCGTACGTCCCGGAATGGCGGCTGTTAAGTTAGCCGAACGACCAATGATCATGTGCCTGGTGCCATTATAATTTTTCTTGATGCGTGCAGCTACATCCTTTTCAACCACGTTCATATCCATTGGCGGTAAATAATGACCGTCGGGCAATTGTGGCAAGCCTTCCAAAGAGCCGCTGATCCCTGCAAACTTTTCTACATGATCGTACCATGGTGCAAGATCTTTATAACGAATAGGCCAATCAATAGCCCAGCCATCTTTAGCGTTAGCTTCAAAATCAAAATCACTCCAGCGGTAACTCTGCCTTCCCCACAAAATAGAACGGCCGCCAAGCTGGTATGAACGCCACCAGTTAAAAGGCTTGATCTCGGTATATGGAGCGGCTTGCTCGTCGGTCCAATAATCCATGATAGGTTCTGTAGCGCCCCAGCCACGGGAAATTACCGGGCGTTGTTTACGCTCGGCCTGGGTTGGCCTTCCGGCATGATGAAAGTCCCAGGGATCCTTGCCTGCAGTTTTGTAATCTTTGATGTGCTCAAAGTTGCGGCCCCGTTCAAGCATAATAGTTTTTAAACCGAGTTCGCTTAATTCTTTAGCTGCCCAGCCTCCGCTGATACCCGAGCCTATTACAATAGCATCATAAGTATTGCCAGCCTTGGCCTTGCCGTTTATGTTACTTAATGGCATAGTTTATAAATTGGTTTTGAAATTGGATGAAACAAGTATATCAATTAAAATTAATTATTGCAATCGATTGTCGAATTTATGAACCATGATTTTAGGATTGATGGATTACTTTGATCGTAGTATCCGATTTAAGTATCATGAAATCCTCAAATCCTAAAAATCATGGTTCTTTTATTTATTTTTACACCATGCTCCAGGTAAGTGAACTATTTATCTACCCCATCAAATCCCTTGGCGGTATTTCTGTACAAAGCGCTGTAGTTACCACACGTGGCCTACAGTATGACAGGCGCTGGATGCTGGTTAATGAACATGGCCTTTTTATAACCCAGCGAGAGTTTCCGCAAATGGCTTTATTAAAGGCGAGGGTTGAGCCCAATGGTATCGCCGTTGATCATCATTCAAAATCAACATTATTGATCCCCTTTGATTGTGAGCGGAAGCCATTACAGCAATTTGCCGTTTGGGATGACACCTGCATGGGCCAGTATGTGAATGATGAATTTGACCAATGGTTTAGCGACGCGTTTAATATGAAATGCCGCCTGGTTTATATGCCCGATGACAGCGAGCGTGAAGTTGATCAACGCTATGCCAAACCAGGCATGATCACTTCATTTGCCGATGCTTATCCTTTTTTACTGATTGGGCAATCATCATTAGATGATCTTAATACCCGGATGGCACAGCCCCTGCCCATGAACCGTTTCCGGCCCAATATCGTTTTTACCGGCGGTAATGCTTACAGCGAAGATTTGATGAACCAGATAAACATAGCCGGCATTACTTTTTACGGCGCCAAGCTTTGTGCCCGATGTGTGCTCACTACCATAGATCAGCAAACTGCTGTAAAGGCGAAAGAGCCGCTTAAAACCCTGGCATCATATCGTATGAAAAACAACAAGATCATGTTCGGGCAAAACCTGGTACACGAAAACACCGGGACAATCACCGTTGGCGATGAACTTAAAGTATTGAGCATTCACCAGGATGAGCGCTTTATTATTCCTCAAAAACCAAGCTTAACTACATGAAACCAACTATAACTATTGAATACTGCCCCAAATGTAACTGGATGATGCGCGCGGCTTATATGGCGCAGGAACTGCTTACTACTT
Source organism: Mucilaginibacter endophyticus (assembly GCF_003351025.1). Classification (GTDB taxonomy): domain Bacteria; phylum Bacteroidota; class Bacteroidia; order Sphingobacteriales; family Sphingobacteriaceae; genus Mucilaginibacter; species Mucilaginibacter endophyticus. The sequence goes on along the minus strand of NZ_QPCG01000002.1, from coordinate 211,465 downwards.
TTACCGATGATTTAAACGGCATTACCCTAAAACCAAGTGAAGTAAGCGGGCGGTACACCATAAGTGTTGATGAAGAAACCTTATTTGACCGCAAGCGCGACGGTCATTTTCCAGAGATCAAAGAGCTAAAAAAAGCTGTTCGCAACAGGGTAAACCCTGAGAAAAGTCTCGGTCATTCAGATCGTTAGCAATTGCGATTTTAATAAAATAAAGTCTGTATAAAATATCCTTTCTATATAATCTATAATATTACTCGAAAAAATAGTTAATTTAGTAATATCTTTATTTAACTTTGTAAGTTTTATTATAGAAAATGCTTTCGAAAAAAACTAAGTATGCTATAAAAGCATTGGTTGTGCTGGGCAAAAACATGGATCAGCCACCTATGCAAATATCAAAAATCGCCGAGCTCGAGCGAATTCCGAAAAAATTCCTTGAGCAAATCCTGCTCGATCTGCGTAACGCGGGTTTCTTATACAGTAAAAAAGGTGCCGGTGGCGGCTACAGCCTCAACCGGGATCCGAAAGAAATTTTCCTGGTAAGTATCATGCGTATCACTGATGGCCCTATCGCCATGGTGCCTTGCGCAAGCTTAAATTTTTACCACAAATGTGATGAGTGCCATCAGGAAAGCACTTGCGGCATAAGGGATGTGTTTGTTGATGTAAGAGATGCCACACTTAAAATATTAAGCGAAACCAGTATCGCTGATATCATCAAACGCGAAACTACTCTCATCAGCGTTTAAATTTCAAAATTTCATAAAACTGTCATAACGCAGTTTTTTTTAATTAAATGCTACCTTTTCCGTATACTATATATATATTTGGGAAATGAATCGTGAGAGCATTATTACTACAACCTTTAACCAACAGAACTGTTGCTACATGTGCAACGGTAAAGCGAGGCTGTAAACGTAATATTTAACCATATCTGCCTCTTTCGCCACAGCTAAAGAGGCTTTTTTATAAAAGATTAATATATAAAATATGCAGAGCTTCAGAACGGAACTGGAGAACCCGATTGTTGAGAAGGATATTATAGATCTTGAAAAAAAGATCCGTGCTTTTCGTGAAGGTAAAATTCATGACGAAAAGTTCAGGAGCTTGCGTTTGGCACGTGGTGTATATGGCCAGCGCCAGCCGGGTGTTCAAATGGTACGCATTAAACTTCCATTTGGTAAAGTTAGCTTTAAGCAATTACTGAAAATAGCCGAGATTTCTGATGAGTTTGGAAGCAGCAACCTGCACCTGACTACCCGTCAGGATATTCAGATCCATTATGTAAGTCTTGACCGTACGCCACAACTTTGGGCCAAACTCGAACAGGACGATATCACCCTGCGTGAAGCCTGCGGTAATACCGTACGTAATGTTACTGCCTCTCCTACTGCAGGTATCGACCCGAAAGAGCCTTTTGACGTTTCTCCATACGCTTACGCTACATTTGATTATTTTCTGCGTAACCCGATATGCCAGGAAATGGGCCGTAAATTCAAGATCTCGTTTTCATCAAGCGATGAGGATACAGCCTTTTCTTATATTCATGATATTGGCGCTATCCCGAAAATAAACGCCAATGGCGAGCGTGGTTTTAAAATTCTGCTTGGTGGTGGTTTAGGCGCGCAGCCTCTATTGGCAAACATTGTAGAAGAATTTTTGGCCGAAGATCAGCTGATCCCTTATATCGAATCGGTGATCCGCGTTTTTGACCGTTATGGCGAACGCAACAACCGTAACAAGGCCCGCATGAAATACCTTATCCAAAAATTAGGCTTGGATGAAGTATTACGTTTAACCAAAATTGAACGTACGGCCAACAAGGTAAAATCATACCCTATTAACCGCGACGCGGTTGATGCTCCGGCTTTGCCACCAACCGATAGCTACCCTGAAGTAACTATCAGCAACCCGCTCCGTTACGAGCAATGGCTGGCAACGAACGTTTTTGAGCAAAAGCAAGAAGGCTTTTATGGCGTATATATAAAAGTACCTGTAGGCGATATCTCTTCTGATACTGCACGTGCACTGGTTAAAACTTTAGAGCCGTTGGTTGGCAACGAGATTCGTATTACCCAAAACCAGGGCTTGCTATTAAAATACGTTCAAAAAGAAGCTTTGCCTGCTCTTTACGAAGGCTTGGCTAAGCTTGAACTGGCAGCACCAGGCTTTGATAGTTTGGCCGATGTTACTACCTGTCCAGGTACAGATACCTGTAACCTTGGTATCTCGAATAGTATGACCATGGCCCGCGTACTGGAAGACCTGATCTATAACGAGTACGAAGATTTTATTTATAACCGCGAAATCAAGATCAAAATAAGCGGCTGTATGAACTCATGCGGTCAGCATGGTTTAGCTCACATTGGTTTCCACGGCAGTTCGCTTAAAGCAGGCACAAAAGTATTGCCATCGGTACAGGTGATGTTAGGCGGCGGTACTGTTGGCGACGGCGTTGGCCGTGCTGCAGAAAGGGTTATCAAAGTACCTACCAAACGCGCTACAGATGTATTAAGGTATTTATTAAACGATTATAAAGAGTTTTCGCCTGAGGGTGAAACTTACCATGAATATTACGACAGACAGGGTAAAGATTATTTTTACCGTTTGTTGAAACCACTTGCCGATCTGACGACCCTTACCGACGACGAATACATTGACTGGGGCCACCAGGAAACATTTGTTACCGCTATAGGTGTAGGTGAGTGTGCCGGTGTTATCATAGACCTGGTTGCTACCCTATTGTTTGAATCAGAAGAAAAACTGGGCTGGGCCAATGACGCTTATGCTGACGGCCGTTGGGCTGATGCTATTTACCACGCTTATAACGTATTGGTAAGTTCGGCAAAAGCTTTATTGCTTGACAAAGGCATTAACAGCAGCACCCAGGCAGGTGTTATCCGTGAGTTTGATGCTCAATACGTTGAAAAAGGCGAATTTGAGTTGAATGGCACTTTTAACGACCTGGTTTTACAGATCAACCAAAACGAACCATCGCAAGAGTTTGCTACGGCCTATATAGCTCAGGCAACCGAATTTTTAAGCAGAAGCAAGGATAAGAGAGAGGCGCTTGTACAATAATGACCGATACTAATAAAACTATAAAAGAACCTCGCATTACACTTGTGGGCGCTGGCCCCGGTGATGCCGATCTGATAACGATTAAAGCCATCAAAGCTTTAAAAACAGCAGATGTTGTTTTGTACGATGCTTTAGTTAATGAAGAGCTGTTGGAATACGCTCCCGAAAACTCAACTAAAGTTTATGTAGGCAAACGTTCCGGCGATCATGCCTTTTCCCAAGAAGCCATTAATAACCTGATGGTTGACTACGCTAAAAACTACGGGCACGTGGTTAGGTTAAAAGGCGGCGATCCCTTTGTATTTGGTCGTGGGTATGAGGAGCTGCTCATTGCAGCTGATCATAATATACCGGCGTCGGTTATTCCGGGCATTTCAAGTTCTATAGCCGTGCCCGAATTACAGCAAATTCCTGTTACACACCGTGGTTTGAGTGAAAGCTTTTGGGTGGTTACAGGCACCACCGCAAATGGTAAAATCTCGAACGACCTTATAGACGCTTCACGTTCAAATGCTACTGTTGTAGTTTTGATGGGCATCCATAAATTGGCCGAGATTACTGAAATATTTAAGTTACAAGGCAAGAACAAACTGCCGGTTGCCGTTATTCAAAACGGATCGACTGCAGAGGAAAAAATAGCTGTTGCTACGGTTGATACCATTGTTAATGCCGTTGAAGAAAATAGGATCTCCTCACCTGCACTTATTGTATTGGGCGAGGTTGTATCGCTTCATCCAAAATTCCAATTGATAAAAGAGGTTTATGACGTTGTTGCCAGGGGATAAAAGTTTTACCAACATTCAGGACGAAAAACAGGAAGGCAACCAGCTTTTTCCTGTTTTTTTGAAACTGAATGACCTGCATACCGTGCTTATTGGTGGCGGTAATGTTGGTTTGGAAAAACTCACCGCGGTACTCAACAACAGTAATCAGGCTCGCGTAACTGTTATTTCACGTGATTTTTTGCCCGAGATTCATAGCCTTGCATCTCAATATACAGGCATTCGTGTTATTCAAAAATCATTTACGGATGATGACCTGAATGATGCCGACATTGTTATTGCCGCAACTAATGACAGTGAACTTAATAACTATATCCGCACTGCCGCTCACGACAGGAAACTGCTGATCAATGTAGCCGACAAACCTGCATTATGCGATTTTTACTTAGGATCGATAGTGCAAAAGGGCGACCTGAAGCTGGCCATATCTACCAACGGAAAATCACCTACTGTGGCAAAACGATTAAAAGAAGTATTAAACGAAAGCCTGCCTGCCGAGCTTGATATCACTTTGCAGCAAATGAGCGAACTGAGAAATACCCTTGAGGGTGATTTTGCCGACAAGGTAAAAAAACTAAACAGCGTAACATCTGTACTGGTTGAGCCAAAAGCCCCCAACCGGAAAAATTTTATCTGGTTGATCTGGTCTACAATCATCTTATCGTTGGCCATTGGGATAACGGCGCTTTATCTTAAAGAGCCCAACTTTAAAAACTTTGTAACCGGCATCGACCCTATCTTTTATTACTTTTTAGGAGCCGGCTTTGTATTTGCTATGATTGACGGGGCCATAGGCATGTCATACGGTGTAACATCAACCACGTTTTCGTTAACTATGGGCATCCCGCCGGCTTCGGCCAGTATGGGGGTACACCTTTCAGAAATTATGAGCTGCGGCATAGCCGGTTGGATGCATTATCGCATGGGTAATATTAACTGGAAGTTATTTAAACTATTGGTTGTTCCCGGTATCATAGGCGCGGTTACAGGTGCTTATCTCCTATCATCGCTTGAACATTACGCAATGTATACTAAACCTATTGTATCAATTTACACGTTGATATTAGGTATAGTGATATTCAGGAAAGCGTTCAATACACAAAAGAAAAAATCTGCTGATAAAGTAAAACGCATTTCACTGCTTGGTTTGGGCGGTGGTTTTATTGATGCTGTTGGTGGTGGCGGCTGGGGATCAATCGTGTTATCTACACTGATCGCAGGCGGCCGTAGTCCCCGGTTTTCATTAGGTACTGTTAAACTTTCCCGCTTTTTTGTGGCCATAATGGGATCAATAACCTTTATTGCCATGGTAAGCAGCGATCATTGGCAGGCTGTAGCTGGTCTTATTTTAGGTAGCGCCCTTGCTTCACCAATCGCCGCCAAGATTTCCAACAAAATTTCAGCAAAAACCATTATGGTTGCCGTATCAGTTATCGTTATCCTGATCAGCGTCCGTTCTATTCTTAAATTCTTTGTTAAGATACCATGAGCTCAGCTTTAGAAAATGTACAACAACACATCAATGGCCTTGGCCCTGTTGAAGCGCTCACCAAACTGGCTGAGCTTTTTCCGGGTGAAGTGATCTTTTCTACCAGCTTTGGCTGGGAAGACCAGGTGATCAGTCACATCATCTTCAGCAATAATTTGCCTATAAAAGTATTTACACTTGAAACAGGCAGGCTTTTCCGCGAAACATACTCGGTTTGGGCGGCTACCATGAACAGGTATCAAAAACCTATTCATGCCTACTATCCAAATAATGAGTTGCTGGAAGAAATGGTAAGCAAAAAAGGACCCAACAGCTTTTACGAATCTGTAGAAAACCGTAAGGAGTGCTGTGGGATCCGTAAAATTGAGCCTTTGAAAAGAGCTTTGAAAGGAAACAAGATCTGGATAACCGGTATCCGTGCCGAGCAGTCTGTTAACCGACATGATATGCATGACCTGGAATGGGACGAGCAAAATCAATTGGTAAAGTTCCATCCTATTTTTAGCTGGACGCTTGATGAAGTGAAAGCTTACGTTAAACAATACAATATCCCGTACAATTCATTGCATGATAAAGGTTTCCCGAGTATTGGCTGTATGCCATGTACCCGTGCAGTAGCCGAAGGCGAAGATTTTCGTGCCGGTCGCTGGTGGTGGGAAGATCAATCTAAAAAAGAATGTGGATTGCATGAGGTAGCAAAACCTTGATGAACAGGATTCAAGGATTACCTGATTTTGCAAGTCGGTACTATTACGCTCCCCGAATCCTAAAATAACGTTTCCGGAATAAAGACGCTTTTTTTTATACGTAGGTCAACTTGGTCGCAAGATCGGTTGGCCTTTTTTATTCAATTGTTTTTTTTGATTATTATGATTGCACCGATTTTTCTTGCAAGTCACATACAACGATAAACTGAGAATAATCCGCATAAAACTCAAGGTAATCCTCAAATCCTAAGAATCATGGTTCAAAAAAAGGGATGGTCACTAATTGCGACCATCCCCTTACAAACTATATAAAACGTAATAAAAGTTCTTATTTGTTATTGTTGGTATTACCTGCTAATAAACCATCAAGCGTTACCGATACATAGTACAAGCCGCCAATGGTTGGGCCACCTGCGTATTGGTAGTACCTTTTGTTAAAGATGTCTGTAGCACCTAACTTAAATGTTGCATAGTAAGCAGGAACACGGTAAGTAACCTGGGCATCAACAGTTTTGATTGATGGTACTGTACCGGTAACCAGCGGGCTCTCCCACAGGTACGATTGTTGCCATTTGTAAACTACGTTAAAGCCTAAGTTTTTAACTACTTCGCGGTTACCAAACGATACGTTTCCAGACCACTCAGGCGTGTTAAAACCGGTAACAAATATATCTGATGCAGTTTGAGCCTTTAGTTTATTGAAACTTACGTTACCTGATACTGTATAATGCTGGTAGAAATTATAGGTAACACCTGCCGATGAGCCATAGTTATGGTAGATATTCTTAGCATTAGTGTAAACGCGGTACCTGCTTTGGCCCTGGCTGGCGGCGTTGCTGGATGTGCCGGTTGTAGGGTCGCGGTTAATATCAAGCATCGATAGCACAGCAGCATCAGAACCTACAGTAGCCCCATTGGGCACAAATACCTGTACCTGACCAAGAAAACCATCGTAACGGTTAGTATAAGCATCAATATCGATAAATACTTTGTTATCTGCTACAATACCTTTATAACCAACCTCAAACGAAGTGATCTGTTCAGGGCGAGCCGGAGGCAGGTCCGCCACTTTTAACAAGTTGCGATTAGCCAAAGCCGCCTGATCTGAACCACCTGCAGCATTTACAGCGGCATTGAATGCCACTACCGATGTTTGCGTGTAGCTGTTACCAAGATAACCTAAACCTTCATTAATGAATGGCAAGCTGCCTACACGTTTTACGCGCCCGTTATTAACGTATGATAATGCTTCGAATAAAGATGGGAAGCGATAGCCGTTCTGGAAAGTGAACCTGAAGTTATGGTTTTGGTTAACAGTATAAACTGCTGCTAAACGCGGGGTAAATTTAGGATCGAAGTATGGGTTACGGTCCCAACGGATAGAGCCGAATAATTTCAACTTCTCGTCGAAAAAGGTCTTGGTAACCTGGGTAAAGGCGCCATATTTTTTGTAGATCACATCTTTGCCGAAAGTACCATCGGCAAGCGGAGTGTTCCTGTCTGCAATCGGGCGGCTAAAATCTACGAAGTTGTTACCATCGGGCGTAATGCTGTAAACGCGTACATCGGCACCAACCAACAGATCAACAAATTTAACCTTATCAGTTAAATCCCATTGAGCCTCGCCGTTGTACATATGGCTTTTTTGAACCAATGCGGCACCACCAGTAACAGGTGCATTAGGAATCAGGCTCGATTTGATATCCCAGTTATTAATACCAATGATGGTTTTACGCAGAGCGTCAAACTCAGGTGTCCCCGGCTCAACACGGCCTTTATCAGCGGCAGCGCGTGCAGCTTGCTCAGCCGCTGCAAGGTTTGCAGAGGTAAGTACGCCACCATTATAGGCTTTTAAAGCATTGCCGTATAAGGTACCCCAAGCCGAGTTGCTTGCATGGTTAAGATCGAGATTGTCTGCCAATGGCTTTACGTTGAATGAGTTACCTGTATTCTCGATAGATTCGTAACCACGTACCAGGAAGTCTTTTCCTTTTAACTCAATTTTATGATTCTGAACGGTAGCTCCTTGCAACGAGATCTTATTACCACGTTGAAATACTCCGTCCAACCTGCCGTAGCGGTAGGTGTACGATAAGATGGTGCTTGGTGTTAATTTATAAGACAGTGTACCATCTAATTTTAAGTTTTTTACGTGCGGGTCAACCAGGTCAACTTCATTGTAACCTGTACGTGCAACGGTTAGATTAGGGCGGGCTTTACCGTCAACAGTAATACCTTTTATTGATACCGTGTTACTGCCCGCAAGCGCGTCATCACCATACTTATTCCAGCCATCATAAGCTGCGTTGCTTGTGCCTGTTAGTTCAGGATAAGCTGGGTTTGCAGATTTCAGGTTAGTTGGGTTCTGATCTAAACGGGTATCCGACTGCCAATCCTGCCCTTGCATGTAGCTAAAGTTCACTTTAACGGCAAACTTATCATTAAATGCTTTGGCATAACGTAAAGCATCTTCGGTAATTGAACTTGCGCCTAAACGGTCGTTACCTACATGGTTAACCGCCTGGCGATGATAAAAGCTTAAACCTTGATATTTAAAAGGATCTTTAGTGAACAGGTTTGATAAACCGTTAATTGCATTGGTGCCATAAAGCGCCGCAGCTGCTCCCGGAGTAATTTCAACACTGGCAATATCCAGTTCGGTTGGACCGATAGCGTTACCCAGTGGTACGCCTAACGTAGCCGACTGCATATCAACCCCATCAACCAATTGCATAAACCTAAAGTTGTTAGGACTATTGAAACCGCGGGTGTTTGGTACTTTCAGGGTGATACTGGTGGTGGTCATTTGTACACCTTTAACGTTTTCAAGCGCATCGTAAAAGCTTGGGCCAGGCGATTGTTTCAATGCAGTAATACTCAGCTTTTCAATAGCAACCGGCGACCGAAGTAACTTTTCTTCCTTACGGGAAGCGGTTACTACTACCTCGTTAACCAATAAGGATTGTGTAGTAAGCGTGATATTTACCGCGCTATTGGCATTTTTTATATAAAATTCCTGTGGTTGGAAACCTACAGCTGTAAAAACAAGTGTGTATGGTAGTTTTGCGCTGGTAGTTAACGAAAATTTACCGGTTGTATCTGTTGATGTGCTATTAGTTGTGCCTTTTATGGATACAGTGGCTCCTACCAGCGGTTTTCCCTGGTCATCGCCTACTTTTCCGCTCAATATATATGAGCCATTTAATTGCGCGCGGCTTATACCCGGTAACAGTACCAGTAAGAGCACAATTATTTTAATTGAGTTTGTAAAAATTTTCATGAAGTAATTGGTGTGGTGGTTATTAAAATTGTGATTTCGGGTTTTGTGTTATTGTTGATGAGGTTAAATTCAACAACAACACCCTGCAGTTAGGAGCTGCATTTTTAACATGGAGTAATTGGCAATTGCATTGAAACGATACATTGTCTATAGAATTAGTCGACAAAAATATAAATTAAAAGCTTGCTGTCAAGGCAATTATTCAATTTTTTTGAGTTTTTGATGATTTGGCATTATTTCACTATAAAATCCATCACTTTAGTGGATATTTTAAAATAAACAAGACCTAATTACGCTCAAATTTGTAATATTGAAGCCTCAACCTCTGTACTCAGCTAATGGCTTTCAATTATCAACGCATCGTTATCAAAATCGGCTCAAATGTTATTACCCAGGAAAATGGTCTTCCCGACCAGTCACGAATAAAACATTTGGTTGAACAGATAGCCGCGATAAAAAAGCAAGGGATTGAAGTTATTCTGGTTTCGTCCGGTGCCGTAGCATCAGGCCGTAGTTTGATCACCGTATCAGAAAAATCGGATGCGGTTGCAGCCCGTCAGGTACTTGCTTCTATAGGACAGGTAAAACTCATTAATACCTACTCGCATTTATTTGAACAGTTTCAGATCCTATGTTCGCAAGTTTTGGTTACCCGCGAAGATTTCAGGGACAGGATGCATTACCTCAACATGAAAAACTGCCTTGAGGCCTTGCTACAATATGAGGTGATCCCGGTTGTAAATGAAAATGACGTTGTATCGGTAACCGAGCTGATGTTTACAGACAATGATGAACTGGCAGGCCTGATAGCTTCTATGCTTAATGCCAACGCCCTTATCATCCTTACCAATGTCGATGGTATTTATAACGGTGACCCTAAAGCAGCTGGTTCAGCAGTGATAGATGAGGTAAGCGGTAATGAACTTGATTTTTCAAGTTTCGTATCGTCAGGGCGTTCGCAATTTGGTCGTGGTGGTATGATCACCAAATCTACTATGGCACAAAAAACAGCCCAGTTAGGGATTTCGGTGCATATTGCAAATGGTAAACGGGACAGTATATTAACCGATGTGTTGGAGAATCAGGTTACACATACCCGTTTCATTCCTAATAAAACGGCATCGGGCAAAAAGAAATGGATTGCCCATTCCGAAAAATCGGCAACAGGCAGTGTATTGATCAACGCCGGAGCCAAAGCCGCCCTGATCTCAAACAAGGCAACCAGTTTATTACCTGTTGGTATTGTTGGCGTGATAACCGACTTTAAAAAAGGCGATATTATTAAACTGATTGACGATACTGATAAATTGATTGGCTTAGGTATTGCCGAATACGGTGCCGACAAGGCCCGTGAACGCATCGGCCAAAAAAACCAGAAGGCGCTGGTGCATTACGATTATCTTTACTTACAAGGCTAAATAACATGAACTATAACAGCTATTTTGATAAAGCACGTGAAGCAAGCCGCAAAGCAACCCTTGCCCCTGCCCTGATCAACAAGGTTTTGGAAGATGTAGCTGCTGAAGCAATTGCCCAAAACGAATATATCCTGGCCGAGAACCAAAAAGACCTTGACCGCATGGATTCGGCTGATCCGAAATATGACCGCCTTAAACTCACTGCGGATCGTATTAAGGGTATTGCCGGAGACATGCTAAGTGTGGCCAAATTAGATAGCCCGCTTGGGAAACAGCTTTCGGCTACAGAAATGCCCAATGGTTTATCCATATCAAAAATACGTGTGCCACTCGGCGTTGTGGGGGTGATATATGAAGCGAGACCAAACGTAACTTTTGATGTTTTCGCGCTTTGCTTTAAAACAGGTAACATCAGCGTACTAAAAGGTGGCAGCGATGCCGATTTCTCTAACAGGGCCATCATTTCGGTTATCCATAAAGTATTGGAGAAACATGGTGTTGATGTAAATGTCGTCACATTACTTCCGGCCGAACGGGAGGCTACCACATCCCTGCTGAATGCTATTGGTTATATTGATGTACTCATCCCAAGGGGAAGTCAGTCACTGATTGATTTTGTACGCGATAATAGCAAGGTACCTGTTATTGAAACCGGCGCAGGGATAGTACATACCTATTTTGATGAATCAGGCGATCTGGAAAAAGGTGCTGAGATTATTGCCAATGCTAAAACCCGTCGCGTAAGTGTTTGCAATGCTCTGGATTGTTTAATTATACACTCTGCCAGGTTAAATGACCTGCCACGCTTATCACATATCTTAAAAGAAAAAGAAGTAGAACTCTTTGCAGACGAGCGTGCTTTTGAAGCACTCCAAAATGGTTACCCGAACAGTTTGCTACATGAAGCCAGTCCGGAACACTTTGGTACTGAATTTCTTTCAATGAAAATGGCTATCAAAACGGTAGATTCATTTACCGAAGCGCTGGAATATATAGCCATAAACAGTTCCAAACACAGCGAAGCCATTATCTCCGAAAGTGCTGAAAATATCGCTCAATTTTTGAATGATGTTGATGCCGCCGCCGTGTACGCAAACGTATCGACAGCATTTACTGATGGTGCTCAATTCGGACTTGGTGCCGAAATAGGTATAAGCACCCAGAAACTTCACGCTCGCGGCCCTATGGGGCTTGAAGAGCTTACCAGTTACAAATGGCTGGTTAAAGGCAACGGACAAACCCGTAACCCGTAAACTATTATCCTGAAAATCTTTATTGCATAAAAAAGGTGCTTACTACGTATAGTAAGCACCTTAAACGTGTTATTCTCTATTGTTTTGCGTTTACTTTATTAAGTAGTTGGCTGCAGCAATAAAGCAGATAATCACCAGAATCACGCCCTGTAATTTTTGTTCTAAAGTCAATTGAGTTAACATATTTTTATTAATTAGGATATAGCAAATTTATAATGTAATAGGTCTGTTACAATAGGCGATATCATTTTTACATTATTTTTAATAAATAATACCACCTGTTTTTATAATAGTTAAACCGACATTTATTATTTAAAATTTTAGCAACAAAAACGCCTGAATATTGAATTCAGTGTACCATTTACACCCCGTTTTTATGTAACATTTTTAGCATAAATGCTGGTTTGAATGCAATGTTTAATTGGTTTTTATTTGTTGGGGTTTTACGAATGCATCTTTACACCGGTTACACTAAGCCATTGAGATTCATACTCCTTATATGTTTAAACGCCACCTATATTAAGCCAATGTTAAGGTTATTGCCGTTGAAACATTTAACTTATATTAAGGAAATAATAAACATCATATAGCTTTCTTGGCAAGATGTATTACGCCAAGGGGTTTAATCACACTTGAGTTTTACTTTATATACGAATTATAAAGCACTGAAAATAAACAATAATTAACTATTAATTAACTCAGCAAGGGTTCGATTGCCACACATTTTACCCTATACTGACTAAGGGTATATTAACATAAAAATCAAATAGGTATCTTTGCAAAATTATGAATAAGCACGGTAGGATATTAGTGGCAATGAGCGGCGGAGTTGATAGTTCGGTAGCGGCAGTGATGCTGCATGAACAAGGCTATGAGGTAATTGGTTTAACCATGAAAACCTGGGACTATGCCTCATCTGGCGGTAGTTCAAAAGAAACCGGCTGCTGCAGTCTGGACAGCATTAATGATGCACGCGCCCTTGCTGTTGGCTATGGCTTTCCGCATTATATATTAGATATACGTAATGAGTTTGGTGATTTTGTAATTGATAACTTTGTTGACGAGTATCTGGCGGGCCGTACCCCCAACCCATGCGTTTTATGCAATACGCACATTAAATGGGAAGCACTATTAAAACGTGCCGATAAGCTCGATTGTGAATTTATAGCCACAGGGCACTATGCAAACATCCGTTTGCAGGATAATGGCCGTTACGTAATTTCAAAAGGTAAAGACACTAATAAAGATCAATCATACGTATTGTGGGGAGTATCGCAAAAAAACCTTGCACGTACTAAATTCCCCTTGGGCAGCTTTTCAAAGCCCGAGATCAGGCAAATGGCGCTTGATATGGGACAGATTGAACTTGCCGGTAAAAGCGAAAGCTATGAGATTTGTTTTGTGCCCGATAACGATTACCGCTCGTTCCTTCGCCATAAAGTTGAAGATTTGGATGAAAGGGTTGGCCCGGGCAATTTTGTGCTTTCAAATGGCACGGTTGTCGGTAAACACCAGGGCTATCCTTTTTATACCATCGGTCAGCGGAAAGGTTTGGGCGTGGCATTAGGTCATCCAATGTTTGTAATGCGTATCGACCCTGAAACCAATACCGTTGTTTTAGGCACAGCCGATGAACTGGAGCGCAAACAGGCTTGGGTAAGGAACCTCAACCTTATTAAATACGAAACTATAAGCGAGCCACTTGAAGCTATTACTAAAATACGCTACAAAGATGCCGGCACACAAAGTTCTATTCTTCAAATGGGCGAACATATGAAGGTTGATTTCCATCATAATGTATCCGGCATAGCTCCGGGCCAGTCTGCGGTATTTTACGAAGGTGATGACCTGCTTGGTGGTGGTTTCCTGATGTAAATATCCTTTTTCCCCTTAATATTTTAAGTTGGAAATATGAATTGAACAATTGCTTGTTATCAATTTATTAAGATAAAAGCAATTGTTTTATCATAATGTTATTTTCAAAGGCATTTTAACATTATTTCTTCAACTTAAAGCCCAATAAGCATTCATTTTTTGCACCTTTTACTAAAAACTAATTGGTGTTTCGCTTACTTTATGTTTTATTTGCAAAAACTAAAACTGATTAAATGGCCAAAAACTTACTGATAGTTGAATCACCTGCAAAAGCTAAGACCATTGAGGGTTACCTTGGTAAGGACTTTACTGTAAAGTCCAGCTACGGGCATATCCGTGATCTGGTTAAGTCGGAAGATGCAATTGACATAGCTAATAACTTTAAACAGAAATATGAAGTACCTGCGGATAAAAAGCAGGTAGTCACCGAGTTAAAGAAGTTAGCTAAAGAAGCCGAAATGGTTTGGCTTGCATCGGACGAGGACCGCGAGGGTGAGGCCATTTCCTGGCACTTGTTTGAAACGCTGGATTTGAAAGATACTCATACCAAACGTATTGTTTTTCATGAGATCACCAAGCCGGCTATTTTAAAAGCGATTGATACACCACGTAAAATTGATTATAACCTGGTTAACGCCCAACAAGCACGTCGTGTTTTAGACAGGCTGGTAGGTTTTGAGCTTTCCCCTGTTTTGTGGAAAAAGGTAAAACCTTCACTTTCCGCAGGCCGTGTACAATCAGTTGCGGTAAGGCTTATTGTTGACCGTGAGCGCGAGATTAATAGATTTAAATCAGAAGCAGCATTTAAAATAGTAGCCATATTTGGTAAAGGTAAGGAAGCATTCAAAGCTGAGTTGCCTGAGCGTTTTGCAAAACAGGAAGAAGCTGAAAAGTTTTTACAGGATTGTATAGCTGCCGATTTTGATGTAAAATCGTTAGATACACGCCCAACCAAACGCTCTCCTGCCGCACCGTTTACAACATCGACGTTGCAACAGGAAGCCAGCCGAAAGCTTGGCTATTCGGTTGCACGTACCATGCAGGTTGCTCAGAGACTTTACGAATCGGGATACATCACTTATATGCGTACCGACTCAGTAAACTTATCGGAACTTGCTTTGAACTCCGCCGCGAGCGAAATTGTATCTGCTTACGGTGAAAAATACCATCAGCAAAGAAGGTATAAAACTAAAAATGCCAGTGCCCAGGAAGCGCACGAAGCTATCAGGCCTACGTATTTCAATAATCATACTATTGATGGAGAATCATCAGAAAAACGTTTATATGAACTGATCTGGAAGCGCGCCATCGCATCGCAAATGAGCGAAGCACAGTTTGAGAAAACCACTGCAAAAATCAGTATATCAACCCGTAGTGAAGACCTTGTAGCTAATGGCGAAGTAATGAAATTCGACGGGTTCCTGAAAGTGTACCTTGAATCAAACGATGATGAGGATGATACACAACAGGATGGCGACAATACAATGCTGCCACCTTTAACCAAAGGCCAACGATTGGCTTTGCAGGAAATGTCGGCAACAGAACGTTTTTCGCGCCCTGCAGCCCGTTATACAGAGGCCAGCCTGGTAAAAAAACTGGAAGAGCTGGGTATCGGCCGTCCGTCAACCTACGCTCCTACTATTTCAACCATTCAAAACCGTGGCTATGTAGTTAAGGAAGAGCGCGAAGGCAAGCAACGTAACTTCAGGGTATTAACACTGAAAGCAGGCAGCATCATTAAGGAAGAAAAAACAGAAAATACCGGCGCAGAACGCGGCAAGTTGTTCCCAACTGATATTGGCGCTGTTGTAAATGATTTCCTGGTACAATATTTTAAAGATATCGTTGATTTCAACTTTACAGCCAGTGTTGAAAAGCAATTTGATGAGATAGCTCAGGGACTCAAAGAGTGGACAGACATGCTCCACGATTTTTATAACCCCTTTCACAAAGAGGTGGAAAGCACTATTGAAAAGGCTGATAAAGCTACCGGTGAGCGTGAATTAGGCAATCACCCGGAAAACGGCAAGAAAGTTTCGGTACGTATTGGTCGTTTCGGGCCTTTTGTTCAGATTGGCGAAACAGCTACTGACGATACCGAAGAGAAACCACTTTATGCAAGTTTGCGCAGTGGCCAGAGCATCGAAACCATCAGCCTTGAGGAGGCACTTGAGTTGTTCAAGTTACCAAAGGTAGTTGGTGAATATGAAGGCAAGGTAATGAAAGTGGCTATTGGTCGTTTCGGGCCTTATATTAGCCATAACAGTGCGTTTGTATCGTTGCCTAAAGAGATTGATCCGCATGATGTTACTGAAGAGCAAGCAATTGAACTCATCAACCTAAAGCGTAAAAAGGATGCCGAAAAGCTGATCAAAGCCTTTGATGAAGATCCGGATGTAAAAGTATTGAACGGCCGTTGGGGGCCTTATATTGAATTTGGCAAGCTGAATGTTAAGATCCCTAAAGATAAAGATCCTTTAACCCTTACCTACGAAGAATGCAAGGCCCTCGCCGATGCCACACCGAAGGATGCTAAAAAGGGACGCTTTGGTAAAGCTGCTGCAGCTGCCAAGCCAACCGCAACAAAAGCCCCTGCCAAGAAAAAAGCGGCAACAAAAAAGAAATAGTGAATGGTTGATTGGGTTGATCAGGTGAATGGTTTAGCAAGTATGCTTAGAACCTCTCACCTGATCAACCCAATTAACTTAATCGACCAAAATATGAAAAAAGACCTGCCCGAAAATAATGTAAAGGATATTGCTATCGCGGTAGCATTGGAGAGCGAGAGTGTAGAAAGTAAGGTATGGTATGTTTATCTCATTAACCTTAAAAATGAGCCGATTGAAAACGTGCTCATTACCTCGAGAGGTTATGGTGAAAAAGATGGCGAGCAGGTAAAAACCTCCACCCTGCGGCACATGATCCCAGTTGTTGACAGCAAAGCATATAAACTTATTGAGCCTATTGATGAGCAAACATTTGGCCTCAATAACGAGTATTGGCTGAGCTATTATATCGGTAAAGACATTTTCGATAAGAAGTTTATTTTCCTTCCTGAAAGCATTGTAGAGATGAATTTTATCAAGATCCCGGTTTTAAATAAGCCCGGAGTTATGATAAAATAATTTTTGCTTTAAATTATTTATTGTCATAAATTTTATAATTTACCTGATAATAAATAAACCTATTTCATGGAAAACGGATACAGTCAATTCCGCAGACGCCGAACCTTAATCACTGTTATCACCACTGTTACCCTTGTTTTACTCATTGTATACCTGGTAGCCATTGGCCATAAAAAAACAGTTGTCGACCCTGCTTTCAGCAAATATATTGAGTCGTACACCACAGGTGTTGTGTCCAAACAAAGCCCAATACGCATCCGGTTAGCCAGTGATGTGCAGGTAACCCATCAGCAAAATGAGGAAATAACCGACGATCTTTTTAACTTCTCTCCATCTATAAAAGGAAAAGCCATCTGGACAGATGCGCGTACTATTGAATTCAGGCCTGATGAAAAGCTCGACCCAGGCAAAAACTATACTGCCGATTTTAAACTGAGCAAGTTAATTGACGTACCAGGCAGCTTTGAACACTTTAAATTTAGCTTCCAGGTCATTCAGCCCGATTTTACGGTATCATTCATTGGTATGCAAACGGCCAGCAGTACCTCAAACACCGAAATGAAACTGACCGGCGACATCCAGACAGCTGATGCTGAAGATCCATCTGCCGTTGATAAACTCCTGGTGCCCAATTATGATTCGCCGGTTAAAATAAACTGGGAGCATGATGCGGCTCATAAAAACCACCATTTTACCATAACCGGCTTAACCCGCGTTGCAGGAAAAGGTAGTCCGCTTGTTATTAACTGGGATGGCAGCAGCATTGGCATAGATAAAAAGGGCAGTCAGAATTTCGAGGTACCCGCCATCGGCGATTTCAAAGTTTTGAACATACGTGCGGTGCAGGACAATGACCAATATGTTGAAGTGCAATTTTCAGACAATATTTTGGTGGGGCAGGAACTAAACGGGTTGATCAGTATTAACAACATTTCCGATCCTGCCTATAGCATTGACGGCAGCCTCGTGAAAGTTTACGCCCCCGACCGCCTACAGGGCGATTACACGGTGACAGTAAACGAGGGTATCAAAAACACGCTTTTGAAAAGAATCACTAAAGGCTACACTGCTAACCTGTTTTTTGAAAACCGTTTACCGGCTGTCAGTATACCAGGTAAAGGTGTAATCCTGCCTGACTCCGGCCGCATCATGATGCCTTTTGAAGCTGTAAACCTGAACGCGGTGGATGTTACGATCATTAAGATTTACGAAAATAACATTCCCCAATACTTCCAAAGCAACGGCTTCGACGGTAGTGCAGAGTTAAGGCAGGTGGGTAAACCAATAATTCAAAAAACCATCCGTTTGGATACTGATAAAGGCCTTAACCTGAACAAGAAGAACCGCTTCATGCTCGATCTTGATCAGATGATCCGCACCGAGCCAGGCGCCATCTATCGGGTGGTTATCGGTTTCAGGCGATCATACTCCTTGTTCAATTGCAAGATCAACAGTGGCAAAGTTCAAAAAAACAATGGTGACGATGGCGAAGACGAAGGTTATTATGGCGGCGAATACAGTGACAATACGTCAAAAGTAAATGATGAGGATGACGATTTCTGGAAGCGGTATGATAATTACTATCCCGAAGGTTATAACTGGCAGGAACGTAATGATGCCTGTACAGATTCCTATTACAGCAAACAGCGCTGGGCTACCCGCAACGTCATAGCATCAAATATTGGCCTTATAGCCAAACGGGGCAATGACAACAGCATGTTGATAGCCGTTACCGATATCTTAACGGCAGAACCAATGAATAATGTAGAGCTGGAATTACTTGATTACCAAAAACAGGTGATTTACAAAGGTACTACTGACGGCGATGGCCTGGCTAAGTTCGACATGAAGCGTAAGCCTTATTTATTGGTGGCTAAGAAAGGTTCACAACGTGGTTATTTAAAGCTTGATGACGGCAGTTCACTTCCCCTATCGAGGTTTAACGTTGGTGGCGAAGAAGTACAGAACGGCCTTAAAGGATTTATTTATGGTGAGCGAGGTGTTTGGCGTCCGGGTGATTCCATTTATACATCTTTTATCCTGGAAGATAAATTAAAAACGCTACCTGCAGATCACCCGGTTGAATTTGAACTATACGACCCAAGTGACAAACTATACAGGCGTATTACTCAAACCAAAAGTTTAGATGGATTTTACAGCTTTCATACCGCGACTGAAACCTCGTCCCCTACCGGTAACTGGACAGCCAAGGTTAAAGTGGGCGGTGCTGTATTTGAGAAAAAGATAAAGGTTGAAACGATAATGCCGAACAGGCTTAAGCTTAGCCTCTCCTTCGGCGGCGCTTCGGAATTAACCAAAGGCAATAATGCCAATGGCAAGTTGAGTGCGCAGTGGCTTTTCGGCGGCGCGGCACAAAATTTAAAGGCTAAGGTAGATGCTTACTTATCGGCACAAAATACAAGCTTCAAAAAATATAAAGATTATGTTTTTGATGACCCTACACTTGCCTTTAATACACAGGTACAAACCGTTTTTGATGGCAAGTTAAGCGAAACAGGCACAGCCGATGTTGACGCCAACGTAAACGTAGAGAAACAGGCCCCTGGTCAGTTGCGTGCAAACTTCCTGGTTAAAGTATTTGAGCCGGGTGGTAACTTTAGCATAAACCAGGTAAGTATGCCTTATAACGTTTATCAAGGCTATGTGGGCGTTAAAACCCCTTCAGGAAGCGATCTGTCGGGTATGCTGGTTACTGATAAAGACCACATGGTAGATATTGCCGATGTGGATGTAAACGGCAACGCCCTTCCTGGAACCCGCGACGTACAGGTTGAATTGTATAAAGTGCAATGGCGCTGGTGGTGGGATCAAACCGGCAATGAAATGAGCAACTTTACCCAGGATAAGTATAATAAGCTCATCAAAACCGAAAGTGTGCGGTTAACCAATGGCTCGGGCCAATGGACTCTTCATATCAACAAAGCCGATTGGGGCCGGTACCTTATCAAAGTAAAAGATGAACAAACCGGGCATTCAACAGGCAAGATCATTTATGTTGACTGGCCAAACTGGTCGGAAAGGTTGCAATCCACCAATCCTACAGAAGCCGCAATGTTATCTTTCACTTCAGATAAACAAACGTATAAGGTTGGAGAAGAAGCTACATTGACTATTCCAACAGGTGAGGCCGGCCGCGCGCTGATCAGTTTTGAGAACGGCAGCAAGGTTTTAAAAACCACCTGGATAGATACAAAAAAAGGGCAAACCCGCTATTCATTCAAAGTTGACGAAA
Source organism: Mucilaginibacter endophyticus (assembly GCF_003351025.1). GTDB lineage: Bacteria > Bacteroidota > Bacteroidia > Sphingobacteriales > Sphingobacteriaceae > Mucilaginibacter > Mucilaginibacter endophyticus. The sequence goes on along the minus strand of NZ_QPCG01000002.1, from coordinate 191,203 downwards.
CCATGGCGCCAAACGTTTTTGTAAACGTTACGCTGCTGCAAAAACATTCACAAACGGTTAATGACCTGCCTATCCGGATGTATGGTGCTATTCCTTTACAGATAGAAAACCCGGAGACCATACTTAGACCAGTTATCAGCATGCCTGATAAGATCAGACCGGAAACACAATCGGCCATTACCATTTCAGAAGCATCGGGCAAGGAAATGACCTACACCATTGCCATTGTTGACGAAGGGTTATTGGATATCACCAATTACAAAACCCCTGACCCACATGACACTTTTTATGCCCACGAAGCTTTGGGCGTAAAAACCTGGGACTTGTTTGACTATGTAATTGGCGCGTTTGGTGGCGGTTTAGAGCGGATCTTGAGCATCGGTGGTGACGGAAACCTGGGTAATAACAAAAATGTGTCTGTAAACCGCTTTAAGCCTGTTGTGAAATTTCTTGGCCCTTTCCACCTCAATGCCAGTGAAAAGCAAACACAGCGCTTTACATTGCCTCAGTATGTAGGCTCCGTTAAGGCCATGATAGTAGCAGGTCACAACGGCGCTTATGGTATTGCCGAAAAAGCCGTAGCGGTTAAAAAGCCGTTGATGATCCTGGCTACCTTGCCCCGTGTGCTTGGTCCGTCAGAAAGTATTCAACTGCCGGTTACCGTGTTCGCGATGGAAAACAATATCAAAACCGTAAGCCTGCAGGTACAGAGCAATGCTTTCAGTAATTTAGGCGGTAACAATCAAAAAACACTAACTTTTGATAAACCGGGCGACCAACTGGTAACCTTTGATTTAAATGTTAAAGATTTTGTTGGGGTTGGCAAAGTAAAAGTAATTGCCAAAAGTGGCTCAGAAACAGCGGTGTATGACGTTGATCTTAATGTCCGGAACCCTAACCCTCCTATTACAAGAATTATACAGAAAGAACTTGCGCCTGGTGAGGCTTGGAATACCGACTATCAACCGATTGGCATCAACGGAACCAATAAAGCTACACTTGAGGTGGCTTATATCCCGCCATTAAACCTTTCAAAACGTTTGGATTACCTGATAGAATACCCGCATGGTTGTGTTGAACAAACCACCTCATCAGCATTCCCTCAATTGTATCTGAACCAATTGCTTGACCTTTCACCTAAACAACGCGCCGAAACCGACCGAAATATTAAGGCCACCATCGACAGGATTAATGGCTTCCAGGTACAAGGCGGTGGCTTAAGTTACTGGCCGGACGGTGGCGAAGCTAATGAATGGGGTACTAACTATGCCGGACATTTTATGTTAGCCGCTCAAGCCAAAGGATATAGCATGCCTATAGGTTTTATTGACCGCTGGAAAAAATACCAGAGGGAAAAAGCCCTGACCTGGGCGCCACGGAAGCAGCCATATTATTATGAAGATGATCTGACGCAAGCTTATCGTTTATACCTGCTTGCCTTTGCCCGTTCGCCGGAAATGGGTGCTATGAACCGTTTACGTGAATTTGCCTTGTTGAGCGATGCCGCCGCATGGAGACTTGCCGCTGCCTATAAACTTGCAGGGCAACCCGAAGTTGGTTTAAAGATGATAGCCAAACTATCAACCACCGTTAAGCCATACGACAGCCTGTTTGGCACCTATGGCTCCGATTTACGAGATGAGGCAATGATATTGGAAACCCTTACCCTGCTGGATCAAAAACAAAAAGCTGCAGGGTTAGTGCACACCGTAGCGGCCCGACTATCGCAGGATGATTGGTACAGCACACAAACTACAGCCTACTCGCTAATTGCGCTTGCACAGTTTTACGGGCAAAATAAACCAGCTGGCAAGCTTGAATTTAACTATGTTAATGGCAATGCTAAAGCTTCTGTAAGTACAACTTCTTATCTGTGGCAAGGTATTTTAGCGGCTAATGGTGGTAAAGTTTATCTTAAAAATAACAGCAACAACAAACTGTACATCAGGTTGATACAAAGAGGTCAGCCATCATCAGGACAGGACAGCCAATCAATTATCAATCCTGATGTTTTACAGATGCGTGTTGGCTATTTCTCGCTTAAAGGGAAACCGATAGACCCATTTTCCTTAAAACAGGGAACCGATTTTGTAGCTCAGGTAAATATCAAAAATCCGGGCAAACGAGGTAGGTACGATAATCTGGCGCTTACCCAGATCTTCCCTTCGGGATGGGAAATATTAAACACACGCCTGCTTGGCGATGAAGCTTTTAAATCCTCCCCGTCAGATTACCGTGATATCCGCGATGACAGGGTGAATACTTATTTCAGCTTATATGAAGGCCAGGAATCAACCTATTATGTTATGCTGAATGCGGCTTATACCGGTAAGTACTATCTGCCGGCTGTTTATTGCGAGGCAATGTATAACAACCAGATCAGCAGTTTATTAAAAGGCCAATGGGTTGAGGTTGTAAAGTAATCCCCCAAAAAAGCCTCACAAAGTTTTGGAAACTTCGTAAGGCTTTAAGAATTTACTACAGGATAATGACAAACTCTTAATCAATCACAAAATTAGGGTCAAAATATTGTTTGACAAAAACTGTGTCTTTTAATTGTGGGATCCCATCAGCCTGTAAAAAGATTTTTGCTTCTACCAACCATTTTGTTTGATCAGCCCGGTTATTTGGAGTGGTATTGATACCTTTAACGTAGCCATCTACAGGTTTAAACGGCGCCTCATACATAAGGCATGCCGGACATGACCGATTAAACTGGATCTTGCCACCAATTATATCCGTTTTAGTTAGTGAAAAGCTTTGGCCCTGCATAGGGGCTTTGATGTATAAAGTAGTCGTAATACCTGATGTACGCTGGCTACTCCAAAATACGCGAAATACACCTGGTTTAAGGGTGGTGTACCCTTCAAAATCAGCTTGTTCGGTGAATAAAAAACTACAGTTAGATCCTTCGCCACAGGTCGTTAAGTTTTTACCATCTATGGCAGGCTGATTTTTTTCGCTCTTTTGTTTACTACAGGAATAAAACAACGAAGTACTACTAAGCAGTAATAATGGCAAGATAAGTTTTGATTTCATGCTTAAGGTTAATTTGTATAAACCTTTACGTTTCTCCTAAGCATTATGCTACAAAAAAGCGCGTTAAATTTATGTTAACAAGCTATCTGTCAGACAGCCGCAAACAAATAATTCATTTTAGCCAGCGCGCTTTCAAGTACGATACCGCTAAAGCCGCTTTCTTCTACCAGGTTCACTATTCTGAAACTGTAATACTCTTTACTAAGTGTATCTATATCTGTTTTGAGTGCACGTGACAATAAAGGCAATTTTTCGGCACCGGGACTTTTCTTTCCGCATTCAATACGGCTAAGCTCCGAGCGGTCTATTCCGACAAGCTGCCCTAATTCCTCCTGCGACATCTTGAGCGAGCGCCTGTATCTTTTTATTAGCTCACCAAAACTTGCGGTGTAAGACGTATTTGTAGCAGGCTCCTTTTTTTCCTGCATGGTTTCAGGCAATTCTGCCACAACCGGCAAATCGATAACCGAACTTAAACTGCCGAAAAGCGATACAAACCTGCCCGCAACTCGGTTAAACAAGGCGATGTCAACACTGTAGATGGTGTTAAGCTTAGATCCGTTGATTTTTACCAACCCGAGTGTTTTAAGTTCGGTTATATGTTTTAGGATATTCTCCATCTCAAATGGTACATCACAGATATCCTTTTTGCTTATAGCATTATTGTTTTCAATGATTTTTCTAACAATATAAACCCGCACAGGCAAAGCCAGCAAACGGGCAAACCAGGCAAGTTCGCTATCAGTTTCGGTATATTTAGGAGACGGCATGATATATTCTTAGGCAGAAAATTTCAGGATATAACAATAATAAAAAAAGGCTCCCCAATTACCGGGGAACCTTTTTTTGGGGATGTGCTAAATTATTTTTTTACAGCGCCCGCTGTAGTATATGGCATTGTTTGTGGATCAAAGTTAGCCCAGCCAGCAGTCCAATCTGTTGAACCGAAAGCACCTTTATAGTCAACTTTATCAAAGAATGTATCATTCAATTTAGCATCAGTAAATGCAGCACCAGAAGCAGCGATTGAACCTGTTTTAACAGTAAAATCAGGAGTACCGGCGTTAGCAAAATCAGATGAAAACTTGAATGGTGAGTTAATAACCGCGTCTGCATAGATAGCAGCATTAAACACGTTCTCAGCCCTAAGTTTGGTTTCAAATAAGGCTTTGTTTTCACCTTTAACTTCGTTACCCTTTTTATTGCTACCTAAAACCAGGTTATTTTTGAATACTAAACGACCTGCAGTATAGTTAGTTGAAGTTGAGTTAGGAGTAGTAACCTTTGAATCGTCGATATAGATACCTTCTGCGTAACCAGAAAAAATTGAGTTAAAGCAGCTCAAAGCAGAGTTACGACGGATCTGAGCACCGTGCTGATAGTTTGCGTTAACGTTAGTTTCATCAGATTTTGTGTATGGGCCTAACAAAGTCATGTTTGAGAATACTACAGAAGTCTGTGGTGTTTTGTCAGAACCTGAACCATCGTTATCACTTTCAAAGCTGTTTGAACCAGAAATATCTGCAATGGTTTTAAAGCGCTGGCTTAAACCGAACTGAATTTTACCGGCAAAACCGAAGTCAGTATCAAAATCGTCGTCTAAGCTACCCATAGCAATAAGGTGCTTACAATTTACTGTACCACCAAACCACTCAAAAGCGTCGTCACCTGAACGGTAAACCTGAACGTAATCAATTGTAGTACCTTTACCTACACCGCCGAAAGTGATACCGTTAATTTCGTTATCTGGTGAAAACGGAATACCGGCGTACTCAACACGTACATATTTAAGCGTACCTGAGTTGTCATTTACGTCGGTACCACCGTATTGGATGTATTTAGCAGCGTTACCTTTAGCATCTAAACCACCTTCGATGCCTACGTTGTCGCCCTGGTTAACCGGAGCTTTACCTAAAAGGATCAAACCACCCCAATCACCGTTTGAACGGGCACCTGCTTCAAATGCAGAAGTAAATACAATTGGTTTATCAGTAGTACCAACGGCCATGATTTTTGAACCGCGGGTGATAGTTAAAGTACCTTTGCTTGCTTTGTCACCTTTTATCAGGGTACCTGGTTCGATAGTCAAAGTAGCGCCGTCAGTTACATAAACGAAGCCCTTAATTAAATAGATTTTGTCAGCTTTCCAGGTAGTGTTGGCTGCGATGTCGCCGGTTACAGTAACAACATTATTGTCTGAACCGCCGCCGGTTGGTGGGTTTGGATCGATCACAGCATCTTTTTTACCGCAGGCCGCGATAAAAAGGCCGACAACAAGTGTTAAAAATAATCCCTGTTTTTTCATAATTTTTGCTTTTTTGGAATCAGTTGTTTTTTTTATGTTCTTTTCTTAAAATGTGTAGTTAAATGACAGAGCATAGTTTGCGCCTGGCAAGTAGCTTTTGAAGGTATAGCCTGTTCCGGATGGAATGTATGGCTTACCATCAAGCTCGTATATGAAATTGTATTTCTGATTCAGTACATCACTTGCACTGAATTTAACTTCGCCTTTGCTTTTCAGTACTTTGTAACCGATCTGGAAATCAAGCACATTACGTGGTTGTTCGTAAACGCTTGAAAACCTTTCGCCACCGGCGTAAAAAATGCGTTTGCCCAACCTGTTATACAGTACATTGATAGATAACTTATTATCAAGCTCGTTGTGCTGTAAGCCCGCGTTGATAACATAAGGCGACTGCCCTACCAGCGGACGGCTTTTTTCCAGACGTACGATACCATCATTGGGGTTAGTTACCTTTGAGCGGTTAAGCGAGAAGTTGGCGTAAGCTGTTGTGTTTTTAAAGAAGTTGCCACCGTTAATGAAATCAAGTGTTTTACGCGCCTCTAATTCAAAACCATATACGTAAGCCGATTTTGAGTTAAAATAGCTGATTGTGGTTGACGAGTTAGAGTCTTCTATTTTAGGCTCAATAGCATTCTGGAATTTTTTGTAGAAAACAGATACCGAAAAGATCTGACCGGCCGCAGGATAAAACTCATATCTTAAATCGGCATTATCAATCAATGTACGTTTCAGGTTTGGCTCCCCTTGCAAAGTGGCCAGCAATTCGTAATCGTAAAATGCAAATGGCGCTAACTCTCTAAATTCTGGCCTTGCAAGTGTACGATAGTATGATGCCCTGAAATTAGCCCTCTGTGTTAAAGCATATGTAAAGTTTACAGAAGGAAGGAAATCGGTGTTATTTAATTGTGCACGCGGCTGCTGCATATCCGTTTCTTCGGTATGCAGTTTAAGGTCAAACTTTTCTACCCTTAAGCCATAAACTACACGTATCTTCTCGCTGAACTTGCTGTCGAGCATGGCGTAACCTGCATTAGTCCAGCTGTTGGCATCGTACCTGTCGGTAGGGTTTGAAATTTCATCAAGCGAGTACAAACCGTTATTGATCAGGTTAGGGCCAAATATGGTTTGAATTGGCCGCTGAAGGATAGTGTTAATATCGTATTGAGTATTACTTGTATTGATAACCAGGCCAAGGAAACGCGCGTTAAAATCGCGTTTGCGGTATTGCGAGTAAACTCCCAGCTTCAATGTGCTTTGCTTAAACAGATCAACAGGAACAGAATAATCTACCTTCCCAGAATAAATATTTTCGTTCAGATGAGAAAATACACGGGCATTTTGTTTAGCTAAACCAGTAACCTGCGCGTAAAACGGTTCGCCGGCAGCACCTTGCCTATAGTTGGTTTTGCGTTGATCCGGCTGATCGTTGATGATATTGCTAAAGCCCAGGTTCCATTTAATTTTTGAGTTTTTAGCACCTAAGCCATGTTCGCCCTCAAGTGTACTTTTTAGTAATGATTTTTCTAACAAATCGTTAGCGTAAAAACGGGAGTCATAGCTGCCATCGCTGGTGTTTGAGCCTGTGCGGTAGGTGAACTGATCATCAAACGTACGGTTGTACAGGTTTTTAAACGTGATTTTGTTTTTACCAAAGCTGTAAGCGAAGTTGGCCAACGCACCTATATTAGTTGAAAATTTGTATTGGGCGCTGTGATAATCATAGTTATCAAACTGCTGTATCAAATCAGGAACTGTAGTTTGTGAGTTACGGTAAGTTAACGAAACTGTTGTACCAAGCCTATTTTTGTTAGCCCCAAGTTCCTGCACATTACCTACTGTTAACTGATAGTTTTGTGTAGGCAAGGCGTTACTTCTGTAAATGCTGAAATCGTTATTAAGACTGTTGATTGATTGGATAGTTTGGGTTTGGCTAAGCTGGCGATTAACGATCTGGTTTGTTGTAGGGAAATTGCTAACCAGTTTGCGTGTACCGTTATCAAAACCAAAGTAATCGCTGGCATTACGGTATCCGTTCTTGAAATCTTTAAAGGTACTTTGAGAGTTATAACCTACGCCAACATTGAGACTTACAAAGTTTTGATCAGGTATATCTTTGGTTTGGATTTGAACGCTGCCACCCGCAAAATCGCCCTGAAGATCAGGAGTTGCGGTTTTGCTGATCACAATATTTTCGACAAGGTTTGACGGAACAATATCAAATGAAAATGCCTTACGGTTAGGCTCGGTACTTGGTAGCGGAGCTCCATCAAGCGACGCACTGTTATACCTGTCGCTCAAGCCCCTTACAATTACAAATTTATTATCCTGGATAGTAGTACCGCTTACCCTTTTTAACACGTCGCTGGTATTGCGGTCGGGCGCGCGGCGAATAAGCTCTGAAGAGATACCGTCAGAAATAGAAGCGCTATTTTTTTGAGTGGCATATAATGAAGCAACTGAAGCCTGACGGTAAGTTGATTTAACCACAACTTCCTTAAGTGCTGTTGTCGCTCCTGAAGCCATCGCTATGTCAAGCGTAGTAACCTGGCCGGCTTTAACCTCAACATCCGAAATTGATTTAGTTTGATAGCCTATATATTTAATAACTAAGGTGTATTTACCCGGCTTTACATCGGTAAGCACGTAACGGCCATCTACGTTGGCAGCGGCGCCTTTAGTTGTGCCATCAATACCCACAGTAGCACCAATAAGCGTTTCACTGGTTTTTTGATCGATGATCTTGCCAATGATCTTGCCATTACCTTGCGCAGATACTTTCAGTGTAAAGAAAAATACGGATAAGATTAGCAGGAGTAAAGATTTTGACTTCATAAATTTTTAATAACGGGTCAAAAGTATCCCCGTTAAATTAAATTCATGTTAACTCAAAATTATCAAATCGAATATCTTGAATATTAAATTAAATTTAAGAAGATCGATTTTATCCAATATCATGAAGATTAAATGAAGTGCTACAGGTTCCATTATTCATTTTTAAATATGGGTTATATATTTGTAACTCACATTTAAACATGGCTAATCATAAAAAGGCTGAGTTTGCAGCAACAGATCAGGATATATCAATGGTAGCGAAGGCACTATCACACCCTGCAAGGATTGCTATCATGCGTATTTTAGCACAAAATAAGCATTTTACCTGCGGCGAAATAGTTGAGATACTTCCATTGGCACAACCTACTGTATCTCACCACTTAAAGGAATTAATGGATGCGCGGTTGATCACTGTTGCCATTGACGGTAAGAAATCATTGTACGATGTTAACTGGCCAACCTGGAACCGTTATACTGCCCAATTTGAAAATATGTTAAGCGCCATTAATAACGCGGAACAAAAGGTTGGATAGGCTACCTCCAGTTCTTATGGGTTATATTCGTATACAATTTTATAAGGCACCTGCTTTAAAGATGCTGATACCTGCCCTATCTTGAGATCATGTAATTGTGGCGTAGGCTCGCAAAATGAGTATGCTTTTCCTTTATAAAGTAAGGGCTTCCCTACCGGTTTATCAAACTGAACTGCCATAGTGATGTGAGTTGGGTATAAAACCGCTATCATAGGCAAATTGTATATTTCTTTCACCAAATAAAAGAATAAGCCCGCCCGATCATCGCAATCACTATATTGGGCAAACAGTGTTTCTTCGGGACTTAACCGTTTTTCCCGGCCGAAGTTCAGTTCATCGTTTTCATACAAAAAAGCATAGCGTGTAAAACGCATCAGGTAGTCAACCCCTTTTTTTATATCCATCCGGCTCACATTTTGTCTAAGTAAGGGGATCAGCGAGCCATAGGTTTCTTTACTTAAAGGAATATTGAAATAGGATTCAAAATCAACAACAGGGTAATTCCTGAAAATAGAGTCAACCAGCGGGTTGAGCTTAATTTTAAAGTAGTATGCCTTATGCTGATAAGTAAACTGCAGATTTTTTTCGATGTAATCTGCCGGTGTAAAATCAGGCATCCGTGTAACCTTGTATGAAAACGGATTTATAGCCCCGGGAACATCGATTTCAACGGGAGTAGCAGCCTGTCTTGTAAGATCGGTACCCGGATAGTCATGAATATTAAGGCACATGTACTTTTTATTATTAACTGTATATGAAGGTATATCAGATATATCCTCATTGTTGTAAACGTAAAAAATGATCTTTTTGCCAGCCACCGCCAATCGCGCATCATAACCAGATTTAACCATCAGGAACCATTTATATAAGGTATAGTTGTTGTAGTTTTTTTCTTTGGGGAATATCTGCTGTGCAGTTTTACGCACAAGTTGGTAATAAAGCCAGTCGTTGAGTTGATGCTCCTCCTTGTAACTTTGCAGCGCCATGAGTAATGGGTGGTACTTACGGGCATCAACGGCATCGTAAAAGCCCTTTATATTCTGTTCTGACAACATGGAGCCGGTAGCAGCCACAGTCTGTGTATCAACTTCGGCATTAAAAGTGCCGCCATAAAAGGCAAAACAAATCCTTCTGTTGCTTTGCGCGTGCAGACTAACTGTATTCAAAAGCAACAAACACATGAATAATATTTTAACGCATCTGGTCATCAATCAAAGACCCGGTTCATAATCTTTATACAAGTTACGAATTAAACCCCGAATCAGTTAACGTTATTTTAATCATTAAGGAACACATCCATAACATTGCAATCCTATTTTTGATATTTGAAAAGCCGGTTCATGAGGTCAATATCATTAGGAAAAAGAATACTGTGTTTATTTATAGCAATAGGATACTTCTTTTTTTCGTGCTTATATGTTACACGTTGCCCTAAAGTTGCCGGTCATACTAAAACCGGGCAACACTTTACTGCCGGCAATCAGATAAAGCAAAATACCCCTATTATTTCAAGCGCAACTAACGGTAAATCGATCCCTGTTCTGTTTCTATCACGCCCGCGTGTCATCTTTGGTAAAAACTTAGTCGCTTTAAGTAACCAATTCAAGCTAATACGCGTTTGTGAATTATGTCCGTTCAGGTGCCTGACAAAAATTGACGATCCGAACAGGTTCCGGGCTCATAAAATCTTTTATACAGCCAATATCCTTTCTATTATCCATACCTGGAAAATTTGATTTATTAGGTTTCCTCTCCTGCTGATACCTGTTACAATGTTTCCTTAATTATTTATTATCTGCATTCGGTGCGGCTAACACACTGCATAATGCAATTAAAAACGTATGGATAAGTTATGCCTTATTTCGATCTGAAATTTTCAACTACCGACAATGAACTGGCTAATTTTGCTAAAGCTCTTGCTTTGCCTGTGAGAATTGCCATTGTGCGTATTATTATGACTAATGGCAATTCTGTAGGCAAAGAAAGCTTATACAGTATTCCTTTTAACCACGAAACGATAACCAAGCACCTATCCGAATTAAGACGGCTGGGGATCATAAAAGCCTACGGTTTACGTAGCTCGCTTAGATACAGTCTCGATGAGCAATTATTTCAGCAAATGGCCGAAGGTTTTGCCATGCTATTTGATAGCATGCGAACGTTTGAACCCGATCTGCAGAATTGCTAATGATAAAAAACGGGCTGTTTTTAGCTGTTTTTCGCAGCGAAAATGATTTTTTGTAAAAAAAATTAAATTCTAATAATCTGATAAACAGACTGTGTGTTGTAACATTGGCTTAACTTGGGCTTAAAGTACCTTTTCGGATTTGGCAATTCGGTTCAGATTTGTACTTTTGTCGCCGGAGAGTTGGCAGAGTGGTCGATTGCGGCAGTCTTGAAAACTGTTGAACTGTGAAAGGTTCCTGGGGTTCGAATCCCTAACTCTCCGCTTAAAACGAACAAAGTTATTTCAAAACGCCTCAAATTATAGGATTTGAGGCGTTTCCTGTTTACAGGCAATCAGAACGGCAGGATATTGCCGATATTGAGAACCAGAAATACAACAGCTATCTTAAGGCAATCGCAGGGATATGCGATATAAAGAAAGAACTCACCTATTCGCGTAAACAATGGCGCTTGAGTAATGCGGTTAGATAACAGGTTTCTTTTAATTGAATAAGGTTAAAACAAATCCTGCCCGTATTAAGACAACGGACAGGGCGCATATAAATGCATGAAGTAAATTATTCTGCTTTTAATTTATCGGCCAGCATTTTCATATAAAAACCACCAACCACACTCCGTGCTTTAAAGTTCTCCCTTATGCCGGTTTTTGAATCGTAAAAATCATTTAGCGGCACGCGCGACGGGGTTTCCAGCGCATGAACGTAAAGTGGATGTATAAGCGTTTCAAACTGATCTTTTTGAGGCGCAAACGTCGCAGTCCAGGTTATCCAGTCGTTTTTTGTATATGTTTTACGGCTATCCAGCGGGATACCAAATTTATTGCCTTTGGTAAGATAATATTGGGTTTCGGTATCATATACCTTTTGCGGAAACAGGTGCAAACCTAATACCTTATCCCAAATCAGGTTATACTTTTGGCTCCAGGTATCTTTACTATCAAAGGTAAGCGCGTAATGATCGCCGGCATCAGCCATCTTTATCCACTCGGGCACCATGCTTTCCGCTATAGTGCGATACTTTTTGGCGGTTTCAGCTTCGCCTAATGTTTGAGCCATTTGAGCGTAACAAGCTATCGCTACTATAGCTTTTACCGATAAGTTGGCATTGCGGGCCAGGTGGCCGGCAAAGTCATCTGTGCACAATTGCGTTTTAGGATCTAATCCTTCCTTAGCCAGGTAATCAACCCAGGTTGTTAAAGTTTTCCAGTGCTTTTTTGCATAATTGGCATTGCCATCGGCTTTAGCTATGGCGGCGCAAAGTATAATCACGTTGCCCGATTCCTCAATTGGCATAGGCTCACCGTAGGTTTGTCCGTTAGCTTTTGGATAAGTGCCCAGGTCATGCGCGGCCCATGGATGCGGATATTTACCGGTTTCGCTAAAGTGGAAAATACCATTCAGCATACCTTGTACCAGTTCGGGGTTGTAGATCAAGTAAAGCGGTGCCGAGGGATAGGTTACATCAACCGTGTTTATAAAGCCGCCGCTGTTGTTTTCTTTTGATAACCATAAAGTTTCGCCCGCCGGACTTTTAACCAGCGCATGGGCTGCTATGCTTTGACGATAGGCTAATACGCATATATATGCATATTCTTTGCCGCCCGAACGTAAAGCATCTGCATAAACCTGTTTATCAAAAGCTACGCATTTTTTCATAACAGACTGATATTCGCTAAAGGCATCTGTCAGTTCGCCTTCTATGGTAGCTTTACCCGAGTTATTCCACCAGGGCCTCAGATCAGTATTGAAATATTGCACTGAAAAACGTTCGTCGTAACCTAATTCAATAAAACGCTCAACAGCAGTTTTACCAACCTTGCCGAAAGGAACTACTGTATTTAACGAAAGTGAACGCCCCTTGGGTGCTGTTGACAAAATAGTGCCCTTTGCAAATGCGTTAGCTGCTTCAGTACCTTTTGTAATAAACTGAACTGCTCCCGTTGCTTTTGGTGCAGCTACGTAAAAGTAACCCCAGTCAATCCGCATATCATCGCCGCCTTTTTGCAAAACTGGTTGCTCAACCGTACCGGTTTTTAATACGGAGAGTTTTGCGGTGCCATATTTTTGCGCGGTAACAACCTGCGTAGGTTGATAAACGGCTATATCTGATGACGCACCCAGGAAAATTTTTACCGCATGATTTTTACCATCATTTGCATTCACCTTATAAGTAATGTACGATACCGGGCGCGATAACAGTTTCATATCGTTCAGCAGCAATGGTGACGTGAAAGTTAGCTGCAGGTCGATCTTACCGGCAGTAAAATTGTAAACAGTCTGTGTGGCGTTTACATCAACATTTTTTTGATCGGCCAGTAGTATTGATCCGGTGCTGTTTTTCAATTTATCTACCAGCCCGAAATCCAAAAAACGACCACCAGCCGAGTTGGCCAGATGAATAGCGATCACGTTGCCCCCTGCCTTTAAAAGCTTTTTGCTGATAGGGAAGTATTGAAAACTACTTGTCCACCCGGTTTTTTCATAAACCTTGCTGCCATTAAGAAACACCTCCACATTGTCATCGTGGTTTAGTTTCAGGAAAAGCTCGTTAATGTCTGCAACAGCGCTTAAGTTAAACGTACGCCTTACCCAGATGTCGTCCGATTTCCATAACGTTTTTACATTTTTTTCGTCATCACCAATCGGGGCCGGACCAGATTTCCAGCCTGCTGTACTGTACTTTAGGGATGTCCAGTCACCCAAAGGTTTGTTTTCGGTATAATTAACACTGTACGATGCCTCGTCTGATGCGCTTAATAAGGTTTTGTAGTTGGTTTGCTCTTTTCCTAAAAAACGGTAAATCTTACCATCTACATTGATGAGTCCCAGCAGCGATTGTTCGGCACCTGTCCAATGCGTGGTAGTAGAGGAGTTCAACTTATCTGTGTTAGACCAGATGCTGAAATAAGTATTATGCGTGATAAGCGGATAAGCAGGAGCTTTTCTGTCCTGCGCGTGCGCTATGCCGGTAATACAGATACCGGCCAGTAGCATCAACAATTTAAATCGGTTAGATGAATTCATGAAAAATATATAATTGATGTTTTATTCAGACGGTAAAAGTAAGGAAAAGCTCTACCCAGATATCTTCGTATCGTGTCAAAATCCCTGCATATCGTCTCAATTTAGCATATTTTCGTTATTAGGATGGCTCATCATCACAAATGGCATGTTTACTACGGGATGTATTAGTTTAAAATGTAACTTTAGGATCTTGATAAAAAGAGATAGTCACAAAATCAGAAATATCGTTATCAACCATACTTCTACATCCTAAATCTTATAACTACAAGGAGACGTCTAACACTTCCATCAAAAATTTAATTCAAGGCAATTGTAATGTTTTGATAAAGCAGGTCGTATAAGTAACCAAATTGTAGTTTTTTTATTAAACTTTAAAAAACGTTTTAGAATTTTAAAAAAAAGCCGATAATTGTTAATAGAAATATCAATCAATAGCAAAATATTGATTTAAGATGGTAAATGTACACCTAAGCTTTAATCAATATAACTGATAGATGTTTTTATATTACCATTGGTTAATTTATTATTTCCTAAACCTTTCTTTTAGATGAACCCTAATATAACTATCCGATCCTTTTATACTGTTTTTGTACTGTGCTTTTTCGTTTCATTAAAAGGTTATAGCCAAACAATACCCGTTGGAAGCTACTCAGAGGAACTGCTACGCAGGCAGCAGGTGGCCGGAGATAGCAATAATCATTCATCTTTTGTTATAAGGCCTGTTGCTGCAACTATGGCTAATTCAAACCTCCAATCATTAATTGCAAGTCCGGAGTACTTAAAATTCAATTTTATGGGTATGCCGTCAGGTTTGCGTATCCTTCCATTCAATTGGCTAAATGAATATAATGTAAATCGCCCTTACGGCTATAACAATTCATCACTATATCCTAATGCAGGCTACCAAAGTATGCTTAGCGGCGGTTTTTTATTAAAAGCCGGTATATTGACCGTGCAGGTAAAGCCTGAGTTTGTTTATGCGCAGAACAAAAATTTTTCAACCTTTGCCGATGTACAGGCCAATAATAACTCCACTGCGCTTCTGGGTGCATACTTTGGAACCATAAATGGCATTGATGCCCCCGAACGATTTGGCACGTCATCTTTAAAGCACCTTTATCCTGGGCAATCAAAAATCACATTATCATACAAAAGTGTGGAAGCCGGAGTATCTACAGAAAATTTGTGGTGGGGCCCAAGTATAAGAAATTCTATTACAATGAGTAATTCGGCTCCCGGCTTTTTTCACTGGACATTCAACTCTACAAAACCAGTCAAAACAGCTATAGGTTCATTTGAGTGGCAAATCATTGGGGGGAACCTAAAACAATCTGGCTTTGCACCTGATGATGTCAGTAAGCTTAAATACGGAAACAATTCATACGTGCCTAAACCTAAGGTTACCCGATATATTTCGGCATACAGTGTAAACTGGCAACCCAAATGGTTAAAAGGCCTATACCTTGGCGCCTCTGCTTATGATTATCTTGATAAAGATTCTGTTTATCATAACAAAAGCCTTATTCGTAAAGTAATCCCGGTTATCATCGGATCTTCAGCAAAAGCTAATAATGCGTACAACGGACAAAATGGCGATCAGCAGGATTTTGCATACACATTTAATATCAGGCAGCTTCTACCACTATACAAAGCCGAACTTTACTTTGAATGGGGTCGCAATGACCGTAGTGGAAGCCTTTCTGATTTAATAGAGGAACCCGAGCATTCAGCAGCATATACCTTTGGCGGACGCAAGTTGTTTGAGCTTAGTCGCGGAGGGTTTATACAGATTAAATCAGAAATAACGCAGCTTCAAAGGGCTCCAACTTATTTACTTCGTGATGAGCCATCATGGTATGTTCACGTTCAAAGCCCTAAAGATGGTTATACCAACTATGGCAGGTATGTAGGTGCAGGCATTGGTCCGGGAGGCAACAGCTTTATTTTTGATATAAGCTACCTTAAAAATTACAATTCTTACGGTTT
Source organism: Mucilaginibacter endophyticus (assembly GCF_003351025.1). Lineage (GTDB taxonomy): Bacteria > Bacteroidota > Bacteroidia > Sphingobacteriales > Sphingobacteriaceae > Mucilaginibacter > Mucilaginibacter endophyticus. The sequence continues at coordinate 175,298 of NZ_QPCG01000002.1, read as the reverse complement.
AATGCTGGAAAGACAGCTTCATAACAATGATCTGTATTACCAGGCCTTTGCCGGTACCAATTCCTATAACTTACATTGGGTGGATATTGCCGGTACATTTTATACCAATCTGAAATTTAGGAACTACCTGATCTCTGCCGAGGCTACCCCTGTTTACACGCTCAATTATGAATACAAAAACGGCTCAACATTCAATTTGCATGCAAGAATTAATTTTACCTATTTTTTTAATTGATGGACAATTTTTGAGCTCATTTTAAGTTTATTGACCGAGACCTTACTTATATTACAAATTAAAAAAAATCGCCTTCTGCCCTTAAAATGGGAAATTGTTTACTTTTGCAGAAAATAATATCACTTATTGGAGTGTTATTTTTATACTCTGATAACCTTTACGTATGAATAGATTTCGTTTTTTCATATTATTAATTGCTTTGCTTAGCTTCGGAGCGGTTACTAATATCACAGCCCAAACCAGTTTACAAAACATTTCTTCTATCAACATTGATGACCTATCAGACCAGCAGGTAATTCAGTTGCTGCAGCAGGCTCAAAAAGCCGGCTTAACTGATGCTGAGTTAATTCAACAGGCTCAAAGCCGAGGAATGTCGGCAACTCAGGTTCAAAAATTAGAGATCCGGATAAAAAAATTAAGAACTAAAAGCAACGAATCATCCAATAACAAATCTGATACAACGCTCACTCAACAGGGACGGCAGCTTAACTATAAACCCGATACTGATACTGTTTTTACCAATAAAGATTTATTTGAAAGTTTAAGACCTAAAATTTTCGGGGCCGATATTTTCAAAAACAAAAACAGCTCATTTGAACCCAATCTTAAGTTGGCTACTCCGCTAAATTATATTGTTGGGCCTAACGATCAGCTTAATATAAATGTTTACGGCAGTTCATTAGTAAACTGGAAACTTGATGTATCACCGGAAGGGAATATAAACATTCCTGGGGTTGGTATTTTGAATGTGGGCAGCAAAACCATTGAACAAGCTACTACTTTGATAAAAAGTAAGCTTGCCGCAAATAACTACGCCATTGGCCGCGGAACAAGCGTACAGGTTACACTTGGCAATATTCGTAGTATCCAGGTTATCATTATTGGTCAGGTAGCAAAACCAGGGACTTATACCCTACCCTCGCTGGCTACTGTTTTTAATGCTTTATATACAGCAGGTGGCCCTAATGACAATGGAAGTTTAAGGCAGATAGAAATTATCAGAAATAACCGCATTATCCGGCATTTAGACGTTTACGACTTTTTAGTAAAAGGCGATCAGAAAAATAATATCACCCTGCAGGATCAGGATATTGTACGTGTGCCAACGTACCGTACCAGGGTACAACTTGTAGGTGAAATTAAAATACCTGCGTTATTTGAGGTATTGCCGGGAGAAAGCCTCGACAACGTTATCACTTATGCAGGCGGCTTTACCGATAGCGCCTACACTGCAAGGATCAAAGTATCCCAGGTAAGCGATCAGCAACGCAAAATAACCGATGTGTTGGAAGCCGATTATAAAAACTATATCCCTTTACGAGGCGATAAATATACGATTGAGCCTATTATATATAGATTTGAGAACCGTGTAGTTATAAAGGGTGCTGTATTCAGGCCAGGTGATTATGAGTTGCAAAGCGGCTTAACCTTGCTGCAATTAATTGAAAAAGCAGCAGGATTGAAGGAAGACGCCTTTACCGAACGCGGTACAATTACCCGTTTAAAGGCGGACAACAGTACCGAAATAATAGGTTTTAATGTTAAGGATGTTATTAACAAGACCACCAATATCCCGCTGCAGCGCGAAGACATCATTAATATCTCGTCTATATTTGACTTAAGGGATAAGTATACTGTTACAATTAATGGCAACGTAAGGAAGCCGGGGAAATTTGCCTTTTCGGAAAACATGAAGGTAGAAGATCTGATTTTAAAAGCAGGTGGGTTTGCAGAAGGTGCAAGTACGAACCGTATTGAAGTGGCCCGGAGGGTAACAGATGCCGATCCATCATCTAAAAACGGTTCAGTATCTCAGGTTTTTAGTGTTAATATTGATGGCAATCTGAAACCTGCAGATGTCAACTTTGTGCTAACTCCTTTTGATATAGTTTCGGTTTATAGTTTGCCCGGATATGAAAAACAAAAAACGGTAAAGGTTGAAGGCGAAGTTTTGTACCCTGGTTCATATACTATCAAAAGCAAGAACGAAAAAATTTCTGATCTGATTGCCAGAGCAGGCGGTCTTACCGCTTCGGCCGATGCAGCCGGCGGTTCATTAAAACGCGACAATTTTGCAATATTAGGTATCGATAAAAATAAAACGGATACCGCATCTATCAATGCCGAACGCTCGGCACGGATTAATAGGTTGAAAAAATCATATAAAGACTCCACCAATACATCTATAGATACCACACAATTAAGAAATAACTATGTAGGTATAGAACTGGATAAAATCCTAAAATCTCCGGGCTCAAAAACTGATTTGCTTTTGGAAAATGGTGATGTTATTAGGGTGCCTAAGCAACAGCAGGTTGTACGTGTTAACGGACAGGTACTTTATCCAAGTGCTGTCGTATTCGATAAGTCAAAATCATTTAATGATTTTGTTTCAAATGCAGGTGGCTACGGGCCCGACGCCTTAAGACGCGGCGCTTATGTGGTTTATCCAAACGGAACCGTAAAAGGTACACGTAAATTCCTGTTCTTCAACAACCATCCTTCGGTTAAGCCGGGCAGTGAAATATATGTTCCTAAAAAATCAGAAAGTAAGGGAAATACAGCCCAAACTATCTTAGGATTTACAACCGGGCTTGCTTCGTTAGGAGCTATTATTTTGGGGATTTTAAGTTTGAATAAATAGATTATTGTGCAAGATATGATTCAAGATTCATCAAACGCAAATCCTAATTCTAAAAATGAGATTTCAATAAGAGAACTAATTACCAAAATACAACTTGGGCTAAAGTACCTTATTCGAAATTGGAAAATTATAATTGCTATAGGAGTTTTCGGCGGAATAATTGGTGCATGTTATGCTTTTTTGAAAAAATCTCAATATGTAGCATCCTGTAATTTCGTTTTAGAAGACTCAAAAGGCGGCGTTATGGGGCAATACGCAGGGTTAGCATCATTGGCGGGAATAAATTTGGGCGGCAGCAGTAACGAAGGCATATTTGAGGGGGATAACATATTTGCCCTTTATCAGTCACGTTTAATGATTGAGAAAACTTTGTTGGCTAAAGCTAATTTTAACGGTAAGGATCAGCTCATGATTGACAGGTATATCGACTTTAAGGATTTGAGAAAATCCATGCAAAAAGATGATAAGTTGAAAAACCTAAGCTTCAGCGGAGATCCGGATCATTTTAACAGGCAACAGGATAGCATTATCAAAAATATAGTGATAGACATCAACAAAAATTCACTAACGGTAAGCAAACCCGATAAAAAGTTAAATATCATTGAAGTAGATACAAAATTTGAAGATGAAGCTTTTGCTATGGAGTTCAACAACAAGTTAGTTGAAACAGTTAACGATTTTTATATAAAAACAAAAACAAAAAAAACTGCACACAATGTTTTCATTTTACAAAAGCAAGTTGATAGTGTTAAGTCGGTTCTTAATAATTCAATAGGTGCTGTAGCTTCAGCGTTAGACGCCGCGCCCAACGCTAATCCATCATTGTTAACACTAAGGGTTCCTTCGCAAAAAAAGCAGATTGATGTACAGGCCAATACAGGTATCTACAGCGAGATGGTGAAAAACCTGGAATTAGGAAAAATCACTTTGAGGCAGGAGACTCCACTTATACAAGTGATAGACAAACCGGCCTTTCCTCTTGATAAAGTATTCCTTGGAAAGAAAAAGGGTTTTATGATAGGCTTTTTTATTGGGGCGATTTTAACAACCGTATTTTTTATATCCAAAAAGCTTTATCATAACATATTGAATTAAGTTACTTATTACTGTTTTTTTATTAATTCTTGATCCTGCGTTAAGCGCAGACTTAATTTAAAACCTAAACAAAAAATAAATATCGCATCTGGACCCATAAATTCAGATTTAAGTATAAGCCTCTTACTAAGCTTTACCAAACAATACATATGAGCAGAACTAAATCGGCTTTTTTCGGGGCATTATCATCACAGTTTTATACGATTATATCTGTACTTGTTAGTATTTTTTCTGTACCTATTATAATTAGTCACTTAAGTTCGGAAGTTTATGGCCTATCAATAATTATATTTCAAATCACTGCTTATTTAGGGATGTTTGATTTTGGACTAATTGCAGGAGTTGAAAGATACCTGGCAGGCACAAGAGAAGACTCTGAAGAAAACAGGGAAATAATAAAAAAAATCATATCAACTGCCGTAATTGTTTATGGCATAATTGCAGTTATTATTATGCTAAGCGGGAATATATTTGCGCCTTTTGCCGCGAAACTATTTAATGCACCTGCTAAATACACCAATACTGTTCACCAGATTGTTTCAGTTTTATCTATTTTGTTAGGATTTCAATTAATATTGAGAGCTCTTACTGCTATTTTTTTTGCGCACCAGCGACAAACTTTATTCAATACCTTATCATTCATATTGAATTTTGCAAACACAGTATTAACTGTAATTTTTGTTTGTTTAGGATATGACCTGTGGAGCTTTGTTTACAGCCAGGTTATTGTGTTTCTTTTAAGCTCTATTTTGAATATTTACCAGTTAAGAAAACACTATCCATATATCCGTATTAATATCCGGCAATTTGACCTTGCCTTAGTTAAGGATATGTTTTCTTATGGATTTTCACTATTTCTGGTTGGCATTGCTGTACAGGTGATATTTCAAACAGACAGGATAATTATAGGCACATTTGTGTCATTGACAGCGGTATCAGTATATTCATTTACCACTAAACTGCCAGAACTTTCTTCGCAAGTAATATGGAAGATTTCCGACAACTCTTTTCCCGCATTGGTTGAGCTATCAAAGCAAAAAAACTCGGGGGGAGCTTTGAAAAATACCCATGATAGGATTATGCAATTGACCCTATCTTTTACAACCACAATTTTTTGGATTTTGATATTGACTTCTTTTCCTTTTATAAAATTATGGGTGGGCAATGAATATTATGCCGGTATGTCATTTACGGCTTCGGTAGCGTATTTATACCTGATACAGCTTACTTTCATACACGTTACTTCGGTGTGCTTAAACGGCGTTGGGGTTGCAAGAAGCATTTCTGTCATGGCTTTAATTGAAGCCGCGATAAATCTTAGCCTTTCCATTTTTCTGGTTAAAAAATATGGACTGAACGGCGTAATAATTGGGACTATTGTAGGGGGGGTATTAACTTCATTTTGGTATATCCCATACCTTTCGGTTAAGTATTTAGGTGGCACTGCCCTGTCCTATTTAAAAACTTTATTGAAACCGATATTGCTCTGCTCTGCTTTTGATGGTCTTTTGTATTATCTGCTTAAACAGAAATTCTACGTTATAAACAGCTGGCTGCTTTTAATTTTATACACACTATTAATATCAATCTTATTTCTGATACCAGTGGTGTTAATAAACAAATCCTTGTTTAGGGATTTAATGAAAAAGATTTTTGCTAAATAACAACTATTGAACTGATGTTTGATAATTAATTACGATGGAACTGATTTCAATTTTAATGCCTGCATATAACGCAGGAAAATATATAGAAGCTTCGATATTATCGGTATTAAAGCAAAGCTACACTGATTGGGAACTAATAATTATCAATGACGGATCGACTGATAACACCAAAGAGATAGTAGAAAGATACAGTAAAGAAGATTCAAGGATCAAACTGATCAATCAGGTTAACCAAAAAATGGCAGCTGCGCGGAACAACGGAATAAAAAACTCAAAAGGTGCCTGGATTGCCTTTTTAGATTCTGATGACCTTTGGGAACCAGAAAAATTAAGCCTGCAGATCCAGGCAAGTAAGGAATATCCTACAGCGGGGGTTATTTATTCAGATGGGTTTATTTTCAATGATCATGAGCAATTCAATAACTTAATGCCTTATCCAACATTTACAGGTAGGTTATTATCTCATGATATTATGTATCAAATGCAATACCAGCAAAACTACATTCCTGTTTTGTCGGTAATTGTTAAACGATCTTTGGTAGACACTATAGGCCCTCAAAATGAAGAACGAGTTTTTTCGGGTTGTGAGGATTGGGATTATTGGTTAAGAATAGCCAGAGTTGGAGCTGATTTCTACGGACTACCGCAAAAACTCTTTTATTACCGAAGACATGAAACCAATGTTTCTAAAAATAGTGTAAACATGCTCTTAGCCCAGTTAGCTGTATTTACAAAAAACTACGAACCCGGGCTAATTAATTCGGGAGATCTATCTAACGCATTGAAGAAAGTATTTTTCCCATTAATTAACAACCTGATCAAGTTACGTAGATTTGACGACGCTTATTTTGCAATTAAAGAAACTGATGAAATATTACCATCAATAACATTTAAAACAATTAAATTTCTTATAAAATCATTTGGCAGATTGGCCCATATCCCAGTAGCAATCATTGGTAGATTGGAAAGCCTGCAATTAAAATAAAGAACTTTGTGAACAAACTCATAGACAATATTCAGTTTGGTTGTTAAACCTATGTATCGTTATTTAAAAAACATACTGCGAAAATTATTTTCGGTAAAAAGTTACCGGCTTTTTCCCCAAAGCGATACTATCAATATCGCCCCTACCCTTATTATGGGCAAAAACGTGAACATTAACGCGGCTTATCCCGATGTTAACATAAATATTGGCGACAACGTAATTTTTAAGGAATTCTGCTCAGTTTTAGTTTTTAGTAAGGCGAAGCTTACCATAGGGAATAACATATTTTTTAATAACTACTGCTCTATAAACTGTTTGGATCAGATTACAATAGGTGACAACACAATTATCGGGGAGTCGGTGAAAATGTATGACCATAACCACGCCTATGAGAAAAGCCCTATAGTAAAAACACACCCAAGTGAGTATACATTGGGTGCCATAACTATCGGTAAAGATTGCTGGATAGGGAGTAACGTTACTATTTTAAAAGGGGTAACTATTGGCGACAATGTAATAATTGGAGCCAACTGCTTAATTTACAAATCAATTCCTTCAAACAGTATCGTTAAAGCCTTGGCATCGGTAGAAATTAATACGTTTTAATAACAACGATAATCGAATTTTTTTGAAAAAGACATTAAATATTATATTCACTATAGATCAGGCTTACATACAGCACTTTACGGTAGCTCTGATCTCAGTTTGTGAAAACAATCCCGATTTGAATTTAAATATATTTGTTATTCATGATTTAGAAGATTTAACATTGATAAACGAAATACAAGCATTTTTTAAAGCTAAGTACAACCTTCTGATCAGTTTATTGTCACTTGAAAGCTCTTCATTTAATAATTATACTTTAACACATCATGTATCAAAGGCTACGTATTTCAGATTGATGATTGCTGAAATAATGCCGAAGAATATCAAAACTGCTTTATTCCTTGACTCAGATCTTTTAGTATTAGGGTCGCTCAGAGCATTGGTTGAATTTGATCTGGAAGGAAACTACCTTTCAGCTGTAGAAGATCTTGTTGATATCGAAAGCCTTCATCGGATGAACAGGCTTGGAATTCCTGCAAAAAGATATTTCAATGCAGGTGTAATGTATATTAACCTTGAAAAGTGGCAATCAGATAAAGTATCTGTAGGGTTGATTGCTACTGCCAAAGAATATATGGAGAGACTTTTATGGTGGGATCAAGATGTTTTAAATATATTTTTCTACAACAAATGGAAACCATTGTCGCCAACATTTAATGAAAAACATCTTACTAAACGCCTAAAAGATAAGCCGGTAGTGGTTCACTTTGCAGGAACATCAAAGCCCTGGTTGTACTTAAATAATCATCCATATAAAAAAGAATATTGGCATTATTTAAGATTATCACCTTTTAAAGATTACCGATATAAAGACTTCTCTTTAAAAAACTTGATTAAACGAATAGTGTTCTTTTATAAACCTCAATAATTATTGGTATTTATATAATTAATAATGGCATTTAAAATCCCCATACTCTTACTAACTTTTACAAGGTTGGATACTTCTATCAGGGTATTTGAGCGCATAAAAGAACAAAAACCTAAATACCTGTTTATAGCATCCGACGGTCCGAGAGCCAACAATGACCAGGATGTTTCAAAGATTAATGCAGTAAAAGAATATATTTTGAATGGAATAGATTGGGATTGTGAGGTAAAAACGTTGTTCAGAGAACACAACATGGGTTGTGGCCTTGCCGTATCAAGTGGCATTAGCTGGTTTTTTGAACAGGTTGAATATGGCATCATTTTAGAAGATGATTGTTTACCTCATCCCGATTTCTTTTCATTTTGCGAAGAAAATCTGGAATATTATAAAAACGATGACCATGTTTGGGCCATCAGCGGCACCAACCTCCAGGGCGGGCATAAAAGAGGCCATAATTCATATTACTTTTCAAACTACGGCGGCATATGGGGATGGGCCACATGGTCAAGGGCCTGGAAAAGCTACGATTATCACATGAAAGATTTAGATAAAATGCTTGATAAAAACTTCCTAAATAAAATATTCAAGGATAAAAAACAGCAAGTTTTTTGGGCAAAAACCTTAGCAAAGGCAAAAAACATTGACACCTGGGATTATCAATGGCATTACAATACGTGGTTATACAACGGTATTAGCATAGTGCCAAATGTTAATTTGATCGATAATATCGGTTTTGGTAACGCCGGCACGCATACAATGAACAAACCACTTTGGTATGACAGATTAACCTTAGGCACTAATGCATTAGGCTACATCAAGCACCCTGCAAATATTATGGTAGATGAGCAAGCGGATAATTTTTTATTTGAAAATTGCTATAAACCCGCATCAGTCATATCCAGGGTTAAAAGCAAGATATCAAAACTTTTTAAAAATTAATTCCTGTCTATAGCTTTTCTATTATGTTTTTTAAAATAGTCGATTATTTAAAACAGGTCAAAAAGAATAAAAAGATCGGGGCCCTTAAACGATTTATCGATGCGGGTAATTCTCATTTCTTAGGAAACTTTAACCTTACATTAAATTATCCGCAGTCTGAAAAAAAGTATCTTATTGTAGGAGATGACTGCATGTTAGATTGTGATGTAATATTCGAAAGCTCGGATGGCAATGTTTCAATAGGTAATAGATGTTATATTGGATGCTCTAAAATCATTTGCCGCTCTTCCGTATCGTTCGGAGATGATGTATTTGTTGCATGGGGATCATACTTTTACGATCACGATTCACACGCTGTTGATTATCGGGAGCGTGAAAACGACATAAAAACACAATTAGAAGATTACAGGGCAGGGCGCAACTTTATAGAAAATAAAAACTGGTCGGTTGTAAATACGAAGCCAATCAAGATTTCCTCTAATGCCTGGATCGGCATGAACTGTATTATCTTAAAAGGGGTGACTATCGGCGAAGGCGCAATCGTAGGTGCAGGGAGCGTAGTTACAAAAGATGTACCTCCGTGGACAATTGTTGGCGGAAATCCAGCTAAAGTCATCAAAGAAATCCCAATTGATTTACGAAAATCTTAAAATGAAAAAAGTTTTAATAACTGGTGCTTACGGTTTTTTAGGCAGATATACCGCAAAAGCTTTTAAAGATGCCGGCTACCGCGTAAGTGGTATAGGACACGGCAAATGGCATAAGTACGAATATAGTGAATGGGGTATTGATGATTGGTTTGAATCAACCATAACATTTGAAGCTTTGATGAATATCAACCAGGCTTTTGATGTGATAGTTCACTGCGGCGGCAGTGGATCCGTGGCCTTCTCCTATCAAAACCCGTTCGAAGATTTCCAAAAAAGCGTTCAGAGTACTTTAGCGTTGCTGGAATATATAAGGCTGCAAGGTAAGCCATGTCATTTTATTTACCCATCAAGCCCTGCAGTACAAGGTGATGTTGGCGATAAAAAGATAAAAGAAGATGATCCGTCAGACCCTGTTTCACCATATGGCTTTCACAAAAAAGCTGCAGAAGAATTATGCTTCTCCTATAGTAAAAACTTTGATTTGAAAGTTTCGATAATCCGGTATTTTTCTATTTACGGAGTAGGATTGCAAAAACAATTGCTATGGGACGCATGCATGAAAGTAAAAAATTCCACCGGCGAAGTAACATTTTTTGGCACGGGAGAGGAAACTCGCGATTGGTTATATGTTACAGATGCATCTGCCTTGATATTAGCGATAGCTACTCATGAAAACAGAAAAACAAGTATCATAAATGGTGGTTCTGGTATCAGAACTACCGTTGCAGATACCATAAATATGTTGGTAAAAGCCTATAATAAACAGATAGTTATCAATTTTAATCAAAGTATAAAAACTGGAGATCCCCGATTTTATCACGCTGATATTTCAAAGGCATTAAACCTTGGATGGTTACCGGGTGTTGATGTAAAAGAAGGTATTTCACAGTATGTAAATTATTTTAAAAAGTTGCAGAATGATTAGAGTTGGGATTATCATGTATTTTTCAAAGGAGTATAAAGGGGGAATAAATTACCTCAAAAATTTACTTTACGCGAGTCATAGTGAAGCTCCTGGTTATATTCATTATACGTTTTTTGTCCCATCAGACCTTGACCAGGATATAATTGATGCCTTCCTCCCCTACGCTCAAGTTATTAAAACCAACGTATTAAAGCGAAAGTCGATGCCCTGGTATATTGATAAAGTATCTGACAAACTTTTTAAAAAAAACTTGCTCTTAATAAATCTATTGAAGAAATATAAAATAGAAATTGTATCGCATTCTAATTTCTTCAGTAGGTTTGGTAAGCTTAAAATTGTAAGTTGGATACCTGACTTCCAACTTTATCACTTTCCCGATCTATGGTCTGCGAGTGAAAGAAACTGGATGATCAACTTGAATAAAAAAGTTGTGAAATACAGCGATCGAATAATCCTGAGCAGCAATGACTCGCTTAAGGATTATATCAAATTTGCGTCGGAAGATATAAGTAAGGTTAAGGTTATGCAATTTGTTTCTCAACCAAGTTCTTTATCAGAAACCGAATTTATAGCGACTCAAAAACGTATTCAATCCAAATACCAAATTGAAGGCGATTTTCTATATCTGCCCAATCAATTTTGGAGCCATAAAAACCATATGGTGGTTTTTAAAGCCATCAACCTGCTTAAAAATCGCGGTCTTAACCCTTTACTGGTAACAACGGGGCACATGGTAGACTATCGTGGCAACGATGGCAATATTAAAATGATACGCGATTTTATCGAAGTAAATGATCTTTCGAAAAACATCTTACTACTGGGGTTAATACCCTATGCCGAAGTATTAGTTTTAATGAAAACATGTACCGCTTTGATCAACCCTTCTTTATTTGAAGGTTGGAGTTCAACAGTGGAAGAGGCAAAAAGCATCGGAAAAAAAATACTCGTATCTGATATTCCAATTCACAGGGAACAGGATCCGGAAACTGGTATCTATTTTGACCCGCGGAATGAATCTGCCCTTGCAGATATAATAGAAAATGTATTAAGCCAAGTAGAAAATAAAGTTTCAAATAATTTCTTAACTGACGAAGAGGTACAGAATAACCTGGCCACAAGAACAAAGTTATTTGCTCAGAAGTATCATCAAATTATCACAGAGTTGTATAACGAACGTTAACATTAAGGAAATATGATAAAGGTGGCGGCGGTTAAAAGCCTGCCATCTAAATAATATTGGGGACAGAACATGCAATCGGAAAAGAAACCTTTAATAACGGTCATCACAGCAACGTATAATTCTCTTGACATTATAGAAAGATGTATTAACAGCGTACTAAGTCAGACTTATAAAAACGTTGAGCACGTAATTGTTGACGGCGCCTCAAAAGATGGCACTGTTGATATTTTAAAAAAATACAGCAGCGAAACAACAAAGTGGATATCAGAGCCGGATACCGGGGTATATGATGCATGGAATAAAGGTATCGATTTGTCTAAAGGAGATTGGATTCTCTTTATAGGTGCCGACGATGCTTTATACGAGGACGCCATCGAAAATTACGTTGAGTATTTGAATAACAATGATAACACATACGATTTTGTTTCATCCAGAATACATATTACAAATAGTAAAAATAAAGTAATACGAACATTGGGGTGGGCATGGGATTGGAGGTCATCAAGAAAGCGAAATAACATAGCTCACCCCGGCTCTTTTCACTCAAAATCGCTTTTTGCTAAATATGGTAAATATAACACAGAGTATGGAATAGTGGGTGACTATGAATTGCTATTGAGGGGACGCGACGAAATGAAAGCTGGATTTATGGATAAAGTAACTGTCAGGATGGAAGTGGGCGGAATCAGTGACAGCTATAGGGTGTACTTAGAAACTTATAAGGCAATTACCCGAACCGGGAAGCTCAACAAAATAGTTGCAGGTCTTGATATTCTAAAAGAATATAGTAAATTTTTGATCCGCAGGGCTTTCCGGTCTGTTGGGATTAATATTGCTTTGAAGAAATAACAAAATGAAAATCAAATTAGAAGATTTCAACGATGGACTTTTTTGCTTTTGTTTGCTATCAATATTTTTTCCAGTTAAAATCTACCCTTTAGTATTTTTATTTGCTTCGTTGTCGTTCTTTTTTGAACGGAAAATGATCATTAAAAAGGCTTGGGTAGTTTATCTGATTTTATATAGTACATATGCAATAATATCTTTTGTTGTGTCGGGTAATTATGACGAGCTCAGGTTGACAAACTTTTACAAAATATTTGTCAACTTTATTTTTCTAATATCCAGTATTAACTGGTTGTACAATAAAGAAACAGACAAGTTGATAAGGTATGTAGATAATGTACTTCATTTTACATTTTTTCTGGTATTCATTCAATTAATGCTTTACCATAAGCAAAGCAATTTCCAATATTTAGCTGGCGCAAAAAGCTCTGGTGAAGGAACTGATATCTATAATAACACTTTATATTTTTGGGGACTGGATAATAAAAATTTATTTGGAGCAAGGATAGTAACAATAGGTTTTCCTTATATTTTAATTGGTGCCGCCCGTTTTAACCGAATTTCCCTTTCAAGGATTTTGTTAGTAATTATCCTTGCATATATTTCCATGTCCAGAACTCCAATTTTTGCGCTGATTTCAGGGGTTGCTTACATTATTTGGAAAATGCCGGGGAGATATATAAAACTTTCTTTTTTTGTATTAATTGCTTTAATCACGCCATTCGTTTTAAACAGTGTTTTAAGAATAGATAGTATAACCAGTAGCAGTGATGGTATGGGGTTGAGATTAATTTATTGGGCCGCCTTTTTTGTAAATTTTGATAAAATATCGATCTGGGGCGAAGGCTTTTTGTCTTCTGATAAATTTTTGGATAAGTATGCCCTAATTTATATGGGCGAACCCAATATTCATAATACCTTCCTGAACAACTATCTTGATTTTGGAATATTAGGGCTGTCGTTTTATGTTTTATTTTTGATTACCCTCTTTAGGTATGGTAAAAGCCTTTTCAATAACAGGGCATATTGGGTTACCGCATTTATCCCCTTACTTGCCACTATGATGGTCTTATTCCCTGGCTACGATAACGACATTATTGTATACCTTATTTTGATTTTTATTATAGGTCAATTAAAATCCTTTAATTATAACAAATGCACATATAGCATGAGTTTATAAGGAAAACTGTTAATCATGAGAATTGCATTTATATTAAGCACTTGCGAGCCATCCGGGCCGTTTATTGTTGCAAAAGACATTATAAACAACATAGTTGGCGAACACGATGTAACTATTTATTATCTGAAAGAATCTGTAGCTAAATTAGATTTTAAGGCCCCCATCCATAAAGTGGACCTGTTTACAAAAACCGACTTTTCGGGCTACGATGTTGTTCATTCACATGGTTTTTTAGGCGATTTTTATAGTTTCTTTAACAGAAAAACGATAAAAAAGCGCATCGCTACTTTACATCAGGAAATTAGACCTGTATACTCGTTTCGTTATAATCAATTCATAGGTATTGCTACCGAAAAAGTATGGTTTCAATTTATCAAGAAAGCAAATTGTATTGTTACTTTATCCAAATTGATGGCAGATACTTATAAGCGTGCACTTCCCAAAAGCAATATCAATTTTGTACATAATGGTACAAGCCCCAATCCATCTGCGCTTGTCTTTAACGAAGAGGTAGATGCCCTTAATAAGCTAAAGCAGCAGTATAAAATAATTGGGGTGTCTTCAAGATTGGTTTATGGAAAAGGCATCGATCAGCTTATCCAGGCCTTAGCAATTGACGAAGAAAGGAAGTTTGGCTTGCTTTTAATTGGGGATGGAGACAAAAGGCTCGAGTTAATGGATCTGGCAAAAAAGTTAAACGTAAACGATAGGTGTCTATTTTTGGGCTACAAGCCAAACGCTATCGATTATTTTAAATATTTCGACTTGTATGGCATGACTTCAATGTCGGAAGGCTTTGGTTTATGTGTTATTGAGGCTGCCTCGCAAAAAATACCTGTTGTATGTTCAGATTTACCTGTATTTCGAGAGCTATTTGACAGTGATGAAGTTATGACTTATCAACTCGGAAACATCAATTCATTGTTAGCTACTCTCGTTGAAACGGACAGAAATAAAGAAGTACTGGCGAAAAAAATTCACTCAAAATATTCAAAGTGTTATACAGCGCAAATCATGGCTGCAAACTATATAAAACTCTATAATAGATAAATTATGGTGCATATGCCTACTTCAAAGCTTTTTATATCATTCAGGTTATCCAAAATCAATATATTAAATTAATACTCCTAAGAAAAATAGCCACAAGATTATGGCTTAAATCTTTTTAATTCTATTAACAACTATCTTTTTACTCACATATTATTGACGATACAGTTGTTCTCAATTTCTAACTCCCTCAACAAAAAACTCCATGAACTATAAAGTTGCCTTATTAATCCCAACATTAAATGCCGGCTCATCTTGGCTTGAGGCGCTTGAAAGTATAAAAAGTCAAACATACAATCTATCAAATAAGATAATAATAGACTCCGGTTCAAAAGACAATACAATTAATCTTTCAAATCAATACGGATTTAAAGTAAAGGAAATTAATAAATCTGAATTTAATCATGGTAAAACCCGCCAGCAACTTGTTGAGCTCTCCGAAGATGCCGATATCTGCATTTTCTTAACACAGGATGCTATATTAGCCTCGCCCGACAGTATATCAAATATTGTTAATGCTTTTGATGATCCCCAGGTAGGCATGGCATATGGCAGACAGCTTCCTCATAAAAATGCGCAAACGTTGGAAAGCCATGCACGTTTATATAATTACCCGGCCATATCACATATAAGATCATCTGAAGATATTACACAAATGGGGTTTAAAGTGTTTTTTTGTTCCAATTCTTTCGCCGCGTACAGGCGGAACGCTCTTTTAGCAATCGGTGGTTTCCCAACAGATTCTATTATGGGCGAGGACGCAATTGTTGCCGCCAGGATGTTAACAGCCGGATACAAAAAAGCCTATGTAGCAGATGCCACTGTTTACCACTCTCATACTTATACCCTTGTGCAAGAATTTAGGAGGTACTTTGATACACGGGTTTTTCACGAACAAAATAAGTGGCTGATCCGTGATTTTGGCAAGCCCACGGGCGAAGGCTTCAAATTCATGAGATCTGAATTAAAATATGTTTTAAAACATAAAAAGAGCATCATCCTAAATTCTGTCTTTTCTTTGGGGGCAAAATGGCTGGGGTATAAAAGCGGTAAATTCTATAAAAAATTGCCAAAACAGATTTTAAAACGCTTCTCCATGCATTCATTTTACTGGAAATAAATTAAAAGTCATTGTTTTAAGTTTATCAGTCAGCGCCACATTTTTCGGGGTAGCATGTTTTAAAATTGTTATTTAATTATAAAGAAATCTCCAAAACACTATTACAACTCGAATAAACAAGGTTAATAGTGAGATATTTACCCATACCGATAAAATAAGAACAAAATAAAATAGTAAATATTTAGTTTTTAGTTGTAGCGTTTCAAGTAATTGCCCCGTAATTAAGTTTAACAAATGTTGATTTTATTTAAAATAAAATTGTTTTAGTAAAAAATTTTATATTTGCATAACTTAACCTTGATCGCAAATGCGTTATTCTAAACTACTTCAGCCATTCACATTTTTTAGTGATTTATTGCTATTAAATATCGCGCTGCAATGTGCTCATCTATTTATATTTACGTTCTACTCATCCGAAATTCAGTCAATTGATTTTTTATTATTAGTTAATTTAACCTGGATCACTATAGCTTCGGTAACTAAAAACTATGTCATAAAGCGCCCCTTAATGCTCAGTGACAACCTAAGCAAATTCATGACATCCATGGTATATCACCTGGTGATGGTTCTTGGGATAGTGTACTTTTTTAAACTTTATGAGGTAAGCAGAATGGTGATGTTCTGTACTTACCTGTTGTTTTTCATCCTGATAGTTGCACAACGCTCTCTGATCTTTTTTACGCTTGATTATATCCGTAAAAAAGGGTACAACATAAAACATGTTATTATAGTTGGAAACACAGATATAGTTAATCGAGTAAAAAAGTCATTTTCGAAACATCCGGAGTATGGGTATAATTTTATTACAACTATCTCTGAAGATATGCTTGAAAGCCAGCCCAATGAAGTATTGTTTAATAAGATTCTTGAAGCAAGGCCCGACGAAGCGTTTATTTGCTATAAATACATGGATCAGCTTTTATTAAGAAAACTTGTTGATTTGGGCGACCAGCACAATATTAAAATAAAACTGGTTTCTGATCTGGTCCTTGAAAATAGTTACGCCAGCATAGTTAATTATGAAAATCTGCCGGTTATACAACTTTCATCTTCCGTTGAAATTAGCCTGAAGATAATTTTCTTCAAACGCTGTTTCGATATCCTGTTTTCACTTTTTGTGATGATTCCCGGGTTCCCTGTTTTCATCGCATTGGCTATTATAACTAAGTTAACCTCAAAAGGTCCTGTTTTTTATCGCCAGGAACGCATTGGCAGAAACCACAAGCCTTTCAATATATACAAGTTCAGGAGCATGTATGTAAATTCTGAGCAAGCTGGGCGCCCAATGCTGTCAAAAGATAAAGACCCTCGAATTACGCAATGGGGCTCATTCTTACGTAAATCAAGGTTGGATGAACTGCCTCAGTTCTGGAATGTTTTAAAAGGTGATATGTCTATTGTAGGTCCGCGCCCGGAGCGTCAGTATTTTATTGAACAATTGATAGAGGAGTCTCCAAATTACCATAAGTTATTCAAACTTAAACCGGGCCTTACTTCCATAGGTCAGGTAAATTATGGTTATGCAGAAAACGTTCAGGAAATGCGCGACCGTGTTCGTTACGATCTTATTTATTTGAAAAATATAAACTTCAACAACGATTTAGGCATCATTTTTCAAACCATAAGAGTTATGGTTCAGCTTAAAGGCAAATAAGAAATAATTCAATCGGGCCACAATCCCCAACTTATTCAAAAGTTTCAAGACAGAGCAGGATAGTTTAGTTACTATCCTGCTTTATTTTTAACAACCAATTTCCTGATTGAACCTTCACATCAAATTATGAGAACACCATTTCTTATCGGGTGCCTTTTATTTTCATGGTATACTGCATCGGCACAAATAGCTGTAAAAAATCTTTTGACCGAAAACCTGAAAAGCCCAATCTGCATTGATGCACAAAATCCGCGTTTTAGCTGGCAGCTTACCGAAAAATATAACAAAGCGGTTATACAACAAGCTTACGAACTACAAGTAGATTCGAGCTCGCTTGATAACAGTAATCATTCTCCACTATGGTCTAGTGGTAAAATAAACTCCGATCAATCTGCCTATATCCCCTATTCCGGCAAATCATTGCTATCGGGCCATAAGTATTTTTGGCGGGTACGGATTTGGGATACCAGGGGCGTTTGTTCGGGCTGGAGCGAACAGGCGGTTTGGAAAATGGGATTAATATCACCCCCTGATTGGCATGCTCAATGGATTGTACCGGCATCAAATGATACCGTTAACGCCCCTGCTCCCCTGCTCAGAAACAGTTTTACGTTAAATAAAAGAGTTTTGGAAGCTACCGCTTACATAAGCTCGCACGGGTTTTATGAAGCGCAGTTAAACGGCCATAAAATAGGCGATAGCTTCCTTACACCAGGATGGACAAGTTATAACAAAAGATTACAATACCAGGCCTACGACGTTACCTCATTACTAACCGAAGGAGAAAATGCCATTGGCGTTACACTTGGAAGCGGTTGGTACCGAAGTCCGCTGGGCCCATATACACCGAGAGCTAATTTTTACGGTGATAAAACAGCCCTTTTAATGGAGATCAGGATTGTATTTACAGACGGCTCAACAAAAATTATATCGTCAGACCAGAACTGGAAATCATCAACAGGGGCTTTGCGCTTTGCCGAGATCTATAATGGTTGTGTTATCGATACCCGGCTAGAAAAATCCGGATGGACTATGCCTGTATTTAATGACCAGGATTGGCGTCCGGTGCATGTAATGCCCTATACAAAGAACACCCTTGTGGCTACATATAATGAACCGGTAAAACAACACGAGGTATTTAAACCAATAAAAATCATAACCACCCCACGTGGCGAAAAAGTTATTGATTTTGGGCAAAATCTGGTTGGATGGGTTAAAGTTACGGTTAAAGGCAATGCCGGAGATTCTATCAAAATTGCACACGCGGAGGTGCTTGATAAGCTGGCGAGTTCTATACAGAAAATCTGCGAGCGGCAAAAGCCGAGAATATCTACATATTAAAAGATACCGTCAAACGCACCTTTGAGCCCCAATTTAGCTGGCAAGGGTTTAGATATATCAAAATCAAGGGTATTAAAGGCCCCTTAAATCCTGATGATTTTACCGCGGTAGCTATCTACTCAGATATGAAAGCTTCCGGTAGCTTTTCCTGCTCTAATCCGCTGCTCAATCAACTACAGCATAACATCCAATGGGGACAAAAAGGAAATTTCCTGGATGTACCGACAGATTGCCCGCAACGTGATGAGCGCTTAGGCTGGACAGGCGATGCACAAGTATTTTCACGTACCGCCGCATTTAATATGGATGTACATAATTTTTTCACCAAATGGCTAAAGGATGTTGCCGCCGATCAGTATAAGAGTGGTAGTATTCCCTATGTGATCCCTGATGTATTTACTAATGGTACAGATGAAGTTGGGGGCAGTTCGGGTTGGGCAGATGTAGCAACTATTATCCCCTGGAATATGTACAATGCTTACGGTGATAAGCAAATATTGGAGAACCAGTTTCAAAGTATGAAAGCCTGGGTTAATTATATCCAAAAGCAAACCAGGAATGGCCTATGGGTAACAGGTAATCATTTTGGCGACTGGTTATTTTACAGCGTTAATGATGATAGGGATGGTATATCCGCGATAACCAATAAGTATTTGATAGCCCAGTGTTTCTACGCCTATTCAACCCAGATACTGATCAATAGCGCCAAAGTTTTAAATAAGAAGGCCGATGAAGAATATTATTCAAAGCTGTTAGCCCAAATAAAACAAGCTTTTGTAAACGAATATGTTACCGCTAATGGCCTCATTTCTTCAGATACACAAACGGCTTATGTGTTGGCCCTGGAGTTTGATATGTTACCTGTTAAACTAAGGCAGCAGGCTGCGGCAAGGCTTGTTAAAAATATTGAATTATACCACGGTCATTTAACCACCGGCTTTCTGGGCACCCCCTATCTTTGCGACGCATTAAGCAAGTTTGGTTATGCCGACGTAGCCTATAAGCTGTTATTGCAAGATACTTACCCTTCCTGGTTATACCCAATTAAAAAGGGAGCAACTACCATTTGGGAAAGATGGGACGGCATTAAAACCGACGGCAGTTTTGAAGAGCCATCCATGAACTCTTATAATCATTACGCTTATGGCGCCATTGGCGATTGGATGTATCGCAATATAGCCGGTATAATACCCGCTGCTCCAGGCTATAAAAAGATACTAATCAAACCGGTAATTGGCGGCGGCCTTTCATGGGCCGAAGGGAAATATGAATGCCCCTACGGCAGTATTTCCTGCAAATGGGAAATCATAGCTAATAAATTGAACATGAGTGTCACTATACCTCAAAACACAACAGCCGATATACTTATCCCTGATTTTCAAGGTAAAACTTACCAGAAAATCACTGTTGGACCAGGTGTTTACCACTATAGCAGATAGCGACAGTTCGGTCTATGAAATCTACAGACTGAAGTATTTATAAAAGTCATATATTCGATTATAATCAGATATAATCAAACAATGGCTTTTAATACAGAGATTCTGATCCGGTTTTTGTTGGCTCTTTTATGGGGAGGGCTTGTAGGTGCAGAAAGAGAATATCATGGAAAAGCTGCGGGCTTTCGTACTACCATCATGATATCATTTGGCGCATGTTTTTTCACGTTGATGTCGATGGCTATAGGCGCACCTAATAATGCCGACAGGATTGCCTCTAACGTTGTTACCGGGATAGGCTTTCTTGGTGCAGGTGTAATTTTCAGGGGTGAAAGCCGGGTGAATGGGATTACCACAGCTGCTACCATTTGGGCTGTCGCGGCGGTGGGTATGGGTATTGGCGCTGGTTTTTATTTAGCTGCCGGATGCGCCAGTGTGATGATCCTGTTTATACTTTCCGTGCTCCCTTTTTTTCAAAAGAAGATAGACTACTATAATCAGTCCAAAACATTTAATATCAAATGTCCTGTCTCGGCAAATGGCATCGAATTATGCGAAAATATGATGAGACATCATAAGCTGAAATTCAAGCTGATAAAAAGAGTGAAAGATGGCGAATACATTTTTTTAACGTGGCAGCTTCAGGGACGTTCGGCTAAAATGGATATGTTCATTAACTCAATTATCGATAATCCTGTTATTGAACATTTTGAGTATTCCTGATAGATATTGAGATATTAAACTGATCTCCCGCCATAAACCTGGGAATACCTAACAGCCATTCCCTTCGTTATCTGATTATTTTATTACTTTGCTGCAATGGAACCAATACTTCTATCCGCGTCGCAGGCCCGTAAAATCATTCTGCATGCAGCCGGACTGGCCCAAAAGGCCCAATTCGGTACCGGCCGCGAAGCCGTTTACCGTTTGATAGATCAACTTGGCTTTGTGCAACTTGATACAAACTATGTGGTTGAACGGGCTCATCACCATGTAATGGCTGCACGCATTCCGGATTATGAAGTGAACTGGTTGGCAGAACTCACGGAAGATGGACTTATTTTTGAATACTTTACTTCTGATGCCGGCTATTTGCCTATGCATGATTTCCGTTTTTCCCTCCCGGTTAAACAAGCCTTTGCCGACAGGCATAAAACAACCGACAAGCAGGAAATAAATCTGATGAAACAGGTACTTGACCGGGTAGAACGCGAGGGACCGCTGATGGTTGGCGATTTTGAAAATGACCGCGTGGAGGCAAGCTCCGGCTGGTGGGACTGGCGCCCCGCAAAAGTTGCCCTTGAACGATTATACCTTGGTGGTGAACTGATGATCTCCCGTACCAAGGCTTTTCATAAGATGTATGACTTGCCCATGAACATGGTACCAGAAGACACCGATCTCACTGTACCTACAGATCAGGAATACGCACGTTTCGTAATCAGGCGAACGTTAAAGGCACTAGGCATTGCCTACGCTAAAGAGATAGCTTGGCGAGCCCGCTATGTTAAAGGCAACCTGGTTAAACAGGAGCTTGCAAAAATGGTAACCGAGGGAGAATTGCTCACTGTTCAAATAGAAAGATTGAAAAGTGCCCAGCTTTATATGCTGCCCGATCAACCGACGGCCATTGAGTTGTCCGGCGAAGCGTTCATTTTATCACCATTTGATATCCTGAATGTGTTTCGTCATCGTTTAAAAGATTTTTTTGGTTTTGACTACCAGATAGAATGCTTTGTACCTGCAGCCAAACGTAAGTACGGATACTTTAGCCTGCCCATATTGGTCGGTGATACCTTTGTTGCCAGAATGGATGCCAAAGCCGACCGCAAACAAAAAGTATTAATTGTTCATAACCTGCACTTTGAAGGTTTGGAGTTGGGTGAAGCAGCGATAACAAAAATTATAAGTGCTCTGAAAGCATTTGTACATTTTAACCAATGCCGGGACATTGAATTTAAAAAATCAAACACCCCGGCTTACCTGGACACTATTGCAAGTGGTTTTTAATAAAACCAACAATGCTTTTAGTCATTATCCGGATGCCGGTAATCACCAAAAGGATGTTTTACAGTGCGTTTTAACGGGATCTGCATCCCTCCAGTCTGCTCAAGCCAGTCATAAAGTTCATTTGCCATTTTCTTTACGGTATCCGCGTATTCGGGTTTGGCAATCAGGTTTACACGCTCCGCAGGGTCTTTTTCCAGGTCGTAAAGTTCGTTGGTATCCCAAACGCCCTGGTTACGGATATACTTGAACTTATCAGTTCTCACGCCGTAAATAACAGGCGTCATCGGGAAATCATACTCCCAGTAATATTCGTAAAAAATCTTATCCCGCCATTTTGTCGAATCTCCTTTAAGCAATTGTATAAACGATTTGCCGGGCATATTAGCAGGTTTCTGTAAACCTGCAGCTTGTAAAATGGTTGGGGCTACATCGATATTCTGCACCATTTTATTGATTGTTTTACCACCGGTAAACAAATCGGGGCAACGCACCAGGAAGGGCACTTTTACCGACTCTTCATAGAAATGACGTTTGTCTATCAAGCCGTGTTCACCAAAACTAAAGCCGTTATCGCCCATGTAAATCACCAGAGTATTCTTGTCCAATCCCTCTTTTTTAAGATAGTCCATCACTTCCCCTATACTTTCATCAACACCCAATAGGGTTTCACAGTATGACTGCACTAATTCTTCCACGTTTTGGTGTGTATGATAAATGTAATCTACACCGTGCCAGCTGTACCGTTGTTGCTTAACCCATTCTGGCCATCCCAACTTTTTATACTCATCTGTCTGGGTTTGATAATAAGTGGATGGCAACGGGTATTTCAGGTTTTTATATAAGCCCAGATGCCTCTTGGCTGGCTGCATAGGCGCGTGCACCGCTTTATGGGATAGATATAAAAAGAATGGTTTTGATTTATCTCTGTTTTTCAGCCAGCCCAATGCATGTTCGGTCAACAGATCGGTAATGTAGGTTGAGTCGCCATATGTTACACGTTTACCATCGATATTCAACGTGGGATTATAATAAACGCCTTGCCCCTTGAAACTCTCCCAATGATTAAATCCAGGACGAGGAAAGTCATCATCATTTCCCATATGCCATTTACCGAAAAAGGCAGTCTGGTACCCGGCTTTCTGTAGGTACTGCGGAAAATAAGTGAGATTTGGCGGCTCGGGCGCATTGTTATCTACAATAGTATGTACGTGCGAGTAAGCCCCTGTTAATATCGACGCGCGACTGGGCGAACATAGAGATGTTGTTACAAATGCATTTTTAAACCACGCCCCTTCATGGTATAGCTTATCAAGATTAGGCGTTTTGAGCCACGGTACACGACCTGTAAACCCCATGAAATCAAAACGGTGATCATCCGTCAAAATAAAAATAACGTTTCTTGGTTTTTCACCTTTAATCTTTTCAAGCGCTAACGAGCGCTTTGCAGTTTGGGCATGCGTATAAACAAAGGAGCAAATAGTTATTGCTAATAATATCCCGGTTTTGCCTGCTCCGTTTAATTTGGGCCTGTTTCCTTTAAATATTTTCATATTTTGATGATATCAATGTGTTCTATATTTCTATTGCTTACCCTGGATAGTATTTAAGAGCAGAGCCAATTCCTTCACTTTATCAGGGTATCTTGCAGCGAGATTAGTTTGCTCGCCTATATCTTCATTTAAATTATAAAGCTGAGGCGAAGCCAGGTTTCCGGTTTCGATGTTTACCAGCCTCATAACTGCTTCGCCATTATTGAGTGGAATATATTTCCATCCATCCTTAACAATGGCGATGGTGTTACCCATACCCTGCTCAACCAATACAGAACGCCCGTTCTTGTTTTGTCCAAGCAAAGCATCAAGTACATTTTCGCTATCAGATGCTTCACCTGCCGGGATCGGTTGGCCAATCAGTTTCGAAAAAGAAGCGATAAGATCAATTTGGCTTACCATTGCTGATGATACCTGAGGTTTAATTTTACCGGGCCAGCTAACGAGAAACGGAACGCGGGTGCCTCCTTCCAGCACACTGTATTTCCCTCCCCTCAACGGGCCGGCCGGCGGATTCCCCTTAAACTTTTCTTCCGCTTCATCCTGGTAACCGTCGTCAAGTACAGGCCCATTATCGCTGCTGAAAACAATTAGCGTATTTTTCTCCAGGCCGAGGTACTTTAGCTGCTTCATTATTTCACCAACAGCCCAGTCTAATTGCAGTATCGCATCACCGCGCAGGCCCCGCCCGCTCTTGCCCTTGAAACGTGTTGCCGGCATCCTGGGGACATGAGGTTCGGTGAGGGCGAAATACAGAAAGAAAGGTACTTTGTGCTGATCTTCAATAAAACCCTCGGCTTTGGCTAAAAAAGTAGAAGATAATTCCTCATCAGTCCACCGGGCCAGCTTCCCTCCACTCATATAGCCAATCCTGCCTATTCCATTTACAATGGTTTGGTTGTGCCCCTGTCCAGGCGAAGATTTCACTTTGAGCAGCTCAGGATGTTCTTCACCAGTGGGATCATTACCTATCTTTTTGCTATAATCAACCGATATAGGATCGTTGGCTTCCAGTGCCAGCACCCTATGATTTTCTAAGAAAACGGTCGGTACCCGGTCGGCCGTAGCGGGAAAAATAAATGAATAGTCAAAGCCAACCTCGTTGGGGCCTGGTTTTACTTCGCCGTTCCAGTCCTTGTCAACTGCTTCTCCTAAACCAAGATGCCATTTACCTACAATTGCGGTCTTGTATCCGGCCTTTTTAAAAAGATTAGGTAAAGTAGTTTTATCTGTGGGGATGATCAGCGCCGCGTCTCCGGGCAGAATAGCAGTCCCAGTTCTGCGCCATGGGTATTTACCCGTCATTAAAGCATACCTTGATGGCGTACACGTTGCAGAAGTGGCATGGGCATTGGTAAACCTGATACCCGAAGCTGCCAGTTTATCCAAATTAGGTGTATGGATCCCGGTTTTGCTGTAACAGCTTAGATCTCCATAACCCAAATCATCGGCATAAATATAGATAACATTGGCCTGGGTCGCATGGTTACTCCTTCCTTGCGCCGATACAATAACCGGGACAGCAAGCAGTAAAGCGATAAACACATTACGGTACATAGGCAGCTAAATTGACGGTTTCAATTTATAATTTTTTCATGGCCTGCCTGCAATTATTTTCATATTGGCACACGCTGCTTTAACATAAAGGGAAGCTATAGCCTTTAAACCCATCGCAACACCCACGATAATTATACTAATCACGCAGTTACCGGAAAAAGCATACAAATCCCCGTGATTCGTATTATCTCCAGCCCGGCGTTTCAGCGGAACTTTACATCGTTATTTAAAAACAAATAAGATGAACAAGACCATATTAATAACCGGTGCCAGTAGTGGTATCGGTGCGGCAACTGCCAAGCTATTTCAAGCCAAAGGATGGAACGTTATTGCCACTATGCGGCAGCCGGAAAATCAAACGGAATTAAAAGCAACTGATAACCTATTGCTTACCAGGCTCGATGTATTGGATTTGGAATCTATCCAAAACGCGGTAAATGAAGGCATAAAAAAATTCGGAAAGATAGATGTACTGGTTAACAATGCAGGCTATGGTGCGTTTGGTACCCTGGAATCATTTACCAGGGAGCAAATCATCCGCCAGTTTAATACCAACGTCATCGGACTACTTGACGTTACCAAAGCCCTTCTGCCCCATTTCCGCGCTAATAAAAGCGGTGTGATCATCAATATTTCTTCTATTGGCGGAAAAATGACTTTCCCCTTAGGCACATTATATCATGGGACAAAATTCGCTGTTGAAGGGATCTCAGAATCCTTAAGCTACGAAGTAGAAGAATTTGGTGGAAAGGTAAAGATCATAGAACCAGGGGCCATAGCTACCGATTTCGCCGGCCGTTCACTTGTTTTAGCAATGACGAGAGTTTGACTGAATATCAGTCAATCGCTGGAAAAGTATTGGCCGGAATGCCTGCCTTTTTTGAGCACGCTTCACCTGCAAGCGTTGTTGCCGATGTTATTTATGAAGCTGCTACTGATGGTACCACCAGGTTAAGATATACAGCAGGGGAAGATGCCAGGGAAACAATAGCTAATCGTCTCCAGGCAGACGATGCAAGCTTTATGGGAATGATAAAAACGCAGTTCGGACTTTAAATTGATAGCGCCCTTGCCTGTGCGAGGGCGCTATTGTTTATATTTACAATTAATGAGCACATTCCTCCATCTGCAAACCATTTCAGATCTGTTCCGTTTTTTTCAGCTTGATCACGCTGTTAGGCATCCCTTGGTTGCGGTGGTTGATTTTAGCCGGGTAAACGAGGATTTACAGGACGAAATCAAACTTTCCACGGATTTCTATTCGTTGATCTGCAAAAACTACAACAGGAATAACGTTAGATATGGCCGTAAAATAGTTGATTTTCAGGGTGGCAGTCTGATTTGTATGGCCCCCAACCAGGTGCTTGAACTGGAAAAGGAAGTTGAACCTACAGCAATAGTAGCCGGCTGGGGCTTGTTTTTCCATCCAGACCTGATCAGGGCAACCACACTGAACGACAAGATGAAAGATTACAGCTTCTTTTCGTATGAAATATCGGAAGCGCTTCACCTCTCCGAAAAAGAGAACCAGGTGTTAATAGAATGTGTATCCAAAATAGAAACCGAATTAAAAGAGAATATTGATATCCACAGCCAGGCCATCATTGTATCGACTATCGAGTTGCTATTAAACTATTGCTCCCGTTTTTACGGCAGGCAATTCATCACCCGTAAAAACTCTAATAACGTTGTAGTTACACAGGTTGAAAACATCTTAAAGGACTATTTTAAACAGACCGACATCAACGAAAAAGGTTTGCCTACAGTAAAGCAACTGGCAGAACAGGTGTATCTATCTCCCGGCTACTTAAGCGACCTGCTCAAAAAGGAAACCGGTAAAAACGCCCAGGACCACATTCATTATTATCTGATTGAGGAAGCAAAAAACATATTACTAAATACAGACAAATCCGTTGCAGAGATCGCCTACACCCTCGGCTTTGAATATCCGCAGTACTTTAACAAGCTCTTTAAGCAAAAAACCGGTAAAACACCTTTAGAATTCAGGAGCATTTAAATATTCTCCATACAAACCGCTACTTAACTTGAGAATCTGTACTAAACTTATCACCCCACACAATTTCCTGCTTTTTGCTGGATATTACTGTACCCCTTTGCATCGAGTAGTCCTTAACAAAGTTTATCCCTTGTACACTTTCAGGTTTAAAATTGCGCAGGAAATTAAAATCTAACGCCCGGAAGCTAAACGATTGCCATTGATAAGGATGCGAACCGCTGGTATAATAAGTTCGTATTTCATTTACCGCTTTATCCCGTTTATTGAAATGGATAACCTGGTAACCGGGGTTATTTTGGTTCCTGGTATCCAATCCAGGTGCTATAGCCACATATGAAATTAACTTTCCATGATCAGAGATCAGTTCAGCATCGTTCATGTGGGTATGCCCTGCCAGTTGAAATTTTATGGTTGAAGCATATGTTTTAATGATACTTAGGTAAAGTTCTTTAATATTTGAATGCCAGAATGGCCCGTCGGCATAACGGTCTGTTCCTGGTGGGATGTGGTAAACCATCCAGACCTTTTTATGCTTTTTACTATCCTCACGCAGCTCCTTCTTTAGCCAATCTAACTCTTTTATTGCCTCTGTGTCCGGCCCGAACGCGAAAAGCAAAGTATTAAGTACAATAACAGACAGATCGCCTTTATCATAAGTATAATAGCCACCTTTTTTAAAAGTGTTATAGATATGATTATCATGATCGATACGCGCCAACAGTGAATTATAAAATATGCGGTAAGTTGTAGTATCCGGTGTGTTATGCTGTGCGCAGTCGTTATTCCCTAAGGCAGGCAGTATGACCGCGTTTTTATCAATTTGATGAACATGATCTGCAACATATTTGAATGTTTTGCTCATATCGGCTTCAGTGTGATTGTCCCCATGCGAAAGAAGATCACCTGGCATAATAATAAACGTGTACTTTCCTGAGCCTGCATTTTTTGTCGCCGATTTAAAAAGCGCGGTATCGGTATCTACTTTATGATAAAACACATCTGGTTTCAAATTTAGATCAACGTGTACGTCTGATAATACCAATACAGAATCTGTTTGGGTTTGGGCTTGCACGAGCAAGGGAAACAACGCGAGGAACAATAAAAGGAACTTTTTCATAAGTTAATTATAGGCGAGATATCTTATCAATACTAAATTATTGATAATTGTGTATTTATAATAGATATTCTTCTTATTAATCTTTTGACTGTTAGAAAAAAAGTGTCTGAATAGGTGTTTCACAGGCCATTTCATAGGTAATTTGAAAGACAGCTTCAATCACAGCCTTTAAAATATTGTTAATTTGACTCAGTTACTTTTTAAATGATATCTACAACTTTTGCGACGGTAACCTATACCGACTCAAAATATTAAATTCAATTCTCCGCTAATAAAACCTTTGCAAAGCCCTCTATGATAAAAAGGGAGTGATACCCTAATTTAATGTACCACTCCCTTTTTATGGATATTAAGTATACTTAGTGTTTGTTGTTATATCAGGAGCACTTAGGTTTAAATGCCATACGGCCCCTTATAACTTATTCCCCTTTCAAGCTTTTCACCGGGTTTGTTAACGCGGCTTTGATGGCCTGGTAGCTTACAGTTAAAACAGATATCAGCAATGTAAGCGTTGCGGCAATTACAAATACCCATACATTGATACTGACCCGGTAGCTGTACCCTTTTAACCACTGAGCCATTAAATACCATGCAATTGGAGCAGCTATGCAAAATGATATAGCAACCAGCTTCAGAAAATCGCGCGAAAGCAGTGTGGTTACGCTGGCAACTGAAGCACCAAGCACTTTTCTTATACCTATTTCTTTAATCCTGTTCTGTGCCATATAGGCGGCCAGGCCAAATAATCCGAGGCATGAAATAACAATTGTTAAGCCGGCAAACAGGCTGGCAAGGGTCCCTGTTCGTTGTTCGTCTCCAAATTTTTTAGCATACTCCTGGTCAACAAAAGTATACTCGTATGGGTAATCGGGGTTGTATTTTTTGAAAATGGCTTCGGCACGGCGGAGGTTCTCTTTGGTTGAATTGGCGTTATTAAGTTTATAGTGAATGATATTAAACCATGAACTCGGCCCTTGTATCAGCATATGTTGTACTGGCTCATAAGGCGAACTGATGATAAAATCTTTAATGACACCAACGATATGCCAGGCTTTGGCGTCTTTGCCCTCGCCCTGGGTAATTGTTTTACCTACGGGATCTTTCAGGTTCATGATTTTAACTGAAGCTTCGTTAACCAGCATAGCGGTCGAATCTGTAGGATAGTTAACAGGATCAATATCCCTGCCCGCCACCAGCTTGAGCCCCATGGTTTTTATCAGGCTGCCATCCGAACTATAAATGATGAAATCTACCTTGTTGTGAGGTGTTGAACCGGGCCAGTTAAAGCCCCAGCTATCGCTGTACCGTTGTGTTATGGGCGAGTTTGTTTTGGATACGGATGTTGCTGCACCACTTGAAAGCAACTCATTTTTGATAGATTGATAATGCTTATCAATATCACCCGACATGAAACTGAAAACCAGGTTATCTTTTTTATAACCGGTATCCCTATCCTGGGCGTACTGTAACTGCTGGCGGATAACTATTGTACAAATGATCAACACCACCGCGAAAGTGAACTGAATAACTACCAGTAATTTACGTGGTGTAACTAATGCGTTTGCTGCCTTAAAAGTACCTTTTAATACGGCCACCGGCCTGAAAGATGACAGGTACAAGGCCGGATAGCTTCCAGAAATGATACCAGTAATAAGGATAAAGCCAAGCGCTAGGAGCCAAAAATATGGATTGCCATAAGGCACATACAATTGCTTTTGAGTGAGCTGGTTAAAGCCCGACATACTGATTTGCACAATGATAACTGCAAAAACACCCGCTATAGCGGCTATCAAAACAGATTCGCCTAAAAACTGCCAGATCAATGATCCTCTTAATGCGCCAACCGTTTTACGAATCCCCACTTCACGCGCACGCGACTCGCTCCGGGCAGTACTTAAATTCATAAAATTGATACAGGCAATAACAAGGATG
The DNA here is from genome assembly GCF_003351025.1 of Mucilaginibacter endophyticus. GTDB lineage: Bacteria > Bacteroidota > Bacteroidia > Sphingobacteriales > Sphingobacteriaceae > Mucilaginibacter > Mucilaginibacter endophyticus. The sequence goes on along the minus strand of NZ_QPCG01000002.1, from coordinate 144,700 downwards.
AGCACCGCAATGAGCGAAAACACCCTCACCCGTTCTATTTTCCCACCAACTATTTTACCATCTTCAAAATGCGAATACAAATGCCATTTGGTTGCCGGGTGCAAAAACTGCTGAATATCTTTGGTATCAGAATGATTTTTAGTGAAATTTTCCACAGCAGCATCGGCGTTGGCTTCTGTTACACCTGGTTTTAACAACACAAAAGTTTGGATAGAATTATTACCCCAGTATTCATCATCCTGACCAATCTTTTTCAGGTACGACCAAGGTAACAGGTATTCAAAATCAAAGCGGGTATTATTCGGTAGATCTTTCATCACTCCCGTTACCTTGAAATAGGCATTGCTATCTATTTTGACCGTTTTGCCTATCGCGTTCCCATCACCGAAAAGCTTTTTAGAAAATTTTTCGGTGATGACGATGTTATGCAACTCGTTCAATGCGGTCTTGGAATCCCCACTAATCAGCGGGAAACTGAACATAGAAAGGAAATCGGCGTCAGTAAAGTCGCCGCTTGCTGTAAGGCGCTTATCACCAATAGTAAACAAGAAATTGGCATTGGTAACCCTGGCCACTTTCTCCATTTGGGGTAATTCCTGTTTCATTACCCTACCCATAATTTTAGGAGTAGTTTCCCAGCTCCACAATTTCCCGTCGAATTTCGATTGATTGTAAACCGAGTAAAGCCTGTCCCTTTTTTCGTGAAATTGGTCAAAGCTCAGTTCGTTTTGGATCCACAACAAAATGAGCGCCGCACTGGCCATGCCAATGGTTAGGCCAAGGATATTGATCAGGGAAAATGTTTTTTGACGCAAAAGGTTACGCCAGGTTATTTTTAAGTAGTTTTTGAGCATATGTTCAGGCTTGGATAGTTGTAAGACGCAGGCAAGTGTTATTTAGTTGCAGCACCAAAACAAAAAAGCTAATTTTTCTTGTTATTAAACTACGAAACTATTTATCCATGAGGATTGAAAAGGATCTTAATAAAATAAAAAAGCTACAGATCAGCTATTTATAGGGTTCTATTTTTAAAAAAAACTCGTTTTGTCCACCCATCTGGGCTCTATCGGGGATCAAAAGATGATGAGTATTTCAGGGCACCACTAAACAGTAGGGACAAAAGTAAGTTTTGACTTACAGAGTCTTAATTTAAGACTATTTTTCGATTTAGTCAATAATGCTCTATGAAGTTATTTATGAAGAATTATACTTTCTGGCTACTTTAAAAGTAACGAAGCTTAATTGGAATATTAAGACTGAATTTTCTTTATTTTTTAAGCCTAAAATTTAACTTTTGCGTGTGGGAGCGGGAATTCCATTCATTATACCTAATATCATTCTACAGGCAGGCACTTTGGGGCCTCTCCAATGTCACTCATGGTATATCCTTTTTCGAATAGCTTTTTACGGTGGTTCAACCCCCAGTCCTTCAACGCAAAGATGATAGGATTTAAAGTTGCTGCGTAAGGTTCTGATCGATAAATAATTTTAACCGGGTAATCTTCTATAATTATCCGCTTGATCAGTTGATGTTGTTCAAGCTCTTTCAATTCTTTGGCCAAAACTTTCGGTGTAATTCCTGGAATACTGTCCTGTATATCTGTAAAGCGCTCATTTCCCACTGCAACGGATATGATAATAGATAGTTTCCATTTACCGTTTAGCACCTCAAGAGCATCCCGAACAGGTTTTATTGTCTCAAGACAATCAGAATGTACTTTTTTCATAGCCATAATTTTTGATTTATTTCATTTTGCTTTCCTCAGGGAAAGTGCTATACAAAGTAAAGTAAATTGGCCCTAACTTGCAAAAAATTTAAAGGGGCATTAAACACATGTTTCTTCATTCAAGCAGTATAATTTTTGAGTCCCAAACAACGTGAAAAATGGGCATGCACCTTTAAAAATGGCTAATAGAATAAATTGACAATAACAAATAACATGAAAAAAGTAATTTTAATTACAGGCTCAAGTACCGGATTCGGGGCATTAATGGTAAGGACATTTGATAAGCAAGGCCATACAGTAATCGCTACTATGCGCAATGTAAACGGCAAAAACGCGGAATTCGCGACGAATTTGGGCGCACTGCCAAATACAGAAGTTATTGACTTGGATGTAACGGATGACACATCTGTTAAAAGCGCTGTGGCTGCAGTTTACGCCAAATACGGCAAAATTGATGTCTTGGTTAACAATGCAGGAATCTATGGTGGTGGCGTATTGGAGTCTTATAGTTTGCCACAGATCCAAAAATTATTCGATGTAAATGTTTGGGGAGTAATTAGAATGAACAGCGAAGTATTGCCTGCCATGCGTGCCGCGAAAGACGGCCTCATCATAACGATTTCCAGCCAGGTAGGCAGAGTATCTCTTCCTTTGCAGTCTGCTTATAATGCCAGCAAATTTGCTTTGGAAGGATTCATAGAAGGGTCTCATGAAGAATTGATCGGACAGGGCGTGGAATCTGTTCTGATCGAACCGGGAGGTTTTATGACAGAAATTATCAGTAAAGCCCACGTAAATGGTGATCGTGAAGGTATTCAGGAATCATATGGCGCAAACCTAATAGATATCCAGCAAAACATTCAACGTGTATTTACAAAACTATTCACTGAGTCGGCCCCTGATCCGCAACTCATTGCAGATGCAGCCTTGAGTTTGGTTGATACAGAAAAAGGTAAGAGACCATTGCGGACGCCAGTTGATCCAAGTTCTAACGGTATCGATGTTGAATATAACGATGCGACGGAAGAAATTAAAAAAAGATGGTTTAGTGCCTACGGTTTTTAAACAATCTGGGAATTTTCAAATAACTGGGGTTTGGTATACTCTGGTTATTTGTTAATTATTAGAACATCTGTTAAATTCTTTGAACTCATCATGTTTGTGGCGCCATTCAAGGGAAAAGCTAATGCGACAGATCCGCTGGTATCTCCTATTTATTCAAACTATATGAGTGATTTTCCTGCAACCATTATCCTGACTTCGAATGATAAAGTATCTATGTTCTTCACCAACAGCGGGCATAATTCCGGTTCTTTTTTGGGAAATGGGCCATCTCATATAGATGCTAAATGGAATGGAATGGGCTTCTATCGTATTGAAGATGGCAAAATTGCTGAAGCTTGGCTCTCAGAAGATCTCTTACAAATGTTCGCTCAATTGAGCTTTATTAATGTTTAAAGCGAATAACAAAAAAACGGTGGGGCAACTTAGGTTGCTATCCACCGTTTCGTTATGATCAATGCTTATAGGTCGGTTAATAGCTGTATTTCTTGCTAAACCAGCAGTGTTTAGCGTAAACGCTATTTTTTTGAATCAAATCGGAATTATAATAATCCAATAGCTTCCTTTTTCTGCCGGGCTTATCCATGATAACTGACAAGTCGCGCATTGATGAATCTTTTCCTATTTTTATCGCGGGTAAATTATTGGCCATTAGGAAAGCAGCCGTGTCTTTGGGAGTTGACAAATTAATTTCAGCGCATAATGCTGATTGTAAAAACAGTGTATCTCTTTGGCCTACGCCATCATCACTTGATGAAAAAGTGTCACTAATACCTGAAGGTTTCGATGTTTCCTCTTTAACAGCTACGCTGATAGGCAACTCGCTTTGTTTTTCTGAACCTGCCTTATTTTGGCTTGATCGCTCAATATCGGCCGCATCTATTACTGCATCTCTATAAATTTCATTTCTATGAAAGGAAAAGGCTTCGATCACATGGCCAATCAGACCAAAAAGTAGAATGCCGAGACCAACGCCCATCAAATAGTTCTTTTTTGCTAAAAGAAGTAAGGCCAAACCGGCGAAACCAACCATGGTCCAGGCTGTACGGGTACCAAGCCACGATTTGTGGATCTTTTGAACTTTCGAAACTTCGGTTTTAAAAAAAGCACTCCGATCTTGCTGATAAGAGGTCATTCTTTCTTTAAATGATTTTTTAGTAAATATTCCACTAGCGGCTCCGGCGATTCCTAAAAATAAACCACCCACAATAAATGGGATGAGAAAGCCTCTGAAAATGGATACAGGGTTGATAAACTTCCGGCCAATCAGCGCAATTCCGATGAGAAATATGCCTGTAATTGAAACAAGAAACCCATGCCGCGTTTCGCCCTGGTAATAATTAATCATTTTTTGAAGAAAATCCATACGTTGAAATTTTATAGCAAAGATGAATAATTAGAAAACGGGTAGTTTTTTTTAACGGCTCAATTAACGTTGTTGAAAAGCTCAACCGATAATAGCTAAATAGTAGACTTAATGGCTTTATGCATCTATCGGCTGTAAAATTGCATGGACCGTTTTCTTCAATACGATACTGTTAATGGCCGGATCAATATTTTTATAGTAATGGTTTACTGCAACCAGCCTGTGCGCAATAGAAAGAAAGGTTAAGTAAGTACTGCGGAAGGAATCTTCGCTGATTATCTCACCGGCTTTTAAATCATTTAACTCTTTTCGGAAAAGATCACTGATCACTTTTAAAACCGGGAAAGTTTCTTCGACGTCTATCACATGCACGCCTACGGAATACATCAGTTGATTCAGCTCTTTTTCCTTATGAGCGAATTCTATCAGCGTTGACAACATAGCTTCCATTCTTTCTTCGGGGCTTATTAATCCCTTAAGTGACTTTTCTATACAAGTTATCAGCTTTGTAAAACCTTTTCGCGACAATTCTATCAGCACCGCTTCCTTATTTAAAAAATAAGAATAGATGACGGGTACACTATATTCTATCTTATCTGCTATTTTTCTGACGCTCAAAGATTCGCATCCCTCAGTTTTCAGGATTTCCATTGCCGCGTCAAGAATGCCGTTATAGATTTTGTCCTTATAACGTTGCATTCGTTCCTTGCTGCTCATAACAATACTATTTATTAGATAAAAAATTGTGCGAAGCACAGCAACTGCCCGCTTCGCACTTAAATTTATCGTACAACTTAGTTGCGCAAAACAGTGCTAACTAAGCAATGATGATACTACGGATTAATTATCCAAAGAAGCCATATCGACCACGAAACGATAATGTACGTCACCGGCGATGGTGCGTTCATAAGCTTCGTTAATCCTGTCAATGCTGATCAGCTCAATATCCGAGGTGATATTGTGCTCAGCGCAATAATCCAGCATTTCCTGGGTTTCTTTGATACCACCAATTAATGACCCTACAAGGCTGCGGCGACCGCCAATCAACTGGAATGCATGAACTTCGGAAGGAGTTGGCGGGATACCCAGCAATACCATTACGCCATCAATTGCTAACAAGGCCAGATATTCATTGTAGTCGTGGGAAGCCGATACCGTATCAATAATGTAGTTGAAGGTATTGGCAAGTTTCGCCATATTCTCCTTATCGTTGGTCAGCTCAAAATGATGAGCACCCAAGGCAAGTGCATCCTGTTCTTTACTTTTTGAGCGGCTTAAAACAGTAACTTCTGCACCCATAGAAACGGCCAGCTTCACAGCTATGTGACCAAGGCCACCAAGACCCAATACCGCCAGCTTATCACCAGCTTTTACGTTCCAATGTTTCAACGGAGAATAGGTAGTGATACCGGCGCATAACAAAGGAGCAACTTTTTCTAAAGGCAATTTATCTGAAACGCTCAGTACAAATTTTTCAGTCACTACGATGTGGCTGGAATAACCGCCGTAGGTGATGGTTTTCTTATCCTGTTCGTAAGCATTATAGGTCATGGTATTACCATTCTCGCAATACTGTTCATTGTGGTCAAGACAGTTCTTACAGTGACCGCAAGAGTCTACAAAACAGCCAACACCAACGGTATCACCAACTTTATATTGGGTAACGCCAGATCCTACACGAGTTACTGTACCTACAATTTCATGGCCAGGAACTACGGGATATAGCGTATTTCCCCATTCATTTCTGGCAACGTGAATATCCGTGTGGCATACTCCACAATATAAAATTTTGATTTCTACATCTGTAGCGCCGGGTTCACGGCGATCTATGGTCAATGGGCCCAACGGTTTTTCGGCGCTTTGCGCTCCGTATGATTTTATTGCATACATATGCGTTTTATTTATTGTTCAAGTGAATTATTTGATAGTTAATTAAAATGCTACGCTATTGCTTAACCTGCGTGACAGGTTATGTTGCAGGATAGTCTGAACTAACTGCTCATTCGCGTCATTTTGCTTAGTTGCAATAACAGAGTCTACCGAGAAAGCCAGCAGCGCTTCGTCTACTGACAGTGTACCATCTGCAGAGTCTTTCCTTCCATTGAATGCAAAAGTGTCGGGGCTGCGTTGACTTTGGCTGTTCAGGTTGATCCTGCCAACCTGACCGGCAAGGGTATCGACCAATAAACTAACCGCTTCGGCATCACTGCTGAAAATGCTGACCTGCTGACCATAAGGTGAAGTAGTGACATATTCTATCGGTATATCAAGCGTGCTGAAAGAAACAACTGGAATAACCGGGCCAAATTGCTCTTCACGGTATATCTTCATATTCTCATTCACAGGATATAAGATAGCTGGCTTAACGAGAGAAAGGTGGTTTTTGCCCCCGCCAAGATGAGCATTTAATACCTTAGCGCCATTAGCAATAGCATCATCGATACTTTCAAGCAGATAGGCCGGTTTTTCAGGTTCGGCAAGCGGGGTAATATTAACGCCTTTTAACCAAGGCATGCCAATACTCAATTTTTCTATTTCTTCGACCAGGCGTTGGTTAAAGCGTTCTACGATTTGATCCTGGACAAAAAGGATTTTTAAGGCAGTGCAACGCTGGCCGTTAAAGGATAGCGCACCAGTGATAGATTCTTTTACCGCCAGTTCTATATCGGCATCATTCAGGATGACCGCTGCATTTTTTGCATCCAAACCCAACACCGACTTCAAGCGATTTGATTTTGGGTGCATCTTTTTCAAACTGTCGGCCACTTTACTTGAACCTATGAGCGCTAATACGTCTATCTTACCTGAAGTCATTAAGGCAGGAACAATATCCCTACCGCGGCCATACAAAGTGTTAACCACTCCTTTAGGGAAGGCGTCACGGAAAGCTTCCAACAATGGCTCAAATAATAAAGTACCATGCTTTGGAGGTTTGAAAAGTATGGTATTGCCCATGATCAGCGCAGGAATCAGCGTGGTAAATGTTTCATTCAGCGGGTAATTGAACGGCCCCATACACAGAACAACACCATGCGGAACTTTCTTGGTTTGACCAATGAAACTTTGCTGCACCTGAAAAGCTGAACTATTGTTATTCAGTTTTTTGACTGCTTTAATGGTTTCATAAATATATTCGACAGTTCTGTCAAATTCTTTCTCTGAGTCTACCGTGCTTTTGCCGATTTCCCATATGAGCAGCTTAACGATTTCCGAACGCTTAGCGATCATCTGGTAAGTGAAATCTTCCAGATGTTTGATACGCTGTTGGACAGGCATTGCCGGCCATTCGCCACGGCCCGCGTTAAACGCTTTTACAGCCGCATCGAGGGCCGTTTCTGCCTCTTTACTGGTCGCAAGCGGATAGCTGCCAATTACAAATTGTGTTTCATCTCCACCGTTAGTTTTGATATGGATCGGAGAAAAAACGATATGTGTCGGTCCGTTCCATTCTAATAGCTCACCGTTTATCAGGAGACGTTTCTGGTGAACCGGCTGATTAATTTTCACAGAATCCGGTATGTCCTCTATGGTAGGAAACAGATTTGTTAATAATTGATGATTGGTTTCCATTGTTTTTGATAGTTTGAGTAGATTGATGGGATAAAGCTTAGAAAGCCGGTTTTCACCAGCTTTCTAAGGGTATCAAATATTAGTTTGACGCCACTGGTTTATTAAGTGCATTCAACACCTTTTCGCCAATCAACGAAGCCGACTGTGGGTTTTGGCCGGTGATCAAAAGACCGTCCTGAACTACGAATGGACTCCAATCGGCACCTTTTTGATAATTACCACCAAGCTGTTTTAACAGGTCTTCAGTTAAGAAAGGAACCACTTTTGTCAAACCAACTGCTTCTTCTTCGCCATTAGTGAAACCGGCAACGGTTCTGCCTTTTACAAGAGATACGCCGTTTTTGTCAACTGCATGTTTCAGGGCCACGGGGCCATGGCATACAAAAGCAATAATTTTACCGTGGTTATAAAAGTTTTCGATAAGCTTTTCAGAGGTTTTATCTTCAGCCAAATCCCACATTGGGCCGTGGCCACCTGGATAAAATACCGCGTCATAATCTTTTTGATTTACAGTGCTCAGTTTTACAGTTTTACTCAATTTCGACTGTAAAGCGGCATCTGACTGGTAACGTTTGGTAGCTTCAGTTGCAAACGATTTGTTTAAGCTGAAGGTATCGATGGGCGCCTGGCCACCTTTAGGCGAAGCAATGGTAATTTCTATGCCTGCATCGTTTAAGGTGTAATAAGGAGCTGCAAATTCTCCAAGCCAAAGGCCGGTTTGCCTGTCAATATTACCCATTTTGTCGTGTGAAGTTACTACGAACAGGACTTTTTTAGGCTTATTGGTTTGCGCTTTTACCTGGAAACCCAGGGCTGCAACGAACATAGTTGCGAGGATTATGAATTTAGTTTTCATCTTTTTCTGTTTTTAAATTGTTATTGGATATTTATCGAAATTCCCTTAGCGGGGCGGTTATTTTAATTATGCTTGTTCTTTTGGAAAATCAGCGCCTACACTGGTTTCAGCCCAGGCATCGTAATCTGCTTTTAAGGTTGTTAATTTGTTATTTGCACCTTTATAAGAAGCCTCACCTAAAAGAAGTCTTAAAGGAGGGTTCTCAGATTCAACCACTTTGATGATGGCTTGCGCTGCACGGACAGGATCGCCGGCTTGTTTACCGCTTCCATTACGGATATTATTTTTGTTTGCTTCAGCAGTCGCTTTGTAATCTTCAATAGTGTTTGGCGCTTCGTTAGCTGAACGGCCAGCCCAATCGGTGCGGAAACTACTTGGAGCAATGGCTGTAACTTTAATACCCAGAGGGGCTACTTCTTTTGATAACGATTCGGTGTAACCATCAACAGCAAATTTGGTTGCGCTATAAAATCCTACAGCAGGATAGCTCACCAAACCAAGGATCGAAGTCACGTTCAGGATATGGCCACTGCGTTGTGCACGCATGACCGGTAATACCTGGTTAGTCAATTTCGCCAGGCCGAAGAAATTGATCTCGAACATGCGGCGAACTTCGCTTTCTTCGCTTTCCTCGATAGAACCGAAATAACCAATACCGGCGTTATTTACCAATACGTCAATTCGGCCGAATTTCGAAGTAATTGCATTTACAGATGAAACAATTTCATCTTCTTTAGTAACATCCAGCGTTACTGTCAGCGCAGTTTCAGGATAAGCAGCCAGGATATCGGCTACATCATTGGTGTTACGGGCACCTAAAGCTACCTGGTAGCCTGCTGCCAGCACTTGTTGTGCTAATTCTTTACCGATACCAGAAGAGGTTCCGGTTATAAACCATACTTTGCTCATTGTCTTTTTTATTTTAAATAATCAATGAGTCAAAGGTAGATCGGCAGGCCACCCTGAAATTTATACGATTGTAAGCAATGTTTGCACGATTTGCCGAAGCGGGTTTTTGTCGACTTTTACGTGACAAAAAAGGTGAGCAGGAATGACATTGCAGCCAAATGATGATCAAATGGCCATAAGTTCCTTATATTTTTAGGGTTAGGTTGGTAATTAATTTATTGACAAATTGAGGTATTGTTATAAAGTACCGAGACTCGAAGCATTATAACCAAACCTCTTTTTAAAAGAAGTAGAAAAATGCGAAAGGTTCTCAAACCCGACTTCCTGATACACCGCAACCGGTGACAGTTTCTGTTGGGCGATCAGGAAATGCGCACGTTCCAGTCGTTTTTGCATCAACCATTTTTCGGGTGTTATTTGGAATATCTTTTTGAAATCCCGTTTAAACGTTGCCAGGCTTCGGCCGGTTAAGTGGGCAAATTTAGACATGGGGACATTGTAAACATAATTCTGACTCATGAAAGCCTCCAGGTCAATTTTATAAGGCGTAGCAAAATCCAACAATAGATTTGCAAGTTCCCGATGGCGTAAAAGCAATTCTATCGCTTCGTTAGTTTTCAGCAATGCCAGGTGTTCCGTTAGCGGGACATCCGAATTAAAATAAGGAAATAGCGAATCAAAGTATCCTTTTATGAACTGATCATTGCTAAGATCGACGATGGGATGACCGTCATAAATCTTTTCGGCCGTTTTTTGATGCTCAGAACTGTACTTTTTCAGAATATCCTGATTAAGAAATACATTAAGCGACTGGAAGGGGGTTCCATCTGCTGCGGGATATTTGACAGCTTTTACCAAAAGGTTTTTGCGCAGCAGGCCAATAGCCCCTGCCTTCCCAACTATCCTCCCCTGATTACTAAAAAAATGTACTTCGCCTGAGATCACATAGCTCAATACGTGTTCCTCCACCAACTTCTCTCCACTACGTTCCTTTTCCACAGAGCAGGAATATAATATATTGTATTGTAATTCATTCTTTTTCATAATCGAATCGATTGATACAAAATTAGACACTTTGTGCACAAGTACCTGATTTTCAATTTTCCTAAATAGAGGCAGTTACTTCAACTGCCCCATAATCACTTTATCCAGGGCGCTGTCGCTTAGCCATCTTTTCATGAAAAGGACTGGTTTCGCCAAATAGCCCTTTGCGTATCGGGCCTTAGGTTTTGCAACTTCAATGGCATCCTTAATTAAGACAGCAATTTCAATGGCCGGGATATTATTTTTTTCAGTTTTTTCGCTGATTTTCTGTGCGCTTTCAATCAAGCCCTTATATGATGAACCCTCGGCTGTTTTCATCGCATTCCCGATGGCGATAGTCCCCCATTCGGTTTTTACACCGCCCGGTTCAATCACGATAACATCTATACCGAAAGGCTTCAGCTCTAAGCGTAGGCTGTCACTTAAACCTTCAAGTGCAAATTTACTCGCATGGTACCAGCCACCAAGCGGAGCCGCCATTTTGCCCCCAACTGAAGATATGTTTACTATTTTACCAAAGTATTGTTCGCGCATGTGTGGAATAACAAGCTGAATCAGTCTGGCCAGCCCAAAAAGGTTGACTTCCATCTGGTAGCGGGCGTCTTTCAAATCTACTTCTTCAATTGCTCCATATTGCCCAAACCCCGCATTGTTGATCAGTATATCGATTTTTCCCTCGGCTTTAAAAATTTCGTCTACACCATTTATCATTGATTGCTCGTCTGACACATCCATTTTTAGGGTAGCGATGCCAAGCGGTTTTAAATCATCCATTTGTTCTAATCGCCTGGCAGCGGCATATACTTTATACCCATTTTGTGCAAGCAACTTTGCTGTTTCCTTTCCCATGCCGGAAGATGCCCCTGTGACCAATACTGTCTTTTTCATATTTCCTATTATTTGATGCCCCAAGGGAATCCTGTTGATAATAATCGCTGTAATCGCTTTAGTTAATTACTATTAAGATACAAATATCGGCTGCTGATGACGCTCGATGGTTTTCTGAAAGGTTCAATTTACTTTCTCTAAAAGCTCATAAAATATAATCTCTTTAGATATTATTTATAAATCGTGCAAACATTGCGTACAATCGTATAAACTCCCCCTCCTTATTACAGATATTTTTGTTTGATAGGATTACAGGAAATCATCACACAGACGATATCCTCTGTTCTTTATTTGATATATTTTGTTAATCTCTAAATTTTAAAATCATGCCATTGATAACAGTAACCGCCCTGAAGGGTAGAACAAAAGAAGAAAAAAGGAAAATCGGAGACGCCATTCAAAATGCCTTAAGAGAGGCCGGAACTCCGATTGCTGATCGTTTTCAACGTTTTTTCGATATGGACGAAGAAAATTTAATTTTCGACAGGTCTTATCCCGAAATGCAGGAACAACGATCTGATAAGTTCATCATCATTGAAATCTTGTTTTCGGTAGGCAGAAGCGTAAAGATTAAACGGAAAATCCTGGCAACTTTAATTTCAGGGCTTCAAGAGTTGTCGATTGAGCCTAAAGACGTATTCGTTGTTTTTAAAGAAACGGCCTGGGAAAACTGGGCATTTACCGCCGGGCAAATATTACATGCCTGATCTTTAGATTGTATCTGATTACCATGAAAAAGAAGCCTTCCAGATATAACATTCAGGAAGGCTTTTTGATGTCATCATCATTGGATCAAATCGTTCTCAATTGCGGGAGTCGTTTTAATAGTCTTGCCCTCGGTAGATCTTTTGGGAGAATAACCGAAATATTTTTTAAAGGAATAAGAAAAATGCGAGAAGTTTTCAAATCCAACCTCGACGTAAACATCTGCCGGTTTTATCTTTTTTTCAAAAAGTAAGTAATGTGCAAGTTCCAGGCGTTTTTGCATCAACCATTTTTGCGGTGGCGTATTAAATGATTTCCTGAAATCTCTGTTAAACGTAGAAATACTCCGACCTGTAAGCAAACTAAAATTTTCCAGGGTCAGGTTAAACATAAAATTTTTCTCCATATAGGTCGCAATATCAATTTTTCCAGGATCACTAAAATCGGATAACAATCCATCAATGCTTTCATCGATAGCACGTAGAATAGTAAGGGCCTCTTCAAGTTTAAGTTTGACGAGCTCTTCAGGCAGATCCTGCTGCATGTCAAAATATGGCATTAGTGAAGTCACAAAGCTTTCAAGGAGCGGGTTTTTATCATAAGACTTTACTTTTTGCCAGGATTTTAGTTTGGCACTGCTTTTCTGCTTTGCGTAATAGTCCTTTAATTGTTCAGGTCTGAATGTTATCAATATACACTTAAATGGCAACCCATCTTTAGGATATTTAATCACGGTGGAGAGCCTGTTTCGTGGAACAAGGAATGTGTCACCCATTCCGAACACATGAGTATTTTCAGCAAGGACGATTTTCATTTCACCGGAAACAATCCGCATTAAGGAATGAAATTCCCAAATAGCCTCGGCTTTAAAAAATTTATCGGCCATACAGGAAACAACAATAGGAGCATATTTGGGCCTTAACACTTGCATCATCAAAGGATATAAATTAAACTAACAATAAATTTACTTTAAAACATTTGAATTTATACATTAAAAAAAAGGCCATTCTAAGCACCCCTAAATCCCCCCCTTCATAATCTTCTTTCAATGAGACTGTTCCCAGGAACTGGTACGCTCAACAAAATAAATTAGATACGCACAGCAAAATTATTGGTGTCGGCGAGGGCTATTTTTGCTCTAAAACAAGTAAAAGCTAACCCAATATCCTTAGTTCGAGCATAAAAAGTATGAAATGAGATATTATACTTAAGGTCGGTATGGATAATGGTACCCGTGTACCGAACCGAATTGCTATACAAGTGTGCCTGCTTCAAAATAAAAAAGATAAATCAACTTAAAATTCAAATTACACCAATGAAAAAATTAGCTGACAAAGTAGCCGTAGTAACCGGTTCATCTAAAGGGATTGGGGCAGGAATAGCAAAAGGGCTCGCAGCCGAGGGTGCAAGTGTCGTGATCAACTATTCCTCTTCACAAGAAAGCGCCGATAAAACTGTCGCCGAAATTATTGAAAATGGCGGAAAAGCCATCGCAATTAAGGGAAGCGTAGTGTGCGAATCGGACATCGCCCGGTTATTTGAAGAAACTGTTAAAACATTTGGGACGGTCGATATTCTGGTTAACAATGCTGGCGTTTACAGGTTTGCCCCACTGGAAGGTATTACCGCCGAAGATTTTCATTTTATGTTTGACATTAATGTGCGTGGCGTTTTCCTGACAACCAAAGAGGCCGTAAAACACTTTAACGGTTCGGGCGGAAGTATCATCAATATAGGTTCGGTTGTTACCTCGCTGGCCCCCGCAGGAAGCTCCGTGTATAATGCTTCTAAATGTACAGCCGATATCATTACCAAGTCTTTATCCAAAGAACTCGCCGGCCGGAAAATACGCGTTAACTCCGTTAACCCCGGCATGGTCGATACAGAAGGGAACCGGGAAAAAGGTATCATCGGTACACCATTTGAAGATATGATGCTGAACATGACCCTGCTCGGGCGTGCAGGTCAACCTGGAGACATTGCCGATGTCGTAGTATTTCTCGCCTCGGAAGATTCCCGATTTATGACCGGTGAGGTGCTGCGCGTAACCGGCGGTATGGCCTGATCTCGTATCAGTGAATACAACGCAATAGCTTTACTTAACCGGTGAAGCTATTTTTGCTTTACGACAATCCTTTTTCCATACGTATACAGCCCCTTCGGCAAATCGTGCAAACATTGCATACAATCGTATAAACCTATCCGTTCAGGCGGAAATAACTTTGCTTCATCAAATTATTAAAATAACAAAAAAAATGAAAACGAAAATTAAATTAATGTTAGCCGTGGCCGTTGCTGCGCTAATGATGCATACTTTGCCGGTTGCGGCACAAGCAAGCAAAGGCAAAGTGTTAATAGTAATGTCAGGTGGCCATATATTGACACTTGCTGATGGTAAAGCTTACGCAACAGGTTACTATCTGAACGAAGTTGCCGTTCCGCTTCAGGCACTGGTTGATGCTGGTTATACACCTGTTTTTGCCAACCCGAATGGTGATACGCCATCAATGGATGCCAGTTCTAATGTTGACAAATTCTTTGGTGGCGATGCCAACAAACGTATGAAGGCCTTACGTTTCCTTGACAGCTTTGCGGGCTTACATCACCCACGTTTGCTGTCTTCAATTGTAGGTCATACACAAGATTATGTGGCCGTTTTTGTACCCGGCGGACACGCGCCAATGATTGACCTGGTGAAAGACAAAAACCTTGGCTTGATACTTCGCGACTTCCATAAAAATGGCCGTCCCACTGCTTTGATCTGTCACGGACCAATGGGCTTGTTGTCAACCCTTCCTGAAACTGATAAATATAATAAGGAACTGGTAGCAGGTCACTTTTCAGCCCTGGGTAAACTGGCGCACGACTTCCCTTACGCAGGATACAAAATAGCAGTGTTCTCG
Organism: Mucilaginibacter endophyticus; assembly: GCF_003351025.1. GTDB lineage: Bacteria > Bacteroidota > Bacteroidia > Sphingobacteriales > Sphingobacteriaceae > Mucilaginibacter > Mucilaginibacter endophyticus. The sequence continues at coordinate 129,670 of NZ_QPCG01000002.1, read as the reverse complement.
AAACCAGAAGAAAAAATGATCGAAACTCCACAGCTGGGTGGCCCAGCTCCCTACTATAATGACGAAGCGCTTGCCGCAGCCGGTTTAAAAGTTGAAAATAACAAGCCTTGGCAACCAAAAGTTGTGCAGGATCGCGAATTGATCACCGGCCAACAACCTTTCTCTGATCATGCTTTCGCAGACGCGCTGATTGCAAAAATTGCAGCTTCACGTCGTTAATAACGAATAAATCATCAGAAATCAGACAGCTCAATTAACAATGCGATGATCGTGAATGGTTCTGAATAAAACAGAACCGCTCACGCTTCATAAATCATCATCTATCTACGATTCGAACATTAAAAGAGAGTGACCATACAGTTGAATAGCTCTCAACTGTATGGTCATTTTTTTTAAACCAACTTTTACCAATTAAATGAAAAACATACCATGGAAACGATCGAAAATAAACAACCAAATTTTTTGCAGTTTTTCCCCTTAACTTTTTTTGCAGTTGTCAGTAGTTTAAGCAGCCTGGCTTACGCCTGGAGCTATTTCGGTAACAGCTTTAAAGAAGCGATCAGCTTCGCGGCTGTAGGACTATTCATTATCTTCTGTATATTATTCCTCCTTAAATGGATCAAATACCCGCAATTGGTTAAACAGGATTTTAATCACCCCATTGGCGTTAACCTTTACGCTATATTTTTCACCGCCTTTTTACTGGTAACCGGCCTCGTTCATCCATATGCACCGCAATTGGGTTTTGTACTCTGGATCATCGCGTCGATAGCGACTTTTGTCTTTACCTACTCCCTTTTTACCCGCTGGATCAGCCAGCAACAGAATGTTTTGCATGCACTGCCAGGCTGGACAATTCCGATTTTTTGCTTACTGGATATTCCCTTGACAGGCTGGTCATATGGAGGAGCAGCGGTTCATGAGATTGGCATTTTCTTTTTTGTCGCCGGTTTTCTACTTACCTTTCTTGTATTTATTCTCGTATTTCAAAGACTTATTTTCCAGGAAGGCTTGGCAGCAACGTTACAGCCAACCTTATTGTTATTGGCGGGACCATTCGCGTTATTATATTCCAATTACCAGCAAATAGTCGGAAAACAGGATCTGACAGCAGATTTTTTCTTTTACAGCAGTATATTTTTATTGCTTTTATTGGGACGCAAACTCTTCTTCTTATTAGTGAAGGTTCAATTCACAATAACATGGTGGGCAACCAGTTTTCCATTAGCCGCCATCACCGCAGCCGCTTTCCGCTTTGCATCGCATTCCGATTTGCCAGGGGCTAAAATTGTGTTGTTTATTTTGCTCGGTGTCTCAAGTTTGGTTTTCCTGATGCTTTTCTTTCCGACCCTTCATTATATCATTTCGCATTTTATTGTTAAAGAATGCCCTAAACCTGAAAACAGGATATCACTAACCGACTACAAGGCCTCTGTTATGTCGTCTAAATAACGGCTTTAATACCCTTCAACGGAATATAAATAATGGTCAAAAACACACAACAAAGCATTCCGGCAAATCGTGCAAACATTGCATACAATCGTATAAATTTCCCGAAAGCTGCTGATCTAACTTTGTTGTATCAAATTAAAAGAAACAAAAAAATTAAAAAATTAAGATCATGAGCACTAAATCAAAAAAAGTACTGTTCGTAGTAACATCACACGATCAGTTAGGTAACACCGGTAAAAAAACAGGTTTATGGATCGGCGAATTCGCTGCCCCTTATTACACTTTAGCAGATGCAGGATACGAAATCACCATCGCTTCTCCTAAAGGTTTCGGCCCTATCGATCCATTTAGCCAGATTGACCAGTTTGCTACAGATGCAACCAAAAGGTTCGATACCGACGAAGTTTTACAGGCCAGGTTAAACAATACCGCATTGCTGAACGCTGTTTCAGAAGGCGATTATGACGCTATCTTTTTCCCTGGCGGCCATGGCCCGATGTGGGATCTTGCAGAAGATCAAAAAGCAGCCGATCTGATCGAAGCCTTTTATCACAATGGTAAACCAGTTGGGTTATTATGCCATGGCGTAGTTGCCCTCAAAAAAGCAAAAGCTGCTAACGGCGAACCACTGATCAAAGGCAAAAAAGTGGCAGGCTTTACTAATAGCGAAGAAGCAGGTGTTGGCCTGACAGAAGCCGTGCCATTTTTAACAGAGGATTTATTGAAAAGCTTAGGTGCTGATTACCAGAAAGGTGATAACTGGAGTGCATTCTCTGTTGTAGACGGTTTGCTGATTACCGGTCAAAACCCTCAATCCGCACAAATTACCGGCGAAAATTTATTGAAAGCATTAGCCGAAGCCTAATCGCTTCGCGACAGGACGCATAGTAACGCCCTGTGTTTTTCAATGTTTTGCTCTCACAATAACACCTGCACACAAAAGTGCGGGTGTTATTAATAATTAAAAAGATGAAACATTTTAGCACCATCAGCGAGCTTCATCGCGTCAATAATTATCCGCGCCCTGAGAATCCATTGATTAGTTTGATCAGATGCAATCAGGAATTCTTATGTTCAATTGCTGCAAGCGAGTTCACAAGTGACTTTTATATGATCAGCTTCAAGAAAATGAAATCAGGGGTTTTCAAATATGGCCGGACTAAATATGACCACGATAACGGATCGTTATCCTTTGCCAGTCCGAGGCAGGTAGTAGAGATGAGGGATATCGAGCTGGAAGAGGGTGGTTTTGTAATTTATTTCCACGAAGACTTGCTGGCCGGGCACCCATTGCGCCAGGCAATTAAAAATTACAGTTATTTCGATTACGACACCAACGAAGCATTGCACCTTTCCCCAAAAGAAGTAGAAATTCTTTGGGAACTGTTTGAGAAAATCGAATTGGAATATCTAAATAACCAGGATGAATACAGCAGGGGAATCATGCTTGGGCATATTGAATCTATTTTGAAATATTCTCAACGCTTTTACAAAAGGCAGTTTAACGACAGGTTTGAAAATTGCGGTAAAACGGTGACCCGTTTTAACGACATATTGAATCAGCACTATTCTGGCCAGGATTTACTGGATAAAGGGCTGCCTTCGGTTAAGTTTATAGCTTTAACACTGAATATGTCAACACGATACCTCAGTGACCTGTTAAAAAATGAAACCGGAAAAACCAGTATTGAGCTAATCCACATTTACCTGATATCGGAAGCAAAAAATCTCATAAAGGGGTCTGACCGGAATATTAGCGAAATCGCCTATGCGTTGGGCTTCGAAAATATATCTTATTTCTCGCGCTTATTTAAAAGGGAGATAGGTCTGAGCCCCCTTCAATATAAAAAGCACCTGCTGAACTAATAAAGGGTGTTGTTTGGGTGTTGTTGATTGTTTAGCTGGAGCGGGGTAGGTTTAAAACTTATCCCGCTTTTTTGTTATCATTAATTGTTTAGTTCTGTTTGATCAGTTTTTTTCCGGGCTACCTTTTGTTCCGGGAAATGCTGTAGGAGAATAGCCGAAGTGTTTTTTGAAGCAAAAGGAAAAATGGGAAAAGTTTTTAAAGCCTGTGTCGGAGTATACTTCCTTAGGTTTCTTTTTTTCAACCGCAAGTTGATAGTGGGCCAGTTCCAGGCGTTTAGTGATCAGCCATTTTTGCGGCGTAGTTTGAAATATAATCCTGAAATCCCTGTTGAAAGTTGAAATACTACGGCCGGCAAGAAAAGCGAGTTTTTCTAACGGCATATTATGCATGAAATTTTTCTCCATGAATACGGCAAGATCTATCTTGTCCGTAACAGAATAGTCTGCCAGTAAGCAATCCACGCTATCATCTATTTCCCGCAGTATCGTTAATATTTCGTTTATTTTAAGAGCAGTCAATTCATCTGGCAGTTTATTTTCCAGATCAAAATAAGGTATAAGCGAAGCGAAAAAACTGTCTAACAGTGGGTGGCGTGTATAAGCCCTTACCCGTTGCGCAGGTGCATGTTTGGCTTTTACTTTATTTTTGGTAAAATATTTCTTAAGATGCTCCGGCCGGAAACGCACCAGAATACAACTAAAAGGCGAGCCGCCTTTTGCTCGCTTGATTACGGTGGTCATCTGCTTTCGCGGCACCAGGAAAGTATCGCCCGTGACAAACGTCTGAGACTCGCCCGCTAAAATAATTTTCATCTCTCCGGACAGGATGCGTATAAGTGAATGAAACTCCCATTCCGCATCAATCTTGAAAAATTTCCTTTCTGTGCACGAGATCAGTATACCAGCATGTTTATGTCGTAATCTGGACAGCATACACTAAAGCTATAAATAATAAATGTATTTAAAATTTCAGCAATACAACCGGAGCATTTTCGCGCTTTCCGGCGTGGGGGCCTAAGCGCAGTTAAGAGCAGCCTCAAAACGCTAATATTCAATTCCTTGCATTCTAAAAAATCAAATTAGTTTTTTCGACGGGCTCATCGGTGAAATTTTTAGCACATAAAATTTGATATGTACACCAAATTTTTCACTTCTGCAAGAAACTAAATTTGATTGTAAAAGGAAGCGGATATAAAGAAATAAGGTTTGTCAAAATCATGCCGGACAATTGTAGTTCGGAGTGATTAGTGCACATTAAATCAGGATGAATTCGTAAAGTTGAAAATGTTGTTTTAAGACTTTTCAATGTTAAGGCATGCGCATTAAACAATCGACTATTACTTACCGATACCGACTGTAAACCAGACAATTATAACTTTATGCGTATCTCTGTTTATCCCGATGCTCCTACCGTATTCACAATAGTCCTCTTCTGTCCGGAGAATCGTGCAAACATTGCCTACAATCGGATAAACCTTGCCGTCCGGACTGCTCTACCTTTGAATCATCAATCATTAAAAAACATAAGACAATGAAAAAAGTATGGTTTATCACCGGGGTTTCTTCCGGCTTAGGAAAAGAGTTAGCTAAACAAGTACTGGCTGCCGGTTACCTGGCCGCAGTAGGTGCCCGCAAAATTGAAGATGTGGCGGATATCGTCGCTGCCTATCCTGGAACATCCTTGGCCTTAAAGCTGGATGTAACCAATGCCGATGAAATTGTTTCTTCTGTAAAAGCGATTGAGCAAAAGTTCGGACGCATTGATGTGTTGGTTAATAACGCGGGTATCGGCTATTTCGGCTCCATTGAGGAAAGCGAAGAAACTGAAGTGCGCCGCATGTTCGAGATCAATTTCTTCGGACTGGCCAAACTAACCAACGAAGTATTACCCATCATGCGCAGCCAGCGCAGCGGTCATATCGTCAACATTTCATCCATACTTGGTTTAATGAGCGCCCCGGCAGTGGGCTTTTACAGTGCAACAAAATTTGCGGTTGACGGCTATTCTGAATCACTATCGAAAGAAGTTGCGCCGCTGGGTATCAAAGTTTCAATTATAGCTCCAAGCAATATCCGCACCGACTGGGCGGGCCGTTCTGCTAATGAAACGTCTGAAACTATGGCCGATTACCAGGCTACGGCAGGCATTGTCAAAAACCATCTCCGTAGCATCAGCGGCAGACAAGATGGCGACCCGGTCCGGATGTCTGCAGCAATCCTGAAGATCGTAGCATCCGAAAATCCGCCGTTAAGATTACTATTAGGTAATGACTCCTTCAATGAAGCGAATGCCAAACTTGTTGCCGCCAAAGCAGACTATGACGCATGGGCTGAAACCAGCGTAGGCGCAGATTTTCCGAAGGAAGCAACACAGCATTAATATAAAACAGAAGTATACAAAACAGACCAGGCTGTACAATCCTCAATCAATACATCATTAAAACACCTTTTAAAACAGAAAAACATGAGCACCAAAACAAAAAAAGTACTATTCGTAGTAACTTCACACGACAAAATGGGTAATATCGACAGACAAACCGGCCTTTGGGAAGGTGAATTTGCAGCGCCTTATTACACTTTAGCTGATGCCGGTTACGATATCACTATAGCATCTCCAAAAGGTGGTGTAGCCCCTATCGACCCATTTAGCCAGATACCTCAGTTTGCAACAGATGCAACTAAAAGGTTTGACGGCGATGAAGCTGTTCAAGCAAAATTGAAAAACACTGTATTATTGAGCAGCGTATCAGAAAGCGATTATGATGCCATCTTTTTCCCTGGCGGCCATGGTCCGATGTGGGATTTAGCGGAAGACCTTACCGCAGCCAAACTGATAGAAACGTTTTATCAGCACAACAAGCCGGTATCACTGCTCTGTCATGGTGTTGTTGCATTAAAACACGCTAAAGCTGCTAATGGCGAACCATTGATCAAAGGCAAAAGAGTAGCCGGCTTCACTAACGGTGAAGAAGAAGCAGTTGGCCTGACTCAGGTAGTTCCATTTTTAACAGAAGACCTAATGATAAGTTTGGGTGCCGATTATCAAAAAGGAGATGATTGGAGTTCATTCTCAGTTGTTGACGGACTCTTGATAACCGGTCAAAACCCACAATCAGCAGAATTGGTAGGCGAAAAATTATTAGAAGCCTTAACCAACGCTTAATCACCGTAGTAAAGGCTTTGATTAACCGAGGGTAATTTTCGATCTTCAATCATACAAAGGAAATAAACCATACCAGGAAACCTGCACTAATCAGCGCAGGTTTCATAAACCGACAAGAAAAATGAAACATTTCAGCACCATAACCGACCTGCATCGTCTTAATAATTACCCTGAACCTGCACATCCCCTGCTCAGCCTGATACGTTGCGATCACCGGACTTCATGTTCGATTGCTGCCAGCGAATTCACGAGCGATTTTTACATGATCAGCTTCAAAAAAATGAAAGCCGGGGTTTACAAATATGGCAGGACGCAATACGATCACGATAACGGGTCGCTATCTTTTGCCAGTCCGCGACAGGTAATTGAGATCAGGGATGTTGAAATGGAAGAAGACGGTTTTGCGATTTATTTCCATGAAGATTTGCTGGCCGGGCACCTGCTGCACAATGATATCAAGAATTTCAGCTTCTTTGATTATGATACCAATGAGGCCTTGCACCTGTCTCCCAAAGAAGAAGAAATCATCTGGGAGCTGTTTGAAAAAATCAATACAGAATATCATAATAACCAGGATGAGTTTAGTCGGGAAATCATGCTGGGACATATTGAATCCATTTTGAAATACTCCCAGCGTTTTTATAAAAGACAATTTATCAGCCGGTTCGAAAAATCAGGCAAAACAGCCACCCGCTTTAATGATATGCTGAAACAGCATTTCGTCGGCGAGAACATGCTGGATAAAGGTCTTCCATCAGTAAAAGACATCGCCTTCGCCCTCAATATGTCAACCCGTTATCTCAGTGATATGCTTAAACAGGAAACCGGAAAGACATCTATAGAGCTCATTCATATTTTCCTGGTGTCCGAAGCAAAAAACATGATAAAGGGGTCTGACCGGAATGTAACGGAGATCGCCTACTCATTGGGCTTCGAGAACATGCCTTACTTTTCGCGGCTCTTTAAACGAGAAATCGGCCTGAGCCCGCAGCAATACAGAAAGCAACTACAAAACTAAAAACTAACGCCTGGCTTAGTCTTCCACTGATGCATTTTTTGCCTCAGAAGGCTTGACTATTGCCCGAAATTTTAAAAAAAACATAAAATCAAACTACCAACCATGGAAATTACATCAATCAACCCCGCAAACGGGCAAAACATCAAAACCTACACGCTTGATACGCCTGAACAGGCAAAAGCTAAAATCGCAGCTACCCAGGAAGCCTGGCTGAGCTGGAAAAAAACCACCTTCGAAGAAAGAAAAATCTTGCTTCATAAAATGGCCGGCATACTTCGCACACGTGCAAATGAACTTTCGGTATTAATGGCCAACGAAATGGGCAAACCCGTTACACAGGGCCTGGCCGAAGTTGAAAAATGTGCCTTCGCTTGCGAATATTACGCGGATAACGTGGAAACATTTTTAAAAGATACTTTAGTAGAAACCGATGCCAGCAAAAGCTACTATACTTACAACCCGATTGGTATTGTGCTGGCAGTAATGCCCTGGAACTTCCCTTTGTTCCAGGTATTTCGTTTCCTTGTACCTGCTTTAGCTGTGGGTAACGCCGGCGTGTTAAAACATGCTTCAAATGTACCGGGCTGTGCACTGGTTATCCAGGACATTGTTGAAGAGGCTGGTTTCCCTAAAAATATTTTTCAGACTTTAATGATCGGCAGCAGGGATGTGGAAGCAGTTATTGAAAACGACTATATCAAAGCCGTAACATTAACCGGCAGCAACGCCGCAGGTTCTAAAGTGGCTTCAAAAGCAGGTGAACTGATCAAAAAGACTGTTCTGGAACTTGGCGGCAGCGATGCTTATGTCGTATTGGAAGATGCAGATCTTGACCTTGCTGCCCAGGTATGCGTAGATGCAAGATATGTTAACTCGGGCCAAAGCTGTATTGCAGGTAAAAGATTTATCGTCGTTAAATCTGTTATCGAAGAATTCACTAAAAAATTCGTGGAATTTGCCAAAGCCAAAGTGGTAGGCGATCCTTTAGACCCTAAAACCCATATCGGTCCTCAAGCACGTGTTGACCTGCGTGATGAGTTGCACAATCAAGTGTTGGCTTCGGTGGCAGGTGGCGCAAAATTAGTATTAGGCGGCGTAGTACCTGATGATAATACCGCCTTTTATCCGGCAACGGTATTAACGAATGTAAAGCCAGGTATCGTTTCTTTCGACGAGGAACTTTTTGGCCCGGTTGCATCGATCATTGAAGCTGAAGACGAAGAACACGCTATTGAGCTGGCTAATCAAAGTCAGTTTGGTCTGGGTTCGGCTGTATTTACTACTGACATCGCCCGTGGCGAAAAGATCGCTGCTACCCGCCTGGAAGCCGGCATGGCATTCGTAAACGCCAATGTTAAATCTGATCCACGCATCCCGTTCGGCGGTGTTAAACAATCAGGTTATGGCCGTGAATTAAGCGTATGGGGTATACACGAATTTGTAAACATCAAAACCGTGTATATCCGCTAATCAGCAGGCCCTGCATCTACTATAACTACCCCTATGAAGCCATTTCCAGGCAGTCAGATTTGGCATTAAATGAAAATAAGACTACAGCACCATGCGGCCGGGTTACGCCGGCTGTATGGTTGTTAAAGCTACCCTTATTAAGTTTTTAGATATAGTGATTTATAAACATTAAAATTTAAAGCAATGCCGTACTTACAAATAGAAGTTCAAAAGTTTTATCCTATCGAAACCAAAAAACACCTGGCGAAAGAATTAGGGGCAGCCTATGCCGAAATCATGGAAGCCGCGGTGGAAAGAGTGACCATTAGTATCAGGGAACTTGGAGAAGGCTCCATCTGGAGGTGCAGCAAAGACGAACCCTGGCCCGCAGCCATTATGATGCTGGATGTGCGCGCCGGGCGTACGCCGGAAACCCGGGAAGCCTTGTCCAAAAAATTTATTGAAATCTGCAATGAAGTTTTGGAACTGGAGGTCAATCAACTAAATATTGAGTTCACCCAGCACACCGGTGATGAAATGTACCACCAATGGATGGGACACCTGAGTAAGGATTGGGTGGCCGGGGAAAAATAATTAATAGTTCCATCTTCTTATTTCTACCCCCTATGAAACGTCCAAAACAGATTGCTCTGATCACTATCCTGCTGTCCGTTACAGCGGGGTATTGCGACTCCGTTACCTTCGTGTCGCTACAGGAATTTTTTTCATCGCACGTTACCGGTAACCTGGTGGTGTTTGCCTACGATGTGGTCAAACATGTTGATACCAGCGGATGGATCAAGCTGCTTAGTTTTCCCGTTTTTATAGTCGGGGTAATTGTGGGCGGCGCCATCGACTCCCATTCAAAGAGGCCATACCTTTTATTATTCATAGAAGGTATTATCCTGTTCTTGTTCGGTGCTATATGGCTCATTTTGTTTTTCACCGGCAATATCCCTGGCGAAACACCGGAATATATTGGGGCGATGACCGTCGTTTTTGCCATGGGGCTGCAAAATGCCTTCGCCAAAATTCATCCCAAGAAGACCTATGGGCCGACGACCATGATGACGGGGCTGGTTATCGAAGCGGCATTGAATATTGGCGCGATCTTCAGGATTAACGGAGTATATGCATTATCTGAGGTAACCTTGTATCGCCAACTGATGACCATCGGGGCATTTCTATTCGGATGTATTTCAGGCGCACTGCTGGGCCAGTGGATGGGACTCTCGGCATTTGTCTTTCCGGGTATATTTCTCGTCGTTTATTGTTTCAGGGCAAAACTCGCTATCGAACAGCACCAGGGTGTGACCCACACTTTAAGCAGCGCGGTCATGAAAAGGATCGCTAATTAAGCGCTTTGATGGCTAATGCGATGATATCCTTAAATACTTTCTTATCTGGATTGGACTTAGCAGTAGCCCGGATGCCTTTTGCTGTATTTAAGAAAAATTTTGCCATTGCCCGGGCATCTTCTGCCTTACTGATCTCCCCACGCTTTTGTCCCTTCGTTAAAACATGATAAAAAACATCTTCAATATCCTGGTCGCTGTTGACCACCATATCGTGAACTACTTTATCATGCAGGGAAAGTTCTATCTCGCTGTTCAGCATAAAACAACCCTTATGTTGCTGGTCCTGAACTACAACTTCAGCAATAAATTCAAGCAACTTTTTTACGGTTTCCTTAGCGGTGTCGCCCTCGTTAATAACCTTTTTAATTTCCGAAGAGCTGAATTGCTGGTAATGCCCCAGGGCTTTAAGGAACAAACTATGCTTATCAATATAGGCGCGGTACAGCGTCGATCTGCTCAGGCCAAGGCCGTCCAGCAGGTCTTGCATGGAAGTACCATTATAGCCTTTAAGCCAGAAAAGCTGCATCGCCTTTTCAAGCGCTTCATCTTCGTTAAACTCCTTCGTTCTCATGGGGTTGCAAAAGTAATCAATATCGGCGCTTTAATTACTAAAGCAAAATTAAATGACACTGCACGCAGATTTCCAGACGATTACGATCGCCCTCTCCCGCTACTGTGTCATCGCAAAACAATAAAAAATCTTTTGGGAACAATCATTCCCAAAACAAATATACATTTGTGGGAACAATCATTCCCGATAGAAAAATATAAAAAACTAAAAAAATGAAAAAGTTAGAAAACAAAGTAGCAGTAGTAACAGGTGCATCAAAAGGTATTGGTGCCGGTGTTGCAAAAGGTTTGGCAGCAGCAGGTGCCAGCGTAGTTGTAAATTATGCATCATCTAAAGAAGGGGCCGACAAAGTGGTTGCCGAAATCGTAGCTGGTGGTGGTAAAGCCATCGCAGTTCAGGGCGATGTGTCAAATGAAGCCGATATCGCCCGTCTGTTTAAAGAAACCGCGAATGCCTTTGGTAAAGTAGACATTTTGGTAAATAACGCGGGCGTTTTCCGCTTTGAACCACTGGAGCGCGTAACTGCCGAAGATTTCCATTATATGTTTGACACAAACGTTCTTGGTTCTTTATTAACTTCTAAAGAAGCAGTTAAACACTATAGCCCGGAAGGTGGCAGTATCATCAATATCGGTTCTATTGCCGCACAACTGGCACCGGCAGGTGTTTCTGTTTATGCCGCTGCTAAAGGTACCGCCGATGTGATCACCAAATCACTATCAAAAGAATTGGCGTCAAGAAATATCCGCGTTAATTCCATCAATCCCGGCATGATCGATACCGAAGGTAATCGCGAAAGAGGCATCATCGGCACCCCATTGGAAGAAATGATGATCAGCATGACCCAATTAGGCCGTGTAGGTAAACCGGATGATATCGCTGACGTAGCCGTATTCCTGGCTTCTGACGAATCACGTTTCATGACCGGTGAAATATTGCGCGTAACCGGCGGTATGTTTTAATCGATCAACGAAGAACTTTTAACCCGGCAACGTTTCATTCAATGAAAGTTGTCGGGTTCATCAAAACACTTAACAATTCACTCAACACTTAAAACATCAAAATCATGGGAGCTTACATCATTTTTATCAAAGAAAAAACACTGGACCAGGCTCAATTGGACACCTATTCAAGCCTCTTACCTTCAGCAGCTGAAGGGTTTAACTTCAAGCCTTTGACCGCCTACGGCCAGAAAAAGGTTGTTGAAGGCCCGGAAGTTGAAGGCGTTGTTGTTTTGGAATTTCCTTCATTTCAGGAAGCCGAGGATTTTTACAACAGCCCGCGTTATACTGAAGTTAAACAACACCGTTTTAAAGGCGCGGTTTATACAGCAGTTATAGTGGAAGGTTTCAAACAACCGGCGTAACAAGAAAAACAGAAATTATTTTTGACTTCATACACAAAAAAAGCGGCTATTGTGCCGCTTTTTTTGTGTATCAACTATGGCCGCTATTCCCGGCCGACCACCTTATAGGTGAGCCAAACTGCATCGTCTTCAATTTTTCTTACTTCCTGTAACGACATCAGCGTTGCGCCACCTTTTTTCTTTTTCGCATCTATCTCAAACATAGTGGAAGTTTCAATGGTTCCATCTGCCATAGGCAGAATAACCTGGTTAACCTCGTCAATTAAGCCTTCATTCAGGAATGAGCCGTTGATTTTACCGCCGCCCTCCAGCATCAGCTTTTCGATTCCGAAAAGGCTGTATAATTTCTCTAAGGCGACTTCAAGATTTACCACAGTTTTTCCGGCAAACAGGTAAGAAAGGCCTATGTCTTTTAAATGAGCCAAGTATGCATCTGGTACGGCCTCCGTAAGAATGGTGATAACGTGGTCGTCACCGATCGTCGGTTCTTCCCAACCTAATTTAGCACTGCCATCAATGGTAATGGCAAATCGTTTAGTGTTGTGTGTGGCAACGAAATCTTCACGGCTGATTTCGTGATGCCCTTTTTTCAGAATGGGTTTTGCATAATCTGTAAAATCCTTTTCCATCGTAGTACGGCCGACGATCCACGCAGGTATTCCGATTCTGTCTTGAACTATCTCGAATTTATCGGCAAGTTTGTTAACTGTCGGGGTATCACCCCATTTTTCAGCAAGTATTTTGCCATCAAGGGAAGTAACCATCAAGCAAATGACGTATGGACGTTTTGTTTTTTCATCTTTTTTCATGGCTGATAATTTTTAATAAGAAGTTGATATAATTAGTGATTTTATAAATGTAGAGTCAATCAATTGCAAGTAACTGTGTGTTGATGAATGAGGAGGCCGAACGGCTCTGAAAGGCCTTGATCTTTAATAAAGATGACGGCTGCTTTACAAGAGATAGATACCCGGCAAATAGCATGATAATTAATTTAATATCCAGCTCAGCACCTAATGATTCCTTAATAATTGCTTTTGAGATGAGCATCAAACTCCGTTTAATACCCGATCTTGAAATTTTGATCTGGCCGAATAGCCGATCGAATAAATTCACCTTCGGCACCAGTGCTTGCGTACCGATGCTTAACAAGCATTGGTTACTGCACATATCTAAATTGATATCTTCAAAAACTGAGTATAATGTTTTCATTGTGTGATGTTTGATAAAACAAAAGTACCCTGACAATGAACCTTATCTTTATACGATTGTAGGCAAAGTTTGCACGATTTGTTAATTTGATAACCCGTTAAAATAAAAGCCCCCGGACGGGTCCGGGGGGCTTTTATAGCTCGTTATAAAACCAGCATTTTTATAATTCAACATTTGCTTGTTGTCAGGATCACACTGTCAACCAATGTTCGGTAATTTGGCGATGTTTGCTGAACTTTCCTTATAATCTCGTCATAATCATCCTTCGTACCGTTCCCTTTTACATCGTAATGAAATTCTATTCTCTCAAATCCAACCGGCGCGTTTGGATCAATTCCCAAAAAGCCCAGCAGGTTAAGATTTCCTTTGATAGTAAGAACAACGCTTTCCAATTTGATATCTTTTTGCGAAGCGCCAACTACAAAACCAACCATCATACAACCGGCAAGGCCGGCAAATAAATAATCCTGCGGTGTTGGTGCCTGATTATTACCCAAAAGCTCCTGTGGCTCGTCAATTTTAAAGCTAAAGTCCTTACTGATTTCCGCAGAGCCAACTTTCTGGCTTTCCGTCCGGATTTCGGTGCTAACGCCGCCTAACCAATTAGCAGTAATACCGTAACTGGATATTGCTTCTGCCGGGTTGCGGGTAATGATCTGGGTATAAGCAGCAAGCCCATCTAAATTTATTCCATTAAGCATATATAATCCTCCCAAGTTAATTTCGTCCAGCCATTACACCGCCATCTATGTCCCATATCGCGCCGGTAACCCATGCGCTATTCTCAGATAGCAAAAAGTCAATCGTTGCGGCTACATCTTCAGGGCGCCCAACTCTGCCTATTGGATGAAAGTCGTTAAAGCCCTGAAGCGTTTCCTCTATTTTATCTTTCTCGATGAAGGCACTATAAATAGGAGTAACCACTACTGCCGGCGCAACGGCGTTAACACGAATGTTGCCGGAGGCAAGTTCCATTGCCAGGTGCTGTGTTAAACTGTGCAAACCCGCCTTGGCCATGGAGTAGGCTGATGATGGAGTTGCTTTGATTGCCTGATGCGCCCACATAGAGCCAATGTTAACGATCGATCCGCCGCCATTGCTGGTGATGATCTTTGCCGCAGCTTGCGTAATAAAGAAAAACGCTTTATTAAAACCGTGATAAATGTCATAATCCTGCTCTGTATGATCAAGGAAAGGCACCGGGTTAAAATAGCCTGCAGCGTTAACCAGGAATTTTAGATCAGGGGCTTGTTCAGAAAGATTTTTGGCCAACGAACGGACCGCAGCCATGTCAAGTAAATCGAGCCCAATTGTTTTCACGGCGCCAAATACTGACATTTCGGCTTTTACGGTATCAAGGTTATGATCTGGCCTGCCGACAATAATCACTTCAATTCCTTTTTTTAATAATCGGGTTGCGGTAGCTTTACCCATTCCTGTGGTTCCGCCAATGATAAGCGCTTGTTCCTGTTTCATAAAAGAATATTTAAATTTTCTCCTATGACGGCCAATGCTAAAAAAGATGCAAAAAAATTTTAAATATTTTTCCAGCCTTAACTTTTGGCCGGCACTTCTTTGCAATATGGTTGGATATCTAAACCAATTGTTTCGCCTTTTTATCAAAAAGAACCGCGCAAGCGTTTCTTTAATTTTGTCGTTCCCCGTCTTAGATATGGTGATTTTTTGCAAGCAGGACAATTACCCGGTGTCTAACGGCCATCAACTGTCCGGCGTTCGACAAACAAGCGATGCTGTTTAGTGGTAGGATTATTCTTTCACCCTCACCCATTTGACGGTTTGCCCAAACAAGGTAAAGCCCAGGAAGCCGCGCATTTCCAAATCATTATCGTCGAGCAATTTCATTTTTAACCGGTAGGTTTTTCCATTCGTCGAGTTATATATCTGACCACTGCTGTATTCACCATCACTATAAATCAGATCCGTAATAAAGATCAACCCGATACGATTCCTCGATCTTAACAGAGGATCGGGGTTAAGATTGTCCTTCAATGAAGTTTTGCCATCTTTTTCGTAGAGCAGCGTTCCCCACAAAACCTTTCCGAAATATCTATTGTCCGACCGGTAGATTTCGATCTTCGCATTTTTAGCGACCGTCATCCAAATACCAAGCACTTTATCGCTTGCAGATTGTGCAAATAATGTACTGTTAACAAGGCATAGTAAGCCCAGGAATACTATTTTTTTCATCGTAGTAAGCTTTGATGTTTCAAAAAAATCTAAAAGTTGTTTAACCTTCAGGTCAGTGCCGACGGGTTATACCCGTAGAGTTTTTTAAAGGCGGATGAAAAGTGAGAAAGGGTCTCGAAGCCAACTTCTGAAAAAATGGATACCGGAGCCTGTTTGCGTTCGGCAATTAAAAAATGCGCACGCTCTAACCTTTTGTTCCGAATCCATTGTTCAGGTGTGCTGTCGAAGATCTTTTTAAAGTCCCGTTTAAACGTGGTCATGCTGCGCCCCGAGAGCCGGGCAAACTGGGCCAGTGAAATGTGATAAACATAGTTTTTTTGCATAAACGCTTCCAGATCGATCTTTCCCGGTTCGCTGAAATCAAACAGCATGTTTTTCAATTTGGCATCGTGCTGCAACAGTAAGGCGACCGCCTCGCGGGTCTTTAATTCCGCCAGGCTGGGTGTCAGCGTTCTCCCTGTCTGGAAAAATGGGACCAACGATTCAAAATACCCTTTCAGAAACAGGTTTTGGCTGAGATCAAGGGCCGGTTCCCCGGTATAGGCGGTGTCGGCAATGATATTTTCTTCCACGCTAATTTTCTTCAAAATGGCTTGGTTTAAAAGAATCGCAATGGAACGAAAAGGAATATCCCCCCGTTCGGGATATTTGATGGTTTTCAATAAGGTATTCTTTCGGGCCAATGCAATAGTACCCGGGCCGGAAACATGTGCTTTGTCCCCAATAACAGTGCGGGATACCCCGCTAATCCGGTAAGCGAGCGCGTGCTCGGGAACTAAATCTTCTCCGCCCCGATGCGCCACCGCGGCACAGGTAGACATGATAATATTGTATTGATGCGCAGAGTACGACATACCTTTTTTTAAATATCGGTAATTATTTAAAACGCTGCATCATGAATTTATCGAAGGCGGCATCGCTCAGCCATTTTTTCAAAAAGAGGATCACGCCCGCCATGCTGCCGGCTGAATAACGTGCTTTGGGCTTCTTAGCCTCAATCGCCTTTTGGATCGTTCTGGCAATTTCTACGGGCTCGGAAAATTTGTCCTGTGCAGCATCGATCTCTTTGGCTTTATCAGCCATAGCTTTATAGACGGTATCGCCAGAAACGCTACCCGCATGGTTCGCAGCAATTCCGGCCCATTCAGTTTTAACGCCTCCGGGTTCAATAACGATCACGTCGATCCCGAATTGTTTCACTTCCATCCGGAGGCTGTCGCTTAAGCCTTCTACCGCAAATTTGCTGGCGTGGTACCAGCCGCCCATTGGTGTGGCCATTTTACCGCCGATTGAGGTGATGTTAATGATTTTTCCTGAATGCTGACGGCGCATGTGCGGCAATATCAGCTGGCATAACCGTGCCAGGCCGATCAAATTTACTTCCATTTGATAGCGTGCATCTTTCATAGCAACATCCTCTACGGCACCGAAGGATCCAAACCCGGCATTATTAACGAGGATATCGATATTTTCTTCTCTTTTAATGATCTCATTGACCCCTTGCACCATGGTTTCGTCGTCAGAAATATCCATCGCCAAAATCTCAATGCCAGCCAATTTCAGGTGCCTCATTTTTTCCACCCTGCGGGCAGCTCCGTAAACTTTATAACCGTTATTGGCTAAGAGTATTACTGTAGCCTCGCCAATGCCAGACGAGGCCCCAGTAACTAATGCAACTTTTTTCCTTTCCATTTACTGAAGATTTAATAACACAAAGGTCTTTTAAATCTACAACCGAAGGTTTTCCCAGCGGCCCGAATTACTTACATCACAAGACCGGAATTCAGTTATTCAATCTTTTTGACAATAATGCGGAATGCCCAGGGACAATATAATGGAATTGTCCCACGAATTTATGATCCCACAAACGGATATCAGTTTTTATATTCCACTTGTTGTTTTAATACAACATTGTTGGCCGCTTTGGCGATCATCACATCAAACGTACCCGACTCAGTAACAAACTTCATCTGGCGATTCCAGATGGCAATATCTTTAGCATCAATTTTAAAACTTACTGTTTTAGTTTCTCCCGGTTCAACAGTTATTTTACTAAACCTTTTTAAAGCCACAACCGGCGTACTAACCGAATTAACTTTATTACCAAGGTACAATTGCACAACTTCTTTACCAGCTACCTTGCCCACATTTTTTACATCTACAGAAACAGTAACCTGTTCATCTTTACTAAAAGTTGTTTTTGACACTTTAAGATTACTGTAGTCAAACGAAGTATAGCTCAAACCAAAGCCGAAAGCAAACAGTGGATCAGGGGATGAAAATACATAGTCTCGCCCTGGTTTTTCAATTGTTCCGGCTTCGCGGTTATTACCTCTCGATGAGTTTACATAGTTATAAAATACAGGAATATGGCCGGTTGATTGCGGCACGCTCATATTAAGCCTTCCAGACGGGTTTACTTTGCCAAACAAAATATTGGTAATGGCAGTGCCGCCTTTTTCACCGGGGTACCAAGCCTCTAAAATAGCCGGGATATTTTCTTTTTCCCAACTGATACTCCACGGACGGCCGTTCTCCAGCACCAGTATAACAGGTTTACCGGTTTTGTAAATGGCCTGCAACAATTCGCGTTGAACGCCTTGTGGACTAATATCCGTAACATCATATCCTTCTCCACAGGTAAAAGGATCCTGGGGCTCGTTACCCGGTGCCTGGCCATTCCAGCCTACACCCTGAAAAACAACGCTGGTAGTTCCTAATACCACCACAACTGCGTCACTTTCATTAGCAGTTTTTATAGCTTCGTCAAAGCCGCTTCGGTCAAGACCGGTAAGTTCGCATCCCTGGGCGTAGTTTACTTTAACGCTATTACCTACAAATTGCTTAATTCCCTCAAGCACATTTACACCCGAGAGGTTATCTCTGGTGAAACTATAATCGCCATATTGAACTTTATTAGCGTTGGGGCCTATAACAGCAATAGATTTTAGTTTACTGATATTCAGAGGCAACAGGTTATCATTGTTTTTTAATAATACGATAGATTCTTCTGCTATTTGCTGCGAAAGTTTGATATGATCGGCGGTATGTACCCTGTCCTTTATGCGCGAAGTATCGGCCAAGGGCTTTTCAAATAATCCTGCTTTAAATTTAAGGGTTAAAATGCGGGCTACGGCAGTATCAATTTGCGATTCTTTGATCTTACCTGCTTTAACCAACTCAATTAAATGAGGATAAATATCAGGGCGGGCAGCTTCCAGATCGACCCCGGCGGTTATGCCGAAAATAGCAGCCTCTGACTTCGATTTAGCGATCTTATGAAAATCGTACAACTGGCTCAGGCCCCCGTAATCGGAAAATACATAGCCTTTAAAATTCCACTCTTTCCTTAATACCTGTTTTAACAAAAACTCATTACTATGGGCAGGAACGCCGTCTATTTCATTGTATGAGGGCATAATAGCGGCTATGTTCGCATCCTGCACAACATCGCGAAACGGTGCCAGGAACATGGTGCGCAGTTCGCGCTCCCCTATTTCGGCCGGGGCTATATTAATACCCGCAATGGGTTTGCTGTAAGCAGCGAAATGCTTTCCGGTGCACATCACTTTATCAAAAGCGAAGCTATTTCGGGTTTGGGCGGGATTACCCTGCATCCCCCTTACAAAGGCCGAACCAAGCTGACCAACCAAATAAGGGTCTTCAGCAAAACACTCTTCTACTCTCCCATAACGGGCATCCCTGATCAGGTCGAACAATGGTGACAATGCCTGGTCAACCCCGGATGTAGATGCTTCATAAGCTATAGCTTGTCCCATCTTTTCTATCAATTCAGGGTTCCAGGTACTTCCCTGGGCTATGGCTTGCGGAAAAGTTGTTGCCCCCGCGGCAAGCTGCCCGTGCAAACATTCACCTATTTGTATCGGAGGAATCCCGAGACGGGTTTGCTCGCGACTGTATTTTTTTGCAACTGCCGATTTTAAAGCAACATCTCTTACATTAGTAAAAGGGCTCTCCAAAACTCCATAAGCTATTTTGCTATTCTTAGCTCCAGTAAGCGACGACATACTCATCTGTCCTATTTTTTCTTCGAGGGTCATTCGTTTTAACAGATCGGCTACGCGCTTTTGTACAGGCGCTTTGGGGTCTTTGTAAAGCTGGGCATTTGCCGTTATTGCAAACGCAACACTTAACACAGACAGGAAGATGGATTTATTATTTAGCATTTGATTTGATTTTAATATTTAAAAACCACCAGCGTAAACTTGCTTACGCCGGTGGTTAACTGCTAATCCTATGTTTACGGGCTTAATAATTAGGATTTTGCTTAATGTTCGGATTCCTGTCAATAACCGGTTGTGGTATTGGATTAAGGTACATTTTTGATGTAAACACATGCGGGTGCCCTAACAATACAGGTTCATACTTCCATACGCCTTTATTATCGGCTGGCGAAGTGTTGGAGATCTTCATGCCGTGCCTGTCAACGTTAAGTACATCAACTCCTATGCCCCAGCGAATGATATCATAATACCTTTTGTTTTCCCAGCACAGTTCAACCCTGCGTTCATTACGGATAACGGCACGCATTTGGGCCTGGCTCAAATTCTGGCCACCATAAGTAGCCTCAAGTGCAGGCAAATTTGATCTCGTTCTGAGCTTATTAAGGGCCGAATAAACATCTGCATTCGGGCCAACAGCTTCATTCTGAGCTTCCGCGTAATTCAATAACACCTCAGCGTAACGAAAGTACACGTAGTTGATACCGTTGCTGCTACCGCCCGATGGTACAATATCCGGGTTAAGGCGTTTTTTGAAATAATATGCCGTATTAGATACATCTGACGAGCCAAAATCGATCTCATTGAGGGATGGGTGAACTTTATCGATCCTGGTGTAAATGGTATCTGTTTTATTCATCCAATTTTGCTTGTACGGCGCTCCATCATATACTATCCAATCATAAAAACGCTTTTCGCGATGCAAATACGGATGTTGAGGGTCATACCCCGATTTCGGGTCACTTATAGGCAAACCATTATCCATCCTGAACTGATCAACCAGTTCTTGTGTAGGGTCGTAATTTCCCCAGGTGTAATACTGACCTAATATGTAGACCGGGCCGCCGAAAAGGTTATACGCACTGCCTGTGCTATTGGCTACTGCCTGTTTATCAAATATAACTTCAGAATTGTATTCATTAGATTCCTTCCAGAAAGTGGTCATATCGGGGAATAATGCATAGGTACCTCCCAGTTCATCGATAAACTTTTTATTGGTTGCGGCGGCTTTAACATAGCGTGCCACATCCGTGTTACCGAAGCTGAAAAATTTGTTAGGGTCGGAACCCATTATCGCCGAACCGGTGTTGAAGGATGGACTTGCGGCGTACAACTCAATCCAACCCTTTAACGCCAGTGCCGCCCCTATCGTAGCACGACCTGCATCTGCTTCACCCGCATTGTATTTTTTTGCCAGGTAATTGTTATTGACAACAGAGTCTAACTGAGCATCGATAAAGTTATAGGTGTCGCCAAAAGTGCTTCTGGATTTAAACAGATCGGCCTGGCTATCCTTATTTCTGTCTTGCGGTACGGTTATTATCGGCAAGCCACCAACGTGCATCCATAAATAACTGTAAAAAAAAGCCCGTAGAAAACGAACTTCGTCAATCCTTTTGTTTCTGTAACCCAGCGAGAGGTTTGCAGCGTGCGCATTCACTTCCTGAATAAAAGTGTTACACTTTCTGATCTTGGAATAAACTGCGTCCCATTCCTCGTAATTTGATGCCCCACCATCATTTTCTTGCGGGGTGCCATCTTCAACACCAGGCCCGATGATACCTTGTCTCCAGCGCCATGATTTCCAATATGGCCCGCCATCGTTATCGTCTGTGTAGCTATCCAATGGGTCGGGAGTATCACCCTGATCGTTTATCTGGTGGTAAATATCATTTAAAAACAGGTCGGCAGTAGTTTCACTGCTCCATTGCACATCGCCCGCAATAGAATCTTTGGGTGAATTATCAAGGTATTTTTTGCAGGATGCTATAGGGATCACCAATACGGCCAGCAACAGCCAACCATAGTAGGTGCTATTTTTATTTAATTTCTTCATGACTTTAATTACGCTATGGTTAAAAAGTTACGTTCAGACCAAAAATGAAAGCTTTTTGAACAGGGTACGATTCTTCACGTGATGAATAGCCTGTTTCGGGATCCATAAACTTAAGCGGGCTCATGGTAAACACATTTTGTCCCGAAACATATAAACGCAGGCTCTGAATACTGAATTTCCTGGTAATGGCAGCCGGAATAGTATAACCTACTACTGCGGTTTTCAATCGCAGGAAGCTTGTATTGGCCATCCATAGTGAAGATGAAAAAGCGCCGAAACCATCACCATTTAGTGGATTAGTGGTGTTATTAGTATTTTTCGATGCGTAAGATTTCGGATATTTGGCATCCTGGTGATCCGGTGTCCACCTGTTGTCAAAATATTCGTAGGAGGTGTTGGTGTTGTTTATCCTAAAAGGAACAGTCTGATAGCCCTGAATATTCAGGCTTGAATTGGCCGCACCCTGGAAAAACAAGGTGACATCAAAACCTTTCCATGAGGCGTTAAGGTTTAAGCCATAGGTTATTTCAGGGGTGGTTGGATAACCAACTACGGTTTCGTCTTTATCGTCTATTTTACCGTCGCCATTCAGATCAGCATATTTCACATCGCCGGGGTGAAGAGTACCAAATTGGGTTATATTATAACCATCCTTGCTATCTATTATTCCATCACCGTTTTTATCATCCGATGTTTTGAATAAGCCCAACGCCTTATAGCCAAAGGGCGTTCCTAACTCGCGTCCCGTCCGGCTACGCTGAGGGTTATTTTTGGTTACGTCATTTTCGAAGACCTGTAAAAGCTTGTTCCTTGCGAAGCTAAAATTACCTGATACACTTAATTGTAAACCATTGCTGAATTTGTGGTTTGTACCAAGCACTACCTCAATGCCGTGGTTACTCATTACACCGGCGTTGGTTTGTGGGAGTGCCAGCCCATACTCAACCGGAACGGTAGTTATCGGATCGATCAACATGTCAGATCTTTTCTCGTAAAAATAATCGGTCTCAAACGTCAATTTGCCGCCCCAGAGAGAGCCGTCAATGCCTATATCACTTTTGGTTGCCCTTTCCCAGGTAATTTCAGGGTTCGATTCGAGTGGTATATAAGATCCCTGAACAAGGTTTGAGGTGCCAAAAGAATAAGCGTTACTGTAAAGGTTGTATTTGGTAAGATACTGATATGGGCTACCCGCCAGGTTACCTGATTTACCCCAGGATCCCCTTAACTTGAGGTTATCTACAAACGTGAGGTTCTTTTTAATAAACGGTTCCTCCGATAATCGCCATCCTGCCGAAAATGCAGGGAAAAATGCCCATTGATGGCCAGGTGCAAAATAGTAGTGTCCATCATAACGCCCGGTAGCTTCAATCATGTATTTGCCTTTATAAGCATAGTCCAGGCGATACACATACCCTAACTGACTGGCGGTGCTGGACGAACCGCCATTATTGAAGTTCAATTTGTCGGATGTACCCAGATCCAGTTCATCCACATTAACGCTAAAACCTCTTCTCGATGCATTGAAATTGCTAAAGATCTGGTTGCGGGCCTCTGCAACTACCAGGCCGGTTATATCATTGTTGCCAAACGTGCGATGGTAATTCAAATATCCCTGATAGGTAAAGGTTTGGCTCTTTAAGAAGCTCTGAGAAAGTGTAGTATAACCGTCGCCAAGTTGCGTTTTATTATAGGTTGCCGGCGACGTTGTAGCATCATAAATATAATAGTAGCTTGGGCGTGTCCAGCCTTTATCTGTTTCAGTTGTGGGATCATAGCCGAATACACCTTTAATACTTAACCCTTTCACAAACGGCAACTGCTGCTCAACCGCGATAGAGTTTAACGCGGTATTTCGGCTTATTTTGCTATAACTACCGCTTTCAATATCTCCCGCAGGTGAATATCCACCCGATTGTCCCCATAAACCGTTGCTGTAATAAATTGCAGCCGTAGGGATGTAAGAAATACCTTGTGCTATTGGTCCTGTTTGGTTTTGCTCAATAGAGTTGCTGAGCGCAACACTTACTTTAGTGGTCGGGGTCGCATTGATATCAACCTTGGCGTTGTAATTATATCTGTTATATGAAAGGGGATCAAATATACCATCTTGCCTTAAAAAATTGAAGCCAACATAATACTGCATAATGTTGGTACCTCCCGTTAATTGTAAATTATAATTTTGCTGGGGTTTGTTTAATTTCACCAATTCCCGCTGAACATTGCTGTTAGGGTATTTATCGGGATTTTGGGCGTGCAGATTATCATAATTATTAATCAGGTCTGTGGCAAATTCGGGGGCTAAGCCTGAGTTTACATCCGCCTCGTTTTTTAAGGTCATGTAATCTTTAGCATTTAGCATATTGGGCGGAAATGTTGGACGCTGGATACCATAATAAGCTCCCAGCGACAAGGTTGGCAGGCCTGTTTGGCCATGTTTGGTAGTAATTAGCATTACACCGTTGGCACCTGCCAAACCATAAGGTGCTACAGCGGCTGCGTCTTTCAGTATTGAAACAGATTCGATCTGGTTTTGGTCTATTTGATCAATATTAGATCGAATGATTCCATCTATTACAATAAGGGCGCCACTACTTCCTGTTGTTCCTATGCCCCTGACATGGATATCCGGATCATCTTGTCCGGGTACACCGCCGTTAGGCCGTGCAGATATGCCGGCGACACGCCCTGCTAATGATGAGGTAATGTTAGGGACCGGGGCCTTTGCCAGTTCGCTTCCTTTAACTGCCGAAACCGCCGATGTTAGCGATGTTTTACGCTGCGTTCCATACCCCACAACCACAACCTCGCTAATGTTCTGGTTGAATACCTTTAATTGTACATTGACTACCGGGTTCGTACCAGGCATAACCTCGGTAGTTTCAAAACCAACAAAACTAAAAACAAGGATCGCTTTAGCGTCGTTCACCGTAATTTTATAATCGCCGTTAATATCAGTAACTGCAGTTGTGCTGGTGCCTTTAATTAAAACTGTTACGCCCGGAAGCGGCGCATTTTTATCATCAGTCACCTTGCCGTTGATAGTTAACGATTGGCTGCCTGCCCCATTAACCAGCACCGGTTTATTTTTAATAACAATTACATTGTTGTTTATAGTGTAACTCAATGGTTTATCCTTGAAGCAAGTGTTGAGTGCGTCTTCAACAGTTACGTTTTTCAGGTTCAAATCGGTGTTGCCAGCCCCATTCACCATTTCTTCAGTATAAAGAACTTTGAAAGGGGTTTGGGCTTGGATTATTTGTAAAAACTTCTCAACCGATATGTTTCCTTTATAAGTTATACGCTGTCCATAACTGGCCTTAGAAACCTGTAAAAAAGCAGTAATTAATATAACAAGGGTAAGCTTCATTACAAGCAAAATTTTAGGAAAACAGGCAAAACGCCGCTCCCCTGTTTGAAAATAAAATTTCATACATTTGAATGTTTTGGGTTTAAATCTGACTTAATAATTGGTAGTACGGTTATATGGCGGTTTTACATTCCCAGGCATTGCCAGGAAGCGTTGGTAGCGCTTGCTGGCTTTTTAATGAATGGGCCGCCGGTAAGTAAAAATTATGGCATGGCCGTTATTCTCCTTTCTGAAATTTTAAAGTGCACTAATCCTGTTAATTCTAAATATTTTAAAACCTCGGAGATCTGTTCTGAACGTGGTATGGTGCCCACAAAGGTGGCGTTGGTAACTTTGCCTTCGTAAGCTACATCAACATCGTACCAACGGGCTATCTTGCGCATAATACCTTCCAGCTTTTCGTGCGAGAAGTTAAAATTGCCGTTTTTCCATTCAACAGCTTCGTTCACATTCACATTAGCTATGGTGATATCCTGGTTAACCTTTGCCTGCTGACCTGGAACTATCATTTGTTCACGATTCCCTTTTTTGATTTTCACCGAACCTTCCAGCAAGGTGGTAGCCGTAGCAGCTTCGTCTTTATAGCCCATTATATTGAAGTGGGTGCCCAGCACTTCAACCTCCGTGTTATTGATTTCAACCGCAAAGGGATGCGCTTTATCTTTGGCTACTTCAAAATAACCTTCGCCGGTTAACATGACCTCTCTTCGTACTCCCGTAAAATGCGCAGGAAACTTAAGAGATGATTCGGCATTGAGCCAAACGTTGCTACCATCAGGCAATTGTACCTGGTATTGACCTCCCCGGGGGGTTGTTATGGTATTATAGGCAACTTCATTGCCTGTTCGATTTATCGCCGAAGCATCATAAACAAGCTGACCATTTTTTTTCTTGATAATTTGCACATTGCTTTGGTTGGCCAGCATGCCATTATGGGCCGAATCGAGGGTGATAATATTACCGTTGCTGAGTGTGAGCGTCGCCTTATTGCCCCCGGGAACAATTTTTGTTGCACGGGCAATTTGATCCGAAGCCCCGGGTTGCTTTTTTTCCTTATAGAAATAATAAAACAGGCATACCCCAATCAACAGGGTGGCTGCTATCGAGACAGATTTTATAAAAGGAAAAGGCGTTGTTTGCCGCTCATACTGACCAATTTCCGGAAACAGGTTTTCAGCTTCATCGATCCTACTTTCGATAAGACTAATCAGGCGACTATCTTCGGGATATTGGTCATCGGAATGGTCTTGAAAATACCTGCTATACTCATCTAAAACCTGGTCGATCTCGGCCTCGGATGCGCTTTTAAACCATTCTGTAAGCTTCAAATGGTCACTTTCGTCAAGCTGATGGCTTCTCAGTTTCTCAAAAAATTGTTCGGGTATCGATTGGCTCATATAAACTTAAGACGAACAACATCTCAGAAAGAACCCCTCGGGAGAAAAATAATTTTAAGTTACTACGAAAAAACAATTAAATAGAGTACAAAGACGGCGATTTCACTGTGCTCATGCAGGTATTTACGTACAAAACTAATACCTGCATACAGCTGTTTCTTTACTACAGATTTGGATATGCTGAGTTTTACTGCGATCTCATCGAGAGATAGATCATCATTCAGTCGAAGTTCAAATATTTTTTTTCTTTTCTCAGGTAACAACTCAATTGCTTGTTGTGCTATTTGATAATATTCGCCGAAAGCCTGGTGATTTTCAGTATAATTTTCACCGGCAATCGTATTCAACTCTATTAAATCCATCACCCTGCTTTCAATTCTTAAGCGACGAATATGGTCCAATAGCAGATTTTTAGCAGATTGATATAAATAAGCTTTTGCAGATTTTACATTCCTTAGCTTTCCCCTATTTTCCCAAACTTTTAAAAAAAGTTCCTGTACGATTTCTTCAGTCGTCTCTTTTGAATAACAAATACTGAAAACATATTTATATATGTTTTTCAGGTAAACTCCGTAAAATTGGGCAAATGCTTTCCTGTCACCATTGGCTATGAGCTCCATTAAATCAGTTTCACTTAAAAGCACTTTCATCGGTATAAAAGCAAAAAGAGGTAAATCCTTTTATCAACTATTACGCAATCGATTGCGTAATCATCGTAACTATTACTAAGGTTAAATAGAACTACGTAAATTTTTTTGTTATTAATCTATCCGGTTTAAAACAGATTATACAAACATAAAAAATTCATTACAATTTAAAAAATAGGAACCTCTTCGGAATCTTAGTCTTGCAATATCGACTTGGAGGTACCGTCAGCTTTTTCGTGGTGCGAATAAATCTTTGCACTTACGGTCGTAGCCATAATCTACATCAATTATGACGCTAAATCCCGTTACCTATTTGTTACATGGAAGCGTCAAGTTCAACAAAAAAACATGTATCCTGTTACAAATATGCTACAGTAACAGTGTTGCAGGGGATCATGACCTGCGTGTGTAAGACGAAAAAACCCGCTCTACATACGTAAAAAGCGGGTTTTGTACTCTGTGCGCCCACCTGGGCTCGAACCAGGGACCAAAAGATTATGAGTCTTCTACTCTAACCGACTGAGCTATAGGCGCGGTTATTTTGTTTTTGTTTGCGGGTGCAATTTTACATATTTGCGGCCATATCTCAAACTCTTTTTATGGAAAATATTAAAAATATCATCTTCGATTATGGCAATGTTATTTTCAGCCTTAGCTTCGCCAGTGTACAACAAGCATGGAATCAGTTAGGTATCGCCAACCCCGAAACGTTTTTTGGTCACAAAACCCAGGATGAAATTTTTGATAAATTTGATCGCGGCGAAGTTACAGCTGCCCAATTCAGGGAGTATGTAAGGGAAAAAACCAGCAATCCTTCGCTTACCGATGCGCAAATTGATGCTGCATGGAACAGTATTTTAGTTGGAATTGCTGAAGGCAACCACGATTTGCTGTTAAAGTTGAAAGATAAGTACCGCACCTTTTTGCTCAGCAATATCAATGCTATCCATTTTGATTATATCATGAACTATCTTAAAACCGATTTTGGCTTTGATGGTAATGACCATCTGTTCGAAAAAACATATTATTCGCATCTTACAGGCAAGCGTAAACCAGAGCCGGCCATTTTTGAGCAGGTATTAAAAGAGAATAATTTAAAGCCTGAGGAAACTTTATTCATTGACGATAGTCCACAACACCTTGAGTCTGCCAAAAAACTGGGCATTCAAACTTTTTTAATGACGGCGCCGGATACTATACAGCTATTTGCAAAAAGGGAGCATTTAATTTAATAAATACTCCCTTTTTTTAGTCTCTATAAATTAAGCGCTTCGGCGCTTTCTTTCTTTAGTTATTAAGCTAAGTTCCCGGCTCATTTGTCCGGCTATGGCTGTATTTTCCTGTGCCCGGCGAAACAAATATGGCAACACAGCCTTAACCGGCCCGTATGGCACGTATTTAGCTACATTATAATCTGCGTCAGCCAGGTTAAAGCTGAGGTTATCGCTCATGCCCAGCAATTGCGAAAAATAAACATGCGGGTGCTTATGATCAATGCCTTTGTTGTCCAGCAGCTCGGCCAGCAAACGACAGCTTTCTTCGTTATGTGTACCTGCAATAAAAGCGATCTGTTCAATATGGCTGGTGCAGTAATCAAGCGCCGAATCATAATCCAGGTCGGCCGATTTTTTATCGGGCTGAATTGGTGAAGGGTAGCCTTTTTCCTCAGCACGTTTACGTTCTTTTTCCATGTAGGCACCGCGTACAATTTTTGCACCCAGTATAAACCCTTCACTTTGGGCGATGGCATGGTCATTTAACATCGAAGCCAATTTATCATGCCTGTACATTTGATAGGTATTATATACTATAGGCTTTTGCTTGTTAAACTGCGTCATCATGGTAAGCGCCAAAAGATCGATGGTATCCTGGATCCAGCTTTCTTCCGCATCTATCATTACAGGCACATTATTTTTAAAGGCTTTATCGCAAATGGCCAGCACCCGGGCTTGTACCCGTCTCCACTCCTCTTCCTCGGTGTCGTTTAATTTTAAACGGGCATCCAGCTTTTCAAGCAGACCGAAACGACCTACACCTGTTACTTTAAATACTGTTAGCGGGATGGCTTTATCTTTTGCAGCACGCTCAATGGTACGGATGATCTCGTCACGGGTGCTATCAAATACCGTTTCTTCTTCCTCTCCCTCTACCGAATAATCTAAAATGGTTCCTACCCGGCCACTGTAAAGGTTTTTAATTGTATTGTCACATTCGGCAATGGTTTCGCCGCCGCAAAAGTGCTTAAATATCGTAGCTTTAATAATGCTTTTTATCGGTAAGCCAATTTTCATGGCAAAATTGGTAACCGGAGGACCTATCTTTACTAAAAAGTTGATATTGATCATCCTGAACAGCCAGTAAGCCCGGTTCAGATCGGTATTAGATGAATGGCGAAATGCTATTTCTGTATTTTCGAATGAGGGCGTATTTTGCCCTTGATTATTGTTAGTTTCAAAAGAGGTCATCTGCAAAATTATAAAATGATAACTCATAATTGCATGAATAGTTTATTTTTGCCATCCCATGATCGAATTTAAGTTAGAAGGGGACTTTATCCCAATGATCCAGCTACTCAAAGCTGCGAACTTAGTACAAACCGGCGGCGAGGCACAAATAGTTGTAACTGAGGGCCTCGTGAAGTATAACGGCACGGTTGACTACCGCAAACGCCTTAAAGTAAAAAGAGGTGACACGGTTGAGTTCGATGGGAATAAAATTATAGTAATATAATAATGAACACTATTCTAAGCGATAACTACTCGGTTTATTTTGACAATAGCCTTGATGAGTTAGTTGATTTTATTAAAAAAGGTAACTACTCCAAATTTTTTATTTTAACCGACGAGAATACCGGCGAGCACTGCCTGCCATTGCTTACAAGTAAACTTACCGGCTTTAATAATTACGACCTGATTGAGATCACATCGGGCGAAGAAAGCAAGAACATTGATTTTTGTGTAGGCGTTTGGAAAATGCTGATTGATTTTGGCGCCGATCGTAAAAGCCTCATGATCAATTTAGGCGGAGGTGTCATTACAGATATGGGCGGTTTTGCTGCATCTACCTATAAAAGAGGGATAGATTTTGTACAGGTGCCCACAACCCTGCTTTCGCAGGTTGACGCTTCTGTTGGTGGTAAAACAGGTATTGATGTTGATGGTATCAAAAACATCATCGGTACATTTACGATGCCGAAAGCGGTTTTTATTGCCCATGAGTTTTTACAAAGCCTTCCGGCACGGCAGATTCTTTCAGGCCTTGCTGAAATGCTTAAACATGGTTTAATTGTTGACGCAATCTATTGGAATAACCTAAAGAACAGCGATCTCAAAAACCCATCTGTTGAGCTTGTTCACCGTTCTGTAGAGATCAAGAACCAGATTACTATCGAGGATCCGCATGAAAAAGGTATCCGTAAAGCACTCAACTTTGGCCATACTATTGGTCATGCCGTTGAAACCTATTCTTTATTGCACGATAAAAATAGTCTTTCGCACGGTGAGGCTGTAGCCATTGGCATGATCTGCGAATCATACCTCGCTCATAAAAAGACGGGATTGACTTCAGACGAACTTCATGAAATTGTTAAGGTATTAACCGATCTTTACCCTAAATATACTATTAAAGAAGCAAACTTTGACGAGTTACTCCTTAATATGAAAAAGGACAAGAAGAACGTAGGCGACGAGATTAATTGCACCTTATTGACACATATAGGCCAGTTTAGTATTGACAATGTGTGTTCGGCCGACGAACTTTGTGAAAGTTTGAGATATTACATTAACCTGTAACATGCTGCAACATATAGAACCGCGTAATCAGGCGGCCCTTGTGCTAATGGGCTTATTAGTCGTTTTAACTTTGGTTGAAATGGCCTTAAGTTATTGGGAAGATCGCAAGTTTTATGAAACACGCGATACGCTTACCAATATCTACCTCACATCTTTGGCTGTGGTTACCAACCTTTGCGTTAAGGTATTTACTTTTTTTATACTTGATTACACCTACCAGCACTACAAGCTCTTTCAAATCCAGAATATTTTTTGGTATTGGTTTGTGCTGGTAATAGTTCAGGACTTTTTATATTGGGTGCTGCATTATACCGGACATTACTGTCGCATGTTTTGGGCTATGCACGTTACCCATCACTCATCCGAGCATTTCAACTTTACCACCGGCTTTCGCTCAACAGTGTTTGAACCGCTTTACAGGGTATTCTTTTACCTGCCGCTGGCTGTAATGGGATTTACCGCTTTGGATATTTTGTACGCTTACTTAATAACACAGCTATACGGCAATCTGGTGCATACCCAATATAAGATTCCATTACCAAAATGGTATGGATGGATTTTTGTAACGCCAGCGCATCACCGCGTACACCACGCTTCAAACATTCCTTATCTTGATAAAAACATGGGCATGATGTTCATTATCTGGGACAGGATGTTTGGCACTTTCCGTGATGAAGATTTACCCGAACCTGTTAAATACGGCTTAACCAAGCAGCCCGAAGACATGGGACCGGTAAATGTGTTATTTCACGAATGGAAAGCCTTGCTGCATGATGCGAGAAATGCTCCTGATCTTAAATCTAAAATAGGATACTTTATTCATCCGCCGGGATGGAGCCATGATGGCAGTACCCAAACCGCCCGTGTATTGCAACGGGAATATAAAGAAATGGAAGAGGCGCATAAAAAGCACGAAACTGCAGCCTGACAATATTATATTTGGCGTGGCATTTTGCGCCGCGCTAAACCATGTTACAATTAATATCAAAACTTCAGCATAATACCTACGAAAAAGGTGAATATTCTGACGAGCAAGCCCGCAATATTGAAGAAACTATAAACCTCATCAAGGATTTCCCATGGGATACAGAACGGGCGTTGACTGATATTCAGCTGACCGGCCCATCGGTAACTATTCAGGATTCTGATTTGAATTACCTCAAATTAGGACTTTATTTTAATGGTAAGTTTTGTCTTTATTACCTTGATAGTCAAAATCACTTATACGAGTATCATGCGTCAACTATTGATGAAGCTTATAATTTAGTTAGAGATTTTTTTGAGCAGAAACTCGATATAAAACAATTTGATAAACACCTGTTTAATATCGGAAATAAGCCACATTTTATCACAAACGATTTTGTATACCGTGTAAAGCCATCTAAAATAGTGCTAACTGTTGCCCTGATATCTTCTTTTGTGGTTTCAAGTATATATTTCCGTGCGATAGCCGGACAATCTTCAACTCCGCATCCCGCAGGAGTTATTTTCCTGTTTGCTGCAATAATCGGGGTATTTATAGGGGGCTTAGTATTTATTTTTACTCCGGGAAAAAAACAGTACTTGCAAATCTCCCGGGGGAACAACCTATTTTCTTACGGATATGATGAAAAGCATATAATACTGTATGACAAGTTAAATATCCAGGAGATTTCCTATTACGTAAGTAACAAGGGCTGGGTGTCCGATTTGAAAATCACATTCAAAAATGGCAGCTATATACAGCCAGAAAATTTGATAAATGCGCAAACGCTTCTCAGAAAATTCCCTAAAGCACTGAATATAACCATCAAACAAGTCAATCAAACATTATCAGGACGTACTGAATAGATTATTTCACCAAATTAAATTTGGTTCGCCCATTATTTTTTACAAAAAATAAAATTTTCTATTGACAAACTCTTTTTTTACCGTACATTTACGTCGTAATAAAAAACAACAAATGAAATTAACAGGTGCATACTTTTTTGGTTACTACTTTTACTTTACCAGTGAGAGCCGGGACTAATATGTACTAAACAAAACATATAAAAAACACAAAAAGTCCCGGCCAAAAAGCCGGGACTTTTTGCTTTAACAGGGGTTTATGAAAATAGAAAGACCAAAAGTTGCAATCCAGGGGATCAGGGCTTCTTTTCACGAAGAAGCCGCGATAAGGTACTTCGGTGAAAACATCGAAACCATTGAGTGTAACTCTTTTAAGCAAACATTTGAAAGCTTAAAGAAACGCGAAGCAGATTATGTGGTGATGGCTATTGAAAACAGCATTGCCGGCAGTATCCTGCCAAACTACACCCTGCTGCTTGATTATGGCTTTCCGGTTGTGGGGGAAATTTACCTGCCAATCCAACTGCACCTGATGGCTTTGCCGGGCGTAAAGTTTGAGGACATTAAATATGTAACCTCCCACCCCATCGCTTTGCGCCAGTGCGTCGATTTTTTTGACGAATATCCGCACCTAAAAATTGTGGAAAGCAGCGATACTGCTGCCTGTGCAAAACGTATCAGGGACGAACAATTAACAGATACTGTTGCTGTTGCCAATGCTTTGGCCGCCCAGCTATACGGTTTAGATGTACTGGAACGCCGTATCGAATCAAACAAAAGGAACTTTACCCGTTTCCTGATCATGACTCAGCACGACAATGTTGAGAAAAAGCCTGCCAACAAAGCGTCATTGTGCTTCCAGGTAAGCAACAAGGTTGGAGCCTTGGCCAAAGTGCTTAATATTTTTGCCGAAGAAGGCGTAAATATGAGCAAAATTCAGTCGATGCCTATTTTGGGTAAACGCAATGAGTATAATTTCTATGTGGATATTGAATGGGACGAACAAAAGCAATATGACACTTCAATAAGGCAAATTCTGAAGTATACCCATAATTTCAATATTCTTGGCGAGTATGAAAGACATGATGATGAACCATCGTCTACCCCAAAGCCGCACCGCGCCGAACGGAGCATCCGTAAGTATATCAACATCAGGCGTAATGCATAAGCCAGGGGTTATACATCAAACAGAAACCGAAAAAACTAACATAATTTAAATTATCAACTAACAATCCCGGCTACCACCGGACAAACAAAACACAAGATGAAACTAAATTTAAACATACAGCCGCTTAGTACCTGGATTAAAACAGGTAAGGAACCTCTGGTAATTTCAGGCCCTTGCAGCGCTGAAACCGAAGAGCAATTAGTAGCCACGGCACATTTATTAGCACAAACAGGTAAAATCTCAGCGTTGCGTGCAGGTATCTGGAAACCACGTACCCGCCCGGGTGAGTTTGAAGGTATTGGCAGCATTGGTTTGGAATGGTTAAAACGCGCCAAAGAAGAAACCGGCTTGCCAACCGCAGTTGAGGTTGCTACCGCTAAACACGTTGAAGAAGCCCTTGCAGCAGGCGTTGATATCCTTTGGGTAGGCGCACGTTCAACTGCTAACCCTTTCACCGTTCAGGAAATTGCTGACGCATTAAAAGGTGTTGACGTACCGGTAATGGTTAAAAACCCTGTAAACCCTGATCTTTCATTATGGGTTGGTGCTTTAGAGCGTATCAACAACGCGGGTATCACTAAACTGGCTGCTATTCACCGCGGTTTCTCATCTTACGAAAAATCAGCTTTCCGCAACGAACCAATGTGGGATGTTGCTATCAGCTTAAAAACATTAGCTCCTGAGCTACCTATCATCAATGATCCAAGCCACATCACCGGTAACCGCGATTTGATTGGTTACGTTTCACAAAAAGCGTTAGACCTGGATATGCAAGGCTTAATGATCGAATCACATATCGACCCAAGCGTAGCATGGACAGATGCTAAACAACAGGTTACCCCTGCTGCTCTTGCTGATATCATTGATCATTTAACTTTACGCAAACCAGAAGTTAAAAACGCAGAAGTAAGCGACAAGCTTGCCGAACTACGTAACCAGATTGACAAAATCGATGACCTGGTAATCCAGAAAATTGCTGAGCGTATGCAGATTGCTGAGAAAATCGGTCAGTACAAAAAAGATAACAACATCACCATTTTACAAGTTGGCCGTTGGGATGAGATCCTGCAAAAACGCACTACTTATGGTAAAGCATTAAAACTGAGCGCCGAGTTCACTGAAAAATTGCTTGAACTGGTTCACAACGAATCTATCCGCAGGCAAACAGACGTAATGAACGCTGATGCTGCTCAGGGTCAGGCTGCAGAAAAACTTACACACGCTTAATTTTATAATGATGCAAAACATCATTCTTAAAAGAAACAACAAGATCGTTAATGGTACGGTTAACCTCACCGGTTCAAAAAGTGAGTGTAACCGTGCCCTGATCATCGAAGCACTTAGCGAAGGCAAAGTAAAGGTTGAGAATATCTCAGACGCTGCCGATGCTGTTTTGTTGGCAGGTATTTTGAGGGGGGATCAAGAGGCTGTTTCAGCAGATTCTTCAGCAAATAATTCCGAAATCGAGAATTGCAAATCCGCAATCGTAGATATCGGTCCTGCCGGTACTGCGATGCGTTTCCTGACAGCTTACTATGCTATTCAGGAAGACGAGGTGATCTTAACCGGTAGCAAACGCATGAAGGAACGCCCAATAGGTATATTGGTTGATGCTTTAAGAGTGCTGGGCGCCAATATTGATTACGAAGAAAACGATGGTTATCCTCCCATCAAACTAAAAGGTGGCTTTAAACAGCAAACCGGGAAAATCAATATTAAAGGCAATATCAGCAGCCAATATATTACTGCTTTATTACTTATTGCTGCACGCTTACCGTTAGGTTTAGAGGTACATATTGAAGGTGAATTAACTTCACGTCCGTATGTGGAAATGACCCTGGCAATGCTTGAAACAGCTGGCATAAAACATACCTGGCAGGGCAATGTCATTGCTATTGCAAACCAAGAGTTCACAACAACATCATTACATGTTGAACCGGATTGGAGCGCCGCTTCATACTGGTATGCCATTGCAGCACTTGCCGATGAAGCTGAACTGTTTTTAACAGGTCTTACACCTTACAGCTTACAGGGCGATAGCGTGATCACCGAGATCATGGCCAATTTTGGTATCACTTCGCAATTTAAAGATGGCGGTGTTCACTTGAAAAAAGAGAACAAACCAATTTCCCGCCACCAATTTGATCTGAAAGAGTGCCCGGATTTGGCACAAACTGTAATTGTTGTTTGCGCTGCATTAAATCACGAAGCTTCTTTCACCGGTCTTGAAACTTTAAAGATCAAGGAAACCGACCGCATCCTGGCCCTGCAAACAGAGCTGGCTAAAATGGGTGTTAAACTGATTGAAAAAGACGAGGTTTATACACTTGATTGCAGCGGAAAGTTTATTCCGGAGAATATCTTTATTAACACATATCACGACCACCGCATGGCTATGGCCTTTGCGCCGCTCGCCCTTGTCCTCCCGCAAATGGAGTTTGAGAACGGACCGGTTGTTGACAAATCATATCCGGCTTTCTGGAACGATCTGGAAAAGCAAGGATTTGAAGTGGAAGAAGTTGTGGCGAAAGGATAAAGGCGAAAGCTGAAAGATAACACAAACAACACCAAACCACGTCTTGCGAGGTACGAAGCAATCCCTATTGGCAGGTACGCCCTGTATAGTCCGCGAATGCTTCGTACCTCGCAGTGACGATTATAAACACTAACATCTCATATCTAAAACTATGGCAGGCAATTCATTTGGGCAATTATTCAGGATAACCACTTTTGGCGAATCACATGGCGAAGCCATCGGCGTAATTATTGACGGATGCCCGGCCGGTCTGGAAGTTGATCTTGATTATATTCAAGGCGAGTTGGATAAACGCAAGCCTGGTCAGTCAAAGATCACTACCCAACGCAAGGAGAGCGACACGGTAAAAATCCTTTCAGGCACATTTGAAGGTAAAACTACCGGCACCCCTATTGCTATGCTGATCCCCAATGAAGATCAGCGCTCAAAAGATTACAGCCATAACGTGGATGTTTTTCGCCCGTCACACGCCGACTATACTTATCAAACCAAATACGGCATCCGTGATCACCGTGGTGGCGGTCGTTCTTCGGCTCGTGAAACTGCTGCACGTGTTGCCGCTGGTGCATTGGCAAAACTGTTGCTTAAAACCCAAGGTATCGAAATTGTTGCTCACGTAAGCAGCGTAGGAAAGATCAACGCTCCTAACGTATCTATCAGCGATCCGCTTGAATTTATTGAGGAACGTGAGAAAAATATTGTACGTTGTGCGGATCCGGCAACAGCCGAAGAAATGATCGAATTCATTGATAGCGTACGTAAAGACGGCGATACCGTTGGCGGTAAGATCAGCTGTTATGTAAAGAACTGTCCTGTTGGCCTTGGAGAACCGGTATTTGACAAGCTACATGCCGAATTAGGAAAGGCAATGTTAAGTATCAATGCTGTTCATGGCTTTGAATTTGGTTCAGGCTTTGAAGGCAGCGAAATGCGTGGGTCTGAACATAACGACATTTTTGTAAAATCGCATTTAGGTGATATTCAAACTATCACCAATTTTTCGGGAGGTATCCAGGGCGGTATCAGCAATGGCATGCCTATTGAATTTAGGGTTGCCTTTAAACCGGTAGCTACTATCATGAAAAATCAGGCTACAATTGATAGCGAGGGCAACGCTGCAGAAATATCAGGCAAAGGCCGTCATGATCCTTGCGTGGTACCACGCGCTGTGCCTATTGTAGAAGCCATGGCAGCCCTTGTACTGGCCGATCATTGGCTTAGGAATAGAAACGCTCGCTTGATTTAATGATGTGCAAATATGCAGATGTGCAGATTAAGTATTAATTCGCACATCTGTATTCATTTCATAATTTGCACATTTGCATATCCGCACATTTGCACATCATCCACATGCTAACCTCAATTATCCAATTATACAAACAAGCCTATAGCGGACTTTCAAAAAACAGCTGGTACCTGAGCATCGTAATGCTTATTAACCGTAGTGGTACCATGGTTGTGCCCTTCATGACAATTTACACCATCAGGCAACTGCATTTCACCATCGAGCAGTCTGGCTATATCATGGCCATTTTTGGTGTAGGCGCGGTATCAGGTGGCTTTATAGGTGGTAAGCTGATCAATAGAATAGGATTTTATGATTTACAGGTGGGTGCCTTGCTTACCGGCGGATTACTGTTTCTTATATTAGGCTATCAAACCAATTTCATCAGCATGGCTATCTTTACGCTGGTGTTAAGCATCTGTAATGAATCATTCAGACCGGCAAACTCAACGGCCATAGCTCATTACAGTACCGAGGAAAATAAAACACGCTCCTACTCACTCAACCGGTTGGCCACAAACCTGGGCTGGGCTTTTGGTGGTGGTTTAGGCGGATTATTAGCCTCAATAAATTATCACTTACTTTTCTGGGTAGATGGCTGTACCAATATCGCCGCGGGCATACTATTACTTACATTGATGCCACCCTCCAAAGTGGCAAAAACCATTAAAGAAGCCGTTGCCGGTTTTGACGAAATCGTTTCATCGGCTTATAAAGACGGCGTTTACTTGTTGTTCATCCTGCTTGCCACACTATTTGCAACCTGCTTTTTCCAGTTCTTTATTATGCAACCTGTGTTTTATAAAATACAATGGCATTTTAATGAACGATTTATAGGTTTTCTGCTGGCGCTGAACGGGATACTCATTGTACTTGTTGAGATGATATTGATTAATTGGCTCGAAGGCAAGCGCCATCCGCTAAGTTATATCATCTCTGGTATTTTAGTTACCGGTAGTAGTTTCGTGCTGCTTAATTTGATGCCGCATGTACCATTGGTAGCAATACTAATTGTGAGTATGGTGACGTTGGGGGAAATGCTTTCCATGCCTTTTATGAATACCTTTTGGATAGCTCGTTCCAATGTACGCAACCGCGGCGAATACGCTGCGTTGTACAGTATGTCATGGGCAGGCGCGCAAATCATAGCGCCATTTTTAGGCAGCCAGGTTATTGCGTACGGTGGCTTTGAAATGCTTTGGTGGTTACTGGGCGGTGTTTGCCTGCTTGTTGCCTGCGGATACCTGCTCATGAAACGCTCAATACAGTTCAACAGAGAAGTTCCCGTTTTACCTTAAATTACCGCGATGAAAAAAGCTATCATATTAGATCTTGATAATACCATATATCCGGTTAATTCCATAGCCGATTATCTATTTAATGAACTGTTCAGTTTCCTTGATCTGCATATCGCAGGCGAGGGTGTTGAGCATATCAATAATGCCAAAGAGGATTTAAAAAGGATCCCATATCAAAAAGTTGCCGACAAATACCAGTTTAGCGATCTCGTTAAAAGCAAAGGCCTCGAACTACTAAGTAACATTGAGTATAACCGGCCAATGCAGCCTTTCGATGATTATAAACATATCCGCGAAGCTAAGATCACCAGGTTTTTGGTTACTACCGGCTTTACCAAGCTACAACGGAGCAAGGTAAAAATGCTGAATATCGAAGCCGATTTTGAAGCCATCCACATTGTTGATCCCGAACTTTCGTCCTTAACCAAGAAAGATATCTTCGCGTCGATATTGGAGAAATACAATTACAAAGCCGAAGATGTGCTCATTATTGGCGACGATCCCGAATCTGAAATAAAAGCGGCAAGCGAATTGGGTATCGATACTTTCTTATACGATCCTGAAAATAAACATCCAAACGCCCGGGTAACCTATCGTTCACAAAATCTGAAAGACGCAACTGCTATTATTGCTTAAGCACTTTTACCGTAACCAAAAGCTGCCCAAGATGACGCATGGTGTGTTCGGCAGAATGCGTATACAAACCGATAACCGTTGATGGCAACTGTGCCCGGCCTACCCCTCTCCAATCGGTTAAGGTATTGGCATCGGTCGCTTTAAGCTGAACAATAGCATTATCTACCCGATTATTAAAGGCGTTTACTAAATCCGCTACACCGGTTATATTCTCGCCCGGTTTTCCTTCAGCTGCCAGGTAGTCCAATTGACTTTCGCTTAGCACCTCGCCTTTTGCATAGGTAAAAAGCCTGTCAAGCACCCCGGTAAGGTGTTGCAAGTGGAAGCCGGGCGATGCCATCCCGACAAGCTTTTCCCATAGCAGCGCTTCAGGAAACCCTTCCATCAATTCATTCAATTCTTCCCTGGCCTGTAAAAGGGCATGTGCTACAGGTTGAAGCAAGGCCTGTACATCAACTAATGGCCCACGGAGCCAAACCTCTGGTAATTTTGTTGCTGACATCAGTTTTTATTTAGCATTGATTTTACTTGTTCATGATTTAAGGTTTGCGGCAGGCCATATATGGTTTTTACCCGCTCATGTGTATTATCGGTCCAAAGCCAGCTTGTCCACACCATAAACCAGGCCCATTCAGGTTGTGCTGCCAGAATTTCGGGTTTTGGCAGTTCGCCGGTTTCCGTCAGCGCTATGATCTTGCCATTGGCAACCTTTAGCAAATCGTTATAATCCCGCTGCTCGTAGTCAAAATGGTAAATATCGGCACCTAAAATATCTACATAATCGGCACCCGGGTAAAAGTCTTTATAGTCATACGCTTCATCTAATGGCAGATCACGCAAACCATTAGGCCCCCATACCCAAATCAGGTTGTTTAAATGATGGTAGTTAGTATAACGGTCGTACATCATTTCCCAAAGTTTGATAATACCATCATTCCCTTTTTTATTCCCCCACCAAAACCACACGCCATTCATTTCATGGTACGGGCGCCACAAAACCGGTACATGGGCGTCTCTGAGTTGTTTTAAATATCCGGCTACCACATCAATCTGGGCAAGCCATTTTTTATTCAGTTCGGTATTGGGAGTAATTAATTCCTTCCATTGCGCATCGGTCATTTTCCCCTGGATGCTTTGCTTCCAATCATATGGCGGATTATCCAACGGCCGGCCCTGGTGCCACATGAGTGTTACCAGGTAACCATCCTCCCATTTTTGTTTCGCTTCGTTAACCAGGTCGGCTCCCAGGTCTTTATCTCCCCAAAGCATGAAATCTGAACCCCACACTGCGGGATACTGTCCGGTAATTGCTTTGGCACTGTCTGAAAAAACGTCACGGTCACTGTTGTAATTCTGCTGTCCCGACAAAATATGTTTGCCTTTTATACTATAAAGGAAGCTTAGTAATTTTTTTACTTCAGATGATGCTTCTTTATTTACTGGTTTAAAACTTTGTGCTAAAGCCATGAAAGGCAACGATATGATTAAAGCAAGCGAAAAGAGTTTTTTCATTTTAATTAAACAGTTTATAGGTGTTAGTGGTTGTAAGGGGCTTTGTTCAAAAATAAATAAAAAGCATAGCCGTTTATGGTATGGCTATTGCTATTCATATGCAATATTTAACTATCTTTCGTTTATATGATACCTATTCCATTTAGGAAACACTTTATCCCGATTATACTTTCCACGTGTTTGGTTTTGCCCGCTGTACTACAAAGCTGTAAAAAAAAGCACGAGATGATTGCTGAAGATATGTTCAGGATTACTCAAAATGAAATTTTCAAAAAGGCAGATACTGAAGAATACATTCCTGTTTTTAAAAGGGTATTTGCCAAATACCGGTCAAAAACGGCCAACCCATTGGTTATCGAATCTTTTTTTAAAAAAAACGAGTACCAGCCCATTTTAGTTATCAATCACTTAAATAACGGCGATCTTGAAGCTCTGCCTGAATACCTGGAAAAGATTAATGAGCACGGCCTTGACCCGACGGTATATCCTTCAGGAGAGATTAAAACGCTTGTTGCCAAACTCAAAAACAAAACAGCGATCACAACAATAGATGAAGCATATGAAACGGTTGCTAAGCTCGAAATTTTAACAGCCGGCGCACTTGTAAAGTACTCCAACGCGCTGCAATATGGGGTGATTAACCCTAAAAAGATCTATTCGAGGTATTTTATGGCTACCCGCCGGCCTGATAGTACAACCATGCTTGCTACTTTAGAAAGAGCGGATTATAAAACATTTCTGGATAGTATTCAGCCTAAAAACCCGCAATATTTAGCTTTACAAAAAGCGTACAGGGATAGTGCTACTATTGATGGCCTTTCAAAAGAGGAAAGCAAACGTTATTTGTTGGTTAGCCTTGAGCGTTTAAGATGGCGGAACAAGCCTTATGAGCCCAAATACGTCATCGTCAACATTCCCGATTTCAGGCTTGACGTGATGGAAGATGGCAAATCGGTATTAAATATGAAGGTTTGCGTTGGACAGGGACGCAATATGAAAAACCAAAATACCCTTGAACATTTTGACGATACCGCAAGGGCAGATAAACCATTTCCCCGCGAAACGCCTATCCTAAACAGTGTGATCCATAGTGTTGAGGTAAACCCGGTTTGGAACATTCCGCGCAGCATTGCCACAAAAGAAATCATTGTTGAGGCAGCCGAAGACCGCTTCTATCTTTCCAACAAAAACATTGACGTATTTAAAGATGGCCGGAAGATTGCAGATCCGGAAACCATTGACTGGACACAAGTTACGCCGGATAACCTTGAGTATGAGTTTAAACAACGCCCGGGCGAAGATAATTCGCTGGGGAAAATAAAATTTCTGTTTAAAAACCGCAGCAGCGTTTATCTGCATGATACGCCTAATAAAGAAGCATTCAGGCACACCATGCGGGCTGTAAGTCATGGTTGTGTGCGTCTGGGCGATCCGCTTGGCCTTGCAACAAATCTGTTTGGTGAAGGGGCCGACCTTGATACCATTTCGAAAGATATGATTGAGGATAAACCGGAGCCAACCAATATTGGTTTGCCGAAAAAAATGCCTATCTATATCACCTACGTAACCTGCTGGGCTGATGAAAATGGCGCCATACAATACAGGCCAGACGTTTACGGCTTAGATATTGTGCTGTACGCACACCTGCAAAACTTTTTGGCTAAGTAATAAAAAAGAGCCCGGCTAACTTTCGGTTAGCCGGGCCTCATGATTTGGTTTATAGTTGGGGTTGGATTTAAAACTTAGCAAAATTGAATGAAGTATCAGCGCTCGCCATCAAATTAAGCGGGCCAGCCTCATCCAAATATTTCGAATAATACGATTCGTCGTTTCCGTTAATAAATATAACAGTTTTTCCGGCAATTGTATTAATTACTTTATTAATTACTTTCGGAGATACCGCGGGGCAACCAAAGCTCCGGCCCAAATATCCCTGCTTATTAATAGCTGCCGGGCCAACATAATTGGCACCATGTACAACAATACTGCGCATACGAGCATTACTATTAAAGCCCTCATCCATACCATCAAGATATAGCGAGCGACCGTGTTTACCGTTGTAAACCTTATCGGTTACATAAAATCCAAGGCTGCTTTCATGCGAGTCGTTAGCATCTGAAAAATGACTGGCCATTTCTTCGCCACTACCCGATCCATGAGCAACCCAGGTATTAAGTATCAATTGTTTGCTTAACAAATTAACGATCCACATACGCTTTTCCCGGCTCGATTTGGAAAAATCAACTACCGTAAGCACATCGCTGCTTTGAGGCACCATGTGCGAAAGCTTTAAATTAGTGTAACCCGTAACCGCTTTTTCAAATACGTTAAAAGCTAAACCGGTTTCCCCAAGATGGGCCGATTCATATAAATTGTTGACGTATTGCTCAAATAGTTCTTTTGTTGTAAATGCTGCACTTTTTTTCCCAACACTCACTGATCTGTTTGCACCATCCGATTTCCAGCTTAAGATTGTTGCTGACAGAAAAAAAATCGCCATAGTGACCCACAAAAAATGTTTCCTCATACGCTTGCCTGAGTTTAATTTAATTCTAAATAATTAGGGTATAGTAACAGGTTCTGGACGGTGTGTTAACCTTTTATTAACAGGCCAACACAAAAATATACTTTAAAACCTAAAATCCAAATCAGCAAACAATAATTTTTTACTTAAATGAAAATAAGTTTAAAACTAAGCAATATTTTGGGCAGTTATACGGAGCAGAAACGGGAAAGGTTATGGGTTAATTTTACTTAACCCATTTAACTTTATCTTCAAGCGGAACGGTACGTTTTCCTTCAGGATATTGATCGGCATAGCCGAGGTACAATACGCCCATTACATTATCCTCTTCTCTTAAATTCAGAAACTCTTTAAACGCCGGTTTCAGGATAGCCCCACCTGTACTCCAGAATGAAGCCATGTTTAAAGCAGTAGCACCTAACAGGATATTTTGAATAGCGCTTGATACTGCTGCAACTTCTTCAAACGGTGGAATTTTCGGCAGATCACCACGTTGCATTACAGAAATGATAACATGAGAGACCTTATTACCAAGCGTTTTCAGGTTGTTATAAGTGGCTTCGTTAAAATCTTCGGCAGATACGCTTTTTTTGTAAACTTCAGC
Source organism: Mucilaginibacter endophyticus (assembly GCF_003351025.1). Lineage (GTDB taxonomy): Bacteria > Bacteroidota > Bacteroidia > Sphingobacteriales > Sphingobacteriaceae > Mucilaginibacter > Mucilaginibacter endophyticus. The sequence goes on along the minus strand of NZ_QPCG01000002.1, from coordinate 85,334 downwards.
ATGTTCGCCACAAAATTGCTCGGGATTTTCGTAAACGATAAAACGCCATGGTTCGGTAAAGCCATGTGTTGGTGCCCAATCAGCAAGTTCAAGTAATGCCGCTATATGTCCGTTTGGTGCTTTATGACCATTCATCATGGCCGGTTTTACAGTACGGCGGGTTTTAATATTTTCGGCGACGGTTAAAAAAGTGTTGTCCATAGTTAGATAAAAAACCGTTGGTGAAATTAATGATTTATAAATCACCAATCTCACCAACCTGTAATTATAATTTATTAATAAATAGCTGGGTATTTTGAAGGATTAGCCTCATTCATCATGGCGTAAACGATTTCAATTACGTCATCAACAGATGGTTTGCTGAAATAATCGCCATCTGAGCCATACGGAGGTCTGTGTTCTTTAGCAGTCAGCGTTTTAGGCTGGGCATCCAACGAATAATAGCCGCTTTGGTTCTCCAGTATCTTCTGCAAAATGTAGGCTGAGCCGGCTCCGGGCAGGTCTTCGTCAACAACTAACAGCTTGCTGGTTTTCTTTAAGGAAGTACCACAAACATTCTCTGTATCAAACGGATATAAAGTTTGAGGATCTATCACTTCAATATTAATTCCCATAGCGGCAAGTTCTTCAGATGCTTCCTGGACAATGCGCAGAGTTGAACCATAAGATACTACCGTAATATCATTGCCCTCCTGTAAAACCTCGGCCTTGCCAAGCGGAACAGTAAATTCACCAACGTTTGCAGGCAATTTTTCTTTTAGGCGATAGCCATTCAGGCATTCAATTACCAATGCAGGCTCATCCCCTCTCAGTAGCGTATTGTACATGCCAGCGGCTTGGGTCATATTACGGGGTACACAAATATGAAAACCACGCATCGACCCTAAAATAACACTCATTGGAGAACCGGAGTGCCAGATTCCCTCTAACCTATGGCCCCTGGTACGGATAATCAACGGCGCTTTTTGCCCACCCATAGTACGGTAGCTTAAACTAGCAATATCATCACTGATGATGGTTATCGCATATATCAGATAGTCAAGATATTGAATCTCCGCAATTGGCCTTAAACCACGCATGGCAAGGCCCATACCCTGCCCTATAATACTCGTTTCCCGGATTCCGGTGTCACTGATCCGAATCTCGCCATATTTGGCCTGCAAACCGGCAAAACCCTGGTTTACATCGCCTATGGCGCCAAGATCTTCACCAAAAGCAACTATACTTTTATCACGGGCAAAGTTAGCGTCAAAAGCTGCATTTAATACTTCCCTGCCATCCATAACCTTTGCATCATCGTTGTAGATAGCTGGCACAACAGGCACATAAAGAGGTGATTCTGGGGTTCCGGTAAATAGTTTTGAATTATAGCGTTCGGCATTTTTAACACCCTCTGCCTTTAGCCAATCCGACAGTGCTTTGCGTTCGGCGTTATCGTCATGAACGGTTAATCTCAATGCTTTACGGATGGCCGTAAATATCTCACGTCGTCCGGCATCAATGCTGGAACGTAAACCTACTGACAATGCCGATATAGTTTCTTTTTGCCTCGGTAATGATTCTGCGAAAGCATCTATTAAATCTATAGCTTCTTCTATTTCAGCTTTTATTACAACAGCCAGTTCATTAGCAGCCTCACGCTGACATTCACGCACATATCTTTTTGCTTCGGCTTCAAGCTCTTCCAGCTCTATCTCAGTAGTGATAGCAGATGCAATCATCCATTCACGCATCTTAAGCAGGCAATCGTGTTCATCCTCCCAGGCCAAACGCTCTTTACTTTTGTAACGCTCGTGCGAGCCTGAAGTTGAATGTCCTTGCGGCTGAGTCATTTCAGTTACGTGAATCAGCACAGGCACATGCTCTTCACGGCAAATGCCGATGGCGCGCTCATAAGTTTCGCATAGTGCAATATAATCCCAGCCGCGAACCTTAAATATTTCGTAACCGTTACTTCCGTTTTCGCGCTGAAAACCTTTTAATACTTCAGAAATATCTTCTTTAGTTGTTTGCAGGCTGGCTGGAACCGAAATAGCATAAGCATCGTCCCAAATTGAAATAGCCATTGGTACTTGTAGTACTCCAGCAGCATTAAAAGTCTCAAAAAATGAGCCCTCTGATGTTGCACCGTTACCAACACTACCAAAAGCTACTTCGTTACCATTAATCGAAAATTGTTTCAGGTAATCCAGTTCTTTATTTTGGCGATATAATTTTGACGCGTAGGCTAAACCCAACAAACGGGGAATCTGACCGGCAGTTGTTGAGATATCCGACGAGCTGTTCATCGTTTCAACCTGGTTAACCCAACTGCCATCGGTATTTACAAAACGGGTAGCATAATGACAATTCATTTGTCTGCCGCCAGATGCAGGATCTTTTTCAATATCAGGATTAGCATATAACTGAGCAAAAAACTCTTTCATATTGCTCATGCCTGTAGCAAACATAAAAGTTTGGTCGCGATAGTAGCCCGCGCGCCAGTCGCCGGCGCGGAAAGCTTTGGCCATAGCCAGCTGTGCAACCTCTTTGCCGTCGCCAAAAATACCGAACTTTGCCTTGCCCGTAAGTACTTCCCTGCGGCCTATCAAACTGGCCTGACGACTCTCATAACCAATACGATAATCATCAATAACAATCTTCTTGAAATCATCAAAACTTAGCTCGGCAGTATTAAATTTACTGGTAGCGCGTGTTGTAGTTTCAGGCATATAAAATTTTGTTTAGACGGTAAAAGTATAAAATTCTATTCTGTATTAGGCAAACTAACAGATAAAACCCGGAGTTTTAGTAATAGTTTTGTAATTACGTTAAACCTTTTATATTTGTAATAATCAAATATAACGTATGAAAAAGATATTAATGATTTGCGCGGTAATATTGGGCTTTGCCTTCACCGCATCAGCACAAGATAGTGGAAAAGCTGAGTTTAAATTTAACGAAGAAAAACATGACTTCGGTAAAATACCACAAGGCACTCCGGTTACTACTGTGTTTGAATTTACCAACGTTGGTAAAGAACCACTTATTTTAACAGAAGTAAGGCCAACCTGCGGCTGTACTATTGCCGATTACACTAAAACTCCAGTAAAAAGTGGCGACAAGGGTACAATCAAAATCACTTACAATGCTGCTGCTGCTGCACCGTTCAACAAAACCATTGTTGTTAAATCAAACGCTGTAACACCGGAAAAATATCTGAACATTGTTGGTGAAGTTGTAGCTAAACCCGCGGCAAGCAAGTAATTTATTATGAGCTTGATATATCCCGTATATCAACCGGGATATTTAAAATAATATTTAAAAGGCCCGAAACCGGGTCTTTTTTCGTTTACAAAGGTTTTACAAAGTATATTTTCAATTTAGTAAATTTGCAGGATGCCAAAAATATCTGAAAAAGGGCAGCGAATGCCCGCATCACCGATTCGTAAATTAACACCTTATGCTGATAAAGCTAAGCAGGATGGGAAAAAGGTGTATCATCTGAACATCGGCCAACCCGATATTGCTACACCAGATGGCATGCTTAATGCCATTAAAAACATCGACTTTAAAGTTTGGGCCTATACCCCGAGCGAAGGTACTTTAAGCTATCGCAAAAAGCTTACGGAGTACTATAATAAACTAAACTACAATATCACGCCTGAAGATATCATTGTTACTACCGGCGGCTCGGAAGCCATCAGTATTGCATTAATGGCCTGCCTTGATCCGGGAGATGAAGTGATTATCCCCGAGCCATTTTACGCCAACTATAATGGTTTTACCAGCCAAAGCGATATTGTGGTTAAGCCTATCTTATCGTTTATAGACAATGGTTTCGCCCTGCCTCCTATCAGTGAGTTTGAAAAACTGATCACAGATAAAACCAAGGCTATCATCATTTGCAATCCTAATAACCCTACCGGTTACTTGTATTCAAAAGAAGAGATGGAAGCTTTGAAACAGCTGGTTTTAAAGTATGATCTTTACCTGTTTTCGGACGAGGCATACCGTGAGTTTTGCTATGACGGCCGTACTTTTATCTCACCAATGCATTTGGATGGCCTGGAAGAAAACGTGGTGGTGATGGACACGGTGAGTAAACGTTACAGTGCCTGTGGAGCTCGTTTAGGTTGTATGATCACCAAAAACAAGGAACTACGTACAACAGCATTGAAATTTGCCCAGGCCCGTTTAAGCGCTGGCATGGTTGAACAAATTGCCGGAGAGGCTGCTGTTGATACGCCAGACAGCTATTTTGAAGCAGTAAATAAAGAATATACCAGCAGGCGTGACACGCTTGTAAACGCATTGAACAAAATGGATGGGGTTTATTGCCCTAACCCAGGTGGTGCGTTTTATGTAGTGGCTAAACTACCTATAGACAATGCCGATAAGTTTTGCCAGTGGATGCTGGAAGCCTTCAGCCTTAATAATGAAACCGTTATGATGGCTCCGGCTACAGGTTTTTACAGTACACCAGACGCCGGATCAAACGAAGTACGTATGGCTTACGTGTTGAACAATGATGATCTTAAAAAAGCTATGATTTGTTTGGATGAAGCCTTAAAAGTTTATCCGGGTAGAACAGTTGCTAATTCGGAATTGGCACTTGGCAATTAATTCATTTTACATATTTAACAAACACAAAGCCCGGTTCAAAAACGGGTTTTGTTGTTTTTTACCCTAATCAATCGTATATAATATACCACAGGCCTATTCAATGAAATTTAGCCAAACAATTAGCACAGATAAACACCATAATATCAACTGGATAAATATTTTAAGGTTGATAGCTATGTTTGCCGTTGTTGTTCTACATACAGCATCTCCCTTGTTATTCCGTGTTAAAGATGCATCCATTAACGATTGGCTTGCCGCTGATGCTTACAATGCCCTGGTACGTTTTTGTGTACCAGTTTTTGTAATGATAACAGGAGCTTTATTATTACAGCGCGAGTATGAACTTAAAGACTTCTTAAAACGGCGATTTGGCAGGCTAATACCTCCATTTATTTTTTGGAGTTTGGTTTATATTGGTTATAGACTCTACAACGAAGAAATAGAACTATCAGACAATATATGGCCCAATATAAAACTTGTAATACAGCAACTGCAAACTGGTAGTTATTATCATTTATGGTACGTTTATCTTTTAATGGGCCTTTACCTGTTTATACCCGTAATAAGCAAGTTTGTACGTAACGCAACAGAAAAAGAGTTGTTATACTTTTTAGGTATCTGGTTTTTAACAGTAATGTTAAGCCGCCCTTATTTAACAATATTAGATCCCGGCATCGACCTGCATAACTTTACCGGATATATTGGGTATCTTGTACTTGGCTATTACCTTGCCTATAAGCCAATTAAATTTAAAAACATAGCTCCAATTGCGGCCCTGGTATTTGTATTATGTGCTCTATTAATAGCTTTAGGCACGTATTTTATACTATTGAAAACCAAAAGCTTAAATACTTTCTTTTACGAGCCGATTAGTCCTTTTATAGTTATACTGTCGTCGAGCGCATTTTTAATGGCAAGATTTACCAAAGTCAATTTAAACCCGGTTGTAAATAAACTCATAAACAATTTAGGTAAATATACCCTGGGCTTATACCTTAGCCATGCTTTCATTTTAAATGTGCTTGAGCTTAATGATATCACATACAACATTTTTAACCCGATTTTCAGTATTCCATTAGTGGCATTATTAACCTTTTTACTGTCCAGCCTCCTGATCTATGTGATGAGCAAGCTACCGCTGTTAAAACATGTTGCCGGATAAATTTTAGTGTAATGATGATTAAAATCCATGAACTATTCTCCGCAACTGCAAAGTAAATCCGTATATTTGTAATCGCTTTACTGCAAACTGCTCACCGGCAACAGCAAACTCAAAAATGGGGTCGACCGGAATTGACAGGATGGAGATAAGTAGGTAAGCATGCAGCGCGTTGGGTGAATTAGCGCTTTAATCTGAACGCTCAAACTTACAAATGGCGAAAATAACTACGCCTTAGCTGCCTAATTTAGAATTAGCATAGCTTTTGTCCCGTCGGTTTTCCGTTTCATCGGATCGGCAATCGGGGCATCGAAAGATGAAACTGGTTTGCTTAAGGTGTGCATAGCGAACGAGATAAAGCACCTAAGGAAGACGGTATAGGTAAGCGACTGACCTTCCCCTTCCCTACAATTAAACAGAAGCTAAGCATGTAGAAAGCTTACCTTATACCATGTTTGGACGAGGGTTCGAATCCCTCCGGCTCCACTTATTACCATCAACCAACGGAAGGCAGACTAAAAAAGCCTTCCGTTTTTTATTTAAACGCAATTTTTAAACAGTTACTTAAGGCTTGAATAGGTTGGTTATGGTATATTTGTTTACACTGGATTTAATAGGCATAAAATAAATGTTTACACCATGCAGATTAGTTTAAAAATATTGCTCTATAAACAAAAGACTTATTCAGATGGTACCCACCCCATCATGCTGCAGTACATTACCAACAGAAAAGTTAAGCGTAAGGTGCTGGCCCGGTGTAAACCTGAAGATTGGGACCCGATTAAAAACAGGGTTAAATCAAAAGTATCGAATGCAGCCAGAATAAATCATTACTTGAATGAGGAATACGTCAAGGCTGAACATGATTTATATGATATTAAAAGCGGTGATAAGGTTGCGTCATCGATTTTTAAAGAAACATCAACAGTAACGCTTCAAGATGCTTTTAATGCAGAATTAATCAGGCTGGAAAAGGAATTTAAATCTGGATACTATGACAAGATGCTGGCCATCCAAAAACAAATTCCGGATACGTCAATATTAGTGTCAGATATAGATGAACGGTGGTTTGAAAAGATGATCAACAACTTATCAGCGCTTGGTAACAATGGAAATACTGTTAAGAAAAAGATCAAGCTTATGCGAGGGATCCTATTGAGATACTCTGACAAAGGTGTAAGTAAAGAAATTAAGTCTGTAACAGTTCCAACACAAAAGCCATTAAAGCAAAAACTATCTACTGAGGAGTTTCGCGCTTTGGCGGGATTACAACTACCCGACGACGACTTGTTAACGGCAACAAGAGATCTGTTTTTGATGCAGGTATACTTAAGGGGCATCAGGGTTGGAGATTTATTACAGGCTTACGCTAAGGATTTTGACAATGGTAAGTTTTCATACCGATCAGATAAAACAGATAAGCCACAGTCTATTAAATTGATTCAGCCAGCTATTGAAATTATTGATAAGTATCGTGGCAGACATTCGAGGCTGTTCCCCTTCTTTACCTGGGAGTATGACAGGAAGTTCGGCAAATTTGAGAACGAACGCGCCCGATTAAAACATAAAGAAGTTTGCACTTCTGTTATTAATCGGTATCTTAAAGTTTTGGCTAAAATGGCCGGCATAAAAAAACCGCTTTCGTCACACATTGCCCGGCATACTTTTGCAAAAATGGCCATTGAGAAAATTAATAACCCCATGGTGACAATGGAGCTTTTGGGTCATTCATCGCTCGCAATTCATCAGCAATACTTAAACGATATTCGGAAAGAAGATGCTCTCGATCAAGCTGCTGATGACATCTTTGGAATCAGTTCAAAACCTGACAAGATCGTACCTGGCGCCGATTGACGGCCTCCATGAATTGGCATCAGTATCATAATAATATGTGCCTATCACGCTGAACCGCTTGAAATCAAATTGCAAACCAGGACCTATGTTTAGAGTTTTTCTGGATAGGCTGTAATTACTCACTGCTTGCACTCTTAATCCAAATGTAGGCTCATTCTGCTTTACAACTAATCTTTTAACACCATTGATAGTGGTGCGCGGATCGCTTGAATAGATGTCAATATAACTTCTTTTAGCGCCTAAAATCCAACCTCGCTTCCAGTACTGCACTACATTTAGTTCGTCATTGTATTTGTAGTCGAATTGCCCGTGGTCAGAAGTGTCGGAGCCAGCAATAGCCGGACGGTATGCAAGTTGCAAGTATTTATCCTTGTAATAGTAGGTAAGTCGTTTTAAACTATCGATGGTCCGCTCAGCTTTTAACTGCTTTGCTTGAGTGACACTCGCAATCTGAGTAACCTCCTGCAATTGTTTTTTTGCAATGTTAAGAGCCGCGCTTACTGTATCAACCAGGCCTCCTGATATGGCAGTGCCATTTTTATACCAATTTTGAGGCAATACATTTTGACCGGCAGATATTACAATATGGTTGCGTTTGCTGGTATCTATGTAATGGTTGATAATAGTAGCTGCCTGGCTAACTACATTTTGATTTGTAGATGCCTGAACTTCTGCTTTTTCAGCTCTCCAATGTTCGTGTTTTGCATAGAGGATTGATACAATCAGGCCCACAACGAGCAAGCCAATGACAATTTTTGTTAATCTATTCATTTGCTTTTACAATTTGTTTAGCCGGTTTTTCAAACTTCTTTCTCACAAGGCTGTCAGTATTTTGTATGACCCTGTTTTGCCGGTCAATAATGTTGTTTTTATATAGTAATTCTGTTGACAGATTGATATATTTAGATTGCCAATCTAATATGATGCTGTCTTTTTTTGAATTAATCACTCTTAGATTGGCAACCCTCTCCTTCCAAACGTCTTCATTGTTTTTTTCTTTAAGAAGTACTTGGCCATACAAGAAGCTTATTACCCCCAACAGCACATAAACTGCCCACTGCCATGAAAATTTCTTGGCGTTCTCTAAATTCCTTCTTGTTGGCTCTGCCATTATTATGCTTCATTTTTGCTCAATTCGCCGGTTTCTGTAAGAATTATTTTCCTAACATTGCCAGGCACCCCATATTTATAAGCAGGCCTGCGGGCGGCTATACACCTATCTTTTGCAATCCAAGCAAATCCGACAGCATTGGATTGGTTACCCCCATACACTAAATAAGCATTAGTGTTCTCACCAATATAAAAGCCCACATGGCCGCCACCTGGCCGCTGGAACACCAGTATATCCCATAGCTTAGGCGTGTCAGCTTTAACGCCATAATTGGCCCATTCTTTGGCAGCTAATAATTTGTTGGCGCTGAACGGATACTTGGCCCTAAGCGCGCAAATGCCTACAAATAATCCACACCATGGAATATCGTCATCAGTATACCATCCACTCACGCCAACTTCTTTAGCCCATTGGGTAATGTCAGGATTGCTACCTTTACCGGGATGCTCCATTGTGCCATAGTGCTTCAAGGCTTCTGCTAGCATTGCAGGAGCACCTTCTTCGTTTAACCAAGCGTACTTATCAGGTAATTTCATTGTTGCGCGTGTTATTATAAATCAAAATTATGGCCTAAAGACCCATTAAGTGCCCTAACTTGTCTTACCACGCAGTATTAGTAAATTATTCAGGGCCTCCCGTACCGCTTCCCTCCTCGTACAAGACACCATTTGAAAACTTCATATATCTATTGTCTCCGCTTGCGCCTTTATAAACAATATTTAAAAATGGAATTGCAGTATGGCCTCTTGTTTGAAGTGCATCAGATCCAAGGTTTACATCACCATTCACCACCTCTAAAGCAATATTTGTATAGGCATTATCGGCTTCTAGGATAAGAGCGTAGTTCTTGCCTGTGCCAGCTTCGTTATTTTCAACCAAATTCCTTAAAACACCATTCGCCTTCAGGTTTGGAGATGTAGCAGGAAGGACGTTATCCCCGAATAGAACCTGGTTGAATACCCCTGTTTGATGCTCTTTATTTAATGATAAGAAGCCATTTAAGATATTAAATTCCCCAATCTTACCAGTGCTGGCTGTGATGTCGCCTGATATTTCCGCATTGGTAGCCAACATCTTTCCACTATCTAAAACCTTAAACTGATCGGCAGGGCCAGCTGCAAACCTGATCGAATTGGCTCCTGCATCGGTCACCCCAGATATTCGAGCATTGATCTGACCATCAGAACCAACCTGTACTACTTTGGCTACCGTAAATCCCCTTATAGTTAAGGTAGCAGGAGTGGTAATATTCCAATCCAGCCCGGCATCCTCATCCCCAAGATTAAACTGTGCTGAATTCAGGTCGAAAAAGTTTTGCCCGGTGATATCTTTAATCCTACCGGTGGTGATCTGATCACCCACAATGTAGGTCATGCCTTTGGTGAACTCAAAATCTCGGTATCCATCAGTATTTACCTCGTATAAAATGCCAACGTTAAAAGCATAGTAACCTGGTATATCAGCTGCGTTAACAGGTGTTTCAGAAATCTCCCAAGTTCCGGTGAGCGCGGTCCTTGAACACTTGGCATACACATAATAAAACTTAGCAGGATCAAGGCCGGTCCACTCATTGTTAGAAATAATCCAGGTATACCCCAGCCCTTCAATTTTGTAAATTCTATGTACCATATCTCCGGCAGATATCTTGAGTGAATTAGGATCAGCTCCATCGTTTGGGGATATAGTTACATTGTTAAGATTGAAGTTTTGAGAATCATAACCGAAGCTGGCCATGCCTGCAACCAAACTATCAGTACCGGTAAATAATGATCCATCTGGGTTGAAGATCCTGCTTTGTAGCTTTTTTAAATTTAAAGCATTCACCCGGGCCCTTTCAGCACTGGTACGATTGACAATCTTAATATCATGTTGATTATCGATGGTGTCTGATATTACGCGTTCAGTAGTGGTGTAAGGAATGAAATTTGCGATCGTAGCACTGATCTTTGTATTAGGGGTAATGATATCAGGGAAAATAACGGGATAGCTTGTACTTGTAGTCCGTATTAAAGTATCAATGCCCAGAGCATTATCTACTACCCTAATCTGATCACCTGGCTTTAAGATAATTCCGTTATCTCTGGCATATAAAGGATCTAATTCAAGCGTGTACAGAACTCTTGGCACACAGTTTTCATTCAGCCATTCTTGTGTTTTTGTTTTGAGCAAATCTTCTGCTGCAGCTACAACCTCATCGGGCATGTACATATCAGTAAGCGTATAGGTGTCGCCAATTTCCGCTGTTACAGTTTCGTTCGGCAATGTATTACCGGCAGCGTCCTGAGATTTTTTTACTTTGATTGTCTTTGCCGTGTTATCATAAGACTGGATTTCAAAATCCTGCCCCTGTAATTGGCCTGATGTAAATGTTACTTTAGCAGTGTCCTGTGAAAAATAAGTATTGAGGTTAAATGAAAGTGCACTATCTGTTATTGTAAATACACCACTATCCGCATCGTAAGCACTAAGCCCAGAAACAACGCCTGCCACCGATGGGAATATATCCTCATCTTCATAATCCCCCTCTTTGATCCCATATAATGGAGTTACACCATCTGGTTTCAATATGTTTTTATCAAGATAATAGCCATCAAACATGAGTTGTGTGGCACCATCCCTATAATTTTTAGGCAGGTTCTTACTACTGCCATAGCCAAAGGCGCGGGTGACAATGTTTTCATCATTCTGATATTCATATCCCAATGAATATAAACCTTTACCGCGGCCATATTGGAACACAAGCGTTGTTAAGTTTCCTGCCTGCTTAACAAAATTGATCGTTTTTCCGATGCCGCTCGGATACCACTCACATCCGAAAGCTTCAGCAATGGTATCAAGCGCGGTCCTGCAGGTATGTTTGTCAAAACTTAATGTTTTTTTACCAAGATCATCACAAATACCTACTGTCCATCCCGAATCTATCTCGTTTATATTGCTTACAACAAGGTAACAAAGACTTTCCAAATCACCATAAAACTCAAAAGTCTTATTGTTTAAATGTTTGAATTTTTTATCGTACAGCTTATAAAATGGAGATTCGAATACGATACTATATTTATACTTCAATCCATTAGCATCACCTGTAACAGTAGGGCTTGGAATGGTGTTAACGGTATACTTCCAATTGTTATATATAATATATGATCCTATGGGACAGTAAAGAGTACCTGGCAGTTCTATCTGTACAGGGATCTCATCAACCCCCATAAGCGCCCTGTTTATGGCTAAATCGTCATAAACTGGAAGTTGTGATATAATTACTCCATTTAAATAAATTGGGAGATACATAACTATTGAGCATTAAGAAATCCGGCTACCTTTTTACCATACTGTATAAAATAGGCATCAGTCGGGTGGATATTGTCTCTCGTTGTTACAGCTTTATTTTCGTAATTGATGCCGAAAGTATGGAAGGCGTCTGCATAAGGGATGCCGTAATACGCACATATTTGCTGCGCCAGTATAGCGAACGGCTCTTGCATGCTGTATTCTTTAGACCTTGCAAACCCGTTTATAAACTGTGGTGTTGGCCCCACCATAAATAGTGGATTGTTTGGATTATTGGCCATAATTTTCACGAAAATCCCTTTCAATGCGCTCGCATAAGTTATTGTTGCGCCGACCCCGTTAGTGGTATAACCTGCCGGGATACTTGCTAAAGGAGTATCATTAATGGTTCCCAGTAGTGGAGATGGCAAAAGTGGGTTACTGTTTGGGTTTGACTGATTCATATAATAACCATCATTGACAGTCATTTGTAAAACAATAACATCTTTAGTTGCGGCCGTTAACTGATCTGCTCTGGCAAACCCTGATAAACGCTGGTCTGAACTGCCATTAGGCAACGATTCAAATCCGGGGGTTATACATGAGCCGCCAACCGAGAAATTAATATGCGAAGTTTTTAGAATACCATTTACTACGGCCTGATAAATATTAAAGCCGCCAAAACTATCGGTTAGATAAGCTATTTTAAGACCTGAGTATTTAGCACCTTGCAGTCCTGTAAAATCTAAAAGTGCCGAGTTAATTAGTAATGGAGCAGTATAAGCTGTTGCTGAAGCTCCGGTTTCAATTTGTATTGTGCTAAAATCAGATGCAGCATTGTTTTTTACGTCGACATAAATTTTAACACAATTAGCAGGTGTTGTAAAGGTGAAAGGCAATGCACCACATGCAACCCAGCTTAATTTAGTACCAGCAGCATCTTCAAACCTTATTGCTCCTGAAGTAGGCGAAGTGATATTCCCTGATAATGTGTATTGAGTAGACGGGGTAGTTACCATGGGATACAAAGCGTAGTTTGAACCCAATCCAGTTGAAATGTTACCGCTGGCGCCCGAAACGAAGCTTCCTATAACAACATTTGCTGCATAAAACAGGTTGCGTGTTTGAGCAGGCACAACGTACCTGGCATCCCCAGAAGATTGAGATAACAAACCAGACAAATCCAAAGAAGATTTAGGCAGCACCGGAGCAAAGGGCACATATGCAGTTGCTGAAGATCCAAGCTCAATCTGAATAGTATTGTAATCAACAGTTGCATTATTTTTAACATCCAGATAAACCTTCACGCAATTTGCAGGAGTGGTAAATGTAAATGGTAAAGAAGCGCCGTATTGCGTCCAACTTAGCTTATTACCAGAAACATCTTCATACCTTACGGCACCGTTTACCGTTCCGGCCATTGTTCCTGACATAGTGTATGTTTGTCCTGGTGCAACTGTCAATGGGAAAATGGCATATCCAGTTCCAAGCCCTGTAGATATATTACCACTGGACCCGGCCACGAAGCTGCCTACAATAACCTGCGTTTGATCAAATAAATTTTTGCTTGGCACAAACGGTAGTTTTGCCGAAAGAGCATTAAAATCAGTTTTTGGAGTAAGTCCTGATATATCCTGAATAGGCAATGGCAATTCTTGCCATTCGGGAATCCAATACGACCCATTCCATTTAGCAAACGCTTCAAAAATGCCGTTGCCAGCGGCAGGCGATGGTATAACAATAGGTGTACTTGCAGCTTTGAGCAGATTCGTGTATGTGCCAGATGCATTGGACCCAGGTACCCCACTCCCAATAAGCTTAACACTCTGACCTAAAAGTGGCCCAACAGGTGCAGCATCAGTTGTTTTAACAGAGCCTATATTATTACGAACTATTTGCGCCAACGGGAATTGGGCATCAGTTCCTGTAGCTGACAGCCCGATAACTTTAGCATTTGTAAGATCGGTTATAACCGGTAATTCATTTGTCTTAACTACTTTGGCCATTTTGTTATAAAATCATAAATTTATTATCCTGTGTGTTGTAATACCTGGCTTGACTATCTACCATATAAGTTATTACAGGCAGTCCATCATCTTTATATGGCACATTTTGAAGTACCTCATCTAATTGGAATGATAGTTCTACTACAATAGGTCTGATACCATCAAGTGTTGATTTCCTGTTCCACTTGATGGTGCCTGGTTTAAGCCTTGCATTAACCTTTATTCCCAGCTTACCATCATCTTCTACTGTGACATAGTTTTGGTAAATGACAGTGGTCAAAGCCATTCTGGTAGCCATGTAGTCATCCACATTATCAACGACGATATATCCACTAATGGTGAACACTCTCGCGGCAAGCGTTGGAGTTGCGTCGAGGTCATACTCAATTACGCCATCTTCCCAAGCGTGCGAAAAGACAGGATTCACATCATTAGGTACCTCAAAGCTGTTGGCAGTAGACCGGTCATTATTGAGCACTATGCCAAATGCCAGATATAAGTCGTATCCATTTATTTTGCTAATCATTCCCGGCTTTGGCGTTACTTTTCAAAGTTACTTTGAGGAGTTAGGTATAATACCAACCCGTTATTTACTGCAACGGGTTGGTAAGTGCTATTGCAGTCCAGATCCTCTTAATGAGTTGGTAGATTTGGTGTTATTAATAATTTCCTTCAGGGCTGGTATCAGGCCATCAGTATTGTCAGCTCCGCGGCGGGTGTTAGCTTCAATCTGGACTGTTACATTCAAGTGATCCCTTGCTAAAAGAAACGATTGCGCCAAACTTGCACTAAGGGACTTCATTTCATCCCTAACTTGTAATACTCCGGTTTGAGTTCCGGCAAATACACCATATAGCCGGGTTGCTGTATCTTCTGTTATAGATGCTTCTATTTGTCCCTTTGCAGATGAACTGCTACTATCATTAGGATCCGGAAGATAATCTTTGATTGCTTCTAACCCTTGGGTATACAGATCGCCTTTTTCTTTAATCGCTTTCTTCCAGGTGTCGAAGTCGAAGCCAATGACACTGTTATCGTGATCTTTTGCATACTGAGTAAGGTCATCAGTAAAATCGCTGATGATTGGATCAAGCAATTTTAATTGCAAGCTATTTTTAACCGCGTTAGCAATTACCTGGTTGAATACATCCTCAAACCTTCCGGCAGAATCTTCTCCCGATGCAAATGCTTCTGAAAACGCATCTGATAAACTTTTAGAGAGGTCCTTGAAAGTGGTTTGAATAAGGTTCTGACTAATCGCTTTATTGATATCATCAATCTTGTTCGGAATATCCGATATCTGATTGTTGTAATCATCTATTTTGCCCTGATCCGCCTTTTTCTTTTGAGCTTCAGCATCCCTCATCTGAGTCAACTTGATTTGCTGCTGTTGAAGGTTTTTTATCTGGGCAGCCTGATCAGTATAAATGTCTTCCCCTACGGCGTTCTTAACCTGCTGATCTAATTGCTTATAAGCCGCACCCAATTGGTCAAGTTCCTTTTTGTATCCGTCAATCTTCTTTTGGAGGTCGGCATCTTTATGGCTAAAAAGGCTAATTGCAGAGGTAAGGAACTTAACCGATCCAGATATCATATCTATCGGGTTACCGGTTGCATACCCCTTTGCAAACTGGCCAGCGCCGGAAACCATACCTGAAACGCTTTTAAGTGTAGTTTGCAGTTTATCACCACCTACACCAAGACTGTCGAAAACTTCGCCTACCCCCTGAACTGCTTGTGCAGCAACTTCAGCGCCTTCTGCTATTTTATTGAATAAATCTGCGCGGGCATCTTCTACGGCAATCTTCTTGCCTGTGTCACCGGATGCATTATCAAAAGCTTTCTTAGCTTCTTTATAATTTTTTATCGCATTTGATAAGCCGCTAAAAATGCCATCTCTAGTATACTGATCTACCCTTGAATTTATTTCTCTGATTCTGTCGAAGTAAAACTTAGCCTTTATGGCGCCATCCTTATACTGCTTAGTATATTTATCTTTAGCCTGCTCAAGTTCTGATATCGCTTGCTCCCTCGTCAACCCGTCAATCTGTTCCAACAGATCAGCATAACCAGATAACTGATCGGCATTGGATTCATTTTCGTTTTTGATACGCTGATCACGTTGCCTTTTTAAGTTATCAATCTGCTCCTGAGAAGCATTTTCGCC
Organism: Mucilaginibacter endophyticus; assembly: GCF_003351025.1. Lineage (GTDB taxonomy): Bacteria > Bacteroidota > Bacteroidia > Sphingobacteriales > Sphingobacteriaceae > Mucilaginibacter > Mucilaginibacter endophyticus. The sequence continues at coordinate 69,165 of NZ_QPCG01000002.1, read as the reverse complement.
CAAGGCCTTAACCTTTATTTGATAATCAGTTTCTATCTCAAGCAAAGCCTGAGCATTGGTTAAAGCGGCTTGATAAGAATTAGCGTAGATTTCAGAATCCTTCTTTTTATTGGCTATGATCTCCTCAGCGATTTCCTTATCTACAACTTTAAGTTGCTCCTGAACAGCGGCATTGTCAACATCAGAGCCTCCTTTTGATTTAGAGTCAGCATTAGCAAGCTCCTGCCTTTTGGCTTTAAGGTATTCAATGTAAGTCTTGTCAGTATCGATCTGATCTGCATAATACTTATCAGCATTCTCTTTGCCAACCTTCAATTTATAAGCCTCGTAGTCATCGTAAAGCTTTTTCTGCTGGTCAAAGGTCACCTTCAATTTATCTGCAGCCTGCTTGTCCTCTACAGCAGTAACAGCCCTATCCTGTGCATACGCAAGGCCACTACCATCAACCTTTAATCCCTTCTTTTTATTTTCGGGATCATTGTTGAAAGCCTTAACTGCGTCAAGCATCTTTTTATACTTATCCTTTACCGATTCAACCTCCTGCTCGTCTGATGACAACTGCTTATCGATGCCTTTTTTAGTGAGCTCGTCGATACGGCTCTGTAAGTCATTCCGCGCCTTTAGTTCTGACTTAACCTTACTTTCAGATTCAGGATTACCGGCAACAGATCGCAAAGTTTCTTTCAAGTCCTGAATGCGCTTTACATCGGCTGCCTTGTTCGCTGGATTAGCTAATGCATCATTCTGCAATTCTTTTATCCTTGCCCGGATAGCATCCGCTGTTTTGAGTTCGCTATCAGCTATCTCTTTTGCATCTTGAATCTGTCCCTTAGCAGCTTCTTTAGATTTGCTTTTAGCCTGATCGTAGGCATCTCTCACTATACCTAATACATTTTTAAGGTTGGTGTAGTTCTTTTTAGCAGCATCCAAAGAGATATCGCCGCCATCTTTCAAATCACCCGAATCAATCCCTTTTTGATATGATATCAAAGCTGTTGCAGCTTGTTGAGCAGCTTTTTTATATTGGGATACCATATCGCTCAATTCTTTTACAGGCTTGTCGGCCAATGCCGAAACTACAATAGGCCGGCTTGCGCCAGTAGGATTACTGTTTTTGCCGAAATCGTCACCTACAGTTTTACTCGCATTGAAATTATCAGATATATAATTTTTTTTGTCGTAGAAAGATGCATCGAAAGTGAATACTCTTGCCGATAGCTCAGCCAGAGATCTGCTTTTAAATAACTTGTCAATTTCTATCAGTGCATACCTCGCGCCATCAACAATGTTTTTAAAGAATTTCCCAACTCCATCACCTTGCAAAGCATTATCAAACTCATTGCTCAATTTCGATACCGAGCCGGCAAGGTTATCGTTTTTGATTTCAAATTGCTCAGCCGATAAAGCGCCATCGTTGTAATATTTTATGGCTTCCTGAATATGCTCATTTAAATCCAGCTGATGTCCAGCCAGGGCAGCAATTGTTTGAGAAACACCAGGCCCGGTCAGTTTTAAAGATTTAAGTATATCATTAAAAGAGGTTGTTGTTGTTCCTCCCTTTTCAAGCCCAGCAAAGAACAAATCCAATGCTCGCTTTGTATCGGTATTAATGATTCTAGTAAATTCATTAAGCGTAAGATTAGCATCTGCCAGCTGAGCTATGGCGAAAAATTTTGTTCTGTTAGTGGTCAACGATGATAAGAGTCTTTTAAACGATGATCCGGCCACCTCAGCGCTAACACCATTTTCTTGTAAAACTGCACCGTATGACAAAATAATAGGTAGAGATAATTTAGCCTGTTTAGCCAAACCGCCAACGCGTTCACCAAAATCAGTTAAGAAATCACCGGTGGCTAAACCCGATTGTCCCAATCCCAAAATAGCAGACCCTATTTGGTTGTATGATTTTTCAACGTCCCCGGCATTACTTTTAGTTACACCAAAAACATTGTCCAATACTCCAAGTGATTTAGCAATGCCCTCTGCGCCGCCCTGAAGCTCCCCACTCAATGATACAGCTAGTTCATCTACAGCCTTAGTAAAACCGCCTAACTGATCTTTCGAAATACCCAATTGGCCACCAATGGTTGCTATTTCAAGTAATCCCTTCAATGAAGTTCTGGTATCAATCTTCTTTAAAGCTTCCGCAAGATCATTAACTTCGTCAGCTGTTAGGCCTGCCGTCCTCCTTACATCAGATAAACTATCGGAGATCTCCGCGTTAAGTTTTATCTCATAAGTAACAGCAGCTAAAGCGCCATATAGAGATAAATAATTCAACGCCAATGCCTTTAGGTCATCCCCAACACCGCTTAATGCACGTTTATAATCCCCGACATGGCGTTGATGATTTCCCATCAGGTCATCAAAGTCTTTAAGAGATTGATTAAGCTTGTTGTATTCAGCTATTTGTGCCCTGATGATAGGATTAGTTGAATCAAATCCACCCGCTGCCGATTTGATCGATCTACCCAACTCCTTTAGCCTGGCGTTTGCCTCATCATAGCTACCTATAGCGGCTACTTGAGCCTGCCTCGCTGCCTTTGTTGCTTCAGCAAGGGCAAGTCTATCTTTACGGGCTTGCTTTTCCGCTGCAGCCAACTCCTGAGCTGTTATTTTACCAGCTTTGTAACTGGCATCGAGTTCTAAATTTTTGCGTCGAAGATCTTCCGATGTCGCCTGAGCATCAATTAAGATTTTCCTTAACTCAAGTTGTTTTTTTTGATATTCTGTTAGTGCCTTTCCCGCGTTGTTGTCAACAGATACCTGTTTTTTCCTCGCATCAGTATTAGCCTTTACAGCATCCGTCAGAGCATCAACTGCTGATTTTTGAGAGTCAGATAATTTAGTAATGCCAAGAGTAGTAACAGCAAGATCCGACAAAGTCTTTTTCAGTTCCTCTGCATTTTTCTTTGCCTGATTAATATCGAGCTTAGCAGTAAAATTTAATGGCCCAGCCTGTCCTGTGTTGCTCATTAGTAAGATTTTTTGTTTTTATGAACGACCTTGATGATGGAATTGTCCTTGGCATTGTGGGTTACCTGGGCATACTGGTACACGTTGACCATAACTTTGCTATTTCCTGATGCTGTGATATCCAAAACAGCATTATCAAAGCAATCAATCACCACGAAGGCATTATCATACACGCTGATTTTAGCTTTTGAGGAATGTTTAACAAATAATTGACTGGCCTCGTATCCGTCAATCTCTACCTTGGCCGAGCTGCCACCAAGCAGTACGATGAAGTCGCCTTTGCATGCGGTTACATCTTTGTCTATATAAATTCCGTGGAGCGTTAGCCGGTTGCCGCCAAGCCTCAACAGATCTTTATTTGATGGGAAATTTTTCTCTAAGCAGAAATCAATCCCTTTCTTATAAAGTTGAAGCAGTTCATCAACACTATCTGTGCTGCCAACTAAACCTGCCCACTCATCACAAATACCAGCTATTTTGGCTTTTTTAAGTATGTATTGTCCTAACTTATCCATATTAACACCATTGTTCTATGTTCATTTCCTTCAGTTTCGGCTTCTCATCTTTCACCTCATCATCAAATTTTGGTATGGAAGCCACATATAAGGTGAAGTTTGCCCAAGTCATTGTATTGATGAAGTCGGGAGGCCATCTGAAATATTTCATAGCACTCCCTATTGTACTGTGTGGGAGGCTATCTACTCGCTCCCGTCCGCTGGACTTGTCTTTGGTTTTAGGATCTTTGCTACCCCGTTCATTAAGACAATAGAAGTCAAAAAAGACTGCATGTTAGCAGCTTGTAATGATGCGCTCAGGATCTGCACGATATCGATGTTATCCAGGTTACGCTCGAAGAACTGAATCAGCTCAGGATCCGGCTCCCTGTAATCGTTTTGAACTGCCGCCGCTATGATGTAAATCATTTTAGGGAGGTGCTCAGGCACAAATGCCAGCATATCAGTAGAGTTTTCAAATAACTCAGATGGAAGCGTAACTGCCACACCAGCGATCCTGTATTGGTTAACTGCGACACATGGCCATATCTCAAATGAGCGCTCTAATTCGGGGAGTGCCTCCACTTCTCCATTGATACCTCTAATCCTATCCCACAAAGTTGGGGGCTTGATTTTCATAGCCTCAATATGCCTCACCTTCACTGTGAACTTGTAGAGCAACTTGCCTGTCAAAGTATCGACAGCGCCGGAAATGATATTATTTTCTTCTATTTCGGTCATAGAAATATGTGGTTATCAAAAAGGCCTCGCCTAATGACAAGCGAGGCCTTTTATATCTATTAATCTGTGTTTAATTATGATACAGTTGCAGTTACCTGAGTGGTAGCAGATGTTTCCACGCCCGCGCTGTCAACAACAGTCAGCTTAAACACATACACGCCGGTTACCAAGCCACCTACAGTATTAGATAATGCGGTTGGCGCAGTCATTGTTGCGGTATTTGGACCTGAAACCTGTGTCCAGTACTGCTGGATGATGGTTTTACCGCCAGCCGCTGTTGCGGTACCAGTTAAAGCTTTAGTAGAGGTGCTGGTTGTACTGTTTGCGCCGGCAGATACTGTAGCAGGAGTGCTATTGATCAATGAACCGTCTTCATTAACCCACTGTTGTGTATAAATAGCTTCCTGCCCTAAGTATAGGTATGGTTTAATAGTACCAGTAATGGCCAGCGCCTCATTCACACCTTTAGCGATGTTGTTTGAATAACCGGTTAAAGCATCAATGTAATAGTAGGTAATGATTGACCTGCGGCCGTTTACCGGGCGACTGGTTAATCGGATTGCAAGGTTAGCAACCTTTTCTTTTGCCAATACTACAATGGTGCTGGTAGCAGCATCCCAAACCGTATTGAACAGCTTCTGCATGTTCACAGGGCTCTGCTCGGCTAAGCCAATGGCGATAGTGCCAGGTGTTTCGGCAGGGGTGTAAATTGTGAATAATGGCGCATCCTTATCCTCCGGAGTGAAACCGGCTAAGGTACCATTGTTTTTAGTGCGCGTGATTGAATCAGGCTGCAGGTTTTCTACCTGGGTCCAATCAGTTACGTTACCGTAGCGATCACCGGTTCCCCACTCGGCCTTGTCAACGCCTTTCATTACGAATGTTTCCATATTGCTATTTTTGTTTTATGCCCGTGGGCGGTTTTTAATAGTTATTAAATTGTTTGTTGTAGGATTCGTATCCCAACTGCATGCTTATAAACCAATTGCCATCAGCGTCTCTTAGCAGCGTGCCCGGATCGGTAACCTCTGTTCTGAAACTTGTTTTCCATTGGGCATCAACTAATGGAAGGATCGCTTTAGCTATGGCCGATAACTTGCTTTGATTAGGCAAGTACTGTACAGTACCATCTTCCTGTGTTGTCTTAATCGATGGCACATACACATTAATGTTGGGCGTGCCTTTCTGAAATTGGTTGTTATTAATACCCAAAGTATTAACCACGATATCAATTTTCTCTGACCTGCCGGCTGGCCTAACATCCGGATAGATCTTACCTCCTTCCAGCAGCGATATAATTGCAGGAACGTTAATCAAAGACCTAACATCGGTACCCATATCAAAAGCGGTTTTCATTTTAGGAGTTTATTTAGTGCGTCCCCAATATTGTCACCAACCACATGCGTAATAACATCCTTCTGGCCGTAACTGCCTGGCATTCCTTGACGCTCCACCAAAAGGGCATACTCCATACCTGCAACTATCACTAGTTGAACACCTTCGCCTTCGTTAACCAGTAGCGCTATTTCCCTTGCATAGTTCTCGCCGGTTTCAGAGCCTTCCGCACCGGTTTCAAGAACCGGGAAATAAGTTTCAACTACTTCGCCGTTATACATGATCAGGTACCCAATAGATGACCGCAAGTTCCATGTGATGTTACCCCATCCGCCGATTGCTTTAGTCTGCGCGCGAGCCCTGTCAACCAGATCCCGGCCAGTGACCCTGAACGGTTCAATCAATGAGCTAAACCATTTATCAGTTTCCTGCTGAATGTAGCTTGAAACATCGCCTGGGTTAAAATTCGCGGTAATGCTAAACATCGATCCTACTACTTAATTGGCCCCTGTAAACGTCTTGCACTTTGCCGGTAAACTGCCCTACTACCTCTATCATTTGGCCAACATCTGGCAACTCAATTCCTGCATCAAGCCTGATCCTGCCTATCTGATTAACTTCGACGCTATCCTGATTTTTAAAGATCCGTGTACCACCCAAATGAAACCGGCATGATACTGATTTTGGCTCACCAGGTATTGGAGGCAAAGGATACCCTGTAGTAGGATCTTCACCTGCAGGAGTACCAGCTGTTACCCAATTCATAATATGTGGCCTTGTTACCAAAACGCTATCTTTTTAACAGTCGGCTTTGCCGGCGCAAGTGTATCGGGGATACCCCATTGTTTACAAATTGCAGAGTATAACTTCATCAATACATCCCGGGATGGCAGATTGATATTGACATCATCCTCAGTTACATTGGCACTGGTGATCAGCGTAAAAAGAAGCCCTGCCATACATAAGCCTACAGCCCTTGCATCACACTTAGCGTAAATGGCTGATCCATCCAAATCTCCATCAATTAACGCTTTCTCGATCGCAGCATCCGGCAAGGGGAAGTTTATCGTACTGGTTAGGGCTTCTTTTATGGTCATAGTTATGCTTCTGTGATCAAGCCGTTAGCATGTAAGCGTTCCAATACTTCTACAGGTAAATGGCTTACATCTTGGCCTGAAGTGTACTCCTTTGTAAAGTCTTTATAATCGCGGAAAGATTTACCTTCAGCTACTTCGTAATCGGCTTCTTTGTCGAAAGGTTCGCTTTTTTTAGCTTGTTGCTTATCATGGCCATAGCCACCCGACTTTAGGAAGTCAACTGCTGCTTCTTTAAATTCCGCAACAGCGTTGACAACGCTTTGATTCGATTCAAGCAGCGCTTGGTTAGATGCCAATAACTGCTCAACCCATTCAGGAGTTTCTGCTGTCAATAGCTCGCCCTTTGGTTCATCGTTTTCCTCCGGCATGGCAATAGCTTTGTAGATCTCATCGATCTGCTCAGGTGTATACCCCTTTTCATCTGAGGCCAATGCTTCTTTCACTTCAGTTTCGGCCTTGCCGGCTGAGTGAAGCGGACCGTAAACCTTTACGGCCGCTTTCAGTGAGTTCTTATTGAAGTTTTCCATTAGGCCTGAACTACTTTAGTGTCTAACTGGAATACCTGGTCAACGCCATTTATAACCGGCACTCGGCGGGCCTGTACATCTGTCCACTCACCGAATGGCTTGTGGGTAACGTACTTTGACACAAGGGTGCCTAATTCGCCATTAGCATAGGTGATTGCCTGAGATCTGTGGCTATCTTCAACAACCTTTTTCCAAACCAGATTACCAACATTGTTATCGGTCAACAGGATTACTTTACCTTCATCCCAGGCCTTAACAGTTTTCTTAACGCCGTCTTTTTCGAATTTTACGGAACGATCGACAATGGTGAACTGCAACCCGGTTTCATCCTGCCAGTATTCCAAAAATTGCTTATAGGTCGGCGTAGGTTGGGTAGTACCAAAGTTGCCAATACTAATAGCATAAAGGCCAGCTGTTTCTTTTGATTTACGTGCAAGGTTAAATGTTACCTTATCCATCATCAGATAACCTACTGTTTTGCCTGCGTCAGAAGCTTTAGAAATCATGTTATTGATATCTGTAATCGGAGTTGAATTAGTCACATCAGACCACAATACAGCAGCTCCGCCCTTATTGGCATCCAGGTACCCATAATTCACTCTCACGCCTGTACCAACGTTATCTGTATCAGTTAAAGCAATACCGGATGATAGGCCTTTAAGAAAAAGATATTCTGTTTGCTCTTCTACACCAATAAGACCGCGTTTAGTATCGTCAAATAGCTCACTGACAATGTCTGAAATATCAGCGTTTTTGGCAATCAGCGTATCTAACTGATCTAGCTGATTTTCGTTCATCTTCATTTCCATACCCAGTTTAGGGATATCTCCTGAAGCAGTGGCTATTGCCGGCCGTGTTTTCAGAGGCAGCGGGCTATCCATTGCCACAACATCTGCAGCAACGTTTTGGTTATCGGCAGTTATTGATGTCCATTTACCGTCAACAGACTGCTTTGGTGTAAGCATGGTCTTGTACAAGTAAGTTAATGGCGCATCCTTGCCGTTAATGGTTTTTGTGACCAATGCCACAAAACCGGTAAAGTACTTTTGGATGTACTTAATAAATTTTGATTGTTCCATTATGATAAGTCTCCTCTGAATTTAATAAGGTTGTTAGTCGCGGTCAGGAACGCCGATTTAATACCAGATATAGGGAATGGAGAAGCATTTTCATTCACCCAACCCTCAAGCATTACACCTGCGAAAGGCCGTTTGGTTAAAATTGTAGCTACCAGAATGCCTGCATAAGTGTGCCCTGATGGCAATGAACCGTAAGCCGCCGCTATATCTGCAACTGTAGCTACAGGTACTGAAGCGCCTGAGCCGGTACCACCCGCATATGCGCCTGGGATGCTTAACACATCGCCTGCAGTATAATCCTGCCCTGCTTTGGTTATAGTCACAGTAGAAACAACTGTTGAAGCTACTACAACAGTAGCAAGAGCACCTTTGCCTGTGCCTCCTGACAGGGGTACATTTTCATAAGTACCGTTAGTATAACCAGCGCCGGCAGTTACACTACCTAAAGTAGCAACACCAGCAGGAGCCAATTCTGTTGCAGGCATTGGCTTATAATTACCTGTAGCAGTTTCTTTTATAATGACGTGCCCTGCCTGCAACACGTCAAATGCGTAACCAGTCACATCAAGTGACTTGCCGCCCGGGATTGAAAAGTCGTTTTTGATAATAACAATGCTATCAAGCGAGCTATTAACCTGAACTCCTTTATCCACTAAATCAACAACTACTGCCATTTATTTAAAGTTTAAAGTTTGGAAATGCGGCATCCAATTCTGCTTGTGATGCCTTGTCTTTGTTTTTTGATATACTATCCCCACCGCTGCCCGCTGGTCTGTCACCACCTAAACCACCGTTTGCATCTTCCTGAATCGCGCTGGCATGATCATCTTTGGTATCTTCAAGAAAAGTGTTAAAGTCCTCGTCGTCCTTAAATGTGATCCTGTCGAATTTCTTCAACTCTTTTGCCTGGTATTCTTTGGAAGTACCTTCCATTGATTTAATGAACTGATCCCTGCGGGTATTTGCCACTTTCTCACCTTTAATTGACGTGATTTCATCTCGCAAAAGCTTATTTTGTTCGGCTTGCTGCTTCATGAATGTTTTCATCCATTCCGGGGTGTCAGCAGGCAATTCTGCCGGCTCACCTTTAGCTGCTTTTTCAGCCGCTTCTTTGTCAGCTTTTTCCCTATCAGCTTTGTCTTTTGCTTCTTTTGCCCTCTGGTGATCATCATAAGCTGCTATTTCCTTAAATGGAGTAAGGTCGTTGATAGTGTCCAGGTTGGCGTCAATCGCGGCATCATCTGATTCATCAGTGAGCCCCTTTTCTGCCCGGGTAACAATTGCGTCAATACGTTTTTGTGATAAGTTCACTCCTGCGGCTTTAACCTTCAGTCGTGCTGCGATTTTGATTTTAAGTGACATAATAAATTTGTGGGTTGTGTGTTTTTGCTAAGTTGAATCCGTTAATTACGCGTCTACACCTTGCGATATGCCACGAATTTACCCGTAAGGGCCGGGTTGATAAAGTTTGCACACTTACTAACCGGGTTTAGAAAATGACCAATCTTTTTAATCAAAGGATTGATAGGACAATTAGTAATATTTGAATTTTAAGAACATTATTATAACTTGCTTGTCTTGAAATTAAAACATACTATGATAAACATAGGAACGGTCGACCTGCTACGGGATGACGGCAGCACTTTAACATTAACTATAGAACCTCAATTTGAAGATGGCCCAGAAGGCAGATATTTTACTCATGTGTATGATATCTCCAAAACGACCATTGATCAACCTGGTGAAGTCTGCCAGGTAGCTTTTAAAATTGATGAGCAGTTTGACTGGGAATTTTGCGGCGGGGAGTTTTCAGTGGCTGAGCAGGAGCAGATCGTGGACTATATCCATAAACATGAGCCGATAGATTCTTTTGCTTTTGAGATTACTTCAGAAGGCAAACAGTATCACATCCGGGTAACCGACAATGAAGGTCATTTTGGGATCGAACTTAATGGAAAGTTTGCCGCGGTAATCCAGCACTGGGAAGACTGGGAACAAAGCGAAGGTGAAACGTTGCCTTCAGATATTTTTGACCAGATCGTTAACAAAATAGAAAGCCATTACGATTAATATGTGCGCACGCTACGTCCTAGAGGCCTCAGAAAAAGAAATTGAACAGGCCTATGCCGCCAAAATGCAAGAGGAATATGTTCGTAACTGGAATATTGCTCCAACTAACAAAGCCTGTGTTATAACAGCTGATCATCCCGACATTATTCAACAATATCACTTCGGCCTGGTGCCACATTGGGCAAAGGATAAAAAAGTAGGTTATTCATTATTGAACGCTCGAAGCGAGTCTGCATTGGAGAAGCCGTCATTTAAGCCGTTGATCGAAAAGAATAAGCGATGCCTGGTACTTGTCAACTCGTTTTACGAATGGGAAACTGTAGGCAAAGAAAAGCTACCATACCGATTCTTTTTGCCGGAAAGGCCGACATTTTCTTTTGCCGGCCTTTACTCATGGTGGAAAGATCCTGCGTCACAAGAATGGTACAAGTCATTTACGATAATGACCACGGCCCCCAATGGCACGGTCGGACAGTTTCATGACCGGATGCCAGTAATATTATCTAAAGAGGAGGAATCTATTTGGCTAAAGGGAGGAGTACCAATAAGCGATATTATGTCGCTGTGCGATCCGTTTCCTGAAGTTGAAATGGATTTACATAGGGTTAGCAAGGACGTGAACAACGTGAGGAACAATAATTCGGATCTTATATTGCCAGAAAACAGTAATTAATATTGCCTGTGATTAATAGGTATCACTTTTTCATCAAGATGTCTCGAGTTAATGCGGCGATAGTCCCAAGAGTTAATACCACTACAAATATCTGATGTAAGAACACCAATATATTGGCGAAGCCGGAAATTGGCTTTATCGTTTTTGAATTGAAAATATTTATTGAGTAAGGTAGTATCCGGTCGTATGTCCAAATCTCTTTGTTCTTTATCTTTAAAGTTTCTGACAAATAACTCTTTTGCTTCGATTTGGTATCATTGATCATTTTACTTAATAAGTCGTGTAATGTTCCGTCATCGATATCGCCAGATAAAAAATCATAGTTCTTAAAGCCGAAGTCCTCTATCAAGCGCCCAGACTTGTCATATATTGTCAGGTTACTCCAATTTCTTTCAGGGATTTCTGAGTTTGTGATTTTTAGTGCATACCCATCTATAAAGTATAAGTTTCCTGAAATTAGCCAATCAAGCTTAAAATTTTTAATCTCCTTACTGCTATCCATTCTGTTTAACATATCTAAACTTCGCTCGATTTCTTCAGGCCGGTAATTTTCTTTGATATCTGCTTTAAGTTGAGAGTTTACGCTGCTAAATATATCATTATCAATTACAATTGCATTTGGATTAACTGTTATTATTGTTAAATAAATCCAAGGAAAAACCAACATATGAAAGAATATTAGAATTGAAATAGCTCGGAGTAACGACCTGAATCTTGTGTTTTTACCAACGAAAAATAATAATAATGCGATTGATAACACAACCGATGACCATGCTAACCCATAATATTTTTCGGCAATAAAGCTCCATAAAATCATGTTTAAAAGTTGAAAAGCAAGAAAATATTGAATGATTGTCAGGTCTTGTTTAGAATATGTAGGCCTGGTTGAATTAGGTTTCGGTTGAGTCATATTTAAATGAAAATTATTAGACAAGGTAATTAAATTGCATTTACTTTCGAAACTCCAAATTAACTATCAACAATTCTTCAACCCTTGTAGTATACCTTTTGCTTAAATACCCTTGTCTCATCTTCCAGGCTTGCTCGTAACCCATCGCAGCAAAACGCAGCAAATTATGTCCCATTTGATTGTTTACCTTATCGGCCAGCTTGGATATTTTTAAAAGTTTATCCCGCTTAGCCATGTCTTCCATTAAATAAGTTTGCCTGGCGGATTCAGGAGTAAATTTGGTCATGAACACGCCTACCTTTTGATATGGGTAACCCGGCCGATAGATCCTGTTGAGGCATTCAATAGCATAACGCAGTAGCTCCTGAGTTATATTTGTAGGTATAGCAAGATCCATGCTGTAAGCAGCGCTTTTTAATTTATGCACAACTTCAAACTGGCTCGTCATTAGAAATACCTGCAGCTGACCGCACAATGTTTTCTGCGTGCGAAGTTTCGGGGCTGAATTTTGTACGAACGCAGCAAGAGCGTCCTCGATCACCCGGTAATCGTCAGTCTTCTGTCCAAAGCTTCGGCCCGTGCAGATACCTTTTTTTTCCGGAGGAAGATATTCCATACTAAGTACTGATTTCCCGTTTAGCTCATACCATGTGCGAAGGCCTGTAATGGTAAAGCGATCCTGGACATACTCGTAACTTTTTATTTCGGCAAAGTCCCAGGCAGTGTTCACTCCGATCCGGATCAGCTTGTCAGCCGTTTTCGGTCCAACGCCCCACACATCTTCAATTGATAAATTTTGCAATGCAAAGCACCTGGTTGTATCATCCTTTATATGATACACTCCTATGTCTTTAAAGTGCTTTTTGGCTACCCGGTTGGCTACCTTGGCCAATGTACGACTGGGGCCGATGCCGACACATACCGGCACACCGGTGTATTGTAATATTCTTCGACGTAGTTCAATGGCCATTGCTCCCAGATCCTGAGTCTTAAACATGGTAAGATCGCAAAAGCTTTCGTCAATACTGTAAATTTCAATTTCAGGCCACATCTCGCCAACTATGTGAGTGATCCGGCGCATCATATCCTGGTAAAGGCTGTAGTTGGAAGAGCGCCACCATAGTTTACCATCATCTACCAGTTTTTGCAGCTCAAAAAAAGGGGTACCCATTTTGATACCCATATCCTTAGCCTCCTGGCTTCGCGCGATCGCGCATCCATCATTATTGGAAAGTACTACGCCAGCTTTACCCCTCAGCTCTGGCTGGAATACCCGCTCGCAGGATACGTAAAAGTTGTTGCAGTCGATTAACGCGTACACTGTTTTGCCTCCTTTGATTTAATATGCTATGCGGGATAACTCCCTCTATGGTAAATTGATCAAATTCATTAATTAAGTGAGGGTTGTATTTGGGATTATCCGGCATCAGGAACCATTTGCCCTCGAACTCAATGTAGCATGCGATAATATGGTTGCCGTTAAGCACCCCAACGATAACGTCGCCGTTAACCGGTGTCAGGTGCCGGTCTACAACTAAGAGGTCGTGACTCTCAATCCCTGAGTATTCCATGCAATCACCAATAACCTTGACGTAGTAAACAGCGTGCGGGTAGTCGCTGACGTAGTCATCAAGGCTGATCCTGTCTTCCTCGTAATCGGTGCCCGGGCTTTCAAATGCTGCATGTAACCAAAAGCCTGCAAGCGGCCTGCCTTCGCCAATCTCACCGCGCCTGTAAACTTTGACTACCATATTTAAAAGGCAAAATCGTCCTCACTATCCTTATTTTCTTTGCCTTTTAAATATGCCCATAATTCTGGGGAGCATTCTTCTTCTATTAGATCTGGGCCCAGTTCGTGTTCTTCAATAAGGGGAATGTGTTTTAAATCATAATGATTTAACTGTTCGGCAACAGGTATCTGAAATTCTGGATCTGGTTTTTGATAGAACATTACGCCTTCTCCATCAAACTCTTTAGCTGCATAGAAGTTGAAGCCATCCTGGATTAATTGATGCTTTGCACGGTCTTCAAGAATAGCCTCTGGCGTTATTTTATCGATCTTAAGGTGGATGTTTTGTTTACTTACATCTTTAGGGAATATATTAATGTAATCAATGTTTTCATAGTTGTCGCCGTCACCCAGCTGGCGACCGGTGTAAACAAAAATTTTCAGATCACTACCCGCGTGGCAGATAATATCTTCGTCTTTCTCCTTGATAATTACGAACTTTTCCATTGCTTTTGATTTACAATACAAAGTTATGCTAAAAATTTTAGTAAAGTCAATAGCGATTTAAAAGTTTTTTATACCAACTCATTTTACAGCTATATTTAGCGATGGTAACCAAACAGGGCCGCTAACAAAGGCTGCGAACACATTTTATACCAACCTCACTGACTTTCAAAATAAATGGCCTTTCGTCTCGATTATTCCAGGTAAATAACGCTAACCTGGCCAGCTTTGATCAAATTATATACTTTAGTTAGCCTGGCTATAAATGGCACAGACATTTGAGAGTCTGTTCCATAATTTTTAACCACATTAAAGTGCCCTTCCAAAAAAATATCTGGGTTCACTATTTGTTCACCTGGGCCAAGTTGTATTGGACCCTCGAGCTTTACTTTAGAAAAGAAGTCTTGTAATTCATCTACGGTCATATAGCTAATTTACTATTTTTTTTGTCGGGTGGTAAAGGGTTATTGGGGGTTTCATTTCTTAAAAACTAAAGTCTGTTAATTCTGATAATTGATACTCAACATTATTTGATGAAACTATAATTGTTTCTCCAAATTGGATATAAACTTGCTTGATTTTTATTTCCTGTCTGCCTTTATATTTGGCTTTAGTGTAATAAAATTCAATTGTTATATCTTCTTTAATATCGAATGTATTGCATCCCATTTTTTAATAACTTATAAAATTGAAGCCATGTGTATTCTTTTGGGGTTTTGTCAGCCCATGCAGTGCAAAATAAAGTTACGCCATCGTTTCTCATTAGCTTTGTAACTTCATACAGGTGTTTTTTCGATGAATACATATCGTTCCATATGAACACAGGAGAGGCATTTAATAATTTGTCCTTAAACTCATCTATTGATGGATAAACATAATCATGCTCAACTCTTTTCTTGAATGAGCCTAATTTTCTTTGGTGTGAGGCATCGAAATGTGCCTGTCTTTGATTGTCTGTCATTTTAATCCCTTTATCTTCTTAAGTATGGTTTCTAAAACTAATATGGTGGCACTTGCTCTTAATCCTCCATTAATTTTTAACTCATTCATCTCCGCCTCAATCACGGCTATAGCCGGATTGGGTTGGGAGGCTTGCCAGTTAGATGAATGTTGGAGAAAGTTATTTTTACAGTTTTCCTCAAATGACATTTCAGGGAATTGAGTTTTAGCATGGTATTCGTATCCATATTTACAGGCATCAATTAGTAATGAATTTTCTACCGGCTTCTCGCTGCCCTGTGTTTGGTAGTTTTGAAGCCATTTAACACATTCTTTGAATCCATTTATATAATCGCTTTCGCCATCATATTCCTGATCTGTACGCATCATTGCATCTGTTGCCGCCTCATTTATTTCTGACTCGGTTGGGGTTGCAGCATTGTTCAATTCTAAAAATTGATTGTGATAACGGATCATGCACCTAATAATCATGTCATCAGTTTTACCTCGCTCATTCCATGGGCGATTAGGACTAATCTCGTTTATTATTTCTAATGGTGTTTTCATTGTTGGGTGTGGTTTTGTTTAGCTAAATATTTGAAATAGTGTAAAGCGATTGTAAACGGAAGCCAGCCAATTTGGCTGCCGATTTCTTGCCAAAAGTGTTCGCTGTAAAGCATAACGCTATGGTGAGTTTTGTCGCCTGTTTCAATTGCATCCTACTTGGCAAGTAAATCGTTGATAGCCTTTAAATGTGTTGGCTGTATGCCAAAAGTTATTTTAACTGGCTTTTCTTCCCCCTGCTCCACTCCCTTTTGTTCAGGGGTGGCGGGCTCAGTATCTAAACGTCCGCTTGATTCATCATCTGATAATATCGCATAATAACAATCAGAACAATAATCATCACCATTATCAACTGTATAGAATATTTCACCGTTCAATATTTCTTTACCGCACCCATTACAGTTAGCTTTCGGCTCACTTTCCTGCTTCTTTGGCCCTATGTATGGTAGAAATTGGCGCGTGTTGATATTATATTGTGTAGCCTGATCTGAAGTTTGTATCCACGCATTAGGAATAGTAACCCACCTATAATCATTATGAAAACACTGTGTTGCCACTTCCCCAAACTCATCAACCGGATATGTGCCGGATAGTTCATGCGAGCAATGGAGTTCGGGTTGTTGAGATAGCCAATGTTCAAATTGCTTATAGGCAGGATTAGGCGGTGGCGCTGTTAGCCCCAAGTTAATAAACATGCTATTTGGATTTTCTGGCACGGCCAAACCGTTAGCGCAGGTTATGTGTGTTGCGTTGTTGAAATTCATGGGGTTAAGGTTTTTAAAAATTGTTCGCCAATGTATTTTGTGTATTGAGGTGGAATAGATTGAGCTAACCCGTATTGATCTGCCCAGTGAGCGCCAGTAAATTCCTGCACATGTTTAACGCCTGAAAAGTGGCCTACGTACTGTATAAATTCACCGTCTTTTATAGCACGGCCCATTTTTGCATTTTTAGCAACATGTTTTAAATGCAACGGCTGTTGTAAATCCCAATTAGATTCAAACAAACGATGCCTGTAAGTGGGGATACCAAACATTGAACCACATAATAAAATGGGGTTAATCAAAGCAGCGCCAGGAACATTTTCAATGTCATATGGCTTATCAACTTCGATGAGTGCGGCACGTGTGGCCTCTATTAACTTAGGGTATTCTTTGCCGGCAACCCTGAATTGCATAGATGCCATTGAAGCATCTTGGCAAGGAGGTGAAGCATGGATATAATCATATTCATGGCCATGTGCCAAAACATATTCAATGGCATCGGCCTGAATAAATTCCCCGGGATGTTTAGGCTGCGGAAATAAATCTACTCCTGTAACATCAAATCCGGCCAATTCAAATCCATAACCGCCAACACCTTGACAACAATATAAATCAAGTAATTTAAGTTTCATCTTTTTCTATTTTTACCCCACACATGGGGTTAGTGAATTACAAATGCAACCGCTCGTCGCGGTCATTATCTTCTATTGGCAGATTGTAGTACAGCCAGGTGATAACAGCTATAACATAAATGATGTACAGTACCAATATGCCAGCCATCACCCCGCCGAAAATCAGCAAGTAATGAAGTATTTCTTTTAATGTTTCCATGTTATTGCTCCCCGTTTGGGATTTCGTAATGATAATCTACAGCGCTGAACCTGGTACCGTTCATGTTAGCCAGGTGAACATTGATCTCCTCCCCCAGATACATGCCAACGTTCTTTTCGCACTTTTTGAGCAGTGCTGCAGTTTCTTCCCGCTCCTGATCCAGCGTGGCCGCGATCTTTAATGCCTTGTCAATGCTGATAACTCCGTTAACAGCTGAATTTTTTATTATTTGTGTGATGGTGCTCATTAAATGAATTTAAAATGTTTACTATTTTGATTTACGGCGCTTAAGTTTGGCATTGTGCTTGCACCTAAGCCTGTTAGTATGTTTCTGTTGTTTCTTGATACTGTCTCAAACAAACCCATTCCATCCCCGATTAGCCTCTGTAGGTGCAATAAAACCTAAGCCTTTACCGCCAGACAGTAGTGAAGCTATTGCAAGGCCTGCTAATGCGCGCATCTTCACTATACTTTCCTCCTTTTAACCTTAGCATTATGCGAATACCTTAACCGGTTGCTACGCTTGGTACCGCCACTGCCGTAACGCAGCCCATACTCTTTAGGTGACATACCTAACTTTGGCAACATTGGAGCAAAGTCGAGCCCACCGGTCACATCGTTAACAGCAATCTTTGATTTCTTAGCTTTACGCTCATTGGTGGCTTTGTACTCAACTGTACTGGCTGCTGATTGTGAATGTGCTGATGCAACTTGACCGGCACCGGCTAAGCCAGCCAATGCAAGGCCGCTCAGTAATAGATTTTTTGTGTAATTTCTACGCATAAAAATTGAGTTATTGTTTACTGACAAAGGCCAGCACAATGGCTGACCCTTAAATACGATGGTAGTTTGATTAAATTAGCGTTTCATATCATTGGCCCTCCGAAGCCATGTGTTACTACCAACAAAAGCCGGTGTTACCCAGCTCTTTGTTGTGCTATTCCTACCATGGCGCTGAATGCATTACATTGCTCACGCTGGTTATCGCTATTGAGTTGATAAACTTTGCCCTGTGAGGGACTCAATAGCGCATTATGGTAGTTCTCATTGCATCAAGCGGGATGCACACGGTTTCATGGAGCAATTACCTCACAGTACAATATTTTGCATGCCGTTAGGCGCGATAACCGGGACGATTTCAAACGCTAATCCAGGTTTATTACGTAATTATTAACTGGCCTGACCCGAACCTAACGGTATGCATTTATGTGGAGAAGAACGGATTCGAACCGTTGACATCCTGCGTGCAAGGCAGGCGCTCTAGCCAGCTGAGCTACAACCCCATTTGCCGGTACTTTCCCGACTGCCATTACTCATTTTCTCTTTTCGGGTGTAACTCCCTGCACATGTATTTCACCCATGGGATGGTAGCTTTGCTGCCCTTTCGGGTTTTACGTTTCCATTGGCTACTAATGGCTTTGCCTTTCCAAAGTGTCATCGGTTACTCCTTTTTAGCCACCGAAAACTTGCTAAGTTGCTGGAGCTGCATCCCTATGATATCCGTCATCTCATAAGGCGTGATTGTTTCTCTTCAACCCCAAACCCAATAACTCGTAAAGGGTAATCCGTATCAGCTTCTACGGCGGAAACCAGCTTCTTTAACCGACTTACAAGGATTGCCCTAAGCGGTTGTTTGTTTTAATAAAGCAGGCGACTGGCGTAGTGCATCCTGCTTCTGCCAGTCCGTTTAACTTGGCTCTAACCATCTTTAATTACCCCGGCGTAGATGGAAGATCACCGGAAGTAAACCGGATAAGAAACCATCCCCTTGCTTTAGATCTTTTTGATTGAGCCTGGTAATTGCGTTGCGTAGGATGGGACTCGAACCCACGACCTTCGGCTTATGAGACCGACGAGCTAACCAACTGCTCTACCCCGCAATTTTCAATTCTTAACAAAGTAAGACCAGTGATTGCTCACTGATCTTACCTCGTAAATCCCCATCGTAAATCAATTACGAAACGAATATAAGTAACTTATCTTTTTAATCAAAATTTTGATTAAAATATTTTTTATTTAACCGATTTTCTTAACAATTTCAGACACTGCAGCATCAGGTGAGTGTGCAGATAAGCTTCAGCTTCATGCTCCCTGTTGCGGTCAAGGATCCGCGGCAAATAGAATTGGCATATGTGCAAGCATTCATGGGCCAATGTAGCATAATGCTCATCAATGAATTTAAATTTCCGGTTTATGAAAATGTAATAAAGATGTGAGCCTCCCGCCTGCCGGTGCATCGCGCAATAATCACTTTCATTAATAAAATCTTTTTCACCTTCAATACCGGCTATCAATTCATGACACTTTTGCTTTTTAAGTTCTTTGATCATTTGTTTATAGGTATATCCATAAACAAAAAGGCATTTACCAGGGTAAACACCAAAATCAATTGAACCCATTATGCCGTTCTTCATACAAAATTTGCTATGTTATCAGTAATGATATAATGCGACTTGCATTCAAAAGAAAAGTTACCAACCGACCCAATGAATGACACCTTATCCCCATTCTCAACCAAACGCCACCAATTTGTACCATCATCCAGTGGCATGATCGTCATCTGCCCGCAGCCACATAAACACAAATGCTTACTACAATTATGCTCACGGCTTATATAAACGGTCCCCTGCTCATAGAAATCAGGCATCCATTCAACAAATACCGGTTTGATGGTAACTTTACGTAAGGTTTTCATTATACTGAAGTATTAGGTTGTACAACAGGGGCTTTCAATTTGGCAGCCTCAGCAGCTTCTGCTTTGATCTTTTCGTATTCGGCAACTGGATCATTGGTAAATGCCAGCATCTTTACAGCGGTATCTCGGCTCAATAATCCAGCTCCTACCAAAGAAACTATGTTGGTATACTCTTCGGTAAGGTTACGCGGCAATTCAATCTTAAACTTGGGCTTAACAGGCATGCTAACAGACAGCTTAACGCCAACGTTTATCACGGCCATACATGACTTAAGTAAATTCAGATGCCGCTGCCATTCCATGCCCAAATCTCCCTCCTGATTAGATCTGGCTTTGTTTGTAGCCGGCAAAAACATCAGCTCAATCGCTACACCAGGTATATTTGAACTGCCGGCCAGCTGCTCCATTGAGATTTGAGGGGTACCAGTCTCGTCATAGATATCCCGGCGCAGGTTCTTACGCTCATCAGTGGCGGACTGTTGTGATCCTTTCGCCTCAACGTATTTCAAATCGCCCCCATCACTCAACTGGAATGTTTTGCGTGTATTTTTAGCACCTCCACCGGTTGAATCAGTAATTTCACCTATTGCAGCCAGTATCGGGAATGCACTGATCTGGTTTTCATCGGCTGTATCGCTGTCGACCTCCTCAACACGCTCAATTTTAGGTAAAACATCGGCATATTCTGGCCTGTCCTGCCCGTGGAATACGAAATTTGCTTTCCCGTATGCGATTGCAGTCACTTTTTCTTCGGTCCAGCCTGTAGATGCATTGATATAGGTGATGTATTTGTCAGTCAAGAACAGATCCATCTTTAAAACATCTTTGGAATCGATGGCAACTGTGTATTTACGCGCACAGCTGATCATTGCTCCATACTGGTCATAGATCGGGATGATAATATCGCCGGTTGCTGGGCTAAAAAAAGAGCACCGCATCTTAAACTTGCTTGTAGCCGGTGCAATACCATCCCAGAATCCTTCTTCGGCTGGTACCGAATACCAGACAACCAGGCACTGGGTATAGTTCTTTTTGAGCCTATCTATTTTCTGAGCGGTATAATTAAGCTTATTGTCATCCCATGTCTTTTTAAGCATGGCCAGCATAGTCTCATCGGTAGCTTTGAAACTATCCCGGATTGTAGCGTCGATTTCAATGCCACCACTAAGGTTCATATGAACCGCCCAATTCAGGATTTGCTTTTGCGTTGATGACGGTATGCGATGAACGTCCCTTTGTTCCTTACGGTAGGTCATATTACCCTTATCATCAAGAACACCATTAGCCACATCAATCTCTTTCCACGGCCTATAGGACAAATCAGATACTACTTTGTGATTCTCAGGCTCTACATCGTAGGCATAAGCCGGGATTGTAGGCTCAAGTGATTCTATGGCCGGAATGAGTTTTAAAGGATCCGCTAGTAGCGCGGTTAATTCAGATATCTCCACAAACAAAAATACCCTTGCTTATTGGCAGGGGTATGATTATGGGGCTTACTTAGTATTGATAGTAAGTTGATGTAAAATAAAAAAAAGCCCGGCATTTGCCAAGCTTAATAGTGATCTGCCATACATACCCAAACTTAATTAAAAAACCACCAAGTCCAAAAGTTAAACCCGGCAGCCACCAACATCAGACCTATCACAGCAGCTATAAACTTACGATCCTGCAAAACCTCGTCATGCCTGATTACTTCTACCCATCGCTTGATCATTTAAGTGGCAGATAAATAGTAGTTGTTATAAGATCGTCTTTGGTTCCTAAGCCCATTTCCCTGTCGAGGACAACACGTTTACCATCACTGGTAGTGATCATGGCCTTAACCGGCATAACAGGAGCCAGAGCGCCCAGATACACCTGTAGTGATGCTGTGCTCAACGTATCATTGTCAAAGCTGTAGTTAAATTCACCATCGACAAGGAAGTGTTTGCTTTTAGCGGCCAGTTGTTCGTTGCCGGCATTGCTGTAATTGTCGGTTACGTAAACTGAACAATGCGCGCAGGTAACGCTGTAGGTTACTGTTTGCTTTTTAGGTTGTACAGAGTCTTTTTGGCAGGCCTGCAGCAGCATGGCTACGCCTGCTAAGGTTAGGATAAGTTTTTTCATAATTATAATTGCTTTTTACCACCAAATCCCCAAGCCGTTTAAGCATTGGGGGTATCTCACTACCTGTATGCCTACCTGTGAGATCGGACGGGGCCGTTTGATGTTATTTATTTAACCTACGCATCATACGTTCGATATAAGAGTCATGGAGCTCTTTCAATTTCTTAGGCTTATTGATGACCAATCTAAGCTCATCAATCTCAAACCTGATTAGCGTTGTGTATAGCCAGTTACGCAAGCTTTCGCCCTTGAGCGTTGTCATGGCCTCAGCCCTCTGCAATACTCGAGGATCAGATAAAGCTTTATCTTGTAGCTTATGGGCAATAACCGTTTGATTTGCTTTGTGCAGGCTTACATAATGACCTATTAAGTCACGACCTTCAGCATCTAATACCTGATAGTTGCCGCGAAAGTGTTTCACGATCTGATAAGGATCTGTTTTTATATTTCCCATAAAATCTAAAAATGATAAAGCCTATCAGCATTTCCCAGGTTGCAATCAGGTACTCTGCTAATAGGCTCTAAAAATGTCGTTTTGGATAGCTAACCGAATTGCAACTCATTAGCATAGAACAAACATAAACAACTTATCTTTTTAATCAAAATTTTGATTGATATTTATTTTTAAACCCCACTAAGGGCCCTAACACCTAATGATTTTTTCTTGTTGATGAATGCCAGGTATTCTGCAGCAAAGTTGTGAGTGATCAGGTAGCGCTTACAATCCGTGGCGTGCCCAAATTCCTGATATGGCACTTTGGTAACTGGATGCTTAACCATTTTCTTGAACACGGTCCCGTCACTTGCCTCCTGCGTATACTGATAATCATAAATTGACTTCTTACAGACATCGCTTATCCCAATGGTTATGCCGCTGGCACTGGTGCCGCCGTATATCTCATTGATAAAGTTACCAGATTGTACTACAGATGGGTTAACGGCTTGAATTTTCAATACAGGCCTGTATTCCTTCAGCGCGGTCATGATATCAGTAAAGTAATTTTCACCTTTCTCTTTTTTGGTATCTTCCTTGATGCTGGTACGGTCACCACCAACGAATAATCCCGACACCTCGCCGGCAGGATATCGCTTTTTAAATTCAGCTGCCGCGTGTACAACCCGGTTACGTGGATCTTCAAGAAATATCTCATCGATCTGCTGCGCATGCTTATCTTTAAGCTGCCATACAGTCCACGGGATATAAGGGTTAACGTTCTCGTCGCAAGATAACCATATAGGCAATGATTTGTCCCATGCAATTTTATTGACGTGCAGAGCAGGCTTAAATTGCTTCCAGAACTCTCCGCCCGTACGTAGCTTGCCCCAATCTCCTAAACCATAGATCCGGTAATACTCGTAATCATTAATCTTATCCTTCTCAAAGTCATCAATGGTGTGCTGATCAACGAAGTTTGGCCCGACTATGTATTTATTGTCGAGGTAATTGGTTTTCATGATAACCAGGTTCCCTTTTTCGTTAACCCACATGCCGGCGATATCGCTCTGCTGCTCAGTTAAGATTTCCAGATCAAATATTTTAGTTTTGATCCAGTGCTCTTCTGATACTGGGTTAAATATGCCGATGATCTGCTGCCCTATTCTCCCGCGTAAACGCTTTCTTATCTGCTTAAGGTCCGTTTCGTCGAACTGGCTGATCTCCTCCAAAACAACCCGTTTAAAGTTAGCCAGTCCTTTAATTTTCTCGCTGTCATCCAACCCACGAAAACGGACGTAAGATCCTGTGATTTTACATACGATATAATTTTGCTGGCAAAGGAAATAATCTTCAAGGCCCCAAGATTTTATGATACCAGTAAAGTCTGAATAGATGGAATCTTTAATGTCTACCGCATACTTACGCAGCACCATGGTATTTTCATCTTTGGCTTCCAGCATCCGGATGATGATGAGCTGCACAACAGAGTAGGTTTTACTGGCCGATGATCCTCCATAAACCCAAATAAACCTGATAGCAACATTTAAGAATGCTGCTTTCAGGTGCCAGAAAATATTATTGAAAATATCTGGATTGAAATCGAACTTAAGCTCCCTCATTGTTTTGGCCATACCCCACTTTAATGATCGTATCTACGTTCAGGTTAACGTCAACCTCTTTATCACTCATCATCTTCCTGATCTTGGCTAATTGGGCCAAAGCATTATCGGCCGGATACATTTCAACCTGTATTCCATCTTTGGTGTGCTTAACAGATTTGATAATCCCGCGCTCTTTATCCTCGATCACTTTAACCAGGTCAAGCTCTGCCTCTTCAATCATGACAGTTTCGCCATCAACAACACGATAAGCATAAGGATTATCAGCTAGCTCAAGCTCCCAACGGAGGATATTATCCCTGTTATAATCGAGAGATTTCTGGAAGTTATCGTAATCTTCGCCGGTATATCCCTTGATTATGCAAAATTTTTCCTCTCTGGCGATGTGAGCCTTTTCATTATCAATGAGCCGCTGTAAGCCAACTTTGATTTGCGGGGTATGCGGAACAAGGCGCTTGACCATATAATCGCTCATGTTGCCTCTGGCAAGGTTTGTGAAGCGTTTGGTGATCTCTCCTGCCTCCATGGATAGTGCATCGAGGCGTTTATCAATTTCAGCTTTTATGTGAGGTTTTCTGAGGTTTTCATAACCCATCTCGGCAGCGGTATCAAAAGAATAACCAGCACGTATTGCAGCCTGTGTAGCGTTGAAGTCAACCAGGTATTCCTCAATAAAACGCTGTTGTTTAGCTGTGAGCTTTGCCATGGCTTAAAATAATTCGATCTGATTGCTCTTGATACTAAACTGCTGGAAGCCCAATAACACAGCACTAACACGGTCTTTGAATTTAGGATTTTTGAGATAGGCCGCGGCAATTCCTGTATAGTAATTAACTACCGGCGCATCAGCCCAATTCATAACCTGGCACATCACTTTGCGAATCCCGTTAGGAGCGCGTTCGATTCCTGGCGCCAATAAGCTTGCCGGGCTGTAAGCGCTATACACGCAAGCCGCAAACATGATAGACTCGTCGGTACGATCAAGATCAGGATAAGTATCTTTTATGGCTTTATGAATTGCCGGAATGACACCGGTATTTGCCAGCATCGGCTCACAAACCTTTACGGCAGCACGGTACTGCTCTGGTGATTGTTTGGCAATAACTTTTGCCACGGTGGATAATTTTAAGCTCATGATATTTAAATCCAGTTGGGTAACTTTTTTAATTGTTCGTAATCGCTGCTAAATTCTAACTGGCCACCTTCGTCTATAAATTCCTTCGCAGCAAGGATGAGGATGACCGGGTACCTTTGTTCCCACACTT
Source organism: Mucilaginibacter endophyticus (assembly GCF_003351025.1). Lineage (GTDB taxonomy): Bacteria > Bacteroidota > Bacteroidia > Sphingobacteriales > Sphingobacteriaceae > Mucilaginibacter > Mucilaginibacter endophyticus. The sequence goes on along the minus strand of NZ_QPCG01000002.1, from coordinate 43,808 downwards.
GTATTACTTCACCCGGTACCATGTTGGTGAAGTAGGTTTTTATTTTGGGTGTGAGGACTTGCATTTGTGTAGCCTAATCAAAAGTGTGTTAAGTTAAAAGCCCCCTTATAGGGGCTTATTAACACACTTTATCACACAAAGTATGTTAACACACTTTTAGTACTATTTAACATAGTTTATAGTACCGTAAAGACACTTTTTATTAACTTTTATCAATCTATGTTAACATACTTTTGCTGGTTATTTTTAAAAAAGTATGTTAACATAGATTATAATATCATTAAGGCCATTTTTATACCAATTTCAATTTTGGTCTACGCAGCCTTTTTTAACTTTTTCATCCTTTCAGCACGTAGCTCAGCCTTGTAAACATCAACCATTTCAGCCCTGGAATAAGGAGAAATAAACAAGTTAAATTGGACTATATCGCCACCATTTAAGATACACTCAACAAACGAAATGATGTCGTTTGAAGTGGTAAATAAATAAGTATTTAGGCCGTGACTGGCGTGAACAGCGTGGATTAATTTTTGATCAGTAGAGCAGAAACCGGTGGGCGTTTTAACTTCGATCAAGTAGTATTTCCCATTCCAAATAAAATGCAGGTCAGGGATTCCTCGCACAACACCGGCTCCTTTCAGGAAAGCAGCAGTAACAGGATCGCGCAAGCTACCATTTGGGCAATGCCACAATAACCCGTAAGTTTGCGGGTACTTATTACGTATTTCAGTAAAAGCATCTTGCTGAATCTTAGCCTCTGATTGCATGGTTAAAGATAATAATACTTATCTTTTTAATCAAAATTTTGATTAAATAAAATTATTCCTTGACATTGGTATCAGGGATTAAGCTGTGATTTGGTGGCAGTGCACCGGAAAGAATTGTCATTTTGTTGTTACAATTAAAAATATTTTTTAAATAATTTTTAAATAAAAAATATTGTAAAACGCAATAAGATTCATTTTAATGGATTTATAGAATTTTATGTGATTGTACTCGACATAAATCCAAATAGATTTACCAAGGGCCTTAAAAGGGGCTTTAAAGGGCCTTGTTAAATGTAATGATATATACTTTTTATATTTTAAGGTATAAACTATAGCGCAGTTTAATATGTCTTGACAAATGCAAACTTTGGTATATATTTGGCGTTAAGAACCACAGAGTTATACTTATTAAGGATCATTACCTAGTGCACAATTCCGATGGAGGAGCCGTGCCGGTCCTGATAATTATAGCTTCGATAACTAACTTGATCAACACCACGCGCGTGACGGATTCCGCTGTTTGGCCTCTTGACTGAAGTTAATTACACAAAACATTATTTAAACTAATTGCGTATATGGGTGTCAAATCGGTATACTTTTTTTGGTATAAGTAATAGTTTACAGATTATAAAATTAAAACTATGCACCTTCAATTAACACACTCTCGTCCGTCATTTTCAATTATATTGAAAGCTTGGCTTATTGAGCATTTAGAACGCTTTGAGGGTAAGATTTATAAATGGCTTGTTGAAGATTTAACTTCCATCTTTGATAAAAGCAGGTTGTTATATAAAGCAAAAATTCAATACATACAATATTTGAGCATACCTTCAGCAGAGTATAAATTACTTAAATTAGGTAAAGTATTCCAGGATATAGAAAAGCTTGAGAGTATGGTATCTGATCTTAAAAATGATTCATTAAAACAATCTTTTAAAGGTTTCATAAGTGTTGTTTATTCTTATGAAGCAAAGCTTAGAATTCATATAAATTCTAAATCAGAAATTATTCCAACCCCTGATTATATTAAAAATCAGTTATCAGATATGTCTAAACGATCAATTGGAAATTCTGCTATCTCTAATCAGCTTGTTTAATTCCTTGAGTATACATTAATGCCATTCAATCAAGGAGACATTATTTCTTTTACTTTTCAAATGCCAGATGATGGAAGCTGGGTTAATCATTCCGGAGTGGTGTTATCATGCTTAGATGTTTATAATCATGATAAGTGCTATCTATGTGCCATGATGTCTTCTAACGGAGTGACTGACAAATTTAGCTTTCCATTAACCGATAATGATTTGCAAAATCCAAGTAATAAAAAGAATTCTCAAGTAAGATGCCATCTGATTACATACGTACTCGAAGCCGACCTTCAATTAAGCAACCCTTATAATAAATTAAAGCCTATAGCCTTTCAAAGGCTGATTGCACATATAAACGCATCTGTATTCGATTTATAGTCACCTCAACAAAAAATCAGCTAAATCCAATCCTTTAATCCTATCCTCGTCAGTAGCAAAACGATCAATGTGATCTGATATGTTAAAGTTAAATTCTTTAGCCTTTTCTTTCCATTCTTTATAGGCATTCAGGTCCGGGAATAATGTTACCGATCGATTAGCTACAGCTGCCAATTTGGTAGCGTTTAACCCACCTTTCATACCGCATGATACCCAGGTATATTTATCAATGAATAAGGATGCTATCAGCGCTGTTTTTTCGCTCTCTACAATAGCAATAGGCCTCCTGGGATACTGAGCAATAAGATGTTCGCCAAATAAGCATTGAACCATATTAAAGTCAGGATAAACAGGTTTGTATTCCTTTGTCCGGTTATGATGCCATGACGGATCCTGAGACTTATCACGGTGGCCATTATCAAGATACTTAATGTACTTTCCTGATCTTACCCGGCCGGCAGCATCCACCTGCCAGAAAATGCACCAATCACCATATGTGCCAACAAAATATTCCCGAAACCTTTTAAGGACGATATCAGGGCTAAACCTGGTACATAAGAATTTGAAGAGATTATTGCCATCAGGCCGCCCCAATGTGGGCTTCACATGATCAACAGGTATGAACGATGGTAGTAATTGGATAGTCGGCTTACGCTCTGGTATCTGATAAACAACATCTGATTCGATATCGATTTTGTACTTTTTAGCTAGGTAAGATATAGCATCGTAATATTTAAGAGAAAGATGTTCCATTACAAAATTTATAGCGTCCCCACCCTTACCTGAAGAAAAACATTTATAAATTCCTTTCGCCGGCGAAACTGAAAATGATGGCGTACGCTCGTTGCTAAAAGGAGACAATCCTACATACTCTTTACCTTGCTTCTTAAGCTTTACAAAGTCCGCAATAACCTCAACTATATCAGCTGAGGCTTTAATTGATTCTATTTTATCTGCAGGTATCAAAATGGTGGCTCCCTTTCTTCTGTCGTTATTTTGGCCGGCTGCGAAACATATGGGAACCCTGACCATTTAGGGTTTTTTTGGTATTTTTCTGTTTTATTAGGCGCATATGGAGCAATCCATACAATTCCAGTCATTAAGTAATGAGTTATAAATTCTCTTGCCTTAGATTTTCCTACATCTTCCGTATGATTTTGAAAAAAGTTGCAGATGTTATCAATTAAATCTGAGTATTTTAAAAACTCGCGTTTACTAAAAATATAGTTTACTATTTCAATATGAGCAGCGTTCCAAGCTGGGTCCGTAGGATCAACTGACTTTTTACGGCCGGTTGTCCTATTTCCCCCGCTCGTAGCAATAACACCGCTAAACCCTGTAACTATTTGAGGTATGCCATTGGCGTCACGATCAAATGCAAATGGTTGGAATGGCGCCGACCGGGTGTATTCCGGCGAACAAACGATAACCTTGTCATCATTTTGCTCAACTTTAATTACCGATTCAGACTTGTTAATCATCTCAGTGCCCAAATGGCCGCGGGCATGCTCATTACCCTTATTCTGGTGAAGGATATTCATAATGTGGCAATCATAAATCTCTGCCCACTTCATCAGGTCACCGGTACGCTTAGTTGCCTCCTCCGGGCTGTTGATATCAAAAACCAGATCACGTATACCATCTATCACAATTAAGTCAGGCCTGAACATTTTAATGATTTCCTCAATCATCTCAATCCGCTCATGAGGACTAAAGATTTTGAGATCATAAAAATTCAGGTATTCTGATGATGCAAGGCCAGACATCCGCAATATCCACGATTGGGTACGGCTGCCATAATATAGGCCCTGCTCAGTATCTATATACAGCACCTTAATCAGATTATTAATACACTGGGATACAATCCACGATGTGACCGTTGTTTTTCCAGATTTTGCCCGGCCGACCAAAGTACTAATCGACTTTTTGGTAAAAATTGAGATTTCATTAACAGCAAAAACTATATCTGGCTTCGGAATATCAACGCCTTGGGGGATTAGTGATTCCCGAATAATATCCTGCAGTGTCTTTTGTACCGGCGCGGATTCGTTTATTTCATTAACTAAGTCGTCTACTAACTTCATTCGCTACCGTAATACAATGTCCATAAATTCAATTGGTTCTATTGGGATAATCTGGTGATCAATCCACCCCCTCTTATACCCCATATTAGCAGCAAAGTCCATCAGGAATCCGTGCCTTATTTGTTCTTGTGCCCTGGCAACACGTATTGCAAATGGGCGTTTGTTTTTTATTTTGGCGTAATTGGCAAGCTCTACCGGAGTCAGCTCGCTGATCTTTTTGCCAACCATATCATGGTATTCATCAGTTAAGTCAACCATTTCTCCCTGAGCTAATATCTGTTCAGGTTCGGGATACTCATAACCACAGTATTTGCATTTGCGAGCAGATACCGGCAATATGCTTTCGCAGCTCGGGCATGACTTACATACGGCAGGGCTTTCAGTCTCTCCTTTTTGCTTTACTTTTTTCCAGAGCTCAGAATATGGCCGGTCCTCGAAGTATAATCCGTGTTGCTTCCAGTTCATACCATAATCTAAAACTGTAAAGAGGTCTTTGCCAGGATAAAGCCGGGATCCGCGACCTATCTCCTGTTGATAGACAGACGTTGATAATGTTTTGTGCATCAAAACAACCATGTCAATCGGCGGATAATCCCACCCTTTGCTGAGCGACTTGATAGTAACGAGGATATTCGCCATATCCAAAGTGGTAAATTTTGCCAGCTCGTAGTCGCCGTGTTCAACTTGCGAATGATATCTTGTAGATTGAAACCCAGCTTCCAATAGCCGCTCATTCAAAGCATCAGCCTGCTTGATAGATGCTACGAAAATTACGCACTTTTTGAATGGGAACTCCCTTAAATCGTCGAACAATCCATCATAAACACGCTGTGCACCGAAAACTATCTCATTAGATTTGTCAGTCACTTCTCCGTTCCGGATTTCAAGAAGACTTGTATCTGCCGGGACACGGCTTTTGTGTCGGTAATTGGTCAAGTATCCCTGCTGTATGAGCCAATCAACTTGCGGGCCTTCTACCAGGTCGTTGTAATAAATTGGCAGGTGTTTATGTATAATACCATAAGGCGTAGCTGTGCAGCCAATTCTGTATGCCTCAGGTAAATAATCAATAAGTTTTGTTGAAGTAGATATGTGGCATTCGTCTATCAATAAAATTAAATTTTTTCCAAGCTCCTGCAATTGGCTAATGATCATCGGCCTTTTTATCAGGGTTTGGATCATGCCTACGTAACACTGGCCAGGGAATATCATCATTGATTTGACGTTCGCGTTAATTTCTGTACCATTGCATTCCTTAACGAGTTGGGTGTAAATTTTGCGGGCATCAGAAAGCACAAGCACAGTTTTACCCTTCTCTATGCTTCGCGAAACAATCATATCAATCATGATCGATTTTCCAGCGCCTGTCGGAGCATGCAAAATCACAGCTTTGTTTTTAGCTAATGAACGCGAAGTACGATCAACGATGTCAATTTGGTATTGCCTGGGAGTCTTCTTCATCGCGTTAATATTCTTAGTCCTTCAGGGCTTGTCACTCTACTAACAGCAACATAAAATTGACCTGGCATAAAGCATGGCTTGCTTATATCTATAGTTACCTCATCGAGAGTTAGTCCTTGCGATTTATGAATGGAGAGAGCATAGGCAAGCTTAAACGGTAACTGTTCAATTGTGCCAATAACCTTTAATTCAAGATCTGTCTTCGAATCATTAAGGACATATTCCTTTTTGGTAATTTCAATTTTACCAAGGGCATGATCGACATCCCCCACCCTTATATAGTGGCAATCTTCATGTGATACGAAAGTCCCAAGCGTTCCGTTAACCAAATTATTGTCTTTTGAATTAACGAGATACATGATCTTAGCCCCGTTTTTGACTTCTATTTTAGTAGGGAAATTAAAATCATCGGCATTGATATTTCCAGTTACTTTGGCTTCAAATGTGAATAGTTCGCCTTTTAAAGAATCTAATCCTATCCTGTTATATTTATCGACAGTAGAGTTGTGCGGAGCTAATATGATCCCCTTCGGCTCGTTAGTTACAAATTTGTGAAAATATGGAGCCTTGCCGCCATCCCTGATAATATTCAAATTATCAATAAACTCAGGATCGCTTTGACGCAAAACCTCGTCAAGCTCAATGGTTTCTACATTTAGCTTTGAAAATATTTTTGCTTCAAAAAATTCAACCCCGTTATATTTCCTATACAGTATGGACCGGGTATTATCGTTGACAACTGCAGGCAACTGCTTCATGTCGCCAATAAATATGATTTGCTTGGTATCAAGACCTTGACATCCATTCTTTAAAAGGGTCCAATGCATACCATCCAAAATATCAGGTCGAAGCATCGATATCTCATCAATCAATAAGACATCTATTAATTCAAGCATTCGCCTTTTTTCACCTCTTAGAAAATTGCATGACTCAAAATCCATTACTCCAAACGGGTTAAGCCCGAACATCGAGTGAATAGTTTGACCTCCAACATTATTTGCCGCAACACCGGTAGGTGCCAAAGCGACAATCCTTTTACCATCTTCCTTTAAGGCCTCTATAGCCTTTTTGACTATAAATGTTTTTCCCGTTCCGGCCTTACCCGTCAAAAACAAATTCTTTCCGGCAAGAACAGACTGAAGAAACAAATCTTGTTTGCTTGATAATTGCATATTCAGGAATGGTTATTACTTTTAAAATTATCATTACCCCCGCAGGCAAACAGTTTAGCGACAATTAAAGCTGGATATGGGATAGCCAGCGCGCCTGAGGGGGTAATGAATGAATGTCTTTTCAGTTGCTAAACTGTTTTCAAATATAACAAATAGTTATCTTTTTAATCAAAATTTTGATAAGCAGATTGCTAAATTCTTTTGGCGGTAGCCTCCAACTGAGCTATTCTGGTTTTAGCTGCATCGACAAACCAGCCAGATCCTTTAATACTAATATAGTGCTCAAGAGCATGTATTTCGTCACTGGTGTTAGTAGACATCCGGACATGGTCATTATCATTAATGATAGTCCTCCTACATTTAACAAAGGATTCAGTTACCCCTATTTCAATAGCTAATTCCCGGGTTGACTTTTTAGGATTATTTGTGATGTATCTGTCTATTACTGTCATGATATAAAATTTAAGAAGTACAATAACCGCCATGGCATCCACCGCCACGCATTTTGAACAAATCCAACTGGGGTGCTATATTTTTAATATCCCTCATGGATAAACTTGCATGTAGCGTTCCGCCCTGCATGGCCTCTAGTACCATTGCGGTATGCATTATTCCAGGATGAATATCAAAGTTATTTCGTAACTGCATTGGATGTTTCCAGAAGCAGAATTGGCAATTGCTATCAGCTGCAAACTCAACCGGCTTATCCTGCCAATACCTTTGGATGTCTGCTTGAACTATGCCGGCCTCGATCAAAGGAAATTCTCCAATTCTAAACGCAACTTCTTTCTTTCTGATAGCATAGGAATAACCCGACCTGGTAACTGGATATGTAAGGATTGCGTTCGACTTTTGCTGAAAGTGATTGTTTTCATCGATATGCATTTCGCAATGGCTATTCATAATAAACGTATCTTTAAAAGTGTTAGCCCTATCAGCCTCATCAGCCCTGAAACCAATACGCATCTTGCAGGGCAATGACCTCCAGTTGTATAGGAAGCGGAATATAGGCTCTATTTTAAAAATGGAGGTACACCACCTATGCTGTTTGTTAGGTAGCATTGATTTGCCGAATGTAGTTTGCTGGAAACCAGGTCCGCGTAGCCAGATTATTTCCCGGCCGATATACTGCTCCAGATCAAACATGGTTTTAATAGTTATCGGATCTTCGGCAGTACAAACAAATTCATGTTGATCACTGCAATACTTTTGCAGCTTATCATTAACCATTTGCCTAACCTTTTTATCAATTTTGAATGTTTTTGATCCAGCATTGGAATTGTGATCATCCATGCAAACAAGCGCGAAAACCTCGTTATCGGCCGGGTAATGGGCGGCAATGTATGAGCTTGTTTTGCCGCCTGAAAGGCTGTTAACGGTGATCATAATTCTAAATTCAATTGAAGTCCATACCCCATATCAGAAGGGCTTATCACATCACCAATATTATTGCTATAATCGTATTGGAAGTAGTTGTTGATATATTTTTCCTGGTAGGTTCCCTTGTTTATCTCAACCAAACCAGAATCACAATCCCGGCAGTGAGTTTCTTTTTTATTACAATTATGTGCAACAGCATCACAATGTGGGTTGATGCATACCTTTAAACAACTCATGCCGCCATCCTCCTTAGTTCACGCCAAACCGGTATAAAAGCGCTGCCCATAGCAGTAACGACTTTTGATGCCACCGCGTTGCCGATAAACTTTTTCTGATCAGATTTAGAGCCTACCATTTTGTAATTTTTAGGAAGGCTTTGAATTTGCAAGAGCTCGATTATCTCAAACATGCGCATGTAGATGTTTTTGAAATTCATTACAGCCATAAACTCCTTTAACTTTACCGTATACTCTGAATCTGTGTCGTAGACTGGTATATTAAACTTCCCTGTGGTAGCTGTGATCAAATACAATGGCGCTTTATCCTGCCTGGCTATCACAGTAGGACTCGGTCGATTAATATCTGTGCAATGGCCGCCATGAGATGGGTTCAATATATAATGGTGATGCCTGTCAGCTGTTATTGTAGGGGAAGGATCATGAATTGACGAACCATTATTATTATAACTGGTATTGATAATAACCGGCTCCATGGTCATTAGCGATTGTTTAGGGACCTGTAACAATGTACCAGATGGCTGATTTATGGACTTTCCATCACTGGCAGAATAAGCCTCATCAATAAATTGCTCGGCAGTGAACAAAGAAAACCTGTCATGAGTCGGTACAGTACCGTTAGGTTCATCAATGGACTTATATTGGCCACCGCTGCCATAATAAAGTGCTACAAACTGATAGGGATGATTTGACTTATAATACTGTTCTTTGAGAGCATTATATCTCTTTTCACCCCCTGCAATAATCTTGATGCAGCCTTTATAGTAACGCTTCATGGTATTATCACACAAATCTTTCCTGTTTTTTTTAGGTAGGTTCATGTTAATATCCCGGTTAAAAATACTTTCACCAACCTTAGTTAAATCAAGCACGTTTTTAACACCATTCCACGGTAACAGATCACTAAACAGATCAGGCTTAGCATCTTTGGAATGAGTAGCCTTTGGCCACACAATGGGAAGTCCATCCTTGGCAAAGCAGCCAAACAATCTATCTCTGGTTTGCTCAACACCAAAATCAGCACTATTTAATTTCCGCCATTGGGCATCATATCCATAAGCTTTGATCCTGTTGCACCATTCAAGCCAGCATGTACCATTTAAATAAGAAACCGGTTGCCACCAATAAGCCTCAAGCTTAGTTTTTTTGTCTACGCCCATCTTTAGCTCTGTATTAGCATATATACCTTTGGATAAGTCTTCTTTGATATGACGTTTAGCTTTGATACGCACCGGGCCCCACGCCATGAACTCAACCACATTTTCAATCATAATGTAATCTGGATTGATAGCGTCGATATACCTGAACAGGTGATTTGCTAATGTCCTACTATCTGGATCGCGCGAAAGTCCGCCTTTAGCCTTGCTGAAGTTTGTACACTCCAATGAGGCCCATAGCTTTAATTTAGCATTTGGGTATATTTTACGATAGTGTGCTACAACAGCTCTTAATACATCCAGATTAAGTGTACGCATATCTTCGATGGCATGCAGAGCGAATGGATGATTTAACATGTGGCATTTGATGGCAACTTTATCATGGTTTACGCAAAAAATTACTTTAACAACCTTTTGTCCATCAACCTCTATTTCCTCGTATCCGTAACTGGTACCACCAAATCCGCTGAACAGATCTACCACAAAAGCCTCAATGCTTTCATCAACTTCTTGTGGCAGCCTGGCTATAATTTCCTGAATCTCCCAGGCGCTTATTGATGACAGTCCTCCGCCTTCAGAATGTAGGAATAAGTTCCTCATGCCGCACTTCCTCCCAACATATCAAACAGCGTAGGCACATTGATTTTATACTCAATCGACTTTAGGTAAAATAAACCATCGTCGTAATATTCAGGATTCAACTCCGCGCTTACTGCTTTCCGGCCCATCTCTAGAGCCTTATAAGCAGTAGAAAATAACCCGCCAAAAGGATCATCTATAAGATCCCCTTTATTTGTAAACCTGTGTATCAATCGCTCAATTATATCCAGCTGCAGCGGACAAATGTGTTTTTCTTTTTTTCTGTTAACCTGGTTGGCGTTTAAAGTATTCATTCTATTGATATCAGTCCAGACCAAATCGTTAGAGCTGGTAGTAGGAATGGTCATGAACAATTTACTTAGCTTACCTACAGAATCCAGATCATTGCAAACTCGGAGGTGTTCCTGAAAGTCGTAGATCGACTGCATGTCATATTTCTTCCATGAATTGAATACATGCTTCATATCGGCCTTTGATAGCTCTGAAGCAGATAAGAACCGATTGCCGGAGGATTTCCAATAAGCATGAGCATCCAGCTGCCATAGGGATAGCAGATATTCATCAATAGTTTTTACAACAGGATCATCAGCATAAGCATTATCAAAAGAGGTCGGAGCCTTCCTGAATAATAATATGTATTCCGGCAACCCTACGCCCATTTTAGTAGCATCTTTTCGCTGCTCACCCCAAGTTAACCGATATGTTTGGTTGTTTTCCCTTACCACATCGGTAGTAACTGTAATCTTACCCACCAGGTAAAAACCATGCTTGATAAAATGAGCAACAGTCTGGCCAGAGAAGTCTTCTATAGTAGTAAATGAAGTCCCATTTTGATAACTGTAACGAATCCTATCTTTTACATGGATGGCTGCTATACGGCCAGGTTTAAGTGTACGAAGCAAATTTGGTGTTAAGTAATCCATTTGCTTGAAAAACTCGGCATTACCGTGGTTATGGCCAAAGTCATTGTAATTATCGCTGTATTCGTAGTGGTCACCGAAAGGGATGCTTGTGATGATGGCTCCGCTATAATTGTCAGGTAAATTATTGTGAACATTTACTGTATCATCATTATAAACAGTTGCACATCCCACAGTTGCGGTCCGGGGTGCGGAAAATATTTTTCTTTTCATGTCTGCTTTAATTTTGTCGCTGTTTAGACCATACTCACGGACTGTGTTGATCATTTCGGTATTTAGCTCGATATGGTTAGCCCATTTAATTTTTAAGGTTTTTAAAACCTCGCGCTCGTTATTGGTAAACAAGGCCCAAATGTTACACTCGAACTTTTGACGGAAACGAAATATCCGGTGAATGGCCTGTATGAAATCGTTGAACTTATAATCAATACCGACAAAGATCATATTGTGACAAGCATCCTGGAAGTTGCAGCCGGATCCTGCAATTTTTGGCTTAGTGATCAGGATATCATATTTACCTTCTGAAAAATCGATCAGATGTCTTTCCTTCTCAGCGTTGCTTTGAGATCCGTACACAGATATCGTGTTAAACTCTGCAAATTTACGCTCCAAAGCAGCTCGCTCTGCCTCCAGATGGTGCCACAGTATAAAACGCTTGCTGGGGTTCTCTTTGACAATCCTATACGCCTCATTTACCCGCAAATGGATGGATTCAGTTTTCTCCCGGCTTACATCAGGAAGGCTTTTGGTTAGATCTTTAAACAGTACGATGTCGCCCTTTTTGTTTTGAATGACATCCGTGGTTTGATTGGCAATTTCCACCTCATGAAAATTCATTTTAGGAAGGTTATAACCGTCATCATCAAACCCCAGATCGGAAGGCTTATTAATGAAAACAGCCCAGGTAGATACCCACTTCCAAAACTCCTCTTTTTTGTTTTCGTAAAGCGTTAAGTTGCCGGCTTTTGTGCTGTCCCGCTGGAAAAACCTGGTTAAAGCGTGCCCGCGATCGATAACACCTAAAAAGTCAGCATAGTTAAGTATCTCAATGAAATCGTTAGGTGTAGGGGTTGCTGTAGCAACGAACCTAAAGTGAACATTACGGAAATATTGTAAAACGTAATTGGTAGTCTCTGTCTGTAGGTTTCTGAGTATGCTTGCCTCATCAAAAGATACGCCGCTAAACTTTGTAGGATCAATATCACCTTTTCGAACCCTCTCGTAATTTGTAACGTAAATTTTCACACCATAGATGTCAACATCGTCAGAATCGGTAATATATTGGATTTCGTAACCGGTGTTCAATAAATCATTATCTCTCCTGAATTCTCCAACAACTGCGAGAGGCATACATATCAAAAATGGCTTATTAGTCATATCGATAACCAACTTTGCGATTTCCAACTGCATCAGTGTTTTACCCAAACCAAAACTTGCAAATATGGCCCGTCTACCACCATAAATGCACCAAGGTACAATGACACGTTGATGATCAAGTAATACAGATGAAAGCGAATTTGGGTAGCACATTACGCCGTAGTTCTCGGCGGCTACTATTTTACTTTCAAGAAATTTATTGTAATCTCTCATAATTTTATCACCATTTTACCCCAGGTAAAGCACCCGGCTTTTAAATGAATCAGCCAGTCATCATGCCTTTTGATCGTCATGAATTCAGGCTTCTTTTCTATGACCCTGCTGATATTGCCATTGACTTCATGTTGGTACCTATCTCCTTCTTTCAATGTATGGAATGGTACACGAGGCTTATCCGGCGGATCTGAATCGATTATTATTCTATTACCGAATGCCATGTTATTTTAGTTAAGATTGGCTGCCGAAACAACCAATCTTTATAATCAAAATTTTGATAACCTAAATGCCTTAGAATGGCAAATCGTCATCCTCACTAACAACATTTGGCGCCGCGGCTCCTGAAGTATCATTGGCGGTACCGGCCGAAAAGTCTTTGATGTTACCCAAAATTGGTGATAGCTTTTTCGCCTCTTCCTTTTGGTCTTCAGTAAGTCCTTTCCAGATGCTTGAGTCGGTTGTTTTAGCAATAAAACCATTTTGGCCAAACTGATCAGCTTCAGATTTAACCTTAACCTTTACGGCCATGTAAACTGCCTTGTCTTTTTCAACCAGCATATTTACATCAATTGGTATGAAGATACCCCTCACCGGCTTACCACCTTTCCCCTTGGCGTCCATCAATACGTGTGTCAGTTTGGTCAGCGCGATGCTGCCAGATAGATCCTTGTCTGTGTTCATTTTAATTTGATTTGAAGTTTATTTGCCTTTTGGCGGTTTATATTAATTCGATTGTAACGATGCTAACCTGGCTGCCGTTAGCGGTAGTGATTTCGTAGGTGGTGATGAGCATTATTCAACTGCAATTAGTTCGCCATTAACAAGCTTGTAAAATGTGTCAGCTTTAATTATTTCGCCATCAACCTTAACTGATTTAACTTCAGATATTGAATAAGTCCAGTCTTCGTTTTGTTTCCACTCAGTAACTACGATCCAGCAGCCAATAGCCCCTTTAGGCCCTCAATTCCTAATGATACGGCTATTGAATCGCGGCCCTTAACAGAGGCGTGAGCCTTGTTTCCGGCGGTGTTAGCGTGAGCCTTGTATCCGGCGGTTGTGGTTGTTTCAGTACTGGACTTTATTTTTTCTACTGCCGCCTTTATGCTATCAGAGACAACCTCAAAATGAAGCTTGAACAACTTGCCCAATGATAACTTTGCTTTTACCCTCAATTTATTGGTAGCAGTTTTGTCACCATCTTTTTCTACAGCACCAAAAGCCTCAACGTGCGCGTATTCTCGGCCGATCTCAGGAGGATAATAATTAAACACATCCAATGGAGACTCACAGAAATGAAATCCATGATTACACAATGAAGGCTCTTGATCATGAAAAAACTCGGCGTTCTCGGAATACTGATACCCACGGCAATTCATGCCTTTATCAAACCCTTTAAACCCTGGCACAACCGGGCCTTCTGTGATTAGTAGGTCAACAAATGATTTAGGGAATGAAATATTTGGCAAGTTCTTTTTGTAGAGCTCAGTGAACAATGGAGCTACCTCTTCCGCTTTGAAGCCGGCAATGCCACAACCAACATCTGTCAATAAGAATTGTAATTTTGGAGTTGCTTCCACGTCATTTGCAAATTTGTTAACATGATATTGGAGAACATCCAAAGAAATCTTTTCCATGTTTTTATTAAGGGTAGGGATAGCGTACGACTGCCCTTGAAGCCCTTCTGCCTGGCCATTGATAGCACCAAATTGCTCAACAGCTAAACGAGCAGCGCCGCCGGCATGATTGCCCAATAAGTTTGAGCCGAATACAAAGACTTCATTCTTTTTGAGCTTTGTGATTTTTGAAGGAGTGATTTTAATTTTCATTTTAATTTTTGTAATGATCGTTTGATATTGGTATTGATTGAAGCAAGATTATTTTTGATGTATTCCCTGAGCTCTCCGTGGGCCTTATTTTCAGTATATAGCCATAGGAGATAACTATCAGGGACATTCGCCAGGGCTTTGCCCTTATGCATGCCCCACGGCATCGGTGATTGGTCGGTGTACATGGACTCCAAATATTTTAGTGTCAGTAATGTAGTCTTTGAAGTACTCAATGAAGTTGATGAACTCAAACAGCGTTATCATCAATTTTTGGTGCATACCAGGAGTCGGGATATAAGTTTCTTGATACACTTTGTCAAAATCACTAACCAGGTACTTAAATGCCTTTAATGGTGCACCATTCAGCTCCCTGATCAATGAATATGAAGGGTGCTGTGCATGATCCTTATACTTATTGCATTTGTAGTTCTGGGTGGTTTTTAAATCGGTGATCATCTCAGGGAATGTGTAATCAGCGATCCCGTATAGCTTAATGTTACCAACGTGAGACGGAATGATCGCTTCCATGTACTCCTGTTTTTTGGTTGCATGCTGCATCTTGGTAGCTATACGGTCTATGAGATCGGCCTTGAACTTGAAATTCTTTGTCCTATAATAACCATCTTGATACAGAGTGAGTGAATAATCTCCTGTCTTGATAGAGGTGATCATATCATTAACACAAAGCTCGAACTCCTCTCCCATTGCTTGTTGCTCAGTTTGCTCTCCCCTAACATGATTGATTTTATCAAAAACACTTTTAAATGTCTCGTCATCATCCTTACGTTTGAACCGGAGGTATGCATCCAGCACACTTGGGTAAATGGCATAATTGATAGTTTCCATCTTATTTAAGTGTAAAGATTAATGATTGGCTACCTGTCTTAACTGGTGGATTAATTACCCTGGCAGTCATGATAACCTCGCCAGTGTCCTGATCTATCTCGTCCTCTACCTCGGTAGGCGTTGTAAATGTTTTAAGCTTTTGCTCTCTGGCTGCGATTTGCTCTTTAATAGCTAACATCTGCATGTTTAGGCTATTCCAAACCGCATCATTGCAGACATTGAAGTCATATCTAACGCCAGTCATCTGCTCCCTGATGTCGCAATTGTGCTTTTGATAGTTTTTACCTTCAGGAAGCCTGGCTTTGCCTTTCATAGCTTCAATGACAGCATCAAAAACATAGGCACCTTTCTTTGCCATGATTAAGGTATTGAGGGCATCGGCGTTCCCGTCATCCACAGCCTCTACTATCTTGCTGGCTATCTCTGACAATTCAGACTTGTCAACTGTGAGCAATGACTTATCTTCTATTGCCACCAGTGCAGTTTGCTCCACTGGCTGTAAGAACAAATTAAGATTTTCCATTTGGTTTTATTGGTGATTAAGGGTGATTAATTGGCTATCGAATGGTTTGAACTTTTTTTGTTCCTTAGGTTGATATTCATAGATACCTCTGTCAAAAAATAGTTTTAGCGTCCTGAATTGCATTGACATCAAGAATGAAGTTGCACACGGCCTTTTCCAAGACTCAACCCATACCGATTTATGATTGACCAACTCCATCGGGTTGGTCAATCTATTTTCAAGCTTTCCCATTACGCGGCAATGGCTTGCTCAGCGATTATAGTATCAACTGCGTCTAATTGCTCCTGTGTCATGGAGAAGGCGTCTTTAGTCTTTTCAAAAACCTCTTTATCACCACCCCTAACTTTATCACAAAGCTGCTTAAACATCTTATCTGTTAGAGCCGGTAGAACTTTCACCTCTGGCTGTGTAGTGATCACTTCGTGAGAAATATCAATTGTTTCCATCTCTTCAGGGGTATATACTGGCCCTGAAAACACATCTGGGCAATACCATTTAACACCGTTGCTTATTGCGCGGGCAAACAGCATGTTTTTAGGGAACTTATCAAGGTTTTTGGTTTGAGCTGCTTTAGCATCGGCAATGGTAAAAGTGCTATTGCCTATTTTATCTTTACCTTGATAGAAATCAAGAGAGCATGCTTTGTCGTCAAGCTGGATCACCTTGTAATCATATTTACCAGATCCTTTCACAGTAGAAGCAATTAATCCGGCTCCTATAGTTGGCTTACCTTGAATGATGTGTATACCACTCATTGCAGCAAAGGGAGGTATACCAATTTCCTGACCAGCCTGTATCTTAACGAACGCCTGCCCCATTTGCTTGGCATCGGTGAACATGCCGCTTTCTGCAAAAGTTTTTGCCATTGTCATGATATCAGATACTGGCATTGATTTGATAGTTGCTAATTCGGTTTTCATACTTTATTGGAGTTTTTTATTTACTTAATAATTCTTTTACTTCTAACTTTAGGCTTTCCATGGCGATCTCGTCTTCCAGATGCTCAATCCTCCGGAGTCTCTGCTCATACAGCTTGTTTGCCCATGGTTCGTTGTTGAGAAATTCAAACAGTCGCAACTTCCGGATCTTGTTAGTTGTTGTCCTGAGCTCTTCGGATACATATTGCATCCAGTCAACGAAGTCAGATGATTTCAGAGGCGAGTTTTTATTGTAACTCAGTGGATAGACAGTTTGAGTACCTACTTTATACACCAGGCATGATCTTTTTCGTTTCTTAACCAACCTTTTTACAGTAGCTATTGATTTATATATGGCCCTGAATGTTGACCGTACAGCAACTTTGAATACGCTGAAATCAGGATTCGTTGCCAACCATGCTTCGTATTCTTCGATAGTGGTTTCGTGAGTAATGATCATAATGATTTCCTCCTTGGTGATTTGGTTTTAAAGTAGTTTTGATCCATGTAAGCCTCCACATCTTTGCGTTTGAAGCGGATGGTTCGGCCAATATTAGAATAGCCTATATCTTGTTTATGGTCATTAACCCAGTCAATGCTGAATCCGGTTAACTCCATCACCTCCTGAGCAGACAGGTAAGGTTTTTTGGCCTCTTTAAGTTCTGATATGGTGGATATCACCACTTGGCGCATATCCTGAACCTCAGCTATCAGGGCCTGCAATGTTTTGGTTTCTACCAGTGATACCCCTTCCATAACTATAACCTGGTTGATGATTTTAAAATGATTGCCTTAACTGATTCCAGCACCCGTTGCTGCTCTTCAGGAGTGGCATCTTGTTTGAACCATTGTATAGACTCAGCAATCACAATCCTATCTGTGTATGCCCTGCCGCTTTCGCTGAACCTGGTACCTTCGTAACTATTGAACCCTTCAGCGCTAATGATCTCAGCGAATTTTGACACCGGCAACTTGAACATGAGTGTTTCATCAAGTGTAGCTTTGATATCCTGAGCATCTTCCAGATAAAGCGTTAAAAAGCATTCTGAAAGGTCAAGATCTGCAATCTGAATCCTTTTAGGATCTAAGTTTGCTGCACAGAACAATGACAATAGACTCATGTTGGTGCGCTGAAGTTCTTTAGTTATGGTTTTCATTATGCTACTCGTATGATAGTTAAGGTATCTTCACCCGATTTTGCAGTTTTCCATTTCATACCCGGGTGAGAGTATTTTAATTGTCTGCTGATCAGTGGCGCCACTGTGTTTCGGTCTTCTATCGAAGCCGGCAGCTCCTGTCCCACTGACATACCTGTAAGTATTCCGGTCCAGGTAGTACCTTTTTGTGGTTTTACTACTTCCATAATTATTAATTGATTAGTCCTTTTTTCATCCCGAAGTATACCAATTGCCTACCATCCTGAATACCTGTCTTGTTCCTGATGCTCTTAAGGTGAGCCAGAACAGTGTAATAGCTGATATCAAGATCCCAAGCGATCTGCTTATCCGGCAGGATCGCCATCTTCACTATTTCGATCTCCCTTTTTGTCAATATGCCCAGGGGGAGGTTAATGGCAGGTACATCGTAATTTTTAGGTAGTGGGTTCATGGTAGTACTTATTTGCTATTTCTGCGTTGATTGTTAATGTTTATCTTTGTTGTTATTGAACAATACAAATGTAGTTCATTTCTGAATCAAAGCAAATCATTTTTGAATCATCATTGAAGCAAAATCATAAAGCATTGATAATCAGTGAAATTATTTTTCATTTTTGAATCAAAACACAGTGAACGGAACTGAATTAAGACGATTACGGATCGAAAAAGGTATTTCTCAGCAAGAATTAGCAGATCAAACTGGCATACCAAAAGGTACAATTGGCCGATTGGAAGCCTCAGGAGCGCCTATAAGCAAGGTGGATGTCCTTACTTCAATTAACAAATTCTTCAAAATTGAAACAAAATCAAATCCCAGGTTGGAAGCTAAGGTCCTACATATTTCAGCAGATCCTAATGACTATGATAATGATGGCAGCAGATTTGAGGAACTTCCTGATGGTACATTAAGGATGCGTGTACCTGTTATACCGCACAAAGCATTCGCAGGATATCTCAGGGGGTTTCAGGATCCTGAATTTTATGATGGCTTAAATTATATCTCAATAGATGTATTCAAACAGCACCGGGGCACATACCTGGCATTTGAGGTGGTTGGAGATAGCATGACATCTCTTGAACCAGAGCATTTCAGGAAAAGCATATTTGATGGGGTAACAGTTGTTGGCCGGGAATTAGCTAAACACCACTGGAAATACAAATTACACATCAACAATCATGATGCATGGATCATTGTTCACAAAACTGAAGGCATTTTGATAAAGCAGATTATTGATCACAACGTGGAGTTATGTACGATAACCATACATTCATTAAACCCAGATAAAAAAACATATCCAGATGAGGTATTGCACCTTGACGATGTCGAACAAATTTTTAATGTAGTTCAAAAAGTAGATAAATAATCTAAAACCAAAATCACAAAATGAGAAAATCAATATTAACACTCATCATTAGTTTGATAATGCCTCTTTTATCAATTGCCCAAAAAGGGGATAAAATCATTCTACCGATAGATAGCTCAACGAACGAAGTAACATATACAGCTGTAGTGAAAGTTGATAGCACATCAAAAGATGAACTTTATTCGAGAGCAAAAGAATGGTTTGCGAAAACATATAACTCTGCTCGAAAGGTTATTGATATGGATGATAAAGCATCAGGCAAAATAATAGGGAAAGGAGTTTCCGAGGGAAGATATTCCTTTATGCTTACCAGATATACTTTTTTCACAAATTACACTATTTCAGTTTTTGTTAAAGATGGACGTTACAAATATGAAATAATTCCTAAGTCTGTAGAAGAAAGTTCCCCTACATCTATTTCTGATGGGGCGATAATGTTCAATTATTATGTAGATATATATAATAAAGATAAAGGAATTAAGTTAGGGGCAGCAAAGAAAATAATCTTAAATATGGATGATAAATCATCTGCTTTAATACAGAGCTTGAAATCAGCTATGATCACCAAATCTGATACTGGAAAATCAAAAGACGACTTTTAACCATGCCATCACGCGAAAAAGAAACCCCAGAGCAAAAGCAATTAATGCGCGAGATAGCCATGGAAGTAATGGATACTGGACTTCGGATTTTGCACAACAGCTATCTTTATGGCAGCGATATCTGGCCGGTAAATGGTTTCCACCCGGGCGGCGGATTTGGCCTTAATGTTCCAGATCGAATATATTATAGTGTTAACTCATATGGATATAATCAAGATCCTATCATTGGAAGATATGCTTTTAATCTATACGAGATCATTCCCTTAGACAGATTAGAGGCACAAGTGGATCACCTGATAACTATTTTCGATCATACCGTATATAACAATATTTATTTCGTGAACGAATTCAAGCACACTAAACCCTTGGATCGTGTTTGGCTAACCTTCACCTATTTACCGACAAAGAAATGACAACCACTAAAACGATAGTGCCACAGCAGGTACACGATAAAATGCTTGCAAACCGTTTGCAAATCTTCAGACAGCAATATATTGATAAAAGCCAAAATGAGGCTGCCAAAAAGCTTGAAATAGCACAGAGTGCCCTATCTTATTTAGAGAGCGGAAGAACGCCGATCAAACATGAATTTATAGCCAAACTTGTAAAAGAATATGGTCTTAACCAGGATTGGTTTACATCTGGGCACGGCAAACCCCAAGATAAGAACCCGGCGAAGGCAACTCTGATCACAGACCTGAATTCATTAAATGAAGAGTTAAATGTGCTTAAAAAACATATCAAAATCATGGAAGCCAACACCAATCATCTATTCAAAGTAATCGGCCAACAGGGTAAGCAAATTGAGGCTTTGGAAAAGAAATTATCCAAACTTAGCTAACCCTGTTTACACCAAATTTTAGTATACGTCATAAGTAATTGACAGTCAATGCTAATAAAATTAGCAAATTAATCCCTCCGGCTCCACGAAAACGGTATCAAACACCACTAAAACCCTTCAAACGCTACGTTTGAGGGGTTTTTTGTTGCATTTTGGTTTCATTTACTCACCGTTGAACGGCCATTTTGGTGAGCATTCTGGTGAGCACCGAATTTTAAGAAAAGCGCTCACCAGAATGCTTGTAACTAATTGAAATTCAAGATGTTCAGCGAGTGAACATCTTGTGAGAATTATGCTGTAAAGGTAAATTTGTTTAACTTTTTAACAGCTTTTTATGATCAAAAATGTGGCTGTTCTCTTTTATCTGAAAAAGAGAGCAAATTCAAAAGAAGAAAAAGTTCCGGTTTATGTACGGATCACCTGCGATGGACAACGCGCCGAATTGGCGACCGGTCAAAAAATTCCGGCAAAGCTATGGAGTCCCGGTGAAGAAAGAGCTAAGGGCAAAACAGAGGCGGTTTACAAATTGAACTCGGCCCTTAATGATCTCGAACTAAAGATTAATGATACGATCCGCTACTTGAAGGATTGTGGCGAAGATCTTACTGCGGAAAAAATTAAAAATCGGTTCTTGGGTAAAACAGAAAAGCCCGTTATGCTGGTTGATGTATTTAAGGAACATAACCGCAAGGTAGCCGCCTTGGTGAATGAGGAATTTGCTCCTGCTACCGTTACCCGGTATGAAACAACGCTGAAGCACACGCAGGAATTTATGCAATGGAAATACAAAATCAGCGATATCCGAGTCAAGCAGATTGATCACAGGTTTATCAGTGAATTCGAATTCTACCTCCGTTCGGTTCGTAAATGCAATAACAATTCAGCTTTAAAATATATCAAGAACTTTGGTAAGATTGTTCGCATCTGTTTAGCAAGTGGCTGGATTTCCGTCAACCCCTTTCTTAACTACAAAATCAAAATTAAAAAAGTTGATCGGCCATTCCTGTCAAAGGAAGAGTTGGAAATTATGGCTTCGAAATCTTTCGTTAGTGCGCGTCTTGAGCAGGTCAGGGATATATTTTTATTCAGTTGTTATACTGGATTGGCTTATATCGACGTGCAAAAACTTAGGCGCTCTGAAATTGTCAAGGGCCACGATGGTGAGCAATGGATCTTTACAAGTCGCCAAAAAACTGACACACCCTCACGTATCCCACTAATGCCTTATGCACTGAGTGTAATTGAAAAATATCGGGATCATCCACAATGTGAAGTTGAGGATAAGCTACTACCCATATTAAGCAACCAAAAAATGAATGCCTACCTAAAAGAGATAGCAGACTTGTGTAATGTAAATAAAGATCTGACTTTTCATATAGCCAGGCACACTTTCGCAACTACAGTCACCTTATTAAATGGTGTGCCAATTGAAAGCGTTTCTAAAATGCTCGGCCACACTAATATCAAGACCACACAACACTATGCAAGGATTTTAGATTTGAAAGTTGGTGAAGATATGGGGGTACTCAGAAAAAAACTACAATCCCACTAAATATTCGAGAGCAAATATTGTACTAAATCGATAAATAAATATTTTATGAAAGAGTTGAATGCCGGCGATCAAGAGATAGCCGAAAAAATATACCTGATAAGGGGACATAAAATTATGCTGGACAAAGATTTGGCTGAGATGTATGGAGTGGAAACTAAAAGGCTAATTGAACAGGTCAATAGAAATTCACTTAGGTTTCCACCGGAATTTATGTTTCGTCTCACCAACGAAGAGTTTGATGTTTTGAGGTCGCAATTTGCGACCTCAAAGAGAGGTGGCCGGAGATATGCGCCATACGTTTTTACAGAGCACGGAATACTCATGCTTTCAAGCGTGTTAAATAGCAAGCAGGCTATTACCATGAGTATTAAGATCATTGAGGTATTTGTTAAATTCAGGGAGATGCTTATTTCTCATAAGGATCTCCTACTTAAATTTGAACAGCTGGAAAAATTGGTCATTCATCATGACGATGAAATTCAGTCCATTTTTCAGGCATTAAAACAATTGATACAGCAGAAGAATGAGCCGCGTGAGCCGATCGGTTTCAAGTTGAACGGTTAGTTAGCTTCCAAACGCTTTAAATACAAGAGGAGCAAATTGTTTCCCTTGTATTTAAAGTTTTTATATTTATATAGATTACCGGAAATCAAGCAATTAATAGCTATTCGTACATTTTGATGTCGCAAATTGCGACATCAAACTTTTAAATTCAGATTCCTTTCCTGGCGGACAATTATGCTATTAAGGTGCCTGGATGATCTTCAGCAATTCCTGTGGATTTAAACTTTCAAAATTATTTCTTTTGGCGGTCTGCCCTATCGCTTGAAGCTAAGCAGACCCGGTTGTTTCCTTTTATTCCTATCAGAGAAAATGTCAACTTAAGAATCATTAAGTAATTTTCCACGAGACTGTGCCGGACTATATGATATAATGCTTTTTTAATCAAGGATAATATACCACTGATTACTATCATTTATTGCATAAATCAGGCCATCACTCATTTCATAAATATCACGACCATGCTTTTCGCTGAAATAGATCTTTTCATCGCGGATCACCGTGCCGTTATTTTCTATACGCAGAAATAGCAGCAATGCCCCAAGGTTCGGTGCTACATCTTTGAGCTGCCTCGCTTCCCCTTCCTTTACAAATGCCGAGCTCATGATTGTTTAAGTTTTGCTTCCATACTTTGAGTAGTATGCGGAACAGCCATCAGGCGTTCTTTTGCAATAAGTTTACCGGTGGAACGACAAATACCGTAAGTTTTGTTTTCAATGCGTATCAGCGCCGCTTCAAGCTGCTCGATAAATTTTTTCTGACGTCCTGCCAATTGGTTAGTCTGTTCTTTCTCAAAAGTAGCAGAACCATCTTCCAATGTTTTACCGGCAATAGCGGCATCATCGCCATTAGAATTGGAAGAACTGAGGGTTCCAATAAGATCCTGCAATTCCTCGCGTGCCATCCTAATCTTGTCTTTGATCAATTCTCTAAATTCATTTAATTCTGTATCGTTGTACTTTGTTTTAGTATTTTCTGTTTGCATGATTGCTTTAACAATGATTTAGGAAAATAGTTGGATATAAATTTGTACGTTAAATTATAATGCTAACCGCATCATTGACAAAAGAGAAATCTGCCGGTACAGGGGGCGCTTGCCTGAAGGTATGGATGTTAAAATCGTTGTTATTAATCCGATCAGGCTTTTGATAACCCTCCAATTTTTCAGGTCATTAGGTCGTTGCCAAGAGATGGATACTGCGCTACAAGTCCATCTTTCATCAGCCAGTAAGGTAGTTGTTCGTAAAGGTTCATTCAAAGTTCAACTACACCCCGAACTCAAGTTTTGTTTGAATTTCTGCCGATTGGGATGAAATCTCTTCTTAAATTCCTTGATTGATCTTAAGCGATTCACAAAAACCTGGCCCATGTATTAAGAAGCAATACAACGTTCTCAAAACAGCAACTATACACCTCTTATCTCAGCGTATTATTTGGCCTAACATAAGTAAGTTGCATGACGTTGATGTTCCGCATGGCGAAAGCCGCCTCACAATAATTGAGGTAATAGTTCCATTGACGAATAAAACGCTCACCGAATCCTAAAGTCTTAACTTCTGGAAGCTCTGCGTTGAAAGTATTGAACCATAGTTTAAGCGTTTTTGCATAATCAAGTCCAAGGTCTTTTAGATCCACCAGTGTAAGGTCGCTGGTTTGATTTACCGCGGCATTGATTGCGGCTACTGATGGTAACAGCGAGCCGGGGAAAATATGTTTCTGTATCCAATCGACTCCCTTACGCAGGCTATAGTAGCGGCTGTCAGGACAAGTGATCACCTGTAGTGCGAAGATCCCGTTTAATTTTAAAAGGCGATTACATTGTCTAAAATACTCCGGAAGGTATTTGTGCCCTACAGCTTCCAGCATCTCAACGGATACGATCTTATCAAAACAACCCTCCATCTCGCGATAGTCTTTGATCAAAATAGTTACCTTATCTCCCAAACCCGCAGCCTGGACACGTTCGGTGGCCAGTTTGTGCTGTTCCTCGGATATCGTCAGCGAGGTTACCTTGCATCCATAGTGTTTGGCCATGTAAATAGCATTGCCGCCCCATCCGCTGCCTATCTCCAAAACATGGTCTGCAGGTTGCAAATGGAGTTGCCTGCAAAGCCGTTCGTATTTTGCCAGTTGCGCTTCTTCAAGGCTTAAGCCTTCCTTGTAAAAATATGCGCTTGAGTAGGTCATTGTAGGATCAAGAAAAGTAGCGAAGAAATCGTTATTCAAATCATAATGCTCGGCAATATTACGGCGGGAGCCGTCAATAGTATTGGCCCGTTTTAAATGGGTGAATTTGTTTACCCATTTAAGCAGGTTAAGCATCAGGCCCTGTACTTTACTCCCCGATACGGTAGGGGCGTTTTCGATGTTCAATAACACCCATTTGATCACGTTGGTGATATTGGGCGTATCCCATAACCCGTCCACATAAGCTTCTCCAAAACCTATATCTCCTGAGAGAACTATTCGTTTGAAAAATTCTTCGTGGTTAACTATAATAATAGCAGATAAATTAGTGTGGCCATTACCAATGAGCAACGCAGTACCATCCGGCAACGTTATATTCAGCTTGCCGAGGCTCATCTTATTCATGAGTCTTAAAACGATATCCTGGTAAAAGTTACTCCGGGCGGTGACTGCGATGCTTGTTTCTGGCATTATTGGTTTTTAATAGGTTATTTTGATCAGGTACGAAAAAACAAGCCTTTTTGGTTTTATCTAGCTTACAACTGTTTGTTGGGCATTGACCTGTAAACGCCTTGCTGAAGGTGGGCATCATCACTTTTTTTATGATAAGGCAGTTTCTTTAGCCAAAGTTTAAGTGCCTGCCAATGGATGGCACCGATCACTTTAAGGGTGATCAAAGGCATGCTGAAAAAATATCTAAGCAGGTAACCATCTGTAAGTGGTTTGCGCTCACCGATAAGGCTGCTTTGAAAAAAACAATTTCCCGCCTGATCGTAATCGTCAATGGTGATCTTTAATTTATCAGTTGGGATATCCAGTTTAAAATCAAAATCGGTATCCATGTCTGAAAACGGGGATACATAGAAGTGTTTACTCGTATGCCACCTGAAGTTATCATTTTGCCTGGTACCGGCACCCAAAAAATAAGGCTTCATTTCCCGAAAGGTATTGCATACTTCTACCACGGAACAAACCGGTTCATCAGCCTCGTTATAACAGAAATAAAAAGACACAGGGTTAAACTGATAACCAAGCGTGCAGAGATTGGTAAGGAGCATGATACGGCCGTTGCCGATATCTACGCCGTTTTGTAGCAAATAATCAGTGATGTGCTGTCGTAAGTTTTTTGAAAGATCTGGTTTATCTCGCGGCAATTGCAGATGGTCGCGGTCTCGAAAGTTGAAAAGATTGAACCGGTTACGGCTCATAAATTTCAAACGGGATGATAAGCCGTTTATCTCATCAAGGTCCAGGTAAAACATAAAAACCTCGTAATGGAAGCTATGCTTTTTGGGTGAAACGCGATTATGCATCACCTTGGCTTTGTATAAACACGAGTTGATATTCACTGCTCCCATAACTTACTTACGATTTAAACCGGCGGCTGGATGATTTTATCAGCATCGTAAACGGGTTTACCCAACAATTGCGAGCATAGATCAACCGCACTTGTAAAAGCATCCTCATGAAAGCCATACTTAAAATAGCTGCCGCAGAAATATATCGGACCTGCCTTATTTAGTTCCTGAAGTTTTTTTTGTGCGTTTATGGCAGCTATATCAAAAAGTGGATGGTGGTAATCTATCTCTTTTAAAATTTTTTGCTCATTTAACCCTTCGTGCGGATTAATGGAAACAAAATAGTTTTTTTTGTCAGATACCTGCTGAAGACGGTTCATCCAATAAATGGTTGTAGGTTCTAGTCTACCCTTTTGCTCCCTAATGCTGTAATTCCAGCTACTCCAGGCCAGTTTGGTTTTTGGCATAATACTTTCATCAGTATGCAAAACGGCTTTATTATATTGATATTTAAATGCCGATAACAACCTTGTTTCCTTTTCGGTTGGCGAAGCCAGCATAGCCAACGCTTCGTCGCCATGGGCAGCGATAATTACCCTGTCAAATTCTTCTTCTGTGCCGTCCGTGCTACGTACGGTAACTTTGCCATTATCGTTCCGGGCAACACTTACAGCTTTGTTCCCGAGCCTTATTTTATTTTTAAACGGTTTGATCAATAACTCGCGGTAGGCCTGGCTGCCATTGTGTAACGTATACCACTGATGTTGGGTGTTAAGTCCTAAAAAACCATGGTTCAGGAAAAAACGGATTAAAGTAACGGCTGGAAAATTAAGCATCTGCTCCATAGGAGTCGACCACACGGCCGAACTCATGGGCACCAGATATTTCCATAGCATATCCTCACTAAAACCAAACTCCTTAATATACCGCCCGATCGAATAATCCTGGTAACGAGGATCCTTCAATATTTTAACGCTTTGCTGGTTAAAACGGCTTATCTGCATCAGCATCCTGATAAAGGAAGGACTAAAAATATTTTTGCGTTGGGCAAAGAGGTGGTTAACACTCGACCCGCTGTATTCCAAACCGGTAGGCTGATACTGCACACTAAACGACATTTCGGTTTTCTTTACCGGCGCATCCAGTTCCTTAAACAGCCTGCAAAGGTTAGGGTAGGTTTTATAATTGAAAACCATAAAACCTGTATCGATATGTACCGGCTTTCCATTTTCGTTTACGGTTATCGTATTTGTGTGCCCGCCGGTATAATCATTTTGTTCGTACAACGTAATATCGTCGCCATTCGGATATAAAAAATGTCCGCAGCCCATGCCGGCAATACCGGTTCCAATAATTGCTGTTTTTAGCATGTTACCTGGTTATAGAATTTAAAAAATGTAGCACCGCATAAGTGGATAATTGCCCGCCAGGGCCGTTGAATACATAGTCGAAACCATGTGTGGCCCAGGGTAACCTTAACCAATAATGAGCAACACCAAGCTGTTGCAACTTTTCGTTTAATCGGCGGCTATGGTCGTAGGCTACCAAAACATCGTTTTCACCATGGATAATGAGCGTTGGTGGGACTTGATGCCCCGCGAAAATTAACGGCGAACTGGCCTTAAATTTTTCAGGGACCTGAGCGTATGTGCCGCCAACGTAATCTGCCATTACCGCTCTTGAGTCCATAATGAGCGGATTGGAGGGAATGGAATACCCCCAAACCATATCCGCAGGCCCGTAAAAGTCGATCACACCGACTATGTTTTTACTTTTCAGGGTATAAGCAGCAAGCAAAGCGATCTGTGCCCCCGCGGAGCGGCCCAGCAATATGAATTTAGCAGTGTCAAGGTGCAGTTCCGCGGCATGATGGCAAAGGTGCTTCAGGCAATTGGCAATATCTTCTACCGGAGCCGGGCTTTTCCATTTCGGTGCCAGGCGATAATTGATAGCGGCAACATGATAGCCTTTTTCTGCAAGCAGGCTGTTCAAGTCAGGCAATTGCTTGTTATCGCCGCCGCTCCATGAACCTCCGTGTACCACAATAACACAGGGTCTGTCCCCCTTTATTTTACTTTGATAAAAATCAAGGGTTAGCGCAGTGTCAGTATAAGTTGCATAATTGAGTGTTTGATGATCTACATGCGGGGTACTTTTAAAAAGCTTTGATAGACTGAAAGGTTCTGCATCATCGATATTTTTATCGGCAGGGAAAGCTTTCTCTATATCAATTTTTAGTGAATCCGACACGATGTATGCCCTCATGATAGGCGAGACATAGAGTAAAAAAGCCAGCACGCAGATGATGCTGCCTGCCAACTGCAGCAGCCTTGGCGTAAGGCCTGTAGCGAAAGTTATTAAAGCAATAAGGGCAAACACCCAGCAAAACTCACTCACGATAATAGCCAACATCCAAAGATGAAATTCTGGTGCCCGCAATACCGTTAGCAGAGCCATTAATAACAGAATGATCGCGATTATCAGCCTCGTCATGCGCCTGTTTTTTGAAAAAGGTAATGGCTTACCAACCATTCGTTGCCACTGTTAAAGTTCCACAACTCAGCGCAAGCCATATAAAAAACACGCCAGTAAACCCACCACTTCAGCGCTTGCTCTTTTCCATAAGTTTCTTCAAAAACGGGCATGATCTGCGTTTTGTGCGCATCCATGTTTGCCAGCCAAGCCTCGGCCGTTTTACTATAGTGCGTGCCGTTAACATGCCAGTGTTTTTTTATTACCAAATCGTCGTTAAAATAAAACATCAGGTCGTCGCTTGGCATAATGCCGCCTGTAAAGAAATATTTGCTCATCCAGTCGGTATCATCGATAACTTCAAAAAGGTAAGCATATTCTTTATGGGTAAAAATATGGATCCACAATTTACCATCTGGTTTTAAAAAGGATGCCACCTTATTTAAAAGAACTTTGTAATTGCGCATGTGCTCAAACATCTCTACCGATACCACACGGTCAAATTGTTGATTAATATTGAAACTATTGATATCAGCCGTTATTACGGTTAAATTATTGATACCGCGTTCCTGCGCCTGCCCGTCGATATAAAGCTTTTGTGTTGCCGAATTGCTAACAACGGTAAAAGTACTTTCCGAGTATTTTGCCGCCATGTAAAGCGATAACGAACCCCAGCCACACCCTAATTCTAACACCTGCTGTCCGTTTTGTAATTCGGCACGGGTGCAGCTTAGCTCAAGCATGTCTGTTTCGGCCGTATCAATATCTTTTGTACCTGGTTTCCAGTAGCCGCTTGAGTACTTTAAGTTTTTACCGAGGCAATACTGGTAAAAAACGGTGGGCACTTCATAGTGTTGTTGATTGGCATCGGCGGTGTTTACAGCAATAGGAGAAATTTTCAGCTTTTCTATTAAATCCATCAAATGTTGCTGCTGCAGTTCAACATTGCCTTTATTTTCATCGCGTAAGCGTTGTTTTAATAATCGGCGGATGCCCGCCCTTATCAGGGCATCGGGCATACGGTCTTGTTCCAATAGTTTTTCGTACCACATAATTAATGGATTATATCAGTTAGATTTTTTAAACCAGGGTACAAAAACACTGGTGGTTTCCTGGTATCTTTTAAAAGCTTCGCCTTTGGTTCTAAGAGATTGTTGTTCTGTAGCGGGTATGCCGGTTACTTTAAGCAACAGGTACAAAATAATTGCAGGGCTAATTATGGCGATATATCCACAAGGTGAACCTAAGGCGAAAATAAAGTAGGATACCCACATCAGCCATTCAAAAAAATAGTTGGGATGACGGGAGTAATTCCAAAGCCCTGTATCGCAAACTTTACCTTTATTAGCAGTATCTTTTTTGAATCGGGCCAGTTGCTGATCGGCTATAGCTTCGCCGGTAACACTAATGAGCCATAAAGAAGCGCCCGTATATTCAAATGCAGATATTGTGGTTTGTATATTAACTGCGGTGATAAAAAAAGGAATGCTTAGCAATACATTTGAGATCCCTTGCATTTGAAAGAAACCTGCCATCTTTACTTCAGCTTTACTCCCCCACTCTTCCCTAATATGTTTATAACGCGGCTCTTCTTCGTGCAAGTGTTTTAGTATCCTGATGGCTAAATGCGTGCCCAAACGTAATCCGGCGATGATCACCATACCACAAAGCATATATTTACGCAATTCAAAGCCGGGTGCCAGCACCAGTAAAATAATGGCTATTACAGGAAAATTGTACGACCAGAAAATATCGACCACGCCTGCGTTTTTGATCTTATATGACAATATCCATACCAGCGCCATGATAAAACAACAAGCGGCTGTACTGTAAAGTGCTAAAAGCAATATGGGGTTATTTTGCATGTTGTTTGCCGAAAAATTCTTTAAGGCCTTCGCCGGGTTCAAGTTTGAATAATTGAATAAGCACGTAAGCACAGCTGGCTATACTACCGAGGCAAAAAAGTAATAAAAGCCATAACAGTGACGTCAGTACCCTGTTTTCTTTATAACAAACCCACACAAATATTACGGTTACATTGGCATAAAAATCCCAAAGCGTTGCGCGCATCCATGGGATGTCCCCTAAAAAATCCCATTCGGTAAGTAGGTTACTTTTTAGGCTGGTGGTTATCACGGTGTAGGATATCCATAGTAATATTGCACTGAATAAGATCTTCAGAAAAGTAACCATACTATGTATTACGAATAACAGCGGCTGGCAGATTTATCTTACACAGATATTTATATGTTGAAGGCATCTAAAGGATTTTACCCCATAAGCAAAGGATGGGAGTCAGTTGAATATATAATTAAGAGACCTTTGGCAAATATTCAAGGGCATAATGAAGCTTAAGACGCTTAATAGCCCTTATAATTCTCGTTTTAATAGTACCTAGTGGTATCTGTAATTCTTCAGCTGCCTCACAGTGCGTATAACCCTTATAGTATATCAGGTCTATGATACACCGCTCTTTATCAGGTAACTTATTGGCGCCAATTCTTAAAAAACGCATATCTACATTTACACTGCTTACTTCATCTTCATAAAATTCTTCGTAGAATTCTGAAATTCTTTGGTGTCGCTGACTGTTTCTAAATTCCTTTGAACGAAGTTGATCGATCGCCATATTGCGGGCTATATTCGACATCCATGTATAAAGACGGCCTCTATTCTCATCATATGAATCAAAACTCTGCCATACCTTGATAAAACACTCCTGAAGAACGTCTTCACTAAGAGCTTCATCAGTAATAATGCGAGATATTACACCATACAACGAACCGCTATACATATGATAAAGTGCTTTGGCCCCCTCTGGATGACGCTCCCTGATCAATTTAATGAGGTACTCTTCCGGTAAGGTCAACTTTCTTTTATGTCCCATGTTGCTTTATTTAAAGTTGCGTTTTGGGGCTCTCGGAAGCCGTTCCTGCCTGTTCTCCGTTTTGCGCTTCTTTAAACTCTTTCATGCCCTTCCCAAGGCCCTTCATCATTTCAGGTATTTTTTTTCCGCCGAACAATAACAGTATAGCTATTAAAATCAGTATGATCTCTGGTGCGCCTAATCCCATGGTGTTTGTTTTTTTAGGTAGATGGATATTAATTAGCCGGAGTTAAAAACTAACCAGCCTTTAAACTTATACTTTAATGTGTAATCGTTATTTAAATAACTAAGGGTGTTATCGAACTTACGCAAATATGAACGGGATAGATTTTAGAAAACTATGAAATGCCCCCAATTATTTCGTTTTTTGAGGACTTGACATATGAAAAGAGGAATCATATAATAAATAGCAAAACTTTCTAACAACCAGGAGTAGTGAAATTCAATGTCTAAACATTAAATTTTACCCTGTTTTCCTTCCTGTGATATTCTTAATTTATAGGTAATCGGGCAATGCTTGCATGCGCGTTTAACACATCGTTTTCTTATTATGTTTTAAATACAACACAACCTATAGCGATAAAAGAACTCGATTTGGTTGTTAATTATTAACTTTAAATTAAATCCGTAATACAATTATCGACGTTAATCAATCAAACGAACAAAACGAGGGATCGCCGAAAACCTTTAACAGAGTAGGCAAAACTAATCTACATAACCATGAAAATGCAAGATTTGAATGAAATGGAATTAAGAGAAGTAAATGGTGGTTCACTTTTGGGCCTGGGCGGTGCAAACACATCAAGCGGCGAAAGCGGCCTGTTAGGTAGCCTGGGTATCGACAACCTTTTATCATTTAGCAGCGCGTCGAAAAATGGCGATCAAAGCAGCTCTACATCATTCTCGTTAGGTAATGGCATTACGTCATCGCTTGGCGGTATTTTAAACTTTGGTTCAAAAAGCGTTTAAGCTAAATTGAATTGAAGCACTTGCAGCAATGCTGTGATTATGATTACCAAGGGACGGCCGAAAACCTTTTAACAGAGTAGGCAACATTTTAAATACATACACTATGAAAATGCAGGAATTAAATCACACTGAATTACAGGAAGTAAACGGTGGATCACTTTTAGGTTTAGGTGGAGCAAATACATCTGGCGGCGAAAGCGGTCTGTTAGGCTCTTTAGGAATATCTAATCTGCTGTCGTTTCAACAAGGCAGCCAAAACGGCGACCAGGCACAAGCCAGCTCCTTTACATTAGGTAACGGCATTACATCAAGCCTGGGCGGAATCCTGAACTTCGGTTCACAAAGCGTATAATTTTTTCAATTATATACCTGGCGCGGGCATTTTAAATAATGCCCGCGCTTATTTTTTAAAGCAAACATCATCTATCATGAAAACCAACACAACCAATATTCGCGAACTGAGCGTAGCCGAGCTTACCACCGTAAACGGAGGCGCGGCCAATGGTGCAAGCATGAGTTTAAGCGCGGGGACCGACAGCCTGCTTTCGATAGAATTTAAGTGGCAGCAGGGCGATAATTACCAGGATTATAAACTGGAAGCCGGCAAAGGTATCAACCTTAATTTTGATGCTTTTTTAAACGGAACACATTTAAGTTAAAACCTATACAATATATAATGGGATGGCCGCGGCTGTCCCATTTTTAGTTTAGAGGATTTGGGAGTAAACCAAAACACTTTACGCTGCTTTGATATTAAACTACTAACCCTAAGGGGGAATTTATAATGGATAACAATAATAAAGTTTTCCCGGCAGGGTTCCTATCGTCCACTGCCGAGTACCACTTCAGAAAATATGACCCTAAAACCAATATTATTTATAAAATGGTTTTGGGTTTTACGGTGCTCGCCCTGGTATCCATATTTTTTATCAAGGTTAATATCAACGTAAAAAGTTTGGGTATTATCAAATCGTCAACCGAACATAATGAGATCAAACCCCTCGTATCCGGCCGGGTAGATACCATGCTGCTGAAAGAAAACATGCATGTTACCAAAGGCCAGGTTCTTGTTACTTTAAAGGCGGTGGCCATAAACCAACAGGACCTTGCCGCTCATACCCAGCAAACAGAATACGAAGCGCAATTGGCCGATTTACAGGTGCTGGCCGATATGGTAAAGCGCAACCAGTGGAGTAAAAAGCCATCTCTTACCTCCGAATTATATGGCCAGCAATATGTGCTTTTACAACAAAAAGCCCGCGATGCCAATGCTAACCTGGCCGCCGCCCGTCGTAATGAAGAGCGTTACAGCTATCTCTTTAAAAACAAAGCCATTTCTGCTTCCGAATATGATGTTGTGCACCTGGCGTATCAGAATGCGCTGAGCGCGCTGCAATTAATTTATGACGATCAGGGCAGTAAATGGCAGGCCGAATACACCAGCCTCAAAGCGCAAATGCGCAACCTGCAATCGGAAGGGAAATCTATCGAACAGGAGAAAGACCTGTACACTCTGCGTGCGCCCGTTACCGGTACCGTGCAAAACCTGCGCGGCATACAACCCGGCAGCGTAATTGCCGCTAATGAAATAGTGGCCGAGATCTCGCCCGAAACAGGGATGATAGCCGAAATTTATGTACTCCCTAAAGACATAGGCCTGATCAGGCCTGATATTAAAGTTAATTTCCAGGTTGATGCCTTTAATTATAACCAGTGGGGCTTGCTTACCGGCAAAGTGCTCACGGTATCAAACGATATATTTACCGATAACGGGCAACAACCCTATTTTAAGGTGAGGTGCCTGTTGGATAAAAACGAACTGAAATTGAAGAACGGCTACGTAGGCCGCATAAAAAAAGGCATGAGTTTGCAGGCCAATTTTTATGTTACCCGCCGTACGCTGTTCCAACTATTATATGACAAAACCAGCGATTGGTTAAACCCCGGCAGGCTCCCGGCTAAAAGCACGGCCCAATTATAGGTTATGGCAAATTTCGATCAATTTTTAAACAAGACCGAAGCTTGGTATAACGGCCTTGCTAAACGGATAAATAATAACAGGCTGTACCAAAAGTGGCAGGCGCTTACCGAAAGTAAACGTTTAAAGAAACGGGTACAGATCAGGCAGCATGATATCATGGATTGCGGCGCGGCCTGCCTGGCATCGGTAGCCGCTTATTATAACCTCAGTATGCCTATTGCCCGCATCAGGCAGCTGGCATCAACCGATAAAAAGGGTACTAACCTATTAGGGTTGATAGAAGCCGCCAACCAGATGGGTTTCTCGGCCAAGGGTGTAAAAGGCGCTTTCGAAAACCTGTTCGAAATTCCTACACCAACCATCGCCCACGTATTGTTGGGAAACCAGTTGCAGCATTATGTGGTAATATATAAAGTCTCCGACACGTTTATAGAAGTGATGGATCCCGGCGATGGTTACCTCCACCAACTAAGCCATGATGATTTTAAAAAGATCTGGACGGGGATATTGGTGCTGCTTGCGCCGAACGAACAATTTATTGCCGGCGATAAAACGGTATCTGTAGAAAAACGCTTCTGGCAATTGTTAAAGCCCCACAAAGGCATGCTGCTACAGGTATTGTTGGGTGCGGTCGTTTATACCATATTGGGCCTCTCCACCTCCATATTTCTGCAAAAGATAGTAGATAATGTTTTGCCCGAGGATAACCGCAACCTGCTTAACCTGATGGGTCTGGTGATGGTAGTGATCATTTTTTTACAGGTTTTTATTAACCATGCCCGCACGTTGATCACTCTTAAAACCGGTCAGCAGATCGATGCTCGGCTTATACTTGGCTATTATAAGCACCTGCTTAAGTTGCCGCAGCAATTTTTTGATAGCATGCGGGTTGGCGAGATCATATCAAGGATAAACGACGCGGTTAAAATCCGTTCGTTTATTAACGAGGTACTGGTGATGTTTGCGGTGAATATTTTTATACTGATATTCTCGTTTGCGCTCATGTTTACCTACTATTGGAAACTGGCGTTGATTATGCTCACCATTGTGCCGCTGTTCGCGCTCATCTACAAATTATCGGATAGGCTGAACCGCACCACCCAGCGTAAACTGATGGAAGATGCAGCCGATCTGCAAACCCAACTGGTGGAGTCGGTAAACGCCATCCCTACTATTAAACGCTTCGGACTGGAAGATTTTGCCAACTTCAAAACAGAAACCCGCTTTATTAATATGCTGAAAACGGTTTTTCGTTCGGCAACCAACTCGCTTTGGGTTGGTAATTTCAGCAGTCTGGTTTCTACCTCTTTTACGGTAATACTGCTTTGGGCAGGTTCGGCTTTTGTGTTGGATAAGATCATTACCCCAGGCGAATTACTTTCGTTCTATTCAATCATTGGTTATTTTATGAGTCCGGTAGCCGGGCTTATCGGCATGAATAAAACCCTCCAGGATGCACGCATAGCTGCCGACCGCCTTTTCGAGATCATGGATATGGAACAGGAGCCTGCCGAAAACCGGGCAGAGCTTACACCGGATATGATAGGCAACATCCACTTTAAAGATGTGCATTTCAGGTATGGCAGCAGGGCTACTGTGTTTGAAGGATTAGACCTTAACATAGCCAAAGGCAAGATCACGGCTATTGTGGGCGAAAGCGGTTCCGGTAAAACAACCCTCCTATCGCTCATGCAAAATATTTACACATTACAGTCGGGTTCGATATTCATTGGCGATTTTGATATCCAATATGTTACTAACGAGAGCCTTCGCCGCATGGTGAGCGTTGTACCGCAGGATGTACACCTGTTTGCAGGTAATGTAACCGAAAATGTAGCGGTAGGCGATCTGGAGCCTGATCTGAAACGGGTATTACAAATCTGCCGCCAGCTGGAAATTACCGATTTTATTGAACGGTTACCGAATGGCTTCAATACCTTTTTGGGCGAGAACGGCACTAACCTTTCAGGAGGCCAACGGCAGCGCTTAGCCATAGCCCGCGCGCTTTACCGTGACCCGGAAATCCTGATCCTTGACGAAGCTACTTCATCGCTCGATTCGGAATCAGAATCGCATGTGCAGAACGCGATCGCATTGCTGCGCGAAAGGCAAAAAACCATCATTGTAATAGCGCACCGCCTAAGTACTGTTATGAATGCCGATAAGATCATCGTACTGCAAACCGGGAAGCTGTTGGAAGAAGGTACGCACCATGAACTGATGGCGCAGCAAGGTCAGTATTTCAAGATGTGGCAAAAACAGTTCCCGGCCGAAGATGTGATCCTGTCCAGCCAAAGCAAACCACGAAAGAGTGTTAAGTCGAAAGCTTCCGCGGAAAACTAAAAACTGATCTTATTACCCAGGTAATAATCAATGATCTTGCTTTTTAAGATCAGTTCGTAACGGGTTTGGATCAATGAAAACTCGGCGATATTCCGTTCATTTTCTGCTACGTTGATTTCAAGGCTATTAGCTAAACCAACCGAATAACGCTGCTGCATCACCTTAAAAGCATCCGCGGCCGATTTAAATGTGACCTGTGCCGATGTGTACTTTTTCTGTGTAGCATGTACATCCCAAACGGCTTCGGCCACGGTTTTACGCATATTGTTTTTTGCTAATTCCTCAGTAGCCAACGAGTTTTGGTAATTGAGTTTAGCCTTGCGCACGTTGATATTGGCACCATTGCCATTAGATATTGGGATAGCCAGTGTAAAACCTACTGCTTGATTAAAGTTATTAGTGATCTGATCTCCAAAGGATACGTTTCGGGTTTGATAAACCGGTGCTACAACCGCCGCATTGGTATTTTGAACCACACCAATAGGTACAGCGCCCGTAATTTGTGTAGCCACCACCGTACTTTGACTGCTGGAATAACTGGTATTCAATCCACCGCCAAACGAAAGGCTGGGGTATCTTAAACCTTTGGCCACATCAACCCCGCTTTCGGCAGCAAGGCGCTTATTGACCGTAACCTGTATATCCGGATTAGTTTCAAGGGCGGTTTTGTACACCTCATCATTAGTATAGCCGGTATTGAGTTTTTCAATAGCGTTTTTAGGCGGATCAACTACTAAAAATGGCGATTTATCATCCCGTTCCATAAAATGGGTTAAAGTTAGGTATGACCGCTCCAACTCGTTTTGGGCGTTGGTTTGGTTAGCCTCGGCATTAGCAACCTGGGATTTAGCCTGCGACAGATCGGCC
This sequence comes from Mucilaginibacter endophyticus, assembly GCF_003351025.1. Lineage (GTDB taxonomy): Bacteria > Bacteroidota > Bacteroidia > Sphingobacteriales > Sphingobacteriaceae > Mucilaginibacter > Mucilaginibacter endophyticus. The sequence continues at coordinate 5,779 of NZ_QPCG01000002.1, read as the reverse complement.
AGGGTTTTCTGGCCTATTTTATAAAACTTCTGCTGGCGGGCAAGCTCACCATTAGCTATTATCAGTTGTTGTTTGGATGCGGCGAGCAGGTCGCGATTGGTTAGCACCTGGATGTAAGTATAAAGCACAGAAAGCGTAAGGTCATTCTTGATCTTAGCTACATTGCTTTTATTGGCATCCAACAGATATTTGTTCTGCTTAATAGCGTTCATTTTTGCAAAGCCCTGAAACAGGGTAACATTGGCATAAACACTGCCCTGGGCAACATTGGCCGTTGCGTTATTATACTGGTAAGTAGTTGGATCAAGCGCACGGCCAAACAAGCGGTAAGCCGCCACACTGCCATTTAAGGTGGGTAACGTTGCACCTTTTGCAGCTTTCAGGTCTTCGGCAGCAATGGCCTCATCAAAACGGGCCTGCCTGATCTCGATGTTATGAACCATCGTACTATCAATAGCTTGCTCAAGCGTGATTTTGGTTTGTGCAGAGATGTTTTGAGAAAAGAACAAAGAAAGTATAGCGACAAGCTTCCTGCCGGCATTGTTATTTGATAAATATATCGACATAATAGGTTGTGTAAATATTTATCAATTGGAACAGTTTTTTGTTTTTTTCAATCAACTCCATCTTGGAGTATTAAACTTCTTCGGAAAACTTTCAAAGAATGCTGAATAAGAGGAAAGGAAGATTTTTGATAACTTCTAGAGCTAATTAGGTACACATACTGTCGCTGTCTCACAGCAAAAATTCCTATTCATGAATTTATTCAAAGAAAAAAATTCCCTTAGTGGGATTTTGCTAATTCTCCGTTTCCGGCTAAGCAAGCAAGGTCGTGAGACACTCACTTCCTTGCTTGCTTAGCCGTGGCTACTTGGTCGTTGGCCCCACTCGTTTCTTGGCGGTACACTCCAAATTTCACAATGAAAACCCGGATACTCTATTTTTTGCGTTTCTAAAATACTCTAAAACATGACATATTTTAGTTTACGGTATTTACTCACGAAAATTTGCCCAGAGAATACTCAAGAAATGCAATTTGTTGATTATATAGCTTTTCAGTTCTCGACAGGTACAGTTCAATCTTTTTTACGGCAGTTTCCAAAATGGATTTTTCGGCTTTGAAATTTTTCGTTTTAGCCTTTGGATATCCCTTATCGAAAAGATTGTAGAAAACAAACTCCGTGTCATCATCCGTATCCTTATAAAGGATATATTGGTAATCATCACTAAACAAGCTCATTATATGTTGCAGTTTGGCAAATTTTCCGTCCTGTCTGTTGTATCCCAACTTAAGCTCTATCGCACACAGTTGCACAGTTTCAATCGCTTTGATCATAAATGATAGTGCAGACTTGTATTCTTCTTTCTTCAAATGGGTTTCTACTCGTTTTAACAGGCTGCGGCACTCTTTATGAGCGTTTTCCCAGCACCTTTCCAACACCGTCTTATGCATTTCGACAGTCACATATTCAGGATTTGGAATCACAAGATCCTTGTCGGTATATAATGCTGTCCCTGCATATACTACCCATTCCCAAAAGCGTGGATTTGTTTTGATTTCAACTAAAGCATCTTTGACTTTATAAACGATGGGAACGATAAAGGTTTTTCCAAGCCTGTCAGATTGAATTTTATCCGATATCTCATCTTCTGTTATTACAACCTGGTCATCAACTAAAATTAACAGGTAAATCCTGTTCGCATATGGTAGAGCACCCAGGTGGCATACATGTTTAATAGATGGAAATTCTTTAACGAGAGTATCGGCCATTTCCCCGAATTTAAATTCCTTCTCTAATCTGTTTTTGCGTTTAAGTGCCCGTGGCAACTTCCAATCGAAAAGATTGTAGTTTTCCGTATCCTCCATAATCGTGATCACCTTCCTGCCGTCTTCGGTGTAAGATAAATGATGGCCATTATTTGTAGTGAGGGTTTCCCATACCGCGCCAATAGCAAGTTGTTCGACCATGTAAGCTGCCGAGTGGAGTTTTAATAGATCGTCAAATAATTGGGGCATATTGCCTTCGAATTCTTCTACTGTCAATGCCTTGTTGCTCAAGGCTGAATAAAGCCAGTAATCGAAGTAGTCACGTAGGTCCTGCAAGCCGATATAGCCAAAAATTCGTCTGAAAACTATATATGGATTGCGCTCTTCGTAGAACGACAAATCATCCGGAAAATATTTCCATGTATGTCTGGCAAACCTCAATTCACTCCCCCCAACAATTTCAGCCTTATCCCAATCATCCGGGGTTTTTCTGTCGAGCCACAGAATATAACAGATCTCGATCATTCGAACCCACTCGTTTACAGCCTGCACCATTTTTGCGGGGCCTTCTTTACCACCCTGGTAATGTGTATCGCTTAGCGCAAATGCTTTTAATTGTTCCAGCAAACGTTTATTCCTTTCTGGTTCTTCTCCCCAAAAAGCGTCTCGTAACGCGCGATAGGGATCGCGGATTTCATTAAATAGCAGGAATTTAGGATAGTTCTCCCATGGCACGTAATGTTCGTCACCTCGCATAGCTTAAAAATTGAGTGAATATTGACTTCATATTCAAAGTTGAGAAACCATACGACGCTAAATCATCTTTCAAAAGTTTATCTCAAACACGGGAAGCGATATTTTACCGGTTATTATTTCTATTTTAGTATAGCGGCACCTATTTATTATTTTTGTTATTTTTGACCAAAACAACATCCTATGAGCACTACCAGCGAAAAACCAACCCAGATCCATCACGGCCGTAATATCAAACGTTTCAGGGAAATGCTGGGCATCAAACAAGAAGCGTTGGCTTTGGAATTAGGGGAAGACTGGAGCCAAAGACGAGTTTCGTTGTTAGAAGCCAAAGACACTATAGAAGATGATATTCTTGCGCAAGTAGCCGCCATACTTAAAGTGCCGGTTGAAGCGATCAAGAATTTTGATGAGCAAGCAGCAGTAACATATTTTAACACTTTTAATGATACCAGTGTTAATCACGGTCCATTTATGGGCAACTACGGAACTTATAATTTTAATCCCATAGAAAAGTGGCTTGAAGTCATCGAAGAAAATAAAAAGCTATATGAGCGCCTTTTGCAAAGTGAACGTGAAAAAGTAGAAATCTTAAAGAACAAGGGTTAATGGAAGAGCATGCTGATGAAAGCAATTATCAGAACAGGCTATTTGCATTTATCAACGATAACGAACTTGCCGCTATAGGTCAACGATTCGAACCTTACTTCGAACTTCATAAGATTAAAGATATTTTTGATCTATTTGACGTTGTTGAATCCGCTTCCAGCGATATTAATACGGCTAAACTCATTTGGAAAATGCAACGGGACTTACCGATTGAACTTAAGAAAGCTGTTATCGACGTTTACGGCAGGTATTTCCAGAATTAGATTTACCTCTACATCTTAGCCGACTGGTCATAAAATCACAAACACACCCAGTCATATCACCGCTTAAACAACCGGAGCTGTTAGCAGGAAAACTGTCAAGGCCCGGCGATAGCCGGTTTATATAGCCTTGACTGTTTTCCTGCGTAGCTAATTTTGTGACTGCGGTGCTGTGACTAACCGATAACCCGAGGGTGGGAAAGGCAGGTGTGTATGAGGAACGAATACACTCCTGCACGCGCGGCGGCGGGGTTGGCGGCGTAATGGAACCCGCAGCGAAGCGCGTGGTGCCATGAAGCTGCCTGCCGCAGCCGCATAGCCATTCTTTTCTATGAGAAACAGGAAATATCCATTTATAATAGCACACTGCTTCAACGCGATATCTGTTGGCCCTGAGATTTTTTCTTTCGCCTTTTCTTTTCCTCTATTTCACTTTCCGGAACAACATTAGCACCTCCCGTATACATCGGTTCCAGCATTACCTCCAGGAAGCTTGCAGCTGTCTTACCCGCTGCCGATAGCATCCCGGTACTAGTTGTAAATAAGCCATTAGCAACCCCTTGGGCCATTTCATTAGCCACCGATCTGCTTTCATAATTCTGCGAAGCCCCTTCTACCAATACACCCAGCTGTTCCCGTTGGGATAGTTCTCCGTTCTTTTGAACATTGGCGTATGCCATGGTATCTTTAAGCTGCCTGTCAAACTCAAACAGGCTGTCGAAAAGAGATTCCCCGCTCTGTTTAAATGCTACCCGGTCAAACTGCCCCATCTTTTTGGAATGTTCCGCATTCTTTCCCCTTGAAGTATTCATTGGGCTAAGCTTGATCTTATTGGTTATATCCTTACGGCTGACAATAACCTGCACATGCATCTGCTCGCCCTCTTTACGTTCGCCCCGCTGTTTCAAACCTTGTTTTACTTCCGGGTCGTTATAATTATAGTAACGGTAGTTTTCCAGCTTGGCAAACCATAACAGGTCTTCGTTACTGTTCACGCCATCCCGGTTGAAGTTTTTTGCATAGGCATCCATCACCCTGACCGCAAAGCCTTTCATTTGTTCTTTAGCACCTTCCTCACCATACTGTTCTCTCAAAAATCTGATCTCCTTCTGGCTCGGGCTGATATTGATCAGAAAAAATTTAGCATCGTCTTTGCCCAGCTTGGCAACATTACCATCGATACTGCGCATGACCTCATAAGGCTCGATCCTGATCTGCTGTCCGTTAAACCAGTATTCTGGTTCCGGCTTATTGTCGATCCGGTTTTCTTTTTCCAGGTAATTTACCAGTCCCGCGCTGCTGCCTTTATTTGCCGCTTCTTTAGTATCTGTAATATTGATAAACATAATACCCCCTATCCCCTAAAGGCAAATAATAAATAAATGGTTAAAGCAAACCGACCTGCGATCTGGTAACAGCGATCAGCTCATCTTTTTCCCGGCCCGATGTCATCATCCCAAAAGCATCCCTGGATTTAATATAACCATCAAGAATGAACAGGAACTGTTTTTTCAGGTTATCCTTGCTCTTTTGGCTTTTCGAAATCGTTTCCATCAGCGCATCTATGCCGCTTAACTTCTGCGCCAAAGCATGCTGATTATTCAGCAAGTCCGTATTTGCCTTAAGGACTTGCGTATTGAAACTCTCGATGATCTTGACCTGTGATACAATCATCCTGTCCATTTCCGTTTTGATCGGAATAAGCAACATGTTTTCCTGGTTTCGGATAAAACCAATATACTGCTGATGATTTTTCATCAGCGCATTCTTTAACAACTCATCATTCAGGTCCAGGGGATCTTTCTTGCTTTTATAAAAGTAATCGACCATCTGAATAAATACCTGCCGCTTCGTCCTGCCCAGTTTTAGGGCGATCTTTTCAAACTTCTGATCTACCGCAACCGGGTATCTCACTGATCTCACATTGATATCTTCCATACTCATATTCTCAAACCGGTCAAATAGCTGTCTATGCAACTATGCCTTTATTCCAATATGCAGGATACCGCAGGGTATCCTGTTTTCTTTTATCTCATAGGCGGAAACGCCCTAAAGTATCCCCGGAGGATACGTAAAACCCCCGTAGCGAAGCGGAGGGCAAGCAAAGTAGGGCTCTGCCCAACTTCCGCTTGCTCACTTGCTCACTTGACTCGTCCTGAAATACGTTTACAGTTTTTTCTTATTCGTCCTGCAATAGATTGACAGCAGTACGGTAATCCTGAAATGGATTTACAATAGTACTGCTTTTATCAGGACTTCTCAATGAGACTGCCTCGGGATCTTCTTTTTCATTATCAAATGATTATTTGTTGTTTGTTTGTCGTGTTGATATGTGGGGAACGCGTAGCGTTGTCCACATATCAATGCGTTTTTCTTTTTTTGCTTCTTT
>NZ_QPCG01000019.1 GCF_003351025.1 Mucilaginibacter endophyticus | reverse complement strand
AGTCCGGTTTTTAGGAGGGGTTACAGAATAACGGCATTCGTTTTCGTACCGATCAGGTCAATCAAGCACTGATCGACGAATTGAAAAAGTATCGTATTCGCCCCGAATTTATCAACCTATTCAAGTTAATCGTTCGAGAAGTTGCAAAAAACAAACACAAACTAAACGAGAACCAACAAAATCAAACTAAAAAGAAAATTGATAGTCAGCAACTAAAGTTTAGCCGTGCAAAAGAATTACTGTTGTCTGGTGATCTTGATGCGGATGATTATCGCAGCATCAAGCAAGAAACAGAAATCAAGATTACTGCTCTTCGTCGAATATTGACAAAAATCAACACTTCATTCGAAACTATAGATTCGAATATTAAGAATATAGAGAATCTGATGCTTGACTTGGTCTATTCGTACCAGAAGGCAAGTGTGGAGCAAAGGCGTACGCTGATCGATATTTTATTTCCCGAAAAAATGATGTACACCATTAATGGACTTCATTGTCCATCAATAGATGTCAAATTAAGATTACTGTATAACTTATAATTCTACGTAACCATATAATACTATGGAATGAAAAAACGCTTAACATAGTTTATCTTTATTGTACTTCTCAAATGATATAAATGGTTATCCTTCAGTAAAACCGCGCACGGTTATACAAGATAAGATTCAGAACCTCAGATCTAAGGCAATTGTAGAATGTGAATTGTAACCTGAAAAGTCGCCGGATTATTTACTATAATGTTTGCTATCTTGCATTGCTTATGCTCATTTTGCAAATATTATAAACTCCAATTCTTTTTATAAAATGGAACTGTTGCGAAAGTGCATTGCAGCTGGTTATCAATAGTACACATTTAATGTTGGGATGACATAAATAATCTTACGGGTCTATGAAATTTACTTACAATCCTCGTGTTATACGGCATTTAGGAACTGAACTAATTACGAACGACGAAGTGGCGGTCACTGAGTTGGTTAAAAATTCTTACGATGCGGGCGCGAAGAACGTAAGACTTCACTTAATGACGCAGATATCTTTATTAAATACCAAGCAGTTATTAGTACCTGTATCTGATGCTGTACTTCAAATTCCGCAGATAGCTGATGCCGATCGGCTGATGATACTTGAAGATAACGGGTCAGGTATGACGAAGGACGTCTTGCGTGATGCATTCTTTGAGGTTGCCTCTGACTTTAAAAAAGAATTAAAAAATGGCCGGTCTGAAGGCGACAATATTATTTTAGGTGATAAGGGCATTGGCAGGTTGTCCGCACAAAGGCTTAGCGGAATACTTATTGTAGAAACTACATCCTTAACGGACAGATCGGTTGCAGTTGTAACTATTGACTGGGAAAAATTCATTAACGACGACAATGCTGACGCACCAGAAATTTACCTTGACAAAAACGCTGAATTGTCTTATACCCGGCTTTGGTTTATCGGCACAGACGAACACCCTTTGAGGTTCGGACATTTTGTCGAAAGGAAACGAGCCTTCCAAATGGACATATTCGAAAATATCACGGGGAAGGGTGAAGAATATGTCGAGGTTAGAGAAGAACTTCAAACAGCGTTAAGTTTTCTTTTTTCTCCGTTTGACGAGCAAAAAAAGGTCCTTGATATCGAAGTTTTTGTGGATCATGAAAAGGCCATTTTGAATTTCAATTATCAAACAATCAGACTTGCTGAAACTATACACTCATTCTCTACCACGCCCGTACTTGATGAAAATAAAAATGTAAAAGACATTACTATCAAGTTAAGTATGGAGGTAAGACCTTGGTTCATTGAACGTATGCATATGCGAGAATTGGGTAAAGTGCTCTATCAGGACTATCGTTTAAGCCCCTCTGGTTATGCGGAACTGCTTGAAAAATATCAAGACAAATTCACAACATCACTTTCTGAAGAAATTTTGTTGAGTGACCTGATCCAAAAGTGGCGGTTGGATGAAAACTTCAATGCATTTTTCAGAAAACTTACTCCGGCCGAAGGAAAAATATATTCATTTAAGCGAGAGACACAGCTAATGCGGATAGCCGTCAACTCTGCGGTTGCCAATGGTTATCTGGAAAAGAAAAGCAATTTTAATTCCCATATTAAATCTTTCTTGGACGCCAACAACGGAGTTAAACTCTACCGCAACAGGTTCCGGGTAGGAACGATTGGCAGTAAAGGAAATGATTGGTTAAATCTCCAACAAAAAGTAACCAGTGGTCAGCAGTTTTATAGGTTTGAACCAGGTAATATCGTCGGTTATATTAATGTAAACGATCCCTTTCAGCGCTATATTTACGAAACGAGTTCCAGAGAACATTTGACGAATAACCTGTTCGTCGAATCACTGCAATCAGTTTTGGATTATATCCTTGAAGCATTTGCACCGCGTTTTAACAAACGTGCGGCTGATATCACCAAAGATATTTTGGATCAGGAAAAACTTATCCCGCAAAACGACACGGATGACATTAAATCTGAAGTCAAAAAATCTGAGGATCTGCTTAAAGCCGCAAATGCAAATATCAAGGCTATTCAACAAGCATTTAAGGTGATCAATGAAAATATTGGACTTGAAAGTAATGAAGAGATAGAGGCTATTAAAAATGTTTTGAAAGGTCTCCAAGAGGTAAGTAACAATTTCGAACAAAATATTGGTGATGCACAGCAATCCTTTCAAAGCGCTAATAAATTGCTGCAGATTGCTGAAGCCGAACAAAGACGAATCGAAGTTGAGGCTTACAACAATTATAAACTGATGGCAAACGGGCTTGTTACCGAAGTTATCACGCACGAACTGCATTCCCTTCTTTCTAACAACTCTTCCAACAATGCGATGCAGGAACATTTTACTGCGCTGAAAGATTACCTTTTTGAGCTCAAAAGTTACACTCTTAACAAGAATCACTTGGAGCCAGTCAAAGAAAGGTTTGACGCCATGTTCTCTAAAATGAGTGATCTTAACCGTTTTTACGCCTTCTTAGAGAAAACCTTCCTTTATAAAGGAAACAGCCATGATTTTGAAAAGGTCAGTGTACACGAGTATCTGGACGAGCTGAGGACACGTTTTGATTTCCGACTGAAAAAGAACAAGATCGAACTCAGGTATGATTCCGTTGACCAGGTTTGGGTGGTTCCCAAAGGTTCACTCACACACGTTTTTTATAACCTTATCGATAATGCTATTGCATGGATACAGGAACGCAACCGTCGTGCGGGATATGACCGGACTTTTGAAAGTTCAGAAGAAGATTACATCATTATTGAAGGTAAAGACCCTAATACCATACACCTTTACGACAGCGGGACAGGTGTGCTGGACCGTTATCAGCACACCTTGTTCAACTCACTGGAATCTGGTAAAGAGAACGGGCGCGGAATGGGTTTATACATTGTGAAAAACTTCTTAAGATCTTTTGGGGCAGATATTGAATTGCTGCCAGATAAAAATAGTTACAATAACAGGTACATTTTTGAAATAAGAGTAAAAAGTAACGATAAAGATTCAGAATAACATGGCAACCTTAACCGAAATCACAACAAGTTTAAAAGCAAAATATGTTGTTATTGTAGAAAACGACCTTCATTATCAGCAAGATCCATTAGTTGTATTAGGCACTTTCGTACAACTTTCAGATTTTAAAAAGAATAGGATATTATTGGCTGTTTTAGCCACAGGAAATCAAGCATTACATGATGAATTAAAAGAATTTGACGATTCATTCCTTGGGTTAGAACATGATGCAGAGCTGCAACAGGCACTTCTGCCAAAAGAGGTCACTGAATATTTGAGAAACACCAAGGGTGAGCATCTGCTCAAACCCAATTTGATTGAATTGCTGGCAACAGCACTTATTATTAATAGCTTTCAGGAATTATTTCTCAGAAATGGTATCCTGAAAGTTACAGATGCACGTTATCACACTTTACTTGATGCGCTCAAAGCCATTCCCGGACTTGAGATCACCTATTACCGTTCAAGACCTGCCCAGGCTGAACTGGGCTCTTTCGCTGCCGATATATCAGAAGGTCTGGTGTTTACCGACAGCAACTTTTATATCTCGATCGTCGACAAAATGCTCGGCCAGGGACATGACGAATCTGGCAAGCAATTCCTCGCCGAAGATCTGCCATTGCTTAACGAAAATAACGGGTTGCGGGCATTAGCTTTTCTTTTCACCAGTACGGCTAATGATGCCATGCCTGAGAGTTTTGAACAGTATTCTTTACGGGAAATACAAAAGGACGGAGAGAATATTATAAACGTGATAGAGCATTGTCTTACAGACAGCGCATACGCTATTGTTTTCAAATCTTTCCGAGATGGTTATCTTGAAAGCAGCGAAAAGGCGTTCAAATCTGCTTTACGTAACCAGGAAAATATTAAGCATATCGCTGAAAAATCACTATCAGAAGGCATCTCAATATTTGATTCTGTAAGATTATGGCTCGATCAGGTTGTTCAATACCACCTTGAACACTACAATATTTCACAGCTCAGTTATCATCTTGGACTAACCCGTTTTTTTGACGAGAGTTTAGGTAACCATACTACTTTAAAGGAATATGGTGCAGAACTGGAAAAACTAAATTCATACGAACTTTTTGATGACAATGTAAATCGTAAAGCGTTACCTATCTTCCCCGGCGATATTTTTTACATTAACGGTTCCTATTATATTCTCATGGGCCAGGTTTGTGACACTTTGGTAAGAGAGTCTGGAACAAGAGGTGCAAAAATAGGTGAGCTGCTTAAAATTGTTACCAAACCCTTTAAAAATGACGATGACGAGAAGTTTAAAGTAATAGTAGGCAAAACTAAAGATATCCAAATCCTCCATTTTAACAATCAAAAAACAGATAGTTTCGAAGTTGCAGTAATCGAGATAACCTCGAAAAACACATATTATGCAGATTTTGAAGTGCTCGACCTTTGTGCTTTTAATGAAGAAGGCAAAGCAGAGATCTCATTTGTATCAGATGAAAAGACGTTCGTGCCGTTACTTACTGCTGAAAAAAGGGCTTTTTACGCCCATCTCAAAGAAGAATTTAAGAGTTTATATACAAAATATCAGGATAAAATTGATGACCCTTATAAGATCGTATCGAAGCGAAGTGGAATAATTATTCAAAAGAAGCTGACGTTTAACACTGAAAGGGTTTCGAGGCTAAAAGGACGTTTTTATGACTCCTTATATCAGCAGTTAAACAACTATAAAGCAAGAATAGACCTGAATCTTATAGATCCTGCAAAGAGCACACCATCGGAAAAATTACTTGATATCAAATTTAAGCATACCGGAATTGAGCAAGCTGGCATAGCGGTACAACTGTACAAAAGAAAAGGTGAACCATCATATATCACTTTAGCAGAGATTTATGAAAGTTTGGACGCAAATTTCAAAAATACACTTGAAAAGGCAGGCGTAGTGCGATTGAATGATAAAAATGCCGCTTATTTTTTGACCAAAAAGGAAGGAGGCGACCGTCTTTTACTTGAGGTACCATTAAAATATACCGACAAAAGCAGGAAATTAAAAGTTCCGGAATCAGATTCTATTCGCTATGCCAGGATTTTTAACGAAGAATTGAATGAAAGGGGATTTACTTACAAGGATAATGGTGAACGGGGGGAACTCAATGAAATCGGCGAAATAAAATTGGATGACATTTTCCGGGGAATTACATTGCTGAATAACAATAAATTATTATCAGTAGCTAATGGCGAGGTAATAATCAGAAGTGAAGAACTGGAAGTAAAACAGGCAGATGTAGAATAACGATTGCTAAAAAATTATGCATCATTAAGCCTTTTTTGTTATTTTGCACATTGTACTATGGATAATAAAATCGGAATTTTTTCATTCTTTGCAGGTGCTGGTTTTTTGGATTTAGGATTTGAAAAAACTGGTCATTTCGAGACGCTATTTGTTAACGAATACCATAAAGCTTTTATGGACATCTATAAAGGTGCCCGGGCAGGTTTGGGCATTCCTGCTCCCGTTTTCGGTCATGATATAACCGATATTACGAAATACCTGGAGCCTGCCCGTATCAAAGAACTCAAAACTAAACTGGCAGAAGCAAAAGAAGAACACGGCATTACAGGGTTTATTGGCGGCCCGCCTTGCCCTGATTTTTCTGTTGGAGGAAAAAACAAAGGCCAGCACGGTGAAAATGGCAAATTATCCGGCACTTATATTGAATTGATCTGTACAGTAAAACCGGAATTTTTTCTTTTTGAAAATGTAAAAGGCCTATACCGGACAAAAAAGCACCGTGAGTTTTTTGACTCGTTAAAGGAAAAACTACGGGCTGCCGGCTATTACCTGACAGAAAAACTAATCAACGCGATTGAATTTGGTGCTCCCCAGGACCGGCAAAGGATCATTTTGATAGGTTTTCATAAAGATTTTCTGCCCAGTAAAATAAAAAAACATAATCCGGAAAAAACTTTGCAGGAATTTGACTGGAACAAAAACACACGCCATAGTCAAGAACAAATATTTGCACAGAACTGGCCTTCCACTGACTTGTTCACCGAGGATGGTTTAAAGGAAATGCCGGATAACATTCTTCATGAACTGACCGTTCAACACTGGTTTAATAAAAATGATGTATCCAATCACCCGAATTCCAGACATTACTTTCAACCAAGGAACGGCTTAGTAAAGTTTCAAAGTATTCCAGAGGGCGACGATCAGAAAAAATCTTACAAACGGCTACACAGGTGGCGGTATTCGCCTACTGCTGCGTATGGAAATAACGAGGTACACTTGCATCCTTATAAAGCTCGCAGAATTTCCGCGGCCGAGGCACTGGCTATCCAGTCGCTTCCGGCAGACTTTATTATTCCCGATAATATATCACTCACTGATATGTTCAAAACCATCGGCAACGGGGTGCCGTTTCTTGCGGCAAAGGGTTTGGCTTTGAATATTTATGATTTTATTGACAGTATAAAGACAAAAAAGGAAACTGAAATATATGCAGAAGCTGACAGCAGGTAACCTTGCATCTTTTATTGACCAGTTGGATAGAAACACCAGCTACAATTACATCAACCCTAAAAATAAAGGACTGATAAAGATTATATCGGTGAGTAGACCGGAAGGTCCAATCAAGATAAGAAGATGGCAACCTGAAAAAGGAGAAACCTTTGCAAATGCTATTGATGAATCCATCTCCAGTGAATTGTTATGGCGCGTTGCCAATGCTTTCCTACCGGGTTTTCCGGTAAATATAGACCGATTACTTGGCGCAAGTTATAATACTCGTTCAGTATTAGAAGCTTTACTTGCGCACAGCCCCCAGTTTTACTATTGTTATCCCGGACGAATTGAAAATCTTGGCGGAAGCTCGTCAATTAAAACAGGGCATAAACATTTGCTATGGTTACCCGACGCACCACATGCTAAAGGACAAATAACCCGTTCAAATTCAGAAATAATAGTTTCGGAGGCCCCAAAGACCGACGCTTTTTATGAGTCACTTGCAGCGCCGTCTGATCCGACCCCTGAGATCGACATCGAGATAAAACGGCGGCACGCCCAAATTCAGGTCGCCTTATATTATATTGGCAAACAATTAAATTTTAGAACCTGGATCGCACAAAACGACAGAGGTATTATTTATAATAATAAACGTATCGGTGATTTTGAAGGGGTAATTCCGCGCTTGCAGGACGAAAGGTTATTAACTGCTTATCAGGAAGCTGCACAAGCCGCTCTTCTGATCGATTGCATTTGGTTTAAAAATGGTTCATTGATGCCCGCTGTTATTGAAGTTGAACACTCTACCGGTGTTACCAGCGGATTAACAAGAATGAAAAACTTCAAAGATAAATTTATTCCTCTTCAAAACGTACGCTACGTAATTGTTGCAGCTGATGAGGACCGGGACCTTGTTTTCAGAGAAGGAAATAAATCCCAATTCAGGGATCTGGATACGCGCTTCTTTCCGTATTCAGCGGTAGAAGAGCTTTACTCGCTATGCCAGCGCCGCAAGATCCGCGGAGTTACGGAAGATTTTCTGGATTGTTACATGGAGCGTGTGGTTGCAGCTTAGGGGGCCGCAGTTTTCTCTTAGAACGTTTCTCATCCAATATCTCTTTTATTTCAGCTGCAATTGCGCCAACATTCTTTTTGATATCCTTTTCCCAATATCTTAAAACAGTCCAGCCACTTGATATTAGCATATCGTTTATGTTCTGATCCCTGCTAATATTGTTCCTGATTTTCGTCAGCCAAAATTCACTGTTAGTACCGATACGTTTCTCTAAAGAGTTAAAATCTTTTCCATGCCAGAATTCACTATCGCAGAAGACAGCCACCTTGAGGCCTATAAAAGCGAAATCCGGCTTTCCTTTGATGGTCTTCACATTTTTACGATAACTGACACCCAGCAACCTTAATTCCTGTGCTAACAATAGTTCTATTTTAGTTCCTGTACTTCGAATACGGGACATGTTGTAACTTCTTGTTTCCTTTGAGTGAACATCAGCCATATTTATATAACAGATTTCCAGTCTAAAAGGTTGTTAGATTTGAAAAATCCCGGTCGTTGTTGTTTTATTACGCATTAAGCTTTGCAACAGCACATGCCGACCAAGTTCCTGCTTTTCCTTATTACTCATTGCCCAGCCCAATGCTGACTTTAGCCAAGAATAACTGATTGTTAACAAGGATCAAGAGGCGTTCATGAAATACTGTCAAACTTTTACAATTATATCTACCCGAACCAGAGATCTAAAAATAGATTTCATGAACACAATTCAGTGGTCAAATAAATATCACTTGTGATTCCACAAAGACCATACTAAATTAATTAGCAAAAATTCAAATAAAGATCTCCACCTGTCATTTGCTTTCATACATTTGCCACATGAGAAAACAAGTATTATCAATTACCTTGATAGCCTTATCAGCAGCTTTGATTTCCTGGGGATATAAAGGGCACAGAGCTGTGGCGACTATAGCGCAAAAGCATTTAACGTCAAATACAGCCTATGCTGTTTCCGCTTATTTAAAAGGTGAAAGCATGGCGGATGTGAGTACCTGGGCTGACGATCACCGCAACCCGACAACGGGTAAATGGCATTTCTTGAACCTGCCTTTAGGTTTGAACCACCAGCAGTTTGTTGAGTTTGTTAATCAGCAAAGTAATGATAATGTTTACGGGGCTATACTTAAGGAGGAAGCTATTTTAAAAGATCAGGCTTCGACACCGGATCAAAAGAACAGCGCCCTTAAATACCTGATCCATTTAGTCGGTGACGCTCATCAACCGATGCATATCAGCCGTGCCGAAGATAAAGGCGGTAACACGATCCAGCTGCGCTTCGCTAATGCAGGGACTAACCTGCACAGCCTTTGGGATAGCAAGCTGATCGATCATGAAGGATTAAGCGAGGAGCAAATTGCAAAACAATATGACTGGGCCAATGAGGCGCAAATTAAGAAATGGCAGGCTGATAGCCCTATGGAATGGCTTTGGGAGAGTTACCAGATCAGTTCCGAGCTTTACGCTGATGTTAAACCAGGACAGAATATCGATGAAGCCTATTATAAGAAGTATATTACAACCGTACATTTGCGGATTGACCAGGCTGGTATCAGGTTGGCCGGGGAGCTGAACAAGTTGTTTAATGATACGAAGGTTAAGATCACTAAGGTAGAGTTGTTACCTCCCCCTCCTGTACCAAACACTTCTGCTCAGGTTCCGAAGATCAAACTTGAGGATGTAAAAAATAACATTGGAAATAATGTTACTGTTACCGGAAAGGTATTTAGCAGTAAAGATATCAAGAGTATGGTACTGGTTAATCTCGGCGCAGCTTATCCAAAGCAGTTATTGACAGTGGTATTGAAGGGAGATGCCAGGCAATTAGCGGGTCAGATAGATGATAAGACCATTACTGTACAGGGAAAGGTGATTGACTACCAGGGCAAAGGTGAGATTGTTGTCGAGGATGTGCACGCAATAAGTATTGAAAAGTGAGTTGACAATGCAATAGTCATTGTTAAAGGAAACGCCGGGCTGATTGAGCCCGGCGTTTCTTGTTTTATTGCTCCCGGCTCACATGAAAGCTCGCCCCTCATCCCACTATTTAATGTTGATTTGTCTCAATCCCTTATACGTTCTTTGTGCAGAAAAGCGTCGTGCGAAACCAAGCGGCTAACAGGATTAAAGTGTAGATAAGCTTACACTGAATGTCGATGACTTTCCAAAACTTCACAAGCGATTTACATTTCGTTATACAATCGTACCTCTCCGTAACAATCATCCTTAACGATATCTAAATTAGTAGTCAAAATATAAACCAGTAATTTTTGAAGTTCCATTCAACGTATAGGTTTTAGCCGCATAAACTGCCATTACCTGTAATATTTATAAGCCGGCATTTTAAGTGATTTTAACAATTTGGTGATATGAACAATGTCGTTAGCCTAAAGATCAGTACGCCCTGCAATTCGACAAAGCAGGCAACAGCAGGAACAGCGCGGGATACCCACCGCGGCAAAATTGTGGAATACATTGTCCGCCGTCATCCATTCGGGCTGAGCGAAATTTCACGAAAACTCAACGTGAGCCGGCGGACTTTATACAATTGGTTTGAAAAAGAAGATCTTGACATGAGCGATATTGTTAAAATCGGCTTCGCGATAGGTTATGACTTTTCAAATGAATTTCCCGTGGTTTATGAGCACAGCCATGCAAACTTAAAAGATCAGGCAACAGAAGAAGCTGTTCGCGTTGATGGCGGGAACCAGGCTGTATATTACTGGATGGAGAAATATATCAGGCTGATGGAGCAGTACAACGAAATTTTAAGTTGTAAAATGGGTAATCCAAAAAGATGAAAGGATAACAGCAAAGCGGAATGCTGATTTTTGAGTGGTCAGGGATCATTAATTACATAACTTGCAGGCTTAAAAACCGTATCACCAGGTATTATATGGCTATAAATAGTTGCTCCCTACGCTTCCCTGGTATAAAATTTATTCTGGCATTTGCCGCATAAATACCTTTTTACCGGCATCCAGAAAAATATGACCCTGATGATTTTTTCTTTCGGGATTCGTTTCGTTGTTATGCTCCTGCACTGGGGGCAAACGATGTTCTTTTTATAGTTGTTTTGAAATATTGAAACAGACATGGTGTTTAAACGCATATTTGTATGCAGGAGTTTGAAAATTTCTTCTTTTTAAAATACAACATGTTTAACCCGGGACTTCGTTCATCTTTCATGATACCAGGTACCGATGTTATGGTTCTTGACAATAGCCTTTAGGCGTATTTACATCATGGACATTTAACGAACTTTCAACAATCCGGCAAAACTGTTACAAGATTTTAACCTCTTGATTTTGATTCATTTCCAACTCTATCAGTTCCGCTAAAAATAACGTGTAACCAACTACTTGTTTTATCAGTCTTATCCTGAAAGGATCATCATGACGCTTAGTTTTCAAAAATTGATCGGTTTTCTAACCGTTATACTAATAATCTTTAACCCGACGGTTTCGTGGGAACAAGCCATCAAACCGGTGGAAATGCCTGCTGATTGCCTGGACAGTATCCCGGTTTTGATGAAACGCTATAAGATACCTGTCGTGGCGGTAAGTGTTTTAGAAAACGGAAAAGTAAAGCAGACAGAAGTTTATGGCCGGCTCGAAAATGGTAAGGAAGCTGATGCCCGTACCCTGTTCAATGTAGCTTCTTTAACTAAGCCAATTACCGCTATCGTCGCATTGAAATTGATCGATGCCGGTCAACTGGACCTTGATGAACCGCTTGACAAATATTGGGTAGATCCCGATCTCGAACAAGATCTGCGCTATGAAAAGCTAACAGCCCGTATCATATTAAGCCATCAAACAGGGTTCCCGAACTGGCGCTCGCAAAACCCAGACAAGAAGCTTGCTTTTATGTTTGATCCGGGTACAAAATACAGTTACTCCGGCGAAGGCTTTGAATATTTGCGTCATGCCCTGGAGCGTAAGTTTAACCGGCCTTTACAAAAGTTAGCCGACTCAGTTTTGTTTAGCCCGCTGCAGATGAAAAATACCCGCTACGGCTGGAGTCAACATTTGGATTCTGCCCGTTTTGCCGACCCGCATAACAACAAAGGTGAGCTTATCAAAATGAAAAAGATCACGCAAACCATAGCCGCAGACTGGCTGGTGACTACTATCGGTGATTACACCAAATTCGGATTGGCTGTTTTGGACGGGACAGCATTATCGCCGAAAATGTTCATCCAAATGACTACTCCACAGGTAAAAATGAAACCGGGATCGGTTGAAAACATGGGCCTGGGATGGGAAGTAATGAAGCCTTTAGAGAACGGAGAATACCTGCTGATGCATACCGGAGCAGATGATGGAGTAAAAACACTGATCATTTTATTACCACAGTCCAAAAGAGGGATCATTTTGTTTACCAATGGAAACAACGGGTTTGACCTGGTCAAAAATGTAATCAAAAGCGCTTTTCATTTGAAAGAGCTTACCCCCTGATCACCTTAAGCCCATGGGTAGCAACATGCCGAACTTAGCTAGATTTGATAGTCATGGCGACTATTATAATTTAAACCCAAACGATCATGATAACTTTGATGCATTTGATAGTAGCATTTTGCTCCGGATGCAAACCAGCCTCCTATCAATTTTCTCTAAGAAACAGGCAATTTTTTATCCCTTGAAAGCAGTCCGTCGATGACCTTTAAAAATTCCTCTATATCAAACGGTTTGCTGAGAACGGCATCGCAGCCATATTGTTGCAAATCCAAATCTGGCCCCGTATAAGCTGACCACATAATCAGCGGCACATGCTTTAGGTACGGATGAGACTTTAGCCTCCGGCAGATATCCCCACCGTTTCCGTCGGCCAAACGATAATCAACGATCAACAAATCCGGCTTGTAAGCTTCAGCGTATAAAATAAAAGATGCGCTTAATCGTGTGTCACGTACTTCGAAATCCTCATACAAAAGGATTTCCTTAGCAACGTCAAGTATGTCCTGGTTATCGTCGAGCAATAANTTAGCAACGTCAAGTATGTCCTGGTTATCGTCGAGCAATAAAATCTTTTTCATTTTCCTTGGTTTAGCATTCGGTATAAAACGGAAAGCAATCAGGCCCAAAGAATTAATCGCATTTTACAGACGATACGTTGGTTGCCCCCAATAAATTCAAGACAACAAATATAAGAATAAATTCTAACTCATATTCATTATTCTTTCTTAATAAGAAATTTCTGGTAGAAAAATTGCTTTTCAATATTTAAAGCCGATATAAATGAAGCCATTTTTTTCTACTCTAAAATCAGGTTTAAAAATAATGATCCTGCCGGATACCATTGCACATATCAATGGCCATCCGATAATTACCGCTACCTACAGCATCTACAGACAAAGCACAGAGCTATCAGAGGATGTTAGCAGGAAAGAAACAACAGAGCTCCTGGAACCTAATCCCGATCCTGATTATTTGGGGATGGTAAGATTTGATGTACCTGAGCGGGTGTTCAGCTACGAATCAGGGCGCGAATTCTTCCTTGACAGCGACGAAGTGCGAGAAGTTATTCAGTTGCTATCGGAAATACGGAAGGACCGTTCCTTCTGGCAAGAATGAAGGAATTATTGAGGACTCGGTTCAACCTATCTTTAAGACAAAAGGTTTAAAAGCTTACACAATGGCGGTCATGAACGCAGTAGTTTCCATTTAGCGAATTTGCCGGGGAAACCTTATCGTTTATTTGATTTTTATTTAGTTTTACTCGCTGCTAATAATCTTCCGCTATGAACAAAACATTTTACCGTAACCTACGGATAGGCTACGGCATGTCGTTTGCAATACTTGCCGTCGTCGGGTTTATGTCCTACCGGACACTGATCAGCCTCATTGAAAATAACAAAGCGGTCGCTCATGGCAACCTGGTAATGCAAAAGCTCGAGAAGGCCTTGTCGCTGATGAAAGATGCGGAAACCGGCCAGCGTGGCTTTTTACTCACCGGGAAGCAACACTATCTGGAACCTTACCGGGGTGCATCGCGGCGAGCGCTTGATTTAGTTGACGAAGTTGACAAACTAAGTTCAGATTATCCGGAACAGCAGCGCAACATCGCTTTGATACAGCGTATCATGCGCGAGCGGATGACCATACTCCAGATCTTCGTTACCGGGAAACTAGCGGGCAAGGAAACAGACCAGTTAGAGCTTGATAAAGGTAAAGCCGCAATGGATGCCTTAAGGGAGGCGATCAGCAAAGCGGAAGCGTTCGAGCAAAGGCTTTTGGACCAAAGGGCAGAATCTTTATCCCGGCTCGAGAACTTTACCCCGGTGGTTTTCATGATCGCCATCATTCTCGGGCTGCTAACGGCTGTGTTCTCCTATATCCGCGCCAGAAACGACTTTCAAAAGCAAGAGCATCTTATCAATGAGTTAAATGCTCAGAAAGAAGAAATAGCGGCATTAAACGAAGAGCTTACGGCGGCAAATGAAGAGGTCACTGCGGCCAATGAAGAACTCGTCGAGATCAACAGTGAAATACTCGAATCCCGCGAGGAATTGGCAACGGCTAACGAGTCATTGGAGCAAAGGGTTGAAGAACGAACAATGGCACTTAGGGAAAGCGAAGAAAAAACCCAGGCCCTTAATGAGGAGTTGACCGCCATCAACGAGGAACTTGCCGCAACCAATGAGGAACTCATGGCAACTAACGAAGAGTTAGCAGAAAGTCAGCAGGAATTACAGCGTTCACTGGCAGAATTAAAAGCAGGGGAAGAACGAAACGCCAAACTTGTCGCCATAGTCGAATCGTCGGACGACGCGATTATCGGCAAAAACCTTGACGGTATCATCACCAGCTGGAAT
>NZ_QPCG01000018.1 GCF_003351025.1 Mucilaginibacter endophyticus | reverse complement strand
CAGTTCATGTACAGCGGCCTGGCTTGCGGTTTCAATGGTTTCGGCAGCCTCAATAGCAGCCATCGCGTATTTAACTTCCTCGTAAACACTGGTGAAAGAGCGTTCAATTGGAACGTCAGCTTTTTCGATTTCCAGGATGATATACTCCGGCTTAAAATGCGCCAGCGCCATCATTTTCCGGGACCTGAGTGTAACGGTAAGCGGGAATTTTTCCTTTGAGTTTTGATCAAAACGCTCACTGAGTGACTTAATAATGCTGGTATCGGTAAAATCTGAAAATAGTGTACCCGGAATAGATTTTAGGGGCTTTTCAAACAGATCGGCGGCATTTTCGCTAATTTGCAGAATACTAAACTGATCTTTGCTCAGTACAAGCAAATAGCCATAGTCCTGAACAACATTAATATGGTTGAGCGGCAGGCTGCCGCAAAATTCGGAATCATAATTTTTTTTCTTAGCCATCAGCCAAATACAAATTAAAACAGGTAGTAATGATATAGCTAAGAAGTATATCAACAAAAAAGTAACGGCAAACTGATTTCAGGGAATAGCAGATTGAGTGCTAAAATATCTATTTTCCTTTGAGGAAACAATCTCACACTTACACCAGATAGGAGTATCAGGAAGCCCTTCGGTGCATCAGACCAAGAGTGACATCCTGCGTTTGTTCCAATTGTTCCGGTTGGATAAGAGTGGCATAGCTTTCAGCAGTAGATTTGATCTTTCCGTTAACATTGCTCAGGCCTGTCTTGTACAAAAAAAGGGAACGTTGCAGGTCTTTATAATTTTCCGCGTAATGTCTCCGATTTTCTGCCATCTCGGACAACAACCTTTGTATATGTGCCATATCCATTTATTCCTGCTTCAAAATTTACCACATTGTAAACCTGCTCTAATAAAAAAAGTTTTCAATTATTAAATTTCGGTAAAAATGTAGGTCTTCGATATTCAGGAATTACATGCATAGTTGTAGAAACGCTGGAGCTAATCACAGCAGCTTGTTGCAGTTGATTAAAAGGATATACTTTCCGTATTATTTCAATAAATATTTGAATAGCCTCAACTTAGTCCGGCCTGAGGGCATTTTTATGCGGCGATAGCCAAGACTGCACTTTATTCATAAAGAAATCGAGATCGAACGGTTTGGCAATATAATCATCTGCATGGCTTTTTCTAGCAATGGCTTCGATGTCATTCTCTGCAGAAATCAGTAACACCGGGATTGTTTTGGTCTTTTGGTTCTGCTTTAATGCCCTGCATAGCAGGTGGCCATATCCATCGCTAAGCCAGTCATCAAGCAGGATTAAATCAGGCTTGACGTCGCCCAATTTATTAAATGAGAGGATATCTGTGGCCGCCTCAACCAAGTAACCTTGTTCTTCCAGTATAAAGCGGATTATTTGTAGGATATCATCATCATCATCGACTACAACAATTCTCTTTTTCATGTGCTTTCAAATAAGGCTGTTAATTGGCTTTAGATTCAGATATTGATTACATCTACTAGAAGTGAAGTTAATAATTGTTTCTTTAAAATAAAATATATAAATTAAAATTCAATTTTCAATTTGTGGCTATCCCAGATATCTTTCCAAAAAACAAACATGTATATTCTATTTTAAATGAATCTATTGTGTATTTAAAACTTTAAAAAAATCTTTCTCATTTTAATTTTCAAAAACTTTCCCTCCGAATTTTTATTAATTAAAAGTAAAAAGAAGTATTCAACTGATTATTTAATTCAAACCTATGAAATCAAAAGTCAATACGGAAACGAGCAAAGGCCGTTTAGATGATGAACAAAAAAAGCCGGAAGCACATAAAGTCCCAACGGTAACACCTGACAACGAAAACGGCGACCCTGGACCTCCTGTGAAACCAGAAACAAAAACTACCACTCAGAAATAATTTATTAGGATCGAATATGAAAAAGAATATTTTTACCGGCTTATTCGTGCTTTCAGTAAGCCTCATCATGGCTTGCAATGGTGATCATTCTGCCAGATCAGGGGAAGACACCGCACAAGCCAAACACGATGCGCCGTCAAATTTAGATACATCAAAAACGACCAGCGCTACCGGCGATGCCTCGACAATCGATAACAGTGCTTCCGGTGGTACTAAAACAAAAAAGGCGGATAGCTCTAAAATGGATAGCGTCAAGAGGTAAATGTTTGCAAATAATAGTGCGTACGAGCATCGCAAATGTCTCATGTCGGCAAACGCGGTGAGTTTTCTTTTTCTTGTAATAGGCACGCCGTTTCCTTTGGGAGGGAAATTTTCAATTTACAGGTAGGGGAATTGTAAGAAGTTTAACCGAATAATTAATTTATCAAATCTATGAAAGTTTTAAAATTGATTGCATTTTTTGCAATGAGTGCTTTTGCTTTGACAGCCTGTAATCCGAATGATCGTAATAAGAAACTGAACGGTTCTACAGACACTACCGCAACTTTCAAAGCAGGGAGCGGGGTACAGCCTGATACCAATACGATCAATGACCAGCGAAAGGCTGCCAGGAAGGATACGTTGAAAGGCGATACTAATGGCAACGGCAATGCAGATCCAAGCGGCAGCTCTTCGAAAAGCAATCATTAATGATCTTTTAAAAAAAGACTTTAAGGGTGGAATAGTCAAAAACTAAATTTACTAAATGATTATGAAAAAGCTTACTATTATATTATTAGCATCTGTAAATGTTGTGATTAGCGGATGCAATACGAACAAAGACAGTAAAGAAAAAGCTGATAGTACAAATACTCATCAAGACTCGATCCACAACAAACAAACAGGTACGGGCGATTGGGCGATAAGTGCTCCCGACGCCGAATTTGCGGTAGAAGCGGCAAACGGAGGAATGGCCGAAGTGGAACTGGGGAAACTTGCACAGGAAAAAGGCACTTCCAAAGCAGTAAAGGATTTTGGAAAAATGATGATTGATGATCATTCAAAGGCCAATTTGGAATTAAAGGAACTGGCTAAAAACAAACGTATCGTCTTACCAGATTCCGTTGGCAAAGAAGAAGCCGAACTAAAATCTAAGCTTGCCTCGAAACCCGCTAATGAATTTGACAAATCCTATATAGATGCAATGGTGGATGATCATAGAAAGGATATCGCTACATTTGAAAACGCACGTCATAAGGTAAAATATCCGGAAATGAAGGCGCTTATAGATAAGACCTTACCAATGCTGAAGATGCACCTGGCTACTATCGAGAAAATAAAAATGCAAACCCCCGACTAATAAGCCATTCTTTTTGAAATAATCCAGTTGAAAGTTCGTTGTGATAAGTTTGTTCTTTGTAGATGTCATTGAGCTGGTTTATCGTAATCCGCTTAATCGTTTTCAAAAACACCCACTGGTCATCAAAGGGCTGTAAGGTTTCAGGATCAATGAAACAGCTATTGCCATCATTTAAGCTCGTTTTGTTTAAGGGTAAAGCAATCAGATTCCCCAAGCCTTTTTTTGAATGGTAATCCTGATTGGGAAATAACCTGTCAAAACTTGAGTTTTTATCGAGTACTGAAATTAAGCCTGCTTACAGTAGCAATGCCGTCATTATTTTTCTGCTTCTGAACGCCTCATAAGGTTCTTCAAAAAATATCCATACATGGCCGCCTTTGCCGGAACGAGAACGCTCCAAATAAGCAGGTATATCATAATCCTCGCAAATTTTAATAAATGTCCGGCATCCCTCAATCCAATCTGCTTCGTCAAAATCTGCTGCAATGAACCAAGAGGTGTTATCCTGTAATAACGGGTAGAGGCCCACAACCTGCTCCCCTTTGAGGTGTTTAATTAAATGGTCATCCGTTAGGGACTGGTATGTTTTATCAGTAAAGGTTTGAAATGTACCACCTTTCATTTGATGCAGCCGGTATCTATGTGGGTCAAAACTGTAAGCGGGCATATAATTGCTTTTGCCACTTTTCTCCCATCTTAATGCAAATACATCTTCTCTGCCTTTGAACAGGGATTGGTATAGGTTTAATCGTTCATCTTTCATTCAAGAGGCCGCTGTTTAACTTACTTCAAAGTTACAACAAACTATTGTTATAATATACGATAGAGAAGGTAGAATGACAAATAGGTAAGCTTTGTTGATATTCCGGTATGCTTGACCATGTTGTTCCGTGCCCTTAGACCAACAAGTCGTGTTAATGAATATAAAATCTCAAATATCTAACTCAAAAACATAGCCTGGTCAAAGTGTAACGGAACGCCCTTACCTCTGTTGCGGAACTCATTGATCAACGGCTCTGGAATATCTACTCTAATTCGCTTAAAGCGCGCATTTGGTCTAAAAGGTGGTTCGAATTCCGCCCAGTTAGAGGAGCTTCAAGTTCACTGGTAAAAGCGGTTCGATGTTGCAATTCTTCGAAAGTGAATTTTTGGGGGTACATCGAACCAATCAATTGCCTTTTATTGGAACCTTCTGATTTTGAATAGATTAGGTTTAGCTTCGTTAATTTGCTGATTGCCTTCCTCAGCAGCGGCTCAATATTTTCCACCCTCGAATTAGTTACCGCCGCCTCCGCTAATTTGGCTTCAAGTACATTGATCTTGTAACGACCAATTTCGCTAACACGGGAACCCTGTACAAAATTATTTCATTTCGGGTAATCCAACGGGTATTTCATCGAGCGAAACTAAGGGATAAACTTTTGACAAGTACAAATAAAAGAATACAATAGAGATCGTCAGGACGATGACGCCAAGGACAGAAGATGAAACCTCAATACCGGATAAAGATGCCTTGAAGGACGTGCTCGTATTTGCTGATGCTGACCGCTTTTTTACGCTTCTTACAGCAATATAAAATTGTATGGCGGAAAACGATAAGCCACTCAGCACTAAAATGACCACTAAAATGAAAATAATATTTCCTGTAAATTGCTGGCGGCTGATGATTTGCCTGCGGTTCTGAAGAGCCCAAACATAATAGGAACTTACGGAGTCGTTGGTGGCCTTGCTGTTCAAATCCCTTTTTTCGAGGGCAAGATAATAGGCGATCTGCGCACGTTGATAAGCCTTAAATACCGCGGTATCCGATTGATCGATTAGACTGGCTTGTCTAGTTACGGAACTTTCCTTGATGACTTTTAGGGATTTGGCCTGCTTAATGATAGCAGAAATTGGAACAGAAGCTGCTTTCAACTTATGAGGTACCGTCGGTTGAACCGGATCAGCTACAGGTATCGCACGCTTTGCAGTTCCTGCCGGTCTTGCATTCCCCGGGAGTACTGCAGCTGTATCCAACCCGGTTTGGCACATCCCGAATACCGGGGAGGCCAGGAAGCATAATATCATAATTACACGGCAGATTCTCATATAAGTTCAGGTAAGCAAAAGCATAAAGTACTGATGGTCTGCAAAGTTAGGCTAAAAATATAAATTAGCTAATATGTTTTCGACATCTCCCTAAATTCGGCCAGGATAAGCAGGCGAAATTCCGTTCCTGGGAGACCAAATACCAAGATTTCGAGTTAACAAGACTATACTCCACGGCTGGGATGATTATCCGGTTGGAAGGTCTACATCTTCCCTCTCACCAAACCATTCAATCCGTTCAGGCAAAGGAATTTAACCGTTCATAATACTCAAATAATTCTGTAGTCAGGGTTTCCTGTTGCCAGCGCTGGCAGATCTGGATTATTTAATATGTATTCAATTAATTGGAAATATCAAGCCTGCGCAGCCGGTTTCATCCTGGCTCTTGCCTTGTTTTTATAACGCGTAATTGCTCCTTCTCTGTCTTCTGCTAATTCTTTAACGACATCGACGGCACCCGGAGGATTATATTTGGATCCCCAGACCATAAGCTCTGCGATAGCAGGGATCAAGTCGATACCTTTCTCGGTAAGGCTGTAGATGAATTTGTTTTTCTTTTCTTCAGAGACAGTCGACTCTATAAAGCCGTGCTCCTCCAACAGATTAAGCCTATCTGCGAGAACATTGGTGGCTATCTTTTCTTCAGAGGCCAGGAATTCCCCATAAGTCGATTTGTCGGTGAACACCAGATCTCTCAAGATTAGTAATACCCACCTGTCAGAGATAAAGTTTAATGAATATGCTACGGGACAGTTGGAACGATGCGGAATTACTTTCATGACATTTAAATGTTAAATAATACTTGCTTATAGCAAGTAAAATACTATATCTTTGTTTACTTGCTTATAGCAAGTAAATTTAAAGAATAATAATTAAACGAAAAATCGAAGTTATGTCATTAGTTACCTCATTTGAATGGCGATACGCTACTAAAAAATACAACACCTCAAAAAAGATCGATCCGGCGTTACTCGAAGATCTGACCGAAACCGTTCGCCTCGCGCCTTCTTCATTCGGTCTTCAGCCTTACAAATTCCTGCTCATAGAAGACAAAGCCAAGCTGGACGAAATCAGCAGGGCGGCACACGGGCAGCCACAAATTACCACCGGTGCACACGTGATGGTGTTGGCAGTCGAGACCGACATTGACGAAAAAACAGTAGCCAGCTATATTGATAAAGCAGCAGCAGCCAGGCAAACAGAGCGTAAAAATCTGGAGCCACGTGAACAATTTGTAAACACGGTTTTGAGTAAACTTGATTATAACCAACGTATCATTTGGGCAGAAAAGCAGGCGTTCCTGGCTGTCGGCGTTTTTGTGAGTGCTGCCGCTGAAGCCGGTATCGATGCTTCTCCCATGGAAGGTTTTGACAACGCAGCTGTTGACGCCATCCTCGGTCTGAAAGAAAAAAACCTGACCTCTGCTTTATTATTTGTGATCGGATATCGCTCGGAAGAGGATGAATTCGCGGCGATCCCCAAAGTGCGCAAACCCAAAGAGGAAATTTTTCAAACCATCTAATTCAAGGCACATGTCAAATTCAAAAGTGATCGTCCTCGCTGAGATCCCGGTGAAACCGGAATTCCTGGAAGAGGTGAAAGCGATCTCGGCTAAAGCCCTCATTCCGACACTTCAAGAGGAAGGTGTAGAAACGTTTTATCAGACCGTAAAGAAGGACGATCCCAATACGCTGGTGTTCTTTGAGGTCTTTAAATCTCAACAGGCGCTGGACGAACACCTTGCAGCTAATTATACAAAAGAGTTTTTCGCGGCTGTTAAAGACAAACTGTCCGACAAACCTGTATCCTCCATTTTAAGTGAATTGTAAGGTTATGACAATGGATAAAAAGATTATCAACCAGCCGTTTAAACAATTACGTTTAACCGGCAATGGTCAGCCGGAAGATGTAGTCGAATTGCACGAGGGTGTGATCACTTCCCTCGGGCCTAACGAGGTTTTAGTGGAAATGGAAGCCGCGCCGATCCATATATCCGACTTTATGCTTGTCGGCGGGATTTACGGGGTAAAACCGTCTTTTCCTGCTCCTTTGGGAGCGGAAGGCGTAGGACGGATAATCGATGTCGGCTCAGGGCACGTTACCGAATACCTGGGTAAACGGGTAATTATTCTACCTTACTACGAGCAAGGAACCTGGGCTACGCACCTTGTAGCTCCCGTAAAAAACCTTGTGATTGTTGATGAGGGCATCGAAGCCACGCAACTTGCCCAGCTCACCATCAATGCCGTAACCGCTTTTCTGACGATCCTGGACTATTCTGAATTGAAACCGGGTGACTGGATCGGCCAAACGGCAGCTAACTCCGCTGTTGGGCAATACGTGATCGGGCTGGCGAAGATCAATGGCTGGAAAACATTAAATATTGTCCGGAGAGCCGAATCAGCGGAATTCGTCCGGTCAATCGGCGGAGACGAAGTCGTTATCATCGGTGATGACCTTGGGACAGAGATAGAAAAAGCGTTGGATGGTAAGCAACTGGATCATGTTCTGGATACAGTCGGCGGTACAACTATTGGCACGATAGCTGGTTTTCTCAAAAGCCGGGGCTCTATTGTAGGTTACTCCAGTGAAAGTGGTCAAACGCCTATTATCCGTCCGCTCGACCTTTTCTACCGGAGGTTACATTACCACGGATTTTGGGTGATCGACTGGTTCAGGATAACGCCGAAAGAACGGATCGATAACCTCATCCAACATTTAAGCGGCTTAGTGGGCACAGGCCGGCTTTCCGCCACTGTTGGCGGCACTTTCTCTATTGAAAAGTATCAGGAAGCCTTTCAGGCCGCAAAAAAACCCGGCCGGCCAGGCAAATACTTTTTCACTTTTAACCACTAAACTATGGAACCAATTCAAATTGGACAGCCAAAGATTTTGGTTGCAGGTGCCGGGGGGCACCTGGGTCGCCGTGTATTGGAAATCTTAAGCGAACTTGGTTATACGAATTTGGTTGGCGCAAGCCGTACTCCCGCGAAATTACAGGCATTTACGGATGCAGGTGTTGAGATCAGAAGAGCGGATTTTGATGAGCCGGAAAGTCTTCGGTCAGCTTTTCAGGGCATTGAACGCTTCCTCCTGATCTCGACGGATGAACTGCATACGCCCGGCGCACGTGTCCGTCAGCATGTCAACGCGATCAACGCCGCTAAAGCGGCAGGTATTAAACATATTGTTTATACCTCCATGCCAAAGCCGGAGCATGCGTTAGCAATATCTTTTGCCCCGGACCATGTGGCCACCGAGGAAGCGCTCAAAGCGAGCGGTATCGAATTTACCAGCCTGCGGGTTAGCTGGTATGCAGAAAACCTGCTCGGTTTTCTCCCGCAGATTATAGCTGCCGGTAAATGGCCCACGGTCGCAGGCAATGGCCGTATCGCCTATGTTGCTCGTGAAGATGTCGCACAGGTCACAATAGCAGCATTACTCAAAGCCCATGGAAAAGCCTTTTGGGATATTTCCGGTGCAGAGTCTCTTACCATTCTGGAGATCGCGGCAATGGCTAGTAAAGTCTTTGAAAAGCACATTGATGTGGTACAGGTTGACGATTCGGAGATAGCCGAGGAGCTGGTATCGATTGGCATCCAGCCCAATTTTGCGCCTACTGTGATCATGACCGATCTGAATACACGCGCAGGAAACTTTGATGTGCAAAATGACCTGGTTAGGCAGGTAACCGGAAGGGATCCCGTCACCTTAAAAATATTCTTTACAAAGCACCGGAACCTCTTCCTGACTGATCAAAAGAAATAAAAAGCATACAACCTTAATAAAAACATTTAACAATAACAAATCATGAACATTACAAACAAAACAATCCTCGTAACCGGTGGCGGTTCAGGCATCGGTTATGCGACCGCAAAATATCTAAGTAAAAAAGGCAATAAAGTGATCATTTCCGGCCGTAATGCTGAAAAGATTGAGAAAGCCGGCAAGGAATTGGGACTGGAATACATTGCCTGTGATGTAACCGACGCAGTCGCCGTGAACAGCCTGGTTAACAAGCTGGAGTCGGAATATGCCGATCTCAGCGTTCTGATCAATAATGCAGGTGTAGCCAATTTATATAAACTTGGCGAAGGCGCAGGGGCTTTCGAAAAAGCAAAACAAGAGTTTGAAACGAATTATTTCGGGCCGGTTCGCCTGACTGAAGCGTTGCTGCCATTATTGAAAAAGCAGCCGGAGGCGGCTATTGTGAACATCACCTCTAACGTAAGTTTTCACCCGTTAGTCGTGTTGCCTACCTACTCAGATACTAAAGCCGCTTTGCATTCGCATACTGTAGCGTTGAGGTTAACGCTTTCTAAAGAAACCAACATTAAGTTATTTGAAGTGATGCCTTCGCTGATTAATACGGACGCAACCAAAGAAATGGGCGGCGAGCAACATGGCTTACCACCGGTAGTGGTCGCTGAAGATATTTTTAATGGCATTGAAGAGGATCGCTTCGAGATCTATGTCGGTGAAACCGGAAGACAATGGGCCGATTATTTCGCAAACCCTGTTGCTGCGGTTGAAAACTTTAACCAGGGCTTATTCTAATTCATTTTATCTGATAAGAAAACGGCTTCGCAGTTTTCGATTTACGTGGACCGCGAAGCTGGTTTAAATATGTTGCAAGGTAGGTCCACTAAAAATTCAGATATGGAATGGTATGATTTTATCGCGGCGTTTTTTTCCGGCGCTTTTATGGCCAATACGGTGCCGCACTTCGTACACGGCATATCGGGCAATAAATTTCCCACCCCTTTTGCTAAACCAAGGGGGGGGCTATCGTCGCCAACTTTAAATGTCTTTTGGAGTCTTTTTAATTTTGCTGCCGGATGGGTTGCGTTCATTAGTGCGCATATCAATCTTTGTCCTTACAGTTAACCTGTTTTGCTGGCTTTGCTTTTATGGCATTGATGTTAAGTAAACGCTTTCGGACAAAACATAAGGAATAATCTACGTTGCAATCAAAATATATTTGAACTTGTTACAACAAGAAGATATTTCATCCATTAGTCAAGCATGGTTGAGTAGCAGGCTTCGTTGATAACTATCAAAATCTCGCGGAGAAATTCAAGTAATAAATTAATTAACTTATGCTTTTGATGTTCAGGCACACTGAGTCCGTGAGTCGTTGAATTTGGTGACAACTTCAGTGAGGTTTCGAAAAGGTGAAGCTTAAAGGCAAGCGGCCATCAGTTCGTGATGGCCGCTTTTTTGTCTTAAATACTGATAATCACTTTACAAACTGTTTATTTGATTCCAGGAACCGATGTGCATCCACTATGGCGTCCAGCGTGAATGATCCTGCGATCACCGAGTCCAGTTTGCCGCTGGCTAAACCTTCATAGATGAATGTTTTGGCGGCTTCTCCGACAATCGAGTAGCTAATCGATAATTCCGGGATCGACTTTAAGAGTGCCTGAACATGGGCTGAGTTTAAGGCCTGGCGATTTTGCCCGGCCTCATAGGTGTTTACTTCCTTTTGACGTGAGATGCCCGCATTTTTAAAGAAGCTTTCCCGCGTTGCCAGGTAGGTGCTGTATAACCAGTACGATTGAAAAGCGAGGATACCATGTGCAGTAACGATGGCAATCCAATAACCAATATTTAATTTTTTATTCATTTTACGATCGGCGGGGACACTCGCGATCAAATATATTGTTAAGTACAGCCTATCCAAAGACGCTTTAACACTAATTAACACTAATGTTGCAGTGTTTAACAGAGTTTTTTGAATGCCCCGATACTTTTGGTGTATTAAACTCCCAAAAATGAAAAGAGCATTATATTTTGTTGCTATGGTAAGCTTTAAGATACTACCTGCATTTGCCCAGGACCTTAAAAAAGACAAGTTGCCCGGCCCTCAAAAACCTAATTTTACGATGAATGGCAAAATCGGTCATTTAAACAAACCGGCAAAAGTATATCTGGAATACAATTCAGATGAAAAAAGCGTGACCGATTCCTGTGATTTGGTTGACGGCGTTTTTCAGTTCAGCGGCTACCTGTCGGATATTACTTATGCGCGGATGGCTTTATCGCGAGAGGGCCAGAGAGTTGCTAATCGGAGTACGAATTCAAATCTATCGCCGTCCAACTTGCTCCTGCGCCGATAATTTGTATTTTATGTTCGTTTTAATCAGGCAAAATAAGTGTGATTGATTTTAAAACTGTGTATTCATAATGGTGTCTCACAATGCTCCTAATGCATCAAAAACGATAATAAATGACATCCCGCGGCTTTATTCGATTTCTCATAAAATGTCTGCGCATCTTTCTCAGCGCTTTCGATCAGCGCTTTTAATTGGGTAAATTTTTCCATGTGCTTAAAATTTAAATAAGCAGCTAAAGTAATGATTAATCTATTAGCTAATCGTCGATCTTATCGATCTTCCTTTGTTCCTCTACTGGTGCTTTTTTTCTTTTCATGGCAGACGATAAAAAGAAATATCGTTGCTATTCGCTTAACGAATAATATTTACTTAAATTCAAATAGTAAACTTTTTAAAGTATGATAAAGAAGAAGGATTTATACGAATTTCTAGATTATTGGAACCAATAGGATAAAGCCGAAGGCGATAGTAAGCCTGTTAATCCTTATCAGCTTGGCGGATACATGTTAAGCCCGAGCTTTTATTTGAAATGGTATTTTAATCCCAAAGATTTATCTTGTTCTGGCAAAAGAATTAGAGGCAGATCAGGAAACGATTGATACAGGGAAATTGGTATTTCAATATGGCGACCAAAACGTAGAAATCGAGCAACACCGGGACGACACTTTAGGCGATAATACCGCCGAATTATAATTAACCAAGGCGGTGCCTTGCGCCCCAACCTTGGTACCTAAACCTTATCACAATGCAGGCAGGTGCCTGCTTGAATGGGCAAACGTAACCATTTAAAAATTAATCCCTGAGGCCTCAGTAAGGTTTACTGGCGGCATGCGGTAGATTTATCCGTAGACTTAAAACAGAAATGCCGGAACAATCCGGCATTTCTGTTTTTAATTAACTTATAACTTGGGAAGCAACCCCGTTGATTTGTAAGTTAGTTATTTTTAAACATTTACTCATAAAAATTGCAATTTTTCTTTATTGCTTTCGTTATTTTTGTGAACTCGTAACGCCCCCCAGTTTGTCTTTAATACCCCCGTTTAATAGCCTGCATGGCCTGCGAAAGCGGGCCTTTATTGTAATTCATTTGTTACTTTTAATTCAAGAATTCTTCTTTAAATTTAATTAGTTATTTTAATAGGGGTATTAAATAACTAAAATCAAGGCCACACGTCGTAGAGTGCGTGTGGCTATTTTATTTATTTTCACCTTCAAAATGTCCGATACGCTTATTTATCGCAGAGATGAGCGCATCGTTGTCATTAAGATTTTGGGTGAGTTGATTAATCATTAAGTTTGAAGGTGGTCTAAAAACAGCTCTGATTTTATCATTATCAGAAGCTGTTTTTTTGAGCAATTGTATAAAGGAGTAATAGGTATTGGACATCTTTGTCCGCATTGAGGGCAAGCTCTTCTACACTTGTACGGTTCATTTCTCCTCTTTGTTTCATAAACGCCCTATGCAGTTTCCTTCACAAAAGTCTTTTGAAAACTATACCATGCAATTAAAAGCGCGTGGCAATGTTCCTGAATAGCTTTAACCAAGTTGTTGATCGGCGTTTTACTATGATGACCCAATATTCTCATTGGTTTTTCAAATGANAGCTTTAACCAAGTTGTTGATCGGCGTTTTACTATGATGACCCAATATTCTCATTGGTTTTTCAAATGAAGGCATTAATGTTACGATCAGAGCAATTAAACAGAGCCAGGCATCGCGCCCGGCTTTGTTTCCCTAATTAATTTAAACTGTATTTAACAAAACAAATACGTGAACATCTATCGTATAAAAAACAGTGCAAAGATAGTTGAATTAAGCGCAGTTCGATGGATTAATTGGAAAAGAAGACGGATTTGATTTTTCCAAAATCAATCGGCTTGGATAAAAAGGTTTCAACCCTTGGGTTCGCATGTGATTTAATGACATCTGTTTTGTTAATTGATGACGATAACACATAGATCTTACTTTTGTGCATCGGATCAATATTTAAACGGTTATACTCATCCATGAATTGCCAGCCATCCATCATCGGCATAGCCAGATCGAGAAAAATATAGTCAGGCAAAAGTTCATCCCCTTGTGACTTCAGGGCAGTAAGCTTTTCTATCGCTGCAAGCCCGTTTTTGCAGGTATCAATAACAGGATGATCGAGCGTTTTTTTGATCATTAACTTAAAGATAACCGTATCGATCTCTGAATCTTCGATAAGTAAAATTCTGGCAGGCCGATTAGTTAAAGTCATAGGCACTCAACGATATAGCCTTCAGATATGTTTCTCTGTAACAAGATTGTTAGTGTGAGCAAGGGGTCAAAAGCAATGAAATTTTGAATAACTCAGCACGCCCGTTATTTGTTTAGCAATTAAACCTTCTTTTCATTACGTATGGAATAATTAAAAGCTTACCTTCGCTGCCAACCAGATTACTTACAAGCCCTACATCTTCATATCGCAGTTAGCCCACGTCATCGTGGGCTTTTTGTTGACTTTTTTTAACCAAAGAATGAACTCACAACCAATTTAATTATTCTGCACAAAGTGTGATAAGGGATGATCCCAAAACGGACCGAAATAATCGGAAAGATGAAAGTTTATAACATCGCTGATTGCAATAAAACGGATATCTCGAGGGCGATAGTGCCCTTTTCAAGATTGAAGAAATAGGCAGTGGGTTTATTAATGGCTGCTGCCAACTGTGCTTGACTAAAATCGCTTTCCAAAGGCGCGTGCATAATTTTTTTAACCACCTTCTTCCTGAGTATTGATTTTTATATCCATTGCAGTATCCCTCAACCTCGTAAAATACAAAAGTCGGTTGCCTTGCGCCCCGACTTTTGGCCTAAAACCTTATCACGATCCAGGCGGTGGCCTGATTGATCGATGCAAATATAGCCATTCCAGAAAACGGTTAAAAAACTCTTACTATAATTGTAATTCAGTTAGCAACTAATTTTGACAAATTACTTCTGGCTCATTAATAATGCTGCTCTTTTATTCATCCAGTCGCTCATTACACCGAAGATCCCTATCTTTAAAGAGGTCGGAAGAGCGAATATCCGAGCCGCATATTATGAATTAACGCTTACTTTGATGGCGGCCAATAAGTTACCTCACTTACAGTAGAACGTTTGTTGTCCATTTCAAACGTGTTTGAAATGGAAAGCGATTGATTTGTTACTCCTTGCATCGCCGGAACCAACCGACAACATTTGAATAACCGATTGATGGCTTAATTAGATCGTCCTTTATCGAGATCTTTAAAAGCAAATTGAAATTCTTTTTTCCGGGATGTCAAAGACACGAAAATGTCACCATTATAGCTCACCTCCAAAACTTCACAGGTGAGGGAAGAGCGTATTTTCATGCTGATGTCTTCAACTTCTGATACCGGGTGATCCAGGCTTATGAGAGCCGCCTGGTGATGCATTTCCTTTCTCAACTCATAGAAATCTGAAATACCATGTTTTTCGGTCGATAAAATCAGCCTCTTCAAAAAAAACTGTAATTCCAGGATAAGCGGGTTTTGTGATGGTTGAAATTGAAACGTAAGGATCTTCATAAAGCGAACGGCATTAACAACTTTGTCGAATGCAATATAGTTATTTCAAAAAAAATAATGACTGCCGAAAGTGGGCGCTAAAGATGGCAGAAATCCGATACTTAACGGATGAGGAATGCTTAATAAGATGTCTCTTTAATCTTTAGGCAATGGTATGAGATTTAGTCCTACTAAAAATTGGTTTTCCTTAGAAAGGTCTCCCACCATCACTTTGATCGGCTCCGGAAGTTTTTTGATCAGCGTCGGCGTCGCAAATATCTGTTCGCCTTCCGCCAGATGAGGATGATTTAACAGATCGATCACTTCAATTGAATAAGCACCACTTAAATGTTCCTGGCAATACTTTGTAAGGTTATTGATTGCATTTGCAGACTTCCGTGTGTCACCAGCTATGTACAGGCATAATTTATAGTGTTGATCGTCCATACCATTGATTTACAAATTTCTATCAAATTTTGTACCATCAAAGATGACCGGCGGCTATATTTGTCTTATAAGGCCGGAGAAGAAATCATGATCGACATTCCTGATAATAAAGCCAATAGCTTTCTGGAATTAATTAAAAGCTATCAGTGCATCAAAGTTAAACGCCTGCCTGAATACGATGTTGAGACGCTGGAAGAATTGTAAGTTAATTTGAATTATCGAATCTGGAGATACAATTACAAATCGAATTTGAACCTTCAACGGAAATTATAAACTTCATTTATAATTCATAAAAGCCTTACAACCTTTATTTATATTCGCATAGCTGTTTCGAAACCGTTACAATGAGAGATAGAAAACATAATTTTTGTTTATAAGTGACTTTAATGATAGTTATGGAGATAGCAGTGATGAACAAAGGGTTCGATAAGAACTCAAGGCAGCACAGGAATGTATTCGTTAACGTAAACTGATTATACTTATAAAAAGGCGAGAATGGTGTAATCTTACCATTTTGTTTTCGTTGTTTTTTGTCACCCTCAACCATACCAAATTAATTTTAGTACCCCCGTTTAATACTTTCTATGGCCTGCAAAAGCAGGCTTTTTTGTGTGATATATTTGTTTTTTTATAGGGGGATTAAATAACAAATATCTTGAGTCACACGTTGCAACACCGCGTGGATGTTTTTCAACTTTCATTATATTAGAAAACAAAAGATTACAAATCTGGCGTTGATATGTACTTCGAAATCCTCATACAGAACGATTTCTTTTGCAACGTCAAGTATATCCTGGTTATCGTCGAGCAACAGAATCTTTTTCATTTTCCTTGGTTTAGCATTCGGCACAAAACGGAAAGCAATCAGGCCCAAAGAATTAATCGCATTTTACCGACGATACGTTGGTTGACCCCATGAAGCCATTTTTTTCTACTCTTAAATCAGGTCTAAATGTAATGATCCTGCCGGATATCATTGAACACATCAATGGTCATCCGATAATTACAGCGAGTGCAGCATCTACAGACACAGCACAGATATATCAGAGGATGTTAGCAGGAAGGAAACAACAGAGCTCCTGGAACCTAATCCCGATCCTGATTATTTGGTGATGGTAAGATTCGACGTACCTGACCGGGTGTTCACCTTTGAATCAGGGCGCGAATTCTACCTTGACAGCGATGAAGTGAGAGAAGTTATTCAGTTGCTATAGGAAGTAGGGGAGAACCGTTCCTTCTGGCAAGAATGAAGGAATTATTTTCAGCAGAATACCCAGAATTATTGATGACTCGTTGCAATCTATTTTCAAAACAAAAGCTTTAAAAGCTTACAGGATGGAGGTCATGAACGTTATAGTTTGTGTTTAGTGAATTTGCCCGGAAATCCTTATCGTTTATTTGATTTTTGTTTAGTTTTACTCGCTGCCAATAATCTCCGTCTATGAACAAAACATTTTACCGTAACCTGCGGATAGGCTACGGCATGTCGTTAGCAATACTTGCCGTCGTCGGGTTTATATCGTACCGTACGCTGATCAGCCTCATCGAAAATAATAAAGCGGTGGCTCATGGCAACCTGGTAATGCAAAAGCTGGAGAAGGCCTTGTCTCTGATGAAAGATGCGGAAACCGGCCAACGTGGCTTTTTACTCACCGGAAAGCAGTATTATCTGGAACCCTACCGGGGCGCCTCGCGACGAGCGCTGGATTTAGCTGACGAAGTTTACAAGCTAAGTTCAGATTATCCGGAACAGCAGCGCAACATAGCTTTGATACAGCGTATCATGCGAGAGCGAATGACCATACTCCAAATCGTCGTTACCGGGAAACTTGCGGGCAAGGAAACAGACCAGTTAGAACTTGATAAAGGTAAAGCAGCAATGGATGCCTTAAGGGAGGCGATCAGCAAAGCGGAAGTATTCGAGCAAAAGCTTTTGGACGAAAGGGCTGAATCGCTATCCGGGCTTGAGAACTTAACTCCCGTTGTTTTCATGATCGCCATCATTCTCGGGCTGCTAACAGCCGTGTTCTCCTATATCCGCGCCAGGAATGACTTTCATAAGCAAGAACGTCTTATCGATGAGTTAAATGCCCAGAAAGAAG
Source organism: Mucilaginibacter endophyticus (assembly GCF_003351025.1). Classification (GTDB taxonomy): domain Bacteria; phylum Bacteroidota; class Bacteroidia; order Sphingobacteriales; family Sphingobacteriaceae; genus Mucilaginibacter; species Mucilaginibacter endophyticus. Next base: position 413 of record NZ_QPCG01000018.1, on the reverse strand, counting down.
AAATAGTGGCATTAAACGAAGAACTTACGGCTGCAAATGAAGAGGTTACTGCTGCCAATGAAGAACTCGTTGAAATCAACAATGAAATATTGGAATCCCGCGAGGAATTGGCAACGGCTAACGAGTCATTGGAGCAAAGGGTTGAAGAAAGAACAATGGCGCTTAGAGAAAGCGAAGAAAAGACCCAGGCACTTAATGAGGAGTTAACCGCCATCAACGAGGAACTTGCGGCAACCAATGAGGAACTCATGGCAACTAACGAAGAGTTAGCTGAAAGTCAGCAGGAATTACAGCATTCACTGGCAGAATTAAAAGCAGGGGAGGAACGGAACGCCAAACTTGTCGCCATAGTGGAATCGTCGGACGACGCGATTATCGGCAAAAATCTTGACGGTATCATCACCAGCTGGAAT
>NZ_QPCG01000017.1 GCF_003351025.1 Mucilaginibacter endophyticus | reverse complement strand
AAGAAGCAAAAAAAGAAAAACGCATTAATATGTGGACAACGCTATGCGTTGCCCACATATTAACACGACAAACAAACAACAAATATTCATTTGTAATGAAAAAAAACAATCCCGCAGTAGCTTTATGGAGAAGTCCTGATAAAAGCAGTACTATTGTAAATCCATTTCAGGATTACCGTACTGCTGTCAATCTATTGCAGGACGAATAAGNTACCGTACTGCTGTCAATCTATTGCAGGACGAATAAGAAAAACTGTAAACGTATTTCAGGACGAGTCAAGGGAGCGAGCGGAAGTCGGGCACACCCGACTTTTCCGCTCGCCCTGCGGGGCTAACGCGGTTTTGCGTATACCTGCGGTATACTTTCCCCCCGCTTTTATGCTACAGATAAAGAAAACAGTATACCTGGCGGTATACTCAATATTGCAATTTGAACGAACCTATGAGCAAGGATGAAAATGTAAAAACGATCAGGTTCCCGGTGAAGACAGATGAAAAGATGGTACTCATTGCTAATAAATGCGGCCTTTCGAAGCTTGACCTGTTCGTGTTCATGGTGGACTATTTTTATAAGACCAAGAAAGACCCGAGGGACCTGAACGATGAGTTATTGAAAAATGCGATTAACAGGAAGACGGACAATATCGTTGCGTTTATCAGGACACAGGAGCAGGAACTTTTGATGCCTTTAAAGAAAGATTCGGAACGTATGATCAATTCGCAATTAAAGATCGTGGATCATTTTAACCAATATATCATCGCGCATAACAAAGAACAGAAAGAAGCTTATGCAGCCCAAAGGAAAGCAATTGGAGAGATCGTGAAATACCTGCAAATCATAGATAGACTGCAATTGGAGAAAAGAAACCTGAAAGCCCGATTCAAATCTATCCTGGATCATTATGTTTCCCAGCGGGAAAATTTAAATGTATTTGCGAAGCAGGCAGATAAGGATGAGCTGGTTCGCTTTGCAAAGGAACAGTTGGAAAACCTGTGACAGCCATCATGATGCAGCGCGTAGACGATTATAGTATTTACACTAATCAAGAAATAAATGCACATCAATATCACGACAAGCGAAAGCGGAAATAATAAAGGCAGCAGCAGCCAGCTGGTGGCGTACCTGGAAAAAGAGAACCGTATAGCCGAAGCACAGGATAAGCATTATAAGCCTGAGTATTGGTTCAACCACGAACGGGATAATATCCAGCCCTATGAGGTGAGGTCAGGCATTGATAATAATGTAGCCAAGCTTTCAAAAGACGATGCCAAGTTTTTCCTGATCAACATCAGTCCGAGTGAAAAAGAGTTATTGTACCTGAAAGAGAGGTTTGGAAAGGATGGTGCAAAGGACTATTTAAAAGCTTACGCCAATGAGGTGATGGATGCTTATGCTAAAAACTTTAAGCGTGACCGGGTGGAAGGTAACCAGGACCTGGTTTATTATGCTAAGCTGGAAAACAACCGGTATTTCACTTACAAAGATCTGGAGGTGAGAAAAGGCAAGGCCAACAGAGGCGATATCAAACCGGGAGAGCAGATGCATGTTCAGGTCATTGTCAGCAGGAAGGATGCCAGTAATACGATCAAGTTAAGCCCGTTGAATAATTCAAAAGGGACGAACGCAGAACATAGTAAGATTGTCGGGCAGTTTGACCGAGTCGCTTTTAAGCAGTCGGCAGAGTTGATTTTTGACAAGATGTTTAATTATGAAAGGGAAGTCAAAGAATCGTTTGAATACGCGAATGCGATGAAACATGGAAGCTATGAACAAAAGGTTGAGTTCAGGGAAAAGCAAAGGGTGCAGGAGTCCGGTAAAATGTTCCAGCAAAGCCATGGCAAGGGGATCATCGATGTATTGCTTGATGGTGCCGCCAAAAACTACGGGCCGCCGACAGTGGATGATGGACGGAGGCGCAAAAAGAAAAGAAGACCGGGACAGGATTATGATCGGGGACAACAGCTGTCTCGCTAATTGAAGACCGTGAGGCCATGCGGCTGCGGCAGGCAGCTGCATTACACCACGCGCTTTGCTCCGGGGTCCATTACGCTGCCAGCCTCGCCGCCGCTCGTGCAGGAGTGTATTCGTTCTTCATACACACCTGCCTTTCCCGCCCGCAGGTTATCGGTTAGTCACAGCTCCGCAGTCACAAAGTTAGCTACGCAGGAAAACTGTCAAGGCTATGTAAAACGGCAACTTCCGGTCCTTGACAGTTTCCATGCTAACAGCACCGGTTATTTAAGCAAATAAGCAGATCGGGCGGCCATGGGCGGCTTGTATCAGGAGTATGTGATTCGCTTTTTTCGTTAAGAAGTCGGTCCACCCAACTAGACTTTTTAAATAAAAGTTGTCGACCCGTTTTTTATGTCACTGTGGTGCGAAATTTTTTAGTCTATTGCACTTTAACAGATGAGATAATATCGTTAGCACTCGGACTTAGACCTGCCAGACTCGACTTATCACTGGTGATAGTCCATGATGTACCCGAAAAATTATCGTCAGAATAGAGGATCACCGTACGTCCCGGCGGCACTTTTACCGATGATGCCCAATCGTTAGGTACGCCTTTGGCTGCAAGCTGGGCCAGGGTGTAGGTACCCACCTGTAACGGCTGCCCCATACCGCCGCTGTAATTGGTATCCTGGTAAAATATTACCCCGTTAAAAGGTGTAGGTTCGGCAGTGGTGTATGGGATCTGGCCTTTCAGCATTTTGCCCCCGTCGTTCACCAGGCGCAGGTAAAAATCAGATGACACATGGGTGCCATCGGCATCGAGCGTTAGAAAATATTTGCCAGCCGGTATCATCGAGGCATCTTCGGCTACTTTAAAAATGGATGTTGCCTCGTTCAATTCATCAAACATGGCAATGTAGGCACTGGTAACACCCGCGTTTCTGAAAGTGGCGAATTGCGCCCATAAGAAATCGCCATGATTGCGCGGGAACTGATTTTGGGCTGATGCAGGGCCATTGGTATTGTAAAACGCCGTTCCGGGGTAGGCGCAGGGTTGGTAATCCATGCCGTTAGCGTTACAAAAATCACGGTCGCCGGTTACCCATGGCGCATAACTGGCATCTACAGCCCTACCCACGGCCCAGCCCGATACCATGTTAAAGGCTTTGTAAGCGTTAATGAAGCCCGCCTTCGAATCGCCTGTGCCGGTGCGCCATTGCCCCGGCACCGAGCCGATCACATAACAGCCCTGCGCTTTAAAAAAGTTGATCAGATCCAGCGCATCTGTTACGCTTGATGGGTGGGAGGCATAGCCCAGGCCATAAATGCTTACTACCGGTTTGCCGTTTTGTTTGGCGTAGGCAGTTGATGTTAAAAGGTTAAGACTGCCTGCAATGGTATTGGTCCAGTCGTTTTTTATGGCAGTAAGGTCGCCCCAGCCCGAGGCATCGTACATAATGTAAAACTTACGGCCGTAGGTTTCGGCAGCGGTACGCACCTTGCCGGCCATGCCATCGCGTTGTGCTTTGATGGTACTGCCCGGCGAGATCTCGTTGGCAAAACGTTGCAGTGCGGCACAATCAATACCATATTGCTGCATCCACTTAAAGTGTGTATTAACGGTAGATTGATCATACGATGAAAACATTTTGGCAGGCAGGCCATTGCCCAAATTTCCGGTATATCCCGGTTGGCCAACACCGGCCTGGCTAAATGGTGTACCCGAATACGTATTGGTGTACTCGCGGGTATCGGGCCACATTTCCAGGTTGTCGTGTCCCCATGAGTTAAGCGGTGAGCCATCACCGGCGGCAGAAAACCAACCCTGGTAGCCTACCGTAATTTTTCCTACCACATCACCAACAGGCGAACCGTCAATTTGAGTTTTTCCTGTTGAAGTTTCCGGGTTATTGATGGGCTGATTTTTTTTACAGCTAAAAACTAAGGGCATTAATGCCGCGCAACAAATAATTAAAGTTTTTTTCATAATAGCTAATAATTGGTGATACTGTTTCCGGCGGACCGGGGATGCCCGACCGGCAAATAAATTTTGTTGAATAAAACGGCAGGCACTATCCTTGCGTGCCATTTGGACGTTGTTCATTCTTTTACCATAGGCTGATGTAAGGTTTAATTGGTTTATAATGGGAAATTTTTCCGGTGGTTAGCCCGGTTATCTGAAACCAAATCTCTGCAAGGAAATTAATTTTTAATTAATTATTGATTAGGCGGTAAACTTTAGTTTGATTTATTTATCCGGGTGCTTTTTATTGATATTTTTGGAGTATTTAGGCTCCATTAGTTCATAATTAAGTTTTTGTTAATCATCTCTGTGAACTTCGAAACGGTGTATCAACCAACACCTGTTAAAACCGTAAACTATGAGAAGAACAAAAATTACTTTATGCATTTGTATGGCGCTTTGCTTTTTTGCAATGGCAAAAGCGCAAAACAAACATGCCAAAACAACATTGTACCCCAACTACAAAGGGTTGGTAATGGCCGGCTACCAGGGATGGTTCAGGGCCGAAGGTGACGGCAGCGGGGCACCCCATTTTGCTTATGGCAACGAACAACGATCGGGCATTGATATGTGGCCTGATGTAAACGAGTACGCAAAAACATATTCAACCCCATTTAAACAGGCGGATGGGCAACCGGCAAAGTTTTTCAGCTCGGTAGATAAAAGTACGGCCGATCTGCATTTTAAATGGATGCAACAGTATGGTGTTGATGGCGTATTTATGCAGCGCTTTTTCGACAACGCCCGTCCCGAAAACCGTAAGGATGATAAAGTTTTTCGTAACGCTTTCGAAGCTGCGTCAACCTACAAAAGGGCTATTGCTGTAATGTATGATTTGTCGGGCCTTGCAGGTAAAGGTGAGGATTGTTCAACCTTGATTGACGATTGGAAATACCTGGTTGATGAACTAAAAGTAACCAACCCCAAGGGAACAAACACTTACCTGTATCATAACGGCAAGCCGGTGGTAACCATCTGGGGCGTTGGTTTTCCGGATAGGCCATACAATATCCGCAATATCGGTATTGAGCGTTTTATTGATTTTTTAAAAAACGATCCGGTTTACGGTGGCTGCGCGGTAATGTTGGGCGTGCCCAACTCATGGCGTACCCTTCGGGCTGATTGTATTAATGATCCTTATTTACACGATATTGTTAAAAGGTGCGATATCGTACTCCCCTGGAGCGTACAACGCTACTCGCCGTTGCTGCATAACGATATGGACAGATACCGCGATGATGTGATTGACGATATTAAATGGTGCCGCGATAACCATCTGGATTATGTGCCTTGTGTGTACCCCGGTTTCAGCTGGCACAACCTGAGCCAGTATGAATTTCCGGATGATGTAAAGCCGGTTGGCTCTATCCCACGGCAGGGTGGCAGGTTTTACTGGCAAATGTTATCAACCGCAATATCTGCCGGCGCCGAGATGATCTATGTGGCCATGTTTGATGAGGTGAACGAAGGGACCGCGATATTTAAAGGATCAGATAATCCGCCTAAGGTAGCAGATGATACCGGCACAGCTTTTATCAATATGGATGGAAAACCATCTGATACTTATTTATGGCTAACCGGCGAAGCAGCTAAAATATTACGCCACGAAAAACCGCTGGTATATAAAATGCCCGAGCGAAAGTAAAAGCAAATAGCCGGCTACACGAAGGCTATTACCAATTTAGGTGATAGCCTTTCTTGTTTTAAAACGGCATGCATCCGGTTTTAAAAGATTAATATACGTGGTTCGCTACACTAAGTAAATTAATTGCGCGATTTTGATGTTTTTAAATGATTTGATAATCAGCTTTTTAAAATCGATTAATAAAAATTATTCCAACTAATTCAATATTAACTTTTTATTAATTACTGCAAATTTCTTTGGGGTTATAATCAACTATAACCAGTTAACCAAAATTATGTACTATGAAGAAAATTTTATTATTGCTATTGGCATGGTGCCTCTCGGTGCCGTTGTTTGCGCAAGACGTACCGATAACCGGTAAAGTCATTGATCAATCGGGCGAACCGCTGATTGGCGCATCTGTAAAAGTAAAGGGAAGTAGCCAGGGCGTGGTTACCGATACCAAAGGTGCCTTCACCTTAAAAGTAGCCGACCCCGAAGGTACCCTTACGGTTAGCTACATCGGGTATAACACGCTCGATGTTGATCTGAAAAACAACCGTACTATCATCATAACGTTAACGGCGCAGCAGGGCAGCCTCGATGAAGTAGTAGTGGTAGCTTATGGCACACAGAAGCGTGCCAATCTCACCGGCGCGGTATCAACCGTGGTTGCAAAAGATCTTGTTAAAAACTCCAATAATGATGTTACAAATACCTTAACTGGTCGTGCGCCGGGTGTAAGGGTAGCGCAGTTATCGAGTCAGCCGGGTAAGTTTGATAGCCAGATCGATATCCGTGGGTTCAGTTATGTCGATCCTAACGATGTGGAAGGTAATCAGCAGGGCGGTCCGTTGTTTATCATCGACGGGGTACAGCGCGATAAATCAGGCTTCGATCACCTCGACCCGAATGAGATAGAAAGCGTGAGTGTTTTGAAAGATGCAACCGCAGCTATTTACGGTGTTAAGGCCGCTAATGGTGTTATCCTCGTTACCACCAAAAAAGGCAAACAAGGAGCCATACAGGTTGCTTACACCATGCACCTCGGCAAACAGTTTATCACCAAGTATCCCGAACTATCAAGCGCCTACCAGTATGCCACGCTTTTTGATGAGCAGCAGATCAATAATTTCATCAGTGGAAATCAGCAGATAACACCGCCGCAATTCACCCCGCAGCAAATTGAAGATTTCCGCACGGGTAAAACGCCAAGCACCGATTTCCTGAAAGCCATCCTAAATAACTCCACCTCGCAGCAGCAGCATAATGTCACTGTTAGCGGAGGTAATGAAAAGTTAAGGTTTTTTGTATCGGGTGGTTATTTTGATGAGGGCGGTTTGCTCAAAACCGATATCGAATACGGTAAAAAATACAACTTCCGTACCGCTATTGACGGGCAGTTAGGCAAAGGGTTAACCTTCGGCATTAACTTGGGCTTAAACAATGTGATGAGCAAAAGCCCTAACGTGGCTATCTGGTCACTCATGAAAAATGCGTGGTCAATCAGTCCTACACAATCGCTTTACTCAAACGGCGATCCCCGTTACCTTAACCAGTTTTACAACCAGCCTAATGACAACCCGCTGGGTCAGATCAGCGAAGATCTGGCCGGTTACAATAAAACCAATGATAAGGCGCTTACCTCAACCTTCACTTTAAATTATGTGCTCCCTTTTGTTGAAGGCTTAAGTGTAAAAGGCCTTTTTGCTTATGATAATAGCTACACCTTTAACCGCAGTTTCCGCAAGCAGTTTTACCAGTACCAGTACGATAATACCACGCAGTTGCAAACCGCGTTTTCGCACCAAGGTCCATCGCAGTTGAACGAATATTTCGGCCAGGGAATCACTAATGATTTGCAATTGTCGCTGAATTATAGTCATCGTTTTGGCAAAAGCAATGTATCCGGCTTATTAATCTACGAACAGATTTATCGCCAGGGTAACAGCAACAACGCTCAAACTCAATTCGTGATCGATGCTATTGATCAGCTTGCCGCGGGTGACCGTGCTACTGATGTGGTTGGTTCAGGCTATAGCCAAAGCGGTAACCGCAGCTATGCCGGTAAATTTAATTACGATTATGCCGGCAAATACCTGGCTGAGTTTGGCTTCAGGGAGGATGGCTCATCCTACTTTCCATCTAAAAGCCGCTGGGGATTTTTCCCTTACGGCTCGGTAGGCTGGCGCATCTCTGAAGAGCCATTCATTAAAAATAAGCTGAAGTTTGTAGATAATATCAAACTAAGGGCAACCTATGGTAAAGAAGGCGATGACCAGGCGGCTGCGAATACCTTCGCCTATTTAACAGGGTATATCTATCCAAGTTCTGGCTCAGGTTCGTTAGCCGGTTCTGTGTTCGGATCGGGATTTGTGAAAGGTGTTGATTTTAAAAATGCCGCCAATGCCAATATCACCTGGTATACTTCTACCCAAACAGATATCGGTTTGGACTTCTCGCTGTGGAATGGTAAGCTTTCTTTCGAGGGCGATGTTTTCCGCAGGGAACGGAGCGGTTTGTTAGGTTCGCCTATCTCCAACATTCCCGGCACTTACGGTGTAAACCTGCCCCAGGTAAACCTCAACGGAGATCGCACACAAGGCTTCGAGATTGTATTGGGTCACCACAGTAAAATAGGCGCTCTTGATTTTTCTGTATCGGGCAATATGTCTTACGCGCGTACCCAAAACCGCTACATCGAACAAACGCCGGCCAGCAGCGATGCCGATAATTACCGTAATAAAACGGCATATCGTTATAATGATATTGTGTGGGGTTATAAAGTTGCGGGTCAGTTCCAGAATTTCCAGGAGATTTACGCAGCGCCTATCCAGGATGGTGCAGGCAATCGCAGCCTGCTCCCCGGAGATTTAAAATATGTTGACCTTAATGGCGACGGCATTATAGATGGTAAAGACCAAACAGTTATTGCACGAAACGGGGGTAAGCCGGCAATTTACTTCGGTACTAATTTTGAGCTGGGTTATAAAGGTTTTGATTTTTCGATGCTGATACAGGGGGCTACCATGTACTCGGTATCATATCTCGATCAACTTTCACGCCCTTTCTACTTTCAATATGCTAACCCGGTTTCCGTTTTCGCAGATAGGTGGCACCGCCAGGATATTTTTGATCCCAACAGCCCCTGGGTGCCGGGCAGATTTCCTTCAACCGGTCAGCGCCAAAACTATAAGGATGGTGTGCCTAACTCGTTCAGCACTTTTGATGCAAGCTACGTGCGTATCAAAAGCATTGAGCTGGGGTATACTTTCAGCAAAAAACTGTTGAGCAAAATAGGTATCAGCCGCTTCAGGGTGTTTGCCAATGCTTACAACCTGTACACCTTTACCGGTAAAGGCCTTGATTTTATCGATCCTGAATCATCAGGCACGCGCCTTTACAGTTATAGCTATCCTATCACCCTTAATGTTAACGCAGGTGTACAGGCAACTTTTTAAACCCGATATCATGAAAAATATAAAATATATCATCGCGATTTTTGTGCTGGCGGGATTAAGTGCCTGCCGCAAAAACCTGCTCGACGTGCAGCCAACCACGCTGCTTACCAAAGACCAGATTTACGGAAGCCCGGCCGGGGTAACGGCCTATTTCGCTTCTCTGTATAAAGATATGCCTATAGAGGATTACTCCTTCTGCAACGGTCGTTTCGGTCAGTTCCCGGGCGACGGGCATCAATATACTGCCAACTGGAGCGACGAGGCTTTCAACTCCAACAATGCCGGTATCAACGAAGAGAACTGGGGCAACCTGTACAAGGCTATCCGCAATGTAAATACTTTTATACAGGAGATAGCCACCGTAACCAATGTAGACGAGCCGACTAAAAAACGCTACTCGGCTGAAGCACATTTTGTTAGGGCTTACTATTATTTCGGGCTGGTGAAATATTACGGAGGTGTACCTATCCTCACCGAACCGCCAACGGACCCGAACGCTTTGCTTAAACAGCCCCGCAACAAGGAAGAGGAAGTTTGGGACCTGATTAAAAATGACCTTGATCAGGCCGCCGCCGATTTACCCGAAACCAGCGATTACGGCCGTGCAAATAAATACGCCGCCCTCGCGCTGGAATCGCGCGCGATGCTGCATGCCGGTTCGATCGGTAAATTTGGTACCGTACAGTTGGGTGGTGTAGTAGGGGTTAGCCAGGCTAAGGCTACCGAATATTTAACGGCTGCATACAACGCTGCTAAAACCATTATTACTGATGGCAAGTACAGCCTGTTTAATAAATACCCTACTGATCTGTCTAAAAACTTTCAATATCTGTTTTACGAGTGCAAACCCGGCGACTCGAACACCGAGGCCATCTTTTGCAAAGGTTATGATTATGCCGCTACCCAACGTACCCACTCGCAGGATTTAATGGTACTGCCCGATTATATCCGCTCGCCCATAGGTTACGATAACCGCCTGGAACCAACGCTCGACCTGGTTGAAAAATTTGAATCAAAAACCAGTACCGCGGGTGCCAATGAGCCATTAAATATTGGCACACCTGCCAATTATGTACACTACCCAACCTTAAGCGGCCCTTTCGAAAATAAAGACCCAAGGCTGATGGGTACTGTGGTAGTTACCGGTACATCATTCCGTGGTGCTACCATTACCGGGCAGCGCGGGGTTATTTATAATAACAAGGAGTACAATGGCAACCAGGTGTTGCAGTATTTTGATGTGAGTACTCAGTCATTCACTTTAACGCCAACCAATGTGGTAGGCACAGGCAATTCTAATTCAAACTCGCTTACCTTCTGGCTTAAAAAATGGACCGACCCTATTACCGATCGTAACTTGCTGTACGATTATTCTTCGCGCACGTCCTGGATCGATCTGCGTTACGGCGAAGTATTGCTGAACTATGCTGAAGCATCATTTGAGTTGGATAAAGACCCATCCGAAGCTTTGGGCGCTGTGAACCAGTTACGCGGAAGGGCTGGAGTTGCATTACTTACCTCTATCAGCCGCGATAAGATCAGGCACGAGCGGATGGTTGAACTTTCGTTCGAGAATCGCACTTTTTGGGATTATGTAAGATGGCGTACGCTCACTACCGAATTTAACATCAGGCAGGAAAATGGCCTTGACATTTATTACGATATAAACACCAAAGACTATGTGTTTAAAAAAGTACCTGTAGGCGGCGGAAAAACTTACCAGGCCCGTAATTATTACTCGCAGATACCGGGCGGGGAACGTTCCCTGAACACGGCACTTATTGATAACCCCGGCTATTAAAAAATATTGAAAATCATGAGATCATCAATCATATACACATTAATTCCATGCATGCTGCTTTTTTACGCTGGATGCAAAAAATACGATAACTACACAGCGCCTGATGCCGGCGTATACGGTAAAGTAACTGATGCGCAAACCGGAGGTGGTATTGAAACCAAACAACCTGGCGGCGGCGATATTAGGTTTTTGCAAAATAACAAGGCCAAATATCCAAGTCCACAGCCTATTGATATATCCATCAAGGCAGATGGATCATACTCGGCTACGCAGTTTTTTGCAGATAACTATAAGGCTTTCCCATTAAACGGGCCATTTATGTACGCGGGTGATTCGGTTAGCGTAGTATTGAACCATAACCAAAAAACGCAGCTCGATTTTAAGGTGATCCCTTTTTACCGCATAACCGCGGCTGTTGCCGATAGCACGTTCAGCTATACGGTAAACAAAGCCCCCGAGAACAATTCGAAGCTGATTGAGCTGATATTCATGGTAAGCAAGGACCCCGTGGTGAACGAAGCCGTAAGCTCGAATGTAGCCGGACCGGGTACTTACTACGCCAACCTGTGGAAAGTACCTACCGATGGCACACCGGATGCTTCCATTGTTGATAAGCCGCAAACCTTTACTTTCCACTGGGCGGATACAAGGTTGCCTAAAGGCGAGTATTATTTCAGGATGGGTGCAAGGGCTGCCAACTCGCCTAACTCAACCTATAATTATAGCCCGGTGGTTAAGGCTACAGTGCATTAATACTATTTCAACACCCAATTACAGCCTGTCAAGACTTACGAGGTTTTTAAAACTTCGTAAGTCTGAACTGATTAGATAAAACCTCATAACCACCACGTCATTATAAGGTACGAAGCAACCCCAACTATACAGGGCGAATCTGCATAGCTTCTGCTTATAGGGGATTGCTTCGTACCTTATAATGACGTTTTTTTAACCGCTTTCCCCAAAATTTCAACCCGCCCATCCGGATTGATCACGCTATGAAAAAGAAACTATTACTGCTAACCCTGTTTACCACAATCGCGCTGCAAACTTTTAGCCAGCGTTTACAATACACGGGCGTATTTGCCCCATCTACCGGCTTTGTAAAAGATGCCGAAAAATCTTATCGCCAGGAACTAAGCCTCAATGGCTCATGGCAATTTCAGCCGGCACAATTGCCTGCCGGTTTCCGTGAAGGGAATGGTCCTGCACCTGCATTGCCCGCCATGCAGCCCGATCAATGGGATAAAGCCATCATCCGTATTCCATCCCCCTGGAACGTGAATAGCTTTGCCGATGAACACGGTCAGGGCGGCGATTTTCGCACCTTTCCATCATACCCCAAAGAATGGGAACATATAAAAATGGGCTGGCTGCGGCGCAAGTTCAGTGTACCTGCTAACTGGAATGGTAAACGCCTGCTATTACATTTCGAAGCAGTGGCCGGTGATGCACGGATTATGATAAATGGTAAGCCTGCCGGGAAGCATTTTGGTATCTTTCTGCCTTTTGATTTAGATGTGACTTCTTTGGTAAAGTTTGGCGCTGAAAATGAAATAGCTGTAGGCGTTAGGAAGGCATCGTTATTTGATAAAAATGGCAACTATGGCAGGCGTACTTACCAGGCGGGGTCATTCTGGGGGCAGCATGTCGCGGGCATCTGGCAAGATGTTGCGCTGGTTGCAGTTCCGCAGGTGTATGTTAAAGATGTTTTTGTGAAGCCGGACGTACAAGGCGATCATCTTGCTGCCGAGATCACCATAAAAAACGATGGCGAACGGGATGCAAACATCACGGTAGATGCCGGAGCCTATAAATGGCAGGCTGATAATCCTGCCGATGCCGCCGAGCCCGCAGGTAAACTTGCAACGGCCTCTGCCTTGGATATATCGGCTGTGAAAGTTAAAGTTCCGGCGCATACCGAGAAAGTAATAACGCTTAATTCGCTGGTAGGTGATAAGCTTGCGCGCTGGTCGCCGGATGAGCCTAATTTGTATGCTTTGCTGGTCCGTGTTAACAATGGTAAGCAATTGGTGGATACTCGCTACACCCGCTTTGGCTGGCGTACCGTAAGCATTAACGGTGGGCAGGTGTTGATGAACGGCAAACCCATAATTATGCGGGGCGATTCGTGGCACTTCCTGGGTATCCCGCAGATGACGCGACGTTATGCCGTGGCCTGGTTTAAAGCCATGCGCGATGCCGGATTAAATACCGTGCGTTTACATGCCCAACCATATCCATCGTTTTATATGGATGTGGCCGATGAGATGGGTATCATGGTTTTAGACGAAACCGCCATCTGGGCCAGTGATGGCGGCCCTAAAGTAGATGATCCGGACTACTGGAATGATACCAAATACCATGTAGCTGAACTGGTATTGCGCGATCGTAACCATCCGTCGGTATTTGGATGGAGCGTATCTAACGAGGTAATGCCCGTGGTGGTAAACGTAATGCGTAACCCTACCGGAATAAAAGATACCCTGATAAATTATTATGGTATCTGGGCCGATATCTGCCGCAAACTCGATCCAACCCGCGCCTGGATCTCGGCCGATGGTGAGGATGACGCCGAAGGTAAACTGCCTACCTACATCATCCACTACGGCGACCAGGGTACAATGGACCGTGCCCGCAAAAGTGGCAAACCCTGGGGGGTGGGCGAAGCCGGAAACGCCTACTACGGTACCCCCGAACAGGTAGCCGAAACCAACGGCAACCGTGCATATGAGTCATTTTTGGGGCGAATGGAAGGCGTTGCGCAATCATCTTACCAAAACCTGATGCAGCAGCGCGAAAGGGAATCTATCTACAATAGTGTGTTTAACCTGGTTTGGTACGGCTTAAAACCTTTACCCATTGGCCTTACGGATAAAACCAAAGCTCCAACGCTTGAAGATGGCGTGTATTTTACAAATTATAAAGAGGATAGCCCCGGAGTGCAACCCGAGAGATTTGGTCCGTACAGTACCACGCTAAACCCTGGTTATGATCCTGCATTGCCACTTTATGAAACCTGGCCCTTATTTGATGCCATTAAAGCCGCAGCCGAAAATAAACCTTATGAGGTTGGTAAACCGGTTTTTAACCACGATGCTAAATCTGCGGTATCGGGTAACAATTCAACTGCAACAATTATAGGAGGGTCTGGTAGTTCATTAGCCGCCGATCTGAAAAGGCTGGGCGTTATTGAACAAAGCGGTAAAGCTAATCCGCGTATTTTATTTATTGATGGCAGCAACCCACCATCTGTACAAAGTAAATCAACTATTAATAAAGTGTTGGCAAGCGGAGGTACCGTACTGGTTTGGGGAGTAAACAGTACAGGAACCGAAGCATTGAACAAACTGTTGCCCGCCACAATAGCAGTTACAGAGCGTAAAAGTTCATCATTATTGCCGGTGTCTGCCGATGGTATAACCAACGGCATAGACGCAGCCAATATGTATTTTTCTGAACTCAACCCAGCTGATATAATTAGCAATGGTTTGGATGGCGAACTGGTTAAACAAAGCAAAATATTATTAACCGCAAACAACACCGATTGGCAAAAATGGAACAAGCAGGCCGAGTACGCCAAAACGGCTATGGTGGTACGCTCCGAATTGGAAGCCAAACCATCGGGTGCCGCGATGATAGTTTATGAAAAAGGCGCCGGAAAGTTGGTTGTTACCACTTTGCCTGCCAACCCTAAACTGTTAAAGGGGATAAGGCTTATAAGGCGATTACTCGGTAATGCCGGAGTAGCCCTGGCCGAAGGAGCTGATGGCAGCGTGTTGAGTAACAATGGCAATATTACAGGCGCGCTATACGCCGGTAACTTTACAGCACGATCGGCAGAGGAAGCAAAAATAAGGAACTTTGTTGATCCCGGAGCCGCTGATGAGATAAAAGATGGTTTAGAAATTCATCGCAAAATATGGACACCATTGCATGCCGATAAGGATGTTTTTGATCTCTCAGCCTTAGATGGCGGCGCAGCCAATGGCCGGCAGCAGGTGGCTTATTTAAGTTTCTGGGTATACAGTCAACGCTCACTCGAGGATTTGCTTGCCGAGCCTAATTTACCGGTTGTGAATTTACAGGTTAAAGCGGGCGGTAATGCTACGGTGTTTCTGAACGGTAAACAAATACTGGATACCGAAAATAACGGTGAAGCCAAAGAGCTTAAGCTAAAGCGGGGTTGGAACCATTTTTTAATCAAACTTGTGCGTAACGGCAGCAACTGGCAATTTGCTGCGAAGCTGGCATCCAACCAGCCAGAGTTTATTAAAACGTTAGCTTCGGCGGTGCAAAAGCCGTAGAAGAAAAAGTGGAAAAGTAAATACGTTTCTATCGCTGTTCGAAGTTTGGGACTTCGAACAGCATAAATTAACAGCCTCCCTTTTTACGAAAATCGAAATTCTTTCTTCCTTGCATGAATTTGCTATGTAGCATCGTGTTTTTAACTTAAATTTACCCATGCCATTTACCTATGGCTACCAATTTTAAGCGCTATTGCAGCAGCCAATTAATAAATAATTGTTTGGGATAAGCATGGGGAAGTTTTATTTGCCTTACATTAAAGTTGTTTTTATACTATTTTTTTGTCTTACGGGCTTCTATAGTCTTGCTCAAAATTATGGCTTAAGGTTTGCGAGCCATGAGGTGGTGCAGGATAAAAGAACATCACTTGAACTTAGTCCCGAAAAAGGTTTCTGCTTTAATGATAATTTCGAAATATCCTTTGATGTTTCTTTTTTTCGGGCATACAACGTTTACTTTGGCTACGTGGTGAGGATTATTTCTGATGATAAGCACAACTTCGACCTGGTTTATAACACCGCCAAAAATCATTTCGAACTGGTGACCGGTGATAAGGAACCGCAAATCAGTTTCGGCATCGATCAAAATGATCTCTACAATAAATGGAACCGGGTGCGGATATTGTTTGATGCCACTCATAATCGTTTACAGGTTTTTTCGGATGGAAAAACATATACACAGCAAAATATCTCCCTGAATAAAAACGCCTGTTACCATATTACATTTGGCACCAACAACCACGGCGAGTTTGAAACCACCGATGTACCGCCGATGAAGATCAGAGACATCCGCTTAGAACTGGGCGGGACGACCCAATACAAGTGGCCCCTGAACGAAACCGGTGGAACAATCGCTCACGAGCAACTAAAACACCAGGACGCTGCCATTATTAATCCCACTTGGGTATCATCCATGCACCAAAACTGGAGCAAAGCACAGGCTTTCACCGCCAATGGTATGGCCAGCGTTAGTTTTGATGCCGATAAGGAGGCCTTGCTGGTAATTGGAAGTGATACGGTTTATACTTATGATATTAACAGCGGCATAGTAAAAAAAAATCCGGCTGCTACAAAACTTAATCTCGTCCAGGGTAATCGGGCTATTTTTAATCCGTTGGATAAAAATTTATACAGTTTTTATACCGATGCCAAGCAAGCCGAAAAATTTGATTTTTATACCAATACATGGTCGGGTAATTTTAAGCCTGGGCAGGTAACGCGCTACTGGCACATTAATAAGATTATTTCGCAGCACGATTCATCTATGTATGTTTTCGGCGGATACGGTTACCTGCTTTACCATAACGAGGTACTTCAGTATCATTTTAATACCAATAAATGGGACAGCATTATTTATAAAGGCGATTTTTATATGCCCCGATATCTGGCCGCTACAGGCGCTACACCCAAGGGTGATACCGCCTACATACTGGGTGGCTATGGTAATGCCAGCGGAAAGCAGATCCTCACGCCAAAGTATATGTACGATATGATGCGCTACACTGTAAACGACCGTACATTCAAAAAACTTTTCGATATAGCGCCCCGCGGTACCGATGGGTTTACCTTCGCCAATTCGCTTATTATTGATCAGGACACCAAAAGCTACTACGGTTTGATTTTCCCGCGGCATATTTATAATTCTACATTAAAGCTTATTCACGGCTCGCTTAACAACCCAACTTATGAGCTGCTGGAAAGCGGGATCCCTTACAAGTTTCATGATGTACATTCGTTTGCCGATCTTTATTTTGCGCCCCGATCGGATAAATTTATAGCTGTTACGCTTTTGCGGAGCGATGCCGGTCAAACTCAGGTTGAGGTGTATACCCTGCTGGGGCCACCGCTTTTTCAAACAACGCAGGCCGGAAACGTGGGTACTAATCGAGCTTCGATGTTATGGGTAATTGTTGCTGTTATTGCGGTTGCCGGTGGAGGAATTTATTTAATCCGGAGAAAAGGAAAAAAAACAATGATACCAGTACCCGTGGAAACGCAACCAGCCGTAGTTGAATCTCACGTGGCACAAACACAGCCAACCAGCTATCATCCGGAAATTATAACAGACGAAGAACCGGAACCTGCACCTGCAGATCAACAACCGCTAAAAAATGCCATCCTGTTATTTGGCGACCTGCAGATATTTGATGCCCAGGGAGTAGAGATGACCAAACTGTTTACACCGCTTATTAAAGAGATGTTTTTGCTAATTTTGTTAAACACGATAAGGCTTGGCCGCGGCATAAGCTCCGAGCGGTTAAACGAAATGTTTTGGATAGATAAATCTGAAAAAAGTGCCAGGAACAACCGTTCGGTAAGTATCGTAAAGCTTAAAACACTGTTGGAGCGGATGGATCATTGTCAGCTATCTAAAGAAACAGGTAGTTGGACAATCGACCTTGACCCGGAATTGGTTTATGTTGATTATCGTAGCTATTTGAGCTTGGTTAAAAACAAGCGGAAGCTGAATAAAGAGAAGATCAAAGAGCTTTCAGGCATTACCCAACGTGGCCAGTTCCTTTCTAACAGCGATTATGAGTGGTTGGAAACGTTCAAATCCGAGATTTCGAACGATGTGATTAATACTTATCTCTATCACGCACGTTCGGGTGAGTTTAGCAACGATTCCGAATTTTTAATAGAACTGGCTAATTTCATTTTTTACTTTGATGCAGTTAATGAAGATGCCATGATGTTGAAGTGTAAAGCATTTTCGGCTTTAGGCAAGCACTCATTGGCCAAACATACATTCGAGAATTTCAGTAAAACCTACAAATCTATTTATGAGCGGGACTTTGAAAAGGATTTCCAAGTAATTTGTTCCTGATAAAGAACATCGGGCTTTGCTTACTACAACTGCAGCGATGCTATTCGCAAAGCGAAGACAGCTGCCAGCTTTTTGGAAGTGACGCTGGAACCGAGCTTTACCGAGGCGCTAATGTTATCCAGGAAAGCGAGAGGAAGGAAAAGGCGAAAGAAAAAATCCCGGGGACAGCAGGTATCGCGTTGAAACAGAGTGCTATTATAAATGGATATTTTCTTTGACAGATGGAGAAGCCATGCGGCTGCGGCAAGCTGCTTCATTACACCACGCGCTTCGCTGCGGGTTCCATTACGCCGCCAGCCTCGCCGCCGCTCGTGCAGGAGTGTAATCGTTCCTCATACACACCTGCCTTTCCAACCCTCAGGCTATGGGTTAGTCACAGCACCGCAGTCACAAAGATAGCTACGCAGGAAAATCGTCAAGGGTATATAAACCACGGCTATTGCCGTGGCCCTTGACAATTTTCCTGCTAACAGCTCCGGTTGTTTAAGCGGTGATATGACTGGGTGTACGCAGATCAAAAGTCGAGAACTATCCGGTTCGCGGCTTCTTTTTTTGCCTTGTCCATGACACGGGTATATCGCTGCGTTGTTTTAAGATGCCGGTGCTTTATTTGATGGAAATCAAAATAGCCAATTACCTTAGATTATTACCTTTAGTTGCTATACGTGAGGGGTCAGATTTTCATCGTGAAGGTAAAAAGTTAACAAGGAAAAAGATTATGAGGAGGAAAGTGTTGCTGGTTATCGTTGGAATAATTTTTTTAATTAATCTCCCTTGTTGGGACTTTTTCACTAAAGAAAGGTATAGCTACTGTAACGAGGATAGTTCGTTTATTTACACGGAGGAATGGACACAAAATTTCATTGCCTGTCAAAAGAGTTATGGTTGTTTCTTATCCATGCACCCTAAAAAAGATAGAGGCAATGTAACCCCTCCTAAAAACCGGACTG
>NZ_QPCG01000016.1 GCF_003351025.1 Mucilaginibacter endophyticus | reverse complement strand
CAGTTCATGTACAGCGGCCTGGCTTGCCGTTTCAATGGTTTCAGCAGCCTCAATAGCGGCCATTGCGTATTTAACTTCCTCGTAAACACTGGTGAAGGAGCGTTCAGTTGGGAGGTCAGCTTTTTCGATCTCCAGGATGATATACTCCGGCTTAAAATGTGCCAGCGCGATCATTTTCCGGGACTTGAGTGTAACGGTCAGCGGGAATTTTTCTTTTGAATTTTGATCAAAACGTTCGCTGAGTGACTTGATACCGCTGGTATCGGTATATTCTGAAAATAGTGTACCCGGAACAGATTTTAAGGGCTTTTCAAACAGATCGGCGGCATTTTCGCTAAGTTGGACAATGCTTAACTGATCCTTACTCAGCACGAGCAAATAACCATAGTCCTGGACAACATTAATATGGTTGAGCGGCAGGCTGCCACAAAATTCGGAATCATAATTTTTTTTCTTAGCCATCAGCCAAATACAAATTAAAACAGGTAGTAATGATATAGCTAAGAAGTATATCAACAAAAAAGTAACGGCAAACTGAGTTTAGGGAATAGCAGATTGGGTGCTAAAATATTTATTTTTCTTTGAGAAAACAATCTTCCGCTCACATCAGATGGGAGTATCAGGAAGCCCGTCGATGGAACTGGTCAACAGCGATTTCCGGCGTTTGTTCCGATTGGATAAGAGCGGCATAGCTTTCGGCAGTGGATTTGATCTTTCCGTTTACATTGCTCAAGCCTGACTTGAACAAAAAAAGGGCACGTTGCAATTCGTTATAATTTTCCGCGTGCTGGCTGCGGTTTTCTGCCATTTCGGATCGTAACTTTTCTAAATATGCCTTATCCATGTATTCCTTTTTCAAAATTTACCATATGGTAAACCTGCTCCAATAAAAAAAGTTTTTAAATATTACTTCCTTCGTTTAAGGGTAACCTAAAATAAACAGTAGAGTCGGCAACTGTTTCACTTTCCGCCCAGATCGGCTGTTATGACGCTGGATAATTTCCCAGCTTCACTGGCGCCTATCGAGGACAGCTCCATTTCTTTACTCTATACCCATTTGTTTATATTATTTGAGGCGCTTGATGTTGACTCACAACAATTTTTCTGATTTTACACGAAGCAGGTTTCGGGTTAAGGTGCGTGCATACGATGATGGCGTTTCTTGCCTTTCAGGGTTTGCCTATAGCTAACCGTTGTCCTTTAAAACCTTTTGGTCTGTCGGCAGCAATGACAATTATTAAAGCTTGGTAAGCTATGAACAATGTTAAATTTAAATATTGCTTCAACTGATCAAATTTTTTCAGTGTAATTTCATTAGGGAAATATTGGAAACACGGTCTTAGGCTTATCGTTAAAAAACGGGGAAGCCGCGGCAGTAAATACAAACAGAACTTAAGCTCAACCGTAATTTACATGAGTGCAAAGCCAAACTTTTATCTATTCGCAGTTCAGGAAACAATTGTTGAATTTACCGTTGCCTGTTATCATGTTGTTCGTGGTCGTCATGTCCTGCCTCTGGGCGTCCGTGCTCCTGATAGCGGTGCGCGCCACAGGCCGAAAGCATGATGGTAGTTGTAAAAATAATTAACTTAATGGAGATCGTGTTTTTCATAACGGGTTGTTTGTTAGTGCTTTCGAAAGTTTTAAAAGTTTTCAGTGTACCTAATTATGGGCGGTCATTGTCTGCTCCTTTATTTGGAGGGCAGATGTCAGTGTGTGTGCATGCCTGAGCATATCTATTACTTTTTCACCGAGTTGCCTGGATTTACTATTTTTTTTTCACGCTTTTGTAATAGTCATTGTTTAAAGTTGTTAATATCAATTCGCAGGCCAGGCCTTTCGATGTTTCCTCTGGTTTAGTTTCCTTTTTATAACCTGAAAAAATAATCCGCAATATGACCGCGGCATGTAAACATGTCTTAAATCACAGAATGTTATTAAAAGGCCAGTATTCGCTGGGCGTCATATAAATTTCACTTAATAAAAAAAAAGTTGTAGCATTACGTGCAAAATTCAAACGATCTATGGGAGTAGAAATAACAAAGATTTTAAAAAAAAGCCAGGCCGCTTTATTGGAACGCTGGATGAAAAATCAGCTTGCTGACATGGGCCTACGGGAAGACCTGATGAGTAATGAAGATTTACGAGCTGAGTCAGAAGAGCTTATCAATGCACTCGTTAAAAGTTTGAATGAAAAAAACTTGTCCGAGCCTGGCTCATCCGATTTTGACCATGTCATAGAAATTCTCGGAGGAATTTCGATCTCCCGGGCACGTCAGGGTTTTAGTCCACGTGAAACAGGTCTGTCTATTATCAGTCTTAAAGAAGCTTTGATCGAATTATTGCAGGAGTCGGTGACCGATCCCAAAGAACTTGTCGATATCAGCCTGAAACTGCACCGTCTAATGGATAGCTTCGTTATTACAACTTTTGAAACCTTTATTAAAGGTCGTGAAGAGGTTATATTACGTCAAACTGATGAGATTAGCGAAATATCAACCCCAGTTATTAGAGTATGGGAAGGTATTCTGGCTTTGCCAATCATCGGTACCTTGGACAGCGCTCGGACGCAGGTGGTCATGGAAAGCTTATTGACTGAGATCGTTGAATCTGGCAGCAGTGTGGCAATACTTGATATATCCGGGGTTCCTACAGTGGACTCCCTGGTGGCCCAACATTTGTTAAAAACGGTTAGCGCAACCCGTTTGATGGGTGCGGAGTGTATTATCAGCGGCATAAGACCGGAGATCGCGCAGACCATCGTACATTTAGGTATTGATCTGTCTGAGATCGTAACGAAAGCCACCCTAGCGAGCGCCTTGCTATATGCTTTCAAAACATTGCGTCTCGAAGTCCGCAAACCAGCTGTTAAAACAAGTTTTTGATCATAGGTTCTTAGGTAATGGATAGAATTCCTATTTTAAGGATGGGGCCATTTCTGTTGGTGACCATCCAGGTAGACTTATACGACCGCCTTGCACTCGACTTGGAAGCTGATCTGGTCAAAATGGTCAGCAAAACCGGGGCTCAGGGAATATTAATTGATATTTCCGCCGTTAGTATCGTCGATTCTTTCATGGGAAGGATCATTGGCAATATTGGTGTAATGGCAAAACTGCTTGATGCCGAAACTGTCGTAGTAGGCATGCAGCCTGCTGTGGCAATTACTTTAGTCGAACTTGGTTTGCCTTTGAAAGGGGTGTTTACTGCATTGAACGTAGAAAGGGGAATGGATCTCTTGAAATCAAAGATTCAGCTTTTTGAACAAGATGAAACGGATCCTGAAAATGATAGCGACGATCATATCACTGAATAAAGACCCGATGCCTGTGGCACGGGAACAGGACGTGGTGCCGTTTCGGAACCGGGTAAAGGAATATGCCGTGAAAATCAAAATGGGGCTGGTAAACCAGACCAAATTGATCACTGCTGCGAGCGAGCTCGTGCGTAATATGCTGCGTTACGGGGGCGGAGGGGAAGTATTGATCGAGGTCGTAAGTCGCGGTCGGGACAGTGGGATCCGGTTAACTTTTAAGGATGACGGACCGGGTATTCCTGATATCAGCCTTGCCTTGAAAGACGGTTATTCAACCGGAAAGAGCTTAGGGCTTGGATTGCCAGGAACTAAGCGGCTGGTCAATGAATTCGATATTAAAAGTGAAGTTGGGAAGGGCACCAAGGTGACCATAATCAAGTGGGCCAATGGTTGATGCTACATATAAAAGTTTTGATGCTGTTGATAGAAGTTACCATGCGCTCATAAAAAAGCATGCGCATCAATTAGCTTTAAAAGCAGAGCTTCCGGAGACCCGGATGGCTGAGTTGGACATTGTGGTAGCTGAACATACTTCCAATCTGGCAAAATATGCTCAGCAGGGTGAATTGCTAATCGGGCATTTCAAGCAATCGGACAGCGAATATATAGAATTGATCAGCCTGGATAATGGTCCTGGCATGAGTGATGTTCCACGTATGATGGCAGATGGATTTTCCAGTACCAATACTATAGGGCATGGTTTGGGAAGTATAAAGAGATTATCCGATGAATTCGATATTTTTTCTGTCCGCGAGTGGGGTACTATAGTAGTAAGTCGTATCTATAGAACGAAACCCGAATCAAAACGCAGGCAGAAAAGCGATTTTCGTCTTTCTGGCCTGGTGGTTGCTAAGCCTAATGAGAGCACGAGCGGCGATGGCTATTATCTCAAACGAACCGAGACACACATAAAATTATTGGTTGCTGATGGATTGGGACACGGACCAGAGGCGAATCACGCGGTTAACGAAGCAGTCAAAGCTTTTAAAACCTGCCCTCACGATTCGCCGGTCGAAATTATCCGGTACTTGCACCCCGAAGTGCGTAAGACACGTGGCTTGGTGGGAACTGTGGTTTGCATTGATTTGGCAGCGAAGCAAGTAGGGATCGCCGGTGTAGGAAATATTTCCGCGAAATTAATCGGATTATCGAGCTTAAAGAGCCCATTGGCCTACAATGGTATCATAGGCCATAATATACCCAATACCATGAATGACCTTTTAGTTCGCTTCGAAGATTACCATCAATTAACTCTGTGTTCAGATGGTATACGGTCGCGTTGGGAAGCGCAAAAATTTCCCGGACTTGCAAGGGCTGATCTTTCAATACAAGCCGCTGCGATTTATAAAGATAATGCCCGCCGCACAGACGACATGTCGGTGATAACTTTGAAATTTTAAAAGATGATTGAGCTCGCCGCAATTACCCTCGAAAATGAAATGGATCTTACCCTGGCCTATAAACGCTCGATTCGAATTTGTGAAGTTTTGGGTTTGACCATTTCCACGCAAACTGCGTTTGCCACCGCGGTTTCAGAGGTTTGCCGCGAAGTTATAGACAAAGCCGTTGAAGGTAAAGCTGTTCTTGGGGCATTTCAGGAAGACGGCCGTTTCCTTGTAGGTGCGCAGATCAAGGGGCACAATAGTGAACCCTTTGAACGGGGGGGCGGTGGCCTTGAATACGCTCGTAAACTGGTGCCTGTTTTGGAGTTTGCTCAATCTGCAAACGAGGTCAGTATTACCTTAAAATTAGGCATACCCCGCACCGTACGGCTTGACGCAGGTAAGGTGGCGAATGTGAAAAAACAGTTGTCAAAAGAAGGCCCGATCAGCGCTTATGAAGAAGTAAAGCTAAGGAATGCTGAACTGCATCAGTTAAACGAGCAAAAGGAACTGGCGCTGCTGCAATCCAACATTTTAAATGAGCAAAAGAATGAGTTTTTATCGGTTGTTGGCCATGAGTTGAATACGCCACTCACCGTATTACGCTCCTTTACCCAGCTTGCACGAAGAATAGAGGGTGGCAATCACCCTGCGATTGGGAATTATCTCGGTAAAATAGAGCTTCAGATCGCCAAATTAACTTCTTTGGTCCAGCAGTTATTGGACGGTTCAAAAATTGAGAATGGTAAGATCACCTACCACTTGGAAAGTACAAACTTCAATGCTTTTATTACCGAAATAGTGGAAGGTCTGATCCCGACATTTCCTACGCATCAGCTAAGCCTGGAACTTGCTGAAGATTGCGAGGTTGAAATAGATCGTTTACGAATAGAACAGGTCATCAACAATCTGATCAACAACGCCGCAAAGTATTCTAAGGCAGGAACACATATCATTATAAGCACAACAGTTGTCAATAGTTTGTTGATGGTTAGCGTTAAAGATGAAGGTATCGGCATGTCTGAAGAAACAATAGAACAGGTTTTTAAAAAATTTTATAGAAGCAAAGATGTCTCAAAACGCTTCAGCGGTCTGGGAATGGGCTTATACATTGCATCCAGGATCGTCAGGGACCACGATGGTGAGTTTTTAATAGATAGTCAGGAGGGAAAAGGTTCGAAGTTTTCATTCAGCTTGGCGGTTAATTGATGAATTGTTGACAACCTAAAATCAGAGCCCCTCTTTTTCAGGAATTTGAATCCAAAGCATCTTATTGCTGTCATCCCTTTCATGCGAGTGATAAAAAATAAACATTTCATTTTGAAGAATTCGCCTGGCATGAAAGGGATATGATCTTATTGGCCTGACTGGTTAAAGTCGTGTGCGGAACGGCGAGCAGCCGTTCCCTCTGATCGGTTTTCCTGTTGCACGGCAGACACCATAAGTGCTGTTTTTGATCCTGGTCAGAGCGGCGTCCAATTGATCTAATAGCTTCTGCTGTTTCGAAGCCAGTCCGTGGAGATACTCCCTGTATAGAGCAGTTGGCCCAGCTTTCAGCATATGATTGGCTCCGGCCGTATCGTGCGTCCCATTTGGATTTTTGAAGTTGAGCGAAGCCATGATGCTTTCAAGCTCTTCACTGGCTATGTTTTGCTTGTCAAGGATCTATATTACGATCTTGACGTTTTGCTGGTTGCTGTAAAATCACGGAAAACTGAAGTTGAAAGTACTTAAACGGACCAGGATGATTCAAACTGCAAGAGCTTTGCTTGTGCCTACAGATTATCATTACAATAGCGAAGCTGAAGCAACTTACTGATCGCTATTCAAATTCGTTTTGTTTTTCTGCTGCATTTGCAACTGAAGGGAATCGTCAAGTTATTTTTAGTGGAGCGTTTATTAATGTAGACGATCAGCAAGACATAATTTCAGGACTTACATTTGTCAGGATGAAATGCTGTTTTGTTGACTATTAGGTGAAGTTTATTCTTTTAAAGAATAATTTATTTGTATTAAATAGTAATTTTGATATCAAAGATACCTGACCATGCCAATAATAAGAGCTATCCATTTGAAGTGATATTATTTGACGACCCTGAAGGGCTTGAATTTAATTTTTTAATACTTACCCCAGGAACGGGATGTATGATTGCGCAAAAGGAATTCCCTTCAGTACAGAAGTTTGCCGGATCAAATAGGAATTTATTGAGTGTCGACCTGTAAAATGCTATATTTATGCGATGAACAACGCGAGCTTTCAAAACCTGACCGAGCAGCGTTTGACGGTTGAAGAACTCAATAAAATTTATACCGAGAAATGGTGCGTTCCGAGGATTTAACTAGCACACGAAACTTTCATTTTATTTTTAATAGGATTGCATGAAAATCATCAATCACGACTTCAAGTCCCCGCATAATCCGATAATCCTCGAGTTGCAGATCTATTGTAAAAAGCTGATGTTGAATTCAGACTGCAATGGTATTGTTAACCTGTTTGACTTAAAAAGACGAATGCAGCAACACACCGCATTGATCAGCTTAAATTATTCAGACTCTTGTTTGGAAGACATTTATTATCAAGTATATTCTCATCTAACTCAGGAAGTGTTCAGGGTTACCTATAAAGGGGAAATTTTCATTAAAATCGTTGCCCGTAAGAAACAATTTGAATTTGCGTTTAAAGATCTGGATGCAAGTCGCTTTAATTAGGCTGGTAACTTTTTATGGGTTTGGCGCAGGCGTATGTCAAACATCATGTTTCCAGTATAACGTCTTTGGAAGGATCGGACTTTGAAAAGAAAGCAGAACCAAGAAATCACTCAATTTTTAGTTTTGTGAAACAATTTTTATTAGGGATTGTCTCCTTTATTTAGGATTGTTTCGGAACGGTTAAATTGGCAAAACGGGCGCAATTGCGTCCGTTTTTTTTCTTCATTTATCGCTGCATATCCGAAGATGTTGATGAGTGCTTTTGGAAAAATAGTGTATCAAGTTAGTTACGCTTCGTCTATTTTTAACTATAAAAAAAGCCACACTTAATTAAAAGCATGGCCAAGGATTGTGTTATTTAATACCTCTATTAAAATAACAATATGAATACGCTGAAAGCAATCAAAAGGTTTTATGTTTGAAAAAAAGCCCGGCTATGCGGGCTTTGGTTGATGTAGGGTCGTACCAGGGGTATTAAAACTGTCCAACTATTTCAATATAAAGGTAGTTATTAAGTTTGTATTGTTTGTATAGCAGGGATGAAATTTTGATTGTTTTTCTTGCTGAAAATTGACAAAATGGAAATTGTCTCCCCGGTTTGCAAATGATACAAACATTGCACTCATGTGAACCTATTATGCTCCCGCGTGATGTTTTATACCTTTCCTTGGTCAATCAGGTCGCTATTATCATTCCAAAATGTATCGTTGCCGTTCTATTCCGAAGCCGGAACGCCGCATTTGAGGATCAATGAATGGGATACGTGTTGTTCCTGAGCACCATCGCTCAAATTCACAAGATCATTTTCCCATTTGACAACCTTTTTTGTAGCCGACTGTTTCAAATATCTTATTTCCAAAAGCATACCCCTAAAAGTGAAATAGTCTCTCCAGATCAACTCGAAAATGAGCCGCCAGGTGCTTTGGTTTTTCTTAACCTCATTTACATAATTTTTACTTTTTCGTAAATTTCTCTGGGGCATATGCAGCCTAAGCCAGGAATAGAGAGAATTTCGAACTGTAATACAAGTCAGAAAGGTTTCAACTCCGTCGCCAGCCCGTTAACAGCTGAGATTTAAAAGTGTAATATTGTAATCTTTCCAATGCGGCTGACTCACCGCCATCTGAACGGAATTGCCTACTTGTATTCTTCAAATTTAAAACCATATTACGTGCAGGAAGGAAACGGAACGCTTTTGACATGCTTAACTGAGTGGATATTATCGGGAACTTCAAAAGTTTTAGGGGGGCTGCTTTCTGTGACAAAGGTATTTGGTAAGATTTGCTCTTTAAGGCTACAGAACTTATTTTGAAGGGGATATCATCTTTATGATAAAGTGTTTTTCCACAGAAAAGTTAAATGTTACCTAAGGCATGGGTACCTTGAGATGCAGCTAAATCCAAACCTATACGTTGCTCTATTTAATTTTAATAATCGTTATGTAACTTATAAAAAAATATTTACCTTCCTAAGAAACTTCCTTTTATAAAAATTAAGCCTGATTTTATGGACGCCGGCCAATACATTCTAAAAAAATGGCTCATTAAATATGAACAGTTTGTTAAAAGCAAACTGATGCCCCTTGCGGCCGAAGACGAATCGTCCATCGAGTATTGGAAAACGCAGCTTTTTTTTACCTTATTGCTCTATGGCCTGCCAATTAGCCTCATTGCGGCATTTCCAGGCATCTATCTTTCAGTCGCAAACCGTGATATAACCATGGGTGTTGTCGATATCACCACATTTTTAGGCTTCGCAATAATTACGTTTTCCGGCAGGTTAGCCCTGTTCGCCCGTAAAATATTGCTGATCGGATTATTTTACCCACTGGCAATATATCTGATCATCGCCTTCGGCTATGTTGGGCCAGGCATATTTTACCTTTTCGGTTTAACTGTAATCACAACGCTGATCCTTCCTGTTTATTTCGCCTATTGCTCGGTACTGTTGAGCACGGCGATCTTAATATCTATTGCGGTTCTGCTCCCGCAAGGTGCCGGCCAATACGGCCGTCAGCAGGTCACTGGTTCCGGAAGCTGGGTTGCTTTTACTTCTAACCTCCTTTTCCTGAGCGGAATTGCGGTTATACTGATCCATCGCATTATTGATCGGCTCGGGGAAACCTTGTTTAACAAGCAGCAATTGACACAGCGGTATCAGATGTTATTTGAAAAAAGCCCATTACCCATGTGGCTTTTCGATACGGAAACGCTTCAATTTAAAGATGTCAACGAAGCGGCGACGAGGCATTACGGATATTCTCATAGAGAATTTCTCAACAAAAAGATAACTGATATTCGACCTGCTGCTGATAATTTCGCTTTAGCAGAAACGGTACAGGCGAATCGGAAATCGGGTATACCTTATGAGCAATACGCCCGTCATTATAAAAAAAACGGGGAACTGATAGATGTGCGAATAGAAAGTAGCTTGTTGGAAGTGGAAGGCAAGCTGCTAAGGTTGGTTCTTGCTACGGACATAACCGAGATGATTAGGAATGAAAAGGAAATGGCCGCTGCCAATGAGCGTACCCGAAGATCTGAGTCTGACTTAAGAGCGATCTTTGAAAGCACGGTCGACGGGATCGTATTGATTGACGAACACAACCGCGTTAAGCAATTTAACGCCAAAGCGGTAGATTATATCCGATTTCAGGAAATGCCCGAACAATTTGAAATTGGTCGGGGTATTTTCAGCTATGTACCGCGTTTGCTGCACGACGATTTTGCACAGTTGCTATTAAGATCGCAATCCGGTGAAACCGTACAATATGACCGGCAGTACCGGTTATCAGAGGCTATGATGTGGGTACATTATTCTTTGAATCCGGTGTATACCGATGATAAAGTTACGGGCGTTTGTATTACAGGTCGCGATATTACGCCGGTAAAAACTTATGTTACAAAGATCGAACAACAGAACGCCCTTTTCCGTGAGATTGCCTGGACGCAATCTCACGTTGTCCGGGCTCCGATCGCACGTTTACTGGGTTTGTTGCCATTAATCCGAAACCCTGACACCGATGAGGATTACCAGGCAGCGCTTAAATACCTGGAGGAGTCGATCACAGAACTTGACAAAATTGTAAGTGCAGTCATACATAAATCTCACCGGGCGGGGCAAATGCCAAAAATTGTTGAGAAAGATTGACAATTGGTGCAGTCATTACTTTCCAAGCATTGGGCTGCAGCTTTAAACAAATTATGTTACCAGAGACGTCGATAAGATTAAACAAGTGAATGGCAAACAATAACTGGTTCTCCGGATTTACAATCGCCCAACAATCGTAAACATCCCTGTGTTTGCTGGTTAGTTACAGCGGAAGAGCAAACCTAAACGTAGAGCGTTTTTCAGATCTACTCAAATTCTGCCTTTTTATTAGCCTAACAATCTCAGCGCTCAGGTAAAACCGATTAGTTGAATAATGACTAATAAAAAAAAGCCCGCTATGCGGGCCTAATACTAATTTGCGGCGTTTTTCTTATCGGTAACATCTTTACGCAAATCCGTTGCAATGACCTTGATTTGCTGCAACGCGTTGCGAAGGCGTGTTCCTGCTGCTTTGTTGTTTTTCTCATAAAACGCTATTCCCTCTTTTTCCGCGGTCTCTACTAATGCTTTAAGTTTGGCTAATTTTTCCATTTGTATGTTTTTAATTGGTGAAGCGCAGTGCGCAGGTTTCAAATATAGTATTTTGTTCAAACCCGGAAACAACACTTTCTTTCTCCCGCTCTTAACAAAGCCATATTCGCTGTTACAGGATTCTTCAGTTCTCCCGGAAATGCCAATACTTGGTTGCTCAAGCAATGTTACTTAATTCTTTATTTCGTTTAATGGTCGTTCTATTGCCTATATATGCCTAAGTCGAACAATTATCTGGTGATAGATGTTGCCTCGTTTTTCTGATAGTTGATGTCGAAATTTAACGTATAAAACCATTTGCTATGAAAACTATCCTTCGCTTTGAATTTGATTTCCAATTCTGCTATTCAGGATATAATGGACCTCGGAGTAATATTATGGCAAATCCGTTACATACTCGCGAACAGGGGATATGATTAATTTTGAAATCTAAGATTATTTTCTGGATCAAAAGGTGATCAGGAAGTTTGAAGACCTGGAAGACGGGAATGTTTTCTAGGGGCAACGCCTGCAAACAACATACTGTAAAGAGACCATTGAGGTTATGGTGGTAATTTGTGAAGAGAAAATATTCAAAGAAATTTTTCCGCAATATATCCGGGAAAGCCTTTTTTGATGTAAAAAGACAATTTTTTTAAAAGGTTAATTGCTAACGTGTTTAAATTATAAGGAGGCTTACAAATTTGCATCCACGATGAACACCGAGCTTTCTCAAACCGAGTTTCAACACAATTTAAATACTACGCGTAAATACCTGAAACATCAAATGTTACAAACTCTAAAGTATTTGCAACATTCTCGTAAGTATTATAAAATAAAAAATGTTTGTTTTGTGAGAAACTGACAATCTAACCCACGATTATGAAAAAATTTCTCCGCCTTAGCATATTTGTTGCAGTATTACTGTCCGTTACGGGCTTTACCATTGATGATAATCCGCTTCTGGGAAAATGGGAGCATTCCGGCAAATCTCAGGGACAGCCTTTTAATTTAATGGCAATTTTCAGGGCTAATGGAACGTATGATGGGTTTATCAATAAAAAGGAATTTGTAAGTGGTGTTTATCACATGAACCATGATACGTTATATATTGCCGATCCTACCTGCAATGATAAATATAATGGGATTTATAAAATGGAGTTTTTCGGTAAGCTTGATTCGCTCAAATTCCATGTTATTCAGGACACGTGCGTAGGCCGCAGGCAGGCAACAGACGGAAAGGTGTTTAGAAAACTGGTTACAGCAGGTAAATGATCATCAGATGAAAAAGCTTTGCATGATTATCCTGGCGCTTGGCACTGTCCTCATTATTTCGGAAAGCGCATTTAAATCCCCCGACCCTTTAACGCCGGTAACACTTGGCCAAAAATTGTTTTTCGATCCTATCCTTTCCCGTACTAGAAAGATCAGCTGTGCATCATGCCATAAAGAAGAGTTTGCCTTTGCTGATACCTCTGCCGTCAGTTTAGGAGTGCATAACCGGAGAGGTGTGCGTAATACGCCATC
Source organism: Mucilaginibacter endophyticus (assembly GCF_003351025.1). GTDB lineage: Bacteria > Bacteroidota > Bacteroidia > Sphingobacteriales > Sphingobacteriaceae > Mucilaginibacter > Mucilaginibacter endophyticus. The sequence continues at coordinate 11,066 of NZ_QPCG01000016.1, read as the reverse complement.
AGCCATGAATATGAGCTTACAGGTGGCTTTCTTTTGGGACGGCCGCGCTACCACCCTGGAACAGCAAGCCCTGATCCCGCTTCAAAATCCTATCGAAATGGATTTACCGGTAGCGACAGCCGTATGGAGATTGCAAAGTAATGCTTTTTATAAGGCAGCTTTTCAAACTGTTTTCCATGAGGAAGCCAATGGTGTCAATTTAGCCAAAGCATTATCCGCATTTGAAAGAACGTTAGAAACCGGTGATTCTCCATTTGATGACTGGCGCTTAAATGATAATGAGGCAGCGGTCAGCGAATCGGCAAAACGTGGCTTTGCTATCTTCAATACCAAAGGACGTTGTATCCAATGTCATTTTGGCCCAGACTTCAACGATGTAGAATTTCGTTCCATTGGCCTCTACGACGGCAAAGCATTACGAGATAGCGGCCGCGCCTGTGTAACTAAAAAAGAGAGTGACATAGGCAGGTTTAAGATAGGGGCTTTGCGTAACGTGGCGATTACAGCGCCATATATGCATAATGGTATGTTCAAAACATTACGGCAGGTGATTGACTATTATAATGATCCGGATAAAATTGTTCCGCGCTCCATTAACCGCGATACGCTGCTCAATACGCCAATGGGTTTAACAGAGCCAGAGAAAACCGACCTGGAGAATTTTCTGATTTCTTTAACAGATAAACGTTTCGCGGGGAAATTCAAAAAACTACAGAAATCAAACCAATAAAATCAATTTCAATATGAAAATATCGACTCTATTAAAATCAATATACATTTGCGTGTATTCTTTGGCGCTAATGGGTCTGAGCGCGGGGGCAATAGCACAGGCAGCGGCACAGCCGGACGGTATGGACAAACTGCTTGACTATTCCAGGCCCGGAATGGCGCATTTCCAGTTAGCAAAACTCGCAGGCAGCTGGGCATTTCAGGATGCCAAACTATCTTTTGTTAAAGGCGTTCTTGTGCGAAAGCCGATTTACAATGGCCGGTTTTACCAGGTTGAAATGACCGGGGGGAAGCTGCCGGTACCGGTGGCTGACGGAAAAATGAAAGACGAGTTTTATCAAAGCATGCAGATTGAAGGTTTTGACAACGCGAGAGGAAAATATTTTACTACCGCTATCAATAATCATATTGGAAGCGATATTCAAATGCAAACAGGTAGTTTTGACCCGGCTACGCATACTTTTACCTACGAATGGGATGACGAACTCATTCCCGGACAAACCGGCAAAAACCGTCGGGTATTGACGATCAATGATCCCAATCATTATACCGAGGTGTTTTATGAATTGCGTGATGGTAATTTTGTCAGGACCAGAGAGCTGGATTACACGAGAAAGTGAATTATTATTACTGCTTAAAAATCAGGTCAATACCGCTGATCTGCGGCATTTGGATATTGAGGAAAGCAGGTCGACCGGTTGTTACCTATGGGTGAAATACAATGTGATTAAAGTCAAGATCATATATGATTATTCCAAGAAAGTGAGTGTACCTCAATCCGCTGAAAGCTGGATAGCGTATAAGCAGGTTTCTGATGAAATGCTAAAAATAACGTATGACGATAAACCTTCCCCGTACACAGCCATTTCAAAATATTGGAAGTTTACAGGTCAGGATTTTAGTGGATTCGGTGCCTATAACCTTGATAAGCTCACGTTTTGGGTAGGGCATTGCGAAATCTTAAGCAAGAACAACCCGGTTAAAATTACCGGGTCACTGATAACTGCAGGTGGCCAGCCACCTGCAACCAATGCCAGTTTTAAAATTATTCATTCTTAAATTACCAACAATGAAACGAGATGCCTTTTTACGGATTTTATCCTTAAGCGGTGCTGTCTTGGCTAGCCCGCTTAGTTTAAGTGCCAAGATCTATATAATTTTCAGGGAGAAATCAGGTTTTAAAACGGATGCGGGGGGCGACCGATTTCAAAAACCGATCAGCTTATTTGATGGGGACACTTTTTATACCAAAGTATCATCAAGCGATACTGACGGTGATTTTTATGTATACGAATCGTCGCGGGAAAAAAAAGGCGGCCCCAACCTGCATGTACACCATGGGCAAGACGAATGGTGGTACATTTTGGAGGGTGAGTTCATATTTAAAGTGGGATACAAAATGCACCACGTTAAAGCAGGGGATAGTGTGTTTGGCCCGCGGGGCGTACCTCACGCGTTCTCAAAAATAGGCGAAGGAGTTGGCCGGATGCTCACAACTTTTCAACCGGCCGGTAAAATGGAAGAATGCTTTATTGCGATAAGTAAAGGGGAAATGAAAGGCAAACCCGAGGCGGAACAGGATGAGTTTAGAAAACAACACGGTTTTGAACGCGTGGGCCCGCCAATCGATATATTGAAAGCCTTCTAAGTACAATACCTAATTCAGTGAATAGGAAGTCATGCAAATTACTAATATTCTTATTATAGTTTGTCTGACCATGCTGTATGCTATTGATGCCCAAAGCCAGCACGCAGCTACCAGCAAAGAAAATCGCCATATCACATGCTCGCACTGGATTAGATGGATGAACGATTTTCCGGCTAAACCTTTGGGTTTAGGCGGCTGATTGTGCTGATAGAACTCGATGGCTTTTGGAAAATTTTTGCTGGGCAAATGCCAAACTGGAAAAAGGTATCAAATAAGTAGATACCCCGCCAATCTAAATGAGTTTGCGAGGACCTTAAAGGGCAATTGCTGATTAGCCCCCCGGCAGCCACAGTAGTGTTGTTTTTTTGATTATAACTATATCCTGTTATGAAATTTCTATCTCTGAACCACTATAAGAATTCCAATATGGATAGTATTGAAAGAAGTCCAAGTTATGAATGAGTTGACATGGTATTTTATACTTTAATTTTCGAAAAAGCTTTACTGTCGAATAAAATTATGCTCGGTGATGTGGTTATTTTCCGCACGTAATTGTGGAGCACCATACCCAGCCTGGGTAATTTGAGCACATGGAGCGTTTTTTAACTTTCTCTAATCACTGAATGACAGCCTCGGTATTGATTTTGTTATGCGTAGTCTGTTTTGTGACTACGTCCGGCGTGGAATTAAGATTTTCGATCGTAATTGAGTTTTTTGATTTACATGCTTAACGGAAACCTTGTGCCGGTGTGGTCTATATTTTACTGATTAATTTTAAACATATGCTTTGCGAGATGAATATACATCATCATTCAACGCCTGAGGCCATCAAGGACTTGCTGGTATTTAAATTGCCTCCTCCATTTAACCAATCTGTGACCATTGACGATTTGGATGTCATGATAACTATAAATCCAGAAGTAAGTGACATCTTTGTTATTTTCGATAAATTACAAAGGATCATTTCGGACATGCTCATTGAAGCAACTGAAATTTCCGGCTCGTTTGCAATATTCCTTTTAACTGAAAAGGCGAGCCGCAGTTTCCATGTCGACATTTAAGAATACAAAAGAACGGCATTGTTTAAGTATTTGATAGCTCAACTTTGAAATGTCAGAGATCTGATTCAGTAAAACCTGGAAATAGTTGGTGACGTAATCTTTAGGTGAAGTTGCTTAGCAAACTCTGCAATTCTTTTTTTACTAATATTATATTGGTAATTGACGGCAGGGGCTAATCCGTACAGGCAAAAAAAGTGTGGACACCATAAATCAGACACCCGTTTGTGCGAGTTGTTTTAATTGATTGATTACAGTTTCGCCTCCCCACAAAAATACGCTTTCAGTATTATAAGAGTAACCGACTTTGAAAGCTCTGTTGCTGATCATTGATTTAAGGCGCTCTTCGTATAGCTTCCGTTTGACTTGTATCCGTTTCTGAAGTTCCATCTGCAACCACTTTTATTATCATACGCTTATAGGGATGATATTGTTTTGTAATTATATAAACATTTGATTATCAGGCTTATTTTAAACATTTAACAGAAATTTATTGGGATATTACCTGCGTTTTAGATGTGCAAAAAAAGTTTTTGTAGGAGCAAGTGGTCTGCAGATTAACCGGCTAAAACGGAAATTTTCACAGTCTATGCTTAAAAATTTATCAGTTCTCTGTACAGACTAGTATGAATGCCCTTTAAATGCCGTTCCCTCCGGCAGCATTTTGATTGATCGCGATAGCTAACTACCGGTTATACCGTTTGACCAGCAATCTAAGGTACGCTGCCGTTTGATCAGACAGCATATTCCTATCTACCCTCCACCGCCAATTGCCGGTTTTTGACGCAGGAACGTTGATCCGGCTTTTTTCATCAAGGCCCAGGATATCCTGTAAAGGGCTAATAGCTATGGCTGCCACTGAGGCATAGCAGGTTTCCAGCATCAGCCGATTCACATTTTTCCTGGTCACCTTGGTCCTGAAATAAGTGTTAAGGTGCTGGCGTTCCTCTGCCGTAGCGTCGTTTTTTAACCAGCCAAGTAATGTATTATTATCATGGGTGCCGGTATAGGTGATGCTGTTTAACACGTGATTGTGGGGCGCGTGTACGGAGACCGGCATATCTCTTCCGAAAGCATACTGTAAAACATTCATTCCCGGAAAAGCAAATTCGTCACGAAGCTCGTAAACGTTTTTGTCGATATCCCCGAGATCTTCGGCAATAAAGGGGATATCTCCGAGTGCTTTCTTCAAAGCCTGAAAGATCTTTGCCCCGGGACCGAATTTCCAAGTACCGTGAATGGCATTTTTTTCGCCAGCCGGAACTTCCCAAAAACGCTGGAATCCCCGGAAATGATCTAACCTGATCAAATCGAAGAATTCCATATTCTTTTTTATTCTTGCGAGCCACCAGGCATATCCGGTTGCCCGGTGTTCCGGCCATTTATAAACCGGCATATTCCACAATTGCCCGCCTGCATTAAAATAGTCGGGAGGTACGCCGGCTACGCCGGCAAGGTTTTTATCCTGATCCAGTTTAAACAGTTCAGGATGAGACCACACATCGACGGAATCATAACTAACATAAAAGGGAAGGTCACCTATAAACTTTAGCCCGGTTTGATGTCCCAATAATTTCAATGCCTGCCATTGGCGGAAAAAAATAAATTGCCGCCACATCGAATGATCGATCTCGTGCACCTGCTGGCGTTGAAATAATTCAATAGCCTTCTTTCTACGATATTTAAGGTCATCAGGCCATTCATACCAGGGGATACCGTTATAGTACTTTTTAATGGATTCAAACAATGCGAAGTTATAGAGCCAGGGCCGTTCCTTCACCTTAAAATCTTCAAATTGCTTTTGCAAAGGATTGTCTTTGGTCAGCTTAAAACGTGTATAAGCTGTATCTAGCAATTCGCTTTTGATCATAACAGCCCGATCGTAATTAACCATGGAATTACTCGATCGCCTGAACTTTGCTGTCTCCTCTGCAGTTAACCAGCCCTCATTTACCAAATCGTCCGGGCTGATCAGCAAAGTGTTGCCTGCCACACTCGATATCGAACTATAAGGCGAATGGCCTGAAGCTTGACTCGTAGCGTTTAGCGGCAGCAACTGCCAATAGCGTTGGTGCGAATGTGCAAGGAATTTTAGAAATCTTCGTGCTTCAGGGCCTATGTCTCCGATACTGTAAGGAGATGGGAGCGAGGTGATATGCAGGATAATGCCTGCACCGCGTTTTTCTGAAACAGGCTCTGATTTAAATAAAAGCAAAGGCAAGGTTTGCAAATATTCATTTAAAGGTATTGCAGTGTCCAGCAATACCTTTTCATTTGTCAAGACAGAAGTCCATTGTAAAGGCGCATCGGGCGGCAGCATGACTTTGGTATCTGCCCAACCTTCATCCTCCCAACTTATCGCCGCGGTATGGAGGGCTGAAATGCTGATAATCCATTGCCGCTGATATACCCGTGCAAATGCGACGAAATGGGATTTAAATTTACCCTCCACTTGGAGTGGAATGTAACTGCCGAGGTTAAATAGCGACGGGTTAAGCTTCCGTTCTGCTAAAAGCTTTTCTGTCAGCCATAATTTTAGTAAGCCATCTTCCTTGTTTTGCCAAATCGCTTCGTTCTTAAAACTTTTGATCTTACGGAGTGAAGATGCCCGCAGTTCATAGTCAACGGGCCTCCGGTTATCGGGGTCTACCAGGCTGAAATCCCAAAGCTCACAGCCCTGGTAAGTGTCCGGGACGCCCGGTGATGTGAATTTTAACAACACCTGCGTGAGCGAATTGTTGATGAAGGCGTCGGATATCGTGTACTGGAACTTCCTAAGACTTTTCAAAAATTCCGCGCTGCCAAGTAATTTGCGTGCAAATAGCAGCGTCCCTTGCTCATATTGATCATCCGGTTCAGCCCACTGGGTATGCAGTTTTGCTTCCCTAAGCGCCTTTGTTAGATATTGCTCCAGCCTTGTGCCCAACTCAATATCAGGTTCCTTGTTAAGCTCGATAAAACCAACCAGGGTTTGATAGATCAGATATTCGTCGTTGTTATCGGGGATATTCCCGGTTTTAAATTGCTGGTTTGTTTTCCGCCAGACATTAACCTGTTCAAACCATTTCTCGGGAATTTCTGTTAAAACGTTCAGCCTGGCCCTAACATCTTCGCTGCGTTTAGTATCGTGTGTGGCAGTACCATTCATCGAAAGCGGCCAGCTTGCCTGCCTCTCGATCATGCAGGCATGAAATTGCTTAACGTTTATTCCAAACTCCTCTGGGGAATCACCAACCTCGTTATGCCCGATGAATCTGTCATAAGTATACATCAGCGTATCTTCAACGCCCTTAGCCATCAAAGGTCCAGTAAACTGCATGCAACGCTGGAAGAAGAACAAGATATCAGCTTGGTTATTAATAGGATTAAAGGCGGTAAACAATTCGTTCAGGTAAAACGCTGTTTCTTCAAGTTCCGGTTTCGCCGCCGCTACCTGTCGGAATATTTCCTTCAAAACATCAGCCTCAGCAAATTGGAGTGGAAGTCGGTTGTTATAGTAACGGTATACCGGACAGTGGATCAGAAAAGCGCCGATTGTCGCTTTCCATTTTTCCTTTTTAATAGTTTGCAGATTTGGTTGGGTTATTGGGATTTTATGGAATAGCCGGTACAAGTTGTCAAGTTCCCCTGCCATGTGGCCGTAAAGTATTTCGCTTTTCTTTTCGATCATCGACCGGCTGACCGGTTTGCTGTCGGTCGCGAAGCGCTTGTAAAAATCGGTGAACAATTTTTTACTACGGGTCTCGGTAAGAAGATTATTGACAATACCAAGGAAGTCATAACCCGTATTGCCCTGTACTGGCCATTGCTGTGGAAAGTGTTCACCCTGTTCAAGTATCTTTTCTACCACGATGTAAACCTGATCGCCGGCGAGTGTCCTCAACCTGTTCAGATAAGTTGTCGGATCGAACAAGCCGTCAATATGATCGACGCGCAAACCCTGGATCAGGTCTCCTTCAAGCAGAGTTTTCAAAAAACTATGATAGGTATGGAAAACATTTTCATCCTGTATATTTAGGCATATCAAACCGTTGACCGTAAAAAAGCGTCTATAGTTAATTTTATAGTCAGTATCCTTCCAGAAGCTTAGTAAATAATGCTGTTGATCAATGACTTTTCTCAGCCGTTCAGAATCTCGATTGATCCCAGCTATAATGGATTCAACATATGCTTTCGAGTCATTATTTAAATTCCGTAACGCATTTCCCAATGGCTGGACAGAATCTCTGCTGCTAAAATCGGACAGCAATCGTACCAATTCAACGGGTTTAGCATCTTCCGATTCCAGTATTTTTAGAACTGATTCTTGATTCAACGGATAGCCTTGCCCGAGATAATCGATCGTAAAATTCCCGGCTGCGTATTTAATTTGAACCTTATAGCTATTAATCGCCTCATCAAGCGGTTCGCCCAGGAAAGGCGCCATCAGTTTTCCGTCAAAAGCGGGATTTTCCCAGTCAATATCAAAAAAGCTAACGTAATCGGAGGATTGACCTTTTTCCAATACGTCCGCAAGCCAGAGGTTACCGGGATCAAAAGCCATATGATTAGGTACTATGTCCTGCAGCCAATTCATGCCGAAACTTTTCAACTTCGAGCGTATTGCCTGAAGTTCTTCCAATGTGCCTATTTCCGGATTGATCCTGTAAGGATTAATTACATCATAGCCGTGCATACTGCCTTTCGTAGCCTCAAAAATCGGTGAGGCGTAAATGGTCACCACACCTAACTCATGTAGGTAAGGGATGATTTCCATGAAATTTTTAAAGTTGAAATCCTTGTGGAATTGTATACGGTATGTGGAAACAGGATTAAACATATTCTTCAAATATTAAAATGCTTTGAGCTGGAATGACAATCAGGGAAGATGTTAGAAACGCATCGTTGTTAATGACTGGTCCACCCCATGCTGCAGAAGCTGAATTGAAAATGATCGCGACGTTCTCCTTGAATGCAGGCAGCATACATTCTCTGTCCCGGGTTGAGAAGTTGAGCAGACAGTGGATCTTTTTTTCGTCGCCCCACCTGGTTAAAAGCAGCGTATTGTTGATTTTATTGGAGATAACCTCCATATTTCGCCTGTTCGGAACACGCAAAACAGGATGGGATTTGCGAAGGTTGAGCAGTGCCTGGTAATAGTTAAACATAGTCCGATGGATTCCTGAACGGGCTTTTTCCCATTGCAATTTCGAGCGATGGAAGGTGTTTTCATCTTGCGGATCGGGAACTTCTCCTTCCGTATGGAAAGCTTCAAATTCTGCTTTTCGTCCCTTTTGTACCGCCGTGATCAGTTCCTGATCCGTGTGACTCACAAAATATAGAAAGGGATTGGATTCAGCATATTCTTCGCCCATGAACAGCAGCGGCAAAAAGGGGCTGACCATAACAGACGCCGCCATCAGTTTCTGCATTTCAAAACTGAACAAGGCCGATGACCTTTCCCCAAGCATACGGTTACCGACCTGGTCATGGTTTTGTGAGAATACCACGAATTGCTGACCTTGGTTACCAACTGGGTCGGTGCCAAATGTTTTTTGGCGATCTTCAGAATAGCGGCCGTGGTATACATAAGCATGTTCAAATGCGGCGGCGAGATCGTCAATACCATTAAAGTCACCATAATAGCCCTCTCGCTTGCCACCTGCACTAATCCGTAACGCGTGATGGAACTCATCGATCCATTGGCTGTCCAGTCCGTAGCCTCGNATCGATCCATTGGCTGTCCAGTCCGTAGCCTCGCTCTTTGAGCGGATCGATAAAACGGTGATCGTTCAAGTCGCATTCCGCGATCAGGTAATGTGACCTTCCGGTACTTTGCATCAAATCATTGAGCGCCGTTTTTAATTCTTTCAGCACGTGTACAGGGCTGAAGTCTTTAATGGCATGAACAGCATCCAATCTCAAGGCGTCGATATGGAAATCACGGCACCACATTAATGCGTTTTCAATGACATAGCGTCTAACCTCGTCACAACCCGCATCATCGAAGTTGATAGCATTTCCCCAGGGTGTTTTGTATTTGTCCGTAAAGTAAGGACCATACTTTCCGAAGTAATTGCCCTCAGGCCCGATATGGTTATAAACTACATCCAAAATCACGGCCAGGCCTTTCCTGTGACATTGATCCACGAGTCGCTGCAATCCAGCCGGACCGCCGTATGAATTATGTACGGCATAAGGAAAAACACCATCATAACCCCAATTTCGATCTCCGGGAAATTGTGCGACAGGCATGAGCTCGATGGCTGTGATACCCAGCGCAACCAAATAATCCAATTTTTTAGCGATACCATCAAATGTGCCCTCTGGTGTAAATGTGCCTGTATGCAGCTCATAGATCAGGTAGTTTTGTAGCGGAATATTTTCCCAATTCTGATCCGTCCATTTCATACCCGATACATCGAATGCGGATGAGGCTGCATGTACGCCGTCCGGCTGGTACAGAGAATGAATGTCAGGCCATGTTTCACCGTCGATAATCACGTGATAATTCATTCCGGGGCGAAGCTCTCCTGTGCGCATTTGCCAATAGCCGTGTGTCGTTTGTTCCAGTAACAGATCGTTGCCGGCATCAGGGCGAATTGCTACCTGCTTTGCCTGTGGCACCCATAGCAAAATCTCGGCTATGCCGGCTTCAAAATTCACGCCTAAAGTCCTTCTATTCATCATTACCCTGCTTTTGTCTGATTGTATCGTCTTTTAACAGTACCACAGACCGGCCTTCAACATGAACCGTTTCCTGTGGGTTATAAAGTCTGTCGGGGGCTGTATCGGAATTACTCGTGTCGAGAACGACCTTCCATTGCCTGCCATAAGTTTCATGAGGAAGTTTATAATCTAAGCCGAGGTCATGCGCGTTAAAGACCAGGTAAAAAGTATCGTCCACAACCTGTTTGCCATCGGAACCGACGCCATGAATTCCATTGCCGTTGAGATATATAGCCACAGACTTTGCATAGTTCTGTTGCCAGTGGTTTTCTTCCATCTGTGTTCCGTCCGGAAGGAACCAGGCGATATCTTCTATGTTCGATTCATTGACAGCGACGCCTTTGAACCATTCTTTTCTGGAAAAGACGGAGTGGCTGTTCCGTAAATTGATCAGTTTTCTGGTGAATTCCAGGAGTTCATGATCTGCTGATTCCCAGTTGATCCAGGAGATTTCGTTGTCCTGGCAATATGCATTGTTATTACCTTGCTGGGTACGGCTGATTTCGTCACCCGCAACGAGCATGGGCACGCCCTGCGACAGGAAGAGCGTAGTCAGGAGATTTCTTTTTTGACGCTGCCTTAAACTGATAATGTCCGGATCGTCAGTTGGTCCCTCGGCGCCGCAATTCCAGGACCTGTTGTGGCTTTCCCCGTCTTTATTACCTTCCCCGTTAGCTTCGTTGTGTTTTTCATTATAGGATACCAGGTCGTTAAGCGTAAAGCCATCATGCGCGGTAATGAAATTGATACTCGCCGTAGGGCGGCGGTAATCTTTATAAAGGTCGGCGCTGCCTGTTACGCGGTCCGCGAACTCTGGTAAGGTATTCTCCGAGCCGCTCCAGTAGTCCCTTATGCAATCGCGGTACTTTCCGTTCCATTCCGCCCAGCCCGGAGGGAACTTACCTACCTGGTAACCGCCTTCA
>NZ_QPCG01000015.1 GCF_003351025.1 Mucilaginibacter endophyticus | reverse complement strand
CGGTTAGCTAAGGCTTTGCATTGTTGCACCATTAAAGGTGATAAAGGGTGGCACCGACCTACTCTCCCACGTTTTACCGCAGTACCATCGGCTCTGGCGGGCTTGACTTCTCTGTTCGGAATGGGAAGAGGTAGACACCGCCGATATAGGCACCTGAATTTCTTTTTATTAAGGTCAAAGCTTAAAGGTTAAAGCTCAAAGGTTGTTTACCTTTCGCCTTTATCCTTTGGCCTTTCAGCCTTTATAAATGACATATTATTGAAAGAAGTACTTGAATTTAAGAGAAAACAACAGCATTCGTTGTTTTTGTTTTCGCGGGGTACAATCTTTGGGATTGTACCCACACTGTTTCTATCTGAAGAAAGCTTCGGGCAATTAGTATCACTCGGCTATGATGTCACCACCTTTATACCTATGACCTATCAACGTAGTAGTCTCCTACGACCCTCAATGGAAGTCTCATCTTGTGGCTAGTTTCGCACTTAGATGCTTTCAGCGCTTATCTATTCCCAACGTAGCTACTCTGCAGTACACCTGGCGGCATAACAGATTCACCAGAGGTTAGTCCAACCCGGTCCTCTCGTACTAAGGTCAGCCCCACTCAAACTTCCTACGCCCACAACAGATAGGGACCGAACTGTCTCGCGACGTTCTGAACCCAGCTCGCGTGCCACTTTAATGAGCGAACAGCTCAACCCTTGGGACCTTCTCCAGCCCCAGGATGTGACGAGCCGACATCGAGGTGCCAAACCTCCCCGTCGATATGAGCTCTTGGGGGAGATCAGCCTGTTATCCCCAGCGTACCTTTTATCCTTTGAGCGATGGCCCTTCCATGCAGAACCACCGGATCACTATATCCGTCTTTCGACCCAGCTCGACTTGTCTGTCTCACTGTCAAGCAAGCTTATGCTATTGCACTCCGCGTACGGTTACCAAGCGTACTGAGCTTACCTTTGAAAGCCTCCGTTACCTTTTTGGAGGCGACCACCCCAGTCAAACTACCCGCCAAACAATGTTCTCCACATCGTAGAGTTAGACACCAAATACAGAAAGGGTGGTATTTCAACGTTGACTAAATGACTCCTGGCGAAGCCACATCACAGTCTCCCACCTATCCTACACATCCTGTATCCGATATCAATGTTAAGCTATAGTGAAGGTGCATGGGGTCTTTCCGTCCCGTTGCGGGTAACCGGCGTCTTCACCGATACCACAATTTCACCGAGCTCATGGCTGAGACAGCGCCCAGATCGTTACACCATTCGTGCAGGTCGGAACTTACCCGACAAGGAATTTCGCTACCTTAGGACCGTTATAGTTACGGCCGCCGTTTACTGGGGCTTCGATTCAATGCTTCGCCTTGCGACTAACATCCCCTCTTAACCTTCCAGCACCGGGCAGGTGTCAGGCCTTATACGTCATCTTTCGATTTTGCAAAGCCATGTGTTTTTGTTAAACAGTCGCCTGGGCCTTTTCACTGCGGCTGACATTGCTGCCAGCGCCCCTTCTCCCGAAGTTACAGGGCCATTTTGCCGAGTTCCTTAGCCATGATTCACTCGAGCACCTTAGGATTCTCTCCTCGACTACCTGTGTCGGTTTACGGTACGGGTTTTTAATACCTGAAGCTTAGCGGGTTTTCTTGGAAGTCTGATTACCTGAACTATCACCTCGTCCGAAGATTTGGTGTACTATCAGCTTTCAGCATAATCTGCGTACTTAACTACAGTTTATTTACCTACAGCCTTTAACGAACTATTCCGTCAGTTCGCGTCAGTGTCACTACTCCGTCACCGCATCGCAGTATTAAAAAGTACTGGAATATTAACCAGTTGTCCATCGGCTACGCCTGTCGGCTTCACCTTAGGCCCCGACTAACCCTGATCCGATTAGCGTTGATCAGGAAACCTTAGTCTTTCGGTGGGCGGGTTTCTCTCCCGCCTTATCGTTACTTATGCCTACATTTGCTTTTCTATTCCCTCCACAGTCGGTTGCCCCTCCTGCTTCGCCGGATAATAGAATGCTCCCCTACCAGATGCATTGCTGCAAATCCATAGCTTCGGTATACTGCTTGATGCCCGTTTATTATCCATGCCCGATCGCTCGACTAGTGAGCTGTTACGCACTCTTTAAATGAATGGCTGCTTCCAAGCCAACATCCTAGCTGTCTGTGCAATCGGACCTCGTTAGTTCAACTTAGCAATAATTTAGGGACCTTAGCTGATGGTCTGGGTTCTTTCCCTCTCGGCCATGGACCTTAGCACCCATAGCCTCACTCCAGCGTATATTATAAAGCATTCGGAGTTTATCTGGATTTGGTAGGATTTGACTCCCCCGCACCCAATTAGTAGCTCTACCTCTTTATAACTCAACCGCCAGGCTGTTCCTAAAAACATTTCGGGGAGTACGAGCTATTTCCCAGTTTGATTAGCCTTTCACCCCTACCCACAAGTCATCCGGAAACTTTTCAACGTTTATCGGTTCGGTCCTCCAGTACCTGTTACGGCACCTTCAACCTGCCCATGGGTAGATCACAAGGTTTCGCGTCTACCTCCCCTGACTATACGCCCTTTTCAGACTCGCTTTCGCTTCGGATCCGTGTCTTAAACACTTAACCTTGCCAGGGAAGAGTAACTCGTAGGCTCATTATGCAAAAGGCACGCCGTCACCCGTTACCAGGCTCCGACCGCTTGTAAGTACACGGTTTCAGGTTCTATTTCACTCCCCTGTTCGGGGTTCTTTTCACCTTTCCCTCACGGTACTGGTTCACTATCGGTCTCTCAGGAGTATTTAGCCTTACCGGATGGTGCCGGCAAATTCCCACAAGGCGTCTCCGACCTCGCGGTACTCAGGATACCACTATCCTATTATCAATTACCCGTACGCAGCTCTCATGCTCTATGGCCGGGTTTCCCACCCCGTTCCGGTTCTCTTTAATATTCATGTTGTGGTCCTACAACCCCCATATTGCCGTAACAATATAGGTTTGGGCTTCTTCCATTTCGCTCGCCACTACTCTGGAAATCACTATTGTTTTCTCTTCCTCTGCTTACTTAGATGTTTCAGTTCGGCAGGTTAGCGCATTCTGCAGTTATTCTTCAAATAACTAGGTTTCCCCATTCGGAAATTACCGGATCAAATCTTATTTGCAAATCCCCGGTACTTATCGCAGCTTATCACGTCCTTCTTCGCCTCTGAGAGCCAAGGCATCCCCCGTGTACCCTTTCTTACTTTCTTCTACGCTTGCGCCTTTTGCGCCGCAAGGTATGTCTTTATTTTAGTCCGTCATTGGTTCATTAGTTCATTGGTTCATTAGTATTGCTACTATTTTACCTTTGAAGTCTTCAACCCAACAACTTCCTATCTGTTGTTTTCTCTTGTTTTCAATTACTTCTTCCAATATGTCAAAGAACGTTAGTTTTCATCTGTAGCGTAACCTATATTACAGTTACTGTAGAATACTTGGTGGAGAATAACGGATTCGAACCGTTGACCCCCTGCGTGCAAGGCAGGTGCTCTAGCCAGCTGAGCTAATCCCCCTAAAAGTTAAACCTTTTTGTAGTCCCGAGCAGATTTGAACTGCTGACCCCTACATTATCAGTGTAGTGCTNNNTCTAACCAAGCTGAGCTACAGGACTATTCGCTGTGTGGATTAGTTTTTTACGATCTCAGATTTTAACCGTAAATCGTAATCACTTACAATCCTGTGCCCAGATATTTGGTTCAGCCAATGATGGTTAAACTTCCGGGTGTTTCCTTTTGTCTTTTTTTTGTGCTTTAAGAAATTATCATGTAGGTAACAGTTTCAAGCCTCCTGCTTGCGATACTGCTCCAGAAAGGAGGTATTCCAGCCACACCTTCCGGTACGGCTACCTTGTTACGACTTAGCCCCAGTTACCGACTTTACCCTAGGACGCTCCTTGCGGTTACGCACTTCAGGCACTTCCAGCTTCCATGGCTTGACGGGCGGTGTGTACAAGGCCCGGGAACGTATTCACCGCGTCATTGCTGATACGCGATTACTAGCGAATCCAACTTCACGGGGTCGAGTTGCAGACCCCGATCCGAACTGTGAATGACTTTATGAGATTGGCATCCTGTTGCCAGGTAGCGGCCCTCTGTATCATCCATTGTAGCACGTGTGTAGCCCCGGACGTAAGGGCCATGATGACTTGACGTCGTCCCCTCCTTCCTCTCTATTTGCATAGGCAGTCTGTTTAGAGTCCCCACCTTAAATGCTGGCAACTAAACATAGGGGTTGCGCTCGTTGCGGGACTTAACCCAACACCTCACGGCACGAGCTGACGACAGCCATGCAGCACCTAGTTTCGTGTCCCGAAGGACTAGAGCGTCTCTGCTCTATTCACTAACTTTCAAGCCCGGGTAAGGTTCCTCGCGTATCATCGAATTAAACCACATGCTCCTCCGCTTGTGCGGGCCCCCGTCAATTCCTTTGAGTTTCACCCTTGCGGGCGTACTCCCCAGGTGGAACACTTAACGCTTTCGCTTAGACGCTGACCGTATATCGCCAACATCGAGTGTTCATCGTTTAGGGCGTGGACTACCAGGGTATCTAATCCTGTTTGATCCCCACGCTTTCGTGCCTCAGCGTCAATCATACCATAGTAAGCTGCCTTCGCAATTGGTGTTCTGTGACATATCTATGCATTTCACCGCTACTTGTCACATTCCGCCTACCTCTAGTATATTCAAGCCCATCAGTATCAAGGGCACTGCGATAGTTGAGCTACCGTCTTTCACCCCTGACTTAACAGGCCGCCTACGCACCCTTTAAACCCAATAAATCCGGATAACGCTCGGATCCTCCGTATTACCGCGGCTGCTGGCACGGAGTTAGCCGATCCTTATTCTCAAGGTACATTCAACTTCTTACACGTAAGAAGGTTTATTCCCCTGCAAAAGCAGTTTACAACCCATAGGGCCGTCTTCCTGCACGCGGCATGGCTGGTTCAGACTTCCGTCCATTGACCAATATTCCTTACTGCTGCCTCCCGTAGGAGTCTGGTCCGTGTCTCAGTACCAGTGTGGGGGGTCATCCTCTCAGATCCCCTAAACATCGTAGCCTTGGTATGCCGTTACCACACCAACTAGCTAATGTTGCGCATGCCCATCTTAGTCCTATAAATATTTGATCATCAAACGATGCCATTCAATGATGTTATGCGGTCTTAATCTCTCTTTCGAGAGGCTATCCCCCTGACTAAGGTAGGTTACATACGTGTTACGCACCCGTGCGCCACTCTCATCGGAAGCAAGCTCCCGAATCCCGTCCGACTTGCATGTATTAGGCCTGCCGCTAGCGTTCATCCTGAGCCAGGATCAAACTCTCCATTGTAAAATGTTTTGTTTAATTTCCCGACCCTATTATTAATTAATAGAATCTGTATTATTATATCTTTATACAGTTCGCTTGCTTTTTTTGGTAACTCTTCAGCTTGCTTTAACCTTAGCCTCCGCTTGCCTCCCGTTACGCTACATGATTTCCATTTCTTAAAAGAACTTGCTCGCTTCCCTTCTCAGTTCAGCTATATAATCTTTCGGCTCTTACACCGTTTCGATTTGTCAGTTTTTACGGCGAGAATCGCTCTCTTTCCGTTTTGATTCCAAAGGCCTAAAACCCTCATCCTCTTCTCTTTAGAAGCTTTTAAGCTTCTCTCCCGCTTGGGGCTGCAAAGGTAACAACCTTTTTCTCTTTTCCAAAACTTTTTTTTTCTTTTTGTTTTGGACCCGCTCAACCTCTCTTCTCTCCTCGTTTGCGGGCTGCAAAGGTGTGAATTATTTTTTGTTTTGGCAAGTAAAATTTTACTTTTTAAAACCTTTTCATTCAACCTTAATCTTCAAAAAACAACACCTTTTTCTCAAAGGCGGTCACAAATGTACGCAGAAAACCAGCTTCCAACCAAGACAAATTTTCAAATAATCAACAGGAGGTGCACAACTCATTGAAAATTAAGGTTAAATAAATGTGAAGCTACTGTTATAATTAGGTAAGGACGGTCATTTTCCTAATGCGTATATTTGAAATGAATATGAACGAGCTTAATTTTCCACCGCATTTCATCGCGTCATTAGGTGCAGAAAACGGATTTGACGAAGAAAACTTTGTAAAAGCGCACCTGTTTGAAGACGCTCCAACCTCTATCAGGGTGAATCCTTTTAAGCCATCAATCTTAAAAAGCACACAAAATGTACCCTGGTGTGCAAATGGATATTACCTGGAGAGCCGTCCGTCGTTCACTTTTGATCCTCTTTTTCACGCCGGGTGCTACTATGTACAGGAAGCATCGTCGATGTTTATTGATCATATTTTTAAAAAGATCAACCAAAATAACGAGGATGAGATCAAAGTACTTGACCTTTGTGCCGCGCCCGGAGGTAAAAGCACACTCCTTAATTCGGCCCTGCAGCCTACCGATTTGTTGGTGGCAAACGAGATCATTAAAACCCGTGTGCCTATATTAACAGATAATTTGAATCGCTGGGGCACAGCCAATACTATTGTTACCAATAATGACCCGAAAGATTTCGGGAGGCTGAAAAGCTTTTTTGATATTATACTGGTTGACGCGCCATGTTCTGGCTCGGGGATGTTCCGCAAAGATCCCGACGCGATGAACGAATGGTCGGAAGGGAATGTGAACCTTTGCCACCAGCGACAGGAACGCATACTGGCCGACATTTATCCGGCATTGAAAGAGGACGGCTATCTTATATACAGTACATGTTCTTACTCGCACCAGGAAAACGAGGATATTCTGGATTGGCTTTGTGCCGAGTTTGAACTGGAAAGCGTTCGGATACCTGTTAATAATGACTGGGGAATTGTTGAAACCCAATCGCCGCAAAAAAAAGCCTGGGGCTATCGTTTTTATCCGGGCAAAGTAAAAGGCGAGGGTTTATTTGCTTCCTGTTTGCGTAAAAAAGAGCACAGCGGCGATCTGGCATCTTTTAAAAACAATACCCAGCAAAAGTTACCGGGCAAAGAGCTTGACCAGGTACGCTCATATATTAATGAACCGGACGATTTTTACTATTTTAAAGTAAACGACGACTGGATGGCTATTAACCGTGCCCACAAAGAAAGCCTGAATATATTACAGCGACACCTTTATATTAAAAAGTCGGGGGTTATTATTGGTAAGCTGGCCGGGAAAGATCTGATCCCGGATCATGAACTGGCGTTAAGCCTGATAGTGAATAAAGATGCTGTTTTGGAAACGCCCCTTAATAAGGACCAGGCCATTCAATACCTGCGCCGGGATAATATAGATTTAACTACAACTGATAAGGGCTGGACATTGATGACTTACGAAGGACACCCGCTTGGCTGGGCCAAACTTTTGCCTAACCGCATTAATAATTATTATCCTAAAGAAATAAGGATATTGTCGGCACACCCACCGAGAGAATGGTGATAAATTATATTTAACAGTTTTCAGCGTTAGGGATAGTAGCGGATACCGGCCCGAGCATAATGCCTGTGCAGTATGAGCGAATAGCCCGCCCGTCAGCTGACGGGAACGCCCATATGAGCATGCTGGCTCGCAATGCCGTAAAATTAAAAATTCATGCAAAGGTTCAAATCAACGGGTTTATTTCCTTTGAACCTTTGCATAAATCAATTATTGGGAGATTTACTCCTGATTTAAATACCTAATTGCTTATTGAAATTTAAAGCCCAAACCAATTTGCCATACCTGGTTACGGTAGTTAGGCAGATTTTGATCGGCATAAGGACGATTTTCGCCAAGGTCGATATTGTAACGGCCGCGGATCTCCACATTACGGTTAATATCAAAGCTCACTCCCACTACACCGGCCACGTAACTATGTTCGGCATCATTGTCGATATGATCGATGCTGGTACCAACAGCGCTTTCGTAAGTATTTTTTGTTGATGTTAAAAAGGTAAGCTGCGGACCAACCAACAGGTTAAAGCCCCTTACTACCCTAAACTTAGCCAGCAAGGGCACATCGATATAATTGGTGCGTTGCGTAAATTTCCCGTCCCTGTCATTTACCTCATAACCTTTTTGCGAAAACAATACTTCGGGCGCAAACGACAACGGATAGATAATAGGCACGTCAAACGTTAAACCTGCGTGCCAGCCGGCAAGTGAGCTTGAACTGTAATTGCTGTTGTAAGCATCAACCGTGTTTGCAACATTTAAACCTACCGCAACACCTACCTTCGGCGTATAAAAATCATCATAACGGCGCTGTGGCTGCTGCCTTTCAACAACCCTGCGTGGCGGACGGCGGTGACGCGGGCCATAATAATATCCCTGCGCGCTAACTGTACCAACGGTAAAAAGGCACATCGCCAAAAAAAGTAATTTTTTCATCGTTTTTCTCTGTTTTAAATAAGTGACGGGAAAAGCCTTAGGCCGATTTGTGCATGGGCCGCCATTAACTTCTCCCTGTATGTATGTTAATAAATTGATAGATTACTGAAAAACGTAAAGGTTTATTTGTGGTTTGTTTTTTGTAATAGTTGTAACATCATTTTCATCAAAAATTCAGAATAACGCTACATTTGACCTATGCAAGCTTCTAAAAACCGTTTTTTCTACTCCTTAATTATCATCTTCACATTTTTTACTGCCGATGCTTTCGCTCAAAAGGAGAGTTATATCCAATTACTGGGTAAGCAAAACCGTTGGGTTGATTCGGTATATAATAAAATGAGCCGCAAGCAACGGATAGCACAATTACTGTTTGTAAGGGCGCATACCAATAAGGGGAAAGTTTATGAAGACTCGGTTGGGCAGGTAATTAAAGAGCAGCAGTTAGGTGGTGTGGTTTTCTTCCAAGGCGGACCTGTGCGCCAGGCTAACCTTATTAATAAATATCAGAAACTGGCCAAAATACCTTTAATTGTAACCATGGATGGCGAATGGGGACTGGGCATGCGCCTGGATTCTACCATATCATACCCATACCAAATGACGCTTGGCGCTATACAGGATAACAACCTGATTTACAAAATGGGTCAGCAGGTAGCTTATGATTTTAAGCGGCTGGGCATGCAGATGAACCTCGGACCAGACATGGATGTGAACAACAATCCTAACAATCCGGTTATCAATTACCGTTCGTTTGGGGATAACATGTATAATGTAGCAAAAAAGGGGATCGCTTATTTTAAAGGGATGCAGGATGCAGGCTTGCTTACGTCGGCCAAGCATTTTCCGGGTCACGGCGATACCAATGTGGATTCGCATTTTGATTTGCCGCTGCTACCTTACAGCCGTGCGAGGTTAGATTCATTGGAGATGTACCCGTTTCGGGAAGCTATCAATGCAGGTATCAGCGGCGTAATGATAGCGCACATGAATATACCTTCGTTAGATAACACGCCCAAACTCCCTTCTACCCTTTCGCGCCCTATTATCACCGGTATCCTGAAAGATTCGCTGAAGTTTAAAGGCCTGGTGATATCCGACGCGATGGAAATGAAAGGCGTTACCAAATATTTCCCAAATGGCGAAGCTGATGTAAGGGCTTTTATTGCGGGTAATGATATTATCGAATTGTCTGAAAATTCTGACCGGGCCATTGGCCTGATCCGTAAGGCTGTAAGGCATGGTAGTGTTAGCGCTGCCGAATTTGAAGGCCGCATCAAAAAGATCCTGGTTGCTAAGTACTGGGCAGGGCTTAATCAATACAAGCCAACCGCACTCGCCAATTTAAGCCAGGATATTAACAGCGACGCCGCTAAAGCATTGGTGCAGCAATTAAGCGATGCCTCGGTAACCCGTTTAAAAAACAGCAATCCGGCATTTAATCCGTTTTTAAAAACGGCTATAGTAAGTATAGGTGTAAGTTCGCCAACGCTTTTCCAGATGGAGGTTGTAAAAAGCTTTCCGAACAGCCGCATATTTATAGTTAATAAAGATGCGCCCGCACTTGAAGTTACCAATATCCTTAACTGGCTTAAACAATACCAGCAGATTATTGTGGGCATACATGATACCCGCCTGCGCCCGCAAAGCAAACTTGATTACAGCAGCGAGGTAAAACTGATGATTGCCGATCTGGCTTCGAGAAAAAATACAGCATTCAGCGTATTTGCCAACGCTTATACCATAGCAGGTTTACCTGGCCTCGAAAAAGCAGGCAACTTAATAGTTTGTTATCAGATGTCGCCAGAGTTGCAGCAATCGGCGGCCAAAGTGCTAAGCGGTCGTTTAAAGCCTACGGGTAAGCTGCCTGTAAGTGTAAATACGTTTTTCCCTACGGGGACTGGATTGTAGAAAACCTAACTTTTAGTTATCATTGTTTCTATTATCTCATGTCATATTGAAAATCCCCATCGATATTTACATTAATTAAACATATATGTCCGTTGAAAATGACGAAGAGCCATCAAACGCCGAACCTGCTAAAACTCCTACTTTAAAAAAGGTTAGCGCTTACCAGGCTTTAAAAAGAAATCTATCAGAGGAAGAGCTTACTTCACCAGGGACGCTTAAATTGATGTTGAACGATATTGATCGGTTGAATGAAGAGATAGAAAAGCTTGAAAAATTTAGAGATCAATTTTATGCGTGCGACAAAGACAGAGCGATCTTAACCGAAAAACTAAATACCAATACGGCCAAGGAAATTCTGTATTCTGTAACGATAACACTTGGCGCTATTTTAATTGGCGTTGGACCATCAATCTGGGTATTGAGCTCAATATATGGTGTTATTGATGTTTTATCTGGAATTGTTTTATTAATTGGTGGATTTGCCTCAAAATTTCGAAAATAATATGAATCCGTTAAAAATCAAGGATAGAGGAAACAAATTAAAAGAAAGAATCATTTTTAAACCGGATTCTGACAGTGAATTAGGATATTTCATCCTATTTATAGTGGAAAAAGTCAAAAAAGATGGTTTTTCTGGAAAACCATCCCAGGTTTTTTGGTTTCCAGATATAAATGTTAAGAAAAATGATATCATAGTCGTCTATACCAAATCTGGAACGCCGAGTGTGAGGGAAAATCAATCAGGAAATTCAACTTATTTCTTTTATTGGGATTTACCTTCCGAACAATTTAGTAGCAATTTAATACCTGTTTTAGTAGAAGCACAGGGTTGGATTGCTTTAGAGGATTCTGAAGATGATATTGAGACTTGAAATTAATCTTTTCCCAAAACAGATTTAAGCTTCTATATTATTGAGGTGTTTTATCAAGAAAATAAAACACTTCAATAAAGGCATAAGGTTTTAACGCCCCAATAACATTAGTGTTATCAAAAGCTCCTTCTATATATTATTGAATACGGCAAGTTTGCGATTGAATACTTGATATTCCAAACCTGTTATAACCAGCTCCCTATTAAACCAGTCCTTGAAACTTTTCAACTGCCAAGCGCCCTACAATTGTCTAAATAAAAAGCCGGCCTACTGAAAACTGGATATTTTCTATTGATGTTGATGTAAAGGCTATTCCGCAATCGATTGGCCAAACAATAAGATTAAATATCAGATTTATTATTGTGCCCACAAATGCGCGACAACCTTTTTTATCTTTACTAAATATTATGCAATCTACATTCAATAAATATAATAACAAGTTTCAAGAGGCGCTGGCCGGGCTAAACCCCGAGCAGTTAGCGGCAGTAAATAAAATGGATGGCCCTGTGCTTGTGGTGGCAGGCCCCGGTACCGGTAAAACCCAGATCCTGGCGGCCCGCATAGGCAAAATCCTGACCGATACTGATGCCTCGCCCAGCGAGATATTGTGCCTAACTTATACCGATGCCGGCGCGGTGGCTATGCGCAAACGTCTGTTTGAATTTATAGGCCCCGATGCTTACCGTATTAATATATATACTTTTCATGCTTTTTGTAACGAGATCATCCAGGAAAACCTGGAGTATTTTGGCAAGCTGAATCTGGAGTCGTTGTCGGATCTGGAATCGGCCATGCTTTTTCGCGAGCTGGTTGATGAGTTCCCGAACGATCACCTGTTGAAGCGCTTCACCGGCGATATTTATTACGACGTGCCCCGCCTCAAAAGCCTGTTCAGTACCATGAAACGGGAGAACTGGGACGCTGCTATGATTGAGCGGGCGGTAGGCGAGTACTTGGAAGATATACCTAACCGTGAGGAGTTTATTTATAAACGTGCCAACGCTAAAGCAGGTATCAAGGTCGGAGATCCTAAACAAAAAGATATCGATGCAGCGCACGAGGTAATGAAAAAGCTGTTGGCAGCTGTAGGCGAGTATCAGAATTACACCGAAAAAATGAAAACCCGCGGCCGATATGATTATGACGATATGATCATTTGGGTGCTCCGTGCTTTCCGCGATAATGAAGAAATTTTGCGCCGTTACCAGGAACGTTACCAATATATTTTGGTAGATGAATTTCAGGATACCAGCGGATCACAAAACGAATTGCTACGCTTCCTGCTCAATTATTGGGATACGCCAAACGTTTTTGTGGTGGGCGATGACGATCAGTCGATCTTTAAGTTTCAGGGTGCCAACATGAAAAATATCCTTGATTTCGCTAACGATTATGTAGACACCCTGCATACTGTGGTTTTGAAACACAACTACCGCTCCAACCAGCAAATCCTGGATATTTCAAAAGCCCTTATCGATAATAACTTTGAGCGATTAACCAATCAGCTTAAATTAGATAAGGCATTAAAATCGTCACATCCTCGATTTAGCGATCTGTTGGTCGATCCCCTGATCCGCGAATATGAAAATCCGGATAAAGAACTGGTTGATGTATCCCTGCAGATCAAAAAGCTGGTGGAACAAAATGTACCTCCGGGCGAAATAGCTGTCATCTATCGCAACCACAACCAGGTTGAGGAAATGATCAAGTTCCTGGATGTGCAGAAAATTCAGGTAAACACCAAGCGCAAGATAGACGTACTTACCCAACCCTTCGGCGAAAAGATCATCAATATATTGCGTTACCTGGCCATGGAACTCGACTCGCCATACAGCGGTGATGAACTGCTGTTTGAGATCATGCACTATGATTTCTTTAACATCCCTCCTATCGAAATTGCCAAGGCAAGTGTAGCAGTATTTAAAGAAAACTTTGGTACGCTGGCTTATAATCAGCCTAAAACATCTATTCGCCGCTATGTAAGTGAGATGAAGCCGCTCGCACAGCCCGATCTGTTTAAACCAGATCAACAGCTGGAGATGCGGTATCTCATAAACAATGTGGATTACCTGTTGAAAGAAGCCGTTAGCGTTACGCTACAACAGCTTTTTCAGAGCGTTATCTCTAAAATGGGCATCCTGAAATACATTATGCAGCAGCAGGATAAAGGAAGCTATATGCAAATGCTTACCAGCTTTTTTGATTTCCTGAAAGATGAAAGCCGCAAAAAACCCGATATCAGCCTCAATGATTTAATCTCAACCATTGAGATGATGAAGAAGCACCAGATACGGATGGAGCTTAACCAAAGCATCTTTTCTGAAAACGGCGTTAACTTCCTTACCGCCCACGGCTCCAAAGGACTTGAATTTGAGTATGTGTTTTTTATTGGCTGCGATAAACGTACCTGGGACAGCAAAGGCCGAAACAGCGGTTTCAGTTACCCGGACACGCTTACACAATCGGCATCGGACGATATCGCACAGAAAGAGGAAGCCCGCCGCTTATTTTATGTGGCGGTAACCCGCGCCAAGCAGCACCTTGTGATATCATATGCGGCTAAGGATAAAAAAGATAAAGACCAGGAGGCGAGCCAATTTGTGGGCGAAATACTGGCCAGCACCAGCATGCAGATACAATATCCTAAAGTGGATGCCGATGCGATGATTGATTTTCAGGCAACGCAATTCAGTGAAACCGATAAGCCTAAAGTTGAATTGCTGGACACAAACTACATTAACCAGCTGTTGCAAAATTATACGCTATCGGTAACCCACCTGAGCAATTACCTGGATTGTCCGTTAAGGTTTTATTTTCAATGCCTTATCCGTGTACCGGCAGGTAAAAGTCCGTCGGCTACTTTTGGGCAGGCGGTGCACTGGGCGCTTAATAAAACATACAGGCAGTTAAAGGATAATGATAACGAGTTTTTGAGTACCGAAAATTTCATGCGCGAGTTCAGGTGGTATATGGCCCGCAACCGCGATTCATTTACTAAAGATGAGTTCAAGCTGCGCTCGGCCTACGGCGAAAAGATATTGCCGCCATATTATGAACAAAACGTACCAAACTGGAATAAGATAGCAGTAACCGAGCGTTCTATAAAAAATATTGAAGTGGTTGGTGTGCCAATTAAAGGTAACCTGGATAAAATTGAATTTGATGGCAAACAAGCCACCGTTGTTGACTACAAAACAGGTAAACCCAAAAATGCAAAAGATAAACTATTGCGCCCAACCAATGATGCACCAAACGGAGGCGATTACTGGAGGCAAGCGGTTTTCTATAAAATACTGATAGATCATGACCGCACCACCGACTGGCAGGTGATCAGCACTATTTTTGATTTTGTTGAGCCGATAAACGATGGTGAATATTACCGCGAAAAATTTGTCATTACACCCGAAGATGTGGAAATAGTAACCGGGCAGATCAAGGATACGTACGAGCAGATCATGGCACACAACTTCAGCACCGGATGCGGCAAAAAAGAATGTGACTGGTGCCATTTTGTAAAAAGCAATTTTAAACAGGCCGATGAGATTTTAGGAATTGTTGCAGAGGAGGAAGGGGAATAAAAAGAATATTTTCAAAATCCCCTCTCGAGAGCAGGGCTGTTGCATTCTAAAACATATAACGCAAGTTCAAGCGTCTTTCGCTTGAATTATAACCAAAGTAAGCGTCCACGCTTACGTCTATAACGTATTACGGGAGCGTGGACGCTCAATTAAGGCTAACGATCAAGCGAGTAGACGCTTAATCGTGCGAGTTTTTAAGAACTCAATATTAGAATGCAACAGCCCTGCTCTCTTGAGAGGGGGCGCGTAGGAAAGAGTGGTAGCAGGGGTGTGTTTCTGCTATAAGTTTATCAAAGCAGAAACACACCCCTCCGCCCCTCTCAAGAGGGGAATCGCACAATCCCGCGCTTTTGCTTCCTTGAGTTAACGGCTATTGCGTGACCTCTTGAACGTGCGACGTAATTAAAAAACACCATCACGGGATTATTACAATGCTTTTCATTCTGCAAATTCATTAATTCCATAAATTCGGGTTCAGACATCATTTTATGAAACACATCCTCCCATTCCTCCTCCTAATCCTATCCCTCCCGGCCACCGCGCAAACCATTGTAAAACAGGATGCGGGAATTAAGCAAATGGTTGATGAAGTATCAGCCAAAAACATTGAAGGTACTATTCGAAAACTGGTTAGCTTTAAAAGCAGGCATACACTGAGCGATACTACCAGTAAAACCACCGGCAGCGGTGCGGCTCGTAACTGGATTAAAGCCGAAATAGAGAAATATGCTGCGGAATCCAACGGGAGGATGACCGTTCAGTTTGATACGTTTACCCAGCCTAAGGGCACACGGATTGACAAGCCCATCAAACTCAAAAACGTACTGGCTATATTAAAAGGTACCGATGCTAATGATACCAGGGTTTATCTTGTGTCCGGCCACTATGATTCGCGCATTAATGATGTGATGGATGCCAATGGTGCTGAGCCGGGAGCCAATGACGATGCCTCGGGCACGGCGCTTTCTATGGAGCTGGCCAGGGTGATGGCCAAACGGTCGTTCCCGGCTACTATTATTTTCATGACTGTGGTTGGCGAAGAGCAAGGCCTTTACGGATCGGCCAATGTTGCCAAACGGGCCAAAGCCGAAAACTGGAATGTGGATGCCATGCTGAATAATGATATTGTAGGTAATACCTATGGCATGGAAACAGATCTTAAAGATAACCGCAGCGTACGGGTTTTCAGCGATGGCGTGCCTACCGCCGCTACAGACAAACAGGTGGCAGCACTAAAATCATTAGGTGGAGAAAATGACAGCCCATCGAGGGAGTTGGCAAGGTATACCAAAGAAATTGGGGAACGCTATGTTGATCAGCTGGATGTAAAGCTTATTTACCGCCGCGACCGTTACCTGCGCGGTGGCGATCATCTGCCGTTTTTAGAGCAGGGCTTTACAGCTGTGAGGTTTACCGAAATGAACGAGAACTTTAACCGCCAGCACCAGAATATCCGTACCGAAAAGGGTGTTGAATATGGCGATCTGCCCGACTTTGTAGATTTTAATTATGTACAAAAGGTGGCCCGTATGAACCTGTCGGTATTGGCCAATCTTGCTTCGGCCCCTGCCGAACCTCAAAACGTGGGCGTTATCACCAGCGATCTCACCAACAAAACTAAACTGAAATGGGACGCTCCGGCTACCGGAAAAAAGCCGGCCGGTTATTACGTGTTGATGCGTGAAACCATCAGCCCATATTGGGAAAAGAAGTTTTATGTAACAGATACTACTGCCACACTCAATTATTCAAAGGATAATTATTTTTTCGCGGTACAGTCGGTTGATGCGGAAGGGCATGAGAGTTTACCGGTGTTTCCTAAGCCGGTTAGATAGATTGAGAGAGATTGGAGGTTAGAGGTTAGAGATTAGAGATTAGTTTAACCATTTTGTACATGTTTATAATGAGCATATAAAAATGCAGCTACCTAATCTCTAACCTCCAACCTCTAATCACTAATAAGACTACTTCACACTCTTACGCTGAACAATAAAATATCCGGTAATAAATACCACCAGGGCTAAAGCCATGCTTACAAACACATCTTTGGTAAAAACATCAATCTGTAATGAGTGAGATGGATCGCCGTGATTATTTTTTAACATGCTGCTGATAGCAGCCATAGGATGCGCATACGGAAACAGGTAACTATATTCCCAGCCTTTTGTAGCCGCTACAACGCCGGCTATGGTACATACAAAACCGATCCCCATCGGTTTTAAAAAATCGGCCCAGAACAGGCTGAGTAAAAACTGGATAGAAAGAATACCTAATGACGACAGAAATAGTTTGAAATAGATCTGCGCCAGTTCTTTTTCCATGTGAAAATCGTCGAACCGTAATTCGGGCTTTACTATACTGAGCAAGTTACCAAAACCTATGGTAAACAATACAAACAAAGCAAGGCACATAAACACAAGGAAAACAGCGTAAAAAAACTTAGCCGCATACACCGACCAGCGCGGGATTGGCAGGTTAAACAAAGTTTTCCAGGTATCGGCCCTGTGCTCAATACTGTTTACGGAGTATGCAATAAAGATGATATACATCGGCAACACCAACGAGCCCATAATGCCCAGGATAGCACCTGCAAACTGCAGCCAAAGCATCATTGGCGGCATTGATGTCAATTTTTCGCTTTTAGTGTAAAAGCCAATAAACAGCAAAACGCCTATCAGCAAAGGCAAAATTACAGAAGCCCAGAAGCCAAGCGTTTTACGGCTTTTGTAAAACTCCGAACGGAACGATAGTATAAATCCTTTCATGGTTTAGGCGCTTTGGGTAATATCTAAAAATAATTTTTCGAGGTCTTTTTGTTGCTTACCAATGCTGTAAACGGTTTGTCCGCCTTTGTTAAGCAGGGTATTGATATCGCCCATTTGTTGTTTGGAGATGTAGGGTATCGTTAAATGATCGTCTGTTACTTCGGTAACATTAATATGGTTGCGGGTTAGCAGGTTGGCGGCATCAACCGTATTTTCCGCTTCGATACGTACAAGCGGTTTGCTGATGGCTTGTAAATCGGCTATGCTACCCTGAAAAAGCATCGCGCCATTGTTGATGATGCCTACGTGGGTTGCCATCCGCTCAATTTCGGCCAGCAGGTGGCTTGATATAAAAACGGTTTTGCCATGTTGTGCAACTAATTTTTTCAGCAACTCTCGGATTTCGATAATCCCGTTCGGGTCGAGGCCGTTGGTGGGCTCATCTAAAATTAACAATTTAGGATCGGCCAGCAGGGCCAGGGCAATGCCGAGTCGCTGTTTCATCCCTAATGAATATTGCCCGGCTTTTTTATTGGCGGCATGGGTTAGCTGCACCAGGTCAAGCATATCTTCAACACGTTGAGCAGGCACCTGTAATAATAAGGCCCTGTTCAATAAATTTTCCCTCCCGGTTAAATGCTGATATAACGCAGGCTGCTCAATAAGCGAACCTATTTTTGAAAGTATATTGATGCGGTTTGTTTTGATATCCAGCTCAAAGATGTTGATGTTACCTGCATCGGGTTTAAGCAGGTTGAGCAGCAATTTGATGGCAGTGGTTTTCCCGGCACCGTTGGGACCGAGAAAACCATATATACTTCCTTCCGGAACTTGCAGCGCCAGCGACTTAACTACCTGCTGCTTACCAAAGGTGAAGGAAAGCCCTTCGGTGCTAATTACCATATATTATTATTTTTTGCTACTGAGCAAACGGTTTTAACCATTACAAAACCTTTATGAAACAATGAGGTAGCATGTACTGCTGTGCGGCCAATTATTGCTGTTTCCTTTTTTTGCTCGAACTGGTAAGTTACACCCAAAATAAGGGCAAACATTACCGGAATCAATAACATGATAAAAGGATTTGAATTTTTGATAAGCGTTTTCATTGTGAGTGGTGATTTTATACAACAAAGGAATATCAAAAAAATAACCTGCTAAAATCATTTAGACCAACTCACTTTGTTTATAGATGAACGGTTTTCTGTACCTTTTAACCGGTTCATCGATAATAAAAGCCAGTTCATCGAAAAAAAGGGCGGCTACATATAAATAACCGGCCGATATCATTATCAAAATATTAAATTAGATGCCATACCCATAAACAAAAAGAGGATTTAAAAACAGCGAATGGAGGCTTCATTACCATTACCAAAACCCAGAACCGGCATTAAAACTGCCTGGATAATTTTTTGGCACCTGTTTTTCTGGACGGCCATTATTTCCTTTTTTGTTTTCCTGGCTCGATTGAACGATGCGCAGCTTAGCAGCAAGGAACTACTGGTGATATTTTTACTGTATCCCACTATCAATATCAGTCTGTTTTATCTTAATTACCTTATCTATATACCTAATTTTCTCAATAAAAAGCAATACTGGAAATATGCGGCGGTTGTACTTGCAAGCATTGTAATTTATGGTGTGGGCAAGTACGGAGTAGGGCTTTTATTTAAGGATATTGTATTAGTACATCAAAAAGGCCATGTTACCGGTTTTGCTACTTACTTTTACAGCAGCATATTTACTAGCCTGATATTTGTGTTTTTGAGCACAGCATTAAAATTCAGTACCGACTGGTTCCTGAATGAACGGATCCAGCGCGACCTGGAAAACCAGCGATTGATTGCCGAACTGGCTTTTCTGAAATCTCAGATCAACCCGCATTTTCTGTTCAACTCTTTAAATAGCATTTACTCACTGGCCTATCAGCGTTCAGAAACCACCCCGGAGGCCATTTTAAAGCTTTCGGAAATTATGCGTTATATGCTCTATGAGTGTAACGACAACAAGGTTGATTTGAGTAAAGAGCTTCAGTACCTGCAAAACTATATCGACCTGCAAAAGATCCGCTTTGGCAGCAAGGCCTTTATTGATTTTAAGGTTGATGGCAACATTACCGATCAGAAAATAGAGCCACTGTTGCTCATCGCCTTTATTGAAAATGCTTTTAAACACGGCGTTGCCAATGATATTAACTCGCCAATTAAACTGCTTATCAACGTGGCCGATGGCAAACTTCATTTCTACATTCAAAACAAAAAACACAACAATAACCGCGACGCGGTGGGCGGGATTGGTTTAATAAATGTACAACGACGGCTCGATTTGCTTTATCCTGACAGGTATTCCTTAAAAATCAGAGATGAAGAATATACCTACACTTGCGAATTATCAATAGATTTATAGTTATAACCCATTATAACCATGACCTATCTGAAAAATTTGTTTACAGCTCTGCTTTTAGCGATATCGGCCATTCCAGCTATCGCACAAACCGACCCAAAGGCAACCGAAGTTTGGGACCCGGAACCCGAAGTAGTTTTACCGGGTGGTGGCAACAAGGCCCCATCTGATGCCATCATTTTGTTTGATGGCAAAAACCTGGATAAGTGGACCGATCAGAAAGGCAATAAGCCGGGTTGGATAGTAAAGGATGGCATTGTGACCGTAAAACCGGGCAGCGGTTCCATCATCACCAAACAAAACTTTGCCGATTGCCAACTGCATATCGAATGGCGCACACCCGCCGTTGTTAAAGGCGAAGGCCAGGAACGCGGCAACAGCGGTGTGATCATGCAAAGCCATTACGAATTGCAAATCCTGGACAGCTATAAAAACCGCACTTATTCAAATGGGCAAGCCGGCTCTATATATAAACAATACGTGCCGCAGGTAAACGCTTCGCTTAAGCCTGGCGAGTGGCAAAAGTATGATATCATTTATACCGCCCCGCGCTTTAATATCGACAGCTCGGTTAAAACGCCTGCCTATATTACAGTGCTGCATAATGGCGTATTGGTTCAAAACCACGTAGCTATAAAAGGTACGGTGGCGCATGTGGGTCAGCCAAAATATCAAAAACATCCCTTCGCCTTACCGCTGCTATTGCAGGAGCATGAGTTTCCGGTATCGTTCCGCAATATCTGGATCAGGGAGCTTGGTGTTCAAAAGTTGTTGAACGGTAAGGATAAAAAAGGCTGGTATACCTATCTGGATACTTTGGGCAAGGATAACGACGTGCACAATAACTTTGCTATTGAAAACGGCATGGTGCATGTTATGGGTAAATACTTCGGTTACCTGGCCACCCAAAAATCGTACGATAATTATTACCTGAAAGTGGTATTTAAATGGGGGACCAAACAATACCACCCACGCGAAAAGGGAGCCCGTGACGCGGGTATTTTATACCATTTTGGCGAAGAGGATAAAGATGTGGTATGGCCACGATCAATAGAATGCCAGATACAGGAGGGCGATTGCGGCGATATCTGGTGCGTACAACACACCAGCGTTGTTACGCCAAATAAGTCGGCCATTGAGTGGGACCAGCAACGCGTTTACCGGACCGCCAATTTTGAGAACCCGAGGGGTGAATGGAACACCATCGAGATTATTTGCAACGGCAACCAGATTGAGCACTATGTTAACGGGCATCTGGTAAACTGGGGAGTAGCCTCTTTGTCACATGGCCGCATCCTTTTACAATCTGAAGGGGCCGAAATCTGGTATAAATCTGTTGAATTGACGCCATTATAACAAAAACAGCTCACTAAAAAATTTAGAATAACCATTATTACATTATTTTTACGCTATGATCAGATGTTTGGTAGTTGACGATGAGCCTTTGGCGCTGCATATTTTGGAAGATTATATATCCAAAATGCCTTTTTTGCAATTGGTTAAAGCCACAACCAACCCTATCGAAGCGCTTACCATGGTGCAAGCCGCCGAAGCTGACCTGGTATTTTTAGATGTGCAGATGCCCGAGCTTACCGGCATCCAGTTTTTGAAAATTGCGAATGGCAAAGCCAAGGTTATTTTAACCACGGCTTATCCGCAATATGCGCTTGAAGGCTATGAGCTTGATGTGGTTGATTACCTGCTGAAGCCTATCGCGTTTGATCGTTTTTTTAAATCGGTACAAAAAGCTCAAAGTATTATCCAACCGGTGCAGGCCAAACCACAACAGGTGGTTGTACAGGCCGAACCTGTGCAGCAGGATGATTTCTCCACCGATTTTATCTTTGTAAAAACCGAGCATAAAATTCAGAAGGTTTACCTGCACGATATTATGTTTATTGAAGGCTTGAAAGACTATATCAGCATTTTCACATCGGCCGAGCGGATCATTACCCTGCAGGGCATGAAAAAGATGGAAGATGCGTTGCCCGAAAAGCATTTTGTGCGAGTACATAAATCATACATCGTTGCACTCAATAAAATAGACAGTATTGAAAGAAGCCGCATCCAGATAGGCGACAAGATCATCCCCGTAGGCGATACTTATCGCGACGAGTTTTTTAGGATGATTGAGAATAAGAATATTTAGGGGTTAAATTTTCGCGATAAGTCCGAATACTTAATTAATATGTCATTGCGAGCGAAGCGTGGCAATCTCGTAGCCAATGCATATCCGCCCTGTATAGCTACGAGATTGCCACGTCGCCCCAGTGCTTTTACCACCCCTGCTCCTCGCAATGACACGATTTATTTATTCTTCAAATAATCCTTTACTTTACAACTTGCCTATTTAAAAAATATATTTCATAGAAGTGTATTTTTTGTATTTTACGCGGTCATTCATCCTATAAAACACACTATGAGTTACCAGGTAGACCTGACCAATTGCGACAGAGAACCCATCCACATCCCCGGAAAAATTCAATCGCACGGTTTTTTGATCGCTGTGAACAGCAAGTCGTATAACATTTCCTACATCAGCCAAAATATTGAAAGCTATACCGGTGTCAATGCCACTGGGTTATTAGGTAAAAATATTACTGAGCTTGAAGAGCAATTAGCTATAGCGAGCGATACCGCATCATTACAGCAGTTGTTAAACCTGGCAAAAGGCTCAAAAAGTTCTGACACCATCAACCCATTGGCTATTGATGTAAAGGGTAGTAATTACAACCTCATCATCAGTCACTCGGCAAATGACCTGGTGCTGGAGTTTGAGCCCACCAAATCAGATCTTGGTTATGATATTCAGAAAACCATTGGTCGTTCGGTAGCCGAGATTCTGAGCGGTAAAAACTTATCCATACTGCTGCAAAACGCGGCCTTCGAAATAAAAAAGATCATCAATTACGACAGGGTGATGATCTATAAATTTAATGAGGATGGCCACGGCGAGGTAACTGCAGAAGTAAAGAACGATGACCTGGAACCGTTTTTAGGTTTACATTACCCGGCATCGGATATCCCCAAACAGGCCCGCGAGCTTTATAAGATCAATCTTACCCGTATCATAGCCGATGTAAATTCAGAAAGCTCGGCTATTATTACTTATGAGGAAGGGGCAGCACCGCTTGACCTCACCCATTCGGTACTAAGGGCTGTATCGCCTATACATATCCAGTATTTAAAAAATATGGGCGTTGAGTCGAGCTTTAGTATCTCGCTTATCGCCCATGGCGAACTTTGGGGGCTTATTGCCTGCCATAATTATTCGCCAAGGTTTATCGACTATAAATCGCGCGATGCCTCTAAACTGATAGGTCAGATCCTCTCGTCGGCATTGGAGTACCGGCAGGACGAGGAGGACTCGGCAAAACTTCATGAACTTGGCGAGGCCGCCAACACCATTGCCGATTATATTAAAAAGGATACTGATTTTACTTTCGCGTTAACCCGCAATAAAGTCACGATCAAAGATGTTACTACCGCCACAGGGGCAGCACTTATATACGACGGCGAAATAAACACCATTGGACAAACACCTACAGAAGGGCAAATTGCCGATATAGTTGAATGGCTTAAGGTAAATATGGTGGATACTATTTACAACACTTACCGTTTCCCTGAAATATTTCCGGCAGCAAAAGATTACAGCGATGTTGCCAGCGGCATTTTATCCTGCAGCCTGTCGCGTGAGCTTGGCGAAATGATCATCTGGTTTAAACCAGAACAGGTAAAATCTATCACATGGGCGGGCAATCCCGAAAAACCTGTTGAGGAAACCGCCGATGGCCTGTTACAGCTATCGCCCCGAAAATCATTCGATAGCTGGACACAAATTGTTAAAAACACATCCGAAAAGTGGAAACACGACGAGATCACCGCCGTTTTAAAAGTACGGGAAGATGTTATTTATGCCATCAATCGCAAAGCCAACGAAATCAGGATCCTGAACGAGCGCCTGCAATTGGCCTATGACGAACTGGATACTTTTAGCTATACCATATCGCATGATCTACGCACCCCGCTTTCGTCCATAAAAAACTACTCGGAGTTGCTGTTGGCCAGTAACAAAAGTCTGGATGAGCAGGCTAAAAAAATGCTCGACAGGATCATTAAGGGTACGGATAAAATGCATATGCTCATTAAAGAGATCCTGCATTACTCGCGCGTGGGCCGTGCCGAAATAGAGACAGCGCCAATTGACATGGGCTTGTTATTGGGCGAGATAAAAAGGGAGGTACTATCGGCCCTTAATCCCGAAAATATTGAATTTATTATTGGCGAAACACCATCCATTCAAGGCGACAGCGTGATGATAACCCAGGTTTTTACTAACCTGATTAACAATGCTGTTAAATACTCTTCAAAATCAACACCATCAAAAGTTAAAGTTGAGGGGATAGTCAGGAACAGCGAGATCGTTTATTCGGTATCTGACAATGGCGTTGGGATTGATGTAAATTATTATAACCGTGTGTTTGAACTATTTAAACGCATGGATAACGCTCTGGAATTTGAGGGCACGGGCGTTGGCCTTGCCATTGTAAAGCGCATTGTTGAAAAACACAAAGCGCGCATTTGGTTTGAGAGCAAATTAGGATTTGGCACGGTTTTTTATATATCTTTTAAAATTAGTTAGTTGTGAGTTCGCCCGATATATTATATGTTGAAGATGACGAGGATTTTGCATTCATAATGCAGCATGCCGTACAAGAAGTGAAAGACGGACTTACCGTTAAGATCATTGACAATGGGAAAGATGCGCTTGAGCAGTTAAAACAGCTTACCGAAGCAAGGGTAAAACCGAAACTTATACTACTTGACCTTAACCTGCCGGGCCTTTCGGGCCTCGATTTGGTGAAACGCATCCGTGAAATCCCGTTTTTAAAATATACTCCGGTTGTATTTTTTTCTACATCCGATAATCCAAAAGATGTCAAAGCATCGCTTGAATTTGGCGCCAATGCTTATTTAACCAAGCCTGCCGGCTATTTAAACCTGGTGAACTGCGTTGAATCACTGTACAATTTTTGGTTCACTAAAAACCTGAATGTCAATTAAAACGTTGAAAAAAATATTAGTTATTGAGGATGATGCCGATATAGCCGACATCATGGGAATTGCTTTGTGCGACAAATATGAAGTTGAGGTAAAACGCGACGGCTACGAAGTTGTAGCGCAAATAGAACGTTTTGCGCCGGATTTGATTTTACTTGATAACTATATAGGACAACGGCAGGCCCGGGAAATCATCAAAGAGATCCACGAGGTCGATGACCACAGAACTATACCTTTTGTATTATTTTCAGGCCATGAAAACATTATTCAACTGGCTGAAAATCTAAACGCTACATCTTACCTGGCTAAACCCTTTGCACTTGACGATCTTTATAAGTGCATTGATAATATCTTAGCGGCGTAAAAACGCATACCTTATGCTTCATGAAAAAATAAAACAAGCTACAGCGCATCTGCATGATCAGCTTGAACAAAAAATGTTTGTCGGGCAGATCATGGATGGCTCGCTTACCTTTGAACAATACCAAACCATACTAACGGCAAACTACGCCACGCACCTTGCAGTAGAAGATTTTTTATTTGACAGTCTCAGCGATGAATTCCGTCAAAAACTGGATATCGGAAACAGGGTAAAACTACCTTCTCTTCTCCGCGATTTGGAGGAGATCAACTCAGCAACAGGCAGTTCTCCTAAAAATACTCCTGATTTTATTGATCTCAGCAGCGATGCAGCAATCCTTGGTGCAATGTATGTATTGGAGGGGGCAACACTTGGAGGAAATGTGATCGTTAAACGCTTAAAAACTAATGAGCATTTGTTACCTTACAATCTGAATTACCACTATTACCAGGTTTATGGAGATCAGCTTGGTTTAAAATGGAAACAATTTTTGGAAGTGCTCAACGCGCTACCTGAAACTGAACACGAAGCCGCGATACAAAATGCAGTAAGCCTATTTGAGTATATGGCAAATACAAAAGTAGCAACTACTACGGTAACGCTTGTACCACCGGAGATTGGTTAATAAATTCATGTCATTGCTAGGAGGAACGACGAAGCAATCTCGTAGCTATGCAAATCGAATGTGCATTGGCAACGAGATTGCCACGCTTCGCTCGCAATGACATTTTTAAAACCTCGGTATATCATTAATCCAACGCATCCGCTGTATCCTTCTCTCCTATCTGCTGGCGCCACATGGCGTAGTACAAACCTTTTTGAGCAATCAAATCGGCATGTTTACCGCCTTCAATAATGCGGCCTTTCTCCAGTACATAAATACTATCGGCGTGCATAATTGTTGATAAACGGTGGGCTATCAGAATAGTAATATGATTTTCTTTTTCGGATACATTACGAATGGTTTCTGTAATTTCCTCTTCGGTGATGGAATCAAGAGATGAGGTAGCCTCGTCAAATACCAGGATATCCGGCTGGCGCAATAACGCTCGTGCTATAGAAAGACGCTGCTTTTCACCGCCCGAAACTTTTACACCGCCTTCGCCAATTACAGTACTTAAACCTTTATCGGCGCGGGCCAGCAGGGTTTGGCAGGCCGCACGCTGCAGCACATCCATACATTCCTCGTCGGTAGCATTGGGACGCACAAACTGCAGGTTCTCGCGGATAGTGCCGGAAAACAGTTGTGTATCCTGGGTTACAAAACCAATCTTTTCGCGAAGCTGGTCAAGGTCAATTTCTTTACTTAATGTGCCGTTATACAAAATATCCCCCTGCAAAGGTTGATACAAGCCTACCAGTAATTTCACCAGCGTTGTTTTACCTGAACCCGAAGGGCCTACAAATGCTATCGTTTCACCTGAATTAGTTTCAAAACTGATATGATTAAGCGCGTTACGGTTTGCAGTTAGGTGTTTAAAGCTAACATCGTTAAAAGTTAAAGTATTCACCTTTTCAAGCAACACCGGCTTTTCCGGTTTTTTATCAATTGGGATGCTCAAGATCCTGTTGAAGTTGCCAAGGGAAACTTCGGCCTCACGCCAGGAAAGGATCACGTTGCCCAACTCTTGCAAAGGGTTAAACAAAAAGAATGAGTAAAATAAAAAGCTGAAATACTGGCCCGGTGAAATAGTTCCTCTAAAGATGAGCATTAACAAAACCACCACCATTACACTGCGCACAAAGTTTACAGTAGTGCCTTGTACAAAGCTCATGCTGCGTACGTATTTCACTTTCTTCAGTTCCAGATCAAGGATTTTGTAAGTGGTATTGTTTAACCTGGCTATTTCCTGTTTGGCTAAACCCAAACTTTTTACCAACTCAATATTTCTTAACGATTCGGTGGTTGAACCTGCAAGAGCGGTTGTTTCGGCCACGATTGTCTTCTGGATTTTTTTGATCCTCCGACTCATGGCCATACTCACAAATGTGATGATAGGTATTGCCGCGAAATACACCAGGGTAACCTTATAGCTAACGCTTACCGAGTATACAATTACAAATACCATCCCGATAAGCGAAACAAACAGGATGCTGATAAAAGAGGTGATAAACTTTTCGCAATCCAGGCGTACCTTTTGTAGTATTCCCAGGGTTTCGCCACTACGCTGGTCTTCAAATACCTGGTACGGTAATTCAAGCGAGTGCTTTAAACCATCGGCATACATTTCGGCGCCCACCTTTTGGGTAATAATATTGGTAAAATAATCCTGAAAGTTTTTTGCTATCCGCGATACCATCGCAACGCCAATAGCCGCCCCTACAAGCAGTAATACTTTGTTCAAATATTCGTCATAGTGAAGAGAAGTGCGTTGCTCAATAACACGGTCAACAATACGACCGGTTATCCATGGATCCAATAGCGAAAAGCCTATATTCATTGCCGCCAGGAAAAGTGCAAATACTACAATCCAGCGGTGTTTTTTTAAGTAAGAGATTAATACATTCATGTTTCAACAGCAAACATAAAAAAAGGGAATGGCTAAGTAGCTCATTCCCTTTTAATTTGACATAAGGTTAATATTAAACCGTCATGATATCTTTCTCTTTAGCTTCTGAAAGCTGATCAACTTTAGCGATGTAAGCATCGGTAAGTTTTTGAACTTCAGCTTCGCCTGTTTTTATTTCGTCTTCAGAAACACCTTCTGATTTTAATTTCTTGATCTTTTCGTTAGCATCTTTACGGATGTTACGAACAGCTACTTTACCGGTTTCAGCTTCGCCTTTGGCTTTCTTAACCAGGTCACGACGACGCTCTTCGGTAAGTGGTGGTACATTGATACGGATAATAATACCGTCGTTTTGTGGGTTCACACCTAAGTTGGCTTCTTTAATAGCCTTTTCGATAGGGTTTAACAATGATTTTTCCCATGGCTGAACAACAATGGTACGGGCATCAGGGGTGTTAACACTACCTATCTGGCTTAATGGTGTTGGGGTACCATAGTAATCAACCCTGATATCGTCAAGTAATGAAGGGCTCGCCTTACCTGCACGTATTTTATTTAATTCGCTATCTGCATGGTCAATGGCTTTATCCATCAAAGCCTTTGCATCGTTCACTTGTTTTTTAATGAGTTCGCTCATCGGTTTTTAAATTTTCAACAAAAATAGTAAAATCTATCAGTTTACGGCTTTGGTATTTGGGTTCAATTAAAAAGCATTTAACAATAAATAACATTATTTAACATTTATATATTATTAAACGATGGGTATATTAGTATAAAATATTATCGCCATGAAAAAAACCTTACTCCTTGTCACTATTATAGCCTGTGCAGGCCAGCTCAAAGCACAAAGCCTCAATAAGGTGCCTAACAACAATAACGCTTTCGATAAATTTTTTAACCTGAAACCTTTAAAGGTCGATAGCAACCTATCTAAATTAATCCCTGTACTTCCGCAAAAAGGGCTTTTAAAAAATAACAGCACTTTGTTAAATACCCGTGAGCTTATTGCTGATGAAACCGTTTACAGTCGTATGCCGGTTGTTAAAACCTATCCGCAGGACAATATGCCGATTGTTAAAACAGACGAACCGGGTGTAAAATATCATATGCTGATTAAAAGGATAGATATTGTTAATCCGGACACCGTTAGGATTAGGAAAGAAAAAGTTACTCCGTAGCCAGTTCGTCGGGCAATAAAGCAATGCCTTCCTTACTCTTCGCTTTTTTCCTTTTCTCTACTATTTGATCGAAACTCTTTTCGTAATCGGGGTGGTTGGTGCCCATCAGTCTGTCCCAGATATTGAAATATAAACCATAGTTACACTTCACCAGGCGGTGGTGCATGTTATGATGGGTTGAGGTATTATGCCATTTAAATAATCTGTGCGTAGTAAAGCCTTTGGGAAAAAGTTCATACCCCAAATGCCCGGTCACGTTTAGCAATAACGAATACAATGAAAATATGGTGAGCGCTGTGCCGTGATAGGGAATGGTAAAGGCGATAAGTGGCACTATACCTATTTCTACAATAGCCTCCAACGGGTGGAAAGCATAAGCGGCAAAGGGTGTTGGGTTGGTTGATAAATGGTGTGTTTTATGCATCAGCTTAAACAAAGGCTTCCAATGCATAGCGCGATGGGTCCAGTAAAAATAGGTATCATGCATCAGGATCATCAGCCCGATACTCAAAAAATAATAAGCGTATCCTTTATCGCTGATGCTTGGGTAGATCCTTGTTAAATGCTGCTTACTGGCGAAGATCACCAGCATGATCACTGCGCCAAATATCAGTATGGTAAAAAACGAATAAATTATTTCACGAAGGATGTGCTTGTTTTCGGGATAACGTTGCTGAATCTTTGCGTGCCAGTACGCTCTTTTTTTCCATACATAAAAAAACAGGTAAAACACACCGGCAAATATCAGGTAGCGCCCCGCTATCGAAAACAGAACCTGGGCTATTTTAATTATCTTGCTAATAGGCATAATCAATTTCCATTTTCAGATAACGAAATATTTAATGTTTACAATATCAACTCTTTATAACAGCTCAGGTTTTCAAGCATTAACGATGTTTTTATCATATGCCTTAATCTTATAAATCCATACACTGATAAATAGTGCACAACAATAACTGGCAAACATAGGAAATATCGAAGGCCAATAATTAGTGTGCAGTAAGGAGTGATAATCAAAAATAAAAAGAGTTTGGATTACAAAGAATACCGATAGTATGCTGAGAATAATTTTTATATAGAAGGGTGATATATTTCTTTTCGTAAACCTGCGCAAAATAACAGCTAAGAAAAACCATGAGGGAATGAAGAAAACTATCCCGACAGGCACCATGTAAAAAAAACCTATAAAAATATCTGATACCCGATATAACACAGGATCGCTAAAAACAGTAGCAACCCCGGTCAAAATAGCCCCTATTATAACGGCGGTCATAAACACCTTAAAACTATAAACAAGTTCCTTTTTCATTATGGATCTTTTCAGCGCAAGGTTTGTATAAAAGGGCCGTTTTGTATCTATTTCTTTTTATTCTGTTAAAAATCCTTATTCAAAACTTTTTCCAGTTCCGCGAAGCTGATATTCATTTTAACACGTCCCTGTTTGGCATAAGAGATCTCGCCGGTTTCTTCTGACACAATAATAGCAGTTGCCTCATTAGCCTCGGTTACCCCAATGCCTGCCCTATGGCGCAGACCAAACTGTGCCGGCAGATCTGTTTTTTCCGTAAGCGGCAAAATACAACTTGCCGATTTTATTTTATTCTCCGAGATCACTACGGCACCATCATGCAGCGGGCTGGTTTTTTGAAAAATACTTTCCAGCAAACGCTTTGATATTTTAGCCTCCACAACCTCGCAGCTGTTTTGGTAAAACTGCTCGTCATAATATTTAGCGAAAACAATAAGCGCTCCTGTACGGGTTTGCTTCAGGCTTTTGCAGGCATCAATTATTGGTTTGATACGGGCATAATTATTTTTCTCTACTTCAGACTTTCCGAAGAAATATTGCCACCAGGCTTTGTTACGCTGCAGCGAAGCATTTTTACCTACCAGCAATAAAAACCGCCTCACTTCCTGCTGAAATACCACAATGATGGCAATGATCCCCACATCAACAAACTTACCCAGTATAATAGTAAGCAGCTTCATGTCCAAAGCCTTCACCACAAAATTCAAAGCAAATATCACCGCGAAACCGATAAAGATATTGGCTGCTATAGTGCCCCTGATAAGGTTATATAACTGGTAAATGATCAATGCCACCAGCAATACATCAAGAATGGAGAAGAAACCTATTTTGGGAAAGAGGGATTGTAAGGACTGCATTTACGAAGTTAATAAGTTTACCCGAACATAAACGCCGGAAGGGTGGTAAATATGATCAACCTCCCGGTTACCCAGGTCATTTTACATACCGGTAGTATTTTTTCAGGGAATGTACGGGCCTCCCGGCACGCCCCAACCCCATACAGGCATGGGCGTATCGGCGCTTTCTGTCGCAGTATCTGTTTGCGAGTTCAACACGGCTATGCGTGTCCCCCATTCCAGGTACGCCATAAAGGCCGAACGAAACTCCGGGTCATCCGGAAGCGAAAGATCATCGGCGGTTTGCAGCAACAATTCAATCCAGCGCTTGCGATGCGCTTCGGTTAAATGCTTTTGCAAATGTTTATTGATCATAGCGTAATGGCTGCCCTCGGTTTCACTATAGGTTTTAGGGCCGCCAAAAACTTCGCTTACAAAATGTGCCACATGCACCCGGTGTTCGGGCGACATATGTTTAAATACAGGTTCCAGCAGTTCATCGGCCAAAACCTTATCATAAAACTTGTTGAAAAGCTGTTCAAAAGCAGGTGCACCACCCGCCCACTCAAACAATGTGGGGATTGTAGCTGTCATAATTGTAAAAACTGGTTATGATAAAGATAAGTACCCTATTTTTAAAAAGCCAATATTTACAAAAGCTGTAAATTGAATTACTTATTGCGCTCGGTCGTAAACCTTACCAGTTGCTCTAAGCCGCGGTGCGAATCACTATCGGGGAAAGTATTCAGAATCTCGAAAGCCTCATCCTGGAAACGTTTCATTTGGGTTTCGGCATATTGCAAGCCGCCGGTATCTTTTACAAACTTGATGATCTCAGCTATTTTTTTAGGATCCTCATTATGGTTCTTCACCAGGTTTATCACGCGTTTCTTTTCTGAACTGCTACAGTTGGCCAGCGCATAAATAAGCGGAAGGGTAACTTTTTTCTCCTTGATATCGATACCTAGTGGTTTACCTACATCATCGGTCCCAAAGTCAAACATATCGTCCTTGATCTGGAATGCTATCCCAATCTTCTCACCAAAAAGGCGCATCTTTTCAACAACTTCATCGCTCGCCCCGGCAGATGCCGCGCCACAGGCGCAGCATGACGCGATAAGCGAAGCGGTTTTCTGTCTGATTACATCATAATAAACAGGTTCGCCAATATCCATACGGCGTACTTTTTCCATCTGCATCAGCTCGCCCTCACTCA
The DNA here is from genome assembly GCF_003351025.1 of Mucilaginibacter endophyticus. Lineage (GTDB taxonomy): Bacteria > Bacteroidota > Bacteroidia > Sphingobacteriales > Sphingobacteriaceae > Mucilaginibacter > Mucilaginibacter endophyticus. Next base: position 2,911 of record NZ_QPCG01000015.1, on the reverse strand, counting down.
TTTGTTTAACAGCGTCAGATACGATGCGGAGCAGCTGGAAATCATTATTATCAATAGAAAGCAATAAGCCTTTTGACAGCAGGTAATCGCCTACCAAAACGGCTATCTTATTTTTCCATAAAGCGTTGATAGAGAAAAAGCCACGGCGTTGATAAGAGTTATCAACCACATCATCATGCACAAGCGATGCGGTATGCAATAGCTCAACCAGTGCGGCCCCACGATGCGTTGCCTCATTGATGCCCCCACAAATGCTGGCCGAAAAAAATACGAACATAGGGCGGATCTGCTTTCCTTTACGCTTTACAATATAATGCGTGATACGGTCAAGCAGCGGAACAGAACTTTTCATCGAGGTTCTGAATTTCTCCTCAAACGCATCAATATCAGCAGCAATAGGTTTTTTAATGTCGTTGATGCTCAGCATTTCAACCAAAACAGTATTTTATGTTAACCACCGCCATGTGACAGTGCGCAGCAAACATAAGCTAAAATTATTTATCTGCATTAAAGCCTACTATTTTTTACTCAAATTAAACCAAAACATACAATTACCGTCATACTAATGCGAGTGCAATTTTTGTAAAGTAGAGTTAAGTTTTTGTGAAAGCGAGGTCGGTTAAAACGGACTTCGCTTTTTTATTGATACTTAGGGCAAATATTTTACCTTTGCACTCCACTATTTACACGGAGAGGTGTCTGAGTGGTCGAAAGAGCACGCCTGGAAAGTGTGTATACTCCAAAAGGGTATCGAGGGTTCGAATCCCTCCCTCTCCGCGGAAAAAACCGAACCCAAAAGTTCGGTTTTTTGTGCTTAATTGAATTGTTTAACTAATTAACAATATCTACGCGTTTCTGCGAGAAAGCCAATTCCGGTCTACCTGAATCGGAATCTTTTTTAAGCCAAAAAAATATAGAAACAGTAACTTCCGTTGTATAAGGTACGCCATAATGTTTAGCGGGCTGCCATTCTGCAATAAACTTTAGTAACCGAATCGCTTCCTCGTTTAAGTCTTTATCGGTATTACTAATAACATGCATATCACGCGTCGTCCCCGTTTTTTCCAAAATAAAAGACACCTTTACCTCACCTTCTATGTGCTTACTTAAGGCGGATTTCGGATACTTCTTATGACTTGTTACAAAGTCTGCAAATCCAGTAAACCCACCCTTCACTTCAATAATCCTATCTATTTCAGTAAAATTGTAACTCCTCCCATTTCTTGAATGTGATACTCCCGATATCAGAACATTGTTTTTATAAGTCAATTCGCTGTTAACGGTATCACTAACAACAGATTTCCATATTCCATTTCGCATCCCACCATCAATGGGGCCTTCGCCGATTAAAATTTTGAAGTCCTCACTAAAATCTTTCCATGTGCCAAGACCGTTTTCAGCGGTAATTGCAACTGTCGAATCAGCACATTGTTGGATTTTCAATTTCCCGTCATTGTAAACACCGGTCATGTAAAGCTTTCCATTGGGATAATAAGAAATCATGTCGCCGTTTAGCGTTCCCCATAGATAATTGGCAATCATTTTTTTATGCCCGTTTGCAAAATATTCAACACAAGGCCCGTTAAGTGATGAGTATATAGTTCCACGCGTCAAGCTACCAACTAACTTAGGGCTGCCGTTCAGATAAAAATCGTTCACAGAAAAAAAGGTTTTGTCGTTACGGCCCGGTTTTCCGGCTGGCTGAGTTACCACTCGTATAAAATCAGCGCGCGATACGTCATGTACCGTGTCTATTTCTTTGGTATTACCTGGATACTTATAACGCATATAAGATATGATAGTATCAGCTTGAGCCTTTACACTTCCAACGAAAAAAACAGGCATAATAAAAGAGAGAAAAAGGTATTTCCACATTTTATAGGCTATCAATAGTTCAAGATGAAAATACAAAAAAGGTTAAGATATTTCCAGGCAATAAAATAATCGCGAGCTTATGTTTTTGCTTAAGACGGAAGACTTTCATACATCTAAAGACTTTAATGAATTAAGTGGAAAATAGTTCCAGGCTAAAATTTCAATCCTTGAAACTGTTATAAGCAAGTCTTCCTTCCGAATAAATCAGCAAGCCAATGTTTGTTGTAAACGCACCCGCTATTTCTTGGCTTCTTCAATTTCAACTACCGATAGCTCCCCTGGAAACTTGCATCGCGAACAAGCTGCCATTATAAAACATTATCAACAAAATACTCGGTAAATCCATAAAGCCCAATATGGGAAATATAATTGAGATCCATCTCCCGATAGCTTTACTGCATGTAAAAGGCTATGTGAATTGCCACTTAGAGTAGCAAATCTTCGATTTCCTTACAGAAAGATTCACGAAACCAATACAGTATTATTATATGGGCTACACACTTCAGATGATGGAAAGCCATTAGCCGGCAGCGGCAGATCGTTCCGAAGTAATTAAACATGACATGGTCGCTTTGCAGGAGAACATTGAGCCGAGAGCGGAGAATCTTTAGGTTGGGTCGAATATATGTGATAATGTTATGTCATGGCGTTCCGTCGACAGACGGGCGGGCTATGCGCTCATACGCCTGCAGGCATTGCGCGCGGGGCCGGTATCCGCTACTATCCCTAACGCGGGCCTAAGGTGAATGGTTGAATGGAGAGTGGTGAGTGGTTGGGTTGCGCTGTTATAATTTAAAGCCCCTATGTCATGCTGAACTTGTTTCAGCACCCCACAGCACAGGTTGACGATTGGAATGGCACACGGCTCAACAGATGAGGTGTTGAAACAAGTTCAACATGACATTATCAGATGAGGTGAGTAGTGAATAGTGAGCGGTGAGTAGTTGATTAGGTTAGATGGCGGTTATAGCTGTAGCAGTAGTAGGAATATGAAAGTATTTTAAACGCAAAAAGCCTTAGCGGTTAGCTAAGGCTT
>NZ_QPCG01000014.1 GCF_003351025.1 Mucilaginibacter endophyticus | reverse complement strand
ACCAGTCCGAACTAAGGGAGGGTTACATATCCACGAGATCATACGTGAGCAAAAGCTAAATAGGCAGCTTATTTTTATTACACACAATCCGAATATTCCAGTATTGTCCGATGCGGATAGAAATGTATTTCTTGAATACGATAATCGCTTATCCAATATCAATCGAGTTGGTACAGTAGACGAAGTAAAAAAAGACATAATAGCCTTACTCGAAGGAGGAGCACAAGCTTTTGAAAAGCGTATGGAGATTTATGGTTATGAAAATAATCTTTAATCATCATGGAAATTCAAGAAAGAACTGAATTGCTTGCGCGTTTTGAGGTCATGCAAGTTACTGCATTTGCTGAGGAGGTTCCAGTGATGGAGTTAGTACAAAAAATAATTGCTGAATTAAATAGTATACCGACCGCTGAAAAACACCATTTTAAAGATTTTGCAGAGAAGCTGAAGAACTTACTTTTTACAAATAGTATAAGCACGAACCAACTCGATTTGAATCAGTTCGGCTCGCTTGAAGAAATTCAGGTAGCAGCAGAAAAAAAAATGGTCGAAACGATTATTGCAGAAAGCACAAAGGCCGCTATTATCTTAGGATTTAGACCGCTTTTTATGCAAATGTTGAACAGTTTGAAGACAGAGCTTAACACATTAAAGGGTTATTTCTTCTTTTACCTTCAAAATAACGTCACGGTAGATTTCCAACCATTGATTCTTCATGATGACAAATGTTTTTACCATTCAGTTAAAAAAAAGCTTGAAACCGATTTTGATAATTGTTTATGCTTTTCTATCGAAGAATTTAAGAAAAAACTTGGTGATGGGTCGATTGCCACCGGCAACTTTGCGGTTGTTCTACTTTTGTCAACAAAAGTAAATGATAAAGAATTAGTTGATCACATTAAAGAAACTCTTAGATTAGTCATCGAACCCTGCTCTGAATATGGTTTTATTGATTTTAAAACACTTGAGTCAACAACCAACACAGATTTCCTCATTCATAACAAGTTAGAGGACTTTTTAGATGAGATCGACTATGTAACCTCGTTGTTTCTTATGAACGCTGAATTGTCGAATGATGAAGAAAAACTTCTTAAGAACCTTTTCCGACATACTCCATCAATATTGGAATATAAAGTTTTAAAAGGCGGAAAAAGTGGTTCAAAAGTTTTAGAAGTAAAACCAAAATTGACTTTTAGTAATGAAATCACAAGACGTTATGTAGCGAAATTTGGGCCATTAGATGGTAAGGATAAAATTTCAAGTGAAATGAAGGGATACTCTATCTTCATCGACAATTATTCAAGCCCAAACTATCACGCTGCACATTATAGTAAGAATGCGACAATAGAGGGGATGAAGTATTCATATGCGTCAAAAGATGCGGTGCATAATTCCTATTCATATGCCTCAATTGTCTCTGATAATTCAAACAAATATCATGAAGAAAGAAAAGAAATTATCGATGAGTTGTTCGCATCGGGCCCGTTTGAGGTTTGGAAAGCTTCAAAAGAAAAAGGAACATTTACTATTTCCGACCTTTACATAAAATATATAAAGCCTAAAAAGTTTTTCGATTCAATACAGAAAATTAAGGGGATTAGCGACGAAGAAATTGCTACCGATGCATTAAAAATGAATTTTCAAAAAATCATGGAATATTCGATAGAAACTCTCAAAAAGGTTTGTCACGGTGATCTCCATTCTGAAAATTTTTTTAAAGACGATAGCGGAATTTATTTGATTGATTTTGGGTTTACAGGCCTTTTGCATGCATTAGTAGATCACACGGCTTTAGAATGCTCAATCAAATTTAAACATGTGCCATTTTATGTCGAAGTTGGCATTTTGGCTGAAATTGAGAATCAGTTAACTGGCGAGGATTCATTTAGCCCATCATTTTCAGTAACCACAACGAGAAAGGATTTATTAAAATACTTTGAAATAATAAATCGAATTAGAGTTAGTTCGATGAATTTATGCGTAAACCCGGGAAACAACTTGGAATATCTGATTTCTCTATTTGTGATGACTTGTCGGCAGGTGCAGTATGGTGACTTGAACCAGCTTTATGCGTTACGATCTGCTCATATTATAGGTGAGCGAATTATACAACTAATAGGTTAAAGTTAGTATTTAAATATAAAATATTGAATAAGAGTTTGCATACAAATTGACTATCAATGGCATCCTCAAATACTACGGTCAATAGATAAAACTGCCATGACATGGAAACTTATGATTATATGAGGATTGACTGCGAATGACGCCGAAATGCTGTAAAAAGCCATGTCCTATATTCTCGTCGGAACCACTGGAAGATAAAAAGCCTGCAAATCAAACAACTGTAGGCTTTTCCTTTTTATTCAAAATGCACCTATCTTACCCCTGCTCGATCTGCTTCAAGCTATCCATCTTCTTATAAGCCAAAAATCCTTTAATATCCTCAAAATGCTCGCGGACACGTTTATTGCCAAACTCAAATACTTTTTGCACCAGTCCGTCAAGGAAATCACGATCGTGTGATACCAGGATCAGTGTGCCGTCAAAATCTCTTAGGGCGTCTTTGATGATATCCTTGGTCTTCATGTCCAAATGGTTGGTTGGCTCATCCAGGATCAGCACGTTTACAGGCTCAAGCAACAGTTTGATCATGGCCAAACGTGTTTTCTCTCCTCCTGAAAGTACTTTTACCTTTTTGGTAGTATCATCACCGCTGAACATAAACGCGCCTAAAAGATCTTTGATCTTTACTGTTCCATCACTCAAAGGGATCTGGTCGATAGTATCAAACACGGTTAAATTCTCATCTAACAGCGATGCCTGGTTTTGGGCAAAGTACCCAATCTTGGCATTGTGACCAACTTTTAGGCTTCCTTCAAAATCTATCTCGCCCATGATGGCTTTGATCATGGTTGATTTACCTTCACCGTTTTTACCGACAAAGGCCACTTTTTCGCCGCGTTCAATCACCATAGCAGCTTTCTGGAAAACAACATGATCACCATAGGTTTTTGTCAGGTCTTCAACCATTACCGGGTATTGGCCCGAACGTGGTGACGGTGGAAACTTCAATCGCAATGCCGAAGTATCAACTTCATCAATCTCGATAACCTCAAGTTTCTCGAGCATTTTCACGCGCGACTGCACCTGCAGGGTTTTTGAGTATGTACCTCTGAACCGGTCTATAAACTCCTGGTTATCGGCAATAAAACGCTGTTGTTCTTCGTAGGCTTTCAATTGGTGTACCCTGCGCTCGGCACGCAGCTGGAGATAGTGAGTGTATTTAGCCTTATAATCATAGATCCTGCCCATGGTTACCTCGATGGTACGATTGGTGATGTTATCAACAAAAGTACGGTCGTGGGAGATAACCATTACTGCCCTGGCCGAGTTAACCAGGAAATCTTCCAGCCATTGTATACTCTCGATATCCATATGGTTGGTAGGCTCGTCCAGCAGGATCAGATCCGGTTTCTTTAACAAAATTTTGGCCAGCTCGATACGCATGCGCCAACCGCCAGAAAACTCGGAGGTTTGACGGGTAAAGTCTTTGCGCTCGAAGCCCAAACCTTTCAACACCTTTTCTATCTCTGCATCATAATTCACTTCTTCCTGCGAATAAACTTTTTCGCTCAGCTCCGATACCCTTTCAATCAGCTTCATGTAGTCGTCACTGTCGTAATCCGTGCGAATGTTGAGCTGCTCGTTTACTTCGTCCAGCTCCTTTTGCATCTGGTTGGCCTCATCAAAAGCTTTCATCGTTTCCTCAAAAACGGTTACATCATCATGAGTAAGCAAATGTTGTGGCAAATATGCAATTACGGCATCCTTAGGGCCGGTTACGTTGCCGGTAGTAGGTTTAGCCGCACCGGCAATAATCTTGAGGATGGTAGACTTGCCGGCACCATTTTTACCCATCAGGGCTATCTTATCATTCTCGTTTATTGAGAAGGTTACGTCGCTAAATAAGGTGGTTCCGCCAAATGAAACGGAGATGTTATTAACATTAATCACTGTATGGTAATATTGAATTTTGCGCAAAGATAAGTGAAAGACACAGAATTACGGCAGGAGAATGAAGGGTGCCGTCAGGCTGCGGTTATAAATATCGTGCGCGGAACAATAGGTGCTATTTAGACGCATAATACCAGGCTATTTTCTTTGCAAATAATTAAAAATACTTGTTCCATTGTAAATTACATGGAAACAAGTATTTTTATTATATCTTAAAATAAATTATTTTTCATACGCTCTATTTACCACCTAACCTTTAATCATACCAATGCATCTCAAAATAATCTTCAGGCAATAAATCAAAACGATTTCGGGCTTTACCTGGGCATGGTTCTATGGTAACTTCACGCTCAATATGTTAACTTTTAAGTATACAAGGATGGATAATATTTATCCTCTCCATTCTAAACCATTATCCATATTATGAAAAAAACAACCTTCATCATCCTATTTTTGCTGATTTCTACCTTTGTACACGCGCAGTGGGTTGATGGCACAAATATTTATAACACAAATGCCGGAAGCGTTACCATCGGAGCGACGGCTCCTTATACCATTAATGCATCATCCGCCCTTTTTCCTTCAGTTATACCCAAACTGGAAATCATTACGGGTACCGGAGGTACGATACCCTTCGCTGAGTTGATAACTATTCGTCATCCGGGCGCAACTTCAGATGCTATTTCGCGCCAATTGGGCATGGTGTTTAAGCTCTCCAGTGAAAGTGATATAGTTCAATCAAACAAAATGGGCGGCCTGATAGTCGAAAGCGCTAAGGGTTCTGCAAACTCTCCTACCATGAGCCTGGTTACGGCTAATATCCGTCGTTTAACTATTGATCAAAGTGGTAAAATTGGCATTGGTACAACTACTCCTTCATTCCCGTTTCAGTTATATAACACCACAGCACGAAGTACCAATAGCGGCTCCTCTGCTGAATTTGGCTTCGAATCTTTTGCCAGTACTACTGCATTTCAAGGCTCACGGCTGTATTTTGGGCGTTCCCGCGGTACATCAACCGCTCCACTTGCGGCGCAAAGTGGAGATTATCTCGGCTATCTTGATTTCTTCGGTCATGACGGCACTACAGTACAGCGTTCGGGACAACTTATTTTCCAGGTAGACGGTGTCCCCTCAAGCGGAATTGTTCCCGGGGTGTTCAGAATCATCACGGCAGGTGCTGATGGCGTCAATACCGAACGAATGCGGATCAATTCGGCAGGCAACGTAGGGATTGCTGCCACTGCTCCAATCTCTACATTCCAGGTTAGTAACGGCGCGTATAAGTTTTCTGCAGGCAGGGCTCCCGGGGCCGATCTGAATTACGGAACATCGTACATTGGTTTCAACGCAGCACGTATCGGAACCGCTGTATCTGCAAACTGGACTATTGAAGGTGATGGCGCTCACAATGGAGGCGGCGTAATTTATTCTGATATATTCGGAACAGTATCTATTGCTCCTATTGCTTCAGCCGGAGGTGGCGCACAAACACTTGCAGATCTTGACATTAAAAGCAAAATAGCTTTCAGAGTTAGCGGCACCGGGAACGTGGGTATAGGCACAACAGATAATTCGGCATGGAACCTTTCCGGTTCAACCTATAAACTGGCAGTTGGTGGCGGAATAATAGCAACCGCAGTTACAGTAAAAGCCGTTCCCAATTGGCCCGACTATGTTTTTAAAGACGGATACAAACTTCTTTCACTACCCGACGTGAAAAACTACATTGACCAAAACCATCACCTGCCTGAAATCCCATCAGCCCAGCAAATTGAGAAAGACGGTGTAAACGTAGGCGAAATGAACAAATTATTGCTTAAAAAGATAGAGGAATTAACTTTGTATTTGATTGAGAAAGATAAAAAAGAAAAAGAACAGGAAGAGCGAATCAGCAGATTAGAAAAAGTAATACAAAATTCGGCCTGCAATCGGTGATGTAGCCGTGCTATGACATTTCTTTTGTTATGTATACTACCACTAAGATATAATGAGTTTCAATTAAAAAAGAAGTTTTCTTAAAGCATAAATACGAATCCTATGTCCTTTAAGATATTCTATAATCAATTACTATAAAATTCAATTCCTTTAGATGAAAGTTTAAGGGCATTTGTGTTAATAAAAAATCAGCGCTTTCGGATTATAATCACTACAAAGCTACCCGGCTACAGTAACCTAACACTTCAGTAAAGTCGCAGTGCTGATCTTTAATGCAAAATCCTTTATTCTTAACTAAAATCGCTGTATTTTTAAGTGACCAATTTTTATCCCACCCGGGATAACGCTTAAGAAAAGTACCACCACTTACAAACCGATAATTTTTAAGAAAATGGAACAGCAACCTAACCAACCATCACCAGAAAATATTATGAAAATCGGCACTGGCTTCTGGGCCTCAAAAATCTTGTTAACAGCCGTTAGTTTTCAGTTATTTACCACTCTCGCCGAAAAGAAATCCATGACGGCCAAAAACGTCAAAGACCTTTTAGGGCTTAAATGTACCGACAGGAATATTTATGATTTTATGGATGCCTTAGCCGCATTTGGTTTTTTAAAGCGCGAAGGTATTTTAGATACCGCTACTTATTCAAACACAATAGACACGGATACGTTTTTGGATAAAAACAAGCCGTCGTATATCGGAGGTATTCTTGAAATGGCTAATAATCGCCTATATACATTTTGGGGAAGCCTGGGCGAGGGGCTTCTTACCGGATTGCCGCAAAATGAAGCAAAAAGGAGTGAAGACTTTTTTGGTTTGATATACCAGGATCCCGAAAAACTAAAAGAATTTACCGGCGCCATGAGCGGCATCCAGATGGGGAATTTCATGGCATTTGCTCAAAAGTTTGACTTCAGTAAATATAAAACGCTGATTGATGTTGGCGGTTCGGCCGGGCTGCTTTCAATTATGGTTGCCAAGCATAATGAGCACATGCGCTGCACAACTTTCGATCTGCCTCCTGTTGAACCCGTTGCAAGTGCTTCTATACAGAAATTTGGTTTGGAAGAGAGGGTAAATACCGCCAGTGGCGACTTCTTTAATATGCCAATACCTAACGCAGATGTGGTTGTTATGGGAAATATCCTGCATGATTGGGACGAGGAAAACAAAATAGCCTTAATGCGAAAAGCATATGACGTGCTCCCTGCCGGCGGAGCATTTGTTGCCATCGAGAATGTTATTGACGATGAAAGGAAACAAAATGTTTTTGGTTTGATGATGAGCCTGAACATGCTTATAGAAACCGGAACCGGGTTTGACTATACCTTTGCCGATTTTAATAAATGGGCAACTGTTGCCGGGTTTAAATCAACAACACTACTACCCTTAACGGGGCCATCAAGCGCAGCTATTGCATATAAATAATGTCGCGTAAGCACGTTTTACAATTCGTAAACACGCTTCATGTTCCCTGTCCAATCTATTTGGTTAGCTTTGCTAACCATGTTTGATGTCTTCGAAAAGTACTTACGCCAATGGGTTTCTGTTTCTGACGAAGAGATGGCGTTGATCCGTGCTGCAAGTATGGAAAGAAAGTTACGTAAATGGCAATCTATCCTGCACGAAGGCGAGGTTTGGAAAATCACATGCTTTATTACAACCGGTTGTTTTCGACTGTATAGGTTTAGTGCCGATGGAACAGACCATACCCTTAGGTTCGGGGTAGAGAATTGGTGGATTAGCGACCAGGAGAGTTATAATCATGAAAAGCCTTCTGAATACAATATTGAAGCCTTAACCTCCAGTACTGTTATCATCTGGACCAAGGAGAAATGGGAAGAGCTAAGAGAAACCATTCCCGCGGTAAAAATATTTAATGAGAAACTTTTAGCACGCGGTTACGAAACCAGTCAGCAGCGCATATTTTCATTGATCAGCAATTCGGCAGAAGAAAAATATCTCGAGTTCCAAAAAACATATCCCAAAGTGTTTAATAGCGTTCCCCTGCATATGGTTGCCTCTTACCTGGGGATTTCACGTGAAACCTTGAGCCGTATTCGAAAAGACTTTACGCGCCGCGATTAAATAAGTACCTATTCTCCTCCAAGTATTCTTGTTCTGTTGCAAAAAGCGTGACAAATGTCAACGCCATTTTGCGTCATATGGCTTCTTTTCCGAAGGCCATTACCTCTCACCTTTGTTTTGTCGCCCGGTAGTTCGGGCAAATAATTCAAACATTTTTTAATCATGAAAACTAATATCGAATACACCGCATCAACTGTTCCTACTCAGTTCGTATCTATAAATGGCACTTTGTTCGCTTACCGTCGTTTCGGCAACAAGGCGGGCTTGCCGCTGGTGCATTTACAGCATTTTACCGGCACCATGGAAAACTGGGACCCCATGGTACTGGACGCTCTGGCGCTGGACCGTGAGATTATCATTTTTAATAACAGGGGAGTAGCGAGCACCGGAGGAGAAACACCAGATAATATAGCGGCCATAGCTAAAGACGCGGAAGCATTTGTTGACGCGCTGGGTTTGGAAAAGATAGATCTGCTGGGTTTCTCTATGGGGGGCATGGTGGCTCAACAATTCACGCTTGACAGGCCGGAGCTCGTTAATAAACTAATTTTACTGGGTACAGCCCCGCGCGGAGGGCATGAGATTGATGATTTTACGCCGGAGGTTTGGGCTATTTTTGCCAAAGAATTTCCTTCAGAATATGAGATCTTACTGGAAACCCTGTTTTCACCAACACCAAGCAGTCAGCAAGCCGCCCATAAGTTTCTGAACCGCGTAAAAAATGGCAGAGTTGAAAATCGCGACAGCAAGATCAGCGAACAGGTAGCGCCGGCACAGTCGGCTGCAATTAAAGGCTGGGCCAATATCAACCCTGGCGATTATACTTATTTAAATGCTATTAAGCAACCTGTGTTTGTGTTAACCGGCCACAATGATATTATATTCCCAACGGTCAATTCCTTTTTGCTGCAACAAAATCTGCCCGACGCGCAACTGATTATTTATCCGGATTCAAACCATGGAGCACAATATCAATTCCCCAACCTGTTTGTTAAACAACTGACAGATTTTCTTAATGGCGTAAAATAATTGGGAATATTAATTTAGCTTTTTACAAGGCTACACTTTGTTGTGATTGCTTATTAACCCAGCAATTACAAGGTCATCCCGGGAGCCTTCAGATTAAACCTGAAGGCCCTTTTTTGTGGGGACGATACGACTAATGTCAACAAAGAAATTTGCCTAATATTTCATTAAAGGTTTCTGGCTTTTCCATCATCGGCGCATGCCCACATTCGGGAATCATAACAAGTTTTGAATTGAGTAAATGGGTGTTAAATTCATTTGCGACATGAGGCGGGGTAATTTGATCGTCCTCGCCCCATATTAATAAAACAGGTACCGAAATTTCAGGAAGACGTGTAAGCACATTATCTCTTTGAGCCGACCTCGCTGTTCTGACAGCACACAGGCATTTCAACGGATCTGTAGTGATTTGCAGCACTTCAGACACAAGCTCATCGGTTGCGATGGCCGGATGATAAAATGTAGCAGCCACTCTCTCTTTAATGTATGCATAATTCCCCCGTTTAAGGTAACTGCCAACCTGGGTGTTTTCATAAAGTCCGGAACTGCCGGTCAATACCAATTTAGCTACGTTATCAGGGTGACGATGAGTATAAAGTATGGCAATATGCCCACCAAGTGAATTCCCCACCAGGATTATATTTTTAAGCCCTGCCGATGCGATCATCGTTTCAAGAAAATTAAGAAGATGCTCCAGGTTGTTTTTAGGGTTTTCGTATATAGGCAGTTTGGGTATATAAATATCAAATCTATCTTCAAAATGCTTAACAACTCCTGTCCAGTTGCTTAGGCCTCCAAATAACCCATGGAGTAATATCATGCTTTGTCTCATCCGTTTTTTAAACAAAGCTATTCCCCCTAATAAACCCATTTTGTGATTCTGGTCACAAAAGCCGCCAGGTTATTTTAGTAGGTATAACCTTGCCCGGCTTAAGGCTTCCCGGCTGATATAGAGGTAGCGGGCGATATTGGTGAGCGAAATTTTTTGTATAATGGCAGGGCGGCGCTCCAGCAGGTACCGGTAGCGCCTCGCAGGGCTTTTTAACGACAGGATATGCTCGTGCTCTGATTGCTGTTCAAGTATCTCCTGGTATAACTGTAAGTTTACATGCAGCAGGTTTATATGCAGGTCGTAAAGAGGCTGCATTTTTTTGATATTGATCTTCAAGATCACCGCGTCTTCAAGTGCCGTAATACTTACCGCAGAAGGTGCCTTTTTATTATAGCTTTCACAATTTGCCAGAAAATCATTGGGAAATCCGAATTTGATGATCTTCTCGTTACCGTCATCATCCAGGATAGAAAATTTAAACAATCCGGATATAACAAAGGCCGAAAAGCGGGCCACCTTCCCGTACTTTAAAAACGAATCGCCTTTTTTAATATGTTTAACAACAGCCATTGAATGTAGTAACTGCCATTCCTGGTCGGTTACTATTGGGTATTTTTTCTTAAGCTGCCCATACCATTGTGGTAATTCGAGTTTCATTAAAATATGTTTCCGTTAATATGCTAAAAAATAAACACATATTGTGTGTCTGTTACATCAATCCCCGTAAAAAGCATCCTGCTTCATTCTACAAATCAAGTATAAAACAATTATTGTTTTGTAGTCCCAGCGCCATATTATTCTTTACAATCACTGAATATTTTGAAGTGTATGTTAAATGTATAATTTGGCCATATACAGAAATGATTATGACAAAAGAAAAACCCGAATTTTGGGAGAAAAGCTTTGTGGAAAAGCAGGAAATGTGGGGATTTGAACCATCAAAGTCTGCTGTATTGACAAAAGAGTTTTTTGTTGAGAAATCTGTAAAAAACATGCTCATCCCCGGCATTGGTTATGGCCGGAATGCGCAGATCTTCAGAGAGAACGGCATTAACGTAACCGGGATTGAAATATCAAAAACAGCCATTGAAATGGCCAGAAAGCATTATGGAACTGATATGGCTATCTATCATGGCTCCGTAACCGATATGCCATTTGATCAAAATCAATACGATGGGATATTTTGTTATGCTTTAATTCATTTGCTCGACAGCGGTGAGCGCCGGAAGCTAATAGCCGATTGTTATAACCAGTTAGCTGATCATGGCTACATGGTATTTACAGCGATATCAAAGGAAGCCCCAACCTATGGGCAAGGAAAACTGATCAGCGATGATCGCTTCGAGATTTTTGAAGGAGTCAAAATGTTCTTTTACGACCGGGAATCAATCGCTGCTGAATTCGGTGAAGCCGGTTTGTTTGAGATTGCGGAGGTGACTGAAAACTTCCCCTTCTTTTTAATTAAATGCCGTAAGAACAAACAATAGAAATTATCTATACAAAAGCCTCCGCGATATAGGCGGAGGCTTTTTCCCAATCAATCCAGAATATCAAATATTCACTTCGGTGGTTACAAAAACCTCACGGCTCTCCAATAGCGGAACAATTTGCCCTACAACAATGGTTTGAAAATGTACCGATCCGCGATGATCTGCAACGGCTGCTTCATCTTTATAAGCTTCAAATAATAGCAACGTATTGGCATCGGTACTGCTTTGGTTGATTTTATAAAACAGGTTACCTTCCTCCGCCCGGCTTTGTTTGGCAACCCCGGCAAGTAGGTCGAGCACTGTGTTTAACTTTCCTTCTTTAACTTGCCATCTGGCAAAAACATTAATGGTTTGCTGGTTCATTTTTTTATGTTTTAAAATATCTTCTCCTTTTATCTAAAATAAAAGGAGCGGGCTTAATTATGCTTCTAAAATTTTAATTACGCTTTCGGCTACACCTTTTGCCGATGCCGGGTTTTGGCCGGTAACCAAACGGCCGTCGGTAACTACATAGGTCTGCCATGGGGCGGTAGCGCTGTAGTTAGCACCACGTTGTTTCAGGGCGTCTTCCAGTTCAAACGGAACGTCTTCTTTGGCATAGTTTTCTTCTTCGGCTTTGCTGAAACCGGTAACATTTTTACCGTCAATCAGGTAGCTGCCATTGTTCAATTTCACGTTGATCAACGCCACCGGGCCGTGACAAACAGCACTTACTACACCACCTTTTTCGTACATACCCGATAAAATGTTTTGCACGGTAATATTCTCAGGCATATCTACTACAGGAGCTAAACCGCCGGGAACAAAAACCGCGTCATAACCGGCTATTGACACCTGGTCTATTTTTTTTGTATTTCTCATAGCAGCGGCACCTTCTCCGTTCAAAAAGGCAATATTCAGTTCATCGTCCAGTTCAACCATATCTATAGGGGCTTCGCCGCCATTAACGCTGTATACATCAATATCGTAGCCCTGTTTTTTAAAAGTTTGGTAAGGATTGGCAACTTCGGTAAGTAAATTTCCGGTAGCACGGTTGTGTGGGCCTATTACACTTGCACTTGATACTACAAATAAGATTCTCTTTTTCATGGCTTTAAAATTTAAGTTGTTAATAATGGATGTTTGTTTTGTTGTTTGATTTACATAACAAATGTCCAAAATCGGGGAGCCCCAATACAAGGAAGCAAGTCACAGAAAAAGTGTGATCCGGATCACACTTTCGAAAGACCCACCCAAGAAACAAAAACTTAACGAAATGGCTAATAGCCAATTACATATAGAAACCAACAAAATCGAATCGCATAAAGCGCTATTAAGCTTTACTGTTGGAATAAAGCCTGCTTAAAGTTTCGCGACTAACACCGAGGTACTCGGCTATATACTTTTTAGGGATTTTTTGCATTAAATGAGGATAAAGCAAACCGAATTCCTCATACCGTTGCTGCGGCGAGCTGGAAAGTAATGATATGATCCTTCGTTGCAGCGCAACATAACCATTTGTGAGCTTTACCCTAAAAAAATGTTCCATTTTGTGCGATTCGGCGGAGAGGGTTTCACGACCGTGTAGGGTGAGGCAGAGCACCTCGGCATCTTCCATACATACAATATTGAGGGTGGCTTTTTTATCTTTAAAATAAGCCTGGTAATCGGCCGTCCACCAGTTTTCGCCGGCAAATTGTACAATATACTCTTTACCTTCGTTATCCAGGTAAAACATCCTGAAAACGCCCGATAGGATCAGGTATTCAAATGTAACGGTATCGCCCTCCTGGGTAAGGTATTGATGCTTCTTTACTCTTTTATAAGTAAAAAACGGTTTTACAAATTCAAACTCCTCATCACTGATCGCGATTATTGCTTCGATATGCCTGCGGAGTTTATCCATTAGTGAGGTAGTTCTGTAAATATTGCCTATGATGTATCGCTGCCCGATACAAAGGATTTAAATATAGGCAAATTCAGGCATTTGGCCACATTGGCACCCGCAATTACAGAACACGCAAGTTGGTTGGCTTAGTCCTTTGTTTTGCTTAACCTTCTTCGAAACCTGGAGGCCAGCGATTCCAAATCCCGTTTTTGAATATCCTCAGGCCTATTAAATTGAGATAAAACAAGAGTTCTGGAAAGTTGAATGGAGCCGTTAGTGGTTCTAACCAGAACCTCATCCCCACGTTCGGTATGGTTTTTATAATTCCCGATTTGGGCGTTAACGCCGGCAAGACGCATCAATAATTCAACTATAGCATAGAGCGGCAGTTTGCTTTGCGACATATATTACCAATGTTGTTTAATACTAAGTTAAGTATATTTTAACAATTAGTAAATAGCGGGGTTTATAATGCTATAATTTAACACGAAATTTATATACACATCGAGAAATGAAAACTCCTTCTCGTTATTCTTTATAATCGGCAAAATAAAAGATGTTGCCATTGTTATCTACAACCGCAAATTGCCGCAATCCCCAGGGCATCATTCGTAAGGGGCCGTTTAGATGGATCAGGCCCAATTGCTGATATTCGGCATAAAGTTGCTCAATATCGGTCACATAAATATAACAGCCCATATTACGGCAAGCTTCCTTATCATCGCAGGGGAATAAATGCACATTAATACCATCCCGGGTAAATATTAAATATCCGTTATGGCTATCGCTAAAGGTAAAGCCTAACTTTTCAGTATAAAAAACAATTGTTTTAGCTTCATCCAGCGAGGCCAATATGGGTGTGGAACGTTTAAACATTGTTGCAGATTTTGAATTGCACAGCCCAATTTACAACTCTCACAGCAATCAACCAATGATCTCTATGTGATGTTTCCTGTACCCCAGCGGACTTTTACCGGTAGATAGCTTAAATATTTTATGGAATGATGCCACATCGCTAAACCCCGAATCAAAACTGATTTGCGTTGCGTTTTTATCCGTTGATATGAGTTGCTGCATGGCATATTGCAGCCGGTAATAGGTAATGGCTTCGGTCATTGTTTTTCCGGTTGTTTTTTTATAAAACTTACAGAAAGCGTTTTTGGTCATGCTGCCTACCTCGGCTACCTCATCAAGGCTTATCTTGCTCCTGAAATTATCAATGATAAAACTTTGCACAAGTTTTAGCCGCTGATGCTCTATCCCCTGCGGGCTGTAAATCACCGGCTCGGCATTTAAGTACCGGTACGACGCATGACCGGTTAAACTATCAAGGATATTTAGCAACAGGATAAGCTTTTTAAACGGATCATCCACCTTAACGAGCGCCAACATCAGATCAATAATTGCCGCTGTGCCCTCGCCGCTAAAGTGGATGCCGTGAAAACTTTTATTGAGCAACTGCACAACCTTCCAGGCCGATTGGTTCTCAAAGAAATTAGCCCCTAAAAAATCAATATTAAACTGGATCACTACCGATTTCGCGTTGATCTCCTCGTGATGCAAAGTCGTTTTCCAGCAATGCGGCACATTGCTGCCAATCAGCACCAGGTCACCCTGCTGGTACGCCGACATGTTGTTACCCACAAACCTGTTGCCTTCGCCTTTCAGAATAGCCGTCAGCTCATATTCGGGATGAAAATGATAGGGCGACTCAAACTCGTGCTGCTCAAATAACCTGGCCAGGAACGTGTTTTTGTCATGATTATTTAAAGCTTCTAAAGTAGGCTTGATCATCGGTGCCGGATAATTTTGATATACAAAGTAACCAAATTATCCTATTTCTGCTGATGTTCGCTGATATATTCGGTGCTTTTGGATCTGTCGATGAACAACTTTAACGAGTCAATTTCCGTGGCTTTGTATGGTTTAAAGTCGCCACTGTAAAGGTCATGCTGCCATAGTTTTTGCTCCGGATCGCCGGGGCGGTGGCCCCATGGCAAATTGGTTTGCGTTTTGCCGTTAACCAGTCCCCACAGGTTACATCCTACCTTATATTGGTAAAACACCGGTACAATTTCGCTCACGGTAGATTTCCATGGCCGGTTCATCCACTCGGTATTGATCATAGGGCGATTGTATTGCTTTAGTTCTTCTATGGTTTTGGTAACGTGTTGCTTATCGCCGTAGTCATGGAAAGTTATCAGATCTACATTGTCAGTAATGATCTTGTTCAACCGTGGGTTTTGATCAAAAATACCGATGGTAAGTGGTTGCGAAGGGTTTACAGCCCTTGCCCAAACGATAGTTTTTTTAAGCAGGGGAAAGGTCGCCGAGCCTAAACTGCCGTTGGTAGGTTCGTTATATAAATCCCACATTAAAACGCGCTTGTCGTTTTTAAACCTTGTGATCACCTCCGTCACATATTTTTTGAGCTTGGGATGTGTGGCAGAGTCGACCACCATGCTATGTCCCGGGCTCGGCGACCAGGCCCAGGCGTACCAGCCCATCAATGGCTCGGGCTGTCTGCCTGTTTTAGGATCGTTGGTGATGCCGAATGAACAATCATCAAACAAAGCCGGGATAAACTTGATATGATGCTTATCACAAATCGCCATAAATTTATCTAAAGTGTTTATGAAATATTTAGGATCATCGGCGTATACGGCATATTGCAGCACGGCCCTTAACGAGTTCATACCCGATTTTTCGGCCAGTGCCAGCTCCTTATCAATGGCGGCCTCGTTAAACGTTGTTTTATCCCACATGGCGGTATAATTGATGGCATAAGCCGGGATATAATTAAATCCGCAATACCATGGCTGTTCATTATACCAGGCCCAGATCCGAGCTTCCGGCCAGCGTTTATCCTGACTTTGTGCAAAGCAGTTTGAAATACAAACGATTAATATTATCAGTAAAAAAATCTTTCTTATCATTTTAAAAACGGTGATCAGGTTTATCAGTAAACTAAAGGGTTTAAGTGCGACTGGGCTGCGTCGCCTGCGTTTAAGCCGCCGAGCCAGCGGTGCCGGTCGTTTTCCTGGTGTTTGTTTTGGGGCTCGGTTACGTGCGCGCCATCGGCATAATAAATAATGGTCATCACCTCACGGGTGGTATCTGCCGAACTATTACCCGGCGCGTTATGTAAAGTCCAGCCGTAATGCCAGGTAGCATCGCCGGCCTGCATGGTTTCGGCGCGGGTAATGGGATAGTTTTTTTCCCTGATATATTTTTGCAGCGATGTTTCAGATTCATCCGAGATCGGAATATTTTCTGCAAAGCCATCCAGGTGTGATCCTGAAGCGAACGTGAGCATACCCAGCTCAACATTAATATCCATCAGGGGCATCCACATGGTAACCGTTTTGTTGGTATCCAGCGGCCAGTAATACTGATCCTGGTGCCACGGTGTAAAGCCACCGCCTGCCTCTTTAAACAAAGCCTGGTCATGATAAATGCGCACATGATCAACGCCTAAAAGGTCGGTCGCTATTTTAGCAAAGCGTTTGGCGAGGGTAAACTCTTTCACGTTATCATCAACTTCCCACAGGTTCATGATCTGGAGGAAAGCTTTGCCATAGGTATCCCTGTCTTGCATAGCCCGGGTTTCGGTATTATAGCGATTTACAGCGTTGTTAATCACGTCGCGGTAATGGGCCACTTCATCGGCTTGCAATATGTTTTTGATAAGCACATGTCCCTGCTGCCTGAAGTCATTAATGAGTTCCGCATCCACATTAATAGTGCCGTTAAGCGTTGGTTTTTCTGTCTGGATCATGGGAATAAATTAGGTTATAATTGGTTAGCATGACTGATACCAAGAATCAGCATGACAAAAAAAGCGGATTTAATGCGGTAGGGATATGTTTAAATTATTCAATCAGTATTGAATATTATCCAACATTGATTTTCGATTGATTTTTCAGGCTAATATCAATAACTATGTAATGTAATTATAAACCAGCGATTTCATAAACCGGCAATCCGGCTAAGTAATAAAACCATGAGAAAAATATATCAGGCTATAACGTCAATCATGTTATGTGGCTTAATGTCCAACACGGCATCGGCACAAACAGGTTATATGGTAAAAGATAAAGTTGCCAAACAGGTAAGCCAGTTTAATTTGAGTGATGTGCGGCTACTTGATGGCCCCTTTAAACATGCCATGGAGAAGGATGGGGAATGGCTGCTTAGCCTTGAGCCCGATCGTTTTTTACACCGTTTCAGGGAAAATGCCGGACTAAAACCCAAAGGCGAGATTTATGGCGGATGGGAGTCGAGGGGCGTATCCGGTCATTCACTGGGGCACTATCTGTCAGCTTGCTCCATGATGTATGCGGCCACCGGCGATGTAAGGTTTAAACAAAAAACTGACTATATAGTTACCGAGCTTGCAGAGTGCCAAAGGGTACGTAAAACAGGATACGTAGGCGCTATACCCGGTGAAGATAAACTTTTTGACGAGATAGCCGCGGGGGATATCCGTTCGCCGGGCTTTGACCTTAATGGTGCCTGGGTGCCATGGTACACCGAACATAAAATATTGGCAGGCTTGGTTGATTCCTATTTATATACAGGCAATCAGCAGGCTAAACAGGTAGCAATAAAATTTTGCGACTGGATAGACACCAAGTTTAAAAACTTAACGGAAGCCCAATTTCAATTGATGCTGGAATGTGAGCACGGCGGTATGAATGAAGCGCTGGCTAACGTTTATGCCATCACCGGCGATAAAAAATACCTTGATCTATCATATCGTTTTCACCATAAACGCATTCTTGATCCGCTGGCGCAACAGCAGGATGATCTGGCAGGCCTTCATGCCAATACCCAGATCCCTAAAGTAATTGGCTGCGCCCGCCAATATGAACTCACCGGTAACCCTGCCGACCATACCATATCCAATTTCTTTTGGAATACTGTAGTACATCATTATAGCTACGTTATAGGCGGCAACAGTGATCATGAACGTTTTAGTGATAAGCCCGACTATTTATCAGTTCATTTAAGCTCTACAACTACAGAAACCTGTAACAGCTACAACATGCTGAAGCTTACCGATCATTTGTTTGGCCTTGATCCGAAAGCTGTTTATATGGATTATTATGAGCGCGTGCTTTATAACCATATCCTGGCTTCGCAAAACCCCGAAAATGGGATGGTGTTGTATTACCTGACACTGGCATCAGGTACGCAAAAACAGTTTGGTACGCCAGATGATTCATTTTGGTGCTGCACCGGTACCGGGATGGAAAATCACAGTAAGTATGGTATGGATATTTATGATAAAGACAATAGCGGAGGCTTATACCTTAACCTCTTTATCCCATCTACCTTAAACTGGAAAGAGAAGGGGATGCTATGGACCATGGAAACCAGTTATCCCGAAAGCGGAACCATTAACTTTACCCTTACGCAATCGGCCCGGAACCAGCAAATGCCGCTGCACATCCGTTATCCTAAATGGGCGGTTAACGGCGTACAATTATCTGTTAATGGGAAAGCTGTTGCCGTAACTGTCAAGCCGGGGAGTTATATTACCGTTAACC
The DNA here is from genome assembly GCF_003351025.1 of Mucilaginibacter endophyticus. Taxonomy (GTDB): domain Bacteria; phylum Bacteroidota; class Bacteroidia; order Sphingobacteriales; family Sphingobacteriaceae; genus Mucilaginibacter; species Mucilaginibacter endophyticus. The sequence goes on along the minus strand of NZ_QPCG01000014.1, from coordinate 30,515 downwards.
GCACGTGGCAGAAAGGGGACAAAGTTAAACTCGTTTACCCGATGAGCCTTTACACCGAAAGCATGCCCGATAACGCTAACATGAAAGCTTTCCTGTACGGACCGCTGGTTTTGGCGGGGCAGTTGGGCAAAGCGGATATTAAAAAACGCGACATCCCGGTATTTGTGGCCTCCGATCCAGATTTAAACCAATGGATTAAGCCTGTTGCTAACAAACCAACCGTATTTTATGCCAGTAACCAGGGCAAACAGGTAATGCTTGAGCCACTTTACAGAGTTTATGATCAGAAACAGGCTGTTTACTGGGACTTTTTCAATAACGACGAATGGAAGTTAAAACAGCGGCAATTTGATGCCGAACGCAAAGCCGAAGACGAACTTGCCGCCAATACACTCGACCTGATACGCGTAGGCGAAATGCAACCAGAACGCGATCATAACTTTAAAGGCGAACATACCAACACAGGCGAAATTGACGGAACCCATTGGCGCGATGCTACAGATGGTGGCTGGTTTTCTTTTGAGCTGGATACCAAAGGAGCAGCAAATACGCAGCTTCAATGCCGATATTTTGGCGCGGATGGCGAAGGCCGGGAGTTTGAAATCCTGGTAGACGGGCAAAAGATAGCTACAGAAAAACTGGTCAAAAAAACCGCTCCTGAACTTTATTCAGTAAACTATACAATACCGGAAGCTTTGCTTGCTGGTAAGCAAAGCATCGTTATAAAATTTCAGGCCTTACCGGGTAAAACAGCGGGAGGGATATTCGGATGCAGGCTGTTAAAGGTGAAATAACATTGATTTTCGGATAGCATAAACGAAACGGGTTGCCCGGCAACCCGTTTCCTATTTTTTTACAGGATGATCCTTCAGGTATTCGTCTAATTCGGCCTTGGTGTTTATCACCTCCATGATAGATGGATACCGGGTAGAATAGATAATAACGATCGGCTCTCCTTTATAAAAGTTTTCAAATTGCTTTGCTGTAATGGAATGGTTTACAAAGGCCGAATCGCCATCTATCTTTTTAAAGCCAAGCACAATTTTGCTGAAATCAAATTTCCTGCTGCTGATAGAACTTCCGTCGATAATATTCGCTTCAGTTAATTGGCCGTAGTTATGAATTTCATTCTTTTCCATTTCAACCTCGCGCCAGATCAGCAGGGCTACGGCACCCCAAAAAAGGACTAATATTACCGGCAATATGACACAGCCAGATGGGTTGTATGCTTTGGCCATGGCTTCTCTGCGCGCGCCTTCGTCAAGGCCTTCATCGTTTTTTGCCGCCTTGGTAAGATCTTTAAGAAAAATACTTACCAGTAGTTTTACCGAAACAAATGTGATGGCAACGGCCCCAACAATTACAATAAGGTAAATAGCCGAAGCGAAAATATTTACAGGGATAAGGCAGGTAAAAAAGAGGAGAGTTATCGCTGTAATAATCCCCCACTTTGTGGTTTCATTCATACTATAAAGATAACCGGGTTTGGAGGCTTATCAAATTTTAAATCACAAAAGATAATACTACCCAAGCAGGCTTCTTTTTTTATTATCATAAATTTACCGCCATGAAAAAACTAACCTTTTTAACCTTATTTGTCCTGCTCAGCAAATTTGGTTTCGCACAAAACTTAAACAGTATGCAGTGGTACAGTAAACCTCAAAAATCGTCAATAGAAGGCAGTACGCTGCATATGACCGTTGACCCGGCAACCGACTACTGGCGGGTAACGCATTACGGCTTTATCAGGGATAACGGACCTTTTTATTTTACCGAACAGGAAGGTGATTTTGAGGCAAGCGTAAAAATTACCGGTGCCTACAAGGAGCTGTTTCATCAGGCCGGCTTAATGGTGCGGATAGATAACAAAAACTGGATAAAAACCGGGATAGAATATGTTGACGGCGTTCAAAACGTAAGCGCGGTAGTTACCCGCGAAGTATCAGACTGGTCGGTAGTGCCAAGGCATGATAGTCCTAAATCTGTTTGGCTGAAGTTGTTACGCAAAGGCGATTTTGTGGAGATCAAATATTCCTTTGATGGCGAAAAATATGACATGCTCCGCCTGGCTTATTTCCCTCCAAATGTAAAAGCGATGATAGGCATGGTTGCAGCAGCCCCCGGCAAACAAAGCTTCGATGTTAAATTTGAAGATTTTAAAGTGGATAAGATAACGAAGTAGTTTAAAAAACAAGATGTTTTATTCTTTTTAAGCAGGAGGCTCCTATGGAGCCTTTTTACCGTTATGTATTGGGACTATAAACATGGTACTCCTACGGAGTTGTAAAATTCAAATAAACTCCATAGGAGTACCATGTTTGTAGCAATAAAGCACATAGTAAAAAACGGCTCCAGCGGAGCCTCCTATCAGCTATCTAATTGATTTTCGTAATCAAGGAAACTAAATTTGATATAAAATGCTACCTTTGCCCGGTAACCAACCACTCCCTCTATGTGATAAATAATTTCTTTCAGGACAAATAAACCAGTGTCGTTGCCACAACGCCCCGCTGTAATTATTCACCTTTTTCAAGAAAGAAATTATGCTTATTCTTCACGATATTACCTATATACACCCTAACCGTGATCTTTTATTTGCCGGTATTGATCTCGTAGTTAACAAACATGATAAAATTGCCCTGATAGGCAACAACGGCACCGGAAAATCAACTCTGCTTAAAATATTGGCCGGAAATTTAAAACCGGCCACCGGCGTGGTTAAAACTGATTCACGGCCTTACTTTGTTCCGCAGATCTTCGGTCAGTATAACGATCTTACCGTTGCCGAAGCACTGCAAATAGCTGATAAGCTGCACGCCCTGCAACAGATCCTTGAAGGTAATGTAACCGACGAGAACATGACCATCCTCAATGATGACTGGGCAATTGAAGAACGCTGCAACGAAGCGTTTATTCATTGGCAGCTTACCGATATTGATCTGGCGCAGAAAATGGGTTCGCTTAGTGGCGGGCAAAAAACAAAGGTATTTTTGGCAGGTATAGCCATTCATCGTCCGGAAATAGTTTTACTGGACGAGCCAAGCAATCACCTGGATAGTGCCGCGCGTGAGTTGCTTTATAACTACATCCAAACAACAAATAACACGCTGTTGGTGGTTAGTCACGACCGTACCCTGCTCAATCTAATCAATACCGTTTGCGAACTCAGCAAACGCGGCATAACTGTTTACGGTGGCAACTATGATTTTTATGCCGAACAAAAAGATATTGAAAGCGAAGCCCTGAACCAGGATGTGAAAAGCAAGGAAAAAGCACTCCGTAAAGCCAAAGAAACAGAGCGGGAATCTATGGAGCGGCAGCAGAAACTGGATGCCCGGGGAAAAAAGAAGCAGGAAAAAGCAGGTGTGCCCACCATCATGATGAAAACCCTTAAAAACAGTGCCGAAAAAAGCACATCAAAAATGCAGGGTGTACACGCAGAAAAAACCGGGGCGATAGCACAGGAACTAAGCCAACTGCGTAACCGCCTGCCCGATATCGATAAAATGAAGATGGACTTTGATAACTCCGCTCTTCATAAAGGTAAAGTGTTGGTAATCGCCAGGGATCTCGATTTTGGATATGACGGGCAATCGCTCTGGAATCCGCCGCTCAGCTTTCAGATTACCAGTGGCGAAAGATTAGTGATCAGGGGAGCAAACGGCTCGGGCAAAACTACGCTCATAAAAATGCTGCTTGGCCAGCTGGAGCCACAATCCGGCATGATGGAACGGGTAAAAGTTAAGGCCATTTATATCGATCAGGATTATTCGATGATCAATAATAAACTCAGTGTTTACCAACAAGCCGAAGAATTTAACTCCGGCGCGTTGCAGGAGCATGATATCAAAATCCGCCTCAACCGTTTTTTATTTACCCGCGAGGATTGGGATAAACCATGCAGCGCCCTTAGCGGCGGCGAAAAGATGCGATTGATGCTCTGCTCGCTAACCATCGGCAACCAGGCCCCTGATATGATCATCCTGGATGAGCCTACTAACAACCTCGACATTCAAAACATCGAGATATTAACTGCAGCCATTGATGATTATCGCGGTACGCTGATCGTAGTATCGCACGATGAATATTTTTTAAAGCAGGTAAATGTGGAGCGGGAGGTTTTGATAGGGTAATAAATAGAAAAATGTCATTTCGATAGAGCAGGGGCGGCTCAAGCGGTGGGGCGAAAGAGAAATCTTATACATCAGGCTCTGCAACTATAGCTATAAAAGCATGGTGTACAAGATTTCTCCTCACCCGATCTCACAGCCCCGCACTGTTCGTTCGAAATGACATTTTTTATTAGAAATTACTTATACTTTCTAATTAATCACCGCGCCATCCTTAATCTCATCACTGGCGTTCTTAAGGATGGTATCATTAGCTTTCAAATTACCGAATACCTCGGTAGAGTCATGCCTTGTAAGCCCTTCCTTGATATCGGTTAAAACGGCTTTGCCATTTTTTACGGCAACCACATATTCCCGCTCGGTAGAACGGATGATAGCATTATTGGGAACCAACAGTGATTTTGCACCCGACAACATCGGGATCTTTACTTCGGCGTACATACCTGGTTTTAATATTCCCTGATGGTTTTGCACATCTATTTCAATAGCTTCGGAACGCATACTTCCGAGGGCATTGGCCGAGCGACTGATCTTTGCGGTTTGTTCCTGTCCGGGCATGGCGTTAAAGGTAAATTTCACCTGTTGTTTCAGGTCTACTTTATCTACATAATCCTCGGGGATATAAACCTCCAAACGTAGTTTACGGGTATCCTGTAAGATAAGCATAGGCAGATCGGTGCCTTTACCTGGGGCTACCAAAGCACCCGGCGATACGTTACGCTGAATGATCATGCCATCAAATGGGGCCCGAATATTCAGGTAATCCTGCATGGTACGTACTGATGCTACGATAGAGCTTTCTGAACGGGCCATGGCATCATCAGCTTTCATTTTTGACAAGGCGTTATCCAATTCAAGCGGCGATACGGAACCGGGCTCTTTCGCGGCTTCCTTCAAGCGCTGATATTTTTCCTTGCTGGCAACGGCATTTTCCTTGGCCTGCATATACCTTGAGTCGGCAGCCTGTAGCTGTGATTCCATTTCCGGTGCTTCTAAAGTGACTAATAACTGTCCTTTTTTAACCAGTGTACCACGGTCAACAAAAACAGTTTTTACAAAGCCGTTTACTTTCGGGAACAGGTTTACCTCGTTATAGGGCTTTAACTGGCCGGGCAGACGCGCTTCGCTTGACAGCGCCTTTTCAGATACTTTGCCGGTTTCGTATTCAGTTGCTTTTTGGGTGGATTTTTTGTTTTCTGTAAGGTCCACCGGTTTTTGATTGCCTGCACATGCGGCCATCAGGCTGATACTGCTTAGCAGTATGATATATTTTAGTTTCATGATATTAGCTATTGGAAGTTTCAAGTTGTTGCGGTTGGTTAACATTTACATCCTTTAACAGGGATGGAGAATCATAGGTAGTTTTTTGCTGAACCCAGGCAAATACCTGCGGCAGTATAAACAGCGCGGCCAGGGTTGAGGCAAACAAGCCGCCAATCACTGCGCGGCCCAACGGAGCGGTTTGTTCTCCGGCTTCACCCATACCCGATGCCATCGGGACCATGCCGGCCATCATGGCCAAACTGGTCATGAGGATTGGCCTTAACCTGATCGATGCACTGGTAATGGCAGCCCTTGTGGAGTCCCTGTAATCGAGTCTTAGTGTTTCGGCATTGGTTACAATCAGGATGGCATTTGCTACCGATACCCCTGTAGACATGATCATACCCATATAACTTTGTAGGTTAAGGGTCGACCCGGTAAGCAGCAATGCCGTTAACGAACCCAATATTACCGCCGGTACTGTTGATAATACTGTAAGCGATAATTTAAACGACTGGTAATTGGCAGCCAACAGTAAGAAGATCACCAAAATGGCAAACATCAAACCGTTCTGCAAACTGTCAAGCGTTTCTGTCAGCAAGCTCGACATCCCTTTAACTTCTGCAATTAAACCTTTAGGAGGCGCGCCAACCGATTTAATTACCTCTTGTACAGCAGCGGTAGCTGTACCCAAATCCTTCTTATAAATATTGGCACTTACGGTTAAAAAACGGCGCGGACCTGTACGGTCATATTCGCCGGGAACGTAGTTAACCTTAAAGCTGGCGATATCGCCAAGCACCGGTGTGCTCTGGCCTTTTACCAGCGGAATCTCCTTCAGCTCATCCATGGTATTCATCACATACTCCGAAATTTGAACCTGCACCTGGTAGGTATAGGCCGATTTATCATCGAGCCAAAGGTTCTTCTCAGTAAAACGACTTGACGAGGTACTGGCCGTAACCGAACGGGCAACGTCTTTAATATCCAGTCCCAGCTGAGCGGCTTTCAGCCTGTCAAGCGTTATGGCCACTACCGGGAATTTTAAAGGTTGGGTGATCTGCACGTCCCGCAGATAGTCTATCTTTTTAAGGCCAGCTAACACTTTATTCGCATAGCCCTCTATCTGCGCCATATCCTTGCCTGCCACCCTTATTTCGATAGGAGTAGAGGCCCCCTGGCTCATGATCTTCTCGGTCATGTCGATAGGTTCAAAAGTGACGCGAAGATCGGGGATCCTTGATGCTATATTTTTACGGAGGGCATCTTTAAGCTCATCCATATTGATGTGATAATCTTCATCAAGGTTAACCTGCAATACAGCTTCATGCGTACCGGTGTTAAACACGTAAAGATTACTGGTTCCGTAGCTGCTGGGCACAATCCCCACGTAGCCGGATGTAATAGCCACATGATGGTTTACTGTGCTATCGATGATCTGTAGCACCTGTTTCAACCCATCTTCGGTACGTTCAAGCCTGGTGCCATCCGGCTCTTTAATCCTGATCTGGAACTGCCCGTTGTTAAGTTTCGGCATCATATCCTTACCAATGGTAACAAAGCAAATACCGGCAAGTGCCAGCACCACAACAAGGTAAACAGGTACAATTATGCGTTTATTGGGCATCCATTTTTTGAGGATGTTCATGAACCGCATTTTTACCTGCTCAAACAGGTCATTCTTTTCGGGATGTTGTTCTTCCTGCCGCAGGTGATGGTTTACCTGGCCTTCTTCGGGTCTGTCCATAGCTTCACCCGCATGGGCGTGTAATTTGCCATGCTCATAATGCTGATAAGTTTCGGCCTTAATGAGCCAGTTGGACATGATGGGCACCAACGTTTGCGCTATGATGTATGATACAATCATGGTTAAACCGATGGATAACGACAGTGGCAGGAACATGGCCTTAGGCACTCCGTTCATCATAAATGATGGTGCAAACACCGCCAGGATACAAAGCAGGATGAGTAGCAGCGGAAACGAAATTTCTTGGCAGGCATCAAAAATTGCCTGCGCCTTGCTTTTGCCCATCTCCAGGTGCTGGTGAATATTCTCAATGGTCACCGTAGCCTGATCTACCAGGATACCGATAGCAAGCGCCAGTCCGCTCAGGGTCATGATATTGATAGTTTGACCGAATAAGCCAAGCAACAGTACGCCTAATAAGATAGATACCGGGATGGTGATCACCACAATCAAGCTGCTTCGCCAGTCGCGCAAAAACAGTAACACCATCAGGCCAGTAAGCAAAGCGCCTAAGCCACCCTCGGTTAACAAGCTTTTTACCGCGTTTATTACGAATATAGATTGATCAAACTCGTACGAGATCTTAACATCATCAGGCAAAAGGCCCTGAATTTCCGGGATCTTCTTTTTCAAGGCCTGCACCACGCTCCAGGTACTGGCATCGGCGGTTTTTACCACCGGCAAATAAACGGAGCGCTTGCCATTGATCAGGGCATAGTCAACCGTAACGTCGGTAGCATCGGCAACACGGGCAACGTCTTTTACTAAAATGGGCACGCCGTTTTTGGTTACTACAGGTATGTTGCCAAACTCATCGGTTTGGTTAATCAGCGTGTTAACCGTTGTTACAAACATAGTGTTACCCAACCTCAGGTTACCCGACGGCGACATCACGTTAAACTTAGCCAATGCGCTCACCACCTCATCGGGGGTAAGGCCATAACTTCTGAGTTTGTTAGGATCAACATTTAAGGTGATTGACCTGGCATTTGAGCCAAACGGCGGCGGGGCAGACAAGCCCGGCACAGTCGCAAACATCGGCCTTACCTTGGTGGCAGCCATATCGTAAATATCTTTCAGGCTACGATTCGGGGCCGATAGCACCAACTGACCTACAGGCAACGAGGAAGCATCAAACCTTACCACCTGCGGCGGCAATGCCCCCGGAGGGAAAAAGCTCATTACACGGCTTACCTGTAAGGCTACCTGTGCCTGGGCTTCGGCCATATCGGTACTTTCGTAAAAGCTCAGCTTCACCATGGTTAAGCCCTGGATGTTTTTACTGGTGATGCTTTTGATGCCGTTTACATACAGAAACTGATCCTGCAAGCGGGTAGAAAAGAAGCCCTCCATTTGCTGAGGCGACATGCCCCCGTATGATTCAATTACATAAATGGTGGGCAGATTTAATTTCGGGAAAATATCTATTGGTATATTGATAGCACTAAGCACCGCGAAAATGAGCAGGCTCAAAGTAACCACCACCGTTGTGATGGGCCTTTTAAGTGCGGATGTGACCATTGACATAGCTAAATTATTTTAAAAGGTTTAATACAGAACTTACCTGGTTTTCGGTAATAGCTTTCTGGAACAGCGCGTTCGAGTAAGCATATTTAGCCTGTACATAATCTGTTTCGGCGCGATAAAGGATGTTTAGCGCGGCATTGAGTTCGATAATATCGGTTAAGCCGTTTTTGTACAACGACAGTTTTTGGCGATAACCATCTGTCGCCGCTTTAAGCTGATGGGGGATCTCCAGCAATCGTTCATGCGCGGTTTGTAGCTCAACGTTCGATTGGTTGGCGCTCACTGCAAGCAGTTGTTTTTGCTCTTCCAGCTTTTTCCGGGTATAATCGGTATTGGCCCGTTGCGTGCGTAATTTTAACTGACGGCGGCGGATATCAAACAGGTTATAGGAAACGCCTATACCAACCAGATAATTGTTCCTGTCGAAACCCCACCCGCTGCTCAGGCTGTTAAAATGGTCGTTGGCATCAACGCTTGAACCACGGCCCCAAACAGCACCTTCAAGCATTATTTTAGGATTATAGCTTTTCTTAACCAGTTCCTCACGTTGCAGACTGTTTTGGTATACAGATTTATAGTAGTTGATGAGCGGGTGATTGGCAGTATCAACTTCTGAGGGTTGCAAACTATTTTCTGTACCGATGAGGCTCTGTTCCAAAGTAGTATCAGGCACAATGGATTGATACGGCAAGCCGCTGATAGCCGATAGCTGTAACTGAACCTGCTTTAGCTGATTATTGAGCTCAATATAGTTTAACCGGGCTTTTGATAGTTCGGCCTCTGCTATACTGGTATCAACACCGGCACGCACACCGCTTTTGGCAAGCGATTGCACCGAACGCCGGATCTCCTGGTTTCGCCTGATATTGCGGGCCTGGATAGAAAGAAAGTTTTCCAATCTTAACAACATCAGGTAATTACCAATGGTGTATGCCTGCAGCTGATACTTTGAATCGGCAAACTGGCTTTGTTGTACCTGGATGTCGGAGTTGGCCACTTTATTTTGCGCGCCGTAAGCGCCAAAGTTATAGATCTCCCAATCGAGCGCTGCAACACCTACATTGGCCGATACCGTGGTAGTATTGCTTTCGGGCCGCACACCTCTCGAATTTGAGGGGATAATACCAAAACCAAAATACGGACCGGCAACGTTGTTGTTGGTGCCATAGTCGGCCTGGTAATTTAATTTAAGGTTGGGCAGCCAGCTATTGCGGGTTTCGGTAGCCATGGCCCTTTTTATGGCTATCGCTGCCGAATCGGTTAGCAACGTTGGCGCGTTTTGGTTTACGCTGTTGAGCAACGTTTTTAAGCTAACCGGAGTACTATTTTGCTGCTGCTGGGCATAACTGCATGCAGTTATAAACAAGGCCAGCAATAGGCAGCAGCTTTTCTTTGAAATTAACATATATAAATTCCGAAAAATGCTTACCAACATTTACGGGTATAAGAGGCTAATTATAAATAACCAGCAAACCCATTACAGGCTGATACCAGTAAATGATGGATGAATTAATTAAAAAATGAATAAGCAGGATGTAGCTGTGGATGGGATTTCCACTGCTTAATTACATCAGATCCGGAAATTACAAAGAGAGAGGTAAACGTATTGGCGGTCTATCAGCAACCTAAGCGCCCTTACATAGGGTTTAGGACTTAGCTTCCATAGCTGTAATACAAAAAACAGTAAAGTGAAAGATCCTATAACTGCTGTGAGCCAGTCGGCAGCTGATTTTTTTTCTTCAAAAGTGTATCTGTCAGGCCGCTGGATAGAGTTTCTTTCAGACATGCTGCTGCGTAAGTTCTCGGTTTTACGCTTAAATATAGAGTTATATCCGGGAGGCAGTTTAATAGCCGAATGTGTTAAACGCGGCACAAAAAAGATATGAGAGCAAGAGATAAGCAAATAAATAGCCGTTACCGATAAAATCAGCGCCGCTTTTAAATATGCAAGTTTGCTCTTTTTCAATTCTTTAACTATATACTATGCAAAAATGATAAAAAATGTGAATTTGTTTTGCAACACTATTGTTGCAATCGGTTTTAACGTGTTATAGCTTCCAGTTTTTTGATATCACTGTAAACAATATATAAAGGCATGATCCCGAAAATACCAAAACAGCAATCAATAAACCGCCAGTAAACAGGAATACCCCGGATAGGCCCGGCAATAAAGGCCAGCGGAAATACCATAACACAGGCTATCATGCCAAACTGTATGATCCAGATATTTTTAACCGGATCTTTCAGCGGACCAACAAACGCCATCGCGATAACTAAATGGCCAAACGCCAGCCAGTCGGTACCATAAGCCAGGTACGGATAGTTTTGATTGGTGACTTTTACAGCGAGATATACTTTGGTTATCCAATCCTGTAAAAATCCAGGAAATGCGGATGCGTGATTTGACAGCCAGGCTAATTCAGTTTCGATAGGGAAGGCGGTTACACCACTTAACACCAGGCCTATAATAAATACTACCACCCAGGTTTTTATTTTTTTGCGAAGTTCAGGTTCGGTTTTCATAACCGCAGCAAGGTAGGAAATTTATGGGAGGGAGGTGTAAAATCTCATTTGTATTGGGGCGATAAAAACCTTGTTTAAAATCATGCCTGTTGCAAACGAGTGCAATTTAAAACCATGTCATTGCGAAGCACGAAGCAATCGCACGGAAGCAAAGCGGCCCTGTATAGCATGCGATTGCTTCGTCGTTCCTCCTCGCAATGACATAACTTTCTACGCTCAAAAAAGCTTCTTACGCTCATTTATAATGAGTGCTTAAAATGGGCCTGCGTTTGTAACGCAAAGACGATGCAAAATCATTCCCCTTTAGGGGTTAGGGGCACAATACTTTTTAATAAAATTATCAGCCTTATCGCTGCCTATATTGCGGATAAAGTTCCAGTCGCGGCAAGCGCCTTCTTTATCGCCTTGTTTAAATTTTTCGTTGGCCTGGCTTAGTACATCGGTTATAAAATCATCATCATAACCAAGCTGTTTTTTAAGGTTAATAATGATTGCCTCTTTAGTAGTATCGGCCTTGCCTTTGTATTTGTTGCTATAATAATTGGTTACCGCGTTTTCCAGTTCCTGCTGTGCCTTGTAGCTGGCAATGGCGCTTTGCACATCGCGGATGTCGGCAGGTCCGCAGCGTGCTGCATCAGGATCAAAACGGATGGGCTGAATAATATTGGTTGACAAATTATACCCTGCCGGGATAATCCACTGCCCGGAGCTGAGTTTAATAACCCTTAAAGCTTCATCATCAAGGTCGATACCCGGGCCATCCTGTACTTTAGCGTCATGCACAACACCATCCTTATCAACTTTAAACGAAACATGGATAGTGCCCGAAATACAGTTTTGCCGGGAGTATTCCGGATAAATGATCTTTGCTTTCAGGAAATTATCAAGTGCCTGTGCTCCGCCTTTAAACGTGGGTTGCTGGGCAAGTACATTACCTGTCACAAAAATGAGCAATGCGATATTGATGTACAGCGCTTTTAGCATAGTATAAATATCGACAATAAAAAGGGGATTATGTTTGGCGGACTGTTTTACAATCCATTTTTTGACATTTTTATAAAAAACAAACGCCCATAGCCCGGTAAAAACCAGGCTATGGGCGTTTCAATAATTTGAGTAAAAATTTATTCCAGCGTTATCTGCCTCCTTATACTTTCTTCAAGCGAGATGAAGGTTTCGGTACGTTGTATACCTCTTACACCCTGAATCTGCTCGTTCAAAACTTCGCGCAGGTGAGTGGTATCATGACATACTATTTTAGCAAAAATGCTCCACTCGCCGGTGGTGTAATGCAGTTCAACAATCTCTTTAATTGTTTTTAACTGCTTTACCGCTTCATTATACTGTGATCCTTTTTCAAGGTAGATGCCAAGGAACGCTGTGATATCGTATCCTAATTTTTGTGGATCTACCTCAAGGCTGGCCCCTTTTATTACACCCATCTCCTCTAACTTTTTCATCCGCACGTGTATGGTTCCGCCAGAAACAATCAACTCTTTTGCTATCTCGGTGTAAGGAGTAGTAGCATTCTTCATTAATATTGATAAAATCTGGATGTCAAGATTATCAATTTCTAAATTTTGAGCTTTTCTGTGGGACATAAATTTGAATATCTATATTGAAATACAAGTTTAATTAAAATTCGATTAAAAATAAAATATTTTTGTTGAAATATTTGCAAGAAATGGATAGTCCTATTAAATTTGTATCAAGCAAAAGGGAAATGCTTAATGTTCTTTAAAAGAAAAAACAATGTTGGGNATCAAGCAAAAGGGAAATGCTTAATGTTCTTTAAAAGAAAAAACAATGTTGGGTGGTGAAATTTTTGGCAGACACACCTCCTTGTCCCGGTGGCGGAGATCTTGGGAAACCCGTAAGGGCTAACCACTCTGTGAAGGTTCGAATCCTTCCCCAACAGCAAGTTTAAGTATTAAGTTCAAAGTCAAAAGCCGAAAGTCTTAAGACTAAGAACTCAAGACTTAAGACTTACAATACTGTAGGATGGTGAAATTTTTGGCAGACACACCTCCTTGTCGCGGTGGCGGAGAAATTGGGAAACTTTTAGCAATAAAAATAACCACTCCGTGAAGGTTCGACTCCTTCTCCTACAGCTCTTCTCATAATTTAGGTTTATAATTGGTTAGTAAAGGCCCCTGCCCATCAGGGGCTTTGCTGTTTTTATAGGTTTTCTGCATCAGCTTCCAAATTGAAATATCGTAAATTAGTGCACCAAACCAATCCTCATGACACCATCCGGCTACATTCTTGAACAATCTGAAGAAAGACAAACACTATTAACAAGTCTTCATAATATAATTATCAGCAATGATCATTCAATCGAGCCTGGTGTTGAAAGCATGATGAGCAAGGAAATGATCCTTTATAAAGAAAGGGGCATTATGAAATACGGACTTGCGGCTGTTAAAAATTACATGTCCCTACATTGTATGCCTATTTATATGAACCCGGCACTGCACGCCAAATACGCCGCGCTATTACCTGCCGCCAAATTTCAAAAAGGCTGCATCAACTTCGCCGGCTCCGATGAAATTCCACTTGATATAGTTTCAGTATTAATCACAGATTGTTCCGTTATCAGTATTGCCGATATGCTTGAAAACCGAAAGAGGAAATAATCTTTCCTGTACCCATTCTCAAAAAAACCGTCAAAATTACAGCAAAATATTGTGTCATTTTTACACATTGCCTCTTGTTTCGTAAATATTTAGTTATAAATTTGGTTAGCAGCAATTTATTGCAATCGATTGAGTAGATTGCGGCTGAAACCCTGAATTCAATAACATTAAAACCAATTAACCCAAAACCCACAATAAGTCGATATGAAAAAAATCGTCCTGATGGTTCTTGCGGCAATCAGCTGCATTTACTTATCCTGTAACAAAACACGCCCCAATAAACCGCGGGTACTTATCTTTTCAAAAACCATGGGCTTTCACCACGCATCTATCGATGCCGGTATCGTAGCTATCAAAAAACTCGGAGAAGAGAATGGTTTTGATGTGGATACCACAAAAAACTCGGCCATGTTTAATGAAGATACCTTAAAAAAATACTCTACTGTTATTTTTTTAAGCACCACCGCCGATGTGCTTGATTACAGGCAGGAAGCAGCTTTTGAGCGTTATATACAAGCCGGAGGCGGTTTTGTAGGTATCCATGCTGCCGCTGATACCGAATACGATTGGGGCTGGTACGGCCGCCTGGTTGGCGCCTGGTTTTATGACCATCCCGGCATTCATGATAAAAACCCTAATGTGCAGCCAGGTACCTATAATATAGTTGATGCCAATAATGACGCGACTAAAGACCTGCCTAAAGTTTGGAAACGTACCGACGAGTTTTACAGTTTCCGCAAGCCATTGGCCAGTGATGTACATGTGTTGATAACGCTTGACGAAAGCACTTACAAAGGCGGTAAACGCATGGGCTTGCACCCGGCCACCTGGTTCCATGATTTTGACGGCGGTCGTGCATTTTATACCGCAATGGGCCATACCGACGAAACTTATAAAGAAACCGGTTACCTGAAAATGCTGCTTGCCGGTATCAAATATGCCATAGGCGAAAATAAAGAACTTGATTACGGTAAGGCTAAAACCCAGCTGCCTCCTGATGAAGACCGCTTTAAGAAAACCCAGCTCTCAACAGGTGAGTTTTTTGAGCCTACAGAAATGACCATATTGCCCAACCTGGACATCATGGTGATCCAGCGCCGTGGCGAGATCATGTTATACAAACACGATACCCAAAAGGTAAAACAGGTTGGCTTTTTTGATGTATACTGGAAAGCCCACGTGCCAAACGTGAATGCAGAAGAGGGGATGCTCGGCCTTGCCAAAGACCCGCAGTTTGAAAAAAATAACTGGATATATATTTACTATAGTCCTGCCGATAGCTCAGTTAACCGCCTTTCGAGGTTTACCTTTAAAAATGACACACTGGATAAAAAAACCGAGAAAGTTATTTTGGAGGTGAAAGCTCAGCGTGATATCTGCTGCCATACCGGTGGTTCAATTGCCTTCGGCCCGGGACCGGATAAAACCCTGTTCTTCTCGGCCGGTGATAACTCAACACCATTTGATGAAAAAGGTCAAAAGTACGTAAGCAGCGGTTATGCCCCGCTTGATGACCGACCAGGTCATTTACAATTTGACGCACGCCGTTCGGCCGGTAATACCAATGACCTGCGTGGTAAGATTATGCGTATCAACCTTAAAGACGATGGTACTTATGAGATTCCGGAAGGTAACCTGTTCCCGAAAGGTACACCCAAAACCCGCCCCGAAATTTATGTAATGGGCGACAGGAACCCGTACCGTATCTCGGTAGATCAAAAGAACGGCTATCTGTATTGGGGCGAAGTTGGCCCGGATGCACATAATGACAGCCTGGATAACCGCGGCCCGATGGGTTATGATGAGGTTAACCAGGCAAAAAAAGCCGGTAACTTTGGCTGGCCTTATTTTGTGGGTGATAACAAGCCGTACCACCTTTATGATTATGCCACAGGTAAATCAGGCCCGGCGTTTGATCCTAAACATCCGGTTAATAATTCGCGTAATAACACCGGCTTAACCGATCTGCCACCGGCTCAACCGGCGTTTATCTGGTATCCTTATGGCCCATCTGCCGATTTCCCTCAAGTTGGGACAGGCGGTCGTAACGCTATGGCTGGCCCGGTTTATTATACCGACATGTTCCCGGAAGAAACCCGTCTGCCTGATTATTATAATGGTAAGTTTTTGGCGTACGACTGGATGCGCGGCTGGATAAAAGCTGTTAGCCTTACTCCAGAAGGCGACTTTGACAAAATGGAACCTTTCTTCCCTAAACTGAAAGTAAACTCCATGATTGATATGGAAGTTGGCCCTGATGGCAGGCTTTATGGTTTAGAGTATGGCAGCGGATGGTTTTCACATAACCCGGATGCCGGTTTATTCCGCATAGATTATATTGGAGGAAACCGCCCGCCTGAAATTTCATCTTTCAAGGCTGATAAAACATCCGGCGTGTTACCGTTTACCGTTAAGCTTGCTGTTAAAGCTACCGATCCGGAAAAAGACAATGTATCCTATACCTGGAACCTGGGCAATGGCGTAACCAAAGAAACAACCACACCGTCGCTCAGCTATACTTACGCAACAGTTGGCGATTACAAAATTACTGTTGAAGCAAAAGACGATAAAGGTGCATCGAGCAAAAGCGCACCAATTAGCGTTTACGCAGGTAACGAGCAACCAACCGTTAGCATCAATATCAGCGGTGGCAATAAATCATTCTACCTGCCGGGCGTACCGTTCAAATACGCGGTTAACGTAACCGACGGGCCGGATACAAAAGCAGTTGATCCGAAACGTATTTACGTAGGCCTGGATTATATTGAAGGTTTTGACAAAGCCCAGTCTGCAGCACAGCATGAACAAGGCGAACCTGAAAACCGTGGTAAAACACTCATGCTTACCATGGATTGCAAAAGCTGCCACAAGGAAGACGGCAAATCAATAGGCCCGTCATTTGTACAGGTAGCCGCCAAATACAAAAAAGATCCTAATGCAATGGCCAAGCTTACCCAAAAGGTAATCAAAGGTGGTGCCGGTGTTTGGGGCGAAACCGCGATGTCGGCACATCCAAACATTAAACAAGGTGACATTGACCAGATCATTAACTGGGTGCTTTCGCTTGATAACAGCGATCAAAAGCCATCGTTAGCGGCATCTGGTACTATCATGCCTGCTCCGCCAGAAAAACAACAGTCGGCAGCGCTGGTATTATCGGCTAAATACACCGATAATGGTGGCAACGACATCAAAAAACTAACCGGAAGCAGCATTGTATCATTAAACAGCAGCACCTATCAGTTTAAAGGCACCGAGAAATTCAACCAGTTTACCGCCTTTAAATACAATGGTATGAATCTCATGATCTACCCTGGTGCTGATGGCTGGTTTGAACTGGAGAATATCGACTTAACAGGCGTACGCTCTATCAACCTAACCAACTTCTGGCAGGCACCACCAACCGCTCCGCTTAATTTTGAGTTGAGGCTTGATTCAGAAACAGGCGCGCTTGCAGGTAAAGGCAGTATGCCGGTGCCGGCCAAAGATGCCAAAGGTGGCGCTGTTCACATAGTACTTACACCGGTAACAGATGGCAAAATGCATAAGCTGTTCTTTGTATATAAACCGGCAAGTAAAGCCGCTATGACAGCCGGGGTAACTTCGATAGTATTTAGCGCAAAGTAGGTAAAATGTCATTGCGAGGAACGCAGCAATCGCCAAAAAGCAGAGAGGCTATGCAAGTAGCCCTTTATAGTTCGCGATTGCTTCGTTCCTCGCAATGACGAGTGAATGTAGATAAACAAAACGGCCCGGCAGGTTAACCTACCGGGCCGTTTTACTTTCCCCAAGTTCGTGTCCTCACGAACTTAAACTAATTATGTCTCCACGAACTTCAAGATTAGAAAATCTTAAAGCCAACGCTCAGCGCCCAGAGGTTTTGGCGTTTGGCAAAGCTGTCGCTTACTTTGGTTAAGCCGCCTTCATAGCGCAAGTCGGCAGTGATGGAACCGATATCAACACCTGCGCCGGCCTGGAAACCGAGGTTACTTTTATTAAAATCGGTTGCGGCGTTGCTGATGTTATTACCCAGGCTGGTACTATGATCAAGCTCGTAAGTATAGATAGGGCCGGCCATGATACGGAAATTCAGATCTTTTTCACCAAATGATTTACCTATCAACAACGGCACATTCAAGTTAGTGAACCTTACTTTACCACTAAAAGCGGTATTATTATCGTTCGATTCAAATTTACCACCTGTTCCGCTCAGGTAAAGCTCCGGTTGCAGATAAACGCTGTTACCTACACGGGCAAATAAACCGGCCTGATAACCGGTGAGGTTTTTGTCGCTGAAATTATCGGAGCCGATCTTTGAAAAATTGACGCCACCTTTCACACCTAAAGAAAACTGTGCTTTGGCACTGATGCTTACTGCAATCAGTAATGCCACACTTAATAGATACTTTTTCATGTTTTTCGTTGTTAAATGTAAAGCCGTAACGCACGTAATCCTTAAAATTGTATACAGCTCTACGTTATTAATTTAGTTTGGTTTATAACCCGGCCTATATTAAGGCCGTAATAGGCAATATCAATACACGAGCCAAACATTTAAACAGTAGCAACTTGGTATTTTTTATATTTTTGCTGAAAATAAATTAAACATGGCTGAAATCAGTATTACAAACAAAGACTGGGAACGCGTAAAAATTAAAATTCAACGTAAATACAACCACCTTACAGACGAGCAGTTGAAATACAGCGAAGGACAGGAAGAAAGCCTGATTACCAAACTGATGGACCTTGTAAACCGCGACCGTAAGTATGTGGTTTTCACCTTAAAAAAGGCCTTGGTTAATATTGATACCAACCGACTGTAAAATAGACACTGCGGTTATACAAACTGGATAGCTTTTTTGTATTTTTATTTTTTTCGAGGATAAATGATGAAACAGGGTTTAGTGTTCAAAAAAGGATACAAAAAAGCAGGCTTATTTGCAGGTATTGCATTGTTGGCTGCGGGCATAGTGGGTTTTAATGACGACCTGTTTCAGATCTCGAAGAACCTTGATGTTTTTGCCTCGGTTTACAAAGAGGTTAATGTTAACTATGTCGATGATATCAATTCGGCCAAGCTGGTAAAAACCGGTGTTGACGCCATGCTTGATGGCCTTGACCCCTATACCGAGTTTGTACCCGAATCGGAAATTGAGGATTATAAGCTTCACTACGTAAGCACACAATACGGGGGCATAGGTGCCAGCATCTTTGTTCGTAATGGTAAAGTATTTGTATCCGAAGTTTTTGCTGGCTTCCCTGCCCAGAAAGGCGATGTGCACCCTGGCGATCAGCTCCTGAAAATTAACGATGTTGACCTGAACGGTAAAGATAACGACCAGGTGAGCCAATTACTTAAAGGTTCTAAAGGCGCGGCTATCAAACTGTATATCAAACGCGACAATACCCCGCAGCCTTTTGAGAAAAATCTTGTCCGCGATGAGATCAAACAGCCCAATGTATCTTACTATGGAATGGTTGAGGGCAATATGGGTTATATCAAACTCGATAAATTCCTCGAAAACTCGGCCGCTGAAGTTACTACCGCACTTACCGAACTAAAAAAGAAAAACCCGAACGGCATCATCCTCGATCTTCGCTCAAATGGCGGAGGCATTTTACAGGAAGCTGTTAAGATCGTGAACCTTTTTGTGCAGAAGGATGTAGAGATCGTATCGCAAAAAGGAAAAATAAAAGAAAAGAATTTTACATACAGTACCATCAGCGCTCCGCTTGAGCCTAATTTACCGCTGGTGGTATTGGTTAACAGCCATTCGGCATCGGCAAGTGAAATTGTTGCCGGCTCACTGCAGGATCTTGACCGCGCGGTAATCATCGGTCAGCGCAGCTATGGCAAAGGACTGGTGCAGCAAACATTCAATTTACCGTACAACAGCCTGGTAAAAATCACCATTGCTAAATACTATGTGCCATCGGGCCGTTGTATCCAGGAGCTGGATTACACGCACCGTAAGGATGATGGCAGCGTGGTGAAAGTAGCCGATTCGCTTATACATGAGTTTAAAACAAAAAATGGCCGTTCTGTTTATGACGGCAGCGGCATCTATCCTGATATTTTTATTAAACAGGAAAAATTTGCCAACGTTACCCAGGCGTTGGTGGGCAAGCTGCTGATATTTGATTACGCTACAGTTTACCGGGACAAACACTCTAAAATCAATGACGCTCGCTCATTCTCTCTATCAGACGGAGAATACAATGATTTTATAAAATACCTGGCCGATAAAAACTACAACTATACCACCGCGTCTGAAAAACTGTTGGATCGTTTAAAAACCGAAGCTACTAAGGATAAACAGTTTAATGATATCCAGGGCGAATACGAAGGCTTGAAAACCAAACTGATGGCCAGCAAAAAGAACGATCTTATCCAGCATAAAGACGAGATAAAGCAGGTACTTGAAAACGAGATAGCATCCCGCTATTATTATGAAAAAGGCCGCTACGAAACCAACTTTAAATACGACAAGGAACTTGCCCAGGCCGTAAAAACCATGCAGGATAAAGCCCAGCTGGCATCCATCCTTAAAGGCGAAGGCAGCTATAAAGTTATAGGCAAACCGGTATTGGCCATGGCAGGTAAAAAAGCCGCGGATAAAGATAGCGACGACGAATAAACTGAATATCAATCAGTTTAACATTTCACTCAACATTGTAACCAATTAGTTACCCGTTACAACATGTAACGGGCTAAACTTTTATGATTTGTTATTGTCATACTTGCAAACAAACGATAACACAACATGAAAAAGATAATTTTAACAGCTGCCATTTTAGTAAGCAGTTTAACTGTAAAAATAGCCAGCGCTCAAATAAGCTTAAGCATTAATATTGGTAGTCAGCCCGAATGGGGCCCTGTAGGTTATGATCATGTAGATTACTACTACCTGCCGGATATTGATTCTTACTACGATATCAACGCCCATCAATATGTTTATTTTGATAACAATGCCTGGGTACATGGCGCAATGTTGCCTCCACGCTTTGGAAACTATGACGTTTACCACAGTTATAAGGTAGTGGTTAATGAACGTAACCCTTGGGTTAGAAACGATGTTTACAAACGTAAATATGCCTCATACCGCGGCCGTCACGATCAGGTAGTAATTCGCGATAGCCATGACGAAAAATACCGCAATCATTACGTTGAACGTAAAACCGTACGCAGGGTTGATGTAGTGAAACACGATAACCGCAGCCATGGTCACGATGATCATGATCACGGCCGTGGCCACCGCGACTAAGTTTTTATTTTGTTATAATTTTGATTGTTTTTATGAAGGACTGTCCCCCAAAAAGGACAGTCCTTTTTTGCTTAAAATCCCTGCTGTTTCGCTATGAAGGGCATTGCCATCCTTCGGCACAAAACTTGCCCACATATGTCACATTTAGGTTAACTTTTATAGTTTGTTTACTTAGGTTTAGCTATAAACAAACATTATATTCGTTACTTAGTTAACCGATTTATTGTTAAACGATTTAAATCAAATTACACTTATGAAATATCGAATATCCATTTTGGCGCTGCTTGTAGTAGCAGTATTAGGCCAAAGCTGTGTAAGCAGCAAAAAGTACAAAGAACTGGATGCTAATTACACTCAATTGCAAAACAGCACCAAAGACCTAAGCATTAAATATCAAACCAGCGAACAGGCACTTGCCGTGGCGCGCAGCCGCAACAAAAGCCTTGAAGAGCAAATTGATCAGCAAAAAGCAAACGTAACCGCTTTGCAGGACGCCTTGAACAAATGTTTAAACTCAAGCAGCCAGGGTAATGTTAACATTTCAAAACTGGTTGATGAGATCAATAGCTCAAACCGCTATATTCAACAATTAGTTAATGCTAAAAACAAAAGCGACTCGCTTAATATGGTGTTAACCAACAACCTTACCCGCTCATTAACCCCTCAGGAAACTCAGGATGTTGATGTTAAGGTGCTGAAAGGTGTTGTTTACATCTCTCTGTCTGATAATATGCTGTACAAATCTGGCAGCTATGAAGTATCTGACAAAGCAGGCGCTACTTTAAGCAAAATAGCCAAAATCATCATGGACTATAGCACTTACGATGTGCTGATTGAAGGTAATACCGATAACGTGCCTATCTCACAGAAAAACATCCGTAATAACTGGGATTTAAGTGCTTTACGTGCCTCATCTGTAGTGCAGGCATTGCAGACTACCTACCAGGTTGATCCTAAACGTTTGACTGCCGGCGGCCGTGGTGAATACAACCCGATTGCCGATAATTCAACCCCAAGTGGTAAAGCCCAAAACAGGCGTACACAGATCATCATTACACCAAAACTTGATCAGTTTATGGACCTGATTGGCAAAGCACCGGCAGATCAGCCAGCTGCGCCTAAGCAATAATTTAGTTTAACCATTAATATTAGAGCCACCTCTCTTCAGGGGTGGCTTTTTTTTGTGCCTTTTGCAGATTGTATGTAAAAACATACAATCTGCAAAAGTTATTTCTTTATCATTGGGGCTGGCACAATGATTTATCCAATCCCTTAATTTTTAATTACCGATCATGAAATACAGGTTTTTTAATTGAAAATCTCTTTCATTTAATTAATAGAAGAACAACCTGTAGTAAAATTTCACATCCGCCTAAATTTATCTCATTACACTAAGAGCGGGATAGCAATGGCATTTATTTTGAATAAATAGCGCAACAGGTATTAAAACAGGTTAAACCATGGGCTTTAACCATAGTCATACCTACATAACTTATTACACACGTCATGAAAAAGATTATTTTATCGGCTGCTATATTATTAAGCTGCTTCACTGCGAAGATGGCTTCGGCACAGGTTAGTATTGGTTTAGGTATTAATATAGGCAGTCAGCCAGATTGGGGTCCGGTAGGTTATGATCACGTTGATTATTACTACATGCCCGACATCGATGCTTATTACGATGTACCAACCCATAATTACGTTTATTTTGAAAACAATGTGTGGGTACACCATAGATATTTACCGGTAAGATACCGGAATTATAACGTTTACAATGGCTACAAGGTTGTGGTTAACGAACGCAATCCATGGATCCGCAATACTTATTACAGAGATCATTATGCCGGCTATCGCGGTCGTCATGACCAGGTTATTATCCGTAACAGCCGTGATGTAAGGTACGCCAATCACTGGCGTGGAGGCGACCGTTATGTAAGCCGTACCGTTTACCGTGGAAACAACGGCTGGCATGGTGGCAACCCGAACAGGGGAGGCTGGCACGGCGGTGGTGATCACGGCGATCACGGTCACGGCGGCGGCCACGGTGGTGGCGAACACGGACACGGCGGAGGTCACGGACACCATTAATATATAATATACAAGTAAAGACAGGCATCCCCAAAAGGATGCCTGTTTGTTTTTAATAGCTATTTACGGTCAAATAGTAACGTTTAGCCGGTAACAGGCGTCCTGCTTTTGCTTATGTTTGTATTTTATCAAAATAACTACTGATGTACACGCTTTCGGAAGAAAACTATTTAAAAGCTATCTATCGCCTTGCTTCGCAGGGAAAAGATTTTAAAATAACACCTACCGCCATAGCCGATGCACTCAGCAATAACCCGGCATCGGTAGTGGATATGATCCGTAAGCTCACCGAAAAGCAACTTATTGAATACGATAAAAAGAAGGGTGTAAGGCTAACACCGCAGGGCTTAAAAGATGCGATATTGATTGTGCGCAGGCACCGCCTCTGGGAAGTTTTTTTATTGGAAAAATTAGGCTACCATTGGGATGAGATCCATGATATAGCCGAAGAACTGGAGCACATTAACGATGCCACCCTGGCTGATAGATTAGATAAATTCCTTGGTTTCCCCGAATACGACCCTCACGGCGATCCTATCCCCAAAGCCAATGGGAAAGTACCCAAATCATATTCTGTAACCTTATCGGAGCTTAAACCCGGCTCCCAAAGCAAGGTTGCCGCCGTACGTGATACCAGCAGCTCATTTCTGCAATACCTGCAGAGACTGAATATCGGCATCGGCACAAAAATACAGCTGATAGAAAAAATCCCCTATGATAACTCGCTTGTCATAAAAATTGAAGACCGGGAGGACACCACAGTTTCCCAAAAGTTTGGGGAGAATATATTAGTGGATTAATTTAGGTGAAAGGTGAAAGGTTTTGCTTCGCAAAACGATAATGAAGCTACCTTTCACCTTTATCCTTTCGCCTTTCACCTCAATTAGGGTTTCCCGGTTACTCTTGATGATTCGGCAAGTTCGGCGTCAACATCCACGTCAAAGTAGAGGCGATAGATCTCCCACTCGTTTTTAGGCTTGTAAAACATAAAGGTGATGCGCGCAGGCTGACTTTCGTGTTTAAGCAGGTAACTGTACAACACCAGGCTGTTTGAGGCCTTACGCTGCATGATGAGGTCTTTACCAAGGTATTTGCCAATAACACTCCGCATGGAGTCTATTTTAACAATAAGCCCGGTTAGCCGGGTAGAATCCATCAGTTTATTGGTTTTAAAAATATCAATTACAGCGCGGGCTGTGCTTTGCTTATCGTATTCTTTAAAAAACTTATCAATATGAGTTTGTACCCCTGCAACAGCGGCCACGGGTGCCGCAGTAGTAGCGGCGGCAGGCTGAGTTTGGGCGGCGGCATTTCCCGCAATAATCAGGGCTGATACTATGAAAAATAACGGTTTAAATGCTTTAAAGTAGGTGTATCGCATGTTCAAAAAAGTTAATTTTTAAAAGTAGGTATTTTTACAAAAATATTTTTGGCGGCAACGTAAAATTTTAGTCAGGCAACACTATAGCGGCCTTTTCAAATTCAAGAAAAAAATAATCCTCCTTTAGTTTTTTATCAAGCACGGCTTTATCATTACTGAATGACGGGGCGCCCGATTCAAAATGCCATTTACCAAGATAAGTAAGTGTATTATTCTCAACTTTAAAAACCATCCGGTGAAGGTCTTCCATTTTGACAAGGCCACTGTCTATCTTATTTTTTACGTTAACCTCAAAATCAATTCCTCTAAAAACCGGTCTTGTATTATCCTCCGTTCCATACCATTTGGCTTTTGAATAGTAAAAGTTTACCACTTCATAAGTGCCTGGTTTTATAAAGAAACAGAATGGGTTCTCTTTTCTTGTTCTGGTTGCCGGTTTCACCTCAAATGAAAATAGCTCATTGGTTTCCAGGTTTCTGATCCTGATCCTTTGGTCGTAACCATTTTGCCAAAAGGTAAGGCGTTGAATAAAACTACCATAAATAATGGCCTGGTTTTCTTTTAAAATAGTACCGGCATCTACGTATTCTAATGGGGTTATTTTTTGCCCATAAGCAAACAAGCCTCCAAAAAGAAAAACACAGGCAAAAAAACACTTCATATTGATAAGGCTGTTAAAGTTAGGTTTAGGGAATAGGTTAACGCTTTTTCAGAAATTCGGTCCTGAGTACTATGCTCATGCCGTCAACCTTGCAATCAACCTCTTCATCATTATCAGTAAGGCGTATCTTTTTAACAAGCGTACCTTGCTTAAGCGTTACACCTCCACCTTTTACTTTAAGGCTTTTGGTTAGCGTAACCGAGTCGCCATCCTTTAAGATATTACCGTTACTGTCTTTTACTATGAGTTCGTCCATTATTTTAGGGGAATATGAAAAAAAGAAAGAGCCCGATATTTTCATAGCGGGCTCAATTGATATTTTATTTAATAAAACGATTACTTGGTAACGTACATTACTTGTTTAACCGCTTTGATCACCCTTTCAGGGTTTGGCAGGTACTCCTGGATCAAAGTTGGAGCGTAAGGAAGCGGAACGTCGCCACCGGTAATACGCAGGATAGGAGCGTCAAGATAATCGAAAGCGTCTTTTTGTACCTTGAAAGCAACCTCGGTAGCAATTGAACCTAAAGGCCAGCTTTCTTCAATAATTACCAAACGGTTTGTTTTCTTAACAGATTCAATAACTGTAGCGTAATCAATAGGGCGTACAGTACGCAGGTCGATCACTTCGGCGTGGATACCTTCTTTTTCAAGTTCGGCAGCAGCAGCAACAACCACTTTCATGATCTTGCCAAAGCCAACTAAAGTAACATCGGTACCTTCTTTAACAACTTTTGCTTTACCCAGTGGGATATAGTATGTTTCTTCAGGAACTTCACCTTTATCGCCATACATTAATTCCGACTCCATAAAAATAACCGGATCCGGATCAAGGATAGCTGATTTTAACAGGCCTTTTGCATCATAAGGATTTGATGGAACAACCACTTTTAA
Source organism: Mucilaginibacter endophyticus (assembly GCF_003351025.1). GTDB lineage: Bacteria > Bacteroidota > Bacteroidia > Sphingobacteriales > Sphingobacteriaceae > Mucilaginibacter > Mucilaginibacter endophyticus. The sequence goes on along the minus strand of NZ_QPCG01000014.1, from coordinate 4,400 downwards.
GCCAGGGCAGTTAGCATACCAGTTTTCAAAACACTGACTGTGCTGTGAGCTAAGCATACCAGCATTACCGGTAGGGCCACGGAAAACGATTGGCACTGAGAACTGGCCACCGCTCATTGACATCATCTTGGCAGCGCCGTTGATGATCTGGTCGATAGCTACCAGCGAGAAGTTGAAAGTCATGAACTCGATGATAGGGCGTAAGCCATTCATCGCCGAGCCGATGCCGATACCGGCAAAACCCAATTCAGAGATCGGCGTATCTATAACACGTTTTGCACCAAACTCGTCCAGCATTCCCTGGCTTACTTTGTATGCGCCGTTATATTCGGCAACCTCTTCACCCATCAGGTATATATTCTCGTCGCTGCGCATTTCTTCGACCATGGCCTCTCTTAGCGCTTCTCTGAATTGTATTTCTCTCATTATCGTAAAATGATGTTTTTTTGCGAACGCAAATATAAACACTAATGTGTTAAATGCAATTAACCGTGGTATTGGTTTGATTTTTAATACATATATTTTACATTTTGTGTCAGTCTCACCAGAGAAAAACCCAAAACTACCGCCAGAAACAAAAACAAATAGGAAATTTGATTTATCGGAGGGGTTAATGTGCCTATATTTTGATCCGGATATTGATCTTATCCAGCAAACCGGTAAGCCATACCATTACAAACGCGAATACGATACATTTGATGAGCCCCCCGGTACCCTGGCTTAAGTATTCGGGGTAACCAATCCTGCTCATTTCATATATGGGATAAAACAAGAAAGGGACTATATAACAGGTAAATGTGTTGGTGCCCGCAGGCTCAATCACCTTAAACCAATTGTATTTATTTTTAACATCAACCAGGAAAATAAAGAAGGCATATACCACCAAACTTATACCGGTACAAATGAGCACCCATGATGGGGTATCGCGTTCTTTGGAAATACCGCCACTGAAATAGCGCACGATAAAGCCCAGATTAAACAGGATAATGGCTATCAGGATCATGGCTACCCAGAGCATCTTCATTTCGTTATTGGCTTTGAGGCGCATGTACAATACCGAAATAAATACCCCTGCCATGGTGAAGGATTGCATGGCACCATTGCCGGCTATCCAGATATAGCCCTGCAACCTGTCAATAAAATCGAGAAAACCGAAATGAACATCCAGGTTAAAGAACATGAAGAACATCCATGCAGCCAGCTGGATCCATAAGTGCCCTTCAGAGTAATAGTAAATAAGGGCGCAAAGCATGTACGACCAGCCGATCAAACCTAATATGCCCCACCAGGTAAAATGCAGCCAGACATGCCCGGGATCGCTGGTACGATAAAGGGCCGCCATACCAGCCAGTAACAATATACCAAAGCCCTGCAATAAATAGCGCCTTCTTGGCGGCGTATCCTTGCTGTAATCTAAAAAGATAAAGAAAAAGCTGAATGTTACCAGGCTTTCCCAAACGGGCTTGGGCAGCAGGGTAGTGGCCTCGTTGTAGGTTTCCATATTAGCATGGAAAAACCCTATAAAAATTAGCGCGAACGAGCGGCTTACGATCCGCGACAGCAGCTTGAAATTATCGCCCTGTTTTAACCTGTTTTGAAAAGCAAACGGAATTGAAAGGCCTACGATAAACAAAAACGCGGGGAAAATAGTATCGGCCAAACCCAGCGCATCAACATTTGAGCCCGCGTGTTTTAGCCAGTTTGGGGTATTCGGAATGCCATCCAGGTCATTCACAAATATCATCAGGAACATTGTTACAGCACGGAAAGCATCAATTGAACGTATACGACTCAGAAAATTACTCATTCAGTCATGTAAATGCGCATAGCGCCGTAAATGTTTTAATTTAACGGCAATTAAATTGAAACATTACTATTACATACCTTTTTTTAGTCCCTGTCGCGGCTCAGCTTGCTAAATAAAAGTGGGTTTTCGTTAAGCTCCAGGCCCTCCCTGCGGTTTTTTACGATATGAATAGCAGTAAATAAAGCCTCGCGGAACGAAATCTCAGAAGCCTGATTTTTACCGGCAATATCATACGCGGTACCATGATCTGGCGAGGTGCGCACAAAGTTTAAACCGGCGGTAAAGTTAACGCCCGATTCAAAGGCGATCTGCTTGAAAGGGATCAGGCCCTGGTCGTGATACATGGCCAGTACGGCATCAAACTGCAGGTAAGTGCCATTGGCAAAAAAGCCATCGGCCGAGTATGGGCCAAATGCCAGGATATTGTTTGAGCGGGCTTCTTCAATAGCCGGAATAATGATATCTTTTTCTTCACTGCCTATCAGTCCATTGTCGCCCGCATGCGGGTTAAGGCCCAATACCGCGATCTTTGGCTTACGGATCCAGAAATCGGTTTGCAGGCTGCTGTTCATTAGCTTCAGCTTGGCCAGTATTTTTTCGGCAGTAATGCTTTCGGCAATTTTTGATACCGGGATATGGCCGGTAACCACGCCAACACGTAAAGTATCGCTCACTAAAAACATCAGCGATTCGGCAGCGCCATCATATTGCTGCAAATATTCGGTATGTCCCGGAAATTGGAATTTTTCGTTCTGGATATTATCTTTATTGATAGGTGCCGTCACCAGGGCGTCGATATAACCTTCTTTTAGGTCATACACAGCACGTTCCAGCGATTTAAAGGCGTATTTGCCGCCGGCTTCGGTAACCTGGCCCAATTCTATTTTTACATCTTCTTCCCAGCAGTTGATCATGTTGGGCTTGCGAAAATGAGTTTGCGACGGATCATTGATCACTAAAAAATTAAGCTCATTAACCTGGGTTGCACGACGGTGAAATGAGGCCACCTTGGTATGCCCGTAAACAATAGGCGTACAATACTCATAAATTTTGCTATCGGCCAAAGTTTTAATAATTATCTCTAAACCGATACCGTTTACATCGCCAATGCTGATCCCAATTTTTAATTTATCGCTCATTCTCTGTACTGATTCCACTGATAAGTTTTGATTTCACCCATTTATTGAGGCGATTCTATGAACTTTAACAGTGATGATTATTAATGATTTATAAAAGCTTAATGTTTAAAGCAAACCTTTTACCTTTAACCATTGGCCTTTAACCTATCTTTGCACTTGCAAATAAAAGATTTTAAGCTTACAGTTCCTGATAAAAGCACAAATATGATTTAATTTGCTCAAATATTTGATTAATAATGACATTGGTAAGGGCAAAAAAACATTTAGGGCAACATTTTCTTACTGATAAAAACATAGCAGCAAAGATAGTTGACAGCCTGAAACCCGAGGGGCGTTTCGGTCATGTGCTTGAGGTAGGGCCGGGGATGGGCGTATTGTCTGATTTCCTGCTGCAAAAAACCGACTACGAAACATCCCTCATTGATATCGATACCGAATCGTACGATTTCCTGAAAAAGAAATATCCGCAACTGGGCGACAGGCTCATCAATGCCGATTTCCTGGAACTTGATTTTAAAAGCATTTTCCCCGAAAGCTTTGCCATTATCGGTAACTTTCCCTATAATATCTCATCGCAGATCCTGTTTAAAGTGCTTGACAACCGCCAGCAGGTGGTAGAAGTAGTGGGCATGTTTCAAAAAGAAGTTGCCGAGCGTTGTGCCGCCAAGCCGGGCAGCAAAGAATACGGCATCCTGAGCGTTTTTCTACAGGCCTATTATAAAGTAGAATATCTGTTTACCGTAAAAGCGGGCGTGTTCAACCCACCGCCAAAAGTACTTTCGGCAGTGATCAGGCTTACGCGTAACGAAAAGCAAACCCTTGAATGTGATGAGAAGCTATTCTGGCAAATCGTAAAGGCCGGCTTCAACCAGCGCCGCAAAACCCTGCGCAACGCCATCTCATCACTTATTAATAAAGAGAAATTAACCGACGAACCAATGCTCGAACTACGGGCGGAAAGGTTAAGCGTAGCAGATTTTGTAGCACTTACCAACAAGGTAACGGCAACAAGGTAGGTTTTTATATCTCTTTCTGTAAGGACGCATAATCGCGTCTCTCATCGCCCTGCACCTCAATGCCGGAACACCGGAGTGGTGTACCTTTGGCCAATGTCATTAAGTTAAGGAAAATCCCCCAGAGGGGGAACAGGTTTGTAGGAACGTAATTATACGCAAACAACCGTGCCAGAGGTACGGAACACCGGAGTTGTGTACCTCTGGCACACGAAAATCTATTATATCTTATTTCTACAAACCTTTTGTACCTATGGTGCAGCCTGTCAATCTCTCAAAACTTAACACTACCTCCAGCACTCCACATTATAGGCTATTTTCACCTCCCGCCTGACCAATAGCTCGAAGCTTTCTACCAACTCCCCAAAATTGCCGACAAACTACTGAAATTGCGACGAAATATGCCTTTTTAGCGTTTGCCGAGCCATTTCAGGGCTTTGT
>NZ_QPCG01000013.1 GCF_003351025.1 Mucilaginibacter endophyticus | reverse complement strand
AGGCCCGGTTGATTGAACCGGGCCTTTATTTTTTGAATTAAATAGTTCCGCTGCTACTGCAACTAAAACCTGCTACTGATTAAGATTAGCTTTGTTCAACCTCTGCTCCGGTATTAAAATAAGCCAATATAGCTTTAGCCTGTTTCAGATTAACCACTTCAAGCAGCATCTCTTCATTAGCTTCGCGGATTTTCTTTACCGACTTAAAGTATTTCAGCAGCTTTTCGGCGGTGGTTTTGCCTATACCTTCTATTAGTTCAAGCTCGGTTACCAGCGTGCCTTTGTCGCGCTTTTTGCGGTGAAAAGTGATGCCAAAACGGTGGGCCTCATCGCGCAAATGCTGGATCACCTTAAGGGTTTCCGATTTTTTATCGAGATATAACGGATACTGGTCGTTTGGATAATAAAGTTCTTCTAGGCGTTTGGCGATGCCTATAACGGTTACTTTTTTATCTATACCCAATAATTTGAGGCTGTGCATAGCTGATGATAGCTGACCTTTACCGCCGTCAATCACGATAAGCTGTGGTAGTTCTGTGCCTTCATCAAGCATGCGGCGATAACGGCGATGTACGGCTTCTTCCATGGTGGCAAAGTCATTAGGCCCTTCAACGGTTTTAACATTAAAGTGGCGATAATCTTTTTTGGAGGGCTTGCCGTCCTTAAACACCACAATGGCAGATACGGGGTATTTACCCTGGAAGTTGGAGTTATCAAAACACTCGATGTGACGCGGCAACTGGTTCATGCGTAAATCCTTCATCATCTGTGTGAGCAATCGCTCGGTACGTACCTCGGGGTTTAGCTTTTCGTACTGGTCAATTTTTTCCTTTTTGAAAAACTGAACATTCTTTTGCGAAAGATCAAGCAGCTTACGTTTCTCGCCCAGTTTGGGCACCGTGAATTTGATATTGGGATGATCTTCAAGGTCGATATCAAAGGGGACGATGATTTCCTTGCTATCGCTGTTATAACGGCTCCTGAACTCGGATATGGCCAGTGTAAGCAATTCTTCATCGCTTTCATCCAGGCGTTTTTTGAGTTCGATGGTTTGCGTTTGGATGATGGTGCCGTTCATTACCTTCAGGAAGTTTACAAAAGCAAGCTTCTCTTCAGATGCAATGCTGAATACTTCTACATCTGTAATGGATGAGTTAACAACAGTCGATTTACTCTGGTAATTTTCAAGCAGCTCAAACTTGCGCTTAAGCCTGTGGGCCAGCTCAAAGTTCATCTCCATTGCGGCGGCTTCCATCTCGTTTTTTAAGCGACGAAGTACCGCCCCAATCTTGCCGTTCAGAATATCCTTGATCTCTTCAATGCTGTTATCGTAATCATTTTCCGACTGGAAATTCTGACATGGGCCTTTGCAATTACCCAACTGATACTCCAGGCAAACCTTGAACTTTCCTTTGTCGATGTTTTCGCGGGTAAGCTGTAAGTTACAGGTACGCAAAGGGTAAGTTTCCCTGATGAGGTCCAAAATGTTATGCATCATGCTTACTGAAGCATACGGGCCAAGATATTTAGAGCCGTCCTTAATGATCCGGCGTGTCCAGAAAATGCGCGGATAATTCTCGTTTTTGATGATAATCCAGGGATAGGTCTTATCATCCTTAAGCAATACGTTATAACGCGGCTGATGCTTTTTGATCATGCTGTTTTCCAGCAACCAGGCATCAACCTCGGTATCAACAATGGTAAAAGTTATAGCACGGATCTTGGATACCAACACCCGTGTTTTGGCATTGATATGGATATCCTGGTTAAAGTATGAGCCAACGCGATTGCGCAAGTCTTTAGCCTTGCCAATATATATTAGTTCCTGCTCACTATCCCAGTATTGATAAACCCCGGGTTTGTGAGGGATGTTTTTTAAAGCACTTTTATAATCAAATTTCTCGCTCACGGGATCATTGGTTTTAATGAAAACGTCATTGCGAATCTAAAATATGTCATTGCGAGGCGGAACGACGAAGCAATCGCATGCTATACAGAGCGGCTATGCTTCTGTGCGATTGCCACGCTTCGCTCGCAATGACATATTTTAGATTCGCAATGACGTCTGGAGGTTATACTCCTGATCAAACAAAAATAATTAAAATCCTAATTTCTTATCTACGTCGGTAGTTCCCTGTTGTTGCTGATTATAGGCGCCGCAATCCAGTATGATGCTAACCCCGTTTGCTGGTGCGTCAAAATCAACATTCTTTTTGATACCCAATGCTTGGTTGGCGTATACCTTTTTCATGTACATGGCAAATATCGGTAGGGCACTGTTTGCGCCTTCACCAAGGCGTGTGCTTTGGAACGCGATGTCACGATCTTCGCAACCTGTCCATAGGCCGGTAACCAGTTGTGGGGTTATGCCAATGAACCAACCATCCGAGTTGTTTTGCGTCGTTCCTGTTTTACCACCGATAGGGTTACGCAAGCCGTATTTATAGCTTAACCTTGAACCGGTCCCATCTTCAATAACACCTTTAAGCATATAGGTCATTACATAGGCCGTTTGCGCATTCATAGCCTGAACAACGCGCGGAGTATGCGTATACAATACGTTGCCGTTTTTATCTTCGATACGTAAAATATAAGTAGGCTCCGTCCACAAGCCATGGTTTGCAAAGGCCGAATAAGCTGCTGTCATTTCAAAAACAGAGGCGTCAAATGTGCCCAAACAAATAGACGGGTAAGGCGGAACAGCACTGGTGATACCCATCTTCTTGATCAAGTCCACAACAGGCTCTGGTTTAACCTCGCCCATAACGTGCGCCGTAACCCAGTTTTGCGAGTGTGCCAACGCCTGTCTTAAAGTAATAAAGCCCTGTAAAGTTTCAGATGGCGACGAGCGCGGGCACCATGGCGCGCCATAACCACGAATGGTATCAGGCACGTTGTTGATTTTCATACAAGGCGAATAGCCGTTATCGATGGCCACCGCATAAGTAAATGGTTTGGCCGTCGAGCCTACCTGACGTGTGCCGTTCTTTACCTGGTCGTACTTAAAGTGTTCAAAGTTAGTACCGCCCACCCATGCTTTAACGTAGCCGGTTGTTGGGTCCATACTCATGAGCGCGTTACGCAAAAGCATTTTACAGTAAATGATAGAGTCGATAGGACGCATCATGGTATCTATATTACCATGCCAGGTAAACAGGTTAAGCATGGTTTTGGTCTGGAAGTTTTCCTGAATTTCTTCGTCAGACTTTTCCTGTTGTTTCAGCTGTTTATACCTGTCGGACTTTTGCATACCCTGATCAAGCAAAAACTTAAAGTTATGGATGCTTTTGTACAGGTTGCGACCGCGCCAGTGATCATTGAACTGGGCTTGCAGGTCTTTCATATAATCGCGCTGTGCTTCCTCGGCGTATTGCTGCATGGTGGCATCAATAGTGGTATATATTTTTAAACCATCACGATCAAGATCATAAGGGGTACCATCCGGGCGGTTAATATTTTGTTCTTTAAAGATCTTTTGAAGCTCTTTCTTCAATACCGAACGGAAGTAAGGCGCAAGACCGTCAAAGTGATTGTTCTGGTGGAAATCAAGACCAAGAGGCTTGCGTTTAAACTCTTCGGCCTGGCCTTCACTTAAAGCCTTTTGTTCAACCATACGGTTCAGTACAAGGTTACGTCTTTTAAGCGCGTTATCCGGGTGACGGATAGGCGAGTAAATACCAGGGCCGTTCACCATACCTATTAACAAAGCCGCCTGATCTGGAGTTAATTTATCAGGAGTAGTATTAAAATAAGTACGTGCTGCCGATTTGATACCATAGGTGTTATAAGCGCCAAAGTCAACCGTGTTAAGGTACATGGTTAGGATCTCTTCTTTGGTATAGTGACGTTCCAGTTTAACGGCGGTAACCCATTCTTGTAATTTTTGAATGATACGTTTAAAAGGATTGGCAGATCGCTCAGAAAAAAGATTTAGTGCCAACTGCTGGGTTATAGTACTGCCCCCTTGTTTTTGACCGATGAGCAAATGCGCGAATATCGTAAAGCTACGCCCGAAGTCGATACCCGAGTGGTCATAAAAGCGCTTGTCTTCCGTAGCAACCAAAGCGTTAATTACGTTTGGCGATAGTTCGCGGTAGGTAACGTTTGAGCGGTTTTGAATATAGTAAGTGCCCAACACCTGCTTATCAGAAGATATGATCTCTGTGGCCTGGTTGCTTTTTGGGTTTTCCAAATCGCGGAATGATGGCAGCTGACCAAATACATCAAAAATGGTAAGCGTTATCATGATAACCACAAACAGGAAAAGGGCTATCACTGTACGCCAGATGTACCAGTTGTATCTTCTTATATCTGCGGGCTGAAGTTGATTTTTCGAGTTAAACCTTGTGTTATTGGTTCTCATTTTCTAATAAAATTTCTGGTAGTAGTCAAAATAACTATCCAATATACTTTGGGTTGCTAATTTATCCAGATTTTCTTTGGTAATGATAAAAAAGCTGTATTTATCCCTTGGCACCTTCATAATATCGGGCAACAGGGGAACTATGGTGCGGGCGTAATCCTTAGCGTCATCAAGGGTATAAAAACGGCCAACATATATCAACTGGTTATTGTCGCCTACGGTTTTAACGTGGTGGATAACTTCGCTGCGTGTGTAGCGTGTACGGTTAAATTGCCCTACACCAAAACGTGTTGAAGCCAGATTAGTTGTACCGCTGGCAACATTTATCACAAAGTAGTAATTGGTGCTGTCGTGCTTGCTGAATATGTAGTTTACTGCAGGCGCTTTAGCAATAGCGGCTGCAGGCGCTGTTGCTATTGAATCTTTTTGTTTTGGTGCAGGCTGCGCGGCAATATCACGTGATGTATCCGGCATTTTGTGCTGCGGTAACGGGATTTGAGCTAAGGCAAGTTGTTTGGGCTGCTGTGGTGCCGCCTGTTGAATTTGCGGGGCAGATGTTTTAGCGCCGGCTATTACGCGTGTGTCACGTTCGGGCAGGCGCTCCTGCGGCGTTATATTTTGGGTCGATGGCGTATATGGCGGACGATACTCCGTTTGTTTTTGATATGCTACCGGTGGGGTAAAAGGAATTTCGTTAGGGTCGTCATTAAACAGCACAACCGGGCGTGCGGCAATTTCGGCTTTGTTGGAGTCGATATAGGCCAGGTGCTGGCTAACCAGCGGGGCGATAAGTTTATCCTGCGGATATTTCGAGGCTATCAATTGCAGATCGGCCTGAAAAGGAGGAAGTTTTTCCATGTGCCCGGCAGCTAAAGCCTTTAGGTAATAAAGTTGCGCAGCGTACCGATTGTTGGGATATTTATTGAGCAGATCATTGGCTTTCTCAATTACCTGTGTGTATTGCTTTTGCGAATACAAGTCATATACCCCGTTATAAAAGCCATTAAACTCGGCATCCACATCGGCCATTTTACGTGCATAATCCGGGTCAAGAATAACTTTGGCGAATACACTCTCAGGGTACTCTTTTAATAACCTGTTTTTATAATCTGTTGATTTTACAGCATCGATATCAGCATAAAGCCTGTAAAGATTATAATAGATAGAAGGTTTGTCGCTGCTTTGCGGAAAACGGGCAAGCAATGTTTCATAAGTGGCAATAGCTTCCTTTTTATCTTCCAATATATCGCGATAAAAATTAGCCATTTCAAAATAGGCATTATAAATTCTGAAATTGGACTGCTGCAACAGGGCAGGGGTGAGCGGGAGGTTTTTAACCAGATCTTGCCTGTAAGTGCCTGCCGAAACATTATTGCTATTATAAGCTACACTGCCAACAGGAGCATCCGGGTCATTAACCTGCGAGCCAATGCCGGTATTGGCCGTTGGGATGCCTGTATTTGAACGCCTGCTGCGACGCCAGTTATCTTCAAGTTTACGGTTTCCCCATAAACGTTTAAAGTCGTTATAGCCCTGGCTTACCGCGCTGTTGTTGTAAAAGTAAAAGGTACTGCCGCTATTTCTATTGTTTTGGGCAGATGAATTATTATTCCTGTCGAAGGAGTTTGACATCGCCCCGTTATTGGCCGCGCCTGCATTAGCTTCAATGGCCGCCTGTTGTTGCTGGCGGGTTTTACGGGCCACCATTTCATCAATTTTGGCATCGCGGCTCTTCTCATCCAAAGCGGCAAGCATCTGCAGGGTATCCTCGCGCGATATAGTTTCGAGCAAGCGGGTAAGGATCTGCAGGTTATCGGCTTTTTTGCGGATAAGCTGGTAGCCCGGATAATTTACCGACAGGTTGTTAAGGGTACTATCATAATAAAGCCTGGCGTTTGCGTAATCGGCTTTGTTTTTAAAGTTGATATCGGCAATGCGCAGGTAGGAGAGGCCTTTTTGATTTTGATTTTTGGTGCTTACCCGTACCGATTTTTTATAGCTTTTTAAGGCGTTGTCAATCTCGCCTGCTTTAAACTGCTGTTCGCCTATCTGGTAATAGATCTGATCGTAAAAATCAATGTTGTCGCTGTTTTTTAACAGGGTGCGAAGCAGATCGATCTTATTTACCTTAACGCCGTTTCGGATCCGGATGCGGTTAAGATTGGCGTTAAAGGCCATTTCAAAGCTGGCGTTGCTTTTTACAATGCGGGTATAGCTTTCATATGCGTCGGCTGGTTTTAAATTAAGCTCCTGGAGTTGGCCAAGGATAAAAATCCAGCGAAGTTTAAGGTTAGAGATGTAACTATATTTTATCGCGAGTTTGGCCATCTCCTCAGCCTCGGCATAGTTTTGAGTGATAATATCATACTGTAGCTTGGTAGCATAAACATCGGCAGTAATGTTTTTTTTAGGGTTGATATCCTGCACCGCCGAATCGATCACCGCTTTGGCTAAAGGAAGCTGGTTGAGGTACATGAGCCCCCGGGCCTTCCATACCAGTGCTTCCTGTTTTAAGTTGGCTTGTTTACCAAACGAACGGGTTACATAATTAAAATATTCAACGGCATCAAAATAATTTGCCTCTAAATATCTTGCCTTGCCCAGCACCAGGTAGGCATCGCCCAGGTAATGACTTTGCTCCTTAATGCTGATGATTTTGTTGGCTTTTACTATGGCATCCTCCAGATCTTTATCCGGGGTACCGGTTTGCGCCGTGGTATCGGGATATACATTCAGGATCTCGTTATAAGCATCAGTAAATGATGTAGCATAGGCCTCCTGCTTTAACCTTAAAATTTCATTGGCATTAAATAATATATTGTAATGAGCAGTAAGGTTTTGCATGGTGCGGTTAAAGCCGCTTTGTTTTTCAAGCGAGCAGCCTACCGCTACCAGTATTAGTGCAGACAGAAAAAAAATGCCGATGTTTGATTTATAGGATGATGGTAGTCGCCTCAATGCAATACGGTAATTTAAAAGCATTGCTAAAATACTAAAGATTATACAATAGGTTTAATAAATTTGCGCATGCCGAAAAATGAACAAAATAACGAGGATGCCGGGAAGCAGGTAAGTAACTATGCTAAATTTACCGGTATTGCTTTCCAGATGATTGCAATTATCGGTATTTGTGCCTTTGCTGGTTATAAAATAGATGAAAGTGCCGGGCACGAGGTAAAGTGGGTTACTGCTGCACTTTCACTTGCCGGGGTGTTTATTGCGTTATTTCTTGTTATACGATCTGTAAAAAATTAAAAAATTGCTTCGAGTTATTCTGTCCTTTATTCTGTTTGTAATTATCACAGCAATTCCCCCGGTTTTGCTTAATTATATCGGCCATGCCAATTGGCTTGTACCTCGGTTTTGGCTCATCTTTTTTTTTATATCGATGCTTACATTTATCACCGTTTTTCTGGTGAATTTTGTGGGTAAGATCAACTATTCGCTGTATACTCAAACGTTCCTTGCGGCTACTACCGTCAAGATTTTAGCGGCAATGTTTTTTGCCTTATTTTTTCTGATGAAGGTGAAGCCCGACAATGGGATTTTCCTGGCCAATTTTTTTTACGTTTATTTCTTAAACATAGCCTTTGAAATTTACGGTTTGTTGTGTACCTTGCGCAACCAAAAATTAAAGTAAAAAACTCTCTGCTAATGGATTTTAGGCCTGTTTTGAACTCAAAAAAAATCACCTTAGGTATCGTTTTAAGCGTTTTTTCGCTGTTTGTATCCGTAAAAGCATTCGCTTTACAAGAAAAAAGTCCTGCTGAGCCCGCCACCGAAACAAAGGAAGAAGCCAAATTTGATCCGACTGAAACCATTATGGAGCACATTTCGGATTCGCATTATTTCCACATCGGTGGAAAACTGGCGATGCCCCTTCCGGTAATACTTTACACCGATAAAGGACTTGAAGTTTTCATGTCGTCGGTATTTGAAGAAGGTGAAAAAATTCACGAAGGTAAATACCACAAATACGCTCTTATTCATGATAAAATAAAAGCAGTAACCGGCGAGGACAAAACAGAAGATACTACAGCTAAAGTATTCGATTTGTCGATCACCAAAAACGTAGCGTCGTTGTTGATGTCTGTGTTTTTATTGCTTCTTGTTTTCTTAAGCGTTGCCTCAACTTATAAAAAACGCGTTGGTAAAGCGCCAAAAGGGTTACAGTCATTCCTTGAGCCTGTGATACTGTTTGTACGTGACGAGATTGCGTTGCCTAATATTGGCTACAAATACGTGCGCTTTATGCCGTTACTGTTAACCGTATTTTTCTTTATCCTGATCAATAACTTGATTGGTTTGGTGCCTTTCTTCCCGGGAGGTTCAAACTTGACCGGTAATATTGCTGTAACCATGGTGCTTGCGGTAATAACTCTACTGGTAGTTAACATTAATGGTAATAAGCATTACTGGGCACACATTTTTGTCCCGAGCTCTGTACCGGTTTGGTTGTGGCCATTATGGTGGGTTGTTGAGATATTAGGTATCTTTTCAAAGCCATTCGCGTTAATGATCCGTTTGTTCGCAAATATTACTGCCGGTCACATCATTGTGCTTAGCTTAATATCGCTGATATTCGTATTTAAGTCTGTTGCTATCGCGCCTGTGTCTGTAGCCTTCGTTGTGTTTATGGATGTGCTTGAATTGCTGGTAGCCATGTTGCAGGCATTTATTTTTACACTGCTTACTGCCCTGTTTATTGGTACTGCCATCGAGGAGCACCATCATTAATTAGTAAATAACTATAATATATATTAACATTTTAAATTTAAAATCATGATTGGAAGTATTGCTGCATTAGGTGCAGGTTTAGCGGTAATCGGTGCTGGTATCGGTATCGGTCAGGTTGGTGGTAAAGCCATGGAAGGTATATCACGTCAGCCAGAAGCTGCTTCAAAAATCCAAACTGCCATGATCATCGCTGCAGCTCTTATTGAAGGTGCTGCTCTGTTCGGTGTGGTAGTATCATTCCTGGGCTTACGTTAATCAGCTCCAAAAAATTAAGAACCGCAGCCGGGGCGATTGGCACCGGGGCGGTTCTTATTAAAATGTTTTATTAAAGTAAAAAAAGAGATCAATATAAAATGAATCCATTAGTTGTCCCTGATTTAGGTTTAGTTGTTTGGACTACAGTAGCCTTCGCTTTTCTGTTCTTTATATTAGCTAAGTTTGCCTGGAAACCTATCATGGCCGCCATTGGCGAACGTGAACGTTCAATTGAAGATGCTTTATTAAAAGCAGAAGCTGCCAAAGAAGAAATGAGCCGTTTAACTAACGAAAACGAATCGTTAATTAAACAAGCGCGTGCTGAGCGTGACCTGATCCTGTCTGAGGCTCGTAAAGCTAAAGATCAGATAGTATCTGATGCTAAAGAACTTGCTCATAAAGAAGGTGCACGTATGATTGAGCTTGCCCGCGTTGAAATTAACAACCAAAAAGCTATTGCTTTGGCAGATGTTAAAAACCAGGTAGCTACGTTATCTTTAGAGATTGCTGAGAAGATCCTTCGCAAACAATTTGAAGATCAGCAGCAGCAAAACGAATTGGTTAGCCAATTATTGAAAGAAGTGAAGTTATAAGATTTCGGATTTGGGATGTTGGATTTCGGATTTATTCCGGTATCCGCTAACCAGTTCAAAACCGAAATTCAAAATAAAAATTCCGAAATCGAAAATTCGAAATCCGAAATTAGAAAGAAATGTCAGAAGTAACAGTAGCATCGAGATACGCCAAATCACTTATCGACCTTGCGCAGGAACAAAACATTGTTGATGCGGTAAAGGCAGATATGGATCTTTTTTTACACACTTTAAAAGGAAGTTCTGAACTGGCCGCTGTTTTGGCTAACCCTATTATTTCACAGGCTAAGAAGATAAGTATTCTTGAAGCGGTGTTTGGTAATAAGGTGAACAAAGTGAGCATCATGTTCTTTAAGCTGATGGTAAACAAAGGCCGTGGCGGCGTTTTGTATTTTACTGCCAATGAGTATATCAACCTTTTCAACATCAAAAGGAATATTACCAAAGCTAAAGTTACATCAGCTACAACATTATCTGATACCAATAAAAACACACTGGTAGATGAATTGCAAAAAGCTATCGGTGGCACTGTAGTATTGGATACCAAAGTGGATTCGTCATTAATTGGTGGATTTGTGCTTAACGTAGGCGACAGGCAGGTTGATACCAGCATTGCTGCAAGCCTTAAGAAGATGAAAAAGGAATTTGCTGAAAAGGCATAATTAATTAAGTATTAAAAGTAAAACTCTAAATAAATTTTAAACAATGGTAGAGGTAAGACCAGACGAAGTATCAGCAATTTTGCGTCAGCAGTTGGCCGGCTTCAAGTCAGAATCTGAATTAGAAGAAGTGGGTACTGTACTCCAGGTGGGTGACGGTATCGCACGCGTTTATGGATTAACTAAAGTACAGTCGGGTGAGTTGGTTGAATTTGGCACAGGATTGCAAGGCATCGTACTTAACCTTGAAGAAGATAACGTGGGCGTGGTATTGTTAGGTAAATCTGATGATATTAAAGAAGGTGATACCGTTAAACGTACCAACAGGATTGCATCAATTAACGTAGGCGAGGGTATGCTTGGCCGTGTTGTTGATACCTTAGGTGCCCCTATTGATGGTAAAGGCCCAATCACCGGTCAAACTTATGAGATGCCACTTGAGCGTAAAGCACCAGGTGTAATCTACCGTCAGCCGGTAACCGAGCCATTACAAACAGGCATCAAAGCTATCGACGCGATGATCCCTATCGGCCGTGGCCAGCGTGAGTTGGTTATCGGTGACCGTCAAACAGGTAAAACTGCGGTTTGTATCGATACTATCATCAATCAAAAAGAATTTTACGATGCAGGTAAACCTGTAATCTGTATATATGTAGCTTGCGGACAAAAAGCATCGACTGTTGCTAACATTGTTCGTACGCTTGAAGAGAACGGCGCTATGCCTTACTCTATCATTGTTGCCGCTAACGCTTCAGACTCTGCTACCATGCAGTTCTTTGCTCCGTTTGCAGGTGCAGCTATCGGCGAGTACTTCCGTGATACAGGCCGTCCGGCTTTGATCATCTATGATGACTTGTCAAAACAAGCTGTTGCTTACCGTGAGGTTTCATTGTTGTTACGTCGTCCACCGGGCCGTGAGGCTTACCCGGGTGACGTATTTTACCTGCACAGCCGTTTATTAGAGCGTGCCGCTAAAATCAACGCAAATGATTCTATCGCACAACAAATGAACGACCTTCCTGAATCTATCAGAGGTATCGTTAAAGGTGGCGGTTCATTAACAGCGCTTCCAATCATTGAAACACAAGCTGGTGACGTATCTGCATACATCCCAACTAACGTAATTTCAATTACTGACGGTCAGATCTTCCTTGAGTCGAACTTGTTCAACGCGGGTGTTCGTCCGGCTATCAACGTAGGTATCTCTGTATCACGTGTAGGTGGTAACGCGCAGATCAAATCAATGAAAAAAGTTGCCGGTACCTTGAAACTTGACCAGGCTCAGTTCCGTGAGCTTGAGGCTTTCTCAAAATTCGGTTCAGACCTTGACGCTTCAACCAAAAACGTGTTGGACAAAGGTATCCGTAACGTAGAGATCCTGAAACAAGGTCAATACTCTCCGGTAACTGTAGAAAAACAAGTTGCTATCATTTACCTGGGTACTAAAAACTTAATGCGTAACGTACCTGTAAACAAGGTAAGGGAATTCGAAGCCGAATTTACCGATCAGTTAGAAGCTCGTCACCCGGAAGTTTTAGCTGCCCTTAAAGCAGGTAAATTTGACGATCAGCTTACCGGTGTACTGGAAACAGTAGCCAAAGAACTGTCAGCAAGGTATTAATTTTAGATATGAGATGTTAGATGTGAGATTTGAGACTTTTCTCTTTCCCACATCTGACGTCATTATAAATTAGATAAACAGATTGAAGGTGCAGATATGAGCTTATCTCAAATCTCATATCTCAAATCTCACATCTCAATAAAGAATGGCTAATTTAAAAGAAGTAAGAAACAGGATCAAATCTGTATCATCAACCCAGCAGATCACCAAGGCTATGAAAATGGTTTCGGCTGCTAAGTTGAAACGTGCTACCAACGCTATTATTCAGCTGCGTCCTTACGCAAGTAAGTTGAAAGACCTGCTGGCTAACCTATCTGCAAGTTTGGAGGATAACACTTCTCCGTACCTTCAGGAACGTGAACCAGTACGTGTATTGGTGGTTGTGGTATCATCAAACCGCGGTTTGGCCGGTGCTTTCAATGCTAACGTTATTAAAGCCGCCAACAACCTTATAGCCGAGAAATATCCTAAGCAGCTTGCCGCCGGTAACGTATCTATCGTTGCTATAGGTAAAAAAGCACAGGAGTTTTACCAAAGACGTAAGTACAATGTAATTGGTAACAACAACGAGCTGTACTCAGACCTTAACTTCGAGAACGCTTCAAAAATTACCGAAGCTATCATGCAGGGTTTTGTTAACGGAGATTACGACCGTGTGGAATTGGTGTATAACCACTTCCGTAACGCGGCTGTACAATACCTGATCACCGAGCAGTTATTGCCGGTGCCAAAGGCCGAGAAGAAAGAGGAAGTAAAAGCAGCTAATGTTGATTACATCCTTGAGCCATCACAACAGGAAATTGTTGAGCAATTGATCCCTAAAAATATCAAGATCCAGCTTTATCGTGCTGTATTGGATTCAAACGCATCTGAACATGGTGCCCGTATGACAGCGATGGATAAAGCAACCGAAAATGCCGGCGAGCTTTTGAAATCATTAAAACTTTCATACAACCAGGCCCGTCAGGCAGCTATCACTACCGAGCTTACGGAGATCGTAAGTGGTGCCGCAGCCCTTTCAGGCGGCAACTAAGTTTAAAATACTTTTATATAGAAAAGGCTTTCCGGGAGGAGAGCCTTTTTGGTTTATTGGGAAATAAACATACACTGGTCGAAGTTTAGCGGTAGCGTAACTTCGATGGGGGCTGATTGGAAAGTCTATATCACCACAAGATCCGCTTCCGCATTAATCTCATTTGCAGGAGTTACCTTATCCCAGATATGTATTTTTACGTGATAAGTTTCTCCGGCTACAATCGGCCGACCGATGGTAATATCTCCGCGTAGCTCTGTGGCCCGCTCGGGCGGGTAACCGGTTGTGCCTTCAAACAGATCGGCAGCGCTTAAAACTGCGGTTCCCTTTTTATCGGTAACTACTAATTGCATTCCTGGATAGGCTTTACCGTCTTTCAGACCATAGTTTGCAACGCCAACCGCTACGATAGCTATTTTTGTGTTAAGGTGTACCTTATTGTCGCTCATGGCATTATTCGCCGGGTCAACCAACAACACGTTGTTTACACCAAAGCCGTTGTAGCTAAATTTTAAGCCCGTATTAAAGTCCTTTTTTACTCCTTTGCTAAAGTTGCATGCTAATAGGGTCATGCAACTTATTATTGTCAATATAATTTTTAGGTTTTTCATTGATAAGGATAAGTGAAAGTCTCGATACAAATAAACAAAAGACGCCAATAAGAAAGCTACGGGTATATTGCAAATACTTTCGAATTTGTTGCATACTTTGATGCCCGAAAGCTGAAATACGCTGTAACAATCCTCCAAAGATTGGATCTCATTGTCAATTATAAACCGCCGCATCCCCAGATGATTAAGAAATATTCAGTTTTAATAGGAGTTGTCATTTCTTCAGTTTTAATGATCGTAGCCATCTCGGTTTATCCAGGCGGGTCAATGTACAATGAGTACTCCGTCGGCTTCGACTGGAAAAGAAATTTCATCAGTAACCTGTTTGGAACAAGGGCGTTAAATGGCGTCGAGAATGCTTCGAGAATTTGGGCCTGTGCGGGGATGATTCTATTTCCAGTTACTTATGCGATGTTTTTCACCAACATGGCCAAAAAAATACCAGATAGAAACTCGGCCTATATTATAAAATACTTCGGGATAGCTAATGTCCTGTTTACGTTTTTAACCGTAACGCCCTGGCACGACATAATGTTAATTATATCTACCAGCTTATTTTGGACGTGTTTATTTATCGTCACAGTTTTCATCATGAAAACCAAACTTCATTTATTTAAAGTTTTGTGTGTGATTTGCCTCGCAATTTTTTATTACAGCGTTTACTTATGGGGCATAAGCGATTGGGATTTATTACCCATAACACAAAAGATAAACTTTCTTACTTCGACGTTATTAATTTTAGGACTTGAATATTTTACTAATAAAGATGATTTTGCTCATCTTAAATCAAGGGGCCAAAAAGCATTGGTGGGTAACTAAGTTTTGTTACTCAAACTTCGACCAGTATCAAAGCAAAATCCCGGAATCAGCTTAATCCAGAAAATCCGGTTCAGATCAGTCAGCGAAATCAACGTAATCATAACAAAAATCAACGGTCAGGGTTACCTCTTGCCGCTCTCCGGTATCAATGTATACCAAAGAAAATTAAACAGTTATGAAAACAAAGTTATTCCTGGCGTTGCTGGCGGGCGTGTTGCTGCTGGGCGCATGTGGGCGTAGTTCAAAGTACGAACCCTTAAGAGAAAACAGAGCATCGGCGGCCGATACAGTGGCGGTTAGCGCGGACAGCACTAAGGTTGAAATAACACCGACCAAACTCGTAAAAACTGCCGACATGCGGTTTAAGGTCAAAAACGTTCAACAAACGGGTGATGCTATAGCCGCGCTTACAACCCGCGACGGCGGCATGGTGATGCATCATCAAATGCAAGCCGAGGTGGAGAAAGCGGAAGATATCCGCGTGACTAATGATTCGGTTAAACGTGTCTCGGCCCTCAGGACTAACGCCGACATGACGGTAAAAGTTCCTTCAGAAAAGCTCGAAAGCTTTATGACCGAGGTGGCCCACATGGGGATGTATGTTACGCTCCGGAAAATGGATATTGAAGACAGAACGCTTGACTATCTGTCTGAAAAACTGAAATTAAGAAACCGTCAGGATTTGGTGGATCAGCAAAAGAAAGTTAAAGTGGTTATCAAAAATCCAGTGAACGTGATGCTGCTGAAAGATGACATGGTTGATCAGCAAATTGGCAATATGCGCACAGATGAAGCCGTAAAGTACAGCATTGTTACCCTTAGCTTTTACCAGAGCAATTTCATCAACCAGGAAATGATAGCTAATGACGATCCTTCTGCCTATCAGTTGCCTTTTGTTAACCGGCTTGCTATCGCATTAAATAATGGCTGGCAACTTTTTGTTGAACTAATCCTGGGGTTGGCCAACCTATGGGTATTCATAGCCTTAGGTATAGGTTTGTGGGCAATGTACCGCTATTATAAACGTAAACACCCCGCATGGTTCGCCAGCGGCATAAAATCATAAAAACTTTATAGCTTTTTCGGTAAACATTTCTATTTTTGCGCAAACATTAAAAATAGGTACCATGGAATCAATGGAAAATGCTAACGCAGAAGGACACTACAAATTATTAACTTTAGCTATTGTTATCGGTATAGTAGGCGTATTCCTGCGTTTTGCCGGCGATGCGAACACAGGCTTCATGTTTACATCTATTTCAAACATTATCCTGATCATCGGTATCCTGATTGCTTTGAAATGCGTTTTCTCAATCATGAAGTAAATTCCTTAGTAAGGAAAATGATATAAAAAAAGCGCCTTCAATTTGAGGGCGCTTTTTTTTGCTTTTTATTTGGGGTGATAGCCTGCCTCGTTCAATATTTTTTGAGCATCCTTGTCCGCCATTAACTGGGGTAGGGTAACATCAGGATGCTTATCCATGTATTTCTTCACTATTTGCCATCCCGTCCAAACGGCCAGTTTAGGGGCCGATTCATTCTTTTCTCCGAAACCGGGGGTGAAAGGCGCTTCAGTAAGGTATTTCTGAATTTTCTGGTAATCGGTTTCGTAAAGCAGATTCTCTTGTAAAAAGTATCCCCAGATTTTGCCTTCAAAATCCTGGCACCATTTCAGTTGTTCGGTACTATAACGGATTTTAGTGCTATCGGCTACATCAGGTAATATCCTGTCCATAAAATACATGATCTTACCATTGTATACCATCTTATTAAGCAAAGCCTTGTCGTTATCATCTTCCTGGAACATTTCCTCCCGTGCTATGCCTTCAACCACCCGTGGGGTAATATTGTCAGGAGTGAACCATTTGGAAAGGTAATGCGGAAAAGCATTGGTGAGCGAGGGATAAAAGCGCGAATCCGCACCCAGGAAAAGATCTATCCCCACGCCAAAATAGCCATCGCCAATGGTAGTTTGGGCTTGAAAGCCAGAAATGTATGCATACACCCTTGGCAGACGCTTTTGCGGGTAATAATATTTAATGTATTTAAACGCTTCGGTAAGGCTGGCATTCTGCCGATCCATATTGGGGAAGGCGGCATCGGCGTCATGCTTCAGATCGTTATAGGGCTTGCCCGCGAATACTTGTTGCAGGGCTTTAAAATAGGCGGTATCACTTGCACTGCCAACCTGTAAAATACGTTCAATAAAATCGGGATAAAAGCTGCCGTACTGTTTTTGCAGGTATTCAGCCTGCAAGGCCATGGGTTTACTGCGCATGGCATCAAAATCATGGTCGAACCGTTCAATTTTGACATCAACATTGATATTGCTTACATCAATTTTTTTGTTGTGGCTACAGGCGCTTAATATCAGACCGATGGAAAAAATTAAGTAAATTTGCTTTGCTATATACCGGGTAGGGTTCATCTTTATCCTTTAAGGCAAAAGTAATTTTATTTGCATAATGTTGCTACTATTGTTAAGTCAATAGTCGGTAGCCCTAAGTCGCAATTTTCGATTTTGAACTAAAGGCTCCTGACTCAAGACTAAAAAAGTTAAGTCAATAGTCGAAAGCCTTAAGTCGGAAGTGTTGTTTTTTAACTTAAGACTAAAGGCTTGTGACTTGAGATTAAAATATACATATACTTATGAAAATCGCGTTAGCACAGCTCAACTATCACGTAGGTAATTTTGAATCGAACACCAATAAAATCATTGATCATATCATCAAGGCAAAAAATCACGGGGCCGATCTGGTTGTATTTGCCGAACTATGTGTTTGCGGCTACCCCTCGCGCGATTTTTTAGAGTTTGACGAGTTTATTGGTCTGTGCGATGATGCTGCTAAAAAGATTGCCGAAGTATGTATTGATATCGCCTGCATCATCGGCCTGCCAACCCCTAACCATAAAACCGAAGGTAAAGACCTGAGCAATTCTGCTTATTTTATTGAGAATGGTAAGGTAAAAGCGGTAGTTAACAAGGCACTGTTACCTAATTATGATGTGTTTGACGAATACCGTTACTTTGAACCTTCAACCGAGTTTAGCTGTATCGAGTTTAAAGGCAAACGAATAGCGCTTACCATTTGCGAAGATCTTTGGAATACCATCGAAAACCCATTGTACGTTACCCGGCCGATGGATACCCTTATCCACCAGGATCCGCATGTGATGATCAATATAGCAGCCTCGCCATTTGCTTATAACCATGATGAAGAGCGTATTGAGATCTTGAGCGACAATGCCAGTCGTTACAAACTGCCTTTATTGTACGTTAATCATGTGGGAGCACAAACCGAACTGATATTTGACGGCGGCTCTCTTGTGTTTGATAATACCGGTAAGCTGATTGACGAAATGCCTTATTTTGAGGAAAGCCTGGCTTACTACACGCTTAACGAAGACAATACACTAAGCTTTGATCATCCTACAACGATAAAGACCCAACGTCCCGGAGACATCGAACAGATTTACCAGGGAATAATTCTTGGCATCCGCGATTATTTTTATAAGTCGGGATTTAAGCAGGCAATTTTAGGTTTGTCAGGTGGCATCGATTCGGCTGTGGTATGCGCACTGGCTGCTGAAGCGCTTGGCCCGCAAAATGTGATGGCTGTGTTGTTACCTTCACGCTTTTCAACAGATCATTCATTAAAAGACGCGCAGGATCTGGTTGATAACCTTGGCTGCAAACACGAGATTGTGCCTATCAAAAGTATTACCGAAGCATTTGAAACAGCCTTAAACCCGCAATTTGATGGCCTGCCATTTAACATTGCCGAAGAGAATATTCAATCGCGCAGCCGGGCCGTTTTATTAATGGCGATGTGCAATAAGTTTGGTTACATTTTGCTGAACACCAGTAACAAGAGCGAAGCCGCTGTTGGCTACGGCACTTTGTACGGCGATATGTGCGGTGGGATCTCGGTTATTGGCGATGTGTACAAAACGCAGGTTTTTGAGCTTGCACGATACATTAATCGCGATAAGGAGATCATCCCGGTCAATTCTATCATTAAACCACCATCGGCAGAGTTAAGGCCCGACCAGAAGGATACCGATTCGTTGCCTGAATATGACGTGCTTGATAAGATCCTGGCCGAGTATATCGAAAACCGTTGCTCATCGGCCGAGATCATCAGGATGGGTTATGACGAAGCTACTGTTAAACGCGTAATTAAGCTTACCAATTCGGCAGAGCACAAGCGCTACCAGACCCCGCCTATTTTGAGGGTGTCGCCAAAAGCGTTTGGCATGGGACGAAGAATGCCAATTGTGGGCAAATATTTGTCGTAACAGCTAATTTTCTCACTCTTTAACCAATAAGTATACGAATGTTGTAAAGCAGCATTGGTTTTGTTTCAGTTGAGGTTGATTTTTCTTAAAATTGCCTATCTTTCAAACCAATGATTAAACTTTACACAATTATTTCGTTTTGCTTTTTGTTGTCATTTGCAGCGGCCGGCGTAATGGCTCAGCAACCTTTGATCAGTGAAAAAAACAAGGTCCAGCTGAATGATATCTCAAAGCAGGCGCTCACAGACTACCAGGTATCTTATAAAAAGGCAGTATCATTGGCCGCAACACACGGCTGGACGCTATCACGCCGTACCAAAAATGGTAACCTGCTTACGCTGCAGGGTATTAGCAAATTAGGATTTCCGATATACCTCATAACACACAACAATACCACCGCGGCGGCTACTACGGGTACCAATACCTTACAGCCAGGAGGTTCACTGGGTTTGAATTTATCAGGCTCATCAGATTTTTTAAGCAACAAGCTGGCTATATGGGATGGCGGCGCGGTTTATAAAGCCCACCAGGAATTTGCTGGTAAAACCATCACCCTTAAAACTACCGCGTCTGTAAATGACCATTCATCGCACGTGGCCGGTACTATGATAGCTAAAGGGATTTATGCACCTGCCAAGGGGATGTCATTTGGCGCTACTACGTTGCAATCATACGATTTTAATAATGATGAAGCTACCATGAGTGCCGCTGCTGCTAACCTGTTGCTATCAAATCACTCCTATGGGGTGGTAGCGGGCTGGGATTATAACGATTCGGCTGCCCGTTGGGAATGGAATGGTTTGCCCGGCGATACCGTGGATTATAACTTTGGTTTCTACGACTCAAAAACAGCCAACTGGGATAAGATAGCATATAACGCACCATATTATCTTATAGTTGAATCGGCCGGTAACGAGCGGTCAAGCAATGGCCCGGCTGTTGGTGAAACCTACTACGGCTATAAAAGCAAGACCGATCAAACTTTTGTAAGCAAAGGTGCACGGCCTGCAGGCATCAGCAATAACGATGGCTATGATATTATCAGTACCAGCGGTAATGCCAAAAACATACTTACTGTAGGAGCTGTTTACCCGCTTCCTTACGGGCCTAAAGTAAGGGAGAATGTAGTGATTGCCCCTTTCAGCAGTTGGGGGCCGACTGATGACGGTCGCATTAAGCCCGATATTGTTGGTGATGGTGTTAATGTGCTTTCGGTTGGTGTTGATAACACTACATCATATCTTACACTGTCAGGTACTTCAATGGCTGCTCCTAATGTTACAGGGTCGCTTTATTTATTGCAGGAATATTATGCTAAGCAAAACGGTGGGGCCTTTATGCGTTCGGCTACATTGAAAGGCTTGGTTTGCCATACCGCTTTTGACGCCGGAAATGTAGGCCCCGATTATATTTACGGCTGGGGTTTACTGAACATGCCCGAAGCAGCGCAAGCAATTACCGATAACGGCGGCAAAAGTATTGTAAGTGAAAAAACATTAAGCCAGGGACAAACACAAACCTATAACGTAATAGCATCGGGTAACCGGCTGCTGGCCGCAACCATAGCCTGGACAGATCTGCAAGGCTCGGCTACTACCGAAGGGGTGATCAACAGCCGTACCCCTAAACTGGTGAATGATCTTGATATCAGGGTGAGCGATGGTACTACTACTTTTACTCCCTGGGTGCTTGATCCGGAGAAACCGGGTTTTGCCGCGACTCATGGTGATAACATCCGTGATAATATTGAGCAGGTATATATCCCTAACTCGGTTCCCGGCAGGGCATATACCATTACGGTATCACACAAAGGTACTTTATCATCCGGATCGCAAGCCTATTCGCTCATTGTTACAGGCGTTGGCGGAACTGCTTATTGCGCTTCGGCCCCGCTTTCAAGTACCGATTCGAGGATTGATAACATTAAACTGGCTAATATTGATAATTCCCCCGCTGCAGGCTGTACAAGCTATTCGGACTATACGAGTCTTACCGCGCAACTTGAGCAGGCTAAAACGTATCCCCTGAGTATTACCCTGGGTACTTGTGCCAACAATTTCAATAAAGCCGCCAAAGTATTTATCGACTGGAATGCCAACGGGGTTTTTGAAGATAACGAGCTTGTTGCTACAACAGGGATCATTAATGGTACGGGTACTTATAACACAAATATCACTGTTCCCGGTACGGTGGTTGCCGGAGCGTATAGCCTGATGCGTGTTGTACTTACCGAAACAAGCGATGCATCAACCATTAAGGCTTGTGGTGCCTATGCCAAAGGCGAGACACAGGATTACAGGGTTCAGTTTCTGCAAACCAGTATTGATGCCGGGGTTATATCTATAGTAAGCCCAGGCAGCAGTGGTTCATGCTCGGCAAGTACGCCCATTACCGTGCGGATTAAAAACTTTGGCAATGCTGCAATCAATAACATCCCGGTAACGGTTACCATTACCGATGCCAATAACGTTACTACTACTTATAACGAAAGTTATAAAAGCTCGTTACCTGCCTTAGCCGAAGACAACTTTACCTTTAGCCAGGAGTTTAACGCGGTTGCAGGCGCATCTTATACTATTACCGCTACCAGCAAACTTACCGGCGATCCGGTTAGCAGCAATAACTCGGTAACAGCTAATGTGGTGATTAATTCGCCGGCAACTATTGGCGACCTGAGTGCTTATTATTGCGCCACCACTAACCAATACGAATTATTTGGTACGGGCGATGGCTCGGTATTATGGTATCAGAATGCTAACGACGTTTTACCTATAGCCGCGGGGAGCGAAGCTTTAACCAATCAGGCTCCGGTTAATAATACCTATTACGCGGGTATTAATGATTTTAAAGGAACCGTTGGCCCAGCCACTAAAGGCACGTTTACAGCTGGTGGCTACAACCAGTTTACGCCTTATATAACTGTAAATACCAAGGTGCCGGTGCTCATTAAGAGCGCACGTCTTTATATCGGTAATTCGGGTAAGATAACCTTTAACGTTGCTAACGCCAACGGGCAGATTGTTTCTTCAACCTCTATCGATGCTGTTGCTACACGCACCACACCGCTGGCCGGTGCGCAGCCCGATGATCCCAATGATCAGGGGAAGGTGTATGACCTGAACTTGTCATTACCCGCTGCCGGTGATTACCAGATCTCGGTTGATTTTGCGGATCAGGCTACTATATACCGGAGCAACGGAGGGGTAACAGGTTATCCTTTCAAAATAGGTAATATATTTAGTATTACAGGCAATAGTGCCTCCGCAACCAATGGCGATACTACGGCATATAAAGGTTACTACTATTACTTTTACGATGTGAAGGTGCAAAGCCTGGGCTGCGCGTCGGCCGCACGTAAAGCGGTAACATTAAGTAAGCCTGTTATTACACAGGCAAATAATACCCTCACCTCGAGCTTTACCGATGGTAACCAATGGTTGTTGGATGGAAACGTTATAAGCGGGGCTACAGCTGTAACCTATAATCCTACACAAAGCGGAAAGTACCAGGTACAGGTTACCCTGGCCAATGGGTGTGTGGCACAATCTGACAATTATTTTTATGCGCGGGAAGGTGTTGCCGGGACTAAGAGCGAGATAGGATTAAGCGCCTTTCCGGTACCAGTAAGCACCAATTTAAATGTGGTATTTTCGGCTAAGGAAGCCGCCACTATGAAACTATCGCTTATTAATGCCGGTGGTGAAGCTGTTTATCAAAGTGCCCAGCAAAATATTGATCAGGGGCCTTATAGTACAACACTTAACGTAAGCAGGCAAACACCGGGAGTGTATGTGTTAAAAGTATTACTGGGGCAGAAGGTTTATTCACAAAAAGTTATCATCACCCGTTAAGCAGGTGATGATAGCTTTTTTTAATTTTTAGAAGGTATATTTTACGCCCAGTCCGGGTGCAATGTCAAAGAATGGGCCTCTCGCCAACTCCAGGCGTGGGTTAAGGTCAAGGCTGATAGCGATAGGGGCAGATGGTAACACATATTCTAAACCGATAACCGCATCGGCGCCAATCAGGATGTGTTTGCCGTTATAGTATTCGTCGTCGCCGCCAAAGCGTTTGTAGTAACCGCTACCTACCGAACCAAGGTGACCACCAAAGCCATAGTAAAAGCTTAGTTTATCAACGTTAAAGGCTTGTTGGTTTAATTCGTATAAACCGGTTAGCACCGCGCCATGATCGCGGATACCTAAGATACCCTCAAGCGCTGTGCCTTTGTCCATAAAGTATTTAACGGATGGGCCAATCTCGTATGCGCCAAACTTTAAACCTACTGCTGTTTTATAGTCCTGGGCTTGTGATTTTTTGCTGATAAGTAAAAGGGAAACGGAAAGAAATAAAAGGTACGTTAATTTTTTCATGCAGATGAATTTAATGATTGACAATATTGTAGCTGTAACAAAAAAGTGACCAGCTTGTTTAACTCAATTTGAGCTTTTATATTTTATGCAAATAAACGGCAGAATTGACTTTTTATGGTATTTGCCCGAAAAAAACATTCCTGTTTTGTTTGTATTGGGTTGGTTTTCAGTGCGAAATAATAGGGTTGGATTGTTAAATTAAGTGCCCGAATAATATAAATTAGTGAAAATTAAATTGTTGTAATGACTATAAACTTCTTCAAAGTAAATAATCCGAAATGCCGGTTCCTGTTTTTTGCCGTAATATTTTTCACCCTGGCTGGTTGTGCGCCGGGGCAATTGGGATTGAACAACAGCGGTCAATACCACAACGGGATGGTGGTTTGCGCCTATCCCGATGCGGCACAGGTTGGACTTGATATATTGAAAAAAGGAGGTAACGCGGTTGACGCCGCTGTCGCGGTTCAATTTGCTTTAACAGTTACTTTACCCGAGGCCGGCAACATTGGCGGAGGCGGCTTCATGGTTTACCGTGCCGGTGATGGCAAAACAAGTACGCTCGATTTTAGGGAGAAGGGCCCCGCAGAGGCCAATGCCAATATGTACCTCGACTCGGCAGGCAACGTAATTCCTGATATGAGCCTATACACACACAAGGCCTCGGGCGTGCCGGGGTCTGTTGATGGCATGGTGGAAGCTCATCGTAAATACGGCAAACTGAAATGGGCCGACCTGGTGCAGCCCGCTATTAACCTTGCCCGTAATGGTTTTAAGATAACCAAACACCTGGCTAAGGACCTGAACAGTGCTGCCGATCAATTCAAAAAGTTAAATCCCGGTAAAAATTATTTGGTGAAGGATGGCGAATGGAAAGAAGGTGATTTACTGGTGCAGGAGGACCTCGCTAAAACATTTGAACAGATCCGCGATAAAGGGCGCGACGGATTTTATGATGGCCCGGTTGCTGATTTAGTAGTAGCCGAAATGAAACTGGGCAATGGACTCATCACTAAGGCCGACCTTAAAAATTATCATTCCGTTTGGCGCGATGCCCTTGTTGGTAACTATAAGGAGTATAAGATCATCACTATGCCGCCGCCGTCAAGCGGTGGGATTGCATTGCTACAACTGCTGAAATCGGTTGAGCCTTATCCGCTTAAACAATGGGGATATAACCAGGATTCTACCATCAGGCTTATTGTAGAGGCCGAACGCCGGGTATATGCCGATAGATCTAAATATCTTGGCGACCCGGATTTTTATAAAGTGCCGGTTGATAGCCTGCTCAGGCCGGCTTATATCACATCGCGTATGAAAACTTTTAGCTGGGACGCGGCCACGCCAAGCACCAGTATCCAGCCGGGGGCATTTGTAGGATATGAAAGCAATCAGACCACACACTACTCTATTGTTGACAGAGATGGCAACGCGGTATCTATTACTACTACATTGAACGACACTTTTGGCTCAAGGATTTTTGTAAGCGGGGCGGGTTTTTTGCTTAACAACGAAATGGACGATTTCAGTTCAAAGCCGGGCGTCCCGAATATGTATGGACTTATCGGTGGCAAGGCAAACAGTATCCAGCCAGGTAAACGGATGCTATCATCCATGACACCTACCATTGTTGAAAAAGATGGTAAATTGTTAATGGTGGTTGGCACCCCCGGAGGCTCAACCATTATCACCTCGGTTTTTCAAACCATACTCAACGTAATTGAATTTAATCAGAGTATGCAACAGGCAGTTGCTTCAAAGCGTTTCCACAGCCAATGGTTGCCCGATGAGGTAACTATTGAAAAAGACGGCGTTGACAGCCTTACCCTGAACAAACTGCAAAGTAAAGGATACAAAATAGTAAGCAGGCAATCCATCGGCAGGGTTGATGCCATCATGAAAACCAAATGGGGCTACTACGAAGGCGGCGCCGACCCGAGAGGGGATGATACGAAGATGGGTTGGTAACGTCGTTCATCAGTTCACTGGTTCATTAGTTCATTGGTATTTGATGCGATGCATAACGACGTTTATTTCGACTTATGGCACTAATGAACCAGTGAACTAATGAACAAATGAACAAAGCCCTTGCGTAATCAATATCCATTTCTTACGTTTGGTAGGCATGCATAATAATG
Organism: Mucilaginibacter endophyticus; assembly: GCF_003351025.1. Lineage (GTDB taxonomy): Bacteria > Bacteroidota > Bacteroidia > Sphingobacteriales > Sphingobacteriaceae > Mucilaginibacter > Mucilaginibacter endophyticus. Next base: position 49,998 of record NZ_QPCG01000013.1, on the reverse strand, counting down.
TAAAACACCAGGAAACTATCGACTATTTTATAAAAATAGTGTGGCAAACCATGGCTAACCGGTACAACCAGTTGGTTACTGAGTTTGGCTTTACACAATCAATAGGTTACCTGCTCATTAATATCGACGAAAAGGAGGGCACCACCGTATCGCAGGCGGCGGCCTTGCTGGGGCTTAAATCAACCAGCTTGTCGCGCATGCTTAGTCAGCTGGAAGCCACCGGTCTTATTTACCGCGAAAGTAACGAGGGGGATAAACGCTCAGTTAAGATATACCTTACCCCATTAGGTAAAGAAAAACGGCACCAGGCCCGTGTAATAGTAAGGCAGTTTAATAACTACCTTGACGCCAACATTAGCGAAGCCGATAAACAGCACCTCATAGAAACCCTTAAAAAACTCAACAAGCTTACGGTTAATTATAAACCCTGAGTTTGCTGCGCGTCATTTGCTTCGCAGTCATTTACTTCGTGTCATTGCGCTGCGCTGTCATTACGCGTTGCAGTCATTTTGCTATGCAGTCATTTACTTCGTGTCATTGCGCTGCGCTGTCATTACGCGTTGCAGTCATTTTGCTATGCAGTCATTTACTTCGTGTCATTGCGCTGCGCTGTCATTACGCGTTGCAGTCATTTTGCTATGCAGTCATTTACTTCGTGTCATTGCGCTGTCATTGCGCGTTGCAGTCATTTGCTATGCAGTCATTTTACTTTGTATCATTAAATGTTAATTTCTTGTGGTGCAGTGGTCAATGACCGATGACAGCGCAGCGCAATGACTGGCGTAGCAAAAAATGACTGCGAAGCAAAATGACGGTAGAACACTTTTACTTCAAATCGAACGTTTTAGCTTCAAAATATCCTCTGTGGGGTGTTATAAACGGTGCCTGCTTTTTATTAATTGTTAAAAAGTGTTAAGCTGCCGTTTTTCTATTTTAAAAGAATAAATTTGCCTTTTGAATTGATGAACAGGATTCTGTTAGTTTTACTGCTGTTAAGCACCATTATTTTCGGATGTGTTAAATCATCTGTTGACCCTGCTGTACAATACCGGGCACAAGCCGCTATTGATGATAAGATAATCAGCGATTATCTGGCTGCCAATAGTACGCTTAAAGCCAAACGGGTAGATACAACAGGTGTTTACTATATTGTGAACGATGGCGAAGGCGGAACCGGTAATGTTCTTTATACCAATTCGACACAGGTTACAGTTGGTTTTACAGGTAAGGTCCTGACATCGGGTTTTGTGTTTGCGCAGACAGATCAGTTTCACCCCAGCTATGTACTGGGAGCTGTAATTAAAGGCTGGCAGTTAGGCATTCCACAGATAAAACCGGGAGGAAAGGTGAGGTTGCTGATCCCTTCGCGTTATGCTTACGGGCCATATGCGCAGGATTCGATACATTTGCCGGCTAATTCGGTACTTGATTTTCAAATTCAGTTGTATAGCGTAACCAATTAATAAAGCCTGATAAAAAAGAATAATATAAGCCAGGAAAAGCAAAGCGCTTTTGGCGGTTAAAAAGACAAATTATAATAAATGAAACAAACAATTTTTACGCTCTTAGTACTTATCTCTATAGGCTTTATGTCGTGCCGGAAAGACAGGAACGACCCTGATATTAAACAATACGACGAATCTCAGATAAAAAATTACATAGCTGCAAACGGCATTACAGATATGCTTCGTGATACTACCGGTGGCGATACTTCCGGTATTTACTACAAAATAATATCTCAGGGCCGCGGTACCCCGATGGATTATTCAGATCAGATCTCTTTTGTATTTACGCTTCGCACCCTTGACGGAAAGTTTGTATCTGTCGACTCATTAAACCAGAACCATTATTATGGCTATTTAGGCCATGTTAGCACTAACTTGCCTAAGGGATTGCAAACTGCTATCCACAACCTGATAAAATATAAAGGCACATCCGCAAGGGTTATCATTCCATCGCATTTGGCTTATGGCGTTAACGGTTATGGAACCGGTAGTTCAAGCAACGCCAATACCCATATTGGCGGTAACCAAAGTTTGGATTACTATATTAACGTGGTTTCAAACCAGGAACTTTATGATGATGCTATCATTAATAACTACATCAAATCCAAGGGGCTTACAGGTTTTGCTAAATCAGCAGATGGTGTATATATAAAAATAGCCACCCCTGGTACGGGTTCAGATCTGATTGATCTTGATTCATATATCACCTGTACCTATTCGGGTAAATACTTAAATGATACAGTATTTGACAGTACTACAAATCAAGGTCAAACTTCTTCGTCTCTGACAGTTAATCAATTAGTTAAGGGTGTGCAGGAAGGGCTGACCGGACAAACAACAGGAGCTGCTGTATCAATGATAATACCTTCAAGATTTGGTTACGGTACAACAGGTAGTTCATCGATAGCTGCAAATGTTGTGACCTATTTTGATTTTACGATATCTGCGGTTTCTAACTAATATTTACTTAGCCAGCGCTTTTTTAAACGCTGCTAAACACCGGTCGCGGGCTTTACTGTGATCAACAATGGGTTTTGGATATTTGCTGAAGTCGGCATATTCCGGAACCCATTTTTTTATATATTTAAGTTCGGGGTCAAACTTTTTAGTTTGGGCTTCGGGGTTAAAGATCCTGAAGTATGGCGCGGCATCGGTACCCGAACCTGCTGCCCATTGCCAGCCGCCAACATTGCTGGCCATTTCATAATCCAGTAGTTTGCGGGCAAAATAACGTTCGCCCCAGCGCCAGTCAATCAGCAGGTCTTTACTTAAAAAACTGGCTACTATCATGCGTACCCGGTTATGCATAAAGCCTGTAGCATTAAGCTCGCGCATGCCCGCGTCAATGATCGGGAAACCGGTTTCACCTTTGCACCATGCTTCAAACTGTTTTTCATCATTTACCCAATGGATACGGTCATATTCCGGCCTGAAAGCATGATCCATCGTATGCGGAAAATGATGGAGGATCATCATATAAAATTCTCGCCAGATGAGTTCATTGAGCCATGTTTTATCATGATAGCTATGGGCAGTACTTGCCAGTTCACGAATACTTACTGTACCGAAACGTAAGTGCATGCCGATATGTGAAGTACCTTCAATGGCCGGGAAATCTCTTTGCTCTTTATAATCTTTAATAACACTTTCGTAGCCTTTATCCGGCAGTGGCATATCGCTTTTTTCAAAGCCCATATCTTTTAAAGTCGGTATTGATAGGGCCTTGGTTTGGTAGAGGTTTTTGAGATACCTTTTTGTAGGATAAGCCTTTAAATAAAATGGTTTTAACGCACTGTACCATTTGCGCTGATACGGGGTATAAACCGTGTACGGTTTGCCATCATCTTTTACTACTTCATCCTTTTCAAAAATTACCTGGTCTTTATAAGTTTTGAAGGGGATATCATGCTTGTTAAGTTTTGCACGTACCTCGCCGTCACGTTTGGTGGCGTAGGGTTCGTAATCATGATTAGCATAAACTTCGGCTATGTTATATGTTTTGATCAGCTCATCCCAGGCATGAGCGGCTTTATCATAAAGTACCAGTAAGCTACCGTTATGTTTGTGCAATTGGGCGCTTAAATCTTCAATGGTTTGATAAATGAACGTAACCCGGGCATCATCTTTATCTTCCAGTTGGTCAAGAATTTCCTTATCGAAAATAAATACAGGCAATACCGGGTTGCCGCTTTTGAGGGCATGGTATAGTCCGGTATTATCATCAAGCCTTAAATCGCGGCGAAACCAGAATAAAGTTACAGGTGTTTTATGATCCATAAATATCAGTTAATGCCGCATCCAGGTCGGCATATTTAAATTTAAACCCGGCATCTTCAATTTTTTGTGCCGATACTTTGGTACTGCCCAATACAATGCTGCTCATTTCGCCCAATAAAAGCTTAAGTAAAAAGCCGGGTACATTGGGCGCCCACAGTGGTTTGTGTAAATGTTTGGCAACGGCCTGGGTGAGTTGTTGATTGGTAACAGGATTGGGCGCAACCATATTGTAAACACCATTGAGGTCTTTATCTTCGATGCCTAACAGGTACATATCCACAACATCCAGCCAGTGGATCCAGGGTACCCATTGTTTACCGCTGCCAATGGGCGAGCCAACCAACAATTTGATAGGTTTTGCAAGTGTTGGCAGCGCTCCGCCATTTTTATCCAAAACCACCCCGGTACGGAATTTTACAGTGCGGATGCCAAGTTTTTCTACCTCGTTAACCGCGGCCTCCCATAACACACAACATTGAGATATAAAATCGTTGGTAGGGGTGCTGGTTTCAAACATCAGCTCATCGCCCCGATTACTGTAATAACCAATGCCAGATGCGGAAACTACAGAAGTAACCTGGTGCTGCCTACGCTTCATCAAATCGTAAACCAACTCAATCGACTTCACGCGACTATCAATCAGGTCTCTTTTTCGGGCCTCTGTCCACCTTTTCTCCGCTATGCCCGAACCGGTAAGGTGTACAATGGTATCAACGCCATCGATACAACGCTCGTCGATAATACCTTTATTGATATCCCATACATAGGTTTTTATCCGGGCATCATTACCCGCTTTGCGGCTTAAATGACTAACGGTATAGCCTTTAGCCAATAAAGCCGTGGTGAGGTGCCTGCCCAATAATCCTGATCCGCCGGTTAGTAATATACTTCGTGTCATTTTTTACTTCGTGTCATTTTTGCGTTGCAGTCATTTTGCTGCGAGGTCATTTTTGCTTCGCAGTCATTAGGTCATTTACTTCGTGTCATTTGACTATGTATCATTGGAAACCTGCTTAGCAATGACTTAATGACAAAATGACGCGCAGCCAATGACCCAGTGACCGCGCAGCGTAATGACTCAATGACCTGCTGCTTCGTGGTAATTCACAATCTCCCTTGCCATGCCGTTAAATATAAACAGGTGGAAGGGCCACATGGCATACCAGTACAAACGGCCCCACAGGCCGCTGGGCCTAAAGGTAGCTACCTGGCTTAAACTTTGCTTGCCGTGGCGTTCAATTATTTTAAATTCGAGCCAGGCTTCGCCGGGAAGTTTCATTTCGGCATATAAAAGCAGGCGTTTATTTTCACGATCGGCCAGTAAAACCCGCCAGAAATCAATTACATCGCCAGGGGCAATATTAACATTGCTGGTGCGTCCCCGGCGCGAGCCAACACCACCGAACATTTTATCCAAAAAACCACGAATGTTCCAGATCCAGTCCCAGTAGTACCAGCCCCTGTTACCGCCTATGGCAAGCACATTGGTAAACACCTCATTGGCTGGCCGTTCAAAAGGCATTTTTACCTTGTATTCCTGCGTGCCGTTTTGCGGTACCTTAATCTGGTCCATAAAGCCGGGATTAAGGTAGCCCTGGTTAAAGGCATCCTTCCAGCTCGAAACAATGGAGTTTTGCTCTATCTTAACAAAAGCCAACTCAAGGCATTCTTTATAAGTAAGGCATTTACGCGGTACCACATCGTCAATGCTGTGATCATGCATAACAGTTTCGTTCTTCATGCTGTTCACCAGGCTTTGGGCCAGTGTAAAGCTTGTAGATGTTACAAAGTACAGCCAGTATGATGATATTTTAGGCGAGAGGAACGGTATGGTAATAATATATCGCTTCAGCTTACGTACCTCGGCATAGGTAAGCATCATTTGTTTAAACGAAAGGATGTCCGGTCCGCCGATATCGAAAGTGTGGTTGAACGATTTTTCGTTAAGCATTACACCTTCCAGGTAGCCCAGCACATCGCGGATCCCTATGGGCTGGCATTTGGTATTAACCCAGCGCGGAACTGTCATTACAGGCAGCTTTTCGGTAAGGTCGCGAATAATCTCGAATGAGGCGCTGCCCGAGCCGATGATGATGGCGGCCCGTAAAACGGTTAATGCCGCTTTGCCTTCTTTTAGCACATCCTCCACATGTCGCCTTGATTCCAAATGGCGTGAGAGGTTGGCATCATTAGTAATCCCGCTTAAAAATATGGTTTGCCTGCACCGGGTTTTATCAAGGGCTTGCACAAAGTTATGGGCCGATAAGGTTTCGAGCGCGGCAAAATCCTGCGTTTGCGCCATGGAATGCACCAGGTAATAGGCCGCGTCAATATCATCGGGAAAAGGCTCTATTTTTGATTCTTTGAGCAGGTCGCCCGTTATGAGGGCAACCTGCTTGCTAAAATCACTGTGCTCATGAAAGCGGCGCTTATCACGCACCAGGCAAACCACATCATGCCCTTTCTCCAGTAAAACCGGGATAAGCCGCGTACCTATATAGCCGTTTGCACCAGCAAGCAAAACCTTCATGCTTAGTGAAACAATAAAAAAGGCAAGGGGTTTTACAATCCCAGTTTAAATCCGAGGCCGTAAAACCTGCGGTTGTCGGTAATTTCTGATTTTTTGTTTTGCCAGATATTGCGGCCGTTGGCAAATACTTCAAAATTTTTGAACCTGTTTATCTGTAGTTTATAACCGAAGTAAACGTTTTGCAGGGAAAACGAGTGATCACTCGGCCCCAATATAGGATCAATACTGGAATACGGATTAGCAAAACCTCCCCCGCCCAACTGATATAAAACATCCATGCCCGCAAAAACACGGTTGATATCAAGTCGGTTAACCCAGCCTCCTGTCCACACCTTATCGCCAGTGGCAAGGTTTCCTGTAATAGTATTTGTGCGTTGTTTAATATTAGTGGCATTAAGGCCTGTAATAAAGTGAGCATCCGTTTTATCAACAACACGGAAAGTTATGCCAATACGGTTACGTGTATATTTTGAGTCGACATATCCAATAAAGCTTTGGCTTCCGTTAGCGCCGTACGGCAGATAATAAAGTATAGGGATCTGGAGTCCTCCGCGTTCATAATTGTAATTAACAGATAGCAAAGCCGAAACATTAACGTCGGCTCCGGCTGTATAAACGTTATAGGATTTTAACGGGTCGTAGGTAAAATTAGGGTAGCCGCCTGAGTTTAATGAATTTTGTAACGGCCCATCAAAGCTAAAGCCGGTAAGATGCTCACCATCTGTTTGTAAAAGTATACTCTGTTTTGAGTAAGAGCCGTAAAGTTTTATGCCAACAATATTGATACCTGCCAGGGAAGAAACATTCACCGAAGCTGATGCAAAAGGAAAGATCCGTTTAAGCTCTGCATTGCTTGCTATAGCCAGGCTCTTTTTTGAATCCAATACCGTTACGAAACCACCCTGTAAATTGATGCTGTTTTTGAATGATATGCCTAACGATGGTGTTAGCAGATAGTCTTTGCGTTTAGCATATGTACGCTCGGCAGAAGTGGAAGGGAATGAAGGGTCGGTTCCGCTGGATGTTTCGTTGTTTGTGGCCTTGGCGGTAGAATCGCGTGTATAACGATAGCTAAAATCAACTGCCGGCTCAATGCTAAAATCACCTATGGTTTTCTGATAGCTTAAATTGTCCCGAAGCAGGAGTACGTTTCTGCGATGGAGGCTGTAGGCATCGGTACTGCTATGCAGGTCGCTGCTATAATAGTTGTAATTATAATCCTCGTTGTAATTATAATAACTGTATGAAGCCGATAAATTATTTTTAAGGCCTTTTGCCAATTGCGAATTTAACCTGATACCACCATTTAACAGGTTTTGTTTGGCATGGTAAGCCGTAATTGTTTGCGCCCGCGAAGCCGTGTTTGGGTCATTATAAATGTTGGAGTTATCATAGTCAAAGCGGGTAACCTGCGGTACGTAAGTTGCAGTTGCGCTAAGGCTGTTATTTGAGCCAAGTTTAACGTCGGCGTATCCGTTAAATTTAAACCTGTTAAAACCTAATGGTGTTTTGATATTAGCTTGCTTAGAAGTAGTTAAAGTAGGAAAAACATCCCTTAAATATGTGGCAGAAATACCTGTGCTGACAAGATCTGTGTTTTTATAACCCGATAAATAATACTGATGATAAACATTGGTAGGGCTGTTAATGTCTTTGACATTTGACATGTTCCGCACATTAATAAGATTGGTTTGCCCAGTCGCTTCGATACCCGATTTTCCGGGTTTGCTCCGTTTTGTTTTTATCAGTATCATTTGTTGCTGCGACGGAGCGCCGCTTGCCTGTGCAACTGCGTTCTGAACCAGCGTTATCTCTTCAATATCATTAATATTATAAGCATTTACATCGTTAACGATATTGCCGTCAATTACATATATTACAGAACCGCTGTTGGTGTAAGTGCCGTAAAACCACACATTAAGCGCGTCGCTTATATTAGCGAAAGGTTGGCGTTGCAGATCGGCCCCTTTAAGGGTAATACTTTGAGTAAACTTTTTATCAAGTTTTACCCTTCCCAAATCATAATGCGAAGTATCGGTTTGAGCGTGAGCTTTTGAAAATGAAAGGCATATAGCCAGTGCAATAAGGCAGGGAATCCGTGAATACATGATAAGGTTTAAAAATAAATAAGGCTAAATATATATCATTTAGCCTTATCTGTTTTAATTTAACCTTAAATATTTACGCTGTCAACCACTACAACTTTGCTGCATAGTGGTTTTGCATACTGTTCGGCAAATACAATGTGGGTAGGGTCAACCTGGTAAGCTTCCTGTGCTTCGGGGGTATCAAACAATATTAATAGCGATACATCATATGAGCGGTCAATCACATCGCGGTTGGTATCAGCAGGCACACCGATATGTATATCACGGATGTGCGGAATAGGGAGGAGGATGTTAAGCCCTTCAATCAGTTTATCTTTATCGGCTTTATTTTTAAGCCAGAAGTGTACGTGATGTACAAAAGTGTTTTGGAGTATTGGCATAGTGTATGTGTATTTAAAATTGATATTAGTGCATACAGCCTACATAAACTTTCCCTTTAAAAACAAAGGCTGTTTTAAGCTTATCAATAATTTGGAAGGCACTATCGGCGCTGTTTTTGTTTTCATAAATTCCGGCCACTAAAGCAATGGTTTTTGGGCCGGTATTATATCGATAGGTATCGAGATATTCGAGGCTTAAAGTTTTGGATGGATATCTCCTGGGATAATATTCGCCCGCATAAATCTCATCTTCATCTTTATCGGATAATGCGATGAGGTCTTTAGCTTTGTTGTACCCGCGATCCATTGTATCGATAGGGATATTGGATGATTTGTTCAGCTCAAACATCTTATCGCGAAGCAAGTAATAGTTCAACCCCGTGTCAGCTACCACGATGTAATAATTCGCGTAGGCGTCGCGTTGCTCGTCTATATCAGCAGTATCGGCAGTTGTTGAAATTACCTTGTTAGATGCTTTATAAGATGCTGGCAGTACTTTAGCTATTTTTGATTTTGATGTGTCCCGATTGGCTTTGGATGGCTTTGCTTTGCAGGCAGCCAGTAAACAAACTATCAAAAACAGAAAGGGGATTTTCATAAACGGCCACAGGTTATTCAAATATAGTTGAATTATTTAATCACTGTTTACTGCAAACTCAAAACTGCAAACTGAATTAATATTCCAGCACCACATGTGGCTTAAAAGTATCGGTTTTAACTTTGGCCTTTAGTTCATGCAAAATATTATACAGCCCGAAATTGGTGCGGTTTACATAAATAAAATGCTTAACACCACGAGCTTGTTTAAATTCAGGCATTTTTGAAATACGCTCGCCAAAGCCATAGAGCTTATCAAAAAATGCTGTCTGACTGAAATCAAATGTATCAGTGATGTACGGCAAGGCAAACAAACTGATCATCTCTTTATACTGGGTAAAATAAAATTCGATCTGAGCCGGGGTATCATCCTTGTGGATCATATCCAACTGGCGGAACGCCTTGATGGTTTCTTCTTTATTGTCCAGTAAATTGGTTGAGGTGAGCGAGAAGAAAGGGTAATAAAAATCCTCGGGCATTTCCTTAATACAGCCAAAATCAATAACACCAAGTTTGCCTTCAGGGGTGATCATGAAATTTCCCGGATGTGGGTCGGCATGTACAGCACGGAGTTCATGCTGCTGAAAGTTATAAAAATCCCACAAAGCCTGACCTATCTGGTCGCGAAGTTGCTGTGATGGCTTGGTAGCCAAAAACTCTTTCAGATGCTTACCCTCCAGCCAATCCATGGTGATAATACGTTTGCTGCTTAACTCAGGGTAATAATTGGGGAAAACAACATTATCAAGATTGGCGCAGGCGTTGGAAAATTCAACAGAGCGGCGCACTTCCAGCTCGTAATCAGTTTCCTCAAGCAGACGCTCTTCAACCTCTTTCATGTATACATCCAGTTCCTTTTCGCTCATGCCCAGCATCCGGAACGCAAATGGTTTAACCAGCTTAAGGTCTGATGAGATAGAATCGCCCACACCAGGGTACTGGATCTTAACGGCCAGTTTTTTGCCATTCAACTCGGCCTGGTGAACTTGTCCAATTGAGGCGGCATTGGTGGATCGGATATTGAACTTATCAAAAATCTGATCGGGATTTTTACCAAAATATTTCCTGAACGTTTGTACAATAAGTGGCCCGGAAAGCGGTGGCGCGTTATATTGCGACTGGGTGAACTTATCAACATAAGCCTGCGGCAGCAGGTTTTTATCCATGCTGAGCATTTGCGCTACTTTAAGCGCACTGCCTTTAAGTTCGCTTAATGATTGATATATATCGGCCGCGTTATCCTCATTTAACTCCGATTTGTCCAGATCAGGATTGAACAGCTTTTTAGAGTAATGCTTAATATAGTTGCCGCCAATTTTAATACCTGTTTTCACAAATTTGGCCGACCGCTGTACTTTGGTTGTTGGTATACTATTTTGTTCGGGAACCCCCTCTAAATCTCCCCCGGAAGGGGAGACTTTCTCGTTGTCTTCCATATTATTAAAATCCCATCTTATCTTTTATCCCGCCGTTCTGTACCAAAAATTTGCCGTATTCAAAAAGGTTGTCGATTGGCGAACGCTGGAAAAGATCAAAAGTTACGTTAATGCCTTTTTCAATGGCTTCGTCGGTTTTTTCAAAACCTGCTGAGTTATCATTGATCCAGAAATTGAGTATAAACACGAATTGCACCCAAAGCGCATCTTTGTATTTTTTTGAGAAGTATTTACGGTCGCTCAGCTCGGTACTTTCAATGCCTTCCTTCATGATCTCATCGGCAAAGCTTTCAAAGATATCTTTTAGCGGAGTAAATACTTTTGGCGTGGTAAAACCTTTGGGCTGTTTTTTAATGCTGTAAACAGCAAAGCTGCGACTGCTTTTGATCAGCTCAAAAAAGCCATAAAAAAATGATAAAGCTTTTTCGCGCGAGGTGTAACCTTCCCAAACTTCCTGCGCGCGGATCTCGGCCAGTGTTTTGTTGGCAAAGCCTGCCCAAATGCCCTGTTCTACAGCCTCGAAAGAGCCATAAAACTGGTAAAACTCGGCTTCGCTCATTTCATTTTGCTTCGCGAAAATATAAACCGATTTAGGCTGCTCGCCCTCGGTTAACACATAATCGATGTATGCGTTCTGGATGCTTTCGATAGTTGCCATGTTAAACCTCTCCTAAATCCTCTCTGAAGGAGAGGCCTTTTTTGAATAGTAATATAAATTGAATTCTATAAACTCCCTCTCCAAAGGAGAGGGTCGGGTGAGGCTATAAAAATTGCTCCACCACCTGCTGCAGTTGTCTTGCTTGTACCACGCCGCTTTGGCGCCATTTGCTTTGCCCCTTTTGAAAGATCATGAGGGTAGGCACGCTTTGTATGCGATATGCACTGGCCGCCGCAGGATTTTTGTCGATATCTATTTTGATGATCTTTACCTTATCACCTAACGCAGTTTTTACGTCGTGCAGTATAGGCGGCATCATTTTACAAGGCCCGCACCACTCAGCCGAAAAATCGACCAGTACCGGTGTTTCTGATGCTATTATTTCCTGGAAATTTGCCATAAGTTTTTTATTAGTCTATGGATCATGGTTCATAGATCATAGAACGGATCGCTTTATAGAGAACAGGTTATCAAATCGTTAACTTTCAAACCATGAACCATCATCTATGAACCATGAACTATTCAAATTTAACCATTAAGCCGCGTAAAAGTTTAGTGTTTTCATACCAAAGCATCGGCTATGAACTATATTTACTTTATGCAAACAAAACTAAGCACATACCTATTTCTGCTGATGCTGTTACTGCCTTTTGCGGGCATGGCTCAGAATGTGGTTATACCACTTTGGCCAAACGGAGCGCCCGGTTTTGAAAGCCGCCGCAATGAGCCGGAGCAGGCTAAGGATTACTGGGTAAAAAATATCCACAATCCTTCGCTTACTGTGTTTTTACCACCCAAGGATAAAGCCAATGGTGCCGCAGTGGTAGTATGCCCGGGCGGAGGGCATCGCTTGCTGGTATATACTGCCGAAGGTGTTGATCCGGCTAAATACCTCAATAGTTTAGGTATTACTGTTTTTGTGTTGAAATACCGTCTGGGCAGAGATACGCTATCGCCATACAAAATAGATGTACATGCCAAACAGGACGGCTACCGGGCTATGCGGTTGGTACGCAGTAAGGCCGCAGAATATGGACTGGATACTAACCGCATTGGGATGATGGGTTTTTCGGCGGGTGGTGAAGTGGTTGATATGGTGGCTTACGGCGAAGGCAAAGGAGATCCGAAAGCCATAGATCAAATAGACAGGTTAAATGCCCGTCCGTCGTTTTTGATCCAAATCTACCCGGGGCCGCTTTATATTCCTGATGAATTACCTTATGATGCGCCGCCCGCGTTTTTGTTAGCTGCCAATGATGATGTTTGCTGTTCGCCATCGGTAGTGAAATTATTGCAGCGTTATCGCGAAGCAAAAATACCGGTTGAAGTGCATATTTATACCCAGGGCGATCATGGCTTTAATATGGGGTACCGTTCAAAGTTGCAAAGCATCAGCACCTGGCCCCAGCGCATGGCCGATTGGCTAAGTGACAATAACTATTTGCACCCTGCGGCGGCAAAAAGGATGAAGCTTCACTAAACGAGATAAAACAAAAAAGAGAGGCATATGCGTTTGGCTTAACCGCATAGCCATCTCTTTTAACAATAGCCCCTATTGTACCCCTACGTTCGGGGACTAATGTATTTTGTAGCAGCTTTCGGTAAAAGCTGTGCGTTTTGACGCGGCGTAAACTACATGATTGTGCAGTTGGTAGCTGCTTATAATACTTTTCATCATCCGCTCCAGTACTACGCCTGTTTGGTTATCAATTACGTATACCCCATTGGTGTTGCTGTTGATATAGCCGCCTGTGATGGCGCTTTCAAATACAACGGTGGTTGTTTTATCGCTGATCTTATCTACCCAGAAGGTGTTTTTGGTTTTTTGCCCGTTCGCCGTTGTCGAATCGGCCCAGGTGTAGCCGGGTTTGAGGGATTGGGTTACCACAAAATCGGCCAGGAGGCCAAGGGTTGTGCCTTTTACAATTTGCTCCTGCTGCAGGCCGGTGAAGGCTGTCAGTGTATCGTTAGTAAATTGAAGCGCAGGGTCGGTTACATCAGTTACAAGCCCGTTTTTATTGATGGTTACCGATGCTACCTTACCGGCGATATTATTTAGTGCCTTTGCAATGGCCGAGCTGTCGTTAGCAGGCTTGTCTGAGCTGTACGCCATTTTTTTACCCATAGCATCAATGGTATCGGCAATATGTTTGGTAGTAACGGCCAGGTTAAATCCCTGCCCGGTAGCATCAACAACATCATAAACTTTAGTTGTTGATGAGAAGCTATTGATGTTAAATTTTTGATCGCCACGCTGTAGTACAGTGTTTGAACTTAAAAAGGCGGTGCGCTGAAACTGATCGCCTTTTTTAAAGGTAAATGTGCGGTGAGCTGTTTGCGCTTTGCTTAAAGTAGATAAACCTGTAAGCAAAAGGATTAAGATCACTTTAAGCTTTGGTATTTGAAGTTTCATGTTTTCAGTTTAAATAGAAATGTATTTTTTAATGCACGGCAGTTAAAATAACTGCCATGCATCGGTCCTAATTAATGTAAGGGTTTTAAACCCGGTATTGGCGGCACCGGCGGTATTGGTGGTACCGGAGGTATCGGTGGCACCGGTGGTATTGGCGGTACCGGCGGAATAGGCGGCACTGGTGGTATCGGTGGCACTGGCGGAATAGGTGGTACCGGAGGTATCGGCGGCACCGGTGGAATAGGTGGCACCGGCGGAATAGGTGGCACTGGTGTTATTGGTGGCACCGGTGGAATAGGTGGAACCGGAGGTATTGGCGGTACCGGTGGAATAGGTGGCACCGGTGGTATTGGTGGCACGGGGGGAATAGGAGGTACAGGCGGTATTGGCGGTGGTACGTTCCAGTCCGATTGATTGACCCTGCCCTGTGCAACGGCATTTTTAGTGCTTATTGCCAAAGTTGCAGACGCGACTAATGCTGCTATGATTATTTTTTTCATTGCTTAATATGTTTTAATGAAGTGATTGATTTGTACTAAGTGTGGCCTATCGTCGGTTTAGGGAAAGCGGGTAACCGACAGAAAATACCATATTGGCCCTGTCGTTAGTGTACCGGGTAAGGTTAGCAACACCTACTGCTAAGCTTAAAGGTACCGGAAAAGGTCTAACTCCTGCAGAAATGCCGAGGTTCATGCCCGTCCACTCGGCATTTACGTTTACGTGCCGGATTAACTCGTAGGAGAGGCTGCCAAATATGGCAGTGCCATGTTTCCCTTTACCTGCTTCAATATCTTTGGGGCTCTTTTCATAAAACCTGCCGCTGCCAATTCCAATTGTATAAGTAAGCCTCGAACAGCCCGGTGTTAACGATGGCACCGTTTGTACAGCGTGGCTAACCGCTAAGTAAAAAGTTGAGCCGGACGCGTCAGAAAATCTATTGTTTGCAAATACCTGTAATGCCCCTGCCGAAATGCTTGTTCCGGTAAATAAGATGCGGCTTACAATAAAGTTTCCCGAAAAATCCCTAAACTTATGTACATCGGTCATGTTTATGCTTGCAGCAAAGTTTATCGCCTTCGCCGGATTACCTACACATGCTCCTATCGAAGTGATCAGGTCGGCTTTGTTGTTTCTGTAAACTTCGGGATAGGTAGCGCCGATACCTCCGAATAAATAGGTACCATACCCTCCAAAGCCAGACGGGATTAGGATACCGCCCGGGGCATCACCTGGGTAAAGCTGAGCCTTTGTTTGTGATGATTGCTGATTAATTTGAGGCGTTGGCGACAGGAAATCATCCATTTTTTGAGTGAGTTCCTTTTCGAACTGGTTTTGGCTATGGGCGGTTTGTATACTTAAACAAAGTGTAGCTACAGCACAGCAAACAAATACCCATATATTGGTTTTAAAAATCATTTTAGTAAATAGGTTAGGTAAGGTGTCAATTGTTGTGGCAAACAGTGTAACGCTATCAGGCGATAAACTAATGTATGCATTTTAACTTCAAAAAAGCAACGGGCAATTTTTCGCTTGCAGATAAATTAACAGGTTCCATAATCGGCATATAGTAATTGTGTTACTAAAATCAGGTGTACTTCTATTTGCCGGGTTTAAATCTGGGGTACATAATGGTGGCTTTCTCATTGTGGTTTTGGGTTGTTTTTATATCACAATTTTACGGAGCCGGGGTAGGGTGTACAATACCAAGTGGTTTGTATTTTGGGGAAAGATATGTTTTTAGAAATGGGGGCTGGTAGAATAAAAGCCTCCTCTCCGTGAAACAGTGAGGAGGCTCTAAAGATGCATAGCTGAGTCGGTCAGATTTTAACTCTTGATGCCAGGCTATCTATTTTTTATCATCCAATATAACCCAACGGTTAACTGTATTGTTAGCGCCTTCAATACAGATCTTGTAAAATTTGGAAGGCATATTTTTAACATCAACCAGTGTATGCTCATTGATAACAGGGACGGTAGCTAATAATTTGTATTCATCGGTTTTGCCTTCTTTAAAAGCATTGTCTGCAGCTACCCAGATCTTTACATTGCCTTTAGGGTCAAGCGCTTTCCAGCTTATATCTAACGAGCCTTGAACATAGTTAGCCATAGGCTCAGCAACAGATACCGCGCCGATAAGCGAGATGCCATCCATTTCGCGTTGCTGCGCTTCCGGTACTTTTACATTCAAAAAGCTGTTGATTGAGGGCGTGATGTCCACAATACCTGGGGTATAGTATTTAGCGTAGTTGTTTAGCGGGCGATAACTGGTAACCATCCAGGTAGAGCGCTGACGTGCGCTTTGACCGCCATGGTCCTTTCCTGTTGCCTCGCTGCGGCCATGATCTGTGGTGATAAAGATCAGCCAGTCTTCTTTAAAATGTTGTTTGCGATATTGTATGGCTGCCCAGATCTTGCCAACCTGCGCGTCCATTTTTTCGATAGCGTCATAATATTGCGGGCTATCGCCGTATCTATGGCCCATATCGTCGGTATACTCCAGGTATACCCATGACAGGTCGGGAGCTTTGTCTTTAATACATTCCGCCGCCGATGATACTACCTGCTCATCAATCAGGTGCATATAATTCCCCGCCTTATCATGCGGGAATTTAAGGGTATCAAGTTCATAACCGTCATAAGCATAATCCGGGTGGATGTTTCCGGCTTCAGGTAGTTTATCGCCAACGAGCTTGGTACGGTTATCTGTCCAACTACTGAACACAGCTGTTTTTTTGTTCGGATAAGCATTCTTAAACATCCTGAATACGTTCCAGTAATTATAGTTAGGCGCTTTGATATCATTGCCCCAAACGTTGTGCTTGTTTACCCAGGTAGCGGTTAGTAAACTGTTATATCCATTGGCCGATATGGTCGGGGTTTGTGAATAACCTCCTTTTTCGCCGCCAACATGGGCGCGAAGATAGGCGCCCTGTTTAGCTATCAGCTTAAGGTTAGGGGTATTTAGCTTTTCAATCACATCGGCAGGGATGCCATCGGCAATAATAAAAACAGCTTTACGGGTTTGTGCAGCGGCATTGATCCCGGCTGATACCAGCAGCGCAAGGGCCGCGGTTTTAAGTAGATTTCGCATCAGTATAAATGAGTATTTTAAAGGACTAAACTACGGTGTTTTAACAAGCCCGGAAGTTAA
Source organism: Mucilaginibacter endophyticus (assembly GCF_003351025.1). GTDB lineage: Bacteria > Bacteroidota > Bacteroidia > Sphingobacteriales > Sphingobacteriaceae > Mucilaginibacter > Mucilaginibacter endophyticus. The sequence continues at coordinate 32,943 of NZ_QPCG01000013.1, read as the reverse complement.
AAAATTGTTATACTTTTTTATCCGCAGTAATTTTAACTCGCTGTAGCGTAAGTAATTTACTTTTCGTAATGTAATTATAAACCTATCAACTATGATGCGCAAACTAACCTTACTTAGTATTGGAATTTTAACGATAGCCGCCTGCAAAAAGGGAGGTAATGGCCCAATTAATAACGGCCCGGGTAAAGACCTTGTGCTTTCGGCAACTGAGCAACAGCAGGTTGGCCCCGGCAATGCTTTTACCTTAAAACTGTTTAAAGCAGGCCTGGGAACTGTATCCAATAGCCAAAATCTAATCCTCTCGCCATTGAGCATAAGCTTTGCTGTTGGCATGACCAGCAATGGCGCCGCCGGGCAAACGCTTACCGATATTCGTAAAACAATGGATTTTGACGGTTTTACCGAGGATCAGGTGAATAGCTATCATCACAACCTGATCACCAATCTTCCTGATCTTGACCCAAATACAACACTTAAAATAGCCAACTCCATCTGGTACGCTAATAGTTTTACACCGCTGCCTGCATTCATAAAAACCAATACCGATTTTTATAATGCCGAGGTAAAAGCGCTTGATTTTAACGATAAAACAGGATCTGCAAATACTATTAATAGTTGGGTGAGCGGGCAAACCAATAACAAGATCACCAAGATCATAGATCAGATAAATGACGGGGCCAGAATGTTTCTCATTAATGCCATTTACTTCAAAAGTACCTGGAAAACCCGCTTCGATGCTGGCAAAACGTATAAAACATCTTTTCACCTTGCCGATAACAGTACGGTGCAGGCCAGTTTCATGACCAATAATGATGTTAACCTTAACGTAGCTTTTAATAGTGAAGCAACCGTGGTTGAACTGCCATACAGCAACAGTAAATACAGTATGGTAATGATCATGCCCGATGCCGATGTGAAAACCTTTGCCCTCAGTCTCGATTCGGATAAATGGAATGTATTGATGGGAAAACTTACTTCCAGCAAATCAAATATCACTCTTCCTAAATTTAAATTCAGCTATGGTGTCGACTTAAAAGAAATCTTAAAATCTTTGGGAATGAGTATTGCTTTTAGCGATCAGGCTGATTTTAGCCGGATCAGTTCAACTGGGCTTACCATAACCGAAGTAAAGCATAAAGCCTATATTGATGTGAACGAGGATGGCACCGAAGCCGCAGCCGTAACGGAGGTAGGCATGGGGCTCACAGCGGCACCTACAAAAAATATCATTTTAGATAAGCCATTCATTTTCGCGATCAGGGAGATGAAAACCGGATTGATATTATTTGCAGGGATTGTTAATGATCCAACAAAGGGCGAATAAGCGCTAATAAATACCAATAAGAACGGGCTGTCTGTTAAAGCAGCCCCTTCTTATTATTTTGCTTTTACTTTATTGCCTTTGGCATCATGTGTTAGCTCAACCATACCTAAGGCTTCCATCAGCGGAGGTACGTACATGGCAAAACGGCCCCGAAGTCCTTTCTTTAAGCCGTACCATCCTCCAACAGGATTATTTTCTGAACGGCCCCAGGCCTCAACGGTTCCTTCCTTCGCAGGCTTTTGTTCATCGGCACTGCCAAGTTCCATCCAGTCGCCATGAGCGGTTAGCATGGCATGCAGATCGGCCAGGCAGCGATAATCATAGTGGAGCACTGTTTTGCCAACAGTACAAACCAAAACTGGGTTGCCATCTTTTGTATCAAGGTGCATGGTATAATCTGATGTTAATGGCGGCGTTTTCAGGGCCATCGGGTTTTCTTTTGTGCCGATATTGTTTTCCATCGCTAATTGAGATTTATAGAAAATTGGTAATGGTCACCTTTAAAAATGATACTGCAAATTAAGGTTTTGGATGTTAAATATGGCTCATTAAAATGCTTTATTGTTTAGTGCATTGATAAATTAATATAATTGGATGTTGTAAAGTCATTAATACTGTTTAATTATTAGCAAAGCGTTGAGAGTTGTGTATAAATTTCTGTAGCTAAATATTATTTACCATTAAACAATTAAATATTTTTACCATAAACACGGGGCAACTATAAAAAGCCTCTTAAACACTTACCTATCATGAAAAACTTACTAAACTTAATGCTTTTATTAAGCGTTATTTTACTCGGTGGCTGCAGTAAAGATATTTTGGAAAAAAAAGCTGACTTTCAAAGTACTAAAACAATTAAAGCAACATCAGTTACAACAGACCTCCCCATTTCAAGCGTTTCAGTTTCTTCAACTTATCCTTCCTGGCCCGCATCAAATGCTATTGACAATAATACTTCAACATGCTGGAGCTCAGTGCTACATACAAGCTCAGCGGGTACAGAATATATTCAGTTTCAATTTGGTGCCGCCAGCGATGTAAACTACGTGAAAATGACACCAAGATATGGCACTAATAACTCGGGGTTGAGTTTTCCTTCAAATTTTACCATTTATTATTACTCGGGCTCAACCTGGGTGGCCTCTAAGTCATTCACAAATTTTGTTAATCCACAAAAATCAACAACTAATTTACCGGTAGTGATACCACTGCCGGTTACAGTGCATACAACGGGTATTAAAATAGAAGTAACCAAGCTGGGTACCGACGGGTCGAACTACTATTTCCAACTTGCGGAGGTTGCCGCAGGATATGACGCTGGTTTTGATCATTTCAAGTGGACTGGTAATGATAATTCAGTTCAACAAAACCGGATTAATAATTCGGGGTCCGACTCATTTAACCCAACACGCATTTTTAACTGGACCCAGGACGACCGTGACCCATTAATTGTTTCAAACAACAATATTATAAATGGCTATCCCAATATCTACGCTCCTAACATAGTTTATAACGGTGCATGGAATATCTATTATGGAGGGTGGGACAATGGAGAAGGCCAACATGACAGGGTGTTTGTAACCGTGAGTTATGACAACTTTATAACTTTTGGCACACATACTTTGGTAGTTGGTAATGGCGCCTGGGATCATCTTAATAATGAAACGGTGTTGAAAAATCCAGACGGAAGTTGGTTGATGTATTATACATCATTGCCTTTTGGTTCAGGGGCAAAAAATAAACCAGGATTTGCCACATCTTCCGATGGTGTTAACTGGACTCCTAATAGCGGTAACGCAAGTTATTTGGTTAATATGACTGGATACACTAATTGGAGTACCGCTAATGTAAATGGATCTAATGTGGGCTTTTTAGAAAACGGAATCTATCATTTGTATTTCAATAACTTCACAGATTCCGAAACCCAACGAACTGTGCATCATGCAGTGAGCACTGATAAAGTAAACTTTAGCTATATAGGGGATGCTTTGGCCGAAAGTCTTGTTGCGCAGGATGTAAAGGCATTTACCTATAATAATTCAACTTACTATTTGATGGGTATGCACCACAACAACGGACAAGAACTACGGTATAGCCTAAGTAACAGTCTTACCAGTTTTCCGAGTAGTAACTTTTTATTCGGAAACTATAATGCTAATGATCTTTTTATAACGTCTATGGGATTTGTTACTAATGCAAACAGATTATATGGTATTATTTATGGAGCCGGCCCTAACAGCAACCTCAGTCAAAACTCATTGCACGCAAGATGGCTTACAAAGAAGATTATTTTTATAAGCGACAGAACAAATGCGCGCTGGGGCGATATTGAGAAAGCTCATGGCCCAAACCTGGTAGTATTATATATGAACACCGATATGGAAACCGGGCATTTTTATGTTTATGATACTGACGGTACCACCTTGCTTTATACCAGTCCACAGGTTACTATGCGCTCGGGCGACGTTTGGACATATAATCCATAATCTGAAAGTGTCAATGCTATTTAATAAAAAGAGAGCTTAACATAAGCTCTCTTTTTATTAAGAAAATGTTTTACATACTTACAGATATTAATAACTTAATATTTCCTGCTCAATACATTTCTACAAAGGCTTTTAAAGCTCTTGACTGCGGTACATTTTTACGGTAGATGAGCACCGTAGACATTGTACCCAATTCTTTATTAAGCATGTGCGTTTTAAGCTTACGGCCTGCGTAATATTGCTCAATCAGCTCGGCAGGGAGAATGCTGATGCCTAAACCAGCTTCTACAAAATTGATGATCCCTTCCAGCGAATTCAGTATAATGCTTTTATATTGGATGATGCCCTTGGCGTTAAGCCATGCTTCCAACCGGGCGCGAAATACACACCCCTGGTCAAATACGATGATCTTAAGCGGCTGTTTCATGAGCAATTCCTTTAGCTCGGGGCCATGGGCCGGGGCAAGGATCACCAGTTGTTCTTCTTTAATATGTAATTGTTCCAGCTCGGGCGAATTGATAGGCGCCGATACAAAGGCCGCATCCAGTTTATAGTTGATCACATCATTGATGAGGTCGCTGCGCATTTGCGATTTAAACTCCAGGTCCACATCAGGGTAGGCTTCGGTAAAGCGGGTGAGGATATCCGGAACTTTAAAGGCCATAGTAGTTTCAATGCAACCAATTTTAAGGTTGCCGCTTACCTGGCTAAATTTTTTAATATCCTTTTTGGCTTCCTGCATTAAATGATCAATCTGTTTGCTGTATTGCATCAGCGTTTCGCCCGCGCTGGTCAACGCTACCTTGCGCGATGTGCGGGTGAACAGATCGGCGCCAAATTCTTCTTCCAGGTTTTTTATACGCGCGGTAACGTTTGATTGTACGGTAAACATGGCCTCGGCGGCTTTAGTGAAACTACCATTAGCGGCTACTGCTTCAAATATTTTGAGATCATTAGTGTTCATAAATCATAATTTATGATTATTTATATCATTATTAATCGTTTTTAATAATCAAATATCGATATTAATTTTGAATCATCAAAACACAGTAAATGAAAATTAAAAATCTGATAATAACCGCTTTGGCTGCAACTACCTTTGTAGCGGGGGCTAATGCGCAATCAACAAAAAACTCAACTATAAAAACACAAACCATGGAAACCAATCAAATTCATTATCGCAACATCAAAGCTAACGGCTTAAATATTTTTTATCGCGAAGCAGGACCTAAAGATGCGCCAACTATTTTGTTATTGCATGGCTACCCAACATCATCGCACATGTTCAGGAACCTGATCCCAACTTTAAGTACAAAATACCATGTACTGGCTCCTGATCTGCCGGGTTTTGGTTTTACAGATATGCCGGATCATACCCAGTTCAAATATACTTTTGATAATTTGGCTAACACCATGCAAGCTTTTATTGACGAGCTTGGCCTTAAACGTTTTGCTATTTACATATTTGATTATGGCGCACCTACCGGTTTGAGACTGGCACTGGCTAATCCGGAAAAAATAACCGGTATCATCTCTCAAAATGGTAATGCCTATGAAGAAGGCCTGAGCAGCGGCTGGAACCCGATCCAAAAATACTGGCAGGACCCAAGCCTGGAAAACAGGGATGCCTTAAGGGACTTCGTAAAAGAGAAAATGACCAAATTCCAGTATTTTGAAGGTGTATCTGATCCGTCATTAATTGCTCCTGAAAGCTATATCCTCGATCAACAAACTCTCGACCGCCCCGGAAATGTGGAAATTCAGCTTGACCTGATGCTTGATTATCGTACTAACGTGGCTTTATATCCTAAATTTCAGGCTTATTTCAGAGAGCACAAACCAAAACTGTTAGCTGTTTGGGGCAATAAAGATCCGTTCTTTTTACCTGCAGGTGCCGAAGGTTACAAAAGGGACAATCCTAACGCGACAGTTAAGTTTTATAACACCGGCCATTTTGCGTTAGAAACACATGCCAAAGAAATAGGACAGGATGTACTGGAGTTTTTAGGCGGATTGCCTAAGTAATAATATAATGCTGCCCTCTCCAGAGGAGAGGGCTTTAAAAATTTTTCAAGCTTCCCTGTTGAAGGAGGCTTGAAGAATTTGTTACCTTTTCAACTCGCCGGCTTCAGCCAATAAAGCGTCAATGGTAGTAAATCCTTCCAGTTTTTTTGCGGGCGAACCATCTGCATTAAAAAAGAACAAAGTTGGGGTTGCCCTTATAGGATATTGCTCCTGAAGCTTTTTCCCATCTTTACTATCGATATCGATAGCCACATTCACAACGTTTGTATTAAAAGCATCACCCAGTTCTTTTTTAATTAATATTTCCTGTTCCATTTGTTTGCAGGTTGGGCACCATGAAGCGTGGGCAAACACAAACAAGGGTTTGTTTTCGGCTTTGGCCAAAGCTTGGGCGTCGGCAAGCGAAGTTGTTTTAAAATTGATACCCTGTTGCGAATTAAGCCTTGGTTTAAACTTTTGGGTACATGATGTAAGTGCTGCAACTGTGATTGCGAGGAACAGTAATAATATTTGAGCTGATTTTTTCATGGGTTTTTTATTTAATTGTATTTGTGCCGCAATAAGTTTAAAGGCCTGCACCAGGCCTGTTATCAGTAGGGTTAAACCCAATATCCAGTTAATGAGGTTATGCTGGGCTTTAAGTGCGTTCATGAGGTAATTGCCGGCAATACCATAGATAATAAATGAAAGCAATGTGCCCGTGCCTATAGCTGTTATAAAAATGTTATAAGCCCGGGGGGAGTTGTTTAAAAGTTTGCGGCTTTTTAAAACCGCCGTCCAGCCCATCCAAAAGGGCAAATGCAGCGGGTTAAGCAGGCTCAATAACAAGCCTGAATAAAATGGGTTCATGCCCACAAATGGCAGCACATCCTGAAAGTTACGCATATGAAAGGCGGCTTCCAATGTTTTATAAGCCAGCATAAGTATCACGACGCAAAACGCGATGCTTAATATTTTGAACAACTTTTTTAAGCGTATCAGCCTATCAACAATAACCAGGGCTACGCGGACTATCACCACTTCTACCAAAATAGCAGCAAGCGCAAACCAGGCCGCCCCGCTAAAATTGCCGTTGAGTGCGAAGTTGGCTACACTGGTGTTCAATGTGCCAATGGGCAGCGCCCCAACAAAGCTGATGCTGAAAGCCGCCCAAAATAGTTTTAACTGTTTTGACGCGCTCATGATACCAGTTTTAAATATTCGGTATTGTTTTTAAGCATCTTCATGCCTTGTTTATAAGTCATGTACTTAAGGCCTTTTTGCTGTTTATTGAGCTTACTTATGCGATAAAGCAATTTCCAATGCGTGATGATCTCGCGCCAGGCGAAGAAGATAGAGTGTTTAGGGTCATAAATGTGGGTTGGCTCGCTGCCGGCTCCGTTCAATTCTATAATGGATATATTCTCGCCGCGATTTAGCTCGTCCCAGCTATTATACATCACATCGAGCCTGCCAAAATAGAATCCGGGAATCTGGCGGCATATATTATCCATGGCCACCGTAAGTTCGCGGGTGATGCGATTGCTAAGATCAATAAATTTAGCGCCACGGGCATGGTTGCCATAGGGCACCAGGGTTATTGACTCGCCGGCAGGTAAAACTTTATTCAATTTATCTCCATAAGTATCTATTAATACAGGCAATTGCAGCAGGTAGCGGGGTTCCTTAACGAGGAGTTGCATCATGGTGTGCATGCCATCGCCAGTAAGGGCTAAAAACTCTTTTCCTACTATGCCGCTTACATGGCCTTTTGCCTCGCCGGGTATGCGATAATAAAATATGCCAACCTCGTTTTTATAGTTAATATATTCCTGAATCAGAAAATCAACCCTGATTTGTTGGATATATTCCCGCAGTTCGGTGTCATTATGTACCAATTTAACTAATACTCCTCTGCCGCCGATATCGGGCTTGGCAATTAATGGATGGCGAAAGTTTTTGTTCTCTATGGCTGTTTTGATCTGCCCGAAATCTGTTCCTGTTTTAAACAGTATGGTTTTGGGATAATATTTCTGTGGAATGAGGTCATAGATCTCGGCTTTACTTTCCAATGTAAAGCCTCCATTTTCAATTTGTGGATTGGCTGCATTGAAAAAGAAAAACGAACGGGCCTTAAAACTCAGCCAAAACCAGTAAAACATAATGGGGGCATAAACGGTATTCAACGACCAGTATTCCCAGTTAAAAAGTTTGATAAAAAAGCGTTTTAAAGCAAAAAAGCGTGGCAGGGCGATAGGCTGTTTAGCCGTAGTTGCGCTGTCAATTGCCAGATCGTTTACATATTTATTGCCATCCCGAAGATCATGGTAGGTCATGACAATATTTTTCGGATCGACGTTGAGATTGGTAACACTTACGGTTTTCATTTTGCCACCGCGGTTTATAACCAGCGCGTCGTTATCATCGCCCTCACCGGCATGGTGATGGAAATACATAATATCTTCTATCTTATCGGGATTGGCCGACTTAAGCCAGTTGTTGAACCAGGTAGCCCGCTTTGCTGCCGCGGCCTCATTATATAAAGTAGCCGACGACCAAATGTGCGCCGCCTTACCGTTCAATAACTTAATATGCTTAAGTGTTCCGTCCCACCGGAATTCATACAGTGTGCCATGTGAATGAAGGATTATCGTAAAGGGCTCTACGCCGTTAAGATCACTGTTTTGATAGAACAGGTATGGATCTTCGGCGTTGATCATATCTATAAGTACCAGGCCCCGGCTGATTTTGTAAGGCGGCATAGCTGTATGTTTTACAAAAGCGCCATTTAACAGCACAACGGTATCCCCATTGTTTTTTGTGGCTATCCAGCTGCCGTTACGGTCGGCATCCTTAGGGTATAACAGTATGTTGTTACCTGTATGGTATTGGCGTGGCGCTATGGCCTGACCCCGGTTAACATTTTCATCTCGGTTTGAGGTTAGCTGAAATCCGTTTTTGGTGGGGACATAGGTTACCGTGCACATGCCTTACGATACTTAAGTGTTGATGCGGCAACGCCAAATTCGTCAGGAATAACCACATTTGATACAGCGTTTACACCAATGCGGATCAATGCCATATGATGAACGGTATGCTCGAGGTTGTAAACCAGCTCGCGGTAATAATTTGAAAAAACCTGCGTAGAATGTGCTTCACCATCTCCGTATTCTGCCTGAAGTAATAGCTCTTTATCAGGCTTTTGAATGCTGGTTCCTATACGGCGGATTGTTGCAATAGCGAAATCTTTATCGGCTTCGATGCTTTTATCGCGGACACGTTTGTCATAATCAACCATCCCGGTTTCATAACCTTTGCTTAGTTCAATAAAAAACTCGAGGATATGACGGGTGTGCTGACCGATGCTTGATTGCGATAACAGCTTTATTGGTTGGGTGTATTGTATTGGGCTAAGTTCGTCAATTATATATTGTAGTTGCTCCAACAGGTTGGAGATTGGTTGTGCAAGTTGCATAATACTATATTGTTAGCGGTGGTTTAATTTTGTTGATGAAGAAAAGGAATGAGGTTTATTACCTCTTTGCGGAAAATAAAAAGCAATACTGCCGAACTGGTGAATACCAGTGTTGCCAGTATAAAAAGCTGCCCTCCATCACCCTGTACCTCGATGCCCAGTTTGGTTAGGTGGAAAAAAATGGCGCCGGCCATTAACCCTACAGCTAACAAAGCACCAATGCCGGTTGTACGCGGAATAATGATGAGTATAGCCGCCGCAAGTTCCAGGCTGCCGATACCTATACGCCCCCAGGGCTCCATGCCTAGTTTAGTAAATATGTAAACCGACTCGGGCGCGGCGGTGAATTTGAAAAACAAGGTTTGCAGCATAATAATAGCCGCTAAGAGACGCAGGCTCCAAACCAGTATATTGAATTGTGTGTATGTCATAATTGTTGAGTTTATGCTTGCGCCGGTTTTTCCGGTTGTTGGTATAGTTTAATGGCCGCGGCAACAATATCCTTAGCTACTTCAGCTTTGTTTTTAAGGGGGAATGACTGAAATTGGAAATCGCGGTTTATGATGGTGATTTTATTGGTATCGTACCCAAATGTGGCGCCTTTGTCCTGTACGGAGTTCAATACTATCAGGTCGAGATTTTTTGTGTAAAGTTTTTTAAGGGCGTTTTGCTCCTCGTCGTTAGTTTCAAGGGCAAATCCAATTGATAGCTGATCGTTACGTTTGATTTTACCAAACTCGCATGCGATATCTACATTTTTAACCATTTGCAGGCTGAACTCATATGCCGATTTTTTCATTTTTTGGCTGTATACCTGCGCCGGTTTATAATCGGCTACTGCCGCCGCGAATACCGCGACGCAGGCTATTGAAAAATAAGGCTGGCAAGCTGCATACATTTCATCTGCCGAGTTAACAGGAATAACTGTAAGCCCGGGATGAGACAAGCTGATATTGACCGGACCCGAAACCAGGACGACATCAAAGCCCTTTTCTAAAAACGCCCCGGCAATGGCGTAACCCATTTTGCCCGATGAATGGTTGCTGATGAAACGCACCGGATCAATAGCCTCGCGGGTTGGGCCGGCAGTAATCAGTACTATAGGTTTGTTGTTTGGAGTTTTCATCTGTTTGCTTGTGGTTTCTTTTTATTCCCACCCTGGGAGGGGTGCGGTTGACAGAGAAGTGGCAGGGAGGGGTTTCTACGCCCGTCGATTCGAGCAAGCTTCAGAAACCCCTTCCTCCTCCTTCCCCCCGGGAAGGAATCGCACATTGCCCGCGCTTTTCCTTCCTTAGATTTTACTTTTGTCCCTTCACTTCAGGCCACTTCTCATCGGCTGCTTTGATGAGGGTTGCCTGGTCTTTTTCCCACAGTTCCTTTACTTTATCGTTATAATTGAAATACAGCTTGTCATTTACAACCGACCAGGTATCTGTCTGGGTAGGTGCCTTGTGACCTTGTGAGGTTCCATAAGCGCAATAACCGCCGTATTGTGGAGCATACTTTTCAGGGTCAGTTTTAAAAGCTTCGAGGTTTTCATTATTTGAGAAAAACCATGTAGCGTCTTTCCATTTATATTGAAATTTTTCGGAGCCTTTTACCGGTTTTGATTCTTTGAAAAAAGCGACCGGGTCATACCCTTTAATGGCTTTGCCACCGGGAGCAAATATTTCTGATTGCTGTGCATAGGTCTGGATAGCGGTAATCAATGCCAGTGCCGCTATAATAAAAAAGCGTTTCATTTTCTGTGGTTTTTGGTTGATTTATAATTAATTATTGAACGGTGGTTAGCGGACAATCTTAGCCCAGCTGGCATCGGCACGGGTTTTCAGGTTAGCTTCGTCCTTATCCCATGATTTTTTAGTGTTGTTGAAAAACTTGTTATAAAACAGGTACAGCTTACCATCAAGCAGTTTGAAAGTCTTGGGATCTATCTCAACTTTTTCGCCTTTCGCGCCCATAGCATAAGCGCACCAGCCACCGTATTGCGGTTCATATTTGGCGGGGTTGGCTTTAAATAAGTCCCTGTCTTGTATTGTAGCAAAATTGTAAGTAACGCCATTATTGGCGAGGGAGATTTCTTTTTTGCCTTCAATAGCCTTTTGTTGGGTGAAGTAGGCAACAGGGTCATAGCCTTCAATGGCAAGGCCGGTATTATCTAAATTAAATTGTTTTTTGCGAACATCTGTTTGTGCCTGTGCCGAAGCGACGCTTACAGTAAACACGGTTACTAACAGTAGATTGAATAATTTTTTCATGATTGTGTTAAACTTGATGTCTGATTTTTCCCTCTTTGTCGGGACCGATCATCAAACCTTACAGCGAATCAGAAAAAACATTTAAATGTAGAGGTAAAAGAGATTTTAGGAGTATGTTTGTTGTTGATAAGGTGTTGTTTATTAGTTGTTTGTGGGTGTTTGTGAAGAGGGGCTAATCCTGAAGCTTATCTATCTTACTTTGAATAATGGCGGTATCGGCAGGTGTTTTTATCAGTGTTAAGGCATTTTGAAAGTTGAATTTTGCTTGTTTATTATCAATGCCGGTGTACAGTTCGCCAAGCAGTGTATAGTAAAACTGGTTGCCAGTAAGTTGAAGTTTTTCGGCTTCAATGATAGCCTCTCGGGGGCTATTAGCTTTGGCAAGCGCGAAGGTGCGGTTAAGTGCAGCCACCGGCGAATACGCTATTTGCAGCAGGCGGTTATAAAGCTGCAAAATGTTTTCCCATTTTTCTTTAGTATCTGTTTTTTGGGTGTGCCAATAAGCTATGCTGGCTTCAAGGTGATATTTTGATAGGCGGTTACCTGTAGTGGCCTGGTTTAAATACCAGGCGCCTTTGGCTACAAGATCCTGGTTCCAGAGGTTGGTGTCCTGATCGTCGTATAATATCAGTCCGCCGTTTTGGTCTGTACGTGCCTCAAACCGGGAAGCGTGAAAATACATGAGCGAAAGCAGGGCGTTAACCGGCGGTTTGTTGGTGCTTTCGTTTTCAATAAGCATATGACAAAGGCGCATAGCCTCAAAGCAGAGGTCTTTACGCAATACCTGGTTCTGACTTACCGAATAATAGCCCTCGCTAAACAATAAGTAAATGGTAGTTAGTACATTTTCCAGGCGGTTATCCATTTCAGCCAAATCAGGCATTTCAATTTTTATATTCTCGTTGCGGATCTTTTCCTTGGCCCTGAACAGGCGTTTATTAATGGTCTCTTTACTTGCCAGGAAAGCCTCGGCAACTTCATCAATCCCAAAACCGCAAAGGATCCGTAAAGAAAGCCCGATCTGGGCTTCGGGCTGTATAGCCGGGTGGCAGATGGCAAACATCATCTGTAGCTGGCTGTCGGTAATGTTTTTAGGGGATAGATCGATATCCTGTTCATAAGCATCATCGGTTTTTATTTCCGGAGATACCTTGCTTTCAAAAATGGTGTTACGCTGTAAATGGTTTTTTGCCTTGTTTTTAGCAACGTTATAAAGCCAGGCCGTTGGATTGGACGGAATACCCTTATAACTCCAGGCCTGCGCCGCGGTAAGGAAAGTATCGCTGGCTATATCCTCCGCGGTTTCCATCTGATCAAACCCAAAGCGGCGGCATAGCACCGATATTATTTTACTGTACTCTGTACGGAATAAATGTGGGATGAGTTCCTGGGTTTGCATTGGGATAGATAGTTAGCATCGNCACCGATATTATTTTACTGTACTCTGTACGGAATAAATGTGGGATGAGTTCCTGGGTTTGCATTGGGATAGATAGTTAGCATCGCTAAAATATGTCATTGCGAGGAGGAACGACGTGGCAATCGCACGGAAGCACAGCCGCTCTGTATAGCATGCGGTTGCCACGCTTCACTCGCAATGACATGATTTTAATGTGGTTTATGATTAGAGATCTTTAATGCACCCCATCATTCTTAGCAATTTTTCTTACTTCAACGGTATTGCCATCACCTTGTAGTACTGGGCAGCCTTTGGCAAATTCAACGGCTTCTTCAACCGAATCGGCCTTTACGGTGATGAAACCGCCTATAGTTTCTTTGATTTCGCCGAAGGGGCCGTTGGTAACCACGCCGCCATGCCCTACAATTTTAGCGTCGGCAAATGGTAAGCCCGTGCCACTAACAAACTTATTTTGAGCAGCTATGCCACCAATCCAGTCCATAGTTTGTTTCATCCAGATTTGGATCTGTTCGGGAGAAGCTACCTTGTTGCCATCCTCGTGCCTGAAAATTAAAACGAATTCGTCCATCTTTTTAGATTTTAAAGGTTAATTAAATATATGAATTACACCTCTATATCAAATGAGATTGGGGGAATAGGACAAGGGAGGGGAAATTATTTCGGAATTGGGAGGTTGGATTTCGGAATTGTCTGAACCGGGATTAGAAGGATTTGTCGAATTATTGGATTTTGTCTGAACCGGAATTTTTAGAATTAATGAATTAGCAGAATGAAACCACATTAGCGCAAGTCTTGAGCTGGAGAATCTGTGATAGATGGCTTGTGCTTTCAGAATAGGCACAAATGAGCATACCCATGTCCAACCACACAACACTTGAGCCTGAAAAGGTACAAAGCGTCCCTGATCTCTAATCACCAACCTCTAATCACAAAATTAAGCCATCGCAAACTCTGGCTTTACTTCGCTCAGGTGTTTGTTGTACCAGTTGGTGCTGTTGTATGGGGCGTTAATTTCGTAGATCTCTGGTTTTAGCTTCAGCAGGTTAATGATGTCCTGGCATGAAAAGCGGTTACATACTGGATATAATTCTTTGAATACGCGTTCAATAAAATAAAAATCCTCCGGGTGATCAAGCGCGAAACGGTGCGACATGGAATAATCCAGGCCGGTTTCCCAGGTTACATTACCGATATTGAAAATAAGCGGGTTTTCATAGATGTATGGTGAGGTATGCTCAAGATCGTAAGGGCGACCGGCATTTTCCCAGGCTTGTTTCAAACAGGCCATGGTCATTACTTCTACATCGTTACCGTCAGGGTAGGTAGCAGGGTACAGGTTGCTCACGTAATCAAACTTTTGTCTGTTGCTGAAAAAGTGTTCCAGCACTTTATCAATGATCCGCGGATCAATCAGCGGGCAATCGGCAGGGATTTTTACAACTACGTCGGCATTGAAAAATTTAGCTGCCTGGTAATGCCTGTCCAACAAATTGCTCAGGCTACCACGGTAGCATGCAATGTTAAGGTTTTCGGCCTCTTGGGCAATAACATCATCTTCGCTACCCTCGGTGGTGGCAATAACAATACTGGCCTGATGCTGAATCATGCCAATGCGTTCCACCATACGGGCCAATAAACTTTTACCTGATATTGGCAGCATTACTTTGCCATATAAACGACTTGAAGCCATGCGGGCCGGCACTATAATCACTACGCGCTCATCCATCTTTTCCGGAAATTTGAGGTTTATCAAAAAAACATTAACAGGTTAAATGTATAACGGCAAGGTTTAAATATGGCGAAGTTTATATTATCAAATTGTTAATCTGATAGGTGGTCTGCAAAAAATAAAACCCGGCACCAGGGCCGGGTTTTACAACATAGGTAAAGGTAAATTAATAGTAGAAAACGTTGGTTTGAATACCTGCACTTAATTTTTTATCATCGGTAGCCGCGGCTATGCCCTGCAGCCAAATGGTATAAACCGAACCTGCGCGTAGCGTAACATTAGTAAGACTGGCTAATACCGTGGTAGTTCCTTTTTGACGAATGTTAAGGGTATAAGTATTACTGCCTTTAATGGTAACAAAGTTTGAAACCTGCTTGTAAGCTTTGTTTGTTGCCAATACACTGTCTTTTGAAGTAACCAGGTCAACAGCGCCCGCATCGGCACTTAAGTTGGCCAAACGGATACTCGCCATGCCGGCTGCCGGCTGAACAATAGAATCGGCCACAAAAATTACATCGCGTTTGCCTGTTGTATTGGCCAGGTATACCGAGTAAAGTTTTTTGGCTGTCAGATCGATGGTATCGGCTGCTACTTTCTGTTTGGTGCCCGAAACATAAAAGGTAGCCGTTCTTTTACCGGGATAAGCGTTAACGTAATCTATGCCATGACCATACCGGATAGGGAAGTTATTGGCCCTGTTGGGTTCTAGGTAAAAATCAACCGGATCAGAATCTGGTGAAGCATTGATAACGGAAACGAGCGCCACTTCCGGCTGAACGTAGTTGTTATGATCTTTTAAACACGAGCTGAAGGTTGCCGCCAGCAAACACACCATCCCGATAATGCCTGCCCGCCTTGTTAATTTTCGCTGAACTGTTTTCATAAACTAAAATATTGGTAGTAAACTGATATTTTAACTTTACGTAATCAGCAGGCATTACGCTACTTGGGGTCTTAAATTTTAACCCATAGGTGCTATTTAGCATAAATACGTTTGGTCCTGGGTTTTAGTATGTAAACTACAGCGCTTTCAATTGTAAAAAAATAGCGGATAAATGTTACCCGCTATCATAATCATAAATGGAAGTTATACTATAGGAATGGTACCGCCATCGATAGTAAATTCGCCCCCATTTAAATACGCTGCCCGGTCTGATACCAGGAAGGCAACCAATTCGGCAACTTCTTCAGGCTCTGCCGGGCGCCCCATAGGGATACCGCCTAACGAATCCATAATAGTTTTAAGCGCCGCTTCCTTGTCGCCACCGTTTTGTGATGCAAGGTTATCGATCATACCCTGCGCTCCGCCGGTGTTGATAAAGCCGGGAGCTACCGAGTTAACGCGTACGCCTTTTGGGGCAAGTTCTTTGGAGATCCCCTTGCTGTAATTGCTCAGTGCCGCTTTGGCTGCCGCGTAAGGCAGGGTAGCCTCATATAGCGGCATTTTGCGCTGGATAGACGAAATATGTAATATTACGCCATGTTTTTGATTGAGCATGGTTGGCAGTAACCCTCTGTCTAACCTAACAGCTGCCAATAAATTAGTTTGAAGTGCGGCCTCCCAGTCCTCATCACTGAGCACCATAACTCCTCCTGCGGGTGATTCTGAGCCGCCAAGGTTGTTGATCAGAATATCGATGCCGCCCAAACGTTTAAGAGTTTCGCTGACCACTTTATCGGTACCTGCTCTTGTGCTCAGATCTGCCTGGATAAAATGTTCCGGACTGATATCAGCAGGCTGAGTACGGGCGGTGGTTACAATGCTGGCTCCGCCTTTGAGCAGTCGGTCAAAAATAGCTTTGCCCGCACCTTTGGTCCCGGCGGTAACTAATATTTTTTTGCCTTTAAACTCAATTGGGTCGATATTGAAATTTGCTTTTGCAATCATTTTTTTGTCGATTTATGTTGATATGATAATGCAAAATTGATGAAGTATCAGGGGCGGGTCAAGTACGGAAAAATGATTCAATACGGATAAATTTATCCCTGTACTTACCGAAATTTGTAGTTTAAATAATACCGAAAGGGGGAATTGAAATGTACGAACGGAAATTACCTATACAGGAAGAATGCGGTCTTGATCTGATACGTGAAGTGGTGTTTGGCAAGTGGAAGATCCACTTGTTGTACTACATATCGCAAGGCATCAGCAGGCCCGGGCAACTACAAAAAAATATTCCTGAAGCATCCCGCCGGGTTTTAAATATTCAACTGAACCAACTGGAAGATGATGAGCTGGTAGCTAAAAAGGTATACGATCAGCAGCCACCCAAAGTGGAGTATTACTTAACAGATTTGGGAAAATCAATAATGCCCATCATAAATGAGCTTGGGCAATGGGGAGATGATAACAGCGAGCATCTGCGCCGGGTGATAAAAAAACGATTGGTATTGCCAGAAGCTTAAGAAATAAAAAGGCAGCTTAATAAACTTTCGACTGCCTTTTGTGGTGTGGCTATTACGTGGGGTATTAAGTATAGTTTCTATCTATAGGTTTTATTTATCTAATTGTTCATCAATCAGGTGCTGCAATTCATTTTTAAATTTATCATCGAGTTTGATGTTTTCGTCAACAGGCCGATGGAGCATGTTCCTGATCATCCGGTTAATTGTGGCGCTCTGTTGCTGGAACACCCTGCAAACACGGCAGCCGGCCAGATGGATCTTTAATTCCAGTTTTTCGCGAAGGGTGATTTCTCCTATATCCTGCTTCTCAATCAAATAAGTAGCCTTTTTGCAGTTGTAGGCTATTTTAGTTAATTCATCCATATCATTTTGTTTAAATCCAGTTTTTTTGAAGACACTCTCTAAGGCTTAGTTTGGCCCGGTGGATAATTACCCAAAAGTTTGAGGGGCTTATCCTTAGGTCGTTGCAAATGATATCCGTTGGCTCATCGTCCAAGTGCTTCATAGTGAAAACCGAAAGCCATAACGAAGGCAGCTTTCTCAGGCACTTTTGCAGTATCAGTTCAAATTCTTTGCTTTCTAACAGATCTGTTTGTTCAATGCCAAATTCTGCGGGCCGGTGGTTGGGTTTCCAGTTATGCGCGTCCGGTTCAAAAAAATCGTCGGTTTCCTGTTCGGCAGATGTCATTCCTGGTTCATTAACAAAGGCCGACGCTTTTTTGCGGTAAACGTCAATTATCTTATTTTTTAAAATAGCCGTAAGCCAGGTTCGTTCGGTGCTTTTTCCCTCAAACTTTTGAAGCCGTTCAAGACCTGCCAAAAAGGTTTCCTGCACCAGGTCACGCGCCAGTTCCTGGTCATTAATGCGGGTTAACGCGTATTTATAAAGATAATCGGCATGCCGGGTTACCCATAAACGGGGAGCGGCGCTGTTATCAAGCCCGATATTTGTGCTGTTTTGGCTCTGCATAAATCAATGTGGTGGTAATGGTTTGCGTAAAAATGTGTCGCTTATACTATCGTTTGATGCTTTGATTTGTGCGTCAGTCGGAGGAAAGGGAGAATCCTTACAAACTTTTTTATTTTTTTATTTAAGCAGGAAAAGCTGTCACTGGTGAACTACAGCAATTAAATGATAGAAATATTTTAGTTAACCTGTAAGGTTCTGCTCATATCTGCGACAAAACGGGTATGAAAAAGATAAATCTGTTTATTATGCCATTGATGTTGTTTGCACTCAACGCATGCAGTCAAAGCGCGCCGCATACCGAAAATGTTGTTGATACTAAAACGTACCCGCTTGCTAAACCGGCCAGCTACTGGAAACAGGTATTAACGCCCGAGGCTTATGAGATATTGGTAAATAAGGGAACGGAACAGCCGTATCATAACCCTTATTGGAACAACCATGAGAAAGGAATATACGTGAGCGCGGCCACCGGAAAACCGTTGTTCAGTTCGGACGCCAAATTTGAATCGGGTACGGGTTGGCCAAGTTTTTTTAAACCTATTGATCCTAAAGCCATCAAAATTGTAAAAGATACCTCATACGGGATGGTGCGTGAGGAGGTGGTTGAAGCCAGTACCGGTTTACACCTCGGCCATGTTTTTAATGATGGGCCCGCGCCTACAGGTAAACGCTATTGTATGGATTCATATGCGTTCAAGTTTGTTCCGGCTAAATAATTATAACTAAATAAAAGATCATGATAACAAAAAAGTTAAATATATGCTTGTTGGGCTTGCTGATATTATTTGGTTGCGCCAACGCGCAAACCAGTGAAAGTGGCTTTGCGAGCCTGCCGGCCCCAAAAGCAGGCGAAAAGGTTGCCACTTTTGCAGGTGGTTGTTTCTGGAGCCTTTCGGAAGGTTTGTATGAGTTAAAGGGCGTTAACAGGGTGGTGGCAGGATACTCTGGCGGCAAAACAAAAAACCCAACTTATGAAGATGTCTGTGGTAAAAATACCGGTCACGCTGAATCTGTACAGGTATACTACAATCCTTCCGAAATAAGTTATGCCGCTTTGGCCGAGGCTTTCTTTTACGCCCATGACCCAACAACGGTAAACAGACAAGGCCCGGATGTAGGTGATGATTATCGCTCAGTAGCTTTTTACCGTAATCCCGAAGAAAAGAAAACGCTGGAGAATGTAATAGCTAAAGTTAATGCCAGTCACCATTACAACAGCCCTATTGTTACGCAGGTTGTTCCGTTTAAAGTATTATACCCTGCCGAAAATTATCACCAGGGGTATTACAGGTTACATATGGATAATCCGTATATCACGCATGTATCTATGCCAAAGGTATTAAAGCTGCGCAAAGCAATGAACAGCTTGTTGAAGCCGGAGTTTCAGCATAAGGATCAAATTTAAGTGTGATTGTTGTATTTGGTTGCCCGGTTGTTCTTGTTGTTTATTTTGGGGCAACCGGCACCAAATAACTAATTGATTGTTAATCAATACTGAACATCTCATTTAATTCAGGTAAAAATTAAATTACATCACCTCATAAAAACAAACATGGTAAAATTTGCATTGCTGGCCAGGCTTGAAGCCAAACCAGGTAAAGAACAGGAAGTGGCCGATTTTATAACAAGTGCCCTCCCACTTGCGCAACAGGAAGTGGATACCGTAAGCTGGTATGCGTTAAAGATAGGTCCTTCAACCTTCGGTATTTTTGATACGTTTGAAGCAGAAGCAGGTCGCGAAGCACATTTAGGTGGCGAAATAGCCAAGGCGCTAATGGCAAAAGCACCGGAATTACTTGCCTCTGCTCCTGTAATAGAAAAGGTTGATTTGCTGGCAGTAAAATAAAGTCATTCTTTGGATTTCAATATTACAGAATAAGAAGGGCTTAAATAAAAAAGGTTCGGCGATAGCCGAACCTTTTTTATTTAAGGTGTTGTATGTTTAGATCTTTCCAAATAGCTCGGCAAGTTTATTTTCCAGGTCCTCGCCCCGCAGGTTTTTACCTATGATCTTTCCGTTAGGATCTAACAGGAAATTTTGAGGGATACCGCGTACGGCATAGAGGTCAGCCGCTTTGCTGTCCCAGAATTTAAGGTCGGATACGTGGTTCCATGTCAGGCCATCTTTATGGATAGCTGCCAACCATTTATCTTTCGCGTTTGGCCTGTCTAACGACACACCAAGGATGGTAAAGTTTTTAGCTTTGTAAGCGTTATATGCTTTTACCACGTTAGGGTTTTCACGACGGCATGGGCCGCACCATGAAGCCCAGAAATCTATCAGTACATATTTTCCACGGAATGATGACAGGCTAACCATTTTACCAGCGGTATCGGCTTCGGCAAATTCAGGGGCTGTGGCACCCAATGCTACCGCTTTTAATTTAGGTAAACGTTCTGCAAATTTCTTACCCGCTTCGGTTGCTTTAATAGCCGGGCTGAAGTTGTTAAATAATGGGGCGATATCCACGTAATCGGCACTGTATGCGTATGATTCAAGCGCGTTAAGGCTCACGTACGAGTCAGGGTTTTCCTGGATGAATTTTTTATTTACCAGGGCATCCTGATCATCTATTTTCTTTTCTTCTGCGTTTAAAGCAGCCAGTTGGTCTGGTGTAGCGGTTTTACGTTTGGTCGAAAGTGCTTCATAAGCATCGTTAATTGGTTTTTCGGCCAGGTTATATTTTTCGTTGTCGTTATTGGTTTTGGTGCCTTCTATTTTCGCTTCGGCAATTTTATCAGTTGCGGTTACGGTAATAGTACCGGGTTCCAGGTAAAGGGAACGGTAATCTTCTGAGCTGTGGAGGCCGGTGCCTTTAGGGTTAAATAAAATATAACCGCTTACTGGTGTCGTGCCTGTTTTACCGGTAAATTTAAAGTTTCCACTATTCAATACTGTGGAGTCAACGATAGTTTTACCGTCTTTACGGTATTGCACATACACTTTTGCAGGTGCGTTATAATCGCCAATTTTACCTTGCACGGTATATTGGGCATCCTGAGCAAAAGCTAAAGCAGGGGCGCTTGCGATTGCCGTTAAAGCTATTTTTTTAATTGAGGTCAAGTTCATATCGCAATATAATAAAATTAGCCGGCTATTAAATAACCGGCTAACTCAATGGTGAATTTGACATAATAATGAATGTAGCCATCAATTGGCTATGACACCCTATTAATTATATTTTCCAAACAGTTGCTCCAATTTGGCATCAAGGTCTTCGCCGCGCAGGTTTTTTGCAATAATCTTGCCTTGTGGATCTATCAGGTAGTTTTGAGGGATGGATGTTACCGAATACAGTGCTGCGGCCTGGTTATTCCAGAATTTAAGATCGGATAATTGTGTCCAATCCAATCCATCGCTTTTAATGGCCGCCAGCCATGCCGATTTGCCATCGGGCCTATCCAAAGAAACTCCAACTACTGTAAAGTTCTTGTTTTTAAACCTTGCATAGTTACGTGCTACGTTAGGGTTTTCCTGGCGGCAAGGACCGCACCACGATGCCCAAAAATCAAGCAATACATACTTGCCCCTGAAAGAGGATAGTTTAACCGGGTTGCCGTTAACATCGTTCTGGATAAAATCCGGAGCTTCAGAACCAATGGCCGTTACTTTTAAGGCTTCAAGCTGTGCTTTCATCATTTTACCGGCCTCGGTATCTCTGATGTTTTGAGATAACGAATTGTATAATGGCTCAACTTCGCTTACATCCGGGGCTGGGCCACTTACCGAAGTTAGGGCAAGCAGGCTTAAGTAACTATTTGGGTTAGCCGAAATAAAGCTTTTCAATGTTGTTTTTTGCTCTGTTTGTAATGCTTTATACCTCGCCTGCATAGCACTT
Source organism: Mucilaginibacter endophyticus (assembly GCF_003351025.1). Lineage (GTDB taxonomy): Bacteria > Bacteroidota > Bacteroidia > Sphingobacteriales > Sphingobacteriaceae > Mucilaginibacter > Mucilaginibacter endophyticus. The sequence continues at coordinate 11,032 of NZ_QPCG01000013.1, read as the reverse complement.
CTGAAAGCCGCCGATTTCTGCTGCTCAGGGGTTGCGGCCTTAGCTTCGGCCATTAGTTTTTCGCCTTTTTGGTTGATGGCTTTTAACTGTGCCTGTAGTTTTACGTTATCGATATTGAGTTGTGAGCCAGTGATTTGCGCTTTATCGATAGAATCTTTGCTGGCAATAGTGATCGTGCCTTTTTCCAGGAAAAAATCCAGATCATCAGCCGTTTTTGAAATAAGGCTGCCGTTATCAGCATATTTATAATTGGCGTCGATAAATTTTTCGAGCGGTAAACCTTTATAGTTTACAGCTATGGTAGCATTAACCGGGTTGATAATAGTGCCGGTAAAGGAGAATGCCCCGTTAACCACATTGGTTGAATCGGTAACATTGTTGGCACCTAACTGGTATGATAAATATACTTTAGCGGGAGTGCTTACATTCCCTAATTTACCATTAATAATAAAGGTGTCGTTAGTTTGCGCGAGCGCCGTTACCGGCAACATGGCAACTATGTAAAAAAATAATTTCTTCATCAAAATATATAAAAACTCTACGCTGCTAACGTTTGAGCATGGTTAAAATTGTGAATATCAGTTTAATTTTTGATAGGTGCGCCACCAAAGATCGGGCAATTCGCCGGACGTAGCGGTTTTATAATCGGCATAACTGCAGGGCACTAAATGAAAACGCTCATTAGGCGAACCCGCCGAAGGATAGGGCACCTGCATCCACCAGCGGTCGGATTTTTTACTTTTTACAAATACCACTTCCTGATCTTCATGAGTTAAACTGGTTTTATAAATAAGGTATTGCGATTTAGGGTTAAGCGGAAAATCGCGCTTACGGTTATAAAAGCCATCAATAAAATACCAGATCATTTGGGCCAGTTGCCAGGCGGTTTGCCCGTTGCTGTCATACGCCGGGTTAAACTCATAAAAACCAATTGAGGTAAGTTTATCATTAAAACCGGCATAGCGGCAAAGCTGGCAAGCTTCTTCGCCATAAAAACCATTTGGTGTGGCGTTGGCATTACCCATGGCATCGGCAGCCCGGATAGCACCGATATCAAAACTTACCATGCTGGCGTTGCGGATAGCTGGCTCGGTAACTGCAACGTTGCCGCTCAGCTCGCCCAGACGGTGTACGTCAAAATAAAGCTTATCCATTACCCGCAGGCTATCCTGGCTTACAAAATAGGTTTGATAGCCCAGGTTGCTGAAATTGAACAGATAATTAGGATCATGCAGGAATATTTTGTTAAGATAGGAAGCTGAAGTAGTTTCGATGCTCTCGCTGTGATTGTCTTCATCCAAATCAAAATGCGAATCGATCACTACCAGATCGACTTTTTGCTCAAGTTCCTCATAGCCCAAATACTGAGCGTAAGTAATATCCTGTCCGCCGCCTAAAATAACCGGGATGATATCTTTTTTGATCAGTTCGGACACTACGGTTTTAACCGCGAAGTAGGTGTCCGTTACCTTTTCGCCGGCGCGGATATTACCCAGGTCGGCAATTTTTACCGAGTAGCCGCCCTCGTTTAACTGGTAAAGTTTTTCGCGGATATAATCAGGTCCAAGCGAGCAGCCGGGATTACCAACCGCGTTACGATCATCCATAACACCGATGATAGCTATATCTGTTTTTTCTTCCAGATCGGGAAAATCGACAGAGTAATGCACAATTTTATCGCCAAGCTGGCTTGTATAATAGCCCTTTTTAGGAGCTATCTTTTTAAGATCAATCGGCGTAAAAAAATCAGCTAATGACATAAATTTTAGATGTGCAAATTTTTAGATGTGCAGATTTCAGATGTGCAAATGTGATTATAAATGTGCGGATTTCAAATGTGCAGATGTGCAAATGATTTGCAGATATTTTAGATTACGTTTTATTGTCTTGTAAAGGAGTTCATATCGGAGATGTGCGCATCAAAAAATAATCTGCACATTTGCACATCTGAAATCTGCACATTTAAAGGAATGATCTTAATAACAGGCGCAACCGGTTTCCTTGGGGCCGAACTGGCGAAACTTTTGGTAATTACCACCGGCCAACGGATCCGCTGCACAAAAAGGGCAAGCTCAACTGTGCCCAAATTGCTGTTGCCTTACCAGGAAAATATTGATTGGGTTGACGCCGATATGATGGATATTTTTGCACTGGGCGAAGCGCTTGATGGCATTACGCAGGTTTATCATTGTGCCGCCTGGGTATCATTAAAACAGGCCGATAAAGAGCCGATGATCAACACCAATGTCACCGGAACTGCCAACCTCGTTAACCTTTGTACTGAGCGTGGCATAAGGTTGGTACACGTAAGTTCGGTAGCTGCTGTTGGCACTGCCAAACCCGGCGAACTGATCACCGAAAATCATCACCTGGAGCAATCAACAGAGAACGACGGTTATGCCATATCCAAATTGGAAAGCGAGATGGAAGTTTGGCGCGGTATTGCCGAGGGCTTGAATGCTGTTATTGTTAACCCATCTATTATTATAGGAGCAAGCGCCGGTACTCAGGGGAGTGGTGCATTATTCAATACTGTACGCAAAGGGCTAAAATTTTATACATCGGGCACTATAGGTTTTGTTGATGTTGAGGACGTTGCTAAAACCATGGCTGGATTGATGAACAGCGACATCACGGCCGAACGCTATATCATCAGCGCCGAAAATCGTGATTATAAGGGAATGGTTGCCGAGATAGCTGACGGCTTTGGTATTAAGCCCCCTGCTATTTATGCAAAGCCCTGGATGATGGAACTGGCCTGGCGCTTGGCGGCTGTTGGAGCTGCTTTAACAGGTGGTGTTCCTGCTATAGATAAAACATCGGCCCAAACGGCTTCATTAACCCGCGAGTTTGATAATTCAAAAATTAAGAAAGCCATAGGTTTTGAATTTAAACCCATCAGCAATACGGTTAAGGAAATTTGTGAGGCGTTAAAATAGTCTGTATTAACGGTTGACAGGAGGCACCTACGGAGCCTTCGGTTTGGATTTTTTTTCTATAAACATGATACTCCTACGGAGTTTTGAGAAATAATATTGACACTCCGTAGGAGTATCGTGTTTATAGTTTAGATTACAAAATCAAAGTCAGACTCCGTAGGTGTCTCCTGATATTAAAGTGATTTTTCCTGTTTTAATAAAGAATAGCACGATATCTAAATTTAAACTACAAACTCTCTATACTTCCTCAGCAAATTTTTTTGCACCTTTGCACGCAAGATGGAGCAGTACTTTATTATTGATTTCGACAGTACCTTTACACAGGTTGAGGCCCTTGACGAACTGGCCCGTATATCTCTCAAAAATCGCCCCGACCGCGAGGATATCTACAAACAGATTGAAGATTTGACCAATGCCTCGATGGAAGGTAAGCTATCCTTTACCGAAAGTTTAGAGCGCAGGGTGAAATTGCTCAATGCCAATCGCGATCATTTAAAGCAACTGATCAGCCATCTTAAAAAGAAGGTTTCTACTTCGTTTTCGCGTAATACCATCTTCTTTAAAAATCACCAGGACGAGGTTTTGATCGTTTCCGGCGGGTTCAAAGAGTTTATTACCCCGGTAGTTACCGAGTATCATATTAAAAAAGAAAACATCTACGCCAATACTTTTGAGTTTGACGAAGAAGGCAATATCATAGGTTACGATCGTGAAAATCCGCTTTCGCAGGAAGGTGGCAAAGTGAAGCTGTTGAAAGAGCTGCAATTACCAGGCGATATCTATGGCATTGGCGATGGTTATTCTGATTTCCAGTTAAAGGAATCGGGCATGATCAAAAAGTTCTTCGCTTTTACTGAAAACATCGAACGTAAATCGGTAGCCGAAAAAGCCGACCATGTCACCCCGAGCTTTGACGAGTTCCTTTATCTTAATAAACTGCCCCGTGCTATCTCGTATCCTAAAAACCGCATTAAATGTTTGGTTGTAGGTAATGTTGATGAAGATGCCTTAGACCAGCTTAAAAAAGAAGGCTACAACATGCGCCACCGCGAGAGTGTTGAAGAAAAATATCTTGAAGAAGCCGGTGTATTATTTTGTGATGAAGAACATCAGCCAAGTGCCGAGCAGGTTCAAAATGCAGGCAGGTTAAAAGTAATCGGTGTTTTTGGTAAATGTAACCGTAAACTGGCCGATGCCGCTGCCGAAAGCGGGATCATCATATTTGACGACCCGAGGCATAACCCGCACAGTAACGATTTTCTCCCTAAAAGGGTAATGGCTTTCATGAACGAAGGCAAAACGCATACCAGCTGTAACTTTCCTGATCTGCAGCCGCCACGTATTAACAATGCCCACCGTTTAATTCACATCCATAAAAACGTACCAGGTATCCTGGCCAAGATCAACGACGTTTTTGCCCGCCACAACATTAACATTGTGGGAGAATTCCTGGTTACTAATCCACAGATAGGCTATGTAATTACCGACGTTAATACAGGCTATGATACCGAAGTGTTGAATGAATTAAAAGCGATTGAACATACCATTAAGTTCAGGCTTTTATACTAATCTTTCGCTTCTATATAAGGTACAACCAATACAGGTATCAATGATTTATTGATCACTTGTTCGGCAACATTGCCTAAAAAAAATTTATCGATACCGGTACGACGGTGTGTGCCTAAAACTATCAGATCGGCATTAAACTCCTGGCTGCATTCAATAATACCTTCGGCTGTTGAGCCGTACTGGGTGAAGTGAGCTATTTCTAAACCTGTGCCCCATTCTTTCGATGCCTGGTTTAGCAAGGTGGCAGAACGCTCGGTTTGCAGTGTTTCTAACTCTGTCCCCGGTAGGTTTAAGTTAGGATCAAAAGGCGTACCGAGCAAACCATCCTGGGTATCAACAGGCATTACAATGGGTTCAACTATATGTACCAGACCAACCTCGGCGCCGTAGGTATGTGCTATGTCAAAACCATAGGCTGCTGCATGACGCGAAAATTCGCTTTCATCAATGCCGATGAGTATCTTCCTGATCTTCATAATAATATTATAAGGTTTGTATCCATATAACAACCTAATACGGATATGTTTTAGCGGGATACTATTTTATTACCTTTGAAGTATGCATTTTTCACCCGAAATTGAAGACCGCTTAAACCGGTTGCAGGAAAAATATGAAGCCATGGGCCAGGATATGAATTCATATCTCGATGGTTTACTTTATGCCGATTTTTTAACCTACTGGGATTACATCCACCTGGATACCCTGCTTAGTTTACAAAACCCTAAAACCCCATTTCCTGACGAGGAAATTTTTATTATTTATCATCAGATCACGGAGCTGTATTTTAAACTTGCCCTGCATGAGTGCAGACAAATAGCCGAAGCCAGCCCCCTGACCGCCGATTTTTTTACGGCGCGGTTAAAAAGGATCAACCGGTATTTTGGTGCGTTAACCCATTCGTTTGAGATTATGGTTGATGGGATGGAGAAAGAGCAGTTCCTAAAATTCAGGATGTCTTTACTGCCTGCAAGTGGTTTTCAGTCGGGGCAGTACCGCATGATCGAGATCTATGCGACCGATTTTATAAACCTGGTGGCAAAAGATAAACGTGAAGAACTACAGCACGCGACTATCGAAGAGCAATTTGAGTACCTGTACTGGAAATTTGGAGCTACCGAACTGTCTACCGGGAAAAAGACGTTAACACTTAAACAGTTCGAAAAAAAATATTCAAAAACCTTTATTGAGTTGGGGAAAGCGGCTGTTTCGCATAATTTTAATACGTTAGCCAAGCAGTTTGAAGCATCCGCAGAACTTACCCCGGAGCTGCGGATCGAATTGCGCCAATTGGATATCAACGTAAATGTAAACTGGCCATTGTCGCATTATAAATCGGCGGTGCGTTACCTTAACCGCGAACCGGAGGATATTAAGGCTACGGGAGGTACCAACTGGCAAAAATACCTGCCACCGCGCTTTCAAAAACGGATCTTTTATCCCTGGGTGTGGAGCGAAGAGGAGAAAGATAACTGGGGCAAAGCCTGGGTTGATGATGTGCTGAGTGGTATTTAAGCTTTGCGATCATATTGTCAAAATGATATTTTTATGTGTGATAATCACCAATTACACGCTTAATTTTTTGGCGTAGGCCATAAAAATGCCTAACTTGCCATTTTCTATAATTTATTAATTTATAATGCCATGACCGAGACATTGGACATCAAGATCAGCAGGACAACTGCTTCCCGTTTGCAGCAAACGGACTTCGACAACTTACCTTTTGGAAAAACTTTTTCTGACCACATGTTTGTGGCCGATTACGCGGACGGTGAATGGAAAAATCTCTCGGTCATTCCCTACGGCGAAATTGGTCTAAGCCCTGCAATTTCAGCACTTCATTACGGACAAGCGTTTTTTGAAGGCCTGAAAGCCTATAAACATGCCGATGGAAAAATTACTGTTTTCCGTCCGGATAAAAATGCTATCCGTTTTAACAAATCGGCCGAGCGCCTTTGTATGCCAACTTTGCCAGAGGAAATCTTTTTACAAAGTATAGCTACCCTGGTTGATCTTGACCGCGACTGGGTACCTTCACAGCCAAACCACGCTTTATATATCCGTCCGTTTATGTTCGCTACAGATCCGTACCTGGGCGTAACCCCGTCTTCAACTTATAAATATATGGTATTGGTTGGCCCGGTTGGCCCGTACTTTTCAAAACCATTGCGTGTTAAAATCGAAACACACTATACCCGTGCAGCCGAAGGTGGTATGGGCTACGCAAAAGCTGCCGGTAACTACGGAAGCTCAATGCTGCCTGCCCGCAAAGCAACCGAAGAAGGTTTTGATCAACTGATTTGGACTGACGCTAAAGAACACAAGTTTATTGAAGAAATGGGTGCGGCTAATGCTATGTTCCTGTTAGATGGTAAACTGATTACTGCCGAAGCTAAAGATACTATTCTGGATGGCGTAACCCGCGATACCGTTATCGCCTTAGCTAAAGAATGGGGAATCACGGTTGAAGAACGCAAGATTTCAGTAGCCGAGATTGTTGAAGGCGCAAAAAATGGTAAGTTAACCGATGCCTTTGGTGCCGGTACTGCCGCTACCATTGCTCCGGTAGCCTCAATCAGCTATGAAGGTCAGGAATACTTCCTGAGCGATCCGAAAACCCGTGAGTTTTCGAACAAAGTATTTGATACGCTTGATGCTATTAAATATGGTACCGCTCCTGATACCCACGGCTGGAACTACCTGGTTAGTGAATAATTATCAGCAAAATATAAATGTAAAAGGCCCTCTCTGCTTTTATAGTAGAGAGGGCCTTTTGTTTTAACACTACAGGGCATCTCTTATTTTATTTAAGTTCTTTACCTAATTGATTTACTTGCTTTAGCCATTTTTCCCGTTGTTGATCGGTTGATTTCCTGATAAAGCCAAAGGTTGAGAAACGGATTGGATCGAACCCGACATAACCAAATACAATGTCTTTAAGGATCTGATATTGCGATGCCCGGTAGATCAGGTAAAACCACCATTTTGGTGTATCCATGGTAACCATCAGCCGCATACTTTTCCCCTTCAGTAGTTTTTCAGGAAATATTTTGCCTGATTGATGTTTAAAAGCAAAGCCCGGCAAAAATAACCTGTCTATAAAACCTTTAGTAATGGCAGGCATAAAGCCCCACCAGTTTGGATAAACAAATACCACATGATCGGCCCAGGTAAACATTTCTTGCGCAGCCAAAAGGTCATCTTCCATATACTCGCCGGTTTTGTAACCTTCAGCAAGATTTAAATCAAATTTTAACCTGGATATATAAAGTACCTTACAGTTGGCTCCGGCACTTTCCGCGCCTTTTTGATAGGCGTTAAGCAGCGCGTTACAAAATGAATTTTCTGAAGGGTGGCCGAGAATGAGTAATATATTCTTTTTCATTGCAGTATCTTATTGATTGACAATGCAAATCTGCTAAGGAAATAAGAGAGACACTTGACACATATGTGCCAAAAACTATTGGTGCGCTAATTTCTGGCGAATACGGGTAAGGGACTGCCGCTCGATGCCCAGGTAACTGCAAAGATGAGATAAGGAGACACGGTTAAATAAACTTTTCTTGTTCCGGCTGAAATCAAGATACCGTTCTTCAGAAGTTTGGAAGATGAAGCTTTCTATACGGGCCTGTTGCCGTTTTAATACTTCCTCTGCAATTAAACGGCCATAGCGTTCAAATTGTGGAGATTGCCGGTAGATCCATTGCAGATCATCAAACGAGAGGCAAACAAAAGTAGCAGGTTCCAGGCACTGGATAGAGTACCGGCTGGGTTGCCGGGCTATGAACGAATGATAATGTGTGGCATAGTCGGTTTCAGCATAAAAACCAACCGTCCGCTCGTTGCCCTCATCGTCAATATAAAAAGAACGGACTAAGCCGGTGGCGATAAACCCTAAAGCTTTTTGAATCTTCCCAGCCTCCAGGAAAAATTCTTTCTTTTTTAGCTCTTTAATGGTGAGTTTAGAAGCAAATAACGCGAGTTCATCATCAGTTAGCTCCGGGCAAATAGCCTTTACTGATTCCAGATATGTGTTTATTGCTGCTACCATTATTGTTTATTTTTTCATATCATCAACCAATCATTTTAAAGATAGTAAAAGCTGGTTGCTGATAAAAATAAACCTCATGTTTGGCATTTGCCCGTAGTTTGGCTTGTTCGGATGAGTTTTCTTTTAGCAACGAAAATAGAAATTGCTATGCATGCATAATAATTATTATCATTGCAGGAAATTTTAACCGGCTCAATCTCATGCAAGTTTTACATAAACAATGGCTACAAATTTCGCGCCTTTTGCGTGGCGAGTACGTTGTTAACGCGGTACGTTGCACAAGCGTGATAGTTGCGCCGGTAATTGTTTTTGCCAATATTGGGCTACTTACACCCGGAATTTACATGGGCCTTGGCACGTTGCTGGTGTCGCTCACTGATTTGCCTGGTCCACGTATAAATAGATTGAGGTTTTTATTTCTGGGTAGCCTTACACTTGGCTTCGTCGCTTTCATTACAGCCGTTGCATTGCCTTCTCCCTGGTTGATTGCTTTATTGATAATCAGTTTTTGTTTTGGTTTTTCAATGCTGGCCGCCTATGGCGGCAACCTCAATGCAATTGGCTCATTGGCACTCATCATGATGGTTTTTACAATAGGGCTTAGGCCGGTAAATCCTTTTTCATTTGTATGGCCGGTTATATCCGGGGGAATTTGGTATATCCTATGCACTAGTATAGACACGTATTTTTTTCCTCACAGAAGCATAAATAATGCGCTAAGTGAGTGTATGATTGCGATGTCGCATTTTTTGAGAAAGAAAGCAGTTTTTTATAATTGTGATATTCCATTAGGTGATGCCTATAAGGATATTATTCCCGGGCATTTATCCGTATGTGAAAAGCAGGAGAGTCTCAGGACAATATTGTTGTCAAAAACTACCGTTTTCAATAAGGGAAACCGGTCCGGAAAACTGATCAGGCTTACAGCTGAAGTAATAGATCTGTACGAACAAATATTAGCCATTCATTACGACTATGAATTTGTACGTAAGACCCTTCAGGAACTGGAGGTGCTGGAACAGATTAAGCGGATGATCGAGGATGTTGCAGATCAACTGTACCTGACAGGAATTTCATTGCACGTGGCCGGAAAGAAGAGATATCAAATGCCCATTGCCAGCAATAATGCCGTTTTAACCCAACTAAAACAAGTTGCCCAAACGGGTGACGCTAATACGGCGGATCTGATTAATGCGATCTGTAAAAACATTGAGCAAATTTGTAACAAGCTTACATTAATTAATACTTTGGCCGTAGCAGAAGGGCATCATTCGCTGGAGGGAATAGATAGTACGGATGCGATCCGTTTTTCAAGCATCTCAAAGATCGATTTTTCAATACTAAAACAACACCTCAGTTACCATTCCCCAATTTTTCGTTTCGCATTACGATTGACAGTCTTATGTATGGTGGCGTACACGTTGATGTTATTCGTGCTGCCCGGCAAATATTCGTACTGGCTATTGCTCACAATTGTGATCATTGCCCGGCCAGGTTTTAGTGTAACTAAGCGTAGGAATGTGCAGCGAATAGCAGGTAGTTTAGCAGGCATTTTTATTGCGTACGGCTTGCTTAACCTGAAGCTTCCCATTAATGCCCAATTTTTATTGATCGCGGTTTTCCTTGCTGGATATATAGGTTTCCTGTATGTTAACTATTTGGTAAGTGTAATTTTCATAACCATTGTCGCAATTATTGGTCTGCATCTTCTGGGAGGTAATAACGATTCACTGCTGATACAAAGAAGTTATACTGTTTTGTTGGGAGGAGGAATGGCTCTTGTTGCTGCTTTTTTGTTCCCGTCGTGGGAAACTAACAGAATAAGGAATTTGATAAAGAACGCGCTGGCCTCGAATATTAATTTATTGGAAGACCTGGTGAGTTTGACTAAGCTTCAATCTGTAAATCTGATTGAATATAAATTAAAGAGGAAACAGGTTTTTGTAGATACGGCAAATCTTTATAAGTCGTTCGAGCATCTCCGGAATGAACCTCCCTCAACTGGATTTGATTTGGACTTGCTTTACCGATTTCAGGTGTTTAATCATGAATTGTATGCTTCGACATCATCATTGTTTCATTCGCAACTTAACGAGGACCAATTTCAAAATAACCCGGATATCATTAAATCGCTGGAATTTTCGTTAAGCTATTTAAGGAAGGGATTGTCTGTAATTTCCGGAACTGCAGAAGTATCAGCCATATCTGACAAGGAGCCGCATATGGATTCCTATTGTTTCGATGATCATTTTGATGTACCTAAGCAATTGGAAGTGATAACTATCCGGGCCCCTCGGATTTATGATCAAACCAAAATGATGAATACTTTCTGGATGGCAGGTGCGTCGAAATAGTATACCGGATGGGTTATAGCTTAACTTTTTCTCATTGAGAAATAAGGAGTTAAAAGAAATCAGGGGTGAATACTCGGAAATAATTTGGAAAGGGTCGAAAAGTGTCTACCTTTGCAGCCCGC
>NZ_QPCG01000012.1 GCF_003351025.1 Mucilaginibacter endophyticus | reverse complement strand
GCTAACCGTTAAGGCTTTTTGCGTTTAAAATGCTTTTTTATATCTCCGGCAACAATAAAACCATCCCAGCCACTCTCCAATCAATATTCTCCAATGACATACTTAAAACACCTGTTATTCTGAGCCGTAGCGAAGAATCTTCTTCAGCAGGCAAAGCGGCTATACACAGCGCAAAAGATCTTTCGTCCTTCAGGATGGCGGCTTTTTTGATGATGCCAAACACCGAAATTAATTCACAGCGCACCCAACTACTCACCACTCTCTATTCAACCACTCACCTATTTATTTGTGAAAGTAATTTCCCTATCTTAGCGCATATACCTAAACATATGCTTACAGCAGAACAAGCCGTACTTTGGCAAAAGATCCTCAATTTTCAATTGGATGATCCTGAAGCTGCTTTTAAATTTTCAGAACGTTTGGCCCGTGAAAACGGTTGGAACGCCAATTATGCTCTCCGTGTTATATCCGAGTATAAGAAGTTTATTTTCCTTTGTTGTATATCTGATAACGGTGTAACACCATCCGACGCTGTTGATCAGGCCTGGCACCTGCATCTGACTTTTACACGCTCATACTGGATTGATCTTTGCCGTGATACGCTTGGCCGGGAGATTCATCATAATCCTACTAAGGGAGGGGATAGTGAAGCTGTTAAATATGATGCTTTTTATACAGATACCAATAAAATATATACAGATGTATTTCAGCAATACCCTCCACCTGATATTTGGCCTGAAAATAATGCCCGGTTTACAGATATAGACTTTCAACGCGTTAACAAGCGACGTAATTGGGTAATTCGGAAGCCCAGGGCAAATAAGATCTGGCCGGTACTTTTGATTTTTACTTTTGGTTTCGGCGTGATCGCGATGAAGTCGGGAGATGGGGCGATGTTTGTTTTATGCTTTTTAGCGTTTTTTGTTGTTCTTCTGGTAGTTGTTTTTAAACGGGAAAGTTGGAACAAAAATGACGCAGGTGAAACTTCTGGTTGTAATACCGGGGGCTGCGGAGCTTACGGTGATCTGGATACGGGCCATCATGGGCACTCCGGTCATGGCTGTCATAGTGGCTGCTCCGGATGTTCGTCATCAGGGTGCAGCAGTGGACATTAATTTGATGTGTTATTTGCTCAAGGCTTCAAATATCTCGGCACTAAGCAACCCACTACCTCCACCAAAATGTTGTACTATCTTAATGTTGGGGTTTCTTTTATAAAAGCGCTCGTTCAATTTGCCTTCAGAAGTTTCATCGACTCCACCTCCCATTAGCACCACTTTAAAGTCTTGCGTATCGAACGCCGCAATGGCTTCCTCGTCGCTAAGGCAGCCTGTTGCGTTCCAGTCAGGATTATTGTTTACCAGTCTTACTACAGTGGCCAGTATTTCGGGATGCCGGCCAATTACCAATATCTGTGTCTTTTCCATGATCTTAAAATTTCATCGGTACATCTATCAGTAAAAATTCGGCATCGGTACCTGCTTCGACAGTAAATTTGTCGGTATCCCAAATGCCCAATGCATCGCGGCTGCTTAATGTTTCGCCATTGATGATCACTTCTCCACTTAAAATAAAAGCGTAAACACCGTTACCTTCTTTTTTAATGGTATATTCAGTACTTAAGCCTTTGTCAAATTTTCCTAAATGAAACCAGGCATCCTGGTGAATCCATACACCGGCATCGTCAGGGTTAGGTGATAGTACTTGTTGTAATTTATTATGGCGGTCTTCAAGATTTAACGAGATCTGATCATAACGCGGTTCAACATTCCGTTTGTTAGGATAAATCCAGATCTGTAAAAACTTAACTTCGCTGGTACGGTCAAAATTATATTCGCTATGGAAGATCCCGGTACCGGCACTCATAGCCTGGATATCACCGTTTTTAATAACAGCCACATTGTTCATGCTGTCTTTATGCTCCAGGTCACCTTCCAGCGGAATGGAAATAATTTCCATATTGTCATGTGGATGTTTGCCAAAGCCCATGCCCGGATCAACAGTATCATCATTTAATACTCTTAAAGCACCAAAGTTCATCCGTTGAGGATTGTAGTAACCAGCAAAACTAAATGATTGATAACTGTGCAGCCAACCATGGTCTGCATGTCCACGGGTGTTAGCCTTATGTAAAATGGTTTGTGCCATGATGTGTTTCCTTTAAATTGTAATACAAATTTAAGTGAGCGTTGTCCGGCGGCACTTGATGTAGGTTAAGAAATTGGTGTGCGGTTGATTAGGTGAGTGGAGAATAGTTATTTATGGCGCATAAACCACTCACTAATCAACCCAATCAACCATTCACTTACTTTTTCCTCACTATCACACTTTTCATCCGGCTAAAAAACTCGGGGGTTACACCAATGTATGAGGCTATTTGTTTTTGGGGCAGATGATCTATTAATGTAGGATAACGTTTGCAAAAGTTGTTATAGCGTTCTTCGGCAGTTAAGCTTAGGCTATCAATTAGTCGTTGTTGGCTGGCTACTAAGGAGTTTTCGGTCAGGATCCTAAAAAAATGCTCAAACTTGGGGATTTGTGTATATAGCTTTTCCTGGTTTACCTTAGAAAGTAGCAGCACATCGGTATCTTCTAAGGCTTCAATATTCTGGATACCGGGCTTTTGCGAAATGAGGCTGTACATATCTGCAATCCACCAATCGGCGGGGGCAAAACTCAGCACATGTTCAATGCCGCTTTTATCTACCGTGTATCCCCGCAAACAACCGGCCGTTACAAAAGCCGAATATTTACACACTTCACCATAAGTGAGCAAATATTGCTTGCGTTTTATTTTTTTCGGTTGTAAATAGGCCGTGAAAATTTCCTGTTCTTCGCGGGTTAAGTGGATGTGTTTTTCGAGATTATGTAGTATCAGATCAAGCGGCATATGCAAAAATGTGTTTTATTTGGCTCATTACCGAAGATTGGTCAATTAATCTATCCGGTTTTTTACAGGATGGGGCACGTATTTAATAAATTTTAAATTAGCTTTATCAACCGCCAAACAAGCCATGCCAAAATATGCGCATGTTATGCTTATAAAGCGGTATGGATAGCGAAAAATTATCAATATGATTGTGAATGGCTTTTTAAACAAGGCTTGAAGCATAAACAAATAAACCTGGAACGCATTACCAATTACTGCGTTAATTGATTTTAAAGATAAATTTTATGGTAAAAAATTATTTTTTAACGATCTGCCTGTGTGTTATTGTGGCTTCATTTGCTAACGCGCAACAAAAATTTAATGGGCTTGATGTAGGGCTCGGGAATCTTTACCGTACGTCTGATGCCAAAACAAGGTCTATCAGTCCGGAAAATTTTACTGGTGAAAAGGGTAAAGGCGGCATGGCTACAACCGGAACCGGTGCCAATGCCTCGCGCGATCTGGGGCAGACTTGGAAAGTGAGCCCAAGCGTTATCATCAAAAAACATACAACATTTACTGTTGCCGAAATTAATGGTTCAGGAGCTATTCAACATATCTGGATGACACCCACCGGGAACTGGCGATATTCCATTATTCGTTTTTATTGGGATGACGAAACAACCCCATCGGTTGAAGTGCCGGTAGGCGATTTTTTTTGCATGGGCTGGGGTAAGTATGCGCCGGTAACTTCGTTAGCAGTGGCGGTTAATCCAGGCAGCGCTTTTAACTGTTACTGGCCGATGCCATTCCGTAAAAAGAGCCGCATCACCATGGAAAATATCGACGATGAGGATATGGTACTCTATTATCAAGTTGATTATACCCTGACCGATGTACCTGAAGATGCAGGCTATTTTCATGCGCAGTTTCGCCGTGTAAATCCATTGCCTTATAAAAAGGATTTTGTTTTGGTAGATAGCATTAAAGGAAAAGGACAGTACGTAGGTACTTATATCGCCTACGGCTCAAATAAAAATGGCTGGTGGGGCGAAGGTGAGATCAAGTTTTTTATGGATGGAGACACTAAATTCCCTACCATAAATGGTACAGGTACCGAGGATTATTTTTGCGGATCGTATGATTTCGACACCCGTCATAAAGACGCTGATGGCAAAGAGAAACCAGGTACCGAATACACCGAGTTTTGCAGCCCTTACAGCGGTTTGCCACAGGTGATCCGCGGCGACGGACATTATAATATCGCTCAGCGTTTCGGTTTGTACCGCTGGCATATTGTTGACCCTATCCGTTTTGAAAAAAGCCTGAAGGTTACCATACAGGCTTTGGGCTGGCGGCATGATGGCCGTTACATGCCTTTGCAGGATGATATAGCCTCGACCGTGTTTTGGTACCAAACCGGCGAACATGGCCCGTTCCCTAAATTTCCCTCAAAAGACGAATTGGAAGTAAACTGATGAAACTATATAAACTGGCAAAGGGCAGCTTACTGCAGCATAACGGTTCATCATACATTATTGATGATGAATGGGACAAACTGATCAATCGTGATGATTTGGCCGCTTACCTGGAATCGGTTACCACCGATACTACAGCTTTAAGCACCGAAGTAGAGGCCGAACATTTAAATGGCAACATATTAGCGCCGATAGGCAGCCAGGAAGTATGGGCAGCCGGCGTAACTTATTTACGCAGTCGTGATGCGCGGATGGAAGAATCAGAAACCGGAGCAAGCCTGTACGATAAGGTTTATGACGCACCCCGACCTGAGCTTTTTTTCAAGGCGCTCGCTCATCGCGTGTCGGGTCATAACGGCGAGGTTTATATCCGTAAAGATTCGGAATGGAATGTACCTGAACCAGAGCTTACACTATTTGTAAATAGTAATGGCAACATCCAGGGATATACTATCGGCAATGATATGAGCTCGCGCAGTATCGAAGGTGAAAATGCCTTGTACTTGCCGCAAGCCAAAGTATACGAAAAGAGTGCGGCCCTTGGGCCTTGTTTATATGTTACTTCGGCACCTATTCCTGGTGAAACCGTGATCAGTATGAACATCAGGCGTGCTGGTGAGCTTGTTTTTGAAGATGAAACCACGGTATCCCGTATTAAGCGTTCATTTACTGAGCTTACCGGCTATTTATACAGTGAATGCGATTTTCCTTACGGATGCTTTTTAATGACAGGTACTTGCCTTGTACCGCCGCCAAGTTTTACTTTACAGGCCGGCGACGTGGTAGAGATCAGCATTGATCATATAGGTACTATGGTGAATGTGATTGGTTTAAACCCTAAACATAAATAAGCGGTATGGTGCAGCTTTTAAAAAAGTCATCATTAGTTTTGCTGCTTGGCGGTTTAGCGTCATGTACAATGCGCAACCCTCAACTACCTATGAAAGGCACTTTTGGATTTGATCTTGATTTTTTAAAAGCAAAGGATAGCGTTATCGTTTTAAAAGACGACAGCGGTTTGGGGCAGGTTATTGTCTCGCCTAAATACCAGGCAAAAGTTTTTACATCGACTGCTGATGGTTTAAATGGGAAAAGCTTTGGCTGGATCAAATATGAAACGTTCGACCAGAAACAGCCCGATCCGCATATGAATGCTTTCGGTGGCGAAGACCGCCTGTGGCTCGGGCCGGAAGGCGGGCAGTTTTCGCTCTTCTTCAAGCCAGGCACCAAAATGGAATTCGACAACTGGCATACACCCGCTGCTGTTGATAATGAAAGCTGGGAGCTTATTTCATCTTCGGATAAAAAGGTATCGATGAGCAAAAGCACACATCTGCAAAATTATGCCGGCACCGAATTATCAATAAAGCTGGAGCGGGATGTTGAGATCGTGGAGCCCAAAGCAATACAACAGCTGTTAGGTATCGATGCCGATGCATCTGTAAAATCGGTTGGTTTTAACACTGTAAATTCCATCAGTAATGCAGGGGATAAAGCCTGGGACAAAACAACAGGTGCACCCTGTTTGTGGAATTTGGATATGTTTACACCTTCGCCAAAAGTGGTGATCGTGGTACCATACGATGAAAATGCTACGGGTAAAGTTGCTACAACCAATTATTTCGGTGAGATTCCGAAAGGCAGGATCACTTATAAAAACGGCATTCTGCTGTTTAAGGCTGATGGCAAAAGCCGGGGCAAGCTGGGGATTCCTCCTCATCGGGCAAAAAGTATGGCCGGTAGCTATGATGCGGAGAACGATGTTTTAACCATAACCATGTTTGATGTGGATAGCACCGCATCATACTTAAACCAGGAGTGGAAAACGGATACCGCTCCTTATAGTGGCGACGCGGTAAATGCTTATAACGATGGCCCGTTAGCTGATGGTAAACAGATGGGGCCGTTTTACGAAATAGAAAGCGTATCTCCTGCCGCCTTCCTGAAACCGGGCGAAAAGCTTACACATAAACACAGTGTATTCCACTTTACAGGCGATAAAGCAGCATTAAATAAAATAGCATTAAAAACGCTGGGAATCTCTTTAGATGATATTTCCACAACATTTAAATAACAGATCAATATATATCAACCATAAATACTAATGTCAAAAAACAACACGCTATTCGCAGTAGCATTAATTACTTCCCTGTTCTTCATTTGGGGCTTCGCGCTTAATCTTAACCCGATATTAATTCCGCACTTAAAAAAGGCCTGTCAGCTTAACGATTTACAATCATCGCTCATAGATTCGGCTTCTTATATCGCCTATTTTATATTGCCAATTCCGGCTGCCCAGTTCATGAAGAGATATGGCTACAAGGGTGGTATCATTTTGGGCCTGATCCTTTTTGCTACAGGCGCGTTCCTGTTTTTCCCTGCGGCTGCAGTGCGTAATTATTCATTCTTTTTAGCCGCGTTATTTATCGTGTTTTCGGGTGCAGCGTTTTTGGAAACAGCTGCTAATCCTTATATCACAGTATTAGGCGATCCGGCAGGTGCTGAAAGAAGGATCAATTTTTCACAATCATTTAATGGGTTGGCCGCAACGTTGGCTCCATTGATTGGTGGTAAGTATATTTTATCTGGCAAAGTTTTAACAGATGCCGAATCAAGCAAAATGTCGCCCGATCAACTGAACGAATATCTTAACCATGAAGCATCATCGGTACAAATCCCTTTTTTAGTAATTGGAGCAGCTGTACTTGTGGTAGCGTTCTTAATTTATCGCACGCACTTCCCGCCAATTGTTGAAGAAACCAGTGATGAGGCTGTTAATGATAATCGTTCCCTTGGCGTAAGGATAGCCGAATTATTGCAGGTGAAAAGTTTAAGGGCAGGTATTTTTGCCGAATTTTTATACGTTGGAGCGCAGGCTGGTATAAGCAGTTTCTTTATCCGTTATTCAGAGAAAGTAGCTGGTTTTGCCGAAAAACCGGCATCATTTTACCTCACCATTGCTTCGGCGGGTTTCATGGCAGGCAGGTTTATTGGCACATTGCTGATGCGTTACTTTAACCCGGTTAAGCTGCTAATTACTTATGCTGTTATCAATATCTGTTTAATTATCATGACGGTTACCCTTCACGGTAACGTAGCTGTTTACTCATTAATGTGTACCTGGTTCTTCATGTCAATCATGTTCCCGACTATCTTCTCGTTAAGTATTCGTGGGCTTGGTGCTAAAACCAAACTTGGCTCGTCATTGGTGATCATGGGTATTGTAGGTGGCGCTATATTCCCGGTAATTATGGGTAGGGTATCAGATGCTACACACAACATTCAGATGGCGTATATAGTACCGGGCTTCTGTTTCCTGGGGATTTTGATATTCGCCATTAATAATCATAAAGTTAAAAAGCTGGTAATGGCCGGCAGTCATTAATATATCTATCATACTAAAATGAATTTACAACTTACAGATAAGGTAATTATAGTTACCGGCGGTGCCAAAGGCATAGGCGAGGGCATAGTGAAGGTGTTGGCGGCTGAAGGTGCTATCCCGGTTGTTTTAGGCCGTAACGAGGCTGATAACCTAAAAACGGTTGAAGCTGTTGAAGCGGCGGGGTACAAAGCCCACCAGGTTGTTGCGGAATTGACGGAACCCGGCGCTTGTGAAAATGCAGTAAAAGAGGTTGTAGCCAAATTTGGCCGTATTGACGGCCTGGTTAATAATGCGGGTGTAAACGACGGTGTTGGTTTGGAAAGCGGCGATTATGAAGGTTTTATGGCATCGTTACATAAAAACGTAGTGCATTATTACCTGATGGCACATCATGCCCTACCCGAATTAAAAAAATCTAAAGGCGCTATCCTGAATATTACTTCAAAAACTGCTGACACCGGTCAGGGTAATACTTCGGGATATGCAGCATCAAACGGTGGGCGCAACGCGCTTACACGTGAGTGGGCTGTAGAGCTTTTAAAATATGGTATCCGCGTAAACGCGCTGGTAGTAGCCGAATGCTGGACGCCGCTATATGCCAACTGGATTAAGACCCTGCCCGATCCGGAAGCCAAGCTAAAAGAGATTGAATCAAAAATTCCGCTGGGTAACCGCATGACCACTGCTGAAGAAATTGCCAATACCGTAGCGTTTTTATTATCGCCGGCATCAAGCCATACCACCGGGCAGTTAATTTATGTTGATGGCGGTTATGTGCATTTGGACAGGGCTCTGGCTAACGCCTGAGGAATATCCCTAAACAAGTCCTTTCCCCGTTGACCGTGTCCTCATGGTCAACTTTTTTGTATAAAGAAAGCGCCCGTGGGACACGGGCGCCGGGTATGATTTAAGAAAACATACGAAGTTTCAAAAACTTCGTATGTCTGATTGCTTTTCTTGTTATATTCTTTCTACAACGAAAACCCTTTTAAATACTGTTTAGCATAAGTTTCTCCCCAGTCTTTCATGGCGTTTTGCAGTACAGTAAGAAAGCTTTTATTATTTCCTGCTTTTCCTTTTTTGGGTGCCATGAGCGATTTCTCGTCTACCGGTTGTTCGGTAACTTTGGTGGCAAACCAGGTAATGTTTTCATGCGGTAAGGCTACGCCTAATATCATTCCGGGTAAACCATTAAATGATTCCGGCCCGCCGGAAACAGGGATTTCATCGGTATAAAAAGCTACTACATAAATAGAATCAAGGATGAGCCCGTTTGCCCGGCGGCAGTTATAGCCTGCAATCTCCCGGCTTTCGCCGGTAAGTTTCCATTTAATATGCCTTGTGGTATCCTTTACCAGGAAAGTTTCTTCAAATACCTTTTTTTGGCTGGTGCTTATTCCTGTATTATAGTCGGTGAATATGGTATTATTTTGCACGGCCATTGGCAGCTCATCGCCAAAATTGTTGGGTGTGTATTCCGGCTCTATAGGGGTAAACAACGTTTGATTATTGCCAAATTTTAAGGTGCTTTTCAAAACCTTAAACTGTGGTTTGTTTTTCTTGTATTGATCAAACATGGGTTGGTACCAGCTTTCATTATCCTTATTGATCAGTTTTTGTAGCATGGCCCACATGTTTGATGATTTATCATACTCAATGGTGCCGTGAAAAGTGAAGTGCTTATTGCCCTGTGCCCGCAGCAGGCTTGCGCTTAATAATAGTATGGTTGTTAAGGTTAAAATCTTTTTCATGATAGGTTATTTTTTAGGTGCTCCGCCGCCAACTTTGTTAAAATCCCAGGTTAGTGAAAACATAAAGTATCTCCTGATAGTGGTATAACGTTCCTGGGTAAGTACATTGGCCGATCCAGTACGGTTATATCCGGTATTTTGATTTAACAGGTCGTTGCCCGTAACAGAAGCTTTTAAAGCATCTTTAAAGAATGTTCTTGAAATGTTCGCGTTCCACAAAAATCTCCTGAAATCCTGCGGGAATGATTTTGTTGGCGCGTTATAAGTGTAGTTACCGTCCGAGCCAATCTGGAATTTCCCCGGCAGATAGATATTGAATCCTCCGTTGGCATTAAAGCCGCGACCATTATTGTTCAGGATGGTGTTAAGCGATGACGAGTTAATAGTATAAGTAGGCCCTGCTGATACCCATGCGTCATACTTCTTTTCCTTATATTTAGATAGCCTGACGCTGCCCGAATAGCTATATGATTTGGTTTCGTTCAGTACATCGTTAGACATATTGTAATAGGTATTACCATTGGCATAAACCTCCAGGCCTGCATTAATTCCTATTCCCGGAATCTTCCTTTCAAAATAAGTATTCACCCAGAAATTGTTTGTCGATTTATTTTTTAGGTTTGATGATTTATAGGTGCTGATACCGGTTGTAGTATCGCGCATAACATTGCTAACGATAGGGTTGCTGGTAGTTGAGTATGATCCGCTGATCCAGATATATTGATTACTGATCACCTTGTACGAGTTGTAGCTGATGTTGTACCTGTTGGTGAAAGACGGCTTTAAATCGGCGTTACCCTCCTGTATATTCAGCGGGTCGGTGTTTATTCTCACCGGCTGAATTTGATCGATATTAGGTTGGGTGGTATTACCATTATAGCTTACACGGATGCTTGATTGCTTGGAAAACTTGTACTGGAAGGAAGCCTGCGGATACCAGTTAGTAAAATTGCGCACCAGGTCAGCGATTCGTCCAAACTCATCAACCTGTTTAAACTTTACGCCGGCTACCTTAGTGCCAAAGTTGAACGAATATTTTTGCTTTTGCATATTAAATACCGCGCCTCCCTGGTTTGAAAGCTGGTTGAGTTTATAGTCGCTGCTGTAAACGCTGTCTAAAGCGGTGTAAATAGCAGCCGAGCTAACCGGTTTGTTAAACGTGCGCCTGTCGGCGGTGGCATTATTAACCGCTAAGGCATAGCTCAGGGCAAGGGTGAAATCCTTGGCCAATGGTTCGGTATAGGTGATGTTGGTATTGATATTGGTGCTTTTGGTTTTATTTACCTTGTACTGATCAATGGTGTCTTTGTTTACATAGGTACCAACAGAATCATAGAATTGGGTGTTTGACTTTAAGAAACCTTTGGAGTCACTTTCGTTATAAGCAGTTCTGAAGTTTACCGAAAGTGTACGGCTTTTTTTCTTGAATTTTTTGGTGTAGAAAGCATTCGCGTTAAATACTTTGCCATCAACATTGGCGCTGTTTTCACGATCATTGCTGTTGATCAGGCTGCCATCTAAACGGCGGGTCTGTGTAGCGAAATTGCTTCGGGTATTACTGTTTTTTAATGTTCCGTCGGCGGTAATCTTCAGGTTCTGCATCGAATCGATCTTTACCTGGTAATTTACATCCAGCTTTTGGCGAAACATGTAATTATGATTGTTTTGGTCGCTGTTAACATTTGATATGTTACCCGGGAAGTTGTTTTGCTGCTGGGTGTTCTTGGTACCGTCAACAGTAAGCGAACCTATTTTATAGTTGGTGTTTATCGATTCCTTATCATTATTCCATTTAGTATCATAATGTGCGCCACCGGTACGGGCTACAGGTTTACCTTCGCCATTGTACCTGCCATCGAAGCTATCAAGGTCATCACCACCGCCGAAGATATAGAAGCCGCCGTCGTCGCCAAACTCCATGCCGCCACCGCCGCCGTACTTGTTATTGTCTTCCCAGCCTAAACCTGTTTTACCGGTATTGCCAAGCGTGCCGTACACCGAAAACTTCTGTTTGCCTTTAAAGCGGTTAAATAAGGCCTGTCCCTGGTAATAACCATCGGTGCCTATGCCGCCGTCAAGTTTGCCGAAGTAGCCGTTCTTTTTATCTTCTTTAAGTTTAATGTTAATGGTTTTATCTTTCACGCCATCATCAATGCCGGTAAATGCGGCCTGGTCGCTTTTTTTATCATAAAGCTGTACTTTATCCACCATATCGGCACGCAGGTTTTTGGTAACAAGGGTAGGGTCATCCCCAAAAAACTCCTCGCCGTCAACCAATACTTTTTTTACGGTTTGGCCTTGCGCGGTGATTTTACCGTCTTTGTCTACCTCGATACCTGGTAATTGTTTCAGTAAATCTTCGACTTTTGAGTTAGGTTGGATATTGTAAGCAGCCGGGTTAAACTCGGTAGTATCTCCCTTAATTTTGATAGCCGCGGCTTTGCCTTTTACAATTACTTCTTGTAAAAGCCTTTCTTTAAGCAGCATGCTGATACGACCGAAATTGTGAGTAGTGTGTGCCGAATCCAAAGCGAAATGTTCAACAAAATCGGCATAACCGGGGTAGGTTGCCACTAAAATAAACTTGCCTTTATTAAGATTGTTGATGATAAATGTACCATCGTCCTTAATGCGGGTAAATTTTTGCAGGATAGAATCTTTGGCTGTGATTACGCTTACGCTGGCGTTAATAAGGTTTGTGTTAGCTACTGTGTCGGCTACTTTTCCTTTAATACTATAACCGGTTTGAGCAAATGAAGTTGTCCAGCTCAGGCAAAGCAGGAGTATTCCAATAAATGTGATTTTCATAAGGTTCGTTATGAAAGCCAAAATATAACTAAATGGTTAGTTATGCAAGCGATTTAACATTTTATACTGTAGATTTAACATTTCATCGCTAAAATTTAACATTTGGTCGCGGATGGATGTGTTAAATTTTATTTAGTGAAGTACTTGCATGGTGTAGACCGGCCAGAGGCCGGGAAATAGTTGCCGCTCGCGTACTCGCGAGCGGCGGCATTATTATTNGAAATAGTTGCCGCTCGCGTACTCGCGAGCGGCGGCATTATTATTTTATGTCATTGCGAGGAGGGACGACGAAGCAATCGCACGGAAGCATAGCCGCTCTGTATAGCATGCGGTTGCCACGCTTCGCTCGCAATGACATGATGGTGAGTTACTTGATTTTATTCCCCGCCGCCGCTCGGCTCCAGCCGAGTGGCAACTATCTCCCGGCCTCTGGCCGCCGATTATTACTCATACCGCAACGCTTCAATAGGATCAAGCCTTGCAGCTTTCTGTGCCGGGTAATACCCAAAGAAAATCCCCGTAATGGCACAAACCACAAACGACAATAGTACCGATGATTCTGATACGATAGTTGGCCATGATAAAGTGAGCGTAACCAGGTTGGATGATACAATACCCAACACTACACCAATAATACCGCCGGTGATACTGATCAGGATAGCTTCCATTAAAAATTGGAGCATGATATCTTTTCCACGTGCGCCGATAGACATACGCAGGCCGATCTCGCGGGTACGCTCCGTTACCGAAACGTACATTATGTTCATGATGCCTATGCCACCTATCACCAGCGAAATGCCTGCGATTACCGTAAGTAATACTGTAAGCAGCCCGCTGGTTGAACTCAGGGTATTGATCAGTTCGGCCTGGGTACGAACGGTAAAATCATTATCCTCGCTATCGCGTAAACGATGTGAATCACGAAGGATCTGGGTCATTTCGGATACGGCTGCATCGGTTACCTGCTCGCTGGCTGCAGAGGCGTAAATGTTTTGGTAATAGATAGTAGCCAGGATCCTTTTTTGAATAGTAGTATAAGGCGCAATCAAAATATCATCCTGATCTTGCCCGAAGGCGTTTTGACCTTTGGGGTTAAGAATGCCAATGATCTGGAAAGGGATTTTATTAAAGCGGATCACTTTTCCTATGGGGTTTTCACCGTTAGGAAACAGGTTGTCGATCACTGTTTGCCCGATCAAACAAACTTTTGCCGAGGTGAGAATATCATCCTCGGTAAATGCTATGCCATCTTTTAAGCTCAGTTTGCGGATATCTAAATAATCCGGACTTACGCCCTGGATACTGGTTGGCCAGTTAAGGGCGCCATTAATTGCCTGTCCTTTTGAGGTTATTGATGGTGAAAGTTCGGTGATATACTGAGCCTTTTTTAGGGCTACGATATCTTTTTGAGTAAGGGTTTGAAAGCTTGATCCGGCTATCCTCACACCGCCGTTAAGGTTACTGCTTGGCAACACGGTGATCATGTTAGATCCCATGCTTGATAGCTGGTCGTGAATGCTTTGCTTGGATCCCTGCCCAATAGCCACCATTGCTATTACGGAGGCTACACCTATGATAATACCAAGCATGGTCAAAAAGGCCCTCAGCTTGTTGCGTTGCAGGGCTTTGTAAGCTATCCTTATCAGGTTAAAAAAATTCATAGCTGCTTCGCTTTAATAATCATCGGTAATAGGCAAGCCTGCAAGTACTTCTTTTGCCGACCGCTGATTGGCATTTTGGGTATCCTTCTGGATCCGGCCATCACGCAATTGTATAGTGCGACTGCTGAACGAGGCGATATCCGGCTCGTGGGTTACAAACACAATGGTTTTGCCCTGCTGCGAGTTTAATTCCTGCATCAGTGACATAATTTCGTACGATGTGCGGCTATCCAGGTTACCGGTAGCCTCATCGGCCAGGATCATCACAGGCTCATTCACCAAGGCACGTGCAATGGCCACACGCTGCTGCTGCCCGCCAGAGAGCTGACTGGGTGTATGATCCAAACGTTCGGCCAGTTTTACGGCTTCCAGCGCGTGGATGGCCCTGTCGCGGCGTTCACTTACGCTGATCTCCCTGTTATATAAAAGTGGCAGCTCCACATTTTCTAATGCCGATGTACGGGGTAGCAGGTTATAGGCCTGGAAAACGAAACCTATTTTACGATTACGGAGTTGCGCCAGCTCATCACGCGAGAGTTTTTTTACATCTACACCATCCAAAAAGTAATCGCCTATAGAGGGTTTGTCCAAACAGCCTAAAATATTGAGCAGGGTAGTTTTGCCGCTGCCGCTACTGCCCATAATGGTTACAAATTCACCGGCTTCTACTTCAAAAGAGATCCCTTTAAGCGCGCGTACGGTTTCGCTGCCCATTTGAAACTCGCGTTTCAGCTCACGTATATCTAAAATCTTTTTGCTCATTACCGGCGTCCTCCCCCTCCGCCACGCGGCCTTTGTGGCATAAACGGACTTGCCCCCGGTTTAGCTGCCGCTGTTGATGAACCGGATGATCCGCCCGTAACACCAGTAATCACTGCGTCATCGGCTGTTAAGCCTGAAAGCACTTCAACCTGGGTATTATCATTCAAGCCGGTTTGGATTTTTTTGCGGACTATCTTTTTACCCTGCAACACCCACACTATGGCCGTTTGTTTATTTACGCCACTGCTATCCTTGCGGCTTTTGGCAGTATGCAATGCCTGAGAATTATCATTGGCACCTCCGTTTCCGCCACTGCCCGCAGCGGCATTTCCACCTTGGCCGCCACCTCTTTTCTTATTGCCTTTATGCCCAACCTTGCCTACTATCTCATAATCTTTCATTAACGCCGAATCGGGCGTAAAGCTTAAAGCCTTGGCGGGGATCAGCAGGGCATTATTCACCTCCTTGGTATAAATGATGATGCTTGCCGTCATGCCGGGTTTCAGTTTCATATCGTCATTAGGAGCATTGATAATGGTGGTGTAAGTAACCACGTTTGACGATACCGATGGGTGCAGCCTGATATCTTCTACGGTACCGGCAAACTGGTCGTTAATAAAAGCATCTACCGTAAATGAAGCACGGTCGCCCGATTTTACATCACCGATATCAGCTTCATCAACATTAGCTTCAACTTCCATTTTGGTGATATCTTTTGCAAGTACAAACAACGTTGGCGTGCTGAAACTTGCAGCAACAGTTTGCCCTACGCTCACATTTCGGTTAAGCACCACACCGTCAATGGGCGAATAAATATCAGCATAGGATAAATTCTTTTCTGCCGAACGCACCTGCGCTTCTGCACTTTTAACCTGGGCTTTTGCAGCGTTCAAGGTGTTAAGGGCTGTATCATAATCGGCCTTGCTGATGGCATCGGTTTTAAACAACAGGTTTTGCCTGCCGAAGTTATTTTGTGCAAACACCAGCTGACTTTGGGCATTAAGCAATGCTCCCCTTGCCTGATCAAGCGTGGCCTGCAATAGTGATTTATCAAGTTCGGCTATAAGCTGGCCTTTCTTAACTTTCGAATTGAAATCGGCATAAACGTATTTGATAATACCCGATACCTGGGTACCTACCGTTACGGTATCAACCGGTTCAATACGGCCTGTAGCGGTTACACTTTGGGCAATATAACCTTTGGCTGGCTTTTGGGTTTGCAGTACAACCGGCTCCTCTTTTTTCCTGATGAACAGGAACCAGATGAGCACCAGTACCACCACTATGCCTGCAATAATGAGTATCTTTTTATAACTGCTTTTCATGATAAACCGGTATTATAATGTAATAGGTACTCCCCTGTAAAAGTCATAGATCTTTAGTGTAAGCAGGGCGTTGTATTTGGCCTGCACAAATGATTGCTGCGCCTGTACAAACAGGTTTTTCTGCAATAAAAAATCTACCGTATTAGCTACGCCAACTTTAAGTTGTTCGCTGGCTATGCGGTAGCTTTCTTTACTGAATTTATATTCTTCGGCGGCGGCACTAAACTGGCTGCGCGCGTTTTGTACGTTGATGTAAGCGCGTTCAACGGTTTGCGAAAGCGTGATCTTGGTGTTTTTGAGATCAAGCTGCGATTGCTTGACGTTGATCTTCGCTTCTTCGACCTGCGTTTTTACTACGCGTTTGGTGAATATGGGTATAGACAGGTTGACCCCGAGTTGCTGATAAAAGTTATTATTGATCTGGTTGCCGAATGAAACACCCTGGCCATTGGCGTAACCCGTATTAAGCGAAGCGCCGGCAGTAAGTGTAGGTTTATAACCGGCTTTGGCTTTATCTACATCAAACTGCGCAATCTTAACGCCTAACTCACCATTTTTAACCTCGGGGCGATTTTGCAGAGCTGTTTGTTCCGCTTCCGGGAAGGATGAAACGCTATCTATCGGGGCCATCACCGTGTCAGGCTTCATAATGTCGAAACTGAGGTCGGTTGGCAGTACCAGTAATTGTTTCAGGGTAAGCAGATCGTTACGGACGGCGTTTTGTGAATTAACCAATGTGTATTGATCAGTAGCTTGTTGGGCCTGCAGCTGAATGAGGTCCTTACGGGCTACGCTACCTACGTTGTACCGTTGTTGTTGTAATTTAACCTGCGCCTGAGTGGTACTAAGCAGATCGGTATTATAAATAACGGATTCCTTATCCAACAGTACGGTAAGATAAGCCTGGGTTATCTGCAGTACAATATCATTTTCCTGTTGCAGGATACTGAGGTTAGCCGATTGTACCTGCAGGTTTTTTTGAGAAATGTTGTTGTTGATATAACTGCCGTTGTACAGCGTTACATTGGAGCTTAACCCATACGACCCGGAAACATTATATCCCGAGTGCCTGCCGTTATCGCCATTACTGAAATTATTACCGTGCGCAAAGGTTTGTGACCCCGTAGCCGAAAGATCGGGCAGGCGGGCGGCTTTGGCCAGTAAATATTCCTGCTGACTGGTTTGCTGCGACAGGCGCAATGAATTGATCTGGATGTTGTTCTTTTTGGCATAGTCGATACACTTAGCCAGGTCCCATTTAAGTGATTGCCCAACCAGCGTGCTATCCTGTGCACGGAGTTGCGAACCAACTGCGAGCAAAAAAAAGAACGTTATGATATGTTTTACTTTCAATGGCATAGTTTTAAAATTATACCTGTAGCGGCTAATACCTGCTCATTTTGCAAGTAAGAATATCGCCTTTGGGCAAAATGTTTTAGTATGACTACGCTTACACCCGTAAGTAATGTATTATTTTTATTACTGTAAGTGGCTGATAAGTAGGTTTGTAGCTAATAAAGTGCCTTTGAGTGTATTTAAAGCGGGTTTAGTGTGGTTATGTAAAAAGTTTTTTACGCTTGATAAAAAAGAGTTTCGGAAACTGATAAAATTAATGCCGGTACAATAAGTCATAGCCGAAATGATGAAAATCTACCTCGCCCGATACCCAAAAAATCTATATTTTAGCACATTATTCTAACCTACAGCGCTGCCCGATCAGCGAGTTTAAACATGTATTGTAAATGATAAAAAAAAGTAAGGTTTTAATGCTTTCCCAAGGGGCATATAAGCTTGTATTGCTTTTTGTTTTGCTGCTGCCCGCGATGAAAGGCATGGGGCAGGGTTTACAATTTGGTTCAAACGATAGCCTGATGAGCAAACGCACCTCGTACCAGGTTTTTAAAGAAGATTTGCCCACTTTTCATGATCGCCTGGTTATCGGGTTTGACCTTTCATTGTGGGATAACCAGCATCTTGGCTATATTTTAAATTTAACCGATGATAAGGGCAACTCGTATAGTTTGAGTGCTATTTACGATCAGGGCTCGTTCCTTAATTTTAATATTGACAGCCGGAGTAATAAGCTCAACATTCCGCTTGCCAATGCCCTGCTGAAAAGGCGTAAATGGTTTAAGGTTATTGTTGATCTTGATTTGAAAGGCGATAAGGTAGGAATCTCGGTAAACGGGAAATGGTACCGAGCCAATGAACTGGGTTTTACCGGTAAAATAAAGGCTAAGATCACTTTTGGCAAAAACGAGCATTATTCGGATGTACCCAATATGGCCATTAAAAACCTTGTTGTCAGTAACGATGATAAAACCTATACTTTTCCGCTTAATGAATGGGCCGGGAATGATGTTTTTAACAGCGATGGCGACAATTTGGGCTATGTGGATAACCCCGCCTGGCTTATCAACGAATCCTATTATTGGAAGCAAAAGTTTGTACACACTTTTAATGAGGTGGCCGGTATCAACTTTAATGAAAAAAATGAGCAGTTCTTTATTTTCAAAAGTGATTCGCTCATGTTTTATGATGTTGAACGCGATGCGGTTTGGTCTAAACCGTTTAAAAATAGGCTGGAAGTACCGTTGCATTTGGGCAAGAGTATCATAAACCCTAAGGAGGATAAATGTTATCTGTATGAAGTACTCCGTGCTTCGCAACCGGCGCCGAGTATTGCATCCTTCAACCTTGATAGCCTTAACTGGGATTACTATGGTAAATCTACCATAATGGAACAAAGGCACCACCACAACATTTTTTATGATAAAGATTTCAATAACTTTTACCTGTTTGGTGGCTATGGGTCTTTCAAATACTATAATAACTTTTTCGAATACGATAAGGTAACCGATAACTGGCAAAAACAAAGCTTTACCGGCGATGTAATTAATCCCCGTTTTTTCTCGGCGGCCAGTACTGCCGATCAAAACAATGATGTATATATCTTCGGTGGGTACGGCAACCAATCAGGCAACCAGGTAGTAGGGGGGATGCATTATTATGACCTGTACAGGGTAAATCTTGCCAATCATACCATTAAAAAGTTATGGGAGATAAAGCCCGATGAGGAAGCATTTGTGCCGGCTAATAACCTCATCGTTTCAAAAGATAAGCAGTTTCTTTACGTGCTGTGCTATCCGCACGAGCGGCCTAAAACAAGTTTGCGCCTGTATAAATTTTCAATAAAAGATGGTTCATACCAGGTGGTGAGTGGCACTATCCCGGTTGTATCTGAACGTATTGAAACAGATCATAACCTGTTTTATAACGCCAAACAGGATGTGTTTTATTGTACAACCCAGGAGTTTGAAACTCCATCCCGGTCAACCATAAAAATATTTGCGCTTACGGCGCCGCCTGTAAGCCAGGCCGAGTTTGCAGCCGCACATCAGCCTAAAAGCAAATCTTTTACTTTATACAGGGTATTGGGTGGCGCATCCGCATTGATTTTACTGGGTGGTGTTGTGGCGTTTTTCCTAAGGAGAAAGAAGGCCGATGATGAAGCAGCTCCTGTTGCTCCGGAAGAAATTAGTGTTGAAGAAGTTGGTGAAGCAGTTGCAGATAATAAAGCTAACGCGGTTTACCTGTTAGGCGAGTTTACTGTATTTGATAAAAATAAGCGGGATATTACCTACCTGTTTAGCCCTAAGATCAAGCAGTTGTTTATCCTCATTCTGTTAAACAGCCGCGAAAAAAATGGCGTGATTTCTAAAAAGATTTCCACTACACTTTGGCCCGATAAAGATGTGGTTAAAACCAAAAATATCCGTGGTGTAACCATCAATCACCTGCGCAATATTCTTTCGGATATTGAAGGGCTGGAACTTGCCTTTTTGAATGATACGTATAGCTTTATTATTACCGAAGGCTTTTACTGCGATTATTTTGTGGTAAGAGATTCACTTAAGCAAACCATCAATGCCGAACCGGCAGTGTTTAATCATTTTGATTTGGTTTCCCGCGGCGGGCTGCTACAGCATATCCCGGAAATATGGCTTGATGATTTTAAACAGGATTATGAGGAAGCGCTGATGCCTGTTATTTTGCCGGTGATAAAAAAGGTTTACGATGGCCAGGATTATAAGAAAGCATTAGAGATTTCGCGCGTTGTGTTAAGTATCGATCCATTTAACGATATCGGCATTAAGTTTAAACTCAAAGCTTTGCGCCGTACTAAAGGTATTGAGCATGCCCGGAAAATTTACGAGGAGTTTGGCGCCGAATATGAAAAATCATTAGGTGAAGAATACCCTGTTCCTTTCGAAAAGATTTGCTCCAATAAGTCAGACCAGCGTTAATAGTAAAAAATTAAAGAGCCTGATAACTAAGAGGTTTTTATAAAAGATGAACGTTTTGTGAATAAATTCTACTAAGTATATAGATTTAATAGAATATTTATATATTTGCAACAGATTAGTTTGCAAATGGGGTTCATTTTTAAACTAAATGGCAGGTGCTGGCCGGCAGCAAACGGATGGTTCGACTCCACCCCTGCATCTCTTCTCCTCTCATGATTTATGTTTTATAATTGGTTAGCAAAAAGAGTATTCCTGCCCATCAGGAACTCTTTTGCCTTTTTGGAGAGGTTTCTATTTAATAATTGTCATTTCGAACGAGGAACGAGGAGAAATCTTATACCATATGTAGGCGAACTAATTGGGCTGGATTTTCATGGCGTATAAGATTTCTCTTTCGCCCCATGTTTATGCCCTCGCTTGCTCAATCGAAATGACAATTTCTGATGATAAGAGATGAAATCTGTCACAATGCAAATTTTAACCAAACTGTCTGCCAAATCATACTTTTCCGGATAAATTACTTATTAAAAAAATTTAAAAAGTTCTTTTAATTCAAATTTTGTTTTACTAAGTTTGTATTGATAATGCACAGCATATTATTATACGCACTTTACTTTACCCTCATGTCGGTGAGGATAAACATTTTTGTTAATTGGTTTGATAAAAATCCTCGCCCATGGCGGGGGTTTTTTGTATAGTGACTTTTTTAAACTTTAACATATAACATATAGGTTCTGAACAAATTATGGCACGATTAAATTTATTGGAAGAGACGCGTTACGAGAAGTTACCTGTGAGCGTGTACAACAACCAGCAAGAAGCCTCAGTGGCGGTAGCGAACCGGATAGCGGATCTGATCCGCTCAAAACAAGCCAAAGGCGAAAAAGCGGTATTGGGACTTGCCACCGGTGTAACTCCTATCGGCGTGTATGCCGAACTGGTGAGGCAGCACAAAGAAGCAGGCTTAAGCTTTAAAAATGTGATCACTTTCAACCTGGATGAGTACTACCCGATGAAACCAACAGCAGCCCAAAGCTATGTGACATTCATGTACGAAAACCTGTTCAGCCATATTGATATTGAAAAGGAGAATATTCACATTCCAGACGGTACACTGGATAAAGACGAAGTTGTAGCATTTTGTTTAGCCTATGAAAAACAGATTGAAGAACTGGGCGGGTTAGATCTTCAGATCCTGGGTATCGGTCGTACTGGTCACATCGGTTTCAACGAGCCGGGTTCGGCACCTAATTCAGGTACCAGGATGGTAACTCTTGACGACCTGACCAGGCGTGATGCTGCCCGCGATTTCGGTGGTAAAGCTGATGTGCCAACTAAGGCCATCACGATGGGTATTGGTACCATCTTCAAGGCAAGGGAAATCATCCTGATGGCCTGGAACAAAAAGAAAGCTCCGATCATCAAGAAAGCGGTAGAGGGTGAAATTTCAGGCGAAGTACCTGCAACCTACTTGCAACTGTCACAGCATGTAGAGTTTGTACTGGACGCGGATGCTGCCTCAGAACTGACCAGGTTTGATACCCCATGGTTGGTAAAAGATTGTGTATGGGAAAATACACTGAAAAAGAAAGCTGTAATTTGGTTAGCGAATGAGGTTAACAAACCGGTATTGAAACTAACCGAAGAAGATTACAATAACCACGGTATGGCTCAGCTCGCGGTAGAGCAAGGCCCGGTATACAATATCAACATTGATATTTTTAACCAGATCCAGCATACCATCACCGGCTGGCCGGGCGGCAAACCGGATGCTGATGATTCGCAAAGACCGGAAAGGGCATTGCCAGCCAAAAAACGTTCAATCATTTTCTCACCGCACCCGGATGATGACGTGATTTCAATGGGTGGTACGTTTATTCGTTTGGTAGACCAAGGTCATGATGTGCACGTAGCTTACCAAACTTCGGGCAATACCGCGGTATGGGATGATGATGTGTTGAGGTATATGGAATTTGCCATCGACTTCACCAACAGCATTGGCGAAGACACCACTCATCTTCAAAAATCATATGAAGATATGCGTGCCTTCTTTCCAACAAAACAGCCTAACGAAATTGATACGCAAGAAATCAGGAATGTAAAAGGTTTCATCCGGAAAACAGAAGCGATTTCAGGTGCAAGGTATGCAGGTTTGCAGGACGATCATATCCACTTCATGGCTCTACCATTCTATGAAACAGGTAAAACCAAAAAGAACTCAGTCGGCGAGGAAGATATTCAACTAACTATTGAACTGCTTCAAAAAATAAAACCACAACAGATTTTCGCGGCAGGTGATTTTGCGGATCCTAACGGTACCCACCTCGTGTGCTTCAAGATCATCCTGGCTGCATTGGACAGACTGAAAGGTAAAGAAGCCTGGGTTGAAGACTGCTGGTTATGGATGTATCGTGGTGCATGGCACGAGTTTGAAACCTACGAGATAGAGATGGCCGTACCATTATCTCCACAAGAGGTGATCCGCAAACGTAACGCTATCTTCAAACACCAGTCGCAGAAAGATACTCCGGTATTCCCTGGTGATGATGCAAGGGAGTTCTGGGTAAGGGCAGAAGACCGTACCCGCGACACTGCCCAACGCTACGATCGTCTTGGCCTTGCCGAATACGAGGCGATGGAAGCGTTTGTTAGGTATAAATTCTAATTTTTTGGTTCAGGGATTATTTAGTTCATGGATCATAGTTCATAGATCAACAACCATATTTTTCCCAGCGTCCGTGTCCCCACGGGCGCTTTTTTTATTACATATAGTTGGCCGTGGGGACACGGCCAACGGGAAATATTATCTTTCATCCCCATCGTTCGTGTCCTCACGAACGATTTTTATCCAACAAAAAAAGCCTCCCCAATAGGGAAGGCTTCAAATATTGAATCCGAAATCAGAATTCCGATATCCGAAATTAAGATGCCATTTGTTTACGGATGATGTTTAATGCACCGCCTGCTTTAAACCACTCAATTTGCTGAGCATTGTAAGTGTGGTTTACAGGGAATGATTCGGTTGAACCATCTTTGTGGTGTAATACAACAGTTAACTGTTTGCCTGGGGCAAATGTAGTTAAGCCGGTGATATCGATTGTGTCATCTTCCTGGATCTTATCATAATCGTTGTTATCAGCGAAAGTGATACCAAGCATACCTTGTTTTTTAAGGTTGGTTTCATGGATACGGGCAAATGATTTCACCAATATGGCACGCACACCAAGGTGACGTGGTTCCATAGCAGCGTGCTCACGTGATGAACCTTCGCCATAGTTTTCGTCGCCTACTACTATCGAACCGATACCTGCTGCTTTGTAAGCACGCTGAGTAGCCGGAACAGGACCGTACTCGCCGGTTAATTCGTTTTTAACGCTATCGGCAGTAAGGTTAAAGTAGTTGATAGCACCAATCAACATATTGTTTGAAATGTTATCCAGGTGACCACGGAATTTCAACCATGGACCAGCCATTGAAATGTGGTCGGTAGTACATTTACCTTTAGCTTTGATCAACAGTTTCAAGCCTGTAATGTCGGTACCTTCCCAAGCTTTGAATGGCTCAAGCAATTGTAAACGTGATGAAGTTGGAGAAACAATAACTTCAACTTTGCTGCCATCTTCGGCTGGTGCCTGGTAGCCTGCATCTTCAACCGCGAAACCTTTTACCGGTAATTCGATACCCTGAGGCTCGTCAAATTTAACCTGTTCGCCAGCTTCGTTAGTTAACGTATCGGTAAGCGGGTTGAAAGTTAAATCACCTGCGATAGCAAAAGCGGTAACAATTTCTGGTGAAGCTACGAAAGCATGTGTATTAGGGTTGCCATCCTGACGTTTAGCGAAGTTACGGTTAAACGAAGTGATGATGGAGTTTTTACGAGTAGGATCATCAGTATGACGAGCCCACTGGCCGATACATGGTCCGCAGGCGTTAGCCAATACCACACCGCCCATTTGAGCAAATGTATCAAGGTAACCGTCACGGTCAACAGTGTAACGTACTTGCTCAGAGCCTGGAGTGATGGTAAACTCGGCCTGAGTTTTTAATTTTTTATCGATAGCCTGTTTAGCGATAGAAGCTGAACGGGTGATGTCTTCGTATGATGAGTTGGTACATGAACCAATCAAACCAACCTCTAATTTGGTAGGCCAGCCGTTTTCTTTAACAGCAGTAGCAAATTTAGAGATAGGCCATGCCAAATCCGGAGTGAACGGACCGTTTACATGTGGTTCAAGCTCGCTCAGGTTAATTTCAATAACCTGGTCGAAATATTGCTCAGGGTTAGCGTAAACCTCTTCGTCGCCGGTTAAGTGTTCAGCGATAGCGTCAGCTAACTCAGCGATATCAGCACGTTTAGTGCCTTTTAAGTAAGCAGCAGCTTTTTCGTCGTAACCAAAGATAGAGGTAGTAGCACCGATTTCGGCACCCATGTTACAGATAGTACCTTTACCGGTTGCAGACATTGAACGCGCGCCTTCACCAAAGTATTCAACAATGGCACCGGTACCACCTTTTACTGTAAGGATACCAGCAACACGTAAGATCACGTCTTTTGCTGAAGTCCAGCCAGAAAGTTTACCGGTTAATTTAACACCGATCAATTTAGGGAATTTAAGCTCCCAAGGTAAGCCAGCCATTACGTCGCAGGCATCAGCGCCACCAACACCAATAGCAATCATACCTAAACCACCTGCATTAGGTGTATGTGAGTCGGTACCGATCATCATACCACCAGGGAAAGCGTAGTTTTCTAACACTACCTGGTGAATGATACCTGCACCGGCTTTCCAGAAACCGATACCATATTTATCAGATACTGAAGCCAGGAAGTCATAAACTTCACGGTTAACGTCAACAGCAGTGCTTAAATCTTCAACAGCGCCAATTTTAGCTTGTATAAGGTGATCGCAATGTACGGTAGACGGAACGGCAACCTGCGGGCGACCAGCTTGCATAAACTGCAAAAGGGCCATTTGCGCCGTAGCATCCTGCATAGCTACACGGTCTGGTGCAAAATCAACATAGTCCACTCCACGACCGAATGCTTTTTGAGCATCGCCTTCGCTAAGGTGGGCATATAAAATCTTTTCGGTTAAAGTTAGGGGTTTACCGGTCGCTTTACGGGCAGCCTCAACGCGGGTGCTGTAGCGGTCGTAAACCTTTTTGATCATATCTAAATCAAAAGCCATTTGTATTTGATTTTTAGGTGAAAAGTAAAAGAAATTGACGTTAAGCCCATTAACTGGCCTTAGAGCGGCGAATTTACAAAAAATAACATTTGAAAGCGGTTAGTGCTTTATACAAATGTTATTTGGATATGTTCTAAATAAAGCCCCCCGGCCCCCTAAAGGGGGAGCATGAGGGCTTTATTTAGATATTAGTATATACAATCAAAACAGTTCTGCACTATTTTTCCCCCTTTAGGGGGGTAGGGGGCGGCAACTGCTTCAATATCTCCTCAATAGCCCTGTCCAATTGCGGATCTTTATTTTCAAGCCTGTCGGCAAAATCTGTTTTTACATAGATATCTGGTGATACACCGTTTTTTTCAATGTCTTTACCATCAAGGGTATAGCATCCCCAGGCCGGGATACGATAAAAAGAGCCATCAACCAGGCCTTTGCCGCTGGTGAAAATGATCCAGCGATAGGTCTCTGTGCCAATGATCTTACCTAAGCCCAATTGTTTAAAGCCTTGCGAGGTCATTTCGCCGTCGCTCAGGGTTTGCTCATTCATAAGCAGGATAATTGGTTTTGCTGCCGGAGCAAAATTTGATTGCTGTGCTTTTTTACCATCACGATACGCCCATTGCAAATATGGTTTTTGCGACAGAAATTTCAACACATTATCATGCACGTTACCGCCGGTATTATACCTCAGGTCAAGGATGAGGGCGTCTTTGTTATAAGCATCATCAACCATATCTTCCAGGAAATCTTCCAATGCACCATCACCCATGTTTTTCATGTAGGAGTAAGCTATGCGGTTTTTGCTTTTTTCGGCTACAGTTTTGGCGTTGGTCTTGATCCAGTCGTCGTAAAGGTTACCCGACAGATCACCGGTTGATTCGGGGTGTAGCTTCACCTTAATTTCTTTACCGGCGCGGTTAAAGGTCAGTTCAATTTCTTTATCGAGCGATGGCTTGCTGAAGTAATAGTTACGGTCTTGTTTTTCGTCAACGATAACACCATTAACTGCTTTTAATATATCGCCTGGCTTTACGTCAACACCTGCTTTATCGGCATTACTGCGGGTGGCTATACTGCTAACTTTGTATGGCGAATCATTGTCAAAAATGATCCCGGTTTCCATAGTGCGGTAGGAGAGTGTTTTCTTTTCCTCACTGCCATTGGAATAAAAGCCCTGGTGCGATGAGTTGAGTTCGCCAAGCATATCATTCAATAACAGGCGCAGATCTGAGCGGTTATTGATGTAAGGTACAAAAGCTTTATAGGTGTCATGCACCTTTTTCCAGTCGGCTCCATGGAAATTGCCGTCATAATAGTTTTCATCTAAACCTGCCCAGGTTTCATCAAACATCTGCGCAAATTCGCCGGCCATGTTGCGGGTGAAGGCGTAGTTGATCTCTACCTTATCTACTTTATTGGCATCAATATTTAATGTATAAATATTACCTCCGGCCAGTAAAAAGTATTTATCGCTGTTACCAAAAATGTCAAAACTGCCAAAGTCGCCGCCGCCAACTTTTTCGGTTTTAGGTTGCTCGAAGTTTTCGAGGGTAGTACGGTAAAGTGCAGCTTTGCCTTCGCTGTGGTTGGATGCGTAGTACACCATCGTCTTATCGCCTTTTTGAATCACATACGAACCCTGTGCCTGTCCAAATTCCGGACTGATGCGTTCCAGGCGTTTCATAGGCTCTTCGGTATCTATGGTAATATCATCCGGTGCTTTTGGGGTAGGCTGCTCAGATAAAGGTTTCTTTTTGTTAGACGATTTTTTGTCTTTATCCTTCGATTTACTTTTATCGTCGTCTTTTTTCTCCTCTTTAAACAAGGCTGTGAACTTATCCATCTTGAACGGATCGTCATACTTTTGCAAAGGCATCCGGTAGATATGGGAATCTTTTGAGCCGTAAGGATATTCCGGCTGCGTACGCGATGAAGTAAAATAAATATACTTACCATCCGGCGACCAAAACGGTGCCGCCTCAGTAACACCGCTGTTGGTAAGGTTGGTGATCTTCCCGGTTTTTATCTCGTAAACAAAAACATCCATTTCAAAATTGCGGTATGCGTTATAAACCACATACTCGCCATTGGGCGAAAACCTCGGCGCGAGATTTTCAAAACCCCAAAACTCATCGGTAACAATAGTTTTTGATGTAAGTGTTTTTGTGTCTAAAAGCTTCAGCTCGTTTCGGCCGCTCAAATAAATAGCTTTTGATCTGTCCTTATTCATGCTGAGCATACGGTTGCTGCCTTTATCGGTAGTAAGCTGTTTTTCGTCACCCGTACCGTCGGCAGCTATGGTGTACCAGTTTGGAAAGCCACCCAGCGTTTGACCAAAAATTAAGGTTTTATTGTCGCTTAGCCATTCAACTTCGGTAACACGTTCGCTGGTGTTACGCTCCAGTTTTTTTATGAATTTGCCTTCAGCGTCGCTCACAAATAATTCGCCGCGTGATACAAAAGCAAGTTTTTTACCGTCAGGCGATAAATCCGCCGCTCCAATTTTGCCGCCTGTTTCAAATGATTGGTCTTTAGGCAATACGTTGTTACGGAACAGGTTAAAGCTTAGCTTTTGTGTTTGTTTTGAAGCGACATCGTAAACAAAAATCTGGTAATCTTTTTCAAAAACAACCTTGCTGCCATCGGCACTTACCTGTGGACGTTTAATAGATGTAGGGAACTGGGTTAAAGCAGTTTTTTTACCATCGATAAACGTGTACAGGTTATATTCTTCGTTACCCTCGTCGGATACAAAATAGATATTTCCTTTCTGATCGATAGTAGTCCAGAAATCCTTACCCTGCCAGTCGGTATATTTTTTATAAGCTTTGGTTTTTGGATTGTACGATTGGATATCGGGGTTATAAGCACCTTTATAATGTTTGCGGGTTGGAAAATAGATACTTTCCCAGGTATTGCTGAAAAACAGTTCGCCGGTTTGCGGATGCTCAACTACCCCGTGTATGGTATTGAAGTAATGGCCAAACAAGCGCACCGGTGTGCCGCCGGTAGCAGCTACCTTGTACTCGCTAAAGCCATTATAACGGGTAGAGTTGAAATAGATAGATTTAGAATCCCAGGTCCATGAATCTACATTGTCGGCCGCATCATTAAAAGTGATCTGTTTAATGTCGCCACCGGCAAGGGGCATTACATATACGTCGGTGTTGCCAAACTGGTTTGACGAAAAGGCCAGCCATTGCCCGTCGGGCGATACACGGGGATTGCTTTCATCGCCCTGCATGGCGGTTAACCTTGTTGCAGCGGGGCTGTTAATATCGGCTTTCCATAGGTCGCCCTCATAAGTGAAAATTACGGTCTTGCCATCGGGTGTAAGGGTTGGGTTGGATGTGAAATAGTTTCCGGCGGTTTGTGCTTTAAGATTTGTTTGACACAATACTGCCGAAAACAATACGATGTATAGTTTCTTCATGTGGTTTAAGTGTTATGAATAAATGTATTTTTGAGCCATGTTAAAAGTGGTGCACCTCAATACGTATGACGGTAATGGCGGCGCGGGCAGGGCCTGCATGCGCCTTAACCGGGCATTACTAAGCCAAAATATCGATTCTAAAATTATAGTACATTATAAATTTGGAAATAATCCTGATATCAAGACTTTTAACCGTAGTATTATCCAAAAATCATACACCGCCGCCACTATTATTCTGGAGCGGATACTGGCTAAACGCTTTCTAAAACCCGATAGCCGTACGCCATTTTCTTTTACCTGGTTTGGCCGTTCGGTAATTAAACATCCTGATGTTAAAAATGCTGATGTTATTCATCTGCACTGGATCAATCATGGCTTTTTAGATCCTAAACATTTAGCCGAAATCAAAAAGCTGGGAAAGCCTGTAGTGTGGACTTTTCATGACAGCAATGCCTTTACCGGCGGATGCCATGTGCGCTATACCTGCGATCATTATCAGCAACAATGCGGCAATTGTCCGCTGCTGATCAATGCCGGTGATAATGATATTTCACGCCGCATCTGGCAACAAAAAAGTGAGGCTTACCGGCAACTCGGCTTTAACATTATAGCACCAAGTTTATGGATGCAAGCCTCTGTAAATAAAAGCAGTTTAATGCAAGGGAGAGCTATTAGTAATATTCCTAATACGCTGGAAACGGATGTGTTTAAGCCGATTGATAAAAAGCAGGCGAAACTGCAAGCCGGGTTACCGACTGATAAATTCATTTTTTTAAGCGGATTTATGCCATCGCGCAAGGATCTGCATAAAGGTACCCAATACCTGTTGGAAAGTATGGAGCTGCTTAGGCAACGTTTAGGTGCAGATACAGATCAGGTAGAATTGGTGGTGTTTGGAAACCGCGGTACAGAAAATCTGCCTGATTTTCCTTTTAAAACCAGTTTTTTAGGTACCATCAATAACGATGAAAAACTGGCCTTGCATTATGCCGCGGCCGATGCCTTTTTGATTCCTTCGCTTGAGGATAATTTACCTTACACTGTAATGGAAAGCTTGAGCTGTGGTACCCCGGTAATTGCTTTTACTACCGGTGGCATCCCCGACATGGTGCAGCATCAATACAGCGGTTACTTAGCTACCTATCGCTCGTCAGAAAGTTTTACCGATGGGATGGAGTGGATTATTAAACATCCTGACAAGGACAAGCTGAACCAGCAAGCCCGGCAAACCATTATGGATAACTTTTCGGAAGAAGTGATCGCCAAAAAGCATGTCGAAGTTTATCAACAATTATTGAATAATGGAGGTTGCGATGTTTAATCCCCGGTTAAGCGTTATCACCATTGTTTATAACAACGTTAGGGATATTGAGCGTACTATCCGGTCGGTAGTTGATCAAACTTATACTAATATAGAATATGTTATTGTCGACGGTTTATCCAACGATGGCACTTTACAGGTAATTGATCAATACAAAAGCCAAATAGCAAAGCTCGTCAGCGAAAAGGATGAGGGTATTTATGATGCCATGAACAAAGGCCTTGCTTTGGCTACCGGCGATTACGTGATCTTCATGAACTCGGGAGATGAGTTTTATGATCTTGAAACTGTAGCCGCGGTTTTTGCTTCGGCAGATGATGCCGATATTTACTATGGCGAAACCGAAATGATTGACGATGATGGAAATAGTTTAGGCCAGCGTCGGCATAAAGCCCCCGCTAAGTTTACCTGGCGTGGTTTTAAATATGGCATGAACATTAGTCACCAGGCTATTTATATCAGGCATTCACTGGCCGAACCTTACGACCGTCGTTATCAATTAAGTTCGGATATCGACTGGATAATCCGTGCCGCAAAAAAGGCCAAAAAGATTGTCAACGTTAACCGCTACGTAGCTAAATACCTGGTAGGGGGCATGTCGAAGAAAAAGCATCGGCAAAGCCTGACGGAACGTTTTGACATCATGAAACGGAATTATGGCTTAATTCCCACTGTTTTTAACCATTTTGTTATCGCCTTTAATTTAGGATGGTACTGGTTAAAGAACAGGAGGACGAATGATTGAGGAACTTAAATAAAAAATGTCATTGCGATAGAGCCCTTCTCTGGCGCAAGTGTTGTGTGGTTGATTGAGCAGGGCTCACTTGTGCCTGAGTATCGGAAAGCCCTGTGTAAGCACAAGTCATCCATCGCACACTTCTCTGCTCAATACTTGCGCCAAAGCTTGACAATTATTTATAAGGATTGACTCTTCAAATTATTAATTGAAAAATCTTTTAAACCTGCTCCAGAGATTAGTAGGTTGATTTTCTTCTTCTTGCTCTTTTAACTGTATTTCGTGCTCATCTATCTTCTCAACTAATTTTTGAGCGTTAGCATCGGTGCCCGGTCTAACCCGCTTTATTTGGGGCAGACTGATGCCGGTAATTGTTTCAAAGCGGTTTTTAGCCGTTTCAAAAATTTCTATTTCTTCATCGGTACGTGTATCAACGTGGGTGATTTCGGGGATTAAATTGCTGGATAATTGTACAGATTCGCATTCAAAATCCGATAGTATATTTTGGTAAATACGGGCCGCCTGATCTTTTAATCCCGCATTTTCATATCCAGCGGCAAATTGTAGCATGTCTTGCCCAATTTCATGCTTTTTAAGCAGGTCGCCTATGGATAAACTGATTTGCGCTTTTGCGGCAGAGGCATTTGCAATTGCCTGCACATCATCCGTTTCTTTGAGTAAGTCAATAAACGCTTGTAGCTCGCTTCTTAAAGATGCGTCAACTTTATATACACCCTTTGCCTGGGAAAGATATACTCCTTTTTGCATAGTTGTATCAGCTAAAAGTTTGATAAATCCTCCCATTTTAAATACCAGGAATGTCAACGCGATTTTATATTCCTGAAGCTGCTTTTTGGGGATTTCTGATTTGTTTAATGCTTTATACAAATTAATGCCTTCAAGAAATTCTTCCTGGTACATATTTGCCTCAAAGCCATAATCGGCTTCGTCCAAATGGTTGCCGTTTAAAACCTGCAAAAGGACCTGGTGTATTTTTAAGCCGCTATCTGAATTTTGCAGAACATACTTGAGCTCATCAAATTTGTTTTGCTGTATTAATGGTATCATTGTTTGTAATAAGGTTT
Source organism: Mucilaginibacter endophyticus (assembly GCF_003351025.1). Taxonomy (GTDB): domain Bacteria; phylum Bacteroidota; class Bacteroidia; order Sphingobacteriales; family Sphingobacteriaceae; genus Mucilaginibacter; species Mucilaginibacter endophyticus. Next base: position 127,782 of record NZ_QPCG01000012.1, on the reverse strand, counting down.
ATTCAAAGGTACAATCTTTTCAGCAGCTGCAAGGATGATTATTTCCCACCCGTCAAACACATTCATCAATAAAATCCCACAAAAAAAGCGATGAGCATTGCTCATCGCTTTTTTCTTCTTAAGCTTAATGCTTATACTTTTTTATCAGCCGGTTTTGCAGCCGGAGTTTTCTTTTTGTTTTCGGTGTAGGCGGCACCACCTAAGGCAAGTACCAGCAGGATTGAACCTGCTAATGAGATATTCTCGCCGGTGTAATATGATGCCGGGTGGAATATAAACTCAATTTTGTGGTTACCAACCGGGATCTGAGCGGCACGTAAAAGGTAATCGGCACGGAAATACGGTTTTTCAACGCCGTCGATATACATTTTCCAGCCTTTATTATAGTATACTTCAGAGAATACTGCTATCTGTGATGCAGTAGAACCGCTTTGGTAAACCATATGATCTGGCGAGTAGCTGGTAAGTTCAATTTTACCTTCACCGGCTCCGGCACCTAAAGTTTTCTCGTCGATAACGCTTTTGTATTGTTTATCAACAATGGCCTCGTCTTTTGGTGTAAAGCTGCTGATGGCAACCATTTCCTGGTCGGCATTATCAGCATATTTAATACTCTTAACAAACCATACGTGGCCGCAGGCTGTTTGGTTTACCTGCATACCTACATTTTGTGTTTTAGGATCAGAATTGATGATGTATTTAACGTTCATCATATCCAGCACATCCTGGTTAATGCTTTTGCTTAGCTGGTTGTCAATAAGTTCTTCCCAGCGTTTTAGCCTTGCAGCCGAATAGCCACCTAATGATTTGTAGAAGAATGGTGTTAGGCCATCGCCCTTGATTGATTGGGTAACGTCAAACACCCTGAAATCAGGATCTTTATCTTTCATGATAAACTGGTCAACCTCGCGTGGCTGCGGTGTTTCGTTATCCTGTTTTGGCGCAAAGCTATCATGGTTCAAATAGCGTTTATCAATGCCCCAAAGATCAACAAGGATCAAAGCTAAGAATGCAAGAGAGGCAACTGTTGGGTTGATCTTCTTTTTAAGGAAAGCCCATGCAATACCAAAAGCCACGGCAAGGAAAATAAGCGAACGGATAGCATCGGCCTGCGCCATTGATTCCCTGTCGGCAATTAACGCGCGGGTTATCGCTGAGCTATCGGTTTTCAAAGCCTGGCCAATTTGAGCTATAACGCCAGCCTGTTGTTCGCTAACGCTGAAAGATAATAACAGGGATGGTACTGCCGCAACAATCAGCACAATGCCGCCGGTTATATAAAACGCGATTTTTAGTTTTTTGAACAAGTTTGCCTTGTCTTCATTCACTATAGCTTCGTTAACCGCCAACACAGCAAGAATCGGGAAGCAGAAACCTGCAACCGCCAGTATAGATTCAACAGCGCGGAATTTATTATAAAGCGGGAAGTAGTTAAAGAACAGGTCGGATAGATACGGCCAGTTCCTGCCGAATGACAGCAACATAGTCAATACAACAGCTCCCAATAACCACCATTTAATGCGGTTTTTAACTATCATTAAGCCCCATACAAACAGTAAGCAAATTACAGCGCCAAAATAAAACGGACCTGCAGTAAATGGTTTGTTACCCCAGTACAGTGGCAAATAATTTGCAGAGATACCGGCAACTTGATTAGGATCGGCTCCACTTGCACCAAGCGTTTTGATTACATGCGAATCCGGATCAGTAGAGCCTTGTTCACCGCCACCATAAGCGTTAGGGATCAGGAAGGTGATACATTCACCGACACCCTGGCTCCATTCGTAAGCGTAATCGCGGGCCAAGCCGTTGTTGGGCTCTGCTGCTTGCCTGGTAAGGTTTGATTTACCACGAATGGTTTCATTGCCATAATCGGCAGTGCTCCATAAGATAGATGCATTTACGGCAACAGCAAGCAGTACCGCGGCAGCTATATAGCCTACCGATTTTAGAAAATCGTTCAGCGTTTTGTTTTTTATAGCATGGTAAAGCTCAATACCCACCATAATTAATAGGGCCAGCATCAAATAATAAGTCATTTGTATGTGGTTGGCCCTGATCTCTAATGCAAGAAATAAAGCTGTAACTGCGAAACCCAACAGGTGCTTGCCCCGAAGCGTAAGGATAATGCCCGCAAGTATCGGCCCGAAAAATGCAATAGCAAAGGCCTGGTTTGCGTGACCGGCAACCAGCAAAATAATATTATACGATGAAAAGGTGAACGCTACCGCACCCGCCGCCGCAAGCCATGGATTCACCTTTAATACTATAAATAAAAAGTATGTACCTAATAAGAATAACAGCACTGTACCAACAGGGGTTGGGAAAGTATAGTTTATGGCGCTAACTACCCATGTAGTTAAATTGGCTTTATAAGGAGCCCATACCTGGTAGGTTGGCATACCGCCATAAATCTGGTTGGTCCACAATATGGTGGTGTCTTTGGCCTTATAATCATTAATTTCTTTTTGGGTTGATTGTGCCCTTGTAACGTCATTACCGCCTAATGTTTTTCCCTGAAAAGCCGGGGTTAAAAATATAAAGCAGATCACTAAGAAAATTGCAGCTATGGCAAAATGAATGCCGTTACGCTTAAACCAGTTATTCATTTAAATTTTTTGAAATGGATATTATATTCCTCAAAAATAGAAATTACAATGAGAATAGGAATTATAAGTTTTGTTAAGGAATTTGTTAGCAGTGTTGTGCGTACCGCAAAACAAAATATAAGCCTATCATTACAACAAGGCTCACCACGTAGGCTATGACCTGGGGTTTGTCATAATCTTCGCGGTATTTACGTATGGTGAAGTAATTATAAACAGCTAAAGCGGCTAAAACCACCCAAAAAAAAGTGTTAATGCCGGCACAGGAAGTAAACATTTGGGTGGACAGGCCAAATACTATAAAGTTGGTGATAATAAGTGTTACCGAGGCGGGCGTATTATTATGGTTATGACGCCTGTTAAATACCGGGTTAGTGTCCATAGTTTATTGATTTAGGTTATTTTACTTCTTCGTAATCAACAAACTCACCTTCGCTATCGGGCACGCTGCCTTTTTTAGGCTGCGGAATATGATCAATCCTGATTTTGCCATCAGGTTTTGGGCCTTCATTATAATTACGTTGCTGTTGCTGATATTGTTGTTGCGCTTTATTTACAACACTTTCAAAAAGGAATGGCAACAGGTAACGTGCCAGGCTGCGTACAATGTATAATATACAAATAGATATGATCAGGAAACGAATAAGAATCATACTGTTAATTTTGAGCTTACAAATATAAGGTATATAACGTTAAAAATGTTTTATTATGATTTGAGTTGATAATGTGCAAATTTCAAATGTGCAGATGTGCAAATGAAAAAGATGATTTGACGATTTGCAGATTTCAAATGTGAAGATTTGCAAATGAAAAAAACTTAATTTTCTAATCTGTCATTTGCCCATCTGAAATTTGCCCATTTACACATTTGAAATTTGCACATCTGAAACCTGAAGCCTAAAATTTCTCTTCCATCATTTTTTCCAATGCAAACATTTCGTCGCGTAGCTTGGCTGCCAAAAGGAAATCCATGTTTTTGGCGGCGGCAAGCATATCTTTTTTGGTATTGTCGATTGATTTTTTCAGATCGGACTTGGTCATGTATTGAACAATAGGGTCGGCGGCAAGGGTGATGGTATCTGTTTCTACGTAGGCCTGTTGTACACCGCCTTTAAAGTCAACCACCGATGTTTGCTCCATAATTTCCTCGCGGGTTTTGCCAACCGTTAGCGGTGTAATGCCGTGTAATGTGTTGTAGGCAATCTGAATTTCACGGCGACGATTGGTTTCATCCATCGTTATCTGCATCGAATCGGTTATTTTATCGGCATACATGATCACCCGGCCACGGTCATTACGGGCGGCGCGACCGATGGTTTGGATCAATGAGCGTTCCGATCTTAAAAAGCCTTCTTTATCGGCATCTAAAATGGCCACTAATGATACTTCGGGTAAATCGAGGCCTTCACGAAGCAGGTTGATACCAATCAGTACATCAAATTCGCCAAGACGCAGGCCCCGTAAAATTTCCACACGCTGCAGGGTTTTAACCTCCGAGTGGATATAACGGCATTTAATGCCCAGCCTGTCCATGTACTTGGCCAATTCTTCGGCCATACGTTTGGTAAGCGTAGTTACCAACACGCGATCGCCTTTTTTAATGGTTTTATCTACTTCGTCAAGCAGGTCATCTACCTGGTTAATTACCGGGCGAACATCGATGACCGGATCAAGCAGTCCGGTAGGGCGAATAACCTGTTCAACTACAACACCGCCCGATTTTTCCAGCTCAAAATCGCCCGGGGTAGCACTTACGTAAACAGTTTGTGGCGCCAGGTTTTCAAACTCCTGGAAATTAAGCGGACGGTTATCCAAGGCAGCCGGTAAGCGGAAGCCATAGTCAACCAATGAGATCTTGCGCGAACGGTCACCACCATACATGGCCCTGATCTGCGGAACGGTTACGTGACTTTCGTCAATTACCATCAGGTAATCTTCCGGGAAATAGTCGAGCAAGCAGAATGGCCTTGCACCAGGCTTGCGTCCGTCAAAAAAGCGGGAATAGTTCTCGATGCCAGAGCAGTAACCCAGCTCACGGATCATTTCCAGGTCGTAATTAACCCTTTCTTCCAAACGTTTAGCTTCCAGGAAACGGCCATCGTCAATGAATTGCTTTTTGCGGGTTTCAAGTTCTTCCTGTATTGCCCAGATGGATTGCAGGAAACGCTCGCGGGGAGCCACGTATAGGTTGGCCGGATAGACCACCATGTGAGTCATTTTTTCAATGGTTTTGCCGGTACCGATGTCAAAGGCACTTAACTCTTCAATGTCATCGCCAAAAAATGAAATTCGATACGCGTAATCCAGATAAGCTGGAAAAATATCCACGGTGTCACCTTTTACCCTGAATGTTCCGCGTTTAAAATCGGCAGTGGTACGGGCGTATAAAATCTCCACCAAGCGGTGCAAAAAAGCATTCCTGCTGATGCGGGTACCTACAGCAAATTTGAAAACCGAATCGGCAAAGTCGTCAGGGTTACCCATACCATAGATACATGATATGGACGACACCACGATAACATCGCGCCTGCCCGACATTAAAGACGAGGTAGTGCGTAAACGAAGTTTTTCTATCTCTTCATTTATCTGCAGGTCTTTTTCTATGTAGGTGTTTGTGGTAGGGATAAACGCCTCAGGTTGATAATAATCGTAATATGACACAAAATAGTTTACCGCGTTTTCGGGGAAAAACTGTTTAAACTCACCATATAGCTGTGCCGCCAATGTTTTATTGTGGCTCAGAATGAGTGTGGGCTTTTGCGTTTGTGCTATAATATTGGCAACAGTAAACGTTTTGCCCGACCCGGTAACCCCTAAAAGAGTTTGATATGGGTCACGGTTGTTGATACCTTCAACCAACTGCCGTATAGCTTCGGGCTGATCGCCGGTGGGTTTATATTGAGATGTTAATTGAAAATCCATGTTGTTATGTAAAAATACAAATAATCCAGAAACAGGGTTTGTAAATCAAAATAAGTACATGGTAATGACAACCGTATGTCAACATTGTTGTGCCGGGGGTAATAAATTACATCAGTCATAACAAATTATGTCATGGGTAGAGAGAGTCGGGATCTGTAAAGGTGCGATGACATTAGGTGTGGTAGCTTGTCATCCTGAGCTTGTCGAAGGACGCGCGCAGAGGCCCACCCCGCTATGCTTCGACAGGCTCAGCATGACCCCATTTTTTAATTGTGTCATTATTAAGAACGAAGGATCTTCTTCACCACGTATTACGGCTCTGCATAGTGAAGAGGATTCTTCGCTTTCGCTCAGAATGACAGACGTTTTAGCCTCAATATTAGTAAACTCACATCTCAGCCTTTAAACGCAATGCCCTATCCAAAAAACTTTGCTGTTTTAATTTTTCTTCAGCTTCGGTAATTGCCTTCATCAGGTTGTTCTGGGTATCGGCAATTTCGGCGGCGGCTGCCTTTATAATTTCCCAAACCGGTTTCATGCGCTCTATAAGCTCCTGTCCCTTTGTCGTTAACATAATCAGGCGCTTCCTTTCGTCGGCCTTGTCTTTTTTTGAGCGAATAAGTTTTTCTTTTTCCAACTCTTTTAACAGGCTTATTGTTGAAGGATGAGTGTAACCAATTTCGGCTGCAATTTCTACCACGCTCAGCATCGGCTTAAAATGCAACGTATAAATAACCGGGAACCATTTGGGTTCAAATTCAATATTGTTGGCTTTGTAAATGAGTACGCCTTCTTTACGCAACTGCTCGGCCAGGCGCTGCAGCCTTGTTGAAATTGCCAAAATCCCCGATTCGTCAATAACATTCATTATTCCGTTGTTAATTGTTCAAATGTAACTCATAAAAAATAGTATCCGCAGCCATAAGCGGGAATGATTCTGGTAAATCATGCTTGGCAAGCCGTGTAAATCCATTCCTTTCATAAAAGCGATGAGCGGCTTTCAACACTTCAACAGTTCCTAAGTAAATGGATGTAATATTGTTTTGCCTGCAATAAGTAATAAGGTTATCAAGTAATAACTGTGCAATGCCCAGCTCCTTGCCGCGATAATCTTTAAGCACAAACATTTTGCGGATAGCCGCGGCATTATCGCCAAAAGCAATCAGAGCTATGGTGCCAATAAGCTGTTCGTTGTAGGTAGCTCCCCAAAAATTGCCGCCGGTTTGGTGGTAGTTGGTTTCAATATCCAACAAGTCGGGCTGGGCTTCAAGTGTAATGGGCACGTTAAACTCTATTTGCTGAATTGGCAAAATGATATCAATGATCTGCTGGCAATAGGTATTGTTTAATGAGCTTATAACCGGTGTAGTATTCATGACTTTAATATTTATGTACAAATCTACGTAGTTGACTACATATATTCAAAATAAAGTTTATTACTGACGACCCGATATGACATTTAATAAACAAATAATGATGCTATTGCCGAAAAACCTTTAAATTTAAACATGATTTTCATCCTCAATAAAACCGATACCATTGCCAACCAGTTTCTGGCCGAATTGCGGGATGCCGTCATCCAGCAGGATAAGGAACGCTTCAGGCGAAACCAGGAGCGGCTGGGCGCCATACTGGCTTATGAGCTGAGCAAATCATTACATTACGAAACCAAAGAAATTCAGACCCCGTTGGGTACAGCCAGCGTTAACGTACCTGCAGATGAGCCGGTACTGGGCATTATATTACGGGCCGGTCTGCCATTTTATCAAGGCTTTCTGCAGTTCTTTGATCAGTCGTCATCGGCGTTTATCACGGCCTACCGCAAAGTGAAACGCAATGGCAGCTTTTTGATCCAGGTTGATCATATCGCTACGCCAAACCTTGATGATAAGATTTTTATTTTGTGCGATACCATGCTGGCTACGGGACAAAGTGTTGTTGCTGTTTGTAAAGAGCTGATGGCCCAATACTCTATAAAAGAACTGCACATTGCCGCCGTAATTGCCAGTACCGAAGGTGTAGCGCATGTGAAAGCGAACCTGCCCAAAGCCAAAATCTGGGTTTGCGCCGTTGATGACGAAATGACCAGCAAAGCTTATATAGTACCTGGTTTGGGCGATGCCGGGGATCTGGCCTTTGGAGAAAAAGCGTAGTCCGATTTCGGATTTATTTTGATTTCGAATTTCGGAATTGGGATTTCGGATTTAACAATTAAGATTTTCTAATTTTGGACTTTCGATTTTTAAATCAAGCAAATCCGAAATCGAACATCCGAAATCCGACATGAAACAATACAAACACATCTTCTTTGATCTTGACCATACCATTTGGGATTTTGATAAAAATGCTGAGGAAGCTTTGCAGGAGCTATATGTTATCCATCAGCTTGCTGAGATAGGGTTGGAGTCTGCCGAGCTCTTCATCGAAACTTATACCCGCAATAATCACCGCCTCTGGGCGCAATACCATATTGGCGAGATCACCAAAGATGAGTTGCGTGAGGCCCGTTTCAAATCAACATTTATTGATCTTGGCTTACAGCCCGACCTGATGCCGCTTGATTTTGAGGATGAGTACGTAAAACTTTGTCCTACTAAAACCAACCTGTTTCCGCACGCGCACGAAACCCTGCAATACCTGCAATCGAAGTATACCCTGCACCTGATCTCGAATGGGTTTAAAGATTCAACCCGGATAAAAATAGCCGGGACCGATCTGGCAAAATATTTTCAAAACATTATCATTTCTGAAGATATAGGTGTCAATAAACCCGATAAAGCGATATTTCAGCATGCGCTTGACCTGGCCGGGGCCTCAAAAACCGAAAGCGTGATGATAGGGGATAGCATAGAGGCCGATATCCGCGGCGCGTTTAATTTTGGCATGGATGCCATTTATTTTAACCCTTTTAACCTCGAAAAGCCGGATGATGTAACCGTGCAGATTGCTCATTTAAAAGAGTTAACTTTACTTTTATGAGTATTGCCAAAGAACGTAAAGCTATTGATGCAGCCCTTGATGAATACCGCAAACAACTGGATATTATACCTGATGAGTTGTTTGATGTTACTCCGCCAAACGGCGGCTGGTCGTTTGCGGAGGTGTATAGTCACATTATGCAGGCTACGCTTGGTTCATCAATAGCGCTTGAACGTTGTACGCATGGCAATTGCGAACCCACCAAAAAAGGCATTAACTGGGAGGGAAGGATCTTGCTGCTGCTGGGTAAGTTTCCGCCCGTTAAAACAACAGTTCCCAGTACGGTTAGTGATAAAATGGCTGCCAACAAAATCAGTAAGGAAGATGCCAAAAACCTGATCATAAAATGCCGCAAGCGGGTTGACACTACCATGCCGCTTATTGCAGGCTCTTCTCCGGCCAATAAATACAAACATCCCCGCCTGGGCATGCTTAATGCCAAACAATGGTTTAAGTTTATCCGCATCCATTTACAGCACCACTTAAAACAGCTCGACAGGATAAAAAATAAATTTAGCACAGCAAAGTAACCTTTTACATTTAATGAAGTCTTAACAGTAGGATAATGTTAGATTTCAGACATTTGTAAAAATCTTTGTAATGAATTTTGAGTATGCTTATTTGGTAGTTATAGGGTTGCTGATACTTGTCGGCTGCTTCTACGCAAGTCCATATGAATTGACAGTTAACGAAGATGAGGACGACGAGTAATCGTTGCTTTATTAATAAAATATTGTTTTTTCCGGCTAACCAAATCATGCCGGCCTGTAAAATAGCCCCTTAATTTAATGGCAAAACGCGAAGTTGATATTGTAGTAATATCTGATGTGCACCTTGGTACTTACGGCTGTCACGCAAAAGAATTGCTTAAATATTTAAAAAGCATCAAGCCCAAAATCCTTATCCTGAACGGCGATATTATTGATATTTGGCAATTTAGTAAATCGTACTGGCCCGAAGCACACATGAAAGTGGTGCGCCGTATCCTGAAGTTTGTTACTGATGGTATCCCGGTTTATTATTTAACCGGCAACCATGACGAAATGCTGCGGAAGTTTACCGATTTTAACATGGGTACTTTTCAGCTGCTTGATAAACTTGTGCTTAATATCGACGGTAAAAAGGCCTGGATTTTTCATGGGGATGTTTTTGACGTTACCATGCAGCACTCTAAGTGGCTGGCCAAACTGGGTGCAGTGGGTTATGATACGCTTATTTTGATCAACAGTTTTGTGAACTGGTTCCTTACGGCAATTGGCAGGCAAAAAATGAGCTTTTCGCAAAAGGTAAAAGCCAGTTTTAAGGAGGCGGTAAAATTCATTAACCAGTTTGAACAAACCGCGGCTGATCTGGCTGTGGATAAAGAATACAGCTATGTAATTTGTGGTCACATTCACCACGCCGAGATCAGGGAAATTACATCAACCCAAAATAACGGTTCGGTACTTTATCTAAACTCGGGCGATTGGGTAGAAAGCCTGAGCGCATTGGAGTATAACGACGGGAAGTGGGAAGTATTCAGATATAAGCCTGATGATTTCAATACCGATGCGGATGAAGAAGATAAAACCGATTCGGAAGATTTGAACGCCATGCTTGACGTTAAAAACCTGTTGGAGCGTTTTAAGCACGAACACGATTAAATTACACGGCGAAAACATTTTTCTTTACTAAATTAACCCCCTGAATATTGGCGGAGGTAAACCAGCATGTCTGCTACACCTGTACCGCGCGATCATCATCCTTTTTGAAAAGAAATTATTTTAATGAAGATACTGTTTGGTATACAGGGAACAGGTAACGGCCATATCAGCCGGGCAAGGGAAATTGTACCCCTGCTGCAACAATACGGTGAGGTTGACCTGCTGGTGAGCGGCACCGAAGCGGAAGTTTCGTTATCTCAGCCCCTGAAATATAAGTTTCATGGCGTAAGTTTTGTATTTGGCACTAATGGTGGCGTAGATAACTGGGCCACCTGGAAAATCATGAACCTGCGCCAGTTTCAGCGCGATTTACGGAGCCTTCCGCTAAAACAGTATGATCTTATCATCAACGATTTTGAACCGGTAAGTGCCTGGGCCTGCAGGCTAAGAGGAGTGCCATCGGTTTCATTAAGTCATCAGTGTTCATTTGTATCGCCCAATACGCCGAGGCCCGAAAAAAAGGACCCTTTTGCGCAGTGGCTTTTAAAAAATTATTCGCCTACCACTTATCATGTGGGGTTCCATTTTGAGCGCTATGATACTTTTATCAACACGCCTGTGATCCGCAGCGAGATCAGGCAGATGGAAACTTCTGATCTGGGGCATTATACCGTTTATTTGCCGGCATATGATGATAAAACCCTGCTGAAGTACCTGAGTACACAAAAAGAAGTTAAATGGCAGGTGTTTTCAAAAAGGCAAAAGCAAGCCTATCAATCCGGTAATGTAGAAATCTTCCCGGTAAATAATGAGGCTTTCAATAAAAGTTTGGCCAGCTGTACCGGCTTGCTTACCGGCGGTGGCTTTGAAGGCCCTGCTGAAGCGTTGTTTTTGCAGAAAAAGGTCATGATGATACCTATGAAGGGGCAATATGAGCAGCAGTGCAACGCGCTATCGGCCTCTAAGCTGGGCGTTCCGGTAGTGAGCGAAATCAATGAAAAATTCAATGGCCATTTAAGTAATTGGATAAACGACAGCAAAAAAATCATCGTTGATTTTCCTGACGAAACAGCCGCTATAGTTGATAAACTGGTAAAGCAATACGCAAGAGTTTAAAGCATTGCAACGTAAGCTGTTTTTCTGCTAATTTTGCAACCGCAAATACGGCCGCATAATATGATCAATCTTTTCCGGAACTATAATCCCCTTAATATTTTATGGCTGGCTATTTTGCTGTTCGTGCTCCGGGTGGGTTATATGGCACAAGTCCCCGAAAAGGTTGAATTTATTTTTGTTGAACCATTTGCCCGGCTGCTGGTCCCGGTAAAATATGAATACGCTTTTTCGCCACTGTTGAATGTGATAATTGCGGGCGGGCTGGTATTCGCGCAAGCATTATTGCTTAATTCGCTCATCAATCACCATAACTTATTGGGCAAACCAACTTTTTTACCAGCGTTAATGTATGTTACGCTTGCTGGTTTGTTTACGCCTTTTTTAACATTAAGTGCGCCGCTTATATGTAATTTTCTGCTTCTATGGATGCTGTATAAATTATTCAACCTTTATAAGGGTGAGGATGTTAAATCGGCAACTTATGATGTGGGCATGATCGTAGCGGTGGGCTCGCTTGTGTATTTCCCGTTTATTTATTTGTTTTTAGCTATCTGGGTGGCGCTTATTGTGTACCGGCCGTTTAACTGGCGCGAGTGGGTTATTTCGATACTGGGGTATGTAACCGTATTCTTTTTCCTGGCGGTTATCTATTTCCTGAACGATATGCTGCCCCGGTTTACGCATATCTGGCTGCCCTTAGGCAAAAAGTTTCCGGATCATATCAGTATAAACTCTTATAACTACCTTTTGCTGGCGCCGGTTATTTTGATATTGGTGCTTTGTTTTTTTAAACTGCAACAAAATTTCTTTAAAAGTTACGTACAGATCCGTAAAACATTTCAGTTGTTGTTTTTCATTTTTCTGACTACGGCGCTTTCATTTTATCTTAATTCAGAGTTTCGCCTGAGCCATTTTTTGCTTTGTGCGGTACCCGCAACGGTGTTTTTTGCCTATTATTTTTTGTATGCAACAAAGCGCTGGTTTTATGAAATACTGTATCTACTGTTGTTTATCAGCATTATTTATTTTCAGTTTAACAAATTTTAACTTTTACATTCGTCCTTATTTCGGTGGTTATGTTAGTTTTGTAGCCTGAAACTATAATAACAAGCTATTTAGGTTCACCCCATTTTAAAAGTAATACTGATGAAGTTTGGAGTAGTTATATTTCCCGGCTCTAATTGTGATGAAGATATCATTTATGTATTAGAAAAGATAATGGGTCAGCAGGTAGTAAGGTTATGGCATAAAGATCATGATCTGCAAGGTGTTGACTTTGTTGTTTTACCCGGTGGTTTTTCATTTGGCGATTACCTGCGTTCAGGCGCTATTTCGCGTTTTTCGCCAATTATGCAGGAGGTGATCCAGTTTGCAGCAAAAGGTGGTTACGTGATGGGGATCTGCAACGGTTTCCAGATCCTGACCGAAGCAGGTTTGTTGTCAGGTGCTTTATTGCACAACAGCAACCGCAAATTTATTTGCAGCAACATTTACTTAAAACCACAAACATCACAGTCGCTGCTTACAGCGCAGCTTGATCCTCAGCAACCATTAAGGATCCCGATTGCACATGGTGAAGGTAATTACTTTGCTGATGCTGATGTAATTAAAGCCCTTAATGATAATGACCAGGTAATGTTCAGGTATTGTGATGAGGCCGGTAATATCACTGCCGATTCGAACCCTAACGGCTCATTGGAAAACATAGCCGGTATTACCAACCTAACCAGGAATGTGTTTGGTTTAATGCCACACCCTGAGCGTGCTGCCGATAGCTTGTTAGCCAATGAGGACGGTTTAGCTATTTTTGAATCAATATTATCAATAGTTAGGGCCTGATGACCAGTCTGGTTATCGACATTGGTAATACCCTCATCAAAATCGCGGTTTTTAACCTGGATGTAATGCTTGAGGCGAACCAATATGAATCCATTGACGAGCCAGCTCTTGATGGTTTACTTAGCAAATACAACCCTGTTAAGGCAATTGTATCATCGGTAAAAAAAAGTAAAGAACCCTGGCAGGCTATACTGGGGCAAAAAATTCCGCTGATTCAATTTAATACATTTATGACCAGCGGAATAAATAACCATTATTTAACCCCCGAAACCCTCGGCCCCGATAGGCTGGCGGCTGTTATAGGCGCGTATCACATGTTCCCGGGGCAAAACAGCCTGGTAATAACCGGAGGGACAGCCATTACTTATGATGGTGTTGATGCCGAAGGGAATTATTTTGGCGGGAGTATATCGCCGGGCTTAAATATGCGTTATAAGGCTTTAAATAATTACACGGCAGGTTTGCCGCTCATTGAGGCCGACGCTGATTTTGATACGACATACGGTAACAATACAACAACCGCCATCCGTTCGGGAGTACAAAACGGAATAAAATATGAGCTTACCGGTTTTATTGAAAGTTATAAAACCGTCGGTGAGCAACTGAACATTATATTAAGCGGGGGCGACAGCATTTTTTTTGATACTCTATTGAAAAATAGCATCTTTGCCCGCTACATAAAAATTGAACCATATTTGGTTTTAAAAGGATTAAACGCAGCTATACAAAAGCATAATGATTAAATATACCCGGTTTTTTATAACACTTTTATTGGCTGTTGCCGCTTTCTCTGTACACGCGCAATCAACGGCAACTTCAAGCTCTCCATATTCACGTTACGGTATTGGCGATATTGATCCTCAACTTATGGGCCAGAATATAGGTATGGGCGGTATAGCTGTTGCTACCAACAAAATAGGTTTTTTTAATAACATCAACGTTATAAACCCGGCATCATACGGCGCCGTTAACCTTACAACTATTGACGTTGGTTTATATGCCAACTTTTTAACACTGAACCAAACAGGAGCGGCAAGTCAAAAAAACAGTAATTTCAGGCTTAATCATATCGCGTTCGCTATCCCTACTTCAAAGCGTTCGGCATTAAGCTTTGGTTTGTTGCCATACAGTGAGCGTGGTTACAACTATAAAAGAACGGTTAATAAAATGGGAAATTCAGGCTCGCCTGCTGATACCAACGTAACCAATTATAGCTACAGCGGCGATGGTAGCTTATCAAAAGCATATTTTGGATATGGTTTTGGTATAGGCAAGCACTTGCTGTTAGGTGCAAACGTATCATACATATTTGGTAACATCAAAGATATTGCCACCACCGAAATCCCTAATCTTGCAGGTGCAATAAATTCAAAAATTGAATCGAGCAATGCCATTGGTGGTATCAACTACGATTACGGTTTGCAATATTCATTTGATTTTTCTGAAACAAAACACCTCGTTTTCGGCTATTCGGCTTCGGCGGGTACAAAGCTGCATACGCAAAGCAGCTTTGTTGTTAGCCAGTATTTTAATGATGCCAATGGTAACCAGGACATAGCTGCTGATAGTGTGGTTAGTACAACCGGCCCAAAATCAAAACTGAAATTACCGCAGATCAACAGGTTCGGTATCTCTTTTCAAAACGATGGCAAGTTTCTTGTTGGTGCCGATTACTCTATGGGTAAATGGTCTGACTTATCAATTGCCGGTGTAAACCAGGGCTTACAGGATAGCAAAACATTCAACATAGGTGGTTCATATACGCCTAATATCTCAACCATCAGAAACTACCTTGCCACTGTTGATTACCGTTTAGGTGCTCTTTATGATGAAACTTATATGCACATCAACGGCCGCACCATTAAAAGGTATGCCGGTACTATAGGATTAGGATTACCGCTGCGCTCAAACAACGGTAGTTACTACAAGATCAACATCGCTGCTGAAGTTGGTCAGCGTGGTTCATTGGTTAATGGTTTGGTTAAAGAAAACTACGTTAACATCCACCTTGGCTTTACGCTTAATGATAAGTGGTTTACCAAATATAAATTTGACTAATTCGCTGTCATGAGCCGCCCTGCAGTTAACATACCGGTATTATGCCTGTTATTGTTGCCATTGGCGGCTTTCCTGTCCTCGTGCGAAAACGATCTGAAAAAAGTTAGGGAAATATCAGCTAATGAAGTTGATACCGTAGCCCAGCGCACTACCGGGCTCGATGTGATCATGAGCGATTCGACAAAGGTGGAGATCCATCTTACGGCTCCGCTTATGGTTGAGTACCAGATCAAGAAGCCTTATAAAATTATGCCTAAAGGTGTCAAGATCGATTATTATGATCGTGCTACCGGCGACTTTGCGGGAAATATCATTGCCGATACCGGCATTCAACGGGAGAAGGAAAAGCTTATCGAATTTCACGGTAACGTGGTTGCAACCAATGCCAAAGGCGAAACCTTTAAATCAAAAGAATTATTTTGGGACCAGGTAACCAAACGTGTTTACTCCAATAAACCGGTACAAGCCACCCTTAGCGGAGGCAACGTCATGAACGGCGATACCTTTGAAAGCGATGACAAGCTATTAAATCCTTCCTTTAAAAGTAGTACGGGCATATTCCATGTGGATGAAAAAGCGACACAATAATGACTTTTTTTAACGAAAATTTTGTGTTATAGAATTTTAGTAAAAATTGTATCTTGCGCCCTCTTTAAAAAAGAATAGAATAATTATAAATGTAATATGGGTATAATGGGTTTTTTGCGCGAAAGAATGGGGAAGATTCTCGCATTCTTTATTGGCCTCGCGCTGCTTGCATTTATTGTGAGCGAAGTTGTAAGATCGGGCGGTTCCTTTTTCAGGGACGATAGTAACGAGCTTGCCGTTGTAAACGGCGAAAAAGTGCCCTATGACAAATTCAACGAAAAGCTGGAGCAAAATTCAGCGCAGTTCAAACAGCAGGGACAGAGCATTTCTCCGCAGATAGCAAGCTATTTGCAGGAAACTACCTGGAACCAGTATTTAAGCCAGATGCTGATAGGCAAAGAAATTGAAAAACTTGGCCTTACAGTTGGTGACGACGAAATGAGTGTGATGATTGGCGACAATAATCCTGACCCTCAGATTGCCCGTCAGTTTGCCGATCAGCAAACAGGCCAGTTTGACCGCAACAAGTACAACCAGTTTAAAGCCTACCTTCAATCAGGTAAAGCCGATCCTGCTCAAAAAGAAGCATGGCATAACTTTGTTGTTGACTTAATTGAAGCTAAAAAAGCTACCAAATACATGACATTGGTTACCAATGGCCTTTATGTAAACTCGCTTGAAGCTACGGATGACTACGAAGCAAAAAACAAGCTGGTTAACTTTAAATATGTATCGCTTGATTACGCTTCAATCCCTGACGCTAAAGTTACTTTAACTGATGGCGATTACAGCGCATATTACGATGCTCACAAAGCTCAGTTCAAAACGCCACAGGAGTTAAGGGATTTTGAATATGTTACTTTTAACGCTGCCCCTTCAAAGGAAGACTCAGCTGCAGTTAAACTACAGGCAGAAAAATTAGCGAACGAATTTAAGACAACTAATAACGATTCGCTTTTTGTTCAGATCAATGCCGAAACAAAAGCGCCTTTAGCCTATCAGCGTAAAGGCAGCCTTGACCCTAAACTGGATACAACCATGTTTAGCGCTGCCAAAGGATTCGTATACGGCCCTTACATTGAAAACGGTAGCTACAAAATAGCTAAACTGGTTGACAGCAAAACTACTTTTGACTCAGTTAAAACAAGGCACATCCTGATCGACCTTGCATCTGCAGGTGGCGAGGATAAAGCAAAAGCTAAAGCGGATTCAATCAAAAAATTAATCCAGGGCGGTAAGTCATTTGCCGAATTGGCAACAACTTTCTCGGCCGATAAAGGCAGCGCTGTAAAAGGCGGTGAAATTCCATCATTTGATGCCAATGGCGTTATGGGTGGCGGTCAGGGCGCATTAGTTCCTGAATATTACAATGCTGCTTTCAAAGCAAACAAAGGCGATATCCTTGTTGTAAAATCGCAATTTGGTTACCATGTTATCCAGGTTGAAGATCAAAAAGGTTCTGTAAAACTGGTTAAAGTTGGCGTGGTTGATAAACCTTTAACTGCAAGCAGCAAAACACAAACTGTAGCTTACAGCAAAGCACAAGCATTTTTAGCTTCGTTAACATCTGATAACTTTGAAGCTGAGGCTAAAAAAGAAGGGTTAAAACCACGTACTGCCGAAGATGTTACCGCTATAGCTTCTGGCCTGCCAGGTTTGGATAACGCCCGTGATGTAGTTAGATGGGCTTACAAAGCCGAAAAAGGCGATATCACTGATAAAGTATTTACTGTAGGTGACCAATATATCGTAACCCGCCTTACCGAGATCAAGCCTAAAGGTACATTAGCT
Organism: Mucilaginibacter endophyticus; assembly: GCF_003351025.1. Classification (GTDB taxonomy): domain Bacteria; phylum Bacteroidota; class Bacteroidia; order Sphingobacteriales; family Sphingobacteriaceae; genus Mucilaginibacter; species Mucilaginibacter endophyticus. Next base: position 110,240 of record NZ_QPCG01000012.1, on the reverse strand, counting down.
CTTGAAGCTGTTAAAAAGCAAATTGAGCCAATGGTACGTAATGAGGTTAAAGCTAAACAACTGAAAGAGAAATTTGACTCGGCCCTTGGCGGCGGCGCTTCTATCGACCAGGTTGCTCAAAAAGTAAACAGCAAAGTGGTTCCGGTTGAAAACATTGTTTTCGCTAACCCGATCATCCCTGGTCAATCTGCAGAATACAAAGTTATTGGTTCTGTATTTGGCTCAGCAGTTAACAAAATTTCAAAACCGGTTGACGGTGCTCAAGGCGTTTATGTGTTTGTGGTTAATGGTTTCACTAACCCGCCTGCACTTGGTAATGCTGTTAAACAAAAAGAGCAAATTGGCCAGGCACTGTTACAACGTTCACAAGGCTTAGTTCTGGATGCATTAAAAGATAATGCAATTGTAAAAGATAACAGAGCTAAATTTTTCTAAATAAAATTTAAAGTAAATTTGTATCCGGGAGTAGCGTTAAGCCGCTCCCGGATTTTTTGTTTTATATACTGACTATAGTGTTTTTATATAAGGCGGTTAGAAGTAATATTTAAGAACCCGGCTAAGCGGCGTCAAGCTTTTAGCTTTCATGATAAACGGTATGGATATCCAGGAAAACATAGTAAATAAGGTAGCTCAGAGTGGCTTGGTTACCTTAGACCCGGCAGATTTTTATCCTGCCGGCGAGCGCGTCATATACGATATAAAAGAAAATCTTTTCCATGGCCTTATTTTAAAGGAGAAGGATTTCAGGGACTTTATAAAAGAACATGACTGGGCGCAATACGAGGGCAAGAACGTAGGAATTACCTGCTCTGCCGACGCTATTGTACCTGCATGGGCGTATATGTTGCTGGCTAACCGTATGGCCCCTTACGCCCGCGAAATAGTTTTTGGCGATAAGGATGTACTTGAAACTGTGCTTTTTGAAAAGGAGATAGCTAAAGCCGATTTTGAACAATACCGCGGGCAGCGCATTGTGCTGAAAGGTTGTGGCGATACAGAAGTGCCAACATCTGCTTATGTGGAGATCACTAAAAAGCTAACTGCCGTGGTGAAAAGCCTCATGTTTGGTGAGCCATGCTCAACCGTTCCTATCTATAAGCGTAAGGACTAAGTTTTTAAGTAGCAGTACGCAATAAAAATAGGTTTAAACCATTTATAATAGCAGTTGTCTTATCACAAGTCCTGCAAAAGGGGCTATTAATCAATGAAAAAACTGCTGATAAATAAATATTTTTTTACTGTACTGCTTTTTATAGTTTGTTGTTCCGGGGTATCTGCCCAGGAGTTGAAAAAGATCAACGAATCGATTTTCAAAGCTGGCGAACAACTGGATTACAAGATGAAGTACGGCTTTTTTACCGCTGCCGAGGCTACCATTAAGGTAGAGGCCAGCGATAAAAAATATAATGACCGTCCAACGTTCCACCTTGTTGCTGAGGGCAAAACGGCGGGCTCCTTCGACCTGTTTTACAAGGTGCGTAACCGTTATGAATCATACGTTGATCAGACAACGCTGATGCCCTATTTTTATACTGAAAACAGGAGGGAAGGCAAGTACAGGCATACAGACAATGTTACCTTCGATCAGAAAGATAAAAAGGTAACGGCGAATAAGGGAACATTCGGGTATAAGGGAGAGTCTTTTGATTTTGTATCGGCCTATTATTTCGCTCGGGCTATTGATGTTTCAAAGCTGCACGAGGGGGATACCTTTGATCTGCAATACTTTTTGGAGGATGGCTTTCACAGTATGCAGATAACCTATGTGGGTACCGAAACGGTTGAGTGTTCGCTTGGTAAGTTTAATTGTCTTAAATTTAGCCCGGCAATTATTCCGGGGCGTATTTTCCGGAAGAACAGTAAGTTGTACCTTTGGGTTACTAATGATAAAAACAGGATACCGGTAAAAGCCCATGTTGAAGTGCTGATTGGTAGTGTAACGATGGACCTGAAATCGGCATCGGGACTTAAGTATCCGTTAAATCCTATTAAAGATTGATTTTAAAAAGATGATTGAGGTTGGCAATGTGTTACTGCACGAAGATGTAGTAAAGGAAAATTTTGTATGTAACTTAAACAAGTGCAAAGGAGCCTGCTGTCTTGAAGGCGATTCGGGTGCCCCGCTCAATGCCGACGAGCTTGATATCCTGAAAGAGATCTACCCTAAAGTGAAACCTTACCTTACTGCAAAAGGCATCAAAACAATTGAGCAGGACGGCGTATATGTAACCGATTTTGAAGGCGATTATACTACTCCTTGTGTTGATACCAATAAAGAATGCGCTTATGTAATATGGGAAAACGGCATTACCAAATGTGGTATTGAAAAAGCCTACGAAGAAGGTGCTGTTAACTGGAAAAAGCCTATCTCCTGCCATTTATATCCTATCCGCATCACCTCATATCCTGAGTTTGATGTTTTAAACTATGACAGGTGGAATATCTGCAGCCCTGCATGTTCATTTGGCGACGAGTTGAAAGTGCGCGTCCACGAGTTTTTAAAAGATCCGCTTATCCGTAAATATGGTGCCGATTGGTACAAGGAACTGGAAGATACCGTAGCCGGAATTTGATTGTTCCGGTTGTTTATTTAATATCCTCATCAGTCATTTAACAGTAGCATTAACCGCTGCCTGTCTTATATATTAAGCGTTATGGACGTAATTACAATAAAATTGGATATTATTGTATTGCACAATACATGTACGCTATTTATTAATGAAAAAGGCTTTAATAACAGGAATAACAGGGCAGGATGGCGCTTATTTAGCAGAGTTTTTGCTGAAAAAGGGTTATGAGGTGCATGGGGTTAAACGCCGCTCATCATTATTAAATACAGACAGGATTGATCATTTATATCATGATCCGCATGAACCCAATGTTAAATTCAGGCTTCATTATGGTGATCTTACCGATTCAACTAACCTTATCAGGCTTATACAGGAAGTTCAGCCCGACGAAATTTATAATCTTGCTGCCCAAAGCCACGTAAAGGTGAGCTTTGAAACACCCGAATATACGGCTAACGCCGATGGCGTTGGCACTTTACGCATTCTTGAAGCAGTCCGACTTCTTGATCTTACCAAAAAGACGCGTGTTTACCAGGCTTCCACATCAGAGCTTTATGGCCTGGTGCAGGCGGTACCGCAAAGTGAAACTACTCCTTTTTACCCGCGCTCACCGTACGCTGTTGCAAAACTATATGGTTATTGGATTGTAGTTAACTATCGCGAAGCTTACGGCATGTATGCCTGTAATGGGATTCTTTTTAATCATGAAAGCCCGGTACGGGGCGAAACTTTTGTCACCCGTAAAATTACACGCGCGGCATCCAAAATAGCACTTGGCCTGCAAAATTGCCTGTATGTGGGCACCCTTTCGGCACAACGCGATTGGGGACATGCCAAAGATTACGTAGAAGCCATGTGGCTGATGCTGCAGCAGGAAACTGCCGAGGATTTTGTAATAGCAACAGGTGTAACAACAACCGTGCGCGACTTTATCAGGATGGCATTTATAGAGCTGGGTATAGAGGTTGAATTTAGCGGGAAGGATGAAAATGAACGTGGCGTGATCATTGATATAGATGAGGAACGTGCTACCACGCTTGGCTTGAATTTGGATGCACTAAGATTTGGGCAGACAGTAGTTAAGGTAGATCCCCGTTATTTCAGGCCAACAGAAGTTGATCTGTTAATTGGTGATGCTACCAAAGCGTATAATAAATTGGGCTGGAAACCTAAATATGACCTGCAGGCGCTGGTGACCGATATGGTACTTGTCGATCTGCATTTGGTAAAAAAAGACGAATACCTGAGAAAAGGCGGTTTTAATACGCTTAATTATTTTGAATAATCACAGACCAAACGTATAACCTATATATGAAGAGAATATTTACAAGCATTATTTTACTGTTGTTGATAAGCGGATTTGCGGAGGCCCAGTCCGAATATCAGCCTTATAATTACCAGTTTTACCAAAAACTTAATGAGGATGTTTATTCAACCAAAACAAGGGTGCATAGCTCACTAAGGCCGTTTATGGTTGATGATTCGCTTTTGAAGGAGCACTATGATTCATTAATGAACCTGAACGGGCTTAAAGGCCGTTTTTTTAACGAACACCAAATTGATGTGAAAAGTAAAAACTCCACTTTTTATGCCGATCTGCTGCCCGACTTTAATGTTAGCCGCGATTTCTCCGGTAAAAAGAATACCAATTTTGGTACGCTTGGCATCCAGTTTGGCGGAACTTTCGGTAAAAACTTTTCATATAATATTGCCGGTTATGAAAACCGTGCCGTATTGCCCAATTACCTGCAAACTTACGTTAACCAGGTTGGCATAGCTCCCGGGCAGGCATACGCTGGTATTTATGGTAATGAATACCGCTGGTCATACATCACCGCCAACGTTTCTTATACCCCTGTAAAGTTTTTGAATATCAGTGCCGGTCGTGACAAAACTTTTGTTGGTGATGGTTATCGTTCATTATTATTATCTGATTACGCGTCACCTTATCCCTTCTTCAAATTAACAGCAACGCTGGGTAATGTACGGTATATGGCCATGTGGACCTATTTTGATGATCCACTTTCCATAAAGGTAGATAATGGTGACAGGAAGAAATTTGGTGTGTTCCATTACCTGGACTGGAATGTAACTAACAGGTTATCGCTCGGTTTCTTTGATGCTGTAATATGGGCAGCTAAAGACGATTTAGGTCATAAACGGGGCTTTGATTTTACTTATGTGAACCCGGTAATATTTTTAAGGCCGGTTGAAGCCTCAAACGGTTCGCCTGACAATGCGTTGATTGGTTTTACCGCTAAATACAAGTTAACCGATGGCATTACCGCTTATGGACAGTTCGCTCTTGACGAGTTTGAGTCATCAAGCTTTTTTTCAAGTAAGGGTAGTTCACGTAATAAATACGGCTTTCAGTTGGGTATAAGGGGAGCAAATCTGTTTAACGTTAAGGGGTTAAACTACCTGGTTGAAACAAACAATGTTAAGCCTTATACTTACTCAGAACGTACATCTGTAATTAACTATACTGAAAATGGAGAGCCAATCGGACATCCATGGGGAGCTAATTTCCGTGAGGCTGTAGGCTTATTGAATTATTCATATAAAAGGTTTGACTTTACAGGCGAGATAGATTATGGACATTATGGTCTCGATGTTAACGGTCTAAACTATGGTAAAGATCCATATCAGGGCTATCGCGATCCTGCGCGTGAATACGGCAATTATACAGGGCAGGGCTTAACTACCAATATGGTTTATCTCGAAGGCAAGGTGGCTTATTTAATTAATCCTAAATATAATTTAAGGTTTGAGCTTGGCGGTTTAATCCGCAGGGATAAAAATGATCAGTTTAATGATAAAACATCTATGCTGACTTTTGGTATCCGAAGCTCGTTCCGTGCTATATATAATGATTTGGCAAGTTATAAGGTTCATTGATAGTAATTAGGATTTCGGGATAGACCTTTACTTTTAGTATATTTGATTATGATCAGGACAGTTGTTAAGCCAAGTAATCGTAATATATCAATCAGCTTACCAGAAGAATTTGTTGGCAAGCAGGTAGAGGTTATTGCATTTACTATTGAGGAAGCGGATAATACTGCAGAAAGTATGGACAATATTTCTACTCATTTTGCTACTGAGGCAGTGTTAGCTAAAAGCTGGTTGACAGCAGAAGAAGATAAGGCATGGCAGGATTTGTAAAAGGGGACATCGTAGTTATTCCATTTCCTTTTTCTGATTTATCGGGCAGCAAGAAAAGGCCTGCCTTGGTATTAGCTGACTTGCAGGGTGATGACATTATTTTATGTCAGATAACAAGTCAGCAAAGTAAAGATGCTTATGCTATTGCTATTGATCAGACAGATTTTGCGAGAGGATCTTTACCTGTGGCTTCAAATATTCGTCCTTCGCGTATTTTTACAGCTGATAAAAAGATAATATTACGCACGGCCGGTACATTAAAAAGCGCAAGCTTAATAAAGGTTTCAAATGCAATTGTTAAGCTATTAACATAAAGTATGACCGATTATCACATCGGCTATGCTTTGATTTTTCGAAAAGTAAGGCTTATTCTACTGTTTTCTGTATCCGAGGACGGAACAGCGTGATGCCATTTTGTTTGAACTTCTTGTGTCATATATATCAGACTACCCGGTTTTAGTTCGTAATTCACAAACTCGTCTTTGTTTTCGATATTGCGAAATCTTAAAGTGCGAGTTTCTCCTACAGAAATTATAGCCACTCCTGTGTTTGGGTATAGAATATCTGTTTGGTCGGAGTGATAACCCATTTTAGCCTTCCCGTCTAAATAATAATTTAAGAGGCAGTTATTGGCGATAAAATTGATGAGAGGCGTTAGACTATTTATTATAGCTTCTAATTGGGGCAATAGTTGTTGATAGGGATAGCTAATTTGCGAATAGTTATAGGCTTCCCCATAGCTGGCCGTTTTACGGGCAGCCATTCGCTCGTCCCAACTGATATTCGTTACCAGGAAATCAAAAAGTTGGACGGGATCGTTGATGAAATTTTCAATATAAAGTATCCCGTCCATATGTCAAAAATGATATGTCCCTATTTTGAGAATGCGAACGTTACGATGCAATAGTATTCACGCTTCTTTTTTCGGCCATGTTGCGTACCTGCTCGGCTATTCCGTTGGCATTGAAACCGCAATCTGCCCAAAGCTCGGGTTGATCACCATGTTCAATGAATGTATCCGGAATGCCCAGGCGTTTCACCTGAATGTTGGTGTAGCCATTATCTGCCATAAATTCAAGCACCGCGCTACCTGCACCGCCTTCAATACAGCCATCTTCAACGGTAATTACTTTATTAAACTTGCTGAATACATCGTGCAATAAAGCTTTGTCAAGCGGTTTTACAAACCGGAGATCGTAGTGGGCTGGATTATAACCTTCGGCATTAAGTTCGGTAATAGCTTTAACTACTTCGTTACCGATAGCGCCGATAGAAAGGATCGCAACATCGTCGCCATCGCAAACCTTGCGGCCTTTGCCTACCGGGATGGCTTTAAACGGACGCTGCCAGTCAACCATAACACCGTTACCACGAGGGTACCTGATCACGAATGGCCCCATGTTTTCCTGCTGGGCAGTGAACATCAGGTTACGAAGTTCTTCCTCATTCATTGGGGCAGACACAACCATGTTTGGTATGCAACGCATGTAAGCCATGTCATAAGCGCCGTGGTGTGTAGCACCATCAGCCCCGGCAAAACCGGCGCGGTCAAGGCAAAATATAACGTTGAGCTTTTGTATAGCTACGTCATGGATCACCTGGTCATAAGCCCGCTGCATAAAGCTGGAGTAAATGTTACAGAACGGAACAAGTCCCTGGGTTGCTAAACCCGCGGAGAAAGTTACCGCATGCTGCTCGGCAATGCCCACGTCAAACGCGCGGTTTGGCATAGCCTTCATCATCAGGTTTAATGAACAGCCGGAAGGCATGGCCGGAGTGATCCCCATGATTTTAGGGTTTTGCTCTGCCAGTTCAATTATGGTATGCCCAAACACATCCTGGAATTTAGGAGGCTGAGGCTTATCGTATTTAGTTTTCTTGATCTCGCCGGTAATTTTATCAAACAAACCGGGAGCGTGCCATTTGGTCTGATCTTTTTCGGCAAGGGCATAACCTTTACCTTTTACCGTGATGCAATGCAACAGTTTTGGCCCTGGAATATCGCGCAGGTCCTTCAATACTTTTATCAGGTGATTTACATCGTGCCCGTCAATAGGCCCAAAATACCTGAACTTAAGTGCTTCAAAAAAGTTGCTGCGTTTAAGCAGGGTGCCTTTAATGCTTTTTTCGAGCTTTTGAGCAATTTTAAACGCATCGGGGCCAATAGATGATAGCTTGGCCAGTACATGCGCTATATCGTCCCTGAAGCGGTTATATGGCTTTGAGATGGCGATGTCTGTAAGATATTCTTTCAATGCGCCAACGTTAGGGTCGATGGCCATGTTATTATCGTTCAGGATCACCAGTAAGTTTGAATTCTCGATACCGGCATGGTTAAGGGCTTCAAAAGCCATACCCGCGGTCATAGCACCATCGCCAATTACCGCCACGTGCTGCCTGTCGGTTTCGCCTTTGTAATGAGAGGCAACAGCCATGCCCAATGCTGCGGAAATAGAGGTTGATGAGTGGCCTACGCCAAATGTATCATATTCACTTTCCGAACGTTTTGGGAAGCCGCTGATTCCACCGTGAATACGGTTGGTATGAAACTCATCCCGGCGGCCTGTAAGTATTTTATGACCGTAAGCCTGGTGGCCAACGTCCCAAACCAACTGGTCATAAGGGGTATTGAGTACATATTGTAGCGCTACCGTAAGTTCAACTACACCCAGGCTGGCGGCAAAGTGCCCGCCATTAACGGATACCACGTCAATAATATACTGGCGTAGTTCTTTGCATACCTGTTCAAGCTCGTTTTCATTAAGTAGCTTTAAATCAGATGGATAATTTATTTTTTGTAATAAATTTCCGGCCGGTACCTGCATTGACATTCGTAAGGATATTTAACCTGCAAAATAAGGTAATTATTGTTAAAATAAGGACATATAAATGTATTAATTGTTTTGCGACTGTGCCGAATACGGTGTAAAGTGCAATAATAGCCTCATAGCTACAGGCTATAAACATTTAGCTTACAGATGCTACCGCAAATTATTATATTTAGCTTTCCTCAAACCATTAACCTTGTTATAATTTATGACGGAGACAAATGCCAGCCCGCTTTTCTGGTCGGCCCCGCAAAAAATAGCTTTTAGGTTTATCCTGCAGCTTTTTACTTTGTACATTATTTTTAATCCAAATGGCGTACTGCCGTACACGGAAGTTATCGCCGAATACTACATTAAACCGTTCCATACGCTGATTCCCTGGCTGGCCCAACATGTTTTACATTTAGCACAACCCATAACCGTTTTTACTAACGGCAGCGGTGATACTACTTACGATTATCTGATCATTTTGTTTATAGCAACTGTTGCAGCAATAGGTACCCTAATATGGTCAATTGCCGACAGTAGGTCCCGCAATTATAACAAGCTTTTTTATTGGCTGTGCGTTATTGTAAGGTATTATGTGGGTATAACCATGCTTAGTTATGGATTTGTAAAGGTTATCAAGCTGCAGTTTCCCTCGCCGTCACCAGGCCGGCTGGTGCAATCAATTGGCAACGCGTCGCCTATGGGATTGGCCTGGACTTACATGGGATACTCAAGGGGCTTCAATTATTTTACGGGAATAGCGGAGGTAAGCTGCGGGGTGTTGCTCTTTTTTCGCAAAACCACCACCTTGGGTGCCGTTTTGGGCCTTGTGGTTGCCGGGAATATTATGGCCATCAATTACTGCTTTGATGTACCTGTTAAATTATTGTCGACCACGCTTGTGCTCATGTCGCTGTTCCTCCTTTCAAAGGATGCCGGCCGGCTCATCAACTTCTTTTTTCTTAATAAGCCTGCGCCACCGTCAGAAATTGAACCACACCGTTTCCGGCTTAAATGGAAAAATGTTACGCTTTCCGTTTTTAAATATATTTTGCTGCTCTATCTGTTAGTATCAAATATCAATGATGATATTAAAGCTGCCACCCAATATGGCGATGCTGCTGTAAAGCCGCATCTTTATGGCATTTATGATATTCAAACCTATGTGTTAAATAAAGATACTGTTGCCCCCTTAACTACTAACATCAACCGCTGGCGTAAATTGATGGTAGGAGCCTCGGGCCGTGCCATGGTGAAAAAGATGAATGACAGTACCGAAAATTACACTTTTAGATCAGATATTAAAGCGCATACCATAGTGATGTTTACCGATGCCGATACGATAAACAAGTATTACTTTAACTATGCCGAATCTGGTAAAACCAAATTGATTTTGACCGGGAAGTGCGGTATTGATTCGCTTCATATCAGCCTTGAAAAATTTGATCTGAATAAATTCAGGCTGAACAGTCGTGGTTTTCATTGGATTAATGAATACCCATACAATAAGTAAGGGCTTGGTAAAGGCGGCTGATTTGTAATTATTTGATGTTGTAAAATGTTTATTTTTGACCCTTTATGACCGACGATAGTTTTGCCATTAGGTTACCCCAGTTTGAAGGCCCGTTTGACCTGCTGCTGTTTTTCATTGAGCGCGATGAACTGGATATCCACGATATCCCTATCGCAAAAATTGCCGATGATTTTCTGAACTACCTGCACCAGATGTCGAGTCTCAATATGGAAATTGCCAGCGAGTTTATTTTCGTTGCGGCAACGCTTATGCGTATCAAGGCCAAAATGTTATTGCCGCGTTACGGTACCGAAGAAGCCGCCGATGATCCGGATACCAAAGAAAACCTGATCAGGAAACTCATCGAATACAAAAAGTTCAAGGAGGTTTGCGAAGAGATAAGGCCCATGGAAGATGAGCGCTTTAAACAGGAAAGGCGCGGCAATATCAAGCATGACCTTGAGCAGGTTGAAAAAGTGGCCGTTCCAGGCGAAGAACTGTCCGAACTAACCCTTTACCGCCTGATGGTGGTTTATGAGCGGATGCTCCGCAATTTTACGCGCCGCAGCGAGGAAGTAAAACACACGGTTGTCCAGTATCCCTATACTATCGAAAAGCAAAAAAAGGCGGTTGCCGATCTGCTCCGGATCAATAAAATGCTCGACTTTAAGGCTATCGCCAAAGAGTCTGAAAACAAGGTGCATTTTGTATACAACTTTTTAGCAGTGCTTGAAATGCTGCAGCAGGATTTGATAGACATTCAGATAGGACTAGGGTATAATAATTTCTGGATTTCGCCTAAAGGCGAGCTGGAAGTAGAAGGCTAAAAGCCTAAAATTCGGCGCTTTTTTGGAACTGATGCAAAAGCTTTATGCTTTCAATTTTTTAAACATATAAATTAAAAATGTTCCGGATCTCACCCCGGAACACCGTTACCATTCGGTAATCAACTAAATCACCAATCTCACGCTGGTGATACCTTGATACTTATCACAGACAAAACTCATTTATCTGGGTAAGCATTTGTTTCTTAATTTAATGACCGGTACTCCTGGGGGGTATGACCAACTCTTTTTTTAAACAGGCGGGCAAAGTGTTGTGGATATTTAAATCCTAATTCGTAAGCCACCTGGTTGATAGTTTTATTTCCATCAAAGATTTTTTCCTTGGCCATATCAATCAGTTTGGCCTGGATATATTCCTGGGCAGTTTTCCCTGTTTCTTTTTTAACCAGATCGCCAAAGTAGTTTGCCGAAAGGTTCATTTGCTCTGCACACCAGGCAACGGCAGGCAAACCAATAGTTTGCGGCTTGTCTGATCCGAAATAATCGTTCAACAGGTTTTCGAACTTTGCTAAAATGCCTTGATGCACATGATCGCGAGTGATGAACTGGCGGTCGTAAAAACGGGTGCTGTAATCCAAAAACAATTCAATATTGGCAATAATCAAGTGTTTGCTATGCTTATCTACACCCCGCTCCAGTTCATAATCAATTTTAGAGAAACAATCTAAAACGATGTTCCTTTCACGTTCGGACAGGTGTAGTGCCTCGTTCGACTGGTAGCCGAAAAAGCTGTATCCGTGGATTCGCTTGCCGAGCGAAGTGCCGTGTATGAGATCGGGGTGGAAGGCCAGCGCGTTACCTTTCGGCTGATAGGTTTCGCCGTTGCTATTTATGCCGGCTACCTGCCCGGGCGCAAGTAAAACCAATGTCCCTTCCTGGTAATCATAGGTGTTTCTGCCATACACCATATCGCCACATTTAACATCTTTTAAAAACACGATATAAAAGCCGAAATACATTTTAGAGCCCTGCCTTGGATCGGCTTTGGACAGGTCGACAACACTCACTAACGGGTGTTTGGTTTCGTTGTTGTTAAATGCATTGTACTCACTTATTGTATTGAAACGGCGCATGCTATCCATATTCACTCTGTTTTAATTCCCGAATTTACGCTATTAATCAATGGGTTGGCACTGCAAGTGGCCCGACCTGTAATAATGGTATAAACATCCGTAATCTGTATCCTGTTTCGGCGGGCAAAATGCCTCAACTTTGTCTTAGTAAATATCAGCTATGCAAAAAGTTAAATTAAATAATGGTGTCGAAATGCCAATTCTTGGATTTGGTGTATTCCAGGTAACGGATCTGGCGGAGTGTGAAAGAAGTGTAAGCGATGCCATTGAAACAGGCTACCGTTTAATTGATACCGCAGCGTCTTACATGAACGAAGAAGCTGTAGGCAGTGCTATCAAAGCAAGCGGTGTAGCAAGGGAAGAATTATTTATTACTACAAAGCTTTGGATCCAGCGGGACGGTTATGCCGGGGCAAAAAAGGCTTTTGAAAGTTCATTGAAAAAGCTGCAGTTAGATTACCTGGACCTATATCTGATGCATCAGCCATATGGCGATGTGTACGGCGAATGGCGGGCAATGGAAGATTTATATAAAGAATGCAAGGTAAGGGCTGTAGGTGTGAGTAATTTCCACCCCGACAGGTTGATCGACCTCATCGTCCATAACGAGATTATTCCGGCTGTTAACCAGGTTGAAACCCACCCTTTTCATCAGCAGAATGAAGCGCAGCATTTCATGATCGATAACAGGGTGCAGATAGAATCATGGGGGTCATTTGCCGAGGGAAAAAACAATATTTTTCATAACGAACTACTGCAAACCATTGCCGGGAAGTACAATAAATCAATAGCTCAGGTTATCCTTCGCTGGCTTACGCAAAGGGGAGTTGTGGCCATTCCCAAGTCGGTACGCAAAGAGCGAATGGAAGAGAATATCAACATCTTCGATTTTGAACTGAGCTCCGAAGATATGGACGCTGTTAAAACGTTGGATACTAAAACAAGCAGCTTTTTTGACCATCGCGATCCGGCAATGGTAAAATGGCTTGGAGAAAGAAAATTGAATAATTAAACCTGCAAAAAATCATGAAAAAAGTATTGTATGTATTGGTGTTATTAGGAACTGTAGTTTCTACCCGCGCGATGGCCCAAACGGCCGCCATCTTCACAAAAGGCGAATTATCTAAAACCAATAATCATACAGGGGATGTGTGGCTCAGGGAATTAAACAAGGCCGATAGCGTAATTGATTGCAATATAGCTACCGCGACGTTTGCGCCGGGTGCTAAACTCGACTGGCATATCCACCCGGCCGGGCAAATTCTGATGATTACAGAAGGAACCGGCTATTACCAGGAAAAAGGAAAGCCAATTCAGGTGGTTCATAAAGGGGATGTGATTAAATGTGTTCCCGGTGTAGCCCACTGGCACGGCGCATCACCAGAGTCAGCCTTCACGTACGTTGCAGTTAGCACCAATGGGGCAACAAATAAAACCCAATGGCTGCAAAGGGTAACCGACGCGGAATATAACAGTGTGAAATAATTTAGCAACCGATAAATTCTGTAAAATTATGAAGGTATCAATTATCACATTATTCCTGCTAATTGCCGGGGTGCGGTTAGCCGGTGCGCAAACACAAAATACATCACCTGCACCCACAAAAGCAGAGCAGGAGATCATTAATCTGTCTAAAGCCAAATGGGCCTGGATGGCCGACAAAAATGTTGATTCGCTAAATGTGCTGTTTGATGAAAAAGCTGTGTTTGTTCATATGGGCGGAAGCTGGGGGAAACCACAGGAGCTCAACGTAATCAAATCAGGAGGGATCTGGTATAAGAAAGCAGACGTTTACTCCACTTCAGTAAATATTTTGGATAACACAGCCATCCTGTTAAATGATATCGACTTGCTGGCGGTAGTAGGCGGAAACGAAGTTGTACATGCTTTCATGGTGACGGAAGTATACGTTAAAGAAAACGGTAAATGGAAGATGGGATCACTCACTTTTTCACAATTGCTACGGCCGGTTAAGATGGAAGTACCGGGCAAGAAATAAAAATCGGGCGTCTGAAAAAAGTATGTTTTGCAGCGGAAAGCTAAAGGCTGAAAGCGTAATGCTTTTCGGTGATGCATTGAAAGTTTTAAGCCTTTAGCTTTAGGTTTTAGTCAATGAAGATATAGTAAGTTGCAAACTCGGTTTTGCAAAAAAGATTTATCTTTAAGACTTTAAACTATTGCACCTGAACCATGCACTTCAAAATATTTATAATTGGTGTTTTAAGCTTTTTTTTATTACAAATTCAAGTACTGTACGCACAAATAAAGCCCGCTTCTGCCTCAATTCAGATTTTTGGTACCTGTCAGAATTGTACTACCGTTAACCAAATTCAAAAAACTAAAGTTAATGTCAGCAGTATTAAACAGGTTCCGGAGGCACTCTCTGCAATTCGCACAAATGCTGCTGTCCCTCAAATGCAGTTTTCTGGTAGTTTCGTTGCAGTTAGCACATCATATGGCTTTCCAACTACTTCAACAAGCATTACTGTAACCGGTAGTAATTTGCAGGGAGGGATAAGTGTTACTGCGGCTAATGGGTTTGAGGTAAGTGTTGATAATATTAATTTTACAAATAGCGTTACCGTGGGTGCCGCCGGTTCGGTGTCGGCTACGGTATTTATCCGGCTATCGGGAAAAGCTAACGTAGGCCAATACAACGGAAGTTTTACATTGGCTACAGCAGGGGCGCAAGACCAGGTTGTAAATATACCGGCAGGTACGGTTGTGCCAACTCAATTGAATGTATGGGGTAAGGTTGTTAAAGTGTATGGCAATGAACTTCCGGCAACTGTTCTATTCTCGAAGGGGGATCCGGGATTTATTACCGATATGCCCGGTTTACAAAATGGCAACACCGCAAAATCCATCAAATTTACTTTTAGCGGAGGCATGGCCGGTACGGATCCGGTGGGCGATTACTCGGATAAGGTTTCATTGTCCGACTTTCAGGGCGAAAATGGATTTTTAGCCAGCAATTATGATATCCATTATAATGGGACAAATCAAATGAATATCATTCCCGCTCCCCTTACCATTACGGCTACCGAAGCAACTAAAGCTTATGGTACTACGCTTACAGATGGCCCAAAACCGGATGGGTTCAGCTCTGTAGGATTAAAGAATTCTGAAAACATAGGCAACGTAACCATGCATTATGGGGCAGGTGCTGAAGCGTCGGCCGCGGTAGGCACTTATCCGCTTTCTGTTATTCCAATCGCTGCCGGAGGCGGAACGTTTTTGCCCAGCAATTATGATATTACCTATCAGTCTGCCGATTTAAAAGTACTGCCGACAGGCCCAATATTGCATGACCTTGGGCAATTATACACCATGCAAATCGTTTATGGCGATGCTACCGGGTCGTCATCGGCCAAAATACGCGTCTCGGGCGAGTATCTTACAGATAATGTGACTGTAAACGCGCCGGATGGATTTATCATTAGCCTTGACGACAGAAACTTCGGCAATACGGTTCAATTATCACCCAATGCATCCGGAGCTATACCTGGGGCAACCATTTATATCAGGTTGAAGCCTACCGCACAGGTTAAACAAACCTATGATAGTAACGTAATATTCACCACAGTTGGAACAACTTTAAACGTACACGTGGTGGGTACAGTTATTCCGGCCCCGCTTACTATAAACGTTACTAACCTAACCAAGCCGTATGGCTCCACGCTTGCTAATATCCCGTCGACAAATAATTTTACAGTTTTGGGTTTGAAAAATAACGAAACGGTAGGCAGCATTGCTATAAAATATGGCAATGGCGCACAGGCAACAGCAGCGCAGGGCTTTTACTCAGGCTCGGTTATACCGTATAATGCCGGTGGTGGTACGTTCTCGCCGGATAATTATACTATAACATATTTACCCGCCGATTTAACTGTTGGTCCGCCGGCACCGGCTATTTCTTATACGGGGCAGCAGGTAACACTTCAAACAGAATATGGTACAGCTTCGGTGGCACAGACTATCAATATTTCAGGCTCCGATCTTACGGGGGATATTATCATAACAGCGCCGCCGGGTTTCCAGGTAAGCAAGGACAATAATATTTTTGGTAATTCTGTTACGCTGTCGCCGGCAGGAAGTACAGTTTCTTCAGTAGTTTATATCAGGTTAACTTCAGATGCCGCGGCTGGCAATCATACCAGCAATTTGAATGCAAGCTCTGCGGGTGCGCAGGATCTTGTAGTACCGGTTATTGGCAATGTTACGCCCGCTCCGCTCATTGTTAAAGCAATACCGGTTCTTAAAATTTATGGGGAAAAATTGGTTAACGGTAGTTCTACTAATTTTGATGAGATAGGCCTTAAAAACGGAGAAACCATTAGCAGTGTTACGCTTAACTACGGCGAAGGAGGTAATGCCACTGCTCATACTGGCGTTTATGATTTGTCGATAACTCCATCGGGGGCTACCGGAGGCAGTTTTAACCCGGATAATTATACGATACAATATGTTCCTGGTGCAATAGCAATCAATAAAGCACCGCTAACCATTAAGGCTGACGATTTATCAAGGGCGTTCCTCAAAGCTAATCCAACTTTAACAGTAACTTATACAGGTTTTGTTAACAATGACAGCCCTGCACAAATAACACAACAACCTGTAATTAGTACAACCGCAGAAACCAATTCAATCCCTGGTAAATATCCAATAATAGTTAGTGGTGCCCAATCCGATGACTATATTATCAATTATATTCCCGGTGAACTGACAGTATTTTTATCATCGAAAGACATTAAAATATATAACACCTTTACCCCTAACGGCGATGGGATCAACGATCAATGGGTGATTAATGATTTGCAATACTATTCAAATTGTACGGTAGACGTTTATAATCGTTATGGGCTGCAAATATATTTTTCAAGAGGCTACAGCCACCCCTGGGATGGTACCTACAAAGGAAAGCCGGTGCCGACAGGTTGCTATTATTATGTTGTTAACCCTAACGATGGAACAGCAAATAGATTTGCAGGTTATCTGACTGTTATAAGATAATATCGTGAATGGGATGAGATTTAGGGCGGTTCGCCGGTAATGACAAAGGGATATCAATTGATAACTGCGGAGGAATAATATGCTTGTTTAAGCATTAATATTGGCTTAAACCAATTCGTTGTTTATTAATGTTACTTCAAGGCTAAGCTTTGTAATTAATTATTGTTGTTTTATTCGCTGTAAAAGCCTCAACAGCAAATAATATTGTGTTTACTTTTAATTAAGTAAAATCTAACATTGCTTACATCTCAAATCTAATATCTCACATCTCAAATCTATCTTTTTCGCTAACTTAGCGCCGTTAAAAACACACAATGAAAAGAGACAAACTGATATTTAAGCTATTGGATGAAGAGCAACAACGCCAGGAAGAGGGTATTGAGCTTATTGCATCTGAGAATTTTGTAAGCAGGCAGGTTATGGAAGCTGCAGGTTCTGTTGCAACCAACAAATATGCCGAAGGTTTACCGGGCAAGCGCTATTATGGCGGCTGCCAGGTGGTTGACGAAATTGAAACCATAGCTATCGAGCGCGCTAAGCAATTGTTTAACGCCGAGTGGGTTAACGTACAGCCACACTCTGGCGCACAGGCAAACGCGGCAGTTATGCTTGCGGTATTGCAGCCGGGCGATAAAATATTAGGTTTTGACCTTTCTCACGGTGGTCACTTAACGCATGGTTCGCCTGTTAACTTTTCGGGTAAATTGTATGAGCCTCATTTTTATGGGGTTAATAAAGAAACCGGTTTGGTTGACTATGATCAGCTGAAAGAAGTTGCCCTGCGCGAAAAACCAAAACTGATCATCGCCGGTGCTTCTGCATACTCACGCGATTGGGATTATGAGTTTATCCGTAAGGTAGCTGACGAAGTTGGTGCTTTGGTACTGGCCGATATTTCACACCCTGCCGGTTTAATTGCACGTGGTTTGTTAACAGATCCGCTTCCGCATTGCCATATTGTTACTACTACCACCCACAAAACATTACGTGGCCCGCGCGGTGGCCTGATCATGATGGGTAAAGATTTTGAAAACCCATGGGGCCATAAAACTCCAAAAGGCGAAATCAGGATGATGTCGTCATTGTTGGATATGGCTGTATTCCCGGGTACACAAGGTGGTCCGCTTGAGCATATCATAGCTGCTAAAGCTGTTGCTTTTGGCGAAGCTTTGAGTGAAAACTACATGAAATACATTGTACAGGTTAAAAAGAATGCCGATGCTATGGCCGAGGCATTTGTGAAGTTGGGCTACCAGATCATTTCTGGCGGTACCGATAATCACTTAATGCTTATCGACCTGCGCAATAAAAACATCACCGGCAAAGCAGCAGAAAATGCTTTGGTAACTGCCGATATCACCGTGAACAAAAACATGGTGCCTTACGATGATAAATCACCATTTGTAACTTCAGGTATCCGTGTGGGTACTGCCGCTATTACAACCCGTGGCATGAAGGAAAAACACATGGAGCACATTGTTGAATTGATAGATGCTGTAATTTCTGATCCTGAAAATGAACATTCTATCAAAAAAATTCGTAAAAGGGTTCACAAGTTAATGTACGATTTTCCGTTGTACAGAGATAAGGACTCAGAATAAAAAATGACACCAAGGCAGGAAGATCCATCAAACATAGAAGATAAGCGTTTAGCCGCGCTCCAATCATATCATGTTTTGGATACCATGCCCGAAAAGGAATATGACGCCATTACGCGTTTAGCTTCTTATATATGCCAGGCTCCTATAGCGTTAATTACGCTGCTGGATGCCGACAGGCAATGGTTTAAATCAACATACGGCGTCGACGCGGAGGAAACACCCCGCGCCGACGCTTTTTGTAACCGCACTATCCAATCCGACGCCCTTCTTGAAATTCCAGATTCGAATGAAGATGAAGAATTCAGAGATAACCCTATTGCCAACGGAATGGGCATACGCTTTTACGCCGGTGCGCCGCTGATCAATCCCGACGGTCTCCGCTTAGGCTCATTATGCGTAGTAGATACTAAACCCCGCAAGCTTACTGCCGAACAGCGCGATGCCTTACGTGTACTGGCCGATGAGGTAATGTCTCACCTGGAGCTCCGCAAACAAAAGCTTAAACTGGAGCAAAGCCTTGCCGTTCGCGAAGAATTTTATGACCTTTTTGATAGCTCGCCCGATATCCATTGCATTATGGACAGGGATTTTAAAATCGGACATATCAACCGCGCGGTAAAATCTGTTTTGGGTTATTCCGCAGAGGAGGTATGCGGCATGCCTATCTGGAGTTTTTTTCCGGAGGAGGCGCGTGAACAATCATTGGCTGTATTAAAAAAGGGCATCAGTAAACAGCAACGCAAATTTGAAATTGAAACTCCCGTAATTACTGTTGAAGGGGATAATAAGTGGATAAGCTGGTCGGTAACTTTTAAAGACGATAAATGGTTTGCCAGCGGGCGCGATATTACCTATCAGAAACAGGTGGCCCAGGATCTCGAACTGCTTTCGCTGGTGGCCAGTAAGGTGAGCAATGGGGTTGTGATCAGTGATGCCGAGGACCAGATATTATGGACAAACGACGCGTTTGAAAACATAACGGGTTATGCTTATGCAGATGTTAAGCAACTTCGCCTGCGTGACGTTATAAAGGGGAAGCCGTTAAGTCCTGAGGCTATGGAAAAGCTGGAAGAGGCCATCCGCAACAAGGTGTCGTACGAGGTAGAGCTTTCTTTCAACGCAAAGGATGGTTCGCCAAAGTGGATCTCGGTGATGAACTCGCTCATTTATAATACCGATGGAAGTGTTGATAAATCCATCAGGGTAATTATAGATATCACCAAACGTAAACTGGCCGAACAGGAAGTCGAGATCTTATCGTTCGCGGCACGTAAATCACCAAGCGGTATCCTGATCCGCGATGCCGAGGGTAAGGTGATCTGGATGAACGAGGCCCTTGAAAACATAACAGGTTATACATTTACCGAAATGCAGGGCCGGGCCTTTGGCACCATGTTGCTGGGTGAGGATACCGACCTGGAGGTTTTTAAAGATGCTGTTAAAGCAGTTGAAGAAAAGCGTTCATACGAGGTAGAGATCAAGATCTACAAAAAAGATCAAACTCCTATCTGGGCTTTCCTGTCAAATAGCCCTTTGCTTAACGAAACCGGACAGGTTGAACGGCAGATAGGGGTGATGGTTGATATCAGCGAGCGCAAAGCTACCGAAGAGCAGTTGAAGCAACTATCGTTAGTGGCAAGCAATACCACCAGTGGAGTAGTGATTAATAACAGCGATGGTAAGGTAGAATGGGTTAACCGAGCATTTGAAAATATTACAGGTTATACGCTTGCTGATGTAAAAGATGTGCACCTGGGCGATATATTGAAGGGTGAGCTTACCGATGTATCTATCATACAAAAAGCCCGGGAACTATCCCGGCAAAAGCAATCATTTGAGGTGGACCTGCTGGTTTACCGTAAGGACAGGCAGCCTTTGTGGATCTCGGTTATAAACTCGGTTATACTGAACAGTAAAAACGAGGTTGACAAATACATTGAAGTAATTATTGATATCACGGCTAAGAAGAAGGCCGAGATTGAGCTTATTTCGGCAAGGGAAGAGGCAATACAGCTTAACCGGGCCAAAGATATGTTCATATCGGTGATGAGCCACGAAATCCGTACGCCGCTAAATGCCGTAATTGGTATGTCGCACATATTGCTGGATGATGATCCTGCCGAGTCGCAAAAGGAAAATCTTAATATCCTTAAGTTTTCGGCCGAGAACCTCATGACGTTGATTAACGATGTGCTGGATCTGGCTAAAATTGAAACAGGCAACGTTGAGCTTGAAAAGGCCACGGTTAACCTGCGGGAACTGGTTAACAGCATAACAAGTTCGATGCAGTTTAAGGCTGCCGAAAAAAAGATTTATATTAGCAAAAGCGTTGAGGAGGTTGTCCCTGATGAAGTGATTGGCGACCGGACACGCCTTATCCAGATATTGCTTAACTTAGTAGGCAACGCGGTTAAGTTTACACATTACGGCGGTGTTAATATCGATTTAAAAGTTATCCAGGAAACCGAGCGGGATGTACGCATCAGGTTTGCTGTAACAGATACCGGCATTGGTATCCCGGCAGATAAACTGGGTACTATATTTGAGCAGTTTAAACAGGCCGATACAGATACCACACGTAAGTATGGCGGTACCGGTTTAGGTTTGGCTATCAGTAAACGCCTTATTGAATTACATGATTCGCGGATAAACGTGGATAGTGTGCCGGGGAAAGGTTCGACATTTTGGTTTACCATTGGATTTAAAAAAGCTGATATAAAGCAACAGAGAAAAAATAATAACGTGGAAGAAGGACTTAAAATAAACGTTTTAGTAGTAGACGACAACCAGATCAACCGCTTGCTTATTAATAAAATATTAAAGAAGTGGGGGGCTCATGCCGATTTTGCTGAAAACGGCATTGAAGCTATTGAAAAGGTTGAAGCCAACCGCGGCTATAACGTGGTGCTGATGGATATCCACATGCCCGAAATGGGCGGATTGGAGGCCACAGGCATTATCCGTTCTAAAACAGATCCTTATTTTAAACAGTTGCCCATTATAGCACTTACCGCATCCATGCTCAGCAATCAAATGGGCGAGATCAACAACGCAGGCATGAATGACTATATTCTTAAGCCTTTTGATCCAAGGGTGCTTTACGATAAACTAAGCAGGTATCAGCAGCAGTAGGTAAAAAGCTATGTCATTGCCAGCGAAGCGTGGCAACCGCACGGAAGCACGGCCGCTTTGTATAGCATGCGATTGCTTCGTCGTTCCTCCTCGCAATGGTATGAAAAATAAAGCTTTAATGCTTTTCTACACCGCGTAAGCTATCGCGGCAATACTCAACTTTACCCCGGGTACTTTCAATAACTCCGCTCCGCAGGCCTCAAGGGTTGAGCCGGTGGTTACAATGTCATCAACCAGCAAAATATGCTTGCCCTCAAGTGCGGCAGGATCTCTAACAGCGAATACATTCTGCATATTTTCAAACCGGGCAAAGCGCGACCGCTGGGTTTGCGTTTTGGTGGCCACCGTTCGCACAAGGCTATGCTCATCAACAACAGCATTTAGTTTTTCGGCAAGCCCATGAGCAAAACAGGCACTTTGGTTATAACCACGTTCGCGTAGGCGGCGTTTGTGCAAGGGGACAGGGATAATGAGATCTGTCGAGCTGAAAATGTCATTTGAAGCCAGTTGCGCGCCGGCAATAGCGCCAAGGAGGTTGCCTATCTGCTGCATGCCCTTATATTTAAAATGATGCATCAGGTTCTGGATCTTGCCACCTTTATGAAAATAATAAAGCGCGTAGGCAGCCTCAACGTGTATTTTACCCCAAAACTGCTGGGCCACAATGTTGGCAGGCTGCTGATGAAAATTGGTAAAAGGTAAATTAAAACGGCAATCGCTGCAAATAATGTGTTCCCCTGCCACTAAACTTGCCTGGCAAGCCGGGCAAAGCTCCGGAAACAGCAAGGCGGCAAAATCGGCAAGGTAGGCACGCAGTAATTTCATGCCCTCAATTTAAGTCGGATTTTTTAAACTTCGGCCAGTTTATCTTTTTCTTTGATGGCAAGCTGTCCGCAGGCCGCATCAATATCCTTACCGCGGCTTCGGCGCAGGTGCGTGTTGATGCCTTGTTTAGTAAGATAATCGGCAAATGCTTCAACCTTATCTTCGCCGGCGTTAATGTAGCTTGCAAAGGCAATGGGATTATATTCAATGATATTAACCTTGCATGGCAGGTGCTTGCAAAATTTAGCCAGCTCTATAGCATCCTGGATCCCATCGTTTACACCATCAAAAATAATGTACTCGTAGGTTACCGGGTTTTTGGTTTTAGCATAGTAATATTTCAAAGCCTCGGCCAGTGCCTTTAACGAGTTTTGCTCGTTGATAGGCATAATGGTGTTACGCTTTTCGTCGTTTGCGGCATGCAGGGACAGGGCAAGGTTAAACTTCACCTGGTCGTCGCCCAGTTTTTTGATCATTTTGGCAATGCCGGCAGTTGATACAGTGATACGCTTGGCAGCCATATTAAGCCCATCTTCGGAGGTGATGCGCTCAATTGATTTCATCATATTGGCATAGTTGAGCAGCGGCTCGCCCATACCCATGTAAACAATATTTGATAAAGGCTGACCGTAGTTTTCACGGGCCTGCTGATCAATCAAAACTACCTGGTCGTAAATTTCATCCGGGTTAAGGTTCCTTTTGCGCTCCATATATCCGGTAGCGCAAAATTTACAGGTGAGGCTGCAACCTACCTGTGATGATACACAGGCTGTCATACGGCCGGGGGTGGGAATCAAAACACCCTCAATTAAGTGGTTATCGTGTAAAATAAAAGAATTTTTTATAGTTTTATCAGCACTAACCTGTGAGGAATTAATTTTTACATTATTAATTACAAAATTTGCATCCAGTTTAGCACGGAGTTCTTTTGAAATATTGCTCATCTCGTTGAAAGAAAAGCAAGATTTTTTCCAAAGCCATTCATATACCTGTTTTGCCCTGAAGCCTTTTTCATCCATGCGGATGAAATGCTCCTGTAAAGCATTCAGACTCAGGCTGCGGATGTCAATTTTATCTTTTGTATTGTTCACAGTGCAAAAGTACTTAAATTTAAAAAAATCTATCTTTTTTTAAAGTCATTCTTTTTGGCTGAATAAAAAACAATAACTAAAAGTTAATTGTACTTATTTTTGCAGGATAGTTTGTTTTGAAAAACGTTATGTGTTACGATACCAAGTTTAAATTTTAATGAAAAGTTTTAGAGCCGATTACGTTTTTCCTATTTATGCCGATCCGATTAAAAATGGAGTAGTCACTGTTGATGATCATGGTAAGATAATAGCCGTTTCCGATAGTAACAAATCCCCCGGCGGACATGTACAGCAGGTAAGCGGTGTTATTTGCCCCGGATTTGTTAACACTCACTGCCATACCGAACTTTCTCATTTAAAAGATAAAGTAAAACCCAAAGGCGGTCTGGTAAATTTTATAAAAGATATTCAATCTTTACGTAATGCCGATCAGCAGGAGGTACTTGATGCCATAGCTAAAGCCGATCAGGAAATGTATGATAACGGCATAGTGGCCGTTGGTGATATCTCCAACACTAATAACAGTGTTGCGATGAAAAAGCAAAGCAAGTTGTATTATCATACCTTTGTTGAAACTTTTGGCTTTTTACCCGAAAAGGCCAACGAGGTTTTTGAAAAGGCATTGGCCCTGCTTAGCGAATTTAAACCCGGCTCATGCTCGGTAACACCCCACGCTCCTTATTCGGTATCAAAGGAGTTGTTCAAGCTCATCAAAAAACATAGTGATACTGCCGACGATAATCTCATCAGTATTCATAACCAGGAGTGCGAGGACGAGAATAAGTTTTACCGTTATAAACTTGGCGCCTTTTTAGAGTTATACGAGCATTTTGGTATGGATATATCCTACTTTAAGCCTCAGGCCCGTAATTCGGTACAATCCATCATTCCGCTGCTTACCAATAAACAAAAAGTACTGCTGGTACATAATACCTGTACCAACCTGAAGGATATTTATTTCATCAAACGGTTTGACAGGAAGATTAACTGGTGTTTTTGCCCTAATGCCAATCTTTATATTGAAGGGCGTTTACCTAAAATAGATCTTTTTGTTGACCAGGGCTTTAATATCACCCTGGGTACCGATAGCCTTGCATCTAACAATAAATTATGTATCCTGAGCGAGATGCGTGCTATTCAGCAAAAATTCCCGTCTATAAGTTTGCCTCGCCTCGTTGAATGGGGTACCCGCAATGGTGCCGAGTACCTGGGTATCGACGATGAGAAAGGTACACTCGAAGTTGGCAAAACACCCGGCCTTAACCTCGTTAGCGGTTTGGATGGGTTTAAGATCACTCCCGAAACCAAAGTGAAGAAATTGATATAAAACGAGAAAACCGGCGGAAAGCCGGTTTTTTCGTTTTATACTTAACCCGATGTCATTGCGAGCGAAGCGTGGCAATCTCGTAGCCAATGCATCTCCGATTTGTATCGCTACGAGATTGCCACGTCGCCCCGCGCTTTTCCCTTATCGCTCCTCGCAATGACATGAATTTATATACTTACCCCTTACTCACCGGTACCGTCAAATGGATGGTAACTTCGGGAGGGGTACCGCTTCTGTCGATGCCGTATTTTGGAGGCAGCACTTTAAAGTCGCCTTTAAATACGCCTTCGTTGCCTTTATCTTCAAACGTGAAATGGATAGACTCAGGGTTGGTTTTGCCTTTCATGGTTAACTTACCATTGGCCACATAACCATTGCCGCTTTTTGATACCGAGGTCGATTCAAATTTAATGGTCGGGTAATCATCAGCGCCTAAGGCCGATTTTACGTGGCTGGTTTTAATGAAAAAACCAGTTGCCGCTGTGGTTACATCAATGGTAGCCGAAATTTTAGCAGCCTCGGGATGGTCCTTGTCAAAACTGATCTCGGCTTTTAGTCCGCTGAATGAGCCGCTTACCCTATGCCCTTCAAAAGTTACCTGGGCTTCGTCTCCCTTAACCTTCCAGTTGCTAAAAATCGCGAATGCCGAAAAAGCTGTAAAAGCGACGATTAGCGCGGAAAAAATAATTTTTTTCATAAAATAGATTTTTTAATGTTATGTCGATCCCGTTTAAATTGTGATACTTTTACTGTAAGTACGCTTGTTAAGTTAAACGGGTTGCTTAGCAGGAAAAAAGTTAACTTTGCAACAGTTGTACATAATCTGTTAACGTTTTTCAGATAACACAATTGTCAATACCGGTCTGTTAGCTTTAGGCTTTGTGCATTAAGCTTTCAGCTGCTATCTAATATCCAAAAATACTGATGATAAAACATCTTAATATTACAGTTAAAGGCAAAGTGCAGGGCGTTTTCTACCGTAAATCAACCAAAGCGGTTGCCGATCAGCTTGGTGTACGTGGCTTCATATTAAATGAGCCTAACGGCGATGTGTACATGGAGGCCGAGGCTGACAATTCCACACTTGATATGTTTCTGGACTGGTGTAATGAAGGTCCTCAGGATGCCGAAGTGACCTCTGTTGAAAGCCATGAAGGCGAATTAAAAAACTATCGTAATTTTGAGGTTGTTAAAAGACGCTCATAAATAAATATCATCATTGTCTACTATAAAAAAATTTGCCGGGCAAACTGCTATATATGGTTTAAGTACCATTATTTCCCGGATGATCTACTTCGTTCTAACGCCTATTTATACCCGCACTTTACCGGTTAATGCCAACGGTGTTTTTACGTCTGTTTATGGAAGCGCTTCTATCATCAATGCTATTTTGGCCTTTGGGATGGAGACTACCTATTTCAGGTATCTTCAAAAGCGTTCGGATAATAAGCAGCAGGTTTATAATAACGCCTTTGGGGTTGTTATCATGGTGTCAGTGCTATTCTTGATTTTTTGCTTGCTGTTTTTAGATCCCATTGTTAATTACATGCAGGCAGGTGTAGCAAAAGATCATGCCGACTATACTTTTTATGTAAAATGCTTCCTGGTGATCTTAGTACTGGATGCTTTTTGTGTTATTCCGTTCGCGCGCATTCGTGCCGAAGGCCGGCCGGTTAAGTATGCCGTAATTAAATGCTCAAACATAGGTTTGGTAATGGCACTCAATTTGTTTTTTCTTTTTGGAGTTCCGTTTATATTAAGTCATCATTTACCGGGAGCAGCATGGATGGCTGGTTGGTACAGGCCAAACTGGGTCGGGTACGTATTTTTGGCCAACGCTATAGCAAGTGGCCTTACGGTTCTGTTATTGTTACCAGAGGTAATACAACTGAAATTGAAATTTGACGGCACTATGTTAGCAGAAATGTTTTCATACAGCTGGCCCGTATTGATAGCTAATATCTCATTCATCATAAACGAATCCCTGGATAAAGTAATGTTGAAACAAATGCTGCCGCAAAGTATTGCTGATACGCATGTTGGTATTTATGGTACCTGCGCTAAAATAGCATTGTTTCTGAGCCTTTTTGTACAGGCCTTCAGGTTGGGAGCCGAACCGTTTTTCTTCAGCCATTCCAAAAACAAAAACTCTGGCGAAACCTATGCCCGCATCATGACTTACTTTGTAATTATGATAGCGGTTATTTGTGTAGCGCTTACCGCCAATGTTGATATCCTGGCAACTATTATTGTTGGGAAGGAAACACATGTAATAAAACATCACATAGTTCATAATCCGTTTTGGCAGGGTTTGGGCGTTGTGCCGCCGCTATTGTTTGGTTACCTGAGCCTTGGTATTTATATGAATCTTTCGGTGTGGTATAAATTATCTGATCAAACCAGGTATGGCTTATATATATCAGGCATAGGAGCAGTACTTACCATAGCGTTAAACTGGTTGCTGATCCCTAAATACAGCTACATCGCTTCGGCATGGATCTCCTTTGCGGCTTATGCAACTATGATGGTGCTTTCGTATTTATGGGGGCAAAAAAATTATCCAATTCCTTACAACATAAAAAAGAACCTTGCGTATATAATTGTCTCAATAGTGTTTGTTTTTCTGTCGTTTACGGTATTTAAACGTAATATTTTTGTTGGTAACGGGCTTTTATTGTTATTTGCGGCCGGAGCTTATTACTTTGAACGCAAGGAGTTAAAAGCTATATTTAAACGATGAACATCAGGGTAATTAATAAATCAAAAAATAGTTTACCGGCCTATGAAACCGCTCACGCGGCAGGTATGGATTTGCGTGCCGATGTAGAAACTGCAGTAGTGCTTAAACCAATGGAGCGTAAACTCATTCCAACAGGTTTGTATATCGAATTGCCCGAAGGTTTTGAAGCGCAGATTCGCCCGAGAAGTGGTCTGGCATTTAAGCATGGTATCGGCATTGTTAACTCGCCGGGCACTATTGATGCCGACTATCGAGGAGAGATTAAAGTACTGCTGATCAATTTTTCGACCGAGGATTTCGAGATCAATACCGGCGACCGCATAGCCCAGATGGTAGTTGCCAAACACGAGCGTGTTAACTGGGAACAGGTAGAAGTACTGAACGAAACCCAAAGGGGCGAAGGCGGCTACGGACACACAGGGAAAGTTTAGAGCCAAGACTTTAAGAGTCAAGAGACAAGAAAGAAATAGAATCAAGACAGTTAGAATCAAGACGCAAGAAGAATGAAGATTAAGGAAGAGAATATTAGGTTGAGCGGTATGCAGAAAGCACGTTTGTTTTCTACTCCGTTCTTTGCTTCTTTATTCTTGCCTCTTGCCATCTTGCCGCTGTCCTTACGCGCTCAGCATAAAAAAACTGCCGATAATAAAACGCTTGCATCTGCGGGTAAGGTAATGAGTTACCAGGATAGTGCCCTGGTTAAACAGCTTTTCTTTTCGGCCCTGCGCGAAAAAACAATCGAGAACTATAAGCTTGCAACCGAAATGTTCGAGCGTATTTTACAGGCCGATCCTGCTAATGACGCATCGATGTATGAGCTGGCAAATCTTAAACGTCAACAAAATGATTTCGCAGGCTCCGAGCCACTTCTGGAGCAGGCTGTAACTTTAAATAAAGATAATGAATGGTATTGGGCGGCACTGGCTGATAGCTATGAGAAAACCAATACCATTGATAAACTCGAAAATGTTTTCAATCAACTTATCAGGCTTAATCCGGACAGATCGGAATATTATTTTGACAAGGCAAACGCGTTAAATATCCTCAAAAGATATGATGATGCACTAAAAGTGTATGATCAGATTGAAAAGCTTTACGGCCCGAGCGACGACCTTTTAGCCAACCGCCAAAAGATCTATTTAAAACAGGGTAAGGTTGATCTTGCCGCTTCTGAATTGGAAAAGCAGATAGCCGCCAATCCTAATGAAATTCGCTATTACCTGGCTCTTGGCGAGATCTATAACTCGAACGGGTTTAGTGATAAGGCACTCAAAATATTACAGCAGGCCGAAAAGCTTGACGCGCGTAATGGTTTAGTTCATTTTGCCCTTGCCGATATCTATCGCGATAAAAAAAATAACGAAGCCAGCTTTAATGAGCTTACACAGGGTTTTGCCATTCCTGATATCGGTATCGACCAGAAATTGAATATCATTTCGGGGTATTTTCCAAAATTTCCGGATGCCAACGCCAAGGCGAGCGCCCTTGAGCTGAGTCGCATTTTAACCATTGCGCACCCGGGTGATGCAAGGGCTTTTGCCATTTATGGTGATATGCTTATTCAGAATGCCAAATACAAGGAGGCAAAACCGGTGCTCAAAAAATCGGCACAGCTTAATGACCAGGTATATAATGTTCAGGAGCAACTGGTACGGTTGGAATTGGGCGATAATGATCTGGACGCTGCTATAAAGGATGGCGAAAACGCGTTGTCGTTATTTCCTAACCAGGCCTGGATGAATTACCTGGTTGGTGTGGCCTGGGCGCAAAAAAAGGATAATAACAAAGCCGTTGGTTACGTTAAAAACGCTACTTCATTAGAACTTCAGGATAAGGAACTACTTTCGTTAAGTTTTTCATTATTGGGCGATTGCTATCATGAGTTAAAGAACATTAAAAATTCTGACGAGAGTTATGATAAGGCCTTAACCTACAATCCGGATAATGCATTCACTTTAAACAATTATGCTTATTATTTATCGTTAAGGAATGAGCAATTGGAAAAGGCGGCTACTATGTCGGCACATTCCAATGAGCTACAGCCTAACACAGCATCGTTTGAAGATACTTATGCCTGGATCCTGTTTAAACAGAAAAAGTATGCCCAGGCAAAAGAGTGGATGGAGAAGGCCCTGGCGCATGATAAAGAAAATAGTGCGGTTAAGTACGAACATTATGGCGATATATTGTTTTTTGTTGGGAATACCGATGCTGCCTTAACTAACTGGAAAAAGGCTAAAGGCTTTGGTGAACAATCACCTGTTTTAGATCGTAAAATAAATGAAAAAAAATATAGCGAATAGTTTACTTATAGTTTGCTGCCTGCTGGTAATGGCAAGCTGTAAAGCACGTAAGCAAGTGTTGGTTGCCCGCAAGGCCGATTCGACGGCGAAGCCCAATGATGTTGCCAGTAAACTGGCGGCCATACGGGCAAGCCAAGTGAATTTTACCACATTTGCCGGTAAGGCTAAAAGTAAACTCAGCATTAATAATAACAGTAATGATGTTACGCTGAACATCAGGATTGCAAAAGATAAAATGATCTGG
This sequence comes from Mucilaginibacter endophyticus, assembly GCF_003351025.1. GTDB lineage: Bacteria > Bacteroidota > Bacteroidia > Sphingobacteriales > Sphingobacteriaceae > Mucilaginibacter > Mucilaginibacter endophyticus. The sequence continues at coordinate 79,982 of NZ_QPCG01000012.1, read as the reverse complement.
GTTTCTATTACCGCCGTATTAGGCATTGAAGCCGCCCGCGCGGTAATAACGCCCGATAGTATCCTGGTTATTAACCGCCTGCAAAGTGTTTATATTAAAAAGCCGTTCAGCTACATATATACTTATGCAAGTAAACAGGTTAATTATAAAACGCTGGAATCATTGCTGATTGGCAATGCCGTGCCCGAGCTTGTTAACGAGCAGGCCAGCATTGAACACGCTGATGGTAACACTACGTTGAGCGGCGCGCTGAATGATCTGGTTTACAAGCTGATACTTGGTCCGGATAATAAGGTTACGCAAACCAATCTGGATAATCAGGGCCAGGCCCAATCGCTACAGGTAACCAATAATGCCTTTATCCAGGCAACAAACAGGATACTGCCATCGCAAATAGATATAGCTTCAGTAGTAAAAGATAAAAAAATACAAGTTAATTTGCATTATACTAAGGCCGATTTTGAAGTACAGCAAAACTATCCTTTCAGCATCCCTGAAGGATACGAGCCTGGCAAATAATTAATAAAGTTTATTTGATGAAGTTTTTTAAAGCAGTTTTCTTTTTATTATTGGTGTTTGCAGTGGTTACAGTACGTGCCCAAAGCAGTGACGAATTAAAACGCCGCAAAGCTCAGCTAAACAAAGAGCTTGAACAATTAAATGAAGATTATCAGGAAACTTTAAATAACAAAAAGGCTTCACTAAAGCAGTTAAGCATCCTCAAGGCGCAAATAAACCTGCGCCAGGAAAAAATTGAGAATATCAACTCGGAGGTAAGAAATTTGGATAACCAAATCTCTGAGAGTAATAATAACGTACGTAGTTTACAATCACAGTTAGACCAGCTTAAAAAGGAATACGCGGCCATGATCCTGTTTGCATACCGCAACCAGAGTGCGTACAATAAAATGATGTTCCTTTTTGCGTCAAAAGACTTTAACCAGGCTTATAAACGTTTAAAATATTTACAACAGTTTGGTACATACCGTGAGCGGCAAGCCAATTATATACAGGGAACACAAAAGGAGCTGCACGTTAAGATCAATGAGCTTGACCGAACAAAAGATGAAAAAAATAATCTTTTAAAAGATCAGCAAAAAGAAAAAGAAACGCTGGGTAATGAGCGCACCAACCAGGTTAAGCTGGTGAGCGATCTGTCACAGCATGAGGGGATCCTAAAAAAACAACAAAAGGACCTGCAGGCTAAGATTGTAAAAACCAACCGCGCTATAAACGACGCGATCCGGAGGGAAATTGAGGAAGCAAGGCGCAGGGCTGAAGAGGAAGAAAGACGCCGTGCAGAAGAAGCTGCAAGGCTGGCTGCTGCCAAGGCAAAGGCCGAAAACAAACCGGCTCCTGCCGCACCTGCTCCGGTTAAACCAGCTGCAACACGCAGTACATCAAGCGTGCTGAATGCTACGCCTGAAGCAGCCCGATTGTCAAACGACTTTTTGGGTAACCGTGGTAGTTTGCCATGGCCGGTTGCTAATGGTATTGTAACGCAGGGATTCGGTATTTATACAACCCCTGAAGGTATCCGCAGTGAAAGCAATGGTCTGGATATCCGGACTAACTCGGGCAGCGCGGTAAGGGCGATATTTGACGGTACCGTTGTAAAAGTGATGGACGTGAGTGGTACTTACCTGGTGGTTATTGTACATGGTGAATACTTTACTGCATACAGTAATTTACGGTCGGTTAGCGTTGCAAGGGGGCAGAAAGTAAGCACCAAACAAGCCATTGGGGTGGTGGCAACAGATCCATCAACAGGCGAAACAGAGGCTCACTTTGAAATTTATAAAGGAGCTACACCTGTTAACCCTAAGATCTGGCTGGCGCCTAACTAATTAGTTATGAACGATAAGAAATTTTAATTGTATATATTTGTATCCTTAAACAGAATGCTATGTTAAGTTCAGTTTTGTTATTTTTAAATATTGGTACAGGCGAGATGGTACTGATACTTTTTGCAGCATTGATGCTATTTGGCGGCGAAAAGCTGCCTGGCCTGGCAAAAAGCCTGGGTAAAGGCATCCGCGAATTCAAAGACGCCTCCGAAGATGTTAAACGTGAGATCAACAATCAGATCAATAATTACGAAGACAAAAAGCCGGAACCTAAAAAAGAGGAAACCCCGCTTTTAGATGAAAAAGCTTCAGAAGCCCCTGAAACAGCCGAGCATCATGTGCCTGTTGTTGAAAACAATGTTCCAAACACAATGCCAATGAGCGGTTACCATGTAAATACTCCTGCCGAGCCGGAACATGAGAGCCATATTAATCTAACTAAAGCTACTACTGAAAATCATTCTGAGGCAGAAAAACACGAAGAGTACAAATCTTAATATAATTTAATCATACATAAAAACTTAAAATCATGGGTGGATTAGGCGCACCAGAAATTATTCTGATCATCATTGCGATACTTTTATTATTCGGCGGTAAAAAAATCCCTGAACTAATGAGAGGCTTAGGAAAAGGCGTTAAGGAATTTAAAGACGCGCAAAACGGCGAAGGCTCATCTTCTTCATCATCTGAAGAAAAAAAAGCTTAATTCCCTAACAGGGATTAGGTTTTAATGCCGCTTTTACTTAGTATATGAACTTATCTGTTGATTTATTTCTTATTTCAACAGATAAGTTTTTTATTTTAGCCCCATGGCTAATATTTATTCCACTTTAACCGAGATAAAGAGTGGGTTACAACGTGCGGAAATTACTGTTGAAGGTCTTGTAAAAGGCTATTTGATCGAGATTGAAAAGAACGCTCATTTAAATGCTTTTAATGAAGTGTTTGCAGATGAGGCTTTGCTTGCCGCACAACATGTTGACAATAAAATAAAAAATGGCACTGCCGGTAAGTTAGCCGGTATGGTTATCGGCATAAAAGATAATATCTGCTACAAAGGACACGAGGTTAATGCCTCCTCAAAAATCCTGACCGGTTTCACTTCAATTTTTTCATCAACTGTAGTTGAACGCCTGCTGGCCGAAGACGCGGTGATCATTGGTCGTTGCAATTGCGATGAATTTGCTATGGGCGCTACCAACGAGTCATCATATTTTGGTCCGGTAAAAAACCATGCTGATGAAACTAAGGTTGCGGGTGGCTCATCGGGCGGCTCGGCCGTGGCCGTGCAGGCCGGGATGTGCCATGCGGCATTAGGTACCGATACCGGTGGTTCGGTAAGGCAACCTGCCTCTTTTTGTGGCGTTGTAGGTTTAAAGCCAACTTACGGAACAATTTCAAGGCATGGCATTATCGCCTATGCATCATCGTTTGACCAGGTTGGGCCAATCACCAAATCGGTTGAAGATGCTGCTTTATTGCTTGAAGTACTTGCCGGACCTGATGAGTTCGACAGCACACTATCGCAAACGCCACCTCCTGCATCATATACCAATCTTCAAAAGCCGGGCAAAAAGAAAATAGCCTACCTCCAGGAAGCTATATCAAGCCCGGGTGTTGATAATGAAGTAAAAGAAAACCTCATACAATATATAGACAAGCTGCGTGCCGATGGCCACACGGTTACCCCAATTGCTTTTGAACTGCTGGAATACCTTGTGCCGACCTATTACATCCTGGCGATGGCCGAAGCCTCATCAAACCTGGCAAGATATGATGGCGTGCACTATGGCTATCGCAGTCCGCTGGCTACCGATCTGCAATCAACTTATAAGCGCTCGCGTTCTGAAGGCTTTGGTAAAGAAGTAAAGCGCCGCATCATGACGGGTACCTTTGTATTGAGCGCCGGATATTATGACGCTTATTATGCCAAGGCACAAAAGGTACGCCGACTGATACAGGAAAAAACCAACCAGATACTGGAAGAGTACGATTTTATACTGGTGCCATCGGCTCCTGAACCGGCCTTTGAAATAGGTAAGGAAGAGAAAGATCCGGTGGTAATGTATCTTTCTGACATATTTACCGTACAAGCCTCTTTAACCGGTGTTCCGGCTATATCAATCCCTACGGGCAATAACAGCAATGGTTTGCCGTTAGGTTTACAGTTATTAACAAAGCACTTTGGCGAGCAGCAGCTATTAGATTTTGCCAAATATTTTCTTGAACTGTAATAAAAATGATATTTTAGTAAAATGCTGATGCTTTGGGCATTATAAATTAATCAAATCCCGCACTAAATGAAGAGATTATTTACGCTGACCATTTGCCTCTTATCACTCCAAATTTTACAGGCCGAATCAATAACAACCAATTCGGCAAAAACAGTTAAGCAAGTAAACCAGGTAACCAGGGTTAACGCAGATGCTATAAATGCTGATACCACCATTTTACCGGTGCTTAATCAGCCAATGCCCTTAAGTTCATACGGTGGTATGTATAAACGCAGGTTAGATTCTATCCGTAAGGATATCCAGCTTGACTATAACGAATATGTGCAGGCCTATATCGACCTGTATATGCACAACCGCGACGAAATGGGACAGGTTGCCGGCTTAACCAAATATTACTTCCCTATTTATGAAAAAGCTTTTCGTGAAGCCGGTATCCCCGATGAAATAAAGTTTTTGTCTATTGTTGAATCAAAGCTTGATCCTAACGCGGTATCAAGGGTTGGGGCAACAGGTCTTTGGCAATTTATGGGTACCACTGCAAAAATTTACGGTCTTAACATGGATAACTATGTTGATGAGCGCCGTGACCCAATCCAGTCGAGCTATGCGGCGGCGGCCTACCTAAAAGATGCCTATCAGGAGTTTGGCGACTGGCTGCTGGCCATTGCTTCATATAATTGTGGTAAAAGTAATGTAGAGCGTGCTGTTGAAAAAGCAGGTGGTGTAACTGATTTCTGGAGCATCCGTCAGTACCTGCCTGTTGAAACCCGTGGTTATGTACCAGCTTTTATCGCCATGAACTATGTAATGAACTATTTCAATAAGCATAACATTGTGGCACAAGCCTGTAATTTCTCTACCCGTACTGATACGGTGATGGTGAAGAGGGTAGTGCCTTTGAGCAACGTTGCCCAGGCACTTGATGTTAGCTTAAGGGAGATCACCATTCTTAATCCATCGTACCGAATGGCGGTAGTTAATGGTAGTCCTAAAACACCACGCAGGCTTATTATTCCGCAAACCGCAAAAGGTAATTATGCTGCTTTGTATAATGTATTAAATGGTGTTGATGCTCCAATATCAACAGCTGCAGCTAAACCGGCTACTTATGCCGCTGTTCAATACTCACCGGCTAAATCGGAGCGCCATATTCCAACCCATCATAAAGTAAGAAAAGGCGAAACCCTTGCCTCCATAGCTGATAAGTTTGGCTGCGAAGTATCTGACCTGAAGGTTTGGAACCATCTTAAAACTAATCGTGCACCAGTAGGCGCTATGCTGAAAGTATCGGCCGGTGAAGTTGCTGCCAATGTGCAGGATGACGGCGGGTATTCGAAGAATTAAGTTTTATATTAGTATATAATAGAATTATAAAAGGCGTCATTGCGAGGAACGAAGCAATCCCCGGTTAGCAGGTCCGCCCTGTATAGTTTGGGATTGCTTCGTTCCTCGCAATGACGCCTTTTTGAAGAAAGTTTATTAGAAATAAGAAACTTCCGCAACCGATGTCTGGGACGTAAACAAAACCATGTCATTATAAGCGAAGCATGGCAATCGCACGGAAGCATAGCCGCCCTGTATAGCATGCGATTGCTTCGTCGTTCCTCCTCGCAATGACATGTTTTTTTTCGTAGATTTATTTCAACCAATTACTCATCAACATGGAAAAGCCAAAGGAGAATATTGATGAATATATCGCCGGTTTCCCGGAGGATGTTCAACAGAAACTGCAGTTGGTACGGGCTACGATAAAGGCAGCTGCTCCGGAAGCCGAAGAGGCTATCAAATATGCTATTCCTACGTTTATACTTAACGGCAATTTGGTGCATTTCGGCGGCTTTAAAAATCACATTGGTTTTTACCCGGCCCCGCAAGGTTTAGAAGAGTTTAAAGAAGAACTTTCGGGCTATAAAGGCGCTAAAGGTTCAGTTCAGTTTCCGTTAGATGAGCCGATGCCATTGGAACTGATCACCAAAATTGTAAAGTTTAGGGTACAAAAGAACATGGAGAAGGCGAAAAAGAAAAAGTAGATTTTTGCTAAATACAATCTTTTAAACGCATCTTATCAAAACATTAACCGTATTTTATCCTCTTTTTAACATAATCGTAAAAAGGGGCTTTTTTATGCTTGTTCCGTAAAAAGAATTGTAATTTTGGGCGCTTCAATTTGAAAAAAATGAATAAAACTAACCGAAAACAGGACGCGCTGAATTACCACTCTCAAGGCCGTCCCGGGAAGATACAAGTTGTACCTACCAAACCAACAAATTCGCAGCGCGACTTAACTATGGCTTACTCTCCGGGGGTAGCTGAACCATGTTTAAAGATCGCCGATAATACCGAAGATGTTTATAAATATACCGCTAAAGGTAACCTGGTTGCGGTGATCAGCAATGGTACCGCCGTATTGGGGTTGGGCAATATTGGTCCTGAGGCCAGCAAGCCGGTAATGGAAGGTAAGGGCCTGCTTTTTAAGATTTATGCGGATATCGACGTTTTTGACCTTGAGCTGAACGCCAAAAGTGTTGATGATTTTGTAAACATAGTTAAGGCGCTTGAACCCACTTTTGGCGGTGTAAACCTTGAAGATATCTCGGCCCCAACCTGCTTCGAAATTGAACGCAGGCTGAAAGCCGAAATGAATATCCCGGTAATGCATGACGATCAACATGGTACTGCTATCATATCAGGCGCGGCTTTAATGAACGCCTGCGAAATACAGGGGAAAAAACTGGATAAGATAAAAATGGTAGTTAACGGCGCAGGTGCTGCCGCGGTATCATGCTCAAAAATGTATCTGTCATTAGGGGTTAAAAAAGAAAACCTGGTGATGTTTGACATTAACGGCGTATTAAACCAGGAACGTACCGATCTTGATGATATCAGGATGGAATTTGCCACCACCCGTACCGATGTAAAAACACTGGCCGACGCAATGAAGGATGCCGATGTGTTTGTTGGTCTTTCGGCAGGTAATGTGGTAACGCCCGATATGTTGAAGGCGATGGCTAAAAAACCTATTGTTTTTGCAATGGCCAACCCGGTGCCTGAAATTGATTATGATCTTGCAGCCGGCACCCGCAACGATATCATTATGGCAACTGGTCGTTCTGATTTTCCTAACCAGGTGAACAACGTACTTGGTTTCCCTTATATCTTCCGCGGAGCACTTGACGTTAGGGCAACTGCTATTAACGAAGAAATGAAAATAGCGGCCACGCATGCTATCGCAGAGATGGCTAAAAAGCCGGTTCCGGAAGCTGTTAACCTGGCGTATAACCTTACCAACCTTAAATTTGGCAAGGATTATATCATCCCGAAGCCGATGGATCAAAGGCTGATCACCGAGGTATCTATGGCGGTGGCAAAAGCAGCTATAGCATCTGGAGTAGCCCGTAAAGTGATCACCGATTGGGATGCTTACCAGGAAGAATTAAGGTCACGTTTAGGTACTAATGATAAGCTATTGCGTAACCTTACCGCCAAAGCGAAACAGGATCCTAAGCGTGTTGTATTTGCTGAGGCTGATAATTATAAGATCCTGAGATCGGCCCAGATTGTAAAGGAAGAGGGTATTGCTACCCCTATTTTGCTGGGTAACGAAGCAAGGATCAAAAAGATCATTCATGATAACGACCTTGATTTAGGAGATGTGCACATCATTGACCCGCGCGAAGGCTGTGAGCACATGGACGAGTACGCTGAGTTTTTATACAACAAACGCCAGCGCAGAGGGGTAACCTTGTACGAGGCTAAGAAACTATTGGTAGACCGTAACTACTACGGCGCTTGTATGGTGCAGTTTGGCCGTGCCGATGCTTTAATCTCCGGCTTAACCAAAAACTATGTAACTACAGTGAAACCTGCATTGCAGATCATTGGTACCGAAGAAGGTGTGAACCGCGTTGCAGGTATGTATATGATGATCACAGCAAAAGGTCCGGTGTTTTTTGGCGATACCACGGTGAATGTAAATCCTTGTGTTAATGACCTCGTGGATATTACAGTACTCATAGAGCGCTCGGTAAAGCAATTTAATATCAGCCCGAGGATCGCAGTATTATCATATTCAAACTTTGGTTCAAACGAAGGTGAGGTTCCTGAAAAAACCCGCGAAACAGTAGCTATCCTGCATGAAAAGTATCCGGATATGGTAGTTGATGGTGATATGCAGGCTAACTTTGCACTCAATGCAGATTTGCTTGCGGATAACTTTCCGTTCTCAACGCTAAATGGAAAACCGGCAAATACACTGATCTTCCCTAACCTGGAATCGGGCAACATAGCTTACAAACTTTTGCAGGAGATAGGTGGCGCCGAAGCGGTAGGCCCTATATTGGTTGGCTTGAAAAAGCCGGTACACGTACTGCAATTAGGCAGTTCGGTGCGCGAAATTGTAAACATGGTTACCATTGCTGTGGTTGATGCACAGGCAAAAGCCGCTGCTAACAGTTAATAAAAACCCCTCTAAATCTCCCCCGGTAGGGGAGACTTCATAGAGATTTTTTAAAAAGCCCTCCCTTTGGGGGAGGGTTTGGGTGGGGTTAATAAGTATATCTTTTGATAAAGACGCTGGCATTTAAACGCTTAGCGTCTTTATTTTTTAAGCTGAGTATGCCGCAGCTTTTTGTTTGTCATTATATTAATATAATGACGCCGGAATTTTATCTTTGGATAATCACTGTAAAGGCAGTTTAGCCTGCAAAATCTTTGTTTTAATAAACTTAATAAAGTAATAATATATGTATGATTATATTAGTGGGAAACTAATGTTTAAAAGCCCGTCGTATGTGGTTATTGATGCAGGAGGGGTAGGGTATCATATCAATATTTCTGTAAACACCTACTCGGGCATAGGCGAAGACGAAAAATGCAAACTCTTTGCGTGGTTACACGTAAAAGAGGACGCGCACACCCTTTATGGTTTTGCTACCGAAGGTGAGCGCAGGTTGTTCTTACATTTGATCTCCATTTCGGGCATAGGGCCAAATACAGCAAGGATGATGTTATCATCCATAACCCCGGCCGAAATCCAGACGGCTATTGTAAACGGTAATGTTTCGCTGATCCAACGGATAAAAGGCATCGGCCCTAAATCGGCCCAGCGTATTATCCTGGAGCTGCAGGATAAGCTGCGCAAGGAAGGTCCGGATACATTAACAGTTGTACCGGTAAGCCAAACGGTTAAGGACGAAGCATTGTCGGCGTTGGTAATGCTGGGTTTTGCACGCAACACGGCCGAAAAAGTATTGGATCAGGAGATTAAGAAAAATAATGGCGAATTAACGGTTGAAGAGCTTATTAAGTTCGCGTTAAAAACTCTATAATTACGGATATATATCTACTAACTTTTGACCAAAGTATTTACTTATAAGACACTTATAAGTGTGTTGTTCATTGTGGTGTTTGGGGGGCTGGGTAATGTGTATGCACAACAAAAGCCTACTCCTGCGGCCAAAAATGATACAACCAAATCAAATGTACCAATAAACCTAACCGCGCCACGAAGCCAGCGGATGAGGGAAGGTATTTTCAATGCTGACCCGGCAAACCTGGTGCGTACCATTGAATATGATCCGGCCACCAACCGCTATATTTTGTACGAAAGGGTAGGGAACCTGCTCTATCGCCCGCCGCAATACCTCACGTTTGAACAATATTTAAAACTTAAAGAACGATCAACCCAGCGGGGCTATTTTCAGCAACTGGCCGATAATTATGCTTACGACTCTCAGCAGCCGGGCTTTATACCGCCTATAAAAGTGAGGAGCCATACGTTTGAACAGATCTTTGGAAGCTCGGTGATTGATATCCGGCCGCAGGGTTCGGCAGAGATGATATTGGCCGGGCAGGTAAATAAAAATCAGAACCCGCTTTTTAATACCCGTCAGCGCAGTCAGTTCAATTTTAATTTCGATCAGCGTATCCAGCTTAACGTAACCGGTAATATAGGCGATAAATTAAAGATCACTACTAATTACAATACAGATGCGCAGTTCCAGTTTGAAAACCAGATCAAGCTGGATTATACTGGTTCGCCGGATGAGATCATTCAAAAAATTGAGGCAGGTACGGTTAGTATGCCCCTTAATACTACATTAATTACCGGTAGCCAGGCGCTTTTTGGTGTTAAAACTAAACTGAAATTTGGCCGGTTAGATGTTACCAGTATCTTTTCGCAACAGCGGTCGCAATCCAAAACTATCACGATTACCAATGGCTCTCAGCAGGGCGAGTTTAGGTTAACTCCTGCCGACTATGAGGCTAATAAGCACTTCTTCCTGTCGCAATATTTCAGAAATAATTATAACAGGGCGCTGGCTAATATCCCGATCATCAGTTCCAATATCAACATCACCAAGATTGAGGTTTGGACAACCAACCGTACCAACGTAACAACCGATTCGCGCGATATATTGGGCTTTATTGATTTGGGCGAAAATAACCCATACAATAAAACACGAATTGTTGGTGGCGGTAGCGCCCTACCGGCCGGTTTTAAAGGCCCTGGTTTTGCACAGCAGTCCAACAACCTGTTATCGGTTTTGCCGCAAAATGCAAGGCTTACCAACTCTAATGATGTCGCCAACTTTTTCCAGGGATCGGGCAGTACAGATAATTATTCAAAACTAACCTACGCCCGTAAGCTTACCGATAAGGAGTATACCCTGCACCCGCAGTTAGGTTATATCTCCCTAAATTATCCTTTAAATAATGATGAGGTACTGGCAGTGGCCTACCAGTACACGGTTAACGGTGTACAGTACCAGGTAGGTGAGTTTAGCAGTGATGTTGCCGTTAACCCCAATACGCCTAACGTACTCTTTGTAAAGTTGCTGAAAGGCGAGTTGCTGAAAACCAATTTGCCGACCTGGGATTTAATGATGAAAAACATCTACTCCCTTGGTGCTTTCCAGATAGCCCCAACCAACTTTAAATTGACTGTTACCCGCCTTGATGATAAATCGGGTATCGAAAAAACGGTAATGGAAGAGGGCCAAAATACCAAAGGCAAATTGTGGCTGCAAATAGCAGGCCTCGATAACCTGAACCAGCAAAGCGATAAAAAGCCGGATGGCTATTTTGACTTTTTAGAGGGCATAACCATCGATTCGCAAAATGGACGTGTTTCGTTCCCGGTAGTGGAACCCTTTGGTTCGGATCTCGCGTCACAATTTACGCCCGGCGAAACTGACCTGGCCAAACGATACGTTTACCAGGCCTTATATGATTCAACCAAAACCATAGCGCAGCAATATTTCCCGGCTTTAAACAGGTATGTTATTAAGGGTACGTATACTTCAACGGGAGGTTCAGAATATCAGCTGAACGCGGTTAATATTCCGCAGGGCTCTGTAAACGTTACTGCCGGTACAGTAAAACTACAGGAAGGTAATGATTATACGGTTGATTATAACGCGGGGCGGATCAGGATCCTGAACCAGGCGCTGTTATCGTCCGGACAGCCTATTACCGTAAAGTTGGAAAACAACGAGTTGTTTGGTGTTCAGCAAAAATCGTTATACGGTACAAGGCTTGATTACCATGCCAGTGATAAGCTTCAATTAGGTGCCACCCTGATGCACCTCACCGAACAACCGCTTACTCAAAACGAAATAGCTGGTGAAGAATCTATTTCAAATACTATCTGGGGCTTTGATGCTAACTATAGCTCGAACTCACGTTTTTTAACAAGGCTGGTTGATAAGATCCCCGGTATTCATACCAAAGTGCCGTCATCCATCAATTTTTATGGCGAGTTTGCCAAGCTGATGCCGGGCAGTCCCGGAGCGCTGAACTTTGCGGGTTCAAAAAATGGAACGTCGTATCTTGATGATTTTGAAAATAGCCAGTCGGTAATTGATGTTAAGGCAGCCAATGCCTGGCAAATTTCGGGTACCCCGCAACTGTTTACCGAATCGACTTTGTTTGATAACCTGAGTTATGGATATAACCGTGCAAGGCTTGCTTTTTATAATATCGACCCTATATTTTATACCAATACAGGATCGATCCCCGTAACAAGAAGCGAGCTTTCCAACCATTACGTGAGGCAGGTGATTGAGCAGGAGGTATTTCCTTACAAGCAATCGGCCACGGGGCAACCGCTTAGCCTGGCTACATTGAACATGGCTTTTTATCCAACCATCCGTGGCCCTTACAACTATGCTACCACAGGCATTAATCCGGATGGTACTTTACAAAACCCTAAAACCCGCTGGGGCGGTATGTTCAGGAAATTGGAAACGAACGACTTTGAATCATTAAACGTATCATACATTGAGTTTTGGGTGCTTGATCCGTTCATTTACAAGCCAAACTCTGCAGGTGGTGATCTTTATTTTAACCTGGGCTCTATCTCTGAGGATATCTTAAAAGACGGACGCAAAAGTTTGGAGAACAGTTTGCCTGTTGATGGCGACATGACCAAGGTTGATGAAACCAACTGGGGCAGGGTATCTAAATTACAACCGGTTGTTAACGCTTTTGATAACAATCCCGATGCCCGTAAACTGCAGGATGTTGGTTTGGATGGTATGAACGATCAGGACGAGCAAACTAAATTTGCGCCCGTCGTTCAGCAAATAAAAGGTCAGTTGAACGCGCAGGCGGCAAATAATTATGCGGCCGACCCTTCATCTGACGATTATCAATATTACCAGGGCCCTGCCCTCGATCAGGCCCGCGCCGGTATCCTTGACCGTTACAGCAAGTATAACGGTACCGATGGCAACTCGAAAACAGCACAGCAATCGCAGGCCGAACTTGGTTTGCAAAACTCGGCCTCAACCTCCCTGCCCGATGGCGAGGATATTAACCGCGACAATAACATGAGCCAGGAAGATTCGTACTTCCAGTATAAAGTGTCTATGCGTCCTGCCGATATGGTTGTAGGTCAAAACTATATCAGCGATAAAGTTACCGCGCAGGTAAAACTGCCCAATGGTACAACGCAGGCTGTTAACTGGTACCAGTTCCGTATCCCGATCACTGATTATCAGTCGCGGGTGGGTAACATCCAGGATTTTAAGGCCATCCGCTTCATGAGGATGTTCATGACCAATTTTGCCGATACCGCGGTGCTCCGTTTTGCGACCCTGGAATTGGTGCGTGGCGAATGGCGTGCTTTCAACACCGAAAAAAATCCGCTGAATGTAATAGCTGATCCGGCAATTCAAAACCCGCCTATAGATAATTCGACCATTGACGTGCAGGCCGTAAATATCGAAGAAAACGGTAACCGTACGCCAATACCTTATGTGGTGCCGCCGGGTATCAACCGTCAGCGTAATTACAATAACCTGCAAACCAATACCAAGCTTAACGAGCAATCTTTATCGCTCAACGTAAAAAGCCTGCGCGATGGTTATTCAAGAGCCGCGTTCCGCACGTTTTATAACGACCTGCGCAAGTACAAACGCATGCAAATGTTTATCCATGCCGAGGGTGATTATTTAAAAGATAATGATCTGAACGCGTTTATCCGTTTGGGTGTTGATTACCAGGATAACTATTACGAATACGAGTTACCACTAAAAATAACCCAGCCGGGCACCAGCGATCCGGCAGCTATCTGGCCCGATGTTAACGAAATGGACCTGGAACTTGACCTGCTTGTACGCGCCAAGCTTGCACGCAATCACTCCAACGTGGCGTACAACCAGTTGTTCAAATACACAGAGGGAGATAAGGTGGTTTACATAAAAGGCCAGCCCGATTTAAGTAAACTGCGTACCATTATGCTGGGCGTACGGAACCCTTATAAAGGCACCAATGCTATTCCGGATGATGGGTTGGATAAATCGGGAACAGTTTGGTTTGATGAGCTGCGCCTTACTGATTTTGACCAGCGTGGTGGATGGGCGGCTACGGCAAGGATCGACGCCAAGCTTGCCGACTTTGCCGATATCACCGTATCCGGAAGTAAAACGACCATTGGTTTTGGTACTTTGGATTCAAGGTTGAATGATCGCAGCCAAAGCGATGATCAAACTTATGATGTGTCGGCTAATGTTGAACTGGGCAAGTTTTTCCCGGATAAAAGTGGTATCCATATTCCGGCGTATATCAATTTATCATCGCAAAGGAGTATGCCGCAATATGATCCCGGTGCACCCGATGTTGAATTGAAGGCATCGCTTGCAGCCGCTACCAGCACAAAAGAGCGCGACTCCATCCGGAACGCGGCCATTGATATAACCACCCGTAAAAGCATCAATTTTACCAATGTGCATAAGGCCCGGACAAACCAGAATGCCATTAACCACATTTGGGATATTGAAAACTTTAACGCCACTTACGCCTATACCGAATACAACCATCATGATTTTGTGACGCAGAACGATGTGGAGAAAACGTATAACCTTACACTCGCTTATAACTATACCAATCAGCCAAAATATTATAGTCCGTTTGCCAAGATCATTAAAAGCAATATGCTGGCCTTGTTCAGGGATCTAAACTTTAGCTTGTTGCCGTCACGGTTGAATTTCAGTATTAACTTCGATCGTTTTTACTCCGAGAACACCCTGCGGGATAATGATCCTAATAATTATATCCCTATCCCTACAACTACATTCAATAAGTATTTCAACATAACCCGTGTATATGGCATCGGCTGGAACTTATCGAAATCTTTACAAATGGATATCGATGCTACCAATTTATCGGTAGTGGATGAACCTGCAGGACGTATCAATGGTTTAAAGCGCGATACCCTGTGGGATAACCTGAAAAAGCTTGGCCGTACTACCAACTATAACCACACCATCAACTTTAATTATACAGTACCTATCAATAAAATTCCGGGGTTGGATTGGGTATCGGCCGTGGCCCGTTACAGCACACACTTTAACTGGCAAACGCAGCCGCTGTTTGCTATCAACAGCACCAATTATGATGTGGGTAACAGCATTCAAAACTCAAGGGCTATTCAGCTTAACCCAACTTTAAACATGGTTTCGCTGTATAATAAGTTCCCTTTTATCCGCAAGGCGAATAATCCTAATAAAAAGAATAATATCCTGATTGGCTTGCTAACCAGTATTAAAAACCTGAGTGCCACCTATACCCGTACGCAGGGTACCTTTTTACCGGGATACTTACCACAGTCGGGCTTTTTTGGCGCAGATGGAAGCGCTCCCGGATTGGGCTTTTTATTAGGCAGTCAGACAGATATCAGGGCCAAGGCGGTTGCCAACGGCTGGATCACGTCAGACACGCTGCAAAATCAGTTGTATACTACATCGCTTAATGAAGATATGCACTTTAGGGGGATCATAGAACCGTTTAAAGATTTGCGGATTGAGCTTACCGCATTTAAAACGCAGGATCATAATTATCAGGCTAACTTTAAATACCTGGCATCAAGCAATAGTATTGAAACGCTGAGCCCGGTTACATCGGGTAACTACAGCGTGTCATTCCTTACCATTGGTACTGCCTTTGAATCGGCCAAAGGTATTAACAATGTATCCAGTACCTTCCAGAAGTTTTTGGATGCCCGTACCGTGATATCACAAAGGTTGGGGCGCACCAATCCAAACTCAAGCGGCGTTACCGACGGATATGCGGATGGTTATGGCCCCAATTCACAAAACGTACTGGTACCGGCGTTTTTGGCGGCTTATGCGGGTAAAAATGCTTCGGGTAGTAACCTGTCGCAGTTTCCTAAAATTCCGATACCTAACTGGCAGGTTACTTATAACGGCTTAAGCAAGATCTCCTGGTTCCAGGATATTTTTGATTCGTTTGATTTGAGCCACGGCTACCGCTCATCATATAACGTAAGCGGCTTTACTTCGTTATTGCAATACCAGCAAGCCAACGGGGCATCATCTGCACGCGATTTGAATAATGATTTCCTGCCGTTATATCAATTTTCGCAGGTTACGATTTTCGAACAATTTGTACCCTTGCTGGGTGCAAGTATGCGTTTTAAAAACAGCATGACCGCCAATGCCGAGTATCGTCAAAGCCGTTCACTAAGCTTAAGTATGCTTAACAGCCAGTTGGCACAGCAAAATGAAAAGATCATTGTTTTGGGCTTTGGCTATCACACTAAAGATTTTCATTTCCCGTTTGGTTGGTTTGAAGGTATTCAGCATAAGGACGTAAACTTTAAGCTTGATTTTTCGCTTCGCGATAACAAAACACTCATTTACCGTGCGGATGTTGAATCGGCCGAGATCTCATCAGGTGCGCAAAATATAACCGTTAGGCCGTCTATTGATTATGTGATCAATCAGCGTTTTAACCTGAATTTATTTTACGATTCAAACCTTACCAAGCCTTACACTTCGCAAACGTTTAATACGTCGTTTACCAACTTTGGTATTAATTTGAAGTTGTTGTTGCAGTAGGACTGAGCGAAACGTGATGTATAATGTCAAAGCGTCATTGCTGCACGAAGCAATCCCCGATTTACAAGGCCGCTTTGTATAGTTCGCGATTGCTTCGTGCCTCGCAATGACGCTGTTTATGATCTTTTAAGAGATGTTTTTCAAATCAAAATTTCCCCTGATCCATCAATTTCTTCCGCTCTGCTTTTCTTTTCTGGCGTTCTGCTTTATTCTTTAAGCGCTCCTCTTTGTTTTTATTATGCTCGTCGATGCGGTCTTTAGTAGCTTTTTGTTTTTCCTCATCAAGGCCGATGCATGGCTTTATGCCGGTAAGCAGGGTTTTCCAGATGGTTTTAAAGAACGGCGAATCTTTAGGGCGTTTGTAAATTACTAATGCCGAAGTAAGCTTGCCCTTATCATCCGGATTGCTGCGCCTGATCACAAACAGGTTGGCAAATATCGACATGATCGATTTTCTTTTGAAGCGGTCGTTAGCTGTGTCGGGCTTTAGCAAAACCACCTTTAAATCGTTATATAAAAAATCAACTTTGCCCTTAAATACCTTGCTGTTGGCCTGGATATCAAAACTGAATTTTTTAACGCTACCCGAGGTCATTTTTACCATGGCCAAAGGCATTGTAGCTGGGTTTAATCGGCTAAATTCCATGGGGCCCAATGTTCCTTTGTAGCTGAAGGCGGCATCATCATCAGTTAAATTAAATTTCATTTGAACATCGAGCCGGCCGCGGTTCATGAAATACGTTGTCAGATCAATAGTGGTAACGTTGTTTTTGGCTATGGCCGATGGGTTATTGGTAATATTATAAATATTGCCGCTGGTATTGTTAAATGCAACTGTACCTGTTTTCTGCGACTTTTTATTAAACTCGTTATAGATCACATCCATGTGGCGGATTTTCAGGGTGTCGATCCGCAGATCAAGATTTAGTTTCCTGATCATCATATTAGGAAAAGTTTTAACCTTATCCGTCAATGAATCGGGCTTTTTACCCGGGTTTGTGAAAGCAGTTACTTTGCCATTGGCCAGGGTTAAACTTGAGGCAGAAACAGTACGGTACTTATGATAATTTAAGTAATCAAAGTTGTTGAGCTGTACAGAATCAGCCAGTAAGCCCAGACGATCTTTTTGGCTCTTGCCGAAGAATACATCTGATTTGGCCGGCTGCATGGCAAGCCCTTCGATGTTAAGCTTTGAAGTAAGCGTTGAAAGTTTAAGATGCCTGATCTTATAGGTATATAAACCGCTCGGCGTTTCTCCGGTATAATTATTTACTTCGGTTATAATATCCTTACAGTAAAGTAAACGCGATTTATCGTACTGTGTAGTCGAATCTATCAGTAAATCGGTAGCGCTAAAATTCAGCTCCTTCAGCCTGGAAATGGCTACTTTATTGCCCGAATAATCTTCATATTTTAAGTTAACATCGTTAAGTAAAATAGCACCGATTTGGATACATTTTAGGCTTTTGGAGATGCGCTGCCAGGCAGTACGGCGGTCTTTAACAACAGTATCTTTAGTATGGTTTAACTGGTAGCTTACATTTAATTGTGGCTCGTTCAAGATGATCTGGCCAATATTTAATTTTTTCTGAAAATACAGGCTGAAAGGATGAACGTGATTAAGCACAAGGCGTTTTACCTTAAGTTCAACCAGTGTATTAGGCGCGAGGCGCAAGCGTTTTTTTTGATTGTAAACGGCGGTGTCGGGCTTCAGCGTTATATTGTATATAATGATTTTTCCTTGCAGGATATGCAATTCCGCATCCGAAAAATCGGCTTTATAAAGGCTGTCGCTGCTGCTTAATACAACATCCTTTACTTTGCCGGCCAATATGGGCGACCAATACCTGTTTACAACTACGGCCAGCAGCAATATCACGATTACCGGTATCAGCACAAATTTAAATGTCCTTTTTTGCCACTTGTGCTTTAAAAAATTTAACGCCATTTACCGGTTATTAATTTTACTTGTGTCTTAATGCTTTAACAGCAAGTTAGTAACTTTTGTTATAGTGTTGGTGGATGGATAGGTTATTTTTTGTTAAAACTCATACTTAATTCATTGTTCGTCAGGAATCGTTTCAATATGGTTTATAGCTACGAGGTTAACTAATGTTGTGGTTTTGCTTAACCACGAAGCAACCCCCGGGAATTTCATGGCGTTATATCTAAACAATAACCATTATTAACATCTAATTAGGACTCCCGATGAAAACAAAAATGTACTTAGCCCTGACGCGCTCAATTGCCTTAACTTTATTAGCGGCATCATGTAAAAAAAATCACGACAACAACCCAACCAAGTCTACGGTTGTTACCGGTGTGCAGCTTACTTCAAACAACACTTTTGGTAGCATTATTACAGACAACAATGGCCGCGCGCTTTACTTTTTTTCTGACGATGCTGCTAACGTTTCGACCTGTACCGGCGGCTGTGCTGTGGTTTGGCCCGCCTTTTACAAAGAAAATCCATCAATAGGCACCGGCCTGGCCGCCACCGATTTTGGTGTTATTACCAATGCTGATGGAAGCAAACAAACCACTTATAAAGGCTGGCCCTTGTATTACTATTCAAAAGACGTTGCGACTACTGATGTTAACGGCGATGGTGTAGGCAAAACATGGTTTATTGCTAAAGCTGATTATAGCGTAATGGTTTCATACGCGCAGTTGATAGGCAACGACGGAAACCAATACACCAGTAAAGGCGTAGCCGGTACCGAAAACTCGCAGTACATTACTGATCCTAACGGACGTACCTTGTACCTGTTTACAAAAGATGCTTTTAAAACAAACAAGTTTAGCACCGGCGTTGCGGCGCATGATGCAAACTGGCCAATTGATGGGGCAACGGCCGTTCAAAACGTTCCATCTATTTTAAACAAGGCCGATTTTGATGTAATTACCGTATTTGGGCAAACACAACTGGTATACAAAGGGCATCCGCTGTATTATTTTGGCCAGGATAATGGTGTTAAAGGTAGTACCAAAGGTGTTAGCTTCCCTACGCCGGGTGCGGCTATATGGCAAATCAATAACACCAATACCGTAGCTTTAACACAGTAAGCTTAACTGAAACCGAATTTAATGAACGGGTAATACAAGCGTATTACCCGTTTTTTGTAAAGTAAACATTGATTTTATTTAATACTGACAATATGTCATTTAGGTATTTAAATTTTGTTTATTTTTGCAAACTAATTTTTTATATAAATGATGGATTTGCTTATTCCGGATAAAACACATGATGAGAGCAGGCAGGGTGAGGCGTTAATGTTAAAAGCCGAAGCAGCTAAAAATAATGGCCGTAAGCTTTATATCGAAAGCTATGGCTGTGCCATGAACTTTTCTGATAGTGAGATTGTAGCTTCTATTTTAGCCGAGCGTGGTTTTGAAACTACATCCGACTATAGCGTTGCTGATGTTATTTTCATCAATACCTGTTCTATCCGCGAAAACGCCGAACAACGTGTGCGCAACCGTTTAAAAGAATTCACTGTTGCCAAAGTAAAAAATCCGGGATTGGTGGTAGGCGTATTGGGCTGCATGGCCGAACGTTTGAAATCAAAATTCCTGGAAGAAGAAAAATTAGTTGACGTTGTTGTTGGTCCGGATGCTTACCGCGATTTGCCAAACCTGATTGACCAGGTTGATGATGGCCAAAAAGCGGTTAACGTATTGTTATCACGTGAGGAAACTTATGCCGATATCAGTCCGGTGCGTTTAAACAGCAATGGCATCAATGCCTTTGTATCCATTATGCGCGGATGCGATAACATGTGTTCGTTTTGCGTGGTGCCATTTACCCGTGGCCGCGAACGCAGCCGCGATCCATTATCGATAGTAGCCGAATGCCGCGATCTGTTTGACAGGGGCTACCGTGAGGTTACCTTGTTAGGCCAGAACGTAGATTCATATAAATATTCAACCACCGGAGAAGAAGTTATAACTACAAACTTTGCTAACCTGCTGGAGATGGTAGCGCTGATAAATCCTGATCTGAGGGTTAGGTTTTCAACTTCGCATCCAAAGGATATTACCGATGATGTGCTTTATACCATTAATAAATACGATAATATCTGTAATTATATCCACCTGCCGGTACAATCGGGCAATAGCCGCATCCTTGATCTGATGAACCGTACTTATGACCGTGAATGGTATATCAACAGGATAGACGCTATCCGCAGCATCATTCCTGATTGCGCGATATCAACCGATGTTATTACCGGTTTTTGCAGTGAGACTGACGATGAGCACAAGGATACCGTTAGCATGATGGATTATGTGAAGTACGATTTTGCCTACATGTTTAAATACAGTGAAAGGCCAGGTACTTTAGCTGCAAAACGCTATGCTGATGATATCCCGGAAGAGGTAAAACAAAAACGCTTAACCGAAATAGTAGCCAAACAGCAGGAGTATTCATTTTACAGGATGCAAGCCCGCATAGGCAGGGTAGAGCGTGTGCTGATAGAAGGCTTCTCCAAAAAATCAGACAAAGACTATTGCGGCCGCAGCGATCAAAACGCGATGGTAATTTTCCCGGTTGGCGAAAATTACAAGCCGGGTCAATACGTAAACGTACTTATCGAGCGCAGCACAACGGCTACGTTGATCGGTAAAGTGGTTGATTGAGTTTATTAGGTTGATTGAGTGAGTAGTTGTTAGGTGATTAACCATTCACTTAATAAACCCAATCAACCACTCACTAACAAAACAATGGAAGTACAGGAAATTAAACAACGCTTCGGGATCATTGGCAACTCGCCATTGCTTAACCGGGCTATAACTATAGCAAACCAGGTTTCGCCTACAGATATTTCGGTGTTGATTACCGGGGAGAGTGGTAGCGGTAAAGAGGTTTTTTCGCACATCATTCACCAGATGAGCCCGCGTAAGCATGGGCCTTTCATCGCGGTTAACTGTGGCGCTATACCAGAAGGTACTATTGATTCAGAACTTTTCGGTCACGAAAAGGGTGCTTACACGGGCGCTGTTGGCGAACGTAAAGGTTATTTTGAAACCGTAAATGGTGGTACCATATTTTTGGATGAGATTGCCGAAATGCCGCTGGGTACGCAGGCCCGTTTGTTAAGGGTGCTTGAATCGGGGCAGTATATTAAAGTAGGTTCGTCAAAGGTTGAAAAAACTAACGTGCGCGTTATTGCAGCAACTAACGTTGACGTATACGAGGCGGTAAAGAATGGAAAATTTCGTGAAGACCTTTACTATCGATTAAATACAGTACCATTAAAAATACCACCATTGCGCGACAGGAAGGAAGATATCTTTTTACTGTTCCGCAAGTTTACCGCCGATTTTACCGATAAATACCGTACGCCGCCAATTCAGCTGGATGACGAGGCGCAGCAGGTATTATCAAACTATTCGTGGCCAGGTAACGTAAGACAATTAAAAAATATGGCTGAACAGTTGGCCGTATTGGAGCGTGACAGGATCATTACCGCGCAAACACTGCTTACTTATATCCCACACGAGGCCGGTGCCCGTAACCTGCCTATGCGTGTTGAGAATCAACCCAAGGAAGATTTTTCTGAGCGTGATATATTATACAAAGTATTGTTTGATATGAAGCGTGATATGGTGGAGTTGAAAAAACTGGTGGCCGATATTATTGAACATGGTGGTGTTTCGCCGCATTATGCCAATAATCCGCAGACCTTAAATCAGCTTTATCGTGATATTGAGTTGCATGGTAATGCCGAGCCACAATTTACTTTACAACAACCCGTTAATACCGTTACAAACAGCAGCAGCAACAATAGCAATACTATCGACGGCTTTAATATAACACACGATGCCGAAGAGGTGGAAGAGTCGCTGTCGTTGATTGAAAAAGAATCGGACCTGATCCGTAAGGCTTTGAAGAAACATAAAGGCAAACGCAAGCTTGCCGCTAACGAACTGGGGATCTCTGAGCGTACTTTATACAGGAAAATAAAAGAGCTAAACTTATAAAATTGATGAAAAAACTTTTGGGAATTATTTCTGTGTGTGTGCTGGTACTTATATGCCCATCATGTTACACCCTCAAAAATCAATCAATCCCGCCCAGTTTGAAGACCATTAATATACAGTTTTTTGAAAATAACGCAGCTTTGGTGGTAAATAACCTGAGCCAGACCTTTACTGAAGCGTTAAAAGACAGGGTCCGTACACAAACCAGCCTAAGCTTAGTCCGCGGCGAGGCCGATGCAACCATGTCGGGCGCTATCACCGGTTATTCTATCGCTCCCGCATCTATTCAGGCTACTGCAAATAATGTGGCTCCAATTGCTGATGCTAACAGGCTTACTATCACCGTCAGGGTTAAATTTTCATTTGATGCCGCGAAAACTCCGGCAGATAAAAAGCTTAGTTTTGAGCAAAGTTTTACTAAGTTTGCCGATTACCGGGGGGATATTTCTTCGCAGGAACAAAACCTGATACAGCAAATTAATAAGCAGTTAATTGATGATATTTTTAACGCAGCCTTTTCTAATTGGTAGGCAATTTGTATTTTCAACCACGTGGATCAATATTTGAATAGCAGGCAATACGAAATATTAGATGAACTGTTGGCCAATCCGGCCGAGACAGGTTCTTTTTATGGTTATAACCTGCAGCAGTTGGTTGATGCCTATCCTCAAAGCGGGATTTTGCGCGCATTGCTTGCGCATGCCGGTACGAATAAGGATGTGCAGAAGGCGGCCGTTTACTATCAGCCTGTTTTACTGCATAAGCTGATTCATGAACCCGATGGGCTTGCTCCAATAAACGCGTCGCAGATTATTAACCTGGTTAATGCTGAACCAGCTGTTAATACTCCGGTTACCGAAAACTATTTCAATATAGGTTTGGCTGATGATCAGGAGGATGCTTTACCGCCGACACCTGAAGAGGCATCATCCGGTTCAACTGAGGAAGCAACCAGTTTTGATTTCAGCATTGCCGACGAGCCTGAACAGGAAGTGATAATCGATGCACCGGTAATAAATGAACCGGAAGCCGTTGCATCTGCACATGATATAGATGACGAAGTTTATGATGAAATTGTTGGGATTGAAAGCATAAGTATCGCTCAGGCTAATGCGAACGAGCCTGTTAACCATGTTGAGGCAGAGCCGGAACCAAGCGTTAAAAATGAAGCTATTGCCGATCCTGAACTTCTGACGCCGCCGCCGGTTCCAAATGAAACCAGGCCGGTAAAAGACGATGTAACTGAAAAATGGATCATCGGCAATATCGCATCAACCGATTACTTTTTATTTGATAACTCTGTTGCTGATACACGCATTGAGGAGAAGGCCACAGCCCAGGAATATGTTTCGCAGCTGGCAGAGATCGAAGCTCCGGAACAGCCGGAAGTTGTATCAAAATATCATGACGAAAAAATGCCGTATACCTTTATGTGGTGGTTAGATAAAACCCGTAAAGAATACGCATCTACTTATCAGCCCTATAATATCGAAACCAGTGCACCGCCAAAAGCACCGGTTGTGCAAGGCGAGCAGCCCGCCGATGCATTACAGCATCAGTATTATGAAAATATTTTCCATGCACAATCGCTGGAAGAACTGGAGAAAACCCCTCAACCTGATGTTCCGGAGATAAAAAGCAAGGAAGATCTTATTATTGAGAAATTCATTAAGGAAGAGCCTCAGATAAGGCCGCCATCAATTGAGAAAATTGATAATGAGAACAAGGCAAAGAAAAGTTCGGAAGACAGAAATGACCTGGTAAGTGAAACTTTAGCCCAGATTTACATCGATCAGATGCTATATCACAAGGCTATTGCAACTTACAAAAAATTGATGTTGAAATTCCCGGAAAAAAGCCGTTACTTTGCAAGCCAAATTGAGCAGTTAGAAAAGAAAACTAATTAATATAAAGAAATGTATATCGTTTTAATCATTGTTACCGTAATTGTATGCGCTCTGTTAGGGCTTATCGTACTTATCCAAAACCCTAAAGGCGGTGGTTTGGCATCAAATTTTTCAAGCTCATCACAATTAATGGGTGTACAAAAAACTGGCGATTTCTTAGAAAAAGGTACATGGGTGTTAGCTATAACCCTTATGGTATTGTCACTGGCTATTAACGTAGCTGTAAAAGGTGGTTCATCTTCAAGCAATAATGATAACCCGGCTTTGCGTGAGCAAATTGAAAAAGCTTCAAAACCAACTAACTCGGTTCCATCAGCAACTCCTGCGTTAACACCATCTGCTACACCAGCTCCAAAACCAGCAGATAGCAGCAAAAAATAATAAAGTAATTAACTAAGATATATTGAAGGCCCCTGGAAATATCCAGGGGCTTTTTTGTTAAGATTAAATACTAAAAAATGTCATTTCGATAGAGCAGGGGAGGGGAAGAAGCACCAGGGCGAAAGAGAAATCTTATGCGCTGTGTAAGCTAACATGCATGATGTATAAGATTTCTCCTCATGCCATCGCACACTCCCTGCCGGTTCGTCGTAAATGACAAAACTGTTTTATTCAAACATCAGAAGATAACCCCAACAAAAAAACGCCCCTGACGAAAATCAGGGGCGTTTTTTTGTTATACAAGTTATTCCGATTATAATATCAGGATCAATACTAAAATAATGATAATGATAGCACCTACTGAAAGGTAAATGCCGCCACCGCCAAGGGCGTTAGCTTCTTTCTTCATAGATTTTAATTCGGTACGCAATTCCTTACGCTCGGCTTTGTTAAGCTCCGATTTATCCATCGCTTTGATTTCATTCACCCGGGCTTTTATCTCCTCAACACGGGCTTGCTTTTGCTCTGTTGTCATGGTGGCTATCTCTTCTTTGCTCAGCGGGGTAAGCGCGTGACTATCGGCAGCAAAAGTATTCAAGGCTGTAAATGACAGCAATAAGGTGAGGGCTAATAAATAAACTTTCGTTTTCATAGTTTTAATATTTAAGTGATTTCTCTATGAAAGAGAAAAACTGTGAAAAATGTTTTAACCAAGTCTAAATTTTTTGTAACGCCAATGTTTACAAACAAATAAAATAGGCCGACTCAAACACATGCCCTACGCTTAATTTTTGAATGGCTTCTTTCTCTTTAATATCAACATGTTTCCCCTCGGTATCGGCACAGCCCAACCACGGTTCTATGCAAACAAAATCGGCCCCGGGCTTGGCCCATAAACCAAGATAATTGAAATGCGGAAACTCAAGAGCAAGGGTTTGGTCATGCTTATCACTTTTGATAGTTATCATGCGCGATTTCACATCTTTAAAAACCAGCGCGTCGTCATTAAATAAGTCGCGGGTTAAATAAAGTTTTTTATTTGGAGTAGGTACCGGATGTGTTATGCCATTAAAAAAGCCATCTTTTGATAAAAGGTGGGTATTAAAATGTTCTTCGGTTTCAAACTCAAGATAGTAATCTTCATAGTTTTCGCCCTTGTTGAAAGGTACGTTAAAAGCCGGGTGCCCGCCAACCGAAAAATATATTGTTTTTTTATCAAGATTGATCACTTTATAGGTAACACGGAGCGCATTGTCAATAAGGTGGTACAGGATCTGAAAGTCGAATTTAAAAGGATAAACTTTTAATGTGTTTTCGCAATTAGGTAACGAGTAACTTGCTGATGTTTCATCCGACTCCAACAAAAAAAACTCCGACTGCCGCGCAAACCCATGGCGCGACATGGCATACTTTTCACCACCTACCAAAAGCTCATTATTAATGAGACCGCCAACCACCGGGAAAAGGTTTGGTGCATGCCATGGCCAGATTTTTTCATCGGCCTGCCACATATGCTCAACGCCGGTGGCTTTGTTAATAAATGAACTTAGCTGTGCGCCTTTGGTGTCAATAGCTACTTTAATGTGCTCGTTTTCTAAATGAGTGATCATAGGAGTATAATTAGTTATCTGAACCGGAATTCTAAGAAATTATTCGAATTTCACGAATTTTCAATTGCTATTAAATTTAATTCGATAAATTCTTTAATTCTAAAAATTCGAGTTCAGACACAAGTTAACAAATCAATCATCATCCTGTTCTTTTTTAGGTTCTAAAATTACAAAGGCGCTCCTTTTTGGCGCAGGCATGACAGATGATTCGCCTTTTACGTACTTCCAAACCACCTCATTCAGCTCAATATCCGGTGCCGCGTCTTCTTTAGCAAAATTAAATAGCTCGGAGCGTTTGCTGCTTTCGTTTACGGCTATGTTGCGCTGTTCAAGGTCAACCTGTGCTGCTTTGGCTGTATAAGGTGTAAAGTCGGGCTTGCTGGTAAAGCAATCGTATAACGGCATAGCTGCGGCATCGTACTGGCTCATTGGAGGAAGACCTAAAATAAGCTCCATGGTGCGCAAAACGCCCGAGGTTGAATACATGCCATGAATCACCGCGTTACGCTTTACATACGGCCCTGCAACAAACACAGGCGAACGGTGAGCATCGATATGGTCGGGGCCGTTTTGAGCGTCATCTTCCAAAATAAAAACTACCGATTCCTTCCAGATCGTGCTGTGCGATAAATGCTCAATAAACTGGCCTATGGCAAGGTCATTATCGGCAACCGCCGCAATAGGAGATATCGCGCCTTTGCGCTGTCCGCTGGTATGATCGTTTGAAATACGTACCGTATTGAAATGCGGTACAGCGTTTATAGTCAGTAACGAATCAAAATCATGTGCCCAGATCTCGGTACGTTTTACATCTTTAACATTTAAATCGAATCCCGGCGATTTCTGGCAAAAATGCCCTTCCAGCGATTTTAAGTTTGCCTTGCCCGGGTTGCCATCGCTTACAAACTCACCGTAAGTACGGTAGCTTACGCCCGCGCGTTTGCAATAATCCCATATAAAGCCATCGCGTGGATAGGCTGCTTTGCGGGTGCCCTCAAAATCATAGTTACCACCGCGACCGCCATAGCTGGTTGGCCAGGTTTTTTCCACAAAATCCGTAGCATAGGCCGCCATGCTCCAGTTATGGCCGTCGGCACTTACTTCGGCATCAACATAGAAATTATCCAGCAGCACAAATTCGTTGGCTATGGCATGATGGTTAGGTGTTACTTTATTACCGAAGATACACAGCGAAGTATCGCCGTTACCCTGTGGCATATCGCCTAAAACCTGGTCGTAAGTACGGTTTTCTTTAATGATGTAGAACACATATTTAATAGGCGATTTATCACCTACCCGGCGCGGGATTGGATTGCCTTCTTCGCCTTTGGCTGTTTTTTCAACTTTGGCGGTAAAGGGCGTATTGGCGTAAACCTGTTTGGTATAAGTTTTCAGCTCGGCATCGGTTGGGGTATTGATAAAGGATAAGGTACCTTTAAACAAGCCGCCGATATACTGCTCGCGGCTATTGATTGCGCCTTGTTTGTAACCGCTGTTGTCAGTTTTTTTAACCGGCTGTGGCCCCCTGGGGTTAGCCATTGATGAAAAGCCCTTACCGTTTGACACCAGGATTTTATCACCTAACATTTTTACGTTGGTAGGGTACCAGCCAACCGGGATAAAACCCTTGCTTTTGCTGCTGCCCGGCATGGTTACATCAAATACGGCGAGACAGTTGTTATCGGCATTGGCTATGTATAATGTTTTCCCGTTAGATGACAGCGCCAGGCCGTTACTTGTTGAACCTGTGAGGCGGGTAGGGTAAAGGGCTGTAGCAATGGTTTCGACGATTTTATGTGTGGTTGTATTTACTACAGATACCGCATTGTCGTTAGCATTGGCCACGTACAGGAATTTTCCTTTTTTATCTAAAAGCAGTTCATTAGGATGGCTGCTGGTTTTGATAGTACTTAAAGTTTGGGTTGCAATGTTATAAAAGCCAAGCATATCGCCACCCCATAAAGAAATATAGAGCGTTTTTTCGTCCGGAGATAAAACGCAGCTATAAGCTTCGGCCGGAAGTTTTACCTGTTTAAGGATATCTTTTTTATCAGGATCGATAATATAGAGGGTGCTGTCTTCTTTGGTAACCGAATACAGGCGGCTGTTGCTTTTGTTGGTTACCATACCTGTAGGGCATACCTTGTTTTTAGGCCAGGCATTTGGCGCTAACTTAATGGTATCAGGTGTTCCGAGTTTATTATTTGCGATATTGAACACCAGGATCCAGTTATCATTACCGCCCGACGCATACAATTTTTTCTCGTCGCGGCTGAAAGCGAGGCCATACCATGATTTTTTTACCACGGCTTCATCAAGCAGTTTTTCATTTTTAGGGTCGATCAGCTGTACCGATTGTGTGCTTTGGCCGTTATTGGTAACTGCCAATAACTTGCCCGATGACGATAGCTGCATATTAAGAGGCAGATCGCCAAGAGGCAGTGAACGCCCGGCGGGACTAAGCTTCCATCCGTTAGGTAATAATACTTGTCCTGTTTGTTCAATTTTACCCGGAGTTTGGGCGAACGATTGTAGCGCCGCACTTAAAAGGGTAATGCCGGCGATGAATTTTAGTTTCATAAGAAAACGATTGTAGCCAAAATTACAAATTCGTTTTATTCTGAAAGGCTTATTAACGGAAACTTAACATGACTTTTGAACTACAGATTTCCTACAGAATTTAAAATGGTTATTTTAGTAAACTTGAAATGTTGAACAAAAGTCCCTGCCATGTTTAATTTATTCAGAAAGAAGCACATACCACTCATAATACATCAATATAAAAACTTGATTATTGCCCTTCCTGCGCATTGGCAGTATGAATCTGAAGGCGAGGATCAGGAGGCTTGTTTTGACCCGAAATCGAATAGTACCCTGCGTTTTAATATTATTGAGGCAATACCTCCACCGGGAATAACTGAAGAGGAAAATTTGAAATTGCTGATCGCTGATCTGCCTTACGCAACCACAGTACATGGAAACCTTTTGGCAGGGCCTGCTTATAAAGAGTCGGGCGATAATGGTACAATGATTACGCTTATTACCTGGCGATTGATAAAACCCGAACGAATGATGGCGGTTATCACGTATACTGTTTTATCTGCCGAGAAAGATTCATCATCAGAAAAGGAAACGCTTAAGCTGATCAGAACCTCGTTGCTAAATGCGCAATTAACGTAGTTAACAAGGTTTTGAAGTTTTAAAATGCTATATTGAACATACTTACTACTTAAACTTTATATCTATGAAAACTATTAAATTCTTCGCTTTTTTAACATTTATGCTGGCTGTGTCCTTTAAAGGTTTTTCACAAACTAAAACAGGACAGGTCTACCTGATTCGGGTAACGGGGTATGCAGGATCGGCGGTTAATTACAGGTTTTATGTTGATGATAAACTTGTCTGCAAAATGAAAAATAAATCTTTTTCTATACATGATATAGCTCCCGGTCAGCATACAGTTAGCGTAGTTAGCGGCGGCCTGTCAAACGGAAAAAAATCGGCTCCGTTAACAATAACTGTTGAAGAAGGAAAAGTGAATTATGTAAGCGTTGTTAGTACGGAGGCCGGATATGTAAACAAAATAACCTGCCAGGAAATTACCCAAAACTCAGCGGATCCGCTTTTAGCAAAGGCCAAACAGAAAAAAAATTGTGAAACAGCAGAGTAAAAGCCGTTAATTAACCAACTGTTTTTTAAATTGGTTAGGGCTGATACCTGTTTCCTTTTTAAACAACCGTGAAAAATATGGCAAGTTCTCAAAGCCGAGCTCGTACGCTATTTCTGAAACACTTTGATAATCGCTTTTGAGGCGGTTTTTGGCTTCGTTTACCAGGTAAATATGGATCAGTTCAATAGCTGTTTTTCCTGTTTCCTGCTTAAGCAAGTCGCTCAGGTAACGCGGAGAAAGGTTGAGTTGCGAAGCTAACGCGTTAACAGATGGCAGCCCCTGCGTTAGCAGCAATCCATTTTTAAAATAAGCGGCCAACACTTCATTAAATTTCGATACAGTTTTGCCCGAAAGTTCGGTGCGGTTAATAAACTGGCGTTTGTAAAACCGTTGCGAGTATTTCAGGATCGAGTCAATATGGGTGAGCATAATATCGCGGCTGTACTCGTCGGTATTATTGCGGTATTCGGCTTCTATCTTGTAATAAAGGTCCCACATAATCTGCTCTTCTGAGGGCGAAAGGTGCAGGGCTTCGTTGGCTTCGTAATCGAAAAAAGCATATTTGCTTATTTCGGTATGCAGAAAGTGGCCGTTCAGAAAATCTTCGTGAATGAACATGATAAATGCGTCTTCATCATATTCAACACTGTTAAACTGAATTACCTGCCGGGGTTTGATAAACATCATGCTGCCGTTATCATGGTCATATTTGGTGCGGCCATACATGATATGCCCAGCTTTAAGTTTTTTAAAGCCGATCATATAAAAATCGGATGTAAACTCCCTCTCGCCAAACCCGCAGGTATGGGTGCACCTGTACAAGCTAAAAAGCGGGTTCTCCGGCATCGGAAAACCGTTAGAGCGGTGCATGTCGGCCAAATTTTTAAAATGCTGCATGATGAATAAAGTTAAACAAATCTACGCCGGAATACGGCGTAGATTATGTCAGGATAATACCATTTAATATTATTTACCGTGTGCTGCTGCTGCAACCTCATTCCAGCTATCCCATTCAGCGGCGCGACCTTCATAAGTTTGTTTAACCCAAGGGTATGCGTATTTACCAAGGAATAAACGCAATGGAGGGTTATCGCTGTCAATCAATTTAAGTACAGCATCGGTAGTTGCTTCCGGTACACCGAAAATTTCGTCGGTTAAACCAGCCTGGAAAGCAGCACGGACAGCGTCATATTCTGGCATTGCCGCAGTTTGCGCGGCAGAAGCTCCCGCCCAGTCGGTTGCAAAACCATTTGGTTCAATCAATGATACTTTTATCCCAAAGCCTTTTACTTCGGCAGCTAATGTTTCGCTTAAACCTTCCACTGCAAATTTTGAAGCATTGTATATGCCCAGCACCGGCAGGGTAATGAGCCCCAGCACGCTTGAAAGCTGAATGATATGGCCGTGACCTTGCTGACGCATAACCGGTAATACGGCTTGTGATAACCATAGCAAACCAAAGAAGTTGGTTTCCATCTGCTCGCGGGCTTCCTGCTCGGTGGTTTCCTCAATGCTGCCAAATAAACCGTAACCGGCGTTATTGATCAGCACGTCAATGCTGCCGAAATGTTCTTTAGCTTTGTTGATAGCTGCAAAATCAGCAGCACGGTCGTTAACGTCTAACTGTAGTGGTAAAATATTGTTGCCATATTTGTTAACCAGGTCATCCAGCGAGCTTAAGTCGCGGGCGGTTGCTACTACTTTATCGCCTCTTTGCAATAATGCCTCGGCCCATAGTTTACCGAAGCCACGTGATGCGCCGGTAATGAAAATTGTCTTTGCCATTTTTGTTGTTTTTAAATGTTGAGACAAAATTAGATTGATCGGGGCCGCGCGATTTATACAGAAGTGGGGAACACTGATACATTTTTACGCAGGCGCTTATAATTGGTAATGGGAGTGTCATTAGCGTGAATTTCCGACCGGGTTGATAAAATAATTCAGATAGGAGTTATATTTATTAGCGAATTAAAGTAGTCGCTTTTAGGGATGATAAATATAAAAGTGTTGAATAAGTATATCTTATTGTTAGCCTTGTTAATTACCGCTTGCAAAGGGAAAAATCAAAGCATTGCTTTGCAAGTGCGGCATGCGCCAGAATTACGAATGAAACATAATGCCACCTTTGGCAGACCTAAACTAATTGAGGCATTCGCTGATAGTGTAAACGTTGGAAGGAAAAAAAATAATAAACTTGAGCTTGAACGATATGCGATTGGGGATAGTAATTATGTGGTTATCCGTTTTTTCTCGAAGGACAAAAACAAGTGGATGATCAGAAATGAATTTCACTTTCCAAAAAAAGATAAACTTACGGATTGCGGTACTGACATATCAGATTTTAATGGAGATGGATTTAATGATATGACTTTTATTTCAGCGATTGGTGCGAGAGCTGTTAACGAAGTAAGGAGGCTTTTTATCTATGACAGGAAAAATGACGGTTTGATAAATATTAAAAATTCGGAAGATTTTCCAAACATGCTTTATAACAAGGGCTTGAATTGTATTGATGCTTTTCTTATTTCCGGTTGTAATGCAACAGTTTTTCTCAAACTGGAGGCGGACAGCTTAAGAAAGTTAGCAAGCGTAGACCAGTGCGATAGTTTAACGGTAAGGACCTACGATAAAAAAGGGGTGTCGAAACTGATATTAACAAAGCAAACAAATCATGATGACTTTAGCCGTTTTAAAAATTATAGTCCGCTAATGGAATATACAACAGATGAATTAACGGAACAGATAGGTCAATAGATATCAAAAGGAACTTCCTGTTTCCAATACCCATTCTGTAGGGGCCTTGCCAAATTTTTTCTTGAAGGAATAGGAAAAATGAGCAAGGCTTTCGAAGCCAAGGTCGAGATATATGGCTGATGGCTTTTTGTTTCTTTTTTCTATCAAACGCCGGGCCTCTGTTAGCCGCTTTTCCTGCAGCCAATGACGGGGCGCCATACCGAATATTTTTTGAAAATCGCGCTTAAACCCGGCAAGACTTCTCCCGGTTAACCTCGCGAATTTTTCGACAGGGATGTTAAAATGGAAATTGCTGTGCATAAACTTTTCCAGGTCCATTTTATACGGCTCTGAAAAATCAAA
Source organism: Mucilaginibacter endophyticus (assembly GCF_003351025.1). Taxonomy (GTDB): domain Bacteria; phylum Bacteroidota; class Bacteroidia; order Sphingobacteriales; family Sphingobacteriaceae; genus Mucilaginibacter; species Mucilaginibacter endophyticus. The sequence goes on along the minus strand of NZ_QPCG01000012.1, from coordinate 46,893 downwards.
CAGAAAATTCTTTAACTCGGGCATCGTATTGATAAGAAGGTACACAGCCTCTTTTACTTTTAAAATGCCCATGGCATTGGTGATCTGTTCGTTCGGATGATGAACGTAGGGGATTACCGATTGAAAAAAAGCATGCAGGAAATCATTTTTAGGAATAAGTATGTTGGGCGGGCCGGCATACTTATTCCCTATTTCTATTTGTTCGTCAAGCGCAATTTTCCTGAGCAGGTCTTCTTTTAAACAAATAACAATAGTTTGATATTCCTCCCCTTCAAGTGGTGTTTTGGTGAGTTCGCCCAACTGGTTTCTATGAATCAGCAGCATTTCGCCTTTTTCCATCGAAATTTTCTCGCTGGCAGTCTCCATCGTAAAACGACCGGAAACCTGCAATACCAGGGTAGTATGTTCCAGGAATGCTACTTTATCCTTTCTCATTGACGAGAGGTAAGAGTAAAAGAGCACGCCCGGAATTATTTCAGTTGGGTTAACCATTACGTAAAGATATAAAATGAAGAGGGCTTATGGTAGCAAGCAATTATCGCTGCAAATAGGTACTGCCCAATATTGCGCCGGGCGCAAAGGTTGTATTAAGCGTGTCTATTTCAGCAGCAGTAAACTCAATGCCCATAGCTGCTATGTTTTCGGGCAGGCGCGAACGGCGGCTCATGCTTACCAGCGGCATGATATGATTGCCCTGGGCATTTACCCAGGCTATGGCTACCTGTGTAGGCGTATATCCTTTATCTTTTGCTATTTGTTTTAACACCTCAACTTTCTCCAGGTTCTTAACCAGGTTTTCGCCCTGAAAACGTGAAAAATGGTTGTGATAGCTATCTGCCGGAAGTGGGGCTTTCATGTCACCGGTTAGCAGGCCTTCGGCTGTATTGGCAAAGGCCACAACGCCAATTCCCAATTCTTTTGCTGTTGGGAGCAAGTCGCTTTCAATTTGCCTGTCGGCTAAAGAATAGCCTATCTCCAACGCTGATACAGGATATACACTATTGGCCTTGCGCAATTGCTCTGATGTGATTTCAGAAACGCCAAGATGACGCACTTTTCCTTCTTTAATGAGGTCGGCAATGGTGCCTATCACATCTTCTACCGGAACGCTGTTATCTAAACGGCATGGCTGATAAAGATCGATGGTATCTATACCCAAACGCACTAAAGAGTAGTTTATGAAATTTTTGATAGCTACCGGGCGCAGGTCAAGCCCAAGCCATTGGCCGCCATAAAATATCGCGCCAAATTTTACGCTGATAAAGGCATCATCCCTGCGGCCTTTAATGGCTTTACCTACCAGCAATTCGTTATGGCCTGCGCCATAAAAATCGCCTGTGTTCAGAAAATTAATGCCATTATCCAATGCCTCCTGAATGGTGGCAATACTTTCATTTTCGTCGCCGGCACGGCTTCCCCAAACAGAGGACATACGCATGCAGCCTAATCCAAGTTTTGAAACTAAGGGTCCGTTTTTGCCGAGGGCTATTTTTGATATTGTTGTCATCGTTGTTTTGTTTTATAAATTAACAATACAAAGATGCAGCTTGTTCGCCCCCGGCCGATTTCTTCTACGGCTCAAATTACTTACCTGTACGGCTCAGTTATGTTACGCGTATACTACTGGAGTTAATATTGATTTTGATACTAAAGTTGATCGGAAATATTATGTTCATTGCCGTTGACTTTAGTCAACGGTGCGAAATGCGCCTCAGCAGGGCTTTAGCCCAATTAATCAGGTTGCGTTTGGCTAAAGCCCTTTGTTTTTCCTATTATTCCGTTGACTAAAGTCAACGGCAATGAAGTAATTTATTGGATCGGATCTAAACAGTTTTAAGACTGCCGTGCTCTTCGTAAGAATTTAACTTCGGATATAAGTGTTGCCAAAAAAATGAGACTGCCGCCTAAAAGCAAACGCCAGGTAAACCCTTCGCCCAAAATGAAAAAGGCGGCTATAGCTCCGAATACCGGTTCGAAAAGGTAGATGATGGATACCCTTTCGGCGCTGATATGGCGCTGCGCAATATTGGACACCGTGTACATATACGCGGTAGAGAACAGGGAACAGTAGGCAATCCCTATCCAGAAAGTATTACTTTCCGGCAGCCAGTTGGTATTAACATCGGTTACAGCAATGCAACCGGTAAATAATGCGCACGCGGCAAACATGGGTACAATGGTGTTTACTATATCTTTCGATCTGGAATGTGTTTCTACCTTAATAAGGTAAACAGCAAAGGCAACGGCCCCGGCAATGGTATACAAATCGCCAATGTTGACTGAAAAATCTTTTTTGATTGAAATGATGGATAAGCCGATTAAAGCAATAGTTGCCGCGATCCAGATTTTAACCGGTGCTACAGTTCTGTATAATATGATTTTCATCAGGGGGATAATTACCACACACATGCCCGCAACAAACGAACATTGTGAAGCTGTGCTGTACTTAATACCCAGAGTTTGAAAATAGATACCGGCAGTAAGCGGAATAGCTAAAGTAAAACCTGTTTTTACAGCACCCCAGGAGATTGTTTTTAAGCGTTTCCAAAAGATGACGGAAAGCACCGTTGTAGCAGCCAAAAAACGATAAAATAAAAACGCCGATGAGGATGCCTGGCCAATAGCCAGTTTAGTCACCGAAAATGAGATCCCCCAAAAGGCGGTACCCAATATCAATAAAACAAGCAGTATATTTTTTTTACCCATCTCTTATCAGTCTGTTAACATTTTTTTCATCATTAAATCAATTTGCTCATCAGCACCTAACCGGAAGATATGCTGATCAAATTCTATAAAACCATTCTTTTTATAAAAGCTGATAGCCCTTTGATTTTTTTCCCATACCCCAAGCCATATATATTTCGCGTTGATCTCGTTTGCTATTTGGATGGCCTTGTCATAGAGCAGTTGGCCCACTTTTTTACCATGAAAGCCCTGCAATACATAGATCCGTTCAATTTCAAGCGCATGTGTGTCTTTAATTTCTGTTTGCGCCTGCCCCAGGTTTAACTTCAGGTAGCCAATTACTTCGCCGTTTAATGCCGCGAAGTAAAATTGAGACCACTCATTGTTTAGTTCGGCGGACAATCTTTCTACAGAAAAACTCTCGTTGAGATAGGCATTCATATCCTCTTCGGAGTTAACGGCCGAAAAAGTTTCAAAGAATGTATGGACGCTTATTTGCTGAAGTTGAATGACATCGGCTTGTGTAACCTTTTCAATCGCTAAATTTTCCATAGCACAAATTTACGATACCATTATATGCTATAAAATGCTATTTTTTGATCCATTAATGCGTAAATTGCATTAATGGATTTTCAGCAGATCAGATATTTTTTAGCATTAGCAAAAGAACTTCATTTTTGGAACACGGCCGGTAAAATGAATATTACCCAATCGGCGCTGAGCCGCCAGATCCAGTCGCTTGAAAGTGAGTTGGGGGTATTGCTATTTGAAAGAAACAAACGAAATGTTAAACTAACCCCGGCAGGTAAGTTTTTAAAGGATAAGTGGGAGGTGGAACTGAACGAAATGGAGTTTATTCATCAATTTGCCCGTCAAATACATTTAGGCGAAAGAGGAACGATAAGGATAGCGCATCCTGATTCTATATCCGCCTCAATTATTCCTGATATCATGGCGAGCATTTCTAACGCTTTTCCCAGGTTACAGATAGAACTGGTACAGGTACTCTATGAAAATCAGCAGGAATTTTTGCTGAACTATAAAATTGATCTGATCATTACCCGGGATATGAATAGCGCGCCCGGCATCCGGTCGGAGAAGATTTATACCGATAACCTGTCGATCGTTGTTCCTGAAAACCACCCATATCGTACCATTGACGATCTTTCTAAAGAAACGCTCCAGCAGCAAAAATTCATATTGCCAATCAAAGATGAGGGCAGCAGCTACAGCGACATTATTCATCAAATGTTTAAGGCGCTGGAGGTTGTGCCCGATGTTTACCTGCATTCAGAATTTGGGTCGACCATTATAGCACTGGTGCGGAAAGGGCTTGGCGTGGCGATACTGCCCGATTCATATATGTATCATGAAAGCCCGGGATTACGGTTTATCAAACTCCCTTTTAAAACCGATTTGTATCTTAACTGGCGTGCCGAAGACCATAACCCCGTGCTGTCAAACGTGCTTAAATTGATTTTGAATTAATAACAAACCATCGGTCGGCAGCTTCGTGAAGTCCATTCAAATCTGATGCTTGATCGGAAGCCCAGGCGATGATGCCGTCGGGGCGTATCAACAAAGCGCTCAAGCCTAATTGTTCTTTAGCGCTGCCGGAAATATAGCTGATCTGACTGCTATATTCAGTTGCAAAGGTTTTAAGCGAATCATTGCCGTCGAAATCAAGCAGGATGCCTTTGCCATTGTGCATTAATCCGCCAATGGTTGAACCATCTTCAAACTCAAAATTGGGAACGCTGTGACCGGTTAGCGGATGATTGCCGTTAAGCTGGTAATGAGTGTGAATGCCCCACACGCGGCCTGCAAAATACGTAGCACCATCGCGCGTATTGATCAAATCACGGATAACGGCATTCAGCGCGCGGGCACCCGGATCAGGTTTCATGATAGCTACCTGGGCACGCGACCAATCTAAAACCTGTGCACCAATTGGGTATCGCTCGCTATAATAACTATCCAACAAACTTTCGGGGGCTTTCTCCCGGGTAGTTGCGGCGAGTTTCCAGCCCAGGTTCATGGCATCGCCCAGGCCAAGGTTTAATCCCTGCCCACCCAGCGGCGAGTGGATGTGCGCTGCATCGCCGGCTAAAAGCACCCTGCCGTTGCGGTAAGTTGTGGCTTGTCGCGCGCGGTCGGTCCAGGTGGTAGCTGTATGCAAGGCGGAGATGGTAACGTTGGTTCCTGATACGCGGCGCAAAACCTCCTGGATATGTTCAAGCGTAATTGGCTCATCTGAACCATGAAACACACCGCCATCAAAATCCTGGATCACTACGTAACCCGGTTGCGACTGCATGTACATGCCTCTTTCTGTCACGTTCCGTCCCGGTTTGAGTTTTTCCGGGTCAGCCATATCAATCCGGGTGGTGTAGCCGGTAAATTCGGGCTCGGTACCGGCAAATTCAAAGCCGGCGAGTTTGCGCACAACACTCCGGCTGCCATCACAGCCTACAAGCCATTTGGCTTTAAAAGATTGATGGCCCGCCTCAACAGTAACTTCATCGGCGTTTTGCTGAAAGCCGGTAATGGCAAGCCCGCGTTTGATCTCCACACCGAGTGATTCTGCCCGGCGGGCGAATACCGTTCCAAGTTCCTGCATTTCAGAAATTAAACTTGTTGCGGGAGAGCCTGGCAGGCGGCATTGCCATTGCGAAGTGTCAACGTTGCCTTCCAGAAACGGAATGCCGGCAAAATGTCCTACCTGCCGTTGAGCTCCTTCTTTAGCGTGTAAATGAGGGTTTTTAATGCGTTTATGCACCTCAAGCTGATCAAGCAAACCGCGGCGATAAAGCGCTTCAATGGTAGGCGCTGAAAGGCCCCTGATGCCGAAAGGCAATTGTTTTAAAGGAGTATGTGGGTCTTGTGCCTTTTCCAGTATCAGGACTGAGCATTTGGCCAGGGCGAGTTCGCAGGCGAGGAACAGCCCTACAGGCCCTGCTCCGGAGATGATTACATCATATGTAGATTGATCTTGTGCTTTCATTTTAAATAAATTGATGCACAAAATTGTGGAATGCCGCTGGATCAGGATTGTATAAACGCGACAAAGTCATTACCACTTACAGCCTGTTTCCTTTTATTGGCTTTGCGGGCAAATGCCGCCGGAGTGGTGCCGCTGTAGCGTTTAAATTCGCGGCTCAAATGCGATTGATCGGTATAGCCCAACTCATGGGCCAGGCCCGCGAGATTGATATCCGGATTATGCCATAATTGGTTTCGCACCTGCTCAAAACGGATCAGGGCAGATACATCTTTAACCGTATGGCCGGATGATTGCTTAAAATTCCGTTCCAATGTACGGACAGTGGCATGGGCCGCCTCTGCTACCTGGCTCACGGGCATGGTGCCATTTGCCTTCCGCATGGCAGATCCGGCTTTGGATAACAGATTGTTTGCAGCAAGCTGTAGACGTGCATCAAGGAAGTACTGCTTTACTACAGTTATCGCTTCATCTACCTTATCGGTATTAATCAACTCATTCAACTCAGGTTGAATCCGGGCGACAGGATGTTCAAACACATGCATCCCACCTTTGCCGGATGGCAGGCCAAGCAGATCAAATACCGTCCAGGGAAAAAAACGCACGCCGATGATCTCCAACCGGTTCTTTGTGTAAAAAATAGCCGGTTGATTGAGCAGTCCCATCATAAACGGCGATGGTAATGCTTGTAAGCCGCCTTTGTATGAGGCACTAAAAATGCTGCCGAAATAAAAAATGATCTCCGCGTAGCCGTCAGGTTGTACTTCAAAACCCGATTGTTGTTCGCCAAAATCGCCGGTGTTGTACCAAAAGCATTTTATGATATCCTTAAGCTCTTCGGGAGGGGTAAATTCCTGGTGCTGCATTTTTAAAGATAGGGTATTTTGTTTGCAGTAGGTGCTGGTAGTCCGTCCCTAAACTACAGAATTTCATCAAACAAAAGCCTCAGATCTTTCGACCCAAGGCTTCTGTCTGATTTACTTAATCACCGTAACTTTTAAGTATGTGGCGTTTATGGACGTACTGTTTTCGGTATCGCTTTTGTTTTGACTGTTGAACAGTGTTTCCAGTTCCTGCTGTAGCTCTGCGCTTTTGTTGTTTTTTTCGGCGGCTTCAAATGCATTCATGGTAGGGCCGTAATAGTTTTTGAAAGCCTCAACAAACTTTATTGGGCTATAAGGAGCCTTGAAAGTAAAAGTCTCTTTAGCAAAGGAAATATTTTCCTTCCTGATGCCCGCGTTAACGAAGCGCTCTATCACACTTTCTTCAACTCCCCACAGCATCGGACTGATAAAGCCCTCGGGTGGCGGCGGCATATAAGCCGAACTGATTTTGAGTATCTGCGCTACCAGGGTAGGGTCGCCGGGAATCCAGTTGCCCATAACAATTTTACCGCCGGGACGTACCACGCGCACCATTTCTTTTGCAACATCCAAAGGTTTTGGCGCGAACATGGCGCCAAATATGCTAACCACAAGGTCAAATGAATTATCTTTTAATTGGTTCAGATCACTGGCATCGCCTTCGCTGAATGTACATTGGGTTAGTCCTTCTGCCTTGGTGCGCGCGTTTCCTGCTGCCACAAGGTTCGCGGCTATATCAACGCCCGAAACATCTGCGCCGAGCCTTGCCTCCGGGATGGCGGTTGTGCCATCGCCGCACCCGAGGTCAAGTACCCTAAGGTTTTTGGTGATTCCTAATTTACTAACCAGCTCTTCGCCACTTTCGCGCATAGTTGCCGCAATTTGTGTGAAGTCGCCTTTTTCCCATAGTGCTTTGTTGGGGTTCATAATGTTGGTGATTTAAATATTTGATTTTCAAATTGTTTATTTGCATTTAGTAATGTCAAAGGTAGCTTTGAAAGCAAAAGGGCGTTTGTCTGAAAAGTCCAGATAAATGACTTTGAAGTCCAAATGTGATAAAATTTAGGTTTTAGGTGTTTTATGAAAAATCTGTATGAAAGTGTGTTGCAGCATCCGAATTATCACCGGCAATTTAGCTGTAATGATTCACTGATCACCATATTCAGTTGCCCGGCAGAAGCGCGTTTGATGAAGAATAAATTCTCAACGCTTTGGACACAATTCAACTATCTTTTTTATGTGGTGGAGGGTAAAAAGATCTGGCATACATCTGAAGGTTCTTACAGTATTGAGGCCGGCAATTGTGTATTTGTGAGGAAAGGAGCTTTTGTACTGGAGCAGTTTTTTGATATCGGCTTTTGCCTGGTGCTGTTTTTTATTCCGGATGATTTTATTTGCCAAACACTCGGTAAAAAATTTAATCCGCCTGGTAAACAATCTAGCCACCGGCAGGTGATCAGGTTAAACTCCTCCGATACACTGGCCGGGTTCTTTCATTCCATGGCTTCTTATTTCAGTGAAGCAAGGGAACCCGCACAATCGTTACTGGAATTAAAATTTAAAGAACTGATTTTAACCATAGCCGATAACCCCGTTAATGCCGAGTTGTTATCTTATTTCTGCACGCTGGTAAACGAGCCGGGCACGGCGGCCCTGGAACGGATCATGACTGATAATTTTCGCTATAACCTGAAGATAGAAGAATTTGCCCAGTTGAGTAATCGCAGTCTCTCTGCATTTAAACGCGACTTTCAGGCTGTTTTTAATACTACGCCGGGCAGATGGCTGCTGGAAAGGCGTTTATTTTATGCCAAAAGCCTGTTAAGCATTAATAGTAAGAAAGCGGTAAGCGATGTAGCTTTTGAAAGCGGGTTTGAAACGCTTGCCCATTTTAGCAGGGCGTTTAAACAGCGCTTTGGCGTAACCCCGTCGTCGATGGCTGGTATACCGGCGGGAGCGAAAGTGGCCCCGGAAGAGTAAAAAAATAAGAAGCCTCAGATCGTATGATCTGAGGGGAGCTGATGAATAGCTGAGATCGCTATAACCTTGACCCAGCTAAAGATTGTGTTCGGCTTTGGAACGCTTTATCCTATTGAAAATATAATAAATAGTTAAGGCAAGAACTGTCCAGTAGAAGGCAAACCCGATAAGAAAGAATGGTGGCGGTGTATCCGGCTCTTGCCTCAAAAGGTTGACATAAGGCAACAAGGGGCCTATTAAGATTGCTTTAACAGGTAGTAAAATGTTGGAGATTATGCTCTTCCATCCGGTTTGTGATCCCGTTCCCAGAAAAGATTCGCCGTGCGCCGGAAACATCCGGATTTCTGACAAAGAAAGTGAGTTCGTGATAAATTGAAAAACGAACGCAATAACGAGGAAGAGAATAACAAATTTGGTTCTTGAAATCTTCATAGCCGTGATTTTAATGAATATTGCTAACGAATATAAAGTTAAATAAAAGAACTTTGTATTTCAAAGTTGATGATAAAAATATTTTTACGCCATGAAAAGCGGTAGCTATTTCCTGATATCAATCAATGTGCCCGGCATTACATATTTAAATAGCGTATCCATATCTGTATTAATTAGAGCGATACATCCGTTAGTCCAGTCTGTAGAGCTATCGCGTTGTGAAGGGGTGCCATGTATCATTACGCCTACACCCGGTTTAACTCCCCTTTTTAGTGCCAGAGTACGATCGGCCTGGTTAGGGTAGGAGATCCAGAAGCTTTTGTAATACTTATCATCCCGGTCTGTTTTGTTATCCAGGTAATAAACTCCTTGCGGAGTGCGGGAGTCGCCGTCCGAAATCTTATTTCCCCGGGGATTTCTACCCAGGCTTATTCTGAATTGAAAAAGATTTTTTCCGTTTTTCCTGAGATACATGGTCCGGGCACTTTTATATACAATTACGCTATCGGCCGTTGCGCAAATAGCAGCAAGATTTTTTAAAATTTCATCAGGGCTTTTGGAATGGCTGCCACGAATAGCTGCCCAACGGTCCCAGCGCGAAATGGCATAATCATCTTTATTTAAAGAATCAATAGCCGTCGTGGTGAACCGCTGTAATCTTAATGTTTCCTTTTCCCGATAGATCATGCCTTCGTTTCTCAGAAGTACAGGCATATATTGCCTGAAATTGAGTAATACGCCGGCATTGTCCCTAACCAAAATTGTTGTATCAATATTAGTCGGAATCAATTTCATCACAGAATCAAGTTCAGCGGTTTGTGACCGTGAACCACAGGAGTAACATGACAAGGAAAGAAGTACAATCAAATAAAACAGATAGTGATAAGGCTTCATTAGGTTTATGATAATATTATAAAGCTAATAAATTTCAGGCAAGGGATTATAAGATCTATAGTTAGCGGGCTTTTGATCGCCCCGTAAATTGTAACTTTTGTCTCAGTTGTAAGATGTTCAGGTATTTTAATTGATTTTTATCTAACTTTCGTTTTATTTTGTTGAATCCGTTTTCCGGTAAACCGGAGATCAACCAATTAATTTAGCTATTTATCTTCCCGGGACGCAGAAAGTGACGAGATCAATGGGTGCAATAAAGGATTTCACGGCCGCCGCTAAAGAAACAGATCTTTGGGATCTTTTCAGAGCGGGTAACCGGGATGCTTATACCGAGCTGGTGAGCAGGTATGCCAAAGCCCTTTTTAACTATGGTTACCGTTTTAACCAGGATGAAGCTTTTATTGAAGATTGTATACAGGACCTGTTTTTTGATCTTTGGCAGGGGCGGGAGCGCATTAACGCCACGCCGGCGGTAAAAGGTTATCTTTTTAAAGCTATGCGCCATCGTGTTTTTCGCGAACAGGCAAATTGGCAACGAAATCAGGCGCTTGACGAATCCTATGATTTCCTGGTTGATTTCAGTATTGAAACCCGGCTGATTGCCGAGGTTGATGTCACATTACTTAGCACACGGGTACAACAGGTACTCAACGAGTTGCCGCCACGGCACAGGGAGGTACTTTATCTTCGCTTTTTTGAAGAACTGGATTTTAACGAGATCGAACAGATCATGGGTATTAACCGCCAATCGGTACACAACCTGCTGCAACGCGCCTATAAAAGCTTTAAAGCCAACTGGGCGGTGTTTGTTTTTGTATTGATGCTCATAAAAACTTCTAAATTAATTCACTGATATTTAGTGTTTTACAAAATAAATTGAAATTTCTTCATTTTTTTCGCCGGTAAGTGAGTATTCCGGGGCGGTTTTCTGATATATAGGGTGTAACCAACTGTACACCGACGCCCAGATGACCGATTATTCGAACTTCGAAGTTGAAGACTTTCTGCATGATGATTTTTTTATTGACTGGGTTTTGAAAAAAGAACCGGATCATGATGCTTTTTGGGCGGCGTGGCTGAACCAATACCCGGAAAAACAAAAAACAATTGATGAAGCAGCGGCAATAGCCGGATCAATCAGGATCAAGCCCTTGAAAGTTAGCCTGTCTGACGAAAAGGTAAACGCAATGATTGCCGGTTTGCAGCAAAGGATCAGCGTGCCGGAAAAAAAGAAAACCGCTATTTACCGGACAATGTGGGTCAGGATTGCCGCGGCCATTTGCGTATTTGCTACTGTTGGTACCTGGTTTTACCTGTCATACTATAAAAAGATTAATCAGGGCCCGGTAATTGAGATTGTCAATATGCTGAATGTCTCCAACCAAAGTCATGTGGCTAAACTGATACGGATGAGTGATGGGAGCCTGGCGGTTATAAAACCCGGATCGTCATTACGATATCCTGCTACGTTTGGCGATACAAGGGACGTTGTGTTAACCGGCGAAGCTTTTTTTGAAGTACACAAAAATCCCCATAAACCATTTCTTGTCCATAACGGAAATATTATTGTTAAAGTGCTTGGTACCAGCTTTACAGTTAAAAGCATAGCCGGAAAGCAGGATGTTAAGGTAGTAGTTAACACGGGGCGTGTTTCGGTATATGATGGCGCCGCGGATGAAAAGGATCCCGATCGGCCTAAAGAAGTTATTCTTACCCAAAACCAGCAGGTGGTTTTCTCGGCAGGTAAGCAGAATAATGAAAAACAATTGCTCCCCCGTCCGCTCATCTTGTCGCAGGTACGGGCCCCTAAAGAATTTACGTTTGATAATGCCCCTGTTATTTCAGTTATAGAGAAGATCAATAAAGCCTACGGCGTAAACATTGAGTACGACCGGGAGAAACTGGAAAAACTTACCCTGACAACCTCCATTTCAGAAAAACCATTGGATGAAAAGGTGAGGATCATTTGTAAAGCATTAAATATGGAATGCAGTTTTAAGGACGGACGGATCATCATAGGTTCGCCGGATAGTAAACTCAGCTCCGGCAGATAATCAATTAGTACAATTTAAATCAAACTATGAAGAAAAGCAGATCACCTGACATCAACCCTCAATAAACAAAAACCGGCAATATTTGCGGTACTGCCGGTTAAGTTGTTTGCCCCATTTTTCACACGTTCAAATGTTTCTTGGCCCAGGGCCGAGGTGGGGCTTTTTTTGCCAGTTACCAAATCAATAACTAACCAAAACTAAAGTATGAAATATAAACCTATACTCCTAAAAATAATGAGAATTACGCTTGTACAGTTAACTATAATTCTTACATTATTCGGAAGTGCTTTTGCCAAAACTTCAAGGGCCCAGGCGGCTCTTGAAACCCGTGTTTCGATATCAGAATCAAATAAATCGCTTAAAAGTGTTTTGCGGACGCTGGAAAGCAAAAGTCATGTTTCCTTTACCTTTGTTTCAGAACTGATCAATGCCGATCAAAAGGTTAATTTATCGGTAAGCGACCTTAAATTAAGCGAAGTGCTTGATTTGCTTTTATCGCCAATCAATCTCAGTTATGAAGCTTCGGGTAATGTCATTGTGATCAGCAACAAGGATATTCAGCAAAACGTCATGACTATTATCCGCCCGGAAATAGATTTATCACGGGCACCTGTAAAAGGCAATGTGGTTGATGAAAAAGGCCTGCCGCTTCCGGGTGTATCTGTCAAAATCAAAGGCACCCAAACCGGAACAGTGACCGACGTAAATGGTGACTTTTCCTTAAATGTAGCTCCGGGTACAGTTTTGATAGTAAGTTATATTGGCTTTGAAACCCAGGAAGTTACTGCAGGTGCCGAACCGGTGAAAGTTAAACTGGTATCCAGCAGCAGCAGCCTTAACGAGGTGGTGGTTGTAGGTGCTACGTTTAAAAAATCAGATTTAACCGGCGCGGTAGCCAGTATCGAATCAAAAACACTTGAAGAAAGGCCTGTTACCAACGTGGGTGAAGCTTTGCAAGGCCGCGTTTCGGGTGTTTTTGTAAGCGGAGGTTCAAAGCCGAGCGATGATGCCAGCATCCGCATCCGTGGCATCAATACCATTAACTCCGGCTCAAGCCCAATATATGTGGTTGATGGTTTGGTTATGGAAAACAACCTGGGCGGCTTTAAATCTATTAACCTGAATGATGTTTCATCGGTTCAGGTGCTGAAGGATGCATCTGCTACTGCTTTATACGGTTCAAGAGGTGCCAACGGCGTTGTGATCATTACTACTAAAAAAGGTAAAAGAAAAGCAGGCGACGGCACGGTTACTTATGAAGGCTGGGGTGGTTTTACAAACATCATGCGCATGCCTTCAACTATGAATGCCAACCAACTGTTTGATCTGCGTACCGATGCCTACGCCAATGGTTACCTAAAAGATAATCCAACCGCAAACCGCCAGGATTATATCAACAACACACTGCTAAAAACCAATATCGCTTTTTCACAGCAGGAATTTGATACCCATAACAGTGGTCAGAGTTTTAACTGGCTTGACCAGGTAAAACAAACAGGATATCAGCAAAATCATTCGGTTGCGTTTTCCGGTGGTTCAGAACGTGGTACTTTTTATTTAAGTATGGGTTACGCGGGCACAAAAGGTATTATCGACGAAACCAAACAGAATAAATATACCGGCCGCTTTAATGCCGAATATGATGTTAAACGCTGGTTAAAAGTTGGTACCAATACCGGCTTTACCCGTACGGATGATAACATACCTACCGATGATGTGTATAACAAGGCGCTTAACGGCAACCCGCTTTTAAATTATAATCCTTACAAAGATCCGGCAACCCGTTATAACAGCGATTATCTTACGGTATATTACCGGTCGCACGGAGAACAGAATAATAACGATTTTAACCCTTTCAACTCGCTTGACATCACCCGTCAACAAAACAGGAACAGGCTGGTAACATCAAATTATCTGAACATTAACCCGATCAAAGGCCTGGATATCCGCTCAACTTTTGCCGTTGATTATGCGCAGCAAACGTTCTTTACGTTTACCCCTAACAACATCCAGGAGGCTATCCGTAATTACAACGGCGATGCGCGTGCAAAACATGAGCGCTGGAGCGATCTTTACTGGCAGTGGGATAATACGGCTACTTACAACACTACGTTTGCCGGAAAGCATCATTTTACCGGCTTGTTAGGTACAAGTACCAGCAAACGCAGCTCGAATTATACCCTTGCCCAGGGTGATCGTTTTGCCAGCAATGATCTTTCTTATTATGACCTTGGTGGCGCGGCAGCGGTAGAAAAATCGGTACTTGGATCGGATTTCTATGCCTATTCATTATTCTCAGTAATTGCCAGGGCTAACTATGATTACGACAACAGGTATTATTTAACAGCTACGGCCCGTCGTGATGGTTCATCAAGGTTTGCGGCTGACAAGCGCTGGGGTACATTCCCTTCAGTTTCTGCTGCCTGGGCTGTTACCAATGAAAGCTTTTTTAAAGGTCAGAAGGTTTTTGATCTGTTGAAACTTCGTGTTGGTTACGGTGTGGTTGGTAACCAGGATATTGGTAACTACGCTTACCAAACGCTTTATGGTTCCAGGATTGATAACGGCAGCGCATTGATCGTAAATGACGGCCGGAGAGGTAACCCGAATATCACCTGGGAAAAGCAGAAACAAGCCAACGTAGGTTTGGATATGGCGTTCTTTAAATCTCGCTTAAACGTAACCGCCGACGCGTTTTACATCAACAACGACAACTTGCTGCTTAACCGTTCTTTAGCCACCACAACCGGCTATACGCAGGAGTGGGAAAATATCGGTCGTATCAACAACAAGGGTGTAGAGTTATCCATTAACGGTCAAATTGTTCAAAGCAAAGACTGGAACTGGAACCTGGGTGGCAATATATCCTTCACCAGGAACAAGGTTGAAAAACTGTATGGCGGCGCTACAGAGATCTATAACTTGAACGAGAACGTTATCCAGCGTGAAGGCAATATCTTCCTTGGTCAATCGCTGCATACCATTTATACCTATGTTTCGGGTGGTATTGCGCAGGAATCAAACCGTGCCGAATGGCAGGGGCTTAATTACAACGGAAAAACAGTTGGCCTTGGCGACCTGTTTGCCAAAGACGTATCTGGCCCGAACGGTGTAAAAGACGGTGTTGTTGACCAGTATGACCGCCAGGTAGTGGGTAAGTCAGATCCTAAATTCTTTGGTGGTTTCTCAACAGATTTTTCATACAAGAATTTTGCTTTAAACGCGGTATTTGTTTACTCGGTAGGAGCAAAAAAGGTGAGCAGCTACTATGAAGGTTTGATCAACAGTTATGGCGAAAGCATGGCTTCAACAGACCTGCTTAACCGCTGGACGCCTCAGAACACAAATACCAATATCCCGAAAGTGATTGCTAATACCAGCTATAACAGGTACAATCCGTCGGATCTGGATTACAGCATACAGAACGCATCATACCTGCGCCTTTCAACCTTGACCTTATCTTATAATTTTTCGGATAAGCTGTTAAGCCAGTGGAAGATAAACCGCCTGCGTGTTTATGCAACCGGTTCAAACCTGTTCCTGGTAACCAAGTACAAGGGCATAGATCCGGAAACCGGAGATTATGGCTATCCGCCGGTTAGAAGCTTTGTTTTAGGCGTCAACTTTGGATTTTAAACCTGAATGATTATGAAAAAGACATTATTTACCATATGCCTTGCAGGCGCGTTATTAAGTACTGTTTCCTGCAAAAAATTCCTGACCGAGGATAGCCTGACCAAACTGGATGAGTCGAAGGTTTATTCCGACGTCAACCTGATCGAAACCAGCCTGAAAGGGGTGTACTCGAACTTTAAAAACTTCCGTACCGATGAGCAGGGCCTGATCACGATGATGGGTACCGACGAAACCCAACAGGGCGCTTTTCAAATGAAAAGCGATCCGCAAAAGGGAGGCCTCGACAGGTATGACCTTAACCTGAATTCTTTATTACCTCACCTGGCCAACCAATGGAATATCCGCTGGCCCGTGGTTAATGAATCGGCCAAGATCATCAACGGTTTGGAGAAACTGAATGCAAAAGCCGGTACCCGCGAGGGCAACTTGTTGGGTGAAGCCTATTTTGTCCGCGGTTTTGTTGACTTTGAACTGGCGATGTACTGGGGTGAGATCCCGATCCGCGATATCAGCAGAGAATCTACATTGGGCTTTAAACGTCAACCACTTAAAGATGTGTGGACATTTATAATCAATGACTTTACCAAAGCCTCTCAATTGTGCCCGCAAACCAACACGGCCGGAAGGGCCACCATTGGTGCAGCTTTTGCCATGCTTGGAAAAGCATATATGTCGGCCCCGGAAAGTACCGGTTTAAGGAGTTTTGACAGTGCAAGGCTGGCCTTTGAGCAGATGATGGGCAAATATTCGCTGGTGGCTTACAAGGATTTGTGGGACTATACTAAAAGCAATACAGCTGAGTCGATATTCGAGTTTCAGTTTAGCCCGGTTTATCCTAACAACAATAAACTGCAGTTCCAGATAGGCTCACGTGCAGTACAGGCTGCCTTTGGCGATGGCTGTTACTATTCGGGCTATGATAAGATTGTGCCAACCGTTCATGCTTATGAAACTGTTGCCAACGGCGGTATTTGGGAAGATGGTGACTTACGCAAGGACGAAAGCATCCGTTATGATTTCACTTATTATGGAACCACGCCTACTTTAGACCCAATCCTTTGGGAAGACCTCGGAACAAATTATGATGAGCTGAAACCTCACGTGAAAAAATATGAGGATTTCCGCACGGATAAACATTCTGACCAGAAGATCAACAATGAGTGGAACTCAGGAAAAAATATCCCTGTGCTGCGCCTCGGCGATATCAAACTTTGCTACGCGGAATGTTTGAACGAACTTGGAAAAACCAATGATGCCGTTAATGTGGTGAACGAAGTACGTACCCGCGCCTGGGGCGGAACCTTGCCTGCAGATAAACGGTGGACAGCCCTATCGCAGGATGCTTTCAGGACAGCGATCATGGATGAGCGCATTCGCGAGCTATTTGCAGAAAACTGGCGTCGTATAGATCTTATCCGTACCGGTAAGTTTATCGAATATGTAAAGACACGCAATAAGTGGGCAAAAGAGTCAGGCTCATTACAAGCCTTTCAAATGCTTTACCCAATCCCTGACGTAGAGATGAAGCTAAACGATCAGATCACTCCGGAGGATCAGAATCCTGGTTATAAATAAAGCAAAAAAGCCCGGCGCGATAGCGCCGGGCTTTTTTATGCTTATCAAATCTTGAAACAATTACTGAGCATAAACTCCGCTAATAAAACCGTTAACAGATCGCCCCAAAAGATTGAATTTTCTTTATTTAATCGCAAAAACCTATCGGTACGACCTCAATTCAAACAAGGTGAACCTTGAGGAGAAATCGAACTACGGGAAAATAGGTTAATAATATTTCAAACGCATTTTTTAGACCGTTATAATTAAACGGTTCAGGAATTTCTATGCAAAAATCGAACTGTTTTAAAGCTAGTTGCAACTGCCTGTTTAACAGATTTTTATGGATATAAAAAAAGGAAACAACTCCAAAGTGTTGTTTCCTTAAGTAGAAGGAACCGGCAAAAGTTCTAACTTTCATGGTGATATTGAGGCTATTGTAGATGCAAAAAACCTGTATCAAAATAATTTCTCTTCTAACAAGTCTTTCCAAAGGATAAACCCTTTATGATCATTTGTATAATCATGTACGATGCGACTAAATTGTTGAGGATTAGTTTCAAGATATTGCTGTCGCCCTTTTGTCCGTATCTGTCCAAGCAGTCCATCGATCTGCTTTATACTTCGTTCAAATTCATAGGCCGACTTCTCGATATGCCATATATAAGTTGCCTCTTCCGTGTCTAACTTTTCCCATACCAAATGGTACTGGTTATTACCAGAAAGCAAAAACACAAATGAGAAAGGCTCCAATACAAAACGAAGTTTTAATATCGTTCGTTCATGTTTTTGGGAAAGGTAACGGAGATGACGATGATGCTTATACTGCTTAAGAGCTAGTATGTATTCAAGGAGATCATCCTCGTTTGTATAAATCAATTTTTCACTTCCGCCTTGCACTTGCCCGGCATCCAATAGATTTTCTTCACCTGCCAGGATACCTTTAATAATTTCTTTATTTAAGAACCGGAACTTTACACTTTCAATGACTTCGCGGTTTATTTTGTCAAGATCATTTGAAGTAGCTGATTTAAATACCAGCCTGTTATTTTGGAAAGTAGCCCGGATATTAACTAACACAGTTGTGCTTTTGAGGAAGCGGATAAAGTAAGGTTTAAGCACGGTAAACTCCGGCCTTACATTTAGATTCTCTATTTCAAACTCAACTTTTTTATTATTAAAGCCAGCTATGAGATGTTTAAACGCAATACTACCAAACCTGAATTCTAATTGTTCTATCTGATCGTTGAACCCTGCCAATGTATTGAATCAGCTTACCCTCAAAAGCAAATGGGTAAACTAAAAATAGGCACTCAAAAAAGGCTGAACCGTTGACCTGACAGGTTCTGCATCAATCCATTAATTATTTTAGGTCAATGGCTGCTTGTTCTGGTTGACCGAGGTTTGTATAAGCAATAAATGCTTGTAGCAAAGTAAGCGTATGAAAAATTTCAATGGCAGTAAAAAGATATCTTTAAAGGCGGGTACCGTCGACGCCGAACTATATAAGACAATATTAGAGCAGGACCCCGGGCTTAAAAAACTCCTTGTAGAGCCGGGGCTTGCAGCGTACCTGACCAGCGATGGGACAACCGTTGAGATCTATGGTGCAGGTTTTGCTTTTCCTGATTATCTTTTCATGAGGTCCAACGTAGTGGTAAGCTATAAGGTCGATGACCTTGAGCAAATGGTCGGTGGACTTATACACCAAGGAGCCCGCCTGCTGGGAGAGATCGAGCATGTTTGTACATCGTATAAATACTGCCACCTGGTTACCCCGGAAGAAACGGTGATCGGTATCTATGAGCAGGCCTGATCCCAAGGTCATGGTTGCTTTTTTCGCCGAACCTCTTTATCATGTTCTTTTCGTATCGTTCCGTCCTCTTTACGCGTAACCTAAAGAAAGATTGTTTATACAAGCCATCAAACCTTTTCGTGTTTGCCCGGTCTTAATTAAAACCGCTTATGATACATAAACTAAATATTATCCTGATCTCTGTCGCTTTTCTGGCAGCAAGCTGCAGTAGTCAAAAGCAGGCGACGGGACTGGGTCAGCAGAACCCAGCGTCAGGCCTGAAAGTTGAAATGGAGCAGGCAGCAGCCACGGCGACCAAAGACTCTTTGATGATCACTTTTACCGTGATCAATGACACGGATAAGCCGCTAAGATTTGTGAAATGGGAAACCCCTTTTGAACCCCGCTTAGGCAAATACTTTGAGATCAAAGGAACAGATGGCAATGAGGCTGTGTTCAAAGGCGCAATGGCAAGACGCGTGATGCCTCCACCGCCGGAAGCCTACATGGAAGTAAAGGCGCATGACCGGATAAAGACGACGATTGATCTTAGCGATTATTACACCATAAATGAAGGAAGTTATGAGATCAACTATGTCGGCGGAGGTGTGAGTGGGTTGATTGCGCCAAATGGCATAGCAGTGATTATTAAATAAAGGCTATAAATGCATATTAAGAAAAGGCCGGGATAGTTCTATCCCGGCCTTTTTTAGTTTTCCCACCTGTTGATCAAAAGATAATAGTGATTGATCAGCTCTTGACCATTCAAAAAGTCTCTAGTTCCAGGAATTCGAATTAAATAGTTCGCCAAGGATAAGTTGACAAACCTGTTTGAGCTCGTCAACGCAACTGAAAATGCGCAAGCACAGATCCGTAACGTACTTAAATTCGGGGCTGTACCAATTATCAACGTTTTCGGCAGTACCGTGGAGTGCGAAGTCCCGGGAAACGGACCTTTGGACCATCGCGGGATAGTCACTGAGCGGAACCTGTACAGGATAAGGAACGGATTATATGAACGACAATTCCAAAAAATTTTCAAACCGTGACTTTATTTTGCTTTCAGCCAGCAGAAGGCAAATAGGTTAACCGTGAAGGCAAAAAGCCCGGGGCAAATTGTCATTAACGTTCATTCTCTTCAAAGATGCCGAAGAGGCTTTGACCCGCTGCACGGATATGGCAAAAGCGGAAGGTTTGGTGAACTTGTTGTATGGGCGTAATGATCTCAGCGCCTTTACGCCGTAATTCTACCACAGCTTGATCAATGTCTTCAACTTTGTAGCTGACAACAACGTCGGACCCGGCGAATAGATAGGGCGGATATACCGCTCCCGGCCCGTATAGTTCCATGATCGTTCCATCGGGAAGCCAGTGTGCCGTCAGACCTGGTGCAATCAATACCTTTTTAGAACCGATGACACTTGCTGCAAGGGTTGTATAAACCGGATCAGTGTTTCCGTTCACCCTGACCGCTATCTTTTTTAAACCACCATTTTTTTTCATTTTCAATACTGCCGGTTTGCCGATCAAGAGGATCGCCGACAGGACAAAAATGCTAGTCGTGCAGTTAATCAGAATTGATTTAGGATAAGAAAGGGCATTGATATTTGTCAATATTTTTAAACGCGAACGGCCTTTTCGATGAAGAAAGGGCCGCTCTTTACACCTATCTGGTCAGGCGCTTTACTTTTTAGCGGTCTGATTGCGTATGCGGCTTAAGGTCTCCGGATAAGATCCTTAAACATTCGCGCATTATAGGCATTTTCAGCCGCTGACGTGCAAATAGCAGCAACTCAATAACAATCAGGAAATAATCTGATCGAAATCATTTTGTTTCCTGAAACTAAGAAAACTACGCCATGGGAACGGCAGGCGTATCTCATCTCTATAAGTATTGGACTATAGGAAGACAACAAATAGTCACCCTGTTATTACACACTCAATTAACCGCAAAGCTTTACGACGACGTAAAGCTTTGCTTCGTTATGGATGGGCTTCCTCCATTGACTTTTATCAATAGTTTTTTTTTGCATAGGTCAATGTACAGGCGGTAAATCCTCGTCAATTTTGTCGTACACAAAACATAAAATTATGATATCAAATCCTTCGACCCACGTCTTTTTAAATAGCCGAAAAACCACTGTCTTGAAACTTTTGGCTGCCGTACTTATGATCGGCTCACCATTTACAACCTTTGCGCAAAAGCTTATAAGTTTTGATAAGAAGAAAGTTTCTGATGCAGCACTTGTTAGCAAACTACCAGGGTTTAAGAATGGTTATGCCAAAGTTAACGGAACCACTTTGCATTATGTCTCGGGCGGCAATGGCAAAACACTGGTCTTACTTCCCGGATGGCCGGAAACATGGTGGGAGTTCCATAAAATGATGCCCGCCCTCGCTAAAGACTATCATGTTATAGCAATAGATATACGCGGTATGGGATCGTCAAGTAAACCAACGTCAGGCTACGATAAAAAAACGATGGCACAGGACGTTTACGAACTATTACACTCCCTCGGTATTGAAAAAGCCTATATCGCCGGGCACGACATCGGCTCGATGGTTGCCTACAGCGTTGCAGAAAATCATCCTGATATGACGGAGAAGCTGATCCTAATGGATGTTCCGCATCCTGATCCTACATTTGCCGCTATCCCAATACTTCCTGCAAAGGGAACCAATACTGAAAAGCTGGATCCTTCAAAATCCTTTTTATGGTGGTTTGCTTTTAATTCGGTGGACCATATGCCCGAAGATCTGGTTGCCGGCAGGATGGCTATAGTACAGAAATATATCTTCAGGTACCTTTTAAAGAACGAAAGTGCTATCGGTCCGTTTGATAAAGCGGTATACAATACTGCCTATGACAGTAAAGATGGTATTCGTGCAGGCAACGGATGGTATAAAGCTTTTCCGCAGGACATTGAAGATTTCAAAACCTATCATAAAGTAGAAATGCCGGTACTGGCCATCGGCGGTGCCTTCTACGGTTATTTTCAATTCGTACTTCCCAATCATGCGGTAAACTATAAACTTGTCCAGGCAGAAGGCAGCGGCCATTTTATTCCCGAAGAGAAACCGGAAGAAGCCGTTAATTACATTAGAGAATTTCTCCGTTAATTCATCAATACATCTCGCGGCAGGTTACAAACTGCAATGCTGCCGCGAGATACTTTGGTTAATATCTCGGTCTCGTACCGCGATCATATGGTATACCGACACTACCTCCTTACACCATTGTCTATGCAGAAATTACCGACGCTATTTTGCCGCAATCTCGCACTGATTTGCTTCCGTTTTCGGCGGCCATCAACTTTCATCGACAGGAGGTCATTACATTTCTGCTGTTTAGAAATAAAAGGCCCTCCGGCTCCACGAAATCAGGTCTAACTGAGTAAAAAACGCTATAAATCGATGATTTATAGCGTTTTTTTTGTTTTTCAGTCTAAAAGAGTCTATAAAAATGCATGTTTCAGGAGACCTATTCAAGACCTGTTTGCACTTTTGTAAATTAGGTCTCGCAAAACTCCACAAAAAGCCTACAATCAATGTTTTGAAAAAATCGGCAAGGCAATTTGAAAGCAGTTTTTAACGTATTTTTTAACTATTTGGGAGACCTATTATGATTAAAAATTTTGCCCTTTCGTTTCAAGTATTCCGGAATGTAATCACATCGCTATCCGGCAATATCACACATAGATCAGGCTGTAAAAAAACTATAAAACTTTATCACTCTGGTCGTTGTTGCCTACTAGTTAAGTTTTTACTAATCAAAATTGTAAGATTATGTTTTTTCCTGTATTATTCACCCTCGGTGCTATATTTATAATTGTAGGTATAGTGGCCCGGATTTGATACACCGCTTTGGACTGAATAAATTCAGGATATTTAATCATCCAAGTACCGCTTGCCAAAAGTAACGATACAACCAGAAAGAATATCAGCGCCCATCGTTCAAGAAAATCAGGCTTTCTTAAGATAACTTCCTGACCTAACTCAGACCTTGAAGGATAGAATTTTGACGCAGCATTGCCTTTTTGTCGTCAACTGTTTGAAAATAGATTGATTTGTCTTCCATAATGGCTATGATCCAAGTTTAAGCTGATTTTTAACCAACTCGAAATATTTACCTTTCAATACAGTTAATTCTCCGTGTGGACCTTGTTCAGCCACTTCTCCTTGATGAAGGTCGATGATCTTATTGGCATTTCCGACTGTGCGCAGTCTATGTGCAACGATGACTACAGTTCGCCCATGAAAATTCACCGAGGTTTTCGACAATGACCTTCTCATTATTTGCATCAAGTGCGTTTGTTGCTTCGTCAAAGAAAAGATACGATCGATCTTTGTAAATTGCGCGGGCAATGAGGAGTCACTGCTTCTGCCCTTGGCTTAACCCTATCCCATCAGCGCCGAGCCTGCTACTGAATCCATTTGGATGAGACTCGATGAATACCGGTCGGCAAAGAAAACCGGTTCAGGTTCTATTGAGGTAAGTTATGTTACCAAATAAATATACTATTAAATGCGGCCCATATTCTGTAAAAGAGCCGCATTTAATATTAAAGTTTGCCTAGTGCTGCACAAATGTTGCATGTACAACGAGCAATACGGGTATTTTCTTTAGGGGTGCCCGTTACCACCTGCTGCACCATACACCTGTCCGGTAGCGTAGCTTGCTTCAGTATCTGCTAGCTGCACAAAGATCGACGCCAGTTCAGCAGGTTGCCCGGGACGTCCTAATGGCGTTACGGAACCGAATTTCTCAATTGCATCCTGTGGTTGGCCGCCGCTTACCTGAAGCGGTGTCCATACCGGTCCGGGTGCGACGCCATTCACGCGGATCCCTTTAGGGCCTAATTGCTTCGCCAACGACTTTACGAAAGCAACGTTTGCTGCCTTGGTTTGGGCGTAGTCGAAAAGATTTTCCGACGGATCATAGGCCTGAACAGAGGTGGTAACAATAATTGCGGAACCCTCCGGTAAGTGAAGTAGCGCAGCTTTAGTGATCCAGAACGGGGCGTAGATATTGGTTTTTATGGTGGCATCAAAACCTTCTTCGGTAATGTCCAATATCGAATCTACAGCCTGTTGCCTGCCCGCGTTGTTTACCAGGATATCCAGCCCGCCCAATTCGGCAACCGCTGTAGACACTAAGGTTTTGCAAAATTCGGGATCGGTGATATTGCCGGGGATAGCGACAGCTTTGCGCCCGGCCGCCTGTATCAACGCAATCACTTCGTCGGCGTCGCTTTGTTCTTCCGGCAGATAGTTGATAGCTACATCAGCACCTTCACGTGCGTAGGCAATTGCCGCTGCGCGGCCTATGCCGGAGTCACCGCCGGTAATCAGTGCTTTACGACCTTCAAGCCTTCCTGAACCCTTGTAGCTTTCTTCTCCATGATCTGGCAGCGGGTTCATTTTCGAAGCGAGGCCAGGTACTTCTTGCGGCTGCCTTTTAAAAGGTGGTGCAGGATATTTTCGCGCGGGATTTTGTAGTGTTTTGTGAGTTAGTTCTGACATGTTTTCCTGTTAGGTAATTTTTAATGTTATTAGTTAACAGGAGTTGACACCAAATTGTTGGCCGTTCGTGATTAAAGCGCTGAACATATCAATTGGTTTGATTAGCCCTTCTTCCTTTAACGCCAGTATCGACGAACCTATATAACTAATTTAATTACGAAAGTGCGTAACCCTGTTATTGCTGAAGCAACTTTGGACCAAACATCCCTAATAAATTCTCAGTTTCGGCATTTAGTTCAAACAATATCGGCAACAAACAAATTAATATGGATTTAACTTAGTTGGATAAGTTACTAACAAGCAAACGGCGATTTTAAAAATGAAAAACAAAAACTTTTTTGAGAAATTTTCAAATTGGGCTACGGCGGCTACGGGAAGCTCCGGCGCATTTATCGGAGCAATGGCGGTGATTGTCATTTGGGCGGTTACGGGCCCGATATTTAAGTATTCAGATACCTGGCAACTGGTGATTAATACGGGTACAACAATCGTAACTTTCCTTATGGTGTTTTTGATCCAGAAGGCACAGAACAAAGATTCGAAAGCGATTCATCTTAAATTAAATGAACTGGTTGCCTCACATGAGGGTGCGAGTAACAGGATGGTTAACCTGGAAGATCTCAATGAAGTTGAGTTGGATAAACTCCATAAGTTTTATATAACCCTATCCAAACTGGCGGAGAAGGAGGATGATATCACCTGTACGCATTCTATCGATGCTGCGGAAGAGAATCAGGTAATGAAGTCCAGCAATTTCAAAAAGCGTAAATCCTATACCCCAACCACTAAATCTTGATATCTCTATGTCCTTTATTTCTGAACGGCTTATTGCCTTCAATAAACCGTTGTTGCCGGATATGGTACAACTGAAATACCGTGGCATGGCTGAAAACGCATTTCGCTATTTCAGAGGGGCCTGCCACCAGTTTTATCAGGATCTTGAACAGGTGGAAGATTTTCCGGCCTCTTCGAATGTTTGGATTTGCGGTGACCTTTACCTGGAGAATTATGGAAGTTTTAAGGCTGATAATAAACTCGTTTATTTCGATTTAAACAATTTTGACCAAGCGATACTCGTACCGGCTCTTTAGGAGGTGGTCGGTTGGTCACAAGCATCTAATTGGTTTTGACAGCCAGAAGATAGAGGAAGAAAGGGCATCCAATATGGTGCGCCTGTTTTTAAAAACCTATGCTGCGCAACTGGCCAAGGAGAAAGCCACCAATATCGAGCCCAGAACGGCTAAAGGTATCGTTGAAAATTTTCTGCATTCCGCGGCGGTGAGCAAAATTCTGCACTGGTACAAAAACGTACGCCAAGGCGCAAGAAAAAACTGGTGCTGTCCTTCAGCGATGAGCGCCATTTCAAAATTGAAAAGCCCTTGAGCCTGAAGCTTATAGACCATATCCAGCTCTTGATCAATAAGAGCAACCATAGCCCCTAAAATTACAAAGTGAAAGGGACTGTTTTTCCGGCTGGCCGGTACTGGTAGCATAGGTGTAAAACGATATTTGTTTTTACTGAAGAGCATCCTTACTGAAGATAAATATCTTTTTTATTGATATGAAACAAAGCAGGCCATCGTCCCTTGCTCCATTCGTGAAAGTGAAACAACCTCAGTGGGATAACGACGCCGAGCGCATCACGGGCATACAGCCTGATGCAGGACCGGTCGGCGGCATTATTAAGCACTACAGTTTTTCGGGGTGAGCCGTTTGTTTTACAAGAGTTGTAGCCTGGTAAAGATTCTATTAAATTGAAGCTTCTCCGGGATCAGTACCTGGATATGTAGCAGAATATCGACGTATGGCTGTTTTAACAGCGTCCAGCCAGTTAAGAAGGGGGGATGGATGAATCGGCCATTATCGACGAATTGAAAGCTTTTAGCAAAAGGGAGGACTGGCAGAACACGATTGCTGGCTACGCTTTTGCCTATGCGCGTAAAATCAGGAAAGATTACCAACAATATTTAAGAGATTATGAACAAGGGCTATAAAACTGAAAATATCCTGAAATGAATCTTGATTGATCACATATTTTCCTACCCACAAGGTCTTGGGATAACGATTCGCAGTACAAAACCAACAGTCCCACCTTACGAAAATTCAAGCGCTCATTTTCAATCGAACAAGATGACCCGTTTACTCGTACAAGGTGTAAAACCTGGCAATTTGGAAAGGAAAAAAACCGAGCTGGAAAAGATTATGGCGTTCTCGCTCGATATGATCTGTACCATTAATGAAGACGGATGCTTTGTCAAAGTAAGTGCAGCTTCGGTTGCGGTTCTGGGTTACCAGCCGGACGAGTTAACGGGCACGCCGTATGTTCAATTCCTCTATCCGGATGACCGGGAGAGTACCGTCAATTGTGTCGAAGCGATTATGGCAGGCCGAATGGTCCACAACTTCGGGAACCGTTATATCTGTAAAGATGGCACTATCAGACCCATGCTTTGGTCCTCCAACTGGGACCCTGAGGAAAGAGTCATGTACTGTATCGCCCGCGATGGTAGCGCAAAAATACAGTCGGAAGCCTTGCGACGGTCTTTGGAGGAAAGTAACAAACGCTATGAATATGTATCCAAAGCTACGTCTGATGCTATCTGGGACTGGAATCTGGAGAAGAATACCTTATACTGGGGAGAAGGATTTACCACGGTATTCGGCTACAACCTTGACGAAATAGCAAGCGACATCAGTTCCTGGACGGGGTATGTACATCCGGACGATGCAGCGGCCGTTGTTAGCAGTGTTTACCAGCTCATTGATGGCGGCGAAACAAATTGGAAAAAAGAGTACCGGTATCAAAGAGCAGATGGCAGTTTCGCTGACGTAGTTGACCGTGGTTTCGTGATCCGTGATACATCGGGAAAGGCCATCAGAATGGTCGGCGCGATGCATGATATTTCCGAACGCAAGAAGTCACTTGCCGAGTTAAAGCAATTTGCAGACGACCTTTATAAACGGAACCGGGAACTGCAGCAGTTCGGATATGTGGTTTCCCACAACCTGCGTTTACCTGTGGCCAATATTATGGGTATCGCCAACCTGATGGAAGCCGATCGCGACAGCCCCGAAACCCTTGATCTATGTATCGGCAATCTGAAGGCTTCCGTGGGCAGTCTCGATGAAGTGATCCGGGACCTGAGTTCCATCCTGTCGGTGACCGACGGAAGTGCTGAAATCATTAAAGAGCATATCGATATCCTGGAGATCATCCATAAGGTGACAGCTGACCTGAATCAGTCCATAACAGAAACCCAGGCCTTGATACATGGGCCTGAAGGCTGTCATCTGCTGCATTCGCATAAGGCATACCTGTACAGCATTTTTTACAATTTAATCAGTAATGCCATCAAGTACAGGTCTGGGCAGGCCCCTACGGTTTTGATCACGGTGGATGATTCGCCGGAATCGCTGGTGATACGTTTAACTGATAACGGGATAGGTATCGATTTGCAGCGGCATCAGGATAACCTATTCAGGCCGTACACACGGTTTACCAACGAAAGAAAAGGAAAAGGCCTTGGCTTATTTTTGGTGAAGAGCCATGTGGAGGCATTGCAGGGCACTATCACGGTTCAAAGTGAACCGGGAAAAGGAACGAGTTTCGAGATTAAATTTTTGAAAGAAAAAGAATCCGAATCATCAACGGCCAAACCTATTGAATGATGACTACAGCCGAAGTAAAATTATAAAAGATTGTTAAGGAAGGTTTCAGGTTTCTTTAACTCCAATTTAGAGAGTTTATCGAACATTTTAGTTATGATAAGGTAAACCATTCAATCCAGATATTAGGTAATACGGCCGTACAGGCAAAACTTTTGCGCGATTAACTTCGACGTTTATAAATAAAGTTTGCATTGTTAAAATTACCTATTAGCCGTTAGCAACAAACCGGTGAACAAAATATTTATTAAATTAAAATGAAACCCAGTGTAACATCGGCTTTTAATCATTGGCTTATATTATGAGAATGGTGCGGTAAAAACACCGACAAGAAGAAAAACGCCCCAAACTCATATAATCAGATAGTTGGTCGGTTTAAACAGATCCCATTTGTTGATATAGATCAACCTCCGTTAAAACTTGGCAATTATATTTGTCAGGTATATTATCCCGACCAGCTGCCCACGAGCTGGCATTAACCGTGACCACGCGCATATCAAATTCCAGCGTGTGAACGAGAATACTAAAAGGAAGTACCTTACGATAAGATCGTTAAAGGTTATAAATACGATGATGATTATGGTATCATTGAGGATGCGGATTTTGAAGCGGCAGCCCCGGAAAAAAGCAAAGTGATCGACATTGAGAGCTTTGTGGACGTGGCCTCTGTCAATCCCATTTATTATGGGACGTTTTAATATACGGAGCCGGCTACCAAAAATAACAAGGCCTATGCTTCGTTGCAGCATTAAAGAAATCAGGTAAAGCGGGTTTAGCCCGTTTTGTTTTACGCAGCACGGAAAGCCTTTGTATAGTTCACCCGGTCGATGCCGCTATTGTTGTGACACGCATCCGTTTCGCGCAGCAGATTCGTGATCAGGAAGAGTTAAAACTGGACGACAAGATTTCGGTGAGCGATAAGGAATTGAAAATGGGTCTGGCCCTGATAGAGCAATATGCTGAGCCGCTGGACCTATCGAAGTACAAGGATGAATACCACACTGAGCTGATGAACATTATCGAGCAAAAAGCGAAAGGCAAACGCCCAACGATCAAGAAGCTTAAACCAAAAGCTGCAAAAAGCGACGATCTTTACGATCAGTTGATGAGCAGCTTGACCGCTAAAAAAGGTGCTTAAGATGATGAATCCGGTTCAAACGAGCATCCCGCAGCCAGATGGAAGCGACCGTTACGTATTAATCGAACCGATCCTGGAAAAGGATGGTGAACACGGCCTGCGTTCAACAGGTGTTTTCAAAATCTATAAAGACGCTTTTGGTGATGAAACGCATTTGTTTACCGAACCGACAGAAAGCGATGGGGCGATAAGTGATTTACCGGATTGGCAGAACCCAGACTATTTAGGCAAATTTCTGTTCGAAAATGGCAATGTACGGCAATTCGAGGGCGATGTTTTAAGCGTTGCCGAGCAGGCGTACCTCGCAGTTTTTATCGAAACTTTTCAGGAGCCGGATATTTAAATGCGTAAATTAGTGCCATGCTAACCATGGAACAATATCATGCGCTAAGTGAACCCGAAAAGGAGGATGCGATCAAACAGAGCAATTTTTTGGCGGACCGTGAAGAAAACGGCCTGATCGTACAACTGTACAGTCTTGGTAAGATCTATGGCGAGGTCCATTATGACCCCCTGGCTAAAAAGGTCTTGCGCTACCGGGCATTCGACGATATCGTGCAATTAGGGCCCTATCTGGCGCATATCCGTTTTAACCGCTAACAATTGGGGGTAAGTATTGTTACCCCTTTATGAAAAATCCATTTAAAAAAGAAGACCATACTGGCCTAATCGTCGGACTTGCCGTTGGTGTTACAGCGGGCATCGGCCTCGGTTGGTTATATCTTACCGATAAAGGCGCACAATACCGCAGGCAAATTACCCGTAAAGTAAAAGAGGCGGTAAGCGATACCGCAGCCGAGGTAATCGATAAAAAAACCATCATCCCTAAAAAAGCGGCGAAAATAGCAACGGACGCAGTGATCAAAGATTAATCGTATGAAAAGAGGCAAAGCATTGATTGGCGTTGCGGCAGCAGCATGGGTTGCCGGGATCGCCTACGCACTTTGGCCGAAGAAGAAAATTCCCGGCAGCGCAGTTGTCGACCCGTTTGACAAGGAAAGATATTTGGGTAAATGGAATGAAGTTGCCCGCCTGCCAAACCTTATTGAAAAGGACCTACATGACTTAACGGAAGAATATTCGTTAAACGAGGACGGAACGATCAAAGTGGTAACCCGCGCCTTTAACCCTGTCAAAAATAAAGCGGTAGAAGCTACGGGCACCATTAAATTTAAAAGCTCTCAAACGCGCGGCCAGTTGGAGGTCGCCTACTTCCTGCCGATCTACCTCGATTATAACATTCTGGATATCGATGACGATTATCAGTATGCTTTAGTTTCCGGCAGGGGATTGGATTACCTGTGGTTGTTGTCGCGCGAAAGCAGTATGCCCGAGGAAATGAAACAACGATTTTTGCAAAAGGCTATGAGCCTGGGCTTTGAGATCAGTGAACTGGAATGGATGGATTATTAAATACCAATAATTATGAAAACAGCGCTGGAACAATTGCCGCAGCAGAAGACCGGGCGGCAAACTGATTTTACCTACGAACAAAAGTTTGACACATTGGATGCCGCGCACAAAGCCTTCCACGCAGCCGCCGGGCGAATGCTGTCGGTGAACAATTGGCATGATTACGCGGGCGCCGGTTCGGCAGAGTTTACGCTATGCAATAACCAGGGTCAGGAATTAGAAGTGATGGCCGAAGAAGGTTTTTTTATCAGTATCGACCTGCCCGCTCCGGGGCCAGATGCCGGCGGCGGCGTCGAGTGGGTGCTGGTTGAGAAGCTGGCTTCCGAAGGCGGCGCGCATACGGCAGAGGAATATGTATTGATGACGTTGCGGCCGGTAGCCGATCCGCGCAAGGCGGCTGCGGAGATCGCACATTTCTACACTGATGAATCGACAAACACCTTTATTGTACGGCGCGACGGCCTGGTGTTAAGTGCAGGGGCTCACGGCAGGAACGAAACTCCGAATAATGAAGTGGTCGGCCTACATGACAAAATCCGCAATACGGCCATCGCACTGATGGCAAGGGTGGGATTGTCCGGCGGACAGTGGCAAAAACTGGTGAACGGTTTGATCGAGTACCAGGAAGCTATATAGCCCTTGGAATTGATTTTAATTTAGCTTTATCCCCGGCTGTGAAAACAATTCCGGGTTTATTTGTTTACTACCTACAGACTTTCCTATTTCGATAAGGTACCGTTTAAGTTTCCACTCTCTTACCCAGCACATGTTTATTTAGGCTAACCCGCATGAGCACCTTGCTTAGGTGCTGTCAAATAAATCATTTGAGCTATGAGCAGTGAAAAACACATTTTAACACTTTATATTGCGGGTCAAACCCAAAAAGCAGACCGCGCCATTGAAAATATCAATAAATATTATCAGGAGCATCTCCAGGATGGTTTTACACTGGAAGTCATCGACCTTAAAAAACATCCTGAATTAGCATCCAGTGAACAGATCATCGCTATTCCTACTTTAATTCGGAAACTTCCCGCACCTGTCCGGATATTGGTCGGCGATTTATCGGATAAGGAAAAGGTCCTGGTGGGGTTGAATATTAAACCGGCCTGAGCCCGATCACGGAAAAAATGACAGCAGCGCTGAAAACTTTTCATTCAAAATCTGCAAATTTTTCAGCGCTAACGGGTTGGCACAACCCTTGTAATAAGCCTTTTAAGTTTAATTAATTTTTTGTTCAATATTTTTTAAAGTAAAATTTAAAGGAGAAAAGGCCATGACCTTAGTTAAATTCAACAACAAAGCTAACAACACATTAATGCCAGGCTTTAATGATGTTTTCGATTCGATCTTCAATGACACTTTCTTCAGCGACCGCATGGTGGCCCGCGTACCTGCGGTAAACATTAGCGAAAGCGAGAACAACTATCATGTGGAGCTGGCTGCGCCGGGTCTAAGAAAAGAAGATTTCAAATTGAACCTGGAACGCAACCAGCTGAGCATTTCAGTGGAACAAAACGCCGACCACCAGGACAACCAAAAGAACTACAGCAAACGTGAATACAGCTATAGCTCATTTGTGCGTTCCTTCACCCTGCCTGAAAGCGCTGATCATGCCAATATCGAAGCTTCTTATACTGATGGTATCCTGCGTATCGATATTGCTAAACGTGAAGAAGCAAAAGCGGTTCGCCGTCAGATCGAGATCAAATAAGTGCTTAATAGTTTTCAACAAAGGGCTCCTGCTTGCAGGGGCTTTTTGAATTTTAGATGCTATGGAAACGCGATTTTATATCTTACTGAGCCTGAAAACACCGCAGGGTTTTTGCGACTATGGTCAATATTTTTTTGGCAATGATCGCCACAACGCCTATGAATTGTTCAGTCAACTGAAAGGCAGCGAAACAATCAAAGAAAATTGTCTCCTGCATATCGACCTGATGGAAACAGTCGATGAAATACCTGTAAAGATTAAGACAATTTGCTGTAACCTGGATGAACTGGCCTGTAACAGTAAGTTAATTGCGCGGGAAATATTTCGGCTTAAAAATTTGGAGGAAAAGATATGAGTAAGGTTGAACTATTTAGGTCACTGCTGTTTGCTGCACTGGTTTGCTTGCTGCTATGGGATGGGCTATCATGGATGACCGATCCTGTCCACCGCCTGCCTGCAGGGCATAAACAATTGCTGCTCACCGGGACGTTGCTGTGGTTTACGCTGGTGCTGTCTGGTAAGAATAGGGATGACGACTGGGCCAGTAGATTCTAATGTTTGGTCCACCACTTTAAAGGAAATTCGATCTTATCTACCGAGTTAACAACAAGATGTGGCCGGTAGCCGTATTTGATCAGTTGTTCCCTGTCTGCGATCCCGGAAAGCACGAGTACCGTTTTGAACCCCATATAGATACCGCCAATAATGTCGGTTTCCATTGTGTCGCCGATCACGGTCACATCTTCGGGCTTCAAACCCATATAAGCCGCCGCCGAACGCATCATGACAGGACTGGGCTTGCCGATCACAAAAGGTTCGCGCCCGCTTGCTTCTTCGATCATGGCCGCTGTCGCAGCAATACCCAGGTTGTTCCAACCTTCCCGGCGTGGCGACGGGTCACGGTTCGTGGCGATAAAGCGCGCGCCTGCCAGTATCATGTCAACCGCTTTGTGGACTCTATCTAAACTGAATTCCTGCCCCTCACCAAGAATAACCAAATCTGGCTT
This sequence comes from Mucilaginibacter endophyticus, assembly GCF_003351025.1. Taxonomy (GTDB): domain Bacteria; phylum Bacteroidota; class Bacteroidia; order Sphingobacteriales; family Sphingobacteriaceae; genus Mucilaginibacter; species Mucilaginibacter endophyticus. Next base: position 13,538 of record NZ_QPCG01000012.1, on the reverse strand, counting down.
TTTATCCACTATGCGGATTCCTGCATTTTTCAGGCTTTTCAACAAACCGCCTTCACCTAAAACGTGCACGCTGCAATCCTTGTAATGTTCTGTCAGGAAGGTAGCGGTAGCCATTGCACTGGTATAAATATGTTTCTCGGTAACGTTGATGCCCAGCTTAGCCAATTTTTCTACAGCATCAGCGCGGCTCTTGGAGCTATTGTTGGACAGAAAGGTAAAGGGAACTTTATCCTTCAGCAGGCGTTTGACAAATACATCGGCTCCTTTTATCAGTTCTTCACCGGCGTATATAACACCATCCATATCAATCATTAATCCATGCTTCATAGCGTCTTTTTTTCGCTTCTTTAGTAACATTCATAATTTGGTTAGGAGGCCTGTTGTCGAAGATAACCGATCAGGTGTTCTTCCAGCAACTCAGCATTATAATCACTTTCCACAGCCAGTAGTGTAACGGTCAGTTCCACGTCGGTTACGGCTATGTTAAGGGCCGGGCCGTCGATGACTTCTGGAAATGAAATGTTGATTTCGTTGAAAACGTGTGCGTATTCAATAGCGAGGTTGGATCCTAGTTTGTTGTTGATATAATTTGCGAAACCAGTTTTTAACAAGTCAAACAGCTCTTCTGCGCTGAGTGGCTGAACGTTTTTGATAGTTGCCATAGATATACATAAGCACCAGGAGCAGATTAAGTTTTAACTCCGGCAACTATATTATGCCAGAGATGTTATATGCTTGTGAAAATAGCGACTTACAACATCAACGGTATTAATGGACGGCTGACCAATTTACTGCGTTGGCTGGCGGAAGCCAAGCCAGATATCGTTTGTTTGCAGGAATTAAAATGCGAAGATAACAGATTTCCGGAGCGGCCATTACTGGAAGCGGGTTACCACGCTATCTGGCAAGGTCAAAAAAGCTGGAACGGTGTAGCGATCTTATCTCGATATGGAGAAATCCAGGAAACCCGGCGGGGACTGGATGGCGACCCGGATGACACGCACAGCCGTTATATCAAAGCGTTCATCAACGGTGTTGTTATTGGCTGTTTATAGCTGCCGAACGGTAACCCATTTCCCGGCCGCAAATTCGATTATAAATTGAAGTGGATAAAGCGGCTGACGACGCACGGAAAAAAATTGCAGGGCTTTGGCTTACCTGTGGCGCTTATCGGTGACTTCAATATCATGCCAACCGATTTGGATACTTACAAGACGGAAAAATATGCCGATAATGCACTTTTCGTCCGGAAGCCCGGAAACTATGGAGGGCCCTGCTCAAAACAGGATGGACAGATGCCATCCGCTTCCTGTATCCCGACAAATGTATTTATACCTTTTGGGATTACCTGCGTAACGCTTTTGCGGGATTAAACTTCCGCCCCCTCAAACTAAGGTTTAGTTTGCCTGTTAAAATGGCATGGCAAAAAAGGTCATGATTTTTCTGGATTTATCAGGGTTCGCGGAGCAAGAGAGCATAATTTGAAAGACGTCAGTCTCGAAATTCCAAGAGACTCATTGGTTCTTCAAATGCAGGCATTAATGTTACGATCAGAGCAATTATACAGCCGGGCATCGCGCCCGGCTTTGTTTCCCTAATTAATTTAAACTGTATTTAACAAAAAAGATACGTGAACATCTATTGTATAAAAAAACATTGCAAAGATAGTTGAATTTAGCGCCGTTCGATGGATTAATTGGAAAAGAAAACGGCTTTGATTTTTCCAAAATCAATTGGCTTGGATAAAAAGGTTTCAACCCTTGGGTTCGCATGTGATTTAATGACATCCGTTTTGTTAATTGACGACGATAACACATAGATCGTACTTTTGTGCATCGGATCAATATTCAAACGGTCATGCTCATCCATGAATTGCCAGCCATCCATCATCGGCATTGCCAGATCGAGAAAATATAGTCTGGCAAAAGTTCGGCCCTTGTTACTTTAGGGCAGTAAGCTTTTCTATCGCTGCAAGCCCGTTTTTGCAGGTCTCAATAACAGGATGATCGAGCGTTTTTTTGATCATTAACTTAAAGATGACCGTATCGATTTCTGAATCTTCAATAAGTAGAATTCTGGGCTGATGGGAATCAAGCAGGCTGACATGCTTATGCCAGCCCGCCGGATCAATTTATTTAAGGGTACCTATCGTACGGTTTCTTCCCGAAAAGGTTGTTTAATAAGCAGGATTCTACGAGGCTACTAAGAAGAACATACCTGCGGATGAGATTTTTCGTATCACTATAGCCGTTTTATTAAGATGACGTATCTACCGTACGCCTGCTTTAACAATCGAGGACGCTATTTATTGCGTTAACCAGCTCGTCAATATCAGGTGGCTTGGGCATGTACGTGCCGGCACCCGCCTCCTTAGTCAGTACGGATATATTGCCATTTGCCGAAAAATACCACCGGGAAGTGCCGGGTTATGGGTGACCGTTTAAGCAGCCTTGTCACAACGATTCCACCTGTTTCCGGTATCGAGTCATCCATCGGTATCACATCAGGGTTTATTTGAAACCCGGTCTACTACACCCATGCAATCGGTGAATGTGATAATTCCATCTTCTCCTGTAGCTGTATATATTCTATTTATCTTCATCGTCGTCAAAGATCATGACTTTCCCGGATAGTTTAGTTATCATTCATATTTGTAGTATAGCCCATCTAATTTTATAAATGTGATAGCGTTCATTTGAAAAACAAAATGCAACTTGTTGGCATTTAAATTGGAAATTCCGATAATAACCTACCATACCTGTCAATGGAAAAATTTATCTATGTTATCATATTAATTTATAGGACCTTTAAGGTCTGTGCACAGGAAGTTCCTTCCGATACTTTAAAAAAAATAAATATTGGGGACACCCTAAAAAAAGATATTTTCACAACACCAAATACCGTAACATCTGCACAGCAAATCTATAGCGCTAATACCGCGGGCGGTATTGGGCGCTTATGGTGCAAGCTCCTTCGCATTCCATCCACCGAGAAGATTAGATCGCTCCGTATATAAAGAAGCAGGTGAGCATAACTTCGCCGCCAGGAGCCACATCCAAATTATCTGCAATATGCTCCTCCTGTCTGGTCTACCGGCTGAATCTTGCTGTTATCCATGGAAAGAACCCATTTGTAGACCGCACTTCGATACATGTCATGGCTAGGGCATGCTAAATATAACTACACTTTACATTATCAAACGTAAAGCATATGTTAGCCAGATAATACTGATTATAATTCATTTCCCCTCTGGCCATACCTGCAGCTCCTTTGCCGGCGCTGAATTTAGGTCCCAGGAACTGGGTGATAGATCCGCTACTTACAGTGTGGTCAGATACGCGTTCGCGACTACCACAAAGGTATTCAGGGTATATCATACAGACCATTGGCTCAGCGATGTCATAGCTGGCGCGGGGTTTGGGATCCTATCAACAAAAGCAGCACACTTGTTATATCCTAATATTCGCAATAACCTGTTTAAGGCAGGCCGCGAAAAGGAACAAAACAGAAACCGGCCCCATGACATGAAAAGTAAGAAAAAGGAAAATAACGGATCTATCTTGTTTCCCTCGTTTGGGAACGGAGCACTGGTACTGCAATTCGTTATGTCATTGTAATTAAAGATTAAAGGTTGGACAAGACTAACCTGAGACTCTTCATTTAGGTTTAATTGTTTTTCCTCTTACGGAAAGCGAATTGTTTCATTGATATGGACGGGCGGTATGCTGCAATGTCCGATTGCAAAGGATACTATATGCTTCAAGTTTAATTCAAAATTGGTTCGGCAAAGTTTAATTGACGTTTCTTTTCTCCGAAAGCCCGACGTATTTTCCTAATGGACAAACCCATAATTGAATCTACCTCAAACAACGAAATTTTATCTGAAACATAAGTTAAAAAATTTCGTTTTAGGAAACTGATGGACTTTACCGAATACAACCCCAAGATTCTGTTAATTGACGATGCGAAACTGGACACAACTATTTTTAAGTTGGTCATCAGGAAGGTATTGGGAAAGGCGGAAGTCAGCATTTGTGAGAACGGAAAAGTAGCAATTGAGTTTTTGCAAGGCCTAACTGTAAATGAACCCGAAAAGCTTCCCGATTTCATATTCCTTGATCTTCGGATGCCTGTTATGAACGGTTGGGAGTTTCTTAAAAAATATGAGTCGCTAAAAATTGATCCGCTGCACAAAAGCAAGATCTATATTCTCTCATCATCTGTCGATCAGACAGACGTCGAAAAGTCTATTGCTAATCCCAGGGTCAAAGACTTTTTGTCAAAACCAATACATATGGGCAAGTTACAATCCATTTTAAAATAGTCCTGGAAATACAGTTATGCAAATAAAAATTCTTGTAATTGAAGATGACGCCGACATTCTTTATGCTTTAGAACAAACCCTTATAATGAATGGGTTTTCGGTGCTGGGATTAGAGGATGGTGACAACATCATTGCAAAAATCATTGACTTCCGTCCTGACCTGGTCTTATCAGATTACATGCTCCCCGGCATTAACGGCGGACAAATATGTAACTTGATTAAAAGCACCGCCGATATTTGTCAGATCCCGGTCATACTGATGTCCGCCTACCATAAAACTGCTATAGCATTAGCGAATTTTAAATATGATGACTATTTGCCTAAACCCTTTGAGAATAAAGTACTCTTGAAGCAAATAAATAAGCTGATCCAAGGTTCTTAGTAAAAGTTGCGCCAATTAGCATCAAAAGTCACCAGGAATTCAGATCCATATTTTACTTAAAGAAAGAATTATATGCCATAACTTTGGATCCTACAGCAGGCAATCGGCCGCTTCGTGATAATGTTTTAGGGACCAAAATCGATGCGCAAGGCATTGACTTTGGTATAGTTGTTATGGCGAGTCCAAAATTTATAATATCCTAACGACGATCTTTTGCGTTTGGTCCGAGGGGTACAAATTAATTCTATAATTCAGGTTAGATTAGTTTATAAGTGTCTGGGGGCTTCGCACAGCGGGGCGGCACAATTAGAACGCCAGTCTGGCTTTAAAAGTTGCTCAAAGACTTTTATGACCCCATATATATTCCTGCTTATCCCGATTTTAATTGTATATCCGAGGGCTTGATAACCTTAAAGACCTAATCCTTCTTTTTCGCCCTCTGCTTCTTTTGAACTAAACAAAGTCAGAAATAAATAATCAAAAAATTAGAATACAAGCTGCCTGTCATTCCTTATTTTTTCGACAACTTCAAATTTCCAAAAAAAATTTCAGTTGTTAGATCACTAATGCTTTTTTGCCAAACACTTACTGATAGGTTTATTTAATATCTTGTAAGCCCAAAGCACGTCGCCTTATCACCGGCCGTGTCTAAAATATTCGATCATATCTATTTTAGAAGAATAACTTAAACAACCATTATACAAAATAATGCGGCCTAAAATCCTGTTACATAATGACGCCAGCGTTTTTGCGGGGCAAATCTTTTTATGCATTCACCCTGGGGGAATAGCTACAAATGCGAAAGTGATTAATGAGTACTTCAAAATCAGGAGCCGGCAACCACCTTTAACCCCTGGAGCGGAAGGCTTATTGTTTGCTCAATTAGGTAAATTTTTTATGCTTTCGATCGCAAGGAAATCAGAACCTATGATGATTCTTGTAAATCATCAATTGGTTACCCTAGAGGAATTCGAGACTTATATAATCTCAATCGAAGGCACGATGGTAATAATTCATGAATTACTGAAAGCGTTCAATGCAGCACAATTAAATTTCCATCATTTTATAGATGATTTCGAGGTTTCGGAAGTGGCAAGCCAGAACCTTAATTGCTGATACAAAGTCCAATTGGATCCATAGCGAATATATTGGAAAATGAAGCTCGGTGGAAATAGATGGAGTTCTCACTTCAAAGTTCCTTCGGATTAACCTAAAAAGCAAACTTATTTTTTAAAATTGGTATGATCCGGTTTTACGAATAAATAATCAGCTATACACAAAGAGTTAAAAGCCTTTTAACACCTTCAAATTGGGCGAGGTTGCGCATCCGGGTTCAATTGCCTTTTATAACTTTATCCAAGTAGAGGAATTATTTCAATATCAGCTTTCTTATGGTATTGCGTGAATCGGTAAAATACAACGTACTTTCATCTTTGATTATGCCAGATTAAACGCCAAAACGCTGACACCATTTCCAATCCCATCGTGTCCGTCATTGTTAGCGGTTCCAACGGGGCGATAGAGTTTATTTTCTGATATGCCAAAGATATTGCCACCTGAAGAAACGTACATGGTGTGGCTATATTTGTTAGTAATTATATCTTTTATAGGCGAGTCGAAGTAAAAGTTTGTAAAAAGCTGCTTGAGCAAGCCAGATGGTGTTAGCTTATAAATATAATTGTCATTAACAACCAAGTATTTGATATTGTCATATCAACGAATATTGTTAAAATGATGGGTGTGCATGAATTCATATCTCCTGTGAACGCTGACGGAGGAAAGCTTTGAGCGTTTTGTTCTTGCCAATGTTGATGCTCCAAGTCCAGTAAATCTCATCAGGCAGCTCGTTAAGTTTTTAGATACCAAAGGTGTAGGCATCTTATGTCATCGCTGGCATTCTACAGCGGAAGGGCAAAGCTAAAGGTCGAACCTTTTCCTTCCTCACTTTCTACCCATATTCTGCCTTCATGCCGCCCGATAATTTCGGCACTTAGGTAAAGTCCGATGCCAAATCCTGAAATATGGCTCGTCCGGTTGCTTTCAACACGGTAATAACGTTCAAATAACCGCTCCTTATCAGCATCACTGATGCCTATGCCATAATCGCGTACAGAGACAATAATGTTATTTTCACTTTGAAACGCAGATATTTCAATGCTGCTTCCCCTGGATGAATATTTGACAGCATTACTCAGAAAATTAGAAACTACCGAACTAATCTTTTCCCGGTCCGCGTCGATCATTAACTCACCCTCCGCCTGCAAGATGAATTCGTGCCCGGTAACCGTTAGTTTTGTTTCATAAATCACTTCGGTGATCACATTAACCAAATCAAAGATGCTTTTGCGTATCTCCAGCTTGCCGTTTTCCAGCCTGGAAATATTGAGGAACCCATTGATCATGTTTTCCATCTTTCTTATTTGCAAGTTTGACGTTTCCAGTGCTCCTTTGAGAAATTTATCTTGACTGAATTCCAATTTACGGGAGGACACTTGCAAAAGGGCCTTTAATGACGTCAGCGGCGTTTTCAATTCATGACTAACAATACCGATAAAATCATTCTTACGCTGCTCATCTTTTTTTTGTTCGGTTATATCCAGCAGAATACCACTAAAGCGTATCGGCTCCTTCAACTCGTTAAAAAATGCTTTTCCTTTCGCCCGGACAGCTTTTTTGGTACCATCCAGGGGATGTATGATCGTATATTCGACATCGTAGTTCCCGCCGGAAGTTTGATCCATGGCCCGACTGATCTCTTCCATCACACGCTGCCGGTCTTCCTCCGCTATTGAGCTGGTTGCAACCGAGAGTGCGATGTCCTCATCCGGTTGAAGGCCAAACCATGCTTTCGTCATGGCATTAGCTGAAAAATGCCCGGTTTGAGGATTAAGGTCCCATGTACCCAAGGCTGCCGCGTCAATTGCCAGCTGTAATTCATTCTGACTTATTTTAAGATTATCGTTAAGCTTTGCCAATTCATAATTCACTTTTGCCTGTTCTTCGTTCGCTGCTGTCAGCTCCTCATTGGTAGCAGCGAGCTCTTCATTTAATTGTTGGACAGAAAAGCGTGCGCTTACCTGTGCAGTCACATCGACCGCTGTTATTATAATACCAATAGTGTTTGCGGAAACGTCAGTATAAGGCTGATAGACAAAATCAATGTATACATTTTCGATTTCACCATTTCTTTCGAGTAGGACCAGACGCTCACGCGCCTCGATAGTTTCGCTGTACTCGAATACTGATTCAAGCAATTCTTCCAACCCCTGACCTGTCGCTTCCGGCAAGGCCCGGAAAAGTGGCATGTTCATCACGGCGGCCCTGTTTTTGCCCCAGATTTCGATCATCCGGTCATTCGCAACATCAATCCGGTAGTCAGCGCCGAACAGGATACATTTGGCCACCGGTGATTTCATAATGATATTGAAAAGGTTTTTCTGGCTGTTTTCAACCTCCATTTTTGCATTCATTAACCCGGTTACATCAGCCGCTGTATTCATGACACCATAAACCTCACCACTCTTGTCAAAAAGCGGTGTAAAATCGTAATTGAAATAAAAAGGCTGCAATACGCCGTCAACCACCAGGTCGACTCGCTGCTGAACTGCATGGAAAGCTATGCCCGTTGTGTATACCTGATCGAGTTGCTCATAGATGCCGGTTTCCGCAAGCTCGGGCAAAGCCTCGCTGTAAGTTTTGCCGACTACGTCTGGACCTTTGCCCCAAACATCAATGAGTGACTGATTAACCATTTCCACCCGCATTTCCCGTCCGGTATAAACCCCGATAGGAAATGGGGCGCTTTGAACGAGGCTGCGCATCTTTTGCTCCATAACAGCCAGTTCTTTGATTGTCTTTTCGAGATCATCTTTGCTATATATCAACTCTTCATTGGCCGAGGAAAGCTCCTCATTAATGGCGGTAAGTTCCTCGTTTAACGCCTGTTGCTCGCCTTCGCTCTTTGTCAATTCTTTCGTCCGTTGTATGACGCGTTCTTCCAGCTGCCCATTAATCAATGAAAGTTCGTCCTGTGCCTGTTTAAGCTCTTCGTTAATGCTGGTAAGTTCTTCATTAGTGGCTGCCAATTCCTCATTACTGGAGGCGAGTTCCACACTTGACAAGCGTTGCAATTCAATAGCTTCATTGAGGCGCTGATGACCACTTTGAAGTTCCTGCCCGCGTTGTTCGGCAAGCTTTCGGGCCATTACTAATTCTGTCACCTCATATTTGAAGCTAAGCACCGCGTAGATCTGTCCGTTCGAATCATGTAAGGCCTGATATACGACGTTGAAATAATGATCAATTAACTGGCCACCAACTTCGTCTGCAAGTACTACGTGCATTTCGTTCTGGGCGAACTGTTCCCCTGTCCGGTAAACCTTGTTCACTATATCCCATACTGGCTTGCCGGAGATCTCCGGGAGCGCAGCAAGAAGTGGCATTCCCAACACATTTCTGTTAGGAAATAACTCGCTTTGATATCGCGGATTAATGTAAGAAAAAGTCAGATCAGGTCCGCTAACGATGGCGATCTGGGCAGGAACTGCATGGAAAAGCATATCCATCTCATTCTTCAGCTGCTCGGTTCTACGTAAAACAGCTTCCGGACCCGGTGCCTGTTGCAATACCTGTAACAGGTAAATGATTTCTTTCTTGACGCTCAAGAAAGGTTTATTGGTCAACTGCCAATAGTTCTCTGCCGCTTCGCCAACGTTGCCGGTTTCGAAGTCATAGCGAAGCAAAGGAACCGTATGTGTCTTTTTGGTGGTGAGTGCCTGACTCAAGGATGCCCTAACGATGGCTTCCTGTACTTCAGACAGCTGATCAAACAATTCGAAGAGATTTTTACCACGAACCGCGTGAAGGTCTTTACCGATTAGCTCCAGGTATTCAGTGCTGGCTGTGATCACCCGAAAATCGGGGGATAGCAGTATACAGCAGATCGGCAGGGTTTCGTATATGTACAAAGCAGCCGGTGATAATTCCGGTTGTTCTAAATGGTCCATGAATGATACGGGATGAAGTTGATTAACAAGAATACAAATAAATCGCCAAAACGTTTGGATTTTATCCTAAAAGGAAAAATATTCAATTAGATTATTTGCTTTTGTATCTTCGTCTCGTAAGAAAAGGCATATCCCTAATGACCCCAAAACATATTCTGCTTATTGAAGACAGCAATGCTATTGCTGACATTGTTTGCGCCCTTCTGGAGGAGCAAAATTATAAGGTGACACATATTCCTCATCAGCCAGTCGAAACGCTTGCAGCTTTTAATTGCCATTTAATTGTTCTTGATGAATGGCTTAACGCACGGCAAAGCCATATGTATTGTCTTGAGATCAAAGCACTCCGCGACCTCCAACATATCCCAGTAATTATCTTTTCTACGGCATTGGACATTGAAGAGATCAGATCGCGATGCGGAGCAGATGGTTCTGTCCGCAAGCCTTTTGATGTCGATGAGCTGATCAATGAGGTACGCCGCTGTTGTCCCTGATTATTTGAATTATTAGGCGTACTAACAAAGCCTACCACGAACTATTGTGAAGACTATTAGCTGTACATTCATTAGACAACTTTTATTATTTTGATCCCTGATCGATTAACCGAAGTATAGTTGAATAACAACTAATTAAAGAGGCCAATATAGCGGGTCTCTTGCTAATTTACTAATGTGCGGCGTTTTTCTTTTCGGTAACATCTTTACGCAAATCCGTTGCGATGACCTTGATTTGCTGTAACGCGTTGCGAAGGCGTGTTCCTGCTGCCTTGTTGTTTTTCTCATAAAACGCGGTTCCCTCTTTTTCCGCGGTCTCTACTAATGCTTTAAGTTTGGCTAATTTTTCCATTTGTATGTTTTTAATTGGTGAAGCGCAGTGCGCAAGCTTCAAATATAGTATTTTGTTTAAACCCAAAATCTACGCTTCCTTTCTCCCGTTCTTAGCAAAAACTTATTGGCTGTTACAGGATTCTACAGTTATCTTCGGAAATGCCAATACTCGGTCGCTCAAGCAATTTTACTGAATTCTTTTTTCGTTTAAGGGTCGCTCTATTGCCTATTTATACCTAAGTCGAATAATTATCTGGCGATATATATTGGCTTGTTTTTCTGATAGTTAATGTAGGGATTTAACATATAAAACCATTGGCAATTAAAATATTCTTCGCTTTGAATTTGATTTCCAACTTTTCTATCCTGAATGTAATGGGCCTTGGATTATTATTATGGAAAAGCCCTTAAATATTCCGCAAACAGACGATCCGGTTAATTTTAAAATCAAAGATTATTTTTAGGATAAAAAGGTGATCAGGAAGTTTTAAGACCTGGAGGATGGGAATGTTTTCTATGCGCAGCGCCTGCAAACTACATATGGTAAAGACACCATTGAGGTTATTGTTGTTATTTATGAAGAGAATATATTCAAAGAAATTTTTCCCCAATATACGCGGGAAAGCCTTTTTTAATTTAGAAATGCGATTGTGTTATAAGGCTTAATGGATATGCGAACGTTTTACTTTATAATGAGTTTTACAAATTTTGCATCCCATGATGAACCCGGCCTTTCCCAAACCAAGGTTTAACACAATCTACATATTGTTCTGCCCAACAGGGTCGGTCCCAAATGTTTTTTGGCGATCTTCAGAATAGCGGCCGTGGTATACGTAAGCATGTTCAAATGCGGCGCCGAGATCTTCAATGCCATGAAAGTCACCATAATAGCCCTCTCGCTTACCACCTGCACTAATCCGCAACGCGTGATGGAACTCATCAATTCATTGACTGTCCAGTCCGTACCCCCCCTCTTTGAGCGGATCGATAAAACGGTGATCGTTCAAGTCGCATTCCGCGATCAGGTAATGTGACTTCCCGGTACATTGCTTCAATCATTGAGCGCAAGTGTTAATTCTTTCAGCACGTGTACAGGGCTGAAATCTTTAATGGCATGAACAGCATCCAATTCCAAGGCATCGACATGGAAATCACGGCACCACATCAGTGCGTTTTCAATGAAATAGCGCCTAACCTCGTCACAGCCTGCATCATCGAAATTGATGGCATTTGCCCAGGGCGTTTTGTATTTTTCTGTAAAAAAGGAATCAGATTTTTCGAAGTAATTACCCTCAGGACCTATATGGTTATAGACTATATCCAAAATCACGGCAAGGCCTTTCCTGTGACATTGATCAACGAGTTGCTGCAGCGCAGCCGGGCCGCCATAGGAATTATGTACGGTATAAGGAAAAACGCCATCATAACCCCAGTTGCGATCACCGGGAAACTGTGCGACAGGCATGAGCTCGATGGCTGTGATACCCAGGGCAGCCAAATAATCTAATTTTTTCGCGATACCATCAAATGTCCCCTCAGGTGTAAATGTGCCGGTATGCAGCTCATAGATCAGGTAGTATTGTAGCGGGATATTGTCCCAGCGCGCTGATCCGTCCATTTCATACCCGATACATCGAACGCGGACGAGGCTCCGTGTACACCGTCCGGCTGGTACAGAGAATGAATGTCAGGCCATGTTTCACCGTCGATGACCACGTGAGAATTCATTCCGGGGCGAAGTTCTCCGGTACGCATTTGCCAATAGCCGCGCGTTTTTTGCTCAAGTAACAGATCGTTGCCGGTATCCGGGCGAATTGATACCTGCTCTGCCTGCGGCACCCATAGCAAAATCTCGGCTATGCCGGCTTCAAAATTTACGCCTAAAGTCCTTCTATTCATCATCACCCTGATTTTGTCTTATTGTATCGTCTTTTAACAATACCACAGACCGGCCTTCAACATGAACCGTTTCCTGCGGTTTATAAATCCGGTCCGGGGCTGTATCGGAAGTGCTCGTGTCGAGGACGACCTTCCATTGCCTGCCATAAGTTTCATGGGGAAGTTTATAATCTAATCCCAGGTCATGCGCGTTAAAGACCAGGTAAAAAGTATCGTCCACAACTTGTTTACCATCGGAACCGACGCCATGAATTCCATTGCCGTTGAGATATATGGCCACAGACTTTGCGTAGTTCTGTTGCCAGTGGCTTTCTTCCATCTGTGTTCCGTCCGGAAGGAACCAGGCTATATCTTCTATGTTCGATTCATTAAAAGCAACGCCTTTGAACCATTCTTTTCTGGAAAAAACGGAGTGGCTGTTCCGTAAGCTGATCAGTTTTCTGGTGAATTCCAGGAGTTCATGATCTGCAGATTCCCAGTTGATCCAGGAGATTTCGTTGTCCTGGCAATAAGCATTGTTATTACCTTGCTGGGTACGGCTGATTTCGTCACCCGCGACGAGCATGGGCACGCCCTGGGACAGGAAGAGCGTAGTCAAGAGATTTCTTTTTTGACGCTGCCTTAAACTGATAATGTCCGGATCGTCAGTTGGTCCCTCGGCGCCGCAATTCCAGGACCTGTTGTGGCTTTCCCCATCTTTATTACCTTCCCCGTTAGCTTCGTTGTGTTTTTCATTATAGGATACAAGGTCGTTAAGCGTAAAGCCATCATGCGCGGTAATGAAATTGATACTGGCCGTAGGGCGGCGGTAATCTTTATAAAGGTCAGCGCTGCCTGTTACGCGGTCCGCGAACTCTGGTAGGGTATTCTCCGAGCCGCTCCAGTAGTCCCTTATGCAATCGCGATACTTTCCGTTCCATTCCGCCCAGCCCGGAGGAAACTTACCTACCTGGTAACCGCCTTCACCAACGTCCCATGGCTCGGCTATCAGTTTGACTTGTGATATTACCGGATCCTGGTGAATGATGTCGAAAAATGCGCCCAGGCGGTTTACTTCATGTAGCTCGCGTGCGAGGGTGGCCGCCAGATCGAACCTGAAA
>NZ_QPCG01000011.1 GCF_003351025.1 Mucilaginibacter endophyticus | reverse complement strand
AAGCCATGAACTTAAAACACCATTGACATCCATATCGGCGCTTACCCAGATTTTGAGTAAAAAGCTCGCTAACAATGAAGACACGTTTATTCCGTCTGCGATTGAAAAAGTCAATTTCCAGCTACGGAAGATGATTGGGATGATCAATAGCTTTTTGAACGTCTCCCGCCTGGAATCCGGCAAACTTTACATTGAAAAAACAGACTTCAAACTTTCAGAGCTGATTAAGGAAGAAATCGATGAAGCAAAATTGACAACAGGCACGCATACCATCACGCTTGTTAAAAGTCCTGAAATGGTGATTAACGCAGACCGGGCAAGGCTTGGTTCGGTCATTTCAAACTTCCTGTCCAATGCGATAAAATATTCGCCGGATGGTAAAACTATCGTCGTTGGCTTTGAACCGCGGGGGACCGAAGTTATGGTCTATGTTAAGGATGAAGGCATGGGTGTCCGCGCTGCCGACCTGGATAAAATATTTGGTCAGTATTACCGTGTCGATATCGCAGAGACGCGGCAGATATCAGGATTCGGTATAGGGCTGTATTTAAGTTCCGAAATAATACGTCGTCACCAGGGAAAAATATGGGTCGAAAGCGAGCCGGGGAAAGGCGCAAAATTCTGTTTTACATTGCCAATTTGATCATTAAAACCGCGTCTCACTTAGAGCTCCTGGGTCATGTTGTTTCACGATCAATTCAATAAATTGTCCAATAAGACAAACAAAAAGATTCCTGGTAAGTTCCCGTTATAAATCAGGTGCCGAAGCAGTGTATTTACTGATTTAACTTAATCTATCTGGGAATGCGACATGGCTCTTTATTTAAAGCGCGCGATAGCTTGTGCGGGCGGCAATAATACCAATTACGACATTTTAGCAGGCGGATTTATTCTGGGCTAAAATTCAAAAAACCTTATTTCTCAGCGTTTACCAATTCATTTAGCTAAATCCTATACGGTGTAAAGCCTGGTTATTTAACAGAGCCAAAGGTGATAACGGGCAGCATAAACAACACGATGAAAAACAAAAAGAACTTATTCGAAACATTCTCAAACTGGGCGACCTCGGCAACGGGTAGTTCAACCGCATTTATAGGTGCAACTGCAGTTGTAATTATCTGGGCCCTGAGCGGACCTTTCTTTAATTATTCCCAAACATGGCAGTTGGTGATCAATACGGGTACCACTATTGTCACTTTCCTCATGGTTTTTTTAATTCAGAAGTCTCAAAACAAGGATTCAAAAGCCATTCATTTAAAACTAAATGAATTACTGGCATCCCATCAGGGCGCAAGTAACCGGATGGTGGATATCGAGGATTTAACCGAAGAGGAACTAGACCGGCTACACAAGTTTTACATTGAGTTATCCGAACTTGCTGAAAAAGAAGACGACCTGACAGCGACGCATTCCATTGACGCCGCCAGGGAAAACCAACATCGCAAATCCAGCCGTTACTCCCAAAAAAATGAAAAACCTGAAAGATAGACTGATAGCATTCAATGCGCCGTTACTGCCTGAAAAGGTGCAGCTAAAATATGAGGCCATGGCCGAAAACGCTTTTCGTTTCTTTAGGGGCACCTGTCACATATTCTATGAGGATCTGGCTGCAGCGAAACCCCTGCCGCTTTCGCCGCTTGCCTGGATCTGCGGGGACCTGCATATCGAAAACTTTGGAAGCTACCGGGGTGACAATAAACTCGTTTACTTTGACCTTAATGATTTTGATGAAGCGTTGCTGGCGCCCGCGAGTTATGAGGTTGTCAGGATGGTGACCAGCATATTCATTGCTTTCGACTACCTGCGCATCGAACCTGAGAAGGCCCTTAAAATGGCGCAGCTGTATATTAAAACTTATGCTGCGACATTAAGCCGCGGCAAGGCTATCAGCATCGAACCTCGCACGGCTAAAGGTATCGTGCGTAATTTCCTTGAGTCGGCTGAAAAAACCAGTTACAAGGAATTGCTCAAAAAACGAACGGTCAGCAAAAAGAAACGGATCATGCTTTCGCTTGAAGATGAACGTCACTTTAAGCTCGATAAAAAGCTAAGAGGCGAACTCAAGTCGCATATCAGCGAATGGCTGGAAACAAGCAGTGACGGCCCTTACAATTATAAAGTGGTCAGCGTTGTATTCCGTCTCGCGGGAACGGGCAGCGTTGGTGTAAAACGTTACTTATTCCTGCTCAAAAGCAAAAACATTGAAGACCACTATCTATTGATCGATATGAAGCAGGCACGGCAGTCATCGGTCTTGCCGTACACAAATGTGCAGCAACTGAACTGGGAGAGCGAAGCTGCGCGGGTAATCGGCGTCCAGAAGCGCCTTCAACAAGTTCCCGCCGCATTACTAAGTACAACAACGTTTCGTGGTGATTCATTTATCATCCAGGAATTACAGCCCGTGAAGGATACCCTGAAGTTCAAGTTGCTGAAAGAAAATTATCGTGATATGTACGAAGTTGTCAGCGATATGGCCAGCCTGACCGCCTCTGCCCAGTTAAGAAGCGGCGGTATGCAGGGATCGGGAAACATCGATGAACTAATGGCTTTTGGGGCTGACCAAAACTGGCAGGAGGAATTGATCGAGTATGCCCGTTCCTATGCCATTAAAACAAAGGAGTATTACCAGATATTTATCGAAGAATTCAGCAAAGGAAGATATGGAACAAAATAAAGTCGGCACGCTATGGCCGAATACCCTAAAGGCAGTATTTACAAACTGGATCATCAGCCGGATCCAACAGGTTTCACCTGAGCAAAATCTTACCTGAAGGATTGTTCTTTCCCTTTGATTTTGCAATGGTCCCCGTAACAAAGGTGAAGATGGCGATCAGGATATTCCGCCATGCTTGACCATGCTGTTTCGCGCTTGTTAGCGCAACAGGTTGTGTTAAAAATTCTAATTTAGCTATCCAATTCACAAAAAAGCGGAACGAAATGCATTAAGCTCGTTTTTCGGAATGTATTGGTCAACGTCTCCGGAATATCCAATCTGTCAACCGCTTGTGAATTGGCGTAACAACTAAACCCTACCCTGCCCCAATTATCCTATAAACTTCATCACGGTATTTGTCGCCAATAGGGATAACAGTATCACCTATAAAGATCCGGCCTCGCTCTACAGAAGTTATATGACGCAGGTTTACAATAAAAGAGCGGTGCACGCGCACAAAATCGCCCGCCGGTAATTGCTCTCCCAGCCCCTTAAGCGTTTGCAGGCTCATTACCCTTGCGTCCGCAGTATGGATGGATATGTAATTTTGTACTCCTTCCACATACAACACATCACGGAGGATTATACGTTGTATGCGGTGCTCTGTTTTTACAAACAGGTATTCGGTAACCGTTTTGATTCTTGGTAGCGGCTTACCAGAAGTTAATGCCGGTGGTAGTGATGACTGTTTTAAGGCCTTTTCGGCAGCACGGTAAAAACGATCGAATGCTATGGGTTTTAACAGGTAATCAACGACATCATGCTCGTAGCCATCAAGCGCATAATCAGCATAAGCGGTGGTCAGGATTACCATACATTGCTTTCCCGCAATTTTTATAAACTGTAAACCGCTAAGCTCGGGCATCTGGATATCTAAAAACACCAGGTCAATATTTTGGCTGCGTAACAAGCCAAGCCCTTCTATAGGATTAATGGTGCTGCCTGCCAGTTCCAAAAACGGTGTTTTATTTATATAGTCTGCCAGTATATCAATGGCAAGCGGTTTATCATCTATAATAAGGCAGCGTAAACTCATGGAGTAAGTTGCAGTTGTAAATGCGCAATATAATGATCGCTAGCAGTTACCTCTAATTTATGTTTACCGGGATACAGAAGCTCCAGCCTGCGCTTAACATTATTGAGCCCTATACCACCAACTTTATCTTTTTGACTATTGTTGATCTTGTTGCTTACCGTGAAATCAATATGATCATTAGTGGCTAATAACCTGATATTAACCGGAGTGGATACATTGTTAAGCACACCGTGCTTAAAAGCGTTTTCTACAAAGGCTACAAATAACAGCGATGCAACCTTTTGCAGCCCCACATAACCTTCAACTTCAAAGTTAATAAATGCACTGCCTTTTGCACCTATTCGTTGTAATTCGATCAGGTTATGGAGGTAATCTATTTCGCTTTGCAAGGGCATAAAATCATCAGCGCCTTCGCGCAGCATATAACGCAAAAGCTCAGAGAGTTTGAGCAAGGCCTCGGGCGCCTGTTCCGATCTTTGATAGGTAAGCGCATAAATATCATTAATGGTATTAAATAAAAAATGAGGGTTAACCTGCGATCTTAGGAAAGCCAGTTCCGTTACCAATTTTTCCTTTTGCAAAGCCTGCTCCCGGTTACGGCTTTGCAGCCAGTTTGCCCCAAAAAAGTACATCAAACCATACACAAAGTACTTAGGATAATAATACCAAAATACATTGCCGATGTAATATTGTGCCGATACCTGGTTGCCTTTATAGTTATCAAAACCCAATACCGGTTTAAAAAAACCAAACTCGACAGCGTAACGCCAGCCCGCCAATACCGCAAGCATCAGCACTGCTACAATCAATGCTTTAACATACTTTTTATGTAGAAACAGGAGCGGCGCTACCAACAGGGAGCTGCCATAAAAACACAGTGCCGCAACAGTATAAAAGCCAATACTGATGAGCGTATATTTTAATAGCAACGCGGCATCTTTAGGCATTGCCTTAAACGCGGTGTATTCATTGCCTAAAAAGCGCGGAATAACATCGTTGAGCACCAACAGTAACCACACCAATACATGCAGCAGCACTATGTTTTTTTGCTTCATGGGCTAAATATAGCGCATAATGGGGCATCAACCGGCTGCCGAAAGGCCATCGTCCTGATTTTATTGACCAACTGGCTAATGTTGATGATGAAACTTAATACTTTGTTCATCAATGAAATTAGCCGTTTCATCAATCGCATTTAGCAGTTCTGTTTTTCAGGAAGATATTTGCTTTAAATCATTCAAAAGACCATGAAGAAAATACTGTTACTTGTCTTTATTGTTTTAAGCGGCCGGGCTTATAGCCAGGTAAAAGATCAGCTTAAGGTAAATGTGCATCCGGGCGTGGAGCTGTTTACCATAGTGCAGATCCTGGCCGATAAATACCCGCAGCCCAATCCATCTGCTTACAGTAAAGAGGTACTTGCCTACTTTGAAAAATACAAAGACCACCCTGCGGTGAAAAAGGTAGCCACTTTCGAAAAAACCTATACCGACCTGGTTGAGCTTGGCTGGTGCATGAGCAATTTTCCAAACATCAAGATCTATGAACCAGCCGAGCTATCCTGGTATAAAAACTACGGTAAAGAAAATGTACTGGAATACATTAAACTTTGCCGCGACTTTTTTAACGATACTCATTTTTGGGATTTTTATCAGCGGCATGCTGCCCGGTACACGCAATGGGGCAATGCGCTGAAAGCCAGTGTCGATTCGGCCGGATTAGTGCAAAAGCTGCAGGGCTTTTATAAATATAATGCCGATGTACACTGGTGGATCTGTATTGACCCTTTAAACAGCTGGGGATCGCATGCTATTACCACCAAAACCATCAACCCGCAGTTTGCCGATTGGATAGTATATAATACCGGATACTTTGCACGTAATGCCGACCCGCAAAAAGACCCCTACTTTGAATTTACGAATTTTGATAATCTGGTATTTCATGAAGGTAGCCACATTTACCTTAACGGACTGGAAAAGCAGTATCAAAAGCAAATAGAAGAACTGGCCTACCTGTTTAACAAAGACGACGACGGCATGAGGCGTAATAGCATCAGCAACTGGCGTTACTGTTTCGATGAAAATTTGGTACGTTCGGTAACAGCCGCTTTGTATCATAAATACCGCGAGCCCCGTGCCTATAAGAAGCAAATGGCGAAAGAACTGCTAAGTGATTTTATTTATGTAGAAGAGTTAGCGCCTTTTATATACGAGCGCTATTTAGAAAGCGACAAATACAAAAGCTTTGCCGAGTTTTTTCCGGAAATACTTACCTATTTAAAACAAAAACATAGCTCAACTGATAAAAATGTTTTAAAGGAATAGAACGATTTCAGTTTTAAATATGTTTTTTCCTGAAGAACAGTTACCGCTGGAAATATATTAGGCAGGTTATGGCTTCCAAATCTGGTGTCAGATGTAGACCTGCATAATAAAAAACAAGGATGCCACACTTTTCATAATCGACGAGCCGGATATCTATCTGCATTCAGATTACAACTGCAACTAATAGGCATATTAAAGGAATTAGGTCCCGCGATATTTATTGTCACTCATTCGACTGAAGTAGTAAAAGATGCTAAGGTTATTAATATTAGATCATAAATAAAAGTTTTGTTTCAGCAAAAAGAATAAAAGAAACGTAATCCTCTTTTCAAAATAAAACCGAGATCATCTATAATATTCCCGAACCATTGGTTGCCGCCAGGCACCCATGAGTTGCTGTCATGGCGGTTTAAAGCAGATCGGGTCGGATTTATGCCAATGAAAGTCTGATTAATATCATCCTGCTAAGGGTGTTTTATATAATTTCGTACAGCAGATAAGCAAATGACAGCAGTTCTTTAATAAGCCTTTATAAACACGAAAATGGTTGTGCTGTCAATTATTTAAACAGCTAATTCCGAATCTAAATTATGTTTAAACAAAAAATTAAAATTATTGCAACCGGGCTTACGTTAACGCTCATGAGTTATTCTTCTGCTGTAAAAAGCCAGGAAATGGGCGATGCAGAAAAAAAATCATTGGAAAAAGGTAAGATTTACCCGTCATTAAAGGGTGTGGGGCAAGGGGTATCGGGTCCAGGATCTAACCTTCCGCCCGAAAAGATGCAATGGTGGGAAGATCAAAAGTTTGGGATGTTCATACATTGGGGCTTATATGCGATACCGGCAACGGGAGAATGGACCATGTTTAACCAGAAAATATCGGCTGAAGAGTATGCCAAATTAGCAGACCAATTTAATCCGAAGCATTTTAGCGCAGCTGAATGGGCTAAAGTAGCGAAAGAGGCGGGCATGAAGTATATGGTAATGGTGAGCAGGCATCATGATGGTTTTGCCCTTTGGAACAGCCCTTCAAGTTATAAGCATTTTGATAGCTGGGAAACTGCCGCTCACCGCGATTTTATAAAAGAGTATACAGATGCCTGCCGCAAGGCTGGCCTGTATGTAGGAATTTATTATTCTCCGCTGGATTGGCGTTTTCCCGGCTATTTCGACCCTAAGGGACTGCCAGACAATGCTGCCTTGCTTAAAAAACAAACCTACGGGCAGGTAGAAGAGCTCATGAAAAATTATGGAAAAATAGATATTTTGTGGTATGATGGCGGGTGGCTGGCGCATAAAGGTACTGATGCCGATGCGGCCTGGTTTTGGGAACCATTAAAACTTAATGCCATGGTACGCAGCTATAACCCGGATGTGGTGATTAACCCAAGATCAGGAATGGTGGGAGATTTCCAGACCGACGAAGGCGGCGCGGATGTTAAGGGCCCTATTATTCCCTTTCCATGGGAAAAATGCCTGAATCTTAACGAAACGAGCTGGGGATATAATAAAGCCCAACAACTGATGCCGCTGGAAAAAATTATAACTATGCTTGTTAACACAGTTGACCGAGGCGGGAACATGCTATTAAATGTTGGACCGGACCCGGATGGTGTTATTCCTCCAACGCATGTGGACCGGCTGAAAGAAGTGGGAAACTGGTTAGTGAAAAATGGCGAGAGCATATATCAAACTCGTCCCGGGCCTTTTGAACCCGTTGATGATTTTTATGGTGCAACGTACAAAGGCAATAACATATACATCCACCTGCTCAAAAAACCTGAGGGAGAAGCTGTTATTAAATTACCGCCAATTAAACAGACTGTTACATCGTGTTCGGTACTGCATGGTAAAAAAGTTAAATTTCACCAGGATGCTGCCGGTATCAAGCTTGATTTGTCAGCGATAGCATTAGATCCAATCGTAACCATCCTGATCTTGAAAACTAAATGACAGCTTCCATAAATTAGCTTACGGGAGGCGTTGTATCATAAATCAATTTGGCACCTCCTGGTGTTATATTAGCTATGAATTGAAATCTAGTCGATACTATTTATAAAAAAGGGAGGGGTACACCTCTTCGCATAAAAACCACACAATTAGTTGACTAAAAGCAATTTAAGTAAAAATAAACAAGACATCTGTTAACCCTGGTTTAAGTCAATACAGGGTATTAATTCTTCTCTGATAAATTGTCGAAACCTGTCGCTGCCTCCGCCTGGTTTCAGCCATGATGTTGAGCTTGCCACGGGTTTTCCATAATAATCCACCATACGTTGTGTTGGCGTAAGATCCCTGGTACGATTGGTATTGAGCATGCCTACAATGATCAATTCCGGCGTCGCATTTACATGCCACCGGCTAAGATAGCTGCAAAGCTCAGCTATCATACCGAAATGGCTCTCTCCGTACATCAAATACATTATAGGGTAACGTTTTGCAGAATTAAAGAATCCAAAGGGCAACATTGATTTAAACCTTTCGTTCTTCATCCAAAACTTTAGATGGAATTTTATATTATCTGCCTTTAACGGTTTATAATCGCTGTCATTTTGCGCGCACAACAACGCAGGTACTAGTAAAAATAATAGTACAATTACAGGCTTAGCAAGTTTATAATTTATAGTCCGATAGATAATATTTAGCTATATCGATATTTTCCCCGCCTTATCACTTTACCGGTTTATATAAAATTAATGGAAAGCAGAGGCGCATCATATGCATTTCACGCAGACAAGCCAATCTAGAAAACTAAAAAGCATTCAATTAAAAACAAAAAGTCTTCAAATCATTAAATCTGAAGACTTTTTGTTTCTTCCTTTTTACACTGTCAGTAGCCCTAAAAAGGCCATAATGAACTAACAGCTAGATTATATTTTTACAAAGCCCCATTGTTGGTTACGCCCGCCAGAATAGGTCCATTGAACAGCAGCTACACCGTTATTAAGCGAAGCGCCCGTAACATCCAAGGCCTTACCGCTATTGGCATTGATAATTTTATAATATCCATTGTCTGTTAGCTGAATTGACCATTTTTGATTTGCGCCACCATAGTAATCCCACAGATCTACCTGTCCTCCGTCAGCAGTGTTCAAACCATAAACTTCGAGGCATTTTCCGGTTGCATGCATTGGGGTAAGCCTGTAATAACCACCTCCCGCATCTTCCACTTTAAATTGCTGGTTTGCTCCTGCTAAATAGTCCCACTGATCGGCTTGTGTTTGATTGGCATTTCCCCAGCCCGCAAATTCCAGGGCTTTGAAACTATTTCTGCTGTAAATCTGGTAAACCTGTCCAACCTGAATTATTGAAGATGTGTTATTTTGAGCTCCCTGCATAATGGCGGCTAAGCCTTGCTCATCGTAAATGCTGTTGTTCTGCCTGTTAATAATTCTACCCGGGTTGGTTGAGTCCGTACCACCCGAATCAAAATAAAATGGTTTTAACCCATACTGTAATGCCTGGTGGACAAAATAATTGAGATAATAACCCCTGCTTGCCAGTTGCAGGTTTAAAGCATCGCCGGTAAGGCCTAACCTACGGTTTACTGCATATTCTCCCAGCATAACAGGGATACCCTTATCAACAAACTTTGTTTTCATCAACGAAAGTTCTGAAGTCATATACGACTCTTCACCCCAGGTAGCATTTCGTGAGGCATCGGTTGTAGAATGATACCCACTTCCCCAATAATAGAACATATTACCCCAGCTTGCATCCGATGTCAAAAAACAAAACTGCGCCGGATCATAATAATGTACTTCAACCATTAAACGGTTGTTCGCCGGATCAGTTGGAAGCGTATTCATCAAAGTGTTGGTGCCATCAATGTTAGTGCTTGGCCCCTGGACAAGCAGCACCCTATAACTGTTATGCCCCCCGGTTGACCTGACCGCGTTAACAAAAGTTTGATGATATGAAAGCAGCACGCTCATCCCGGTAGCATCTGATACAGCGGGTTCATTGGCGCTTGCAAATATCACATGTTCGTCGAAACCCCGCATTTGCGTGGCTATTTGCTCCCAAAAGGCTTTTTGCTTGGCATTAACTGCTGCCTGTGCTGCAGTGGTGCAATTATTTTCCAGCCATCCCCCGTCCCAGTGGATGTTGAGTATAACATACAAGCCATCGTTTACACAGTATTGAACTACCTGCTGTACCCTGTTAAGCCAGGTTTGCTGAATTTGCCCCGTGGTTTGGTTAGCATACTGATCCCAATCGCAGGGGATACGAACTGCGGTGAACCCCGCTTTCTTAACTTCGTCAATAAGTGCCTGGGTTACCAAAGGGTTACCCCAGGCCGTTTCGCTGCCTGTTGCTTCGAGTGTATTACCAATATTCCACCCCAATTGAAACTTTGCTGCAAGCTGGGCGGCTGTACTGGTTACCCCGGTTTGATCGGGCGCAAGAGGCGACGTATTGTAACTTGGATAACTGGTTATAGCCAGCGTTTTAACTGTTTTGGGAACAGGCGGCCTCACTTCCGGGCTGCCAATTTGCTGCTTTTGGCAACGGGTAAACGATAAAATTACGGCTAGGCCGAAAAAATAGTTATGTGTTCTCATATTTAAATATTAATTGGTTTATAGTAAAAAGAACAATTAAACAGCGCAAATAAACAAATGCCTTTTTAGCGATTGTGCTTTCGTTTCAAAAATGTGCAGGGTTGTTTTTGGTTTAAAGCCACTTATTGGCTATGGTTTGGGAGTCAAATTTATAGACCGGCGAGGCCACAAAAGTGAATAAATAGGGTAACAAATGTTTAATTTTAAAGAAAGCCAGGCTATGAAACTTTATTTTTTATACTATGAAGACAACAAAAGGACCATATAAGGAAAATTATTATCAGCTGAGATAAGAAATTCTTGAATAATTTATATAAAACCGAATCATTTATTCCTTTAAGTTGTAATTAGTAGTAATTTAGTAAGGTCATTAATACCTCAACCTGCTTTAAATGATCAACAAAATAGAAAAAACGGCCACAGCCATGTCTGTAGGCTCGCCGTTACAAAATTTCGAGTTTTATTCTTCCCTTACCATATTAACAGTAGTAGTGATTTTTCAAATCAGGTCGGCAAACAAAAAAAAGAAACCCTGAATACTGTTTAAAGTACCTGTAAAGTATCTGCAGAGTATAGGAGGATAGTAAATGTTGAAAATCGGTATCCGCCATTTGCTAACTTTAGTATTGGTTGGATACGTTATTAAGCGAACCGGTGTGCAGGACAAATGGCAATGCAGGCACCCCATTTTGACCAGCCTGAAATCAAAAAATTTAAGAAGCCGTTTAATAAAAAGCTTCTTTGTGAGCCCTCTTATTCGCCCCAACAAAAGTGAACAGCTTACCGATAAAGACTGGTTAAAAGCTTTTTATTTAAATTTATTGAACACCGGTTTTGCCATCGGGCGAACGCCTCCATTTGAAATAAGCGTCCAACACCTTTAAAGCGCTTTCGCTTGGAACAGGGCCCGTATGGGCAGTTTGGGAGAAGTACATAACCGTGGGTTGAGCAGTACTAAACACCGGCCAATTAGCTAAGTCGGGGCCATTGGGATCGCTATACTTTGCAAAGTTTGTCCAATAAGTACTCATGGCATCTGAGATA
Source organism: Mucilaginibacter endophyticus (assembly GCF_003351025.1). GTDB lineage: Bacteria > Bacteroidota > Bacteroidia > Sphingobacteriales > Sphingobacteriaceae > Mucilaginibacter > Mucilaginibacter endophyticus. The sequence goes on along the minus strand of NZ_QPCG01000011.1, from coordinate 152,532 downwards.
TTCAGGTCTGTTTTACTTGTTTGCCGACTTGAAGCGTCAAGCGTCCTGAATACATAAGCAACTTCCTGCGCGTGGGGCGATCCATACCCCTCCTGCGGAGAGCCCGCGGGATATTCAGGGTGCTGATCAAAATAATAATAATAAACCTTTGATTTACCTCCGTTTGCCTGTAATGTAGCCCAACTCCAGGTATGCCAGCCAAATGCCGCATCGCGGGTCAAATCGCGGGCGTTTTTTGCAAACTTACCTGTGCCCGGAGGGTAAGCCTTGATCAATTCATCAGCAAATTTCCCATAGCGGTTTTTTACAGCATTAACATAATCTTCGGGAGTTTTAGGCGGCGAAAAACTCGCGCCTTCATCAGAGTTGTAACCTATTAATACCGGTATATCGTTGTATTTACCGGCCTCGTATAGCGTATGCTGATCGTCGGGGATCACCCAACCATCAACAACAGGCCAGGCAAGTCCGCGTACGCCCGGAAGTTTATCGGCATCTACTTTTCGTAAATCGGCAATTGACAAAAACCCGGCCCCTTTAACATATGCTGCGCCCGCGGCCTCCGCGTCATGAAGGCTTTTCATGTTTTCGCCCGGGTAAGTTGTGACCCGTGTAGGGCCAAATGAGCCACCGCTTTCGGAGATGGCTCCCACGAATAATCCTTTAGCCAAAGGGCTTGCACATAGCATACTAACTGCAATGCCTCCGGCCGATTCACCGAAAATAGTTACCCTGCCAGGATCGCCCCCAAAAGCAGCGATATTTTTCTTTATCCATTTAAGGGCAGCTATCATATCCAATAAGCCATAGTTCCCCGAAACATGGTTTGGATTTTCGGCACTTAATTCGGTGTGTGCTAAAAATCCGAGCTGACCTACACGATAGGCGATACTTACTAAAACTACCCCTTTTTTTGCAAGATATTCTCCGTTATAAGCAGGTTCGGAAGTACCACCCCAATTAAAAGCTCCGCCGTAGATCCATACAAGTACCGGAATTTTGTCGCGCGGTGACTTAGCCGGCGACCAAACGTTCAGGTACAGGCAATCTTCACTTTTTCCAGAAAAAGGGGCCGCTCCCTGTATCGGTTCCGGCGCAAATTTATCAGCCATACGGATGCCGTCCCATTTTGCGGCTGGCTGTGGTGCACGCCAGCGTAACTCGCCGACCGGCGGCGCAGCAAACGGAATACCTTTATAAATTGAAAGGCCATTTTCAGCTGTTCCCTGTAGCAACCCTTCTTTCACCTTAACCGGGGCGGGTTGTGCATGAACAACTGTAATAGCAAGTACTAAAGTAAGTGTACAAATCAAATGTCTCATATAATCATAGTTGACTGACTAAAACTAATTTAAGCGGTTTTGATTCACAACTATCTGAACTAAGGTTGTATAGTTTCGTGAAATAATGTTCAGCACCGGCGACTAAAGCATCAACCATGAGCTTTATGTAAATACAAAACCCGGTCAATTGAATAGCTGTCAAAGCTTGATCATATTGATCAGGAAAACATCATTTTCCCTGATCTGAAGTTTCTTTGAAAATGTTCCTGAACTGCTTACGGTGATATTCTCTTTCAGAATTGCCGCGCCATTATTCTGCTTTTTAAGCAAATCGGCCTGGGTTTTACTAAGCTGATCCGGTTTATTAAAGGAAAGATAGCTGGTGTAGGCATCATTTACTTTGTAACCAGTTTGATAAACCTCCAACCTGTATTTTCCCCCGGGCATACCGGATACTACCAATTCTACCTCTCCTTTTGCTTTAGCAGCCAAATCGCGGGTATAATAAGACTGGTTGTTAACAGAATCAGGTAAAGTATAAGTATAATCCCAAAGTAACACCTGAACATCACCTTTTGTATTTTTACAAGCCCAGGATGAATTATCCTGATCCGCTATTTCTGTTTCGCCTAATTTATTTAAAAAGGAATAGGCAAAAAATGCCGGCTTCTTTATCCCCTGCGTGTTCATCAAGCCAAATCCACCATGAAATGGGGTGAACCTGGGCCCCGCTTCTTCAAAAATGTCGGTAAAAGTCCAATACGACATGGAATTAGCGGCAGCCCCTGTTTGCTTAAGCTTTTCAAGGATGTATGCTGCTTCGTGGTATCTATCATGAAGCGGGTCTGCAGGAGTATAAGATGAGCTCCATTCCGTGTAATGTAATTCGAGGTCGGGAATTGCAGATTCTTTTATTTGTTTGCGTGAATTCCATACGTCACCGCTGATGCTTTCCTTATTTTTAGCAAGTACAGTGCCGGTTGAACCATATTCATCCAAAAAGCCCTGATTAACGCCGTAGGCATGTGTACTGATAAAATCAATCGGCACCGAATTTTTGCTACAGAAATTTATCATTTCTGGCACCCACGCTGCTCCTGCTGTAGCAGGGCCGCCAACTTTATAAGTCTTGTTTACGCTTTTAATGGCTTGTGCGCTATACTGATAAAGCTTGAAGTAGTCATCCTGAGAACCTGTCCAAAAGCCATCTTTCAGATTGGGCTCATTCCAAACTTCAAAATACCACGTCTTAACCTCATCAGTTCCATAGCGTGCTGTAAAATGCTGAGTGAGATTCCTGATCAGGCCTTCCCATTTCTTATAGTCTTTTGGCGGTGTTACATTCCCTCTCCACCAAAAAATGGTTTTGTTACCACTTGCCAGCGCGCCAGGCATAAACCCTAACTCAACAAAAGGCTTCATGCCTATACTCAAAATATAGTCGTACAGGGCATCAACATATTGATAGTTATATTCCGGGTTTCCGTTCCTGTCCTCACGGTAAACAGCCATATCATCCGTCAGCAAACCGTGCATCCTGATATATTTGAAACCGCATTCATTTCTTACAGTAGCCAGCTGTTGCTGCCAGTCGGCCCTCAAACCCTCATTTGCGCGCCCCGCCCCGACACACAAATTGAACGACGTATTGAATTTCCCTTTTTCCTTCTTAAAATCGACGCTGATAGTCCGTTTAACTTGATCCGTTTTTTGCGGGCTGTTACCCTGGCCAAAAACGTTACTAAAAAACAGGCTCCCTAAAATAATTGGTAAAATTTTTCTTTTCATATTAAGCGGTGGATATCGCATTTACAGACAGATCCAAAGTAGCTATTGGTTAAAGTAGCAAAGGTAAACGGCGATACGCCTGCTATTGTTGGCAAATGGGGATACAAATGTTAATCCTCTTATTTATTAATTCAATTTTCAGCAAATCGTCGCAGATTAAAACCTGATCTTTTCAAACTACTTCATAAATATTTTGCTAATCCTCTTTCCGAGATTACGTTTCTATATAGATCAAAACACTTTAAGCTGGCGTTGAATTGAGCATTTAAGTTATTCCATTACGAATTTGTTTCCCTTTTTCCTTTTTTTTTGCCGCAAAATCAATCAAAAATAAACATAAAGCTCTAAGAAACAATTAGTTAAATAAAATTAACATTTGTACCCCTATTTAGAAACAATCGATTGTAATATACCACATAATTTCATCCTCCATAAAGCGGTATGTTCTATACCATTACCGCGTGTCCGACGCCTGAACAACGGCGCAGACGAGATAACCAATTTATAAATAGTCTGATTTAACTGAGCATTATGCCAAAACGCGTACTTATTAGCAGCGGTGTTATTCGCACGGCAAACCATTAAAAAAAACCATTTCAGGAATTATCGCAAATACTCCGCCCGCAATCAGGTTGGTATTGCATATGAATTTAAAAAGTGTGCATGTGTATTGAATTGCCTTAGGGCACCAGCAGTTGAAATACTATTGTAATCAAGGTGTCAGCAATTTCAATTTAACAGTTTAAGCGTGATATGCGGTGGATATAAGGGTGCCAACACCAAACAAATAAATAAACCAATTAACCTAACAATTATGAACCCCAATTAACATGGAAAAAGATTTACGAAAAAGATTAAGACATGTATTACTCCTGTTTACAGCTTTGCTGTTATTAAACCTTACAGGTTACGCACAAAGCATTAAAATTACAGGTAAGATCACCAGTGCAGACAATAACCAGCCATTGCCCGGTGTAACCATTAAAGTAAAAGATTCGCCAACAGGCACGCTGTCCGGAGCGGATGGTAGCTATACTATCAATGCAAAAAATGGAGACATCCTGATTTTTAGTTTTATAAGCTACAATTCGCAGCAAATATACGTTGGCTCATCTACGGTTATCAACGTAGTCCTTAAATCTTCAACCAGCGACCTAAACGAAGTTGTTGTAATTGGTTACGGCACGCGGAAAAGAAATGACCTTACCGGCGCGATATCATCGGTGACAGCCGCAGACATTTTAAAGGCGCAACCTACCACATTTGATCAGGCCTTGCAGGGAAGGGTTGCAGGTGTAGTAGTGCAACAGGTGTCAGGTCAGCCAGGTGGCGACGTTAATGTACAGATCCGCGGTTTAGGTGGTTTCACGGGTGCTCCTCCACTATATGTAATTGACGGTGTACAGATCCCGCCGAATGGACAATCGGCCATTCCGGGCAATGGCACTAACCCGTTATCCAGCATCAACCCATCAGATATTGCTTCGATAGATGTGTTGAAAGATGCTTCGGCCACAGCCATTTACGGTTCGCAGGCATCTAACGGTGTAATTATTATCACCACTAAAAAAGGTTCAGCTGGTCCGCCGCTTATCAGTTATGACGGCTACCAGGGTTGGCAGAAACTGCCTAAATATTATGACGTAATGGATTTAAGGCAGTACGCCACCTTCATGAATGAGAAATCGGCCATTATCGGTTATGACCTGCGGCCGCAATATGCAAATCCGCAATATCTTGGACCGGGTACCAACTGGCAAAAAGCGCTTTTCCGTACAGCGCCAATGCAAAACCACAATTTATCCGTCAGCGGCGGAGATAACAGAACAAAATACTATATATCAGGAACTTACTTTTCACAAACAGGAATAGCACTGGGTTCGGATTTTAAACGTACTTCGGTTAAAGCAAATATTGATAATAAAACTACTGATTGGTTAAAGGTTGGCATCAATTTGAACCTGGCACATGTAGCCGAAAATGTAACCACTTCCAATACAGGTGTAATTCTGCAGGCGCTTAACCAAACGCCCGACGTAGCTGTAAAAAACCCTGATGGTACATGGGGTGGTAATGATCCTAATATTTATGGTGCTGTGGGCACTAACCCGTTTGCGATAGCAACTATTGTGAAAGATTTTAAAAGCCGTTATCAGCTATTCAGCAATGCTTACGCGGAAATCCAATTCACCAGAGATTTAACCTTGCGCAATGAGGTGGCCGGGAATTTTGACTTTGCAACTGAAGATTATTTTAACCCAAGCTATGTTATGGGCGCTTATACAAAGACCAACAACAACGGTACGGCATCAAGTGCACAAAATTTCTATAACTCAATTTCAAATTATTTAACCTACCAGCACACATTTGCAAAAAAATCCTGGGTAAACGTAGTTGCCGGCCATGAAGCCCAATTGCTTAAAAATAGCGGCGTATCGGCTACCCGGACCAATTTTGCAAGTAATAATGTACAGACAATCAGCAGCGGCGATGCTACGACCGCAACCAATACCGGTGTTAAAGGACAGGGCGCTTTAGAGGCCTATTTTGGCAGGGCTAACTTTACTTATGACGACCGTTATTTGTTAACTGCGACCGTACGTCATGACGGTTCATCGAAATTTGCTGAAGCTAACCGGTGGAATACCACCTACTCCGGCGCGCTTGCCTGGAAAGTTAACCACGAAGGCTTTCTTAAAAATGTAAAAGCTATTAATGACCTTAAGCTCAGGCTCGGCTACGGATTGGTAAACAACCAAAATATCGCCGAATACGCTTATGGTTCAACGTTAAGTACAATATCTACCGGGTTGTCTGGAAATTCGCAAATAACTACTACAACCGGAAACCCGAACATCAAGTGGGAAACTACAAAGTCATATAACGTTGGTTTGGATGCAACTGTGTTAAACGGAAGGATCAGCTTAACCGGCGATGTTTATTACCGCAAAACCAATAACCTTTTGCTTAGTCTTACCCTACCGTATTATTCAGGCACATTTGCTGCCGGCGGATATTCACCCGGCGCGGTGCAGGCCCCATATGTAAACGTTGGCGCAGTGAGCAATAAGGGCTTTGAGTTTTCACTGAACACACAAAATATCCGGTCAAAAAACTTCAATTGGAACACCAACATCAATTTTACCAGAAATATCAACAAAGTACTTACTTTGGTTGATGGTACCCCCGCTATTTACGGCACTGTTTCTAAAACCGTTGTTGGCCGATCAATCGGCGAATTTTACGGGTACCAGGTACTGGGCATTTATAAAAACGCCGCCGATTTTGCAAAATACCCGGCATTACCTCAAAATGGCAGCGGCCCTATACCTATAACACCCGGCTCAGGTGGTGTTTGGGTAGGTGATGTTATTTTTAAAGATATCAATGGTGATGGCAAAATTGACGCCAGCGACCAAACCTTTTTGGGCTCGCCTATGCCTAAATTTCAATTTGGTATTAATAACAGCTTCAACTATAAAAATTTCGACCTGAATATTTTTATGGCCGGCAATTATGGTAATAAAGTTTATAACCAGTTAAAAGTTAACGGAGATAACCCGAATCAAAACTTTGGCTATTTCCCGTCTGTGTTCAACTATGCAAAAATCGGATTGATAGACCCGAATGGTTCAAGCTCAGACATCAATAACGTATACATTACAAACCCATCTACAAATATTGTCCGTATTAGTCAGGCCACGGGTAACGATAACCAGCGCTTCTCTGACAAATACATCGAAAACGGCTCATTTTTAAAGTGTAAAAGCATCGCTTTAGGATATAGTTTTTCAAATAACCTTTTGAATAAGATCAAATTAAGATCATTGAGGGTATATGTCAACGTAACCAATGTGTTCACCATCACTAAATATACCGGCTATGATCCTGAGATTGGTTCATGGAACCCATTAGCAGCAGGTATAGATAATGGATATTACGCCCAGCCGCGTGTTTACACATTTGGCCTCAATTTATCCCTAAACAATTAAAATCAAGATTTATGAAACGTATCAAAATAAATATAGTCTTGCTGGTTATCGGTATAATTATGATCAGCAGCTGCAAAAAAGATTACCTCACCCGCCCCCCTTTAACCGGTATCACTACCGACAACTTTTATAAAAGCGGGTCGGATTTAAGATTGGCTACGGCTACACTTTACGCGCAGCCCTGGGCTACCTGGAACAACTTCCCATTGCTTGGAATGGGAGATATCATGAGCGGCAACATGTTACAGCCTTATAATGGCGACCTTGTTCAGCTCACCACCTTTTCCATCACGCCACAAAACGGAACATTAACATCGGCATGGCAAAGTTTTTACAATGTTATAGGACATTGTAATATCAATCTTAAAGCTATTAATACCAAAATGCCGGACAGTGTATCTGTAAAAAGTAAAACAGGCGCCATTGGCGAAATCAGGTTTATCCGGGCTACCTCTTACCTTTATCTTGCCCAGTTATGGGGCGCTGTGCCGATTATAGAAGATAATGACAAACTGATTGCCAATCCATTGGTACCCCGCCATAAGCTTGAGGACGTATATAAGTTTATTATTAACGATTTAAGATATGCAGTTGCCAATTTACCCAGGACTGATCAGCCTGGCCGTGTTACCACCTGGTCGGCACAGGGTATGCTGGCAAAAGTTTATTTAAGCAGGGCCGGCTTAAACCAAAAAGGCTCACGTAATCAATCTGATCTGGACAGCGCCGCTTACTATGCCGGTAATGTTTGTAAAACCAGCGGTTTATCTCTTTTGCCAAATTACTATAATCTTTTCCGGACACAGTATAATGACAATTCTGAATCATTATTTGCCTATCAATGGGCACCTGGAGTAGGTTACGGACAAGGTAATGCCATACAAGCCCAATTTGCACCAAGCGGCAGCCTCGTTACCGGCGGCGGTGGCTGGGGCGGAGCAATTGGCCCAACGATTGATCTTGCAAACCAATATACCACCCAGGATTCGGTACGCCGCAAAGCTACATTTATGCTTACCGGTGATAAGTATCCTGAGCTTAACGCGGCCGGCGGCGGCTACACGGCAACCGCTGTCAACGTTAAAAAACACGTAGTTGGCACCGCGGCAGATAATAATTCTCCCACGATGGACCTTTGGTCATCTATTGAACATAACGCGGTATTACGACTTGCAGATGTATATTTAATTTATGCTGAAGCCTTATTAGGCAATAATGCATCTACTACCAACGCGGATGCTTTGATGTACTTCAACCTGGTACGCAGCAGGGCAGGTGTTGATGTTGTTACCGAACTTACTCCTGATATCATCATGAAGGAAAGGCGCATTGAGCTGGCGTTTGAAGGCCAGTACTGGTTTGACCTGGTGCGACTTTCATATTACGATCCTAATAAGGCAATCTCGATAATTAGTAAGCAAATAACACCTACAAAAGATGCAGTGCCGTATATCCCCCGCTCGCAATTTAGCTATGATCCGGCTACGGGAGTTAAAACAGCGTCAGCCAATAGCCTGATAATAACGCCGCCAAGCATTAATACGTTCACGCTGCCTATACCGGCAAATGAGCAAACAGCAGATCCTAAGTTGTTAGAGGCTCCTGTACCTTATTATTAATTGCTTTCAGAATCATTTAGATAATTCTTAAAATCATGAAAAAATTCAATCATATTAAAAGCTGTTTGCTACTTGCCTTGCTTGCTACAGTCGCAATTATGCAATCCGCCTGTAAAAAGGATGCAACCTCATCATCAAAGGGAACTCCGGTAATTACAGCCATACGCAATTATGTAGCCCATCCCGGCGATTCACTCTTAAGCAGCGTTGGTACCGGTCAATGGATAGTTATTTCGGGCAAAAATTTAAAAGGCGCACTTGCTATCAATTTTGACGGCGTAAAAGGCTCATTCAATGATGCCTGGTTTTCCGATACCAGCGCTATCGCGCTGATTCCGGCTGTTATTGCGTTCCCGACCGTACCTTCAGATAAACTGAATACCATACAGTACATCACCAACCATGGCCAAACCACGTTTTCGTTCCCTATAGTCGCCCCTGCCCCCACAATTTCAGGCGTTTCCAACGAGGACGCCAATCCGGGTGACTCGGTCAGGATCAACGGGCTTAGCTTTTTCTTTGTTAAAAGTGTAGTTTACGGCGGAATTAATATTACCAGTTTTAAATCGTCAAATGACGGTACCAGCATCAGTCTTGCAGTACCTGCAGGTGTAACGCAAACAGGGGGGATTGTAAGCGTTGAAACAAAATCAGGTAAAGCTGCTACCATTTATTCTGTACATAATTTCGTAAACGGAGTACTGAATAATTACGATAATATAAACAATTTTTCCTGGGGATCGAATACTTCCAATAGTACAGCCACCTATCCCGGCAACACCGGTTATTACGGTATTATGAATGCATCAAATGTTCCTGCCGGTGACTGGTCGTGGTGGAATGGCGGCCGCTCAATTAATATAAACTCGGCACAATGGGTACCTCAAGCTAATTTAAAAGACACCTTGAGCCATTATGCTGTTAAGTTTGAGATATCAGCTACCAAACCGTGGACAAACGGCTCAATCCAAATTTTGAAAGATTACGGTAGTTATGCAGCCCTTTATCGCCCATGGAAAACAGCTTCGGGCGCAACCGCCGCATTTACAACTAAGGGTTGGCAAACGGTTACTATTCCGTTTACAGGTTTCGTCGATAATAAAGGCTTCCCTGCCACAAGCCTTACGGATTTTCTTGGTTCAACCGGTGCAGGCGGCATTGAATTCCAATTTATTAATGATGGCTCAAGCACCGTCCAAAATTTCGAGGCCGCTATTGATAATATCAGGGTAGTAAGAATTAAATAAGCGAGAGCGTTAGTTGATTATAAATGAATGCGCGGGGCCCTGACAGGTCCCGGCATTTTTTAACCGATGCATTGAAATTAAAGTCGGAAAGCCGGGATATAACAAAAAAAACTCCGGTAAAGAATTTAATACGCCTGTACAAAACATCACATCAGTTAAATTAAAAGTAAAAGTTAGTTGAAAAGGTGAATGCTCGGGGTTGTAACAGGGCCCCGGCATTTTTAACTACGATAAGCTAACAAAGACGATGCGCAGGATGAATTTTATAAACTACCCTGCGTACATCGAACAACTACACCATAGATGTTCCAATACTTACCTAACCCAAACCAATAATCGCATGCAAAAACAAACACAGAAACATTACCAATCATTTAAAAAATGAAAAAAACATTTTCCTTAAAACCAGTACTTTTAATAACAGTTGTATTGATATCGTTTTTTTCGTGTAAAAAAACGAACAATGCAACGCCGGAACTTACGGTGAACCAAACAGTACTAACTTTTACACCCGAAGGCGGCACGCAGGATTTTTCTATTTCCTGTAATGCAACATGGAATATCGTTAATCCAGGCTCTGCCTGGCTGCAGCTAAGCGCCACCTCAGGCAACAGCGGCAGTATCGTTATCCATATCAAAACATTATCGGAAAACGGTACCGGATCAACCCGTTCAAGCAGCTTAACCATAAACTCATCAAACGGACAGGCAAGAACTTTAAAAGTTTCTCAAACATCTAACCTCTTTCCCAACTATAATACATCACCCATAGCTCCTGATGCAACCGGAATGAGCAGTAACGCCGTTCAGCTTGCCGCGAAGATAAAATTGGGATGGAATATTGGTAATACACTGGAAGCCTCGGGCGGTGAAACAGGCTGGGGCAACCCGTTGATCACCGAAGATTATATAAAATTTGTAAAACAGCAGGGATTTAATGCTATACGCCTTCCCTGCGCCTGGAACATGGGGCATTTAAGCAATCCGGCAACTGCGCAGATTGATCCAAATTGGATAAAAAGGGTTAAGGAAGTTGTAGGATATTGTGTGAATAATGATATGTATGTGTTGCTGAACATACACTGGGATGGCGGCTGGCTTGAAAATAATATCACCCAGGCCAAACAGGATTCTGTTAACGCTAAGCAAAAAGCATTATGGGAACAAATTGCAACGGCCATGCGCGATTTTGACGAACATTTGATGTTTGCCAGCGCCAATGAGCCTGCAGCAGATGATGCGGCCTCTACAGCAATACTTTCTACCTATCATCAAACCTTTATTAACGCGGTTAGATCAACCGGTGGTAAAAATGCCTATCGCGTATTGGTACTTCAGGGCCCATCTACCAATATGGAGAAAACAAGTGATTTTATGACCACTCTTCCGCAAGACCAGGCTAGAGCCAAGCTGATGGTTGAGGTGCATTATTACTCTCCGTTTCAGTTCTGCTGCCTGCTGGATAATGATGCAAGCTGGGGTAAAATGTTCTATTATTGGGGTACAGGGCACCACTCGGCCATTGAACCTGAGCGAAACGCCACCTGGGGCGAAGAAGCCGATGTTGATGCCTCATTCAGCTTAATGAAGACCAAATTCATAGATAAGGGAACTCCTGTTCTTTTAGGTGAATATGGCGCTTACAGGCGCGACAACACAGCGCATGTCCCTTTAGATTTGCCGACGCATGAAAGTTCGGTAGACTATTGGATCACTTACGTTACAAAGCAAGCTAAAACAACCGGCATGCTGCCATTTTTCTGGGATACGGGCGGAGCTCTTGACAGAAGAAACTATACTGTAAAAGATCAGCGCACGATAACCGCTATCAAACAAGGCGGAAATTAAAAAACGCCCGGGGACTTCAACTGCTCCCGGGCATTTTTATGTTTACAAGTTAAATTAGCGTCCGCAATTTCATCAGCGCCAGATTCACTAACTTTTAGCTTTTTTTTGCTAAAGTAAAAATCAATAAGACTTGGCATTGATGGCCGGGCTAATTACTTTTTCGTTCTTCAGCCGGGTTTCTTAAATTGACAAATCTTCTATTAATTTACAGGTGATCCGGCTTGATTTTTATAAAAATAAATATGGTAAAGAGCTGCTCATGGATTGCTTTAATGTGGCCGAAATAGCCCATCGAAGTTTATCATTGCAGGAGCTTCACGCAACTTCCTTTTATGAGATGTTTTTCTTTAAGGAAATAGCCGGCCACATTTTATTGGAAGATACCAAACTGGAACTTGCCGGACAGGTAGCTTTACTCTTACCCCCTGCCCAACCGCGGCAATGGCACCTGCAAGGTTCTGCCGAAGGTATGGTTGTAATATTTGAGGGAGAGTTTATAGAAACTTTTCTAAAAGACAATCTTTTCCTGAACAGGCTTTATTATTTTGGTAACTACGATGCGCCTGCTACTTTACCGTTAGGAAACGGCGATTTAGATACATTACTGGGGTTATCTAAACACATCGACCAGAAATTAACCTGCTTGCCTCCGACAGCTATCATTTACTAAGGGCATATCTTTACCAATTGCTTATCCTGGTTAACAGAAGCTATACCGATCATTTTCAATTGAAAGGCAATCTTTACAGGAATAACGACATTTTAAAATTCAGAAATTTATTGAGGCGGCACATCCGGATGAAGCAAACGGTTAAAGAGTACGCCGATTTACTTGACATTAACCGCAACCGTCTTAATCATTTATGCCAGGAAACCTTTGGAAAAAATGCACTCTCTATAATTCATGACGAATTGCTAAAATCTTGTAAAAGTGATTTATTAACTACCGGCAAAACCATTTCAGAAATTAGTTATGAGCATAACTTTTCCGCACCATCCAACTTTGTTCGCTTTTTTAAATCATTAACCAAACAATCCCCGGCCAATTATCGCCAGGAATATGCAAATTGATAATAACTAAAGCATACTGATAGTATAGCCGGCTTTTGCAGCAATAGCTTTGCATCGTAATATTTAACTAAATAAAACGATGACAAATCAACTTCCCAAAGCAACTAGTTACCTGGTAAAAGACAACGGAAATGTAAAAGTTCATACGCTGGTATCTCCGGCGCCAATGTTTGCTAATGCAACTCATATCATTGAATTACCCAGGGAGCTAATCCTGGTAGACGGACAGTTTTTCGCTCAATACGGGCAGGAATTCCGTACGCTGGCCGACAGCCTTCAAAAACCCATAACCCGTTTTTACGTACCACACGATCACCCCGACCATTACCTGAGCATGGGCGACGCATTTGCAGACGTACAAGTTTACGCGTTGCCGGAAATTATAGAATCGCTGTTAAAAAACGGCCCGCATGAATTACAGCAAAAACAACAACAAATGGGCAGCCTGATTGCCGGTAAGCTCGCGCTCCCCACAGAAGCTGTTGAGCCGGGAGAAGAAATCATAGGCGGAACCAGGTTCGTTTTTGAACGTGTTTTAAATACTGAATCGCCAAGCGCATTGGTTATCAAGCTTCCTGAGTTAGGAATTGTAATTGCCCAGGAATCCTTTACCACAATGCCCATGCCTTTATTACAGGGCCTGTTAATGGCTGGAAAACAGCATTGAAGGAACTAAGGGCAATTGAGGGATATGATATCTTTTTACCCGGGCACGGTACGCCTGCCGACAAAGCTGCCATTGACAATGAGCTGATTTATCTTGACAAAAGCAGCAAAATCTTCTCCGAAGCAAACAATGCAGAAGAGTACAAGCAATCCCTGTTAGCTGCATACCCTTACTACGCGGCTGCAAAGCTGATAGATATTTATAGCCCAATCCTTTTTGGCAGCCAGGAGCATTAAATCAAATACCAAAATTGCAGGCAACACTCTTCAAAAAAGTCAGTCCCTCTGCTTAAACAGGAGGACCTGACTTTTAATTTATTCATCTTAAGCAGATTTTAGTCAGCGAGATCAATCCTAAAACTTGATACCTTCCAGGCTGGCAAGTTTACAGGCTTTTTGATAACAAGCGCATCCGCGTCCTGCTGCCACTGTATCTTTTCTTTACTGCCCAAGAGTTTCACAGAGCGTATTTTTTTTGTATTTACTCCCGACGATTTACCCAGCGACTTAATTCGAATATCCGCGGTCGGTATGTCAAGCAGAAACGCGTATAGCTTATTGCCATTACTTGTGAAGCGGATATCTTCGGACGTGTATTTCATCCGGTCTTCATTAAAGTTGTCGGTTTTAACTTTTACTGCATTCCCCGGGCGTTCTCCAAATATTTTCCACGGACGTGATCCGTATATACCCTCACCATTGGCGGCAGTCCACTTACCTATCTCATCAAGTGTATTTAACATATCGGGTTCCAAATCCCCTTCAGGTGTTTGCACAATATTAATTAACAGGTTTCCATTCTTACTTACTATATCTACCAGCATCCGTATGATATCGGTACCGCTTTTGTAGGTTTGGCCAGTGCGGTAAAACCAGTCGCCTATAGAAGTATCTGTTTGCCATGGATACGGACTGATGGAATCCTGAACGCCCCGTTCAAGATCCTCTACCCACATACCCTTTGAAGGTTGCTTGCAGTTATACACAGCGGTGAACTGCCCATTGTTGTAGGCCATATTTCCGTTGTAAAAATTGGCTAACATGTCCCTGCCAATATCCCCATACGGGAACCCACCATCTGAGTAAAGCAGGTCGGGGTGATAAGTATCTACCAGTTCTTTAATAGACTTATACCAGGTTCGCTGCCATTCAGGACCCGTAGTATACCAGCCGCGGTCATCTGCTTTTGCTTTAGGATGGTATAGGTCAGCATAAGCTGGATCGTTTGCATCATATGGAACGCCTTTGTAAGCGCCGGAAGTATCGGCATTATGTGCCGGTTGGTACCAGGTATAGCTTGCTCCCAAATGCTCGGAAACGCCGAACTTAAGGCCATTCTTTTTAGCCTCTTTTTGCCAAATGCCAACTACATCTTTATGAGGCCCCATTTGTACAGCATTCCACCGGTGCAGAGAAGAATTCCATAAAAAGAAATTATCATGATGGGTCCCCATGCTTACAAAGTATTTTGCCCCGGCCTTTTTATATAGCGCCATCAATTTTGCAGGATCCCATTTTTCAGCCTTCCATAAAGGTATGATATCCTTATAACCAAACTTTGACGGGTGCCCGTAATGTGCAACGTGATATTTATTTTGTTCGCTGCCCTGAATGTACATGTTACGGGCATACCAATCACCCTGGCGTGGTACGGCCTGCGGCCCCCAATGCGCCCAAATACCAAATTTGGCATCTCTGAACCACGCAGGATATTGGTATTGTTTAAAAGAACTATCAGAAGGCTTGAAGGGTCCGTTGTTAATGGACAGCTCTTGTCCGTGCAGCATTAACGACATCCCGGACAGGACGAGGCTAATTGCGAAAATCTTTTTAAGGTTAGTTATCATTGTAGTCAGGTATTTATATGTAAACAGAAAAATCTATCGCAACTCGATAAACTCGGCTCATAAGGCGCAAGTGAAAAGTTTATGCTTATTGTTAATAATTGCGCTATAACTCTTTCGATACGTTAAAGCCCAACTTAAGCTGAACCCAGTATAACACAAATTGAAAAGCATTCATATCAATTTCATCATAATTCTCATATCCACTGCACATTTCAATCTATCAATGTGTGAGCGCTTTAACAGTTATAGTTGTTGCAGATAACCCCGCCGAACTAACGGTAAGCTTAATATCGCCGGCATTATGAGTGCTCCTGATTACCACTATGGCCCGGCCATGCCAGGCTTTGCGCGAATTGCCTGTATAGGGATCAGTATCTTTGACGTCTGCATTGTCTACCCCGGCTATTACACCAGGCCCTTCAAGTTTAAATTGAAGTCGATCTGATGCGTTTGGTTGTAGTATACCATCCTTATCAGTGATTTCAATTGAAACATAGGATAGGTCCTGTCCATTCGGCAATAGCTCCTTACGGTCGGCACCGAGCCTGATCTTAGCAGCGGAGCCTGAAGTTTGCAGCGTAGTTGATTCCATTTCTTTATCATTTTCAACGCCCACGGCTTTGAGGGTCCCTGGTGTATATGGCACTGAGAAAGTAGCTTTATATTCCTGATCTTCTGTTGTTGACTTTTCGCCAAGAAGTTTATCATTGAAGTAAAGCCTTACTTTGGGATATTTTGAATATACCTCTACGTCAATATTCTTTCCCTCAAAGCCCGGCCATGTCCAGCTTTCCCAGGTAGGCCATACCGACCACCAGGTTTCTTTGATTTCCAATGGCTCCGGCTTTGGTTCGCGTACAGCCATATATAACTTCTCTTTATTATTGTACAGCAGGCTCCTGTAATGCGATATGGGCTTTCTCCATCCGGTTAAATCTATATCTCCGCAATAAGCACCATGCCAGGGAAAAAAATCGTTTTCCCAATGTTCTCCGGGCACCTCGCCCGAATAATACCAACGGCCAATCCCCGATTCGCCTAAATAATCTATCGCTGTCCATACAAAATCACCAATAATATAATTGTTGTTTTGTACCAGCTTCCAATTAGCAAAAGCATCGCGCGGGTATGACTCTGTCTGAAAAATAACACGGGAAGGAACCCTTTTATGATCGGCAGGGGCGCCTTGCAGCTGATAATTATAGCCGCAAACATCATGAACTGCCATAAGCGGATCCAGTGATTCCCAGTCATTGCCCCATTTTACAATGGCCGATGTTACAGGCCTTGTGGTATCGATACTTTTAACAGTAGCTGCAAGCATTTTGGCAGTCACAACAGCCTCTGGCTTATTTCGCTCAACCACCTCATTACCTATACTCCACATAAAAATTGACGGATGATTCCGGTCGCGCAGCACCATTGTTTCCAGATCAAGCTTCGACCACTTATCAAAATACACCGAATAATCGTGCTTGTTTTTACCGATTCTCCAGCCATCAAAGGCCTCATCAATAACTAATAAACCCAGCCTGTCACAAGCGTCTAAAAAAGCTTCGGAAGGGGGATTATGAGATGTTCTTACGGCGTTAAACCCGGCAGCTTTTAACAACTCCACCTTACGCTCCTCAGCCCTGTCAAAAGCTGCAGCGCCGAGGCAGCCATTATCGTGATGTGCACATCCACCGCTTATCTTGACAGTTTTACCATTGAGCTCGAAGCCATGCCCGGCTGTAAACTTTAAGGAACGAATGCCGAACGAAGTTTTTGTTTCATCTGCGAGATCATTGCCTTTTAACACCCGGATCCGGACCTGGTATAAATTGGGGGTTTCCGGTGTCCACAACAGGGGATTTGATACTTTTATAGTTTGTGTTATTTCCTTTTCGCTATGAGCCGGTAATGTTAACCTCATCATGTTATTCCCCGCATCTTTAAAACGCCCGGACAGCAGCCGGGTATTTACGGCAATACTTTGTGAAAAGGCCGTTTCGTTTTTTATCGTAGCCTTAACCTGTACAGAGGCCTGTTTTGAAGATACCTGAGGCGTTGTAACCGCAACTCCCCAATCGGCTACATGTAAAGGATTGGCAATATTCATCCAAACATGGCGGTAAATCCCCGAGCCACTGTACCACCTGCTGTTTATTTGTTGTGAATTATCTACACGAACAGCTATCACGTTTTCTTTGCTAAAATCCAGGTAAGGAGACAGATCATAACTAAATGAAGAATAACCATAAGGGCGGATCCCGAGTAACTTCCCATTGATAAACACCTCGGAATTCATGTATACACCTTCGAAATAAATGGAAACACTTGTTCCTTTCCATGCAGGCATGGCCTTAAACGTTTTTCTATACCAGCCAATGCCCGCCGGAAAATAACCACCTGCACCACCTGTTGGATTTTTAGGGTTTACCTTTCCTTCGATGCTCCAGTCATGCGGCAAATCGAGGCTACGCCAGCCTGTATCGCTAAAGTTTTTCAATTTAGCCAGTGAATCATCGAGCTTAAATTTCCAATCGTAATCAAACAATTGTTTTCGTTGAATACCATTCGGTGGTTGCGCGAAACTTACCATACCGCCGGTCAAGAACAGGATGACTATGATTATTGCTTTCATAATAATGAAATGTTTAACAAGGTTATTTAACTGCAATTTTTGTTGTTTGAATAATATTGCGGGATGAATTACCTAACTCAAGATTATAGTCGCCGGCTTCCGCATTCCATCCCTTTTTTGATTCATCATAAAATGCCAGGCTGGCAACTTTCACCTGCATTTCTACCGTCTTTGATTCACCGGGTTTTAAAAATATCTTTTCAAAAGCTTTAAGCTCTTTTTCAGGACGCAAAACCGAACAAACCGGGTCATTTACATACAATTGTACAACTTCAGCCCCTGATTTGTTACCTGTATTCTTGATCGAAAACTTCGCATGAATTGTTTCATCCTTTTTATAGCTTGATTTATCTGTGGAAAGTTTACTGATAGAAAAATCGGTATAGGAAAGACCATATCCAAAAGGGAATTGTGGTTCAATTTTCTTGGTATCATACCAGCGATATCCAACCAATATACCTTCTTTATAATCAGCCGTAAGGCCCTTACCGGGATAGGTATCCAGATTAAATGCAGGTGAATCATGTAACGAAACCGGGAAGGTAAACGGCAGTTTTCCCGAAGGATTGATAACTCCCTTTAAAACATCGGCCAGCGCATTACCCGCTTCCGATCCGTTAAACCATGACCAAACAATGGTGTGATTTGATTTTTTTATTTCACCCAGATCATACGGCGCGCCGGCCATAATAACAATAATAGTGTTAGGGTTAACGGCGCTCACCGCATTAACGAGGGCCTGTTCGCCAAAAGGAAGCTCCAGGCTTTTGCGGTCATGGCCTTCGCTCTCATATTCACGGTTTGAGCCCACACACAAAATGGCAACATCGCTGGTTTTCGCAAGCGCTACGGCCTCATCAATCAGGTTCTGATCAGGTTTGTCGTAGCCACGGTTTTGTTCCTCAGTTTTATTTGCCAGGTAATTGGCCTTGTAACCCTGCGCAAAACTGATACTGGCTGTTTTGCCGAACCTTGATCTTATGCCGGCTAACGCGGTAATCTCATATTTGGCTTTCACTCCGGCGCCATAGCCACCCAAAGCAAATGTACGTATGGCATTATCGCCTATAACAGCAATGCTTTTGATTGCGATTGTTTTTAAAGGCAATAAATGGTTGTCGTTTTTTAGCAGAACGATAGATTCTGATGCAATTTCATACGCGGCTTTGGCATGTTCAGGCGTGGCTATAGATCCTTTAGGATGATTGGCACTCATGGAGGTATGATACATGAGCCATAAAATCCGGCTTACTTTATCGTCAATGATTTTTCCAGAAACCTGGCCTGCTTTAACTGCTGCCAACAAGGGTTTGGCAAAATACCACTGATCATAGGATCCGCTTGATCCCATTTCAATATCAAGGCCATTGTTTGCGGCAGCAACCGTATGATGCGTCCCGGCCCAGTCAGACATGACCACACCTTTAAAGCCCCATTCATTTTTTAACACCTTGTTTAATAAAAAATCATTTTCTGAACACCAGTAACCGTTCAACTTATTGTAGGCCGACATAACCGTGTAAGCATTCCCCTGCTGTATCGCTGCTTTAAATGCCGGGAAATAAATTTCGCGTAAAGCCCTTTCATCCACTAAGGTATTTACATTATCACGGTTAAGCTCCTGGTTATTTGCGGCAAAATGTTTTATACAGGCTGCCACATGCTGGCTTTGGATCCCTTTTACGGATTGAATAGCCAATTGACTGTTTAGATAAGGATCTTCAGCGTAATACTCGTAGGTGCGGCCGCAAAGAGGCATTCTGCAAATGTTAAAGGCTGGTGCAAGCATTATAATCTTTTTACGGGCATTCGCTTCCTCCCCGATCACCACCCCATACTTATTAGCCATTAAGGGATTCCAGGTAGCCGCTATTGCCGAACCATTGGGCAAAAAAGTAGCGGAGTCAGTTGTCCAGTTGGCCGAAGCCCAGTCAAAACGTTTTATTTCTTCACGAACACCCAATGGCCCGTCATCACATGTCAATTCAGGGATACTTAAGCGGGGCACGCCTGCCGAAGAAAACAGCGCATTGCCGTGCAACATTGCTATTTTTTCTTCAAGTGTCATCTTTTTGATGATGCTGTTGATCTTCAATTTAAGGTCGGCCTCGTTTTGGTTTTGCGCCGATACACTGCCGAATAAAAAAAATGCAATAACGCAAGTAATTATATATTTCATAAATATTAGTTCTTTGAATCGCTTGTTTAACATTACTTATCAGCCGCTGTAATTTCAATAACCGACTGCTTCAACTCCGGCGAGGTAGCTTGTAAAACTATAGTGCCTGGTTGCCCGGTCGACTGGACAATCACCTGCGCGTACCCGCTAAACAGCTTTCGTTTATAGAGAGCTGCAGGATAAACCAGCTGGATCAGACCTGGATCAGTATTAACGCCTGCCCAGATATTAGCTTTAAGCAACGGTGTGGCCACAATAGCGACGATGTTATTACCAGGGTGCAGTAATGCAGCTTCAAGTTTAAATTCCGTCTTTCCTGCATTCTCTTTGATTTCATGGCCTATTTCTTTTCCGTTGATATAGATGCTTTGTACCTTGCCTATATTTTTATTAAAAAATGTAGCAGTAGCGGTAGCACCATCGGCGGGCATAGTGAAACCTGCCCTGTATACTATCGCTTTCACCTTTCGGCCAAATTCGTCGTCCCGGGTGTCTTTAAAAGCATTTTGCCAGTTGCTGTCATCATAATCGGCTGCAACCTCTGCTTTTACATTTAAATCATCTACGAACTTCTCTTTAAAATCGCCTATATGAACAAGGTTGATCCGTTCTAAATATTGATCAGGCTCCAGCGAGGTAGGGTCTCCGTTACCAACACCTATAATTTTACCGGGGCCTTCAATTGAAAAGCCTATCTCATTGTCGGCCGTTGGCACCTTCAGCTTATTTTTATCAGTTGTTTTTACCGTTATTAAAGCTATATCCTTGCTATCGGCTTTAATGACATCCCTGTTAGCCTGTAAATTAATGCTGACCGGTTCTTGGGTAGTTTTAACAACGTCACTGCCTGCTTTTACGCCTTTTTTATAACCTATCGCTTCAAGTGTTCCCGGCTCATATTTCACCTGCCATTCCAGGTGCCCGTTTAAATCCATAGTTTTTTTACCATGGCTCTTTTTATTCAGAAAAAGCTCAACCTCGTCGCAATTACTATAAGCACACACCCGTATTTCCCGGCCTTCTTTACCGCGCCAGTTCCAATGTGGCAACAGGTGCACAACGGTTTGATCAGTCCACCATGACTTTAAATAATAGTAATCGTCTTTGGGGAAACCGCAGGCATCAAGCATCCCAAAATATGACCCGACAGAAGGCCATCCGAAAGGTGTGGGTTCGCCCCTGTAATCAAAACCTGTCCAAATGAACATTCCTGCCAGGTATGGGCGCGCCGCGTAGTATTTCCAGCCCTGTTCCAGGCTGTAGAAAAAATCATTTTGCTTTCTGTCATACGCTACAAGCTGATGCTTGTCCATATCATCCTCATAAATTCCCCTCGAAGCAACCGTTGATCCTTCTTCGGTACCCCAGCTAAATTGGTTAGGGTACTTTTTATGTTGTTCGTCGGTATTTTTAGTGGCAACATAATTATACCCCAGCACGTCTATCACGGTTGATATTCCGGAGCCAATCCCTCCGCTTATGGCTGCGGTGATGTAACGCGTTGAATCAACCGATTTGACAAAAGCCTGCATCGTGGCAGCTATTCGCGCCCCGGTAATATTGCCTTCAATACCCCACTCCTCGTTACCTATCGACCAGCTGATAATGCTGGGGTGGTTACGGTCGCGCCGGATCATCCTCTTCAGGTCATTTAGTTGAGTTGATGCCACACCCATCAGGCGATTTTCGTCAATAACCAGCATCCCCAACTTGTCACACGCGTCCAGCAGTTCGGGTGTTGGCGGATTATGCGAACAGCGATAGGCATTACAGCCCATTTCTTTTAAAGCACGGATTCTGAATTCCTGTAAAGCATCAGGGATAGCGGCACCTACACCGGCATGATCCTGGTGATTATTGGTACCTTTAATTTTAACATGCTTTCCATTCAGAAAAAAGCCCTCATTGGCGTCAAACCTGATGGTACGGATCCCAAAGGTTGTTGTATAGCTATCTGTAGCTGCTCCGCCTTCTTCAACAGTAGTCACCAGCTTGTACAGGTTTGGAGTTTCTATACTCCAGAGCCTGGGGTTATCAACGGGTAAAATATTGTTGATATCCTGCGATGCAAAAGGCTGCAAAGTAAGCCCGGTAGTTGTTTTTGATGCGAGGACTTTTCCGTTATCATCGATAATGGTTTGGGTTACATTAAAACTCCTTGATTCTTTATCGTCGTTGATGATGGCGGATGTTGCAGTAACATCCACCATGTTGTTTTTTAACTGGGTTGTAACAAACGTTCCGTCAGAAACGATATGCAGTTGGTCTGTTTTGTTAAGCCAAACATGGCGATAGATACCTGCACCTTCATAAAACCAGCCTTCTTCCAAGGTTACATCGGCCCGTACAGCAATGAGATTATTGCCACCATAGTTTAAGTATTCAGAAATATTATATTCAAACCTGTTATATCCGCTGGGTTCGGTGCCCAGATAATGGCCGTTTACCCAAACTATGCTGTTTCGAAAAACGCCATCAAATGCAATGGATACCCGTTTACCAAGATCATTAGCCGGAACAACAAAACTTTTGCGGTACCAGCCCACACTGGCTTCAGGAAAGTTGCGACCGATTGCTTTCGATCCGTGACTGAAACTGCCTTTAGGGCTAAAAGGCTGTTCAACGGCCCAGTCATGCGGAAGATTAATTTTACGCCAGCCCCTGTCATCAAACTCTGCAGATGCGGCACCATCCCCGTTCCCCGTTTTAGCCAAGTAAGAGAAGCCGCCCGTGCCATTGTAAAAATCTTTTGAGGGATCATAAGCATGGCCTAAAGCGAACCTCCAGTCATTATCCATAGATAGATGCTGTCGTTTGGCAGCTGATGTTTCGGGAGATTGGGCAGCAGTTTTCTCTGTAACAACGAAAGCTAAAATTAAAAAACACAATAAACGGTGGGATTTCATTTTGTAAGTATGGATTTGGATAAGGTTATCAATATGAACATCAATGGTAAAAGCGCAAACAAGTAATAAGCAGTAGGTTTATTACCCTTGAATAAGTTCTCAATTGGCACCGGCTACAAGGGCATTAATAGTACGCTGATCAAGTATTTTATTATTTCGCCTGTCTATAGCAACACCTATATCCCAGAAAAATGGCTTAAGTCCGTTTGCAATAGCCTGCCGGGTTGTAAATTTTATCCAGTAATCTATTGCATCATTGTGAACAGCTAAATCTTTTGGGGTTGCTCGTCTGTAGGCTCCATATTCTCCCATAATAACAGGAATGCCCTTATCAACAAATTTGGCTTTCATAAGCTGAAATGCGCTCTTAACTTCAGATTCTTCTCCATATGTCGGGTTTCGTGAGGGATCTGATAATGAATGATGACCGCTTCCCCAATAATAAAACATGCGGCCCCAAGACTGATCCTTTTCCATAAGGCAAAAGTTAAAAGGAGAGTAATAATGTACTTCCACCATTAACCGGTTTGCTACCTCGTCCTTTGGCAGGGTGCCCATCAGTCTGTTTGTTTTGGTGATATCAGTACCAGGCCCCTGGACAATTAATATTCTGTAAGTATTTCGCCCGCCTGTTGATCTCACAGCATTAACAAAGGTTTGATGATATGAAAATAATACAGCCATTTGGGCAGCATCATTGGTGCTGGGTTCATTAGCGCTGGCAAACATCAAATGTTCATCAAAATCACGCATTGTTGTAGCTATTTGTTCCCAAAAAGCCTTTTGCCTGGCATTAACCGAATCTTTTTTAGCCGTTGTACAATTATTTTCAAGCCAACCGCCATCCCAGTGAATATTCAGCAACACATACATATCGTTTTTTATACAATATTGTACTACCTGTTTTACACGGTTTAACCACGCATCCTGTATTTTGGCACTTTTGTTATCTGAATATTGGTTCCAGGCACAGGGGATGCGAATAGCATTAAAACCGCTTCGCTTAACCAATTTGATATAATCCTCGGTGATTAACGGGTTACCCCAGCCGGTTTCGCTGCCGGGTGCTTCCATCGTGTTACCAATGTTCCAGCCCAATTTGATATGTGCCGCCAGTTGCTCTGCAGTATTACTCATTCGCGTCCTATCGGGAGCTTTCGGCGATATATTATATGATGGATAAATTGTTCTGACAACGGTTGTATCCTTTATTGCCGGGGGAATATCACAAGAAGCAGCTTTGAACGGTAAAGCGATCGAAAGTATAGCAGAAGTAAACCATAGTATACGTTTTAACATCATAGTTAATTAAGCAGGTTTTGTTTAAAAATTGGCTATAACCAAAGCCCACTTTTAATTACGTTTAGTAATAAAATCGGCATTGGTTTATACTGCTAAACTAAAAGCTACGGTACAATCTATTGTTCACAAATAGGGACACAAATGTTAAGTCGTCATACCACGCTTATCTACAATACTTTAAACTAAATCTCCAGCCTTAAAACAGTCAGAATTTAAACAGATGTTATCGAAATTTTAACAAAAAGAGTTAAAAGCAGAAGTTAAGCCTACGGTAAATGCCCGGTAAAACGTTTTAAAAACAGTTACGCGACTTCGCGTGCAGACTGAAACCTCGGTGCTAAAGGAGAGGGAGTACTTTTTTCTTAAAGTCCTTTTAGAGAGAATTTAGTTGAGGCCGTAAGCGACAAATTCACAAGGGTTACCCTACGGTAAACTGACCGCAGGTTTATAAAAGCTATTTGTTTTTGTTACTGGCATACGCAGACGGAAGGCAATCAAATTCGGCCTTAAAGCATCTTACAAAATACTTTTGGCTTTTAAAGCCTACTTTGTAAGAGATCTGTGATATGGTTAATTGTGAATTCTCCAGCAGTTGTGCAGCACGTTTCAGGCGGATGGTACGAATCAGATCGACGGGAGATTTCCCTGTTAAAGTAAGCGATCTTTTGTATAAAGTAACACGGCTTACACATAATTCGCTGCTCAATTCCTCAACGGAGAACTCGGCATTATCAATGTTTTTTTCGATCAGTTGCACCGCCTTTTTAATAAACGCCTCATCAAGTGATTCGGTTTCCACTTCTGTTGGTTTAACATCAAGCTGCTTTTGGTAGGCCTTACGCATGTCTTGCTGCATGGCCAGTATGTTTTTTAATTTAGAAGTGAGTATCTCGAAATTGAAGGGCTTTGTCAGGTAATCATTTGCGCCGGTTTCGAGACCCTGCAATTGCAGCTCTTCATCTGTAGCTGCGGTGAGCAGCACAACGGGTATATGCGATGTCCGTTTATCGTTACGTATTTTACGGCACAAATCGATACCATTCATCTCGGGCATGCTGATATCGCTTACCACAAGGTTAGGATGAAGGGCCAGGGTTTTCTGCCAGCCTTCCTTTCCATTAGCAGCTTCGATAATGGTAAAAGTATCATTTAAATTGTCTTTCAAATAAAAACGAAAATCCTCGTTGTCTTCAACCAATAAAACAGACAATTTTTTAATTGTATTGCTGCCTGCTGTCCGCACCCCGTCGGAGATTTCAGCGATTGACGCTTTGCTTAAATCAGGATCACGCAAAGATCCTTCTTCCTCCGTTGCTAAATCAACTGGTAGGAGGATTGTAAAGTAGCTGCCTTGCCCGGGCTGGCTTTGCACGGATAGCTCGCCATTATGCAGCTTTACAAATTCTTTAGTTATTGCCAGCCCTATTCCACTACCCTGGTTAACCATAGATCCGGGCACATCGTTTTGGAAGAAGCGTTCAAAAATCCGGCCCTGTTTATCTAAAGGAATTCCAATCCCTGTGTCAATAACCTTTATTTCGAGTTGCCGCCTTTCCGGTGCCTTTTCAAGTATTGCCAGTAAAACACTTATATGTCCGCCATCGGGTGTAAATTTAAATGCATTAGAAAGCAGATTGAAGATAATGCGTTCAATTTTATCATGATCAAAATTGATGATCAGGTTTTGAATTTCCGAATCGAATACCAGCCTGATGTTTTTTTTCTCGGCCACATCTGAGAACGAATAAACCATTTCGTTAATAAAACTTATAATGTCCCCGCTCCGGGCATGCAGCCTAAGTTCCTGCACCTCCATTTTCCTGAAATCGAGCAACTGGTTTACCATATTGAGTAAACGTTTGGCATTGCGGTTGATCATTTGCAACTGGTTCCTCTGCTCTTCAGCCTCAGTTTGCTTTAATATCTTTTCAACGGGTGCCATAATCAACGATAAGGGGGTCCTGAACTCATGGCTTACATTGGTAAAGAACTTAATTTTCATCATATCAAGTTCATGCATACGCCGGGCCTCCTGGCGCTCATTTTCAATCAACAATTTAGCCTCGCGTTTCTCCTTTTCGATTTCAAATTGCCTTCTTATTTTTTGAATTCCGCGCCGGCGCATAAAAAATAGGATTCCAAATAAAAACAATATATAAACAAGATAGGCTATTGTCGATTTCCAGAATGGCGGCAATACCTTAATCTTCAATGTTAAATAATCTGGATCCCACCTTCCCTCCTGGCTAATTGCACGTACTTTAAAGGTATAATCCCCGCCATCCAGGTTGGTATAGGTAGCTCTTCGTGTAGCATTATCCGCATCAATCCAGTCCTTATCAAAGCCTTCCAAAATATACTGATGTTTAACCTTGTTGGGATTAAAGAAATTAAGTGCTGCAAACTCAATCGTAAATACGTTCTCACTATGTGTCAGTGTCACTTGGCTTGTTGCCGAAATAGCTTTTGATAATACAACATGCCCATTAATCTCTTCATTAGCTTTGATACTTTTATTATACAGCAAAAAATCAGTAAAAATCAGTTTAGGCTTATTGATATTGGCATGGATAGCTAACGGGTCGAAAATATTGAAACCATGCCCTCCCCCAAAAATGAGTTCACCCTTTCGGGTTTTCAGTCCCGACTGCTCATTGAATTCCCGGCCCTGCAAACCATCAGTTTCATCAAAATTTTCAAACCTGAAAACGTAAGCATCCTTTTGCGGGATAAGTGTTATCCTGCTTAAACCGTTGGCAGTGCTTAACCACATCCTTCCTCTGTTATCTTCCTGTATATCCAGTATGGCATTTTCAGGCAGCCCGTTTTGTTTTGTGAGGGACGTAAATTTATTGGTTTCGGGATTAAGTATGCTTAACCCGTAGCGTGTTGCTATCCAGATGAGGCCACGCCTGTCCTGGTTAATACAGTTGATGGTGTTAGCGATTAAACTGTTAGGATCATTTTTGTTTATGCTGTAATGCAAAAACCGCCCCGTACTTTTTAAGATTACATCGATGCCAAAGTATCCTCCTGTCCAGATATTGCCTTTGCGGTCTTCAAACAGCGCAGCAACGTAAAGACACCTGATATCTGTTTGTTTAAAGGGAGGGGAAAACTTCTTTTTTTCCCTGTCAAATATCTGCAGCCCCGCCGCAAACGTCCCTATCCATAATCTATGCGAAGAGTCTTCAAAAATGCTCATCACCCGATTATCAGCAAGACTCCCGTCTACCTTATCACCATGTTTATAATGGGTAAATGTTTTTCCGTCAAAGCAGTCCAGGCCGCCAAAATAAGTGCCTATCCATAGTTTCTGATCATGATCGATACATAAACTAACAATAATGTCGTTGCTTAGGCTGTTTAAATTGCCTGTTTCGTACTTATATTGTTCGAAACTGCCGGTTTCACGGTTAAAGCAGATCAGGCCCCCTCCGTTTGTGCCAATCCAGATATTACCGTTTTTATCTTCAACAAACTTGTTGGCATCTTCGAAGCCCAAACTTCTATGGTCTGAAGCGAAATGCCGGTATAATGGAAAACGGATAATATTTTTATGATAATAACTTATTCCTTCTTTAAATGTGCCTGCCCACATAATTCCCGCATCGTCTTTATAAAGGTTGATAACGCTGTTCTGGCTTAATGATTTGGCATCATCTTCCCGGTTCAATAAATAGGTGAATTTGGATGTTTTTTTATCAAACAAGGTTATGCCGCCGTGGTCGGTCGCTATCCATATCAAGCCGTCGTCGGCCTCGATAATGTTACTGATGATATTAGATTTTAATTTGGATCCGGCCGACGCTTTACCTACAAGTTTTAACGTCCCGTTTGAGGGGCTGTAGTAATAAGCGTTGGCGTAAAAATTAGGTGCGTAAAACCATAAATCGTTATCCTTGTCGACAGTGATAGCATAATATGCCTCTCTGGCACTAACAGCTTTGCTAAAAATCTCTGTACGATAGGTAATTTTATTCTGCCTGGTATCAAGCTTTTCAACCATGCCGTTACGATAAGTCAGCCAAATATAACCGGTTGCATCCTGTGTTATATCCGAAAGTGAATTTGAATATAATGATGCGCCTGACCGGTCGCTACAATAGCGACGGGTTGTTTTGCTAATTTCATTATACCTGTAAAGCCCCGAATCAGGGCACAAAAACCAAAATTCACCTTTGCCACCACGTACTATTTTTGATACATTAGGATATGCCGGAATTTTTAATGAGCTGGTAACTAAAGCCATATCACTATCAAACTGTTCCGTTTCCGGATTATAAAAGCAATATCCGCCGCGCGTTGACACCCATAATTTTTTGCCCGGACCTTCAAAAATATTACTTACAAAATCGTCATTAAGCGACTTATTGTTATGAGCATCGTGTTTAAAAACTTTAAAACTATAACCATCATAACGGTTAAGGCCCGATGCCGTACCAAACCACATAAAACCTTCAGAATCTTTAAAAATGCAGTTAACCTGGTTGTGAGACAAGCCATTGCTTCTGTTTAGCTGCGAAAACTGGTATTTGCCATTTTGAGCAAAAGCAACATTAAGCATCAACAGTAGTATAAGCATTAGTGATAATTTGTATCTCATAGCTTAGGGGTATTCTTAAAAATAAGCAATAAAAACAGAGTTTGGCAAAGGTCAAATTTTAATATGCAAGGCAAAGCTCATTAATGACCTGTACTAATTCAAAGTTTTGAGATATGCTTCTTTATATTGGTTGATTCAAACCTACAGTAAGCCTCCATCTAAAAACTTAATTAAAATGGACTTTTTATTGTAAAAATCCGACTTTACTATATTTTAGATATTGATATGCATTTAGGTATATCAAAGCATTTGCATATTTGTGGTCCAGATGATCAAAAGAAATTTAAAACATACTTTCTCGCTGCTTAACGTTGACTATGTGAGGCTTAACTGTAAATGGAATTATAGGAATGTTATAAGTCCATACTACCGTATTTATTACATAGATGACGGAGAAGGTGAACTATCAGATGCCGCCAATTCATTAAAACTTGAACCGGGCTATTTATACATCATTCCAAGTTTCACGCTATGCAACTTGGGTTGTGGTGATTATCTCGGTCAGTTTTTCGTTCAGTTTTTTGAAGATTCGATAGACGGAAGCTCACTGTTTGCCAATAACAGGGCTGTATTGAAAACAAAGGCCACCGAAATGGATGTTAACCTTTTCAACCGATTACTTCAAATTAACCCGGGGCGGGGAATCAACCGGTCCGATAACCCTCAGGTGTATGAAAAAGATATTTATTATAAGGAATACCAGGAACTTAACAATCAACAAAACACATCAACATACCTGGAAACCCAGGGTATCCTGATGATGCTAACTGCCAAATTCCTGACTCCTCAATTGTTCAAAAGCCCGGAACATAAACTTATCCCGGTAAAAATTGCAGAAACATTAAATTATATCCTTGTTAATTTACATTTGGAACTTTCGGTTCAGCTGCTTGCATCCCGGGCCAATCAAAATGTTGATTATTTTTCAAGGCAATTTAAACAATATACCGGAAGCAGGCCATTAAATTATATCAATGAAAAACGCGTTGAGCGTGCACAGTACCTGATGGCGACAAGCCGCATGTCCTATTCAGAAATCTGTACTCAAACCGGATTTGATAACCTTTCTTATTTCTCCAAAACATTCAAAAAGCTCACCGGCATGTCGCCCAGTGAATATAGAAAGCAGATGTACCTGGTTGGTTTTGATCATTGATCAACGAGCTACAGATATCATGATAGCCGAGAAAAATAGGGCTGTCATTAAAAAAGCTTGGTCTGAAATAACCATTGCCAATGCATTTATAGATACCGGGCCTTAAATAATCAATGTGTAATAGCTCGTACAACATATTAGCTTTACTCCACATACAACAACCACTAAATAAACAAGTTACAGTCAGTCCTCCCAATATACACTTCGATTTAGCAACCTCAATTCTTTTCAATAATTCGCATTTTCTCCCGCCCAAAAAGTCGGTTTTATACAAAAAAAAGTCCCATTAGGCCAATTATTTAGCTGTTAATTCAAAGAAATTTGTATGATTATCAATTATTGATCCGATAATGCGAATTGCAGATTAACCAATTATAGATAGCCACTTGTAGATATTTATTTAAAGCCCGGCTATTCATCCATATAGCTTATCGGCATAGCTGTTTTCTTTAATCGTTAAACTTAATTATGAAAAGAAGAACTTTAATAAAAGGCTTAGCTGCAGGATTCTCATCCTTGTATCTGTCAAGGGCCTTTGGCAGTAGTTTGCTGCACCCAAATTTAAATGCCAGTCTCGCCCCCGGCCCTTTTAAACCCGCATGGGATTCATTAGCGCAATACCAGGTACCCGATTGGTTTCGCGACGCGAAGTTTGGTATCTGGGCGCACTGGGGACCTCAATGCCAGCCCGAACGCGGCGACTGGTATGCCCGCGGCATGTACCAGGAAGGTAGTGATCAATATAAATACCATGTTCAAAAATATGGACACCCTTCAAAATTTGGCTTTAAAGATGTTATTAACGAATGGAAGGCCGAGAACTGGAACCCCGATGAACTGGTAGGCCTTTACAAAAAAGCAGGTGCTAAATATTTTATGGCACTGGCCAATCACCATGATAACTTTGACCTTTACGACAGCAAATACCAAAGCTGGAACTCTACCAAACTTGGCCCCAAAAAAGACCTGATTGGCGGCTGGGCCAAAGCAGCTAAAGAACACGGCCTGCCTTTTGGTGTAACAGTGCACGCTTCCCATCCATGGACATGGTATGAGGTTGCACAGCGTGCAGATAAAAGCGGACCATATGCAGGTATCCCTTACGACGGTAAACTCACTAAAGCTGATGGCGCAGGCAAATGGTGGAACGGTTATGACCCGCAGGAATTGTATGCACAAAACCACACCTTAAGCAAGGATAGTCTTAATGACGACAGCATGGGGGCTCATTGGGATTGGGGCAACGGCGCAAGCGTGCCTAATAAAGCTTATTGCGATAAGTTCCTGAACCGTACCATCGAGCTAATTGATAAATATGGGCCCGAATTAATCTATTTTGACGATACCGCATTACCTCTTTGGCCGGTAAGCGATGCAGGCTTAAAAATTGCAGCGCATATGTACAATACCAGTATTAAAAAACATGGTAAACTGCAGGCTGCATTGTTTGCCAAGGTACTGAATGAGCAACAGCGTAAATGTATGATATGGGATATAGAGCGCGGACAGAGCAACCAGATAGAGCCCTTGCCATGGCAAACGGATACTTGTATTGGTGCCTGGCACTATGATCGCCGCATATTTGATAATAAACATTATAAAAGCGCCAAAACCGTGGTTCACACCCTGGTTGACATTGTAAGCAAAAACGGCAATCTGCTCTTAAACATACCGTTACGTGGCGATGGCACTCTTGATAGTGAGGAACGTACCGTAGTTGACGGTATAGGAGCCTGGATGCAGGTTAACAGCGGGGCAATTTACGGCACCCGGCCATGGAAGGTATTTGGAGAAGGGCCGGCAACAGATTCGGCGGCACCTATCAATGCACAGGGTTTTAATGAAGGTAAAGGCAAGCCATTCGGTGCCGAAGATATCCGGTTTACCACAAAAGGTAAAACCCTTTACGCTACTATGCTGGGTTGGCCTGCCGGTAATGAAGCAATTATTAAAAAATTAGCAAAAGGCAATGAAGCAGGTATTATAAGCAGCGTAAGCCTGCTTGGAAACGATAAGCTGAGCTTTGAACAGACGGAAGCAGGGCTTAAGGTAAAGATGCCTGAAAATGCTCCTTGCAACGATGCATTTGTATTAAAAATAGAAGGGGCTATTTAATCAATATCATGAACCTGAAAACTTTTTACGTCTTGATTACTGCTGTTTCGTTGGCAGTTCCTTCTTTAGCCCAAACTTTTAAGCTGGTATCGCCCGATAAAAAAAACATTATCGAGGTAAACAATACCAATAGTCTGCAATATACTGTAACCAGCAATGGTTTAACTATCATCCATCCTTCTTCACTGGGCTTTGAGTTTAAAAACGAACCTGCTATGGGTGCCAGCATGACCGTAACCGGTCATGTTGAACATTCCGTTAACCAAACATGGGCACCGGTAGTAAAAGCAAAACATAGTACCATCACCGACCATTACAATGAACTGGAACTGTCACTGATGGAAAAATCGGGTCCTATGCGCCGGATAAAGATCTGGTTCAGGGCTTATGATGACGGGATTGCCTTTCGTTACCAGTTATTCGGAGCCGACAACATCGGCGACCGGCAGATTATAAGGGAACTGACCAGTTTTAATTTACCGGCAAAGGCAAAGAGTTGGGTGGCAGACTACGGCAGTTATACCTCATCTCAGGAGACTGAATTTCAACCCAAAAACCTAAACCATATCACAGAAAAAACAATAGCGGGCTTACCCCTGCTGGTAGAATTAGATCAAAGCCATTATACGGCAATTACAGAGGCTAATATCGATAACTATCCCGGGTTTTATATTGGTTCGCTAAAAACAGATACGAACGCAACTGACAAAGTTGAACTGGTTACGAAATTATCCCCTCTGCCAGGCGAAAGTGAGAACGGGGTTAAGGCGCGTTTCGCTAACAACCTGCTTACCCCCTGGCGTGTGGTCATGCTGGCAGCTTCGCCGGGTAAATTAATCGAATCGGAACTGATCCAGAACCTGAACCCTCCCTGCATCTTGAAGGATGCAAACTGGATCAAGCCTGGTATGAGCGCCTGGGATAACTGGTGGAGCGGCGAGGTCAAGATGGATATGCCAACCATCAAAAAGTATATCGATCTGGCATCGGCACAGCATTGGCCTTACATGCTTATCGACTGGCAATGGTATGGCCCATTTAACAAGCCAGAAGCTAATATTACCAAACCTGCCCCGCAATTGAACATGCCCGAAATTTTAGCTTATGCCCAAGCAAAAAAGGTTAAATGCTGGCTGTGGTTGTATAGTTCGGATGTTAACCGGAATGATAATTTTGAAAAAGCTTTTCCAATTTACGAACAATGGGGCATTGCCGGGGTTAAGATTGATTTTATGGACCGGGACGACCAGCAAATGGTAAACTGGTACCGCCGCATCATTAGAACTGCCGCCCAGTATCACCTGATGGTTGATTTTCACGGTGCTTATAAACCCGATGGTATTGAGCGTACCTATCCGAACATGTTAACCCGCGAAGGAGTTTTAGGAGAGGAATATTCCAAGTTTTCGACCAGAATAACAGCAGGACATAATACTACACTCCCATTCACCCGTATGCTGGCAGGGCCAATGGATTATACTCCCGGCGGTTTTTTAAATGTAAAAAAAGAAGAGTTCAGGAAAGGCAGCCCCACCCAGGTAATGAACAGCCGTTGCGCCGAACTGGCAAAATTTGTGATTTACGAAAGTCCCTTTACGGTTTACTGCGATGCACCCGACTACATTTTGGGTAAGCCAGGGGCCGATTTCCTAAACAATATGCCTACCGTTTGGGACGATACGAAAGTACTTGGCGGTTACCCGGGCGAATATGTCATCATCGCCAAAAGAAGCGGAAAAGACTGGTACGTAGGCGCAATGACCAACGGTTCGGAAAGGACGATTCAATTAAAAATGGATTTTTTACCGGCGGGTAAATATACCTTATCGTCATGGGCGGATGTGTTGTCCTCACCTCAAAACTTAACCCGGACTGAAGGCAAAGTATCAGCAAGTGCAGTTATGAATATCCATTTGGATACCTCGGGCGGATGGGTAGCCAAAATCACAGCCTACAAATAAGAATGGCCCTTTTACCCGGCAACAGAAACATAAAACATAATGATCCGATCATGACGAAGAATAAAACACTCTTTCCATTTATACTAATAACCAGTTTATTCTTTTTATGGGGTTTCGCCCATAACCTCGACCCTATATTGATACCGCACTTAAAAAAGTCGTTTACGCTCACAACCGTCCAAGCCACACTGGTGGATTCGGCTGTATTTATTGCCTATTTTTTGATGGCTTTGCCGGCAGGCTTCATCATGAAAAAATATGGCTATAAAGCAGGTATCATAACCGGTCTGCTTGTTTTTGCATTTGGCTCATATTTATTTATACCGGCGGCTAATACCCAACAGTACACGTTTTTCCTGGTAGCCTTATTTATCATTGCCTGCGGGTTAACCATTTTAGAAACCGCCGCCAATCCCTATGCTTCTTCATTGGGCGATCCGGCAACTTCTATACAAAGGCTTAACTTTGCCCAGTCATTTAACGGGCTGGCTGCCACCCTCGCCCCCATTATTGGCGCACGTATCATCCTCACTAAAGGATATACCGCTGCACAATTAGGAGTTATGACAGAAGAAGGCCGAAAACTGGCGCTGGCCGCAGAGGCTTCTTCCGTAAAAATGCCTTATTTTATATTAGGTAGTGTACTGGTACTTATCGCCTTAATCTTTGCATTTACCCATCTCCCCCGAATCCAACAACATGAAGGACATGCGGCCAGTAAAAATATCTTACACGCCCTCAAGCACCGTCATTTGGCCTGGGGTGTAGCCGCACAGTTCTTTTACGTAGGTGCGCAGGTTTGCGTGTTTAGTTTATTTATTCTTTATGCAACAAAATCGGCAGGTATTACAGAAGTAAAAGCGGCAGATTATTTGGGAGTATGTGGCTTTGCATTCCTTATCGGCAGGTTTATCGGTACTTTCCTGATGAGGTATTTTAGCTCGGCGAGCTTACTCGCTGCCTATGGAGCTATTAATATCTTGCTTTGCGCGATAGCTATCTTAAGTCATGGTATGATCACCGTCTATACGGTTATGGCTATATGTTTCTTTATGTCGATCATGTTTCCAACAATTTTTGCGCTGGGCATAAAGGACTTGAAAGCCGATACGGAATTTGGCAGCAGCCTGATCATTATGTCCATCGTCGGCGGTGCTGTTTTGCCAAGGGTGTTTGGTTACATCAGCGACGTAACCGGTAATATTCAATATGGCTATGTGGTACCATTGGTATGCTTTGCGGTGGTAGCATTTTTTGGATTAAAAGGCCATCAGATAAAAGTGAAACAAGAAAATATACCTGTTTCAGCTATCCTTTAATAATATCCATTTTCGATATGCAAGAAATTAATTTACCTAAAATAATTTTTGGAACCAGCGGATTAGGAAATTTATACGTAGCACTTTCTGATGAAGTTAAACGGTCAATTGTTGCCGAAAGCATCAGATATTCCCCTAAACCGGCCGTATTTGATTCCGCTGGCAAATACGGCGCGGGACTTGCGCTCGAATCGCTGGGAAGTGCACTGGCACAATTGAAGGCAAACCCTTCAGATGTACTCATTAGCAATAAATTAGGCTGGCTGCGTACTGCATTAACAAGTCCGGAGCCTACTTTTGAACCTGGGGTTTGGCGTGACCTGAAATACGATGCCGTTCAACGAATTAGTTATGAAGGCATCCTGGAGTGCTATGAACAGGGAAACAAATTGTTGGGCAATTACCATGCAGAACTGGTGTCTGTACATGACCCGGATGAATATTTTAATGCGGCAAAAGATGAGCAGGAACAAGCGCAACGTTACCATGATATATTGGAAGCTTACCGTGCGCTAAACGAGTTGAAACGGGATGGTAAAGTAAAGGGCATCGGCGTAGGTTCTAAGGACTGGCGGATCATCAGGAAAATAACCGATGATGTAAAGCTCGATTGGGTGATGATAGCCAATAGTATGACAGTGCACAGCCACCCCCGGGAATTAATTGAATTTATGCAGGACCTTGAAAAACAAGGAACTCAGATCATTAATTCCGCTGTTTTTAACGGGGGCTTTTTAACAGGATCTGCTTATTACAATTACCGGTTAACCGATCCGGTAAAAGACAGCCATTTGTACCGCTGGAGGGAGTTGTTCTATGGCTTATGTGCAGATTATAACATAAAACCCGCCGACGCCTGTGTTGCCTTTGGACTAAAAGCGCCCGGTGTTAAAAGCATTGCCATAAATACCACCAATGCGGAGCGGGTGTCCCAAAATGTTGCTTTAGCCTATTTAACGATCCCTGCGCAATTTTGGAAAGAAATGAAGGCAACTGGTTTAATCGATGTGTCATACGCCTCCACCTACCTGTAAAAAATAAAATATCACGATGAAAAGATACTGTTTGGCCCTTGATTTAAAGGATGATCCGCAATTGATAGCAGAATATGAACACTGGCATAAGGCAGAAAATAGCTGGCCGGAGATACGCAAAAGCATCGTGGACGTAGATATACTCGATATGCAGATCTATCGTACCGGAAACAGATTGTTTATGATCATGGAAACTAGCGATGACTACCAGGCAAAAAGAAAAGAAGCAATGGATGCGCTTAACCCTAAAGTACAGGAATGGGAACAGTTGATGTGGCTATTTCAACAGCCCCTCCCCTGGGCAAAGGACGGGGAGAAATGGGTACTTATGAAACAGATTTTTAAGCTTTAAAACCGAGAGTATATGCAGGTAATAGTTTGCGAGGAGCCAGGGCGGCTGGCTTTTAAAGAACAGGAAAAACCCGAAATTCAAGAAGGCTATGCACAGATCAGAATCAGGAGAATAGGAATTTGCGGCACCGATCTGCATGCTTTTGATGGGACACAACCATATTTTAGCTACCCGCGCGTTTTGGGCCATGAGCTTTCTGGCGAATTGGTTGATACAGGCGGCGCAGCAGGTTTTCAAAAAGGAGATGTTGTTACATTTATCCCCTACTTCAACTGCGGCTCTTGTATAGCTTGCAGATCGGGCAAACCCAATTGCTGTGTAAAGATCAATGTATGCGGCGTACATATTGACGGCGGAATGGCCGAATACCTGAATGTGCCAACTTACTCACTTGTACATGGCGAAGGTTTAAGCTATGATGAACTGGCTTTAGTAGAGCCACTTGCTATTGGTGCACATGGTGTAAGACGGGCGGATGTTAAACCAGGGGAATGCGTGCTGGTTATCGGGGCAGGGCCAATAGGCCTGGGGATCATGGAATTTGCCCGCATTGCCGGCGGCAGGGTAATTGCAATGGATCTAAATGCCGGGCGGCTTAAATTTTGCAGCGACAAATTAAAGGTAGATCACACGATCAATGTATTGGACGAGAACGTAATAACGCGATTGTCAAAAATAACAAACGGCGATATGCCTGCTGTAATAATAGATGCAACCGGCAGCTTAAATGCAATTAATAATGGGTTTAGCTACATGGCTCACGGTGCCAGATATGTATTGGTCGGTCTACAAAAGGGGGAGATCAGAGTAAGCCATCCTGAATTTCATAAACGTGAAGCTACGCTCATGAGCAGCCGCAATGCAACCAGGGAAGACTTTGAGCATGTGATCACCTCAATAAAAAAAGGGTTAGTGCAACCGGCAAATTATATTACACATCGGGTAGCGTTTAATAAAGTGAAGGATAACTTTGAAAGCTGGCTTGACCCAGCGAATGGGGTGATTAAAGCGATGGCAGAGGTTTAAATAAGATAAACATTCAAGCCCACAAACTTTAACTTTAAGAATTTATCAAATGCACTTCCTATTGTAAACAGCAAGATGGCGCTCGCAGCGTCAATTATTCTTGGAGTGAATAAGCAGACACTTGTTAATTTGAACGCGGGGGTGGAAAGACACCTCGCAAAGTCTTCAAGAACTAATTATACTTTGAAAGATGTAGTTGATTGTTTCGCCGATTGTTACAACAACGAAAAGTTAATCAACCTGTTGTCAAATCACATGTAAATGCTGACGAGAAGTTAATCAACTTGTTGTTAAACTACATATAAATGCTGACAAAAAGTTGAAGAATCTGTTGTTTTGGTATCGGGCATTGAGGTGCCAATGGACACCAGAAGATTAGTATCAGTAGATTGCGATTTTGTTGATGCCGAAACTAACTTCTGCGAGTGGTGTTACGTATGAGGATTGTCTAAAATTGTACGCCGAATCTGAATCAAATCGGAATAATTTTAGACAAGTGCTTGGCATCAGCACGTTTGAGCAACCTCTTGTGATTTTCGCTTTTGAAAAACTTATTCAAACAACTGCTGACTTTCCGTATAATACGTTTTGCGTTTATCCAATTCAGATTTGAGTATTACTTCACCATTAAGCGTCAAGCTTTGCTTCGGCCGGTGCACCTGCAGAAAATCACGTTCCTTTTCAGTGATGGTATCCGGAAAATTTCCGCGGATATGGTTTTCCGCATCAGTTAAAACATTGTTAATGGCCTGGGTTAAGACCTCAATATGAGCTTCAGGTATTTTGTTGGCCTTGGAAAAAGGGGATATTTTTGCCGCGTAAAGGATTTCATCCACATACGCATTGCCGATACCCTGGACAGTTTTCCCATCGGTTAACACCGTTTTGATGGGCCTGGACAATTTGAAGAGTGCCGCCTTCAAATAACCGGCGGGCAGGTCCATGGCATCGGGGGCTCCGTTGGGTTTAGGATCGAGCGTCAGGATCACCGCCTTTTGCCAGTCCGTGACCGCCAGCCCGGTACCATCGGCAAACAGCAGTTCCGCGATCGTGAACCGGTTGGTATTTTCATTTTCATACCAGTACATGGTGCCGTGCAGCATCAGATGGATGCTTAATACATGCCCGTTTCCAAATAAAAAGTGTAGTTCCTTGCCTATCCTGTTAATGCCCGTTAAAGACTGGTCTTCCAGCGCCTCCTGAATGACGTTTTCGGAGACTTTGAGCTGGCGGGTTATCGGGATATGGATTGACGCCAGGGTCTTTCCAACGAGTCTTCGGGCAAGGTTGCTGCTGAATACATTTAAATCAGGGATTTCCGGCATGGCTTTAATTATTATTATTGATATTCACTTTCGACCCGCAGGCCAATTTCTTCAATGATCGAATCTGATAATATGATACCCGATTCCTGTATCCAGGTCGCGTCACTTGTATGGGCGCGCCCACAAAGGCTTCAAAATCACCCACAGGTTGCGCGTTTTCGAACACCCGTAAAGTTCTCACGCTGTCCGCTGGCAAGTGATGATCAAAATTTGTTATATCCATTTCGTTTCTACCAAAGTGCATAAATCAAAGGTATTGAGTCCTATCAAAAAAGCATCATCATACACTAAATAATTTGTCTGATATCTCAGGTATCCAGGCACTGGAAGAACCCCAAAAGACGGATAACTTCCATATTGCTTCACGCCATGCACTTTCACATTGCTGCATGTGTTGATAAAATGGCCAATTTGCCCGAAAAGAAAAAATAAATTAATTTCAGCCGCTGGGTATGGGACAATTACTAAGAATAAATTTTGAGAATCAAGATCATAGTTTCAGGATTTTGAATAAAGAAGCTATTACGCGTGAGACACAGATCATCGATCTGTCACTGGACGGCCAGTCGGTGACGATCATTAAAGAAGGTAAGTTTTGGGTGATGGAAAAGCCTATGGAAGGCATAACATCAGACCTCGTTAACGCAATAGCTAAAAACATAGCCTTACGTTTCCGCATATGACGGTTATCGAAAACGAGGCACACTGTATCGCACCTTTAACCGCAAATGATGTCTTTCAACATGAACAACTGGCTTCGGAAATCTACCAGTTATTATCTGATGAGCATACGTTACAATACTTACCCAGCAAAAAACTCACATCGTTGGGTGAGGCCAGGATCTGGCTGAGTACCGCCATATTGAATTTCTATTCCGGTCGCAATCAGGTTCATTTGATCCGTTCAAAGTCGAACGGTGCATTATTAGGTGTTCTGGATCTTATCCCGCCGGCGGTGGCTAAAGAGCATTACCAGCTGGCGCACTATCCGTTTTTTATCGAATTTTATTTGAAAGGGAACGTAAGGGGTAAAGCTTTAATGACGCGCTTGCTGTCGACAGTAGTTAAACATTTGGAAGGAGAAGGGATCGGACAATTAGCAGCAGTCGTCAACCGCCGCAATATTCCGGCTGCAAAAGTATTAAAGCGTTCCGGCTTCAGGTTAGCGGGGATTTTTGACCAGACCCAGGATCTTTATTATTACTGAATAGTAGCTCACGAAGGACCAATCTCAGAGTTGCCATAACACCGGTTTCAGATCCGTAAAAGGTGGTATCCCATGCATGATATCCTTGAAAGAATACAATTGATTCGTCAAAACGATAGGTTTCTAAAAAATCACGGAATAGCTTATTGAGATCGGGCTGCTGAATGATTCCTGCCTAATACGCCAGTGGGAATTTAATATATCTTTCTAAAAAAATTTGATTCAAAAGTGATTGTTAAATATGCCTTATACAGTAAAGTAAGTTAACAAACAGTCCGGAATATAGATATCCTTGCCCGTACAGGCATCATTCAGGCACGTCCAGGCGCTTAGGTTGAATGAGTATTACCCGAGGCGGAATTAGCCAACTGACATTTTCGCAATATAGCATTCCAATACACGGATAAGAAGCTGATAATTTAGGTTTCTCTTGGAACGAACAAGTTGCACCAACGGGAACATCCATAAAACAGCCAATGCCATTGAACCCAACAGGAGTTCCGTCCTTATTTCCTGGAAGGGAGATAGCCCCCTGAACCCTAAAGCCGAGATAATCAAACTGACCACGAGAAAAACTGAAATAAGCTTATAGAAATTAAATCCTTCATAGGGTCGATCTTCAGCCTGACGTTCCTTGAGCAAAACGACAAAAAACTCTAGTTTTTCAAGACTTACAGGAGGAGAGCCGGAAAAAAATGTCTGAACCTTCGATAACTGAACCTCCAAAGGATCAGCAGGCTTCAGCTGTTGCTTTTCAAAATAAATGAGTTCCTCTACGATCATGTTCAAAAATAAAGATTTTCGGCAGGTTTAAATTGATACTTTCAATGTTCGGCTCAATTGCCGTTAAAAATAAAAACCCCAAAGCGCTCGCCGCCGGGACTTTCTCCTGAATCTCATCTTTTCACAATGAGCTTAGCCGAGCTCATTTAAGCCCAATAGGATAATTAATCCTGGATTAATGATCTTCTTCGGAAGTAATCTTTTTAATCCTGATTTAAGTTTTTGAAAGTATAGCTCATCGATAGGATGTTTCCCCAAAAACCCGCGGGAAACAGCTTTTGCTTTTTCATCGGGTACCCTCTCCAGAAAATCTTCACCCGTAACATTGGGTCGCACCCGGTTTGTTCTATTTTTCATTATAGTTTTTGTCCGCATCTTTATTATAGTTTTGATTCGTTCGTTTATTATAGTTTTTGTCCGTATCTTTATTATAGTTTTCGCCCTAAACGTTTTGCGCGTTTTGCGCTTTATGTTCGTTATCGTGTTTATCAATGGCAACACCGTCAGAAAAATTAGCAGCAGCATTAGCGGCATTACAAGCGTTACAACAACGCGGACTAATTGCAATTCATACCGACGAATTAAGCAATCAGCATCGCAGCTTACTCACAAAACAAGGGTTTTTGAAGGAAGTGGTACGGGCCTGGTATATTCCAGCCAGGCCTAATGAACGGGCTGGTGACACCACTTCCTGGTATGCGAACTATTGGGACTTTTGCGCACGCTATCTGGAAAGCCGGTATGGCGATCAATGGATTATAATGCTGATCACTCGCTGCAATGGCATGTGGGCAATCATGCAGTGCCGGCCCAGTTGATGATCAAAGCGCCCGCTGCCACTAATTTTAATACTAACTTACTGCATCATACGTCCCTGTTTCATTTGCAAGGCAATTTGCCGCCGGAGGAACAGCGGATGATGGTTAATGGTATCCGCATGTTCACCTTACCCGCTGCACTGGTTTATTGTTCGCCGGCCATTTATACCCAAGCAGAAACAGATACCCGGACCGCCCTTGCGCTCATTAGAAACGCAGCGGATGTATTAGGTATTTTATTAGAGGGTGGACACAGTGTTATCGCCGGACGATTGGCGGGATCTTTCCGCAGTATGGGTCAGCAGCGGATCGCAGATGATATATTGAATGCAATGCGCGCCGCCGGTTATGAGGTGCGGGAGACGGACCCATTTGAAACGCAACTTACTGCAGAACTATCTTTTAGAGACCGGTCACCCTACGCCAACCGGATCAGGTTACTGTGGCAGCAAATGCGCGAACAGGTATTAGCGGTTTTTCCAGCAGCGCCCGGCATACCTGCCGACAAAGCGGCCTACTTGAAAAGCATTGAAGACGCTTACGTTAACGATGCTTATCACTCTTTGTCGATTGAACGTTACCAGGTTACACCGGAATTGATTGAGCGTGTCAGGGGTGGCCAATGGAATGTCCGAGGAAATGCGGATGACCACCGGGAACGCAATGCAATGGCCGCAAGGGGCTACTGGCTGGCATTTCAGCAAGTTGAAAATACCATCAAACGAGTGTTAGACGGTGAAAATGCCGGGGCGGCAGTTGACGGCGACCATGCTGGCTGGTACCGGGAACTATTTGGCCCAAGTGTAACGGCTGGTATATTAAGACCTTCAGATTTGGCTGGTTACCGTAATCATCAGGTTTATATTGGCGGCTCCAAACACGTGCCAGTGGATGTC
The DNA here is from genome assembly GCF_003351025.1 of Mucilaginibacter endophyticus. Classification (GTDB taxonomy): domain Bacteria; phylum Bacteroidota; class Bacteroidia; order Sphingobacteriales; family Sphingobacteriaceae; genus Mucilaginibacter; species Mucilaginibacter endophyticus. The sequence goes on along the minus strand of NZ_QPCG01000011.1, from coordinate 109,560 downwards.
GAAGGGGTGAGAGATACCATGCCCCTGCTTTTTGAGCTACTCGAACAGGAACCTGAAGCATCAGTCAGAGCTGTGTTAGGACATTTTATCTTTGTTTACATTCATCCCTATATGGATGGCAACGGTCGGATGGGTAGGTTTCTAATGAACGCAATGCTGGCATCAGGCGGTTACCCCTGGACGGTAATTCCCGTAGAACAGCGCGAAGCTTACATGAAATCATTGGAAGCAGCCAGTGTAGGCGGCGACATCAAAGCCTTAGCGGGATTTATTGCAAAACTTGTTAGCCAAACCGTGGCAGGTAAACCGGCGGCGACAGTTTAATGCTAACATTGGACATTCCGGAGTTATTGATCAGCCTGTTTCGGAATAGCAAACAGCTAATTCCGTAACACTTTGACCATAGTAGTTTATTGATTACTAATTGGGATTTTCTTAATTGGTAACACAACCTGGTGCTCCAAAGCCCACGGAATAGCCTGGTCAAACCGTCCGAAATATCCAATCCCCACAGTTCAATCAACAACAATTATATTTTTAATTAAATTAGTCTATAAAATACCAGTCCGAACTAAGGGAGGGTTACAATTGTACAACCGATGATTGTTGAATGTATTAACAGGATTAGAGAATTGAAATATAATATTGATTTTACTATTTGGTCAGAAAACCAATTAAGAGAGTTTAGTATTTCTAAAACCCCATAAATAAAGAATACCCTGCTAATGACGAACAGGGCATTTTATAAAGAACGAGTGTGTTATCCAATCCCTAATGTAACAGTAAATGATTTAAAACGTTTCATTCGAATTATTCATTGCTGTGGTTGTGGGTTTAACTGCAATAGTTCGGATTTATAAGCGTAAGTTTGAAACTTAGATTAAACATTCTAAAAATTAAGTTTAGGTTAGCCTCTCAAGCAGCAAGTGTTTTGGGAGGCTTTTTTATTTTTGAATAAATAAATAAAACCATCCCGGATAATGATTATTAAATTCTACCTCACGAAAAAAAGTTTTATTAATGATTTATTGAATCATCAGTTCAATAATGAAATATTTGATATAACCTTTCAAAGGAGAACTTATAGTATGGGAGTATTTTCATTCACTAATAAAAGTACAGGGGTTATTTATTATGCCAAGTTTTTTACTCTCGAAAGTGCCGGAGGAATTATTGGAGAAATCAGAATTAAAAATGGCAGTTTTATTATTGCAAATCCGGCGCAACAAGGGATTCTCGAATCAAATGTCGTAAGCGTTTCTGCATCTTATTTCATTAGTCACCTCGAAAATAACATAGTTGATATCAAAGTTCAGGATGCCGGATAGAGAACAACAACCAGATCTCCGCCCTGTGGTATCTCAACGGGAGTTGGAATGGGAACTTAAAGCAAAAGCAAAACATATAGCAGTCAGCGTAAGAAACACCAGTGCTAAACTTAAAATTTCTCTGTCTTCCTCGTTAAATTCCATATTATATATTTATAAAAAAGCTACCTATCATAGGCCAATATTACTATTTGACATGCTATATAGGTCCGTCGTATTAGTATAATTATTTTTTTACTCCTTATAGTTGTAAATGTAATGTATCTTTGGTATATTATTGATACCTAACCTATGGCAAATGGTAACTAAAATTCAAAAAGCAGCAGATTCTCTGTCTGTCGGTACACCCTTTCAAAATTTCGAATTTTATACGACAGTAACTGTCCTTTTTGCAGTCGTAATTTTTCAAATAAGGCGGTTGAGTCGTAGAAAAAAGTACTGAAGAACATTAATTTCTATATGAATAGGGTAAACTTGAGTAAGTTAACCCTTATTAAATATGAAAAGAACCTTATTCATCATCTTATTTCTATTGCCGTTTACTCTTTTTGGTCAGGATTTAATACCTATCCATCAACTACCCAAAGACAGCACCACAAATCAGGTTACTTATAAACAAATTCAAGAGCCGGGAGTATCAGCCATTGATATTTATAACCCTTCTCGTGAATGGTTTGTCACTACTTTAAGATGCGAAGATATATCGTACTTACCCGCATCACGATCAGCATACAGCGCCGGGTGGACTGAGCCGTCGGATTACGGCCAATAGTTCGTCGAGATCGCCGTCCTTCGACAAACACGCGTCCGCACCGGTGGCTAATGCTTTGGGAGCAGCGATCTCGATCGGAAAAAAGGTAAGCATAACAATGAGTAAAGACGGAAAATCTCTGCGTAACCTGGCTGCTAATTCGATACCGTTCATACCGTCCATCTGCAGGTCGGTCAATAGCAGGTCCGCCTGCAGGGCGCCGGCGAAAAGTTGCAGGGCTGATTCCGCATCCGCTACAACACTAACGATCTCCAAACTTTTTTCCATACCAAGCAACTTACACAACAACTCACGCACGATAGGGAGATCTTCTGCAATAATGATGGACAAATGTGGAAGGCGTGTTTTGTTGCGGTGATGCTCAGGATCACATATATCGCCAAGCCGTGACAGCAGCCGGAAGCGGTTGTATAATATATTAAAGGTTGTAAAATCGGAAGAGGACGCCAATGAAATCTTGCAAGAAGTATTTATAAAAACTTGGGAGAAGAGAGAACAAATCGGCTTAGAACAATCGTTTACATCCTATCTTTTCAAAATTTCAAAACATATGGTCTATTCTGCACTTCGCAAAGAAAATGTAGAAAAAAAATTAAAAGACTACTTAAGTTTCATAGGAACTGAGATCTATACTCATGTTGAAGAAGCATTAGCTTATAAACAAAGTGAAATATTTGTGCTTGAAAGCATCGAAAAGTTACCTCCACAATGAAAATAGGTTTATACTTTATGCAAGATTGAGGGAAAAGTTACGAAGAAGTTTCACGAATCTTAGGAATTTCCAGGTCTACCATCAGCGATCATATCGGGTGAATTCGACCGTGTAAAGAAAAATCACATCCGTAATTTACAAAATAGCGTAAACGAACAAGACAAAACATCATCAGCGAGTTTTGTAAAAGAGTATCAACGCTTATTTTTAAACGAAGAAGCATCCCCAGGAATTAATTGGGAATATCTATTTACCAAAAATTTGAATACCATTTCCCCGGACGATATCAATAATCTGATGAGGGAATACCTGGCATCAAAATCCTTGATGCTGATTACGACATAAACGAGAATGTAAATACCAAGAAGTTTAGTAACGGAAATGTTAATAGGGTTGTGTTTTGTGGTATCATTTAGTCAATTCAGGGAGGCCAATAGTTGTATCATTCCAACGGAAGATAACATTGATAACTCAATAGGCTCATTTGATGCTCAATTTGCCTCAGAATTTCAGTAACTCAGACCGCAAGTACACCGTATAAGATGCCGTAAATGTCATATTAGCCGAAGCAATAGTTAAGCTTAAAGCCCGCTTTCGAGTGGGCTTTTTCTATTTCATAATTAAACCTTAGCTCAAAGAAAAAGTCAAAAGTCTTTTTTGGCAAACCACTTGCATAGATACCACACGACTTTTTGCCATTTCAGAATGGAAATCAAACATGCACCGCCCTAGTTAACAATGTCACGGCTGAGTTTTACAAAAGATCTGATATGGGTTGCCTCTGCTTAAACTGGATATGGAATTACAATTATCTAAAGGGAATGAGTTACTTGAACAATTACAGAAAAAAGCTGGGGAAGAAGTCAGTGAACAGTATGCAAAAATTTTCATCGATGACGCCAATGTGATAAAAAAGGATAGTATGCGTTGGTTAGTCGGTATAGCGTCTGTTATTATTCTTTTTGTAGTTTTTCTTGTTGAAGAAGATAAGATACTACTATTATCTGATTCTACAGTTCCGACTATAATTACATTAAGCTACGTGAGAAGGCTATTAGCAATTAGTTTTCTTCATTTTTTGATAACCTTTATTGTTAAACAGTGTAATTTAAAATGCATCTATATACTTTGAACAAACATCGAGGTAACACACTATCTTCATATAAACTCTTTATACAAACTATGGGAACTGAAGACAAGGAAACTCGTAGCTTATTAATGCGCGATGTATCAAAATCAATTTTTGACGCTGGCCAAACCGGCTATATCAGCAGTAAAGATGCGCCCGAAACCAGTAATATCATCAATGAGGTTACCAAGATTATTAAACCAGACGAAGGTAAGTAAGTCATGAATACGGACGAATTAAAAATCTACTTTTCAAAAATGAAGTTAGAAGGCCCTATCCATTTAGGGCCTGGAGAGACTATTGCAGATCCGCAGTTATTTGTTCGAGGACATTTAAATGTGTTGAGCAGTTATCCGCCCGATTCAAAAGTGTCAGTCCCGTTCCACGACAGGCTAATGAAATTGCGTGAGATGATCAAAGCTGGTAAGGTAAGCGTTATTTACCTTGATTAAGTCGCGCTTCGTTTGGCTTAAGCCGGCTAAATCGTCGTTAAGCCTGAATAATTGGAGATTCCGGAAGGCTTGACCATGCTGTTTTGAGGGATTTAGAGCACCGATTTATGTATTCGGGTTTTCGAAGTCATTTCTATAAGTGAATAAATAAGCTTGATCATGAGTGTTACGGAATCGATTGACTGCATTTTCGGAATAGGTGGATCAATGGCCTCGAAATTTCTACTATTATTAGTAATTAATTAAAAAAGCCGCAGCTTTTTTTACAATTAGTTCATTCGTTTTATTCGCTCAATAAATTTATAATAACTTAAATTTGTACAACCAACATAAGCATATTTAATACCCCTATAGGCTCTATGTCTACCTTAGCCCGTCCCAGATGGGCTTTTGTATTTTTATAATTACAAATGAAACAATTCTCGAAATAATGTATTTTTACTTTAAGTTATTTTAATAGGGGTATTAAATAACTAACATTAAGCCACGCTTTGAATAGGGCGTGGCTATTTTTTTGGAAGCTGGCTCTAATTCCGGCCACCCGACCAAATCCGGCCACCCAACTGCACATTCAGTAAGGCTTGACCAGGCTATTCCGTGCGCTTTGGAGCACCAAGTTGTGTAAGCAATTAAGAAAATCGCTAATAATAATCAATAAATTACTATAGCCAAGTGTTAAGAAATTAGCTATTTGCACTTCCGTGACAGAGTGATCAATGACTCCGGATTTTCCGAACAGAGGTTATAATGCTTTTAATAATACTATAGTATTTCGCAATGAGATCCTCGATCTCATCGATTATTAGCAGCGCTTAATCTGCTAATTAACAACTCAAACCGTTTGTCTTAGACATTGATTCCTGACCATTAAACTCTTTTTATGCAAGCGGCCGCTTTTTTGATATTCAGTATATCAGTCGATCACTTAAAATGTGGCGCCGACGCCGCAGGGTAAACCGATGGCCCGGATCAAAATCGCCATATTGATGAGCGCCATAACCGGCGAAAACGGTCGAGGTTCTGCCTTGGAAAGCGGTAGGACCATCAGGATCATGATCACCCAGATAAAAATTCCGTAAACCACAGCATTTATAAACACCGCTGTACAAGTAAAGAGTCGGGTAAAAACAGCAAAATAATCTATTGTCCATACCAGGGCGATGACATAGTGCAGCAATAAACCGGTCATGGCCATAGTTTTACCATCATCAAATGCGCGGGGGCCAATAGCTGCAGCTGTGATGGCTTTTAATAACAACCCCGGGTTCTTATGGGTTTGTAAAATAAACATTAAGCTTGCGCCGGCAAAGTCCAGCGTACCTGCAATCGGCCAGGTAAGGATAATTTTCGTCATATCGTCTTGAAATTACTGACCAAAATTACCGTTCATCCCATGATGCGGCCTTGTAAAAATTCGACAGTTTTAGAAGAACTGACCGCCGTCGATACCGGTTTTACAAAAGTCAGCTAACTCGGAGGGCGTAAGGCCGGCATATTTCCTGAACTCATGGGTCAGGTGTGCATGATCATGATAACCCAGGTCTGCGGCCATTTGAAGAAGGTTGCTGAAGTCTTTAGCCGGCGATTCGCGTATAAGCTTTAGTAGCGCCCGAAAACGGATGATGCGGAGAAAGCCCTTGGGTGGTATGCCCACATTGCGCTTGAAGATACGTTCCAGGGTTTTCTGACTCACACACATTTCATCCGCGAGCGCTTCGACAGCGACCCTGCCAACAGAATCGATCATGCGCTGTCGTAACTGCTCGAAATCATATTTTGTGTTGCCGGCTGATTTCCTGATCTGACGTCCCGTTAACCAATGGTCCAGTTTCGGACATAGGTCTTCAGCAGTGCGCATCAGGCTGCAGAGGCCTTGATCCTCAAATTTAAGGGTAGCGTCAACCGCAGGCTCCATGCTTTGCGGAAAATGTGCATAGAATCCTCCCGGCCGGAAGCGAATACCGGTTAAAAGGCACTCCGGATCAGTAATCAATACGCCATAAGCGGTCATGGTGCCGCCCAGGTAGAGGTCACCTGGTTCTAAAACGATCTCATTACTTTTCCCTTCTAGCGGGTAAAAACGGGCATTGCCCTGTCCGGCATTGCAGATGATATCCGAACAACCATCGGCATAGATCCTCCGGCCGGACGGTCGGTACGCGACCGATGCGTCAAGCACCCAGTACACATCAATTTCCCCTTCCAGGGCTGCCGCAGGCTGGTATTCGGTGTAATACATAACTGAAGTTACCGAATCCAACGCAGAAGTTCCACTCTGGTTCGCTGCACCGGAATTTTTGACAAAGAGATGGTGTGCTGTGCCACAACTTTTTATAAGGCCATCGATTTCCGTAACTTAGACCCATGCAAAGCTGCCTGCGCCGACTTCTTTTTTTGTTGTTATGCCATACCTGCCTGGCTTCGTTCGGTCAGTCGTCGCTGGCTAAACTTTACCGCCGGAAGGATTATTTCCAGCTGCGAAGCGAACTTGCGGCTAATAACAAAAGCCTCCAGCCCGCTGACCGGCTATTCTACCAGGCGGTGCTTCATAACGCGTTTAACCGCCCGAAAGCGTCCGATCAAGTTATTGCTTTGTTACGCAAGAACTTTAAGAATACCTTGAAGGATAGCCTGCGCAAAGCGCTGCTTAACCTCGAAGCGGATAATGCCATCAAAAACTACCGTTATCAAAAAGCGGCAGACACTTACCGTTCTATCATCACGTATTGTAAAACGGATCGCGCCGAACGCGCTGATCTTGAAAACAGCATCGCATTATGGGGCGCTATCGCCGAGGTGCCGCAACAACAAATCATCCGGCACCAAACTGCCATCCTGCACTGGCAAAAAGATAAGATCGGGCTGTTGCAGGTACCGGTCCGAAGGGGTACCGATACCTGCGATCTCGTATTTGATACCGGGGCCAACATCTCTGTCATCACGGAAAGCAGCGCCAAAAAGCTGCATATGCGGGTTTACCCGGTGAAGCTTGATCTCGGCGCAGGAACAACAGGACAAACAATGCAATCTTCGCTGGCGGTAGCCGACAGCCTGTGGCTCGGGCCGGTCCTGATGCGTCACGTGGTATTCCTGCTTTTACCAGACGATATGCTGGAATTCAAGCAAGCAGCTTACCGGCAGCAGGGCATCATCGGTGAGCCCCTAATTGCGCAGCTCAGGCAAATGAGCTTTTACCAAGATGGCCGCTTGGAGATACCGCTGAACCCCTTGACTAACCAAGATTCAAATATGGCGCTGGATGGCGCAATGCCGATCGTTGAATACACCGTGAACGGCCAGCATTTGCCCTTCCGTTTCGATAGCGGCGCCAGCACCTCAGTACTTTATGAACCGTTCTATAAGCGTTTCGAAAAATTGATCAGGGCCTCCGGCAAACCTTACAAACTGCGCACCGGGGGCGTCGGCGGCACGATCAATACTGCCGAAGCTTTCAAACTTCCGGAAATAAGCCTTAAAGTCAACAGCAAAGCGTTCACAATAAGGGAAATCAGCGTGCGCACAACGCCGGTGGGTATGGAACCCGATTTGTTCTATGGCAATATGGGGCTGGATATCTTCTGCGATTTCCAAAAGTTAACAATTGACTTTACCAGTATGCGCCTGGACGTAAATTGAGCCGCCCATCGAACGATCGCTTCGCAATTTAGCTTCACCTTTCTAATCCTCCAGGTTGCGGAACTGCCCGCGTTCCATCCGGCTGTCGAGCTGTTCGAGCATAGCGGCTAAGTTGAAACCTTGCCGCCGGTATTCGGCTTGCACATTCACTTTGGCTAACTTCAATGCAGCTTCGCTTTCACGCACCGCAATGGTGATGCAATGAATCTGGCCCTTTTCATCCGCAACCACAAGAGGCTCGTCCCGAATAAAACCCGGCAGCTTTTTGATCATTTTGCGATTGATAAACACCGAGCGTGCATGACCGGATTACCTTTAGGGAATCAAATAAACAACAAAGCGTCACATTGCTGTGAGGCCTTATTGCTTCCCTACCTGGGCGGAATTCAAACCACTTTTTAGATCAAATGCGCGTTTTAAGCGAATTAGCGCACTTTTAACGATCCCTTGGTGGGCGTTTTCGAACCACACTTGGCGTTCGATTCCTGCTGGGATCACTATTTTAGGCAAGTTGTCAATTTTATTGGCAACTTTTTTTATGCCTTCGTTTCCGATAAATCGACTATAAGTATGAATTAGTAAATAAGCATAAATCAAGTAGAAAAAAGCCCGAGATATGTAAAGTAGGGACCACTTTTTTTTAGGCAAGTTGTCAATATATTGGCAACTTTTTTTATGATCTACACAGTTTCGCTTGTAAATATGTGAATGAACATTTATATGTATTTGGAGAAACTAATATCACAAACCTTATTCAGCTCTTAAATTAATTGACGGAGTAACCATGGCCGCGCGTAAAGTTTGATAACCTGATACTATTAATCCGATAATCAAAACGCATCCACCACTAATGGCAAATATCCACAAACTAATTGCTGTGCGATCATTAAAGCTCTGGACCCACTTATTCATTGCCATCCACGCAAAAGGAACAGCTATAAAAAAAGCGATTAATATGAGCATTAATTGTTGCTTAGAGAGCATCACCATTAACTGGATGGTTGTAGCTCCCATTACTTTCCTAATGCTAATTTCCTTTCTCCGCTGATTTGTTGTGTAAATAGTCAAGCCGAGTAACCCCAAACAACTAATAAAAATCGATAGTCCGGTGGCCCAGTTTAACAATTTAATTATTTTATGTTCGCCTTCATAGAAGTGTGATATACTGTCATCGAAAAACCGATACTCAAAATCATATTCGGGATAAGCTTGTTTCCAAGCGGCCTGAATTCCAACAATAGCCTTATTCCAATCATTATTTCCTGACTGAGACTTTAAGGCGATATGAAATATACGATTAGAATATTGGCCTCCCCTCGTTGATATAATCAACGGTTTTATTGGATCATGCAAAGACGATTGATAAAAGTCGGCAATCACTCCTATAACACTACATCGTCCCCCTTCGACATTTATTTCTTTACCTATTGCATTAACATAATTTTTAACTCCTAATTCGTGTGCTAATTTTGTGTTTATAAGAACTCCACCTATTGTATCTGCAATGGTAAGGTTGCGGCCGCTCAATATTTTTAGATCATAAATTTTTGTATAGTTTTCATCTCCTGATTTGATTAAAACGTCAACATTTGTCTCATGCCCCCCGGCATTATAGGAAGCTTTCGTGATGTTGTTGTTTTCGGAAGCTGGGGCATCTAAGCCCATACTTACCTGACCAATTAGGGATATTTGTTTCAATTTTTCCTTGAAGAAATATTGCACCTGCATGGATTGGTTTTGCCAAGGCGTTTCAATAATTAAAATCGCATCTTTTTTGTAGCCTAAGTTTTTATTCAATGCATAGTAAATTTGCTTTCCAACAAAAAATGTACACATGACAAAAAATTGCGCTATGATGAATTGGGTAATAGTGAACCCTTTACGCAAAACGACGCTTCGATTTTGAGCGTTATTATGACCGATTTGATTTTTAATGACGCTTAATATGCGATAGCCAGAAAGAATCCTCGCGGGATAATACCCGGCGAGTATTGTGCCGTAGCAAAGAATACAATGTTTTAAAGTTCGCCTCTAAACTTTATAAACAGAATCTGGTAAAGTGACTGTCACATTTCAATTATCATTATTAAACGAACAGGCTATCAGCCACCCATGACTCCGGCTTCTTCGATATCTAACTCCTTTTGTTTAATACGAATCAACTCATCAGTAAATTCCCGTCTGCGCTGCATGCGTTCCAACTCCTTTCGCCGAACATCGATGATATCCAGCAACATATCACATCTTTTTTTTGCGGTTGTTCCGTCTGGCTCACCTTCTTTGAGTTCATTGCTGGCTGTTTCGGCTATTTGCTCATATCTTTCCTTAACCCGGCGAAATAAAGGGGTTTCGATAAGTTCTTTCCTGCAATTGTTATTCATATAATTTAACACTACGGTTGCCAACTGAAAAGTGATCTGTTTTTCCTGCAATTTATCATCATCATTAACCGGCAGTTTCATTGCTTTTAAAATATAAGGTAAGCTCAGGCCCTGCAAAATAAGGGTGAACAGGATCACTACAAAAATGATAAAAAGTACCAGGCTACGGTGCGGAAACGCGCTCCCATCGGCCAGGGTAAGCGGTACCGCCAGGGCCGAAGCCAACGACATCACGCCACGCATGCCACTCCAGCCAACAACGAATACGTTTTTCCAGCTCAAATCTGTTTTGTCTGATTTTAAAAATCTTTTGCTTAACAAGGGAAAATAAGCCGCCGGAAATACCCAGATAATGCGAATCACAATAGTAAGCAGGCTGATGGCTACCGCGAAGTAAATGCATTTATGTATCGAATAACCTCCAATTCCCTTAATAATATCTGGCAGCTGAAGCCCGATCATGATAAACACAACTCCATTTAATAGAAATACCAGCACGTTCCAAACTGTATCGCCCTGCAGTCTGGAATTATACGAAAAAATATCCGACGAGCGGAAGGAGAGGAACAAACCGCCTGCTACCACCGCAAGTACCCCTGAAGAATCGAAATGCTCAGCGGTTAAATACATCAGGTATGGTGAAATGAGGGTCAAAGCTGTGTCGATGCCAGGAGTTGTTGGCAAAAACCGGTGAATAGCGTAAACAACATGTGCAATAGCCAGCCCTACAAGCACGCCGAAGAAAACCACCGAAAAAAAACTACCCGCTGCATCCCAAATCACAAACTTACCGGTAAATAAAGCCGCCAATGCAAACCTGAATACGATTAAGCTGGAAGCATCATTGATAAGACTTTCACCTTCCAAAATTGTGGTTACCTGTTTAGTTACCTTAAGGTTCTGAAAAACGGATGAAGCAGCCACTGCATCGGGTGGTGATATTATCCCGCCCAGCAGGAAACCAAGAGCCAGTGAAAAATCAGGGATAAGCCAGTGTGCGAAAAACGCTACCGCCGTCGCGGTGAAGACCACGAGCCCGAAGGCCAACTGCCCTATTGGCTGCCGCAATTTCCAGAACGCCGACCATGATGTGTACCAGGCCGCCGAATAAAGCAGCGGCGGCATAAAGATCATGAAAACGATGTCCGGGTTTAGCTTAACAGGCGGCACACCCGGAATAAAACTTATAGCCAAACCTGCTAATACAAGCAGTATCGGGTACGAAATTCTTGCACGTTCGCTAAGCAAAGCCAGCATTGATGTTACAAAAAGCAAAGCTAATATAACGAGCAGATGATCTTGAAGCATATTCTTGTTTTTAGGAGATAGATTAAACCAATGCAGAACATGCAGGCCGTTTCAATCAACCAACTGATAAAAACGACCTACACATTTGTACTATTTATCCCATTGAAGCGGGACCACCTGGAAACTTTTACTTAGTACACGTTTTTGCTGATATGTTCTGCCATCATTACCGTTGTTACGTTTGGCGGCGCAGAAACAATGTAAGGCATTATCGAAGCATCAACAACGCGCAACCCTTCAATACCGAAAACCTTGCCCCAGCCATCAACTACGGCTTCCGGGTCGCTTTCCAAGCCCATGGGAACGGTTGATGTAGGATGCTGGTAACCGTCAATCTGCTCTAAAATAGCCTTAGTGAGTTCTACATCGTCGTTAACCAGCTCACCGGGTGTCATTTCCCGCTGTTTTACCGGCACAAACGCGGCGTTAAGCCCGATACCTCTTGACATCTTAACGGCTTCGATCATCCGGTGCAGGTCATCTGCTTCCTTAAACATATTAAATTCGATAACAGGGGCAACCAGCGGGTCCGAACTCTGTAGTTTTACAAAGCCCTTTGATTTAGGAGTCGTAACGGCACAGGCCAAAACAATAGCGCCCCCTGTCTCCGTAAGCGACGGATCAAAAAGATGGGTTGCCGATACGTGAATGTCCAATTCGTCATCGGGCGCATTGCTGCTTCGTGTCCATAAAATGGCACCTGCAGCTGGGCTCATGGCGTTCGCCTCTTTTTTTAGTTCATAAATATTATAGTAAAAAGGGTGCTCGTAAAGCTTTTGGCCAACAGGCGCGTTTTTTACAACCTTGATGCCCAAAGCCTCAAGATCATTTTTAGGCCCTATGCCCGAACGCATCAATATAGCAGGGCTGCCGTAAGCGCCCGCGCTCAGTATAACTTCTTTGCCGAGGTATTCAGTTCCATCGGCCGTTATGATACCATAAACCCTGTTTTTTTCGATCAGCGCGCGGTCGGCTGTTTGCTCTCCTATGATGGTAAGGTTAGCGCGCTTACGTACCTCAGCATTAAGGTAGGTCATGCCGGTGTTTTGCCGTATGCCGTTCAACACATTGAGCGGGTAAGGGCTCACCCCATCCTGTTTATATCCGTTGAAGTCAGCAACCTTATTAAATCCCTGCTGTTCGGAGGCAAGAACAAACGCTTTAAGGGCCGGCGTCAACTCTTCTGTAGGTACCTGGCGGATGGGGAACAAACCGCTTCGGCCGCGAATGACATCTTCGCCATCCATTGTAGTTTCCATCAGCTTATAGGTTTCCAGAACCTTTTCAAAATCCCAGTTATTCAAACCCAGTTTCACCCATTTATCAAAATCAGCCTTGCGGGCACGCATGGCCACCGCCGCGTTCACGCCCGAGCTGCCGCCCAGCACTTTGCCGCGAAAAGCGTGTATTTTACGACCGGCAATGCCGGTATCGCCCATATAGCCCCAGTCGTGGTCTTTATCGCCGGTTACATGATCTGCTTTGGCTATAACCTCCGGGTAAGCATCAGGGGCATAAGCCTTGCCTCCCTCAAGCAGTAAAACCTTCCTTGACGGATCTTCAGATAAACGACTGGCCATTACCGCTCCGGCAGATCCCCCGCCTACAATAATCACGTCATATACTATTGCTGAATTGTTTTCCATAATTGTTACGTATTTGTTTTTAAGTAGATAAATGTTTTAGCTGTGTTTTAGGGCAAATTTTGCCATTGCTTTTAAAGCATCGCGGGATGCATCGGTATCGATATTCATAAAAGGCCATACATGCAATTGCTGCTCAAAGCTTTGCAACTCAGCCTGCACGCCGTGAGCTGTAAGCCGGCGGTGCAGATTCAACGCGTCATCTTCAAGTATTTCATAGGTGCCAACCAATATCAATACCGGAGACAATCCATTAAAATCGGCATTCACAGGCGATAAAAGTGGTATTGACAGATCCGGCTCAGAGGTGTAAAGCCTGGCGGCCTCCATTAAATAAGCCTTTTCAAGAATGGTGTCTGTAAGTTTATTCCGGATGTAGCTCTCGTTTTTACACTCAAGGTCGGCCCATGGCGAAATTACGATGGTATATCGCGGCGTCGGGCAGTTTGTTTGCTGTAATACGAGGTTAACGGCCAAACTTAGGTTGCCCCCGGCACTATCGCCGATGATACCGAAGCCAACATCAGGATTTTGCGAGCAAACCACTTTGATAACTTCAATGCAATCCGTAAGGCCTGCCGGGAACGGATGTTCCGGAGCAAGTCGATAATCGATCACCAGTACTCTACGGTTCAGTTCGCGGGCGATATAGCTTACCATCGGTGCATGCGAAGCGACGGAACCAAAAATAAACGCCCCCCCGTGAATATAGATAGCAATGTTATCCGTATCGGCACCATCTGGCCAGAACCAGGAGCAAGGAGTATTTGCAATAAACAGGTCTTCCCGCCTGATGTTACCAGCAATGGGATAGGTGTTGCCAATAGATTGAAATTCAGTTCGTCCTTTTGTCAGATTTATCATGGGTATTTGTTTTGATATCACAAAATTCCTGGATCGTCCTTTAAAAAAACTTAAGATATCTTACTTTTTATCCCATTTAAAGCAGCAACTTTTGTAAGTTGTTAATTGTAATTGAATGGATATGTTATATGAAAATATCTTGCGGAACATCAGGCGCTTTGTTCTGATGCCCCCTGAACAGGAAGAAGCATTCTGCTTACTGCTCAGCATAAAAAAGATCAAAAAGAAAGAATTTCTTTTAAGAGAGGGCGATGTATGCACCGATGAATATTTTGTAAACAAAGGTTGTTTGCGCGAATATTTTGTTGACCAGAAGGGCACCGAGCATAATTTGTATTTCGCCATTGAAGACTGGTGGATTTCAGATCTGTACAGCCGCACTCAGATGGCACCGACCTATTGTAATATTGTAGCGCTCGAAGACTCAGAGCTGATCCAGGTAAACCACCTTGCACTTGAAAAATTCATGGAAGAAGTTCCGGCGCTGGAGCGTTTCTTCCGTATGTCGTACCAGCAATCGCTGGTAAACCAGCACCTCCGTAACTTGCAAATGCTGAGCATGACCGCCGAAGAACGTTATATTTACTTCAGGGAGCGTTATCCCAAGGTTGCCAACCGCATACCGCAAAAGCACATTGCCACCTTTTTAGGTTTAACGCCCGAGTTTTTTAATACCGTTCATGCAAAGGTGATGCGCAGCAACAGAAAAGGATACATTTTATCGAATTTTAAAATGTGAAAAAAGGGAAATGTTTCCTGTTTTATGAGCCAATGATACCTTCACCTATACCGGCAAAAAAATAAGGCGCTTATCAGGCGCCTTTGCTATGTCGATTTTTTTGACTGGGTTGTCTAATAACAATGTCAACCCACAATTACCTGCTCTTCACAAACCAGGTCATCGAAACTGGTAAATTTAAAATGCGCAGGATCATTTTCATAATTAATTCCTGCACGTATCGCTTTCAAACCGGATACCCCTTGAAGTTCTTCAATTTCCAGTATCTCCAGGTCATCTTCAAACAGCTTTCGGCTCTGCAAAAAGTTAATATAGCGCAGGTATTCCGCTTCTTCATCACTATTGGTATAAACAATGGTCATTTTGCCTGGCTTTGTTAGGCGCTCCGCCGAGTTTTTGATCCGTGCCTTATCAATACGCTTTTTAATCACTTCAAAACGGGCGTTATAACTTCCGTCCACATCAAAACGTTTTTCGTCAAGCCTGAAACGGATTGACATTGGGTGGTTGTAAGCCAATATAAGCGATGCCACATCCAGCTGGTAAGGGAGGTTATCTTTTAAAACCCGGTATTCCAGTTCCATTTGGCACATCACCTGCAACTGCCAAAGCCGCAGGTTGTAAAGCATATTAATATCATATTTTTTTGCCGGGGATATTGACTGGCCTATATACATGTTATGTTCAACGCCATCCGTTTTGTAACGCTCATAATAATGCGGGTACACGCTTTGTGCAGCAAGCTGAGCCTGATCCAGCACCGAAGCCATTTTTTGGTTGATAAGTGTCAATGTATCATCATACATGCGTCGGTTAAGGTGGTAATCGCCTCCTCGCTCTGCCTGAACAAAATAATTATTTATTGCCGCCGGGTTAATGGCCTTGTGCTTAATTAATACCGGGTGGATCTGTGATTCAAGGTAATTTTGCGCGGCCTGTTCCGTATCAGCCCTTAACGTCAAGCGCGCGTCATCGGCCATTTTTTGCAGGGTGCTGATTTTAAGATCGAAATCATCAATAAATCAGCGGGCAGGTGATGTAAAAGCCTGACCACCGCGATAAGTTGCACGAGCAGATCAAGCTGCACGCTGCTGTTGCGCTTATCGGATGAGCCTTTTACATCAATTTGCCCGTAAAGTGGCGTAACTGCGCTAAATCTGACCGATTTCAAGGTGTACTCGCTTTGTGCCGCCCTTGCCAGTAAAGCCCTTAAAGCTTCTTTTCGAAACTTCCAGCAAACGCTTGGATGTATGGTGGTGTATTCGTTTTGAATAAGTGCCTGGATCTGGCTTTGCATAAAGTTATATTGGCGTTCAAATGCATCAGTTATATAAGGCATCATTATCTCAAGCTGATTGGCATTGATGCTGTTAAGCTCGCCGGTTTTTGATGAAACAAGCTCAATGATGCCTAACTGGTGCCCGTTTTTTACCACCGGCGATAAAATGATGCTCTGAATACCCTGGTCGGCCAGGCGGCGTAACATTCCATTGCCCGGCTCTTCGTAAAGCAGTTGGGCAATATTTGATATGGCTACGTACTTTTGCTGTTGTACAAGTTTAAGCAACACGATACATTCTTCTTCCTTTTCATCCTTTAAGAGATAACTTTTAAACCCGGGACTGAACGTATTGAAACTGAATTTATTTTCAGCTTTATCAAACGATGCGAAACCGATATCAAGGTCAGGGATTCTGTAAACGGAACGAAATACCTGCAACATCCGGCATTGGAGATCTGTGCCATAGCCGCTGCCAAGCAAAGTTCCTTTCAGCGCCGATACCGCGTTCTCCAGGGTGGCGTCAAAAAGGTTCACGATAGCAAAACCTTTGTAATTCCAGCTATCTTCAGGAAAATATTTTTTCCAAAGTTCCAGGTTGTCGAAATTATCTCTTAAAATTTCGATATCACGTGACGTTATGTCTACAGCTTTATCAGTGGGCGAAAGCTCCATAAAGTCGGTATTGTATAAAATACGATAATGCTTCATAATGCCCTGCGCGTTGGGGATATCATAAAACAGCGACCTGTTGAAATTGAAGTTGGCACCGTAATGGGTGTTCAGAATAAGACAACAGGTGTTCACATAAAACTGGTGATGGTTATACCCTCTTATGGCAAGGTTGAAATCAGACCCGGCCTCCTGCAAAATCCGTTGCAGCCGGTTGGTTGGGTTCAGCAGGATATTTTGAAAAGGGACAGTAATCCCTTTTATTTCGTTATCACTCAACATGGCAGGAAAAATATCGGCTAATATCTCGGCTATAAGGTCCTCGTGTTCAATGAGTATATCAGGATCTGTGGTGCCGTGATATAATACATTATGCGGGGCAACGCGTGTTAACACCTGCCGGGCCCTTTCCGAACGGAAGCCAGCCCCCTCTTCAGCAACTTTTTTTAGGCGCTCAATAATAACGTGAAATGAAATTCTTGTCCGCACCGGACTATCATTATATCGTTTTAGATCCATAGCAGTAATTTATGAGATGATGAGGGAGTGAAGGAAGGAAACCGCTTCATGAATTACTATGAAGCGGTTTCAGGATACACGCCTTTTTAATTTATAGGTAAATAAAAGGCAGATGGCAGCGTGTATCGGCAATTAGCATCGCATCGCGCGAAACATTTATTTATTGTATTCAGCCAGGAAAACAGGCAGGCCCCAGCTTGCGCTAAGCGCTCCGTAAACACCGGCTGCTTCCGGGCGCGAATTATCGGCCAGCATCTCCATTAACACGGCGGTAAAACTAACAGGGATGGCACCTGCCTGTACCAATCTTGACTCTGCCCAGTCTGCAATATCATCTCCCTGGCTACCCGAAATATCCATTACGGTATAAACCTGGTAGCCGGCCTCGCGAAGTGAAAGCGAAGGGAACATGGCGCAAACCTCTAAAGTGATACCGCCAAGCACAATGTGGGTTTTGCCCGAATCTTCAATCATTTTACGGATCCGAGGTTCCTGCCATACATCAATAATGGTTCTGTCTACATGTTCAACATCGGGTAGCGCGTCGGCCAGGTCTTTGGTGATCGGCCCGAAACCGCCGAGGCTTTGTTTGGTTAAGATGGTTGGTACATTCAACACTTTTAACGCGTTTGCGAAAGCAACAACATTATTTTTAATAGTTAACGGCTCAATGTTTTTGCAGTTCATCAATAAGCCAGGCTGGTGGTCGATCAGGATAACCAGTGAATTGTCTGCAGTCAGTTTTGAAGGTTGTGTGTTCATGTCAGAATGAATTTTAGTGTTTGTTTTTGCTTGTTAATTACTTTCAACACTACAAAGTTGAGGTTTAGGGCAGTCAAAAAAATTAAGATATCTTATGTTTTAATCATGGGTTAAAAAGCTTTTTAGCGCCCGTCCAATCAAATAGGCGCAATATTTTTTCAAGCACATTACCCGTGATTTTAAAAACTTAAGAAATCTTAATTCCCGGCTTTGCGCTAAAACGGAGTTTTGCTGAGCAAACCAACAGCAATCGTACATGAAGAAGAAACTACTCCCCTGGGGCTTCAGCAAGTATTTAGCGGCCTCAATTATTTTCGCCCCCTGGTTTTGTCACGATGCTTTTTGCCAGTCGAGGGATTCTGTAAAAACAGGCTACCTGCCCGACGCGGCCGAAGAATATTGGCCGGCTCATAAAAGCACTGATCCGCCCCAGGATTTTTTTTCCCATATAGGGCACCTGCCAATACGCCATAACAAAGGATTTATCAGCATAGGCGGCTCGCTGCGCGAAGGTTACGACCGTTTCAGCAACTATTTGTGGGGAATTGGTCCGCAGGATGATAACGGCTATTTTTTACACCGCGTTTTGCTGCATACGGATTTCCGGTACAACAAGCATGTCAGGTTTTTCGGCGAAATAGAATCGAGCTCCCTAAGCGGCCGCAATGGCGGCCCGCGCCCCATCCAGGATCTAAATAAGCTGGCCTTTACCCAACTGTTTGCCGAGTACACCGCCAGAACGCCAAACAACACCATATTGAAACTCCGGGTTGGCGAACAGGCGCTTCATTACGGAGTGGGAAGTTTATTAGATATCCGCGACGCTAACGTTCACCGTTCATTTGCCGGAGCCAAATTTATAATGGTAAAAGGCGACAGCAAGCTGGATGTTTTCGCGATGGAGCTGATGAAAACCAATCCCGGTTTTTTTGACGATCAGATAGACGCTTCTCAAAAGATAGTGGGCGCATGGTTTACACAAAATTTTCAGCAGGGCTGGCTCAATAAGGCCGATGTGTTTTATATCCACACTAACCGGCAAAACGCCGTATTTACCCAGGGTGCCGGTACTGATAAACGGCATACCATAGGAACAGGGCTTACATTTGCCAAAAAGGGTTGGTCGGCCTATACCGAGGCCGATCTTCAGTTGGGCACATTTGGCAGCGGAAGTATCCTGGCCTGGAAAGTGACCCAAACCATAACACATCAATTTACGGGGCGGATAAAACCCGACGTTTCGCTACAGTCGGCCATGTCGAGCGGTGATAAAAACGCTGCCGATCCTGACCTGCAAACATTCAACCCCATTTATCCCAAAGCCATTTATTACGGTTTTATTGATAACGCGGGCGCATCGAACCTGTTTCTGATCCACCTTAAAAGCGGCATACAGCCCTTTACAAAAATCCATATCACCGGGGGCTATTACAGGTTGTGGCGGCAATCAACGGGCGATGGCATCTATAACCCCGGTGGAATCTCCTTTATTCCGGCTTCTAACTCCAAACGATCCATAGGCCAGATGTATGACCTCGTTACGGCCTACCAGCACAGCAACAGGCTTAGTATAACAGGTATCGCCACCTATTATAAAAGAGGAGCTTTTTTAAAAGCCGTACCGGCAGCAGGCCATGATATATGGTATACGGGCATAAGCGCAAACCTACACTTCTGAATATGAAAAATTTGATAGCAATCAAGTATGGGATAGCCAGGCTACTACTGCTTCTATTTGAGGAAAACGTATTGATTACCAGAACAATATATGATTTATTTTAGTCATGAAAGATACGCATTATTTCTTAAGATTTCTTAATAACAGATAGCCATCACCGCAATAGTTTTGTTTGATAATAATATTAAAATATATGAAAACCTTAATCGAAAAAATTACGGCTACGGATGTAGGTTCAGCTGTTCCGCTCGTTTTACGGATCGCGTTTTTTATCGTGATGTTCCCGCATGGGGCGCAATTATTTACCGGCTGGTTCCAAGGATCTGGCTACACTGGATCTATGAACTATTTTTCATCGCTGGGTTTGCCGCCGCTAATCGGCTTCCTGGTAATTTTTCTTGAATTTTTTGGCAGCGTCTTCATCCTGGCAGGCTTGTTTACAAGGTTATTCGCTTTCGCCTGTATTTGCCTCGTGATGGGGATGATTTTGATGGTACACATACACATAGGCTTTTTCATGAACTGGTACGGTTTATTAAAAGGAGAAGGGTTTGAATACCATATACTGATGCTGAGTATGCTGGTGTCATTACTGGTGGCAGGCAGCGGGAAAGCGGGCATAGACACTTTGTTCACTAATAAAAACAAATAATATGATTATGACATCTGAGTTAAAACAATCAAGGATTGTTAAACTTGCCCAAACCGGTAACGCGTCATTTTCGGCATTCAGGGCAAACAGGAATGATTACGCCGGCTTATCCAGCCCCATTATGGGCTTTGACCATTTTCGCTTAAGCAGCGACGTTTTCGGTCCTCACCAACACCGCCACATGTCGGCTGTGAGCTATCTTTTTGATGACTCGGCTCCTTACCATAACCAGGATTCTATGGGTGAAGACCTTACCATATCCACAGGCAGCCTGCTCTGGACCTGGGCAGGTAGCGGCGTGACCCATCACGAGTTTCCGGAAGAACCCAATGCGAAAATCCATGGCTTACAACTGTTTTTGGAGATCCCTGCCGAAACCCGGAACCTACCGCCGAAAAGCATACTGATCCCGGTTGAGAAAATGCCGGTTTCAGAAGCCGGTGGCATAAAAGTTAAAGTTGTTATGGGTTCAACAAACGGATTGATAAACCCAATAAAAACACCCGAAGACATTACTTTTCTGGATATTAAGATAGAAGCAGGAAAGAACTTTAAACACTTGCTGCCATCTAACTGGAACGGCACCGTTTACCTGTTGTCCGGTGGTATGGAGATAGAAACATCCGCAGGGAAAAGCCTGATGAATACGAATGATACTTTAGCATTCGGAAGCGCAGATGATCAGTCGGAGATTGTATTTAAAGCGGGATCAGATTCGCATTTGCTGTTTATAAGCGGCCATCCTGTTGCCTGAGCTATTTAGTTTTGTCTGTGAGTTAGTCCCAAATGTGATATTTACAGGTATCACTTTTGGGATTATAACCGGGAACAACGCACCAGCGTAAGAACAAAAAACTTAAGGTAACTTAATTTTATTTTATCCATAAAGTAATGAAATTTGAGACTTCTACCTTATTGAACTTATGGATTTCAACCGCTTTTTATCAACCATCCGCCGTCATACCAAACTTACCGAACAGGAAGAACAAAAACTATGCTCGTTGTTGAGCATCAAAAAACTGAAACGTAGAGAATTTTTGGTACGGGCGGGTGAAGACGCCAGGCATGAATATTTTGTAAACAAGGGCTGCTTGCGTACGTACTATCTTGATAAAAAGGGAATGGAGCATAATACTTATTTCGCGATTGAGGGGTTCTGGATCTCTGATATATACAGCCGAACATTTAATACCCCGGCACTATGCAACATCATAGCGCTCGAAGATTGTGAACTGGTACATATTTCCAACATAGCGCTTGAATCGTTGTTGAAAGAGATCCCAGCGCTTGAGCGTTTTTTCCGGATCTCCTATCAAAATTCGCTTGCTACCATCCATTTAAAACAGATCCAGCTTTTATCGCTGAGTGGCTGCGAAAGGTATAACTATTTCAGGCACAGGTACCCGGAACTTGACCGGAGGATTCCCCAGAAGCATATAGCAAGCTACCTCGGTTTTACGCCCGAATTTTTCAATACGGTTCGTGCAAAAACCATCAGGAGCAAAATGACCGAAATTACAACCGGAAGTTTTTGATTTATTTCCGCTGCATTTCTTTAAACAGTTAACCATTTTATCACCGTTTGACGCTTGGTTAAATTACAAGCGCAACTATACCTCTATAGCTAACATGTCACATAACTTAACGCTGTCGGGTAGGCGCCTTCACCCTGCACGGGCAAATTATTACTTCTCTCCATCTCCCGGATTGCCATATTTATCGGCAACGTTTGCGCGGTGGATATCTCCCCATTCAGACATCGCTTCAAGCATGGGACCCATAGTTTTCCCTAACTCGGTCATTCGGTACTCCACGCGCGGCGGCACCTCCGGGTATACGATGCGCTCAATTACCTGGTCTTGTTCCAGTTCACGCAATTGGGCTACCAGCATTCGCTCGGAAATGCCCTCGATAGATTTTCTTAACTCACCATAACGCATGGTACCATTATGAAGCTTGTATAATATGGCGGGTTTCCAACGGCCTCCAACAATGTTTAAGGCCCTACCCATGCCACAACTATCGTTAATAAGCTTTTCATTAAAAGCGTTCGTAGATGTGAATTTTCTCATTTCTTACTTTTTTGTTAGTACTTAACAATTTTATCAGTACATGCAAATTTATTATTTACACCCTAATTTTGTTCATCAAATCAAAAAAAATGAAAAAGTTAGCAAATAAAATAGCAATAGTTACCGGCGGCACCCGCGGAATTGGTGCTGCCATCACCCGTAAGCTCGCCGCCGAAGGAGCCACCGTAGTGTTCACTTACCACAACTCGGTGGCAAAGGCACAGGAACTGGCCGCTGAGATTAAAAATAAGGGCGGTTTAGCGATCCCATTAGTGGCCGATAGTGCAAATAAGGCCGATTTGCAAAAAGTTATCGCGTACGCAGCTCAGGAATACGGCCGTGTAGATATTCTGGTCAACAACGCCGGAATTTATATCGGAAAGCCCTTTGAAGATTATACGCTCCAGGATTATGAATCGACCATGGATATCCATGTAAGAGCCGTGTTCATGGGCTCGCAGGAAGCAGTTAAATATATGCCGCAGGGAGGCCGTATTATTTCGATAGGGAGCAATATGGCCGAAAATGCGATTGGTCCGCAAACCACCCTGTACACCATGAGTAAATCTGCCTTGCAGGGTTTTACCCGCGGGCTTGCACGCGATCTTGGTCCCCGCAAAATTACCGTGAACCTCGTGCAGCCGGGACCTACCAACACGGATATGAACCCCGACGGTACAGAACGAGCCGAATTGAGAAAAGCCCGGATAGCAATTGGCGAATACGGCAGCCCCGAAGATATTGCCAACACGGTAGCGTTTTTGGCCGGAGAAGAAAGCCGCTTCATTACCGGATCATTCATTACGGTAGATGGCGGTTTAAACGCTTAAGATCATATCAACACAAACTCTAATTCAAAATAAATTTAACAACCATTAAAATTTAATATCATGGAAACCTTCAAAAAAGTAGCTTACTGGCTTTTAATCACTTATTATATTTATGTATTTGGTTACGCCTCACTCGAAAAAGTTTTTCATACCAAAACAATGATGGACGGCATGAACTTCCTTGGCTTTAATTATATATGGACCACCCTTATCGGTTATGGCGAACTGGGAGGCTGGCTTATTGTTCTTTTTGGTTTGTACAAACCGGAATTCAGAAACCTGGGCATGCTGCTTTTATTCCCGTTTGCCATTGGCGCATTTACGGCACATATGTCGCGCCATGAGTACAGCCATTATTTCAACGCGCTTTACGTGTCGGTAACCACGCCAATCATGCTTTACCTTGACAAAAACTTCAGGATCATCATCAAATGATCCTGAAGTTTTGAAATAGAATCAATGTACAATAATCTGTAAGTTATGGAAATAGGAATTGACAGCTTCGCGGCGGTGGCATCTTACCAATCATCTCCTGCTAAAGTTTTGAGTGAACTGCTGGAAAGGATGGTATTGGCCGATCAGGCCGACCTCGCTGTATTCGGCATAGGCGAACACCATCGTAAGGAATACCTGGATTCGGCCAATACGCTGATCCTGGCGGCGGCAGCGGCAAAAACCAAAAATATCAGGCTAATGAGCGCTGTAACCGTATTGAGCGCAGCCGATCCGGTACGGGTATTCCAGGCCTTTTCAACGCTTGATCTGCTCTCGGACGGGCGCGCTGAAATTGTTGCAGGCCGGGGATCTTCGGTCGAAGCATTTCCACTTTTCGGTTACCGGCTGGAAGATTACGATGCGCTTTTTGCAGAGAAACTCGATCTGTTACTCCAGATAATCAGATATGAAAAGGTAACATGGTCAGGGAAATTCAGGGCTGCGCTTGAAAATCAAAGCGTATATCCGCGCCCCTTGCAGGATAAGTTACCCGTATGGCTTGGTGTTGGGGGCACACCTGGGTCTTTTATACGGGCGGGGCAACTTGGCCTTCCGTTAATGGTATCAATCATCGGTGGCGACACGAAACGATTCCGTCCATTGATCGATCTGTATAAGATGGCAGGCGAACAGGCCGGTTATAAGCCTGAGCATTTAAAAGTAGCCCTGCATTCATTAGGTTACGTTTCAAAAACCAGTCAGGAAGCGACAGATGATTATTTTCCCGGTTATGCAAAAGTTTTCACAGCACTGGGGAAAGAAAGGGGCTGGGCACCTATAACCAGGGCATCTTTTAATTCGGTAGCCGGCCCGGAAGGTGCAATCATAGTTGGCAACCCCGAACAAACAGCCGAAAAAATACTTAGGCATAGCGAAGCGTTGGGCGGGTTATCAAGGGTCACGTTTCAAATGGATAATGCTGAATTAACACATAAGCAACTCATGAAAAGCATCGAGTTAATCGGCGAAAAAGTCATTCCTTTAGTTAACAACAGCTTTTAAATTTCCAAAAAACAGAATCAAGGTAGTAACGTGGAGAATTTCTGATATGGGCGAGTATTTCAAACGAGCGTAAAAACCTTGAAAGTAGGCTTCGATAACGAAACAGGTATGATATGATATCTCGGATACGGCAAGATCGGCGGCCGCAATATTTTTTGAATTGAAACCTATCGCCTAATATAGCGAGTCCCGTATATAATAGACGGGGCAGCCTTCCTGCCCCGTCCAAATGACTATTCGCTTTCTGAGGCTGCCGCCTCATTTACATAGTTTTCCGCAACCTGGGTCAATAACTGATCGGCGTTTTTCTCTTCGGCCAACGTTTCATCTAACAGGCTTTGTGCTTCGCTGAACCCTAAAGTACCTGCAAGAGTGCGTAAAGTTCCGTATGAAGCAATTTCATAGTGCTCTACTTTCTGCGCTGCAGAGATGATCGCCACGTCACGGACCTCCGTGCCCTTATCGGTATCAGATAACAGTTCTGTTGCTTCGTTCAACAAACCCTCCATGGCCAGGCACTTTTTGGCAGAGGCTTTTCCTCCTAATGATTCGAAGACGTTTTCCAAGCGGGCCACGTGGTTTTTGGTTTCTTCCAAATGATTTGTAAGGGTTTGCTTGAGATCTTCCGATGTCGCGCCTTTAAGAAGTTTGGGTAAGGCCGACGCAAGATGCTTTTCTGCCCAATAAATGTCTTTTAATTCGTCAATGAATAATTCTTTCAAAGCGCTTTCGGCTTCCGGTGTACGGCTTGCAGCTGATGCGGCCGTACTTTTGGTGTTTTTTGTAGGCATTTTTTTTATGATTTTGAAGTAAATGATTTGATTATTCTGTGTTCATTATGAGTTCAGCTGTGGCGGCAATAGTCTTTATGATGATCGTTTCGCAATCACCGGTGAAAACTTTTCGTAGCCGGAAAATTTGCTGATTGTACAGGACTGAGACGAACATTGTCCCTACCGGCTTTTGTCGCGTTTCACTGCCTCCCGGAGTGGTCAGGCCGGTTACGGCCACATAGATATCGGCGGGAATCAGATTGCCCAAGCAGCGCGCGAGCTCATCAGTCACTTCCTGCGATTCAGGTGTAAACGCAGCGATCAACTCATGCCGTACACCCAGTAAGCTTTCCTTCAGCGAAGCGTCATAACAGGTGATGCCACCTTTCAGTATTTGCCCGGATTGTTCGGTCAACGCAAATTCTGAACACAGCCAGCCCGCTGTCGCACTTTCAACGAAAGCGATGTTCAATTTTTTTTGAGCCAGTACTTTAGCGCAATCAGCAATCTTCTTTTCCATTATTTGTTCAACTACTTGTTTTTGAATAAATAAAACATTGGCAACTATCAGCGCAGCTGAAAGCAAAATCAGCGATCATTTTATTTTTCAATGAGGCTTGTGACATCATAAGGGATAAACAGCATCCGGTTATTTTGGATTGGCGCTTTTAGACGAAAACGTTCGAATTGTGATTAATACGACGCATTTTAAGTAGTTTCCACAATCGCGTTAAATTAACCGCAGTTTGCAAACCGACATTCTTAAAAGTTGCTGAGAAGATTGCTTGGGAATTTCTTTGATCATTTTTCTAATTGGACCACGACCGCAATCTTATCCGCAAATACGGATTTAATATTCGCAGTCGATCAAGCCGACGAGGCGCTCCTATTTTCATCAATTTCGGAAATTGATTATGGTAAATTTGAATTATTAAAGTTTCCGGATGAAATGCTGGCGCTGTTATATGACGACCATGGAAACGCTCATTAATAGTCCATAATTTTAGCCCTAGCAAACAACACTTCATTTACAATGGACAAAACATCAACCTGAGCGCATATGGTTCATACTGGCATAAACTGTAGTGGCATTGAGATGAAAGCGGAATTTATATAAACACATTGAGCAAACAATCAACAAGGCAAGTACTGATTAATGACTTGCCTTGTTGTGCTAAATGTAACCTTAAAGATTTTCATCGTCTTCATCTTCTCTTTGTTCTGCATTTTCTTTCAGTCTGTCAAGCTGGTCTTCGTTGCGGGCGCCGTCGATAATTTGCTGGGCATCCTGTAAACCAGCCGACTGCGATTCTGCAGCGCCATCATTATCTTGATTAGGTTGAAAACCTTCGGGATCCGGCTCACCGATATCATCCCCTACCCGTATTTCGTGAAGATCGTCGGGATCGCTGATATTGTAAGGGTTGTCTTCGTCACTGCTTGATATACCGCCTTCCTTTTTTAACTGTTCGGGCGGGAGGTTGGTTGTTCCTCCTAATTGGTCTGCCTTGTTATCGGTATCGCCTTGTGTTGTTAAGGGCTGATTGCCGTTTTCTGTTAGATTATCGTTCATAAGTACGTTGTTTGTTAACATTGTAAATGATGTGTTTATGTAAGGAGGAAACTCTAAAGTTGAATTGTATTAAAGCCGCATAATTGGTTGAACAATTGGCATGAATAACGGATATAAAAGGCCGGCCCCATACGGAAACCAGCCTCAACAATCAACCTATCACCTCAAATTATTCACCGTAAGTACTCCATTGAATGGCTTTTAACGGCGTAGCTTGTTTGATTTCCTCGCTCCGTTCTTTCGCCAGGGCTTTATCGGCCTGCAATACCTCTTTCTCTGTTCTTTCGGTACCTTCAGGCTCACATTCGGTGAGGCCATTGCTTTTCTTCACCTTCTCCAACGGTTCGGCCACATATTGCCATTCTTCTCGTAACTGTGTGCTTTGTCCTTCATTCCAGGCACCTTTTATTTCGACTCCGTCAGACATGTTGAAGTATAGGTTACTATATCTGGGATCACTTTGTAACACGCCCGGCGGGAAGTTTGGCTGTATACTATTCAGCGCAGCTTCGAATTGCTGATAGTGAGCCACTTCGCGGGTCATGAGAAAACGAAGTGTTTCTTTTACATAAGGATCATCCGTAAACGACATCAGGTATTCATAAACAATTTTGGCGCGCGATTCGGCAGCGATATTTGAACGGAGATCGACAGTCAAATCGCCATTTGCGGTTACATAGGCAGCTGTCCATGGGTTACCGTTGCTATCTGTTAAGGTTGGCCCCCCGCCACTAAGCACAGCAAACTGTGGATTGAACATGGCCTCGTGCATGAAGCTTTCCTTAGCTGCTTTACCATTCATGGTTTGCATAATTTCCGATTCATCTGCCGAAGCTTTGAGGTCGCCGCTTACACCGCTCAGCAACATTTGAATAGTAGCCCCAACAATCTCGAGGTGGCTGAATTCTTCAATGCTGATATCCATCAGCAAATCATACTTATCCGGGTAAGGCTGTTTACAGGAAAATGCCTGTGTAAAGTACTGCATAGCAGCCTTGAGCTCGCCATTTGCGCCGCCAAATTGCTCAAGCAGCAAGCGCGCAAACCGTGGATCGGGCTTCGACACTCGAATATCCTTTCCAACGCTTTTGAATTTCACCAGACATGCCATTTGCTTGGTCCGGCGTATGGAAATTCAAGCTTGCATGAGGGCGCCGCTCGTTGTAATGGCCTATGATCACTGCGATACTTTTCTTTGCCTCCTTGTGGTTCTGATAAACCTTTTTTGGAAAGAATTCGTCCTTGATGTAAGCGATATTTTTGGGTTGGTTGTTTTAAATACAGATTGGTATGGATTCCAGAAGACAGTTAATAAAGCAAGGCCGGATTAAACGTAAGACAATTTCATGTTACAAAATGCCTAAAACGCTTTCCCTGTTTCGGGCATATCATTGGCAGGGTATGGATTGCAGCATGAACTTTTTAATGCTAACCGGTACAATCTGCGTATGGTTGACCCTACCTTTCAGCGCAAATATGGCCACATAGCGCGGTACGATGTCGTGGTTCTTTACAGCCAGCTCTTTAAAAGCTTCCTCTTCGGTAAATCCGCCGGCGTAAAGAAAACGGTAAGCTTTGCCTTTCTTTTCGATACGTAAGGCGGTGTGCTTCAGGTTCCCGAACAAGATTGGTTTTTTCGCCGCGCTGTCAGGTGCCAGCACTTTGTAATGGATGAACTCCTCCGGTTTCGCGCCGTTGCCCAGTGAGGATATCGCTTGAACGATGATCTCCTTAGGCAGGTCATTGCCGCCAAAAAAATCGTTAAAGGCCAGCGACATGCGTATGGAGGCACTGTTCAGGCTGCTGTCTGCCAGCAACAACACACCGGCCTGTTGCCACTCTCCTGACGGGATAAAATTCTCCATTTGAAGCTCGAGTTGAAAACAATCCTGCGGCAGGCGCCTGATCAACAGATTTTGGATGGCTGGAGATGCGGCACTATCCGGCCAGTTGTCACCCGGCAAAGTATATAGGGTCAATGCATGTGGATTTATTTTACGCTTGTTCCAGTAATCTGGGTTTATATTTTGAAGCTGCCAGCCACTTCTTGTCATATCCTCGTTCTCAAAGTTTTCTGTAAAAGTATCCGGCCCGTGCCAATTAAGCCAGAGGGTTATCGCCGTTCCTGTCAGGAGCAGTATGAAGGCTATAGCTACTATCCATTTTGCATTTGGCTGCTTTTTCTGCGTTATGGTAGGAATGGTATTTTCCAACGACCTTGCTCGGTATAAATACCAGTACGGATGGTGCGCTTCATTCTGCTTACGGACAAGTTCAGTGGTAAAAGGCGCTTTCAATACGTAACGCGCAAGCGTATCCAGCGTGGCTACCGACGGGTTCTCCTGCCGGTCACTGTTTTCACCAAGTACATAAAATGAATAATTTTTAAGGCTGCGCCAGCCTACGGTCAGGCCGGTTTGCTCCAGGATCTCGTTATAGAAAAGTTTGCTTTCCGTTTCCGACACCGTTTTTTGCAAGGACTTCTTAAAGCACAGGCTGTAAGCCTCACGATAGAGCTGCCGGAAAATAATATCATCTGTTCCTTCCATCCTTTAGAAACCATTTTTGCCGTTAAATATACAATTCCGTCATATTACCGCGCCATTACCGCGCTATTTTTTCCTTAAGGCCCAGCTTTGTGATGTGCAATCCCGCACTTTCTTACCCGTCCATTATGAAACTATTTCTTGTGTTATCCTTCATCTTCATCAATGCTAAGGCCTGTGCCCAATCCCTGCAGCTCCATTACGACCTCCGGCACACGATCGACCCGAAACATTCGGCTAAAGATTACCCCACGCTTTATTTTGAATATTTCAGAAATGCTGATACGGGTAAAATCCCTAAAACCCTGGGCCCTTTTCTACTCAAGACACAGGCGGATCTGGGAGGCAGCCAGTCCAATATCAGCCAGGTCTACATGCAGGTCTTCCAGCAGCTCCGTTTGTGGAAACCTAAGTTATATGTCAACGTACAATATGAAGGCGGATTGGGAGTAACTGCCCCACCTCAGTACAGCTACTATATTGTTAATAAGTATTCCATTGGCATCAACTACCCGTTTAAGCTGGGGTCCGCCTTTGTAAGCAGTGAGCTGGATCTGAAATATGCCGCTTATCAAAAACCAAGCCGGGATCTTTCTTATTCTTTCTATTTCTGGCAGGGGCTGTTTCATTACAGGGCTGAGTTTTCCGGTGACCTTTCCCTGTGGTCGCAAAACCGTAATCATGGCGATGAACTTACTTCGGGATTGCGCAGCAAACAAATTTCCTTTTTTGCAGAACCACAGGTTTGGTATAAGCTCAGAAAAGCCGTCGCCATCGGGTCGAAAATCAATTTATATTACCATGTTCTGGACGCCAGCGACAGGTTGCAAGCGTACCCGACGATCGCGGTGAGGCTGAAATTATGAGAGATGCATGTAGAGTTCAGTTCAAGCGCTCCTGCCCTATTTTTTGAATTCTGCCCGGAATGCGCCGGAGACAAATACGAACTTACTGAACATAAGATCATTAAGCGAAGCCCATAGATTATTGGAGGCCTAAATTTTGGATTGGCGATGATTAGGTTATGAATATCCTTGATTTGGTTAAAACTGCACAAACCGCGATCATGAACTTTGTAATAATAAAATCATTGATCGTATGGAAAATCAAAATAATAATCAACTCATCGCGCTGGTTACCGGCGCTAATCAGGGTGTCGGTAATGAGATAGCCAAAGCGCTTGCGGCTAATGGCTACATAGTTTACCTGGGATCCCGTAAATTAGAGAATGGTGAAAAGGCAGCAGCCGCAATAGGAGATAATGCAAAAGCCGTGCAGTTGGACGTTAAAGACCAGGAAAGTATTCATGCAGCCATTGCAAAAATAACCGGCGAATATGACCGTCTCGACCTGTTGGTGAACAATGCAGGTATTTCTCACGGTGGAAACGCTCCTAAGAACCCGGAGGAACTAATGGCTACCGGCCGTGCCGTAAATGTATCGCTGGATGAAGTACGCACTGTTTGGGAAACCAATGTATTTGGTGTGATCGCTGTTACCCAGGCAGCATTGCCGCTTTTACGAAGATCATCGGCAGCACGCATAGTTAATGTATCCAGCGGCCTGGGCTCGTTGACCTGGATCTCAGATCCGGAGTGCTGGGCACGTGAACACTTCGGTATCGTCTACGCAGCATCTAAAACAGCCCTCAACGCTGTTACGCTGGCCTTTGCCTTAGAGTTGGAAAAAGAAGGCATCAAAGTGAACGCGACCAGTCCGGGCTACACCGCTACAGCCCTCAATAACTTTCAAGGTACCGACAGCCTTGAGGTAGGCTCACGCAAGCCGGTGCGCGTTGCCCTGGAAACGGACGGGCCGACAGGCGGCTTTACCGGCCCCGAAGGCAAATTACCCTGGTAATGCACTTATCCTGAAGACTAATTGTCCAAATGACCGGCAGCTGAAACAGGTGCCGGTCATATTTATTACTTTTAATAATGAAAATGGAAAAGCCTAAGATCCCTAAAATAGAATCGATCAGAAAAGTTCACCGTATGCTGGATCTGCCCGGACCGACGCATCCATTGATCACCCTTTTTGATACACGCGATGAACGGATCAATCTAAGCCGCTTACCTGTAAGCTATGTTACCTCGTTATATAAAATATCCTTTATTGAAAAACTGGGTGGTAAATTCAGGTATGGCCAGGGCTATTACGATTTTGACGAAGGAAGCATGGTGTTCACCGCGCCTAACCAGGTGGTTGGCAGCACATCCATGTACAAAGGAAATGAGGGCTATTCCCTGATCTTTCACCAGGATTTTCTACAGGGTTATCCGCTTGCTGCCAAGGTAAGGCAGTATGGCTTTTTTTCATATTCATCAAACGAAGCACTTCACCTTTCTGAACAGGAAAGAAAAACAGTTACAGCCATTTTTAAGATCATTGAAGAGGAGCTGAACAGCCGCATAGACGATTTCAGCCAGGAATTGGTAATTGCCCAAATAGAGCTCTTGTTAACCTACGCCAGACGTTTTTACAAGCGCCAGTTTCTGACCAGGCAGGCAGCAACGAGCGATTTGCTACAGCAGTTCGAGGCCGCACTAAACAGTTATATTCAAAACAACGAATCTGCAAACAAGGGTTTACCCACAGTGCAGCACCTGGCCGAACAATTAAATTATACGCCTAACTATCTGAGCGATATGTTGCGCTCCCTTACCGGACTTAGCGCGCAACAACACATCCATGAATGTATCATCGAGAAATCGAAAGAATTGCTTGCGACAACTACATTGAGCATAAGCGAAGTAGCCTATCAATTAGGTTTTGAACATCCTCAATCGTTCAGCCGTTTGTTCAAGATCAAAACTCAGTTATCCCCGGCTCAATTCAAATCATCTTTGAACTGAACAAAATATGCCCCGCGACACGAATCGGCTACAATGATGCAAGATTAGGCTAAGTGGAAATTCTTGAATCGGTACATCTTTGTATCATCAAAACCAAAAACTATGAAGATCATTGTAACAGGCTCATTAGGGCACATCAGTAAACCATTAACAGAGAAATTGATCCAAAAGGGCCATGCGGTGACTGTAATCAGCAGCCGTGAGGCTCAACAGCCCGCGATTGAGGCTTTGGGCGCAAAGGCAGCCATTGGGTCGGTCACCGATCCCGAATTTCTTTCTGCTGCCTTCCGCGACGCAGACGCGGTGTATTGCATGATACCGCCAACCAACTATTTTAACCAGGATCTCGACCTGCCGGGCTACACGCGCCAGGTAGCCCGAAGCTATGCGCAGGCCATCAGCCATGCAGGTGTTAAGCGGGTAGTGCTGCTGAGCAGTATCGGCGCGCATCTGGACCAGGGTAATGGCATCATTCAGGTATACCACGAAGTGGAGGCCATCATACGCGATGCTGCAACCGCCGCTTTTTCTATCATGCGCCCCACCTCGTTCTATTATAACTTATTAGCTTACATTCCGGCCATCCGGAATGCAGGTGCCATCGCGGTCAATTATGGTGATGAGAAGATAATCTGGGTATCGCCCAAAGATATTGCAGCGACCATCGCCGAAGAATTGCAAAGCAGTACACCCGGAACAACCATTCGTTATGTGGCGAGTGATGAGCGTACCGGAGCAGAAACGGCAGCCATTCTTGGCGAAGCTATTGGCAGCCCTGATCTGCAATGGCTGGTAGTGCCTGACGACCAGGTGCAGCAAGGGTTGGAAACAATTGGCATGCAGCCAGCTATTGCAAGGGGTTTGGTGGAAATGTATGCGGCAGCCCGCCATGGTAGATTCTGGGAAGATTATTATCTTCACAAACCGGCAGCCCTGGGCGAAATAAAACTGGAAGATTATGCGCCCGAATTTGCGGCTGCCTACAACAAAGGGGATTCGGGAGGTCATTAATATGCGCCAGCCAACACTACATCGTATAAAGTCTATCAGCGAATACCACCGATTGATGCGGTTACCGCAGCCGCATCACCCGCTGATCAGCATCATCAATTACGCCGAAATTAAACAGCTGCCATCTGCGGAGCGGTTCAGTTTAGTGTTCGATTTTTATTCCATTTCGCTAAAAAGGGATTTCAATGCCAAGCTAAAATACGGGCAACAAACGTATGACTTTGATGCGGGTATCATGTTTTTTATTGCGCCTGGTCAGGTATTCGGCATTGAACCTCAAAACGGAGAAACCATCCGGCATAGCGGTTGGATGCTGTTGGTGCACCCGGATTTTTTATGGAATACCCCGGCTGCCGCCGCTATTAAACATTACGCGTATTTCGGTTATACCGTTCATGAAGCGCTTTTCGTTTCTGAAAAAGAGGAAGACATCATCATTAACCTGATGCAGCAAATGCAGTTGGAGTCGCAGGCTAACCTCGACCAGTTTAGCCATTCGGTAATCCTCGCGCAGCTGGAACTACTTCTTACCTACGCCGACAGGTTTTATCACCGGCAGTTCCTTACCCGGAAGATCGCCAACCAGCAGTTGCTGGAACGACTGGAAAATATCCTTGCCGAATTTCTCAGTGACAGCGAGATGCTAAGCCAGGGATTGCCGACTGTTCAATATGTGGCAGACCGGCTGAATGTTTCAACCAACTACCTAAGCGTGATGCTCAAGGTACTAAC
Source organism: Mucilaginibacter endophyticus (assembly GCF_003351025.1). Lineage (GTDB taxonomy): Bacteria > Bacteroidota > Bacteroidia > Sphingobacteriales > Sphingobacteriaceae > Mucilaginibacter > Mucilaginibacter endophyticus. The sequence continues at coordinate 75,145 of NZ_QPCG01000011.1, read as the reverse complement.
CGGACAAAGTACCCAGCAACATATACATGATAAGCTGATTGAAAAAGCAAAGGAAAAACTGTCTTTAACTGATCTTACTGTCAGCGAGATCGCTTACCAGTTAGGCTTTGAACATCCTCAGTCCTTCAGCAAACTATTCAAGACCAAGACCAGCCTCTCACCTGTCGAATTCAGGCGGTCTTTTAATTAAAAACGGTTGGGCCTAAAACATTAAGCGGATATAAAACGGGGCTTGACCAATAAATTAAAATTTGATCAACAGCTTAACGAATTAGATTTTCGTCCAAATCCGAAATCGAAATTTGTTTTAAGATCACATCGCGTAAACGGTCTTCGTGCTCATCGCCCCACTGGCCTAAGGCGGCAATCACGGGGATTACCGTCTTACCAAAATCCGTAAGGCTATATTCTACTTTCGGCGGTACAACGGGATAAATTTTTCTGGTAATCAGTTCGTGTTTTTCCAATTCATTCAGCTGCATGTTTAAAACCCTGCGTGATGCATCGGGAATTTTGCGTTGCAGTTCGCTCGGACGTTGATGCCCCTGATCGATAAACCAAAGCAGGCGTATTTTCCATTTGCCGTACAGAACTTCACCTATCAGGTCGAGCCCACAATTCAGGTTCGGCATTACTTTCCTTTCATACATAACGCAAAACTAAACCTATATCCAAATCTGTGCAATAGGGGAAAAATTTATCCCTATCCGAATCGTAACTCCGTACTTGTGAGGGGCTAACGTACATCAGAGATTTGCACAAAAGAAATTTAAAACAAAATCTATATGGATTATCAAAATGAGCTATCAGGCAAAATTGCCCTGGTAACAGGAGGCACCAAAGGCGCCGGAAAGGCTATTGCAGAAAGGCTGCTACAAGCTGGTGCAACGGTAATTATAACAGCAAGAAATACGCCCGAAAAAGATAACGGCAGCCTGCATTTTATTCCTTCCGATCTGAGCAAGGCAGATGATGCACAAAAAGTAATTAACGAAGTGCTTGGGGCCAATGGCAGGCTGGATATCCTGGTCAACAACCTGGGTGGTTCATCAACACCTGCCGGCGGTTTTGCGGCATTGAATGATGAGGACTGGGAATCAACGCTGCAAGCCAATTTACTGGCTACTGTCAGGCTCGACAGGGGATTTTTACCACAAATGATTGACCGGAAAAGTGGGGTTATTATCCACATCGCTTCCATCCAGGGTATACTGCCGTTATATGACTCTACCCTGCCCTACGCAGCTTCAAAGGCAGCATTGATCAATTACAGTAAAAGTTTATCGAAAGAAGTTACACCAAAAGGTGTCCGCGTGCTGACTGTTTCGCCGGGATGGATCAATACAACGGCATCAATAGCCTGGTTGGGCGAGATTGCAAGAAATGCAAACAGCACCGTAGAAGAAGCTCAGCAAAGTGTGATGGATGCCTTGGGCGGCATACCTTACGGCAGGCCTGCCGAACCTGCAGAGGTAGCCGAACTGGTTGGCTTTTTGGTGTCGCCAAGAGCCAATTACTTAACAGGAACAAATTTCGTTATTGACGGCGGAACGGTACCGACAATTTAATAAACACAAAATATTAAATAATGAACTTACCAAAAGTAGTATCAGATTTAGTAAAAACACAAAATAACTTTGATAGCGTTGCTTATGCAAACTGTTTTTCAGAAACAGCCGTGGTTTATGACGAAGGCAAAACGCACAAAGGGCGAAAAGAGATAGAACTCTGGATCGCGGACGCCAACGCTCGATACGAGGCTACCATACAGCCGGTCGGCTTTGAAGAAAAAGGAACGGAAAACATTTTAAAGGCAAATACTTCGGGGAAATTTGAAGGCAGCTCTACCGTGCTGAGCTATCGTTTAGAAATAATTGATGGACTGATCCACGCATTAAAAGTTACAGGATAAATGCAAAAGAACGGCTAAAATTAGCCGTTCTTTTGCATTTTGAACAAGATTTTTTTAAAGACAAATGTTTTAACTGTTTTAGATGGTGGCTCTCTTAGCCATCATCCCAAAATTGGCTATGACATACTATAATCTATAAATGAAAAAATTGTTTTGGAACGATAGGTTTTTTATTTTTACATTTGACTGTGCCAAGAAACAAAGAGTTTGATTATCAGGATAAGCTAAGGCTGGCTCGTGATCTTTTTTGGGAAAAGGGTTACCAGGCCACCACCATGAATGATTTGGTAGACGCGTTAGCTATAAACAGGAGCAGCATTTACGACAGCTTTGGCAATAAGCACGATCTTTTTTTGAAATGCCTGAATGATTATATCCAGGAAAAAGAATTAAGCTACCAAAATTCCGCCGGTAAAGGAGTGTCCGCTATCGAATCGGCTATTGCTATCATCAAAGATGTTGTTAAAACTATATTGATTGATACGAAAACCTGTTTATCGATCAATTCAACTTTTGAGCTTTCCCGTATAGACGAAGATGTAAACCGACTGCTTAAACAACAAGCCAATAATTCTCTGAAGCTTTTTGAGAGTTTATTTATTAAGGCGCAACAGGAAGGCGACCTTTCTGCAGAGAAGGATCCTACTTTACTGGCTTATTTCATAGTTTCCAATTTTGCATCATTATGGAATGCTGATCTTCTTTTTAACGATAAAAAACGATTGTATCAATTGACGGATTTTATAATCAATGTGATTCGTTGATAATTTTTTTTGATCTATTTTGGAACGATAGGTTGGTTATAGATATAAAGAACAAGTAAATTCAATGGAATCAATGGAACGAAATATTGTTGACCCTCGCCGGTGGATGGCGCTGGCGGTATTGCTGACCGGTACATTTTTACCACCGCTGGATTTTTTTATCGTTAATGTAGCATTACCTGCTATTCGTACCAATCTCCATGCCTCCCCGGCCGATTCCCAATTGGTCGTGTCCGTCTACGCTGCTGCATATGCCGTCTCACTGATACTGGGTGGCCGGTTAGGGGATATATACGGAAGGAAGCGGGTGTTCATTTTTGGCATGTTCGGCTTCGGAATAGCATCTGCCTTATGCGGTTTTGCACCGTCTCCGGCGGTATTAGTGGCGGGTAGGTTATTACAAGGTGTGATGGCAGCTATCATGGGCCCGCAGTCGCTGGCATCTATTCATGCTATTTTTCCTGCGCAGGAAAAGAACCGGGCCCTTAGCTTTTATGGGGCAACTTTCGGCCTCGCGTCTGTAGCCGGACAATTGTTGGGTGGCGTGCTGGTATCGGCTAACCTGTTTGACCTGGGCTGGCGAAGTGTTTTCCTCATCAATTTGCCGGTAATCGTGCTTGCTGTACCGGCCGCTTCCCTTTTATTGAGGGAAAATCGTGCTGAAAAGTCTGAAGTGTTGGACATTCCGGGTGCCATATTGCTCGCTGCCGGGCTATTGGCCTTTGTGCTTCCGCTTATCGAGGGACGCGAAAAGCACTGGCCGTGGTGGTGCATAATCCTGCTGATAACAAGTATACCTTTGCTAACAGTATTCTGGCGTTACGAAAAGAAAAAGGAGTTAAGAGGTGCCTCGCCATTGATTTATCCATCCTTATTGATGAAAGGCGGATTACGAAAGAATGTGGCTGCAGCCTTCTTTTTTTACGCCCTGGCATCTTTCTTCCTGATCTTTGCTGTATATGAGCAGGGTGCCCTAGGTCACGACACGCTGGCGACAGGTTTAGCCATTCTACCACTCGGAATCGGTTTCTTCCTCGGCCCCTGGTGTAGCCCGGCTATCGTTAGCCGATTGGGTTCGCGAACGGCAGCCTTTGGAATGATTCTGGAAGTAACCGGACTGCTCTTCGCTGCTGGACTTTCCCTGAATGGGATCACTTCCTATCTTTTTATACCGCTCTTTATTATAGGGCTCGGACAAGGAATTGCCGTCCCCGCACTGGTGCGCCTAAATGTCGATCAGGTCGATCTGCGCTTTTCAGGCTTGGCAGCGGGTCTGGTAAGCGCCACTTTTCAAATAAGCGCTGCGGTCTTTGTTGCTTTGATCGGGGGACTTTTCTTTACATTGGCGCCAGATGGCGCAAGCGCATCTGAAATTAAGTCGGGCTTCAGCATATCTGCCTCAGCCATAGCGCTGTCTTTAGGAGTTGCAGCAATATTGTGCTGGAAAAGATTGGATAAAAAATAAAGTCCGGTCGTAACGACCGGACTTTATCATGCACTTAATGAATATTATGAGTGCCTCAAAGCGTGGCTGCCAGATTTTGTTACGCCACTACCGGCAGAGAACCACCGTCGATTGCGTAGATCGTCCCTGTCAGATAGGCAGCAGACGGAGATACCAAAAAGTGCACGAGCTGTGCCACTTCTTCCGGCTCGGCCATGCGACCCATCGGAATACCACCGGTCTGCGCCATTAGCTGTTTCATTCCCTCTTCCGGCGTGATGCCGGCAGAGGTTGCGTAGTCATTTAAAAATTTTACCATCGGTTCTGTTCGCGTAGCGCCCGGTGCAACGGTCAGCACACGAACGCCTTTATCGGCCAGTTCAGTTGCCAAAGCTTTGCTATAACTGTTCAGTGCGGCTTTGGATACCGCATATGCCATATTCAGATTCCAAAGCGCCTGTTTACCGGCGACAGATGAAATATGGATGATCACGCCTTTTTTTTGTTCGATCATTTGCGGCAGCAATATCCTGTCAAGCCGGGTAGCGGAGATCAGGTTGAGATTTAATTCCTGCTGCCAGTGAGCATCAGACAGCGCGCTATGACCACCACCGGGAGTAGTCAGCCCACCAACGTTATTGATCAAAATATCTATGCCACCATACGTATTGATAATTTCCCGAGCAAGCGCTGTAACCTGATCAGCGTCGGTCAGGTCAGCCGCGATAAAATGATGAAGCGTCGTTTCCGGTTTTGTCCTGGCGCTTACGATCACTTCTGCGCCGGCTGCCGCTAATTCATCTGCAATTGCTTTACCAATACCTTTCGTACCACCGGTAACCAGTGCTCTTTTCCCTTTCAGATCTTTTAATTCCATATTTGTGTTGTTTTTATTCTAAAACAAGTGTTTCAGAATTAATTAAAAAAAATTATTTAGTTAATTGTTTGATAAAATATTCGGCCATGCGTTTGATCTTAACAGGGTCTTTGTGTAGGATGTAGGACTCATACCAACCTGTCCAGGTACTGTTAAAATAGTCGGCCAGCAGAGCCGGATCTTCTTCATTGCTGATCTCGCCTTTATCCATAGCTTTTTTGATCAGGTCATATAAAAACTGGTAGGAACGCTGGTCATCGGCGATCAGGATCTGCTTTACGCGCTCGTCATTCGTGGCGACCTCAAATGCGCTTTTCACCGCCATGCAGCTATCTTCACCGTTAATAATAACATTAACCGCTTCATGAATGTAGTCGATCAACACCGATAAGGGTGATCTTTTGCTTGACAAGCGCTTATTCCAATCCTGTTTTCTGATATCGGTATAGTGCTGCACACAACGAACAAATAATTCCTGTTTGTCACCGATCGTGTTATACAGGCTGCTACTGTTGATCTGCATGGCGTCGGTAAGGTCTCGAAGCGAAGTGGCATTGTAGCCCTTCTTCCAAAAAACTTCCATTGCTTTCTGAATAACTGTTGCTTCATTAAACTCTACATTTCTCGCCATGACGATACAAAGGTACGTAAATCTGAAACACTTGTTTCAGATTTACGTCATTTTCATGGAGGTAAGTTTCCGGACGCGCTTTCTTTGGGGAATCTTCATCGATTGTTTCTAAGCCCGAAAATCGGCAAACCGCATATTGTTACAGGATGTCAAGATCACGGGCTACATTATAGCTTGGTACCAATGGCCGGAAACCGGTCATTTTGCGCAATTTGGAAATGTCCTGCACACCCTGGAACGGGTCATTAAGCGGCCCTTCTGTTTCATCAAAGGTTTCTGCCGCTTTGCCTAAAGAATCAGCCAGCTCATACAAAGTGACCGGGGCGTCGTCGCCAACATTAAATATCTCGCCATCCAGCCCATCTGTGGTAAGCAGCAAGATCAGGGCCTGGGCAACATCAAGATGATGGACCATATGCATGCGGGAACCAGAATGCATCTTTAGTTTTTTTATGTAAGGGATAATTTCTGCAATGTGCGGGTCCTTGTCACCATAAACAAAGCCTAAACGCAAAATACGGACGTCGAACCCAAGATTTTGCTGCATGACTATCAATTCCCTTTCAGCGGCGATCTTACTACCAGGGTAGGCCCGGGGGTCATTGATGTCTACCTGTTCATCCTCCCTGGCGGGGCGGCGGTAGCCTGAGCCATATACATTGGAGGTGCTGGTAAAAACAAAGCGTTTAACACCTGCTCCATGCGCTGCCTGCGCCAAGGCAATGCTGCCCTCGCGATTGGTTTTGACAATGCCTTCGTTATCTGTAAAGGTACGGAAGAGTGCGGCAAGGTGGATCACCGCATCCATACCGGCTACGGCCGGCGGCAAGGTCGCCGCTTCATACAGATCGCCGATGACAGCGCTTGCGCCGAGCCCGACGAGGTCGGTCGCCTTTATTACGTCCCTTACTAATATCGATACGTCATACCCTTTGGCTAACAGGCGCGGCACCAGGCGGCTGCCTACTTTCCCTGTAGCACCGGTTACTAAAATTTTCATAATTGAATGATTTAATGTTACAGGGCAAATTTGGGCCAAAAGCGCGGATGCGGCCACTCAGCATCAAACCAATAATTATGATTTTCAAACCTTGCGGAAGCTATTGGGCGTACTGCCGGTGAGCCGCTTGAAGTAGTTGTTAAAATAGGCAGGATATTCAAATCCAAGCGCATAAGCTATCTCGGCTACGCTCCAGTCACTATGTTGCAGTAACGCTTTCGCTTCTGCTATGATCCTTGCAGCGATATGCGCGGAAGTCGGTTTGCCCGTCGTTTCCCTGACAGCTCGGTTCAGGTAGTTGACATGTACGGCAAGCTGGCCGGCATAATCCTGCGGACTGCGCAAGGCAAGTGGTTCGTTGCTGCGTTCGATGGGGAACTGTCTTTCCAAAAGGTCGCTGAATAGGTGGGCAATACGGCTTGCACCGTTTTTAAAGGGCAATGCATGCTGCGCCGGCTGGATCCGCAAGGCTTCATGGATGATGAGCGCTATGCCGTTTCTGATCAGATCGGCCTTGTGAATGTAGTCGCTATGGTAAACTGCCAGCATCTTTCTAAAAAGGCTGGTCATAAAGCCGGCCTGTTCGGCATTCAGGGGTACGACCGGGTTGCCGCCTGCCCGGAAAAGCGGAGAATCCTGTAGTTCCCGGCCGCTTAAGAAAGTTTCGGTAAAGATACAGGCGTAACCACTGGTACGGTCAATTCGGCGAACAAGTGAATGCGGTATATTCGGGTTGACAAAAAAAAGCGCGGTCCCCTTAATATCCACCAGTTGACCACCATAATCAACAGTCATATCGCCAGTAACCAGCCCCATTTTATAAAAGTCCCTGCGGCCGGCCCTGACCGGAACCTCTGTCGACGCAGGGATAGCGTGAACTTTAAAACCTTTTAGTCTGAGGTCTGCCAGATTAAGTTCGGGTATTTCGGTTATCTCTTGGTTTGACATACGGCGAAGTTAACAAAATCAAACTTCAACCCATCGTTCCGCTCTAAACATAATTGATCAGGATCAGGGCTGTAACAGCCACCAGCAAGAGTACCGCCCGAAGATAGATCACGCTGTCCCAGCGTTGCTGCTACTGCTTTACATCAGGTATGATCCCGCCATATTTTCCCGCAGCTTTCATCATATTATTTACGGGCCTGGAAACGCTGAAATAAACCGTGAGGTGTACAAGTAGTGCTATTAATGCCAGCGCGGCTAACTGACCTTCTGCGGCATGCAAACCATGCCATACCAATTGCCCTAAAGCGTTTGCAATGGCAACTATCCCGAAAACAGGCATCCGGGCATCGGCCACTTCATGCAGGTACCCCATCACGTCGGCAATGGATTGATCTTTGCTTTTGGAGATGGCTTTTTTGCCAAGCAGGGCGAAGAACATGTCGGTTCCAAAAACAACGGCTGTAGCGACTATCGCTACGCCATTGATCATATTCATCAGTTGGATATTCATGATATTATTTGTTTGATCTCGCTTTGAACAAAAAGATCGTGGTGATCGCCATGTAAATAGCCGTGCCGCCATGGATCATTAAATGTGCCAGGTCCTGTGTGCCCTTAACGGCCTGCACGGTCAGACAATCGGATACCGGAACGATGATCGCTGAGCCAAATGCGAACGCCATAGCACGGTACTGGCGGGAGATAAGAAATGTAAGCACTACAATATCCGCGAATATATCCCGGATCCCCTTGATCCATCCATAGGCCAGCGCCTCCTTGGTATGCGCCAGCGGAATGCCGAACCCCTCAGCTCCGGTGTTTGGTGCCAATATAAACCTGATACCTAAAAATATAATGCCTGATGCTGCCAGGGCGGTAAGCCAGTATGAGGCCGAACGCGGTCCCCAGAAACTAATTTTTTGCGTGTTCATTTGCTTTAAATTTTGTTAAGCAAATGTCGCATGGCTGAGTTTGCTGTTCATTCACCCAGATTAATTAATAACGGCGAGGCAAACCGGTCGAATTAATTGACAATTGTCACGTCAATAACTTAACAAATGTCCTCCCGGGCCGGCGGCGTGCCTGTTTACTTTTGACGTCATAAAAAATGATTGTATGAAAAAGTTAGTATTGATCTCAGGTTTAGCCATCATGGCCATGGCTACCTCCACTACTCAGGTAAAAGGTACTCCCGCGACGGATGAACCTGCAGGCATAGGTGAATTAAATATTGCGAAAGGCTTTAATCATCAATTTAAAGAGCGAGATTCCACTGCGTTAAAAGTAGTAAACGAGTTTTTTGACAGCTTTAAAAAAGGCGCTACGCCTGATGAACTTGCGGCAAAGTTTGATGTTAACGCCGATTATTTAATTCCGGGTGATACCAAGCACGTGTCCTGGATCGGGCATCGAATCGGCCGAGCCGCGATTAAGGAGAGTTTCCGCCTGCTCAGAGAAAACATCAAACCAGAAAAGCTGATCTTCACGGATATACTCGCCAAAGGTGACAGGGTCGTTATCCTGGGCTATCTTGAATCACGCATGAAGAAGAACAACAAACAGATGAAGTCGGAGTTCAGTATCGATATCGTTGTAAAGAACGGACTGCTTACCCGATACCATCTGCTCGAAGATTCTTTTGAAGTTTCTGATAAGGCAAAATGAGGGTTGGGCTTTCAGTAGTATCACAGATATCTCTGTTACCATCCTTCGGAATTAATCTTTAAACGAACAGGCCGCAATGTATAACGCTGCCTGTTCTTTTTTGTAGGGCTTATTTTGTGAAAAGAGTTCGATCTGTCTTAGCGATGATCAATCAGGCATCATCCACCGGTGGTGCCTGCGAAGGGTCGGTACTCTTTTTAACGACCTGCCTCGACACGGCTTAACGTTTCCGTCGTTAGCCCGAGGAAAGATGCGGCCATGTATAAGGGGATGCGGTTGTACAAGGTTGGGTACTGGCGAACAAACTTTTCATAACGCACTGCCGCCGGCTCACTGATGTTACTGAAGATCCGGTTCTGATGTGCCTCGAAGTCTTTCGCGGTCAGCTCCTCGATGATGCGTTTGAAATTCGGCGAGGCGGCAAGTAACTGATCCCATTTTTCCTTATAGAAGCGGATCAGCTCACTGCCTTCCAATGCTTCGATATAATAAATGGAAGGCTGACTCGACATAAAGCTGGTAAAATCAGATATCCACCAATTTTCAATAGCGAACCTCATCTCGTGCTCCTGCTTATCATCCCCGATACGGAATAAACGGAGCGAGCAAAATGCCGCTTTAGCCACAGCGCTTAAAACGACAGCAGTATTCGATGGCGTCGGCGGTGATTTGCTGAGCCAGTTGATCCCGGTATCACCTTCCGGCTCGACGATCTTTGCTTACGGTTTCCTTGGCGGCCCGGCTCCAGCAGCTTTTCACAACAGCATGCTGACCAAAGGTATTACAATTAAAGGCTTTAGCAATTTTCAAACAGAGGCTGTGCAAAACCCTGAACAGTTAGCCGAAGCGCTGGATGAGATCAGCCGGCTGATCCACCTGCCATTCTTTAAATTTAAAGCCGATCAACTATTTGCTTTGGAAGATATCGATGCGGCACTGGCTTATGTTGCTGCAGATGGCAGCAAAGCGGTATCGCAAACCGGTAATTAAAAAAATGACGCTTGCATTGCAACGGCAGCGCCTGATATCCTGAAATTGCGATATGGAAATCGGGATTGATAGTTTTGCCTCGGCCATGTACGGTTCCACTTCGCTCACTGGCGTCGAGGCCATGGAACAATTGCTGGACCGGATCGTACAGGCAGACCATTCGGGCCTCGACGTATTTGGGATTGGCGAGCACCACAGAAAAGAGTTTTTGGATTCAGCAACTGCCGTCATTTTGGCTGCGGCAGCGGCACGGACGACACGTATCCGCCTCACCAGCGCGGTCACGGTATTGAGCGCAGCAGACCCCGTTCGTATATTCCAAAGCTTTGCCACGCTGGACCTGATCTCTAAAGGACGGGCCGAAATGGTGGTCGGCCGCGGCTCGTCGGTAGAGGCTTATCCCTTGTTTGGTTTTGATCTGAACGATTACGATGCCTTGTTCCGGGAGAAGCTGGACCTGCTGTTGAAGATCCGTGATCAAGAGTTTGTGGAATGGTCAGGCCGCTTCCGGCCGGCGATCCCGAACCTGCCCGTCTACCCACGTCCGTTACAGGAGAAAATGCCCGTTTGGTTAGGCGTAGGCGGCACGCCCGAGTCTTTTGCACGTGCCGGCACTTTGGGTTTGCCCCTGATGGTGGCAATTATCGGCGGCCATACCAGCCGGTTCCGTCCGCTGGTCGACTTGTACAGGGAAGCAGGCGCCCGGGCAGGCTACAAACCCGAACAGTTGAAAGTGGGTTTGCATTCGCCCGGCTATGTAGCCGAAACCGATGACAAGGCCATCAGTGAATATTATCCCGGTTATTCGGAACTATGGACCCGGCTCGGCCGTGAGCGCGGCTGGCCACCGGTCACCCGGCCACAGTTCGATCAACTGGTCGGTCCTCAGGGAGTGTTGGTCGTCGGCGGACCGGAACGGGTAGCCGAAAAACTGCTCCGCCACGGCGAAGCACTCGGCGGCGTCGACCGCTTTACTTTCCAGATGGACAACGCGGGGCTGACCCATGAACAGCTCATGAACTCCATCCGGCTCATCGGTGAGCAAGTGATGCCATTGGTTCGCCGCGACCGATAATATTGAAAAGAACTGATATGTACGATAACAAGATCACCGTCGTAATTCTTAACACCCTTGAAAACTGGGAGAAACTGAACGTGACCGTTTTTTTGGCCAGCTCCATAGCCATTGCACTACCGGAGCCCCATGGCGCCCCATAGGTCAGTGCATCCGGAACCTTATTTGCCTTTTATTAAACATCCTATTCTGGTGTATGGTGCCGATAGTGAAGACCAACTCAAACGCGCCTTTGCGCGGGCGAGCAAAAGGGAATTAAAGATCGGGGTATATACGCGTGAATTATTCGCTACCAAGAATGAAGAAGGTAACCTGGCGGAAATCGCCAAAAACGGTGATGATGAACTCGATCTCGTTGGGATCATCATTTATGGCGAAAACAGGAAAGTAGATAAAGCAGTTGGCAAACTCAAATTCCATAGTTAACCGTGCGCACATGGCTTATTAATGGTCTTAATGGAATGCCTGCCTGAACTCCAGCGGCGATTGCCGGGTCTTCCTTTTGAAGAGTTTACTGAAGGACTGGGAATGCTCAAAGCCGAGGCTGTAGGCGATCTCGCTAACCGACAGTTCGGTGGTCGATAGTTTTACCTTGGCCTTTTCAATCAGTTTGGCGTGGATGTGCTGCTGCGTGGTCTGCCCGGTGACTTGTTTGAGTAAACTCCCCAGGTATTTAATGGAAATATTCAGCTGACTAGCGATGTACTGTACTGATGGCAAGCCCTTAGCCAGCAGCGCTTCATTGTCGAAATAATTGGTCAGCAGGTCTTCCAGCCGGTTCAGCAATTGGCTGCCGCTGATCTTACGGGTAATGAACTGCCGCTCGTAAAAGCGCTGGGCATAGGTAAACAGCAGTTCCAGTTGAGCGATGATCACGTCCTGGCTGAACTTATCTATATTGGCGTGGTACTCGTTTTTGATGAGGTCTACGATACCGTTGATAATCGTCTCTTCTTTATCCGATAAAAACAGGGCTTCGTTAGCGGCATAATGAAAGTATTCATAATGCCGAATCTTTTTGGCAAGTGTCGTGTTCCATAAGAAATCAGGATGAATAAACAGCATCCAGCCTTCCAATTGTTCGGGTACGCCGTTAGGTTCACCACGCAGGACTTGCCCGGGAGCCATAAAGGCCATCAGGCCTTCGTCGAAATCATATTTCTGCTGGCCGTACAGCAGTTTATCGCAGCCCCGTTTAAGCGAGACGACATAAAAGTCAAAGGTGACCGCTTCGATATCCCGCTCATCTTTCAGCCCTTGAAGGTCAATGACCCCGATCAGCGGGTGCTGCGGCTTGGGCAGCCCCATCAGGCGGTGCACTTCAGTGATCGACCTGATCCGGTAAGGTGTCTTCATGACCATGACCACAAATTTAATTGAAAATTGGATTTGATCCAGATCAATAATAAGGGCAACGCTAAGAAAGGAATTTCGATGAGCGCAGTTTTTACATCACCGGCCCTCAAAGCCAGTGCCATGATCAGCAAAATCGTACAGGCATTCAATACGTTACTGATGAAGAAAGTCTGCGGAAACAGTAACAATAGACCAATGCTGATAGATAATGCACCTAAGTAAGGCATCAGATTTGGGCTGGTCCCCAACATCGTCATCATTTTAAGCTGCTCGGATGTCGCCGGACGGAAAGCATCCCAGCCATGTTTAAAGCTCAGGATGGCTGATATGGCCATCAGCACGATCGTTATGGTCTTCATTTCGATGTTCCCTCCATCGCTTTGGCGCCGATCCTGCTGGCAAACCTAAGTATAGTACCCGGAAACAGCCTTATGAGGAAACGCAGTACTTTCAACGGGCCGGGATATATCTCATACTTATTGCTTTTTAAGCCGGCTATGGCTTCGGCAACGATCTTTTCGGCGGGTAAAAAACCATTATTGCTAAAACCATCCACGCCCTTAAACTTTTCGTTTAGCGGCGTAGGCGAGCCGGGCGCAACCAGTTCAAAAACCTTGATGCCGGTATGTTTGAGCTGGACACGCAGCGACTGCGTAAAGGCGCGCAGACCCGATTTGCTGGCGCTGTATATCGGCGTCAATGGAAAAGCCATTAATGCGATACCCGAGGTGACGTTGAGGATGGCTGCATTTTGTTGCTTTTTCAGCAGCGGCAGAAATTGCTGCACCATACGGATGGGCCCCATGAGGTTAATGCTAATTTCGCGGGTTAAGTCTTCGAGCCCGTGGTCTTTATGAACAATGATAGGCCGCATCTCGCCGGCGTTGTTGATGAGGATGTTCAGCCTGGGAAATTCCGAGCTGACCTGTTCGAATAGACTGATGATATCTTCGGCTTTGCTGACATCACTTTGGATGGTATGGATAGCCGGCAATTGTTGTTTTGTTTCCTGCAATTTCTGAATATTCCGACCCGTGATGATCACAGTATTGCCAAGCGCGAGTAGCCGCGAGGCGAACTCGAAGCCGAAGCCACTGGTTCCGCCGGTGATCAGGATCGTGTTATGTTGTAGTTCCATGTTTGCTGTTTTTGTTGAAAGCAAAATTGTACCCTTTCCAGCAAGGCAATGTGTTCAAAAGTCGGAAGCTTGTAGCCAAAAGGATATGATCAAAAAAGTTTAACTTCACCAAAAAGATGAAATGATACCGGAAGCTTTGATCAGCAGCATACGATCTTTGATCAGCCTCAGCGAGGACGAGGTGGATGTGATCGGCAGATTGTTCAAAAAAAGGGACCTTAAAAAGAGTGAATTTTTTCTTGCGGACGGACAGGTATGTAAATACGCCGGCTTTATCGAAAAGGGCTTGGTACGCTATTATATAAATGCTGACGGCGAGGAAAAGACCTATGAGTTCGGGCAGGAGCATAACTTCGTCTGCAACTATGAAAGCTTCCTGCCGCAGACGCCGTCTACCAAGATCATCCAGGCGCTGGAAGATTGTGCGCTATGGCAGATCTCCCACGCCGACCTGCAGGTTTTCTATCAGTCCGTTAGCGGCGGCGAACGGTTTGGCAGAATGGTGATCGAACAGGTGTTTGTTCAATTGCTGAAAGCTCTGACTTCTTTGTACACCGATAGCCCGGAAAACCGGTATCAAAAGTTGCTGAGCGAACATCCTGACCTGCTGCAAAGGGTTTCGCAATACCATATCGCTTCCTATGTCGGCGTAAAGCCGCAATCGCTCAGCCGTATTCGCAAAAGAATTTTTAGTTCAAAATGATTTGTTAACCCAGGTGCATGAATGCCAAACCTGATTTAGGGAATTTTGTGTCATCATTTAATACTTAAAATCATGACAACAAAAATTTCTTATGCAATGGCATGCCTGCTGGGTTTGGGCATGATCTTTTTAGGGACCCGTTTCTTTTTCGCCCCTGAAGCGGCTACTGCCGGCTTCGGCATTCATTACAATGCGGGCGGCGATTATTCATTTCACTACATCAAAGGTATCCGCGATATTTTTTCGGGCATACTGCTCTGCGGCTTTGTATTGCTGAAACAAAGGCAAACCGTGGGCGTCACCTTGCTGGCCGGAACCATCATACCGGTAAACGATATGCTGGTGGTGCTGAGCAAACCTTATAACAGTATCTTGCAGGCCATGCCACATATCATCGCTATCTTGATCTGTGCGGTGTTTGGCCTTTTGTTATTGATCAAAAAATCTAAGTAAAATCACATCATGGAAAACATCAAATCAATGCCATCCATAGTCGATCCTGTTGGCGGTAAAATATTAGCAGTTATAGGCGGTAATTACCGCGTACTGGTGTCAGGGCAGCAAACCGGCGGCGCCTTTTCGACCATCGAGATGCGGGTGCCGCCGCAAAATGGCCCCAGTCCGCATTCCCATGCCGACTTTTTTGAATCGTTTTACGTGGTGGACGGCGAAGTGGAAGTACATTCAGAAGCGGGAACCTATACCGCCAGAAAAGGCGCATTCGTCCTGATACCCAAGGGCGGCGTGGTGCATTACTTTAAAAATATCAGCGATCAAATGGCTCAACTCCTGTGCACCGTTGCTCCGGCGGGCCTGGAAGATTTTTTTGAAGAGATTGGCGAGCCGGTTGCGGCGGGCCAGTTTTTGCCGCCGCCTCCGATGTATGCAGAATCGCTCAAGCGAATCCAGAATATCGCCCGGTCGCATGGGCAGGTATTGTACCCGGCGGATTTCCTGGATAAGCGATAGTTATTTGGTAACGGCTTGCCTCCTGACACGGCTCAGGGTTTCGCGGGTGAGACCCAGGAAAGAGGCGATCATATACAATGGGATGCGGTTGTAAAGCGTCGGGTATTGCTGCACGAATTTTTCATAACGCACTTCCGCCGGATCGCTGATGTTGCTGAAGATCCTGTTTTGGTGGGCTTCAAAATTCCGTGTCGTCAGTGCATCAATGATGCGTTTAAAATTTGGCGAGGCAGCGAGCAGTTCCTCCCAGCTCTTTTTGGAAAAGCGGATCATCTCACTGTCCTCCAGCGCTTCGATGTAACAATGGGAGGGCAGGCCGGACATAAAGCTGGTGAAATCCGATATCCACCAGTCCTCGATAGCGAACCGCATCACATGCTCCTGCCGATCATCCCCGATACGGAATAACCGGAAAGCCCCCTTGACGACGAATCCGAGAAAGTCGCTAACCTCGCCTTCCTCCAGCAGATATTGACCCTTTCGTGCGCGTTTTGCTATCGAAGCATTGGCGATCAATTCCAGGTCCTCCGGCGTGAGCGTACCTTTTTCCTGAAGATAGTTTATAAACGTTGGCGACATTCAAACGGCTTTTTAACAAAGCTATTCAAATCCCGCCACATTCAAAGATCAGGTTGCTGGCAGGGTGCAGAAATGACGCTCCCGTTATTGATCATTTCATCAGGCTGATATTGGTCATACCACCGTCGGCGATCAGTTCTGTGCCCACAATAAAGGCCGAATCCTTTGAAGCCAGGAAAGCCGCCGCTTTGCCCATATCAGCAGGAGAGCTCATTCTGCCAACGGGGATCAGGTCAACCCATAGCTGTTTAACACTCGCCACGTGTTCTTGGGGTACGATCTTGCCGAACACGGGTGTATCGATTGAGCCGGGCGATAAGGTATTCACCCTGATCCTCCTGGACAGCAGATCCAGTGACAGGCCTTTCGCCAGCGAGATCACGGCAGCTTTGGCGGCGGCGTAAATGGTCATGCCCGGCGCTGCGCGGTGCGCGGCGGTTGAACCGATCAGTATGATCGATGCGCCGTCATTCAGATAGGGCAATGCTTTTTTTACGGAGAAGTAGGTGCTTTTCAGGTTCAGGTCCATATACATTAATTCCGCTACATCAATATTAAAATTGAGCAAAACCCTTCAAATGATATCATTTGAAGGGTTTTTTGCTTTCGGGGCTCACCAAATTATTCATCTGAAATCATAATTCTGGTGAGTAATGCGGTGAGTCAATCAAAGTAGCTCAATGACTCGCCAATTCTTTTGCAACTGTTTGATATGCAAGCGGTTCAAAATATGAACATCTTGCGCTCAAGTGATGAGAAAATTAATTTTGTTTCATTATTAATCCTCATTTCCATGAGAACAAACGTCAATCTGCTTTTCTATTTGAAAAAGCCAAAGAACTATCAATCAGGCCCAATACCCGTTTATCTCCGGTTTACTGTTGACGGTAAACGATCAGAAGCCACTACCGGGAGAACCTGTGAGCCGTCCCGCTGGAATAATAAAGCAGGAAGACTTACAGGAACGAAAGAAGATGTCCGCGCTTTAAACAATTATCTCGATGGATTACAATCGCAAATGCCGGTTATGCCAAGGTCTGTCATTACATTTGATAATTGCTACTTCTCCCTCCTTTCTTAGCGAGCTTTTCCGGATAAGTTCGGGCAATTTTGTTTTCCCGTTTTTAAAGCAAAACAGTTAAGCGGGCATTTGATCAGTAATTTATTTGATTTTAAAGTTGACCAAAGTTCCGGGAGGTAGATTCTTGGTTTTATTATATATTTGATAAGATAGTTCCCAATAAATTTCCATTTGTGTGATTTCTAGATTAGCAACTTCATCTTTACCGCCTAAAAACAGTGGTTTTATGAAACCGATGCAATCCTTGTAGCTTAACTCACCAGATAATAAGTTAATGATTCTAGAAATTTGGATTGTTCTAAAAGATCTTCCTTTCCCTGGGAAAGATCAACATTAAAAAACTCTTCCAAAGAGACTTTTAGCTCAAAGACTTCAGCAGTTGCTGGATCGAGCATCAAAATAATATTTTCGCCCAAAACGGCATACTGTCGCCCCATCCAGTCATATGCAAAAACATACGCCTTTCCTCTGTATCGCTTAAAAAATTCAAACGGCAGACCTGTCCAAAAATAAAAGGACCCTGCGTTATGTATTCTGATCAATCCATTTTCGAAAGTAGCGCCCTCGTGCCTTTCCAACAAGGCTTTGATTTTTGGGTTCGTTTCAAGAACTTTCCGTCCCATATTCGAATACGTGTTGCAATATAAATTATCAATGCCCAATAACTTGTATTGGTTTTCAAAATCTTCTAGTTTCATTGTCGTATTACTATTTTTACTTTAGTGCCGGCCCCTATTATTTGATTATTTATTTGCTTTCCAAATAACCTGTTAAAGCTCTTATCCAACCCCCACATATTTGACACGTCGCCAAGTCCCCTTAACAGCAAATCTAACATATGATCGACATCTTCAGAAGAGTAGCACTACCACCAGCTTTTTCAAAGCTACCTCTATTATTTCCAAGTCTTTTAATACCAGTTGTAACTGTGGGTTCTAAAGAATTAATTTTTTCAACTTTAGGTACCGCTGCATTTCTTTGTTCTAATGTCCACCCTTCCTTTATTTTCACCTCTATAGCATCACCTTCGCTTTCTACAGGAGGCATTCCTTCGGATAAAATAACATCTTTGGGAGCTATAGACGCCCCACCATGAGAACCAAACATGCCGCTCCAAGACACACCCAGTCTGCTCATATTTTCCTGCAAACAACCCAACCTGAAGAAAAAGCGCCCCCCTTTTCATACTGGCTTCAAGTAATTCAATACAGCTTCAACTCAAAGTTGAAGTTTATGCGCGTCTCCAAATCCGCTTGCTTTGTATCATCAAACGGCACATAACCGCCGGATTATCACTTAAGCAATACGAAAATGGAACAGCTTTTAAACAATATCTCCTGGAAACAATACATCAGCACCTCAATTGCTGCTATGGTTATTTACTATGCCTTTATCTCCTGGAAGCATTATCGTTCAGAGATCAGGAAGGTGATCAACCGGGTAACCGGCAAAAGTAAAAATACGCTGGAACTGCCTTCAGCATTGGAATACCAGGAAGCACCTGTTATCCAATCTGGCGAAACGTTCGAAACGATGGTAAAGGAAACTATGGCCTATGCACAACAGCCAGCTTTCAGCGGAACTGCCGGAGATCTGGCCTGGCAATTACGACAATGTATCGGTGAGGCAAGCGACGAACCTTTCGCCCCCGCTGAGCTCATTCCCAAACTCCAGAAAATACTCAACGATTACCCTGATGTCGCCGCGACGAAAGACCGCGAAAAGATCAACGCCCTCGTCGTCAGGGAATGCGAAAATACCGGCACGGCGCTGCTGAGTGAAAGTGAAGTGGATCTGTGGTGGAGCGCTTAGCACGCCGTGCCATTCCCCGGCCTCGCAACCCGCGGGGCCATTAAGGGGAAACATTGAGACAACCCCAAAAAGCTGCACCGGCCCCGTGCTGTAGAGCCAGGACCGGATAGAAATGGGTTACGGTAGCGGCTTTTTCCCGCCCCTCCCGGGAACACCGGGAGCGGGTATGGGAAACCCATGCCCCGAAAAAAGCAAAAGGCCGAAAGCGAAAAGCAAAAAAGCCTCAGAATTCAATAAGAACAAAACGATAGTGAAATGGAAAAGTGCAAGAGAAAATCGTGGGGCAAAACCCTACCCAAAGCCGCCGTATGCGCGGTATTCATCACCCTGGCTTATTTAACGACCCAGGCTCAGGACGGTAACGCAGGCATCCAGCAAGCCAACACCCAGGTCAGGAGCTATTTTGAAAGCGGCACCAGCCTGATGTACGGTATCGGGGCCATTGTCGGCCTTATCGGGGCCGTCAAAGTCTACCAGAAATGGAACAGCGGGGACCAGGACACCTCCAAAGTCGCCGCCGCCTGGTTCGGTTCCTGCATTTTTTTGGTCGTCGTAGCCACCATCATCAAATCATTCTTCGGCCTGTAGCCCGAACCCTCAAGGGGGATTAACACAAGAACAGAAAAATGAAAACATTACTCATCGGCAAGCTGCACAGCTATATGGTGCAACACCATACCGACCTGCTCATCGCTTTGCAGGAAGACCACCGTTTGAGCCATTACCTAAGCACCAAGGTCAATTCCATCAGCGGACTGATCGAAGAGCTGCAACAGGATAACCGACCGGCCTATGTGATCGAAGCGCTTTGTCTCGAAGAACTTACCCGCGACCTCCGCCCCTCCCGCTTCAGCTGGATGCGCGAACTACTGGAAGAAGAATTCCCGGAGGGCTACCAGCGGCTGAACCGCAGTGGCATCCTCACTTATGAACTCATCAACCTCATCGGTGGCTGCGAACCCATCTTCGAAGTCTTCGGTTTCGGCGAAGAACATGAAGACCATCGCGGCCTGCGCGCAGCTATCACCGGCATGATCGCTGAATACCTCGAAAACCAGCAAACCGAAAATTAAAACCCTCATGTCATTTAACCCATTCCATCAACTACGCGATAACATCGAAGCGATCCACATCGCGCTGGTCTACAAACCCGGCGATGTATTATCCGCGCACGGTACCGCCGCCCTGCGCAAATACGCTAGTTTCGGCAGCATCAAGGCCGTATTGTACCCCGCAGGCGAAAAACAGGAATGGGAGAAACGCCATGCTTCCAACTGGCCTGAGGCTTTTCCCCCCTGACCCTTTCGTTTTTTCCCCCTCGCCCGCCCCGCTTTTACAGCAATGCCGGGCGGAACAGCACCGGCACGAAAAGACAATCTGCAAAGGAAGCTCAAAAAAGATACCATGAACAACAGCATCTATACCATTAATAAAGGCATTAACAAAAGCATCGAGTTCCACGGGTTAAGGGCACAATACATCTGGTATTTCGCCGGGCTGATGGCCGCTTTGATGACCCTGTTCGCCGCATTGTACATTATCGGCGCCGGGACCATCATCTGCTTCATTATTTGCGGCCCCGCGGCAGTATTCGGCTCCATGAAAATCTTCGCGCTAAGCCGCAAATATGGCGAGCACGGCCTGATGAAAGCCATGGCCCGCAAGCAGGTGCCCCGCGTCCTGAAATCCTACGGCCGCCGCTTTTTCCAACAAATAACTACAGGAGGACAGATGTATGAAATTTAAAGAGCCCGTGATATTCACCATAGAAGGCACGTCCTTTGAGGTGGATATCCATCAACAGGAATTAAGACAAACGGACAGGCCGCACAATAAGATCTCGTTCATCAGCGACATGCAGGACAAGGGTAACCATTATCAGTTTCATTACGATACGGTGTACTGCTGCGCTACGACCAACCTGGACCCTGACCGGCCCATCAAACGCGTCACCGTTCCGACCCTGGCCGAACTTGACCCGCATGGGATGGCCGAAAAGTACAAGCTGCCCGTCGAACAACTACGCGGTAAAACGGATTTCGATATCATCGTAGATCCTTATGCGCTCGAAGCGCGACGTGCGGGTATCCTGCCGGCCATCGACATAGCCGGTGAGCAGTTCATCGTCGACCTGCGGCTGCACGAACTCCGCCACGTGCAGCACTTCTTCCCGGTCATCAGCCTCAAATCTTTTGAACTGACCAATGACGGCTGGAATTACGAGGCATTTTATGAACCGCTGATGAAACAAACCGTATCCATCGACCCGAAACTGCTGGAATTCCCGCCTGGTGTGATCAAGCTCAAACTACCCAATGAGATCGGGCTCGACCCGGTGGGTATTGCGCAGATCTACGGCATGGACGAACGCGGGCTGCTACGCCGCCACCCGATCCAAAAAGAACTGAAAGCGGAAGTCATCCCGCTGAGTGAAACGGAAATTCCGAGGCTGATCCGCCAGAACAAGGAACAATTGCAGCTTGACCACCAGGAAAACATGCAAAAGGTCAGGCCGCGCAACCGCCACCGCTTTTGATTTATTCCCCTCGCCAGCCCAATTGAAAATGTGAAAGAGATACGTGACATGGAAAAACAACTGAAAAACATACTGCCCATCCTGGGGATCGAAAACGACGCCATCTTATCCAAACAGGGCGAGTTTACGCTGGCCTTCCGCATCAGCCTGCCGGAAGTGTTCACGCTCTCGGATGAGGATTACGAAAACCTGCACCAGGCCTGGGTAAAAGCTATCCGGGCATTGCCCAAAGACAGCGTGCTACATAAACAGGATTGGTTTTTTAAGCAAAAAACAAAAGTGGGCGAAACCGCAGGCCATCCTACTTTTCTGAACCAAGCCAGCAGTCGTTACTTTGAAGGCAGGCCCTACCTCGCGCACGACTGCATCGTTTACCTGACCAAAAAACCGAAGGGCAGTAAACCCAGCGGCTCGCTATTTTCCAGCCTGATCCGGCCGACCCTGATACCCCGCGAAATGTTAGGCCCGCAAGCCGTCCGCGAATTCCGGGATGTGGCCGCCCAGTTCAAACGCCTGCTAGAAGACACCCGCCTGCTCAAAGTTACGCCCCTGACCGCCGCCAAGCTGCAAAGCCAGCTGAGGAAAACCGGGCTGATCGAACGTTATTGTTTCCTGGCCGAAAGCGATGACCAGGCCTTGTACCAGGATATCACTTTTGACGAAACGGTGCGTATCGGCAACCGGCGGCTGGCCATCTATACTTTGGGCGATACCGAAAGCCTGCCGCCATATTGCGGTTCCCGCCTGACCTACGAGCCCTATTCCACCGACCAGACCAAATTCCCGGTGAGCTTTGCCGCCCGGCTCGGGCTTTTACTTCAAACCAGCCATATCTATAACCAATACATTTTTGTCGGCGATGCACAGGCCACGCTCAAAAAACTGGAAAAGAAAAGGCTGCGCCTGCAATCGCTCTCGGCTTATTCCCGCGAGAACGCCATCTCGCTGGAGGCCACGAACGATTACCTCAACGAGGCCATCGGCAGCCAGCGACTGCCGGTGAAAGCACATTTTAACGTGATGGTCTGGTCGGATGACCGGGAACAACTGTTGAGCAAAGGCAACCAGGTCTTATCGGCGATGGCCGCGATGGATGCCTCCGCTAAACCGGAAACCGACGGCGCCGCGCAGATCTGGTGGGCAGGTATCCCCGGCAATGCGGGCGATTTCCCGGTCAACGACACCTTCGATACGTTTGCCGAACAAGCCGCCTGCTTTCTCAATCTCGAAAGCAATTATAAAAGCGCCAACCCCTTGGACGGCATCCGCTTCTGCGACCGCTTATCCGGCAAACCGGTCTATGCCGACCTGTTCGACGCCCCCCGAAAGGAAGGGATCACCTCCAATATGGGCACACTGGTTTGCGGCACTTCAGGTGGCGGCAAATCGATGACGGTCAACCACATCCTGCGCTCACTTTACGACCAGGGCGCGCATTGTGTGACCGTCGATATCGGCGGCAGTTACCTCGGGCTCTGCGAGGCGCTAAAAGGGTATTATTTCACTTATACCGAAAATGATCCCATCCGCTTCAACCCATTTTATTTATCCAAGGGAGAAGTGCTGGATACGGAAAAAAAGGAGAGCCTCAAAGCTTTGCTGGTATCACTTTGGAAAGGGGAAAACGAAACGTTCAACCGGGCGGAATACGTGGCCCTCTCCAATGCCTTGCAGGGCTATTATGTGTATTTAGCACAAAACGCCACGGTATTCCCAGGCTTCGATTCTTTCTATGAATACCTGGAACGCGACTATCGTGAAGTGCTGAAAAGCCACCGGGTAAAAGAAAGCGCGTTTGATATGGACAATTTTCTGTACGTACTAAGGCCTTATTATAAAGGCGGGGAATTCGATTACCTGCTGAACGCCAGGGAAAACCTCGACCTGCTCAGCCAGCCCTTCATTGTGTTCGAACTCGACCAGATCAAAGACCACCCGATCCTTTTCCCGGTCGTGACGCTCATCATTATGGAATTGTTCATATCGAAAATGCGGAAGCTGGCCGGCATCCGTAAAGTCCTCACGATAGACGAAGCCTGGAAGGCCATCGCCAAATCGGGTATGGCCGAATTCCTGCGCTACGCCTTCAAAACCATCCGTAAGTTTAACGGGGTACCTATCGTCATCACCCAGGAACTGGACGACCTGATCTCCTCGCCGGTCATTAAGGATGCTATTATCAATAACGCCGATATCAAAATCTTAATGGATATGCGCAAGTTCCAGGGCAAGTTCGACAAACTGCAAAACGCCCTCGGCCTCTCGGATAAAGGCAAAACCATCCTGCTGTCGGTCAACAAGGATAACCGGGAGATTTTCGTGGATATCGGCGGGCAGATCATGAAAGTCTACAAGAATGAACTTTGCCCGGAAGAATATTACGCCTTTACTACGGAGGGCAAAGAGCGGGTGCAAGTCCGGGAATACGCGGAAAAACACGGCGGCATCGAGGCGGGCATCGCCGCGCTGGTGGCCGGGAAACTTAATTCAGCAGCATCATGAAAAGACATATCATCATCCTGGTTGCCGGCATGTTGTATCTGACGGCCACGCCTGAAGCCAAAGCGCAGGTACCTGCCGCCAGCGCTTTTACCGGCCTGATCAAAAAGGTGATCGTCGCTATCGACATCAAAGTGCAGCGCCTGCAAAACCAGACCATCGCGCTGCAAAACGCCGAACAACAGGTCGAAAACACCCTGCACCTCAACAGCCTGAACGGGATCGCCGATTGGCTCACCAAGGAAAAAGACCTCTATGCCGGTTATTACCGGGAACTGTCCAAAGTGCGGAGGCTCATCGTGGATTACGACGCGGTTAAGCGTATTATCAGCCAGCAAAGCCAGGTCCTCAGCGAATACCGGAACGCCAATGCGCTGTTCCGGCGCGACCCGCATTTCAGCCCAACAGAACTGAAATACATGGGCAATATCTATAGCGGCATCTTACAGGAAAGCCTGCGCAACCTCGACGAAACCATTACGGTCATCAGCGACCTCGCCGCGCAGATGGACGATGCCGAACGGTTGGAGCGGATCAGCCTGGCGGCCAAAGCCATGCAAACGAACCTCGACCACCTGCGACAGTTCAACCGGCAGAACGCCGCGCTGAGCTTTCAGCGTGCCAAAGACGGCCGCGACCGCGCGGCGGTGAAACAATTTTACGGGATACAATAAAACCAACCCATATGAAAAATCCATTCAGCAAAGCCGCGCGCTTAGCCGCCATCTTTATTTTTTCCCTCGCCTGCCTCTGCACCACGCCGGCCAAAGCCCAATTTCTCGGCGGCTTCTTCAGCCAGCAGGTCACGAAGAAAAAACTGATGGCAGAACAACTCGCCGCTTACCAGCTCTACCTGGGCGCGATTAAAACCGGTTACACCATCACCGATAAAGGCCTGACGGCAGCGCATGACCTGAAGAACGGCACATTTGTCCTGCATACTACTTATTTCAATGCTTTGCAGCAGGTTGCGCCCGTGGTGAAAAACGACCAAAAAAGCCGCGCCACCGACAGCCTGTACCAGCAGATCCGTTCGCTTTTTGCGAACGAAAAACAATGGCAGGCCAAACAAAAACTGCTTAATCCAAAAGAACTGCAATATCTCGATCAGGTGAGCACCGGACTGCTTGCCAAATGTAAAACGGATATGGACGAACTGACCGATGTGCTCACACCCGGCAAATTGCAATTGAACGATGCCCAACGACTGGACCGGCTGGATAAAAGCTATGAACGCATGAAGGACAAACATGACTTTGCAGCTTACTTCACGGCCAAATGCCGCAAACTGGCGCTCCATCGACAGCAGCAGCAAAAAGAACGCGAACAAATGAAAAGGCTTTACGGCCTACAATAACCAAAACAAAGGTGAAAGGAGATCTTGAAAGCGATGAAAAAGTTAATTTTTACCATCCTGCTGACGGCAGGGCTCTGCGGTATGCTGCCGCAGCCAAGCAAAGCGCAATCCGTCGAAGATTGCATCCAGCAACTCATACTCGACTATGAAAAACTGGCCAGCCTGAAAAATATCCTCAGCCAGATGTACCAAGGCTACGCGGTTTTGTCCAAAGGTTATAACGCCGTAAAAGGCGTTGCGCAGGGCAACTTCAGCCTGCACCAGGTATTCCTGGACGGCCTTTACCTGGTCAGCCCAACCGTGCGCAAGTACCCCCGCATTACGGATATCATCAGCGATCAAACCAGGCTCGTCGGCGTGTACCGGCAGGTTTCCGGCTCATTCAGCCGGAGCGGCCGCTTCAAGCCCGCTGAACTGGCTTATATGATGAAAGTCTACAATAACCTCATCAGCGCCAGCCTGCAAAACCTCGATAACCTGGCCATGATCGTCACGGACAGCCAGCTGCGGATGAGCGATGCCGAACGGCTCAGGGCCATCGACCGGCTATACCTCGAAAGCCATAACCAGCTCACGTACCTGCGGCGGTTCAACGACCAGGCATCCGCCATGGCGAAACAACGGGCGTTGACCGAACAGGACAGACAGGCGCTCCAATCTATTTACGGCTTTAAACCCTGATCCCATGAAAAAGAAACTATTAACGGTTGCCGCATTGGCAACGCTGGCTGCGCTTTGCCCATTACGTTCCCATGCCGAAGGCGTCGCCGACGAGCTGCACAGCCTGCAGGGCATGCTCAGCCAGCTTTACGACCAGATGATTCCGCTTTGCAGCGATATGATCGGCGTCGCCCGCGCCATCGGCGGTTTCGCCGCCCTGTGGTATATCGCCGCGCGTGTCTGGAAACACCTCGCCGCAGCCGAACCCGTCGATTATTACCCCCTGCTGCGCCCATTCGCCATCGGCTTTTGCGTCGCCTTTTTCCCGCTGGTGCTCCGCCTGATGAACGGCGTACTGCAACCGGTAGTGACCGCGACGGAAAATATGGTCACCAATTCCAACCAGGCCATCGGGCAGATGCTCAGCGAACAACCGCAGGCCGACAATGAGCAAACGCCCGACGAACTCAATTCCGACCCGGACAAATGGTACCAGTACAGCCACCCCGACGGCACCGATGCAAGCGCGGGCAACCCCATTTCGGATGCCTTTTCCGGCTGGAGCATGAAGAACTGGGCACGTAAATTCCTCTACGAAGTCCTGAATGTCCTCTTCCAGTCAGCCGCCCTTTGCCTTGACACGATCCGCACATTTAAACTCATCGTACTGGCCATCCTCGGCCCGCTCTGCTTCGGGCTGAGCATCTTCGACGGCTTCCAGCATACCCTGAAGCAATGGATCGCACGTTACGTCAACGTATTCATGTGGCTGCCCGTCGCCAACATCTTCGGCGCCATCATTGCCAAAATCCAGGTCAATATGCTGCTGGCCATCCAAAGCGGGAACCTCGGCGGTAACGAATTCGGTAATACCAGCACGGCATACCTGATCTTCCTGCTGATCGGTATCCTCGGTTACTTCACCGTACCCGGCATTGCCAACTACATCATGAACGTCGGCGGGCACGCCCTCTTCAACAAAACCTCCGCGATGGCTTCGATGGCCGTTTCCTGGTTCAGCGGCTCCATCATGCGGAACGCTTTTGCCGGCAACAGCCAGGTCAACAACCAGCAAAGCAACAGCAAACAAACTCAAGACAATAATTACAACACGGAAAAGCTGAAAGGCTCGTCCCCAAAATCCCAATAGCCATGTTCAAGAAACTCAAAAACCTGGAAACGGCCTTCCAGCACGTGCGTATTTTCAGCATCGTCATCGTCCTGCTGGCCTTTGCCACCGTCTGCTTGATGGCCTGGCTCCTGAAATCCGAATCCGTCGACCTGCAAAAAAAGGTTTACGTCCTTTCCGGCAATACCGCCTGGTCAGCCAAAGCCGTCGAACGCAGCGAGTACCTGCCCCTCACCGCCCGCGGCCATGTCCGTGCCTTCCACGAGCTGTTCTTTACGCTCGACCCCGACGAAAAGGTCAACAAGCGGAACCTTTCCCGCGCCCTCTACCTCGCGGATAACTCCGCCCGCAAAGTCTACGACAGCCTTTCGGTCAGCGGCTATTACGCCAATATCATCGCCGGCAACATCAGCCAGCGCCTCAACGTCGACAGCGTACAGGTCGATACCCGCGCCAGTCCTTACCATTTCCGGTGCTACGCCACCCTGCGCATCATACGGTCTACCAGCCAAGTCGCGCAAAGCCTCATCACCGAAGGCGACCTTCGCGAAGTCGAACGCAGCGACAATAACCTCCTTGGCTTCCTCATCGAGCACTGGACCACCATAGAAAACAAAGTTTTAACCATCAGCAATCATTAACATGGAAACCAAAAACCCTTTAAAACTGCAACGCCAGCGCAAAGCGCTGCTGGTCATGCCGCTTGTTATTTTTTGCCTGAGCACCGTATGCTTCTGGGCCTTCGGCGGCGGCAAAGGCCCGGAGCCGCAAACCGGGGCCCGGCACAACCTCCAGTACAAAATACCATCCGCCTTACTGGGCGGCGATCCGGACGGCGACAAAATGAGCTTTTACGACCGCGCCCGCGCCGACTCCGATAAACAAGCCCAACTGCGCAAGACAGACCCTTTTTTCAAACGCGGCGCGGACAGCGGAACTTTAGCGCCGCCGGATAACAGCTTTTCTTTTCCCCCCCGCCAAGCCACTTATTTTGTCGACCAGGCTGCCGGGAATAACGATGACCCTGCGGCCAATGCCGCCAGGATCAGCCAGCGCCTAAGCCGGTTACAATCGGTGATCAACAAACCGCCTGCGCCGGCGGCTGCCGCCATACCTGAACGAACGGTTTACAGCCATCAGGATTCCATGGGGTATCCTGCGACCGTAAGCGAAGACCCTGAACTGAAACAAATGAACGGCCTGCTGGAAAAAATCCTGGATATCCAGCATCCGGAGCGCCTGAAGGAAAAAACACCGGAGGTAGCCGTAAATACTGCACCGGAACAATTCCAGGCGATCCCCGCGGTGGTCGAGGGCAACCAAAAGATCGTGCAGGGAACAGTGATCCGCATGCGCCTGCTGGACTCGGTAAGGCTGAACGGGCAACTCTTCGCCAAAGGGCAGCTGATCTATGGCAGCGGCGACCTCTACAACCAGCGGGTAAAGATCAATATCAAACTGATCCATGCAGGGCTAAACATTATCCCGGTCGACCTGACGGTGTATGACCGGACGGATGGCCTGGAAGGCATCAGTGTGCCGGAAGCCGTAACCGCTGAAGCACTACGCGACGGTGCCGTCAGTGGGCTGCAGTCCATGGATATGATGAGCCTCGACCCATCAGTGACGGCGCAGCTGACGACGGCGGGGATCAATACCGCCAAAGGGCTTTTCTCCAAAAAGGTCAAACGCGTGAAAGGAAAACTAAAGGACGGGCACGAACTGCTGCTGCGCGATAACAAGACCGTTCGGGGCGGGCATTAATCTTTTGACTATGGAATTAACGGATCACGAAGCGGTTGCCCATTTTTTATCCGAGGCAGCGGAGCAACAATGGAACTGGGTGGCCTTTGACCGGGTTCAGGATCAACCTGTATTTCGTGGTTATGTTTCCGCCGGTGAAGCCTCAGCATTCTGTGCAGCATCGAATAATGTATTTGATTATGTCATGCAGGATTTTATCGAGGCCGATTATGCCTTTCTTCCGGTGGCCAATCTGGCGGCAAGTTTTGTGCAAAAACCGGTATCCACCGAGGTAAACCTGCCGGATGTTGTGCAGCAACTATCCGGGCTTCAAGTGGAGCTGCAACCTTTTTGGAAAATGGACGACCTCAGGCTTTACCTGCAACAGGAATTGTTCTTCCCCGTGCAATGGCGACAGGATATCGAGCCGGATAAAGAAGTGAAGCGCTTTCTGGTGATCGAACATACCCATCCGGGGCACCATATTTATGAGATCGGGCACAAAGTGAATATTTTAAAATATTTCGAGCGCCAGGAAGACGGAGAAAATTTCCTGCGCGAAAAAGCCAAAACACTGGCGGTGGATAAAAAGCCGGCCGATCTGATCCTGGCGAGGGAATACCGCGGGCGCTTCCTAAAGCTGGATCTGGATGGTTACCCGGAACAACACTGCGGTATCGGCCTGCTCAGTGTTCATTCCAACCGGGATGGCAGGCTGCAATTCTCAACGCCCCACTCACTCTACCGTCCGCTGACCATCGAGCAAACGCTCTATGCACGGTTCGACCGTCGCAGTTGTACCATTTGGCTGCATGATGACCAGCTCAAACGGACAGACCCGAGACTTTTAGCTACCTCAACCTATCCGACCTATTTTATCAAAGAAATATTAACCATTAAAAATATAAGTATTATGAATCAGGCAAGTTTTGAATACAACAGGGATCAACTCCATTACATGGGTTTCGGCGAAGACATCGCTAAGGTTTTAAATACCAAAATGGAACAGAACCTGACGGAGTTTACACTGGACCATACACGCAAGTTCGGAAAAGATGAACTGCATTCGGTGCTGTATTTTTCGAAAGGCGATGATGCTGCTAAAGACCTTACCTTTTTTAACCGTTTTACTTCGACGCTGAAGAAAGAGGGCATGGAAGACCTCTCACAGACTTTCTTTATCGGGCCCAAATTTAACTACACACTCCAGGAACGCTACAATATGATGGACGGTCGTGCGGTTTACCGGGAACAACCAGTTTTGGAAAAGAAAGAAATCGATGGTAAATTGAAAATGGTGCCGACCGGTGACACCTACTGGGCCTGGCGGGCGCTTAACTTCAAGGAAGCGGATCAGCACGGGAACTTTCTACCAAAAATGATCCGCTGGCATGACCAGGGGAAGGTATTGGAAAAATTCCCGATTGTCGGTGCGGAAGAAAAATACATGCAGGAGCGTTTACTGGCGCAATTGCAAAAAGGCAACCAGGTCGAAGTTAACGTATTGCAGGACGGGCTGGAGACAAAAGCTAAAATGGTCGCGAATGCCCCGATGATGCGCATCGACTTTTATGATGAGAACGGCCAAAAGCTGGATATCAAACCGGTGAACAGGCAGGGCTTTGAGCAAAGCCAGAAATCTGATTTATCACCGCAGGAAGTTCAACGGGCAGCTATGGCTAAAGTAACACAAGCCAAAGATGGCGCGCCGGCTGCGGACCAGGGAATACCGGCTGCTCAGCAAGCGGCAGCTGAACAAAAACAGGAACCTGCTCCGCAGCGCAAGCAAGCTGTAAAAATTTGAGTATGGAGTTGTACAGGCCTTTATGGGTATTCTTTGAACGGGTCGGCAACGATCCCCGGATCTGTATTGCCCATATCGGCCTTTTTGCTACGCTCTTGCAGTTGTGGCAAAGCGGTGGCTTTCCGGATCATATCGAGGCTTATAGTTACGAGGTGATGGAGGTGGCCCGGATTTCCTCGCGGGCTACCTATCATCGCTGTATCCGTGACCTGCATGACTTTGGTTATTTACAGTATTTCCCCTCTTTCAATAAGAAGAGGCGCAGTAAAATCATTCTTGTTCCCCGGGATCTGCCTGTTTGCAAAAGATAAACAGTAACTGTAGGAAATTAAAAATCATAATGTCAGAATATACACCATGATGAGAACCATGGCACATCAAATTATTAAACATCGCAAAGATTTCAGGTAGTATGAGTTATCGTAAACATATCCTGTATCTATTTGACGCCGGATATACCTTATCAATACCATCATTCAAAAGAAATTGATGCAACAAGATTAAATATTACATAGACCATGAATGTAGAGATTATTACCAAAGAAGATCTGCAGGCTTTCAGGCTGCAATTACTTCATGATATCAATGCTTTGTTAAACACAAAAAAAGATATACAAAAAGAATGGCTCAAAGGTGCTGAAGTCAGGCAACTGTTAAAAGTATCACCCGGCACATTGCAAAATCTCCGGACGGGAGGCAGATTATCTTACTCCAAGGTTGGGGGAACTTATTATTATCGTCATCAGGACATCATCAAATTATTGGAAAGCAGCAGGGAGGCATTTCGCTAGTATGTCTGCTACTCAACATTTATCCCGTTTATTTCACTGCTTCAGCGAAGACACCCGGATTACCGCCTGGCACCTGAGTCTCTATATGGCGATGTACTTTTTATGGCAGTCCAACGGTATCAAAAAATCTGTAAATATTTCCCGAAGGAAACTTATGAAGTTATCTCGTATTCAAAGTAATATTACTTATCACAAATGTATTAGCCAGCTTCAGGAGTATGGTTATATCAGGTACACACCATCTTACCACCCGCTCCTCGGCAGCCGCGTGGAACTGTTGCTCATTCCATAACCATGAACTTGTCCGCTGACTCAACCTGTTAAACTTTATCCGCCATGCGATCGCCGTGACGGTTATTCCATTCGCCGTTATTTTGTTGGTAACGTTTTAAGACTTTGATCCGCATTGATTTGCACGCATAAACCTGTTAGTGTCAATGCGTACCTGAAAACATTAAACACCAGGTCTACGATATTCACCGGGATATGATAAAGCGCAAATAACTGATCATTGCTCCTAACTTAAAGACTGGTTACTCGGCGGACGACCCTTGCCTGGAAAAATGCTGGTGCCGACATTCCAGGAACATAATCGTCAGAATGTTGCCCTTATTGGCAAAGAATATGCAAAAGGGACAATTGATGGGTATGAGACAAGTTTGAAACATACACAGGCGTTTCTGCAATGGAATATAACTCCTCGGATATTGATATCCGGGCAATCGACCACGAGTTTAACATGGCCGATGATTTTTATCTACGTTCGGAAAGGAATTGTATTAATAATTAAAGGGTTAAATATCTAAAGAAGTTTAAAAGATAATACTCATTTTTAAAGCAAACGGAAGGCTTGACAAAGATCCGTTTGTCAAATACCAACCCGAAGTTAAAGAGGTTAAACTCGATTTCTTAAATGCCGAAGAACTGGAGTTGATGGCAAATAAGAAACTTGTCAGCGACTGGGTATCACAAGTAAGGGATATTTTTCTTTTCAGCTGCTACACAGGCTTAGCTGATGCAGACGTGAAGAAGTTAAAACGTTCAGAAATCGTAACCGGGGGATCGACGGACAGGAATTGGTTTACGCAAGCCGTCAGAAAACAGATACTTTTTCCCGAATCCCTTTACTTCCCCGAGCAATGGAATTAATGGCAAAATATGAAGATAATCCGCAATGCGTAAATGATGATTTATTGCTTCCAGTATTGAGCAATCGAAAGATGAATAGGTATCTAAAGGAAATAGGGGATGCCTGCGGAACTCGATCCCGTTGGTCAAAAGAAACTTATTTTTGTCGGCATAACTCACAACATACGCGTATCGAATCATGGTTGTAATGTGATTCGACAAACATTTGGTTTTTATATTGCAAACATTTTGACACAAGAATCCTTTAGATTATTTTATGAGAAGAATTTTCTATTTACTCTTATTTTCTTGTTCGACCTTTACGGTGTTTGCTCAGGAAAGCACACCTGATACTTCGCGGAAAATCAATATTGCGGACACCCTTAAGAAAGATATTTTGACAGCACCGGATACCGTAAGGCACCTGCACAGTAAATCTATAGCGCTAATTCCACCTGCTGTATTGATTGCTTATGGCGCAAGTTCATTCGCCATCCATCCATTGCGACGATTGGATCGTTACATATACAAGGAAGCAGGCGAGCATAATTTCGCAACCAGGAGCCATATTGAGAATTACCTGCAATATGCTCCCCCGATTTTAGTGTATGGGTTGAATATAGCGGGAATCCATGGCAAAAACACTTTTATAGATCGCACTTTGATTTACGTCATGGCCCAGGGTATGTTAAATATCAGCACCTTTACATTGAAAAAAGTAACGCATAGGTTACGGCCAGATAATAGTGATTATAACTCATTCCCCTCTGGCCATACCGGCAATGCCTTTGCCGGGGCCGAATTTATGTCGCAGGAACTGGGTGATAATTCAGCTGCCTATAGTGTCATTGGATATGCATTCGCGACCACTACAGGGGTTTTCAGGATCTATCATAAAGATCATTGGTTTAGTGACGTGATAGCGGGGGCAGGCTTTGGCATCTTATCTACAAAAGCAGCATACCTGTTATATCCTTATATCCGAAATAACCTATTTAAAGCAGGTCGCGAAAAGGAGAAAAACAGAAATCTTCCTAAAGAATTCCAAAAAAAGAAAAACGAAGGCAGCAGTTCTGTATTATTGCCATCACTCAACAATGGAGCATTAGGCCTGCATTTTGCTATGTCTTTGTAGCTGAAGATTAAAAACCAAAAATGGTTCAGTAAGCTTTCAACATGTTTTCTTAACTTATTAAACGAATCTTCCCGGCATTGTAAAATTTGATACGGACTTTGAAAAGTCCCATCTATTCAATGACATGTTATTTTAGAGGATACGAATTTCTACAACGCTTCTTCTGCATACATTTACAATCTTATTTTGAAGGCAGGCTTGTTAAATTAAATCGGCAAAGAATTCCTTGATATCGATATCAAGCACATTAAGCAGCACCAACATATCTTCTAAAAGAAAATCTGATACCCCGTCCTCTATAACGATAATTGTTTCAATCGGGATGCCGGTTCGTTCAGCAAGCTGCGCTACCGTAAGCGAGCGATATGCCCGCTCAAGTGCAAATTTACGCCCGGTTTTGATTCTAAGTTCGCGCGCCCTGGCTTTATCATCCATAAGGTCAAAGGTTTTGGATAAAGATACGCCGATCCGCCATTCTACAACGAATGGTTGTAGAAAAATAACCGCCACATGGCGAAAAGCGGACTCTTTTAATTCAGGTTAAAACAAAAGCCGGGGATTAACCCGGCTTAACATTTGATTTACTGAATGAAGATTAGGCGTAATGGCAATGCCATAAACCATCAGTAATACATCCTAAATTATGAAATGTTTTATCTATTAAAAAATAGTACCTCAGCAGTTATAAGATCAGCAACCTTACAAAAGGCCGGAAATTCCGGCCTTTTGTAACCTATCTTCTATTTGTTAGATGTTGTCTACGCAACAGATTTGAAACGCTGTATATAACGTTTTATTTGATGAAATTTCAGCGAAATGTATCTTATTGCCAAACTTCTTCCAGCAGACGTAATGCAAGAATATTACTGACATCAAGCCAATCCTGTAGTCGTTTATCGGTACATACCCAATTAGAACCCGCCGCATCACGTATAAAGATAAAATAGCGTGTTTCGTCCGGCAGGTATACGAAATGAGGTGTCCACAGCCCTGGTTCTCTACCAGTTGCTATGACAATAACATCAATAAGTTTATCATGGTCCGAAGGTAAAATAGTCCGGGCCGTAAGGAATGCGCGTTGCAAGTCGGAAATCATGCCGAAAGATAAAAAATCTTTAACTTTCAACCATCACCCATCCGATGAATTGGTTATCAAAATTCATGGGCTCACTTTGACTTATCGCTGTTTTAATTTTCCAACATCCCTTGCTGGCAAAGTTTAGAAATATCCGTTTCAAGTATCATTGCATTTTGAAAGAAGCGTTCAATAGTTAATATACCCTGACCCAGCCCCACCTTACTGTACGCATTTTGGCTAACTCCAAGCTTCGCGGCCAAGAATCCCTGCGAATACCCTTTTTGTTCGCGAATGATGCGCATATTCTTAATTATTATTTTACCCGTTCTTGTACTGACTGTTCCCTGTGTTATTGAATTACTGATTTTCCTAATATCAATATGAAGTGTAATCCAACGTATACAATTTAAGGCCTGGTTTACCCCTATAAGGAATAATGCTAACGAAAAGTAAAGCGCGATTATTTTACGCATTGTGAGGAGCCTATTACACACTTACAAAACGTAAAAATCAATTCATGATTTATTCATGGGCTTCCTGAACACCAGCTTAATGCCGTTTTGCCAATGCTTTGCTAACGTAATGACGCTCAAAAAGTGAATCATATAAATCAATACCTTGAACTTCTGATTATTCATATACGGACTT
Source organism: Mucilaginibacter endophyticus (assembly GCF_003351025.1). GTDB lineage: Bacteria > Bacteroidota > Bacteroidia > Sphingobacteriales > Sphingobacteriaceae > Mucilaginibacter > Mucilaginibacter endophyticus. The sequence continues at coordinate 39,693 of NZ_QPCG01000011.1, read as the reverse complement.
TTGATATTTATTGTACGCATCGAATTAAAAAAAGGTTGCGGTCACTCCGGCAAGGTTATTTATTGCGGGTAATTTCGGTCGAAATTAGAATCGAAGTTGAGAAAAAACTTAAGCGGAGAGACTTATTAAAGGATAATGAAGACGGTTGGCATACCAGCGTATTGCTGCGTGTAATGGTGACATATCTTCATACTCATAACGGATCGCCCGAAACACGAGCGAACGCACTCCGATTACCGCGAAAAGTACCAGATCGTCGTCCATAGGGGAATAATCGTATTTCTCTATCACGACAAGCCGGCAATCCAGTTCAGGAACTATGATGACATCCATCCCATGGCTTGCTACTAGATGGTAGGTACTTGTTTCCATAAAATATGGTATGCAAAGACTGTTCCATTGTCCGAACATAGAAGATAAATTAAAGTTATTTTTCACCTGCAATTCCCTCATTATTATAACCAATATTATATTGCTCTAACATTTGTGATGCTCAGCTTATAAAGTGCAACGGGAATGAATGATGGGCAGCAGATCAGGTACGACGGAATTTAACGCAAGAAAATAACAATTTGTTTCATCGCGTGCAGCGTATGATATTGTTTACCAGTCTCTTTTAAACTTATATCACGATACTACCCTTGCTGATTGCTTTGAGATGGTGATTGCGCACAACAGCTTTGGCCTTCCTTGTATTCGTTTAAAACAACAAGCAGAAGTCGTTTTGCCTATATAAGTCCAGAGCGTCGCGCTGCCCCTGTTTAAAGAATGCCTGGCTGTTTTTGCATTGTAAATCTTACCTGTTTTTGGAACCTACCTCATTGTATCAATTCATCGATAAGGCTTATTTTACTGGAATCACTCCGATGCTTTATCAGCTCTATGACATCGACTTCGAGCACCGACGCTATATCGATCAGGCGTTGAACAGAGAGCTTGCTGTATCCGAGTTCAAGTTTGCTGTATGCGTTTTGGCCGATGTCAAGTCGATATGCCAGGTAATCTTGTGAATAATGTTTGCTTTCCCGTAGTTGTCTTATATGTTCGAGGATTGGAGTAATTTGATCTTTTGGTTGTTCCATAGTAGCCAAGGCAAATAGAGCCGACTGCTCTAAATCAGGAAACATAACCTGCCGTAATGATAATTGTTTTGTAATTATTTTATTATTATAAAACTTCTCCTAAAATGAAATTTAGCGCTATCTACGAAAACCAGCAGCGCCAACGTTTTGTATGTTCTTTAACATAAACCTAAATGCCTCCTCTGTCAAACTGCCTGGAAGTGCTGAGGTTGTCGGTGCTCGCCAAATGCGCGCTTACGACGATGACGCCTGCTCACGCAGGTCACGTCTCGGCTTCCGTCTTGGCTTTGACGACGTACTAGCTTTCAGAAAAGACGATCCTTAGGCTTTACGGGTGTCTGCCATCAAAATTCCCATCCTCCCTTTTTACCAAGGATGTGCTTGCCATGTTTTGTGGGCATGAAAATTATACAGCATTTTGTGAACTGCAGGAACAGAGTGCTATAAGAAAAAACAGCAATCCTCCGTAGTCTGAAATTTCCTTTCTTTTACCGGCAACCTTATTATATATTTCACCGTAAAAGATAGTAGAACACTACCCGCTTTAAAGGCCCACATTTTTAAACATATTGTTGTTACAACTCATCAGTGTCCACCGGCATTATATTTTCCGATACACTAATTTTGCGCCCGTGCCTTTTGGCTCGGGCTTGTTTTTTTGCAAATGACAGTTACACAGGCAATGACCTGATTTCAATCAAAAAACGGAAAGCCCTGGAACCCGAGCGTTTAGACCAAAGAAATATTTCATTCTAAGAAAAATAGACAGCATATATGTTTTAATAATTTATATTTAGTTAAATTTATCCCGCCTGGAATCAATCTTCTATCAATAACATTCCCAACCTTATGAAGACCCGTATGAAAAAAAAAATAATTGTCGTTGATGACGATGATGACATACTACAAATTATTCGCTATGTCCTGGAAGAACATGGCATGACCGTGGAGGCAGTTAGCGATATTGTTGCTTTTCAAAAGTTATGTCAAAATACCATGGATTTGATCCTGCTGGATGACTGGCTTAATGATGGTCTCGGCAGCCAGCTTTGTAAAAACCTAAAAAACAATGCGCATACAGCAAATGTTCCTATAATACTTATCTCTGCGGCAAACAACTTAGCAGCATCTGCTAAAGAAAGCGGTGCGGACGATTTTCTTTCAAAACCCTTTGACATAGAAGATCTTTTAACCAAAGTTGATTTCTGGCTGTACGAAAAAGTGTTATCTTAAACATTCCAAGCCTTTAGCCAGGGATTTATCAAAAAACAGACAACATTGGTGATAAAACAAACTACTGAATAAACGATTGCGCTTATGGCTGAGTATGTTGGCAGGACAGGTCCTGGAATGATCAAATTTGTAAACATGCGGCGACATGCGTTCATAACCTTATGTAATTTCGGAGCTAATAGGTGCGATATGAATGGAAACCTTGTCGGACAGTGATCTGATATTGGTATTGAGCGCATGAATTAACCGGTTGATACCTTTTTACAGTTTCTTGTTAATAAAATCAAACTTTGAAAGCTAATTTGCATTTAAATCTTAATTACTGAACTATGGCTGGTATTAACAAGGTATTTTTGGCCGGTCATTTAGGCAAAGACCCGGATTTACGTTATCTCGATAACGGCGTCGCCGTTTCATCCTTCCCGCTGGCAACCTCGGAGATGACCGGCAGAGGGGAGCAGCAAAAAGCTTTCACCGAATGGCATAACATAGTCATGTGGCGATCTTTGGCGGAAAGGTCAGTACAGCTAAAAAAAGGCCAACTTGTTTATATCGAAGGGAAGATACGTACCCGAAACTTTACAGATCGAACTGGTCTTAAGAAATATGTAACGGAAATATCTGCTGACCACTTTGAAGTCCTCGGCGCACAATGATCCTAAGTCCATCAATCCTGTTAAACAAGCGTTGCTTTTCTCAAATTACCAGATCGGCTGATACTGGATCTTAGTAACCTAAAGTGGAGTGCTTGCTCTCACTTTAGGTCGCTATAGGTTTTGTAACGAATAGGCGTCAATACTATCCGGCTTATATACCGATAAGTCTATGTGTTTAAACACCTTAGCTAACAAGGACTTGCCTCATCACTTGATACCCACCGCACATCCGCTTATGCTCGAAAATACCTGGCGTTAGCTTCGAATTTCCCGGCGCATGAATAGATAATAAGCCAAACCAAAACAACAGGTCACCGAGGCTAACATGCCGCTGAATTGTGGCCACACCACCAGCAGGCTCTGGGTAAACGGCAATGGCGAAGGAATTGCACCCGCCATTTGTTCCATCGTCAGCGGCCCGAGACTCCGAACAGATGGCATGAGCAGTGTTGTAACCGCATCCGTGTAAAGCTGGTTTGGAGATATGCGCAGAATGTTCAGCACAACATCATTATAGGCAATCGCCTGCTCCGGGGTAAGTTGGGCAGGGTCCGGCAACAGCGATTTCAGCGCCAGGCTAACCAATATCTGGTAAAACACCGTAAAAAAAAGCCAAAGCCCTATACTGGCGATAGCCGAAGTGGCAGCTTGTTTGAATACAATGGAAAGCATCAAGGACAAGGCCAGCCAAAACGCGACATAAATGACTGTGACGAAAACAAAACCTGTAATTCGAAGTGCCTCGTCCGGTTCCATCCTTACGCCCGTTAAGATTAGGCCTGCACCGATCATCAGTAACGCAAGAACAATAAATAGACTGCTTATGATCAGCAGGGCGCTGCTGAATTTCGCGAGCAGAAGGTTATCGCGGTAGACCGGCTGGGCCATGAGCCGTATAAGTGTACCGTTGTTCTTTTCAGAATTGATCGCATCAAAGCCCAAACCGATACCCAGCAAGGGTGCTAAAAAGCTTAAAAAAATGTGAAAAGGAGGAATGGTGTTATCCGTTACCGTCAGCAACTTAAGATAAAGAAAATTCTGCTCCGGATTATGGGACATGGCGCCAGGTGGCCTGATGTTTGAAAGCGACGTATATATAGCCGCTATAAATGTCAGGACAATCAGTGCTACCAGGACAATGAATCGCCAGCTACGTATATGGTCGGTTGTTTCCTTACGAAGCATCACAGCGAACGCGCCCCTTTCAGGCTGGCTTTTTGTAATCACTTTTTCCGGTTTGGGTTTCAAAATATCTTTCATAAATATCGTCAAGTCCATAATTCTTTTGATTTACACTGATGATGTTGCAATCATTTTCAACTAAGAAACGTACCAGGGACGGCGTAATATTACTGTTGCAATTGAATACTATCGTTTCACCCTGATATGAAATATCATCGATGGCGTCCCAGGCCTGCAGCACCCGTTCCGGTGGCCAGGGATGGCGCAAACACTCGTCGAGGGCAATTGAGGTAACATAGCTGTTCTTTCCAAATAATTGCTCGGCGAGCCGGGGCAGGTCTCCTTCGGCCAGAAGCCGCCCTGCTACAAATATGCCTACCCGATCACAGACCTGCTGTACATGATGCAAATGGTGCGAGGATAGTAAAACGGTCAGGCCCTGTTCCCGGCTCAGCTTCCTGATCAACACTAAAAATTCTTTAACGCCGGTGGGATCGATCCCAAGCGTAGGTTCATCCAAGATGATCACCTCCGGGTCCTTGATGAGCACTTCCGCCAGGCCCAGACGTTGCTTCATGCCCCTGGAAAATGTCGCTGTTTTTTTAAGCCCCGCCTCGCTCAGCCCGACAAGTTCAAGCACCCGAGCTGCTTTAGGCTTAAGCTGGAGCTCTTGCAGGCCATTAAGCCTACCGATATACAGCAGGTTGTCCAACGCGGTCATGTGATCATAAAAACCAACACTATCCGGCATATAACCGACTTTCGTCTTTACTTTAATGGGATCACTTGTAGCATTATATCCACACACGATTGCTGATCCTTCGGTCGGTTCGGTGAGGCCCAGCATCATGAGTATACTGGTGGTTTTACCCGCTCCGTTAGGCCCGAGCAAGCCGAAGATCTCTCCTTTATTTACCTGCAAATTTAAATTATCGACAGCCAGGTGACTGCCGTAACGTTTAGTCAGGCCAGTTAGTTGTATGATAGGAACTTCCATCTGCATATAACAATTATCTTCGGCCATATTTACGAATAAGGTAATAAACGATACCGATAGCAACGAGAATGACGGTTATACCGAGCCAACCAGCCAGTAGCGATGTTTTAACACTAAGCCTGAAAGCCGCCTGGGAATTTGTATTGATGTTCGATGCGGTGATGGTAGCGGCATAGTCCCCGGCAAGCGTCTTATCCGGCACTTTGAGCGTTAACGTTATGTCTTGAGATTTCGCCGGCTCCAGTACGGTGATATTGGCCGGTTCGAAACTGGCTTCCCAGCCGGGCGGCAACTGATTGGAGAAGCTGATATTGTTGAGGGGCAGGGTACCGGAATTTTTGACAACCAGTTGAAGCTGCTTTTGGCTTCCGGATGTAACATCCTCACTTAACCTGCCTGTCGGTGTGGTTAGGGTCAAAGCAAAGGTACCCTTGACCACTGCTTCAAGTGTCAAAGCCATCGTATCTTTCCCGGATATGGCATTAATCGGAATTTTATATTTTCCTGGCTTCGCTTCCGGTGAAGCATTGATCTCGACGGCGATATCCTGCGATTTGCCTGCATCTATACTGATCGAAGTCACCTGGCTGCTTTCGGCTTTGAAAGCAATGGTCCAACCCGGAGGAAGCACGGTCTGCAAGTCATACAAGTGCGTTGCGGAAGATCCGTTTCGCAACGTCGTGCTGTAGCGGAATGTTTCGTTGGTCGCCGCTTCGATGTTCACGAGTTTGGCACTAAACCCTGAACCGGAAATTGACTGAGCGGAAGACTGCTGCGCATCACTGATAGAACAAATAAGAATTAGAAAAAGGAAAAGGGTGGTCCGGCGTAAGACGCGTGATGGTGTTGTAGATAATTTAATTAACATAATTCAACGACTAAAATGATTAGTGATAGCTTTCAAAAAATGCTTCTAAAAAATTTGTTTAAGGATTAAAAATTGATGGTTCAAATAAAAAAACCTCTTGAAAATCCTGCAATAGTTTTAACATTTTTTAACAAATAAACACGAGAAGTAACAAAGCCGATGCATGGCTAATTTTTATAATACTGGGAGCACAAACGACCACATTTAAATGTTAATACTTCCTGCTCATCTTTAAAATAAACCATCGTGATACATTTGTAAAACGAATTATCATGTAAGCTGGAATTTCATCTACGGATCTATCGACTTTAGCTGAAGCGGTCAACGCTTCAAGCAATAGCGTTATAATCACCGATCATTCCAAACCTGATAAGCCCATTATATTTTGTAACCCTGCTTTTGAGAGACTTACAGGCTACACGAAAGAGGAAGTCATCGGTCAGAACTGTCGTTTCCTTCAAGGTCCCGACCGGTCGCAAAATGCCCTTAGCCTTGTTCGCGAAGCCAGAAGGGAAAGTAAAAATTGTACTGTGGCGCTTAAAAAATTACAGAAAAGATGGCGTGTCATTTTTGAATGAGCTATCCTTATCACCAGTCTTTGACAATGATGGAAAACTATTACACCTGGTGGGAATACAGAGAGAGGCCCCCCTCGCCTTTTGACGGCTCGTCTACGGACAGCGGTCATGGAGCAGCCATGAGTGGCGGACTCCTTTAACCACGATCAAAGGAACACTTCAAATTTTACAATGCCAGGGCTTGTCCTTAGATCCAGTTTTCTTGCACAAAAGCCTCTCGTCCGCGCTTCAAGCCGTCGAGCGGCTTGAGCAATTCGCAAAAAGATTGACCAGACTAAATAATGCTTTAGTATGTTCCCCATTTGTCAGAGGAAAACTATGACAGATAGCAATAGGATAAATATGCCGATTAATTCGAAACTAACATATTAATGGAAAATAAGCGAGCGTAAAAGTTCAACGGTTATGGCTTGCGCTTGATGCGCGAAAATGGAACGGGATTGTTAGATGTAAGGAATAACGTAGGTATCATCTTTTTTGACCGGCTAACCGCTTAGGATTCCCTCATTCCTATATCGCCGATCTTTAAAGTGCTTATTCAAATATATGGAATACCGCACAGTATACTCTTTTCTTTTCTTCACCAGCCATGGGACGTTGAAGTATCCTTGTGATAAACCCAAAAGACAAAAACGTGAGCCATTTATGTTATTTCAACAAAATAGTCATCACTTAACATAATAAGTTTATGTGATTTTGTTTTAGTTTGACGGTGACCTGTTAGGGCGCCATTGATATTACGAACGCGGAGAGCGTTGATATAAAGGCCATTGCAATTTAAAGCGTATTCCCTATGAAAAAAGCAAAAGCATCGATGGACGTTGCGGCAGCTGCAGGACTTGCGGGCATCGCGTATGCGCTTTGGGCTAAGAAATAGGTGCCGCCCGGCGCAATCGTTGATCCGTTTAATAAAGAGCGGTATCTGGGCACCTGGCACGAAGTCGCCCGGCTGCCTAATCTGATCAAGAAAGATCTGCGCGACCTGACGGAAGAATATTCCCGGAATGACGACGGCGCGATCCCGGTGGGAACCCGCGCATTTAATCCGGTTAAAAACAAAGCGGTAGAAGCCAACGGCACTATCAAATTAAAAGGCCCCGAAACACGCGGCCTGTTGGAAGAGGCTTATTACCTGCCGATCTACCTGGATTACAATGTGCTGGATATTGATGAAGATTACCGGTACGCGCTGGTATCCGGCAGCAGCATGGGCTACTTGTGGCTGCTTTCGCGGGACGTACTACCGGACGAAGCTTTTCTTCGCTTGTTTTGGCGAAACCGTCTGAGAATTTCAGGTTGTCAAACAAATGCGCGTAGGTTGAATCGTTTATGACGATGTATAAGTGATTAAATTGATTATGTTTGGTAAAAGCCGGCCGATCCGTTTTGAAAAACAGGACCAGGAAGCCGAGCAGCACAGTCGCCGTAAGAAATTTCATGCAGGAACTAAAATAATAAAAAACAGGCACCACAATTTTTGATTCCCAATCAAACATAAACTGGCGCTTTGGCTGAACCGAAACAAACAATCAGCGCTGAACACGCTTTTTATATGTATTTCGACGATGCAACTTTTTGTACTAATCGCGCTGCTCGTAATTGTCAGTGCCATTTATTCTTACATTAACGCCCGGTTCGTGAAACTACCGGGTACGATCGGTATTATAACCATTGCGATCATCGGTTCGGTCCTGACTGTCATTGCCGATCAATTGGATCCGGATATTGGCCAGCGGTTGATGAGCGTGGCCAAAGAGATCAATTTTTCAACCATCGTCCTGAATATTCTCCTGGGCTTTCTGCTTTTTGCCGGCTCCTTTAATGCCAATACGAAAAGACTGAAAAAGGAAATGCGCCCGGTAGTCATACTGAGCACCCTGAGCGTTTTGCTCTCGGCCGGGATCTTTGGACTCCTGTTTCATTACCTTGGCGATTGGCTCCATATTCGCATCCCGCTGATTTATTGTTTTTTGTTCGGGGCACTGATCTCCCCCACCGATCCGGTTTCCGTGGGCAATATCATCAAAAATTCCAAGCTGCCGGTCAACCTGTCGACCATTATCGCCGGGGAGTCCTTGTTCAATGACGGGGTTGGTCTGGTACTGTTCATTACGATCCTGGAAGCGATCCGTTCCGGGGCGGATAATGTCGACCTGGCCAAAACGGGACTTTTGTTTCTGCGGGAGGTTTTTGGCGGCATAGCAATGGGCGTGATCCTGGGCATGATCGGACACCGGCTGATGAAAACCATCACCGACTTCCAGACCATCGTACTGGTATCACTTTCCCTGGTGATGAGCATTTCCCTAATCGGGGCCTGGCTGGAACTGTCCATTCCGCTGGCGGCAGTTTCGGCTGGTTTATTCGTCGGTGATAATTCGATCAACTTGAATGATTCCGAACGCTCGCATGAGGCGTTGGAAAAGTTCTGGCACCTCGTGGACGAAATGCTCAATACCGTATTATTCGTACTGATCGGGTTGCAGATGGTGAACCTGCCTTACCTGACCAATTACTGGATCACAGGGAGTTTATCGATCGTTTTGATCCTCGTCGCGCGCTGGTTCAGTATCTTTGTCCCTTTGATCTTCTTGCGCCGTTCCCTGCAGGTCAATTACAGCAATATCAATATCCTGACCTGGGCGGGTGTTCGCGGCGGTATCTCCATTGCCCTGGCCCTGTCGCTGCCGGCTAGTCACTACCGCCATATCATATTGTCAGCCTGTTATTTCGTGGTAATCTTTTCCATTATCGTTCAGGGGCTCTCCCTGAACCGGGTGATCCGGCACAGCTTGAGTAAAAAATAGTTTAAGGCAAATATTTCGCGTAGGGGCAAGAAGCCGGAAAGAATCAGCGCTCTTACAGATTGATTTTTATGACGGCCTTGCCTACGGGAGAGCTGCGGGCATTAGCCGGAGATCGAACAGCCGGAAGCGTTCTACAGCATCATCGAAAATTTTTTAGCACGGAATTTAGGTCCATGACCCGCGTACTATTGAACGAGGTATACTTTCGCTAGCAACTCAACAGATTTTGATCCGGATCGGCCCCTTGAAATGATCGGGATCGACAGCCTTACCTTTTTGCGATAACACCACCCGGGCTTCTTTATGCAAGCTAATAGCAGCATCCCGGACCGCCTCCATTTGTTTTCGCCAGTCTTCCGGAAATAAAATGCGGGCGATCTCGGAGGGGCAAGTGCTTTTCAACGGGCCGCGTTCCCCGGCGGTTTGGAGTATGGTTTGACGAATATCTTTCCTTTGCATCTTTATCCTAAACAATGCAATGTCCAGACGGTTGTCTTTTTATGGAAAATTATGCGATAACGGTGAAGAAGGGCAAAAAGAGCATCGCTTCGAAGTCGGCGAAGATGCCCTGCCGGCCTGGAATGAATGCAACCATTTGGTATATTTGAAGATGGCCTTAAAAGTATCTCCCTCTAAACGGTTGCACCAGGATATCGCCGCCTTGCTGGTACGGCTCCTGCAGCAGGAAGCAACTGTTACTTATCAGGACACAATGATCAAGGTGGTGGTCACCGCAGAAGTTTTTCAGCACCGGTTCGGTGAAGTACTGCACCGTATCCAGCAGGCGATCGATGAACAGTTCCCTGTCCGCACGGAGGATGTCTCCGTATTGGTGCGGGACAGCGGCAGCCGCTTTGAGCATGTCTTCAAGATCTGGAAGACGGATTTCCGTACTTAAAACATCAGCTTGTCAAACCCATTCAAGACACTGCGGGTAGCGTTCAGTACCGACACGGCTAAATGACCAACACCCGCTATTTCATTTTTCAGGCTGGATAGCTGACCACATTCAGCCCGGCGAGCGGGCCGCCGGCTTGCTGCGCCAGGCTGCCCGTATCAATATCACCCATATCCAGCGGCTGGAAACCAAATTCGGATAATAAGCCAGCCACGACCGATTTGGATTGCTCATCATCGCCGGCAATAAAGGCGAGCCGGTGGCCAAGGCCGACCACGGGTTCCGCATCCACCCATTTTTCGAAATAATGGTTCAGCGCCTTAACAAGGCTGACATCCGGAAAATGCGCTTGCACGATCCTACTGGAGGCCTTGCCTTTCAGGTCGTCCAGTCGCATATCAGGCAGGAACTGGTTGGTGACGTCGACCAATATCTTACCGCTCAGCTCCGGCAACGACTTGCTGACCGCAGGAATCGTCGACCAGGGCACAGTCAGGAACAATACTTCAGCCTCAGCAACGTCCGCCAATTCAGCCGGCACGGCCAGTTCGCCCAGCTGTATTGCTTTTTGTTGTAAAGAAGCCGGACCGCGGCTGTTGGTCAGCAGAACTGTGTGCCCCGCCCTGATCAGTTTACGGGTGATGGCCTCGCCCAGTTTTCCAAATCCAATAATGGCTGTTCTCATCGTATTTAAATATGATTGATATTTGTTGTATCAATAAGCGAATATCCCTGCCCGCGGCTGTTGACGATCTCCAGACCGGGCTCGTCCCGCAAATACTTACGCAACCGGCTGATGTAAACATCCATGCTCCTCGCCGTAAATACCGTATCTTCCCCCCAGAGCTTGATTAAAGCCAGCCGCCGGTCAAGCAGACGGTTCCGGTGCTGCACCAGCAGCAATAATAGTTCCGATTCACGCTGGGATAAAGTATGCGTAGTTTCACGATTGCTCAACTCATGGACTTGGGGATTGAAACGAAAACTTCCTAACTGCAACGCGCTTTGCCCGGGAACTTGTGGCAGGACCTTCCGGCGCGCAATGGCCTTTAGCCGTAAGATCAATTCTTCCATGCTGAACGGCTTTTTGATATAATCGTCGGCACCGAGTTCAAATCCCTTCAAGACATCCTCTGTTAGTACCCTGGCAGTCAAAAAGATCAGCGGGACCTGTTCATCGAGAAGACGGATGTCCCCAACAAGGGAAAAGCCGTCCTTACGAGGCATCATGACATCGATGACGCAGACGTCCGGTCTTTCCGAGCGAAAAAGCGTCCAGCCTTCCACGCCATTGGCGGCCAGGATGATGCTGAAACCGCGTTTCTCCAGCGATTCCTTCACGATGGCCGCCAGGGTCGGCTCGTCTTCGACAAGTAAAACTTTTAGCCCCTCCATCTTATATCAAAATTTATTATAAATTCCGTACCCCGGCCGGATTTACTTTTCACGCTGATCCTGCCGTTCAATGCCCTTACCAGGTCTTTGACATGGGCCAAACCAATGCCATAACCGGGCACTTCATGCAGGTTCCCGGTGGGCACGCGATAAAACCGGTCAAAGATATAGGGCAGGTATGCAGCTGCGATACCCGGCCCGTCATCGCTTACAACAAGTTGCCAGCTTTGGACCTGCTGCTTAGCGCGGACAATAATCTGCGCCTCTGGCCCCGCATATTTCAGGGCATTGTCAAGGAGATTTAACAGAATCACTTCCAGCATATAAGGATCGCTGAATACTTCGGCCATACCTTGCGGAATGTCCATTCGGACAGGCGGCTGGTCGTCTGCGGCTAACCTGCCGATCAGATTTTCGAGCAGCGCCGGCAAGTCTATGGCTTGCCACTGGGGCTGCAGCCGGCTGTCGCGGTTGAGCTCCAGGAGCCGGTCGATATTGCGGTCCATACTGTCGATAACACCGGCATTGATGGACAGGTAGCGTCGCAGCGATTCCGGGTTATCCGCCGCGCCAAAACTACTAAGCGCCTCATTGGCGGTACGCAGGATGCTGAGCGGCGTTTTTAATTCATGTGATATATTATTGATAAAACTGGTCTTTAAGTCGTCCAGTTTTTCCTGCCGGCGGATCACACGTCCCATATAAAAAATGCTGCAGGCCGAAAGCACGATCAGCAGGGTCGACACGCCGGCTGCGCCTGCGTTTTGCCGCAATAAGAAACGGACCGGGTGGACCAATTCAGCCCGGATCAATACCGGGTCTTTGTAAAAATTGACAGGCGTGTTGATCCCGCCGTTTGCAGGAGCCGCTCCGTGTTCCATCCTTAAACGGAATTCCTCTCTGATGTTGTTCTTTAACAGTTCCTGCCGAAAGATCCTGGCGAGCGTATCCAAATGGAGCGGTCGGTGCTGTTGCTGGGACAGCAACCGCGCCACCAGCGCCCGCAGCTCGGGCAAATGTAACTGATCGATCGCTACCGTCGAAAATTCTGCACTAAAACGGCGTTTACTGCCAGGGGTATCCAGCGCCAGCGGATCCTGGTTTGGCAGCGTTCGCACCATAAAGGTCAGGCTCGGTTTAAGATATTCCAGCGAGGTGGGCAGTTTGTTCTGTGCCAGCTGGTAACGGTCAATACTTTGCCGAAGGGCATAATTAGCTGTCGCTAAGAAATTTGCTTTGGCCGTACGGTAGTTGTAATATACCCAGTACCACTGGCAAATAAGGATCAGCGCCGCTGCGCCGCCAGCCAGCCAAAAATATGCCGCGACCTTTTTTTCACGATACAAAGGTAAGGCTTTGCGCTTAGCTGCGCCAGCTGTTAACACTAGTTAACACTAAAGCTGCTGGTGTTAACGCCTGCGGTGTTCTTAGAAACTAAATTTGCCGTATGAAAAAATCCATCAGTTTATTAACTGGCCTTTTACTGGCCGTAGCCGCAGAAGCGCAAATGAGAGTTAATAAGTTCATTTTACCCGATGGCAAGGAGATCGGCCCGGACAAGCTGGACAGTGTGAAAAAAGCCTGGAACGGCGAACGTATCCTGTTCCAGCATAACGAGGAGGACGACAAGAATCATGTCATGCACCTGTTGCGGATGACGCCGGAAATGGCCAAACAACTGGAAGAAATGGGCCAAAAGCAACGCCAGGCCATGCAGGCGATGAGGGGTCAGGCGGCGCCTGATTTCACCTTAAAAGACCTTACAGGAAAATCATGGACGCTGAGCGCGCTCAAAGGCAAAGTCGCCGTCCTCAATTTTTGGTTCACCAGTTGTCCGCCCTGTAACGCGGAAATGCCAGAGCTGAATAAGCTGGTGGAAAATTACCAGGGTAAGGATATTGTCTTCCTGGCACTGACCTTCAATGACCAGAATGCCGTCACCGGATTTTTAAAGGAGCACCGCTTCGCTTATACCATCCTGCCCTCCTCCCGCGAAGTGGATAAAGTTTACCAGGTCAGTTCCTGGCCGACCAGCTTTGTGATCGGCAAGGATGGCAAAGTTGCTTTCGCGGCAAACTATGATGAACATATATTCGATCTGCTAAATGCAGTGATCGATAAGGCGTATCGCCAGTAAACCTATCAAAAACCATTCAAAAATTGCCGGTCATGCCTGTCAGTCAAGCGTTTCACCAGCTGGCGCGCTTTTCAGCAATGGCAGCCAGCATTTTTTTGAAAGGCTGGTTGAACTTTTCAATGGCTTCTTCTTCCAGCTGCGCCGTGACTTGCTGCAGATCGATACCGGCATGGTGCAGCTGGTTCAGCGTATTGTCCGCCAAGTTCAATCCAGATTCCAGGGTATCATTCACCACACCATGATCGCGAAAGGCGTCAATGGTTTCCAGCGGCGCGGTGTTGACCGTATCAGGTCCGATCAATGCCTCCATATATTTAGTATCCCGGGCAGACGGGTCTTTGCTACCGGTGCTGGCCCACAGCAGACGCTGCGGTTTGGCACCCGCGTCGGCCAGCTTCTGCCAGCGCGCGGAGTGGAATATCCGTAGATAAATCTCATAAGCCTTTTTTGCCGAAGCGATTGCTACCTCGCCCTTCAGGTCTTTCAAGCCTTTTTCCTCGAGTTGCGGATCGATGAGCACATCGATGCGGCTTAGGAAAAAACTGGCGACCGAGGCGATCTGGCTGAGCGGCTCTCCCTTCGCGAGCCGGTCTTCCAAACCGGAAAGGTAAGCTTCGACAACCGCCTCATAACGCTCCAGCCCGAAGATCAGTGTGACATTGACGTTTATGCCGTCAGCAATAACTTCCCGTATTGCCGCCAAGCCAGGCAAGGTGCCGGGTATCTTGATCATCACATTTTTACGGTCCACCCGTTGCCACAGGTCCTTGGCCTGGCGGATCGTTGCTTCGGTGTCCAGGGCCAGCGCGGGGGAAACCTCCAGGCTTACATAACCATCGGCGCCCACCACATCGTCGTTGTAAACGTGATCGAACAGGCCGGCTGCCTGCTGAATATCAGCAATAGCCAGTTCGAAGAACAGTTCTTCGTTGCTGAGCGAAGTGTCCGCCTTCGCTTTAATATCGGCGTCATAGTCCGAACTCGAGGATATGGCCTTCTCAAAAATCGCCGGGTTGGAGGTCACGCCACGAAGGCCATCCTCATCGATCATCTGACGGAGTTTGCCGGTATTCATGATCTTACGGTCAATGAAATCCAGCCAAATGCTTTGCTTGTGGTCGTGGATCTGCTTCACTTTATTTTCTGCCATGGGAGCTGTCGCAAATGGGAATAGCTCCCCGCCGGGGCCGGAAGGATCAAATGCTATCAGTACAACCCGACTTTACAACTTATGTTTGTAAACGGTCGATTTATAACAAGTCTGGACGGCGGTCATGGTTCATATCCCATGCCAGCTTTTGCGTATACGACGGCATTCTTTCCGATCGCGGGCAATGCCATCGCTGCCCTTTTTATCCGTTATCGTTGAAAATATATTAGAATTATGATGCACAGTTTCCGTGCTTTTTCAGAGCTTTTATGGAATAGAAAAAGAAGCGGCCAATCGCGCGGTTGAAAAAAGCAAAACAGTGAGGAGCTTGCCGCCTCACATTTTTGCGCGAGTAGCAGGAAGGCTGGCTGCGAAATGGAACCCGGAGCGTTGACGCGTGGTGCAATGCAGTTGAATGCCTCCTGGCAGGGCTTTATTGTCCAAAACATCATCAACATTATGGTAGTTTTTAAGCGTTGGCAAACAGGTTGGCCGCCTGAATGTTAACGATTCGTGTTCTATTACGAATGGCAAGATTATTGCAGATGATCCCAAGTAATAGGAAACATCTAACATCCATTTTTTATTCGTTTATTTCATAAAAAGCCGGGCGCAAGGCCTGGCTTCTTAGTACATTTAAACAAGGCCTCGCCAAATGGCGAGAATCAGTAGTGAATAGCGATAAGTTACAGAAGCTGTTAAGTTCTACTGGTTAATCCCATTGAGCCTGTGGCATGGTCACCAATGGGTAATGTTAGTTTTGATGGTATCAGCTTTTTTTGTTTTAGTACCTCCGGACGCACGGTTATCAATGGTAGAGGCATCGCCGGTAGTAGTGGTAGTTTTGGAAGTATCGATGCTTGATGACGCATCCCGTTTAGTTTGAGCCGTATCCCCCTCCCTTAGCCGATTGGTCGCCGTTACAAGCCATTATTCAGCTTACTGACAGAACAAATAATCCCGTCATAATTTCCTTTCTCAGGTTTAATACATTTAAGTTTCTTTGTTAATAGTTAATAATTTTACTGTTAAACTTTTAACAATTATACAACGAGTTGCAAGCGCTATTGGATCACGCCCTGTCCTTATATCCCCGATCTCTAGCTTATATTTATTTGAAATAAATCATTGTAAATAAAAAACGAATTAATTTACTTTGTAAATCAAAGTACTTTAAATATAAATTCCGTATGAGATCTGAATTAAACCTTGGAACCCACAAAAACCTAAGACTGCTTATTATTATAGCTTTAGCAACTATTCTGCTGATGGTTCCATTAATCGCAATGTGCTTAACTACCGAAATCGAATGGACAACCTTAGATTTTCTGGTGGCAGCATTCTTACTTTTCGGAACCGGGCTTATCTGCGAAGCGGTGATGAGAAAATACCGGAACGCCAGGCAGCGCCTGATCATTTGCGCCGCGGTACTCATTATCCTGTTCCTCCTCTGGGCAGAACTGGCCGTAGGTATTTTCGGGTCGCCGATAGCAGGAAGTTAGGGAGTCTCCTAAGCTTTGCTATACATCAGTTTTTGCTGTTATTTGGTTTAGAAATAGATCCGGATAATTATGAAGTTATGGCTTGCCTTTTAACAAAATATAACCGTCCCGGGATTGAAACTGTGCGGGGATGGGAAGATTAACACGACAAAATAACAAAAACTGCGCGGAAGACACGTGAGTTTATGACCGGTGCTGCCGAAAGCAGTTTTGCAAGTTCGGAACTGAGACTATCATTGGACTTGTACCGACGATTAAGCGTATGGTGTAATGTTGATAGCTTCTTGCTAGCAGAGCTTAATTTGTAAGCGCTCCAGTGGCATAGGTTTTAGATGTCATTTACCACTATTAGGTGTATAATATTTGAAAACCTCTAAATGGAGTACTCCGTAAGTTAGTTACTATCTACAAACACATAATGCTAACAGAACAAGTGGTTGCCGGGCGCATAAAAGAAATCAGAATAAAAAAAAATTACAGCCAATATTATGTGGCATACAAACTCAATATTTCACAAAACTCGTTCAGCAAAATCGAGTTGGGAAATGTAAAGTTAACACTTGCACGGCTTATAGAAATCGCAAAGGTGCTGGAGATCTCAGTATCGGAACTTGTCCGGTGTGATGAAGAGAGTCATCATAATCATCAACTGCCAATTGTATCAAAATCCTGTAATTGCTAATTTGTAGCAAATCACTAACAAAGCTGAATTATAAAAATATTATGAATCTATTTTTATTACTTAGCTAAACCATATGACTAATATAGAAGACATCATACAATCCGGCTATTTAGAAGCCTATGTTCTGGGTGCATTAGATAATAATGAACTAAAAATCTTGTCAGCCTGGCTTAATTTTCCTGAGATACAAGCATACATATCCGAGCTTCAAAATCTGCTAGAACATTACGCCAATGAAAATCAACTGTCGCCATCAGATGAAGTTTGTAAAACCATTCTAAATATTAGCTGCGGATGCGTTTGCGAGGAGTATTCTGGTTCTTAAGTTTATGCCCGCAACCCTGTTCGCTGTCAATAGTTTTATTATCCTCACCCGGTGTTTCTTAAGCATCTCCCCGGTCAATATTCCCTTATCCAACAGCCATACTATCAATATCATTACCAGCCTCAGTTACCGAATCGGTTTCGAAATTTCCTTCTTTAATGTCCGGTGCTTTTTCTTCTTAGGGCAATTTGTTTGTTGACTCGTTCATCATTTTTTTCTGAGTAAGGTATTGGAGGAATAATTTGTTTGCGTGCAGGTTTGCAGCCAACATTGGAAAAACCCTTCAATTTCTGATTAATGAAGGAATTTAAAAATATTTTTGTCTAATGTCTTCACCAATTAGACGCTTAAATCTGATAAGAGAACCTATTCATTCTTTTTAATGATTTGCAAATTGGACACCACCTCACGGCCAAGCCAAAAATTATGCTTCTGTGGCAAATCTGATATGTCCGGGATGATCAGGATTCCAAGACCCCAAGTTTTCAAGTTGTTCTTTCATGGCTGCCACAAAAAAATTCCGGGGCGTTCGCTGTCTGCGCTCCAACTGGTGACAGGCGTAATTTGATTAGATTTAAAACTTTAAAATACAATTCTGATGACCACAACAAATGAATACGAGTTACTGTCCATAGAATAACAATTACTGATCAGTGAAATCGAAGTATTGAGAGCAAGGCTTCTGAGTTGTGAACAAAATCTTGCGGACATAAGAAAAAAGCTGTCCTCCATCCCCCCCTGAATTGATCGTTGCGGAATAGCCGTCGCTCAAAAAATCTACCCCGCAGATCCAGGACCGTGAATTTGTGTGCATCCCAGACGATGTACCTGAGATAATGGTTCAATTGCTACTTTCCTTTTTTTGGATTAGCCGGTAGGTGATCGTTGCAAAAACCGCGAAAACGATATGTGCCGGAATGCGTTGCAGGTAATAATGGTCATATTTCATCCGGGGAGGAAATGGATGAGCTTTGAAGGTCCCTTTCCAGATCAGCAACCCGGCTATGCCACTGACTGCACCAAGAATAATGCCGTTCCTGATCGTATGCCTGATTTTGCCGGTTTCCCATAACTCGACATACACCGCTGCGAAAACTACTCCCATGGCATAATGCGCTCCCCAGCCTGCCAGCTGCCTCGCTTTTTTTGAGAGCGCAGGCGCGAGCCGACCGATCAAAGTAGCCAGGTGCCCGGGCTCCTTAAAGTTTTCATTAAATATCAAAGACATCATTGCGCTGGACAGCGTCATGATATTTGTTCCCATGAAGCCGCAGAGCAGCGTTTTTTCCGTTTGGTTCATGCCTGTTTAATGGTTTGATCATGAAAGGCTGCTCAAGCATGCCCAGGGATGATATTTTTTAATTCGGCGACATCGGTTTTGTGCTTTTTAGCTTTTGCGTTACGACGATCAAGATATTCTTGGCTGGCTGGCAGATTTACTATTATCGCTGCATTTTTTTGATGGAAGTAATACCAGATGGCTATTCCTGCGGCAGTCGCCGTGAATAAGACGGCAGGCAGGACGAGTCCATTTTTGGGGTGTTTGAATATATTTTTCATAAAGCTTTTTTTAGGTATAACAGATTCCGGACCTCAAGGTTGATTGTGTAAGAAAAGAAAAAATCAGGTCAGTACGAGTGCATTTTTGCCCTTGCCTGGTAATGCCTTTCGTAACGCTTGCGACATTACGATATCTTCCGGATCACCATGGCCAGAATCTCCATTGGCATTTTAAACAAGTCGACCTCCAGTTCTAATTCTTTAGTTTCGCTTCGATCTGGTCAGCCAGTAAATGAAGCAACTCATCTACTAAGCCTGCCGTATTCTTGCATACCTGAAGATCATCCTGAGCGTCCGGTTCAAAGCTGGCAACCAATTTCTCATCCTCATAAACGCGGTAACGGCAGCGGTTTTCATCATGATGGGGGTATTCCCCTACCTCACAGTGATACAATTTCCAACCTAAAGTAATGCTGATGAGATAATTAGCCAAAGATATATAAACCAATAGCCCGGCTGCTCAGCCGGGCTATCTGCAAGGGTTGATACATTAGACTACAGTGGTATCCCTTCTGAGGAATCCCAGGATCAACGAAATAATTGCAATAACCAACAATACGTGGATCAGCCCGCCGGCTGCATAAGCGAATGTTCCGATAGCCCATCCTATAACCAGGATAACTGCTATGATGTACAAAAGTGATCTCATTTTATTTTTTTTAGGTAAATGATCATCTCATCGTGCAAAGGCTGTTCCAAAAATCCTCACAGGTTGTAAAAAAAGTCAATTGAGCTGCGCGATTGGCACAATATTCGGTCCACCGATCTTATAATTTACCATCATGGCCCCATTATTCCTGACATTACATACCAACCGTAAAGTGATGGTGCTCCCGGATACCCTGGCTCATTTGAATGGCCATACCGTGATCACCAAAAGCTACACTATTTTCAGAGACCCTGGATTTGCTACCCCAAAACAGCTAAAATCCCGGCAGAACGAAGAATTACTGGAAGTAGTTAATGATCCCGATTATCTCGGAACATTGAAATTTGAGTTGCCTGACAAATTATTCAGCTATGCTTCCGGAGCCGCGGGGCTGGACGCCGAAGAGGTAAACGAATTGATCGAACTGTTAAGCGGGATACGAAATAACCCGGCAGCCTGGTAACGCATATTGATTATGCTCAAATTAAAGTCTCGACAGTATTTTACTGATAAATTGAGTGAAACTAATGGTTTAAGAAAGCATAACGGATAGTGCAGTGAGTGATCATTTCCGCGCATAAACCCACTAATTCTCTGACAAGTTCACGTTTAATGTTATTTTTACAGCGCACGTTACGCTGACCGGTTTGGCTGTATTTGACCTGCTGAATATCGGGTCGCGAAAGCACTTCCTCTCCTTTGGGATGCCAGCTCTTATTAACCTCAGCTAAGTGCTGGTTATGTGTTAAAAATATAATCTCTGCCTCCAGTTACTGTTTGACAGGCGTAGCAAGCTGGTCATCCAGTTTCTGTAACAGCCTGTGCCAGTCTTCCGGCCAGCCTTCATAGAAAATGACTGGAGCAAAGGATATATTAACTTCGTAACCTGCATTAAGAAATCTTTCATCACAGCGATCCGCTCACACACGGTGTGGTGCGTACATCAACCAGTTTCGGCATCTGGTGTGGCATAAGACTGAAACCAATGCGCGTTTTGCGCTGCGGATCATAATTCAGCAATTCACGGTTTACGAATTTGTTAGCGAAAGTAAGCTTGGCTTTATCGAGCCGCCGGAACAAATGAACCAGGTCTTTAACATTATCACAGATGGTGGCGTCTGCCGAACAATCCCCGTTTTCAACGATTTCGTAAACCTAAAATTCCGGGTCTGTCAGGGCAGGAAGCAGCTTCCTGTCCTGACGGGCTGCATGTCGCTCCGGGTATCCCATGATCTTTTCAATATTTATGAATAGGGTCATGGGGACGCGTAGCCTTTCCGCCGCGGTACATAACAATACGAACACGACATTGTGCCACCATTAGACTGGGGAGGCGCGACCCAGTGCGGGCTTCACGTATTGGGTCTGGCGCTGAGCACATGTTTACTGCCGAGGATCAGTGTCTAATTTTTGTTGTACAAGCAGTCTTCGACTTGACCGGCAAACCCGAACAGCTCAGGAATCTCGTTGTGGGTTCGAACCTCGATCAGTTTAGCGCCGGGATATTTGGCCAGGATCTCCCGCCCCCGTGCGTTTGGGCGATATGGTTTATCGGTCATGATAAAGTTGCGCAGAATTACACCGTTTTGTATATGGATGACCAACAACCTCCCCGCGTATATGAAGTGAGTGTTGAAAACGATATTTGGAAGCTATGGCGTAATGTGTCCAAATTTAGGCAACGCTTTACAGCTGAAGTCAACCATGATCAAGACATCATATCGGAAAATTGAGAGAAGTCGACAGATGGTAAAAACTGGGCGCATTACTTTAAACTCTTTTATAAAAAAGCCGAATAGCAGCAAAAAACTTCTCCTGTAAAGCCTGCACTATTCATCGGGATGCTAGGCATATTGTGCCGGTTCGACGGTCCGAAGCCTTTTGGCTGCTCATCGGCCACTGAAGCCGTGGCCTGCATCTGCTCTTCGAAACGCGCTTTGAGCTTCACGCGCGCCTCGATGATCAGTTCCAGTTTTTTTGGGTTCTCCCATACCCCCTAGTTAAGCATTTAATGCTTCCGCCAGTAACCGGTAGGATTTTAATCTAGCCTGCTGATCGTAGAGATGCGATGTGGCCATTAATTCATTGATGCCCGTGCGGCTGATAAAATCATTTAATTGCGCCTGAACCGTTTCTTTGCTGCCAAAGAAGGAATAAGCCAGCATCTGCATGGCCGCTTCGCGTTCGGCAGCGCTCCAGATGCCGTCCATGCTTTCCACCGGCGGCGGTAAAGGTTGCCTCCTGCCGGTGACGATGCCCTTGAACAATTGTTGCAGGGAAGTGGCCAGGTTATGCGCTTCTGCGTCCGTGTCAGCCGCTACTACGTTGACGCAGGCGATGACGTAGGGTTCGGATAAGTGCCGGGAGGGCTTAAATGTCTTCCTGTAAAGTTCCATGGCTTGTAAAAACTGGGCCGGTGCAAAATGGCTGGCGAAAGCATAAGGCAGGCCTTTGGCGGCCGCCAGCCTGGCGCTGTCCAGGCTGGAACCAAGTATCCAGATGGGTATATCCAAGCCTTCTCCGGGAACCGCGCTCACTCCATTCGGATGATCGCCCGCAAAGTAATGCTGCAAAGATGCCACATCATGCGGAAAATGAAAGGCTGCATTCATATTTTCACCACGGATGGCCAATGCCGTTGCCTGGTCGCTGCCCGGGGCCCGGCCCAAACCGAGGTCGATGCGGCCGGGATAAAGCGTTTCCAGCGTACCGAACTGCTCGGCCACTACCAGCGGTGAATGGTTGGGCAGCATGATGCCGCCCGAACCGACCCGGATCGTAGATGTCTTGCCGGCGATATGCCCGATCAGCAAACTGGTGGCCGAACTGGCGACGCTCACCATGTTATGGTGCTCGGCAAACCAGTAACGCGTATAGCCCAAAGCTTCTGCCTGTTGCGCGTTGGCCACACTATAATTAAAACTGTCCGCGATGGTATGTCCCTGGATGACTGTCGCCAGGTCGAGAACTGAATATTTGATGTTCATTTGATTATTTATTGGAGGATCAATTGGCCCAGCGCCTCTTTGGTAAAGGTGCGCAAATCATCATTGCGGCCGTCACGGATCTTTTGTACCCAGAAAGGATCGGCAAGGATCGGGCGGCCAACAGCGATCAGGTCAAATTCGTCCTTGTCCATCCGGCGTACCAATTCATCCAGTGAACTTGGCTCGGAGCTTTGCCCTGCGAAAGCGCTAAAGAAATCACCCGAAAGACCTACAGAGCCTACGCTGATGGTCGCTTTGCCGCTGATCTTTTTGGCCCAGCCAGCAAAGTTAAGGTCGGAGCCTTCAAATTCCGGCTCCCAGAAACGGCGCTGCGAACAGTGAAAAATATCGATACCCGCTTCGATCAAGGGTGTCAGCCAGGCTTCCAGTTCCTGCGGTGTTTTGGCCAGTTTGTTATCATATGCAGTGGGTTTGAACTGTGACAGACGGATGATCAACGGAAAAACCTCGCCAACCTGTTTCCGGACCTCTTTGATCACTTCCGCGCCAAAACGGGTGCGTTCTGCCAGGCTTTTACCCCCATAAACGTCGGTGCGCTCATTGGTGCCTTCCCAAAAAAACTGGTCGATCAGGTAACCGTGAGCACCATGGAGTTCCAGGGTATCAAAGCCAAGGCGTTTGGCTTCTGCTGCCGCGCGGCCAAATGCGGCAATTGTATCGGCGATATCGGCATCGTTCATCGTATTGCCGTTCTTAAAGCCAGGGCTATTCAAGCCAGACGGACCTTCAAAAGGTGTAGGTGGCAGCCAGCCCGAATGGTGGTTATGCGAAACGCCCTGGTGCCAGATCTGCGGGCCCATACGGCCGCCAGCGGCGTGTACGCCCTCGATCACCTTTTGCCAGCCTGCCAATGCGGCATCACCATAAAAATGCGGGATGTTGGGATCGGCGGAAGATGCCGGGCGGTCAATCACCGTGCCTTCGGAAAGGATCAGGCCTACATCGCCTTCGGCCCGTTTGCTATAATAAGCGGCTACTGCTTCGGTAGGTACGCCATTTGGCGAGAAAGAGCGCGTCATCGGCGCCATCACGATTCGGTTCTTTAAATTCAATGTTTTCAGGGCGAAAGGCCTGAATAAGCTGTCAGTATTCATCAGTAAATGTTTGTATTAAACGTTAGACAGGATCAGTTGGGAAAGTTTTTCGAAAGCAGCTTCGTTCCTTTTGTAATAGGTCCACTGCCCTTTACGCTTCGATTCCACCAGACCCGCACGCTGCAGCAGCGCCAGGTATTCAGAAACGGTGGACTGCGTCAGCCCGGATTTTTGCTGGATCTGCCCGACGCAGACGCCGTCTTGAAAATTGGTATGTTCCAGTTGTCCGGGAAAGTTCAGCTCGGGTTCTTTCAGCCAGGCCAGTATCTGCAGCCGGGTCTTGTTGGAGAGCGCTTTGAATATTTCTACCTGATCCATGCAGCAAAGATATATCGGAATTTTCCGATATACCAATTTAACTTAAGAGATGACTTTTCGCTGATCTATCGTAAATAACCGGCCGCAACTATGAACTATTGCTGAACCCCGGCTGGGTAGCCCACAAATTGGGTAAAAAGGGCGATCTCGAAATTATTAGGGAACAATGATTTCTGATTCAGTAACGATCTTTTTCGCAGATTACTGATTTGTTAATCCGTTTCAACGCTCAAATAATTGCCTGATGGCATCATCTTCATTAACGATAGTACTGAAAATGACATTATCCGGCACATCGGATACGGTTCGATTAGCCGTTGCACATCCCGGTGGCAAGCTCCGGTCGTTAAGCGATATGCAATAAAGCAAGAGATGTTTGGTTTTACAAAAATACCAAGGCCTGTCAGCTCCGGTCCAGATGATCACGCTGATAGGTTCGCTGCTGATGGGCCTCGTCCAATTGCTGCAATAAAGCTTTGCGTTCCGGTGTCAGTTCCGGCCCCGGCAGAAATTCTCCCGGCGCGACCGGCGTGCCGATCGCTTCAAATACTTTTTCCAGTCCGGCCGGCATGACCGTACAAAGTCAACGGGCAAGGGCCGTCGAATTATTTTGAAAACAATGAATGGCCCCGCCGAAGGGAATGACTACGAAACCACCCTGTTGTACCATTTGCTGCCCGGCTTCCGTTTTAAAGGTGACTTCGCCTTCCAGCACATAAAAGGTCTCCTTTGTCAGCGGATGGCTGTGCGGCGGCGGCCCGCCGCCCGGCGGCACCAGCATTTCGATCACGGCGTAGGTGCCACCGGTATTCTTACCGGAAACGACCACCCGGTAATTTCCGCCGGCCACACCCAAGTGCCTGCCATCCTCCTTACGCAATATATGAACTGTATTTTCCATCGTATTTAATGCAATTGGTTCCCACTGTACATACCTCCCTTATAAACAGGAGCCTGCTCATCGGTCAGGAAGAGGACCAGCTCCGCACCGGCAGTTGTCTCCACCCCGAAGACTTCATTCCGGAAGATCAGCCCTTCTTGTTTCAGCAGCGGCAGATCGCCATGAAGGGTGAGACCGCCCTGATAAATATACAAAAGACCGGTCAGACCGGGTACAGGAATCTCCGGTAATTTAGCAGACGTTCCGGCAGCCAGCCGGATATCATAGATCCAGGTCCGGCTGCTGAACTGAAAAACGGCATCTGCATCCGGTGAGGCCAGCAAGCGCCATTCCTGATCACTGTATAAATTCTCCAGGTCATGAAAGATGACCTGCGGCTTCAGATCCTTTTCGCCCGGCCGGATAAAGATCTGTAGTCCCTCATGCGGCTCGGTCGTACCATCAATATCCTCTTCATGCTGAAAGAACGTTCCGGCTTTCATCAGCATCATACGCCCGCAGCTCAGTGTCTCCTCGAAACCTTGGCTGTCGCGGTGTTGTACGCTGCCGGACCTGAAATAAGAAAGAATCTCATCATTCACATGGGGATGCATGGCGATATGGTGCCGGCCCCGGAAGGTCGCATAATCGATACGTCCGATACTTCCCAGCCCCGTATCCCCTTCCCCTAAGCCCAAACCTGGGTATAGTACCCTGATCAGTCCATTACCGCGAAAGGTATCACTGTTTATTTTCTGTAACATAAGCATTGTCTTTAAAACCGCGCCGGTCTGCCGGCGCGGTCATGATCAATTATTTAAATAAAATGGAATAGATCTCATCGATAACGATCGGTTTGGCGATCTCGCCTTCCGGTGAGGCCCAGCTGCCGATCAGTTCAGAAAAGAACTGGCTGATGGTGGTCGTGCGGACGCCTTGTGCTTCCCAGGTACTCCGGGCTACGTCTTCAGCGATCTGCGTCGGTGAGCCACCACCGTCAATAACAACCTGAACGTCAAAGCCTTCTTCCCGCATGTCGATCGCCGGCCAGACGATACAAACGTCATTGGTCAGACCAGCCATCACCATGTTCTTACGGCCACCAGCCGCTTTTAGTACCGCTGACTTAAACTCTTGATCATCCCAGGCATTGGTAATGCCTTGACGCTTTACACGGTCAGCGTACTCCTGAGGTAATATTTCCTGTAGGTCTTTGATCAGCGGCCCCTGCTGCATATTTTCCTGGCTGGTGGTCAGTACGACCGGGATGTTCAGGCCTTTGGCCAGCAGCGCCAGTGCGCGGGCACGAGAGATGATCACCTCTTGCGGGCGGTTGGCTGAAAAATTAATGGTTCCTTGTTGGTGGTCGATCAGTAAAATGACAGTGTCATCGATCTTGAACTTTTTCATTTGCTTTGTATTTTTTTATGTTTACAAAGCAAAAGTACCGGGAAGGACCGGCCACGGACGATGACCTTTGTCACGAACGCATGTTGACAAAAGTCACGGTGATCCTTAACGCAGCGAGCGTGATCGGGCCCGGCTCAGCGTTTCGCGGGCAATGCCCAGGTAAGAGGCGATCTGGTGAGCTGGAAAACGCTGCACGATCTCGGGATAGAGCTGTTCAAAATGTTCATAGCGTTTGATGGCCGGCAGGCTGATGGTATCATCCAGCCGTTTTTGCGAGGCGATATGATTATTCTCGCTCATCTGCCAGAACATCCCTTTTATCGCGGGTATTTCCAGTAGCTTATCCAGTTTTTCCCGCGGCATCAGGAGGAGCTCTGTATCTTCCCAGGCCTCAATGAAATACTTCGACGGAATACGGTTCATGTAGCTGTCACGATCCGTGATCCACCAGTTTTCTATGGCCAATTGCAGGATGTGCTCATTGCCCTGCTCATCTATACTGAACTGCCGGGTAGCGCCACGAACAATAAAGCCCGTATACGTGCATACCTTCCCTTCCTCCAGAAAAAGTTGTTTACGGCGAAGGCGTTTGTGCAGCATTATCCCCCGGATCATTTCCCTTTCCGCTTCCGACAATCGTTGCTTGCCATAACGTTGTATGTATTCAAAAAGCAGCTCGAACATAATCCAAAAATAACATTTTGGATCATAGATCGTATACTGGACATTGCGTCAGGTAGTTGATCCAAAAATTAGTAATATTCAGAATTTTCTTGTGTTTTCTCTCGCCGGCGTGTTACTACCTGACGTTATGGCTGTATTATCTGAAAATTCCCTTAATATACCGACTGTCCACCTGACTGTCGAATTGGTACTCATTGCATGGACACCGCTATGCAGTGCGATGATATATCTTACAAAAGAAATCGGAATTCACCTGGAAATGAAACCTCGTTTTCCTAAAAAAACCTCTGAGACATTTGATGTAATGCGTTGCCTCGTTTAGCACATCGGGGAGTATAGGCATAAGATAAGCACATTCATGCTCTTTGCAGGTTATGACGTAACAAAAGTTGTGGCCCTTGGCCGGGAATAAATGCCAAGTACCGGACCTTTTTTCCATTACGATCCGTACCTCAAACAGGAACATCAATTTTTTTAGCAACTGATCTGGATTTTAATCCAGCATGGTAAATTAACGCGGGGGCTGGGATTTGGTTTTCCCCAGCGCTCGGATAAAGTAACATTAAAGATTATAATTGGAAGAAATTTTTAAGATGGCTAAATCTTACCTTGTGTCAGAAATGATATAGCTACGCATATCCAATGGTTAAGGAACAACGCTAAACCGAAGTAATGTATTTAGCCGCAATCAGCAGCATTAGTGTCCTGTCAGCCTTGGCTTCATCATAGTTTTCCTGGATGAGTTGTTTAATCTGGTTGTTTTTCAGTTTAACTGCAGCTATTCGTAGAATCTGAAATGAGGCCATTTCCATGCTTTCGATATTGTGCAGATAAAACAGTATGGACATATCTCTGAGCTCATGTTTCTTTTCATGCAGTTTAATATCCTCAAACGCGTCATCGACCAAACCGGCTAATCCGCTAAAATTTCCGGGATCGATGTTGCTGTCCAGCAAAGCGAATATCATTTCCATCCGCGCCATTTGTTTTTCCACATCCTCAATTGTTTCTATTATGGCATGTCGAAGATCCCTAAAATGCGCTTCATTGGCAATCTGCGGTAGCTTCGAAACCAAATGAGCCTTGGCAGCGTAAATTTTATTAAGGTGACTGATAAAAAACGACTTCAGTTCTTGTTTTGCCAGACTGATTTTTTGAGCAGATCCGCCGGGTTGTTTTTCCATGATAGCTGTTTAATCTTTCTGCTAAGATAGGTATTGTTTAACATGCATCAATAATTCATAGATGTCAAATGGTTTTCTTACAAATGAATTAGCGCCACAACCAACTGCTATCAGGTCAAGGTCGGTTTCGGCTGAAACCAGCATCACAGGCAGATTAGCGGTCAGGTAATTAGATTTGATCTCACGGCAAATTTCCGCCCCCGTTTTCTCGGACCCAACAATATTCACATCCAGCAAAATAAGGTCCGGGTGAATCACCACGATGTTGTGGGCAGCCTCGCCTGTATTGGACAATATGACATCGTATCCGCAATCCTGGAATACAATGTTCAATATTTCAAGGATATCCTCGTTGTCGTCAATTACCATTATTCTTTTAGACATATGATGCGTTTATTCAGAAAAGTATATCAAAAGCGTATCCAAAGGCTCAGAAAAAAACTAAAATAATTTACGAAGCCGATTTAAGGAAAATACAATTGCTTTTACCTATAGTAAGATAGCAAAGTGTTCCACATTCGATACACGCTGTTTTATTAAATGGATTTTTTGATCAGATTGGCTGTAAATGTTTTGTATATTCTAAAAATATGTTCTTTATATAAAACCCGTGTTATATTTTGTCAAGCCTAAACCCTTTTCGCCAACTATGCTCGTTCCTAAAAGCTTTCTCAACTGGCTTCACATTCTTGCTTAACACCGGGCGATGCTGCGGCAACTACTTCCTCCAAGCTCTCAGTGTTTACAAAGCTATCAGGTAAAAATAAGATCAACAGTAAAAAATGTTTGTGCAAATGCAATTTAAAACCTTTCTGAATTAGTACAAAAATACACCATTATTCAAAATATAGTATATTATTGAATTATATTTGATTCAACAATTCAAATTAACCTGTTTCCTTAAATACCTAATGTTAAAGCCAAATCATATCGATCATACTATTCCTGGTAAAAAATTTGCTGTCGCTGTGATAGGTTCCGGATATGCCGGCCTAAGTGCGGCCGCCTATTTAGCCAAAGCAGGGCACCGTGTCAATATTTATGAAAAAAACATTGACATAGGAGGCCGCTCCCGTCAAATGGTTGAGGAAGGTTACACTTTTGATATGGGGCCGAGCTGGTACTGGATGCCGGAAGTGTTTGAGGACTTTTTCAATCATTTCGGTTATAAAGCGTCCGATTTTTACGAATTGAAACAACTTGATCCCGGGTTCACTATTGTATTCGGAAAAAGCGATGTCTTAAACGTACCTGCGGACTACGCTGCTTTAGAATCGCTTTTTGAATCGATAGAGCCTGGAAGCGCCATACAGCTTAAACTTTTCTTAGAAGAAGCCGCCTATAAATATCGCACCGGGATGAATAAATTGGTTCACAAACCAGGGCTTTCTTTATTAGAGTTTGCCGATTGGGATCTAATCAAAGGGGCTTTAAAACTGCAGGTTTTTACTTCATTTAGTAAGCATGTCAGGCGATTTTTTAAAGATCCTCGTTTAATTACATTAATGGAATTTCCGGTGCTTTTCCTCGGCGCAATGCCACAAGATACGCCCGCTTTATACAGTTTAATGAATTATGCCGGATTAAAACTTGGTACATGGTATCCTGAAGGCGGTTTTGGCAAAGTTATCGAAGCTATGCAAAAAGTATGCGAAGCACAGGGAGTAGTTTTTCATACCAACTCACCGATAAGCCATTTACAGGTTGCAAATGGAAAGATCGAAAAGGTTGGCACCAAATATGGCGAAGATTATTACGATGGCGTCATTGCATCGGCAGATTATCATCATGTGGAGCAACAACTACTTGATGAAGAATACAGGAACTATAGTGCAGACTATTGGCAAAAAAGGGTAATGGCTCCTTCGAGCCTGATCTTTTATTTGGGGGTAAACCTCAAAATAGAAAAGCTGAAACACCACACTTTGTTTTTTGATGCAGATTTAAAGTTGCATGCAACAGAGATTTACAAAGATCCAAAATGGCCGACAAAGCCGCTTTTTTATGTTTGCTGCCCTTCAAAATCAGATGACAGCGTAGCCCCGGATGGACATGAAAATTTATTTATCCTGATTCCGCTGGCACCGGGTATACAAGATACCGAGGCGTTAAGAGCGGAATATTTTGAATTGATTATGGAACGGCTGGAAGCTTATACCGGAGTGTTCATCAGAAGCGCGATTGACTATAAGAAAAGCTACTGTGTGAATGACTTCAAAACAGATTATAATTCATTTAAAGGGAACGCTTATGGCCTGGCCAACACGCTAATGCAAACCGCTCATCTTAAACCTTCCATCAAAAATAAAAAGGTAAAAAACCTCTTTTACACCGGGCAACTTACCGTCCCGGGGCCGGGGGTGCCACCTTCAATTATTTCAGGTAAGGTTTCCGCTAAATTGCTTATTCAATATCTCGACAATAAATGAAAGAACGATTTGATACCTTATCTGCTACGTGCAGCAGGGAAACAACCCGGCTTTATAGTACCAGCTTTTCCCTGGGGATATTATTTTTTAACAAGGAAGTACGTAATCCTATACATGCTATTTACGGCTTTGTGAGATTAGCCGATGAGATTGTAGATAGTTTCCATGATTACCCGAAATCACTTATGCTTGCCGAATTGAAGGCGGATACCTTTACGGCTATAGAGCGCGGCATAAGTATCAACCCGGTAATTAATTCATTTCAACAGGTAGTAAACCAGTACAAAATTGAACATCACCTCATTACGCAGTTTTTAAACAGTATGGAAATGGACCTTGGTGAACAATTGTATGATGCAGAGAAATACGATCAGTATATCATGGGTTCTGCCCAGGTAGTGGGGCTGATGTGCCTGCACGTATTCACCAACGGTAATAAAGACGAATTTGAGCGCTTGAGAATGCCTGCGATGAAATTGGGGTCGGCTTTTCAAAAAGTGAATTTTCTCAGGGATGTAAGCGCCGACTATCAGCAACTGAATCGCACCTACTTTCCGAATGTTAACCTGTCTGCCTTCTCAGATGAGAATAAGCGTACAATAGAACAGGATATTCTTTCAGAATTTAACGAAGCCCTGGAAGGGATCAGGGAATTGCCGCGTTCATGCCGCAAGGGTGTTTATCTGGCTTACGTTTATTATAAAAAACTATTCGGGAAGATAGCGAAGGTATCGGCCGAAAAAGTAATGTTGGAAAGGATACGGGTATCAAACGGGCACAAGTTTTATTTAATGTTCGATTCATTGGTAAGGTACAAGTTGAATGTGCTTTAATGTTTGATGAAATATCTGGTAAACTAAATAAATAAAAATTGGAAGATAACATAATTATAGTTGATGCAGCCGGTAACGCTATTGGTGAAATAGATAAGATGGATGCTCATATATCAGGAACGCTGCACCGCGCCTTCTCCGTTTTTGTATTCAACAGCAAAGGCCAGTTGCTGCTTCAGCGAAGGGATTTGGATAAATACCATTCAGGCGGGCTTTGGACTAACACGTGCTGTAGTCATCCGCGTGCAGGCGAAACTACACAGAATGCCGCTCATAGACGTTTGCAGGAAGAAATGGGAATGGATTGTGAACTGACAGAGTTATTTCAGTTCAGCTATCGTCATGAATTTGCGAACGGCTTAATCGAAAATGAATACGATCATGTTTTTATGGGCATCAGCGATGAGTTGCCGTTGCCAAATCCTGCGGAAGTGGCCGGCTTTAGGTATATAGATACCGATTTGTTAATTGTTGAATTATTGGAACAGCCTGAACAATATACAGCCTGGTTTAAAATATGCCTGGAACAAGTATTGGAAATCTACCGTCAAATTATTTAAAATGAATTTGCTCATTAACATTGCTATTGTAATAACTGCATTTTCAGGAATGGAAGGTGTGGCGTGGTTAACCCACAAATATATGATGCATGGTATTTTCTGGCCGCTGCACCGCGATCACCACCTGAAAGAACATGATGGCTTTCTGGAACGTAACGACTTGTTCTTCCTGATCTTCGCGCTTCCCGGCATGGCTTGCCTTGCGGCAGGAGCGCTGTATCATTTGCCGGTATGCACTTGCATCGGCACAGGCATAACGCTTTATGGCGCTTGTTACTTTGTTGTACACGACCTGTTTATCCATCAGCGGATAAAAGTGCTGCGTAATTCAGAGAACCGTTACCTGAAAGCCATCCGCCGGGCGCACAAAATGCACCATAAGCATACGGGTAAATATGACGGCGAAAGCTTCGGTATGTTATGGGTATCCTGGAAATATTTCCGTAATACTTCAAAAAACAACCCGGCATGAGATTTACATATCTGTTAATCAATCTTTTTTCGGTGCTGGTGCCCTTTCTTTTTTCATTTCATCCCAGCCTGAAGTTTTATAGAAACTGGCGTTCACTTTTTCCGGCAATGTTCATAACAGGAGGAATATTTATTGCCTGGGATATGTATTTCACTCACTTAAAAATATGGGGCTTTAATCCTGTTTACCTCACAGGCATCTACATCGGCAACTTGCCTGTTGAAGAAGTGTTGTTCTTTTTTTTTATCCCTTACTCATGTGTGTTCACTTATGCTTGTTTAAATGTAATGATCAAAAAAAAGATATCTGCCCGTTACCAGATTATCATTAGCTCATTACTAATAGCCCTTTCTTTATTTATGGCAATCTGGTTTCATAAACAACATTACACGTGTTACACTTTCGCTGCTTTAACTATCTTACTTTTTACCGCACAGTTTATTTTAAAAGTAAACTGGCTGTCAATGTTTTATAATGCTTACTTGCTGTTGTTACTACCTTTTCTCATTGTGAATGGTTTGCTGACTGGCACCGGCCTGGAAAACCCGGTAGTTTGGTACAACCCGGCGCATATTACAGGCTTACGTATTTTGACCATTCCCGTTGAGGATATTTTTTATGGCATGGATTTGATCTTACTAAATGTAATGATCTATTCAGGTTTAAGCGCGAGGTTTTACCCTTGGTTTAAAAATCAGAGAAAGGCGATAAATAGCAAAAGCTCTTTAACTTATGTTAAAACAATTTCATGCTAAAAAACGAAATACCGAATGACTTAACTTTAGCGCGGGTGGTAACAGATCTGGAGCAGGATCATTATCATGCTGCCTTCGACACCCCACTCCGTCCTGACGCTTTTGAACTGGACGATGATACCAAAATGGAACTGATTGCCAAACATTTTACAGCGATCATGGAAACTTTGGGAATGGATATGGAAGATGACAGTTTGAAAGATACGCCTAAGCGGGTGGCTAAAATGTACGTGAAGGAGATCTTCAGCGGCTTGAACCCTGCTCATAAACCCAAACCCACTTTATTCAAAAATCCATTCAACTATAACCAGATGTTGGTGGAACGGAATATCGCTGTATTTAGCAATTGTGAGCACCACTTTGTACCTATTGTGGGTAAAGCCCACGTTGCCTATATCAGTAACGGGCAGGTGATCGGTTTATCAAAGCTGAACAGAATTGTTCAGTACTGTTCGCAAAGGCCGCAAGTGCAGGAAAGGCTCACCATGCAAATAGCCAATATGCTCAAAGAAGCATTGGGCACCAAAGATGTCGCGGTTATCATAGATGCGCACCACCATTGCGTATCCAGTCGTGGTATAAGAGACGCCGGCAGCACCACGATTACCGCTGAATATAGCGGACAGTTTTTAAATATGGAAACTAAGAATGAATTTTTAAAGTATATCGGATCATGAATTTCAACGGAAAAAATATCCTGGTAGTCGGTGGAAGTTCCGGCATTGGCCTGTCGCTGATTAAATTGCTTCATCAGCAGCAAGCAAATATTTATACGATATCAAGATCGGCATCAGCCGAGTGGCCGGAAGAGGTACATTTTTTAAAAGCCGACGTTTTAGAAAATTTGGAGGCGGTAGAAATGTTCCTTCCAGGGCAATTGCATGGCCTGGTTTATTCTGTTGGCAGCATCACGCTGAAACCGTTCAGCAGGTTAACTGATGACGACTTTTTGAAGGATTTCCAGCTGAATGTTTTAGGTGCAGCACGTATGATCCGGCAAGCTATTAAACCTATAAAAAATGCCGCCGGTTCATCTATCGTGTTGATCAGTTCTGTCGCCGCCAAAACAGGCATGCCTTACCATGCCAGTATCGCAGCGGCAAAAGGTGCGGTTGAAGGTGTGGCCCTGTCTTTGGCAGCCGAGCTTGCCGCCCAGCATGTCCGGGTTAACGTGGTTGCACCGTCGTTAACAGATACGCCACTCGCTCAAACCTTGTTGAGCACAGCTGAAAAACGGGAAGCCTCAGCTAAACGCCATCCTTTAGGAAAGATAGGACAACCCGAAGATAGCAGCCGGCTGATCGCCTTTTTATTATCGGATGATGCCAGCTGGATGACCGGGCAGGTTATCGGCATGGATGGTGGTTTAGGTAAATTAAAAACAAGTTAAGATGCAGGATATAAAAAGCGAACAGATCTTTCAGATGGAGAAGCAATACCGGACAAGCCTGATCAATAGTTTGATAGGCTACCGGGCTTTGAATCTTTTGGGCACTACCGGTAACGATGGTATCACCAACCTGTGTATCATCAGTTCTGTTTTCCATTTGGGTGCCAACCCGCCGCTTATCGGAATGGTGATCCGGCCTGAACGTGAGCACAATGATACGCTGCGTAATATCAGATCAACAGGACAATACACCCTCAATAACGTGCTGCCCGAATGGTATATACAGGCACATCAAACCAGTGCAAGTTATCCTTCGGGCGTTTCTGAGTTTGATGCCTGCCATTTCAAAAAGCATTATTTGAATGGCTTTAAAGCGCCTTTTGTTGCAGCATCCAACATACGCATAGGGCTGGAACTGCGTGAGATGATTGATATGGAGGTTAACGGAACAACCATTGTAATTGGTGAAATAGTTCATATCCTGACAGAAGACGGATTGATCGGGCCGGATGGAACAGCTGATCACGGCAAAGCAAGAACCATGACCGTGGCCGGTTTGGATACTTATTATCTTGCGCAACCCGTTGGGCAACTCGCCTATGCCAAGCCCGGTGTTGAACCCCATCTATTAAATACATATGTCAACTTCAATACGTAAGTGATGAAAAAAGACGCGGAAGTGATTATTATAGGCGCGGGCATTGCCGGTTTAACTGCCGCCAAATTATTAAAGGCTGCCGGCAAATCGGTTTTGGTTTTGGAGGCCTCCGATGGCGTAGGTGGCAGAGTGCGAACAGATGAGGTAGACGGCTACCTGCTCGACCGGGGTTTCCAGGTTTTTTTAACAGCTTATCCCGAAGCCCAAAAAATATTAGATTACAAGGCCCTGGAATTATGCAAATTTGATTCCGGCGCAATTATTTTGAACAGGGAGGGCACCACTACTTTGGGAGATCCGGCCAGGCAGCCAGGTTCGATAGTGAGTACTTTGCTGTCTCCAGCGGCGAAATTTGCCGATAAATTACGCATGCTACGGTTAAAACTAAAATTGGCTGGTAAAAGTATAGATGAGATATTTTCAGAACCGGAGATCACTACTACAGAATACCTGAAAAAAGAAGGTTTTAGCGGAACGGTCATGGACCAGTTTTTCCGGCCCTTTATGACCGGGATATTTCTCGAAGGCAGGCTAAGTACTTCCAGCAGAATGTTTGAGTTTGTTTTCAAAATGTTTAGCGAAGGAAATGCTGCGGTCCCAGCCAAAGGAATGGGCATGATACCTAAACAACTTGCCGGATGCCTTTCTTCACAGGAACTGCTGTTTCATCAAAATGTATCCGCTGTTAATAGGGGCTCGGTAACAACAACGGATGGGGTTAGGTATCAGGCTAACTTTGTTTTGATCGCTACCGATCCTTTGCGTTCCCCCATACGTAATAGAAATTCGAAAATTGAACACCACTCTGTTAGCAATATGTATTTCACCGCTAAAAAAAGACCGTTTGAAAAGCCTCTTATAGCTTTAAATACGTTACCGGGAAAAATCGTAAATAACATAGCGGTAATGGATCGTATTTCCACCCGGTATTCTGAAAACGGTGATACTTTAATTTCACTGTCGCTGATCGAGGATCATTCTAAAGCCAACCAAAACGAACTCCAGGAAAATGTAGTTAACGAATTGAAATTCTGGTATCCCGAAGCCGTCAGCTGGAAGCATTTAAGAACCTACCATATTGATTATGCGCTGCCCAATGACGACCACATAATTAATGAACCTGATTATACAACCATGTCGGTAAATGCCCAATGCTTCACCTGTGGTGATTATTTGATGAATGGCTCGATCAATGCGGCTATGAAAAGTGGCAGGCTGGCTGCAGAGGCCATGATAAATACCATGTGTTAATGAGGAATCATAATTCATATAGCAATGAACTTTTAGA
This sequence comes from Mucilaginibacter endophyticus, assembly GCF_003351025.1. Classification (GTDB taxonomy): domain Bacteria; phylum Bacteroidota; class Bacteroidia; order Sphingobacteriales; family Sphingobacteriaceae; genus Mucilaginibacter; species Mucilaginibacter endophyticus. The sequence goes on along the minus strand of NZ_QPCG01000011.1, from coordinate 3,029 downwards.
CCGTAAACGACTGTTGGGCGACGCGCAGGCGGATGAGTTTATACGTTATATTTTTAGGGATCCGGCGAAAAAAAAGCAATTACAGGACTGGATGGGTGGCGCTTCTGGTACTCTCCACTTGAATTTAATACAAGATACCTTTCCGGGTTTTTCCTTTATTGATAAAGCTACGGAACTGCCCACATGGGCACAGCCACGGCTGATGAAAACCGGCGCTGTTTTCTTTGCCCGGCATTCTGAGATCATTTTGAGTTTGCTCGGGTTGCTATCATTGCCCTATTGTTATAATGCCGCCAATGGCGCAATGGTGTTATACTTGTCCGAGCTAATCCGAAAGCAAACTACCAAAAGGCTTTTTGATACCGCTGTTTTTGTTTGGGAAGTAATGGGGCCGGATGCTTTCAGTAAGGACGGAATCGCTTTCGAGGAAATTTTAAAAGTGCGGATCATGCATGCGGCCGTTCGTTACTACACCCTGCAAAGCGGCAAATGGAAGGATAACTGGGGATTTCCCATCAACCAGGAAGACATGGCCGGAACAAACCTGTCATTTTCGCTGATCGTAATTCGCGGGTTGCGAATGCTCGGTTACAGCGTTAGCGAGGAAGATCAGGCAGCATTTATGCATATCTGGGCAGTGGTAGGTTACTTATCGGGCTTAGATGAAGATCTGATCCCGGAAAATTCTAAAAAGGCGCAGCAACTTGATAATATTATTAAACGAAGGCAATTCACTGTTTCTGCGCATGGACAGGAACTAACCAGATCGCTAACCGCTCATATTCTTTCGGTGAATAAAAGTAAGGCGACTGCCAACGATATCCTGGGCTTAATGCGTTACCTGCTTGGAAAAGAAATGGCTGATATGCTGGCGATTAATGCTCCTGAATTGCCCGCTTATAAATTGAGGCTGATCAGAATACTGAACCTGCTGAGAAGCTTTAAGCCGCAGGGAGATGCTAAGCAAAATTACCTTGCAGCTTATGCAGCATTCAAAAACCAAAACCCGGAACTCAGTAAAAGGAACTAAATTTGAAAATTGTCTGGCTGCTCAATTTTATAAAAACATGAAATCATACCAACTTATTCACCAACTGATCGATCTTGTAGCCGAACTGGAAAAAGAAAACCAGGGACGGGAAGCGTCTTTACAGGATTTTACAGGTTTTCTGTTGAATAAAGTTGGTGAGCCTGCCGATAATAATCATAGTACTGAAGTTAGATTTGGCGACAATGACAGCACCGCTTTGAATATTGCCTATCAGCTCGATAATAATATCGGCCGCTTGTTTGTTTTTATGAGCCGCTACGCGAAATCTTATATAAAAAAAGCACTGGAAGGCACACCACTGCAAACCGCCGAGGATTTTACGGCATTAGCGATATTGTTAACCCACCAATTTCTGTCAAAAAGTGAATTGATCAGCCATAATTTACAGGAAAAAGCATCTGGTACAGAAGTTATCAGACGTCTCGTTGCCTCCGGCCTGGTGAAACAGTGGGACGATGAAAAGGACAAAAGAAGCAAGCTAATCGCGATAACCGAAAAGGGCAGGTCTTTACTGTTCGAGATCTTTGAGCACACCAGCTATGTGGGTACGATCATCACCGGCAAATTAACCCTTGCTGAGAAACTCACATTACAGTATTTGTTGCAAAAGCTCGAAAACTTTCATTTGGAACATTACCAAAGAAAAACAATAATTAATAAAGAAGACCTCAAAAAGGTTGCTGCGGAGGTTGGTGCCATATCATGAAAGAGCAAAGCACCTTTACTTCAATAACAGTGCAACAATCATACATTTGTGTCCTCATGGAAAATTAAAGTGCAGACCCGGCGGTCCGAGCGTATCGGCGGATTATTTCAGATCACTTTTTATTTCGTCCAGCTTCCGTTTTCCGAAGAGGAAAACCTGGGCCCCGAATGAGAGACCGAAAAGGCTTTGGTAGCCGGCGTTGCCGAATCCGCCAACTCCATTATAATTGACTATCTTTTCGAGCCCGATGTTCAGCAGCGGTTCCCGGGAATAAGTATCGTAATGTATGTTTGCGAACAGACTATTAAAAACTACCGAGGAATGCTTTGAAAGCGAGCCGGGAAAAAGGTTCAACTTTTAGCTTACTTTGCCTAAGTATGAAAAGAGCCCCAATGACTAACAAAATGATACTGATCTATGATGATGACGGATTACTGGATACGCTTGAGCTCATCCGCTCAGAAAAACGGTTTTGAAACAAACCTCTAAAAAGAGCCTCCAGCTCTATGAGATTACTGACAAGCGGCATCCAACGCCAATACTTCTTGATTTATAGATGTCTATATGGTGACCAGGTACAACGCGCATAGCATAAAAATCGGAAACGAACGGACCGCCCGTGCTTGTGATCTCTGCAAGCAGGGAGAGAAAAAGGAACGCACTGAAGCGGGAGCCCATGACTTCATCCGCTAAGCCATTCGATACGCACATGTTAAAAATATCAATATTTACCACGTAATTTCTGCACGCAATTAGCTTTAATACAATAGGGCAGTCTTAGAGTTCTCGCTAATATATCCGCCGTCCGTCGCTCAAAAGAGTATAGCGACGAATTAAAATGCCTTAAACCCTTTAGTCCTTGAATTGCAGACTTAGTGCAAATGCTGATCCTTTCCTCCAATTACACCTGATCGTCAATCTTTACGACCTTAAAAAATGGATACAATCACAGAAGGTACTCATAAGCTTAAATTATTCTTATCCTGAATGTGAAGACATCTGGTAAAAGGTATGCATATTGATGACCATTGACAGGTTTCATCTTATTTATAACTATGAATCCTTGTTTCTTAAAGCTTTAAAAAAAAGAGCTTGAACTCCCTTTTAACGATCTCGACAATTCAAGGTATAAGTAGCGCTTTAGCCGACTAATAGCGTTTCATTGTCTGCCTCTTCGTCAAATGCTTTCATCGTCTTATAATTGATAATATCTATGACTTGCATGTCAAATATGTGTGCTATATGTGTAACCCTCCCTTAGTTCGGACTGGT
>NZ_QPCG01000010.1 GCF_003351025.1 Mucilaginibacter endophyticus | reverse complement strand
ATTTCTCAAGGAGAAAAAGTTTTATACTGACCGTAAAACCCGCGTTAGGGATAGCAGCGGATACCTGCCCGTGCCTAAGGCCTGTGCAGTATGAGCGGATAGCCCGACCGGAGGGAACGCCCATAATTCAGTTGCCAGTTGTGAGTAGGCAGTTGGCACTCAGAAAAAAACCGGAAATCATCAACACCCGGTTCAGCATTTGCAATGCTCTATTATATAATATATAGAAAGATAATCGCCGATAGCTCACCTGACGCTAAGTTGTGTACCTCTGGCACACTAAAAATCTGTTGAATTTTATTTCTACAAACCTTTTGCACCGCTGGTGCAGCCTGTCAATCTCTTAATTTAATAACATTGACTTCCGGCGTACCACACTTGAGCCGTTTGATTTTTTACAAACCTTTTGCAACTCTGGCGCATTCTGACAATTGGTTAACATTAAAGATGCTTTGTATAGCAGCGTTATTTAAAAGAGTTCCTAACTTTTCATTTTCAATATCTAAAACGATTTATAGAAATCTATATTTGTTAAATAACCAGTTTAAACACAATACATCTTTATGGAGGATAAACCGCTACGGAGCAGGCAATGGTTTGGTAAAAAGGGCAAGGATGGTTTTATATATCGTGCATGGATGAAAAACCAGGGCATTCCCGCACATCAGTTGCAAGGGAAACCCGTGATAGGCATTTGCAACACATGGTCGGAACTTACGCCCTGCAATGCTCATTTCCGGGAATTGGCACAATCTATAAAAAATGGCATCTATGAAGCCGGCGGTTACCCGGTTGAGTTTCCGGTAATGTCGCTGGGCGAAACTTTGGTTAAGCCTACTGCCATGCTTTACCGAAACCTGGTAAGTATGGATGTGGAGGAAAGCATTCGCGCCAATCCGCTGGATGGCGTAGTGTTACTTTGCGGCTGTGATAAAACCACTCCTGCATTGGTGATGGGTGCCTGCAGTGTTAATATTCCTACTATTGTTGTTTCGGGCGGTGCTATGCTAACCGGTAAATACCGGGGCAGGGATATAGGCACGTCAGATATCTGGCGCTTTTTTGCCGATCATCAAACCGGGCAAATGAACGACGAGGACCTTTACACCGCCGAAGCCTGCATGGCCCGGAGCCAGGGGCATTGCGCGGTAATGGGTACTGCATCAACCATGGCCTGTATGGTGGAATCGCTGGGGCTTTCACTGGCAGAGAACGCGGCCATCCCTGCGGCTGATTCCAGGCGAAAAGTTTTGGCGCATTTATCCGGCAACCGCATTGTTGATATGGTGCGGGAAGATCTGAAACCTTCAGATATCCTTACCCGGCAAGCTTTTGAAAATGCCATTACCGTTAATGCGGCTATAGGTGGTTCTACCAATTTTATTATTCACCTGCTGGCCATAGCGGGCCGTATTGGTATTGATTTAAATATGGATGATTTCAACACCTCCGCCCGTAAAATACCATTACTGGCTAATCTGCAACCATCGGGCAAATACTTTATGGAGGATTTTTATTATGCCGGAGGTTTGCCGGCACTGATGAAAGAACTACATGAACAGCTTAACAGCGATGCGATAACGGTAAGCGGACATCCGATATCACGAAATTATAAAAACAGCGAATGTTTTAATCGCGATCTCATAGCTCCGGTTGATAATCCTTTTAACCCAACAGCAGGCATAACTGTACTCAAAGGCAACCTTTGCCAAAACGGGGCGGTGATTAAACCATCGGCAGCGAGTACCGCTTTAATGCAGCATACCGGCAAGGCGGTTGTATTTGAAAATATAGAGGATTTTAACCATCGGATCAATGATCCGGTTTTGGATGTGGATAAAGACAGTGTACTGGTATTAAAAAATGCCGGACCAAAAGGCTATCCAGGCATGCCGGAAGTTGGCAATATGCTTATCCCTAAAAAACTGGCCGATCAGGGCATTACTGATATGGTACGCATTTCGGATGGACGGATGAGCGGCACCGGTTTTGGCACCGTGGTATTGCATGTATCGCCCGAGGCTGCAATTGGCGGTACATTGGCCGTGGTACAGGATGGCGACATAATTAAACTTGATGTACCGGCTGGAACTTTGCACCTTGAAGTAAGCGACGAGGAAATTGCCGAAAGAAAATCGAAACTGGTATTAAATAACAATATCAGCAAACGCGGATACACTCATTTATACCAAACCCATGTAGAGCAGGCGCACCTTGGTGCCGATCTGGATTTTTTAAAGGGAAGTTCGGGCAGTGAGGTTTTGAGGGATTCGCATTAATAAATTATAAAATAACAAATAAGCTTTGAGCGAGGGTCTGTCAGTCTGAATGAGAGAAAATTGGGATCTGTAAAGGACGGATAACATTAGGTGTCGAGGGGCTGTCATCCTGAGCCTGTCGAATGACGCGTGCAGAGGCCTTACCCGCTATGCTTCGACTGGCTCAGCATGACACCCATTTTTTGATTATGTGACGGGTAGCCTTACCGAAGCATGACAGCCAATAATAAGTTAACCAACCATCAACCTAAAAAATGATAACTGATAAATTTAGCGGGCAGGTAGCCATAGTAACAGGCGCAGGACAAGGGATAGGTTTTGAAATAGCGAAACAACTAAGTACCGCCGGCGCTGCCGTGTTACTGAACGATTTAAGTGAAGAACTGGCAACCCAGGCGGCAGATGCTATAAACAGCATGGGTGGTAATTGCTACCCAATGGCGGGCGATGCTTCGGATATTGATTTTATACAGCAAATGGTTGATGAAGCCGTGCAACGTTACGGTAAGCTTACTATTGCTATTGCCAATGCGGGCATCACTTTGTTTGGGGATTTTTTGAATTATCCGGCCCAATCCCTGCAAAGTGTCATGAACCTTAACCTGCAGGGCAGTTTCTTTTTGGCACAAAGGGCAGCCAGGCAAATTGTAAAACAAAAAAGCGGGGGAAGCATCCTGTTCATGTCGTCGGTTACGGGGCACCAGGCCCATCAGGACCTTGCGGCTTATGGCATGACCAAAGCGGCTTTAGAAATGCTGGCCAAAAGTTTGGTTGTTGAACTGTCGCAACATCAAATTACCGTAAACACCGTTGCCCCCGGCGCTACACTAACCGAGCGCACCCTGGAAGACGCCGGGTATCAAAAAACCTGGGCCCGCATCACACCAATGGGGCGCGCGGCTACGGTTGAAGATGTGGCAAATGCCGTATTGTTTTTAGTATCTCCCGGTGCAAAGCACATTACCGGGCAAAACCTGGTTGTTGATGGCGGATGGACGGCGGTTAGTACTTCGCCTTATTAGGGTTTGGTGAATGGTTGATTGGGTTGATTAGGTGAGTGGTTGGAAAATTCCAAAAACCAGATTTACGAAGTTTTAAAAACTTCGTAAATCTCAGTCTATGTTCAGATTATTCAACAAATAATCAAATGTAAACTTCGGCTCGTAGCCAAAGTATAGCTTAGCCTTTTCGCTTACATAAACCCTGTCTATACTTTTCGGGAACTCCCAGCCTTTTGCTTTATAAATAGCTTCAGCATCCGGATAGTGTTTTTTTACTACTTCGGCAGGGTTTTGCTTGAGCTGAACCAGTTCATCTTTTTTAAAAGGTGAACTGCTGGTGATATTAAAGATCTCAAATTCCGGAAAAGTTTTCTCCAAAGCCAATCGTAAACCTTCGGCGCCGTCACGTTCATCCAGCCCGCGGTAAAGGCGATGATTTAATTTAAGATTATCAGCCTCTGGCAGGAAACGACCAACCCGGTAAACTGATGTTTGCAATCCTTCGCGATAAAAAAAATCTTTACAAAGCTGTTCGGCAGTTTGTTTGGTGATATCATAGATATCACGGGGTTTAATCATTAGCTCTTCATCAACCCAAACAGCCCGACTGTCATCAACCATCGCATCGCCATAAATAGACGTTGTACTGGTGTACATCAATTTTGATACGCCATTGGCTATACACGCATTGAGTAAATTAAGCGTGCCATAAATATTTACATCGATAAATGCCTCGCGGGGATAGTTCAATTCATAATGTTTACCATGGATGGCGGCAGTATGAACAATTGCATCAATGTTTTTGGTGATGGCTAAAACGGCCTCTTTGTTCAGGATATCGATCTGCTCATCAGTTGTTTCAGCCGGGATCACATCAATACCGGTAACATCATGCCCATGCGAGCATAAATGTTTAACCGTAACAGCCCCTAACCTGCCCGATGAACCTGTAACTAAAACACGCATTTTTTAATGACCCGGAGCTATAGCCAATATTCGTGTCCACTCCGGGTGACGCTTAAGATATGATGCCACGTAAACACAAAGCGGCACAAGCTTCAGGTTATGTTCTTCGATATAGTTGAATGCTTTTTCGACTATAGCCGACGCCACACCTTTACCTTCCAGTTCAACCGGTACTTCGGTATGGATCAGGTAAATTTTATCATCCTTTTGCTTGTAATCGATAAAAGCGCGGTGGCCTTCAACATGCAGTTCAAAATTATGGATGGCCTCATTATTTACCAGGGGAATTTCTTCGTATTTCATAGCTGTATTTATTACGGGGTTAACAAATGTATAAAATGTTAACCCCGTTTAATATAAATTACTTTTTAATTCCCCACACCGATACCGTTCCCGCTTTAACTTTAAACTCGGCCCAGCCATCAGCAGTAATAATTACTTCTTCACCATCGTGCTTGTTCAGATAGTCAACAAATATTTTGCCCGCGTGCCCGGCCCCAATCTCCATTTCTTTAAAGCCATCCTCGCTGTTTGATAGTACAACTGCACATCCGGAATCTTCATGGTCTGTATCGCCCTCGCGGGTCCAGCCTATACAATTAGGGTGGTCAAAATAATCGCGCTGGGTACCGTAGGCAAGGTTTTTCCTTACATAAAGTAAGGTTTCCAGTTCAGCAACTATTGGCAGCTCAATGCTATATTCCTTTCCATCCCCGCCTTTATCGGTATATTTTGAGCCGTACATATCGGCGTAAAAAACACAGGGATAACCGGCTTCGCGCAGCAAAATCAGCGCATAGGCAAGCGGTTTAAACCAGGCGTCAACCGGCTGCTCCAACGACTGCAGCGGCTGGGTGTCATGATTTTCAACCAGTGTAACGGCACGCTCGGGATTGGCACTTACCAGGGTATTATCAAAAATTGTGGTGAGATCATAATCTTTACCTGCTTTTGAAGCTTGATGAATATTATCATGCAATGGCGCGTCAAAAAGCGACATACGCCCTTCTGTTGCCTCAATATATTTTAACAGTTTGGGCAAATCAAAAGCCCAGTACTCGCCAACGGTAAAAAACTCATGCTTAAACTCATTGCGCATATAATCAAGCCATTCGTTATAAAAGCCATGATCCATATGTTTAATAGCATCGAGCCGGAAGCCATTGAACTTCGCGGTTTCAAAATACCACTTGCCCCAGTTTTTCAGCTCCTGCCTCACACTTGGGTTGCGGGTGTCAATATCTGAAAGCATGAGGTAATCGTAGTTACCATTTTCATCGTCAAGCACATCCTCCCAGCCTTCGCCATATTGGTTTTGAATACTGAATATGGCGGTTTCCTTTTTATAGGCATCATAGTCGATACCAGAAAAGCACTGCCAGTCCCATATAAATTTGGAGTATTTGCCTTTACGGCCAGGAAAGGTGAATTTGGTATACGCCCCTATCTCGTAAACATCGCTTATAAATTCGTTACGGTTAGCCGGGTCAACCTTGCGGGCGTTCACTTTTTCAATTTCGTCGGCCCCGCCCATGTGATTTAGCACCACATCAACATAAACCTTTAATTGGGCTTTTTGCGCGGCAGCAATAGCGTCAAGGTATTCCTGCTTGGTGCCGTATTTTGTGGGTATGGTACCTTTTTGATCAAACTCACCAAGGTCATAAATATCATAAACATCATACCCGGCCGAATAGCCACCGCTTGCTGCTTTGTAAGCCGGTGGCAACCAAACCGAGTCGATCCCTTTTTTCTTTAGATTTTCCGCGTCATTTTTTAACTGATTCCACAATCTGCCTCCGGCGGGGTAATACCATTCAAAAAATTGCAGCATTGTAAAATTTTCCATGCGTTTAAATTAAGTATGCCATTTTATAGTTGATACTTAACTAAATATACGCAGAAAGGTTTTATCGGGCCTTAACCTCAATATTAAATCACTGTAAATCAAAAAGCTCAGGAGGCGTGCATTTGATGGATTTTTTCTTTGGCACTATCCAGTAACGACTCATTACAACCACTTTCGTCAACAAGCTCGGCAATACGGTAGCTATAATATTCACGCTTCAAAACCGTAGGCGTAATACCAAACACGTTGGCAAGCAGCATCAGTTTTTCGGGATTGAAAGCAACCTCGCCCCGTTCTACCTGGTTTAAATTTTCTGTTTCTAAACCGAGCTTTTCGGCCAGTGCCGGCTGTGTTATGTTAAGTAAATTTCGTTGCTGGCTAATGAAAAGGCCAAAATGGCTTAAAGTGGGCATTGAATTGCGGATGTTAACCGCCGGGGTAACTTCCGCAGCCTCATAATCGGTATTGATATGTTGTACAAACAGATGCCTCGCACTTTTAAACAACATAGAAAAACGATAAGCCATCTGATCGAACAAGCTTTCGTCTATACTGTAATTAACATTGCCCTTGATCCCGTAAACTTTCAGAATGCCCAGGTTTTTAAGCTCGGCCACATGTTTGTTTATGGTTTCGATGTTAAAGGGGATCTCATAAAGCATTTCGCGCTTTACCACATTATTATGTTCAATAATGATCCTGATAATGGCTACCCTTACCGGCAGCGCCAGGGCCTTGGCAAAATTTGATAACTCTTTATCGTTATCGTCAAAATTGGTATATGAATAGGAAAGTGGCATTTTAATAAATATGAAAGTTTATCACGCTTAAAACCGCGGATAAACAATGGTGACACGGCCCGGAAGCCGGATAAAATAAACCGAAAATCAACTAAAATAGAGTTGCCGCAGATAGGTTATCAATTACTGAACGGCTTTGCCATCCGTTAAACAATAATTTGCCGGTTGACCAGATACAGAGGATGGGATAAAGTTTTACTGAGGTTTAAGAACCTGATATGCCGGTAGGTAACCCGCTTCCTAAATCCGAAAAGAAAAGGGTATAACAGTAGTAAAAAGCAGGAGAGCCTTAAACGTAAACTGACAACGGGGTGTGCCAATTTTTTTTGAATGGCCGTCATTATGGACAGGTTACCATCCCGGTATTGAATTATCCTTTTGCTAAATGATTTATCGAGCAGGAAGATGTTGATTTTTACCGGAGGATGCTGCCTGTTAAAGATCATGAAACCAACAAAAGGCTTGGCCACAAACATTAGTGTAGCAAACAATAAGACAAGCTTAAGTTTATATTGCGGTTTCATTAACGTAAAGTTATATCTCTAATTTAACCTCAATGTTAAATTTCAGATTACATCAAAGTTATCTGAAGATTATTTTTGCGCACTAATTACAAGCGCGCCGTAATTGAGCAGCGCTGTTCCACTTGTATTCTGCGATTGGAACAATGCCGCAACCTCTTCCTTTATTTTATTCCTGGTCGGCTCATCGGCTTGCGACATGGCAGCTACTATTGGGGCGCCAACTTCCAGCATCATTTGCCAGTAACGGTCAAAGCTTCCGTAGTCTACCTGTCCGGCTATTTCACTTTGGGTTATATCATTAAAACCCGCCTGCTTTAACAAATTGACAACAACATCCGGCTTTGCACAGCGAAACATACCCGGCGCTCCGGGAGCCGGGGCGGGCAATATCACGTGCTTCTGGATAACACTCATAATGGTGGTAACCCAGTTATTTTGTTCGGGGCCTGCCCATACAGCAGTGGCAAAGCGGCCACCAGGCTTTAGTACCCGGTAAATTTGATTGGCAGCCAACTGCATATCTGGAAAAAACATGAACCCCATGCGGCAACTGACGGCATTAAATGATTCGGTGTCAAAGGGCAACTCGCTTACGTCCGCAATTTGAGCTTTGTAATTTTTTACTCCCTTAGCCGCGGCATTTGCCCTGGCTATTTCCAGCATGCCTTCGGCGAGGTCGGTACCCGTTACTGTTCCATTAGGTGTTAAAGCAGCAATGGTTAAGCCGGGTTCGCCGGTACCGGCGGCAATGTCCAACACATCGTATCCATCTTTTATTTTAAGGTTATCAATAATAGCATCGCCCATGGGTTTTAAAAAACGCATGTTAAACTCGTCCCACTTTTTCCATCCGGGCGAAAATTTATTCCATGATTGCTTTTGCTGATCACGGATTTCTTCCAATTGATTTTCCATAGCCAATAATAATACAGTATGATCAGCATAAATTTAACACAATTACCGTCAATATGTTACATCAAAAATCCCCTCATTATTTAAAACAAAAATCCCCTGCCGGTTATGGCAAGGGATTTAAAGACCTTAACTACAAATGCTATTTATCTTCCCGTATCGCTTTCATGCCTTTAGTCCAGCGCACCAGTTGGTCAAGCATGATCTTAGCGTTTTTATCCAGTCTTTCATCCGCGGTAAAATTATTATCCTCGTCAACAAACTGATTCAATTGCGGGATATTGACCATTTCGCCAAGGGCTACATTCTTTAACGAAAGCAGATCTGTTTTTAAACTCATAACCGCCCTTACACCGGCAAACGGACCAATAGAATAGCTTACAATGCCGCTTGGCTTATAGGCCCATTCGTGTACCAGGTATTCTATGGCATTTTTAAGTGGCGCGGGATAGCTGTAATCATATTCGGCAGTCACAAAAATAAAAGCGTCGGCTTCTTCAATTTTGGCGCTCCACTGCTTGGTGTGCTCATGTTCATATTGTTTTAGGGCCGGGTGAACAGGCTCGTTCATCAGGGGTAGGTTAAGCTCGCCCAGATCAACCATTTCGGCTTCAAAGCCATGATTGTTAGCCACCTCGGTTATCCATTTCGCAACAGCAGGCCCTTTACGGCCCGGACGTACGGTAGAAGTTATTACTTTGAGTTTATACATGTTTATCAGTTTAGTTGCCGTAAATATTGGCAATTCAAGGCAACTACACCTAAACAAAAAACAACATTGATAAAAACTTTACAAATACTATTTGAGTATCAGCACTGGGTTTGTAGCGTTTATTGACAAGGCCTCCGTGATACTGCTATGGGTTAAATTATAGAAAAAGCTATGTTTGCCCGGCAAAGCTATGATCAGTTGTACAGATTGCTCTTTGGCAAAATTAAGTATCCCCCGTACAATATTTTTATCGTCCGAGTAGTGAAGCTTACACTCATAGCAATTTACGAGTTGTTTTACCGAAGCCTCAAACTCCTCTTCGCGCCCGATGTGTTTGTTTTTCGGGTCGACATAAAGCAGCATCAGCTTGGGGTTAAGCCAGCTGTGCGAGGTATTAAGCCCTTGTAAAACACCAAGCCGGGCTACGGCTTCAAGATCACAGGGCACCAGTGCCTGCTCTATTTTCTGATAATTACAATTGGGTGGGATAACCAGCACTTTTACAGAACTGCTTTTTGCGATTTCGATAACCTGCTCGCCAATCATGCTTAGTTCGTGCCCCATATCGCCCCCAACAATCATCAGGTCGGGACGCTGATCATCAACTACATCATGTATGGCCCTGATAATTGGCTCGGTGCTAACTACTGTTTCTATCTCAATATTTTCGTGGCAGCGGTTTTTCAGTTTTTTCATGAGCTCCTTAAGCTCAACTTCAATTTTTTGCCGTTCATTTTCAATATCATCCGGGCTTATCAGCAAATAGTCTGGGGAGGGAAGGATTTGTTCATATACCGATGTGTAATAGCTTTTAAGGAGGATAATTTTCTTTACCGGCATATCACACCCCATATCGGCTGCATATTTAATGGCGTTGGTATTGGTGTCCGAAAAATCTACAGGTATTAATATAGTTTTCATAACAAACAATTTAGGTACGTACGAGACCCGTGCGCTTAATGCTAAATTTACGATTTGTTTAACTATTTTAATACATTATTTTGTTGTTAAAACTCCAATAAAACCTTCCCTCCTTTATGATAAGCCAAAGCCTGCCCAAACTCATCAACCGGGTAGGTCGCCGCCGGCGAAAGCTTAAATTCGGCCCGGCCGATAGAGTGTACCAGATGGCTGATCATATGTGTCCGTTCCTCGTGCGATAAGCTCTCAACATATCCCCTTACGCCAAATCCTTTAATCATCAGGTTTTTAAAAACAACTTCCGCATTTAAATAAGATGTTGGTTTTGGATCAAGCAGTCCATAGACAATAAGGCGTCCGCCTGGAGAAAGAGACGAAATTATTTCGGTAGCCAGGGTACCGCCAACCGCATCCAGCGCGGCTTTGATCCCCTTGCCTTTAGTAAGCTCATTAATTGTTTGCTTAAGCTCGCCGGGGGCCAGCACAATTACCTGTTCGGCCTTTAGCGCCAGTAACTCTTGCTTTTGTTCTTCGTGGCGTACGGTGGCTATTACGCAGATCCCTTTTTCGGCGGCCAGTTGTATTATGATGCGCGATACTGTAGAGTGACCGGCGGTGAGCAGCAGCCAATCGCCACTTTTTACTTTTGCTTCCTGTATTAAACCATAAGCGGTATATGGATTAAGCGTTAATTGTGCAGCTTTTTGTACCGGAAAAGTATCGGGTAATAATACTACATCCTGCTCATCAACTATCACGTATTGCGCCCATGCCCCTATTTTGCTAAATGCTACAAGGCTCCCCCTGGGGATAATGCTATCGTGACCTGCTTCCTCTACATAACCTGCACCTTCCAGGCCAGCTATTTGGGGTAGCACGGGTTTATAGCGGTATTTCCCTTCGATAAAAAGCAGATCGGCCGGATGTATAGGACTGGCCTTTACCCTGACAAGTAACTGGCCGGGGGCCGGTTTGGGGTAAGCCAAATGTTTTAGCTGAATCACATCAGCGGCATTGCCCGCCTGCTCAAAAACCAATGCTTTCATAGTTGAAATACAATTTTCAGCTATGAAAGTTTGAGTTATGCCAATATACGGGCCCTAAAATTTATAGCCCAAAGCTATACCCAAGCTCCTGGTTTTTGTGCTTTCGTAAATATATCTGTCATTTCCCTGGATATTAGCTATCCCTAAGTTATAAACAGCGTTGATCATAAAACCGCTATTTAACGCAAAGCCCGCAACCGCGTTCGCGCCGTAATCAAAACGTTTAAAATTACTAAAGTCATCATTACCGAATTTCGCATTAAAAGGAGGTGAAGCTGCTAATGATGAAGCATTTGGCAAAACCGGATCCACAGCAGGTGTAAACCTGCCCGATAAAGCATTAGCAATATAAGGTCCGGCACCTACATAAAAACCACCACCCTGCACCGGGATATTATATATCAGGTTAACAGGCACCTGTAAATAGTATAAGCGCCATTTGCCGTACGTTCGGTAAATAATATCACCGCTTATTGCATTTTGGGAGCTCTGGCTGCTTAAAGCATTGAAAATAATGGCAGGCTGCAATGAAAATCTGTTAAAATTAAAGCTGGCAAAAGCTCCCGCAAAATAACCGAACCCACTTTTGTCGGCCTTATCAAGCTTGATATCTGTACCGGGAGTGCGCGATAACGAAGTTGTCGCAATCCCCGCTTTAATACCAAACTGAATAGCTTTGGTTTGAGCCGATAATTTTAAGCATGCCAATAATAACAGGAATGATAAGGTTAAAGGTAATTTCATATTTGTGAAAGTTTGGTTTGTATATCAATAATACGGGCATACACAAAAGAATGCTACACCTGATTTGAGTTTTTTTGTCTCCCCTGGGCCTCTCGGTGTTTAAGTTAACCTGCAAAATTAATAGTCAAATGTCTATTGCCAGTGGAGTAATCAGTATAAGTTGAACCCCTCTGGGGTTCGGATAAGGGCGAGGAAACATCATTTCTACAAACCTTTTCCCCCTCCGGGGGATTTTACAATTTAATAAAGATCATGTTAGTTTTAGATGCTTTGAAAGACAGATGCACCAGAGGTGCAAAAGGTTTGTAGCATAAAAAATATAGAAATATCCTTTGCCCCAGAGGGGCAAAACAAGACGCCTTGCTCATCAAACGACAAAGCACTTATGTCTCCTCAGGGTCCTCTCCGAGAGACCCTGAGGAGACATAAGCCTTTCCTCTTAATGATTATCGCTTTTAAAACTTGATGCTAACGCTCAATGTTCCGCGGGTTGGATTTTGCGGCGCCAAACGGAACGACCAGTATTTTTCGTTGGTAAGGTTATCCAGTTTAAAGCCTACGCGGTATTTAGGCTGATCGTAAAATACCGTAGCATCAACTGTAGTATATGACGGTATAGTAAACTTGAATGTTTGCGTATTGGTTTGGTACGAATCGCTGCCGTAATTGCCGCCCACACCAAAACCTAAACCCTGAACGCTGCCATGCATAATACGGTAACTCATCCAAATGTTTGCCAACCTGGCCGGGCCCGAGTTAGCCGGGCGCAAACCCTGCACAGAAGCCGCTCCGTTAGTTATTTTACTGTCGTTATAAGCAAAACCGGCAACAATGTTAAAACCGCTAACGGGATTGGCTATAACTTCGGCTTCAATACCTTTGCTTAATTGGGTACCAGCCTGTGTTATAAAACCTGGATGGGCCAAATCGTCCATGATGGTATTGGTTACATTAATATTATAGTAACTTACGGTTGAACTTATTTTATGATCCCAGGCATCAACCTTTACACCGCCTTCCCACTGGTTGGCATACTGGGGCTTGAAAGTTGAATTATCAAAGGCTGTGGCCGTAGGCGTAGCATTGTTAAACCCGTTCATGTAGTTGCCAAATAATGAAATCTGATCTTTAACTAACTGGTAAACCAAACCAAATTTTGGAGATAACGCCGTTTGGCTAAAATTACCGGTTGTTTTACCATTGGCCGGGGTATAAGCGCCTTTGTTTACAAACCTATCTATCCTGAGGCTGGCCATCGCGTTCAATCTTTCGGTAATATTAAACACATCCGAAACATAAGCGGCATACGAGCTTTGATTATTCTGCACGTACGAATTAGCGTTAGGAGCTAAAGCCGCTACCAGCGATGATATTTTATCGACATTAAAGTTATTGTAAGCCGCGCCAGGATTTTTATAGCTGATACCAGGCAGGGTAACCGTATAGTTTGTCCAATTGCTTCTTTGGTTATAATATTCCAGACCGGCAACTATACGGTTACGAAAATGGCCGATCTTAAAATCGCCGATAAAATTTTGCTGAACATTGGTAATATAGTAAGGATAATCCTGGCTGATGGCCTGCTGCTTAATCAGGGTATCGGCCAAGCTTAGCTGCGTAACATAACCTTTGGTTGATGAGTAGGTTTTGTTAAACATGGTTTGCGATTTCCAGTGATCCGAAATTTTATAGTTGATCAGCGAGTAAAGATCAATCTGCCTGCTCAGGTAATCAACACTGTTGTTAGCGAATGAGCGTTTATAATCGATACCGAGATCTTTGATATTATAAATTTTCCCTTTGGCATCCGGAGCAAGCCTGTATGCCGATGTAGCATTTGAATTACCTATTTCAGCATCTACATCAACAGTTAAGCGGTCGTTAACAATGTAAGTAATACTTGGGGCAACAAAAATACTACGTGTAAAGCCGGCATCCTGAAAACTATGTTCATTATGCAAGGCGGCGTTAACCCGAAACAGCACGGTTTTATCTTTATTCAACGGCATATTAACATCCGCGGTAAGGCGATTAAGGTCAAAGCTGCCGGTTTGATAGGCTATTTCGGTACGCGGCGTTTCATTGGGTTGCTTGGTAACCCGGTTAAATAAACCGCCAAATGAAGCAAGGCTGCTGTTGTACAATGTACCGGTAGGGCCTTTTATAGCTTCAATCTTTTCAATATCCGCAGGATCAATGCTGTTAAAATTGTAACCGGCAACGCTGTTACGGATAAAGTTACCGGTAACAAAACCGCGCGATAATAAGGTTGTGCGCCCGTTGTTATAAACCAAAGGCACGCCGGTACCCGGGATGTTTTTAAAACCATCTACATAACTGGTTACAACCTGCTCTTTCATCAGCTCGCTGGTCACTACGCTATATACCTGCGGGTTCTCAAGGTTTTTTAACGGCAAACGGGCAACATCTTCAGTCTCCTTTTTCAGGAATTTGTTGTGTTTTGCGCTTTTTACGTAAACCTCCTGCAAGTCTTTTGCGCCCTCGGATAAAACAAAGTTCACTGTTGTGGTTTCGCCTGCGGTAACGGTAACCTGTTTGGTTTGAGTTTGCAGGCCGATAAAGCTGGCAACTATGGTGTAGGTGCCTGTCGGAACATTTTTAATGGTGAAATGCCCGGTTTGTCCGGCGGTGGCACCAAACTGCGTATTGGTTAAAACTACATTCACAAACTCGGCAGCTTTACCGTCAGCTGTTTTTACGGTACCTTTTATTGAACCGGTAGTTGTTTGAGCTTTTACATTGATACCTAACAGCAAAAGCATCAGCAGACAGGTAAAAGCTTTAAAGAAATTATTTTTAACGTTTATTACGGCAGACTTGCCAAACGCGCAAATAGGGGTAATTGTAAAACGCATATTTTACTTAAATAATAAATTGATTAAAGGATCAGCATTAACTGAATCCCAGCCATGAAGTTTTGGCGACCAGCAAGACCGGATTTGGGCGCAAAGGTATATTTATTTAGATTAATTACAAATAAGGTTTTAAAATAGTAGTTATTTAACTGATATAGAGAACCTAACAATTAAACAGAATGATAACCGTAAATCATTTAAATACTGTAAAATTAACCTGAAGAGTTATTTAAAATTGAGTAAAAGCGAGGCTTTTATTTGCTTTACCCTCCCGGATGGGAAAGTTTAAGAAGAGAGTGGCTGTTTGCCAGTAAGGCTATTAGAGGCTGGGAGCTCCAACTATCAATCTATACCAACCCGCTTATTCAAAGCGTCATTGGTTGTTTTGTAAAACCGTTCAAGGGGTATTTCCAGTTCATGAGATCTGCCGGTATCCAGCAACTGTTTTTGTTGCTTTACAAAACCGGTGACATCCTCAATGCGGGAAATTTGCTTTTTTCCGAAGTTTTCAAGCATCTCCCCTTTTAATCCCAATTGTATTGCCCGGCGTTCCTGTTTACGTCCGTAAGGATCATGATCCGGATCCCATTGCAGGCGTACTTCTTTCTCATTTAAGTCGGCCCGCCATTGTTCGTGGCTATCATGATATTGGGGATTAAAGGACGATATCACGGCTTCATTTAAAATGGCCTCGAAATCTTTTTTCTGAATCCACAAAGCCAGCACACTTTCCTGGTTTTCTTTTTCGGCCCAGCCGCAGCGGTACATCATCCATAAAAAATTGGGCTTAATCCACGACATACGATTGTAGCTGTATTCGCTTCCACCCAAAAACTGGTTTTCAGCAGCAAACCTTGCAATACTTTTTTTGTAGGCCTGGTAAACTACAATTTCCTGATCTGTTTGATGGGCAAGGATGTGCTGCCCTGTTTTGGGCCAATGTTCAAGACCCTGATTGTAAAATTCTGTTATAATATTCATACTATAATATAACGAATTTTCAGGACAATATCAAGAGGCCCTTAGAAGTTGTTTAGAATTGATGAATATCGTTTACAGATAGATAAATTTCATTGCCGTTGGTTTTAACCAACGGAGTAATAGATAGCGATGAGAGGGCTTCAGCCCAAATCCACTTGCACAATTGGGCTAAAGCCAGGATTTTTCATTATTCTTCACCGTTGGTTAAAACCAACGGCAATGAATATTTTGTAAGAATAAACAGTTCTTACAGACGGGAAATTATACTTTCCCCGGAAAGCTTTCGCTGCCCCGCATATAGCTTCCCAAACGCTTAAGCAGGTAGGTGGCCTTTATTAGCAGTGTCTTATCGGCAACAAAATCGCTGATGTCATCGGCTTTATTCATGAGCTCCTGTTTGTACACGTCTTTAAAATCAAAATAATTGAGCGAAAAGTTCCATTTATCGGTTAAAAATGAAAAAACCTCGCTGTCATTTTCAAGTAGTTGGGAATAGTTTATCACCAGGTAATCATCCGGCTGAAGCTTTTTGAGCGAATTTAGAATAGCTTCATTATAGCTGATCCATACTTTTAAATAGTTTTCGGCATGATCATGGTAAAATGCCTTAAGTCGCCGGGCCCGCCTGAAATGAACCCAAACCAATCGTTGAATATATTTACGGGCCATGTATTTTTTATCAACGTAAACAAAATCGCGCCTGAGCAGTGAGGTAACCACCGACTGATAGTTACGCAAAATCACCAGGTACCTGGCGCCGGGCAGCAACTTGGCGTAGGTATCCAGAAACAAACAAGTACGCGGGTCTTTCCAGGCCCATTGCTCGTAAAGCTGCTGTTTGATACCGATAACCGCCTTTAGCTTTTCCAGTTGGTAAAGCGGGATTTCAATATCTTTCTTGTCAATCAGCCCCGATGTTTCCAGACTATTGCGATCAAGGATCTCTTCGTGCAGCTTCAAAAACTCCATATCCTCAAAGTGCCCGTCAATATTGCCTGTACCGCTGCCGCAAAGGCGCTCGCCAATTTGCAGCCCGCAACGACTAAGCCAGTTGGTTACAAGCGATGTACCTGAACGGTGCATACCGGCAATAATTAAGGTTTGCCTCGGTGTGAATTTGACTGTTGTATTGATCATGGTTTAGTTAATAGCGACCGGTTTGGTATAGTTGTTTGATTTGCGCCTGCTGATAGTTTTCAAGAATAAAACCAGCCAATATTTCTGTAGCATCTCCCTGTTTTGTAATATGAGTGTTGATATACAAATCGGGCGATGACGGGATTTGAAAAGGATCATTAACGCCGCTTAAGTTGGTTACCTTATCCGGATGCCCTTCGGGTAACAGCGCGCGTTTATAAAGGCCTTTGGTATCTCTTTGCATCAGCGTTTTAACAGGGCAATCAATATGTATAAGCTTTACATCAGGGTATGTGGCTATCAGTTCCCGGCGAATAACATCATAGGGATTTATAGCACTGATAATTGTTACCACGCCGTGTCCGGATAATTTGCCGGCGATGAAGCCAAGCCTGCGGATATTGTCGAAGCGATCTTCCTTAGTATAACCTAAATTTGGAAACAGCTTTTGGCGATATACGTCGGCATCAATAATTTCAACCGGAACATCGGTATCAGACAGTCGCATTTTAACATTTTGAGCAAGGGTAGTTTTACCTGATCCGGATAAGCCGCAAAGCAGAATAATCATAAGGTGGTGTGTTAAGCGTTAAATAATAATCGTTGTTTAACCCGTTATTGTAGGCTTAACGCAAATATTTCAAGCGAAATTGCCGTTAACACTTTGTGTATCGATACACAGGTATATTGTATCGATGAACCGGTAAATGACGTAGACGGAGAGAAGGGAAAAAGCCTGGCGGCAATTATGCGTTTGTTTTTTGCATGCACCAGGTTGTCATACAGCGCAGGTTTTGCACGTTGGTAGTTTTAATAGGTTCATAAAGTTGCGCAGCCAGTTCGCGGGTATACTCAAGCAAGATATCTTCATTTACCAAAAAACGTTCGGAGCCGTCCGGCAGTAAATAGCGGTAATTACCAAGAGGTTGCACCAGGGTTTCGATACCTATATCAGATGCCAGCCTGGCAAAAAAGTAACCGCCGGGTTTCAGTACGCGCCACAACGAACGCAGCATATTGTCAAAATGCTCGGCATCATTGGCAAAGTGCAGCACCGCGCTGCAAATTACCAAGTCAAACTGAGCATCGTCGAAAGGTAGGTTTTCAACAGCCGACAGTTTAAAATTATCGGGGGAATGATCGGGACATAAATCGGCCGATAGGCGTTTGGATAATTCAACAGCATGCTCGCTTTGATCAACGCCGTACACCTTATACCCGTTCTGCAAAAAATAGGTAATGTTACGCCCGCTGCCACAACCGGCATCAAGCACGGTGTGGCAATTATCAAAACGACCTTTCAATAACTGATCGAACAAATAGATATCGATATTACCGTATAAATTGCGGAGGTTGCTGCTGTTCATGGCCACGCTGTTTTCAACCCGAAATTACTGTTTTATTAAATGCTGTGGGGAAAACTTATTAACTTTAACTATGGCTACCGATATGCACATCTTTTTGCAGTTTATGAAAAGCACGTTGTTGCCGCTGCCAGGTGTTACTACCAAAATGCATTTTGAGTACCCGGCGTTTTATGTTAACGACAAGATCTTCGCCAACATAC
The DNA here is from genome assembly GCF_003351025.1 of Mucilaginibacter endophyticus. GTDB lineage: Bacteria > Bacteroidota > Bacteroidia > Sphingobacteriales > Sphingobacteriaceae > Mucilaginibacter > Mucilaginibacter endophyticus. Next base: position 157,064 of record NZ_QPCG01000010.1, on the reverse strand, counting down.
ATGAAAAGGATGAGCTGCTGGCCATTTATACCACCGAGCGTGAAAAGTGGATAGCGCTTGATCCGCGTACGTATTTCATTACGCCGCATTACCAAAACTACAAATACATGCTGGTACGGCTTGAAACCGTATCGCCCGATGACCTGAAGCTATTGCTGATAACAGCCTACCTTGTCAGGGCCACCAAAAAGCTGATCAGGGAATATGAAGAAATGAAGGCTAATGATTAAAGGTTAACGTAGAGACGCATCACATGAGTCTTAATTGCAAATTATTGCAGTTAAAGATTTCCAAGAGAGCTTATCATACGGGAGACGCATGTGATGCGTCTCTACTAAAATTTCTTCAAATAAAATTAACTATGGCTACCGATATGCACATCTTTTTACAGTATTTGAAAAGCACGCTGTTGCCACTACCGGGTGTTACGCATAAGATGTGCTTTGAAGACCCGGCTTTCTATGTTAATAACAAAATATTTTGCAATATAAAAGAGAAGGACGAGTTATTGGCCATCCATACCGCCGAGCGGGAAAAATGGATAGCGCTTGATCCGCAGACGTATTTCATTACGCCACATTACCAAAACTACAAGTACATGCTGGTACGCCTCGAAACCGTATTGCCCGATGATCTGAATCAACTATTAATAACAGCCTACCTTGCCAGGGCTACCAAAAAGCTGATCAGGGAATATGAAGAAATGAAGGCAAATAATTAATGTTTAATGTAGAGACGCATCACATGCGTCTTACGCCTGCAAATTATTGCAGTTAAAGATTCGCAAGCCCGCTTATCATACGGAAGACGCATGTGATGCGTCTCTACCTAAAACCTCTTCAAATAAAATTTAACGGCTTTTTCTTATGGCTTTATGCCGTTAAGTGCCTCACGGTTAAGGTAAACGTAGATCAAAACTCCAACTACCAGTGCAGCCAGCACAATAAGTCCAATCTTTCCCTTTTTTTTATCCTGGCGTATAAGCCAAACCATAGCGGCTATTAATGGGATAACAAAAACAATGTAAAAAATATATCCTGATGCGTTCATATGCCCCCTTACCCCCCTAAAGGGGGAATGTTAATGTGTTATTTGTATCTAATTCTAAACTTAAGCTTATCCCTCCATAGCTCCCCCTTTAGGGGGCCGGGGGGCTAAAAAGCCATCCTTGCCATTGGGGCAACGTCCTGCCCTATAAATTCGCCTTTTAGGTATTTGTGATAGCCGGCTATGGCAATCATGGCGGCGTTATCTGTACAATATTCCATTTTAGGGATAAAGCTGTTCCAACCGTTTTGCTCGGCCATGGCCTGCAGGCCAAGCCTCAAACCGGTATTGGCCGATACACCACCCGCCAAAGCTATATCTTTTATACCATAAGCCTGCGCTGCTTTTTGCAGTTTGTTAAGCAAAATGGTAGCAATGCGTTTCTCTACAGAAGCACAAATATCGGCCATGTTCTCGCTGATAAAATCTGGATTTGCAGCTACGTTGTCGCGGATAAAATACAGGATAGAAGTTTTTAAACCGCTAAAGCTGAAATCATACCCAGGTATCTGCGGCTCGGGGAACTTATAAGCATCCGGGTTTCCCTGGCGCGCGTACTTGTCAATGAGCGGTCCACCAGGATACGGCAGGCCTAAAATCTTACTGGTTTTATCCATGGCTTCGCCGGCGGCATCGTCAAGCGTCTGGCCTATGATCTCCATATCAAAATAATCTTTCACCAGCACAATTTGTGTGTGCCCGCCCGATACCGTAAGGCAAAGGAAGGGGAACGATGGATTTCTATCGCCTATAAAATGCGCCAGGATATGGGCCTGCATGTGATTAATATCAATAAGCGGGATCTGTTTAGCCAGGGCAAAAGCCTTAGCAAATGAAACTCCCACTAAAAGAGAACCTAAAAGTCCGGGACCGCGTGTAAAAGCTACCGCATCAATATCATTTTTGCTTACTTTTGCGTTCAATAATGCCTGCTGAACAGCCGGAACAATATTTTGCTGATGAACCCTTGAGGCTAACTCCGGGACAACGCCTCCATAGGCCTCGTGTATGGTTTGATTGGCAATAACATTGCTCATGATCACACCATCAACACAAACCGAAGCTGAGGTTTCATCACATGATGATTCGATTCCTAAAATTACGGGCACGTTTGTTTAATTATTGAGTTATTGAATTAGCGAATCAGTGATTTATTATTTAGCGGCAAACCATCTTTCTTCAAAATTGTAGAGGGATAGTAAAGAACTCGCTAAATCACTAATTCACCAAATCATTAAATAGTTTAAAAGGCAAAGTTATTAAAAAAGTACTCAAAATATTCCTGGGCCTGGTATTGTTCATTTTATTGACATTGAGCATACTTTTACTCACGTTTCAGTTTAAGCCGGTACAAACCTGGGCTGCCAAGAAAGCAGCGGCATACCTCGCCGGCGAGCTCCATACCAAAGTAGGCATCCAAAGTCTTTACCTCAGGCCATTTCGCTCGGTAGTAATTGAGGGGCTTTATATTTTAGATAAAAAACAGGATACTATTTTAAGCACGCCAAAGCTGGCCGTTGATATTGATGATTTTTACCTTTTCAGCAGTATAAAGCGCCGCACCATCAACTTTGCCAATATTGAATTGGATAATGGTTCCTTTTACCTCAAAAAACAAAAGGACAGCACTACCAATCTCCAGTTTGTTATAGATTATTTTAATTCTGGAGATACTACCAAAACGCCTGCGGGCAAACCCTGGACGCTCAATTTTGGCACCATCGCTATCAAGAATTTTCATTTCCGGTACAAAAATAGCTTGCGCGATACGGTAATAGCCGGCGTTAACTTTAATGACCTTGATGTTCAGCATTTCAGCACCGAGATACAGGGTATGGATTTAAAAAACCACCTGTTTAAAGGCAACATTAAAAGCCTGAGCCTGCATGAAAAAAGCGGTTTTACGGTAAAACATTTTGCTTCAGATGCTACCATTGATACCAACCAGATTATGCTGAAGCACCTGGCCATTCAAACGCCAAGATCGGATCTGAAAGATTATTTCTGGATGAAGTTTAAATCATTTGATGATTTTGATGATTTTGAGAATAAGGTGCACATGGATGCCAACTTTAAATCGTCGCGCATTTCATCATCTGATATCGCCTACTTTACCGGCGCGCTTAAAAAAGTAAGTTTTGATCTGGGTATAGATGGACAAGCTAAAGGTTATGTGAATAACCTCAAAGCCAAAAAAGTAACCATCACCGGCGGACAAGCAACCTTTGTTAAGGGAGATTTTAACCTGCATAATCTTACCGATTGGGATAACGCTTTCCTTGAATTGAAATTTGAACAGGTTGCGTCAAACAAAAAAGACCTTGATTACCTGATCAGCCATTTTTCGGGAACACCTACAGAGAAAGCCCCCGCTATCCTATCCAAATTTGGCAATTTTAATTTCACCGGCAGGTTCACCGGTTCACAAAATGACTTTGTGGCTTATGGCGTTTTTAAAACTGCTCTTGGTCGTTTTGATTCAGATATCAACCTTAAAATTGATAAAAACGACCGCCCAAGCTATAGCGGCAGGATTAATACCTATGCTTTTGATATGGGTACTTTGATTGATGAAAAAGACCTGGGCCGTACTACATTTTCATCAACCATTGAAGGCAGCGGCGATCAGCTTAAAAGTCTTACCGAAAAAGTGGATGCGAGGATAGCTTCAGTTACTTACTCTGGCTACACCTATAACAAGCTTACCCTTAAAGGTACTTTTATCAATAAACTGGCCAACGCCCACATTACCATTAACGACAGGAATGTAAAGCTTGACCTGAAAGGCAAAGTTGATCTTAAGCCCGCCTTGCCTACTTATGATCTTACTGCAGATATCAAAGATGCCAACCTGTACAAACTTGGCTTTACTAAAGATACTTTAACCATAACCACACTGCTTAAAACCCAGTTTAAAGGTGATGACCTGGCCAACCTGCAGGGCAATATCCTGTTTTCGCCTGCAAGAGTTGTTGATCCGCGGAATAACTATGTGGTTGATTCACTATACCTGTCTGCCGAAGGTTTTGGTAACAACCGTACTATCGCACTAAAATCTGACTTTGCCGATGGCAGTATTAAAGGAAAATATGATTTGGCTACCCTGCCGTCATACTTTAAAACCATCGTTAAAAAGTATATCCCGTCTATCAAAACAACTATAGTACCGCCTAAGCCGGAGGAGTTTGATTTTAGCCTTAACCTCAAAAACCTCGATCCGCTTACGGCAATATTCCTGCCTGATCTGAAAATTCCGGACCAGGGCACCTTTGTCGGGCAATTTAATTCGGAAAAGAAAACGGCTACCTTATCGGGATATATCAAAACGCTCAAATACGGCAAAACGGTTTTCCATGATTTCATTATCGACGAAAACACAACCGAAAGTATGCTTGGCCTCAACTTATCCCTGAGGCGGGTTGACCTTACCGATAGTCTTTTCATTAAGGATATCAACATTACCAACTTCCTGAAAAACGACAGCCTTAACTTTAACGTTAAGCTCTCCGATAAAAATGCTGTTAATCAGCTTGACCTTTACGGTTTGGTTGAATTTGGACGGGATACCACGGCCAAGCTGAAACTGCTTCCATCGGATGTGATACTGGAAAAAGAGAAATGGAAGATCCAGGAGCAGGTACGCATCCGCTTACTTGACGGTAAAACCCAGGTGTCGGGCTTCGAGCTTTCAAACGGTGCACAAAAAGTATTTATCGATGGTTTTATTTCCGATAACCCGGCCGATCAGTTAAAACTTAAGTTCCAGAAGTTTAACATGCGTACGTTTAACCAATTAACACGTACCTCCGGAGTAAATTTAAAGGGATATCTTAACGGGGATATCAACATGAGCTCGGTACTTAAATCGCCGGGGGTAGATTCGCACTTAACTGTCGACTCACTTACCATGAACAAAACACTGGTGGGTGATGTAAAACTGGTTGCAGCACTCGGCAACGACCGTAAACAGGCCGATGTTAATATGAATATTATAAACCGGGGGCTGGAAACCATGAATATTGGCGGTACCTATTCGTTTGGTAAAGAAACCGATGATAACCTTGATTTTGATATCAAGATGAACCAAACCGAAGCCATCATATTTGAACCATTTATCAAAGATCTGGTTTCGGATGTGAAAGGCCACGTTTCAACTGATCTGAAGCTTACGGGTAAACCGTCAAATCCTCAGCTTAATGGTACCGTTACCCTTGTTAATACCGGCCTTACTGTTAATTATTTGAAAACAGCCTATACCGTTAATAACAAACTTGATGTTAATAACAGTGTTATCACCCTCAAGGATATGGTGCTTAAGGATATTCATAAAGGTACCGGAACCGCCAATGGTACCGTGAACCTCAACAACCTGAATAACCCGGATATTAATGTAACACTCAAGGCTGATAACCTGATGGCCCTGAACACTACATTTAAAGATAACCACCTTTATTTTGGTACAGCCTATGGTACCGGCACGTTCAGCTTTAACGGCCCGGTTGATAACATGAAAATTGATATAACTGCCAGCACCAACGCCGGTACCATTTTCAATATCCCGCTTAACACCTCATCAACCGCCAGCGATTACGACTTTATTAAATTTGTAAGCCACAGCGATACTGCCAAAGTTGTACCTAAAACACGCGCGTTTAATGGTGTTACCCTAAACTTTGATTTAAGTGCCGACGAAAAAACTATCGTAAAAATTGCTACAGATTACGGCCAGTTGGAGGGTAGCGGTGTTGCCCGAAATTTAAAGCTGAATATTAACAGTCTTGGCGATTTTGAGATGTATGGTGACTTCCTGATATCGTCGGGTAAATTTGAGTTTACCGCCAAAAACTTTATCAGTAAAAACTTTACCGTAAGCCAGGGCGGTACCATCAGGTGGACAGGTAACCCGTCAAACGCGGAGATCAACCTTAAGGCCCTGTATGAGGTGCGTACCAGCAAAGCGCCACTTTACACAGCAGCGGGCCTGCAAACACCAACCTCCGGACAGCAGACCCTGGTACAGGCTGAACTTATTCTAACCAAATCGTTGTTACAACCCAATATTGACTTTGACTTTAACTTCCCTACCGATCCATCGGTTAAAGACGATCTGTCAACCTACCTTGCCGATGCCAACAACAGAAGTCAGCAGGCCATCAGTATTATTGTGCGCCGTAACTTTACATCAAACAGTAATAACTTAACAAACCAGGTGCTGGGCACCGCGGGTGAGGCCGTAAGCGAGTTTGCATTTAACAAACTAAACAGCCTGATATCGCAGTCAAACATCAAAAACTTCGATTTAAATATCCGTTCATTTAATGAGGCCAGCGCTTCGCTGCGTTTCTTTGATAGCCGCCTATCGTTCAACGGAAGCTTGTTTAGCAATAATGGATCAAACGATATTTTTAATAACAATAACAACAACCTCTTTAATCAACGCTTTAACAGTCTTACAAAAGACTTTGAAGCATTATACAAAATACGCCGTGACGGCAATTTAACGGCAAGGTATTCATACAGGGCCCTAAATAACGTAACGCTAAGCAGCCTTACCGACGTACTGGCACCGCAGTATGTAAATGGGTTTGGTTTGGTTTACCAACGTGACTTTGACACCTTTGGTGAGTTTATCCGCAACATATTCAGGCAGAGCCGTCGCAAAACCGCGCCGGTTAATCCAGCTCCCATACCTAATTCTACTACAACAACACCGGCCACAAAGCCCGATGAGGATGATGACCAGTAAAAAAGCTAAAGGCCGAAGGCCAAAAGCTGAAAGCTGTTGAAAAGCCGGAGGCTTAATGCTGAAAGCGTAAAGCTTCTAATACAAGAAAAAAACAAAGGCTTAAAGCGGAATGCTTTAAGCCTTTGTTTTTTTCTTGTATTAGCTTTAGGCTTTTAGCCTTGAGCTTTAAGCTTCAAAATTAATGATCGCGCATGATAGCGTGATCCATCCTGTCGCGTTTAGTGCGCAGGTAAGCTTCATTATGTGGGTTTGATGCTATCTCGATTGGTACGTTTTCAACCACTTCCAAACCGTAGCCGATAAGGCCGGCACGTTTTTTAGGGTTGTTGCTCATCAAACGCATTTTGGTAATACCCAGGCTACGCAGGATCTGTGCGCCGATACCATAATCGCGCTGATCCATTTTAAAGCCGAGCTTCAGGTTTGCATCAACAGTATCATAACCGTTTTCCTGCAAATGATAGGCCCTTAGTTTATTGATAAGACCAATTCCGCGGCCTTCCTGGTTCATATATACTATGGCGCCCTTACCTTCTTTGCTGATCATTTCCATAGCCTTATGCAACTGCGGACCGCAATCGCAACGGCATGAGCCGAAAATATCGCCGGTCATGCATGAGCTATGCACACGTACCAAAATAGGTTCGCCCGGTTCCCATGTACCTTTTACTAAGGCAAGGTGATTTTCGCCGGTATCAACCTGGGTATAGGCTATCATATCAAAATCGCCCCACTCGGTAGGCATTTTAACAGCCACTTCCCTCCTTACCATCGATTCATGTTCTAAACGATAAGCGATAAGGTCTTTAATGGATACTATTTTGAGATTAAATTCTTTAGCAATCTCCAACAGATCGGGCAGGCGGGCCATTTCGCCGTCTTCCTTCATAATTTCGCAGATGACTCCCGCAGGTTCAAAACCCGCTAATACGGCCAGGTCAACAGCTGCTTCGGTATGCCCTGTACGGCGCAATACACCGCCATCTTTTGCTATCAGCGGAAAAATATGCCCCGGGCGACCCAGATCTTCGGGCTTGGTAGCCGGATCGATAAGCGCCAAAGTAGTTTTAGACCTGTCACTTGCAGAGATCCCGGTAGTACAACCATGACCAAGCAAATCTACCGAAACCGTAAAGTTAGTTTCGTGCGATGTGGTATTGTGGCTCACCATCGGCATTAGGTCGAGCTCACGTGCCCGTTGCGCTGTAATAGGAGCACAAACCAGGCCGCGACCGTGACGAACCATGAAATTAATTGTTTCGGGGGTGGCATTACGGGCGGCCGTTAAAAAGTCGCCTTCGTTTTCACGATCTTCGTCATCAACTACGATAATTGTTTTACCGCCTTTGATCTCCTCGATCGCTTCTTGTATGGTGTTTAACATTATATACTTGCTTATTGGGGTGCGTTTAAACGCTTGTTTAATCTAAATCAAATTTAACGCATATTACCAAGACTTGGGTCGGCGTTGTGTAAAATGATATTGCTTCTATAATATGGCGTTTATTAATAATACCGTTAATGACTGCGGTGGGTTGCCTTAGGCTTAAATTTTGCTATAACACGGTTTACAAAACGTTTATAAATGTCCATATCAAATAAGGCTGAATCAGTAGCCGCTTTATATGACAGGAACAACCCTATAGGCAACAGCGTAATAATAGAGATCCACATGCCCAGGTACTTGTTGATATCCCCACCCTTAACTGATTTTTCGCCAATTGTAGTGATAATATAATAGATGAGGAAAAACACAACCGAAACTACTACCGGCAAGCCCAGGCCACCCTTCCGGATAATAGAACCCAACGGCGCGCCAATTAAGAAGAGCACCAAACACGCTACCGAAAGGTTATACTTTTTCTGGTATTCTACAAAATACCTGCGGATATTTTCCGAATCGCCTTTATACCTGTCGCTCCGGTTTTTGATCACATCTTTAATTGACCTGATTTCAGACGCGGCACTGCTAAGGCTCATCTGCTGCTCGGATAAAGTAAGGCCCTGAAAAACATCCTTTTTAGGATCAAACTCCTTATACTTTTTAATGACCTTTGATTGAGTTGGTATCGAATAGTATTTGATATATGGTGTCACCAGCTTATAATTCACCATCACATTACTATCAACAGAATGCTGCGACGAATCCAGGTAATGTGTCAGCTGTTTAACGTTCATCATTTGTGATGCCTGCTTAAACTCGCTCTCATTTGTCCGGGTAATCTTAAAAGTAGAAAGATCAAATTTGGTTTCTGTTTCTTTAAAACGCTGTCGCATCAGGCGCTGCCGGGTATTATAGGTAGCATTTTCCGGAGCCGATTCTTCGTACCTTACCCCATCCTTCAACCGTAATACCAGGTATTTATCGCCCATAGTACGGAACATGGAGCCCTCGCGGGCCAGCATCACGATATTGTTATTTTCCCCGTTCGGGCTTTTTTGATAGATCATGATATCGTACAAACGTTGCCCATCGGGATCTTTACGCTTAACACGAATGGTATAGCCCGGGAAACTGTTGCTGAATACACCCTCCGGCAGCAAATCGGCCGACTTTTGTTTCCGGGCATCATACAGCAGCGAAAAGTATTTCAGGTTCGCTACCGGCAGCATGTAATCCGAAAACAGGAACGCGGCAATACTGAGTATGGTAACCACAGTGATCATGGGGTACATGGCACGTTTTAACGAAATACCGGCAGCCTTGATAGCTACCAACTCATAATTTTCGCCAAGCGAGCCGTAGGTCATGATGGTTGAGAGCAGGATGGATAAGGGCAGCGCCATCTGAACGTTGGTGGCCGAATTATACATCATAAGCTCCAGTATGGTATACCAGGCAAAACCCTTGCCTATGAGGTCGTCAATGTATTTAAACAAAAACAACATCAGCAGCACAAACATCACTATGAAAAGTGTAACCAAAAAAGGCCTTATAAATGATTTAAGGAGTAAAAGGTGGATTTTCTTCATTAGTGCTATTTGCAATTAACAGGGGCAAAACCAGTTAGCCGCACAGTTAAACCCATTAACGTGCAAAACATAGTTAAGCGTACAAAATTAGCTAAAATAAAGTTTTTATCAGGCGCCTAATACACTTATAAGGTAATCGATAGAGTTATCCCAGATCAGCTTTCTTTCCGCAATGGCATCTTCGGCGGCAAAATCGGTAATGGCGAGCGCTACATCATTGGTAAGCTCATCCTGCAGTATTTCCATTTCAAAATAATACTGCGCATCATCATCAATCCATTTAAAACGTACAGATTTGTTTTCCTTAACAGAGCAAAGTTTGGCTTTTTGCGATTCATCATCCCATGTAAAAGTATAAACATGGTCACGAATATTAACCTCGTCGGCAAACCACTGAGACAAGCCGTTAGGCTCGCTTAAGAAGCTGAACAGGATACGCGGAGATGACTTTATCTCGTACTCAATGGTAAATTTTTTCTTTTCGGACATTCGGTTTACACTTAAAAAAGAGGAACAAAATTAAAATGTTTAACATTTTTTCTAAAGAAAACGAATTTCTGCTATATTTGCAAACCTTTTTAGGGACGGCCACTTGTTTTAAAGCAAAGCCACTCTTTTTACTAACCACAAAAAGAGTCACATACATAAAAACGGCGGGGTAGCTCAGATGGTTAGAGCGTAGGATTCATAACCCTAAGGTCGGCAGTTCGATCCTGCTCCCCGCTACCAAACAGGCGAAAGCGGCAAAATCCAGGTTTAATTCTGGTATGCCGCTTTTTTTATTGCTTATAAGTTGGTGAAAATAAGCAAGATACAAAAACAAAGAATTTATTCGGGGAGTTCGAACTTCTTCTCTTTTTTTACTAAAAGTTATACCCTCCGGAAATACCAAAGATTGGATTTGTTGCTTACCTATATAGTCGCTTAAAACCCACTTTTCAGCCATAATTGAGGCTATTTCAACCGAAATATCAATACAATTTCCAAGGTTCGAACTTTTTTTGGAGGCCTTCAAAAGTTTACTCTCTAATTCACCTTTTTCGGTCAGATATTTTTCCGAAAACTTTTTATATAACTCACTATCGATTTCCTCTTCAATGTAACGTTCTTCTAGCCTATCCATCTTTTTCTTTAATTCCTTGTACTGGTTAGATAATGAAACGTAAGCTTCTTCTTCTCCTACAAAAAGTTGATTAAAGGTCGCTACCGCCTGTTGGCGGATCAGTTTTAAAAAGTCATTGTCTAAGTTTAAGGTGAAATTATTAAGTAATTTATAAAAAGTCTCGTTTAATGAATTTGCATTCTTGTTGGTCTTACAGCCAACTGTTTTACATTTGTAATAGTGAATATTCTTTTTGCGCATTAAATACCCTGTCAAAGGCTTTCCACATTCCGCACATTTTGTAAAGCGTTTCAAAGGAATTGCATCATTTTCCTCCTTTAATGAGTACCCATGAGCATTTTGATCTAAGATTCCATTAACTTTTAAGAATGTAGCCTTTGATACCAATTTTTCCTGGTTGCCATCGACCACGCGACCCTCCAACATATTATGGGCCATCAGCCCGCAATAGAACGGATTCCTAAAGATTTCAGAAATTCTTTGATGGTTTAATTTAAGACCTTTTTCAATTAACTTTTGACGGATGGCTTCATTGGAAAGATTGTATTGTGCTTTCATCTCAAATGCCTGCCGTAAGAGCTTCCCCTTCTGATTAACGACTATCTTTCGAACTCCATTACTACGTACGATGTCAAATCCAAGCGGTGCGGCGGTAGGCCAGTCGCCACGGAGCAGCATTTCTTTTATACCTGCGGTACATTTCTGCTTTCTAAGTTGATTATCAAATTCGCCAAATAGGAATAGCATCTTCTGTTGCATTTGTCCTGACGCACTTGAAGTGTCAATTGGTTGTGTGACAGAAACTATTTCTATGCCTAATTTCCTCAATTCACCGCTTAACCAAATTGAGTTGTCATTTCTTGAAAAACGCTCTAAGCTGTATACCAAGATATAAGAGACCTTTTCTTTGGATTTTTTAACAAATGCCAGCATGGCGATGAACTCTTTTCGTTCGTCGTTTTCGGCACTTTCATATGTCCCGCCAAATTGGGCCAGCACTTTATATTTTAAACGTTCGGCGTATTGGTTACAACCTTTTAGCTGAGTACCCAAACTCAAATTATCAGCCTGTTCCCGGCTGCTTACTCTTGTATAGATCACACAGTTTGTACCACGTATCTTATCGGATTTTTTTGAACCTTTTGCAAAGGTATCGAATGGGGAAATTTCAATCATAAGTGAACGCTTAAAACGCTTGTATAGTTTAAATTTCGCCATTTTCAGGCTTTTTTCCAAGGTTTTTTTGGGAAATTTCGGTGTATCTGAAGGCGATTTCGGTGAGGGTTTTTATAGTGATCAGAAAGTCTGCAATTTGGTTTTCGGGGAGTTTGGCGAATGCAGGGTGGCGCTTTATTTCTTCTACGGTAAGATCTGTCTTACGTAAAATATCTAAGTCCTGAAATTTATTCACCTGTCTTTAGTTTGATAAGATGTACTTGTTAAGACGGCGTCTTAAACTAGAGAATGGAATATAGCTGATAAAAAACAAGTCCCTAAACGCTTGCCGCCGGGACTTTTATCAAACCTTGATCATCATGCGGATGTGTTTTACGAGATAGAAAATGCGGAGTCCATATTTTCCTGTTCTCTTCTGGGTAACTTATATTTCGTGGCAATTTTTGGCCATTGAGCAACGGCATTTTTGATCTGTTCAAGCATCACTTTTGCATCTTCAAGCTTTAAGCGAAAGTGTACGGCGACAGACAAGGCCAGCTCAGGGTCAAGCGAGTTATCGTTTTCGGAAATATTCAGCGTTAGGCCTCTGCCTTGTGGATTTGCGTTCATATCATACGCCGGAGATAGTTCCCAGCCATTATCCCGCAATAAAAATCCGTGATTTCTTAGATGGTCATCCGTGTTTTTAACCAGGATGTTGAACACTACTCGTTTCCATAATTCTTTTAGGTTCTCTTTGACATTTGATCCGTTCCGAATGATAAATTCTACCATATCGAGATAGCTGGACCCGCTGTGAAAATCTGCACCATCCTGCTGCCCCAGCAAGGTCATTGCCGAAGCGAAATGGACTCTCCTATTTCCCCCTACGCGGTCAAAGCGGCTGGTCAAAAAGGTGCGGTGCTTTCCGGAAAATTGCTGCAGCTGTGCCGGTGAAACCTTGATTCCTGCAATTAATGCCAGTTCAAGAACTACCATTTCCCAGGCACCCATATCATATTCATCATTGGCACTCGGAAATTTAGCCATCCATAAATTACCTTCAGGATCAGTGACACTAGCTTTTGGCCTCGCCCCGCCTAGTGATGAACCGGGAGCAATCAGCATATTTAACCAACGCAATTCTTCTGTAGCGCTCATATCCTCGGTTTCCAGCCTTAAGCTGGCATATTCCAGGTCGCGTAAAGCAATCCAGGGAGGAGCAGCCAATTCGGCTACATGGCTGAGAAATTCACCATCTGCGGTAGTTTTGAACCGCAAACCGCCCATGCGTGTTCCATCGAAAACACCCAACAAAAAATCAGACTCATTTAAGGAGACCGGTTTTCGTTCCTCCTGCCTGGCAGTAATGGCTTCCCTTCTTTTCATCAGCATTCTGCCCCAGCGGTCGGGCGAGGAATCAAGGAACATGCCGAAATTAGGCTTATCATCGTTCAGGTATTGCGGCCCGGCGTATAATTGCAGATCCGGGTCAAGCAATTGCGCCTGCGGGGATTGTAACCAGGATGGGCTATATTCAAATGAAAATATCTCGTTTCCCCTGCTAATATCGGCAGTCAATGTACCAAACTCCGCAATTTCCGGCAGACCGTCCCAATCTGCATATACTAAAATCCTTCTGGCCATAATCTATTTTTTCGGAGCTCTTTCTTTTACCAATAAACCCGCATCCTGTAACTTTCGGCCCAATTCATCATCAGCGCCCAATTTTAAAAAATCTTTTTCGAGCCCCATCACGAATAATACCTGGAAATATGCCCCCATAGCTACCGTTGGCGTACCCTTTTCAATCTGCCATAATGTAGCGCGGCTAATTCCTGCGCGTTGCGAAATCTGGGTCGTACTCAACTTTCTGCGCAGCCGCGCAAGTTTGATATTTTCCCCCAAATCGTTAAGAACCTTCTGCGCTTTGGGCAGCAATACTAGTTGATTCTTCATAATGTCATATATAATAAACAAAATTAATTAAATTGTTTAATATATAAAACACAATAAGGAAGGTTAAATAATTAGGTGAAGGGTTTTCTTTCGATACAATTACACCATAAACAAACCCAGCGGGCAATGCCTTGCCAGAGAAAATTCCTCCGCCAGCAATCTGATATTAATGCCCTGTAGTAGAAAAAGTAATGCCGATTTGAGCATGATGTCCCAAGGGAGCCCATCCTGCCGGTAACATCCGGCAAGTATGCGTAGTACTCCTTCTTAGTTTTTGCTGGATCTCAGCAAACAGACTGCGGATCATTCCAGCTTTCCTCCGCTACGGTGAATACGGCGCTTTCGGTACGCCAGTCCATATATCGTAGATCGGAGAAACAAAATACCCGCTGCGATAACGGCGGGTAAGTTAATTTTCTTTTCAGCGTGCTGACTTACGCAGCTGATGACGCATATAGTCGCGGAACTGGCGTTCCATGTCGCGACGCTCATCATTTTTTTTCATACGGCGATAAAGCCCCCACAGAAACAGCGCCCAAACACCAAAGCCAACGGCATACAGCATCATGGGCGTTTTAGAATACAAGGCGCCCATAAATGCGCCCGTAGAAATAAAACAGGTGAATACCAAATAAACAAACGTTTTCATTACAGTAAAATGATCAGATTTCTTACTAAGCAACCTCGGGCAAATTGATTAATGCCTTCATGTTTTATACCTAAAGATAATCAATTCGTAGTTATTTGGAAAGAAATAACTGCAAAGGTTTATCGACGTCGTAAACTTTATTGTTCAGCCGGGCTTGCTGCACATACCCTCGCAGCGTATCCAGGAGGTCAGATGCCGGTATACCGCGCAGCCAGATAATAGGATTTTCCGGGTCAGTACTTTTCAGCTTGACATTCATTAAATAGAAGAGCTGCAACAAGAACGGTTGCGTTAAAACGTAATCCTTCATACGGTATAATGCTACCTGGTCGGTGCGTTTAAAAAAAACACCGCGCCTGATGCAGATGGTTTCCGGGGAAACGGTGTAACAAACGCTCCGGAGAAAGCAAAAGCGATACAGGCCGTATACGGCGGACGATAAACTGATCCAGACCAGTTCCGGCCAACAGCGCCAGGCCAGCAATAAAAAGCCCAGACTGGCCAGGATAAAAGTGAGGAGATGCATAAAGGCAAAAACTGCCGCAGGGCGGATCGTGATCAGCTGCTGCTCATCAAGAATAAGTGATTCCATAAAAATTTGAGAATAAGTCAGATCATAGACCGGCTTCCGCCTTCAGCTCATCAAAAAAAGTAAAATAGACTTTGGGTTTATCGGTGGCCACGCCAAACCGGACACCCGCCGCCCGTTCAAAAGCCGACAGGCTGAATTGTTCCTGGCTGAAGATATAATTACGGTTACGAAAATGAACTGCCAGTTGCTCGCTTTCGTTAAAATGAACTGATAAGGGTGTGTCATTGATGGCGGCAGCAAGCTTCAGGTCAGCTATTCGCCCCAGCAGATCCCGCCCGAACAAAAGCCGGAATTGCTTACCCGCCAAATGGGACCTGATCCATAAAAGCTGCGCCTCACTCATACCCGCCCCTAAACTCAAGAACAACAAATTTTCGGTCAGTGGAAAGCACACCGCCTTTTTGTTCAGCCAGGAAAGGGCGTCAAGTGCTGAACCGGATAAGATGACCAATCGGACTTGCGCATAAGCTAAATTACCGGCAAGCCAAAAGCTATCAGTCACCGGTATCCTGTGAAAAGCAAAACCAAAATGTTCCGCTTCTTCACCATATGAAAAGACCAGGTTACCGTCATCATCAGAACTATAAAACAGCCGGAAGAAACGCTGTACTTCCGGCCTGATACTTAAACGGGTCAGATAAGGGTGCATCAGCGGCTGATCGTTTCGGAAATATCCTCTTCCGCATCATTTTCCGGCATCACACCTCGTACCGCCTGCTTAAGTTCCGATTGGGACATCTTTTCAACTGCCTTATGAAAGTTCCTGCCTGGCTCCTGATGCTGCTCCTTATTAAACAAGGCATTGAGGCCTTTAAACAGCAGATAGGAAACGCCGCCATCGCTCAGTACCGAAGCGATCAGCGCCAGGCGGTCGGCACGGATGGCCCGCTTGTCTTTAGCGGAATACTGGATTGTTGTACCGTCCTGAGTTTCCACCTCCCTGCCCTTGCGGTAATCTTTCTTTTGCTGCGGGGTTAGCGGTATGCCATTAATTTCTTCCGGCGGATTTATCTTACCGGTTTCCACGGTGACAAATTCGTTTGTTTCCTTATCAAATTCCACCAAAACCTCGCGCTTATTACCGTCATCGCCGGTGATCGTTTTAACTAAGTTGAGCGTGTCCCCTTTTTCCAGGCTCTCTATTTCAGTATCAGTCAGGTATTCCGGCGCTTCGGCAAATTTATAGATCGGGTGCGCCAATAGCTCGACGCCGCCGTTCTCATTGCGGCGAAGCGACAACTTTGCGTCCAATGCAGGAATGCGCAGACCCTGTTGTTCCAGGTTTTCGAGGCGAAGCATATCCGTTCGCCGCCCCGCCAGCAAAGCCGCCAGGTCGTCATCGTCAATATGCAGGACGTTCCAATCGGCCAGCCCTAATTGCTGAAGTTGCTCCATCGGGAGCTCTTCCTGTTTAAATTGTTGTCTGAGCATAATCTATCGTTCAATCTCGTATTGTTCATTCTCAAATTTATCAACGCCCTCCGACTCCTGATAAGCAGTTTCCGTGGCAGAAACACCACGGCTGGCCGTTAGCTCCTGGGAGTTATTCCGGGCGTCCAGCAAAAAGCCGAACAGCTCATCTTTGGCGCTCATTTTAAACTTGCGTTCGCTGCCTAAGTCCTGCATCTGGTAAACGTTGTTCTTCTGTGCCTTGATCACCTTAAACTCGGTACCGTTATGGGATATGATTTCACCTTCGTTGAGTTTGGTAGGATCGATCTTCGGCGTATCGACCCCGGAGCCGGCAATCAATCCGCCTTTATGCTCCTGTCCGTCCTCCACACTTTGGCCGGTCTCGCGTTTTTCCCCAATCTGCTGCTCGAAACCCATGATATGATCAACGATCTCCTGCGCGTCCGACGCAGCATTAAACAATTCGGAAGGATCGTCCTTCAGGATCGCTGACCAGCTTTCAACGTAACCGACATGTTCATTCAGGTCATAAGGCAAATTCAGTTCCTTGCTTAAAAACAGCGAAGCTAAATTCGTGCGCAATTCCTCCCTGATCATGTTGCCCGGGTTGTTGCCAACCTGCGGACGGTCGAATGCTTCCTGTGAAATCACGCGGTGCGCCAACAAATGCAGAGCCCCGGCATAATATTGTTCCGGACTGTCAAACTGTTCCGTTTCGGGAATGACGATCGCGTCTAACTGGCGGTCATAGAACATATCATCACCGCCCTGTTCGATCACCACCTTGCTGTTGTCCAGGATGGCCTGCGCTCGTTCTGCGGGAGAAAGTACATTCGGTTCTTTTGCCCATTTTTCGAGCTTACGCATTTGTTCACCGTTGAATAGCCAGGCATCTACTTGTTTGGGTTCATCTAACCTGACCCGTTCGGTACGCTGCTTCCCGTTCTCTTTTAGAACCGGCTTGCCTTCGTTATCCACCATTTTTTGGAATTCGTAACTAGACATGAACTGGATCAGCGTACCTGTCGTTCCTTTATTCACTGCGGTACGGTTACGGTTAGCCTGGTTGGAGGTGCCCCAGCGCGGATCATCCCGCTTCTGCATGAGCAAAATCAGAGCTGAAGGCCCGGCATAACGGCGGCCACTTTCAATATTGAACGGCAACGCTGAGTTTAGACTGTTGTTTGGCTGTTGAAAGATGGAAGTTCCGGCTTTCAGGTCCGCGATCATTTTTCCTGTGATCTGTTCGGACAGGGGTTTAAAAGGTGTACTCATTTTTATTTTGATTATGGAACAATTTTATTCTTTGAGTGAGGCGCCGATGGCATGACCGGCAATATGATTGCCGGCAAGAGCGATATTAGTGAGTCGGCATTAAATGCTGGTTTACGCGGGAAATGCTATTGGATTTATTACCAAATGGAAGCAGTAACCGGACAGCATATCCGGGCAATGACCGGAAGGGAATAACCGTCGGTTAACGGGCGAGATCCCGGAAAAAAGTCAAAGGATTAACTGGTTTTTGCTGATACCTGACGCTGAAATGTAAATGCTCGCCGGTTGCGTGGCCGGATGATCCGGTAAGCCCTAACGGCCGGCATGCAGCCACCGAATCTCCGACCTGGACGAAGACCTCTGATAAATGACCATACAGGAAATTAAAGTCGCCCGATGCCAGCCGGATATGCTCACCGGTAACTGCATCATAACCGGCAAAGGTGATGCGGCCCGGTAATACGGCAAACACGGTATCCTGATGTGCACGCAGGTCAATACCTGCATGAAAGCGATATCGACCGGTCAGGGGATGCAAACGGCAACCATATGCGGAGGTCAGCTCCAGGTGCCGCAACGGCGGGCAAAAAGCGAATATTAAAAGCAATTTATTCATAACCGCGCCTCATAAATCCCGGCTGACGTTTCAGCAGATACCTCGCTGATCGACTGCCCGGCGGCACTGTTTTTAGCCGATAATAAGGAGTGGTACAAACCGTCCTGTGGCTGAATTTTGATCTTTGCGCCCGTCTCATCGTCCCGCACGTATCGCGTTTTATTTACCGGCCCCGGCAACACTTCGTAAATGGTGTTATTGTAAGCAATTCTGTCGCCAGGTTCAAGCTGGCCCGTTTCGTTCCGGGCCGATTCCACGGAAATTTCTCGTTTTCTCTCAAATTCCAGCAAGAAGTCCGCAATGCGCTGCGCATCTCCTGAGGCCCTGAATAATTCGGCAGGATCATCCTGCAGTACTTTTATCCAGCTCTCGACATAAGCTGCATGTTGACCGAAGGTATGGCCAATATTCAATTCGCTGCCCATCATGAGGGAGGCGATCTCGGCGCGCAATTCCTCCCTGGCATAATCCGGACTGCCATACCTGTTGCTCAAATCCCGGTTAAGCCGTGTTTCGTGGCCGCTCCTTAAATACAGGCGGATCAAAAATGACCTGAAGCTTTTTATTCAAAACCAATCCGATTTAAATATTGGTGAAAATCTATTTCCAAAACTGGTCGAGGCATTGGCAATTATCAGTTCAAAAAGCTTCGAATGGAACGCTACCCGCAGATTAATATTATTGGCAGATCTAATCCACATGCAGGTAAACCGGATGTTTAAGACCATGCAACGGCAGCATGAGGCACTTATCTGTCATTGTTTATTTAAATATTGCAGGGAGCATAACGCCAGGCAGAAGGATATTTAGTTATCCTTCTTTCGTTTGCTAATCAATATTGATGGCGAGATCCTGTTGATAAAATCCTCCCGGTAAACGTTACCTAAAGGGACCTTGTTATCGTTTACAAGCTTAATTTCGGAATGATCAACGGATTTAACTTTATCCAGGGCCACAATGAAAGAGCGATGAACCTTAAAAAACTCACCTTCAGGCAACTTCTCAAATAACTCAGAAAGCGTCAGATAGGCAGTGATTTTCTCTTTGAAAAGATGTATATCTACATAGTGTTCCGCCGCTTCGATATATAAGATCTCGGACAGGACAACTTTAACATATTTTCCTTTTAAACTTCCTTTAATAAAGAAAAACCCGCTTTCTTTCGGTTCCGCTCCCTTCTCGGAAGGCACCTGAAGAAGTTTATTTACTGCTTTAAGAAACCTAGGGTATGAAATAGGTTTAACGATATAATCTGTTGCGCTCAGCTCAAATGCTTCCGGCCCATATTGCCTAAAGGAAGTAATAAAGATGATCTTCGTTCTTTCTCTAATCAAAAAGGCAAGTTCGATACCATTGATGCCAGGCATATCGACATCGAGGAAAGCAATGTCTGGGGGCACCGCACCTTGAAATACGGGGAGCGCATTAAGCGGATCATTTGTACTCCCTAATAAATTCAAACCGGGGGTGCATTTAATAAATTCTGACAGGACCTCGATTGCATGTGGTTCGTCGTCGACTATATAGGCGGTCAGGCTCATAGGTCAATTTTTAGTTGCACGGAGAAGATCTCTCCAGAATCAACGATCTGCAGGTCGTAATTTTCTCCATAAGTGTAATCCAATCTGATTCTGCAATTCTCGATACCGTTGCTGCGTAATCGCTGATAAGGAGGCACAGGGCGTTTGTAATTTTCTGTCTCAAATGTTAAGCTGCCATCGTCAGTTATAATAAGCGATATTATCGCTGGTTTCTTACTCAAATCACCATGTTTGAAAATATTTTCGGTAAGCGTCGATATAATAAGAGGGATAATTCGATGCCCCTGAGGGCTCCCGGTTATTTTAAAACGGACATCTAAATTGCCACCAAAACGATAGCGGTTGATCCTGACTAGATTTTCTATTTGTTGAATTTCTAAGATCAAATCAATTTTCCCCTCGTTGTCGGGTGGCTCCAGGCTAAAACGAAAAATATCCGATAGCAAAATAATGCTCTCTGCAGCCTCCTCGGACACCTTAAATACACTAGCATGAATGAAGGATAAGGAATTCAGAAGCAAATGTGGGCTTATTTGTTGCTGAAGAAAGGCGCTTCTTGCACCAGCCAACTTCGCTTCCAATTTGGCATTGTCCCTTGCGGCGGCCACCCTTTTTAATTCGGAAAAAATAGCTCTTTCTCTGAACTTGCCAACATTCCGCAACGACCAATATAGAGATCCAAAGGCAACGAAGTATAGATTTCTGAGCAAATCAAGTATCCCCATGGATTTCAGTATTGTCAATTTTGAAGCTGGGGATAAGTTAAAGTCCGTAGTTAAATAATCGATATTTAATTTGACTACAAGAAAAAATACAATTACCACGCATGTGAGAAAAACCAATTTGTAATACTTGGGATATTTTCCGCCTAAAGTAGAGTTAAGTATTCCGGCTTGAGTATAAAATATTATTATGTTACATGAGTAATACATTAAGTAATTACGTAAAAAAGAAAGTGTATGCACACTTAAAAATGCTCCATATACCTCATATGCAATTAAAGCCGTCCAACATAACAAGTGATTGCTAAGTATTTTGACCGTTATTTTAACATTTCTTAAATCAAGCATTGTGTATTTCTTCGTTCGTGTATCAAAAAAGCACTTTCATGAAAATTATTTTGCTATCTATTATTATTAGTATAATATAGTAAAAAAAAGATTATGAATCATAAAAACAAATTATTACCAGCAAAAAAAGTAACAACTCGTTATCATTTTAAAACTTGGAGTTTCCTTCCGACAGAAACGACCACAACCTCACAGGGTGATCCTACTAATACTTGTACTACTATTACGACCACTACCCACTATGCGCCAGAGTATTGAGGTTAAAGAAAGCACTCAAGATTGCTAAATATCGATTGAGGGAATAATGTACTTTATAAGTATCACACAAGTTAAATATTAAAATGGACAGGGCATTATGCACACTTCAGGATCTGATCAGGCAAACTGCTGCAAATAGTATTGACATAAATTCCTCTCTCATTAATTTTGATCTTTTAGCTGACGAAGCCCGGAGTGCCTGGGCTTCGATGCTTTTTTCGAATACAAGCAACCAGTCCATAACGCGATATGCCAGTTACTATATGAGAGAGCTCGATAAATGCCTGATCTCATTAAGTTCTATTATGACTATTAACAGCGACACGACTTGCTTTGACTTTACAAACCCGACTGCGGTAGTTGAAAAGTTTTTTTTTATACTCAACTCCTTTTTAGAGGATTTTGCAGACTTTGTCGGCGAAACACCAGCTTGCCCACAATCTTATCATTTTTATGTTTGTACATCTATCAGGTCAGAATGCCACTCAATTGAAAGATGGCTGAGTAAAATTTCTGTCAATAAGATTATAGGAGACATGATAACATCCTACCTGTTAAGGATGAACGACTTTGCGAACTACCGCTTCCAATATGCCGAGATTGCATACTATCAAAAGTTCGTGCGGGAGCTAAAATTCTGGTCACTTATAAATATGGAAGGTGACTGTACGCAGGTATTAATCGAAAAGCTGATCGAGCTTAATTTCAATCACCTGGATCTTTTCAATTTCCGACAGCAGCAGATAAGAGCGAAATTTGAAAGATTAAACCCGCGATCGGCTATTTCAGTTGTCCGTCAGGAACTTTTAAAAATACCATACCAGGAAAAACGCAATACTTTAAGACTTGACAATCGTTGGTCACCAACAGGCGAGATGCTTTGCAACTGGCTTACCGGAGAATTAAATTCTTTCGAGACGCAATTGGATGCCGATTCAAAGATTTCTCAGAATTTACAAAAACTACCTTTTCAGCTCTCCGTTGCCCACCTTGCCTGTCTGATCAGGTTATTTGCCAAAGAACATATTTTCGGCGAAATTACACTCACGGAAATATTCAACTTTTTTGGACGGAATTGTTCGTCAAAGCGCCAAAGTGTAATATCGGCGGGAGGCATTAGTAAAGAATTTTACAGCATGAGCCAAGTCGTCGCAGCAGAAATGCGGGATATCCTGCAGCGAATGATTAATAGGATTAATCGCGACTATTTCCCGGTAGTGGTTGTAATGCTTCTAACAATTGGTGTTTGCTAAGAAACTCAATCAATTCTCCTAGCCAGTTATAATTAAACCCTCTCTTTTTTAAGAGCACTTCCGGCTCAATCTCGGTCACTGCTTTTAAGGTTTCAAATCCCATTATTGAACATTGCTTTCTAAACTCAGTGCTGACATCCAGCTTTGAGATAGGTATCGTTAATATTTCCCCGTTTCTTGCATCCATAGGTTTAGCCGGTTTGATTGCTGTTTACTTGCGTTTAAGTTAAGTAAATATAATTAAAATCACCGATATATCGGTAGTTGCAAGGTGATTATATAGCGGAATTTAGCTATGTGAGGGAACGCAACAAGGAGACGATGAGCGAAACGATCGCTGACTGGCTGAGAGAGGAGCGAAAGAAAAGCCACCTCACCCAGCTGGAGCTTGCTGCGATTTCCGAAATCGGCCTTTCCCAAATAGGTGCAATTGAAAGAGGGGAAGGCAATCCGACCATGTCAACGATGATCGCTTTGAGCACAGCAATGAAAGCGTCCCACGAAAAAATTATCCGTCTCATGTTTCCGCATTTATTTGAAGCCGACGAATTTAAAAATATTGGCTAGATCCGATGGCTACCCTTACAAGCAGTTACGTATAATATTCGGGGATTTGAATAAATATTCGATATACCGGTGATTCTGCGCTAGCTACTGTAAAATATCTCTCATTTTAGGTTATATAAACTTATTTTCACTTTTTTCTGCATATTAAAATATTATATTTAGCATCAAGGGTTACAGGCTCGACTACAGATGCCGCGATAATGCAGGGAATAAAAACTTTTTAATCCGTCGCTGACGCGGGATTATTGGTCAGCCTACTTTCAAAGCTCTCAATGACTCTTCCTGGATCCTTAAATATAAAACCTATAGCCTATGAAAAAGCACCATACGCTAACCCTTAAGCTTTTTAAAAAGCTCGACAGTTTGGTACCCCTTGACGAAAAAATACGGGATTTTCTTTACGAACATATCACAGGAGAATATTATCCCCATGACGAGGTGCTTTTACAGCCAAAGGATAAATCTAAAGATGTATATTATTTATCGAGCGGCACTGCTGTACTTTATATATTTGACACCTCAGGGGATAAACAAGTACTGGAGATATATCAGGCCGATGATATCATATTTAATGTCAGCCATATTCTGCAACAGCCTCCCGGTTGCTATTTATCGGCCTGTGGGGACAGCTACCTTTTAAAGATAACTTATGAGATTGTTTTGGAACTAAACCGAAGGTTTCCGGAAACTGACGAGTTGTCGCGAAAAGTTGTCGCCGGAAAAGAGCTCAAAAACCTGTGGCGTAATAAAATACTTATTATGCCGGGTATTAAAAAAGTAGAAGCATTCTATAAACAATACCCTGAGCTCTTGCCGCCCGGCAGGGTTATGAGAGATACAGAGCTGGCCTCATTCCTTCTCTTAGCAGAAGGATCGTTGAGAGCGCTCCGGAACCGACTGCTGCAATCAGGTGTGTTAAAAACCGACAATTAATTATAGGTTAACAAAAAATTAATTTTGGCGCATATTTATGCGCCTTATTTTTTAAAACATATATGATTTTTGAAATAGCGACATCCGAATGCCGCTATTGTTACTTTTTAGGATTGGGTAAGGAGTATAGATGAGAACAATAATTAAGAGACTGCATAATTTTTTAGAAGAAACCATTGATCCACAAAACCTTATACAGAAAGGTGTAGATGAAACTGATATTCGAACGTGCTCCGCGTTTATTCTGGAAAACACATCGGTGCTGCAAAGAAAGATACAATACCGTCTCGATAGAGCAGATCTATCACAAGAGCATGTTTTACGCCTGTTGAGAACACTGACTTCGCTATCAAACAGGGTTTTTAACTTTTTATCACATCGTTCGTTAGCCGGGCACCCTTCCGGGCAAATGATCCGAAATCTGTACAAGGTTAGTTGTAACAAAATTGAAAACATACTGACCTTATTAAACTTGTTCGCAGACCGGAAAATCGTGCCGGTGTCCGATTTTGCGGTACAGGCGGCCGTCATGCGGCTGAAAGAAATGCGGCAACAATTTGAATCTTGTTTAACAGGAGCAGATCTGGACCCTGTACTTAAAGAAATGACGTTGTTTTCGCTCGGACATAGTATCCGGAAAATAGGAATAACCTGGGATGACTGTTATTCGCTTGAAACACTCATGACCTTACTTTCAAGAGAACGAAATTATAGCACTACATCTCTGATCAACGCATTGATCCGGCATAATTTTAACACCCCCGAGTTTTTTCTTTATTGCACACGAATGTGGCGGAACGCTTTGCTGGAAACAGGCAGCCTGGAACAGCAACTGGAAATTGTTATCAGCGAAAAGCACCGGATCTACGAACTTTCGGTAGAAGGGAAGCAAATTGTTGCTGATGGAGGCAAGACAATTGCCGCCGAACTTAGGGAATACTTATATGAGCAATATCTTTATCTAAAACATCTGTTAAAGCTCCGCAAATCGATGCATCAGGAAAAAGAAAATGCAACGCAGATAACAAAGTTCCCTGTGAACCTGTCAGTGCCGCAATTTGGACTTTTTATCCGTCTGCAGATCGAAAAAGGAATTTTACCAAAAGAACGTGTAGGGCAACTATTCAATTTTTTCGCAACACATTTCTATACGGCCGGTGCCCGTCATATATCTGCGGAGAGCTTACAGAAAAAATCGACAGACGTGGAATTTGCTACCGCACGGCAAATGAAGGGGCAATTAATAGCGATGCTGAATTGGTTGAATGCTAACTATAATCTTTCCAACTATAGTTGATTCTTTTGGAACTCCCTTAGCAATTCAAGTTTCTCAAGAAGCTCCAACATCTCAGCATACCATGTATAAGTAAATTCGGGGTTGCTTTTCAGCAGGGCTAAATTGGCCGACATCATATCTGCTGGAGTATACAAGTTCAGCCGTCCGGCTTGTTCAGCAAACAACTGATTCATCCCGAGCGCACTGAATTTGGTGTTTAATTTGGATGTTTCTACCATGTTAAAAGCTTATCGCCGGGCGGCCCGTCGTAACTACTGTTTGATACAAAGCTAAAACAAATTGATAATCTTTGTTGAACGAACCTCAATCTGTACATAAGAATGAAAAGAATGTGAAGTCAAAGAGGCCAATAAGATACTGCTTTAACACAGGTAGAGAAGAATAATACTTGCATAAGATGAATTTCGGCCCATATGGCTCATTCGATGACCGGGGCGGACTTTGAGAGCCGGGAAAAAAATCTGCGAAAAACTTCATTACCTATATGGCTGGAATGACTGCGAAGCTGTATGTTCCGGAAAGGTTGACCATGCCATTCCGCGCTCCAGATTACTTGAGTTGTGTAAGATAAATTGCTGAATAGTTATAAGATTGACACAATTAGCCTAATCAAAATGTCACGGAACCGCTTAGTTGCTTTTGCGGAATCGTTGGTCGATGGGATCGGAATCTTCATGTTTAAGGGCAGATTCAGTCCATCTATTATATAGCTTGGGTTATACCGTTCACTTTATCTTTAAAGCCCGCATAGTTTTGCTCAATTTTTGCTTTTAAAAAGTTGAATTCATAGTCACAATCACAGGATTGCCCAAAAGAATTACAGGAAATCAGTGCTATAGCAGCACACAGGCCAGGATCGATTTTACAGATCAAAGATGAATTAAACTCTTCAATAATTATTTTGAAGAGTATTTTATCCTGTACGCTTTTACCGCGAGGGTATCAAATGTGGTAAGTGTTTGAATAAATGACTCGTTTAATTCATTATGGGCAATGCCATATGCCAGGGACTTCAGATTTCCTTTTTCATCATATCGCACTAATTTGTAATAGAGCAGCGAGACGTCAAGAGACCTGTTGTCACCATGCACAACATACTGGTAGTTATAGGTGCCATCTAAATTGATGTCAAACTTATACTTGAAAAATTCAGCTGTAATTATGGGATCATCTTCAATTTTATTGGTAACGGTGGATTTTAAAATCCGGGTATCGCCAAGTACTTTAACATTGATGATATCAGCGCTGTACCTGATCTTCCCGTTATCATAAAATATAAACCGGGTTTGTCCATAGTTGTTGGTAACGCCAGGCTCTATAAATTTGGATGAGTAGAAGATGTCTCCGGTTTTTGTCTTCAAGCTATAATTTCTATCCAGGTAATTCTGGATAGTTTTGCTGTTGTTATGTGAATCGAGTTGTACTCCCCCGACAGTAAAGACATGCATTTCGGATACCGGCTCCAACTTATCGAAAGTCATCACAACCGGATCCTTGATAGTATGATCACTGTCGTTTTTTTTACTGCATCCAAATATTGAAACGGTGAGCAGCAGAAGACAACCTTTAAGCACAATCTGGGGTGTCTTGAAGAGCATTGATCTAAGCATATTATGTTATTCTTTTTCTAATAAGAAGTATTGAGATCTATATTGTGGCCTTTCATTCCCATTTCTTTAGTGACTTTTAAGCCACTCCAACCTGCGCTGATCAGGCAGGTGTTTAATCGAGAAGTTTTCAAACTTTGCCTCAAACCCATCACCATCAGGACAGGCAGCCATAAGGCCAATTTGTACGGGGGCGTTGTCCTGAAGCGGTGCATTCCTGGTCATGATGTAGGTTTTATCATCCAGCGAGTAAAAGATTTCCACAGCGTCGAGCCGGCGCACCAGCTTTATCCAAACAAAGGGCGGTGCTTTTTCCAGGGTCGTAACACTCCAATCGCTCTTCTCATGCGTAACCACGGTACTAATATTAAACTTACCGTCAACAAATTCTACACCTGCCTTTATATAATTCTTCTGATCGGTGCGGATCATCAGTCCCATCTGATCGAAACGGGCTTTATAAGCACCGGTGATCTTCACCTTCGCTTCCAACTCGCCGCCATAGGTGCTGTAATAAAAAGGTGCATCATCTACTGTAAAACCATAATGAGATATCCGCCAGTAATCACTTTTAGGAGTCACCTGCATGATCAAACTATTATTTTTGATCTCCCAATGCTCGGGTTCGTTGAACCATTGCATTTTCTCAAGGGTTTGTGCTTTCATTTTGTTTAAGCTAAGTAACAGGCTTAATACAATAAGGAGTCTTTTCATATTGTTATTACTGATCTGCAGGCCTGATAGCCATTGAATTTTGTATGTTAGCAAAGTTAACGCCAGTAGAAACCACTAACAATGGTGATTAATAACCATATTGAAATGGAAAATATCCGCAAGCTTCTTGATATTAAGTTATTGTCCCAGCCATTCAGTGCAATACAAGCCGACCTGCAATTGAATGATGGTAAGCTCATTGCACAACTCTACACCAGATTGGAAAATTGTATTAGCGTGCTCAGCGACATGAAGGCTCGTAAAAGCTACATCTACTATAGCCCGATTGCGGAACAATTAAATCTTGACACGGAAGAAAAGGAAATCAATTCAATTTGGGAGGATAAGCTATTAAGCCAGGTTCATAAGGAGGATCTACAAAAGAAATATCAGCTCGAATTCCAATTTTTTCAGCTGTTGAGTTCGGTTGACTCAGCCGAACGGGTTAACTACGGGGTAATTACCAGGCTTCGGTTTAAGAGCACAAGGGGGATCAATTTAATACTGCAACATCGCTTACTGTACATTAGCAGTTCCGCAGATGGCAGCGTCTGGTTAGCGCTTTGCCTGTACAATGTGATGTATGACCATCCTGGGTTTGCCATTCCTGAGGGAGTGATTATCAACTCTCAAACAGGCAAAATCATCGATCCTGACCGGCATGGAGCTGCAGAGATTTTATCATCCAGAGAGAAAGCTGTACTTCAATTGATTAAACAGGGATATAGGAGCAAGGATATCGCTGGCAACCTGTCTCTCAGTATCCATACCGTTAACCGGCATCGGCAAAACATATTTCAAAAACTTAACGTGACCAATGCAATGGAAGCCTGTAGGGTTGCAGAAGCAATTGGATTGGTTTAGGAGGCAAATGGCAAGGCGCAACGTTTTGAATCAGGATAAGGGAATAGCTTAAAATCCATTGTTACCATTAGACATATATCAAGCTCATCTTTTGCCGCGCACGACCTCCCGTTGGAAACTACCCTCATGAAACGAGCTTGGACGAGCTCTAAAAATTCAATTTTTGAGACTTTCCTAATCAACTTTTTCCCATTGATGATCATCTGATGTCCATTGTCGCGGAAGTTTATCTATGCTTTGATTCCAACACCCTGTGTAGCAAAATATTATGCGGGCTGTAATATAGGTCAGTTATCCTTTAAAAGATGTAATATAAAACCCGATCCCCTTACGCTTTCAAGACGAATGTGGGCATCTTGCTCCAGCAATTTGCGTAGTCGCCCAATGTATACATCAAGGCTTCGCCCGCTAAAATAATCAGCAGAATCCCAAAGGTTTTTCAGCACCTCCTGTCTGCTGACGATACGTCCGGGCTGCCTTGCAAGCTGTTCAAGTACACCGGACTCATGTTTGGTACCTGGTTTCCTTAGCGCATAGCCAGATGCCAAACATGAGTGGTAAAGATGTCGAACTTTCATTGTACGCCCCTACGATATTGATCGAGGCCAATGCTCAATAGCCCCCTTTTTTAGTTTATCGCGGCGAGAAGAGCAATATCAGGAATTCAGGAAGCGACTCTACACAAATGTATATCCAAGGTAATACAAACGAAGCAATGAGCTTCTTTTTTCAGGAAATTAGTTCAAAAAACTGACATTATCTATTATGGATTACAATGATGCCTTATCATAAAAAGGTAACTACCTTAACTAACATTCATGATCTTGAGAAAACAATAGATAATGTAAAAAATAACCGATTGCAATTCTTAAACTTATATTCCCAACAATTTTCGGTTAGTGATGATTTTAAAACGATAGCTATCAATTGTATAAAGAGCACAGCTATTAACGATTCCATGCTGCTTTGCTACAACAACCGGATTCTATTAGATAAGCAGAATTTATATACAAAACTTTAGTTAGCTCAAAATAGCCGGTATCAGGAATATAGAATTTATACCCAATCCAATGTATGATGTAGCTTGCCTGAATCTTGTCGAGATGGCTTTAGGCGGGCCACTCCACGATGCGATCAGCAGCACCAGCGGTAGCTTTATAAAAAGATTTGATTTCGTGGAAAAAGAATTTACAGGAGTTACCAAGGATTTCTTGATGGCTAATACCTTGTACGCTGCTAACCTTAACCGGGTGTCTATATCAAAAGATTATCTTCATAAATTCAATAAGCAATGCACAGATAAAGGATACAATGTTTGTCACTATCTTTGATTATGAGCTTACAAGGTATTTTTCCGATTGAAAGTTGGAACTTCAATACACCGTCTGTATTAAGTTCACTATCAAAAGCTGATTATGAACGATTGTTTTTAAATAGCTCTACTCACTTCTATCAGAAAGGAGAAAGTTTATTTAAAGAAGGTACCGTACCATCGGGCATCTTCCTGGTAATTGCCGGAAAAATTAAAAAATATAAATCCGGCGGATATGGAAAGGAGCAAATCATTTATGTCGCAAATAAAGGCGAATTGATAGGCTATCATGCAGTACTGGCAGAAGAACGTTACCCGGATTCTGCTACTGCTATGGAGGACAGCGAAATCCGTTATATTCCAAACCCAGATTTTATCGCCGTTGTAAAAACGTGCCCACTCTTCGCCAGTCAGTTGCTCAAAGTATTAAGTCATGAGTTTACTGTGCTATCTAATACCATTTCTGTTTTGGCACAAAGAAACGCACCTGAACGGCTTGCTATTACTTTGATCGTTTTACGGGAAAAATATAAAGATCAGCAGGAAGGTGCCCTTATTAAATTAACGGTATCAAGGGCAGACTTGGCGCGCATGGCTGGGATAGCGGAAGAGAATGTTATCCGGTTATTAAGAGATTTTAAAAGGGAGGGAATATTGGAGTTAACAGGACGGGAAATCTTAATAAAAGATATCAAATTATTGGTAAAACGAGCCAATTATAAATGAAACCTATTTCGGAGGTTAACATTCTTCGATCGATTATCTCAGCCAAAACGCATCAGGAGAATAATCTTTTCTCAAAAAAAGTTAATGCCGCAATAACTGCTTGTTACATTCCCATCATTAATACAGGATGGCCAAATTAATTTCAATTGTGACCAGCGTAGAACATCGACTTCCTGTATGATTGCTTATAAAATGCACTGATCACCACTACTATTTAGGATGATCTAAATGTTGTGTAAGAAATGGATTTTCTACTGCTGGAAACAAAGGAGGCCAAATTCTTTGGTATTTATAATGAGCTTTATCAATATGATGTCCAGATCAGAAATGGTGGTCATCAATAAAGGGTCTGCCCGGTTGCCGGAAGTGACCGGGAGCATTTTATATCTCCGACCCTTCACTAATACCATAAACTTTGTTAAAAAATGCATCTATCAAATGCTGGTCTTCAGGGAAGTTATAGACCTTGCTGATCTTCCCATCTTTAAACTTCCACAATAAGCACGACATACCCCGTACATTTTCACCTTCTGCGCGGTTGCTCCAGTTAAGGTGGCAATCAATTACAAACTCGTCATTAAACCCCATAACAATAGGGCTTGCTTCAAAGGATGATAAGTTCAATTGTTTAAAATAATGAAGTACTTCTTCGGCCCCTTTCTTAACGCCACTTAACGGGTGCCTGCCGGGAATTATCCATTCAATATCATCAGACAGGATGTTGTGAATGGCCGTCAGGTTATTAGCTGCGTATGCCTCAAAAAAAGAATGGATCAATTGAATGTTGGGATGTTGATTTGACATTGTTACATCATTTAAGTTTTCAATGATACGTTAATTATACCATATACCAAACTGGTAAATGGTATAATTAGTTCATATATTTATTCTCCTCATGTGATTCCAGGTTTCGCAGGCTGGATAAACCACACCTGATTGACCGCGGTTGGCCAATTTCAAAGTGACCACCCTTAACTGTTAAATTCAGCCTTTTTTATGAAAAGAGTGAAGATTGGAGAAGTCAAAAGAACTGGTTTTGAATATTTAATCAGTAAATTCCCACTATTGGGAGTATTTATATATTTTAATCGTACATCTTTAAAACCTGGCCAGAAAAACCTATCAGGGCGTATCTAATGACAAGGAGCGCTCTGTCCAAAAGCTTATTAATGCTGTCGGGGTAATTATAAATCCAAGGGGTACACTGGGTTAAGTGCAACCAACATCGCCAATGCTGAGAACGCCGGTGAAAACACAAGGAATATACTGGACTGCCTGCTGCAAACCAGATGGATTATTTTTTCAGTAATGAAGAAATGCAAAAAATAATTCTGTGGCAGATCAGTGAAAGCACCGAAATCATGAGAGAGGTCTGTGAGGAAAGAGAGCAGCTCAGGAAGATCTTTTTTGCACTTTCTGACAAAGAACTCAAACGAAAGGACATTGATCTGAGGGCGGTATCAGCGCTATTAGTTGCCGGTATCCACTACCACCTGGTGCTCCATGCAAAATCAAAAGACACAATGTTTTGCGAAATAGAACTGAATGCACCGGAGGGAATGACCAGAATTAAAAATGCGATCAGTATGATATTAGAAAATACCTACAATCAAACAACACTACAAAAGGCATAAAAAATAAAAAAACTAAGAAAATATGTAATATATAATCCGAATGCCGATTTTGCTGATCGTTCTTGTATCTGCCTTTAGCACCGCTAACGCCCAGACAAAATTTGGCATCAAGGCTGGGATGAGCTTTTCAAATATTACAGACAAAGCAGAAAATGGCGATAAGGCTGGACATTCTGAAAAGCTTGACCATGCCATTCCGCGCTCCAGCATCTGCCTGATGCATATATCTCAAAATCTAAGAGCGCATATATTCAGATCGCAGAAAAGCAGAATTTCATCCATATAGATTTACAAGCCCTCCCAGTTCGAATTTATAACGTCGGATTTAATGACTACATATTGCTCATCTCGCAATTCGATGTTTTAAAAATTATATAAGAAATCTTCATATTAAAGCGCCAGGTATCCTATGTCCTTATAATCATTTCATCCAAAATTAGGGTAGGACTATAATATTATGTGTGATCAAGATCTCGATTTTCACTTTTCACTTTTCGCATTTAAATAATTGAAAGGCTAAATGTCTAAATTAAAAGGGCAGTGGTTCTCCTATTTCAACTATCATTAAACATCACCGAATTCGGGGATACATTATCACGAACGCTTTTTTTAGGTTCGCTAAAAGCTTTCATTTAAGCTCAAGGGGATTTACTTATTACGCATTACGCGTAATCTGGCGTAAATAAATAAAAGTATGATGAAAAAACAAGAAGGACGTCCTTTAGGAACTCGTGAAAGATTGCTGTGGCTTCTGGATCAACAACGACCGGTGCATTTTACGATGGCTGCTGAAATTACAGCGACATTCACCACCAATCAATGGCTACGGGCGTTACATGCCGTACAACAACAGCACCCTTTACTATCTGTAGGCATACAGATCAATTCCAGCAACGCACCTGAATTTAAATTTGAATACGGACGTATTATTCCATTAAAAATTGTAAAGACAGCTACTCCAGATGCCTGGGTTTCGGAATTAGAGCAAGATACCGTTCAAAGATTTGACAGCACCTGTGCTCCTTTAATGAGAGCGGCGGTCTATGAATCTGATAATCAATCAGTAATTGCGCTAACTGCTCACCATGCCATCAGTGATGGTCGCTCGCTATCCTTCGTGCTTCGCGATCTGCTTAACGCTATAGATGGCAAAATCGCACCTGCTTATGACATGCCTCCTTCAATGGACTCCTATACTGAAAAATCTCGCAATGCAGCTAATGAGATTGCGGTTGATAAGGAAATTATCAACGGTTTTAAAGAACAACCACCTAAAGCTTGGCCAAAACCACAAATCCAATTGTTGGCGCTATCGGAGGAACTTTCCAGTCAGGTAATTAAACGATCTAAGGAGGAACATACTTCTGTACACGGTACATTAAGTGCAGCACTAGTTTGGGCAAACAAATCGTGGAAATCAAATCCTATATCTATATATTCACCGGTTTCAGTGCGTGAAACTGTCGGCGCAGAAGAGACCACATCCGTATTTATTACAGGCCGTACAGTGCCATTCGACATAAATGTGAGCAAATCATTTTGGGATACCGCCCGCGATGCTAAATACGCGTTAGCTGGCGCAAATTCTTTAGACTTCCTATCAGTATTTAACCAGGCATTATTAGAATTTATATCGACTATTCATAATTGGTCAGATATTGCCAATTTCGTCAACACGAAATTGGCGCATGATTTTCTGTTGAGTAATCTCGGATCGTTGCCATTCAGCAGCCATTATGGTCAATTTACTTTGAAATCTATCTGGGGACCCTTTTTGTTGCCAGGATCTGAAAATAGTTATTCGTTAGGAGTAGCTACGATCAACGGATCAATCCGATTGACACTTACATCCTTAGGGGATACGGAGCTAAAACCTATTTTAGAAGGGTTGAAAGATATTCTTCAAGAACAGACGGCCTATGACTTATCTAATGGTGATGATAGTGATTGCCTGCATTGTAAGTAAGTTTAAATCTATCTCACTGATTTTAGAAAGCATGTAATAACCGGTCTTTGCTAGCACCGAACAAACTCTCCAAATTCAGTGGTATGAGCACCTTTAACGAAAGCGTAAAATTAGTTCATACTTGAAGTAGAATTTTTATATGGACATATGATCAAAGCTTCATCTGCATTAACAGAGCGATGCGAAAATTATTTCGATGTAAATGACAACACTATTCACTGTTATATTTGTGGAAACGGTCCTGTGTTCTTGCTGCCTTCATCAGAATAGAGGCCATCCATTGATTTAATCATGCCATTACCTGTCTTTGAAAAATTTAACGCTGTTTGTAGAAATTGGTTCTAAGAAAACTTCCGATAGCTTACGGACTAGCGATGGATATTTGGTCATTATTTTTCAGGATAGTGACCAGGCACTTATGGTGGCGCTAAAAGCAGACGTCGAATTTGCTTGATGATAATTGACACCTAATTAAATTTACAATTTCTAAAATTAACAAGACAGCTTAATCCAAGCACAAATAATGTGATATGTAAGCTCATCATATGTTGTTGTAAAACGGAGATATCCAAATATTAGAGAACAAAATAAAGCTTCCTGGTAACTGATCAACGGTGTTACTTTGATGCAGGGTGGTTTGGGAGAACACGGATTGTAAGTTAATTAGAGGCTGCCATCTTAACTTTATTTAACACTATTTAAGCTTCCGTTAACATTTATTTATAAAAAAGCATGAAATCTTTGCCAAGAGTTTAATGGAACGAAATTGGTGAAAATACGAAGGCCGGTTATAGAGAAAACTAACTCAATATGCCATAGCACTTCAGTCATAATTAAACTATATCATCGTATCCCTTTACTTGAAAATTATTATATATCCCAAACAAAAAATTTCATGAAAAAACTATTTTTTATTATCGCATTTATCATTACAAAGGCAGTTTCAAGTGCTAACGCCCAACAGGGGAGTTTCAAATGGAATTTTGGAATAAGTGGAGGCATCGCGAAGAGGCAGACATTTAATGAAGCTTTGGGTTTCGATTTTGGACTTGAAACCAAGATAAACGGTATTTTTTCAGCTACTGCTGGAATTGGGTTCGATCATTTATTTGAGCACGATTTTGTGAACCGGAATAAGTATGCCTATCCATATGGTACGCCTTACAACACCGTTCCCTTCCAAGTTGGCTTAAAAGCAGATATAGGCAATGGCTTCTATATCGCCACAAAGGCAGGTTTAGCTTTAGGCACCCGTAATTCGGATTACGGAAGTTCATTTGTCTGGACGCCATCAGCAGGTTATACTTTTAAAAATGGTTTAGATATCAGTTTACGTTATGAAGATTATACAAGCTTTAAAGGTTCACAAAACTTTGGTCTGCGGGTTGGCTATAACATTCCTTTCAGAAGAAAATAGCGTCACTAAGCATAATTGAGCCATTTTCAGGAGATTTTACCGCATGCCTGCGATTAGCTTCTATTATTGATGATTTTGGATAGTTGGTAAAATTTGTCTTTCTTATCAATCATAACTAATTAAATGAACTGATCAGCAACATGTAAAATCTATAAATACAAACTCTCATTGCTTCCTATGCTTAAATATCGTGGATCCGGCGAAAACGTATGTTGCGAACATCGGAAGAAATCATCTGTTCCAGGTATTTGCGCTCGAACGCTTGATTTTATGAAAGGCGTTACACGGTGCCGGCAATTTTGTGGAAAAACGAACGAATTTATCTTGCTGGCACTTTGCCCCGCAGGACATGTAACTAATCTTCATCGTATTTTAATTTAACCACTTGTATTATTGCCAGTCTGTTTTACTATGCAATATCTATGAAAACAAAGTTGAAGTTATTTTCAAAAACCATGTTGTTCTGTATTGGCTTGGTCAGCATACAAAAAGTAAAAGCTCAAAGCATAAACAGGGAAGAAATTATTCCATTATGGAATCGAAGACTTCCAGATGGCCCGGGTCCAGGAGGAGAAGAGGTAGTAAATGATAAAGGGTCTATTAAAAATATTTCAGAACCAAGGTTAATCGTACACCTCCCCGCTCACCCGAACGGGACAGCGATTTTGGTTATAAGCGGTGGTGGGTACGCTTACCTGAATGAAGGGAAGGAGAGCGGACCTGCGGCAAATTGGCTGCAATCACAGGGCGTTGTGGCATTTGAACTAATCTATCGTCTTCCTGCTGAACACTGGGCAACGTCCGATGTCCCTTTTGAGGACGGGCAGCGAGCCATGCGTATCATTCGCGGTTCAGCGCTGCGATTTGGCTATAGCGAACATAAAGTAGGAATTATGGGTTTTTCCGCAGGGGGGCACTTAGCGGCTATGATTGAAACCGCACCTAACAAACTGTTTTATAAAACCATCGATGATATAGACCGTTTGGACGCGCGCCCGGATTTCGCGGTACTCCTCTACCCGGTCATTACCATGCTCCCGCCATATAATAAAACACGCTCAGAAAAGGAACTTTTAGGTCAATACATGGATGAGAGCCTGGAAAAAATTTATTCGCCGGAATTACATGTGGATGAAAACACGCCGCCGACTTTCTTGGCACAGTCTCTGGACGATCCAATCTCTCCAGCGGAAAATAGTAAAATGATGTTTGCAACCTTGCAAAAATATCATGTTAAGTCCGAACTACATTTATTTCCCATAGGTGGCCATGGTTGGGGGACGGGCAGAGTAAACTCTCCCGCACATAAGTGGCTGAGACTTTTCAAAAATTGGGCGAAAGGAAACGGATTCTTTTAGAATTATTTTTGAAGTTGTTAATGCCTAAGCATTTTTAATTTACTAACGGTTAGACGGGCAGATCCTATTAAACAATAATATGGGGTTGATGCAAGCGTAAGAAAATTATGGACGAAAAACATCAATGAAACATTGGTGAAGGAAATGCAAGATTCACTTCTTGACATGATAAAAAAAGCTGCATGCATATGCATGCAGCCTAACAAACAATCCAACAAAACTTACTCCCGAACGCTTGTAGGGTCTTTGAGCGTCATTTCAGCTATTTCATCTTTGCGTTTAAAAGCTACCCCCGGATGCTTTTGCATGTATGTAATCAATTCCGTGGCTGCTTTTGTCATTTGCGGGGTGCCGCTGACACGGTCATGAAATGTTATGGAAAGTTGCCTGCGTTTCGTTGCGGACTCTTCGTAAAGTTGATCGAATTCCATCTTAATTTGTGAGACGAACTGATCGGGTGAAAAATTTCTCAATTCAATCATCCCTAGGTCGTTATTGCGCACAGTGTAAGGTACCACGGCGAAATCCTTTTGGTTGACTTTAATAATGAATGGCTCGTCCCTGCTTAAATCGTCAATATGGTAGATGCAGCCAAGCTCTTGTAAAATATTAAGTGTGTTCTCACTACGGCGCAAAAAGTTAGCATTATAACCAACTGCAGTTTGGCCCGTCACTTTTTTGATGGCGTCTAAACCGTCTTTGATAAATTTCTTTTCATCATCGTAAGACATGTCGTATTCGTCTTTCCAGTTCATGCCATGGCCTGATGCCTCATGGCCCCGGTCTACAATTTCCTTAGCTAAGGCGGGGTTTCGCAACACGGCGGAGCCAACCATGTGTGTTGTCACCTTTATACCTAATTTATCCCAGTTATCAAGCATCCTGGGAATCCCTTCCTTATAGCCGTATTCGTACCATGTTGCCGCCGGCAAATCTTTGTAACCAGGTTTCATGTTTGGAGGAAAAGGGCTTGGTGCATTATCCGGCTGCCCCCCGGCCTCAAACAACATCGTAGCGGACACGACGAGTCTTGATCCGTCTGCCCACTTCGAGCGTGTTGGCTTCATCCCTTGAATATTTTTTTCAGCTACCGCTATTTGATTAGCTCCAATGATACCAGCCAGGGATAGTAAGCCGGTCTGCTTTATGAAATTTCTTCTGTCGTTCATAGGTATATTTCTAAATTTATCTTTCGATAATTGCCCTGCGCCGATCGATAATCATACCGGCACAGGGCAGGTTCATTATTGCTTATTTAATGAATGGTTGATTAAATTTTTTAATAGCTGCCTGAGGATCGGCAAAGTAGTCGGTATATTGCTTGCCCGCTTCTCCAACAAAAATTTCATAACGGTTCTCTGTAATTCCGTTATATATATCTTCTGCAACCACCGATGGTGGTAAGCCATGCTGTTCGCCACCCATTTCTTTGGTAGCATCTGTATCGATCAGCGACGGCATGACTTCGAAAACTTTAATGTTTGTATCAGAAGCTAAAGTTAAACGCAAAGCCACGGAATGTGAATGCAGTGCCGTTTTAGCATCGGAATAAGTTGGCAAAACTACCAGGGGATGGAACGCCACGTTAGACGTGATGTTCACGATAACAGCGTCAGGTTGCTTTTTTAGCAGCGGCAATAAAAGCTCTGTAAGCCTTATAGGAGCAAAATAGTTCGTCTCAAATTCCTGTTTCGCTTTCTCAAAGGCATTAGCACCTTCTCCAAGTTGATAAGCGAAACCTACCCCGGCATTATTAATAAGCACGCTGAGATCGTTGTAATCAGCTTCTAGTTTTAATACAAGTGAGCGCACCGCGGCGTCATTGGTAACGTCGCACACGATGTAATCAACACCTAGCTCCCTCCCGGCCTTTTCCAATTTTTCTGCATTACGTCCGGAAATGATTACTTTATTTCCTTTTTCAACTAAAAATTTTGCGGTTGCGTAACCTATTCCCGAACCGCCTCCGGTTATTAGGATTGTTTTGTTTGTCATGTTCATGATTTCTATATTTGTGTTTTTTTGTTTGTAATTTCTGTTTAAACTGAGTAGCTAATACTTAAACTACCTGAAAAATCTCCACCGTAGATTTGCGAACCTTCGGGATCTTTGCAAACTCATCTTCGGATGAACGGTAGCCAAGCACAAAAAGCAAAACTGATGTAAGATTTTTTTGTCCTAGGCCGAGGATTTCATCTACCGCTGCATTATTAAACCCACCAATCGGCGAAGCATCAACGCCAGCTTCTGCAGCAGCTGCCACGAAAACACCTACTGCGATGTAAGCTTGATTTTCAGCCCAGGTAATTCGCTGCTGTACATTCATTTTACTCAGCATTCCATTTATAAATTGTTCCCGCTGCTCAAGATTATTACGCAATGTCTGCCTGGCAACTACCGCCTTGTCGATGTAGTCTGCAACAGTCTTCTCATTCACATTTGTTTCTGCCGCTACCACCAAAACGTGTGATCCGGTGGTAATTTGAGCCTGACCATTTGCCGCCCGGCCAATTTCCTCCAGCTTAATTTGATCTTGGATCAGTAAAAATTTATAAGGCTGGAGGCCAAACGATGAGGGAGCAAGACGTACAGACTCAAAAATATCTGCAAGTACTTCAGGCGTTACTTTCTTGGAAGTATCATATTTTTTAACAGCATATCGCCATTGAAATGACTGCACTAATGACATAAGTTAAATTATATTTTTTTTTAATGTCTTTAAATTCACTTGCTACTTGCAAGTAAACAAAGGTAAATAACTTCACTTGCTACTTGCAAGTATTATTTGACATTTTATTGTCATGAAAGAAAAATTAATAGTGCTTATCTTGAATTGTCAAAATCCAGTCTGCCGTATTTATTGACTTTATAGTAAAACTCTCTGAAGGATAAGGGGGTACGAAAGCGGCAAATCGGCGCCCGGCCTCTGTGCGGCAGTTTTTTCGTTACTCGCTCGCCATATAAATATAACAACCATTAAACCATCTTCAACAGACTGGAATATAGGCTATTACTTAAATTTAAACCTAAGAGGAGATCAAAGCGAAAAAGTAAAGTGCGAAGCGATAGAGCTAAATGGGCGAGAATATATTTGACTTCCAAAGCAAGCGCATGTCTCCATTAGTAGTAACTGCCTTATCGACGGTCCGCCTTTCCTTCAGGAAAGGAACTGATATGACCTTCATTGTTGAGTTTAACTTTTTCACCTTCTGACTCACCCACATTAAAATAATTGTAACCCTTTAACCTCCAGCAATCCAGTGGTCGGCGATAGACGAATTCTCCAGGTTAAGTTAGTAGAAAGGATGTTTCATGACTATGTCATGCGGCAGTCGCCTATCGCCAATATCGGGGATTGTCGGGATTTGTGCCTGCGTTGATCTTTGTGATTGTAAGCTTCATGCTTATAACATTTATTGAAAATACCTTAATTCTGATCAATGAAAGGAAAAAAAATTTTATTCGCGTGCGTCCCGGCTGACGGACATTTTAAGCCATTAAGTAAAGTCGCAAAGTATTATATGGATTGCGGTGCTGATGTAAGGTGGCTTGTATCGGATATATATGCTGCTGAACTCGCTAAATTAGGCATCCGCCATTACCCCTTGGTTAAAACGCTTGATATCAATGCTAACAATATCGCAGACCTGGTTCCTGAAATAAGGACAAATGACCATTTAAGAAGAATGACTCTTTACCGTATTCAATACGCGAAACGATCAATTGAATACTACCATGATATTAAAGCAATCAGGGATTCTTTCCAGTTCGATCTGATGATTGTAGATAGCTTGTTTCCTGCAATTCCTTTCATAAAGCCGTTGTTACAGGTTCCTGTCGTTGCTATCGGCGTTGTTCCTCTTGCCGAAAATTCGATCGATACGGCGCCCTATGGCCTGGGTTTGTTGCCACCGAAAAATGATCCGGAAAGGACTTTATACAAGCGGTTGTATCAGGAAATGCCCAACAAAACTCAAGAAGCTACTGAAATTTTTGCTGAGCTGCTTCAACAGGAAGGGATACCTTATGGGGGCCTAACCATCGAAAACACGCTCATCAAGGCGGCTGATTTATATCTTCAGATAGGTGTCCCGGAATTCGAGTATTACAGAAGTGATTTAGGCAACAACATTAAATTCATTGGCTCGCTATTGAATATCCAGTCTGATAAAAATGATAGCTGGCACGATGATCGCCTTAAATCTTACAAAAAAGTGGCTTTGGTAACGCAAGGTACTGTTGAAGGCGATTCTACAAAGCTGCTTGAACCCACGATAGCAGCATTTATGAACACAGA
This sequence comes from Mucilaginibacter endophyticus, assembly GCF_003351025.1. GTDB lineage: Bacteria > Bacteroidota > Bacteroidia > Sphingobacteriales > Sphingobacteriaceae > Mucilaginibacter > Mucilaginibacter endophyticus. Next base: position 115,702 of record NZ_QPCG01000010.1, on the reverse strand, counting down.
TATTCTACTTATTGTAACAACCGGAGGAAAGTCGACCATGCGTCTACGTGAGATGTATCTGGCACCAAACGTGATCGTTGAGGATTATATACCTTTCAATCAAATAATGAAGCACGTTGATGTATATATTACAAATGGCGGCTACGGTGGTGCAACGCTAAGTATAATGCACCGAGTTCCAATGATCACTGCGGGTCTTCACGAAGGAAAGAATGAAATTTGTGCAAGGGTGGAACATTTTGGAATAGGTATTAACCTTAACACGGAACATCCCGCACCTGAGCGGATCAGGGAAGCATTTGATGAAATAGCAAAGAGCAATAATTACAAAAATAAGATCTCTGCGCTTGCTGATATTTACGAAAGGTATGATTCTTTGAAAGTAATTGATCATTATGTTTATCCACTTTTAAATATCAAAGATCCTTCCTAGGCCGGCAACTAGCCCCTATTCAGATCAATTACTGTTACACAATAAACAAGCTCCCCACATTGATGATTTCCTACACCATTTAGGCCTTGTTTTGATCCAAATGGACGGGTATTTAACATTAAGATTGTTTTATTAGATGCGACCAATTATAAACGATTATATATTTGAATAAAGTCAATATGATCCGGCTTACTTTCAATATCTATCCTTTCGACTCTTCATTAGCTCATTGCATATGGATTTTGCAGATTTAATCAACGAAATACTTGATAAGGCCCGATGGTACAACCATTCTTACGGCGTGGCGCCCGCGTCAGCTTCTATTATACCATTCGATAGTTTGGAACTGAATAACGCAGATTATTTTGCATCTACCTACAAAGAAAAGCTACAGGCCTGTAAAGTCCTTATTGGGATATACATATATGATGATTATTCGATGGATGATTTGATTGATTTTCTTTATTTATCGAAGGATACCGCAGACCTTGCAGTTGCTGATATCGCCATTAGTGTACACAACTATATTCATGCGCTATCTGATGCAACAAAGTTTCGAGAATGGAAGCTTGAACAAGCCGCCGCTACATTTGGCCAGGTTTTCGCACTCGCAGTTGTCCATAAGATACAGTTTTATCCTATTGAGACCACGATGGTAGAGGAATACCGACATCAGCTATATCGTAAGCACAATCAAACACTTTTCAAACTCATGGCGGTGAGTGATTAGTCATAGCCTTCGAAATAGATTTCCCTACGCACATTATTATGAAGTGTACTCCATATGTCTTTATATAATATTATGATTGATCGCTTTTGCAACTACTTCAGTCAAGGATGCCACATGCAGCTTCTCATAAATATTTTTCATATGACTTCTTACTGTTTCATAACTGATTTTCAATTCAGCAGCAATCATCTTATGACTTAAGCCATTTACAACACAGGCCAGTACCTCTTTTTCGCGCTGCGTTAATCCATAGTCGGTTGTCCTGCATTTGTTTACATTTAGGGGCTGCTGCATTAACGCTAAAACTTTGCGGGCAATAGAAGGGCTCATAGGTGAGCCGCCGGAATCGAGCTCCTTCACAGCGGTAATCAAATTATCTTTTAAGGTGTTCTTCAAAACATATCCGGAAGCACCGGCGATTATCGAGTCATATATCCTGTCATCGTCCTCGAAGACAGTCTGAACTAATATAAGGATCTCCGGATGATGTTTTTTTATTAAACGTATGGCATCGATTCCGCTGATCCCAGGCATTTCGAGATCCATTAGAACTACGGAAGGTTTGGTCAATTTTATATCCTCCAGGCAATTCATCGCCGAGCCAAAGGCACCCACAATCTCAAACGAAAAGTCCGTGCTTAACAACATTCTAATACTATTACGCATGTTAGGGTTGTCATCAAAAATGGTTATTCGTATACTCATGAATTACAAAAAATTAACTTATACAATTTTAAATGTCACGGTCAGCGACGTTCCGGATTTTCCGGATGTGACGATTCGTAATAAACCATTCATCTGTTCCGCACGATTCTTCATGTTGGACAGTCCGTTTCCTTTGACACCAGACAAACCGGAGTTATCGTGAACGTAATCAAATCCGACGCCGTCATCCTTGACTTCCAATGAAATGGTTTCATTATCGACCGAAAGTACGGCCTTCAATGTTTTGCAATCCGCATGTTTTATCGCGTTGTTGATCGCCTCTTTAAGAATGAGAAAAAGATTTTTTCTTAAGGACATGCTCATGCTTTGATGGAAAAGTTTAGCATCTGCATCGATGGAAAACTTTATTCCCTTAGCAGCACAAAGCGGCTTAGCATAGGATTCTATACGTTTGACTATGCTAATGATATGATCGTTTTTAGCATCAATACTCCATATAATATCTGTCATTTCTTGTACGATGGAGGTAGCAGTTTCACTGATAATTTTTAGAAGTTGCTCAACGTCGTTCCGTTTATTTTGCTGCTGAAATATTTTTGCAACCTCCGTGTAGACTGCGATACTGCTTAGCGTGGAACCAACTTGATCGTGAAGATCTCTCGCAATACCATTTCTCACATCTTGAATTTTTTTGAGTTCACGAATCTGATACATGTAAACGTGATAAATGATAGAGCAAATTATCATAATCACCAATAGACTGAACCAATATTGTTCATAAAAAGGGGGTTCAACGATGATTTGTAAACTACTGAAATTACTTGCATAATTCCCTTTCCAGTTACTTGCTTTTACTTGGAATTCATACTTTCCGGCCTTCAAATTTGAATAACTTACGGAGTTTTTTATCCCTGCCATCACCCAGTTGCTATCAATACCTACCATTCTGTACAGATATTGAATATTATCTCCGCCGTAGTCCGGCGCGGAAAAGTCGATCGTAAAATAGTTTTGACTTTTTTCGAGGGTTATGCCGGCTCCGTACAGTAATTTATTGAAGGATTTATTAAAAATCGAAAAATCCGTAAAGTAAACCTTCGGTGACAAATTAATTTTAGGAACTTGCTGCGGATCGAATTTAACATAATAATCGTTGCCTGCCGCAAAAATATTGCCACTCTCACCCGCAATGGGAAACCCGCGAACACCCTCATTTGTTCGAAGTTCAGGAATGTCATAGCAGGTATACCTGCGATTTTTAGAATCGTATTTATGGAAGTGTCCGTTACAAATCATCCAAAGGTTATTTTCTTTATCCGGCAGGAACCCTTCCGTCAAATTGCTCGATTCTTCAACGTGATCTAATGTGTTTGAAACCGTATCCATTTTATAAAGACCGCCTCCATAGCTTGAAATCCATATATCGCCTTTGAAATCTTTTTCAATATCATATACGTTCATTGCACGACCGCCTTTTCCTGTGTTCGAGGATGTATGATAATGAATCACAGGCTGGTTGCTATTGCATGTCAGGTCACCCAGACCGCTTTTCCAGGTCGCCAACCACAGGTGTCCATTATTGTCATTGTAAATTTTCGTTATCTTGTCATCCCAGATCTCCTTCTGAACGTTTTTTTCATTAACAGCAATCCATCTCTTATCTGTTAAATCATAGTACCGCAAAAACCTATTTGATAGTGAAATAAGTAGTGCAGGATGGCCTTTTATATTATCTCTTGCTATCGAGAGAATAGTAGAATTTTTCAATTTTCGCATCATCGGATCTTCTTCTGTATTTGGAAGAATAGCAACAGTCCCGGATTTATCATTGTATCTGAACAGCGAATAATTCGTTCCCCAATAGAAAGCCCCGTCTACGTCACGATAAAATCTATTTACAATAAAGTCCTGACCCTTATATTTGCTTACGATAACATCGATATGATGGTCTTTGCCAGACTCCCTTAGCACTCCCCTATCTGTAGCTATCCAAAGATTCCCTACAATATCTTCATAGAGGTCAAAAATTTGATTTACCCGAAAAACCTTTGGTATAACGACCCTCTTAAATGGAGAAAAAATTGCACTGATTTGGTTTAAGCCATTATTGGTGCCCAACCAAATGTTGCCTCTTTCATCCGGGTAAACAATATTGATATGATCGTCCGAAATAGAACCGTCGTCAGCAACGCCTTTTAAGTAACGACAAACACTCCTGCTTAGTGGATCGTAGCAAGCCAGGCCTGAATTCCTGAAGCCTACATATAATTGTCCGTTAGGCGTTCTTACAATCGACGAGATCATATCATTCAATGCTACGATCTGTTTTGACAAGGTGTGTTCCAGAAATAGTTTACGTCCTTTGGTCCTGTAAAAAAGTTTTCCCTTGTTATCACCGTACCAAATGGTACCTTCCTTATCGATATAAATTGTTGTAACGGCACTGCTTTGATTTTCGATTAGGTTCAAGCAACGTTTTTCCGCGTTAAAGTTGCCTAGCAATTTGGATTCTCCTCCGATCCAAATACTGTTGTCCTTTCCTATTGTCAATGACAGCAAAGGTGCTTTCCACAGATGGGCATACTTATAGAATCGATTCTGGCGCGCCTTATAATTGACCAGAAGTTCATTGTCGATAATCATCCACAAATTGCCGTCACTATCTATATTTAAATTTGTAATACGTCCAGGTGGAAGACTATATGGATCAGTTTCTTTATACGCATATCGTTTGAACCGGCGGGGTGCAGACTGTCTGTAATCATATCTGAAAAGTCCTCCGTTGGCAGTGGCAATCCATATGTCATCATCGTTACCCTGGCAAAGGCCGGTGATAATATTAGCTTTAGGGCTATCCTTATCATCATCTGCAAAATTTAAATCGGTAAAATATTTTCCGTCGAATCTCTGGAGACCGTCTTCCGTTCCAATCCACAAAAATCCTCTCCGATCCATTAAAATCACATTAATATGGCTATTTACCAATCCATTCTCCGGAGTAAACTTTCGAAAAAACAAGCTGTAAACCGGCTTTGCGGCAACTATAGACGGCAGAACGGCAAATACAGTAAAGATCACGGCAAAGCATCTGTCTTTCATCCCACGACGAAACAATAGCCTATAATTTTGGCGGCTACAATAAAAAAAATCATGAAACAAATTTTTCAATTGTTGTTTTATTGCCCCCTCGGATATTGGTGATTTAAACTGCAATTGATATTAAATATTAAAATGTTGCCTCATCAAGTTATTTTCTTCTTTAATGCGGTTGAATAGTAACAAAATGTACAATGGAAATCCAATCGCGAAAGAGTACCAGGCGTGGAAAAACAACGAAAGTGAAATGAGTTCCGGAATAATATTCAGGTAATAGTTTGGATGTCTGATGTGCCTGAATAAAAAACTGGAATTAATGCGATGGTAACTACTCGGGCCAATAATCAATTTCACCGTCCAGATGCGGCGTAGTTGGAAAATAACATAGTATAATACAATAATTGAAAAAATATAGAGGATCAAGCCAACGTAGGTCAAAGGGTCATTTGCTAAAGCTCGTTTTAAATATGCCTCAAAAAAGCAACCAAGGTAATATACGAAATGGAGAGTGATCAACATTTTCGAATTTTGTACTCCGTATTCGATCGCACCCATCATTTTCATCTTTTTCTCATTAGAAGCTGAAATAAGAACGGTCAAAAGCCGAAATAAAAAGGTAACATAAAAAGTCGTCGTAACTAAAATCATTGCAATTTTCTTTTTTGGCTGAAAGTGGTTCGATGGAATCACAGATCACATCGACGCTACTAGCCTATGACACATAGGATAAATGAATATTAAAATCCTGCAAAATTCAGAAAAGCCAGCACGAGGCACAATGAACATTTGGTAAGAAAATCATAATTATAGCCAATGTGACGCTGTTATGAGAATGAACAAGGCAACGCCGTTCAGAGGACCGAAAATTTAAAATTCCATGGTGTTAATTATTTTATTTAGTGCGAAGCGGTTATACTAACTGCTTTACATGCAACATTTGTTATCAGGAAATAATTTCGGCAGCACGCTGTTACATCGAAGAAGGACAAGATGAATTGGTGATTCAGATCACCTCGAAAAAGAATATATATATGTTCTTTTGCAAGTGAAGCAACCATCTATAAGCGGTCGGTTCACCTTTTAAGACCTACAGCTTAAAATAGATCTGAGCCCAATCCTGTTTAGAGCATACGTAAAATATACATAAATGAAATATACCGTAATCTTGTTATACTTTTTTTTCGCATCACAATATGCATTTTCTCAAAAGACATATATACAATGCGGCAAGCTAATTGACGGCGTCTCCAAGACCTCCTATAATGAAATGACCATTATAGTGGAAGATAAAAAAATATTTTCTATCCAGCCTGGCTATCTTTCAGGCGACAAAAATGATCACATTATCAGCCTGCGTAACAAGACGGTTCTCCCAGGCCTGATTGACTGTCATGTCCACGTCGAAGCGGAAATTACCAAAACTTCAGAATTGGATGCACTCAGGCTTGAGGATGCCGATGTTGCCTACATCGCCGCAGCAAACGCTAAGAAATTACTGTTAGCAGGTTTTACAACTGTTCGCGATTTAGGGGGTACGGGAGTGAATGTCAGTCTGCGGAATGCGATAGAATCAGGCCTCACGGATGGCCCCAGGATATACACCGCTGGAAGAGCGATTTCTTCAAGTGGCGGGCACATGGATTATACTGATGGTTTCAGACACGATGTGTTTGCTCATCAACCTGATCCGGCGATGGGGGTTGCTGACGGTGAAGCCGAAATTGTGAAAGCAGTGCGGTTACAGTATAAACAAGGTGTAGATGTTATAAAGTTGGCTTCTACAGGAGGCGTGCTCGATCTGAGCAATAACGGTGAAGGAGCACAATATACAACCGATGAAATCAAGGCTGCAGTCCAAACCGCTAAAGATTACGGTTTGAAGGTTGCGTGTCACGCCCATGGAAGCGAAGGTATCAAACGTGCTATCCTTGCAGGTGTTACTTCAATTGAACATGGGACTTTTATGGACGAAGAATGTTTAGCATTGGCAAAAAAACATGGCACATGGTTAGTTCCAACGCTTACAGCAGGTCACAGCGTAGCCGATTCGGCCAAGGTTCCGGGATTCTTTCTTCCAATAGTGGCACGCAAAGCCCTGGCAATCGGTCCGCAATTGCAAAAGTCTTTTCGAAATGCCTATAAAACAGGAATCAGGATAGCATTTGGTACAGATGTAGGTGTTTTTCCTTATGGTAAAAACTACCTTGAATTTTATTACATGACACTTGGCGGAATGAGTCCTATGGAAGCTTTGCAATCAGCAACAACCTCAGCTGCTGAATTACTCGGTATCAATGACAAAACTGGCAGTATCGCTCCCGGAAAGCTCGCCGACATCGTGGCTGTGGACGGAAATCCCCTAGTTGACATCCTCGATATGAGCAAAGTATCATTTGTAATGAAGGATGGTAAAATATACCGTAATGACAGATAGAAAGCGATGCTGCATTCATAAAGTTTCTAATGAGCTACTGAAAATTTAATAACCAACAAATTATGACTGAGAAATTGCCCCATATAGCTATCCTCGATGACTACCAGAACGCGGCATTTAGATTTGCCGATTGGAATCTACTCCAAAACTTGGCTGTCGTTAACGCCTATAGTGATCACTTAAATGATGAAGATGCGTTAGTAAGCAGATTAGGAGAATATGAAATCGTTTGTATAATGAGGGAACGCACGCCCTTTCAAAGAACACTGCTTTCCAGACTTCCGAATTTGAAACTGATAGTCTCTACTGGAACGGGGAACGCTTCATTAGATACCGCTGCATGCCAGGAGTTCGGTATACATGTGGCCCATACCGGTTTTCTTCATCACGCGGCGCCGGAACTAACATGGAGTTTACTAATGGCGCTATCGAAAAACCTCCTTGGTGAATGTAATGCCTTAAGGTCGGGGGTCTGGCAAACATCCGTTGGAACAGATCTCAAAGGCAAAACAATTGGAATTATTGGCCTTGGAAATATCGGCAAACGGATCGCAGGTTATGCTAAAGCATTTGATATGAACGTTATTGCCTGGAGTTCCAACCTTACAGAATCAGCTGCAAGTAGTTACGGTGTACAATGGGTAAGTAAGGAGGAGTTATTAATAGCATCTGACTTCGTTAGTTTACATTTAAGGCTTAGTGATCGAACGCAAGGAATTATATCAGCTAAAGACCTGCTGCTTATGAAACCAAGCGCATACTTGATTAACACCTCGCGCGGGAAATTGGTCGATCAATCCGCTCTCGTTGAAGTACTCAAACAAAATAAAATTGCTGGCGCAGCGCTTGATGTGTTCGATATCGAACCATTGCCTGAAGAAAGTCCGTTTCGGTATTTAACAAACGTCCTAGCCTCACCTCACATAGGTTACGTGACAGAAGACAATTACCGACTTTTTTTTGAAGATACAGTTAGTGCAATCCATCGCTTCCTGAAAGTCGACGAAAGTAAAAAAGTCTTGCTTCAGGATTCCAAAGAGTCAAAATAAGCCTTCAAGAGCAATCCCTATTAATCATTACATATGAAATACATACTCATTATGATATCATGCATGTTCATTATGACCAGTTACGGACAGCAGCATGAAAACTACAACATTATAGTTAAAGTCAGGAAGTTAAAAAAAGGCGCTACACTAATCATGGATGATGAATATTCGTCTAAGCAAACACCTTATTACTATCATGCAAAAGGTGGGCTATTTCAGATTAGAGGTCGAATTACCGACACAACATTTATCAGAATGAAATTGGTGAATGCGCTTTCAGAGCCCACAAAAGATCAGGGGACGATATCCTTATTCTTAGTTGCCGGAACAACTGTCATCACGGCCGATAGTTCGTTAAGGGACGCTGTTGTATCCGGGACGCAAGCAAACATTGATCTTGATTCTTTTAAAATGATGTTCAAAGAACTTATCAGTCAGCCACCTGGTTCTACGCAGAACCAGTCAGCTAAAAAGGATTCAACAGGTAGGAGCAGCGATTCTATCATTGCAAGCAAAGACTTCATAAATAAGCATAGATATTCACTTGCCAGTTTAGCCGCAGTGCAGCAAATAGCGGATACCGATCCTGAACAAGCCTTAAAGTCGTTTAGGACATTGTCACGTACAATTCAAATGAATAAGCTCGGCGTAATGATCGGCAATGCGTTGATACACATGAATCAAATCAAAGTCGGCTCCCCCGCTCCTAATTTCTCGCAATTGGATACCGCAGGCCACTTATTTACTTTATCCTCCCTTCGTGGTAATTATGTTTTGGTTAATTTTTGGGCTTCCTGGTGTCCTCCATGCCGCGTTGAAAATAAATTTTTAATAGCGTTATTCCATGAGTATCATGAACGAGGTTTTCAAATCGTGAGCGTATCGTTGGACCGCCCGGGTCAACGTGACCAGTGGCTCAACGCAATAAAAAAAGACCATCTTCAATGGTATAACGTGTCGGATTTGAAATATATGATGAACGATGTTGCAATCTCCTACGGTGTTGAATCAATTCCTGACAATTACCTTCTGGACCCAAACGGGAATATAATCGCACGAAATATTCAGGTGACGGATTTAACACATAAATTATCTGTCTTATACCATGCTAAACAATCCAGTGCTCAATGATCCAGCAGGAGACGTTAAACAGCACCAGACTGTGTTTCGGTCTATGCCGGAAATATTAGTAATTTAGGAAGGTATCAGGTTTTATATCAATCCCATCACGCCGGCACTCTGAAACCGATGGTTCGTTGAAAATCCTTTCTTAACGAGTAACAGGTCGGGCATTTCTTCTGATCCTGCTGATGGACTGCGGAGTTATTTCCAAATAGGAAGCAATATCTTTTAAAGGCGCATTCAAGACTACATATGGTTGCATTTTCATTAACTTTGAATACTTCTGATATGCGGTCAAACCCAAATAGGCGCTTTTGATGGAAATTGCTTCGGCAATTGATAGTCTGGTTGCTGCCAGCATCGCATGCCCAAGATACTTATATTTATTACTAAGTTCCTCGAATTGGCATAATTTGATAGACCATACGGTCGTTTCTGTGACCGTCATCAGACTTAGCGGGTTATAACCGGATGTTGAATATAGACTTGAAATTCCGACTACCTGACAACCCTCTACGAAAGAGAAAACAGATGTTTCAGATTGGGTTCGTTCAACGACCAATTTGAGCAGGCCCTTTTCCACTAAATATAAATGTTCTAATCCTTTACCTGCTGGATGAATCGTTGTCCGGGGCTTAAAAATCTTTACAGAGAAAGCACTTGAAATAATGCTTTTTTCATCATCGGGAATGGTCACAAATTTCTCGAGAAAACTGACTATGGGTATGTTCATAATTTACCCTTTATTTTTTTGAGGGCTGATATCCTAGCCCTGCTCAATGCTTCCCTACTGGTATTTAAGTACTTTGAGAGATCGATGAGCGCAACATTATTAGCTATCTCGGGCTTATGTTGTGACAAATAATCATAACGTTCTACAGGGGTACGAAGACCCAAAATGTACAAGTGATCGGCATACTGTTTGATTGAATAATTACAAATGTCTGCCAAAAAACGATGCGAAAGACAAGTGCAGTTTTGATGCAGGTTCATCTCAAAAATTAAAACTTCCGCATTACTTAGCGATTGGACGGTTATCCGCATTGGTGCAGACGCGTGTTGCAGTAAATAATCGCCGGGAAAGCCAAAGGAAATAATTTTTTCTGAGCCATCCTCCTGATAGTAGAATTGTTTAAAATGCCCTTTAATCACAAATATCTGTTTTTCGTGAAACTTTCCGGAATCAAGGTTAAACTGTGTATTCTTTTTGAAAGACAAAGTCTGTGTCTCGGATAATAGCAGTCTCCATGCCCTTAAAGGAAACTGATGGTGATGATTAAGTAATTGTATTAACTCGTCCATTATTTAAGAATTAGACAACACGGACATCAGTGCATCAATAACTGTAAGCGCCCATCATGGTCGGTATCGCTTCGAAAAGCATTATGATGAATAATACAGTTCCTTTTGTCTATGGATTTTTTTACCAATAATTAAATCATCTAATTCTAAACTCAAACATCCAGTTTAATAAATTAATAAATTAATTAATGATGCAAAGTTATGGGTGTGTGGAATGACGATAATTATACTATACAAATAGGTAATTGCACTTTTCAAACATCGACGCCTGATCGGGCCTCCAAACTGTGTTATATAGTTATAAGGTAGCGCACATGCAATGGCTGTCAATACCTACGCTTAGTAATCATCACCTCTATTTTACTTTGATAGTATCCCCGCATTGGTGAGTTTGAATTTGTTCACCAGCAGGGCTATCGAAAATTGGGGGTTCGAACAACCAAAATCACCGATATCGGGTATTTTTAAATGTAAAGTTTACCGGTAAAATTGAGCAATTACTTGATCAGGAATTACAATGCATAAACAACCTGGTTATACCGTTCAACTTATAATAACAAAATGATGTTCAGAAAATTTGACAGGAGAGCATTCCTTACCGGATCGTTAGCATCAATTGCCCTTGGAATGAGCAAGGCAAATGCGTTCGCTGATGAGCGGCTTGAATTATTTCCAATGCGTAGTGATATGCCACAAGACTCCCTTAATCCTTCTGGCATTAGGGTGGCAGGCATACAGATGATACCCGTCGTTGGCGGAAAATACAAGGTTTGGACCAAAAAAATGGGTAGCGGTCCGATAAAAGTATTATTATTACATGGAGGGCCAGGATTTGGACATGAATACTTAGAAGCGTTCGAGTCATTTTTACCTCCTGCGAACATTGAGATGTACTATTATGACCAATTGGGTTGTAATAATTCAGATGTCCCTGACGACCCGTCTTTATGGACAATTCCTAGATATGTCGAGGAAATTGAAGAAGTAAGGAAAGGACTCGGGTTAAAAGATTTCGTTTTATTCGGTCATTCTTTTGGCGGTGTACTGGCTATGGAGTACGCACTAAAATACCAGAAGCACTTAAAAGGGCTTATAATCTCTAATATGGCAGCCAGCGCCGACTCCTTCCTTAAACATGTTGTCAAATATAAAAAGTTGCTCAGTGAAGATAAGGCCAAGCGTTTGGATCGCATAGAAGCTAGTGGCAATTATGACGATCCTGACTACGGGCAAATCATGATGGAAGACCTCTATCCGGTAATGCTATGCCGTACAAAACCATGGCCTGAGCCTCTAACACGAGCCATGAGACATGCCAATTACAAAATTTATGAGTTGATGCAGGGAAAAAGTGAGTTCCTGGTTACAGGAAACTTCAAGGGATGGGATATCTGGAACAAGCTACCGGAAATTAAGGTAAAAACGCTTACAATAGGCGCGGAATTCGATGAGATGGATCCCAGAGATATGGAGAAAATGGCCAAATTAATTCCGAATGGGATCTGTCTGATCTGCAAAAACGGAAGTCATCTAAGTATGTATGACGATCAGGCTGTATACTTCAACGGCCTTTTGAAATTTTTAAAAGCGCTCTAACGTAGTTTACACAACTGCGCAGATCAGCTATCCTATTTAATGCAAATTTTGGAAACGGATTTTTGGACTTAAAATATACAGTACCTGTGAAAAAAACGAACCTCTTACCGGGCAGCTTGGTGCTCCTCACATTGTTAAGCTGCAATAAGCAGATTGAAAAAACTTCCTTTCAGGAAAAACTAAAGTCAAGCTCTTTTCATTCATCCCTTGTATCAACCGGTGACGTTGTTGGAAAAATTACAGTTGGATATCAAGGTTGGTTCTCCGCCAAAGGTGACGGGTCGCCAATTAACAGCTTCTCTCATACCAATCTAGAAATGTGGCCGGATATGCGAGAGTATAAGTCCGCTTATGAAGCCGTTCCATTTTCCCAGGATGGCAGTACTCAACCGCCCTTCTCCGGAACGCTGACTAATGGACAACCGGCTACAATGTTTTCTTCGTACGACGCAGGCACCGTTAACCTTCATTTTCAATGGATGCGTCAATATGGCATCGACTGTGCGGCATTACAAAGGTTTGCAAATGAAATAAGCCCGGGTAGCCTAATTAAAGATCAACGTGACGGCATGGCGCGAAAAGTTGAAACCGCAGCAGTAGCTAATGGAATAAAATTTTACATTATGTACGATGCCTCCGGCTGGGGAGACCTCAATGCGATCAAATCAGATTGGACTAACACAATAAAGGGCACACTTGATCTCCTGAATTCTTCCGCATATGCTAAGCAAAATGGTAAACCTGTGGTCAGTATTTACGGTTTAGGATATGCTAGCCATCCTTCAAGTGCAATAGAGGCACTTGATCTCATAAATTGGTTTAAAAACCAGGGTTGCTATGTTATAGGTTCAATTCCGGGCGGCTGGCTCAAAGGAGAAAACACAAAGCCAAACTTCAATGAAACTTTCGCGGCCTTCAATATGCTCTCCGCGTGGGGCGTAGGTGGTTTGATCGATAATGGTTATGCGGCATGGATTGCAGGAGACCAGTCCTTTTGCAGAGAACATGGGATAGATTATCAACCGTGCATCTATCCAGGAACCGCTTTCCATAATACCAATGGAACAATCTCAAGAAAAAATGAAATACCGAGACAACACGGTGACCTGCTTTGGAAGCAATTTGCTACACTCAAACAAGCATCCATTAGCACAACATATATCGCGATGTTCGATGAATTAAATGAAGCAACATCCATATTCAAGGTTGCGGAAGATAGCACCATGATCCCAAAAGGCAAATATTTCCTGACTTTGGATGCAGACGGAGTACACGTTTCATCTGATTTTTACCTGAGGCTGGTTCATGATGGTGGAGATATGTTGAAGGGTATCACCCCATACCGCCTCAAGCTCACCACTCCGTTCACGACATCAGCCAATTCGGGTGTAACCTTTTATCAAAGCTCCGCATACCAGGGAGACGTCAGCGCAATTATCCCCCCGGGAAAGTATAATTTGCAGCAAATGGCAGCTTTAGGAGTTAAAAACGATTGGGCTTCCTCAATACGCATACCTAAAGGAAGAGTGATAACGATGTACTCTGACGATAATTTTAGTGGATGGTCCTGGACATTGAATGCTGACACGCCCGACTTTTCCAAATTGAATCCCAATGCAAACGATCTGGTTTCATCTTGTATAATCAAATAATCGAAAGCTCTTTGAGCAATTGGAATGTTTATTATACCAGTGGGTAATGCAATTTGACTAAACCCGGCCATCTATTAACGCGAGTCATTCAAAATTACACAACATATGATGAAAACAATTTTTATTACCGGTGCCGCCAGCGGCATCGGTAAAGCAACTGCAACTTACTTTCATTCAATGGGCTGGCATGTTATCGCTAGCATGCGAAATACAAACCAAGCCGGAGAACTTGAAAACTTACCGAACGTAACCCTTAAGACGCTTGATGTAGTTGATAATTCTAACCTAGAGAGTTTGGTGGCTGAAATAACTGCATTATACAGCGTCGACGTAGTTGTCAATAATGCAGGGTATGGACTGATCGGCCCCATAGAGGGAACTTCAGACGATCAGATTACCAAACAGTTAAACACCAACCTCTTGGGCACTATAAATGTTACCAAAGCGTTTATCCCCTATTTTCGATCCAAAGGCAGTGGAATCTTTATCAATATCAGCTCCATGGGAGGAGTTTTTTCATTCCCTTTAAATGCCATTTATCATGCCACAAAATGGGGTATTGAAGGATTTAGCGAGAGCCTTGCATTCGAACTAAAGCTTTGTGGTGTGAAAGTAAAAACAGTAGCACCGGGTAGCACCAGAACAGGTTTCTTTCAAAATTTGGAATTCGCGACACACCCGGACTACAAAGAGGCACTCGACAAGGTTTTCCAATCTTTTGATGAAAAACATTTTTCTGATCCATCAATCGTAGCCGAAGTTATATATGAAGCCGCAACTGATAATAAAGATCAGCTACGCTATTTAGCTGGAGAAGATGTTAATTTTCTATATAATAAATGGAAAGAAATTGGGCGGGAGGCTTTTCACATGGAATTACAAGAACGAATTTTTGGCAAAACGCAAACTGATACTCCATTATAACGCGTAACTGGCTTACTTATTAAAAGCCCATTTATCGCGCTGTCTACATAGTGATAAATGGCCGATCCATTATATAAGAAAAATCAATTCATAGACATGAACATTTGCCCGCGCGTTACTCTCAGTTGGACCGGATGATACCGTCGGCTTTTTTCTATAGCATTAACCAATTAATTAAAATCGATAATCAACATAATCTGCAATGGGAAAAATTGATCAAAAATCTTGTTTCATCGAAGTCGAAACAGGTGTACATCTGCATGTCATAGAAGCAGGTAACGGCAGGCCAGTTATGCTGCTTCACGGATGGCCCTTAAGTAACGAGGTGTTCAAACATCAATATAAGGCTTTAAGCGAACAAAACTACCCAGCTATAGGTGTTAGTTTGAGAGGCTTTGGCAAGTCCAGTAAGGCGGACTCAGAATATTCTTATGAGATGCATGTAAACGACATACACAATCTGATTAACATCTTGGATATCGACAATGTAGTTTTGCTTGGGTTCTCATTCGGAAGTTCGGTAGCGGCATCCTATATAGCCAAATACCAACCCTCAAGGGTTACAGGGCTTGCGTTGCTTGCCGTGAATGTTCCGCTAGCAGTCAAGCTACCTGATCATGCATTCGGCTTTGAATTAAATGATTTGAATACAATTATCGCAGCACTTCCAGACAATAGGAAATCACTTACAGACATTTATGGACCACTCAGTAAACTTACGGAAAATGATCTGTCCTTAAATGAAGCAAATTGGATCAATGGTGTTATGGCTGAGGCATCGAGCGACGCGTTAATCAAATCAATCATTGCATTGAAAAATCTGGATTTAAGACATGAACTCAGTAAAATTCAGATACCTACAGGCATTTTTCATGCTAAAGATGACCTTACGATACCGATGGAAATTGCGCTTGAAGCACATGAGCAGATCAGCAACTCTAAATTATATATGTACGAAACCGGAGGTCATTATCTTCTTTTGACTAGGAAAGACCAATTTAACCGCGATCTCATTCATTTCATACAGCATGCCTGATTGTTACCGCTAAGCTATCCGGAAGAGCCATAGTTTGATGCCACAAAGTCCAGCCAGAAGGATCAGTTCAAGTTAACTACGCTACAGGATAAGTAAAAAAACCTTTTCTAACCTAAATGTGAATCGGCAAGAAGATCGTGCCGGAAGGGGTTGCAGCAATTTGCAACCCCCTGTTAATTTTCTTATTGCGCTATATTTTTAAACAGGAATGGATCTACCCATCATCATAAACCTTTGATTTATGACTAAGCGTTTCGGGAAATCCCTTAAACGGTAATCAAGATCTTTGCCAATATCATCGATTGGCTTCTATAAAGACAAACACTTAATTGCGCACTTAGCATCAGTAGTAACCGCCAATTTTGCGACCATTAAAATCGGAAAAATGCCGATCCATTGCCGGCAACTTTTTGATACGGTGAAAACCTGTTTTTGCATCTGTCAAGCTTCCCAGGAAGGCGATGATATCAGATTTCTCTTTCTCATTTAGGTGCAGGGGAACTGGCAGGATCGTTAGCCCTACAGGTGGTAAACCAGCGTCGCGAAGTTGCTGACTGATTCCGGGCCGGAAATTCGCACCTGCTCCCTTGTCGTAAAAATCTAACACCTGTTTCAGGCTCGAATATACACCGTTGTGCATATAAGGGCCAGTTAATACGATATTTCTCAGTGTAGGAGTTTTGAAGGAAAATTGATCAAAGCGGTTATTCGTATGCCTGGCCACACCGAGGTCAGGATCTATTGAATGGTTACCTAATGAGGAACTCTCGGGAACACCGTCAGAATGATGATCAGCCATGGTGTAGAAAGGCGGAAGGCTTCCGTTAAATAATGGCGCGAAGTGACAAACACCACACTTGGCCTTACCCATAAATAGGTTAAATCCGCTGATCTCATTTACTGAAAGCGCCCCTTCTTTACCAGACATGTAGGCATCGAACCGCGTATTCATACCAGAAAGACTGCGTTGGTAAACACTTAGGGCATGTTTGATGGCATCCCGAGTTATCGCTACTCCTTTCCTGCCTGGAAATGCTTCCCTGAAAAGACGAACATATTCTGGACTATGATTAAGTTTTAAAATAGCGGACGAAAAAGAGCTATGCATTTCAGTAGGACTGTTTAAAACCGTATCCATCTGATCTTCCAATGTTACCGCCCGCTCATCCCAGAATTGCATGTTCTGAAAACCAGCAGTAATGATGGTAGAAGTATTTCTCGGTAATTGCTTTTTGTCAAAACTTAGCCCTTTGGCCAGACCATCTGTAAATGCTTTTTCAGGTCTGTGACAACTTGCGCAAGAACGCTTGTTGTTACCTGAAAGGAGAGGATCAAAAAACAGCAATTCTCCGAGCTGCTCTCGTTTCAATGTCGATCGACCTTCTGTCCCGTCCTCGAAAAAATTTGGCATGATGGCATTAGCCTCATATAGAGAAACGGCATCGGAACGAATAGCTCCTGATTCTTCGTAAAAAGGAATTTTCAACCCCAGTTGAACGTCATGAAAACAAGCAGTCAGCGGAAACACGCATTTTTTCAAAAAAACCATTCGATCAAAAGCGTAAAAATCCTGATTTTTAGACAAATACAATTCACAGCTATACGCCAGGCGACGCCACCGTTGCTTCAAGGGTTTAGCCGAACGCGGGAGCATATCCACAATTGGTTGGACATATCGAATCCATCCATGGACGGCCCCTCGTAATGCTGGCATACTTGCAGTGTCGATTATAAAATCAGCGTTACCCAGATCACTTACGGAGATCCGAAAAATTTCTTTGTGTAAGGCGTCCATTAGTCGGCTGTCGCTAATTTGACTGATTTCGTTGTTAATGGAAAACCCATCAAATACCTTTCTGTAATTTTGGGAGGCTCTTCGAATAAATGCTTGTTCGCTTTGAATATCATCCTTATTCATTTGCGCTATATCGGAATCCGAATCGATGCCCAATGGACCTGTAAGTATAAAACTATCCGGAATTTCTTTGAATATCCCTTTTTGATCTGAGTTTGCCTTGGTAAAATGGAACGGGCCCGCAATGCTGTCGTAATACACCTTCGGCTTAAAGTAAAGCAATATTCCGCTGACTTCTTTCAGCCTGAAAGCTAGCTCCTGGTATTTCTTCTTTCGAATCGAATAAGTACTGTCAGGAAAATAGTGGGGATAGACAGCTAAAAATGAATCAAGTTCGTTCACCTTTCGATTGTACTCTGAGCAAATCTTCATTTCAGCAGGCAAGAGTCGGTTGGATGCCGGCGTTTTCTGCAAAGAGTCCAACGTTGTGAAACCAACGATAGCCAATAACGGAAAAATAAAAATGGCTTTTTTCATATAAATTCTGGTGGATTCAGATTTGAGAAGACGGAAGGATGATTAGGTATGATATTATATTTAAATTTTGTCGAACATCGGCAACAATTGTGATGCTTCGATCCATCTCAGTTATGTAAGGTCGATCACACCAACCGGCTCATTGATTTATATTTATATGGATTATTGGTCTATACAAACAGCGAAAGCTTTTAATGTCAGACCTTCGCAAACTGATTTGAATACGACGTTAAAAAGAGCTGAAACTCAAAGGAACCTTACTTACTGGTCGGAACCTCTTTTTTTAATTCAATTAGTTCTTTTCTTAGATCTGCTAACTCTGATTGCTCCTTTTGCAATGCGGCGACCAATACAGGTACTAATTGCGCGTAATCAATACTTAAAGAATTAGCTGCGCTCATGTTATTTTTTCCATGAGTAATCCATTTTGTAGTCGGATGTACCGTCGCCGGAAGCATCTTTTGAGTGCTAGAAACATCCAGTCCATAAAGGCCTTGTGTCGAACTATGCTTGCAGGTGTCAATATTTAGTTTTAATTGTTCAATTACATTCAATGCATGTTGTTGTAAAGCATTCGGGTTTGGGCCAATTTCCTGGCCCGAGGCCTTGGCAAACATGCCCGTTACAAGTAGGGCACAAAAGAAAAATTTCATGTTTTTAATTATTTGTTTCTATCCAGTAATTTCGTGCGAAGTCGCCATTCAAGCTATTTTTTTCTGAACGTACCTCATATGCAGTTTCTTCAATAACGAACGCTGTATCCCACTTCTTGAAGATCAGGTTCACGCGCATCTGCTGTTGAGGCTGTAAGGCAGATGCTATAAACTCAGCGATTTTATCGCCCAGCTCACTGGTGGACATCAATTGACAGTTTTGAACTGCCTCGTTTTCATGAAGCTTTGTCTGAGCCGTTTCAATGCTGATGTGGAAGCCATCAGCGTAACTTGGGTCGTTTATCATAGATTATTTTTAGTCCCAAAACTAATAGTTCAACTACAAAGGCGGTATCCCCGATGTTGGGGACTGGATGTTATGTATCCTTCGATTCACTACCAATTCATTAGCTACTGCTACCGCCGAGAAAACAAGTGTGTGATGATGTTAACGATAGCATACTAATCAGAGCTTATTCCTCATCATCAAGACAGCATCTCGAGCCGGCATAACTTCGTCGGTACTCTGCACTCGTAACGGCTTTTATGGAACAAATAAGCATAAGATGTGCGCGGAAAGTGAGTTAGTTGAATAGCTTCTTACAAACTAGTTCCAATTCGTTGCCGAAAACGTTTTTTGCCAAAACAGTTCCATCCGGTCCAATCAGAAAGTTAGACGGGATACTTTCAATGTGATATAAGACTTCCGTTTTCCCACTGAATTTTGAAAGATCAGAAACTTGCTTCCAGATCAATTTATCTGACAATACCGACTGATGCCATGCCGAGGTATCGGTATCGAGTGAAACCCCCAGAATATTAAGGCCTTGTGCATGATAGCGATTGTAAATTTTAACTATGTTTGGATTCTCAGCGCGGCAGGGTGGGCACCAGGAAGCCCAGAAGTCCACCAAAACGTATTTTCCTCTGTAGTTTGCAAGTGATATCTTTTTTCCAAAGCGGTCATTTATTACAAAGTTCGGTGCTTTACTTCCTACAATTGTCGATGCCAAGGCCAGAAATCTTTTTTTGAAAGCTATCACAAACGGGCTTGTATCTGGGATTTTAAGCGATTGGGCAAACTCCACTAAAAACTTTTCATCACTAACTTCGTCAAGGGTTGAGGCTATGTACACAGCTGCAAGACTTTGCTGAGCGTTATGCACGAGCTTGATACTTTGAACATTAACAGAATCTGAAATTGCCTTTATAGTAGGTTCATATTTTTTTAGCAATTTCTCACGGTTTGTCCCATTGGCCAGATCGTTTTGGAATGATGCTATCAACATTCTTTTACTTTTTTCGAAGTGGTTGTTCATTTCATCAAATCCAAGTAGGATTTCAGAACCGGCTGATCCCTTGATCATATAATGATGATCGGCATCAAGTTGGTCGGTCGAAAAGTCAAGCTGATCTCCGTTATTAATAACCAGATTAAAATCTTGCTGGCCGATTTCCAATTTGTAAACATCTGGAAATAAAGAACGACCTCTTATTACGAAATTACCATCCTGGAGGACAGGAGCCGAACCGATTACTCTATAACCTACTGAATCAATTTCGTATAGATAAACTATCTTACAATTATTGTGGCTAACATGCCCCCTGATTACAAAAGTGTCATGATTATTTCGGCAACTGATCAGGCTGATCATCACCAGTATTATCAACGGGAGTTTACCTAAAGGGAGCGAAAATAATTTCATAAATTCTCGAGTATGTAAAAAATAACCACCAAACAGATCTGTCAGCGAAGTATTTAGTAATATTAAAACAGATACCTTATGAATAGGGCATCAAACCAATGATTCATCCTATTTATTCAATACGCTGGTAATTTGCTTTGAAAGTACCGCATATATATCATCTTTGAAATTCACTGCAAAAGCCACGTTGCCATCACGCGCAATAACAAAACTTGTTGGCCAGGAAGTGATCTGGTAGAATTTGTCAACTGTCCGCGATGAAGGTAGAATGGTGTAGAAAAAGGAGTGGTTTTTTAAAAATTCCTTTATCATATTGGGATTATTGAAAGTAAGGGCTAAGAACACCACATCTTTACCGTCAAAATTTTTAACGAGCTTATTCAGTTCCGGCATTTCAGTATTGCAGGGCGGACAACTTGTGAACCAAAAATTCAATACAATTACCTTGCCTTTTAATTTACTTAAAGTAACTTCCTTGCCCTCCAAATCCATTAACGAAAAGTCGGCTGCTGGCCGGCCGATCATGGACTCCATAGCCATCTGTTGCTTACGACTTGCTTCTTCCATTGCTTTGGCCATTTCGGGAGTTCGACGAATCAAATGCATAATGTGTTTCTTATCATCCTCATCATCATGTTGAAACATAATTTCCCCACCCCATGCTTTTTCAACGCTATCAAGCTTGCCGGGGGGAACTTCCTTGCCATCTGGCAAAATAAACTTACTGACTTGCATCTGTGCATGCGCACTTATAGTTAAGAACAATCCTATCAGGAAACTTAGATTTTTTTTCATGCCCAAAATTAGACCTACATATATGTTTTTATGTTAACATCAAGATAGTTAGTGTTAAATAGTGTTAACTTTCGGTATTAAGTTGAACATACTCAATGCCATATTTAAGGTATCAGATCGGCATTCTTCCTCTTTAATGATAAGTCATCTTGCTATGATTATCTGCTAAAAGGTTTCAAAGACATGATGAGAACGTAAAATTGAGAAAGGGCAGGAATATCAATATTCCTGCCCTTTTTATTTAACTTGTCCCGATGAATTAAATACACTAATTTAATCAAATGGACAGCCACAGCGAAATAATTCATCGTAGCGGGCTTTCTACCTGATCATTGCATCAAGTAGTTTTGGGTCTAAGCCCACCTCTAAATAATGCCGGCGAGCGATTTCAAGTATTGTAAAACCATCGTCGTAGGCCAACATATTACCTTGATCAACCTTGTCAATGTAGATAAAACCTCCTGTTACTACGAAAAGAATCATAGCTGGTTCTGCCGAAGAAGGGTCGACGATCAAAGTATGCGCTTCGCCTGCTGGTTCATAAATGAATGTGCCAGGCACTGCGGACCAGTCGTGCTCCAAATATCTCCAGTTTCCTTTCAGTGTATAACCTATAACTGATGTTGAATGAAAGTGGGGTGGCATTTGTGCGCCGGGATCAGCCCTCAAAATCACGATAAAGCCGCCGTTGCTTACATTGAATTGGCATGGCTGGAACGCTACTCCGGGACCAAAAGGGATCCATAGACGCTCATCTTCCAAATTTGTGTTAACGATGTAATCACTTGTTTGGCGCTGCCCCGGCTGCAGACCGTCAGTAAAAAAATTAAATTGTTGAATTGGCATAATTATTTTTCATTTAATTGGATCGAACTGGAAATCAGACTTTCGCTCTTTCACTTTTCTTGCAGATCGATTTCGGTACAAAAATAGGGTGCTGAAAAAACGGAAAATTATACTATTCACATTATTAATTATATTTTTCAAATAGTCCGATTATGTGTCATCAATTAATTATGAGATAATGACGGTTTCATCAAAAATGTTGTTAACTGGGCCTCGACTACTGATCAACCGTATTTTTCAGCACATCAAGATACTGATCGACGTATATTTCCCGGTGTAACTCCATGTCTTTTTTTAAAAAAACGATGAAAATAGGGGACTTCCCTAAAACCCAAACTGAAAGAAATCTGAGTTATAGTGAGCTTTGTATACTGCAGCTTATAAAGTGCCTCTGCCAGTATTCTCTGTGCAATAATTTCTGTGGTTGTTTTACCTGTTGTTTCGGAAACGGCATGATTTAAATGATTGATGTGCACCGCAAGCCGATTTGCAAAATCCGCAGCGGATTTCAATTCGATGGCTTTCTCAGGATTATGATCCGCAAATTGCTGGTTTAGCAAATCGAGAAAATTTGACAATATCCTCGATGATGCCGTTAGCGATAGTTGATCCGGCTTTTTCGCCAAAATCTTGTTTCCAAAATGAATTAAAACAGATACATAATTTCGCAGTAAATCCTTTTTCATTTGGTAATCCGATTCCAATTCTGATTTCATCTTCATATAGATATCTGTTACTTCCTGCAGTTGCCGGTCATTTAAAAGAAAAACCGGATTTTCGTTTATATGAATCAATGAAAAACTATTGAGAGACTCCCCGCAGAGATTAGGTCGTATCAAATTGTCGTTAAACAAGCAAACCCAGGCCTTTCTGTCACCCAGGTCGCACCGCCATTCAAAATACGTCGCAGGAGTAGAATAAATCAGCGCCGGTTGGCGAAGTTGGTGCCACACCCCATTAATTTGGACGCTGCTTTCATTCAGTATGAGCGCAACCATATAAAAGTTTCTGCGTTTATAAGGCCCCTTAACATAAGCCCCGTCTAGAAAGAAAACATTAATATGTGAACCATCGGTGAAAGTCAAAGGTGAACTATCTGTTTTCGCCTCCGGTCTTCGTTGGTAATAATCATCAATACTTTCTTGTTTATCTTTCGCCATATTTTTTGTTTAAAAAATTGATGACAGTACAACCGATATCAATTTAATCACTTAATACGGGTGAAAATGCCAAAACGTAGTCTTTAGTTAGAATAAAATTTGTCTTATATTACCATTTAGCGGATCTGTCAATGTGCTGATAATCTACATACTAATAACCCAAGGCCGCAGTTATGTTGAAGAACATCATGCGATTTCTACAAAAGTACAATGGCATTTTATGGAAATCGTTAACTCAGCGATTATCAGTGTTAAATAGTGTTAACTGCGTCAGCCATTAAGCTGATCCTTATTGAATAAATCAATTTAAAAAAAGTCCGATTAAACGATGCTCTGTGTTCGAAATTATAGCAAGTACATTTAAGGTCGGTAGCACTCAACAATCATTAAAAGAATAGGATTCAAGTCTATGACTGAACCACCCATACAATCCAGCAAAGCTAACTCGCAAAGGCTTTAGGAATATCTGAATCCCGCTTACTTGCATCGACCGTTTCGCCTAAACACGCTTCCATTCTATTTGTACTTTTCTCTAATGCGTATGGTATAAAGACTTTCGCAAAATTCATACATGTTACCCCGGTCATTAAGAGTCGCCCACACCAAATGCCCGGTTTAGAAAGTTAAATGATGCATTCACAAAGTATCCTGGCTTATTTATCGCTTAGAAAACGGTCGTATATCGAACCGCCTCTCCGCAACCTTCCTGATCATGCATCTACACTGCATGGGTCAACGTATTCTCATCATTCCAAAACCCCTAAATGTTCATCCTAAATTTATGCCAACGCCCAAACCTCTTATCCACGCGCTACAATTTATCCATGGCGAAGTATTACCTATCGTTGCTGATCTGCATTTTCCTAATACAGTAAGTTTCTAATTCTCAGTTTTCCATTACAAGGCCTAGTAGCTAAACCTGAAAAAAATATTCACTTGCAAACTACAAGCAAATATACAGCATTTTGTTTTCCTATGAAAACCGTCGTATTTTATGGAAGCAAATGTTGTGCAGTCTGCTTTTCTTCATATTATTGTGGAATCAATTTCAAGGTAGAAAAAGCTAATTTCTGCCAACCATACAAATATGGCGTTCCAATTTTCGCGAGAGATTTTCACCAAGAAGCAGCAACGCAACCAGCTTTGCCATTTTTTGCGCCTTCAATTACATCAGTAGGTAATAACCAAATTTATTGAAAGCAGATCTTCAGCACTTTGACATTAAAGTTGCTTAGAGTAAGTAGGTGGGGAAGGCTTTACCCGCCCCTTGCAATTATTAATATGAGCGGGGTGATGATCTGCACTTTTTAAAAAAACGAAACGATATTGATATGCTGATGCGCGTCATTCGGATGTTCATTCCAATTGCTTTAATATAATTTCCCCAAATTTGAAATAACGGACAAACTGATAAGACTATTGGAGTACACTGATCTATACGATTTACTATAGTGTTTTTTGGTTGCTCTTTTCAGTTTAGATGCACGGGACGCCGTTGCATCAGAAATTTCGATGAATAGCTTTGCAGTACTTTTTATTATAAACACGGTTTTCATTGGTTTTTATATCGGAATTACAGCATTTTATTAAATTCGAAATCATCAGCGGGATTTGGATATCCAGGAGTTCCCCATCATATACCTGTTCTTTTCGTTCACGTCGCCATCCTTTTCATCTTTATCCTTTGTCTGAAGGTTGCTTGTTTTTCAAAAAACCTGGGTTCATACTAAATCGGTCACTATACTCTGATTTCGGTTCAGATTCGTTGTTTGACTTACCAGCTTATTGACTGGAAATTAGTTTTCAGCATTTAGAATATATTTTCCGTAAATTAAATCCATGGCTCTTATATCATACATCCCCATATTTGGTTACTTTCACTGCGGCCTATCAGAGAAAACCCCGATTGTTAATTTAAAGCATGGATGAGTTACTGAACTCTTTGTCAGCCATTTATCAATTATGAAAAACAATGCAACGGGATCAATATCCTTAATGGGTGATATTATTATTGGGTTGGTATTATTGCACTGATGTTTACTTTTAGCAGGAAAACCGCTTCAAACGGGTGCCAGCGGTTCATCAGAATCTCCAGCCAGCCCGCCATGGTTGAATGGATCAGATTTATTGCTTTCCGAATCGGCCATGGCGTGGCTTTTATAATTGATGGCGAAAGCGGACTTAACTTCTCCGGTATTACGGACTCAGGTAAGAATTAGATAGTGAAATATGGGCCGAAGAAATATCTCTAATTTTTTACAACCATCTGTATCAAGGCAATCTAGATAAAGAATTTTGGAGCTACTTTGTTGTCCGGCCCTCGGTTCACCGATTCTTACAGGCATAGTTAAACACATAAAACCCCGATTGCACATCACCTATTTTTTATCAATTCGGGCGTGCTAAAGATTACCATTCCACATCCTGCAGAAAGAGATATTGTTTACTATTTTTGGGAAGAACACCAGTTTATTTCTGTACAGTTTAGACGGCAACGTGCCGACGCAACAAGGATTACAGGCAGCCACGGATGCTTAGATTTTAGAAATTAACATACATGATTTAAATCCTCTATATCAGCGATTACCTTATTTAAAGGCAACAATCAATGAAATAGGTCAACTAACAATGGCGGACATAGTTACGATGAAAAATAATTAATTGGTGGGGTAAGCATTGGAGAAATACGCGTTTTTTTTTGGATGAACAATCTAAGATTGCACAACAGGTAGCTTTAGCAGACGTAGCCTCCTATCTTGGCATCACATCCCAGTCATTGAGCCGCGTGCGAAAGAAATTCGTTTCGAAAAAATGAGCAATGCTTGCAAGAATCAGATTTTAAGGGAATGGATGTTGACTGATTTTGAATCGAAGTATAATTACAAAGTTAAAAATTGGAGACAACCGGATTAAAATAGGAGGTCAACATTAAGCAAGTCTAAGAGCAATCGTTAACGACGACCGAAAGCCTGATATACCGGTCCAACCAAGAGCAAACAAGTTGATAAATATCAACAATAATACTTGACAATTGTCAACTTGTTTCTATATTTGCATTATGAAGAAAGAAATAGAGCAGATCAGGAGTTTTAACCGCTTTTACACAGGCCATCTTGGATTGCTTAATGAGCATATTTTAGACGGACCATACTCTTTGGCAGAGGCACGCATCTTATTCGAGATCGGCCTGCGTCAACCCATAACATCCCAGCAACTGGCAGTATTGCTGGGTTTGGATAAAGGCTATTTAAGTAAGATTATTAAAATGTTCAGCAATGACGGGGTTATCCAGCGTATGCCATCAAAGCAGGATTCACGGGTGCAGCACATCAGCCTTACAAATAAAGGTTCCAAATTATTAAATGAGCTGCAAGGGAAATCCGACAGACAGATTGAGGTTTTTTTAAAAAAGCTGTCAACGGATGAAGCGGGGATGCTGGTTAATTCCATGATAACCCTAGAAAATTTATTATCAGTAGATTACAGCAATCAGGTATTGTCCCGTCAGGTAACCTACAGGGAAGGCTTGAAGCCGGGCGACGTTGGTTATCTTATTTATCTTCACGGCGTGCTTTATGCACGAGAATCAGGCTACTCTCAGGAATTTGAAGGGTACGTAGTCAAAACATTCTACGAGCTTTTAGAACATTATGATACCCGGAAAGACAAGATCTGGCTGGCGACTTATAATGAGCAGATTATTGGCTGTATAGCGATTTTATCTAAGTCCGACAACGAGGCGCAATTAAGATGGTTTCTGGTTCATCCTGTTTTTAGGGGCACGGGTGTGGGTAAACATTTGCTTACTACAGCGCTCTCACATTGCAAGGAGCAGCAGTTTACCAACGTTTATTTGCTAACGACAGATATTCAGCAAAAAGCCATTGCCATGTATAGGAAAGCAGGCTTTCAGCCTACAGCCTCTATCGAAATGGAGCAATGGGGAAAAACGCTTCACGAAGAACGGTATGATCTTAATCTGACTACCGAAAACTAACTAATCCATCTTTATGAAATACCTGATAATTGGCGCTGGTGGAACCGGCGGCCTTATTGGCGGCTATTTGGCGAAAAAACACCATGACGTTACACTTGTAGCACGCAGTGAACACCTGAAGGCAATCCAAAACAAAGGGCTCACCATTAAAACTTATGGGGAAGCACCTGTTTGCATCAAGAACATAAAAGCTATTTCAGAGCAACAAATGGGAGACCAGAAATTTGATGTAATCTTTGTTTGCGTAAAGGCTTACGACTTAAAAAATATAATACCGATGCTGAAAAGAACATCCCACCTGCAAAGCATTATCATTCCAATACTCAATTCACTTGGCGCAGGACATTATCTCCGCACTGAATTGCCGGGCCTTAACATTTATGATGGTTGTATTTATATTACCGGATATATTTCAGCGCCAGGTGAAGTAAGTCAGAACAATCGAATCTTCAAGATATTTTACGGGCTGAATGAAGTTGCCCTAAAACCAAATCTTTTGATAGAAAAAATGCAAAAAGATTTCCTGGAAAGTGAAATCGATATCCGCTACAGTTCACTTGTCACCAATGAGATATTTCGGAAACTAACGTTTACATCGGCATTTGCCGCTTGTGCAGCCTACCACAATAAGAAAGCTATCGACCTCCAGAAAGACGGCCCTTACCGGCAACTTTTCGTCGATCTGCTCCACGAATTAAAGCAGATTTCAGATAGGGCTGGTTTCGGTTTGACGGAAAATTTTTTTGAGGATAACTTGCGAATACTGGATAGCTTATCGGCCGATTTCACCGCTTCTTTACAAAAAGACCTGAAGCAGAAAAAGCCCGACGAAAGAAATGAACTTATCTTTGATATAGTCAGGCTGGCGGGTAAGCATCACCTTCAACTGCCTTATTATTCGAAAATCGCAGAGCATTTTGACAACATATTAAGATAACATAGAATCGACTCCCAAATATCGGAAGTTAATATCAGGCGTTGTAATACCGGATACACTTCCTAACCAGCAGCCAAATGAACTTGGACACTAGTTTCGGCTAATATGATGGCTGATATTGGAGCCTAGCGGTAAGTAATGGAAGCTAATATGCAAAGCCTGTCAGTTTCATTCTGATAATAAATAATTGGCTTCTCAGACCACGTTACCGGCTATCGACGATTAAACCATTGAAAAATTAATGTGCGTTGCACTCAAACAACAGTATACACACATTAGCTTGGCTAGGTTAATATACCCGGAGAATTTGACTTATCAGAAATTCATGATCAATAATCTATCTCTAATAGTTTAATTAACAGTACGCGCTAGTCTTTATCCGTAAGCTTATAGCCTTGTCCTCGCACGCTGAGAATTTCAATTGATGATCCACCACTTTTGAGAAATTTGCGCAATCGGGTGATATAAACGTCCATACTGCGTGCATTGAATCGATTGTCTTCTCCCCAAATTTGGAGAAGGGCAATCCGGCGGTCCAGTAAACGGTTCCTGTACTGAATGAGTAACCTGAGCAAATCTCCTTCTCTTTGAGAAAGATAAGCGGTATGACCTTCTCCTGAAATGGCAAGACGCTGATGGTTGAAAAGCAGGTTTCCCAATAGGATATCACCCTCATGCTCTCCGTCAATTTCCGGCATTTGACTTCGCCGCAAAAGTGCTTTAATACGCAATATCAATTCTTCCATACTGAAAGGCTTTTTCATATAATCATCCGCACCTAATTCCAACCCTTTCAATACATCTTCCATCTGCGTCCGTGCTGTCAGAAAGATAATTGGAACTCGACTGTTCGTCATTCTAATATCTCGTACCAGGGAATAACCATCCTTTTTAGGTAGCATGACATCTACAATGCACAAGTCAGGCTTGTTTAGGTTGAACAAACTCCAGCCCTCTGTACCATTTCCCGCGATGCTGACGCCAAATCCACGGCTATCTAACGATTCTTTCACAATTGAAGCGAGGACAGGTTCGTCTTCTACTAATAAAATATTAACTTTATTCATGCCAGTGGAAATTTAATGGTAAAACGCGTACCTTCATTTAATCCGCTCTCAACTCCTATCTTCCCATTCAATAACTCAGTTAATTGTTTAGCGTGGCTCAAGCCTAGTCCATACCCTTTTACATCATGCACCTCCCCAGTATCCACCCTGTAAAAATTGTCAAAAATCAAGGGAACATCTTCCGGACTGATTCCCTTGCCATTATCATTGACCAGAATTTGCCAATTTTTAGCGCCAACAGTAAATTCAACGCTTACTTCAGCATTTTCGCCTGCATATTTGAGGGCATTATCAATGAGATTGCTGATAATCGTATCTAACTTATCAGAATCGGTTTTCACATCTTTAATTGCCGTTTGGAATTTAAGCTGTAGACGATCACTTCCAATTGAGCTGAAACGCTTCGATATAGTTTTCATTAACTCGGGGACGTCAACTATTTGCCAGTTTACCGAAACAGAATTACGTTCCAGACTACTTATCTCTAAAATCCTTTCGACTTCATTTTCCAATTTATCAAGGACAGCATTATTGATTCCCGTATAACGCAAAAGTTTTTCAGGATCGGAGGCTATACCGAATTGTGCAATTGCCTCATTGGAGGATCTCAGTATGGTCATCGGAGTTCTGAATTCGTGCGTGATGTTACGTATAAATTGATTTTTCAGACGATCAAGTTTAAGTTGTCGCCGAATGATTAATCCCATATACCATAAGCTGCCTGCAGATAAAAAGATCAGCAAAAAGGAAACCAAAGCGGGTAACAAATTATGGCGTAATAACCATCGGTTACTTTCGATTGTGGCGCTAATAACCACGGCCGATTTATAATAAGATATTCTGGCAGCAATTTCGTTGGAATGGATTTTACTAGGTGAACGACGTGATTTTAAGGTGAAAGGAACATCAATTGATTCTTTTTGAAGTTCTTCCCTGTAAATTCTTGTAAGGGCATTCAGGTCAAGTGGTTTATGTGATTGCTGAAGTAAAAGTCTGGCCATCAGAGCCTTTACAATAGGCACATTTTCTTTATCTATAGCGACAGTACTCATCTGAGCTTTGAACAACCTTTTGCTCTTGGGAGTATCTAAAGCGACGGCGTCCTGATCGGGAAGAGTTTTCATGAATACAGTGAGCGATGGTTCCTTATAATTAAGAGAGGTCGGAAGGTCAATCTCTTGAAGCTGG
The DNA here is from genome assembly GCF_003351025.1 of Mucilaginibacter endophyticus. Classification (GTDB taxonomy): domain Bacteria; phylum Bacteroidota; class Bacteroidia; order Sphingobacteriales; family Sphingobacteriaceae; genus Mucilaginibacter; species Mucilaginibacter endophyticus. Next base: position 84,981 of record NZ_QPCG01000010.1, on the reverse strand, counting down.
TACTTTTCAATACTTTTTTCAAGCGCGTTAGTTGCAGTAACCAAAAATAGATGTTGTGCATTGCTGTAATTGTAATAAATCCAGTACGACTGAAAAAGCAGTATGCTAAAGGCGGTCAAAGCCGCTATGCCAAACGTTATGGTATGTTTTTTTTTCAAGATGTGACAAATATAAATGTCTTTTTACCAACGACCTACAGGGTTAACACTAGTTAACACTAATCTATTAGCAGTTAACGCATCAGAATCGTGATGCAACTATTTTTGTACTGTCAATCGGAATGAAATGGCGCGTAGTCCGATGATTTGTTTTGATCTAAACTAAACGCGCCTATCAATAATGCCACTTACAATGAACAGACTTTTTATATTTATTTTTTTTGCAGTTTGCTTACCACGATTGATTGCGGCTGATCTATATCAATCAAGAGATTTCAATCACGGAATAATCATAAGCAACAACATTGAAAATTTAAAACCAACAGAGAGGATCATTGAATACGGGTGGAATACTTGTACTAGGCGCAATGAACCAAGTCGTTCAATAAAGTTGGCGCTAAAATTCCAGCAATCAGCTTTACTTCGAATCAATAGAACGTCCAGAAAGGCCGAAATGCCTAAAGTGTTAAGAAATATATTTGGGATAAATATTGTGTATCTTCAAAGCCAGGGCGTTTTACAAATAAAATTTAAAATAAAAATTGCTAGTAGATTGATATTAGAAATATTTTTCCGGTATACAGGCTTTGACCATGACATTGCCCGAGAAAGCATCAATTAAGTGGACATATCTGTTTAGCTTGACAAATATTTTACTTATATTTTGTAAATATGTGTTCACGTTCCTAAATATCACAATGCGCTTATCGGCTATCTTGCCCAAATGGGACCTAACCAACTGTGATCTCGACCAGATAAGAAAGCGTTCCCGTATTTCGTAATCAGGTCAGAAACAAAATAAAGCCTGAAAAGCAAAAAGCTGCCGACGAATAATGACGATAGCTTTTAACTACTATAAAATAATTGGTGCGGTATTACTCATTTTTTTGCTAAATTTTCAGTTCTTAACCAACGTTGTTTCACCGGTCCTTACATTAATTTTCCATGGTTGCGGATTGGGCAACCAAAGTTTGCCATTGCCAATTGTTAAAGGCATCCAAAGATAACGCGAATCCCATTGAGCCGCCGGATTCCATTGGTCACCCATAAATATGACTGTGGTTGACCTGGACCCCACAACTTTGAGCATCATTGTGGACTGCGATTTATAGGTATTGGTTTCCAGAGGTGCAATGTCCCCGAATTTCGTCCACGGACCACTCAATGATTTCGACGATGCAAATTTATTAGGGTTTGGAGCCCATCCTGTCAAAGCTGATCCAATAGCGTAATAGAGGTTTTTGTAATGCACGATCGCTCCTCCTTCTAAAGGCGCGTTGACAAGACTCATTTCTTTTTCAACACTTAGAAGGTCGGTAGACAACTTCACAATATGAAAGCCTAATTCCCGGTCTTCGAAAATAAGATAATTAGATCCGTCATCGTCAATGAACTGACCAATGTCCCTGCTTGGCCTATTTAAAGGCCTAAAACTCTTTATAAATTTAAAATCACCATTAGCTTTATCGCTGATCGCGACACCCACTCTTGCGTAAGAATAATTTTTATTATCCAGGTGAAAATACATGACGAATTTACCGTCTGATTTCCTATGATAGACTTTTGGCCGTTCGAGTACCCACCCGGTGCCTAATTGTTCAGGATCGGACATTTTAACAACATCTCCTTCAAATTTCCACGTTGCCAAATTTTCCGACCGGTAACAACTTACAAACCGGAGGTTAGTATCCAGCCCTTTTCTGCGTTCCTCGCCATACCAATAGTAATATTTCCCTAATTTGATGATCCCGCCTCCATGAGCCTGAATATGATCGCCATGTTGGTCGGGCCAGATTTCTCCAGGCTTAATTATGTTTTTTTGCGCTACACATGGAAATGTCAAAAAAAGTGTAATGATGAGAAATATATATTTCATGGTTATTTATATTTTTGATGATGGTGATCTGATGAGCGGAAAAAAGCCGGCGTAAACAACAGCCGGCTTTTATACTTACGAAACCTTGCGAAGCTTAATTCCTCTAAATTCAAGGTAAGTGCTGCTGTCAACGAAAACAACCCAGCCAACGGCGATTGTGGTTTTTTGCGTTAATTTGAACTTGATGGTGTGGTAGCCACCTATAGTATTTTGATTTCCCTGAAATATAGCTAACGGCGTACCGAGATTATCAATGTCGGGCAGGCTTGTACCTGTTACAACAAGTTCATTCACCCTCGTATTACCCCCGACAGGCCCGGTTTCGTATTCCACTTCATACTCGCCTGAAGGTAATGAAAAACTTTGCCAGATTTTACCATTGCGAACAGGCCTGTTGCCGTCATCGCTTGATTCGATGTGTATATTTCCACCATCATCAGTAGAATAACCACCTGCCGTGTTTCCGAGTTTATCAATAACATCCGAGTTATATGACCAGTCTTTAAGCAGCCCCCATTTTCCGGTTCCGCTATCCTTTCGTTGAAAAGGATGGCCCGCATTTTTTATGAAAAGATTAGTTATATCCCCAATCAGCTTGACTTCCGGATAGGTATTTCTTTCGACCCTGAAAGTATCGATTGCTCCCTTCACCGGAATATATCCGGATTCATAACTGATAGAGCTGCCATATTTAAAATCCGGCAGGTTAAGGGTTGTTTCCTGGGGCTTCAATACATAGGTATGTGGAATGTCGGCATTATTTACATAATTGACATTTGTATAAACGTTCCCTGAATCTGCCGGAAGGAAGTTGAGATCGACAGAGCCGTCGGTATTTAATACATACGGATTGGCGGCATCGTAAAGGCGATTAGTCAATGTCGACATATATACCGGACCAAATACTTTAACATTATTTAAATCTTGCCCGATAGATCTGTTGCCTTTATTATCCTGGGTAATAATTTTAAAACTGTATACGTATTCGTTTAATCCGGGAATAGTCACAACAATAGAATCAGCAGGATTATGAGAATTAGCGTCGGCAACTAAAGAGTCCTTGCCATTATTCCATTTGATGACATATTTTATGATGCTTGGGTCGGGACTTGGATGCCATACCAGGGCTGCACGAAGATTGCCTGCACGGTACTTAACACCGCTTACTAAACCCGGATATGTTTTTTCCTGGTTATTCAGAAAGTTTTTATAATCAGTCGCATACTTTTTACACCCGGCTAAACCTTGAAATAAAAAGAGCAACAAACAATAGCTTAAAATTTTTTTCATTTTTCTTCAATTAAATCGTTCTGTCTTTAATCGTTTTTAAGTTTAAAGAGGCTGTCCGTAGAATGAAAATTCCATAATATGAGCGAAATTTCCGCCTGACCACGTTGATGCAACTGCCACCCGCACAAAATGGACTGGAGGAGTATCCAGTTGTACATTGAAATTTACCCCGGCAAGAACAAATTGGTTGTCTGCTTCGTTGTGCGCCAAAGGCGGAAGCCCTGATGGAGGGTCGGGATATTTAAAGTTACCTATGTTGAACCAGTCGCCAATCACCGTTCCAACCGGGGCAGATACCGGCAAATTTGCACCCTGGGGTGATGCAACATTTGATCCCCATAGCGAAAATTCTTTAGGATTACCATGGCCGAAAGCGAATTTGTTATCGGAATCTGGTCTTTCCCACATCACAAAACGGCTTAATTTATAAGTGCGCCCAACATTAAATGTGCAAACGAAAGGAGGTGTATGGCCGGGCTGCGTGTGCCAGCCTGGGCTATTACCATTAGTTTGGTTGTCCCAAAGGTTCTGGACAGTCCAGCTGTTACCTGAAAGAAGTTCAGTATCTGAATTTAAACGGTAAAGCGAAAACTGGCTTTTGTCGAGCAGTGTTTCAAACAACGGTTGTATCGGCTTTTCAAGTGTATCCGATAAATTGCCGAACCGGTCAGTTACATAGACTCCAAATTTTCTTTCGTCGGTACTATAACCACGTACCGAATAATCGATAACTTTATCAGTTGTAAAATGCTGATCCTGGATTTCCATCTTGTTTGTCGATTTATCAAAGGCAACGACAATTAAACCAATTTCATTTTTTTCAGGGTTATCAGCGGTTACATGTACGCCTCCAAAATCGCTCGACAAGTTAGTGCTTCCTTTAATCATCAAGTACGGGGGATTTTTAGGATGTACGGTTACGGTTAACGGGTCAGACTGCACATTTGCGCGGCTAACGGTTGTTAAGGTAACATCGTAACCGGCTTCTTTACTGAAACCCTCAACGTTAAGCGTATCAGAATAATAAGAGGATTTTGTTTCTCTGAACACGCCAGGTCGGATTTGGTATCTTGCTTTTACATACAGAATATTGTTCGAATTTGGCAGCGAGTAAATAATATTTGACCCGCCATTGTAATCCTCTACTTTAATATCGCTTACAACCCCCGGTTTCGATTTGTCATTAGATACCGGCTCGCGGTTGCCATCATTTTTTTTACACGAAAGCCCTCCGATGCATAAGATCATGATCAGCGGCACATATATGTAGTTTTTTAAATTTCTCATAATTTTAATATTCTTTCACTTAAGTTACCAATTGGGGTTTTGAGTCAAGTTGGGGTTTACAATTAAATCGTTATCCTGTATTGGCCATAAATAATCCTTAACATTAAAAACCGGTACCGCAAGCGTTTTTACTTTGTAATAGTTTTCGGGCTCCTGTTCATAAATATTCCATCCTTTTACAGGTTCACTCAAAACAGACTGCAGTTCTTTCCAACGTCTTAAATCCCAGCCAGGCTGGCATTCAAAAGCAAGTTCTATCCGAGTTTCCTGGTGAATAATAGCACGTAATCCAGTCTGGCTCATAAATTTGGTTGGCTGTCTGGAATAATTTTTCCAGGCATCAACAATGCCTGGCAGCCCCGCTCTTTTACGAACCTTATCTAACCAGGGAACCACATCTGTGTAAGGCTTGCCTTGTTCATTTAATGTTTCAGCATATAGCAGGTATAGGCCGGCTAACCTGATAACCGGAAGCCTGAACGGTTCAAGTGTATATCCATCATCATATACGGTCAGATAGTTTACCAGTTTTTTAGGCCAGTAACCTGTAACGTTAATCCTGATATTGTCAGTCGGTCCTGCAAATGATGAACTACCTCTTCCCTGAACGGAATACAACGCTTCCTGGTTAACCAGCCCGTTGCCAAACCAGATACTTCCATCGAAAGCAAGGTCTGCATAAAACCGGGGTTCTCTGTCAAAATGTGCTTTCACCGTTTGGTAACCGTTCAAAAGATAAAACCGATTGGCATAGTCTCCTGTACGAATACTATATCTGTTATTGTAGTCCCATGTTTTATCCTCGTTGATAGGTACTCCGTTATGGGTGTAAAAGAGTTCCTGTTCGGCCAGCGGCACAGCGAATGTTCCCTGAAAGGCAGGGTTAGCGGCAGCTTTGGCAGTAAGGCGTGGCCCGCAATTGGTCTGGGCCCCGAAATACGGATTGAGCGCCCAGATCATTTCTGTGTTTAACTCCCATTTTTCAGTAATCGCTGTTTGGATGTCCAATTCTGTTCTTAACGAATCACTCAATTTACTGATGTTGGCCGGAGGAATAAATTTGTGAAGGCTGTTACCGTTTGATTCACAAACATCTATGGCTTCTCTAACAGCCGCTGCTGCTCTATCCCATTTTGCGGGATCAGATGCTGCAGGAAAAAGCAAGGCACCCGATTTACTTTTTAATCCGGCATAATCCGGATTTCCATTGAATAACGGGCTGGCCGCGGTAGCCAAAATTTGTGCTTTAACTGATAATGCAATAGGTTTGGTTATTCTTCCCAGCTCTTTAACCTGGTTTTGAATGGTAACCGGAAGATCGGTGGCTGCCTGGTCAATTAAATTAACCATATAATTTACAACTGAATCAACCGGAGCTCTTTGAACCCTTACTTCTTCGATCGAGCTGTTGATCGGAAGATTTTTATCAGTAATTGGAATGGGGCCGTAAAGCCGGAACAAAACAAAGTGATAATATGCCTTTAAAAACTTTACCTCTGCCACCCATCGCTTTTTTTCCGCAGGCGTCAAGTCCACAGGCTTATCGATGTTCTCCAACATCGTGTTACAACGTCTGATGGCTACGAACATCGGCTGGCCTTGATTTGTGCCATCCCAAAAATTCAAACCAGGGTTAGCACTTGTCTGATTTCCACGGATCAGATTGAAGCCTACAGGATCTATATACTGATTATCAGTTAAATTATTTGGAAAGTAAATTTCTGCTGAGGTACAAAACGCCGGATCATATTGAACCTGAAATAACTTTTGCAAAGTTGAATAACAAGTAAAAAGATAATTTTCGGCTTCGTTACGATTTCTGAAAGCATAATCTATTGTCCCAACGTTTTCGGGCGTTACATCCAGATACTTTTTACAGGATGTACAAACAATACCCAATGCTAATATTAAAATGCATTTATTTAAAAATTTCATATTCAAGATCTTATAATTAAAGATTTATGTTCAAACCAACGTTAAATACTTTTTGAATGGGGTAGGCAAAGCCATTACCGCCAAGCTCGGGATCCCACAGCTTGAAAGGACTCCAGGTTAACAGGTTCAAACCATTGAAATAAACTCGTGCATTCCGAACCAAAACAGCTTTAGCCCATTTTTTGGGTAGGGTGTAACCAAATTCCACAGATTTAAGCCGCAGGAAGCTACCATCGCGAAGCCACCAGGTACTGTTTTGTCTGTTGTTTTCAATAACAGCACCGTTTGGTCCCAGCCTTGGGTATAAGGCGTATAAATTTTGGTTATCCTCAGACCAATGATCGTCTGCATACGCCTGTAGCAGTTGCGTGTTGCCGGTATACTGAGATTCCGGACTTTTGATAAACGGGGCAGTTGTAGCAGGATTTATAAAAAAGGATACGCGGGCCTGTCCCTGCAGGAACCCCGACAAATCAAAATTTTTGTAAGACATGGATAAGCCGAATCCGTAAACAATTTGAGGAACTGTCGGGTTGCCAATAAACGTTTGATCTGCTCCGTCAATCTTACCATCGTTATTTAAATCCCTGTATTTAATGTCACCTCCCTTAGGTGCAAAGCCGTTACTACTGAAAATTTGTGTAGGTGAGTTAGCGGCTTCCTTATCGTCTACAAATAAACGTTCAGCGATAAATCCATACTGCCTGTTCAGCGGCTGCCCTACTTGCTGCCGATAGGCTTCTTTATATTGAGGCTCTTCAAACTGCGTATATTTATTAGTTGAAAAGGTAAAATTACCACGCGCGGCAACAACGAAATCCGTGCCGATATTTTCCTTTCCATCAAGTGAAATATCTATGCCTTTTGAATTTACTTTACCAAGATTCGCCGAAATCCCGGATTCTAAGCCGGATGATGAAGGAATTGATGCCCGGTACTGCAAAATGTTGTACTTGTTATTCTGATAGACCTCGGCAATTACATTAATTTTTTTCATGAATGTAAACTCCAGGCCTATGTTGGTTTGCTTTGACGTTTCCCAGGTTACGTCATCATTTTCGTAGTTATTGATATAAACGCCATTTCGGCCATAACCGTTAGCCGTTCCAAAATTTGCCGGATTCCCCCCGTTTAGGTTTACATCTGATAAGTAAAAGAAGCGGCGGTCGCTGATGGCATCGTTGCCTACCAACCCGTAGCTGGCTCTTAATTTAAACCGGTCAAATACCTGATACAGATTCCCCCAGAATTTTTCGTCGGAAATTATCCAGGATCCGCCGATGGTTGGGAAAAAACCGAGGCGATGTTGATCTGAAAAGCGTTCCGAGCCGTTATAGCCAAAGTTGAACTCGAGATAATAGCGGCTTTTATAGGAATATGTAGCCCTTCCGGCCAATGTTTGATTTCTGTATGGTAACGAAGTGAACAATGTTGTATTGTTACCGCCATTTACGCTCGAATTCAGCGTTTGCTGCCTTGTTCCGATAAGCGCAGCGCTAACCCCATGTTTACCGCCGAACGTGTGATTGTAGTCCAGCACGGCCTGTAAATAGTAAAATGTGCTGTTGTTACTGTCCTGAGGATAATACTGCAGGTACTCGCGGGCTACGTTATTTCCGGTCGGGAGATTATTGATCCATTGCAATTTGTAAGTATTGGTAGTTTGATCATAATCAGTAGCCGTGTAATAAAATGGAGAATAGCTTTGATATGATTTAAAAAAAGAATACCTGTTTGTACTGAAAATGCCATGAAAATTTAGCCCCTGCGCTAAAAATTGTAAATTTTGATTTAGCTCCAGCTGGGCAAGCATCCTTGATTCTGAGTACCGCTGATTCCCTTTTAACAATTCGGCGTAAGGATTAACGTATTGGCTTGCTCCATCGTTACTGCCCGATATAGCTGGCGAATTACCGAAAAGGATATGCTGTGTATGAAGGTTGGCAGAGTCTGGAGGGAAATAAGCCGGAAAATCAACAGGACTTGTATGTGTAGCTAAATTATATAATTGAGTTTGTAAACTCCCATCGCTTGTAAGCGGACCGCTGTAATCGTTAAAGGTTCCCGACAGCCTCACAATCAGTTCGGTTTTATCAGTAAGGTTAATGTTGATGTTTGACCTTAACTGGTAATTTTTAAAGTTGACATTATTATTGTTATTGTTGCGTATATCTGTGCGGAGTATGCCATTATCATTACTGAATGAGCCTGCAACGTAATAACGGGCAACGCCACCGCCGCCCTGAATACTTAAATTTCCACGTTGCGTGCTTGTCCTTTTCTTAAATAACATGTCCATCCAGTTAACAGCCGGATACACATAGGGGTTACTACCAGGCGCATGTGCCAGTGTCTGCTCAGTATTGATGATTTTGTTTTCGCTATACGGTAGAGGGTTGAGTGGATAACGGGTACGCGTCGCCTCATTGAAAAGGCGCATATAAGTTATAGGAGGAGCTATCTCAAGTGTCTTTACAGATTGTGACGACGAATTTTCGATCCTTACATTGATCTGCGCGGCGCCTGATTTACCTTCTTTGGTTTTAACGAGAATAACGCCATTGCCGCCTCTTGCTCCATATAAGGCCGTTGCACTGGCATCTTTTAAAACCGAAAAACTTTCAATATCGTCAACATTCAGCCTCGCTAAATCCGTGGAAGTAAGTTCAACGTTATCAATCAAAATGAGCGGGTCCTGTTTGTATCCGAACGTAGTAACGCCCCGGATAAAGAATTTAGCGTTATCTTGCCCTGGTTGCCCGCTTGGCGTATAGGCAACAACGCCGGCTACCTGGCCTGCAATTGCATTCGTCAGATTGCTTGCCGGAATTTTCAAATTACCGGGTTTAACCGATGTAACTGATCCTACAACTGCTTCTTTACGCTCTTTTTTCCCGTAAGCTGTGATGATGATTTCGTCTGATTGCTTGACATCATCCAAAAGGGTGACCTTTAAAACTTTGGTTTCTTTGGTTATCGTAAATTTCTGACTAATAAAGCCTACAGATGATATCGTAATAACCGAGCCCTCCTTGAGGGTCAATACAAAGTTGCCATTATTATCGGTAACGGTGCCCAGTTTCAAATTGCCGGAAACGGATATGGTGGCCCCCGGAATGGTTATGCCCTTCGAATCTTTTACAGTGCCGGTTACCGTAATGTCAGCTATTAGTGGCTCGGACTGTCGCTCGCTCGTTTTTAATGGCTTCTCGCTGATAACGATAGTTTTGTCGCCGATCTCAAACTGCAAGGTTGTTTTGGCAAGCAGTTTTTTAAGCACATCGGGCAATGGGGTATGGTTAAACTTGGCATCCACTTTAGCCAATCCCGAAACCTGCGCCGGCGACCAGATAATATTGTAACCAGTTTGCTTTGTAATCTCGGCAAAGACCTCATTAATTCGGACGTCAGCTTTTTTATAGGTTATTTGCTGGGAGAAAACTGATGCGCTTGTTTGTAAAAGCGATAGGAAGAACAGTATTGCTGTTAACTTCATGATTAGGAGGAATTTCTTGGTGTACCCCAAAGGCGTACAATTCTTTGATGTAAAAAATTTATACATTTGTTAAGGTTATGTAAAACGAAATGTGTCTAGAACCGCATTAAGATTTATCAAGCCGATTAATCAGGGGCATCGCAAGTGCTCCTGATTTGCTCTGATATCCTGGAGTTTTTCTTTTAGGTTGGTACTTTTTTCTCTCTCATGCTTTAGGGTTTTGGTTGGTCATAATTAGGTTAATTGTGTTTCTTCTTCTGTTGCTTTAATGTTTCCTGTAAACAGTAACTTTGTTTTCTTTATATTCGAATCTTGCGTCGCCAATTTTTTCAAGCAATTCTAAAAGCGAGCTTAAACTGGAAGAATTGGCAATTACTGCTCCGTAAGGGGTATCTTTAAGGCTTTCGTCGGTAAATGAATATTCGAAATCATACCATCTCCCCAGGACTTTCATGATTTGTTCTAACTTCATGTTATCAAATTGAAAGAACCCGTTTTTCCACGCTATCTCGTTCTCAACATTCACGTTCGAGACTTTTAAGACATCTTTAAAGATGGCTTGCTGGCCTGCGCTTAGTAAAGTTTTGGATCCACCTGCAGATATGCTTGCGGCGCCTTTGACTAAGGTGGTTTTAACAAAACCATCATTATGGTATGCAGATACATTGAATTCGGTACCTATATCTTCGGTGAGTGAGGATTCCGTCGCTACTTTGAAGGGCTTTTTCTGATCATGCACCACTTCAAAATAACCCTCGCCTGTCAGTTCCACGCGTCTTTCACTTAAATTATCGAAATTATTAGGGTATTTTAAACTTGAAGATGAATTGAGCCATACCTTAGAGTGATCTGGAAGGATAATCAAAAATTGAGCTCCGGCAGGCGTTTCCAGTATATTAAAACCGTTTTTATTTGTGCTGATTCTTCCGGTTTTCTGTGTCACTTTTAAATTGATAGCTTTATAGGTAAGCTGACCATCCTTTGGTTTGACTATTTGCGTATTTCCGTCTAAAGCTATTAAACCATCATGCGCACCTGTCAATGAAATCGTAATGCCCGTTGATAAGGTCAATGTTATGCGTTTTTGGCCTGGCTTATCCCTGCCATGTATTGCTAACGAATTTTCATCCTGTTTTTTTTGCTTATTCCAGTAATTTGTTATTCCGAAACCAGCTACCAGGAAAAGGCATGCCGCTAAAGACCATTTCTTCCAATTGATGACCCGGGTATTACTTGCTGCTTCTTCTATTTTTTTCCGCATCGCTTCATAAACGTCCCGTTCAGCTATCGGGAACTCGCTATCTCGGTATGCAATGCCCCGGTACCATTCCATCAGCGAATCTTCTTCGCTTTGTGACGCTGTACCCTCAATGAACTTTTTGATCAGTTCATTAATTTTTTTTAAATCCATTATTTCATTGTTAATATGAGGTGCTGATCAATTGATTCTACCACCTACCTTTTGCGGTATAGGAAGTAGCATAAAGAGATTCATATTGGTTTTATATGTAGTTCCCATGAAATGGCAACCACACCCTATCGAAGAGAAAAAATTATTTAAAAAAGTAAAAGAAAGATTTAATAATCAGGACAAAAGGAATTCCAAGGTTTTTCAGCTGCGCACGTATAATCTTAAGTGATCGGTTCAATGTATTTTCAACAGTTTTTTTTGTGATATTGGCTTGATTTGCAATTTCCTCATTTTTCAATCCCATATTCCTGCTATAATGAAAAACGAGGCGGCACCGTTCCGGCATCTCTTCTACAATGCCATCTATTATCTGTTGGAGAAAGCGGGCATCAATATTTTGTTCTTCGAGGTAAACATCCTTGAAATTGTAATTCTCCTTTGCAAGCAAGTTTCGCCGATTTTCCTTCTGGTAGTTTTTGAAAATCTTAAACTTTACGGCAGTCATTAGAAATGCGCAAAGATTTTCGATCTCGTAGGCATGGTGCTTTTCCCATAAGTCGATCAATACTTCCTGTACAATATCTTGAGCTATCTGTTCATCCCGACTGTGATTCCAGGCGGCTAATAATAATCTTTTCCAATAACGGTTGTAAATTTCGGTATATGCACTTTTTTTCCCAAGTCTTAATTGGATAAGAAGATCAGAATCACTCAGGGTTGAATAAGACATTTCCAGTTTGTCTGTTTTTACTTTACCGTATAATTAAAATGTATTTTCTGCTAAAAATCTCTTAGACAGATGCTGATAGTTTAATCATCACGACAATCAATGTTAGAAATGGAAATTGACATGGCATAAATTGGTTATACAGGTAAAATCGATATTGAAATCGTTAGTAATCTACACTTTAAATATAAGGCAAGACGAAATTATCAATATTTTATCATATGGCATAGGGAATTGGTCAATATAAAATTTCAAATGCATTATCATTGCATTCCTAATTAACGGGAATGTCTTCATTTCTTTTTTGTTACAAATTGATAGGACAAGTCAATATAAGTCCAAGCGAAACCGGTTAAATATAATTCGTGTGTTCGTTATTCTCGGTGTACAATTGATTTCTGACCGGTCGCAATGATGCAACTACAACTCCGATTTGCCGACATTATTTTTGAAAGAAAAAAATTCAATCGGTTCAACCTAGAACATTTTACCGTCCATATCGATATACATTTATCGATAAAGCCTTATAAAATGGTTGAGTTGACTAAATTGGATATCCCGAGAGATTTGGTGATTTCAACTACCGTTACAAGCTTTAAACAAGCTTTAAATTTGCTTTTTAATTTCTATTCGCATCAATTCATGAGCAAACCTGGTTTTAGGTATCGCTTAACGACAAAATAAGTATCATGGACATCAAGTATTCTAAAATAGACCTCGACCGCGCTAGTAAATCTACTTGATCAACATCCTCTCGCCATAAGAAACAATCCGATGGGAAGAAACCTTGAATTAACCATCAAAAGAATGTCACGTAATACTATAGGGGCACAAGGGCCTGATTTACACTGCCGGACACTAATGGAAAAGCGATAACGCCATCGTCCTTTCATGGAAAGCACGTCCTCCTCGTTTTTTGGGTGTCCTGGTTTCCCCTATGTCGAATACAAAACCAGGGTTTGTCCGGCTAAACGAAAAATTCAAAAAGGAAATTTCTTGAGATAATAAGTTTAGCGATGAATAGAACAAGGGGGAAAAAGCAAGTGGTTAGCAGCAATTGAAAAAGACGGGTGGTGTGGACGAATGTATCAGATTTAAAATATAGAACAAGTCCTGTCACCTAAAATGATTCCTCAGGAATGTCGCCTGGAAATCTTCTGCTCCTTTGTTGACTTGACAAAAATAGTTGCCTAAATGAAAATTCTTTTTATTTGCGTAACCGTGCTCTGAATCTTGAAATGACAGTATATTGTTAATTAAACTAACTGCAATAAAAAACAACGGTGTGACACGTCCATTCAAACGATATTGTTATTGAGACATCGCTTGACCGTTTTCTTGCAAAGCCTGCTCCTTAAGCCGGCGCAGAAGTTTTTCCCTGTAATCTCGAATTACGCCCGCCTTATCCTTTTGTAATTTCCTGATCAATTCGCCCCCTCCCTGAGGATTATACTTTGATCCCCATAGCATAAGTTCAACTATTACCGGGATCAAATCAATTCCTTTTTCTGTAATCCTATAAAGAAATTTATTCTTTTTTTCAGGTGAAACTGTTGACTCGACAAAACCATTTTTTTCCAATAACTTAAGGCGGTCTCCAAGTATGTTGGTTGCAATCTTCTCTTCAGAAGCTAAAAAATCTCCATAACTCGACTTCCTCGTAAAAATCAAATCTCTTAATATTAATAAAACCCATTTATCGCCTAAATAATCCAACGAATAGGATATCGGACAATTTGATCGATGCTGAATCTCTTTCATAACTTAAAAATATTAAATTTTACTTGCAATTTGCAAGCTAAATAATTTATCTTTGCTCACTTGCAAAGTGCAAGCAAATTTAATAATATTATTAGGACTTTACTAAATGTTATGTCATAATACCATCTGAATTGTAGGCAAGCCGTAATCTTCAATTTTGTTCAGCTGATACTCATTTAAACACATTGAATTAAATCAATAACAAACACCAAATTAAGAACGCATTATGAACATCAAAGATAAAACAGTTTTGGTTACTTGAGGCAGCTCAGGAATTGGTTATGAGATCGCTAAGTTATTCAGTGAAAAAGGCAACAGGGTTGTTATATGCGGCCGTGACGCCGAAAACCTTAACAAAGCTGCGAATGATTTGGGCATTAATTATATAGTCTGTGATTTGACCGATTCAGCTTCAGTAAAAAATCTGGTTGCGAAATTGGAATATTTTTACAAAGACCTGAGCATATTAGTGAATAATGCTGGTTTAAGCTTCACCTACAAACTTGGTGAACGAGCCAATGCGGTTGACAAAGCGAGGGCCGAATTTGAAACGAACTACTTTGCCCCTGTCAGGCTAGCCGAATCCCTGATGCCATTGCTCAAAAAGCAAGAGCAAGCAGCAATAGTCAATATTACTGCTAATGTGGCATTTCATCCCATGATAGTTTTGCCGACTTATTCAGACTCTAAAGCAGCATTGCATTCACATTCGGTGGCTTTGCGTTTAACATTGTCATCTGGTACGCGGATAAAAGTTTTCGAGGTATTACCTTCGCAGATCCCTACAAACGCTATTAAGGAAGTTAGCAGTAACCAAAATTGTCTTTCGCCAATGGTCGTAGCCAGGAATATTTATAATGGACTGCAAGAAGATCGTTATGAATTATACATCGGGGATGCCGGCAAGCAACACGCCGACTACCTTTCGGACCCCAAAGCAGCCATTGCAAAGTTGAATCAGGCACCTTTTTGATCTTAAGATGAGTACAGACAAGAGCTTAAAAAATACGTCTGACCTGAGGATCTTATTGAAAAAGGGGGGAAGATTTAAACGCTTAATTCATCGTAACCTACTCGCAATAAATGGTTTATATAACTTAATTACGAACGATGTCTATACAGATATAATGCAAAGGCAAGATCTTGATATTTACTATTAACAATTGACATTTAAATATTTTGATGCAGAATAAAACAAATTAAAAGATAAAATGATGAAAAAGATATTAGTTACAGGTGTAACAGGCGT
This sequence comes from Mucilaginibacter endophyticus, assembly GCF_003351025.1. Taxonomy (GTDB): domain Bacteria; phylum Bacteroidota; class Bacteroidia; order Sphingobacteriales; family Sphingobacteriaceae; genus Mucilaginibacter; species Mucilaginibacter endophyticus. The sequence goes on along the minus strand of NZ_QPCG01000010.1, from coordinate 69,791 downwards.
AATCGGAAAACGCACAGTTGAACATTTGTTGGAAAAGGGCGTACCCGCAAGCCAAATCGTCGGGCTATCTCGAAACAAGGAAAAATCCGCAGAATTGCTGGCCAAAGGTATCGAGGTGCGCTTGGGTGATTATTCTGATTACAATTCACTTCTTGAAGCGTTTGAAGGAGTTGACAAAGTTATGCTTACAAGCGCGACAGCATTCTCAGACCGTAACACCCAGCATTTTAATGCAATTACAGCTGCACGCCAGGCTGGTGTCAGACACGTGGTATACATGTCCATTATTCGTAAGGAAGGGTCAGAAAGGATTATGCCGGAAATTACCGAATCGGATCTTTTTACAGAGCAGGTACTTAAATCTTCAGGACTTGATTATACCATTTTATACCATCCCCCATTTACGGACATCTTATCGATTTATTACGATTCCGATCCTTATCGAAATGGCATAAAGGTTCCTGCCAACAACGGAAAAATGGCACCCGCGACAAGAAATGATTTGGCAGAAGCGCATGCGGTTATACTGTCGACGCCTGGACATGAGAAAAAAACCTACATTCTGAGTGGTAGCGAGTCTCTTTCCTTTTCTGACATTGCAAAGATCATTACTGAAGTTACCGAAAAAAACATCTCTTTTACTTCTATTTCCGCAGAGGAATATGTCGATAAGCTTATTAATAAAGGAGTTCCTCGTCATGTGGCCGAGTTCCTCAAAAGCTGGGTAGTGGCAATCGATGAAGGTGAATTTGAAGGTCAATCAAATGACTTAGAGCGATTAATAAACAGAAAACCAATCACTTTCAGGGAGTATACCAATAGCATCCTTGCTCAGCATGCCGTCAGTTCCAAATGAACACGGTGCAGGTGCAGCATCTTCCTTTTCGCCGAATCAGGTCGTAATGTTCAACGCTGCCATGAAAATATTTGCCGACCAACCCAGTCATTGCATTTATGCTGCATAGAAATTGTGAAATAAATCAACTTGTAAAATCGGCTTAAGCATTGTATACAAAAGGTATTATTAATTCAAGAAGCCCTCTTGGAGAGCCGACATAATGCTACTAAAATGATGAAAAATGAAAGTTGATGTGACTTATCTGCTAAAGCAACATCTCATTTATCCAGATCCCAACAGGAATTCAGATACGATTGATGAATTTGCTTAGCACAGGCAGGTATACTTTATCGACAGGCTTTGATAATGTACTCCTGCGGATTTGAATTGTGATAAATTTAGATTCGATTTAATAATACAGGTAAGCATTGCTTACCTGTATTATACTTAGTTGATTCAAATCAATTAGCCGGGGCCGCGATAGTTGTCGCATTTTCAACCGGCCAGGCACCCGGTCCATCACTTACCCCCTTGTTGTTTCCCTTGATGCCATTATCGTCTTCATAAAAATACATAGGCCAGCCGTTAAACGTCAATTGTGGCTTGCCAAATACGTTTATCGATCCGAATTTTGATTTATCTAAAATTGATGGAACGTTTAATATCTTTGATACCTGATCTATAGGCCAAACATGATCGTTGCTGAAATCTGCTTTTGTAAAATTGTTCGTATTTGCCTTATCTAATATAAAGCTATATAGTGTTCTGCCATAATCATCTGTAATGTATTGGACGACTTCTTTACCTGGCTTGTAGTGGCTGTCGTATGATACGCCATCGGCACCAACTAACTGCTGATTAGCCAGCATCACCGTATAATCCGGTTTTGAAACAAACCAAGTCTTACCAACTCCGTCGCCGTTAATATCGCCTGCTTTGCCATCGCCAGAATAGTAATAGAGAGGCCATCCCTTGTATGTAATTTGTTTGCTGTTATCGTCGCGAGTGATGACACCGAAATCAGATTGTTTAAGACCAGTTCCCAGTGTTAGATTTGCGTCAAAAAAGACAGGCCATGTAATTGAACAGTTTCCGTTGCAATTTGAATTATCGGCAGCATCAACAGCAAAGCTGTACAAGGTACGTCCATTTTTATCAGTCAAAATGCTGCCAAACTTATCATTGTTTGCTAACTGAATAGACGCATTTGACGCCGACGGCTGAGGGACGTAAGGCGTGTTGTTATCTTTTGAACAAGATGTAAGGCCAATCACCAAAGCAAGAACAAGAATAGAACTGGATTTGATTAATTTGTTTTTCATGTTATTTTTTTCTGTATTGTGCAAATTAAGGCTGTAAAATTCCACGATCATATCCCCGAAAAAGGTTAGAGAACTCGTTTTGAATTATAAAAGACCTGTTTGTCGGAAACCCCACTGTCGTGCCGTCAGGATACATACGCCGCATCCTGATCGTAACTGAAAGTTGGAGTTATGCCGTGCGTCTCGATCCACTTAGGGCACACCATGCCGCATATCACCTTCATGCTCCGCGTCCTGCTACTGTAAACAACAGACATTGTCACGTGCCAATCTGACCAGTTTTTCGCTACGGCATCTACCGCTTTAAAACCGGTATTTACATATATCCCGCCGCCATAAGTCATGTTCAAGCCTCCCCCACTAGCGACAAGCTTATTGGGAAATTGAACATTAATGCCTGCATTTGAAGGGGCAACCACTATCGGATGTGACCATAAGGCACCAGTTTTGGTGCCACTAGCGACTAAGTCGGTCCACCGGTCGTTTGTAGGAATGGGAACGCTCTTGTTGTCATCAGCTACATGAATGGCCTCCTATCCATAAAATAGGCGACAACAACAGTGTCGACTCGAGCCGGTGGAAAGGATGCATAGCTTCCTGAACCGACCATAACGGGGCTTTGTGCAAAACTTCCCGCTGGTGCCCCAAGCAAGCTCAGGCAAAAAAGGTAGATTTTTTTCATAAATAATAAGATAGGTGTGCTGACCAATCATTACAAAGCCCCGTGAATAAACGGTCAATTCGTTTTTTTACCAAATGTTCATTGCGGGTTATTTGAAGTGTTAGGAATTTTAGGACCGGCATGTCGGTGATATGTTTACAGTATAAAATTTAACTATGAAAAACAAATCTCTCATTCTGGCCACACTGTTTGCAGTGGCCACCTTCGGCTGTAAAAAGGCAGCACAAGAGCAACCTATCGAAGGCAACATAAAAAGCCTTTCTGTATCAAACAAACAATTCGCGTCCTCACCTCGCCCGGTTACTATCGTGATCATAGGTGCGTCGACGGCCGCTGGAATGGGTGCCACACCAATTGACTCATCTTGGGTAAACCGTTTACGATTGCGTACTGCGAACAATCCTCGTCCAATTAATTATATAAACCTGGCAAAGGGAGGATTAACCAGTTACCAAGGGGTGCCTACAGGTTTCAAAAAAACAGGCAGACCCGGCCCGGACACTGCCAGGAACATTACAAAAGCACTATCTTATCGTCCGGACCTGGTTATGATCACGTATCCAAGTAATGATATTGCCGAGGGTTTCGCTGGCAGCGAGGTGCTTAGTAATTTTGCCGTGATGGTACATTTATTGGATTCCGCCAAAATTAATTATATGGTATTTGGTACTCAACCGCGTGATTTTACAGACTCCGCACGCAGGCAAAAGTTGAGAGATGTCAGCACGCAAATCAAGGCTATCTACGGTGTCAAATCTGACGACTATTTCAGCTTCCTAAGTACCTCGTCACTGACTATCCAGAAGTCTCTGGCATATGGAGATGGGATTCATGTAAACAATAATGGTCATTTAATTATTCTTAATACAGTGCTTAATCACCCTGTTTTTAAAGCGGTGATTGCCCAGGTAGCCGTTGTCAGTAATGCACCGATTGGCTCAATAGTCAGCTTTAAAGGTAATAACAAAGCCTACGCATCCAGTGAAAACGGACAGGCTCCGATGACCTGCAACCGCCCTGGTGTATCAGGATGGGAAAAATATACAGTTGTTGACGCGGGCAATGGAAAAATAGCGCTGATGAATAAAGGCAAATATGTCTCATCTGAAAATGGCACTGCATCGATACGATGCAATAAAAATGCTATTACAGATTCGGAAAGATTTGACTGGGTCCAAAACCCTGACGGTACAGTTTCATTGAAAAGCACGACCGGCGCGTATATATCCTCGGAAAACGGTAGAGGATCAATGACTTGTTACAGACGAACTATCTCTTACGCTGAAAAATTCTCGGTCAATTAATGTAAATTTAGTATACCAAGCGGCTGTGTTCGACGGCCTGATTGGTTTTGTTATTAAAAGTGAACCCTTCGCTATCCCGTGAATCTCACTAACCTTACGAATCGCCGTTTGCTTCATCTTGGAGTGATTTTATGTAGATTATTAGGGGCCACCTGGTCATTTTACGCGAAGTTTATCCTGATTAAGTGTAAATGAATTGCATCATTTATTCCAAGATGCGATGCTCACGATGCATTTTATAATTAATTACAGTAAACCGTAATGGTGCTCCTTTGGAGCCGTGACCCTAGTCAGAGACTTTCTAAGTATGTCAAAATGTGCATCAACCTATGATCGCGGATGCAAATTGGGTTAATAAAATTCAAAATAATAAAATGCAAGAGCTGAAAGGCTTCAAAACATCGCACCTGGCACAACTGGTATGAATTAGGTGGTAACGTAAAACGGATCTTAAGAACACTATAAATAATATAGTTGAAAAGCGACCGTAACGGGATTCACGGTTCGTTTGCTTTTAACAGCCTATATCCCCTATTTAGGGGATATAGGGCATTACCCCCAATATTTAACATTGTACTTAATCATTCCTAGTTAGAATAACACATTTTATATGAAGCTTACAATTGACAGTTCGTCACCCGCATTAGAACAAGGTGAACATTTTTTTTACATTAATGGCTTTACCATGCACTGTTATATTCGGGGTAATGGTCCGGTAGCGCTTATTCCTTCACCAGGTTGGGGGCCGTCAGTAGATTATATGATGCCTCTAACCGCTCTTGAAGATTTTTGCACAGTGGTCTATTTCGACACGCGGCATAGCGGAAAATCTACGGGTCCGAAAGATCCCTCCCTATACAGTTTGGAAAACTTTATAGCAGATATAGAAGCACTGCGCAAATTCTTAAAGCAACCGAAAATATTTGTGGCAGGGCACTCCGGCGCTGGACACCAAGCTTTAGCTTATGGTATCGCCTGCGATGAACGCTTGTATGGCATCATTGCTATTGATGCTATAGCGGCACAAGATGAGTTAAGGTTTGCTGAAATGTCCCGGAGAATTGCTAAGAAAAAAAATGAGCCGTATTATACAAGTCATCCTGAATACTATAACCGTGCCAGTGAACTCATGAGAAGTCCGGCTAAAGCTCAAATGACTATTAAGCAAATCATTGACGTTACGGGAGGTTTTTATTTTTACAGGCCGGAACTTGCAAAAGAAGCCTTTAATAAAATGGAATGTAATGACGATGTACTAAAGTACACACAGGAGGCAGCTTTTCAAACCAAAAATCTACTGCCCGAACTTCATCATATCACCGTTCCGACACTTATCATCTCAGGCGAAGATGATTTTATGTGTGACCCGATCTCACAGGCGCAGCGTATACATGAAAACATTTCCTCCTCAAAGTTGGTGATTATTAAGGAAAGCGGGCATATGCCGTGGATTGAGCAACCGAAGGCCTTTAATCTTGCATGTCAAAATTGGCTGGAAGAAACCTTTGTTCTTGGTTGAATGCAATAAATGAATAGAAAGCCCTTCGCGAATTTGTTACAGTATTAAAATTCCCGAGCAATAAGATGGAACTCTGCCCAGGCTGGTCGCTTGCTTTTAGTACTGTACTGGGCTTGAACCCCAGTACAAATAGGAGCAGAAAACTTGTAACATTTGCATCAAGCTGTTCGTGTTTAGCCCAGTTGGAACTCCCGAAATCTACATATTGAACCGTATCAGGTTCATTTAACAAGTGCGACACTTGTTAATTTGGGTCTTTTCTGGAACACGTTGATCAACAGCCCCGGAATATCCACAATGCCTAATAATCATTAAAATTAATTTAGCAAAAGTTTCCAAATGTGGAAACCTTTGCTGGTCTTTGTAAATTATAAATTTATAATATTAATGAAAAAGTATGAAGTAGAAATTACGGAGGAGGCTGAAGCCTTTCTTGCATAACTCAAGGAGTCTTCAAGAAGAAAATTTTTAAAAGTCTTTAGTAAAGTAGAACTGGGGTTTATCACCAAGGATGTGTCTTGTCCTGATATAGCTTGTCACTAAAGACAAGAAAATGAAAGCAATTCCAGGGAAGAAAAAGAAAGTAGCGGCTGTCGTGAGACGTAAGCCATTTGACAAGGTCGAAGAAAAAACTAAAATTAAGATCGTTGAAGAGATAAAACCGGGATGATCAGTTGCCTGGGGGCAAGTCGAAAATATCGGGTTCCAAGAAACACGATAAAAGCATGGGCTGGTAAGCTTAATTTGACTACTTTGCTAAATGCAGACAACTCTTCAGCGCTTCCAGGGATGACCCAAAGTCAGGAATCAAGGTTACTCATCAAGAAAATACATGAGCTTACCAAAGCATTAGAACTATCCCAATTGAAGAATCTTGCTTTGGAAACAATGATCGAAGTAGCGGAAAGTGACCTTCATATCAAGATCCGAAAAAAGCGTGGTACCAAACGGTCTTAAGAATGCGGCAAAAGCGACCAGAATATACCCTGGTAGCTATTTGTGCACTGTTTGGTGTCAGCCGTCAGGCTTATTACTTAGCTCATCATAATGCGGCAAGGACGAGTATAGCACATATGGTTGTGTTGACACTGGTGGGCGAGTTCCGTGCTGCTGTTCCTATGCTGGGAACCAGAAAACTATTGCATCTGCTCATTCCGGAGATGGAAAAACATGAGATAAAGATGGGGCGGGACTTGCTGTATGACCTATTACGCTTTCATGGACTATTGATCCGCAGGAGAAGGCGCATAGTTAAAACAACAGACTCCCATCACTGGCTAAGAAAGTATCCTAACCTGATTGCGCATCTATCCTTGTCAGCACCTGAGCAGCTCTGGGTGAGCGACATCACCTATATACGTACACTGGAAGGCTTCAGTTACCTGAGTCTGATCACAGACGCTTATTCCAGAAAGATCGTTGGATATGCCCTGCATCCCAGTCTGGAAGCAATTGGCTGCATTGCAGCCCTGGAGATGGCATTAGACAGTAGAAAACGGATATCTCCATTTATCCTGATCCATCATTCTGACCGTGGAATACAATATTGCTCTCAGAATTATACAGCCCTGTTAAACGAGGATAGGATCGCGATCAGTATGACCCAAAGTGGAAGCCCCTATGAAAATGCGCTTGCCGAGCGCGTTAATGGGATTATCAAGAATGAATTCTTTCCTAAAAAGGTTTATCAGAACCACAAGGAGGCAAAGAAAAGTATCGCAGTGATCATTGGCCATTACAACGAGCGGCGCCCTCATGCAAGCTTGAATTACCATACGCCGGACCAAGCACATGGCATGTCTGGTGAAATTCAAAAGCGTTGGAAGGGATATTCGCGCCCTAAAAAAGGAAAGGAGGAAAATCAGGTTATCAACACTTGAGAGCGTGTGGGCAAAAAGAAAAAAAGAAGCAAAAAAAGAAAAACGCATTAGGATATGGAAAACTGAAGGAGTTTCCCACATCCTAACACGTCAATAATAACAATAAGGGGAAAGCTTTCAGCTATTAAGAAAATAAAAAGCGTACCCTTGTAAAGTAAAATCAGGACTAGGGAATATCGGTGTAAACTGATTCCAGTATTACTATTCAAAAACGACAAGTAAAACCAGGACGAGACACCTGATTGGACATTCCGGAGTCATTGACCACCCTGTCACGGATTAGCAAACAGCTAATTCCGTAACATTTTGACCATCGTAGATTTTTTGATTACCAATTGCGATTTTCTTAAATGCTTACACAACCTGGAGCTCCAATGCGCACGGAATGGCCTAGTCATGTCTTCCGGAATATCCACCATTAAGCCGGTTTGTGCCCAGAAGAAGCTATGAAGAAGCCATGCTTTGTAAAAGCATGGCCACAATTGGCTATTTAATACCCCTATTAAAATAACCTGATATACAAACGTTATTAAATTATAAGGATTTCGGCGTTGCACTAAAAAAAGCCCGTCTTGCAGGCGGCCCTAAGGTAGATGTAAGGCCGTATAGGGGTATTAAAATATTGGCGGCGGCCTTATAAAGCTAAAATACTAAAAACTCCTTTTAATGACAATTTGAATGAAATATAGCAAGAATATGGCGTTTTTTTTGAATTTCTGAAAACGGGATTCGTTTAAACTGTCGATAAGATTATTTCATGATTGTGATTGAATTTAGGTTACTTGCCAAATAACAGGAATAAGTTTTCATCAAAAGTAATTCCCGGCCGTCCACAGATTACCAGTTATGGTTTCCTTCTGGATGGCCATGTTTTTGAAGCTTGGATGATTACCTTTATCCACAGGATCCTTTATTTTGCTTAAATAAAGCGATCGCTATTGTAATGTTCTCATTCAGACCGAAAATCTTGATCAAAGGAGTACATCGTGATCGCTAATTGAGATAATAAAAAGTTATAGCACTTATGAAAATTTTAGTAGTTGGAGGGACCGGACTGATTGGCAAGGACGTCAGCAGAAAATTGACTGAAGCAGGTCATGAAGTGATCATTGGATCACCCTCAAAAGGTATCGACGTTGTTTCTGGCGAGGGCCTGGAACAGGCGCTGGATGGTACGGATGTGGTTATAGACCTGTCCAATTCTTCGTCGCCGGATGATGAAACGGCATTGAATTTCTTTAGGGCCGCAGGAAAGAATCTTGCCGCGTTGGAAAAGAAAGCAGACGTTAAACACCACCTAGTACTGTCGATCGTAGGGACAGACCGCGCTACCTATATTGGATACCTCAAAGCTAAGAAAGAACAAGAAGATAACATCAAAAGTTCCGGGATCCCTTACACGATTATTCGTTCTACCCAGTTTCATGAGCATATCACGACTTTAATTGCGGTTCAGGGTAACGACACGGAAGTGAATATTTCTACCGTTGAGTACCAGCCGATCGCTGCTGCCGATGTCGTAGATCTCGTCGTAAAGCTGGCCTTGGAAAAACCTAAAAACGGAACTGTGGAGATCGCTGGTGCTGAACGTGCGTCAATGACGGATTTTGTCCAAAGATATCTTACTCATAAAGGTGACAGCAAGGTTCTTATTCCGAACGATGAGGACAAATATATGTTTTTTGACATCCCAAAAAATCTGTTGGTTCCGCTTGGTGAGTTTCGGGCCGGTTCGATCCTTTTTGATGACTGGCTTAAAGCAAATTAATATTGGTCAAAATGAGCCGAAGTCAGGTCCGGTAAAGACCTGCCTTCGGTTATTTAACTTGAACAAGCGCCTGCGCGAACATGTCCATCTCCGAATCATTCAATGATGCAAATCCTACTCTGGTACCGTTAATGGTAGTTGAGTAAGGATAAATACTGCCGTCATTCATATGAATCCCTTTAGCGTACAATCTCATCGCCAGTTCACTTACGGAATAATTATCCGGAAAGACAATCCAGACGGCCATGCCGCCCTCGGGATTGGTAAATTGTACGAGATCTCCGAGAACCGCCTTTAAAAGTTCGCAAAACCGGTTGCGCCGCTGCATGTATAACTTGACCGACTTCCGCAGATGGCGCTGCATTTCGCCGGTATTAAACAATTGCGCTACGGACTCTTCGAATAATACATCGCTACGTATCGATACCAATTGCTTAAGCCGTGTAGCTTTAATGATAAAGTCCGTGCTGCCTATGAGATAACCTAGGCGGACAGAAGGTGCTAATGTTTTAGAAATGGAGCCAACATAAAGTACATAGCCGTTGTGGTCTGCACTTGCAAGGGGCAAGGTCGGACCATTATTATAGTGAAAATCATAGTCGTAATCATCTTCGATCACCGGCAGTTGATACCTTCGGATGATAGCCAATAATTTCATCCTCCTTTCCGCACTTAGCGTCACGGTCGTCGGGTGATGGTGATGCGGAATAATATATAATAGATCCGGCCTGGACTTTCGACAAACCTCTTCGATCTCGTCTACATCAATGCCATGTTCGTCCACCTTCACTTTGATTAATGTGGCCCCTAATTGTTCAAACAGCATATCCGCTAGGATATAATTCATATCCGCTACAATAACTGAGCTGCCAGGTTTCAATAATAGGTTGGCCGCGATATAGATCGCTAACTGAGCGCCTTGTGTGACCAGTACATGCTCACTTTTGATATTCAAAGCTCTCGTTCTTGATAAGAATTCAGCCAGTTCCATTCTTAACGACAGACTACCCGCAGCGTGGCCGGTCATTAACGGGCCGTGTAAAGCCGCTTTGTCCAATAATGTTTTATAACGATTGGCTATCGAATTAAGTGGAGCTATCCGTGGATCTGGATAACCATCATTGATCAATAATTGAAATGGTTTGACCTCCCGGAAAGGAGGCCGGTTAAAATGATTTTTTTTTTGAAAATTCGTTTCATCGGGAGCAGTAGAAGCTGACCGGGCTTCAGTTTTGAAAGACTTTGGGGTGACGACCGGCAAATGCCCGGCAACGAACACCCCTTTTTTTCCGTTTACTTCCAGCCATCCCTGGGCTTTTAACTCATCATATGCAGCAATGATTGTAGTACGATTAAGTCCTATCATAGCAGACATCTCACGGCTGGGAGGTAGTTGATGTCCGGGTTGAATTTTGCCGTTTCTGATCAGTGTCATTAAACCATTCGCTAGCTGTCTGAACACCGGCGTATCTGAGGTTCTGTCAATTGTTAGCAGATTGCTGTAAGGTAGGGTCTGAATGGACATTAAGGTCGGTGCTGATTACAAACTCATCAATTTAATTCTAATTTAGGCATAAAATTAAAATGAAATAGAACGATTTTCTTGAAATTCTAACCGGAAGTATTGTCTAAGTGTTTAGCGGCGGAAAAAAAAGAAAGCCCGAACGCACAAGATGATTCGGGCTTTCTGGTTAAACCTGCTTTTTATTTAAAGAGATACTTCTTTAGCTCAGCAGAAGCCTGGACAAACAAAGCCTCCGTTTGTGGAATCGTAGCCAGTCCATTGAGCAGGCCGAAATCGTGTATCACGCCATTGTATCTTACTGTCGTAGCCTTAACACCAGCTTCCAGAAGTTTTCGGCCGTAAGCTTCACCCTCGTCACGAAGAATATCATTTTCTGCAGTTTGTATTAACGTAGGCGGCAACCCTCTTAACTGTTCGATACTGGCTTGCAGCGGAGATGCGTAGATTTCCTTGCGCTTTTCGGGTTGTGGGATGTACATGTCATACATCCATTTCATTAGAGGAGTTGTCAAAAAACGATCTTGGCCAAATAGCCGGTAAGATTCGGTGTCGAATCCGGCATCCACTATCGGCCACATCATAACGGCGACTTTGATCTCAGGTCCCTTCCGCTCTTTTGCCATCAGTGACATTACCGCTGTCATATTTCCCCCTACACTATTTCCAATTACTCCAATCCGTTTCCCGTCTACATGAATTTCTGCTCCATGTTCAGATACCCATTTAAGGGCTGCATAGATCTCGTTAATAGCCACCGGATACTGTGCTTCGGGGGTACGGGTATAATTAACAAAAATGCCGGCGGCACCTGATCCTACGGCGAGATCACGGACCATCCGTTTATGAGTAGGATAATCGCCCAGAACCCAACCGCCGCCATGAATAAAAATGAAGGCCGGCAAGGTTCCCTTGGCACCTGAAGGGCGAACAATATTCAATTTTATAGTAAACCCATCCGTTTTGATCGTTTTTTCAGATTCGGTTATCCCCGAATAATCAACTTTTACCCCGGCTTGAGCATCTACCAGGACTTTTTGTGCTTCTGCCGGCTTTAAGCTTTCTACCGCAGGTCCCCCATTATTAAGGGCCTTGAGAAATGTTCGTACCTCGGGGCTAAGGTGCTCATCCGTTGAATAATCCGCTACCTGAGCCTGTGTCGCGAAAGACCCCGCAATGGTCAATGCAATTAGTAAAATAGGACGTCTGGCATTTTTTAGAAGCGCGTTCGTTTTGTTTTTCATTGAATTGTAAATTAAAGGTTAAAATATACGCGATTTGATCAATGATGATGCCTGTTTGTTAATTTTCTGATAGTCAGCGTTTTAGACTTAAATTGAATTTCTGTATCCTATCATATATCGCCAGATATGTTGGTTTTGACGAAATAGACTGTTTTGGTCCATGCTGCCTACAAGCAGTGAAAATTGAAATGTTCGGAATTATACCAGCCGGCATGAATCTCATGATGCATAAACTCCGTCATTAGGCCTCAGAGTGTTTGATAATAAAACCGGATGGGGATGTAATTATTGGTTTTCCGACTTAAGGAACTGTTTGACCTGTATATGATAAGAAATTACTAATGATAAAAGTCAATGATATTTTGTGCTTTTTGTCAATATTGAATTTCAACCTTCCAGACCCCGGCCCGGAAATTATTCGGAAACCGCTACGCGATGGAATACAAAGCTTCATTACAAATCTTCTTCGGTGTTCGCTATGGCTTCATTTTTAAGTATTTAGTTTATTTTATCATCTTTGACAGAACCTGCGGCGCGGGAATTTTTCAATAGGATAATTATAATTTATGTTGACTTGTGCCGCACGTGTGATGGGGATATTCCGAACTGTTTTTTGAAGGCGTATGAAAAATGTGAGAGATCCTGGAATCCAACTTCCATAAATACATCAAGCGGCTTCATTTTTTTTTCATGAATCATAAAATAAGCTTCATCCAATCTTTTCCTGACTAGCCATTTAGAAGGGGAATAGTGAAATGTTTTTTCAAAGTCACGTTTGAATGCCGAGAGGCTCCGCCCTGTTAAATATGCATATCGTGATATTTTTAGATTGTACCTGAAGTTCTGTTCCATATAGGCTTTAAGATCAATTTTGGACGGTTCAGTAAAATCAAACAGAATATTTTTTAATTCTGGTTGTACTTTTAAGAGAATAACCAAAATTTCCTCCAGCTTAAGTTTAACCAAAGAGTCATCATCGCCGCTAGGAAACGGGAAATATAGCTGAACAGAAGATATGAAAGCGCGGTAGAAACGGTGGTCTTTAAGCTTCAGAACCGGCGGCTTTTTTTGCCTGACTGGTAAAATGCTGATCTGACGCTCAGATGCAAATTCCTGAAGAAATTCTCTTGAAAACGTCAGCGTTACGGATCCGTAATCGCCGTTCACGGGGATTTTTACAAAACGTGCCAGGCTGTTCCTTATACCAAGCCTGAAGTCGCCCGCTTTAAATAATGAGGTTAAGGCCCCATCAACAACCTTTAGCGTCCCGGCCGTCTGGAACGCAAACATATGGTCGCTGATGAAGCTTTCCCCTGTTACTGATTTCGTGCTGTAATGAGCTTTGATTGCCTGTAATTTTCCATTCATGTTATAAATATTCAGTAATTCAATAAAGTATCAACTCCAGGCAATAACTTTAGGTTCGAGGTGCATTTCTATGCCATAACTCCAGCCAGTGCGCCCGATACCGGATTGTTTGAATCCCCCGAAAGGTGTCCTGGTTTCTGTATTGATAATCCCATTAATGATCACGCGGCCGGATTCAATTTGCCTTGATAGTTTTTGGGCTCTTGCAACATCTCCTGAGCTTATGTAAGCTGAAAGTCCGTAGATCGAATCATTAGCAATAGAAATTGCTTCTTCTTCAGTACGATAGCTGATCACTGATAATACCGGGCCGAAGATTTCCTCCCGTGCGATAACCATATCTGGAGTGACATTTGTGAAAACGGTGGGCTTCACGTAAAAACCATCCAGGCCATCAGGATGTCCCAGCCCTCCAATAAGTAATTTTGCTCCTTCATCGATGCCTTTTTGTATATAGGACTGTACACGGTCAAACTGCTGGGCGTTGACCATAGGACCGATTGAAGAGCTCGGATCATTTAAATGACCTGTTTTTATTCCCGCTACAGTCTGCGTCAGTAATTTTGAAACCAATTCAAGCCTGTGCGCAGGTACAATCAGGCGTGTGCCTGCATGGCAGGCCTGCCCGCTATTGCTGAACGAGATTGCTATAGCTCGGGGTATAGCGGATTCAAAATCGCAATCATCCAGAAGGATGTTTGGAGATTTTCCGCCAAGTTCTAAAATTGTCCTTTTCATGGTATCCGCAGCTATCTTGCCAATGGCTCTCCCTGTTTGTGTCGAGCCGGTAAATGAGATCATCGAGACATCCGGGTGCCTTGTTAGTGCAGAACCCACGACGGCCCCGGTTCCGTTTATGATATTTATCAGACCTGCGGGAATGTCCGCACTTATAAAGCATTCAGCCAAAAGCTGAGTCTCGATGGCATTAAATTCACTTGGTTTTATGACAATGGTGCATCCGGCAGCCAGCGCAGGTGCGATCTTGCCGCAGATGTGTATATAATCAGCGTTCCATGGTGTTATTGCAGCAACAACGCCAAGTGGTTCCTTGATGACAGCTGCTTTGTCGAAAAGTGTTTCAAATTTAATTTCTTCTAAAGCATTTTTGGCGTCGAGAAAGAACTGGGCGGCCAGTTTTGTCCTGCCCCTGGTTGCCGTTACCGGGGACCCATATTCCAGTATCGCTGCTTCACTCAATTCATCTTCCCGGTTCAGAACGGCATCGTGCAATTTCTGTAGTATTTCAGAACGCGCTTCAACAGAGCGGACCGCATGTTTTTTGAACGCTTTTTTTGCAGCCCGCACTCCAAGTTCTACATCCTGTTCGTTTCCCAGCCTAACTTCGCCGATAATTTCGGCTGTTGATGGGTTATATAAAGGCATCGTTTCACTGCCGATCGGTTGAATCAGTTTTCCGTCAACCAAAATTTGATTTACTGTTTTCATATGTTTTTTTTACAAAAATAAATCTGATTGTGCTTCGATACTTTGCCCGGTGGTCCAATTTTGGTTTGTTGAGTAGTCCAGGACAATTTTTTCATCAATGTGTTTTTGCAAAAGCAAGGAATGTTCCTGTTTTTCAAGTGTCTGTTTAACAGCTGTTTTATCGTTTTTTGCTTTGGTTGTACTTCGAAATAACGTAGAAAACCCGATCAGTAGCGATATAAAGTGTAGACAATAATTAATCATGTACAGCTGATTCTTCCGAACACAATGGGAACGTGGCCGAATGCGAGCCATTGTTTTCAGAAGCTACCGGGAGAATAACCTGTGCCTTACCTGATACAAAAGGCCACCTTGTAAAACAAGCGACCTCATACTATTGCTGAACTCTGAAAATTAAAATTTTTTTTGTTTAATCCAGGGTTATTGAGGCAATACCTTTTTCGACTGCATTGTCTTTAAATTCAGCCAGACCGGTTCCTTCTACCCTGAATGTCGTCACATCCGTCATCCCTAAAAATCCTAAGATCGTCGTTAGGTAAGGTGTAACGAAATCAAAACGCTTTGCATCCCCATCCGAATAGATTCCGCCGGAAGACATAGCGATATAGACTTTCTTTCCTTTAACAAGGCCTTCGGGGCCATTTTCAGTATAATTGAAGGTTTCTCCGATCCTCGTGATATGGTCGATCCAGGCCTTTAATGATGAATGGATCCCAAAGTTGTACAGCGGAGCTCCGATGACAATGATATCTGCACTCCTGATTTCCCCGATCGCATCGTCAGAATGGAACAACGCCTGAATAGCTTCCGGGCTTCTCTGATCGGCCGGAGTATAAAATGAGGTTACGTGATGTTCCTCCAGATGCGGGAAATTTTTTGAAATGAGGTCATAATTACGTATGGTGCTCCCTGGGTAAGTCTCCTGGATTTTGTTAACTATAGCTTCGCCTAGTTTGATACTAAATGATGAATTGCCTCGCGGGCTTGAAATGATATGAAGGATCTTTTTCATGTATCATTTGAATTTGTATATGGTGAATTTTTGTGGATTATTAACCTGCCACGGCCATATGATATGGTAGCTGATCTTCAGCCGGGGCTACGGGCGGGGCTTTTTCGTAAGGGTTACCCAAAAGATGTAATTTTACCGGATTGGACACCCCCCTGAGCATAACGGAAAACGACTCATGAGTTAAATCCTCATCAGCAAGCATGGAGAAGGCCTCCTCGGAAACCAACAAATTATTGTTGAGTATTTTTGTTTCTCCCTGAATACGTGACGCTATATTTACCGGAAGGCCCATGACGGTCAGTTGTGATCTCCCCAAAATTTTAGTCCTGCCTACGATAACATTTCACTGGTGCAGTCCGATGCCTATTTCCAGGATTGAATTGCAATAGGGAAAAATATGTTCCTGGTTGAATTCCTTGAGTTGGGCGAGTACAGCTCTTGCGGCTTTTAAAGAAGACCTCACCGCTGACCGAAGATCAGAGTTGATTCCAAAGACTGCGTAAATGTTATCGCCGCTTACTTCAATAATTTTGCCGCCTAGTGAAATGATCGTTTTACAAAAGCTTTCCAAAAGAATTCTGGCGATAAAAAGGACATCGTAATGAGCGTATGTATCCATTAACTTCGTGTAGTTCCTGATATCAAGGAAAAATATAGCAAGCTGCTTTTCCCTGCCAAGAGAGCGTCGGGCAAGGCAATGACTTTCTGAATTTACATCCGGGCAATGAATCTCGTTGTTATTTAGCTTTACACAGTACATCGAAATGATATTTAGTGGTTGATGGTGGCGGGCAGGATTTAAAATGTTCAGCAGAGGGAATTAATCGGAGTGTGTACCAGAAAATATCGCAGCTTTTTAACAAAGCGGTACCCTCCGGTAAGCTTTGTTATGACCGCTTTTAACGCAAAACAACACGTTAATCTCGTGTTATTAACTGAAGGTGGAATACCGATGTAAACCCTGAAGCGAAAACCATTTTTTCGGATTAACCGATTGAGAGACAATTTGCGGGTTCGATGTGAGTCTCTTTCAGTCTGTATTTGCTGAAACAAGCTGGCACAATATGAATGGGGTACTATTCTATTATATTTGCTTTCCATGACCTATGAATATTAGTGTTATTCGTTTTATTGAACACGCCAAAGTTCCGGTTATAGCGAGCGGGAATAGTCCCTATATTTCGGTAAATAGAACCAATTTTACAGTTGTTGCTGGTATTGTAACGGCGTTTTGCCTTCAAATTGTCTGAAGAATCGACTGAAGTGGGAGCTTGTATCGAACCCCAACCCCAGCGCGATTTCCTTTATGCTTTTTTGTGACTGGCTCAGGAGGAATTGAGCTTCGAGATAAATACGGCTATGGATGATGTTTAAAGCAGTTTGTCCGGTTTCCTTTTTCACAACTTCAAGGAGGTACTTAGGGGAGATATGTAATATTTGAGCATATTCCTGAACGCTGCGCTTCTCCAAAAAATAGCGGTCAACATGTTTTTTAAAATCCATTACGATCTTACTGTGCCTGCTGGCTTGTTTTGCCGCAGAAATTTTACACTTTTCGCAGGCTCTGCTCATTTCAAAAAGGGACTGAATCAGCAAGAGCCTTACTATTTGTTGATTATAGGCTTTTCGCTCCCGGTATTCCCGGTCAATCTGTTCAAATAGTGTTTTTAGCTGATAGAAAGCATCTTCGCTAAGATCATAAATAGGGGTTATGTCGGGGGAGATTTCCAACAGCTGCAGAATGACTTCTTCTTTTATGAATGACCGGGTGAGGAACTCCAGTTTGAAGAGTAGCATATAAAGCTCCAGATCGTCTGTTTTATCACGATAGGAACTGATATATTTCGGAGATACCAAATGAATGGTCAGAGGCTTAACGTCAATTGTGAATGGGCCAATGTTTTTCTGGGACTCTCCTTTCAAACAAAGTACCAGGATGTAAAAATCTGTTCTTAACGGTGGCCCGGTTTTCAGGGAACCTTGATTGCTTAACGGAATAAATTCTTCTGTAGTGGTGAACGGATCAAAATTGTTGATCCCAAAGGTCTCTAAACGGCTTTCATCAAAGGAGATATGGGATTTGACCGTAGTTCTGATACCAGATATTTTGGGTGATTTATTCATTGAACTAAATTAATGTAATTTGCTTTCCTGGAATGATGGCATAGCGTTAAAAATTAATTGAGAGGCCTTCATGACTTTTAAACTAGTCCTATCATTAAATTTGAGTATTGCTGATTTATTGCGGTCAGATTACCTCAAACTCCTCGCCCGGCAGGAGAAAAGTCTCTTTCGGCTTTTTAGAAGATATTGCCGAAATCAGGCCTCCCGGCCTAAACACATTCCGATCAATTATTTTGTCAATACATAAAAGGTTAAAATATGGCCGTCCCGTTAGATACGGCCACTTGTCGGCAATTTGGACGTTTGTTCTTAAAGACCGAATCCATAAGCTAACCTTAAGCCGATGAAATTATTAGAAGTCCCTCCCGTTTTAAATTTAGTATTGCCTTCCCATTTCACACCCGCATCAATATAATTCGAGCCTACGGGAAACTGATAGCCAACTTGAGGAGCATAGCTGAAAGCTGTCGAATTATCGTAACCGTTTTTTGCTTTATATAAAAGGAAGGATGCACCAGCTTGGCCCTGAATGTAAAAATTGTTTAGCGGAAAATATTTCAGACCCGCTTTTACCGGTATTATCTGCAGATCGGGACATTGGTCAGTTCGTTTTTGGAGAAGAAATTATTGAAGCCTGCAAGCCCTGTTAAATATATGGGGTTCCCGCTGATCGGTACATCAACCTGCACTGAACCTCCAAGGTTCCAATTGTACCGGTCATTCATGTTCCCGACAGGAATTCCGGATTCCGGACCAACGCTTAACCGGATTCCGGAATTGGTTTTTGTGTTTTGCGCTAAGGCTTTGTTTAATGTAATCTGGCTTATCAATACCAATGTCAAGAATAATTTGATGAAGTTTTTTATAATTTTTTGTTTTTAAAAATTGTATGATCTATCGTTCGAACGTTACAAAGTTGCATGGAGAGGGTATGCTGTAATAGCGACATTCGTCAAAAATATCTTGCCTTTACATAGGTGATTTCGTTGAATGGAGAGCTTATGGGGTGAGGACATCTGCCATTAAGCGCCGGCTATTTAGCTTACGACGAGTCATTATTACCTGTAAGGGAGAAGCCAGGCTGGAGATGATATAATCAAATTTCAGTAGTTCAGCGACGGATCGGATTTCGATCTATCTGAGAGATTGAATCCGGTCAAATTGTGGATGGAATTTCAACAGAAACAGTTTTGCAGATCAGAAACAAAATCAATTCGGTATTTGACATATATCAATAAGGTCAACGCTTTCTGAAGCGGCTTAGCGTTTCTACTTTAATGCCGAGGTACGAACCGATCATATTTTGCGAAAATCGCTGTATATATTCTGGATTACATGCGATCAGATCGTGAAATCTTTCTTCTGCGGTCATGCTTATCGCCGCGCGGATGCGTTTTTGTGTATCGATTGCAAGTTGTTTGTTTTGAAGCCTGACCATTTCGGCAATGGCCGGGACGGTTTGAGACAGGGTAACCAATTGTCCTGTTGTAAGCTGGAAGATCTGTGTTTTTTCTATGGCTTCAATGTTGTAGACCGAAGCTGTTTGCAGCTCCATACTCTCCCTGTCCACCATCAAGCTTTTTTCGATACTAAAAGCTATAATCGCTTCATATCCCCTGTCGTTAAGATTGTACATGTTCAGCGCCCCACTCGAAACAAAGGTCAGATACCGGCAAATATCTCCTTCCTGAAGCAGATACTGCCTTCTTCTCAACGTTTTAAATCTGACAGTTTGAGAAAGCAGGGTAGTTTCTTCCGTTGTCAGTCTGACCCCGGTGTAGGACTGAACGTTTTGAATCAATGTTCTGAATGCCTCATTCCATTCATTCTGCTCTGAATCCATCCTGCGCCGGCAACAGGTCGCATGTTTGTACCGGTTAAAATAGTTGTGGGCAATAATCTGGTTGCAGCTTGCATAATTGTAAAGGTTTCCGGTCAAAGCGTTCCAATAAGAACGCCTGTTTATAAACACCTGGTGGCCAGCATTTTATTTCGGGCCGGCATCTTATTGTATACTTTATTTCGCGTAACTGCTTAATCTCATGGGTTGTCAGTACAGCAGTCTGAATGTCGTATGGCGAACATTTGTAGAAACACGTAGCGGCATTTTCAGTTTAAGTGTGACTAGAAGAGGGGGCGAACGGTTCGCTGCTGGTCTAAGTAATCAGTTTGCTAAGTATACAGATTGCCTGGGTAATCTCTTGTTCTTCCAGGGAAGCAAAGCCGAGTCTGATCGAATTATTATGTCGTGAATGTTTATTGTGGCAGACATTGCCAAGAAGATGCAAGCCATTTTCTGCCGCCTTCTTGATGAGCTTTTTCAATTCACACGAGTGATCAAATTTCACCCATAAGGCCAGTCCCCCCTGAGGTATCTTAAAGGAAACTTTATCCCCAAGATATGTCGTAATCTGTGTTGACATCAAATGACACCTGGATGCGTAGACTTTGTTTACATGCTGTATGTGCCGGTCCAACGCGCCTGACATAATCATTTGTGCGATTACATATTCGCCAAAAACATCCCCTTTCAGGTCGAATAATCTTTTTAACTGTAGTGCACGCTGTGTAAGCCTGGGGGAGCTGACCATAAAGCCCAGCCGTACCGAAGGGCCCAGTAATTTGCTATAGGATCCTACATAGATGATTTTGCCGTTGTGGCAACTTGTAGCAAGCGGTAGTATAGGCCGGTTACTGTGGTGATAATCATAGTCGTAATCATCTTCCAATACCCAAAAATCAAATTTGGACATGAGTTGGAGTAACCCGAGCCTTCTTTCAGAACTCATCGTTACCGTTGTGGGATGGTGGTGATGTGGAGCGAGATAGAGCATTTTTACAGGTTTACTTTGGAGTATTTTTTCAAACTCTTCAATGATCATCCCTTCTTCATCAACGGCTATCCGGTTAATCACTGCTCCGGCGTTCTTAAAAGTTTCATCAGCAAATATATAATTCGGCTCTGTTACCACCACTGTTTCTCCTTTTTCAACAAGAAGAGTGATTGCAAGATAGATCGCCATTTGTCCTCCCCTGGTAATGATGATATTATCCTCTCCTGCATTTAACCCCCTCGTTCCGTTCAGAAATGTAGCGGTGGCAGTTTTTAATGAAGGATGACCGCCCTGGTCTAAAAAGTAAGCAGCCCGGTTGAGCGCAGTGTTGATGAAATGTTTGCGGTATTCTCGATTCATTTCCTGGTAGGGCGTAAGCCGGTAATCGGGAAGTCCGTCATTGATCAACAAGTCATTATCAGCTATCCTGCGTTTTTGGAGTTTGGGAATCTCCTCGTGTTCTGTTAGTGGCGGTTGTTCCAAATCTGTTTTTTCGAACTTATTTTGCGGGTGGAAAGATCTGGGCTTTATCAGAGGAAGATTTGTTTTGACCCGAAAGCCCTGTCTGGGAACCGACTCTATCCATTCTTCGTTCAGTAACTCTTCATAGGCTTTGTTTATTGTCTTCCTGTTCACTCCGATTAGATCGGCAAGCACCCTTGTTGCCGGAAGCAGTGCGCCAGGAACTACTACGCCATCCCTGATGAGCTTCACGATTTGATTGCTAACCTGTTTAGCGATTGTTATTTTGGAGTTACGGTCAGCTACGATAAGATTATTGAATGGTAACATGCTCTTTGCTCATTATCTTCAAATTCCGGTTTATTTACGATATGGTCCAGCCGATGTGTTTTTACTAAACAAAGATCCTGTAATGTGGTCCCATAAAGGCGAACTGACGCCATAACCCTTTTCTGGTTCCTGATAGTGATGGCGCATATGGTGTTGCTTGATTTTCTTAAAAATACCGCTTTTAAAATTAAAGTGATGCATTGCATAGTGGCCAATGTCATAAACCAGATAACCCACCAGGAAAATGGCAAAGAAAAACCGAAAATAGCGGGCCGGTAAGAGGGCCCTGAAGAGCGAGAAAAATCCAAAAGCAAGTGGAATACTTAAAGATGGCGGCATGACCAACCTCAGCCTGTCACTTGGGTAATCGTGATGGACTCCATGTATGATAAAATGAAGTCTTCTGCCAATGGTCCCGGGTAATTCGAAATGGAAGACATAGCGATGCATCACATATTCCACCAGTGTCCATACTATTAAGGCAATAATCAACACGGGAGGGTACTCCCACCAAAGCATGGCTGAAGCCGCGGAACGGTAACAACAGTAAATAATTACCGGCAGAAACAGGTAAATCGGTACAGTAAAATGAACTTTCGAAAGTGCTTCCAAAAGGCCACTTTTAAACATCCTGACAGATTCTTCAGAGTTTGAGATGAATTTTTTTTTAACAGAAGTCATTTTGATCGATGATTAACAGTTTATATTTTTAATTTGATTCAAAAGCGCATCCTGATCGATGATCTAGTATTCCCCGGTGAACCAGAAAGCCAGTCATGGAGATCGAATGGGCGCAAAATTACAGGTACAAGTAACACTTTGAAGGGACCAATTGAACCAGGGCCAGGGGGCCAACAAAAAAATGATTTGCATGAGTTCGCCTGCGATCCAAATCTCTATAATACAATAATTCTGTTTCTTTGATGTGGTCTCAACCAAGTAAAAGTGCGGACACGAAGCGATTTTTACCGGACGGAAACCTGTTTTTTCATTAATACTTTCCTGATGACTCTGGTTGTAGCGCGTAATGAAAAAATATCACTGTCAAATGTTTGAGTCAGCGTATTAGAAATATAACGGCATACAGAGATCAACATTAAATGATTTTACAGTAGTTTTCTGCATGAGTTTCGTGAGCTCATTTAGGCTAATTCTAAATTCATCATGAAGCGGGCAGGGGTTAAGTTTTGAACATTAATCAATTCCTTCTGATGTTTTTTCTTTAATTCCAACACTGGAACCGTGTTCGGTCTAATGAGCGAGAAAAAATGCCACGCGGATAGCACATTCATAGGTCCTGATAAAGACGCCCATAATGCTTTCGAAATCACAGAATTATTGGTGCTATAAAACTTTTTTATTGTCATTTACACTTTAAAATCTGGTTTATTATTACCTTTTATTAACGGTTGGGATGTCTTTGGAAAAATGATTGCAGGCAAGTATAAAGCCTCGGTTCAGGTAGAGGCGGTGAGCCGGGTGAAGAGTGTAACCACTATCCAGGTGGATACTT
This sequence comes from Mucilaginibacter endophyticus, assembly GCF_003351025.1. Taxonomy (GTDB): domain Bacteria; phylum Bacteroidota; class Bacteroidia; order Sphingobacteriales; family Sphingobacteriaceae; genus Mucilaginibacter; species Mucilaginibacter endophyticus. The sequence continues at coordinate 46,620 of NZ_QPCG01000010.1, read as the reverse complement.
TTTACCTGCTCTTGTCTGGCTTCGTTCTCGATGAAAGATAGCAAGAAGTTACCGCACCCTTTCTTTCTGTTGTCGGGTGATGTAAAAAGGTCGTCAATATATATGATCTTTCCTGTTCTCAACATCTCGTATTTACGATACCCGGCAAACGCCATCGCTTTTCGGTCGCTTTCTTCAAATGCGTATATGAGTTCATAACTATCGTTTCTGATCATTTTTTCGACATGGTCAGTTACTGTTGCCGGGTTTAAATGTGGTCTGAAATCCAGGATCAGATTTTTACAAACTTCGATATCTGTCCGGGAATTAACTTTTTTGCATAGCATAAATTTGATATTTTATATTGGTAATCATTGAGTTACATTTCGAGTAAAATATGTACTGAAACTTCATGTAACGTTAAAGGCGAAAGCGTTTCGAATGATGGGGCAGAAAATCCTATTGACCGGGCCAGTATAATGTTGGTTGCATTTTGCTTTCTGGCCACTGAATCGTCATTCAACAGGCTGACCGAGGAATTCGTGATGATTGCATTCGTGATAAAACCCCTTTTTCACCATTGAAAGTATCAATACTGTGAACGTATTTAAAACAATGATCAACGTGATCATAACCTTGATCTATGACACGTATCGCTACTTCATATGTGGTAAAATATCGCTATTTTGCACACAAATCAGTTGCCCGGCTTTCATTGTAAAATCCTGATCGTATCCCATGCCATGCAATTCAATTACTCTTTTGGTGATAACACAATTTAACTTTCGGTTTCTTCTGAAGTACAAATACATAAGAACATGATTTATTACAAAATGCATATTTACATGGTCGTAAACGTCAGTAAATATCATATGGTTCGACTTAAGTTATTGTTTTTTAAACGTTTGTGTGTTTTTTTTAAGTTTGCGCCTTCCCTGAGTGCAATAGAAGCGGCTGGCGATATATCCCGTGCGCTGCTTACCGCTTGGACTTTTTCTATATAAACAAATTTTATTATACCTGCATTTGTCTGGATTTTAGGATCGCCGAAAGGATAATTATGATCAGTGCGGTTACCATGATCAGAGCTGCGATTATTGAAAGTGTCATAAATATCGCCCTGATAGTTAGTAATTGTGTTTGCATGCTGAGTGTTTTTGCCAATGCTGAGTTGGCTAACGCACTGGCCTGGCTGGCTGCGAACCCTCGTGTGCTATAAAATTCAAACAGTTTATCGAGTCTTTCGCTGATTGGTCCGTCCAGCACGGTGATCTTACCAAGAAAAGATTCTTTGTATTGTTGGTTAAAATAGAGCTGAAGATTAAAGAATCCAGCGCTGGCATTTAGCAGGGAAATAAAACGGGCATAAGCGCCAATAACTAAGCCAGTATATCCTGCCTTGGGGGTTGCTGTCTTCACTATGAAGATGACCATCGGTATAAACATTATCCCGGAAGCTGCGCCTTGAAGGAAAAATGGAATCATGAGATCCTCAAAGGAAAGGTCGTTTGTCATGACCAGGTATATCCAAATATGATAAATGAAAAGCAAACCAAAACCACTCGCAATATACATCGGTAAATTAGTAAAGCCCCGAACCAAACATATAGTTGAAATAGTTATGCAAATGGTTAGGCCGGCTATGTTTAACAATCCGAGCTGCATGGTTTGTTCCGGGCTCCATGTAAGAATTGTACTGGTATATCCAAACAATAAATTAATACTTTCCTTCATACCGTAATAAGTGCCAAGCAACATTAGTCCAAGCCACATCTTTGGTTTTTTCAATACTGTAACCTGAATCAAAGGGCGCTTAAAAGTTATTTCCCTTGATAAAAACAGAATTAGCCCGAAAATCAAAGCGACTGCGGACATTTTTATCCGGCTGTCAGCGAACCATTCATATTTTGATCCGTAGATCACACAATAAGCCATCGCTATAGCCGATAAAACGAAAAAGACAGCTCCGGCCCAGTCAATTTGCCAAAGCGGATAGGGCCTTCGGTCAGTATAATTTTTAAAAGCAAAGATCACGATCAGTAAAGAGGTCACAAGGAAGAGGATAATGTAATAATACAGGTGCTGAAAATCGCCCGTGAGTGTCACCCTTGAGGCGATCATGCCGATCAGGATGGCATTAGCCAGCACGGTACCGTATAGCAGGACAGAGGGTGTTACCTGACGGTGCGCTGGAGTTAAGTATGCCGTAATGTGCACAAGCATGCATGCAGCCATCCCGCAAACGACTATACCCTGTAAAAAACGAATAATAAAGAACAGGATCAGGTCCTGAACCACCATGCAGGCGGCAGCCAGGAAAATTCCTGATGAAATTACAACAATCAAATAATTTCTGGGTTGGAAATAACGCTGAAACCTAAATTGTATCGGCAGCATGACAAGAATCCCGATATAAGTCATCTGTAGGGCCAAGGTTACATCCTCCGGCTGGGCTCCCAGATAGGATACAACAAAGTTTTGGCTGAGTGCAAACACACCAAATTGAAATACTCCGGAGAGCATAATAAACTGCAGTAATATGCGTGCGACTGCGGGGCGGGCGTGCAGCCAAGGCTTGAGATACACAGGAGGATTCATATATTTTTATTTTTTACAGATACGAGAACATTCATACCCGCTTTCACCGCCGCGATATCCTTGCTGACAAAGCGGATCCTAACAGGAACCCGCTGCACAACTTTTACAAAATTTCCGGTCGAATTATCCGGGGGCAAAAGTGAATACTTGGACCCCGTAGAAGCCGAAATGGCCTCGATCTGTCCGTGATAAATTTTGTCATCTATAGCGTCGACGCTGATTTCGACTGGTTGCCCTACGTACATTTTACTTATTTGGGTCTCTTTAAAGTTTGCTGTAATCCACTTTCTCTGCTCATTTACAATTAATACAAGGGGTTGTCCCGGTTGAATTTGCTGTCCTTCCTGAATGGTTTTTCTCCCCAACTTTCCCGCGTAGGGAGCAGTGATAGCCGTATATCTCATGTTAATACGTGCCAGCTCGAGTAAAGCAGATTTTCGTTTCAAATCAGCGGAGAGCAATGCTCTGTGGGTTTTCAGTTCATTGATCTTAGCATAGTTCGTTCTCAATGAGTTTACCGCAGCACTATATTCACTGCGGGAAACATCAAATCGTGATTGAACTGCGTCAAGGTCAGCCCCAGTTATCGCTTCTTCTCTTATCAGTTTTTTATAACGGTCAATATCTGCCTTCTGTAATGTAAGTCTTGCTTTCGCAGCTTCAATTTGATCAGTGTTTACTTTTGAAGCGGTTTCCTGACTGGCTATACCTGCATTCAAAACAAGCATCTGCGCCCGTACATCTTCAACAACGGCTTCGGCTTCCTTCACTTTTTGGAGGTATTCTCTGTCATCCAGTATCATAAGCGTATCACCGGCCGCAACTATTTGATGCTCTTCAAAGGAGACCGACTTAATATAACCGCCAACCCGCGCTGAAACTGGGTTGATGTAGCATTCTACCTGAGCGTCATTAGTCTCCTGGAAACTGTTTCCCCTCCACAGGTACGCGGCATAGAAATATAGGCTCACCAAAATTACACAGATTGCAAGTCCTGAGAAAACAACTTTAAGCGGGTGTTTGATAGAAGTACCATTCATGATATAGGTATTTAAATAGATTATTCATAGTTTACCTGAAACGTACAGCATCCGGTAATATATTAGTTGAGCATTAGTTTGTGCCAAAACTATGTTGTACCGTGCCTCTTGCAATAGATTATCGGCATCTAAAAGGTCCGTTAGTAAAGCCAGCTGGTTGAGGTACTTGGCGTTTATGATTCTGTAATTGATCTGTGCCTGTTCGATTGATTGCTCTGCAACAATTATTCTGTTTAATTCTTCCTGATATTTGATTACCAGACTCGCGGTTTCCTGCATTACGTCGTCATTAACATTTTGCTGTAGGTACTCTAATTCCTGGTAGCGAATACGCCCTGCCGATACTTTATTTTTATTCTGGTACAATGAAGATATATTATATTGCACTTTGACTCCGATGAAACCAATCGCGTAAGCCTGATCAACCGGGGGGTAGAAAATCGCGTTTGGATAAGTAAGACCATAAGCAGAGAACAGCGAAATCGAAGGCCGGTTGCTACTTCGTAAAGCTTCGACCCTTGCGGCCTGAAAGCGAAGATTTTGAGCGGCTTTGCGCGCCAGGAAAGAATTTGCAGGTGCTGTGGCCGCCAATGAAGACAACTCAGCGGCCTGAGGGCGCACCATGTTGGCCGAATCCGTTGGTTCGATTTTTACATAACCGGGAAAATTAATCAGAACGTTCAGTTTCTGATTGCTGATGGTTAGATCATTTTCTATTTGCTCGAGATTCAGCTTTACTGCGGAAAGGTTCAATTCTGCGCGTAACAAATCACTACGTGTTACTTTTTGGTTATTGAAAAAGGCGGTAATGTTCCTGTAGCGCGTTTCGGCCCTTTTGACTTGATCAATGATCAACCTGCGCTGGTCGCGGAGTCTAACCATGTCCAGGTATTGATTGACGACGCGGAGCCCGATTGCTGCACTTTGTTCCAGTTTGCTTGTTCCCGCAAGATCTTTTCGATGCTGTTGTTCCTGCTCGGCTGCTCTTTGTTTTCCTCCTGAATATATATTGAAAATAGCGGACAATCCTGCATCTGCACCATATTGCGTGGGGCGCTTAGGGATCGAATGGGCACTTCCAAGCCCGCTTTCGAATAAAGTCAGTTTCGTAAAACGCTGATAATCGGAATTTGCAAGTATTGTCGGAAACGCATTCATTTTTGTATCTTTCAGATCTTCTGAAGCAGCGGCCTCTTCGCTTGCGGCTGCTTTTACCAAATTATTTTCCGTTTTTCCCAGTGCGATGGCCTGCTGAAGGGACATTGGTCGGATTTGGGCCGAAGGAACATTCTGTTGTGCATAACTTGGATTTTGCATGCCGAAGAAAAAACTGGTCGAGGTCATTAAAATCCAGCGGATAAGCGATATAGACCTGAGAGCGTTCATAATTGGGTTTGATTTTAAGCTGATCACTATTAATATGGACAGTAAGGAGGGGGCATTTCATTTGATTTTAAGCTCCTTTGATAGACATCACAGTATGATCCTGTCCTTGTCTCTTACTCTGGCCAGTTTATTTTGAAAAACAATCGCCATTTTACCTGCACTTACTTTTGCCTCTTCGGCTTTAGAGCCTTTAAAATGCGTATCTACGGTTATTTGAAATAATTTCAGCCAGCGCTCTAAGTGCCGGGCAGTGATTATGAATTGGTCATATTTTGCAAATGGATTTTCGGTATAGCCCGGTGTACCAAAGAGTACCACCTTCCAGAACGAATTCATCGTGTACAAGTGTGCCTCGGAATCTCCGATCATTGCGAAAAAAACAGGCCCCAGAAGTTTGTCCTGCTTGATGTTATCATAGAAGTTACTTACGAGCAGTTGAATACATATATCGTTGTTGATGTCCGTCATACCAAAGTTTGCGTTTCAAAGTTTAATTGAAAGTGATGAAATAATAAAATAGCCCGTCCAGGCAATAAAAAGAATAATCCAGGTAACAACCCACCACGGTATACTTTGAGGCGTTTCGCTGCCATGGAGCAGAAATGTTTTCTGGTCTCCTTTTCCATAGGCATTAATCATCAGAGGTAGAACGCCTTCGACGATCTCATCTTTTTTCAGGCCTTCCACAGCAATAGCGGGACCATTGCGCACAATAAATGGGATTGTTCTAACGCCCTCTCGGCCAGACACGTCCCTGCTGATGATCCTCAGCGTATGTTTGCCGTCGGTCAATTTTCGCGTGTCCAATTCAAAGGAGACGGGGGCCGGAAATTCTCCAATGGCCTGCGGCTGTTCATCTATGAATAGGGTGACAAAACTTTTATCTTTCATGTCAGCTATTGTTGAAAAATTATGTTCTTGATGTGCGCCCTGTTTCGCTCTGCAGGCCTCAGTAAGTATTTTAAGGATGCGAAAAGAACATACAATGTAATGAGGACCATGATGGCTACTACAAGGTAGTCCCAACTGTTCTCGGGTCCGCGGCCATGTGTAATTTCTGTAAACGGGTTACTTTGTTGTTTTTTACAGGCCTCACAGGCCAGTAAGCATTTGCTGCTCGTCAATTGTAAAGCGATGAATATGTATTTTTTCATTATCTCAGGATGTTAAATTAAAGGTGATTATTTAAGTGCTGATATAACTTTTTTGACTTCCTCCACGCTCACTTGTTTGCTGTCGTTTCCCCAACTGCTTCGCTCGTGATTTATGATCGCCGCAACTTCTTCGGGTTTCAGGTTATTGTTTGTTCCGACTGCAGGCATAGCGCTATAGCCTTCGCTTTCACGACCGTTATAACCTTTCATGATGATCGTAATCTGGACATTGGGATCGGGGTTAAGGACGATCTTGCTTCCTTTAAGTGGTGGGAAGGCACCAACAAGACCTTCACCGTTAGGTTGATGACAGCTAGAACAGTTACTCGAATACAGGGCCTCGCCGTCAAATTGGGACTTTTCAGATAATTTTGCTCCGGTAAGCAGGGAGGCGTTGCTCGCTTGTTTTCCGTATAGGAATACAGGGACAGGGCGGCCGTCCGGCAATTTCACCTGCTGGAGGGATTGCAAATAGGCTACCAGTGCCAGTGCCCTGTGGGATGCGACAATCTTTCCGCTTCCACTTTTGAATTCCTCAGGAACATTGACCAGAGTTTCTTCGGGGAATGGATATTCTTTATTTAGAAATAACCATTCATAGGACGGCATAACTGATTCCTTAACAACGGAACGTGGGTTGTAAAGATGAAGCAGGTGCCAATCCGTACTCGGTTGCCTGCTGCCGATACTAGTCAGGTCCGGGCCGGTGCGTTCCGATCCCATCAGGGTGGCGGTATTACGCCATATGTCAGTCCTGTTTATAACGGCGTAATCTGCGGCGATGCTCGGGCGGTTTCCCCAGACTTTATCCATTTCAAGGTTGCGAACTTGTTGTGTATGACAGGCAACGCAACCTTCTCCTATAAATACAGCTTTTCCTTCAATCTGCAATGGTGTCAAAGGCTTTGCCCCAGGCAAGATATTCACAGATTGCTGGTTGTTCATAGCTGGGAGTATGGCTACAAAAAGCGTCAGTGTTCCAAAGAATCCCAAGGCCAGTATAAATAGCTTTTTATGATTTGAATATATTTCCATAATAATTCATGAATCGTTTATATGGCGGTTGTAATATTTATGCTGTCATCTATTGCATCCAGTACCTTTCGTCTTATTTCGCTTTCAGTTTTCCTCAGAGTCATCGAATACATATTCCAGCAGAAGATCAGGTGGGAAAGCCACATCAGCGTGCCGCCGATTGCCCTCCACAACCAATAAGGAGCCATTAAGGTCACGCTCTCAATGAATGGTCTGCCCGTCTGCCAGGCCATACCCCTTAAGGTTCCACCGATCATTAATGGAATTGTATAAAATAAGAGGCCCAGCAATGCAAGCCAGAAATGCGCTCCAACCCAGTGTTGCGCCGGTTCTTTACCGGTAAGTCTGGGAACAAGGGTGTAAATTGAGGCCCACAGCAAAAAGGCAATGATTCCATACATAGTCAGGTGGGAGTGGGCGGTGGTAAAATCTGTAAAATGCCAGACGAGGTTCGTTTCGCGGAAGGCTTCAGCGGTGCCCTGGGTTGATCCGGTGAAATAAAATAAAATGCCTACTAAATAAAATGGAAGCGTATAACTCCTGCCGATCTTGTTGAAGTTACCGCGCATGGTCATCAAAAAATTCGTGGTTCCGGCAAAAACCGGGATTAGCATACCAACGCTTCCAACGATCGCTATGGTCTGTAGCCACCATGGAATGGAACTGAATAAAAAATGATGAGTTCCTATTAAAGTGTAGAAAAGTATTTGTGCCCAGAAAGCTAGTATCCCGAGGCTGTATGAATAGATCGGAGTGTTGAGTTGTTGGGGAAGGAAATAATATATAAGCCCCAGATTAAATAGCATAAACCACATGCCAACTGCCTGGTGCATGTAATACCCCTGCACGATGGTTTCGCCAAGCCCGTTTTGCCACCAAGGCACATATCCGACAATTGCAATGATGGCAATGAACATCATCGCCGATACGATATACCAGTTTGAAATATAGATCTCTTTTGTGCTGCGGCTTCCAATGGTTTGAAAATAGTTATACAGAGAAAGAAGAATGCCTGCAGTGAAAAGACTCATGACCGGCCAGGTGTATTCTCTGTATTCACCGCCGCCATTATTGATGCCAGCCATTAATGATACTGTACCGCATATGATGGCAGTATTTATTGCAATGAGTGACCAGTAGGCGATTCTCAGGTTGAAGATATGACTGTTGCCGACCTTTGGTACAACATAATAGCCTAATCCAATCATAGCAAGAGAGGACCATCCCCAGAATACCATGTTGGTATGTACTGGTCTCAGACGTCCGAAACTCAGCCAGCTAATATGATCTGCGTCAGGAGACACAAATTTTATTCCTAAATATTCCCCTATAGAAGTTCCGATAATTAGCCATACTGTTGCGCTGGCCAGATACCAGAGAATCAACTTTACAGTCCCGGGGGGCAGTTCGTGGGGTAACAGGGCCTTGCGTTTCGATGACAGGAATCGAGGTGAATGGACTTCCGACACATTATGTAACATACCACGTGTATCTGCAACAGGTTCACGACCTCTCAACTCTGAATCGGCGAGCCGAAAATCAAGTGCTGCTTTTCTCTCTATCAATTTACGATAGAATTCCGGATCAGCAAATGCAGTATTGGTCAGATCTGAAATGTCTTTTTTAATTCTTCTGTACTGCGCTCTTGCAATGATTCTCGATATTTTAATACCGGTCAACCACAAGGCCAGCAATAATGGGATCAGTATGAGCGTAAGCATGATGATCATCCCTGGGCTTTTCATCAGCCCTGCGTCGGCAGGAGTAATTTGAGCATGGGCTTTCGTTGTTGTGATTATTACAATCATCAGGAGGATGAACTTGCTTTTTCCTCCTGTCTTTTTTTGACGAATGTCGTGACGGGCGATCAGATGGTCGATTTCTGCCTGGTCAAGTCCCGTTAATTGCTGTTCGCACCAGTTTTGAAAATCGGGGTCCCGTTCTCTAGTTTCCGAACGTAACCGCGTTACCAGGCGATAAAGCCATAGTGAAAGAAGTAAGAGTATAAATACAACCATACCCATAAGTAGCCCTAATAAAATGGCACTGATTTCGTTGTCAGAATATCCTGAAATCGTATCTGCATGTGTAGCAGGTGTGCTGCCCATGAAAATTACGGTCATCATCTTTGTTTTTGTTCTCATATCTTAACAGTTCATTCGATTTTACATTGATATTCCATTTGCTCGCACATGCCATTAGCTACACTGACTACTGATCTGTTCCGGATAATACCGCTTGATGATACAAAGAGCATCTGAGTATGCTGCGCTTTTTTTCATACACGTGATGCTGATCGGTTTTGTATCGCTTGCGGTGTTTTGCTACTATTGTGCCATTGCTTTAAAATTTTGTATTTCAACGAATTGATGTAAAAGAGAGGATTATGATCATACGATAATTCGGGCTTGCGCTCTAATGCGTGGCCCGCGGCGCGATATAAAGTGGGTTGCCAACCTGAAATGTACCTGAAGGAGGGCGCTGACCGATTTCGAAAATCCGTTGAGCGAACCCGCAGGACCGAAGATAAAAATCTGTCAGCCTTAACCGTTCTGTAGGCGGTTAGCCAGTGGCCCGTAATGGTTTTTTTGTTTTGAAACCGCGATATTAAGCGGCGATATTTTCATAAATACTGGCCAAGGTCTTTTCTACCAGTGCTTTGAGTGTTGGCACCGGCATTGAGTAACATAAGCTTCGCAAAAGAGAATGTAAAGCGAACCTGCTGAAAACAAAGACTTGGAGGTCGTCAAAGTGACACGTAACTGGTATTGCCCTCCCAGTAATTTCTAAATAAATAGCTATGAAAATTAACAACATTGAAACAACGCTCGAAGCAATCCGAACATTGGGAGCAGCTCATCTGGTCCATAATTCCCTGAATAAAGAAGTCGCAGGCACAGAGGCGACTGGAAATCATTCTGCTGAAGCAATCCAAATCCTCGGTCATGAACTCAAAACGCCGCTCTCCCTGATCAAGATATATCTTCAAATGGCTCAGCGTTTATCCAACGGAAATTCTGACCAGGTTAGTGGTATCCTAGAGAAGGCAAATGTACAGGTCGATGCGATCAGTAGAATGACCGATGATTTTGTGCAAAAATTCCGTTGTCCACAATCCGGGAGGTCGCTTACATTTCATCAGTTTGATTTGGTCGACTTGATCCGGGAACTATTGCTGGAAGCCGATCAGCTTTATCCGGAATTCGTTATCGAATTTAACGGGAGCGAGAGCGTGGTGGTGAAGGCCGAGCGGCACCGGATCAAACAAGTATTGAATAATCTTCTCAGCAACGCTGTTAAATATTCCGGAGGACTAAAGGATATCAGCATATATTGTATTCGCAGTTCAGAGGATGTGATCGTCGCTGTCAGGGATTTTGGAATCGGGATCGAACCATCGTTATGTGAACGGATATTTCAGAAGGCTTTCCGCCCCGATACTTTAGCTGTTCAGAATATTGAAGGAAGCGGCCTTGGCTTATTTATCGTTAAGGAAATTATCGACGAACATGGGGGCAGGGTCGGTGTTTCAAGTGTCGTTGGAGAAGGATCCCATTTCTTTTTTAGCCTGCCGGTGATATACTGAACCTGGAAATTATGGAAAAAAATACAATTAGTTTTGGTCAACATTGATTTTAAAACGATAACCCGATAGGCTAAGCATCAAACATGATCATTCATGAAGCGGACTTTTTAGGGCTGGTGTTTTTCAGTACGAAAGATCATTCGGAGCGACTTGTCTTTAGAGATATACGCTGTCACCCAGTCATACAAGGTGATGAACTTATTCCGGAAACTCACCAAAGAAAGAAGGTGTATGAACAGCCATATGATTAAACCTAAAGGTCCGCTAATGTGTACACGAAGTTTGAAAAGATCAGCCATGGCCTTCGTTCTCCCGATAATGGCCATGTCCCCTTTATCGAAATATTTAAATGGTTGTAATGATTCGTTACGGACAAGGGCGCTGAGATTCGCGGCAAGTTTTTTTCCCATCTGGATTGCCGGCTGGGCAATCTGGGGATGCCCCTTAGGATAATCGGGGTCGTTACTGATCAGAGCGACATGGCCAATAGCAAAGATGTCGGTCAGTCCTGCTACCCTCGCCATCCTGTCAGTGCACATACGTTTACTAACCCCAAACTCGTGACTGGAATGCCATCGAATGTATTCGCAGTTATCCCGGCTGTCCAGATCAACGTCATGGCCCTGATCGATCTATTATCGCTCAGCTTGACCGTATCACCATCAAAATCTTTTACGGTCGTATCCAGGATGACCCGTACGCCACGATTGGTCAGGAAGAGATAAGCTTCCTCGTGTGTTTTTTTGCCCATCGGCATTAATAGGCTTGGGGCGCCTTCCACAATATAAATATCCATGACCTCGTGTTTCAGTTCAGGATAATCCCGCGGCAGAATGTGTTCCTCATTTCTGCCAGCATCCCTGCAACTTCGACTCCGGTAGGCCCTCCGCCTGCTATTACGGTGGTTAGTAGTTTCCTTCGTTCGGCGGGGTCCGTATTTATCACAGCTTTCTCCATTCTATCAAGCATTATATTACGCATGCGTAGCGCATCGTCGATGGTTTTCATCGGGACCGCGTGATCAAGGAAATGCTCGTTCCCGTAAAAGTTTACCTTGCTTCCTGCTGCAAAAACCAGGAAATCATAATTTATTAGCCCGTTATTGAGATATAACAAATGTAGGTCAGTGTCGACGCTCATAACCTCGGCATACCGAAAGTGCACCCTGCTCCTACGAAATAATTTGCGAAAAGGCGCACTGATGCTGGATGGGTCTAAAAATGAAGTTGCAACCTGATAAAGCAGGGGGGGGAATAATTGTAATTGTTCTTATCTATTAGCGTAATGCGGAATTTCTTATCGTTAATAAGATGTTGAGCAAGGTTAAGTCCTGCAAATCCACCACCAACGATCACCAGGTGCTTTTGAGGTGTACAATTTTTCATATCTAATTATAATCGGTTTGCATTGGGGATTAATGATAACAGCATCCGACGCTGACTACTATTTCGGCGCCGGAAATCCGCGTCGGTATGACGATCTGAGCCTTTATTTAAGTATACTGTCACTGGTTTTCACGATATTATCCAAGCTCCACCTGAAATCTGTAAAAGCTGAAAGCAATAATGCTCCTGCACATACAGATGGGACAGAATAGTTGAACACGGCTTTCATTCCCACCGAAAAAATCATGCAACATATGAAAGTCAAAGTGAGGAGAAAGGCCCCGGCCGCACTGGCCCTAGTTTGATAGCCGAGCACCAGGAGCGCCCCGATCAGTGCTTCGGCAATGGTAGCAATAAGACCCAAAAAACTGGTCAGTCCCTGCGAGGCCCAGGGGATAAGGACATGGGTATAATTAAGGAAGTTTTGCCAGTTTCCCCAATTGATATTATGACTCCCCGGTCCGCCTAGCCATCCAATCCTATCAAGAACGGCAGAAAGAAAGCCGATACCAATCGACAGACGGAGCAAAATTTGAGCGTAATCTTTTTGTTTCATAAAATGATATTTAATAATTAAATGTTTAGATAAAAGTTCGAATTAGCGGAACTCAAAATTCAGGTATTTCGGGATATGAGGCTGTAACGGCATCCTCAGCATCAGCAGGCGGATAGATCAGTTGGGTGTTGATGAATGTTTTTACTTTGCTCGCGTCGCTACCCGTCAGTTCAAGAGCCCGTTCCCAGCCTCTTGTAAAAAGCGCTTCGCCGTGTCCGAGATCAAGGCAAGTAACGTAACCTTCCTGGATATATTTCTCCAAAGGCATTCCGAACATGTCGTTCACTGCATTGTGCCCAGCCCATCGACCCTGGAAGTTGCTGTACTGAAATGCCATTGGAGCTGTTAATCCGTTATCAACTGTCACGTTTGCTGCGTCTCCGGCGACAATTACGTTGGTATATCCAGGCAATTTTAAAAATTGATCAACCTTCAACCGACCGTACATATCCCGTTCCCCATAAAAATACTCTGTCAACCGGCTTGCCTGCATCCCTGCGGTCCATATGACCGTTTGTGTCGGGATGCTCATTCCATTACTGAGGTGAACTTTTCGCGGCTCAATCGACGATACGGCCGTTCCGGTGATAACTTCAATGTTTTTAAAGGAAATAATGCCCTGGATATACTTTCGTGCTTCTATAGAATATTCGCTTGCTATAGAAGCCTTCCTTTCGATGACAATCGCTTTAAAAGATGGTAACGCATCTAAATAGTAATGACTGATATGCTCCGCTTTTCCTATAATGCCGGTTACAGCTTCTATACCTGTGAGCCCTCCACCGACAATAACAAAGTTTTCCGAGCCATCTGCCCGGAACCCATTACCAGCGAGATCTATCATGTGGTTCTCCAGTTTCTTCGCGGCTGCAAAAGTATCTATGTTGTATGTGAGTTCCATACCTGGGATGTCGAACGATTGAAGGGTGCTTCCTGCTGCCAATACAAGATAATCGTAATTCAATACCAGTTTTTCCTTTAGAGAGGTTATATACAAAAAATGGGAAGCAGGGTCAATAAGATTGACATAACCGGTAATACGTCTTATACCCAGCGGCTTTGTATAATGTGCGAGTTCGATTCTCAGCCCTTCCAGTGAAGCCTCATAAAGGCGAGGCCTAATCGTTAAATATTCGTCCGGATTGATCATTGAAATCTCCAGTTCATCCTGTTTTTGGAGTGCCCTGCTCTGCCTTACGGCACTCAGAGCACTCCAAAACCCTGCAAAACCAGCACCGATGACGACAAGTTTTTTTTTCATAGTTCCATAAGTTCTCAAGCTTGTATGACTCCGCTAAAGTTGGTTGACAACATAAACAATAGAAGTGCCATGCTGGAATTTATTGTGCGCCAGATTTTTATCTAAAGGTCGTCCGGACTAGCAATGGCGTTATATCGCGGGGATTACTCTCTGTGACGATTGGTCGCAGCCGCATGGAAATGGTATGTGGAAATGGGAGGAAAAAGAAAGTAATAAAATGGCGTTATATTCAGTCTTGGGCGTGCGATGTTACCTGGGTAGGATCCCGGTTTCCAGCATTGAGAACTCATGGCTATTTATTTTGAATACAATAGAAATCAAAGCCCCCCCTTCATTTTTCCATTCAAAGGTCCCGTTGATCTGTCGGGCAAGGGCTTTCATCATTTCAAGTCCAAGTGACGGTGGATCATTTTTCATTATATCCCTGAATCCTGGCCCATTATCAGCGATAACCAGTTTAACAAGCCGCGGCTGCAGGTATTTGGCAATGATCTTTATTTCACCACCAGACTCACTAAACGCATACTTTATCGAATTTGTGATCGCTTCATTCATGATTAGACCAATCGGTACCGCCTGGCCAGTATCGAGGTCAATCACATCCAATTCCTGGGTGATTTTAACCTTGCGGAGCTTGGGCATGTAGACTCCGGAAAGATAGCCGATGAGATCCTGAACATATTCCGACAGGCGTATCGTCGAGATTCCCGATTTTTTGTAAAGTTTTTGATGAATAATTGAGATCGACTGTATCTGATCCTGAACATTACGAATCGCCCTTATTGCTTCCGGGTTCTTTGAATGGGAAGATTGGCTATAGAGCAGACTAATGACAATTTGGAGATTATTTTTTACGCGATGGTGGACCTCTCTTAGCAACAACTCCTTTTCGACAAGGAGCGAATCTTTTTCTTCGATCAATGTTTCCTTGTCGGTCAGAAGAGCAGAAAGCTGATGGTTTTGTTCATTAATTTGGGCCTGCTTGCTGCGTAACGCAACGTTTGCTTTTTTCTTCTGGTTATAGGCATAATATAAAGTACAGGTCAGAATAAGGAACAGAAGTGAGCCGATCAATGAGCTGTAGAGTTGCGTTGATCGCCGCCGCAGCCGTTCTTTCTGCATTAGCGATTCATTATGGAGACCCTGGATCGTTTTATCCTTAGCCAGAGACCGATACCTGGCCTCAAGTTCCCGAATGTGCTTCGTTGCCGCTGCATTGTTGATAGAGTCATTGATTCGCGTAATTTGCCTGTATCTTCGGAGCGCAGCCATCAGATTTCCGCTGATGGAATCCCGGGTGTAACTATAATCCAGCATACGCCTTTTGATCAGAATCGATTGACCGGTTTTCGGCAAAGATTCCAGTTGCCTCAGGGAATTCAGAAAATCATCCCATTTTCCAGCCTTTATAAAATATCTTAAAAGGGGGTCTGAGATGGCAATGTAATTGTCAATCTTATAGTACTCAGTCTGATTACCAATGTCAGCCAGGACTTTATGAGCCACATTTCGGAACGGGCCGATGAGCGCAGCGGCTTTCTGTAGTTGCCCTCCCTGTGTATAAAGCTGTAATTTTGCTGAGAGTATCAACATTTCGTCATACGGGGATTTCTTCGGAAACCGGTCATCATTGTTTTCGAAGAAAGTAATTCCTTCATGAAAACGATGTAATTTACTGTAACATAAGCCAGCGCCCCTCACAGACAAATAATAATAATCTTTTGCACCCGCCTTTATGGCATATTCCATACACCTCACATACGCCTCAAGCGCGTTCTGGTTTTGCATGTCGTTGTAGTACGCTCCGGCGAGATTAAAATAAAAACGTGCTCCTTCAAGCGGTTTTCCCGTCGGATCGTTGTCAAAACTATTTGCAGTTTCAATTCTTGCGATCAACCCTTTTTTAATATCGTTTTTCCGATAAAGTATTTCGCCAAGTATGTAGTAACCGTAATAGATTTTCGAATATTTTAGCAATTTATATTGCTCAATAGCCGACTCTATTGCTTTCTCAGCCGCGTCCAGTTTGCCAGCGCGCAGGTATGCATCGGCAACCTGTCCAAGAATGTCAGCCGCTTTTTGTTTTTCATTGAGGCTACTCAGAATGCCGTAAGCATTGAGATAAGCCTTTGCCCTGAAGTCCGAATGTTCTGTATCCACGTACCATATCCAGTTACCGTATAATTCCCAAATCTCAGCAGCTTTTCTTTTGTTCCCTGAATTTTCATAATACCTGGCAGCTTGCGTGAATAGCCGGTTCGCCTTTTCAAAATCGTGAAGTGTCGCAGTGAGGCATGCATTAGCAAGAACGCATTCATAAACGTAATAAGTCAGGTGCAGGTCTTCACTGAGCTTTGCAGCTTTATTGATATAGAAAGCTGTGCTGTCCATATCAATCTTATCATCACCCGGTTTATCCAGATAATATCTCCCCAGTTTCAATAGTGTGACGATCCGGTTACTGTCGACACCAGAGCTTTTCAGATTCTGCAATAACCGGTCGCGGTT
The DNA here is from genome assembly GCF_003351025.1 of Mucilaginibacter endophyticus. Taxonomy (GTDB): domain Bacteria; phylum Bacteroidota; class Bacteroidia; order Sphingobacteriales; family Sphingobacteriaceae; genus Mucilaginibacter; species Mucilaginibacter endophyticus. The sequence continues at coordinate 30,132 of NZ_QPCG01000010.1, read as the reverse complement.
TTGCGCTGATGTGCTGAGCCAGATTGCTGCCAATGCAAGGCAAATCAGTAATTTCCCAATAGTGATGCGCATTCCGTCTCTCTCTTTGATCTATCGTTTGTTTTGTTAAAAAGCCGCCATCAGATACACCTGCAAATTTCTCAACGTATTCCCAGCCGCTTCATCTTAGAATGGAGTGTGGTCGGCGGCAGCCCCATGATTTCGGCAGCACCTTTGGCGCCGCGGATTCGCCCGTGGCAATTTTCGAGCACTGCAAGAATATAATCTCTTTCATTTTCATCAATAGTCTTCAACACAGGGCGTGATGTCGGCCCGGGTGCCGTTGGTTTCACCTGTTGAGGTAGTTCTGCATCTGTGATGAGCATCCCTCTGGTTAAAAGTACGGAGCGCTCAATAAAGTGTTCCAACTCCCTTACATTTCCAGGCCAGGGATAAGTGGACATCCGGTCCATCAATTCTTTAGAAACCCCACTGATCGCTTTTTTATATTTTTTAGCATATCTGTCAACGAAATATTCGGTTAATGCTACAATATCTCCGGGCCGGTCACGAAGGGGCGGAATTGTAATCGGGAACACGAACAGCCGGTAGTAAAGATCTAGCCTGAAATGGCCCGCCTCCATCTCTGCTTCCAATTTACGGTTAGTTGCTGCGATGATTCTGACATCGATCTTGATCGGCGACCTACCGCCAATCCTGTCGATCTCCTGCTCCTGGAGCACCCTCAGTAATTTCACTTGGATATCCATCGAGAGTTCACCGATTTCGTCTAGAAAAATAGTTCCACCGTCTGCTATTTCAAATTTACCTAAGCGCCGCTCAACAGCACCGGTGAACGCTCCTTTCTCGTGGCCGAAAAGTTCTGTTTCAACTAGGTTCACGGGTAAAGAGGCGCAATTTACCACGGTCAACGGGCGGTCCCTACGGTTCGATCTTTGATGAATGCTTCGGGCGATCCGTTCCTTCCCTGTGCCACTTTCGCCCAGGATCAGAACAGAAGTATCCAGGGGAGCAACAATCTCGATTTTGTCCAAAACCGATAACATTTCTGGGCTTTGGCCGACCATGCCGTCAAAATTCATTGTTGTAATTGTCTGTAATTTCATGCTTAGCGCCTGATGGCCTTTACCATGGACAGTATCAGTAAATAAGTTCGCCATTGTTGCCTGGGTACGGGTTAAGAGTACTGCATGCTGTATGGTATAAATGTTAGGTCTCCGATTGTAAAACTCCAGTCGGGTGACAACTGGCTCCCCGGTATCCATGGGAAAAAAGAATGCTGATTGTATATTATATATATCGGAGATCAACTGGCTTCTTGTATTCCCCCGGAGCAAATTGGAAAATTCCGCTTCTTTGAATATTCGAGGTTTTTTATAGGTATTATGGCTATTTAAATCATTTTGAATCTCATTTGACGTATACCCTGTTATGTTTCTAAAGCCTCCGTCTTCAATATATTGATATTCCTCAAAACCTATTCTTAGTAACCCTGCATAATCTTCGCCGGAAGTAGCTGTGTTGATTTTTACGATATTGAGGTAGTCAAAGGGAACGTGGTGCTGTATGGCTTCGGCAATCTTTATTAGCAAAGCCTTGAGATCGCCAGATTCATCTGTAATGTTCTTCAATTTGATATCCAGTTCCTGCTCATTTTTATATCTGGAATCCATCATGTGCTCATGCCTGTAAAATGCGACGTCCAATGTCGTCAACAGGTCATATTCCCGGAAAGGCTTGACGATGAAACCCAGTGGCAAGGTTTCTTTGGCCTGTTCGAGTAATTTTCCTTCAAAGTTTGCTGTCAGGAAGACGAAAGGTAGATTTTTGGACGTGAGCGACCTTGCGAGATCTATTCCGTTAAGATCTCCTTTCAGCTGGATATCGATTAATACGAGATCAGGATGATACTCCTCGATCAATGCAAAGGCTTCTTCAACGTTATCTGCGATCCCGCTAACTTTGAAGCCTGAATTCCATAATACCGATTTGATATGTTGTGAAACGAGTGATTCGTCCTCCACGATCAGTATTTTTTTCATAATAGATGCCGGTGTTTATTTACGTAAGTCTCATGTTATTTTTCAGTTACACTTTCCTGTTGCCCGGTGATCCGAAACAGCAATTACGTAAAAAACTGAATGAAATAGTCTTGTTTTACGCTTGTGATTAGTACTTTAAATTTTCTTATTCCTCAAGATAGATACACCTAAATTCGGGATAAATCCCCGACTTTTCAAACACATTTTAATTTGGAAAAATAATTCTGAATTGATTAAAATATGGCATGGCTGGTATCGTGTCTTGCAGACGATATGCAGTCGGATGAAATTGCCTGAGAGACGATATTTCGGCTGTTACGGAATCCAAACGTTCATATAAGACCTTTTTAAATGTGGCACACCTTTAGAGTCGCTCTAACGGGAATTGTATATAACCTGTTTATTAAAATTATCATAATTATGTCAGGAGCTTTAAATTTTTCGCAGGAGATTGAAGATGTATCATGGCTTGCCGAATCAACAGAACGACTGGACTCCTTGTCCAGCTTCAGTAGAATTCTCGCTACAATTCAAACCGCGCCTGAACTATTTGGAATGCTGAAAAGCCTCATCTCGCCAGTTTTGGGAACTAAAGAATTTTGTATTTATGCGATATCACGGGAGACAGCATCATTTAGAAACATATTTCTTGAACAGGATCAGCTCATGGGAATGGTGCCTGTTTGTTTCAGGCCGGAAATTCCCTTCAATCATATCGGTGGATTTGAGGAACAATTCAGGAATGGGATTACCTCGGAGCTGCCAATTGATATTGATCGTTTGGTATCAACTTTGGCTATTGATCTTTTTGTAGAAAAATTATATTTCAAGGATTCGTTTTTACATCAAATTATCGGTTTGCGGCTGGGTAAGCAGCTAATCGGCATTTGTCTGTTTATTTTTGAAGGAAAAAGGGTGCCTGTTTCTTTCAGGACCCCATCTATGCAATTTTTTTGCGACCAGGTTAGTCAAACCGTAAATCGAATAATAGTCAATAATACAATCAGTAAACAACAGGAAGAGCGTGATCTCCTATTGTCCCTTAGTATTGCTATTGCCAAGGTGCGGAACCAGGAACAGTTGCAGCTGACCTTAAGCCAGCATCTGAAAAAGTACCTTGGTTTCAGTCATACGGCGATTGCTTTATATGATGAGTCGAGAAAGTCTTACAATCTTTTTTCGCTGGATCCGCATTCAAAATCCAAAGACCATCCGGAATATCCGAAATTAAAAACGAAAAACTTCGAATTAAATGACGCTTTTACCAGGAAAATGAGTGCGACGCCATATACCGTTAGTTTTAATCTGGAGGACTACGCGTCGGAAGATTTGCCAGTCTACCTGCGGGTCAACAAGGAATGTGGAATCAAAGTATTGTGGGGGCATGGCTTTCGAACTGAAGAAAAAACACTGGGTATTCTTGTTTTCTTTTTCGACAAAGCGACGCAGTTAAACAACGATACGATGGCGTTACTAACGGGTATCGGTCATCAGATCTCGGTAGCTGTATCCAATATTCTTGCGTTGCAGCAAGTCAATAAATTACTTTGGCTAAAATCGACCATGTTATCTTTCGGAATTGAGTTAAGAATGACTAAAGATATCCGGTTACTGTCCCAGATTATCAAAAAACAAATTCAGGAGTTGTTGCAGGTCCGAGAGTTTGCCATAACGGTTATTTCGGAGGATCGGTCTTCCTGTCGACTTTTTTTCTACGACCATGCGCATGAATTCGTAAAAAATCAGGCATTCCGTTCTAATGGTGCGAATGAGATTTCCCTGGATCACGAGCTCTTCAGGGAAATCATGAAAAGTCCTACCCCGTTGAGATTTCCTGCTAATAGTCTTGAAAATTCTGTTTTTCAGGACCTGCTCACGCCGACAGACGATGATGTGCTTGTCGGAGCAAAGATCACGATAGGCGATGAAGCGGTTGGTATTTTACTGATGACCTGCGAAGGAATGCGCGCAATCAGTGCTGAACGACAAATATTCGACAGTTTTTGTTCTCAATTAGGCATCATCATCACCAACATAACGGCGCATCAAAAGCTCGAAAACCAACTTAAGGAAACGGATCGCTACAGGCAGCGTTTGGAAGTAGAAAAAACCTATCTTTTTGAAGAGATCAGTACACTTCTCAATAATTCTGAGATCGTCGGAACGAGTAAATCCCTCCGTAGTGTATACCATTTGGTTTCACAAGTGGCAAGGTCGAACAGTACTGTGTTGATCCTTGGAGAAACCGGAACGGGAAAGGAATTGTTTGCCCGGGCTATACACAATAATTCTCCACGAAAGAATAAACTGATGATCAAGGTTAATTGTGCCGCAATTCCACCGAATCTAATCGAAAGTGAACTTTTTGGTCATGAGAAAGGAAGTTTTACAGGAGCGACAGAAAGGCGGATCGGTAAGTTCGAACTCGCTCATGGCGGTACGCTTTTTCTGGATGAGGTAGGTGAAATGCCGCTGGATCTTCAGGTAAAACTTCTGCGGGCTCTGCAGGAAAAAGAGATCGAGCGGGTAGGCGGGAAAACAACCATAGCCGTAGATGTCCGGATTATTGCAGCAACGAACAGGGACTTGGAAGAGGAAATGTCTGCCGGGCGTTTCAGAAAGGATTTGTATTATCGTTTGAATATATTTCCGATCAGCCTCCCTCCTTTACGTGAAAGGCGCGATGATATAGAGGTGCTGGTCAATCATTTCATCGAAAAGTATAGTAAAAGATGCGGTAAAAATATTCAGGGAATAGGACCAAATGCTCTTTTAGACCTGAAAAGGTATCATTGGCCTGGAAACATTCGCGAGCTCGAGCATATGATCGAACGAAGTATTTTACTGGCAAACACGAATATCATCAAACAGGTTCCTCTGCCGCTTATGAAAGTAGAGCAAGTATTTGTACCTGGAAAAGAAGAACAGGTAATACTAAGAACTATCGATGAGCACGAGCGCCAGCACATCCTCAATATATTAAACCATTGCGGCGGAAGGATTGCCGGCATCGGAAACGCTGCAGAGATTCTTGGCGTCCCCCCCACGACTCTGAATTCCAAAATGAGGCGGTTAGGCATTAAAAGAGGTCATACCTTATAACTAATAGGAACTCAGCACCGTCAGGAAATATACCTTACCCATCCTAATCACCCGTCACATTTAATTGTTGAAAACCGGAGCGATCCGGTTTTTTTAGCGGTATACAAAAGGTAGCCAAATATCGTGCGTGGAATGAAATCCGCTTTATATAGCGTGGAATATCTGCAGTGCTTTATTGTAATTAATTGGTAATCAGTTTTTTTAAAAAACTGGAATGTCACTTGCGTTCTCTGGGGAAATCAAGTTGTGCTTCGATTGAACGGAGGCAAAAAAATAATTCTTAATATGAAAATAATAGTCATAGGTGGAACCGGAATGATCGGGACCCAACTGGTGAGCAATCTGAGGCTGCATCATTACGAAGTGATAGCTGCTGCGCCGGCAAACGGAATTAACAGCGTTACGGGCGAAGGCCTTGCTGATGCGCTTTCAGGCGCTGAAGTTATTGTCGACGTTTCAAATGCGCCGGTTTATAACGAATCGCTGCAGTTTTTTGAGACTTCGGGCAACAACCTTGTGGAAGCGGCAAGAAAGGCCGGGGTAAAGCATTATATTGTGCTCTCTATTGTAGGCACTCCGCAACTTACAGAAAGCAATTATTTCCGTGCGAAGGCAAACCAGGAATCGATTGTCAGAAACAGTGGTATTCCTTACACCATTGTCAGAGCAACCCAGTTTTTTGAATTTCTAGGTACTCTTGCAGATCTCTATACCCAGGAGGGTATAATTCACCTTACTCCGGCAACTGTTCAGCCAATTTCATCTGCAGACGTCGCTTTTGAGCTTGCTAAGACTGCATTATCTGCCCCGTTGAACGGGATCAAAAACATAGCTGGTCCAGAACGATTCATTCTTCCGGAAATCGTTGCACGCTATCTTCAGAAAATAGGGGACAGCCGAAAAGTAATCACTGATGACAAAATAGGGTATGACGGTGTTTTCGTAAATGATGCGCGTCTGTCACCAGAATTTCCCGATTGGGTTGCCGCACAAACATTTGATTCCTGGTTTGCGGAATCTTCTGCGAAATCTCTAAACGCCTGATGAAGGAAATGCCTGCTGCCCGGTTTGAGCGATATTTTTGTTTTTGCGCCGAAAGGTGTATGGTTCATTCATTGTTTTTATGTGTCGTTGAGAACAGGGTGGCGGCATTCCTTAGACGTTGAGATCAGATACCAAGAAGAAGTCACCCGGATCCAATGAACAGCGTTCTGGACCATTTTAATTAGAATGCCTGGACCATCAGATGGTTCAAAACCTGAAATAAATTTGCAACAGCAATTGCAACTATCAATTGCATAAACACTTAATAAAATGAAAAAAGTAATTTTGCCAGTAATCCTTTTGGCCACATTTTTTGCTAATAAAGTCAGTGCTCAACATGCTGGACATGAAACGGTAACTGCGACACCTCCAAAAGTTATTTTCTCAAAGATACTGAACACGGAGTCTCTTAAAAACCAGGAGTTCAAAATGGTTGTCGTAACATTTGGTCCCGGTGAACAGTCTTCCGGTCATCGTCACCCGATCCCAACCTTCGGTTATGTTCTTGAAGGGGAACTCGAATCCACTTTCGAGGGTAAGGTTTATCGTTACAAAGCAGGTGATACTTTTTATGAGGAGCCTAATGGTTTGCATAACGGAACACGTAATGTCAGCAAAACTAAACCGGCAAAATTACTCGCCATATTCGTAGGGGACGCCGGAAAACCGTTCTTAGTTCCTGAAAAAAAATAAATGTCTTTAAAGGATGATACCGATACGCACCGGCATCATCATATTATATTACTCAAATACACATGCAATAAACCGATTCTTATGAAATTCTTAATTATTGGGGGGACCGGGCTGATCGGCTCTAAGGTCTCTCAGGAATTACAGAACGCTGGTCATACCGTCTTAGCGGCATCTACATCCTCAGGCATCAATGCGATCACCGGTGAAGGTCTGGACGCAGCATTCGATGGGACCGATGTTGTTCTCGATCTCATAAACTCTGCAACATTTGAAGATGAGCCTGTTATGGATTTTTTTAGGACTGCCAGCGCTAACCTGGTCCGAGCCGGTAAAAAGGCTGATATCGGACATTATATTGTATTGTCTATCGTTGGCAACGATCTCATGCAGAACATTGGTTACATGAAGGCAAAAAAGGTTCAGGAAGATACTGTAAAACTTTCTGGCATACCCTATACAATCGTCAGGAGCACCCAGTTTCATGAATTCGTACCTACTTTAACCAGTATAGCGACCCAGGGAACGGTTGTCCATCTTTCAACACTGGATTTTCAGCCGATCGCTGCTGCAGACGTAGCTTCGCTGATCGCCAGGTTTGCTCTGGAGGAACCTGCTAACACTATCATTGATATAGCCGGCCCTGACCGTAAAGGTATGGATCTCTTTGCCGATGATTACCTGAAAGCCGTCAATGATCAGCGTACGGTGATCGCCAACAACGATAGGGTGTACATTGCTGCCCCGGTTCCGCAGTCGGCGCTGGTTCCGGCAGGAGAGGCTTATACAGGTAAAACAAGTTTCTCACAGTGGCTTGACAGTAACGCGGCAAAAAATTAAATTATGGGTACCGGACGAGAGAAATAAGCACACCTGTCTTTTTATCCCCAAATTATGGTTTGTGTCTATTATGCAGACCACTTTGTATTTTCCGGCCGTTTTCGGCCGGAAAATTTGTTTTTTTTAGAGGACTTTTAAATCGCAAATTCTTACCAAAGCTGTTTGCGAAAAAATATTTAATTGAGTGCAGGTTTTGCATTTTTATGACTTCATATATGTCCAGGATAAATACATAATATAAAAACATGATATATGTGCAGGACATCCCGGCAATTCCAATTATAACTTTTTTCATTCGTTGATTCTTATAATTTCCTATTGTCAGACTGCCCTTGGCTTTGCGTCTTTTAAAGGTATATTTACAAAACAAAAACTTTTTCCGTAGTTTATTGATCCTTAATAATGGCAAACTGCCATTGTACCTTCATATAGTTGATTAATTCCTCCGCCGGGCCGGACAACCCGGCTTTGGTTGCTATAACTCCTTCATGGTCCCGTATTTATTCCTGCCGGTCCATTAACGCATGCCGAAATGTCCGACTACGATACAGAAAAGCTAAATCCCCAAGAATCGATCTGCAGTATTTTGCAATTTATTTTTTTGCACAACAACGAGCCCGGGTGATACAGAAAACACCAAAAGGCATTTTCTGTATCCGAACTTAATTTAACGAAGAGGGAGCAGGATCTGATAATTACTTTCATCCCGGTAACGCTTTCTTACCGAAATATCAGTATCCGCCCCCACTGATTTATGGGCAGACTTCAAAAAACCAGATGCAGTAAAGTGATATTTCCCGGGGGGGAATTGCCTGAAGGCCGCACTTCCATCAATTGCGGAAAGCTGCATCTCGTGATATCTAATGGTGCGTAAGCTATCTTTTACAGGTAGCCCGGTGCAGTAATAAATGGGGATATCAGGTGCGGCTTGTTGGTTGATCGACGAAGCCTATAATTATAAAAAAGGACCGCAAAGCGATACTATACGTAATCAGGTCGTAGCCCGCTTTCTTGGAACGGTCGTGGACGATGAGATCATGAATGATTTTCCGGAACTGAAAGCGGAGATGAAATTTCCGCTTGCAGTAAAGGTGATCTGTCTGTCAGTAACCCCGAAGGACCGGCACTTACTAGAACTGAAACACCAAGTCAGTTGCTTTACCAACAACAACCCTTTAGCAGATTGTGAAATGCCAGAGGAGATCAAGGATATGCTGCCTAAATTTTTGATACGCGGCAATTTGGAGTATACGCTTGCGCCGAAATGGTGTGGTCTCATTCATCATAATCTCCAGTCTACTGTGTAATTTTTACAGTCAGTCGCGTTTTTGATTATCGCTGTAATAAATGATTTACAATAATTGTTACCTCCAGTCCAATAAGTAAAAAGTGTTCGCCAAAATAAAAATTCAGACAACAATTAAGCAGATCCCTGTTGATTTACTACTCCTCCCTGATGTAAAATTTATTATGGCATTTAGTGCACATAAACCTTTTAACCGGCATCCAAAAAAACACGGCTTTTACAATTCTTTCTTTAGGAATCCTTTTGGTTGTGATACTCCTGCACTTGGGGCAAAGAATATTCCTTTTATAGTCATTTTGAAAGATAGAAACGGGCATGACACTTTAACGTGTGTTAAAACACATGGGTTATATCCAGTTTAGTTAATTTTTAGAATTAAGATCTTTCATACATTCGAAACAAGCCGTAAAAGTTTACAGTTTATTCATTTCATTAATTTTAAATACCTAACATATTTGCTAAAACGAGTTAAGTATTTTCAGTAAACATAACCTGCCCCACCGACGGGATTTTGTATTTGCTCTATTGCCATTTGGAATTTTCCTGAAAATATGGTATTTTAGTTATTATGTTATTTTAATAGGGGTATTAAATAACTAGCTTTTTGGCCACGCTTCATTAGAAGCGTGGTTTTTTATGAATTCATGAATTAATGATTTTCAGCATGTTTTGTTCCTGTTTCTGTGGTAAAATTTGCGGCAACTCTTTTAAAATGCGGGTAATCTATACCAAGTTATTGCCCTGCCCCCCAATCCGTGGTTGTCTGGTACCGACCTTGCCGCCAATATTCCCTCGCCCGTGACCCGATTCTTCATGAAAATGAAAATCAACCTGAAGGGCCAAAGCCAGAAGAAGGAAGCGTAATCGTGCCCTCATGCAGCCTTGTGCTCCTAGAAGAAAGGCAGGAAATTGTGTGGCTCGGGCGGATTTAGTGGCGTGCGCGACGGGCCTTTAAAAACAAGAAATCAGTCCGATAGTTCTAAGAATTAGGAAAGAAGATAAGGAGGCGGGGCAATTAACAATTTCCTCGATAGAACCCGAAGATCACCTGCTCTGATTCTTCCGGCACTCTTTTCAAAAGGATTTATAGCGCTGATTCTATTTCTGGTTGGAGGAAAGGGTGCAGTACCCCATTTGTTTCACCCGTTAACGACCGGGGTCAAGACATGGAATAGGTTCTCCCCCCGGAGGTAAGGGGCCGAATTCTGGCTTTATAAAAATAATTATCATAATGGCAACAATCGCAAATGCTGTTAAAAATGCGGCCCAAGCTAATAAAATTCCTTTATAAGGTTCTTCCATTATTAAAGTTAATATATATTTATGAAAAAATAGGGATATGAATTTTAAAGTTAATATTTCAAATGTCGCAGCATTTAATGATGCCATTGATGAACTTTGTGAAAAAAACAGAATTGATGAACCTAATCACATCGAAATTAACAGTGATGATAGCCCGCTAATTAAAATCTTCATAAGCGATACATTCATTGCACGCTTATCCAGAGAAGATGTAAAAAAGCTTAAAACCTTCGGTTAAACCTCGGCGAAGAGAAAAAGGCTAACCACGCGCTTATCAATTTTTTAATGAAATAATAAGAAAACACCGGGAAACAGTATATTTTATATAGATTAACTTGATTAAGTCCTTTAATGGTATGACGTTTACATTATCCTATTCATTCAAATAGCCCGAACAGATCGATAAGAATTATCTATTGCTTTATTTATATTGAGCGGCAATTTCGAAGATACCGCAACCTGCAAAAAATCAGCGTTCGCCAATAGTAAACAGCCTCAATACTGGATATTCTCAAATCAATAAAATTAGGAACGGTAAATAAGTCAATCGGGATGATGTATTATGCTGATGAGGTGTTGAAATTAAACCTGAAACTTTAATTGGAAAAAGCAGGCTGGCGAATTGCAGTGATTCTACCAATATTTAATTTAGAGTATCTGTTTTACGATACTTTAAAAAACTTATTACACTTCAATTAAAAAAGGGGAAACACTCGCTGTCGCCCCTCTCTCCTATTAATTAAACATGTTCAAACTGATGAACGGGTATATGACAACTGCTTTCCACTAATGTTTCAAGGGTAAAAAAATAATTATGTCGCTTAACCATTTAGTCGGTGTTGACCGGGCACTTGTCAATGATAGTTTATATATTATTATACCGCGGTTGTATCCCTGCGCAGGAAACCCAGCACTAGCGAAATGATAGCAATGACCAGCAAAATATGAATAAGCCCGCTGGCGGCATAGGCAAAAGTTCCGATCGCCCAGCCAATGATCAGGATGACAGCGATAATATACAATAATGATCTCATGGTAGTTGTTTTAAATGAATAATAAACTACGTCTGCAAATGTGGTACCACCAGGGGCAGTTAGCAATTCCTGCCGGATCAGTCCCTTTTAGTGTAGCAAAGCGGGGCCTCGCCGCTTAGTTTAATGGACAGGTTCAGAAGGGTAAGTCCTCCCGCCTAATCATGCTGATAGCTCAGCAACTGTATCGTGGCGGGGTCTTTTTCACTGTCAAAGAATTTTTTGAGGACAGCTTCGAACACCGGATCAGCGTCCGGCAGCAGGGCGAAGAGGGTCATCGCCGAGCGGAGCTTCATGTTGTCGGGGCTGCCCATGATTTGCGTGGCATTATTTCCCGGTAAAATCAGTAAGGCCTGCGAGATCGCAGAAAGTCTTTTACCCAGGATTGGGTGGTTCAAATAAGCGATCGCTTCTTCGCGGTCTCTGATGGCGTAGCGTTTGGGGATATCACTGTAGCCGAGTCCAGCGAGTTGCGGAAAGATATACCACATCCAGTGGCTGCGCTTCCGGCCGATTTTGATCTCAGCCAGCGCGGTCGCATAGTCACGCTGCTGCGCGTCCAGAAAACGTTTCAAGTGATTTTCCTGCTCAATCTAATCCCGGTGCCAGCAGGTCCGGATCAGTAGCGCCGTCGTTGGCCCGGGTGATCTTGTGCAGGTTGTAAACAATGGCACCGCCTTCTTCCGTGCCATTAAGCAGCCCCTTATCAACAGTGCTTTCAGTGTCTCGGGTATAAAAGCCTGTTGCTGTTCATCAAGATCGCGGCCTTGTAATTGCTTTACTTCCGCAGCTACCTGTTCCGCGGTGGCTTCACCCAGTTCGGCCAGGGCAAAGATCAATTGGTTTTGCTGCGTATCCGCGGCATCGAAGTGCGCCGGCACCTGCAGCGGATGGTAGGCTTCATGGAATTCTTCGTCGGTCAGGCTCATGGTTTGATGGTATCTGTGGTTAAAGATTTGGGATAAGCCCCGCAGACGGCTACCGGGCGGGTTTTTTCAGGTACTGCCTCGGCCCGGCTACGGTTGCACTGACCCAGGGCTACATAAATAATGACAAATATGACGATCGTGGACAAACAGCCACCGCCCAGCTTCCTGGCCCCCCAGGCCGCAATGATCGCTCGGAAAAATTTATTCATGCTTTTTTCGTTAAAGTAACAATGCTGTTCGTGTTCCGTTCCTACGTTTAACAATAGTAAGTGCGAAAAGTTGTAAGCCTCTAAAACGATACGCTTACGCTTTACCGCTTTTAGCGGGCATGCCTGAGAAGTTCGATCATTTTTTTACCGCCTGTCATGAGGGCCACAGCGATCAAACCGCCGCCCGCACCCAGCACGAATTCGGTAAGAACCACTGGCGAAGCCGAAAAAAGTTCATGAAAATATGTCGCGTGATGTAAAAATATTCCACCGGCGACCAGTATAAGCGCAATAGTACCCACGATGCCTAAAAGCTTGATCACGACCGGCAAAGCTTTTACCAGCAAGTTACCCAGGGCGGAGACAACTCCTTTATTCCTGGAGCTCCGGATCAAATGGTAACCTGCATCATCCATCCGAACGATCAGGGCTACGATCCCGTAAACGCCGATCGTTGCCAGCATTGCAACTACAGCTACGGTGATGATCTGCACGGTGAGAGTTTCTTCAAGTACCGTGCCCAATGCAATGATGACGATCTCGATAGACAGGATAAAATCTGTAGTGACCGCGGCTCTGACCTTGGATTTTTCAGCGTTAGCGGGATCGGGTTCCGTCTTTACTGCCTGCGGCGTTTGGTGACGGTGAAAAAAGAACTCGATGATCTTTTCTACCCCTTCATAAGCCAGGTAGAACCCGCCCAGCACCAGGATGACTTGGATAGCCGCTGGCAAAAAGGCGTTCAATACCAAAGCGATAGGGACAATGATCAGCTTGTTGAGCAGCGAGCCTTTGGTGATCGACCACAATACCGGCAACTCCCGGGACGCTAAAAATCCGGTCGCCTTTTCCGCATTAACCGCCAGGTCATCGCCCAGGATGCCTGTGGTTTTTGTTGCTGCCACCTTGGTGTTGACCGCGACATCATCCATCAGCGACGCAATATCATCCAGTACCGCAAAAAATCCTGACGCCATCGTGTTTTAATATTGGGTAAAGCTAAGGAATTTCCTAAATGATAAATTCAACCGGCCGGCGATTCCCGTTTTTTCAGCCGAAGCTGACTACCAGCGCCGCCAAGATCAATGCGGCTGACAGGAAGAATGCCGCATGTACCGATAAATGCGCTGCCACGCCTGCGATAGCCGGACCCACTGCTTGTCCAATGGAAGTATAGGACTGTTAATGCCCATCAGCCGGTCGGTAGGCCCAACAATTCTTTATCGATGCCGAACTTTTTACCGTAGCTGTAGATCAGCTGGATTACGATACCGAACCCGATTCAATCGATCAGGCAGGCAAAGGCTAGTATCCAAAGGATCTTATTCGGCTTCACCGTTGCCAAGTTTATTCGCCCTTGTCAGTTTGGTCGTGGCCTTCCAGTTTTACCAGCTTGTTATAAATACCGAGCAGCAGGAAAGGTGCGGCCCACTGGCCGACAAATAAAGCCGTATGCTTCTTGCCCATGATCTTCAGGGTCAGTGATACCGCCATCGATCCCAGGGCAGCCCAAAGGAACAGGTCAGAAGGAAATTTAGCCGTTTGCTCTTCAATGGCGGTAGCTACTTTGCCTTCGCTTTTTAGGTCTTGCTGATTTTCCATGGGAATTTGTTTTAGTTAAAGGTGGAACAAAGGTCGATACCTATTGTTGGTTAAAATGAAAACTATTTTCCCTTAACGAAAAAATCATGAACAAACCCATCTCAAAAAACCTGCACGGACTGATCGATTATACTTACGCGGCTATCGTACCTGTGCTGCCCGAACTGGCAGGCTTCCGGAAACGGGAAACAGCAAAAGTTTTATGCCGGAGCTTGGGCGCAGGCGCGCTAACCTATACACTGCTTACCAAAGCGCGCTGGGGTTTGATCCCGCTTTTGCCGTTCAAAGCGCACCTGGCCATTGACCTTTCGGTCAGCTGCCTGGCGCTGGCAGCACCCTGGCTGCTGGGTTTTTCCCGAAAAAAAACCGCCCGCAATGCTTTGCTGGCGGCGGGTATAATCGGACTGACTGCTAGCCTGCTGACCGATCCGGAAGAAAAGCACGGCAGGGAACAACTTATTTATTCATTTAACAGACAGGAGATTGCAAGCCAAAAAATGGGCTTAGCCGGGTAACTTTGGCAAGGCGGAAAATAAATTTGTGCGCATCGATAATAAAATAAACTTGGTATCCTAAGTACTTTTATGATAGCAAATCAATTAACCAACCGACCCTTTTTTACGCCAGCTTTTAATAAACGTCTTTTATTCGGGGCTATTGCCGGTTTAGTGATCGTGTGCTTTTCGTGATCGCCGCAGGCAAAGGGAACCCTGCGTGGGGGGATTATTGGCGGATCAAACCTATTATTGTTGACACCGTTTCTGGGCGCGGTAACCGGCGCCTGTTATGATGCCACCGAACCTTTGCGGAGCCTGGCAGGCGGGGTGAGCAAACTGTTCCGGTTATTAAGCTTTATTGGCTATTGTATCGGCCTGTGGATAGCCCTGGTACTGGGCCTGGCCGGAACGATGTGGAACTGAAAATTTGACACGGGCGCTAAAAATTTTGCAGCGAAAAAATGTAATTTTTTCAGTGTCAAGGGGCTGGCACAGCGCTTGTTAAGAATTTTATAGTTTAATTAATCTTATTGTTCAACTTTTAAATAGAGAAGGCCATGACCTTAGTTAAATTCAACAACAAAGCTAACAACTCATTAATGCCAGGCTTTAATGATGTTTTTGATTCCATCTTTAACGACACTTTCTTTAACGACCGCATGATCACCCGCGTCCCCGCAGTAAACATCAGCGAAAGCGAGAACAATTACCACGTGGAACTGGCCGCGCCGGGTTTGAAAAAAGAAGATTTCAAACTGAACCTGGATCGCAACCAGCTGGCCATTGCGGTGGAACAACAGGCAGAACAAAACGACCAGCAAAAGAATTACAGCAAGCGTGAATATAGCTACAGTTCTTTTGTGCGTTCCTTTACTTTGCCGGACAGCGCTGACCACAGCCAGATCGAGGCCAGTTATACCGATGGTATCCTCCGCATTGATATCGCCAAACGCGAAGAGGCCAAAGCGGTGCGCCGCCAGATCGAGATCAAATAAGTGTAAATAGTTTTTTATACAAGAGCTCCTGTATCAGGGGCTCTTGCTTTTAATATGACTATGGAAACGCAATTTTATATCCTGTTGAGTTTAAAAACACCGCAAGGGTTCAGTGATTATGGACAATATTTCTTCGGCAATGACCGCGAGGCGGCGTACGGATTATTCCGTCAGCTAAAAGGGACCGAATAGATCAAAGATGGCTGCTTGCTGCACATTGACTTAATGGAAACCGTGAACGAACTACCGGTAAAAATCAGAACGATCTGTTGTACGCTGGAGGAACTGGGTACGAATAGCAAACTTATCGCGCGGGAGATCTTCCGGCTCAAAAATCTGGAGGAAATGCGATAAAATAGGCGGGACATCATCCCGCCTATTTATTATTTCAACTTTTCATCGATGGCCTTGATCTCCATCAGGTGATGCTTCAGCGTTGGGAGCATTTGCTGGGCAAGCGCCTTCACGGCCGGATCCTTACCCGTCGTGGCATAATTCTCAAAAACTTCAATCGTGTTCTGATGACCGCTGACCATGCCGTGTACATATAATTTATCAAATTTTGCGCCAGCCTGTTCCAGCATTAGATCCGGCTTGATACCACCGGTAGCCGCCGGCGGCAAAACGATTCCTCGACTTTTTGCCAAAGCCAATAGTTTTTGCTCCGCGTCGCTATGGTCTTTGACCATCATTTGGCCAAAAGCCTTAACATCGGGGCGCATCGCTTTTTGTGGGGCCTGTTGTCCGGCACTGACTTCCTGCAAATTCTTGATGCTGGCTACGATGAGGAAATGTTTAGCCGTGGTATCCGGGTCCGGCTGTGGGATCTGGGCTTTAGCGGCTGCGCCAAAACCCAGTAAAACAAATAGTAATAGCTTTCTCATGGCTGTCCGACCCCTCCTGAGGAACCATACACCTGCCCGCTGGCAAAGCTGGCATCAGCAGCGGCTAACTGTACATAGATGGATGCCAGTTCCGCCGGTTGTCCCGGCCTGCCCAACATCGTCCAGCTACCGAACATCTGCTGTTTTTCCGACTGTGCACCACCGCTGATCTGTAAAGCGGTCCAGATCGGGCCGGGAGCTACACCATTGACGCGTATGCCTTTTGGACCCAACTGTTTGGCCAAAGATTTGACATAATTCATCGTCGCAGCCTTGGTTTGTGCATAGGCATACAGATCGGGCGAAGGATCATAGGCCTGTTCGGAGGTGGTGCCAATGATCGCCGAGCCCGGCGGCAGATGCGGCAGCGCCTCCCGGATAATCCAGAACGGCGCGTAAATATTGGTCTTCATGGTCGAATCAAATTCCTCGGTGGTCACATCCGCGATAGAGTTGATCGATTGCTGGCGCCCGGCATTGTTCACGATGATATCCAGCCCGCCTAAACCGGCGATCGCTTTATGCACCAGTGATCTGCAGAAATCTTCACTGCGCAGGTCACCGGGAATAGCAACCGCTTTACGACCTTCTTTTTTAATTAAGGCAATTACTTCCTGTGCGTCTTGTTCTTCTGTCGGGTAATAGTTGATCGCGACGTCCGCGCCCTCGCGGGCGTAAGCGATCGCAGCTGCCCGGCCCATGCCGGAATCACCGCCGGTGATCAGCGCCTTGCGGCCAATCAGCCTGCCGGAACCTTTGTAACTGGTTTCCCCGCAATCCGGTACCGGGTCCATCTTGCTTTGCAAGCCGGGCCAGGGTTGCGGCTGGCTTTTAAAGGGTGGCTTGGGATAGAGTTTGGTGGGGTCGCTGATCTTCGCCGGTCCGTCTGCTGCGCTCACGGGTGAAGCGCCCAACGCGGGCGATACGGCTACCGCCGCCAGCGTAGCACCTAAACCGGCTACCACTTGTCTTCGTGTCATTTTATCGTTGTTGTTCATAGATACCCGGTATTGATGTCTATGTTTAACTTGCAGTAAATTTTTTTGTTTAATAATATGTGAAATAGCTTGAAACACAGGCGCGGTTCTTGTTGTAGTAGGATCATGGCAACACAAACAAACCCGATCATCGCGCGCGACGGCGTGCAGGAAAGCCCCTGGCAAAACGGTATAACTGATCTGAAAACAGCTGCAAATAACGCAAGCACACCGTCATTTGATGTGCTGGTCGTCGGTGCCGGCATCACGGGGATGACGGCCGCACTGTTGTTACAGCAGGCCGGCAAACAGGTCATTATTGCGGACGCGTATACGCTGGGCTTCGGCACAACCGGCGGTACCAGTGCGCATATCAACACGTTCGCTGATACCACTTATCCCGAAGCTGAAAGTGCTTTCGGTGAAGAAGGTGCCAAATTATTTAAAGAAGCCATCGCCGAAGGTTTTACGCTGATCAAAGATCAGGCTGCGGCGCTGAAGATCGACTGTGACCTGGAAAGCAAACCGGGCTACCTTTATGCCGAGAACGAAAATGAAGTAAAACAACTCGATGAGATCTACGAAGGCGCTGTCAAGGTGGGTGTGGCCGTTAGCTATTCCAAAGAAGTCCCCACGCCTGTCCCTTTTCAAAAAGCACTGATCTGGGACGGGCAGGCCCAGTTCCATCCCTTGAAATATGTACAAGGTCTCCAAAAGGCTTTTCTGGCTGCCGGCGGCAGTATACGGGAAAACATGCTGATCACCGGCGTGGAAACCGGTGACGGTGTCCACACGGCCAGTTCAGCGTCCGGCAATATCCGGTCTAAAGCCGTTATCTACGCCACGCACATGCCGCCGAACATTAACCTGTTCAACTTTGAATGCGCACCCTATCGCAGTTACGTGATGGCGGTTAAACTCAAAAGCGGCAAATACCCTGACGCGCTGATCTACGATACGCAGGAACCTTATCATTATGTACGCACACATCTTATTAATGGCGAACAATTACTACTAGTTGGCGGCCTCGATCACAAGACCGGTCATGAAGATCCGGAAAAAGCTTTCGATGATCTCGAAAAATATATCCGCAAGTACTATAGTATATCCTCGGTGAAATACCGTTGGTCATCGCAATATTATGTTCCGGTAGATGGTTTACCGTACATCGGACAAATGCCGATGGCGGCGGAGGGTATTTATTGCGCCACCGGCTATAATGGCAACGGGATGATGCTCGGCAGCGTGGCCGGGAAAATACTCAGCGACCTGATCCTAAAAAAAGGAAGCCGGTACGAAAAATTATTCAGCCCGGCACGCATTAAACCAATGGATAGTTTCAGCGAATTTGTCAAAGAGAACGCTGACGTGGCCTATCATTTTGTCGCCGATCGTCTCCAGGTCCATGAGACCGATTCGCTGAAAAGATTGCAGCCGGGCACAGGAAAGGTCGTGGAAGTGGACGGGCAAAAGATCGCGGCTTATCGTGACGATGAAGGAAAAGTTCATGCGCTTAGCCCGGTATGTACCCATGCGGCCTGTATTGTGAACTGGAACGGCGAAGAAAAAAGCTGGGACTGTCCCTGCCATGGTGCCCGTTATGATATTGAGGGCAACGTATTGACCGGTCCGGCTACCAAAGGTTTACTAAAGATCGCGCAGGATGAAAACTAAAGCCGTTTTACTTTCGGGCGTCACCGGGACCACGTTCATGACGCTGTTTAGTTACCTGGTCTCCCTGGCCGACGGTGACAACTTCAGCGAACCCGAGCGGCTGGGCCAACTGGCCAGCCGGCTGATCCCGAAGGTGGATAAGCAAGAAAGCCAGGCCTTGGGCTGGCTGGGGCATTACGCGGTAGGGCTCCTCTTCGCGCTGGTTTACGTGGAACTATGGCGTAAAGGAAAACTAAAACCGGACAGGAAAACCAGCCTATGGCTGGGCGGGATCAGCGGGATATTTGCCGTCGCTATCTGGAAGGCCACTTTCAAAATGCACCCGTTGTCGCCGGCGTTGAGTTTTAATAAATATTACCTGCAATTGATACCGGCGCATATTGTCTTCGCCGTATTTGCGGGAATCGGTTACCAAATCCTGCGCAAAATATGAAAGATATTGCCCGTCGTTTCACCGAAAACCCTTTACTGTTGCCCAAAGACCTGAAACCGAGCAATGAAGGTTTGCAGATTATCAGTTTACTCAACCCGGGTGTCTTTCGTTTTCAGGGCAAAACCTGGCTGCTGGTACGGGTAGCCGAAGGGGTCGCGCATAAAGAAGGCGTGATCTTTTTCCCGGCGCTCAATGCCACGGGCAATACCGAGATTATCGAGGTGCCGCTCAGCGATCCCGACCTGATTGCGACCGACGCCCGCGTGATCAGCTATAAAGGCCTGGATTACCTGACCACCGTTTCACACCTCCGCTTATTGTGCAGCGAAGACGGTACTCATTTCTCAGAGCCGTCAGCCAATGCCTCCTTGTTTGGCGAGGGCTATCTCGAACGTTTCGGCATCGAAGATTGCCGGGTAACACAAATCAAGGATACTTATTACCTCACCTACACCGCCGTTTCTGACAGCGGAGTTGGTGTTGGTTTAAAAATCACCACAGACTGGCAGCATTTTGAATCCGTCGGGATGATCCTGCCGCCGCATAATAAAGATTGCGCCATTTTTGAAGAAAAGATCAATGATAAATATTATTGCCTGCACCGCCCCAGCAGTAAAGAGATCGGCGGTAACTATATCTGGCTGGCCGAATCCTCTGATACCCGCCAATGGGGCAACCATCAATGTCTGATCAAAACCCGGCCTGGCATGTGGGACAGTGCCCGTGTGGGTGCCGGCGCAGCGCCGATTCGCACCGAAAAGGGATGGCTGGAGATTTACCACGGTGCCAATGCCGAACACCAGTATTGCCTGGGCGCTTTCCTGATGGACCTGAACGATCCATCTAAGGTAATCGGCCGTGCCAAAGATCCGATCATGGTGCCGACCGAAGCCTATGAACTCAGTGGTTTTTTTGGTTACGTGGTTTTCACTAACGGGCATGTCACCAACGGCGATCAGCTGACCATCTATTATGGTGCCGCCGATGAATTTGTCTGCGGCGCCCATTTTTCTATTCAGGAAATTCTTACCCTAACAAATTAAACTGATGATGAACAAACTACAGCAACTACAAGGCTAGATCATCGTCATTACTGGCGCTTCCAGCGGTGCGGGATGGGCAGCGGCATTAGAATTATCGAAATATCATACAACGTAGTACTGGCTGCGAGAAACCAGGTCGCGCTGGAGAAGGTGAAGGCGGAGTGTGAAGCATCTGGCGCACAAGCGCTGGTTGTTCCCAGCGATACCAGCGATCCTAAAGCAATGATCGCTTCGGCCAACACTGCCATCGACTGGCAGAACCGCATTGATGTCTTGCTCAACAACGGCGGTGTATTGGCAGCGCGAGACTTTGATCAAACGCCGATGGCCGTACACGAACAGGTGATCAAAACAAATCTTCTTGGCTATATGAAGGGTGCGCATGCGGTATTACCTTTTTCAAAGAGCAAGCTGGGGCACCGTCATCAATAACATTCTATCGGCGGTTTTCTGCCGGTCCCTTACGGTGCGGGTTATACAGCAGCTAAGTTCGGTTTGCGCGGCTGGTCGGAGGCGCTCAAAGTTGAACTGACCAAATTCCCGAATATCTATGTCCGCGACCTTTTCCCTGCCTTTCTGGATACGCCCGGTATCCAGCATGCCGGCAACCATACCGGTAAAGTACTGAGACCCGCACCTCCGGTCTACGACCCGGTAAGGTTGGCGCAGGCCATGGTGAAGGTCGCTGCCGTACATAATTCCAATACGTATGTGGGAAGCGCTTAGCTACTATTGAAATTGTCGCACGCCATCTTCCCGGATTTCATGACAAAAATGACAGGGATAGTCATGCGCAGGTATTTTAAAACGGCTGACCCGATCGTGCTGAGCGACGGGAATCTGTTTACCACCGTAGATTACGGCATGAGCACGCATGGCGGCTTTGGCCTGCCTGGCGAACCCAGGGCGCACCGGAAATATCTTGTTGGTGCATTGCTAAGCGGTTTGGCTTTGGGTTTTACCTGGTCAGGAGACATGACTGATCAGCAGCTCAGCAGCCGCTACAATGGTTTGCTGGATGATCTCTTCGCAGCTACCTTTGAATTCATAGCGCCGCGAAACCAATTGATTTTGGATCAACGCGGATACGAACATAGTGCCAACCGGTTTATCGGCGTTTTCACTGCCGCCCGCCGTGGTCAGACCCGTAACCGCGACCGTAATATCGGCAGGGATCAGTTTCCCTAAGCGCATGGCCAGTTCATCGGTCACTTCCTGGGATTCGGGGGTGCATTTTTCGATCAGCGAATGCGGCACGCCCAGCAGGTTTTCTTTGAGGTCCGCATTATAGCAGGTGATCCCGCCCTGTAATACCTGGCCGGACTGTTCGGTCAACGCGAATTCCGAGCAAAGCCAGCCGGCGGTGGCGCTCTCCACGAAGGCAATACGCAATTTTCGTTCAGCCAGCAATTCGGCGCAATCGGCGATCTTTTGTTCCATAGCAAAGTCGTTAATAGGAAAGCCGCCCCAAAAGGGGCGGCGATCAAAACTATACACTTAAATTTATTATTTCATTTCCGCCTGGATCTTGGTGATCTCGCCCAGATGATGCTCCACCACCGGTGCGGTCTTAGCCGCGAAGGCTTTCAGATCAGCGTCTTTACCATTAGATGAATATTATTTTTTTCTTTTAAGCAGGGCATATAAGGCGATACCGGTGAAGGCGGCCACTGCTGCTTTTTTGAGCAGGCCGGCGCGGTTATACTTCCATTCCATGGCCAGGCCGCGTTCCTTGATCATATTAGGGATATGCAGGCTGGCGATATCTGCCACCAGGCCTTCCACGACATTGACGCGGTCAGCTAATAACAATGGTATCCAGTGGCGATAACGGTCCTCGCTGTGCTGGAAGGCATAGCGACGGATCATCCCGCTCAATCCGGACGGGGGTATGGTCGTGCCGAATACCCGGGTGATCGCCGGCCGCTCGTTGGACATTAAGATCTCTACTTCCTGCGCTTGCTGTTCAGACTGCTCGTAGTTGATGCGGCTATGATCGTCGCCCGTATAATTTTTCATCGGGTAAGTAGGCTCATTCTCCGGGTCGGCATCCATGCCCCAGCCGGGTATGTTTTTATAATCTTCGTTTAGCGGTTTCATGGGATCAATACAGTTTTAATACAGTTATCCAGTTTGGAAGAAAAAAGGCGGTAGGCATCGGCTACCTCGGCTAAGGGCACCCGGTGCGTGATCAAGCCTTTAGGATCGAGCCGTCCGGAGAGAACGTGATCGATCAGTTTGGGCAAAAGGCGTTTAACCGAAGCCTGGTTCGCACGCAATGTAATTCCTTTATTGACAATATTACCGATCGGCGCCAGGTTGAACGGCGGGCCATAAACGCCGACCACAGAAACAATGCCGCCCTTTTTAACGGAATTGACTGCCCATTGAAAAGCGGTTGCTGCACCGGCCTGCATCAGCATCACACGTCCGCTAAAGGTTTGCAGGGTATTGCCTTCAGCTTCGCAGCCCACGCAGTCGATACAAACATCGGCACCATACCAGTCGGTGGTTTTTTTAAGGAACACCACCGGGTCTTCCATATCCTTAAAATTGTAAGCTTCGCACTTCGCATAATTTTTAGCAAATTCCAGCCTGTAATCGATATGATCAATAATGATAACGCGGGAGGGGCCGAAGAACCAGGCACAACGCGCCGCCATGATCCCGATGGGACCAGCGCCAAATACCACGACCGTATCGCCTTCCTTGATGCCGCCCATTTCGGCGGCCTGGTAACCGGTGGGTACCACGTCCGTTAAGAGGACCGCGTCATCAGGGTCCATTTCGGCAGGGATGACCGTCGGACCCACATCGGCATAAGGTACCCGTACATATTCGGCCTGGCCGCCGTCAAAGCCGCCGGCCGTATGCGAATAGCCGAAAATACCGCCGACCGCGGTCGCCATAGGATTGGATTCATGACAGTTGCCGAATAATCCCTGCTTGCAAAAATTGCATTTGCCGCAGGCAATATTAAAAGGAACCAGCACCTGGTCGCCGACTTTGAGTTTTTGCACCAGCGGGCCAATCTCTTCAACAATGCCGGTAAATTCGTGGCCGAAGGTGGAACCGACACGCGTATCAGGTACCATACCATGATATAAATGCAGATCCGAGCCACAGATGCAGCTCCGCGTTACCCGGATGATCGCATCCTCAGGATGCAGGATCTCCGGCATGGGTTTGTCAATGGTGCGGACCCGGTAAGGGCCGCGGTAGTTCATGGCTAACATAATGATTTAATTTAAGTTTATCCGGCGCTGTTATTATCCTGGAGGTCGTCCGAAGGAAATGTTTGGGTGGCGCCGCTATCCAGTTTGACGACTATGTTATCGCCGATGGCATCCGCCACTTCTCCTTCGCCTTCAGGCGTGATAACCCGCTGGCCTTTTAAGAACAGGTGCTCGTCCATTATTTTACTTTTTCTTTATAAGTGCTCCATTGCGCGACACCATCCGGCTCCGCATTTTTAACTTCGGCGCTTTTAGTTTCGCTCATTTGCTTGTCCAACTTGTCTTTGGCTTTTAGTTCTTTACTGAAATCTTCCGGAAGTTTGCTTTGGCCTTCGGTTTCCTGAATCTGTTGTAAAGGATCGGCTACATAATTGAATTCGACGCCCATACCTTTGATCTCACCTTCATTCCAGGGTCCGCGGACTGCACCGTCAGAAAGGTTATAGACGTTCTGCAGGTAACGCGGGTCAGCTGCTAATACGCCCGGCGGGAAATTAGGCTGTATATCATTCAGGGCGGCTTCAAACATTTGGTAGTGGGTCACTTCACGGGTCATCAGGAAGGACAGTGTTTCCTTCACATAAGGATCATCCGTAAATTTCATCAGGTGTTCATAAACCAGCTTTGCGCGTGATTCCGATGCCAGGTTACTGCGGAGGTCGACCGTCAGGTCGCCATTAGAATGAATATAAGACGCACACCAGGGCACACCCTGACTGTTGCGCGGGGTCGGCCCACCGCCAGTGATGATGGGGAACTGCGGATTAGCTGCTAAAGCCGCGTGGATCACGCTTTCTTTGGCTACTTTACCATTCATAGCCACCATGAAATCGGTTTGTTCGGCGGCATCTTTTAATTCGCCGTTAACGCCTTTGAGGAGCATCTGTATGGTCGCACCGACGATCTCCAGGTGGGAAAATTCCTCGGTAGCGATATCCATTAGCATGTCATATTTATCAGGATGCGGCACTTTCGCGCCAAATGCCTGGGTGAAGTACTGCATGGCCGCGGCCAGCTCGCCGTTTTCGCCGCCAAATTGTTCTAATAACAAGTTGGCAAATCGTGGGTCAGGGCGCGAAACCCTGGCATTGAATTGTAAGTCTTTAACGTGGTGAAACATAGGTAATTATTTAGTGATGAAAGAAAATGATCGGGGATCGGGCTCAAAGAATGGCTGTTACTCTTACAACTCCTGGTGATAGAACTATGTTTTTAATTAATTTTTTTATTTGTTAAGAAATTAGAAAACAAATCTTACAACTATAGGTTATGTTCCTACGTTTTATGGGCGCTTGCCGGCGCGTTCCCGGTGTATTAAAGTTTTGATTAACGATTAAATTTTTATTACAATGAATGCAACCTCAGCCTGGCTGTTAACAGCCAATTCCAATTTAAATGACCCTAATCTAACCGCAGTGTTCGAACAGCAGGCCGCGGGTTATTCGTTTACAGTGCACCTTATCGCGGACAGTTTGTGGCTGGTCGTCGCCTGGCCAAAAGGCAGCCGGATCGCCTTTCGTTTGGCCTACTCACCAAATGACCAGCTGGAACTGAAAAAAGTACTGAATAAAAACGGCCAGGTCAATTTTAAAATTGGTTCGTTAATAGGCGACTACAACACTGTTGTAACCCTGCCTTCAGCAGCTAACCCGGTTCTCCACCTGAACACAACTCTCACGGCCGCCTCGCCGCTATTATTTCCTTACTGGCCGCGGGATATCGTAGTGCTTGGCGCTAAAAATAGTGACCTGCTTGCGGAAGGCGGCATTAAGGTTAACCAGGTCGGCATCCGCTCCGGTCAATTGTATTTTAATTTAACACGACCGAAGGCAGGCTCGGTGCTGTACCTCCAGAACCTGACGGCGCTGGCAGATTATAATCAGGATACGGAAACCTCAGCGGGCGAAACCGTGGGTGGTACCTGGCCGGAGATCGGTTTTGCCTTACCGCCAACCATAAAGAACAAACCGCTGGAAGCCGGCAAAAGCTATGTGTTGAGTGATGCCTTTATCGCCCTCAGCGAAGAAGTGCCGGCCGATGAAGCGGCCATGGTGCGGCAATACCTCGATCTGACTGCAGCGGTTTATTTACAACTGCCAAAGCCGCCTACAAATTATAAAGACTGGCCGGGTACATTGCAAAAAGGTTTGACAGATCTGCAGGATAGCCCCGGCTGCTGGTCACAAGTGGCCGGTAACCATTATTTCAACGCCTATGTCTGCGATTATGACACCCCGCCCGAGATAATGGTGCAGCTGGCGATCCTGCTGCCCCTGGTCGATTATATCGAATGGACCGCGGCGGAGCTGGAAATGATGAAGACCATCAAGGATGGGCTGACCGCATTCTATAACGAAGAGTTGGGTACGATCATGCGCTGGCACCCAAAGTCAGCTGAAAACATGGAGGCCAGGGAGGAGCAAATGAAACCCATGGTCATGGATTCCTGGTACCTGAACCATCCGCTGCTGAACCTGTCCCGACTGGCTTTAAAAGGCGATAAGGTGGCTGAAAAGCTATTCCTGGAGTCGCTGGAATTCGCGATCAAAGTTGCGCATCACTTTGACTATACCTGGCCGGTATTCTATAAAATGGATACGCTGGAAGTAGTGAAAGCAGAAACCCAGCCGGGCAAGGGTGGTGAAAAAGATGTGCCGGGGCTGTTTGCGCATATCATGCTGCAGGCCTGGGAACTGACGGGTAAAAAGCGTTACCTCGCTGAAGCCGAAAAGTCGGCTTTAAGGTTACACGGCCTGGGCTTTGAACTCTTTTACCAGGCGAACAATACCGCCTTCTCGGCCGGTGCGCTGCTGCGCCTATACAAGATCACTAAAAAGGAAGTTTACAAAGAACTCAGCTATCTCTGTATCGCCAATATCATGCAGAATACCAGCCTTTGGGAATGTAATTATGGCTACGGCAAAAATTTTCCGTCGTTCTTCCGGCTGTTCCCGCTTAATGACGCGCCTTACACGGCCGCTTATGAAGAGGAAGAAGTGTTCTGCGCTTTTCACGATTACCTGAAACATGCCGAAGGCGAAGAGGTCCTGCCATCCTTAAGATTACTCATGGCGGAATATATCCGCTACCTGGTGGACCGGGCGATCTATTATTACCCGCCGATGCTGCCCAAAGAAATGCTTTCTGAAGAAGTGAAGACCGGCGAGGTCGACCCGAATCTTTGGATCGCGCTCGAAGACATGCATGACGGCTGGGAGAAATCCGGCGCTGTGGGTCAGGAAGTTTACGGGGCAGGCAATGCCTTTGGTATTCTGCCGCGGCACTATATGCAGGTGGACGGCCAACCCTTTATGATCTATACCGATTACCCGACCTATGGCTTTTCGCCGAAGAAACATCGCCCGGCAAACTTCAAACTCGCGGGTGACGGCAGGTTGAATGCCCGGTTATTGATCGTCAAAACGGATAAAGGTAAAATGCCGGAATTCGAAGTGAAAGCCGGAAAAGAGTTAATCAAGGGAAAAAAGGCAAAAGACGGTCACCTGGAATTCACCATTCCCGGTGATAGCCACATACATGTTGACTGGAAATGAACTTGACAAAAAACTATGATAAGGCCTATGACTGGGTGATCCGTTTCGGGCCGCAGCTGGTGAGTGAGATCATTGATCAGGATAAGGCCTGCCTGAAAACGCCGGATCGGGATATCACAGCTGGAACAGGATAATTTTGTGATGGCCATCAATGTGTGGGTAGCGCCACACGGTTTTTGGGATACCAAGATGGGTGTGCAGCGGGC
Source organism: Mucilaginibacter endophyticus (assembly GCF_003351025.1). Lineage (GTDB taxonomy): Bacteria > Bacteroidota > Bacteroidia > Sphingobacteriales > Sphingobacteriaceae > Mucilaginibacter > Mucilaginibacter endophyticus. The sequence goes on along the minus strand of NZ_QPCG01000010.1, from coordinate 2,536 downwards.
CTTGTTGCAGGGTTTCAAAAAAGGAGGTATTAAAATCGGCGGATTATGAAAAAGAAAAGCAATTTTTTTGAGCGGTTCTCCAATTGGGCGACGGCGGCTACCGGTAGTTCGGCGGCATTTATTCTGGCAGCAGCCACGATCGTTATCTGGGCGGTTACCGGCCCTATATTTCATTATTCAGAGACCTGGCAGCTGATCATTAACACCGGTACGACCATCGTTACTTTCCTCATGGTCTTCCTCATTCAAAAATCGCAGAATAAGGATTCCAAGGCGATCCATTTAAAACTAAATGAGCTGCTGGCCTCGCATGAAGGTACCAGCAACCGGATGATTAACATTGAAGACCTGACCGAGGAGGAACTGGATCACCTGTATAAATTCTACCGGCAACTATCCGACCTAGCAGAAAAGGAAAACGATCTGACCAAAACGCATTCCATTGATGCGGCAGAAGAGAACCAGCAGCGTAAATCCAGTAGCCGGAAGGCTATTGCTAAACCCGCAAAATGATGGTACCATTTAGAATGATAACCGCCATGGTCGAAAGCCCCAAGGGCTATAACCAGAAATTTGATTATGATCCGGAAGCCCAGCGTTTCAAGTTCAGCAAGGTGCTACCGGCCGGCTTGGTGTTCCCTTTTGACTTCGGCATGATACCCGGTACCAAAGGGGAGGACGGCGACCGCTGGATATCATTATCGTTTCGGAAAGCGGCACCTTTCCGGATTGCCTGGTGGATTGCCGCCTCATTGGCGCGCTCCAGGCCGAGCAGACGGAGCGGGACGGTTAAACGATTCGGAATGACCGTTTCATCGGCGTGCCGGGCGTGTCCCAGCTGTTCTCGGAGGTAAATGCCCTGGATGAATTGCCGGAAGCGATCCTGGACCAACTGGAACATTTCTTTAAGAACTATAATGAACAGGCCGGCAAGGCATTCCGGGTCATCACCCGGCTGGATGCCGAGCAGGCTTTTAAGCTGATCGAAAATGGAAGTACTGACTAAACTTTTTGGCGAAGGCAAGGATTTGAATGCCCTTCAAATGAGTGACCGCGGCGTGGTCATGTTTGTTATCGCACTGATCCTGATCCGGATCTCCGGCCGGCGCTCGTTCGGCGTGCGGACGCCCCTGGATAATATCATTACGATCTCGCTCGGTGCAGTGATGAGCCGGGCGATCGTCGGTGCGTCTGACTTCGTGCCCGTCGTGGTTTGCTGTTTCGTGATCGTGTTGCTGCACCGGCTGTTCGGCTGGCTGATCGCGCACAGCAAGGCTTTCGGGCGATTCATCGAAGGGGACAAAATGGTACTTTTCGAAAAAGAGCGATTTAACCAGGAGCACATGAAAGACGCGCTGGTTTGTGAAGAGGACATCATGCAGGGCGTCCGGAAATCAGCCATGACCGAGGATATGAACAAGATCGAAAAAGTTTATATGGAACGCAACGGCGAGATCAGTTCAATAAAAAAATAAGCACTTACTGGAATAGTATTTGTACTGTTTATGTGCGATTGATTCCGCATTCAAAAATCAAATCAAAAACTATTAAAATCTAACATTATGCCTACAAAAACAAACAAAAAAGCGACTGCAGCAGCTGCAAGCCGCTCTGAAGAAGCCGAAAGCGCTTTAAAAGAATTATTCGTTGACGAATTGAAAGATATTTACTGGGCCGAAAAGCATTTAGCTACCGCCTTACCGAAACTGATCAAGGGCGCAACTTCGGAAGATCTGAAACAAACGATCACTACCCACCTGGAAGAAACCAAGAACCAGATCACCCGTCTGGAAAGCGTGTTTGCCTCAGTTGGTGAAAAAGCGGCCGCTAAAAAATGCCTGGCCATGGAAGGCTTGTTAGCAGAGGCGACTGAACTGTTATCAGATACGGATAAAGGAACTGAAGTACGCGATGTGGCTATTATTTCGGCAGCTCAGAAAGTAGAACATTACGAGATCGCCTCTTATGGCACCCTACGCACTTTGGCAGGAACTTTAGGTTACAGCGAAGCGCAAAGCCTGCTGGATGAAACCCTGGCCGAAGAAAAAAATGCAGATTCCCTGCTGACCCAGGTAGCCGAGAATTATGTAAACGAAGCCGCTGCTGCGGAGGTTGAATAATTTTTTTTGTTTAAATTGATCAGGGGATGCCGCAAGGTGTCCCTTTTTTTTATCCGATGTCCTACGAGCAAATCAGTAAATACAGTGCTTCGGTACCTGATTTATAACGAGAACTTACAATGAATCTTTTTGTTTGTCTTATTATATAATTTATTAAATCAATAATAAAACAACATTAGCCAAGAACTTTGGGCAAGACGCCGTTATAGTAATCAAATGGGCAAAGTGAAACAGAATTTAGCGCCTCTCCCTGGCTCGCTTTCAACCCATATTTTACCGTGGTGACGCTGTATTATTTCGGAACTCAAATATAGCCCTATACCGAATCCTGATATCTGCCGCGTCTCTGCGATATCAACACGGTAATACTGGCCAAATATTTTATCTATGTCGGCAGCGCGGACACCCATGCCTTC
>NZ_QPCG01000001.1 GCF_003351025.1 Mucilaginibacter endophyticus | reverse complement strand
TTCTACTATATCTACACAGGTTACTTCGTTTCCTGTTTCGGCCAAACAGGTTCCCGTTACCAAACCAACATAGCCAGTACCAATTACTGCTATCTTCATATTTTACTATTTATGTGTTTTTAAGTTAGATTACTTTACTAAAACATCATTCCAGAGGTTCAACGGATAGGTTCCGTTTTCTACAAGCTTTGAAATGCTCTCCTTAACTATGTCCTTATCATTTACATAAGTAACACCAAACCATTTTGATTTAGTTGGGATAACTTTAAAGCTTGCAGCTCCTGTTTTAATCAACTCATCAGCAACCAGCGGAATATAAAACTCAGCTTTGGGCTTATCCTCATTGGCCTGCACAAACCTGGTAAACATTGGCTTGCTTTGCTCAAACACAGCCGGTGTAAAACCCCAGAAATTCATTGATACACGGGTATCAGCCGGTAAATCGTGTTCACCGATTTCATCTTTGTAGGCTATGCCACCATCCTCTTTAAAATAAACTTCGGCACGCTCATTTATCTGTACCATGTTGCCGTTTTCATCTACCTTACATACCCCGCGAGATACCGAACCATTTTCAGAGAGGGTATTGTTGATCTGGTATCCGATCAATGAATATTGATCTTCTGCAACCTCAGTAGTTAAAAACTCAACCATTTTTTCAAAAGCATCATAGCCGTAATAGTCATCGGCGTTAATTACGCAAAATGGTTCTTTTACCGCGTCCCGTGCTGCTAAAACAGCATGAGCAGTACCCCATGGCTTTGCGCGCTCAATGGCTTTATCGATACCGAATGGCGTTAGGTCATAGCTTTGAAAAACATATTCGGTTTCAATAAGCCCCTGTAACTTAGGTTCAAATATGGCTTTAAAATTATCGGCAAATTCTTCGCGGATAATGAAGCATACTTTTCCAAAGCCTGCTTTAATGGCGTCGTAAATAGAATAATCAATAATGGTTTCGCCGTTAGGGCCAAAACCGTCAATTTGTTTCATGCTGCCGTAACGGCTGGCCATACCTGCCGCCAGAATGAGTAAGGTTGGTTTCATAATTTTCAATTTGATTTTTAGTTTTTAATAGATACAAGAATATATGCTCACCAAAAAGAAATATGGTGATGTTTACCTGAATGGTAAATAGTTGAAAGAAAAGAGGGCTATTTTAAATACTCTTCGTAGTACTTCGCAATCAATACCTGCTCGTGAAATGTTGTCCTGATAATTTCGTGGCCATGTTTGCGGATATAATCTAATTTTTGCTTCCCAAGGTATGCTTCGCTTAGTTTTTCTATAATGCTGTCGGTATCTAATGTGCAAATCCAACCGAGGTTGTTCTCACTAACAAAATCAGAAAGACCTACATTTTCAGAGATCAAAACGGCAGTACCCATGTGTAAGGACTCCACTACCACATTAGCGAAGTTTTCATTTAAGGATGTCAGAATAAACAAGTCCGACTGGTTGAGGCGTTCAAATTTCTCCTGCCTGTTTACCCAGCCTAACCATTCAATTTTTGAGGCTATCTTCAGCTCATCAGCAAGTTCTTTTAATTGCTGCACGTAGGCTTCATCGCCATCGCCTGCAATAACAAGCTTCAGGTCAAACGAAAGTTGACTTATGGCTGCAAACAATTTTTCAAGTCCTTTTTTATGGTGAATGCGCGACATAAAAATAACCGTGAATCGCTCGTTGTTTGTTTCATTTATCTCAATATCTGGTAACGATAAAATATTGGGCAAAACAAAACCTTCCCAACCGGGGATCAATTTCCGGCATTCAAGATATTCGGACTGAGCGGTAGCGTGTAATACGCATTTCTTCAAAATTTTGCGCCCGCCAAACTTATGGATCAATTTTTTATAACCACTGTTTCCGGTTTCAAATACGTACTCACTCAACATACCGCGGGGCGCAAGGATCACTTTGGTTTTACTGAATAAGGCAATCCGTGCAGCTACCACACTTAAAATACTCCACCAGGAGTGGATATGGATCACATCATAATGATTAGCCGTTTTGAAAAGCATGCGCCATAAGGTAGGGCTTACATGCGTATGATCGCCGGTAATGCGTTTAAAGTAAGTTACGTTAACCCCCTCTACATTTGTCACGGCACCGGGCGTTACATCCAGTTCTGTTTTGCCATTGGCAGTGGTGGTATAAACATCAACATCATGCCCGTTAGCCGCTAACCCTTCGCACAAACGCGACACAGATTCTGTTGGCCCTCCGTATCCGTAAGCCGGTTTATAAGCAGGTATAATGTGCAGTATCTTCATAAGGTAGTATTATATAGAAAGCGCAAATATGCACTCATTGTAGTTTATTTAGCCAAATCAGATTTTAAATCATTCTGAACGATACTCAAAGTTGGCACGGGCTCGGGCTTTTCGGCAAGCTTTTCATCTTCAATCAATCGGATAGCAAGCAATATCTCAACCATAGTTCGCTGAAGCGTATAGTGCCAGCCTGCCCAACCGTTAAAGATCAGCCTTTTAACAAACAGGCAATGAAAGAAAACTAAAAACGGGGCTAATACCTTTGTTTTACGGATCCTGCCACTTAACGGCATTCCTGATGTCGGTTCATTAACCAGTTTTTTACTTTCTTTAATAGCATAGCCGTCCTGATTACTTAACCAGCGCGACAGCGATTTTCTGTCGTCGTGCAAAATAAATGATTTGTACTTACCTATAGAGCCGTTAATTTTTAAACGTTGGGTATGTCCGTCATCGTAATAGATACATTTATTAATGTCAAACAAAACCGGGCGTGGGGTCGTATTATCACCGGAAAGCTTTTTTCCGAAAACTAAAAACCTGAATGAGGTTTCATAAGCTTCATTTTGCGGATTGGCGATAATGTTTTGGGTTTCCTGTATAAACTCCGGTGTAAGTACGTAATCGGCATCAAGTGTTAACGCCCATTTGCTTTTAAGTAATGAAAGCCCGTAATTCCACTGGTTGCCATGTGTATCAAATTTGCGTTGAAAAACTTCAACGTTGGGATAGGAATTAGCAATGTCCAATGTAGCATCAGTACTAAAACTATCCAGAATAACAACCCGTTGAAGCCAGGTTAACCTGTCAAGAACCCGCTTGAGATTAGGTTCTTCGTTTTTAGTTAAAATTAATGCGGTAATTAAGGTTGATGAGGTCAATTCCATCTTACGAGTGTTATGTTATTTATATAGGTAAATGTCTTTATCGGTGTAAGGTTTTGGCAATTTTTTATTTGTAGCCGGCTGCCTGTAGCTCAAATAACTCGGCATAGCGGTCGCCTTTTTGTAAAAGTTCTTCATGGCTTCCTATTTCCAGAATCTCCCCTTTATCCAGTACGATGATCCTATCGGCCATGCGTACTGTTGAAAAACGGTGAGAGATAAGCACCGCGGTTTTCTTTTCGGTGATATCCGAAAAACGTTTAAATACTTCGTACTCCGAACGCGCATCCAAGGCGGCCGTTGGCTCATCCAGGATCACGATCTGTGCATTACGCATATAAGCCCTGGCAAGCGCTACTTTCTGCCATTCCCCGCCTGACAGCTCAACGCCGGTTTCAAAATGAGTCCCTAGCATTTGCTGATATTTTTTTGGCAACCTGTCTACTATCGGGTGTGCCAGGCTTTGCTTTGCAGCGCTAATAATAAGGTCTTCCTGATCAATCTCTGCTATATCCCCCACAGCTATATTTACCGATGCAGGCATTTGGTATTTGATAAAATCCTGGAAGATGATGCCCATCTGTCTCCTGATATCCTCGATGTTATATTCTTTTAAATCATAACCATCAAGTGTTATGCGTCCCTCTGTAGGATCATATAAACGTACCAGCAACTTCACCAGGGTTGTTTTACCTGCTCCATTCTCCCCCACTAATGCTAGCTTCTCGCCGGGGCGAAGCGTAAAATTCAGATGCCTGTTGGCCCATTTATCGGAGTTGGTATATTTAAACCCAACATTTTCAAAGGTGAAACCTGACACAATAGGATCAGGAAATGGCCGTGGACTATTGGGGATTGTGATAGTGGGCGTGATCCTGAAGAAATCAAAGAAATCCGTCAAGTAAATTGCCCCCTGAGCTACCGCGTTGAACCGTTTGGCGCTGTTTTGTACTAAACCACCCAATTGCCTTATCGTGCCTAATAAAAGGGTTAACCCTCCTATTGTTAAACTGCCTTGCAGCACCCTTTGCACAATAAAAAAGAATACAAGATAAAACCCCACCACTCCCGGAATGCTGATCAAAGAACTTATGACAAGTCGTTTTACGCCAAATTTCCGCTTGGCATCATAAAGGTTGTGGGAGATTTTTTTGAATCGGTTGATAAAAAAGCCCGAGAGATCAAATAATCTCACCTCTTTGGCTGCCACATCGCTGCTGGCCACCAGGCTTAAATAATCAAGTTCGCGCCTGGCCTGCGTTTGACTGCGTATTAAGCTGTAGTTTTTATTGTTGAAATAAAACTCGCCCAATAATGATGGTAAAGTAACCGATAAAAGGATTACGATTATCCATGGATTAAAGGCTACCAATACCACTACATATGAGGTAATGGTGATCATATCCTGAACCTGGCTAAATACGTGCGTCAGCAAAATAGCACGGCCTGTAGTTTGTTGCCTTGCCCTTTCCAGCTTATCATAAAACTGCGAGTTTTCAAACTGCACCAGGTCCAGCTTAGCAGCATGCTCCATGATCATGTTGGTGGTATCGTTTGTAAGGCGCTCGCCTAAAAGTTCGTCAGTAAGCGAGGTGACTTTACCAAGTATAATTAATACCAGGATCAGGATAAACTCGATGGCGATTAATTTCCAGAGATAGTCATATGACTGGCCCCTGTTATGCGTAATGGCGATGGCCTCATCAATAATGTACTTGCCAACGCTAAGCAAACCAAGCGGAATAATTGCCTGCAAAATCCTGATAACGATATTACATAAAGTTAGCCGTGGACTAACTTTCCAAACCAGGCTAAAAAACTTTGGAAGATTGCGATATGCAACCAATCTATCCTTAATTGTTAATCCCATTCTTTTTGCGATCTATTAACCTAAATAGTGTTGTAATATTTCAGAAAACTCCCTTGCGTTCAACTCATCAAAAATGGTTGAATGCTCTCCTTTAACTTCATGTATTTTAACAGATTGAGCATAATCTTTCCAGGCGTTTTTACTTTCAAAATTAACTTCCAGCTCCTTGTAAATGATCTTGTTAACCTTATCAATAAAGTAATACTGCTGTGTCGCGTTAAACAAAATTATCTCACCGTTGTAAGGCTTTATCTGGTAATTATCGGCAGCGGTTTTTATTTGCAGCGTAATCCTGTCAAAAATATCCTGATCAACATTCGCCAGTTTTGATTCGGTATTACTAAACAGCGGCCCTATTTTCCTGGCCTTGTACATAATAGCCTGTTTAGGGTGCTTCATCAACAAAAACAGCTCAAACTTAACTTTGGTAGATATTACTGAAACCGATCGTTTAACCAACGATGGTAAATTGTTATTAGCCTGTTCGGTTACGGCTTCTGTCAATGGTTTCGCATCCGCGTCAAACATGGCAAGCATGGAGATCTTTTTACCCATGGCTTGAAGCTGACTGGCCATTTCAACGGCTATCATGCCGCCAAGGCAATGACCGGCCAATGCGTAAGGGCCATAAGGGTTATCTAATAGCATTTCTGTTACGTATCTCTCCGCAATCCCCTCTATAGTATCCGGAAAATCTGCAGGATTACTGATGTGTAAAGGCTGTTGCAGACCATAAACAGGCTGCTCCGGATCAAGCAGATTTACAAAATCCTTAAACTTGAACGCCGTACCGCCGGCGCCGCAAACTATATAAAGCGGTGTTTTATTACCCGTTGTTTTTATTGGAATAAGCGATTGCGTAAGATCAATATTTTGATTTTGCGACCTACGGTAAAGCTTGGCAATTGTTGGGTTAATAAACAGATCCCTGATGGTAATGTTGATGCTCAATTCCTTTTTAACCGCGGCTATCAACCGCATAGCCAATATGGAATGGCCGCCCAACTCAAAGAAGTTATCATGGATACTGATCTTATCGATGCCCAAAAGGCGCTGCCATATTGCTGCCAGTCCTTCTTCTGTTTTATTACGCGGCGCTACATAGTTATAGTTTAACTGTTCGGCCATATCAACATCAGGCAGGGCACGTTTATCTACCTTGCCATGAGTTGTTACGGGCAGTTTATCAAGCAATACCCATAATTTGGGCACCATGTACTCGGGTAAATGAGCACTCAGGTACGCTATCAGGGCAGGTTTATCATACCCGGTATCTGATGTAACATAAGCAATCAGTCTATTTACACCATCTATATCTGGTTTTGATAATACGATAGCTTGTGAAACCAGTCCGCTTTGAAGCAATACATTTTCGATCTCGCCAAGCTCTATACGGAAGCCACGGATCTTAACCTGATCATCCATCCTGCCAAGGTATTCAATATCGCCGTCAGGCAGCCAGCGTCCCAAATCGCCGGTACGATACAGGCGTGCGCCTTGGGTTTCAGCAAATGGATCTCTTATGAATTTCTCGTTTGTTAATTCAGGCTGGTTCAAATATCCTCTCGCCACCTGGATACCGCCAATGCAGATCTCGCCGGTTACCCCTACCGGGCTTAACTGATTTTCCTTGTTCAGAATATAGACCTGTACATTATCTATAGGTTTTCCAATGGTTATAATTCCGTCGGGCCTTATAGGGCGATGTGTTTGTGTAGCGCACACTGTACTTTCGGTCGGCCCATAACCGTTAACCAACGTTACTCCCTGCGCCTGTATGTGCTTACTCGCCGCTTCATTTAACGCCTCGCCGGCAGAAAGAATGATTTTAAGCGAATCCGGTATATTTTCAATAAATGGCTGAAATGCCGGCGGCAGTATCGCTATCTCAATCTGCTGTTTGGTTAAAAGCTGTTCAAATCCATCCGCAGATAAAAGCGATTCTTTAGTACACATGATCAAACAACCACCTGTTAAAAGCGTACTGAATATTTCAACACACGAGGCATCGAAACCGAAAGAAGCAAACTGAAGGAAGCGGGTTCCACGCTGCAGGTTCAAATCACGTTTGTAAGCGAATACAAGGTTTACGACGCTACGGTGCTCCACCATTACCCCTTTGGGCCTGCCGGTTGAACCCGATGTATAAATGATATAGGCGAGTTGACCTGCCGCAACTGATGAGTTTAGTTTAGCTGAATCATACTTCTCAATCTCTCCCCAATGCTTATCCAATTCAACTACCTGAATATTGGCCTTAGCAAATTTATTACTGCTACTGCTACTGCTCACTACCAAGTTAGCGTCTGTATCTTTCAGCATGTAATCGATACGGTCATGCGGGTATTCCGGATCAAAAGGTACGTATACCCCCCCGGCTTTCATAACACCCAATATGCCAATTATCATTTCAATACCACGCTCGATACAAACTGGCACTATGGTTTCGGTTTTAACTCCATGAACTTGCAAGTATTTGGCAAGACTGTTTGCTTTATCGCTCAGCTGCTGATATGTTACGGTTTCATCTTCAAACGTTACCGCCACCGCGTCTGGAGTTTGAGCAACCTGTTGCTCAAAAATATCCAGAACGCTTTTATCTGTAGGATAATCGGCATCCGTGGCGTTAAAGTTCTTTAACTGTTGTTGTTCTTCGTTCGAACTCAGCATGTTGATCCGTCCGATAATTTCGGCAGGACTTTTAACTACGGATTGCAGGATGGCGGTAAAATGACCAATCATGCGCTCCATAGTTTCGGCTTTAAACAAGTCGGTGTTATAAGTCAATCCACCAACAAGACCATCGGCGGTCTCAACCAGGTTTAAGCTGATGTCGAATTTAGAGGTGGTATCCTCGGCTGTTTCGGCGCTTAAGGTTACGTCGGCCAGTGTTAACTCCGGAATCTCGGGCGTGTTCTGAAGTGTGAACATTACCTGAAACAGCGGGCTGTGGCTCATATCCCTTTCCTTCACAACGGCTTCAACCACTTTTTCAAACGGCACTTCCTGGTGGTTATAAGCCTCAAGCGTTGTGTGCTTTACCTGCTCAAGTAGTTTGATAAAGGCCTCGCCTGCCTGTACATTATTTCGTAAAACCAGGGTATTGATAAAGAAGCCTATTAAACCTTCAATCTCCTGGTGACTGCGACCGGATACCGGCGTACCTACACTTATATCCTCCTGCCCGCTGTAACGATAAAGTAGCACTACGAATGCCGAAAGCAATGTCATATACAGCGTTGTTCCCTGTTTACGACTTAGGGCATTTAAGCCATCAACCAATGCTTTATCTATTAATACAGCCTCGGTTAAACCCTGATTACTTCTGATCAAAGGCCTGCGGTAATCTGTAGGTAATTGAATGGCAGATATTCCTTCCAGTTTATCTTTCCAGTAACTGAGCTTTTGTTCCAGCAAGTCGCTTTGAAGGTGATTCCGTTGCCAGATCGCATAATCTGCGTATTGTATCGGCAAGGCAGGTAGCTCCGAAGTTTCAAGCTCAGTTCCTGATGCAAATGCTTTGTATAAAACACCCAATTCTCGTACAAGAATTGAGGTTGACCAGCCATCAGAAGCTATGTGGTGCATGGTAAGCAGCAAAATATAAGATTCCGAATCCGTCTGAATCAGCTCGCCACGCAACATATTATCCTGTGATAAATTAAACGGTCTGTTTATTTGGCGCTGAACATAATCTTGTAAATTAATGCTCTCCGTTTCAATTTCTTCCAGGGAGCTTTGCTCTAACAGCCAGCCGCCCGCGGGTTTTATATATTGATAACCACGACCTTCATGCTCCCTTATTACAGTACGCAAAACTTCATGACGACCAACTATATGCTGGAACGCGCTCGTTAAGGCCGGTATGTTTAATTTGCCGGTTAAACGTAATACAGCCGGAAGATGATATTGAACGGAGCCTTCCAACCTGTCAATAAACCACATACGCTCCTGACTGAATGATAGCGGAATATGCTCCGGACGTTGTTGTACACCTATAGTTGTAACATTTTCATCAACCTTACCAACGCTTAAACGGGTGCTTAACTTGCTTACAGTAGGATAATCAAACACATCACTTATCGGCAATTCGACCATAAATGCTTTGCGCACCGCCGAAATCAAGCGTACAGCCAGCAAGGAGTGGCCGCCAAGCTCAAAGAAATCGTCATGAACACCTATCGAATCTATCTCAAGTATCTCCTGCCAGATAGCGGCCAATTTGATCTCTGTTTCGGTGCTTGGCTTATTATCATGCTCCGCGGATACTTCAACTTCCGGATCGGGTAATAACTTACGGTTTATTTTACCTCCCGCTGTTAACGGAATTTCTTTAAGTTCAACCAGGTAAGCAGGGATCATATATTCAGGCAGCTGCTCTTTTAACCCCGCTATGATCGTTGCCCTGTCAAATTCGCCGGAAGCAACCACGTAGCCTACCAGTTGGTTATTTCCTTGTTTATCACGACGGGCCAATACTACCGCCTGGCTTACCAATCGGCTTTGTTCCAGGATCCGGCTAATTTCGCCGGGCTCAACACGGTAGCCTCTTATCTTTACCTGATCGTCTACACGGCCAAGGTATTCGATATTTCCTTCGGCATTATATTGTACGGCATCCCCCGTTTGATATATCAGGGCGCCATCATTGCTATACGGGTCAGCTATAAATTTTTCTGCCGTCAACGCTGTTTGCCCCTGATAACCTTTTGCCAATCCTGTTCCCCCTATAAATAGTTGACCGGGAACACCTATTGGACACAATTGCAGATCTTTATTTAATACATATGCTTGCGTGTTTGCAAACGGGCGGCCGATTGGAATAATAGTATGGTTTGCGTCATTTACCTCATATAATAATTTACCAACAGTAGTTTCCGTTGGACCGTAATGATTAATGATGCGACAATCGCTATACTGTCTGATCTTGGAAACGATCTCAGTTGATAATGATTCTCCGCCAAAAACAAGTATGCGGGCAGGCACTAACGGCTCATCTGCCGATAATGCTTTCCAATGCGATGGCACTATCTTGATACAATCTATCCGGTGATCTTCAAAATAAGTATGCAGTGCTTCAATATGACTCAATGTTTCTTTGGAGAAAACATGCAGTGTACCACCAAACAATAATGAGCTAAATAAAACGGTATTACCCAAATCGGTTGCAATGGTAGACATTAAACCGAATGTTTTGCAGGCGCTGATACCGATACGGTCATCCAGACCATAAACATAATCGACAATGTTTCGCTGGGTAATTTGTACCCCTTTAGGTTTGCCCGTTGAACCTGATGTATAAATCACATAGGCAAGATTATCCGGTGAGATGGCCCTTATCACATCGGTTTCGGGCTCAGCAGCCAGCTCCCAGTTTTGCTCATCAAGTTCAACAACTTTCAACCATTCTGAAATATCTGCCAGACTATCAGCAAATTTAGGAGTGCTTACAGCGATTTTTGCATTCGTATCTTCCAGGATATAGTTAACCCTTTCAAGCGGATAGTCCGTATCAATAGGTACATAAGCAGCGCCTGTTTTCAGGATGCCCATGATACCGATAATCATTGAGATACCGCGCTCGATATAAAGTGGTACTAATGTATCAGCTCCAACACCATAACGCTGCAAATGATGCGCTAACCGGTTTGAACGTTTATTTAATTCATCAAAGCTAATCGACTGACCTTCATAGGTAATCGCGTTTGCAGTTGGAGATTTTGAAACTATGTTGTCGAAGATATCAGCAATAGTTTTATCCGTTGGATATAAGCAAACACTCTTACCCAGCGTTAGTAGATTTTCTTTTTGCGATAGATCAAGCATTTCCAGTTTACCTACCGGCATTTCGGGTTCGGCTACTGCCGAAGCCAGTAAGGCACAGAAGTGCTGAACCATGGTTTCAATCCGCACCGAGCTAAAAATATCGGTCCGGTATTGTACGGCACATTGTAACCCATCAGGAGTTTCGCTTACAAAAAATGTAAGGTCGAACTTTACAGCAGATTGCTCATAATCAAAACCTGAAAGCTCGAGGCCGCTTAGTTTTAATTCGGGTACCGTTGGCGTATTACCCAATACCAGCATCACCTGAAATAGCGGACTAACGCCGGCTGTTCTTTCTTTTACAACAGCTTCAACTACTTTTTCAAAGGGTACCTCCTGGTGCTCATAAGCTTCCAGTGTAGTTTGCTTTACCTGCGCCAATAACTTCGTAAAGGGCTCATCGCTGTTTACCTGATTGCGTAATGCAAGGGTATTGACAAAAAAGCCAATCAGGCGTTCCAGCTCAGGATTAGGCCTGCCGGCGATTGACGTGCCTACACAAATATCATCCTGCCCACTATAACGGTACATCAACACATTAAAAGCAGATAACAATGTCATGTAAAGCGTAGCTCCATGTTCCTGGCTAAACACTTGTAAGCTATCGCTTAACTTTTTGCCGATATCAAACGTCAGAGTTGCTCCCTTGCTATTGCTGTTTGCCGGGCGTACATGATCAGCCGGTAATTGCAGGGGTACTACATCCTGAAGTTTCAATTTCCAGTAGTGAAGTTTCTCTTCTAATTTATCCTCATGCAAATTATCGCGTAACCATAAGGCATAGTCGGCAAACTGCAATGTAGGTTCCAGCAAATGTAATTGGCTACCGCTGCTATAGGCGCTATATAAAGCAGCTATTTCATCAACTATTATTGGTAATGACCACGCATCTGACGCGATATGATGGATGACCATTACCAATACGTGCGAATTGTTGTCAATGCTGATCAGTTCCGCACGAAGCATATCATCTTCCGACAGATCAAATGGCTTTTCTATAAATGTATTGATATGCGAATTTAATGTCGCATCATTTTCAGATGAAGTTTGAAATAATTTCCATTGACCAGCAGGTTTTACAAACTGAAACCCATGACCGTCATGTTCCGTGATCACCGTACGTAATACCTCATGCCGGTTCACAACTTCCCTTATTGCCTGTTCTAAAGAATCGGCATCAAGAACACCCTCTAATTTTAAAACACCGGGAATATGGTATTGTACACTGCCTTCCAACCTGTCTATAAACCACAACCTTTCCTGGCTGTATGACAGCGGGATATATTCCGGTCTTGGTTCTGCTTTCTGTATAGTTCCTTCTGTTGTCGTATTTTCCTCTTCCAGTTGCTTTGCCAAATCCGCAATGGTCGGGTAAACAAACAGGTCACGGATCTTTAACTCCTTGTTCAGTTCCCTTCTTACCTGCGAGATCACCCGCATAGCCAGNGTTCCCTTCTTACCTGCGAGATCACCCGCATAGCCAGCAGCGAATGCCCGCCCAACTCAAAGAAATTATCCTTTGTCCCTATCTTTTCTACGCCAAGCAGTTCCTCCCAGATTTTTGCTAATTGTTTCTCAGGAGTTGTTTCAGGCGCGGTATAGCTTTCTTCCTGGTTTGTTTCCGCTTCAGGTAACGCGCGTTTATCGGTTTTGCCGTTGGATGTTAGCGGCAGGCTGTCCAGTCTTACCCATAGCCTTGGCACCATGTATTCCGGTAACCTTTCGCCAAGGTAATTCTGTAGATCCTGTTTATCGTAGGCGGTTTCGTCCATTACCACATAGGCTGTAAGCCTTTTGGTGCCTTGCTTATCCGCTTTAGCCAGCACTACTGCCTGCCTTACGTTCTCGTTCTGTAGCAATACCTGCTCTATCTCACCAAGCTCAATCCTATATCCACGAATCTTTACCTGGTCGTCTATCCGGCCTAAGTATTCAATGTTCCCGTCTGTTAGCCATCTGCCCTGGTCGCCGGTTCTGTATAGCCTGGCGTTTTCATCCTCGCTGTATGGATCTGCTATGAACTTTTCTTTCGTTAGTTCCGGCTGGTTCAGATAACCTCTTGCTACCTGTACACCGCCTATACAGATCTCGCCCGGTACACCTACCGGGCTTTGCTCGCCCTTATTATTTCTAATGTAGATTTGTGTATTCGATACAGGTGAACCGATCAACGCTGCTTTATCGACATCATTTATCGTGTAATAACTGGCACACACCGTTCCCTCGGTTGGGCCGTAGCTGTTTACTACCTGTACTTTTGGATACAGGTGATCTACAAAACCTGGCTGCAGCAGTTCTCCCCCGCTGATGATATAGCGCAGGCTTTGAATATCAATTTTATTATTTGCCGCTTCTTTGTTCAGGTAAGCTATTACCGTTGGCGTAGCGCTCAGGATTGTTATCTCTTCTGTTTTTAGCAGGTATTTGATACTATCTACATCTTTACCGCCTTCTTTTACAATCACTACTTTGGCACCTGTTATCAGCGCAGGATAAATTTCCTCACACATGGTATCAAACGATACCGATGATTGCTGAAGCACTTTATCTTCTTTAGTGATCTCGAAATAGTTCACAAACCCGTTACAATAATTGATGATGTTTTGGTGCTCCACCATTACCCCTTTAGGTTTGCCTGTTGAACCTGAGGTATACATTACATACGCCAGTTGACTTGGCTCAATAGCTGTATTTATGTTTTCGCCGCTTTGGGCTTTTATTTCTTCGTTACTGTCAAGCTCGATGATCCGGGCATTTATACCATTTAGATTTGCTTTGCCTGTGCTGCTGCTTAGTATTATAGCTGCTTGGGTATCTTCCAGAATATAGCTAATCCGTTCTTTTGGGTAATCTATATCAACCGGTACATAAGCTGCTCCTGCTTTCAGGATACCTAATATACCCGCCATCATATTGATGCTACGCTCTATACAAATCGCTACAAGACTTTCTGTTTTTATCCCTTGTTTGATCAGGTAGTTCGCTATCCGGTTTGATCTTTCATTTAGTTCCTGATAGCTTACAGTTTCTCCTTCAAATACCAGTGCTGTCGCAGCTGGATCGATTTGTACCTGTTTTTCAAAAAGGCTAACAATATTTTCTTCTTTAGGATATGCCGCTGCTGTTTCGTTGAACTTTTGTAGTTGTTCTTCTTCCGCTTTGCTTAACAGCTGTAACTTATTAAGCTGATTTTCAGGTGTTTCAATTACCGCTTTGATCAGTTGAACATAGTGACCTGCCATCCTCTCAATAGTCTCTGCCTCATAAAGATCGGTATTGTATTCCGCTACAATCCGGATGCCGTCTTCAGTTTCCTCAGCGTTATAACTCAGGTCGTATTTGCTGGAATAGTCACCTGCTCTTTCGCCGGTGATTTTAATATCGCCTAATTCCAATGTTGGGATAACGCCTGTATTCTGCAGCACAAACATTACCTGGAACAATGGGCTACGGCTCAGATCCCTTTCTTTTACTACCGCTTCTACTACTTTTTCAAATGGGACTTCCTGGTGGCCGTATGCTTCCAGTGTGGTTTGTTTTACGTTGCTTAAAAATTCTGCAAATGTTTCTTCACCGTTTAGCGTTGTTCTCAGTGCCAGCGTGTTCACAAAAAAGCCGATCAGTTCTGCTGTTTCCTCCCTGTCACGGTTGGCTACCGGGGTACCAACGCAAATATCTTCCTGAGCGCTATAACGATACAGCAACACTTTAAATATAGCCAGCAGCATCATGTACAGCGTAGCACCTTGTTCAAGGCTCAACTGTTTTAGTTGCTCTGCCTGTTCTTTAGCTATCGTAAACTCGTATACCGATCCCCTGCTACTTTGTACTGCAGGGCGCATATGATCTGTAGGCAACTCCAGTGTAGCTGTGCCTGCTAACTTTTCTTCCCAATAGCTCAGTTTGCTTTGCAGTTTTTCGGCATTCAGATATTCCCTTTGCCAGATCGCATAGTCCGCATATTGGATCTCCGGTGCTTTTAATTGTATTGGCTCGTTTTTGTTGTAGCTGCTATAAAGCTTGCTGAACTCCCTTACCAATACCGGCATCGACCAGCCATCGGCCGCAATATGGTGCAGTACCAACAGCAAGATGTATTCGTCTTTTGCTGTTGCGATCAGCTCCGTCCTCAGCATATCATCCTGTGACAGGTCAAACGGCCTGTTTACTTCCTGGCTGATATATGCTTTGAGTTCTGCTTTGTTTTCGTTTATCCCGCTTTGCTTTAATGCCCAGTTGTTTTCTTTGATATATTGGTAACCTTGCCCCTTATGGTCCCTGATCACGGTACGCAATACTTCATGGCGTTCTACCACTGCTTTCAGCGCGTTTTCTAAAGCCTTGACATTTACTTCGCCGGTTAATTTCAATACGGCAGGGATATGATATTGTATGCTACCTTCCAGCCTGTCTATAAACCATAGCCTTTCCTGGCTGTAGGACAGCGGGATGTATTCCGGTCTTGGCTCTGCCTTTTGTATCGTTCCTTCTGTTGTGGTATTTTCAATTTCCAGTTGTTTCGCCAAATCCGCGATAGTCGGGGACACAAACAGATCACGGATCTTTAGCTCTTTGTTCAGTTCTCTTCTTACTTGCGAGATCACCCGCATAGCTAACAGCGAATGGCCGCCCAGCTCAAAAAAGTTATCTTTTGTCCCTATTTTTGCTACGCCCAGCAGCTCTGCCCAGATTTTTGTCAGTTGCTTTTCTATAGTCGTTTCCGGTGCGATGTAACTTGCTTCCTGGCTCGCTTCCGCTTCTGGCAATGCCCGTTTATCGGTTTTACCGTTTGGTGTTAATGGCAAACTGTCCAGTCTTACCCATAGCCTTGGTACCATGTATTCAGGTAACCTTTCGCCAAGGTAATTTTGCAGCTCTTGTTTGTCGTAGCTGGCTTCTTCCATTACCACGTAGGCGGTCAATCTTTTCGTGCCCTGTTTATCCGCTCTGGCCAGCACTACTGCCTGCCTTATGTTTTCGTTTTGAAGCAGTACTTGCTCAATCTCGCCTAATTCGATCCTATAGCCTCTGATCTTTACCTGGTCATCTATCCTGCCCAGGTATTCGATGTTGCCATCAGGTAGCCATCTACCCTGGTCGCCGGTTCTGTATAGCCTGGCGTTTTTATCCTCGCTGTACGGATCTGCTATGAACTTTTCCTTTGTCAGTTCCGGCTGGTACAGATAGCCCCTTGCTACCTGTACGCCGCCTATGCAGATCTCGCCCGGTACGCCTATTGGACTTAACTCGCCCTCGTTGTTCCTGATATAGATCTGCGTGTTTGATACTGGCGCACCTATAGGTACAATCTCAATATTCGGATCTTTCTCTAAATCGCTCCAATAAGTAACGTCAATAGCGGCCTCGGTTGGGCCGTATAAATTATGTAAAGCAACATGCGGTAATTTGCTCCTAAACAGTTTAACCTGCGCTGTTGTCAAGGCTTCGCCACTGCATAATACATGCTTAAGCCCAGGACAATCCCCTTTTTCAATATCGAGCAAAAACACGCTCAACATTGATGGCACAAAATGAAGGAGTGTAACGTTTTGACGTTCTATTACCGATTTCAGATAAAGGCTATCACCTTGCGCGCCGGGTTTGGCAAAAACGAGTTTAGCGCCGGTTAGTACAGGCCATAAAAGTTCCCATACAGACACGTCAAAGCTGAATGTGTTTTTTTGGAGAACGGTGTCGGCAGCGATTAATCCGAAATAACTTTGTGTCCAGGCTAACCTGTTCACTACCCCGCCATGCTCGTTCATGGCCCCTTTAGGTTTGCCTGTTGATCCGGAAGTATAAATTACGTAAGCCAGTTGATCTGCAGTTATTATCGTATCAAGGTTGCTATTATCCTGTTTCGAAATCTGTTCCCAATCCTTCTCCATCTCAATTATCTGCAATGTACCGGCCTGAAGCTTTGAAGTTCCGGCTCCGCTGCTTAACACAATTTTAGCCGCACTGTCATTAAGCATATAAGCTATCCTATCAACCGGATATTCGGGGTCAACCGGGATATAAGCACCGCCGGCTTTCAATATGCCAATTATGCCTATCAGCATTTCGAAACTTCGCTCCAGACAAATGGGTACAAGGGTTTCTTTAGTAACTCCCTGCAACTGAAGATAACGGGCTAACTGATTAGCCCGTTCGTTTAATTTCTGATAAGTAAGTGCATCGCTTTCAAACTTTACAGCGATGGCTTCAGGTGTTTTTTTCACCTGCTCTTCAAAAAGGCTTACCAGGTTTTTATCTGCCGGATACGATGCGGCTGTATTATTAAAACCTGCCAAAATCGATGCTTCAGCAGGAGTAAGTATTGAAATTTCGTTTAGTGTTTTTACAGCCCCTTCAGTAACCTGCGCTATCACGTAAGTAAACTGATCAACGATAGACTGTACATAGCTTGTTTCTAAAAGATCTGAATTATAGTTAAAAGTAAAGTTCAAACCATCGGCATCGGCAATTAAAATAGTTAAAGGGTAGTTAGTTTGTTCGTAAGTATTGACATTCTCAACTTTTAACGACCACTGTTTGGCGTTTATAGCTTTGTTTACGGGATAGTTTTCAAAAACCAGGATGCTGTCAAACAGATCGGTTTTTACACCAGTCCACGCTTTGATATTTTGAAGTGTAGCATGCTGATAATTTCTTGAAGCAGCCTGATCGGACTGCAAACCCTGCAACCAGTTAATTATTTCCTGGTTATCAAAAGTAGCCTTAAACGGTATGGTATTGATAAATAAACCCACACGCTGTTCTACATCTGTCAATTCATCTGGTCGGCCGGAAACTACTGTACCAAACAATACATTCTGATTACCAGTGTACCTGTTCAACAGCAATGCCCATACACCTTGCATAAGGGTGTTTAAAGTGATACGGTGTTTCTTTACAAAAGCATTGATCAGCGCCGAGCTATCTTTATCAAATACTTTGCTAACCGAAAGAAATTTGGCTTTTAAAAGTGCAGTGTTTGTTTTTTTAACAAAAGGCAAAGAAGTTCCTTCGCTTACACCCTGCAGATAATTTCTCCAATAACTTTCCTCTGCCCATTTATCCCTTCGCTCCAGGAAACGGATAAAATCTTCATACTTGTCTTCTGGTGTTTGGGCAAGAGCTTGTCCTCTTAACAAAAGCTCATAGGCTTCTAAAAACTCGCTCATTAATACTGGTAACGACCAGCCATCAAACAGGATATGATGAAAACTCCATAACATCCGGTAACGGCTATCATTTAACCTAAATAAAGAAATGCGCATTAAAGGCGACTTATCAAAATCAAAGCCCCGTTCACGATCGGTAATTAAAAACTCATCAAACGCTGTAGTTTGTGATGCAACATCGAGCTCACTGTAATCAAACTCTGCTATAGGAAGAGTTACATCCCGATAAATACATTGAACAGGAATGCTGAACGACTCATAATAAAAGCCCGTACGCAAAATGGTATGCCTTGCAATAACTTCGGCCCAGGCGGCTTTTAGCACGTCAAGATCGGCATCGATAATATCGCACGTAAACTGCTCAATGTAGCTGCCAAACTGCTCATTGTACAGGCTATGAAACAGCATACCTTCCTGCAGACCGCTTAACCTGTAAATAGACACTACATTTTTTTGGTTACCTGCTGATAGCTTAGGAAGATTAGAAATGTACCTGATTAATTCATCTTTATGAGTTTTGATAAAGTTAATGATCTCGCTGTTGTTCTTTACAGCGTTTATCTGTTCCGGGGTAACCTTGTTCTTATTCGCATTTAAATTAAGCTTCTCATTATCTACCGATAACGAAAAGTTCATTTTTTCAAGGTTTAATAAAAATTCACCTATTTCCATAAAACCTATAACTTAAAAACTCATGATGTTATCCGTATCATTATCTTCCAGAAACTTGTCCAGCTCCTGGTAATTTATCTCGGCCCCTAAGCCGTAGTCGGCGGGTGTAAATACTGCTCTTGATTTGGCTTGTTCCAAACAGTGATCAATTAACTGTGACAGATAGGTTATATACTTTTGCGACAAATCATTAATTGTTGTTTCAATATAATGCTTGTTACTAAAACTCCAGTTTACTGTGAGTTCTCCGGCAATAATATAGCTATTTATTGTGATTTTAACCGGCGAAAACTGCGTTTTGTGTACAGATTTCCCACTATCTTCATTCGCGTAACCAAACCATTTCCCCGAATTTACGGCCTGATCAAACTGCCCAAGGTAATTGAACATGATATCCCATGGATCATTCCCCTGTAAGCTGTCAACCTTGTTGATATATTTTAAAACTCCAAAACCCAGGCCTTTATCGGCCACTTTCCGTAACTCCTCTTTAACTTCTTTTATCAACCTGTCTTTATCTGCTACAGCCCTGATTTTTACCGGGTAAAGGCTGGTAAACCAACCAGTGGTGCGACTGATGTCAACTACATCGGTTATTGACTCACGACCATGGCCTTCCAAACCTACCACAATATCCTGTTTACCAGCCCAGTTACCTAATACTCCGGCCAAAGCGGCTAATAACAAGTCGTTTATTTCTGTATGATACACTTTTGGCACTTCGCGGAGCAAAAGGCCTGTATATTCTGAATTAAGCTTTACACGGATATTATCCATATCGCCAACCTGGGCTTTACCAGTAAAGGCTATATCAACAGGTAATGGGCTATAACTGCTCACAATCTGTTCCCAATATTTCTCTTGTGCCAATAACCTTCGGCTTTCGCTGTATTGAATTAAGGCTTGGTGCCATTGCCTGTATGAGCTGCCTTTAGCACCCAAATTTGGCGTTTCGCCATTGGTGATATTATCAAGGAGGGTATTTAAATCGTTTAGTACGATCCTCCATGATACACCATCAATGGCCAAATGATGCACAACGATCGAAAGTCGGTTCGCGGTTTCATTGTCCGCCGTTTTCATCAGCACCACATTAATTAGCCTGCCTTCGGTAATTGACAGGCTGCGCTGGTACTCATTGGTATATGCACTAACACCGGCGGTTAAATCCTGCACATTGGTCAGGTCTTCAACTAATACCTCTACTTTGGCTGTGCCGTAATGTTGTTCCCAACTGCCATTGGTGTTGACGTATTGTAGCCTTAAGGCATCATGATAAGCAACCAATGTATCGAAACATGATTGAAGCGTTGATTCGCTAATATTTTTATCTATCGATAATAAAACCGCCTGGTTATAATGCGAAATTTCCGTTTCGTTTTTTTCGAGATACCATTGCTGAATAGGTAGCAAACCTGCGTCGCCGTTTAATGTTCCTTGTTCAGTTTTAATTTTGCCGGCACCGTTTTTATGCACAGCCTCGGCCAGGCGTGCTATTACCTGGTGGTAAAATATATCTTTGGGTTGAATTTCTATCCCATATTTACGAGCCCTGCTCACCACCTGTATTGTCAGGATAGAATCGCCGCCAAGTTCAAAGAAATTATCATAGATACCTATTTGATCTATTCCTAAAAGTTCCTGCCAGATTTCTGCAAGTTGTTCTTCGGTTTGATTACGGGGAGAAACTTGAGTTTCTGGCATCAGCTCGCTTAGCTCTGCTTCGGGTAATGCTTTCTTATCTATTTTGCCATTTATGGTTAATGGTAAACTTTCCATCCTTACCCAAAGGCGGGGTATCATATATTCGGGCAGGAGCTCTTGCAGGTATTGCTGTAGTTGTTGTTTGTCAAAACCTACTTCGTCTGTCACCACATAAGCGCAAAGGCGTTTAACTCCCTGCTTATCGTCACGGGCGAGCACGACGGCCTGCAACACCTCAGGGTTTTGAAGTAGTGCACTTTCAATTTCTCCCAACTCTATCCGGTAACCGCGGATCTTTACCTGGTCGTCTTGCCTGCCCAGGTATTCGAGGTTTCCATCAGGCAGCCAGCGGGCGCTATCACCGGTACGGTACAGCCGTTCGCCTGCTTTGAATGGACTTTGAATAAATTTCGCCGAAGTGAGATCAGGGTTGTTCAAATACCCACGCGCTACACCTTCACCACCTATGTACAGTTCCCCTTTTACCCCAACTGGTTGCTGATTGCCCTGTTCATTCAGGACATAGAGCGTAGTATTGGAGATAGGTTTGCCGATAGGAATATCTGAAGGGATATTTTCAAGGTTATCCGACAGCTTGAAACTGTAAACGCTGCAACCTACAGTAGCTTCAGTCGGACCGTATTCATTAATAACTTCTGTATCGCAGCCACCAATGTTATATCCCGCAAATTGATTTAACCTAAGCGCTTCGCCACCAATTACCAATCTATCGGTAAGCATATTTCTGTCTTCGCCGGATGTTGCTTCCCGCAACAAACTGATATGTGCCGGGGTTAATTTAATAAATTCATAAGGTGCATACTTCAGTAGGTTCTCGTCTTCAAATACATTATCATATTTTGCACCTGCTATTACGATGGATCTGCCACTAATCAAAGGCATAAACAAACCTGTAACCGAGGCATCAAATGTATACGACAGATGAATAAAGGTACCCGATTTGTTACTGCTATCGCTGATATAGCTGGTTTTGCTATTTACGAGATAATTAATCAGACTGCCGTGCTCAACCATTACCCCTTTAGGTTTCCCTGTCGAACCCGAAGTGTAGATCACGTAAGCCAGTTGATTTGGCTCGATAGCAATATTCAGATTCTCGCTACTTTCGTTCGCTACTTCCTGGTCGTTATCAATTTCAATAACATGAGCATTTACACCAGTTAAATTTGATTTTCCTGTGCTACTGGTAAGAACAATAGCGGCTCGAGTATCTTCAAGAACATAACTGATCCGTTCTTTTGGATACTCCATATCAACCGGAACATAAGCTGCACCTGCTTTCAGGATACCCAGAATGCCCGTCATCATAACGATGCCGCGTTCTATACAGATCGCTACCAGTGATTCTTTTGCTACACCTTGTTTGATTAGGTAATTTGCAATCTTGTTTGATTGCTCATTTAACTCCTGGTAGCTTACTATTTCTCCTTCAAACACCAATGCTGTCGCAGTTGGTTTTTTTTGTACTTGTTTTTCAAACAGGCTGACAATATTTTCTTCTTTAGGATATGCCGCTACTGTTTCGTTGAATGATTGTAGTTGCAACTCTTCCGCTTTGCTGATCAGCTGAAGCTTGTTGATCTGAGTTGCCGAATTTTCTATTACCGCCTGGATCAGTTGAACATAATGACCAGCCATCCTTTCGATGGTTGCAGCTTTATAAAGATCAGTATTGTATTCTGCTACAATCCTGATCCCGTCTTTTGTTTCTTCGGCGTTATAGGTCAGGTCATATTTGCTTGAATAGTCACCTGTACGTTCGCCTGTGATTTTAATATCGCCCAGTTCCAGGGTTGGGATAACTCCTGTATTCTGCAGCACAAACATTACCTGGAACAATGGGCTCCTGCTCAGATCCCTTTCTTTTACTACTGCTTCTACTACTTTTTCAAACGGTACTTCCTGGTGGCCGTAAGCTTCCAGTGTAGTTTGTTTTACTTTGGATAGTAATGCATTGAATGCTTCTTCGCCGTTTAGGTTTGTTCTTAGAGCAAGCGTGTTCACGAAAAAGCCGATCAGCTCTGCTGTTTCCTCCCTGTCACGGTTGGCTACAGGCGTACCTACACAGATATCACCCTGACCACTATAGCGGTAAAGCAATACTTTGAATATCGCCAGCAGGGTCATGTACAGCGTTGTGCCTTGTTCAAGGCTTAACTGTTTTAATTGCTCTGCCTGTTCTTTAGCTATCATGAATTCATATACCGATCCTCTGCTGCTTTGTACTGCAGGGCGCATATGATCTGTCGGTAGTTCAAGCGTTGCTGTGCTTGCTAACTTTTCCTCCCAATAACTCAGTTTGCTTTGCAGTTTTTCGGCATTAAGATATTCCCTTTGCCAGATCGCGTAATCAGCATACTGGATCTCCGGTGCTTTTAATTGTATCCGCTCGTTTTTGTTGTAGCTGCTATAAAGCTGGCTGAACTCTGTTACCAATACCGGCATTGACCAGCCATCGGCCGCGATATGGTGCAGTACCAATAGCAGAACGTATTCGTCTTTTGCTGTTGCTATCAGCTCCGCCCTCAACATATCATCCTCTGACAGATCAAAAGACCGGTTTACTTCTTCGCTGATATATACTTTGAGTTCCGCTTCGTTAATCTCGCTTTGTTTTAATGCCCAGCTATTGGCTTTAATATACTGGTAGCCCTGTCCCTCATACTCCCTGATCACCGTACGCAATACCTCATGGCGTTCTACTACTGTTTTCAGCGCGTTTTCTAAGGCATTGACATTTACCTCGCCGGTTAGTTTTAGCACCGCAGGGATATGATATTGAACGCTGCCTTCCAGCCTGTCGATAAACCATAATCTTTCCTGGCTGTAGGACAGCGGGATATATTCTGGTTTTGGCTCTGCTTTTTGTATCGCGCCCTCCGCTGTGGTATTTTCAACTTCCAGTTGTTTCGCCAAATCCGCAATGGTCGGGTAAACAAACAGGTCACGGATCTTTAACTCCTTGTTCAGTTCCCTTCTTATCTGTGAGATTACACGCATGGCCAATAGCGAATGCCCGCCCAACTCAAAGAAATTATCTTTCGTCCCTATTTTCTCTACACCAAGCAGTTCCTCCCAGATTTTTGCTAATTGTTTCTCAGGAGTTGTTTCAGGAGCGGTATAGCTTTCTTCCTGGTTTGTTTCCGCTTCAGGCAGCGCGCGTTTATCGGTTTTGCCGTTGGGTGTTAGCGGCAGGCTGTCCAGTCTTACCCATAGCCTTGGCACCATGTATTCCGGTAACCTTTCGCCAAGGTAATTCTGTAGCTCCTGTTTATCGTAGGCGGTTTCGTCCATTACCACATAGGCTGTAAGCCTTTTGGTGCCTTGCTTATCCGCTTTAGCCAGCACTACTGCCTGCCTTACGTTCTCGTTCTGTAGCAATACCTGCTCTATCTCACCAAGCTCAATCCTATATCCACGAATCTTTACCTGGTCGTCTATCCGGCCTAAGTATCCAATGTTCCCGTCTGTTAGCCATCTGCCCTGGTCGCCGGTTCTGTACAGCCTGGCGTTTTTATCCTCGCTATATGGATCTGTAATGAACTTTTCTTTTGTCAGTTCCGGCTGGTTCAAATAGCCTCTTGCTACCTGTGCACCGCCTATGCAGATCTCACCCGGTACACCTATCGGGCTTAACTCGCCCTCTTTATTCCTGATGTAGATCTGCGTGTTTGATACAGGAGCGCCGATCAGTGCGGCTTTGTTGATATCATTTATGGTATAATAGCTCGCGCATACTGTACCCTCGGTTGGGCCGTAGCTGTTTACTACCTGTACTTTTGGATACAGTTGATCTACAAAACCAGGTTGCAACAACTCTCCTCCGCTGATGATATACCGCAGGCTTTGAATATCGATGTTATTATTTGCCTCTTCTTTGTTCAGGTAGGCGATTACT
The DNA here is from genome assembly GCF_003351025.1 of Mucilaginibacter endophyticus. GTDB lineage: Bacteria > Bacteroidota > Bacteroidia > Sphingobacteriales > Sphingobacteriaceae > Mucilaginibacter > Mucilaginibacter endophyticus. The sequence continues at coordinate 1,808,754 of NZ_QPCG01000001.1, read as the reverse complement.
GTTGGCGTAGCACTCAGGATTGTTATACCTTCTGTTTTCAGCAGGTGTTTGATAGCATCGACATCTTTGCCACCTTCTTTTACGATAACCACTTTGGCACCTGTAATCAGTGCAGGATAAACTTCTTCGCACATGGTATCAAATGATACCGATGATTGCTGAAGCACACAGTCTGCTGCTGTGATACCAAAGTAATTCACAAACCCGTTGCAATAATTGGCGATGCTTTGGTGCTCTATCATTACCCCTTTGGGTTTGCCTGTTGAGCCTGAAGTATACATTACGTACGCCAATTGACTTGGCTCGATGGCTACATTTATGTTTTCGCTGCCTTGAGTTTTTATTTCTTCGTTACTGTCAAGCTCGATGATCCGGGCATTAAACCCATTTAGGTTTGCTTTGCCTGTGTTGCTGCTTAGTATTATAGCTGCTTTAGTATCTTCAAGGATATAGCTGATGCGCTCTTTCGGGTAATCCATATCAACCGGTACATAAGCCGCACCTGCTTTCAGGATACCCAATATACCCGCCATCATATTGATGCCACGCTCTATACAGATGGCCACTAAGCTTTCTTTGCTTACACCTTGTGCTTTTAGATAATGTGCAATCTGGTTTGACCTTTCGTTGAGTTCCTGATAGTTTACGGTCTCTCCCTCAAACACCAATGCTGTTGCAGTTGGATCGATTTGCACCTGTTTTTCAAACAGACTGACAATATTTTCTCCTTTAGGATACGCCGCTGGTGTTTCGTTGAATGATTGTAGTTGTAGTTCTTCCGCCTGGCTTAACAACTTTAACTTGCTAAGTTGAGTTGCAGGTGTTTCAATTACCGCTTTGATCAGCTGTACATAATGACCCGCCATCCTTTCGATGGTCTCTGCCTCATAAAGATCGGTGTTGTATTCCGCTACGATCCGGATGCCGTCTTTAGTTTCCTCGGCGTTATAGCTTAGGTCATATTTGCTTGAATAGTCGCCCGCACGTTCGCCGGTGATTTTAATATCGCCCAGTTCAAGAGTTGGAATAATGCCTGTATTCTGTAGTACAAACATTACCTGGAACAACGGGCTCCTGCTCAAATCCCTTTCTTTTACTACCGCTTCTACTACTTTTTCAAACGGTACTTCCTGGTGGCCGTATGCTTCCAGTGTAGTTTCCTTTACTTTGCTTAGCAGATCTGTAAATGCTTCTTCGCCGTTTAGGTTTGTCCGCAATGCAAGCGTGTTCACAAAAAAGCCGATCAGTTCTGCTGTTTCCTCCCTGTCACGGTTGGCTACCGGGGTACCAACGCAAATATCGTCCTGGCCGCTATAGCGGTAAAGCAATACTTTGAATATCGCCAGCAGGGTCATGTACAGCGTTGTGCCTTGTTCAAGGCTCAGCTGTTTTAGTTGCGCTGCCTGTTCTTTAACTATCGTAAACTCGTATACCGATCCCCTGCCGATTTGTACAGCCGGACGCAGATGGTCGGTTGGCAGTTCAAGCGTAGCTGTGCCTGCTAACTTTTCTTCCCAATAGCTCAGTTTGTTTTGCAGTTTTTCTGCGTTGAGGTATTCTCTTTGCCAGATCGCATAATCTACATACTGGATCTCCGGGGCTTTTAATTGTATTGGCTCGTTTTTGTTGTAGCTGCTATAAAGCTTGCTGAACTCCCTTACCAATACCGGCATCGACCAGCCATCGGCCGCAATATGGTGCAGTACCAACAGCAAGATGTATTCGTCTTTTGCTGTTGCGATCAGCTCTGCCCTCAGCATATCATCCTGTGACAAGTCAAACGGCCTGTTGACTTCCTGGCTGATATATGCTTTGAGTTCTGCTTTGTTTTCGTTTATCCCGCTTTGCTTTAATGCCCAGTTGTTAGCTTTGATATATTGGTAACCTTGTCCCTCGTGCTCTCTGATCACGGTACGCAGTACCTCATGGCGTTCTACCACATTTCTCAGCGCGTTTTCAAGGGCAGCTGTGTTTACCTCGCCGGTCAGTTTCAGCACAGCAGGGATATGGTACTGTACACTGCCTTCCAGCCTATCTATAAACCATAACCTTTCCTGGCTGTATGACAACGGGATATATTCCGGTCTCGGGTTTACTCTTTGTATAGTGTTTTCTGTTGTGGTATTTTCCTCTTCCAGTTGTCTTGCCAAATCAGCGATAGTCGGGTACACAAACAAGTCACGGATCTTCAACTCCTTGTTCAGTTCCCTTCTTACCTGCGAGATTACACGCATGGCCAATAGCGAATGCCCGCCCAACTCAAAGAAATTATCTTTTGTTCCTATTTTCTCTACACCAAGCAGTTCTTCCCAGATTTTTACCAGTTGCTTTTCTGTAGCTGTTTCAGGAGCAGTGTAGCTTTCTTCCTGCATTGCTTCTGCTTCAGGCAGCGCACGTTTATCTGTCTTACCGTTGGGGGTTAACGGCAAGCTATCCAGCCTTACCCATAGCCTTGGCACCATGTATTCCGGTAACCTTTCCCCAAGGTAGTTTTGTAGCTCCTGTTTATCGTAGGCGGTTTCGTCCATTACCACATAGGCTGTAAGCCTTTTGGTGCCTTGCTTATCCGCTTTAGCCAGCACTACTGTCTGCCTTACGTTCTCGTTCTGTAGCAATACCTGCTCTATCTCACCAAGCTCAATCCTATATCCACGAATCTTTACCTGGTCATCTATCCTGCCCAGGTATTCGATGTTGCCATCAGGTAGCCATCTGCCCTGGTCGCCGGTTTTGTACAGTTTCGCGTTTTTATCTTCGCTATACGGGTCTACGATGAACTTTTCTTTTGTCAGTTCAGGCTGGTTCAGATAACCTCTTGCTACCTGTACGCCGCCAATGCAAATCTCACCAGGTACACCGATTGGGCTTAACTCACCCTCTTTGTTCCTGATATGGATCTGCGTGTTTGATACAGGCGCGCCGATAGGAGGCAAAACCGAAAGTGTTGCACTATCAACAGTAAAGCTGCTTACCACATGCGCTTCGGTAGGCCCGTATTGATTGATCACTTTTATTCCTGTATTCCTGATCAACGTTTTTACTTCATCCGTGATCTTTAATTGCTCGCCTGCAACGATGATTTCTTCAACCGCAAATGAAAAATCCGGAACAGCAATGATCTGTTCGGCTATATTTTGAAGCACAACTACCGGGAAAAATAAATGCGTCAGCTCATGCTTAGCAATATGATCAATTAAAGCATCCAGATCCCGACGAGTATCGCCATCAATAAGGCAAAGTGTATTTCCGAAGCAAAGCGTCGAAAATGTCTCCTGGAAACTTACATCAAAGGTGTAAGCGGCAAATTGTAAAACTTTGCGGTTTTTATTTTTGAATTGGGTTTCCTGCCAGTTTAATAAGTTAAACATAGCACGCCCAGGCATCATTACACCTTTAGGCTTACCGGTTGAACCCGAAGTATAAAGAATATAAATCAATTGCTCAGCATCGATAACTACACCGAGATTATCTTTTGCCTCCTGAGCTATAGCATTTTCGTTCAGCCCATCGACCTCAATAACCAATACAGCTGGGTTCAAAACATATTTGCTGCTTTGCTTGCTGCTTACAACCACAGATGCGCCGGTATCGGCTATCATGTAGTTAATCCGATCCTGGGGAAAATCCGGATCAATCGGTACATAAACACCACCAGCTTTCAAAATACCAAGAATCGATATGATCATTCCCAAACCGCGCTCTGTACAAACAGGCACAAGGGTTTCATTAGTTACGCCGTGTTTCTGAAGGTATCTGGCCAGTCGGTTAGCCTGCTCATTTAAAGCCTGATAACTCAATTCTTCACCTTCAAATACCAATGCTATTGCGTCAGGACTTTTCAAAACCTGCTCTTCAAACAGGCTTACAATGCTTTCATCGCCAGTAAAATCAACTTTGGTTGCGTTGAACAGTTCGAGCTGAACGCGTTCAGTCTCACCAATCATATTCAAATGGCCAACTGTTTCATTTGGTGCATCGACGATAGCGTTTAGCAACTGGCTATAATGGCTTGCCATACGGCTAATAGTCGCCTCGTCATAAATATCAGTATTATACTCAAGTGCAACTTGCAGGCCATTTTCCGATTCAATGACAAACAGGGTGATATCAAATTTGGCAGTCTGGTGCTCGTCTTTCGTTTGCTTTAGTGTCAGATCGCCAAATTGCAATTCAGGTACGCGAGTGGTGTTCTGCAACACAAACATCACCTGGAACAATGGGCTCCTGCTTAAATCCCTTTCTTTTACAACAGCTTCAACCACTTTTTCAAACGGCACATCCTGGTGCTCGTAGGCCTCCAGCATAGTTTGTTTTACCTGCGCCAAAAATTTGATAAACGGCATCTCTCCGTCCAAATGGCTCCGTATGGCCAATGTATTTACGAAGAAACCTATCAAGTCCGCTATTTCAGGCTGATTGCGATTTGCTATCGGGCTACCTACACAGATATCTTCCTGTCCGCTATAACGATACAACAGAATATTAAAGGCCGACAGCAATGTCATGTAAAGTGACACCCCGTTTTGTACGCTTAATTCATGTAGTCTGCCTGTAATTCCGGACGCTATCTCAAACTCATACAAAGCGCCGTTAGTGCTTTGCTCAGCCGAGCGCTGACGGTCGGCTGGTAGCTGAAGCGTACTTACGCCGGCTAACTTCCGTTCCCAGTAAGCCAGTTTCGAGGCAAGCAGGTCGCCTTGCAGCGTAGCTCGTTGCCAGATGGCATAGTCAGGATATTGCACTGCCAATGCAGGAAGTTCCGGCCGCCTGTTAGTCGAAAAAGCGTTGTATAATTCAATCCATTCTTTTGCCAATATAGCCGATGACGAACCATCTGAAGCAATATGGTGCATGGTGAGCAGCAGTGCAAATTCGCTTTCATTAACTTTTATCAGCTCCGCGCGAAGCATATCATCTGCAGAAAGATCAAATGGCTGCGCTATTTGCAATTTAATGTATTGCTCAAGTGATAAATGCTGATCCTGGTAATGTTTTGCATCAGTTTGCTTTAATGTCCAGGCATTTGCAGGTTTTACTTGCTGCCAGCCCTCGCCATCCTGTTCAAAAATAACCGTGCGCAATACTTCATGACGGTTCACAATTTCGCGAAATGTTTTTTCCAGTGCTTCGACATTTAACGTACCTGACAAGTTAAATACCGCCGGTACATGATATTGAACGCTGCCCAACATCCTGTCGATAAACCATAAACGCTCCTGGCTGTATGATAGCGATATACGTTCCGGACGAGGTTGCGCTGTGATAGTAGCTGATGTACTTTGCTCCGCACGACCTAAGCGCGATGACAATGAACCGATTGTTGGATAATCGAACACCTCGCCAATAGAAAGATCTTGTTCAAAAGCTTTCCTAACCTCGGCTATCAACTTTACCGCCAATAATGAATGCCCGCCAAGTTCAAAAAAGTTATCGTTAATGCCAATTTCTTCAATCTCAAGGATATTTTGCCAGATCTCTGCAAGTTTGCTTTCAACCTTATTGCGAGGAGCCATAAATCCTTTGCTGGCTGTATGTACTTCTGGATGAGGTAAAGCTTTACGATCTATTTTCCCGTTCGCGGTCAAAGGAATTGCCGGTAACTGAACAAGGTGTGATGGCAGCATATAATCGGGCAAATGCTCCTTTAGGTAAATATTTAAACCCACAGGATCAAATTTTGCCGATGGCACGATATAGGCCACTAACTGTTTATTGCCCAGTTTATCATCAAGGGCCAATACCGCCGCCTGGCTTACATACTTGCTGTGCTCAAGTACCAGGGCAACTTCAGCCGGTTCAACCCGGTAGCCTCTTATTTTCACCTGGTCGTCCATCCGGCCCAGGTATTCTATATTACCATCTGCACGCATAACTACACGGTCGCCGGTGCGGTAAATCCTGGCACCTTCCCTACGGTACGGGTCGGCAATAAATTTTTCTTTGGTTAATTTAGGCAAACGGTGATATCCCTGTGCCAAACCGCGACCTCCGATATAAAGTTCACCGGGGATACCTATCGGGCAACGCTCCATTTCTTTGCCTAAAACATAAACAATAGTATTGGAAAACGGGCGGCCAATTGGCACGCGCGCACCCTCTATTACCTGGCCGGACGCCTCGTATAATAATTTACCGATTGTAGTTTCGGTAGGCCCGTAATGGTTAACCACACGGCAATCGCCGTAACGGGCAATGCGTTCTACAGATTCTTTAGGCAAAGTTTCGCCGCCAAAGATTAGCAATTGTGCAGGTAGCAGAGGGGCATCTGTTTCGGGTGATAGTGCTTTCCAGTGCGATGGCACAATTTTGATACAATCGATCCGGTTTTCGGCAAAATAGCGATGGATTTGGTACACATTGCTCACTATCTCCTTAGAGAAAACATGCAGCGTTCCGCCGTAAACCAGCGAACTGAATAACACAGTATTTCCAAGGTCGGTCGCAATGGTCGACATCAGGCCGAAGGTTTCGCAATTGCTGATCCCGGTGCGTTCGTTTAAACCAGACACATAATCAACCAGGCTATCATGATCAACCAAGACTCCTTTTGGTTTACCGGTTGAGCCGGAAGTATAAATAACGTAAGCCAAATGATCTGGTGACGGGAATATTTCCGGGTCACTTTGCGGTTCATTGGAAAGCTCCCATTCCATATTATCCAATTCCAATACCTTCTGGTGCTCGGTTACAAAAGCAGCTCGATCTGCAAATTTGCTGCTGCTTACGATAATCGCAGCCCTTGTATCGTCCAGGATATGTTTTACACGATCAGACGGAAAATCGGTATCGACAGGAACGTATGCCCCTCCCGACTTAAGGACTCCAAGAATGGCAACAATCATATCCAGGCCACGCTCCATGTAAACAGGCACTAATACACCTGCTTTTACGCCGTAACGCTGCAGGTGATGAGCAAGTTGATTAGAGCGCACATGCAGTTCGCGATAAGTCAGCGCCCTACCTTCAAATACAACTGCCTGTATATCGGGATTTAGTAGCGCCTGGGCCAGGAATAATTCGATAATGGTTTCATTGGCGATATAAGCGCAATGGCTGCGTTCGTTTTTAAACAGCCAAAGTTCTTCCTTGCGGCTCAATAACCTCAACTTACTGATCTCCATATCGGGATTTGTAACGACAGAGATCAGCAACATTTCGAAATGCTTAACCATGCGCCTGATGCGCGCAGTGTTATAAAGATCGGTATTGTATTGTACGGCCCATTTTAAGCCGTACTTTGTTTCTGTTACAAAAAAGGTAAGATCAAATTTTACGGTCTTATGTTCGTAACCGTATCCTGACAATTCCAGATCGCCAAGGGTTATAGCCGGTACCTCGGGAGTGTTACCCAAAACCAACATTACCTGAAAAAGAGGGCTGACACCTGCTTCGCGCTCTTTCACAGTTGCTTCCACAACGCGTTCAAATGGTACATCCTGATGCGTAAAACCATCAAGCACTGTTTGCTTTACCCGGGTCAGCAGTTGATTAAAGGTATCTTCACCGTTTACCTGATCGCGAAGGGCGAGTGTATTTACAAAAAAGCCAATCAATTGCTCCAACTCGCGCTGCGGGCGACCGGCGATTGAAGTACCAACGCAGATATCTTCCTGTCCGCTGTAGCGATAAAGTAATATCTTAAACGCCGTAAGCAGGGTCATATACAATGTTGCCCCGTTTTTTTGACTTAATTTGTGTAATGCCCCGGTAAGGTCGCTGCCAATATTAAAAGTTAGGGTTGAACCATTGACAACGGCCCCAGATGATCTAATGCTATCGGCCGGTAATTGCAGTTGCTGAACATCGGCAAGTTTATGCTTCCAGTATTCAAGTTTGTTTTCCAGATGTTTTTCATAAACAGGATTACGTTGCCATAAGGCAAAATCGGCAAACTGCAACGGTAATGCAGGTAGTTCAAGCGTTTCATTTTTAGTATACGCCTGGTATAAGGCAGCAATTTCCTGTACCAGAATAGGCATCGACCATGCGTCGCCGGCTATATGGTGTATGGTAATAACGAGGATATGCCCTTCGTTTTTCAGCCTGATCACATCGGCACGAAGCATATCATCGGAAGCAAGATCAAAAGGCTTTTCAATAAGCAAGCTGATGCACTCTTTCAATGCGTCGGTACCGTTCACGTAAAGGCCTGAAAGATCCCTACCCAGGAACCAGCCATCAGCGGCCTTTATTTCCTGGTAAGCAATTCCTTCTTTTTCCCTGATTACCGTGCGGAGTACCTCGTGGCGGTTAACGATGGTTTTGAAAGTATTTTCCAAAGCGTCAACATCCAGATCGCCTTGTAATAAAAGCACTTCGGATAAATGGTATTGCAGGCTGCCCTGTAACTTATCAACAAACCATAAACGCTCCTGGCTAAACGACACAGGGATACCTGAAACTACACTTCTGTCAAACGGTTTTATTTTATTATCGGTATCAGTGTTGGCGTTCCATCCCTCCTGCTTTAAAAAACTGATGATCGCCTCTTTATTTTCCCTTATTTCGTCGATAAGCAACGGATCTACTGCTGCATTTTCAGGAACCTGAAGTTGCAGACGATCTCCGTTCAATATGATCTTTACATCATTTTGTTCGGCCAGGTATAAAATATCAATCGCTTTAGTAAACAATTCTTTCATGTACTATTTTCTTTGGAAAATCGGGGGTTTGAAGAAGAAGGATCAGGTTTTTCGGCTTAGATGTCAACTATTGTAAATGATGATGTTTGGTTGCTTGCTTTATTACTGTTGCGGACGGTTATATATTTACTTAATTCGCTGATGGAGGCGAATTGAAATAAGATGCTAATGGGGATATCTACCGAAAACTCCTTTTCGATGTAATGAACAACCCGCATAGCTAATACCGAGTGCCCTCCCAGTTCAAAAAAGTTATCATGAATTCCAATGGGGCTTACGCCCAGCAATTCCTGCCAGATTTTTGTTAATTGCTTTTCTACCTCATTTCGGGCAGCCACGAAGCCCTGCACAGGCACTGCCGATAACTCCGCCTCAGGCAGGGCACTTTTATTTACTTTACCATTACTTGTGAGCGGGAAACTTTGCATTTGTACCCATAAACGCGGCACCATATAATCCGGCATCTGGCAATGCAGATATTCCTGGAGTTTTTGCTTATCAAGCGTTGTATCTGCAACCACATATCCAGTTAAGCGGTTAACACCGTTTTTATCGGGCCGGGCCAGTACAACAGCCTGGCTAACGAGGCCACTTTGCAACAATACACTTTCTATTTCGCCCAATTCAACACGATATCCCCTGATCTTAACCTGATCATCTGCTCTGCCCCTGTATTCAATATTTCCGTCAGCAAGCCAACAGCCAATATCACCGGTTTTATACATCAGCTTATTGGCGTCAGTGAAAGGGTCTTTAACAAACCTCTGTTTGGTTAATTCAGGCTGATTTAAGTAGCCGCGAGATACGCCTGCACCGCCAAGCCATACTTCCCCAAACACACCTACAGGGTTCAGCTGCTGCGCCGGACCAAGAATATAGGCATTACGGTTGTTTAAAGGTTTACCTATCGGGATTATTCCGTCTGCATTGATTTCAGTTATAGGATAAGTTAAGGAGAACGTTGTATTTTCTGTTGGCCCGTAACCGTTTATCAGTTTTAAATCCGGGTACGTCGATCTGATCTTTTTGATATGTGGCACTGAAAGTTTCTCGCCACCAACTAATATGGTTTTTAATCCTTTAAACACTTCCGGCGCATCATCGGCCAGTTGATTGAACCAGCTTGACGTGAACCACATTACAGTAACTTTATACTTTGTTATCAGGTGTTTAAGCGTTTTGCTGTTGAACAGGTCTTTATCATTACAAAGTATCAGTTTACCACCATTAAGCAGCATACTCCAATATTCAAATGTAGTTGCATCAAATGATGGCGAACCGGTCACCAATAAAGTGTCATTGCTGTTAGCTTCAAAATAGCCTGCATTTTTCACCAGGCTTACAATGTTGCCGTGTTCAACCATTACCCCTTTAGGTTTGCCTGTTGAGCCTGATGTGTACATTACATATGCCAACTGGCTTGGCTCTATAACTGCATTTAAGTTTTCGTTGCTTGCGTTTGCTATTTCCCAATTATTATCCAATTCGATTATCTGAGCATTTATACCATTTAGATTTGCTTTACCTATGTTACTGGTTAAAACAATAGCAGCTTGAGTATCTTCAAGGATGTAGCTGATGCGTTCTTTTGGATAGTCCATATCAACCGGTATATAAACTGCACCTGCTTTTAGGATACCAAGAATGCCCGCCATCATATTGATACCGCGTTCTATGCAAATCGCCACTAAGCTTTCAGTTATTACACCATGTGCTTTTAGATAATTTGCTATCTGGTTGGAACGCTCATTTAGTTCCTGATAGCTTACTGTTTCTCCTTCAAATACCAGTGCGGTTGCTTCAGGCGTTTTTACTGATTGCGCTTCGAAAAGGCTAACGATATTTTCTTCTTGCGGATAGTTTTCCGCTATTTCGTTAAATGAAGCTAATTGCTGCTCTTCTGCTTTGTTAAGCAATTGCAGCTTATTGATCACCGTTGCCGGTTGTATAATTACCGATGTTATCAACTGTGAATAATGGCCTGCCATCCTTTCAATAGTTGCAGTCTCATAAAGGTCAGCATTGTACTCTACCGTGATCCGGATACCATCTTTAGTTTCTTCGGCGTTATAGCTCAGGTCATATTTGCTTGAATACTCTCCTGCACGTTTACCTGTGACTTTGATATCGCCCAATTCAAAGGTTGAGATAACTCCAGCATTTTGTAGCACAAACATCACCTGGAACAATGGGCTCCTGCTCAGATTCCTTTCTTTTACTACCGCTTCTACTACTTTTTCAAATGGCACTTCCTGATGGCTGTATCCTTCAAGCGTAGTTTGTTTTACTTTGCTTAGCAGTTCTGTAAACGACTCTTCTCCGTTGAGGCATGTTCTTAATGCCAGCGTGTTTACAAAAAAGCCGATCAGTTCTGCCGTTTCTTCCCTGTCTCGGTTGGCTACCGGGGTACCTACACAGAGATCTTCCTGGCCGCTATAGCGGTAAAGCAAAACTTTAAATATCGCCAGCAGCGTCATATACAGTGTTACGCCTTGTTCAAGGCTCAGCTGCTGCAGTTTTATTGTTTGTTCTTTATTTATGGTAAACTCATGAACTGCTCCCCTGCTGCTTTGGACAGCCGGGCGCATATGATCGGTTGGCAATTCCAGCGTTGCTGTTCCCGCTAACTTTTCTTCCCAGTAGCTTAGTTTGCTTTGCAGCTTTTCGGCGTTTAGGTATTCCCTTTGCCAGATCGCGTAATCCGCATACTGAATCTCTGGTTCTTTGAGTTGTAGGGGCTCGTTACTGTTATAACTCTCATTGCTGTTATAACTATTGTAAAGTTCGCTGAATTCCGTTACCAGTATCGGCATCGACCAACCGTCTGCCGCGATATGGTGTAGTACCAATAGCAAGATATACTCATTCTGCGCTGTCTGAATCAGCTCCGCCCTCAGCATATCATCCTGTGACAGGTCAAAAGGTCTGTTTACTTCCCGGCGGATATATGCTTTGAGTTCTGCTTCGTTTTCGTTTATCTGGCTTTCCTTTAGCGTCCAGTTGTTAGCTTTAATATATTGATAACCCTGTCCTTCGTGCTCCCTGATCACGGTACGCAGTACTTCGTGCCGTTCTATCACTTCTTTCAGCGCATTTTCTAAGGCATTGATATTTACCTCGCCGGTTAGCTTCAGCACAGCAGGAATATGATATTGAACACTGCCTTCCAGCCTGTCGATAAACCACAATCTTTCCTGGCTGTAGGACAGCGGGATATATTCCGGTCTTGGGTTTACTCTTTGTATCGTGCCTTCTGTTGTGGCATTTTCCTCATCCAGTTGCTTGGCCAAATCCGCGACAGTCGGGGACACAAACAAATCACGAATTTTTAGCTCTTTATTCAGTTCCCTTCTTACCTGCGAGATTACAAGCATAGCTAACAGCGAATGCCCGCCCAACTCAAAGAAATTATCTTTTGTTCCTATTTTCTCTACACCCAGCAGTTCTTCCCAGATTTTTGCTAATTGTTTTTCTGTAGTTGTTTCTGGTGCTGTGTAGCTTTCTTCCTGGCTCGCTTCTGCTTCGGGTAGTGCCCTCTTATCGGTTTTACCGTTGGGGGTTAATGGCAGGTTATCCAATCGTACCCAAAGCCTTGGTACCATGTATTCAGGTAACCTTTCGCCAAGGTATTTTTGCAATTCCTGTTTATCGTAGGCAGCTTCTTCCATCATCACGTAGGCCGTCAGCCTTTTAGTGCCTTGCTTATCCTCTTTAGCCAGTACTACAGCTTGCCTTACGTTTTCGTTTTGCAACAGCACCTGTTCAATCTCGCCTAATTCGATCCGGTAACCACGGATCTTTACCTGGTCGTCTATCCTGCCCAGGTATTCGATATTGCCATCTGGCAGCCATCTGCCCTGGTCGCCGGTTCTGTACAGTTTTGCATTTGCTTCTTCGTTATACGGATCTGCGATGAACTTTTCTTTTGTCAGTTCCGGTTGGTTTAGATAGCCTCTTGCTACCTGTACACCGCCTATGCAGATCTCGCCCGGTACACCGATAGGGCTTAATTCGCCCTCTTTGTTCCTGATCTGAATGCTTGTGTTAGCAATTGGCCTTCCAATCGTTATTATTTTATCTTCACGAACGGGCTCATCCGTAAGCGTTGCACATACCGTATTTTCGGTTGGGCCATAGGCGTTTATCAGCCTCACTCCTTGCGATTGAATATATCTCCCAACGCTTTCATTTAAAGCCTCGCCTGCTGAAACTATTGTTTTAACAGTCCCCAGCGAATCGGCAATAGCTTGTTGAAATGAAGGAGGTATTACCGCCAACTCTACCTTTTGCTTATCAAGCAGTTTCTTAAATTCTTCGGCAGATAGTATTGCTTCTTTTCTGCATAATATCAAACTGCCACCACTCAGCAACGTGTTAAACATCTCATAGCAGGAAGCATCAAAACCGATAGATGCAAACTGCAAAGTGCGCATGCCCGGCGCTAACCTTAATGCTACAGCCTGACTTGCTGCAAGGTTCACAACTCCCCCATGCTCAACCATTACCCCCTTAGGTTTGCCGGTTGAGCCGGAGGTGTACATTACATACGCGAGTTGGTTTGGGTTTATAATAGTATTTAAATTTCCATCGCTTTGAATTGCTATCAAAGGTTCATTGTCCAGTTCCACAACCATAGCATCCAGATCGCGCAGTACCGAACTGCCTGCGCTGCTGCTCAGGATGATCTTCGTTCCCGTATCACCGAGGATATAGTTGATCCTTTCTTTGGGGTAGTCAATATCTACAGGCACATAAGCGGCACCGGCTTTAAGTATGCCAAGGATGCCGCATATCATATCCACACTCCGTTCTATGCAAATTGCTACCAGAGCTTCGCTTCCTACATCTAAACCTTTTAAATAGCTGGCTATTTGGTTTGCTTTTTGATTGAGGACTTTGTAGCTTATAGTTTCGTCATCAAACACAAGTGCAGTAGCTTCCGGATATAAGACCACCTGCTTTTCAAAAGCCGCTATTATAGTTTCATTCCTTGCTATATTTTCATCAGGCTCATGATCGGATGTGCTGAATACAGATAACAGATCGTGTTCCCGTACCGGCAAAATATCGATGCCGTTGATACTTTTATGAAGAAACTCCGGGAACTGGATAATGATATGAAAGATTCGTTCGCCTAAAAGCTCTATCTCCTGTTGGGTGAAATATTCATAACAAAATTGGATCTGCAATTGCAGGCGCTGTTGTTTATGATAATCGCGCCAGCATAATTGCAGCGGTGTGCGTTCGCTTTCGTTGGCCAACCGCCAGATGCTTGATTCAAGCGCTTCGCCAAAATTGATATCAAAATCAAGCGGCTCGTAGTTTACGATAACATCATACAAATTATCAACTGCCGAATTGATTTTAAGCACACGGCCTAAATCTTCTACCAGGTAATTGTAATGGCGATATTCCTGCTTTTGTGTGTTTATTATTCCCGCAAGTAAATCGGTTAAGGTTTGCCCTGAATCATACTCACCTTTAAAAGGAAGCGCTCCTGTAAAAATGCCAACCGTGCTTCGTTGCTGTCTTGATCCGCGTTTGTGAACCGGCAAACCAAATACAAAATCAGTTAAAGGGGTAATTTTACCAAAATAAATAATCAGCGCCGCAATGGTTAACTGTTGTAAACTGGCATTGCAAACCAACTGAATATGTTCGAGCTGGATCTTTTGATTGTCTGAAAGTTCAATGCTATGGGTTGCACCTATTTTACCTTCGTTGTTATATAGGGGATATCTTTTTGAGAGCAACTTTTCGGGACGGGCTTCAATTTTACCTTTCCAGTAATCCCCATCCTTTTGATAGTTTTCTGAATGATAATATTCATTAGCGCGAATGGTCTCCGTTTGATAAGACGGTGCGTTGAATATAAATGGTTGCTCCGTAATCAGCGATTCGTATTTTTTAGCCAGATATTGAATGCTTACAATAAAGCCATAGCCATCGGTAATTAAATGATGATATTTCATTAAAAACCAATACTCATTATCGGCAATCTTTATCAAATAATGCTCAAACGGAAACTTATCACGGGTTAAATCAAATGGAGTACTAAAAGTTTGGCGCATCCATACATTAGCTTCAGCTTCCGGATTGGCCTGAGTACTAAAATCTGCTTCAATCAATTCACAGGCATTATAATCGGCATTGAGCTGATAAACAAAATCTGGTGCTGTTAAATCAAAACTCATTTTAAAAGCATCAAAAACCAGCGGAAGCGAACTCACCGTTTCGTGGAATTTCTCTACGTCCAAATCGCCTTTTAATATGATATAGCCGCCAATATTATATTGCGCGCTATCCATATGTAAAAGTTGGTTTACGTAAACTTCCCGTTGCGCGGGATGTAATGGAAATTGAAGCCCTGACATGCTGCTGTTTTTCTAAAATGCTTAAAGCTGGTGGCTATTGCGCTACAAGATTGTCAACCTGCTTATTATACAATAGCTCCTTTTCGCCGTAAAGGCGTTCGGCAATTATGCCGCGTTCTGTGCATAGCTTTACCAGCTTATCTGATTGTACAATCGGGTTTGATTCGTCCGTGTATTTGATACTGCTGATAAACTCGACCCATGGTTCCTGGCCCATGGCGTACACGTATGCTTCTTTAGGTTGAAAAATATCGATAAGCGCCATTCCTTTATCACAATCGGACCCGGCAAGGCGCCTGCTGCCGTCCATATCCCTCGCCAGTTTTTTGGTAAGCAGCGGACCGTACAACCACGTTAACGGTGCGCCATCACATTCCATACCAATAAAAAGCACATCTACGTTCCCAATAAATTTGTGTACCAGCTCATATAAACGAGGTTCAACAATTCTTGAATCGGCCAGGAAGAGCAGTTTAAAATCGCCTATTTTTACCAGGTAGCAAGCTTTAGTGAGGATATTCATATCGCTATGCTCGCCTATAAAAGGCAAACCGGTGATAATGGCGTCATTAAAATGGATGGTTTGCATTTCGCTGATATCCATCACATTATTAAAGCCAATGTTATTGAACATCAACTTCAGATCAGGATCTTCCAGCTTACCGCTTGATGTACGCGGAACTATCAGGTTTTTGATCTTATGTCTTAAAGGCAACAGGGTTTCAAACAGGATATGATCCTGGTGATTATGGGTGATCAGTACATAGTCAATAGTATCTGGCAGGTCAACGTCCGAAAAATGCTGAACATCCGAACTATAACCATAATAACTAATCAGTGGGTCGACTAAAATGCTGATATCCTTAGTTTCAACCAAAATACAGGCATGGCCAAAATAGCGCATCCTGATCTTGTCGCCGGTATATTTTTCATATGGCGGCGGAGGCGTTTCTGTAAAAAACGTTTTAAATAAAGGTTCCTGCTCCGGCGTGATGCCGCAGATTTCTTTAATAGCCGCGTAGCTATTGGCTGTGCGTTTCATTTTGGCCAAGGCATCAATGCAAGCATGGTCAAACGGTACGTCCAGACTTAAAACATCCGGCTCGTTAAGGCGAGGTGTGCTCAGGCAAAACGGGCGCTCATCATTATTGGTGATCCACATGGCCAGGCTTTGCGAACTCTTGTTATAAAACTCGCTTTGATATAGCAATGATTCAAAAAACCGGAAACCAGGGTTGTTATTACGATCGTAGTATAGCTCAACGTAACCTCTTAATATTTCAGGCACTTTTGGATACAGATCCTCCAAGCCGTAGCCTGTTGCTTCAGCAGCCAATAGCCTGTCTAATGTTTTTATCGCTTTAGCAAACTCAATAACTTTATTCTGTTTTTCAAGCGATTGGTCTTGAAGCTCAGTCACCTCATCAATCCTGCCACCGCCAAAATCCATAAACGGGCCACCTTTCATTTTAGGGTTGAGCACAGCATTAGCGTGGATGGCCGGAGCCATTAAATACGATTCGATAATTGCCAAATGCCTTCCAACTATATTCATGGCGGCTGTTGCCGGAGAGATCAGGTGGCTCCAGGCATACCATTTGTCTACCAGTGGCTCCATTACCACGTTGGGTTTCAGATATAATTGTTCCTCGTTCATGACTAAAATGTTTCTAATTGTTTGATCAGCTTTTCAGCGATAGCATTGATGATAAAAGTCCTGTGCTGCATGATAAAAAAGTGATCGCCTTCCAGCTTTATAAAATCAACAGCGGGGATGCTTTCATTTTGCCACAGCAAAACGTCTTCGGCTTTAAGATCTTCATCTGTACCGGTGATAACCGTAAAAGGGATATTCAGCGGCTCGGCAGCTTTGTGGATATAGGTTTCACTCACCTTAAAATCGTTACGCAAAATTGGTTCAAGAAATTCCAGCATCGCATTATCCTGCAAAATCTCGTCGGGCATTCCGCCTAATATGATCACCTCATCAATAAATTCTTTATGCGGATATAAATGGAACCTTTTTGTTTGACGAGATACTGCCGACGGACCTGAAGCGCCGGTAATAAAGATATGTTTAGGCAACTCGTAGTTATACTCACAGATTTTCACCGCAAGCAAATAGGCAAGTAAACCACCCAGGCTATGACCATATATGGCATAATTACCTTTGCTTAGTATCGGTTTCAGTTGGTTAAACAAATCGTTAACCAGCATATCGATATCTGACGTAAACTCTTCAAAAATCCGCGTTCCCCTGCCCGGGTATTCGAGGGTCGTAGTATTGAACACAGCCGAGTTTTCGATAAACAAAGGCCTGTATGAATACTTGTTCCCTCCAGCAAATGGCAGGCAAACCAAATTGATCTTTTCACTCATTTTTGTTGCTACTGTATTAATCGGTAATGCCTTTTCTAACCCTTATAAAAGAGGCCGGGTTTCCTGAGTAGATACTCCATTGCTCAAGGTCTTTAGTGGCAACAGAGTTAACAGTTAAAATAGAATGGCTATGGCAAACAACGCCGGGACAAACCACGCTTTTTGCGCCAATCCATGTACCATCGTGCAGGGTGATCTTACCCAGGCGATATGGAAAATCTGCTTTCGTGTAGTCATGATTACCGGTAAGCAACATGGCATCCTGCGAGATACAAACGTTTTTTCCGATGCTCACATCTTCCAGATTATCTATCCAAACCGATTCGCCTATCCAAGTATGATCGCCAATGGTCAATCGCCATGGGTTCTTAATTTTAACTTTTGTTTTGATGACAACGCCATTGCCTACCTTTGAACCAAACAACCGAAGTAAAGCCACTTTCATTTTATAAGGCCATGGGAAAGCGCTGTTAAAAATGAAATAGTTGATAAAATACCAAACGGTTACTTTTAATTTATTGCCGTTTTTATAATCGCCAATAGTAAATTTTGAAAGATCCGTTTGCATGGGGTAAATAGTAGTTTCCATTTTTCAATCAGCTGTAACCGATATAATGAATATTTGACAGGATTATAATACAGCGAAGTCTGGCTCTTTAGGCGCCCGCTTCTTGTTAAATAAATTCAGGATCAGGTTTTTACAAGGCATTTCAACAGTAAAATACAAAACGCTGCAAAAGGCTATGAGCGCAAGTGTGGCAACTATTAAGGCCGGCCATGTGCCTATGGGCATCACAAACATTTTAAAGTAATTCATGAAGGGAGCCTGAAAAATATAGATACTGTAACTGATGTCACCTAAAAAAATCAATGGTTTTGCGCTAAAGAAGGTCGTATCTTTTTTCTTAAAGCTGGTGATGGCCAATATCATCACAAAATAAACCGGCGACAGCAAACCATTTGCAAGCACGTAATAACCGGGTACATAAAACTTAACCAGGAATACGATTGCAATACATAGTATCACTGTTATTAATGAGTTTATCTGATTTCTGAAAAAACGTGCCTTTCTGTCAAGAAATACCTTACCGCATAACATCCCCAACATAAAAATTGAGATCAAGAATACAGGATTAAGGCGCAGTCCAGTAACAACCAATTTAGGAATGGTAGGCAAATGAAGTTCAGTTAAATATGATAAAACCAGCGTTAGGCAATAGGTGAAAATGAAATATACCCAAGCCACTGTTTTAAACCGTGCCTCGTTTTTGCGCATATAAACAATAAGAAACGGAAAGAAAAGGTAAAAGAAAAACTCGCACGAAATTGTCCAGCCTGGAGCGTTAAACGCGCCAACGTACAACCAGCGTTCAATTCCCAAAACCTCAAATATCAACCTGTATTTTACTGTAGGGGTATCAATAGTTTTAATGCAGTAATGAAAAATAGCCTGTGCCAGCAGCGCTAAAAAGTATAAAGGATAGATACGTGCAAAGCGCTTTACATAAAATTCCTTTCTCGCAAACTCGGTATTTTCGCTTTTAAAATACCTCGCATTTGCAACAATCATTACAAAGCCCGAGATAAAAAAGAAAAAGTTAACCGCTTCGCCGCCATTGTAAGAAAAAAATGTAGGGCTGCCAAAGTGATACCAAACCACCATTATTGCGGCAATAAAACGTAAAATATACAGTGTATCGGTATTTCTTTCCATAGCGATGTAATTGCGTGTGAATTAGTTTTAGCTGGCTACTATTTGTTGGTATATCTTTTCAATTTCATTCAAGGTAACATCGGTATCAAACCGGCCTACGTTTATGAAACCCTTGCTAATGATCTCGGTACGTTGTTGTGCCGATGACGTTAAAACAGTATTTAACAGGTTACTTGCGGTTTGCAACCATTCATTTAGATCAGCTGCGTTTTGAGGCTGACGAGGGATGTAAAATGCCGCGTCTCCTCCTACTTCCGTCATGGGTGCTTCACCGGTTGTTATAACCGGGCATCCTGAAGCCATCGCCTCGGCAATGGGCCAGCCAAAACCTTCGGCAAGCGAAGGGAACAAAAGCACAGATGCACCGGCATAAGCGTTTCTTACAAACAGGTCGCTTTTACCCGAAAGTAAGTGGATATCATTTTTATATGGCGACTGGTCATATTCAGCGATGATTTTGGGATTAGGTGACGCCCCTAACATTAATAACGATAGCTTATAGTTGCTCTTTGCCCGCCAGGCATTGTAGATCTGAATTACTCCGGTACGGTTTTTATACCATTGGTTACCCCCGATGTGCAATATATAGCCGCCGTTGAGATCAATATTTGTTTCCGTGCTCAACTGCATCCGCACAAGGGTTACTTCAGAAGATGTAAACTCCTGGTTTAAACCGTTATATACAACTTCTGATGCTGTAGGTTTTGAACCTAACATCTGGTGCAGATCACTTTGTGTTTTAAGCGAAACCGAAATAAAGTTTTTGCCTTTGCTGTATCCGTTCCGGATATATTGCTGGTATTTTTTCCCGCTATTGCCTGTTTTGTTTTCGGCGATCATACCTAACGCGGATTGCTGTGCTAAAAAATCGTGACAGTGAATCACATGCGGTCTTTTAACTACTAAAGGTATCCAGGGGCCAAGTGCATGATCTGTAAATACAAACAATGTATCTGCCGGATATGCCTTTAGCCGTTTGCGAACCTGCCCTGGGAACAAAATGTACTGATCGATATAGCCGAGCCATTTTTTTAAGCTCTTTGGCACGCCGAGATTGTAAAAGAAGGCTTGAGGTGTCCAAACTTCGATTTCGTGGCCTCGTTGCTGCATACCGTTGGTTAGCATATTTGCAAACCGGGGCATACTTTGCGAACCTAAAAACGAAGGATGCGTAAAGAAAACGATGCGCATAATTTAAACGGCTACAGCTTTGCGTTTGCCTTTATTAACCTTGTTTATCAAATCGAGCATCGAGTCGCGGTGTGCGCGCTGCTGAAATTTTAAAGAGATCTTACGTGAGTGATCGCTGAATTGCTGGCGTAACTGCTGATCGTTGATCAGCTTTATAACTTTCTCTGAGAGCTCCCGGATATCACCAAAGTTATACACATAACCATTCTTGTTTACCTGAACGTCGTCAGTATCGCCGTAACTGCCACATGTGCTGCTCAAAATTACCGGGCATCCCATGTAAATGGCTTCGCTTATAGCTAAAGAGTGCGGTTCGATGCTGGCTGGGTGTACGTAGGCATCAATGGCAGCGTAATATGCAGGCAAGCTCAACGGATCAACAAAGCCTGTGAAATGAGCTTTGTTAACCTTTAATTGTTCGGCTTTTTGCTTTAAACCATCAAGTGTTTTACCCGAGCCCAGGATAAACGCATGCGCTTTTTGACCTTTACTCTCCAGGTCTATTAAAAGATCTATCAGGTGTTCCTGGTTTTTCCAGCTTACCAGCTTACCAACCACGGCTATCACAAAATCATCTTTCGGGATGCCGTATTGCTCGCGGATCTGGCTACGTAAAGCGGCTTTGTTTTGGTAAGCATCGGCATATACATCAACATCAATTGGGTAATGCATCCTGATGAACTTTTTTTCGGGTACACCGTAAAGTTTAAAATATGCTTCATTCGCGTCGCCAACGGTAAAAAAGTAGTTTACCTTGTTATAGTATTGCCTTAGCAAAAAGAATTTAGCCAAAAGCTTATACCATTTACGGCGCTGGCGGTTTTCAGAATCGGTAATGTAAACAATAGGCACATTATTGGCTTTTGCCCACTTGTGCGCCCTACGCTGCACCTTTTGAAAATGCCCGTAAGTGATGATGGCATCCGGATGATAAGCATCCAACTCCTCAGTTATAGACGGGGCATCAAGCTCCTTTGTTGATGGCAGAACCTGCTCGCCATTCAAAAATTCATGATCAAATTCGTCTAACCTGAGGTTATTCCAGGATATTTCCTGCCCGAAATTTTTGTCGACGTATTTTTTGTAGCCCAGCATCGAGGCAAAAAACAGCTTTACTTCAACATCCTTCATTTTTGTAAAGCTTATATACTGCGGACAAAAATGTTGGATTGGGTGGGATACAACTATGGCTACCCGAAAATTATTGTTTGACATAAGATTATAATGAGAATATCTATATCGCGAAAACCGATTCTGGTTCCGGCTTTGACACCTTTAGTTCTTTTTGCTGCTGCTCGTCGTAGTTTTTGATGATTACTACGCTGCCAATGGCCAGCCATAACCAAATATTGAGTGGCGGGTTTCTGGCTACCACGCCAAACGAGGCCGTCATGATAATGTAGGCCAATAAAAATGAAACAACTATACTCAGTTCTTTACTCTTCATCTTTTGCCAAAGATTAAGGGCGAAGAAAATAAGGCCAACTCTAAACGCATACCAGCTTATGGCAAGGTACAATCCGCCCTCATAAATTGTTGTATCAAGGTCGCTTTCTGTACTAAAGCCTTTCGATTTGATATCGTTAGCATAATAACTTATCCTTTCTGATCCGTTGCTCATTACACCCAAGCCATTACCAAACAGCACAGCAACAATGTCCTGTTCAAATACCCAGTTTGTCCAATTTAAAAAGCCATCCTGTACCCTGCCCGAGATTTCGTTGGTTTGCGAACCATCACCGTGGTCGCTTGAACGCTCATCGTATGCGGCAAAAAACTCGGGTTTAACAGCACGGATCCCTCCTAATAAAACAGCAAACGCCGCGATGCCAACCAATGCTCTTGTTATTATTTTTCCAGGCGCTTTTACCGCCGAAAAGGCCAGCCCGCCGACAAAGCAAAAACCGCAACCCAATACAGCGGTACGCCCACCTGTTATGAATATGCCAATGATCAATGCGATGCTTGCAGCAATCAATAAAGCCATTTTTTTAAACCCACTTTTTTCCTTTGTTTTATTGGGCCAAAAGAAACAAAGTGTTAAAAACGTACACACAAAATTCAGAAACCAGGAATATTGCCCTGTAAATGAAAATGTTGAACTAACCCGAAGACGACCGGCAGCAGAAAAACCCTCTAAAGAATTTCCATCAACACTCATGTTCAACCAGTGCGTGGCCGGCAACGAGTTTTGTATAATGGCAACTACTGACGTAGGCACTAAGGCCAGAGTAATGATCAGCACAAACTGTTTAAACTCTTCAATTTTATCGGCCGGAAAAGCGAAAGGCATCAGGACCCCAACAATCGGGAACAGCAGGTATTGCTTTAATCCAAAAATGCTTAAAAGAGCATCGTGAAAGAGGGTAAACAAAACCAGCGGGGCAAACACCATCAGCATTACTTTCCATTTTTGCACCAACCTGATGGTCAAGCCGGATAGTTTTGCATTTTTAATCAATACCAAACCAATAATGCATAAAATGTCCTTTAGGAAGAAAATAAGCATGCCTGCTGCCGGCACCAACTTGCGGACAACCCCCTCAAAAATAAGCACTAACACTATAATATATAGCAGTTGCTTACAGCGTACCCTTAATCTCTCCTGAGCTTTGTTCATGTATATTTTCTTTAAAACCTGGCGGTAAATACATCATTAAGTGATGCTACCAACAAACGCCCGGTTTCGTCCCAACCTTTAAGGCTGCTGGCTTTTTTAACCGCTTTTTCTTTCATCGTGTTATAAGCATCCTTGTCATCAGCAAGCAACTGCAGTTTTTCAAGGATACTATTGCTATCCCTTATCGGCACTATAAATCCTTCTTCGCCGTTGGTAATAATGTCGTCAGCTCCTGTGTTTTCGGTGGCAATTATTGGTACCCCAAACGATAGGGCTTCACCTAATACCAAAGCAAGTCCCTCTTCTATAGATGGCAGGCAGAAAACACATGCGCCTTTATAAGCGGCATTAAGCTCCTCACCTTTTAATATGCCGGTAAATATTACATCTTCCGGTATTACAATATCATTTAAACCGTTAGGGTTATTTTCCGGGCCTACTATCATCAGTTTTTTGTGGGGATGATTAAGCTGTTCAAAAGCTTTGATCAGATATCTTAAGCCTTTGCGTACCGAAATGCTGCCGACGTATAAAACCACAAACTCTTTTTGCTCTTTTTCAGCATTTACTGTAGTACCAGTAGTTAACTGGCTAAAGCCGTAAGGTACCCGCAGTAACATTTTTTCGGAAAAACCAGCTTGAATAAAGCTCCTTTTCACAAAGTTGGACGGAAGCAATATGTAATCGGCCAGCTGGTATTCGGCTAAGCGCCTTGCTTTTTCTTTAGCATGAAATGGCACCCACGGCAAACCCAATGATTCATATTCTTCTTTCATTAAATCTTCCTGGTATTGCACATGGCTGTTAACGGCCTCCACTATAACTATCTTGCCTTTTTTTCGGGCTGCTTTGCTTGTGTTTAAGCCGCTACCATTGTAGTACATGAAGATATCAGCCCCGTCGAGATAGCGTTTGCAAGCGTTGTCCTGTTCAATTTTAGCCAGGTAAGCAATCTGCCTGCTTACCGCAACCGGAATTTTTGACCTTAAACTAATCAGGTAAGCTGTTTGAAGAAAATCTTTACGAACCAACTCGTCACCTAATTCGTCAAGCGCTGCCCGGGGGCTTAATCTTGAGAACCCGCTTACAAACTTGTGCAGCACCCCAGCCTCATGAAGCATGCGTGCATAACGATAGTGATGACTACTGTTAGGCGATGTATATATTACTTTCATGTTTTAACTTACCGATGCTTGTATAATGTCAAAATACTGCTGAGCAACTACTTCGCTGCTATGCTCCTGTAAATGCTTATTTGCTGCCGCTTTCAGGCGTTGTTGTAATGATGTATCTGTTAACACGTTGGTAATTGAGTTTACCATGTCATCAATATCGCCCCTTTTAAAAACCACCCCTGCATCACCAACCGCGTCAGGCAAGCCGCCACCATCAGAAACTACAGGGATGCATCCGCAGGCAAGACCTTCTAATGCTACTATTCCAAAGGGTTCTTCCCACCGTGATGGTACCAGCAGATAGTTATGTTGATTTAAAGATGCCACCAATCTTTCGCCGGTTAAACTTCCTTCAAACGTTACCAGATCTTCAATTTCCAGATCTTTCACATATTGCCTCAGTTTGGCAAGATCTTTCCCTTCTCCTATAACGGTCAATGAAATATCGCCGAGGAGTTGATTTGCATGCTCCTGTTTTAATTTACTGATTGCCTCAATCGCCATGTCGGCCCCTTTGTCAGATACTACCCTTCCTAAAAAGACAAAGCGTTTAGTCCGCTGGGCTTCTGCGTTAGTCCTTACAAAAAGTTTGTCGTTGTAGGCGTTTTCTACTACTGTAGCTGCCGGCCAGCATTTTTTCCGGAGCGCATCACTTACTGTGATCACTTTAGTGGCCTTTTTAAGCCATGCATATTTGAGCTTTGCCTGCAATGATTTTGAACCGTCTTCATTACTAAGCCAGGTATTTAAAACCACTACCAACCGTTTGTTGAAAAACGCGGCAGGCCATGACAAACGTAAAACCGGGCTATTTTCAAAAACCACATCGGCCCAGGCATGCTCACTTATTATCTGCAACAAGCCCGGGTTGCGAACAATTCTGTAAGGAAATTCTTTTGTTCCAGAGGCTTTTGTCCAGGTGAGCAGGTGCACAATTGCGCCCTTAGCGTGAAACGCCCCCGCTAAAAATTCGGCGTTAGCTTCCGTACCACCCAGATCAGGATAAAATTTATGGGTTATAAATAGAATTTTTAAAGGCTTAAGCATATTGGTTTTATTGCTTGGTAAACACGGACTATTATATCGCTATGATTATCAGCTTGCTTTAAACATTGTCAGGTACTGCCCTGCTACACTTTCCGGGTTGTATTTTTCAGAAAAACCGGTATCCTGATTTATAAATTTTTCAATGTTATTAATCCTTTCCACTTGTTCTACCTCGGCAGTTTTTTGATCATCAGCAGCAATGTTGTCTCTTAAAACTATAACCGGGCATTTATTGTAAAGGGCCGCGGCAATACTTCCGCTTTTTTCAAATAGTACCAGGGGATGATTGGCGAGGCTTACATCGCATAAACTGAAGTAATCGGCAATATCCTGAGCATCCCATGTACCCAATACCGTCATGGGGATCTTGGTAGTTTGTGCTAACCGTTCAAACTGTTCGTCGATACCGGAGCTTTTACCTACATGTGTGATCACCAGCTTCTTTTTCATTTCCTGGCTAACATGCTGTGCTAAGCGGATAAGTTTTGAATCAAGCTGATCGCGATAGTGAAACCCACCAAAGAAGGTGGCTAAAACGTAGTCAGAACGGTTACTTTGAACTTCGGTCGGTAATTGCTCATATATTTTTCTGCCTGATGGATTGCCAATAGGCATGTTACTGAATATCGGGATCTTATTGGCTTCTATGCCTGCTTTTGCAAGGCAGTTTCTGTAAAACGAGTTTGAGGTTGAAATACCGGCAGGCTTTAATGTTTTTACCAATGCTGATATCGCCAATCGCTGGAAAAAGCCAGTTATTTTATCTTTAAAGGTACTTTCGTTTGATTCTCCTATCCAGATCTCGTGAAACATGATATGGACGTTGGCTTTTATCTTAACCTTTTTGAGTTGTTTTACCAGGTTAAAGGTTATGCCCCTTTTTTCGAAAGAATAGCAAACGTATTGTAAACTCAGCCAATCAGGATTAAAGGCATCTAATACGGTTTGAAAAGCTTTATGGCGTTCCTGCTCAGGCATTGATTTCGGGAACCTTGTTATTCCGAAATTGTTGGTGCTATCTTCAGTTAACTCGTTTATATGCCTGTCATTTAACGCCACAAGCATAACGTCATGACCAGTTTTACAAAACTCCGCTGCTAACCTTCTTACGTAATCTCCTACTCCATCAAGACCAGGCTCCAGCGAAGCGCAAACAAGTAAAATTTTCATATAACCGGTAGAATAGTATAAAAGGCTGCAGGTTTAGTTTCTCGTATAAAATCTGCCTATAAACGCACCCATATTTACAACGAGGCTTTTCCGCTGAACATAATTATTGTTGAATATTGAAATCGGATGATCAACACATTTCCAGTATTTCTTATCAACGCTTCTCGGGCTAATTCCCAAAAATGATTGTTTCAAAAATTTAATTTTCCATGGTTTGGGATTTCCTAAAGCATGAAGCATTAGTGTGGCACCTCCTTGCAAACCCATGCCCTCTTTACCTACAAAGCTCACAACTCCGTCCCACGCTGCAATAGCTATGTTCAAAGCATCCTGATCAGTTTTACTGAAAGGCGCATAATCGCCCGCGTGCTCTTTTGCAAGATTGGCTTCGCCAGGGAATGGCGCCCGGCTTAATCCGCCTATTACGGGGCCAATTTTTTCCTGGATCATTATCCAGGTATCAACTAAACCGATATCTTTTTTATTGACACCTATAAACCCCGAATTCACATAGATATCCCGGTTCAGGTCAAGATCAATATTAAACTGTCCGAAATACTTCTTCCAGGCCATTTTACGGGGATGATTGGGAGGAAGTGGCGAATTCACATCCTCACAAACTGTAACACCAAAAGACACCCATTCTTCGTAAAAATCCCAGCTGTAATCTAAAATGATATCCGGGTCGAAATAAAAGATATTGTCCACTTGCTGTGCAGGGCCTTCAAAAAGCCACTTCAAAAAATCAGGTTTATAATTGGCTAAGTGGTAGCTGGTTTTCAACTTAACAAAATGGATGTTTATATCATCATTAACCTTAAAGGTTGCCAATTGCAGATCGCCAAAGACAGACGAAGTTGTTGTTTTAGCCCAGGGAGGCAACTCGCCTAAATAACCGGCATAGATATCACCTTTATAGCCATGCTTATAAAGTGAATTGACAAATGCCGCGACACCGAGGTGGTAATGTCCTTCGAAAAGCGTACAAATAACTGATTGCATAGGTGTTTTATCTGTTTTTTATAAAGCGGGCGGGTGTACCGGCCCATATCTGGTAATCGGGAATTGATTTGTTAACCAAAGAACCTGCCCCCACGATACTGCCCTCTCCAATAGTTACCCCCTGAAGGATAATACTATGCGCGCCAATCCATACATCGTTCTTTAAAATTATTGGTTTGTGTATCACAGGTTGCTGATTGATGGGTAAATCGCGCTTCATTTCGCGGCCGGCATCAACAAATGTGGTATTGGCTGCTATCAGACAATCATCGCCGATTGTCAGGCCTAAGGTTATGTTAAAATCGCATCCGTGGCCAATAAATACGCGCTCTCCAATTTTCACAAAATTGGTTTCGGCAAATGGCTGTGGGGTTTTAAAAACAACGTCATCTTCTATTACACTTTCGTTTCCAACGCTGATCTTGCCTGGCCATTTACATTTTATTTTGCCTAATACTACCCCATTGTTAATCTGCATGCCTAAAAACTTATAGTACTTTTTCCGGAGCGATATACTAACATTGCTAAGTTTATGCCTTAGCATGGCAGGGTATCTTTGTTTCATGAAACTGCTGGTTTGGGTAGCCTGGATACCCTGTAAATGAAGTATATAATTAAGATTACAAAAGCAAGCAAAAAGTCGACTATGGAAAACATCAACACATTGGTAGTTTTTGAAAGATCCATAGTAACAATGAGGATTAACTGGAACAATATGTTCACCGAAAGGTTAATGATCGGTTTTATGATCCATCCGCGCGAAACCAATACCGAATAAGTAACGCCTGCCAGCATGGTAAGGCAGCTTGATATCGTGAGCAATAATATCTCTTTGTTAAGGTTTGAGTAGCCTTTACCCAAGATCCAGAGCACTTGTGCCGGAAACAACATTACGATAATGATGATTATAAAGCTGATGGCAAAAAGCGCAGCTTCTATTTGAATAAAGCGCTGCACCAACAAATTCTTTTTCTCCGGCAGGCGGGCAAAGCGTGGCACCACCAGCGTACTGAACAAAGTAGTAAATACAGTTAATGCCGTAGTCAGGCGGCTCAAGGCCCCCACATGCGCTATAGATTGCGTATTGCCAAAAACCGAGATCAACCAAATCGTGATCTGCCCCGACACACAAAAGTAGATAGCGCCAGGCAGCGACCGTTTTACGATGGCAAGTATCTCCTTCTCGACTGCTGGATCTGCTTTTTGTTCAGGATCTGCATACTCTGCCGAGATTTTACGTAGCCTGATATTGGCCCACATACGGGGGATACCGTTACCCAATATGGCTATAAAGGTGAACGGGAATACCAAAAGCGATCCTACCATCAATACAAAACGACCAAGTCCGGCAGAAAGCTGATTTTTTTGGAGTTTGTTTATACCCTGGTGAAGTTTAGATGCTGTTTCGAGCAGTGTATCACTCAAGGCCGCAAAAAATGATGGAATGATTGCCAACACAATTAAACCCGAAGCAATAAGCGAAGCACCGTTACGGATGAGCAGGTAAAACAGGATTGGCAGAGAGATTAGAAGGCTAAACATGCCGAATATTTTACGAAGCTTAAGTCCGCTGGCAATTACGGTTCCGAGTTTTTGGCGATCTTGCCAAACCTTGCCTCCCTGGGCCATCACTCCTGATGAAATTCCACCATCGGCCAATACGGTCATTGTGCCAAGCATTGTATTGGCCAGCGTATAAAACGCATATTCGGTTGTTGGTAATAACCTTACTATCAATATTCCGGTTACTAATCCCAGTAACTGAATAATTGCCTGGGCCGAGAATGTGACAGCTATAAGTTTAGTCCATTGCTGCCATTTAGCAAATTTATTATCGTCAACAACATCGCTTGTTAAACTTTTCATATATCAGGCGATAGTTTATGAAATGGGGCTATTAATTGCATAATAAATAGATGGGAAGTTAAGATTAAAACCGGCTCGCAAATTTTTTCATCCGGCTTTTCACGCTTTTTGCGGGCTCTTTTATATAACTATTTTTCTGATAGATATAGCTATTAGCGCTTTGCTCGCTTTTCACTGCGTTAAAGATCAGCTTCATGCGTGGCAGCTTGTTTTCTGCCTTTAATTCCCTGATAAATTCCAGTTCCTGGTTAGGGGTATAATCCTGACGGATCACGTACAAGCAAAGATCACACATATGGGCAATGATCATCGCGTCGGCCAAGATGTGAACCGGCGGTGTGTCAATAAGGATATGATCGTATTTTGCTTTCAGATTGATTATAAGCTCAGCTAATTGTGTGCTTTCAAGTAACTCGGAAGGATTAGGAGGTATCGCGCCGCCACAAATGATATCCAGATCTTCAGAGATGCTTGAACGCTGTATGATCTGGGTCTGCGTAGCATTACCAATAATAAAATCGGTTACACCTGCCGCTGATGGATTTAAGTTAAATCGTTTGGCGAGCGTGGGTTTTCTCAGGTCCAGCTCAAGAAGTACTGTTTTTTTCCCGGCTATTGCCAATACCGTTCCGAGGTTACTCAATACAAAACTCTTACCCTCGCCCTGCATACTTGATGTAAAAATGGTGGTTTTGCCGGGGTTATTATTGTTTTTGTGCAGGTAAGCCAATTTAGTCCGGAGATCACGGAATTGTTCGCCGATAAAGGTTTTTTGATTGAGCACAACTATTGGCTCATCAGTTCCAGATTGCACAATTTCAAGCAAAACCGGTAGCCCCGTTGCTGAAACCACTGAGCCTTTACTTGAAACTTTATTCTTTAATGCTGTACGGCCATATACCATTCCTACCGGAAAAACGAGTCCCAATATTAACGCCGTGGCATAAACAGAACCAGGTATAGGTGTTGGCGGACCGCCTACGTGAGCTTGTTCAATTACCACCGCATCAGAAATTGTTGAAGCGTAATCCAGGCTTAGCTCTTCTTTTTTTTGTAGCAGATAGATGTAAAGATTCTCTTTAATACCCTGCATACGTTTTATGTCGCTCAAATCTCTTTCGGCGCCTGGCAATGCGCGAATATTTGATTTAAACCCTGAGCCTACATTTTGCAAACTTTGCAGGGTAGCTACCAACGATGCCTTTGTGGTTTTCAGGTTTTCACGCAACGATACCCTTGTAGCGTTTATTTGCTGGTTTAGCGGATTAAACAACGGGTTATTTTCCGGTAAAGTGGTTAATAACTTCGTTTTCTCCATCTGCAAATCAGTAAGCCTGTCTGTTAATGATTGCAGGGTTGCATCAGAAAACCCTATAATTGAGGGCATAGTGCCTTTACCATCGTTGGAGTTCAAATAGCGATCTATACCGTCAAGCACACTCAGCTGAATCTTCAGATCGTTAACTTGCTTTTCATTGGTTTGAGCATTACCTACGTATACCGATGATTGATCAGCTAATTCGGTAATTCCCCGCGCGCTTTTATAACCCTGATATTTACTTTCTACATTATTTAGCTCGCTGGTGATCGATCCTAAACGCTCTTCAACAAACTTAATGGTATTTTGAGTCGATCTGCGTTTTTGCTCAACTGAGGCCGCCATATATACCCTTATCAAGTCGTCAATAATTTCACGCCCTCTTTCGGGTACTTCATCATCCAGCCTGAAAACAACAACCGAACTCTTGGCTACCGGCGATTCATGAATGGCGCCCTGATAATAGCCAACTACATCATCTATTTCGCGTAATCTAATACGTACTGTTTTACCGATGTATTGTTTGAAGTCGGCTGTTTTATCAAGCCTCCAGGTACCAAAGCTATTGGTTAGGTTATTTTGGAATGCAAACCTGATTAACTTACCGCTTGGCTGCTTTATCAGGTATGTGCTGTCACTTTCAATTACAATATCGAATAATGAATTCAATGAGCCTTTTCCGCGGCTGATTAACTTAAACTGTACTGGCGTGCTTGAATAAATATCCTGGTATGAGTAATATGGCGTTTTTTGAAGATAGGTAACCCATAACTGCAAATCTTCAACAACCTGCCTTGTAACAGGAATTGAACTCATAAGGCTCATTTGCTCATCTATACCGCTCTGGTTTTCAGTTAAATTAATAGCTTCCAGGGCGGCCTTATTGGCTTCCTTTTGCTGATCCTTAACCATCACCTTACCAAATATCTGATAAACAGGCCTTTTATATTTTAAATAGAACACCGCAAGGCAAAAACATATAACAAAAAAAATCAGGAATAAAGGCCAATGAAACAATAACCGGTTAAAAAAATTACTGATTTTAGCCGATCCGGCATCATTTGAATTAGAAGCGTCCATAATATTTGAAGGTATATGTGTATTTTTTGCAGTTATTTACTTACTTGTATAGCAATCAAAATCAATGACGCTATTGAAATCACAATTGGGAGTACTTTAACAAATGTGCTTTGGGTTGCAAATTTGGCTTTACCGGCTTCAACGTAAATCAAATCGTTGCTTTTGAGATAATAATATGGCGATTCAAACAGCCTTGGCGAAGTAAGGTCGATATTTATATATTTCCGTTTGCCGTCAACTTCTCTAACCAATAAAACATTTTTGCGATTAGCCGTAGCGGTAAGATCGCCGGCCTTGCTAAGCGCGTCGGTAATTGAAAAGCGCTCGCCATCAACAGTAATCACATCTGGATGGGCCACATCGCCTAATACCGAAACTTTAAAATTGGCGAAAGCCAGTGATACTTCAGGCTCTTTAAGATATGGCGAAATCTTACCTTTTATAAGGGCAGCAGCGTCTTCAAGTGAAAGCTGACCAACTTTTACGCCGTGTACCAAAGGCAATTGGATTTCGCCATCTTTATTTACCAGGTAGCCATCATTTGCCGACGCTGTAGAACTGCTGCTACCATCTTTGCCCTTAGCAGTTGTTACTGCGCCGCTGTTAAAAATGGCAGATCCGTCTGAATTCAAACTTTTAACGCTTAATGATAAAACATCACCAGGCTGTATGGTTGGCGGGGAAAAATTGGTGATTTTATAAGCCATCTCCGGGTTTCTATCCAATCCCTGAAAGTAACTGTTCTCCTTATAGCTGGCGCAGGATGTCAGCATTACCATTAAAATTAAAAATGTTGTTAATAATTGATTTTTCATCATGATCGATTTAATTATTTCTTGAAAAAGATGGGTCACGGATTTATCTCCAGGAACCTTTGAAGAGTTGGCACAGCTTAAGCTGTGAGCGGCATATGAATAGTTAAAACAGTAACAATAAATGATTAAATAATTGTTGCAACATTATCCGGGGAGCACCGTATACACAGTAAATACTTTTTATTCTTTACTCAAGCGTATTTTCAATGACTTTATCCCCTAAAAAGAAAATTTATTTAACTGACTTAGAACAAAATCTGACCTTTGCGGGCTTTCTGAAATCATATAAGGAAGTAAATGATAATGTTATTGCTACCCTGCACGATATTGAAGTTTATGATTACACCTCATCAACACCGTTGTTCTGCCTATCGGAGACTACCTTAACAAAAAGCAAGAGTAAGATTTATATTGAAGATATCGCCTGCCAAAATGTTGCAGCTTTATGCTGATCACTGTGCCGGCTCCAGTATTTTTTTGAGCGTAACCTTTGTTAAGGGTTTTATAATATAATCTAAAACAAAATCATATTTTTTTGCCAGCGCCAGGTCTGCGGGATCAATTGACGATGACATGATATAAACATCTATTTTCCTTGCTAAACCAGACCTTAGTTTATTATATTTATAAAGAAATGAGGAACCACTCATAATAGCCATATTAATATCAACAAATATCATATCGGGCAATTCATCGCTGTTAGTTTTGTTTTTAAGTAAAAACTCCAGAACTTTTGTTGCATCGAAATAATATTTAGTTACAGGCTGATATGATAGATAGGTTTCAACCATTCGCTGAATTATGAAATGCTGAATTGGTTCATCATCAATAAATATTAATTTCACACAGGTTAAGGTTAGGTTTATATTATTTATTCTTGAACAAGTATTTAGGCACCTGTTTCAGATTTACACACCAATTAAAACGATCACATAGGATTAAAAAACAATCATTTTTCTTGCTGTCTGAAAAAAGATTGCCATAAAATTTTATTTTCTTTGCGCCAATAATTAAACTATGAGTGAGCCCGTTACAAGAAAAATATATATCACCGACCTCAATACCGACCTTACCTTTTTGGGCGAGGTTAAATCCTTTGAAAAAAAGGATGAAAATGTCGCAGTTTTATTGAACAATGTTACTGTCTATGAATATTCATCTTCTAATTTTTTATATTCCCAGCCCGAAATTTCATTGTCAGGCCCTGCATCCCGCTTCCATATTGAAGATGCTGTGTAACTAATTTTAATTCTAATCCGCGTCTCTGTCCAATCTTAAATACTTAATTCCCTTTGGTTCGGGATACGCCGTTTTCTGCATATTTGACATCATCCTTTTGATCACTTTGCTGATATTAAGATGATTTTCGGCATAATCACGGGCGTTTAGTTTAATTTCGGCATTATCAGATGTACAACAGTTAAATATGGCAGCCTTTAGCTGATCGATATCTTCTGGCGGAATCACTACCCCCATGTTGTTGTCTTTTATAACTTCATATAAAGTGGTTCCGTGTTCTGCGGTTACCAGTGCCAAGCCGCCAACAGCCAAAATGGTGGTCAGTTTTGACGGCATAACCAGGTCGGCGGCACTCTTTTTCTGCAAAACAAGATGCACATCGGCCATATTCAAAAAGCTGTTAAACAGATGACGCTCCTGTAGCGGAAAAAAACTTACGTTATCAAGTTGCTGCTGCTTAGCCCGCTGAATAAGTTTATCCTTGTGCGGCCCGGTGCCGCAAATAACAAACTTTATAAAACTTACCTGTTTAAGCTGTTCAGCTACATCTAAAATAGCTTCAATTCCTTGCTTCTCGCCGATACTGCCAGAATATAGTACTACTTTGTCATCGGCATCAAAATTCCACATCGATTTCAATTCGGCAGAATTAGCTATTGGGTAACAAGTGTCAGTATCAACCCAGTTGGGAAAAAAGGTAATCTCCCGGTTAGTTTTAACACTTATCTTTTTAAGCATGCCTTTTGAAATTGAACTTACGAAATCTACCTTATGCATGATAAATTTCTCCATCGCAAACAAAATTTTAAATGCTCTTTTTGATTTGAGCATGTTCAAATCCCTTGCGGCTTCAATTTGCAGGTCCTGGATATGATAAATAATTTCGCCCCGTTTAAAAAAACGGTAAAACAAACCTAAAAAGCCTAAATGAAAAGGCGGGGCTATACAAAATATATAGTCGTTTTTAGACTTAAACAGTAAGGAAATCAGCACCAAATAAGCCGACAGAAAAAAGGTAGCTTCGTGAATAAGTCGCTTCAAACCACCGGGTTTTTCCGGCACATACAAAGGGCACCTGTATACAATAAGCTTACCATCTTTGAGCACCTCTCGCTTATAAAACTTATTGGTATACGGCGGTTGCACCTTCCAGAATGGATAGTAGGGGAAAGATGTTATTACAGTACATTCATAATTATTATCAACAAACCATTCAACCATATCTCCGGTATATTTTCCAATACCCGTCAATTCTGGAGAAAAGTTGATGCCTATAACTAATATCTTCTTGCTCGATGCGTTTGGCTTATTCATTTGATTAAGTTATCAGCGAGAGGGTTAAAAACCCCGGTTATTATTAAACTAAGTAATGCCAGAGCCCAATTCGTTTAAAGTTAATTCACGTCGCAGCCGTCCAAGATGCATACATCGGTATTCTGTATATCTAATTAAATTAACTTGGGTACGGTGGCTGCAGTAACTATCGGATTGGTTAGAGACATTAATTAATAATTGAGTATAGCTTCGCCATTTCGCTTACAATGAGCTATTTTCAATTAAAAACCACTGTGTCAGCTTATTAATTCATTATCAATGTTTAATTAAACATGAATTTTATTTAACACATTGATACAAAATTAGCCATATAATTTACTTTTCATCAACAAAACTGCCGATTGTTGTGAAATGTACAAAAGTGTGATATTATTCACATTCATGTAACAAACCAACCATCATTTACGTAAGGAAATCTCCTTCATTAAACAGGTAAAAACCAGTTTCCGAACAAACCCCCAATCCCAGGCAACTCCACATATCAACTTAACGAAAAAAGAAAATAAGCTTCCTTTTCTAACAACTATTAGTTAATTGACTTTTTCGCGTAACTAATTATTAATTTTTTTATTGATTTTGGGGTTCCCGGGTTAAAATGCGCTGCCCGCAACAGCCGATAGCTGTTTAAACACATCTTTAAAACATGTGTATTTTTTACACCACACTTTTTTCACAGTTTGAAAACAAATTGTGAGGGACCATGCGAATTATTAAACTAAATGGCGATTTTTATGAAAATATTGCACTCAAATTGAAGAACATTTAGTTTGATCATCTACCTAATTATCAAACAAATAAAAATGCACTATAATGAAAAACGCTGTTATAATTAAACCTACACCTGCAAATTGGATGGTTGTGTACACAAGATCCAGATTTGAGAAAAAAATAGACAGAACTTTAAATGACAATCATATCACCTCCTTTTGTCCGGTGATTAAATCATTAAAAAAATGGGCCGACCGAAACAAAATGATAGAGACTCCATTATTTCCATCATACGTTTTTGTCAGGGCAAATGTCGGTGAACAGCTTAAAGTAAAGCAGGTTCCCGGAGTGGTAAATTTTGTATCCTATTGCGGAAAACCTGTAGTACTAAACGACGAGGAAATTGACCGAATAAAATCAATAGTTAACAATTACTCAGAAGTTGAGTTAATGAGCATCCAAAATTTAAACATTGGTAACAAGGTTAAAATAAAGGATGGATTATTGTATAACTACCAGGGTGTAGTTACTCAAATTATGGGCAAAACCATATTGATGACCATAGAACAATTGAACTGCGTTTTAACAGTAAAGGTAAACGTAGATCAAATTTGTTTAAATGTTGCAAGTTAACTTCTAAAGACGTATTATTAACTTGCTTCTTATTTTTTATTATAGAACTTAATTAAAATTTACGATTGCTATTAAGTAGTTCAAAACTCATTTTATAAAACTTATGGATTTGCACCATGGTGAAATAGTAGAGAAAGTGGTTAGGCGCAAAGGCTGCAGCATAAGCGAAATCGCACGATTTACTAATGTTAACAGACGTTCAGTTTATTACTGGTTTAATCAAAAATACCTAAAACCAAAAATCATATACAAAATAGGCCTTTGCCTAAAGCATGATTTTTCTGTTGAATTTCCTCATTTATTTACTGAGGGAGAATTTGACAATATTAAAAACCAAGGTTACACCCACGCTCCTGATTATCATACAGATGAAATGGAGGATTCATACTGGCGGGATAAATACATTGAACTATTAGAGAAATACAATAAAAGCCTGCTTGAAAATTCAAAAAAGAAATTTAACCAGCGTTAATAATATACCTTGCTAAATTGATTAAACATCAAGCGGCGATCACTTATATAAATAAGAACGGAGCAAACAACGGTAATAACCTAAACTTATAAACCTAATTATACTAAACTGAAAAAGCTTAATCCGGCAACCTAATTAATAAAGGAGCCGGATTAAGCTTTTTTAGCTTTCAGTTATACTTAGCCGGCTACTTTAACTTCGTTTTGAGTCGATTTAAAGTTAACATCATATAACACCTGGCTATCTTCAATAACACGGTGCGCATAGCTAACGCCCATCCAACGCTCAACAGTTACATTTTTACCCTCTAAAACTTTATAATCTTTAAAGAAGCACTCAATCTCTTTAATAGTATGCGGAGGCAATTCGCTTAAGTCATTTATATAATTTACTGACATATCATTATTAGCCACAGCAATAATTTTATCATCCTGCTCACCATTATCAATCATATGCATTACCCCTATCACCTTTGCTTCGATAATTGACATCGGAAAAACATCAACCGAGCATATTACCAATATATCAAGCGGATCCTGATCATCACAATAGGTTTGCGGAATAAACCCATAATTGGCCGGGTACATTACAGATGAAAAGAGCACGCGATCTAATTTTAAAAGGCCGGATTCTTTATCAATCTCGTACTTAGCTTTTGAACCTTTGGGAATTTCAATAACAGCGTTTACAACGTAAGGAACTTTAGGCCCCGTTGAAACTTCATGCCATGGATGTTGTGTATTCATTGGTAGTAATTTTAATATTTTAGTATTTTTTTTATGAAAGTACTAACATTTTGGCAATTTTATTGAAAAATCCCCATTCTATTTTTTATACACTTTATTGCTCAAATACTTCTCAACTCAACATCTCTTTCACTTTTAACTGACTTACAACGCATTATAAAACAGTAAAATAGCCAAAAACAAAATTGAGTACCAAAACAATATTGCCTTAGTGGTTAAAAAAATCATTACTATTTCTATCAAAACGACCATCGCAATATATAAGGGGGTGTAACTTCAAAATCTAAAACTCACCTATAACAATTACATAGAAAGTTTGATCCAAAGATTTTCAAAGAAGCCTGATCTTCAGATTAATTCCATATTAATTAACTATTAATATAATAAGGACTAATAGAAAATATTATGGCACAGATTTTCATATTTTCAAAGAGCAGGCTAAACTTGTAACATTATTGTAGCATTTCGAGGATTAAGTTCTCACTATTTCTTTTCCATCTGAACACACCTATTTCAAAATCACTAAATGGGGAATAAATTTTCACACTATGTATACATTATTCCACACTTCGTGCGTAATTAAATACACGGAATTTTATTCGCTCAAAAAACAAGGGAAAATAAATAATCTAAAAGTTAAAATTATTCTTAAAAGTTGGAAATCCTTTTTATTGTCCAACCAACATATTCTATCAATTTCGTCAAGATTAAATTTGGCGCACTGGCATAGAAGTTGCAATACACAGTCACCTGGCAATAGTTAGTAAACTGATTAACAACTAATTATTACTGGCACCTAAGCTTATTTTGATTAGTTTTTTAACTTTTTACAGCTAAAAATTATGCAAAAACATCACGGTCAGATTGTAGAGATACTCGTTAGAAAAAAAGGATTCAGTATTACCGAACTTGCTCAACACTCGGATGTAAGCCGAAGTGTGGTATATCAGTGGTTTAACAGAAAAGAATTAAATGCGGATATTATACACCGGATTGGCAGAATTGTAGACCACGACTTTTCAAAAGAATTTCCAGAATATTATCAGAAAAAAAACACTGATATATTTGATCCGCGGAGTGGCGAAATGCGCCCCAATCAAAACAGGGTAAATATATGGAAAGACAAATACATTGTTTTACTTGAGCAGTACATCCAGTTGCTATCTGCTGAATAAGTTAAATTAATTATTTGCCGCATTTAAATGTGTATTAAGCATTTAAATGCGCGTTAATATTTCACAGCTTCCCAAAAACCAAGTAAGGAATTCTGCTATCGTCCTGAACCAGGGAAACATCTCATATATCCCCTCCCCGGCCCAATAATATGAATCACCAATACCGTACCGAAATATCCTTGCGGATAGTTCCGGTAACGGCAGTTGGCATCCTCATGAACACATATTATCAAAACACTTGAAAACCCGGTAAAGAGCCTGAAAAGCGAATAAGATATCGATTAATAAACAACAGGTGCTGGCTGGTTAGATTTAAGATTAATAATTGTCCGGTTAGCCGATGGGAATAAAACAACAATTAGTATAATAGCCAGCAACACCCAGCTGATAAACTGATAATAATCAACAGCAAAACGCAGCTGGGCTTGCGCGCTTATATTTCTGCTCAGCAAACCATTGGCAATTTTCGCGGCCTGATCTGCAGCTACGCCCTTACCGGTCAAGGCTTGTTTGTACATAGCCAGCTTTTGAACAGCAAGCGGATTTAACTGGCTTAGCTGCTCCTGGAAACGATTGGCATGGTCATTTTGCCTATATAATTGAAAATAGTTAATTAGCGCAATACTGCTGCTAAACCCGGTAAAACGCATAAAAATACCTACTGCCGAGCCTGTTGTACCATATTTAACCGGCGATGATGATATCACAAACAAAATAACCGGGGTCATTAACATACCTGCGCCCACGCCCTGTAATATTACCGGGATTATCAGATCTTCGGTATTAACCTGCGCCGAAAATACAAAGCACATATACACATGAAAAGCCAGCAGGAAAGTAAAACCCAAAATGAGGATCTGCCGCAACGGCTTCTTCATCAATAAAAATCTTGATGAGATGGTAACACTAATAATAATAGCTGCAAGGTTATAAATAAGCAAATAACCAACGTGTATTGGGTCCATACCCATAGTGCTGCTCATAAAAGATGTGGTGATCCCGAATGAGCCACGGCAGATATAAAACACAAACAGCAGTAATGCGGCCAGCACAAACTTGCGGTATTTAAATGCCTGGATATGAAAGTAAGGTCTTTTTGAACTGAGTTGCCTCACCACAAATACAAAAAATAATACAGCAATGGCTATTACACTGTAAAGGATACGGTTATCATCAAACCAATCATACTGCTGGCCATATACCATAACGTAACCAACAAGACAAAGCCCCGCCGAGTAGATCACAAAGCTTGCCCAATCCAACTGATATAAAGGCAATTTACGATCAAGGCGCACATTATTCATGATGATACACATCAACGCTGCACCTGGCAAAAAAGAGTAGATAGCGCATTTATATATCACATTGAAATTAAAATCATCAATAATAGATGCAGTAAATAAGGTTGACAATGGCGATACGCAAAGCAGGATACAGTAAACAACTGAATAGCCTATCTCCTTTGAGCGTTCGGTATGCAAGCGCGTAAACATCAGCGTTAGCGTGATGCTAAGGCTTGTACAGGTTAGCAAACCTTGTATATACCTGAAGATCAGAAGCACAAAAAAGTCGCGCACATGATAACAGATATAACAGGTAGTAACCAGTAACAACACGCTGATAAGCAGGTACATTTTACTGGCGATGTTTTTAAAAAAGCGCTTTTCCAACACTACAAAGCTTGCGGTTGCCGCATACAGGATGATCATCGAAAACTGCGCGTCGTTAGGGCTTATACCATAATAGCCCGCAGCTGCGCCAACATTACTGATAGACAGGGAAAACAAAATAATGCCGGGCAATACCACTAACAGCAGCGTAATACGTATAAGCCACTCAGGTACCCAGGGTTTAAAAACTGGAATTTGATTGCTCATGGCTCTTAGTTTTTAGGTACAGTTACGCTGGCATTCATACCCGCGCTTAAGAAATCGGCGGCTTTATTGTCTATTTTAATTTTCACGGGGATACGCTGCGCTATTTTCACAAAGTTGCCGGTTGAATTATCCGGAGGTAATAAGGAAAATCTCGAGCCCGTTGCCGGTGATAAAGAAAGGATCTCTCCTTTTATTTTCCTGTCGGGATAGGCATCTGTAGTAATTTCAACACCCTCGCCTATCTGCATGTTATGTAATTGCGTTTCTTTAAAATTGGCTACCACCCATAAACCGGTTTCCTTATCAACGATATAGGCCAACGTTTGGCCAAGCTGAATTTGCTGACCGGGCTGAATAGTCCTTTTACCCATCTTGCCATCATAAGGCGCGGTTACTACTGTGTAAGAAACATCAAGCTTATTACGTTGTAATACCAATTCACGGCGTTTAATCTCTGACATTACCGGCGAGATCTGCGAACGGCTATCATTTACTTTTGACAGTGCTGCCTGGTAATTATTTAACGATGCCTGATAATCAGACCGGGCAACATCAAGGGCGCTTTGTACATTTTCCAGTTGCTGCTTGGTGGCCGATTCGGCATCATACAATTTGGTAAAACGCTCAAACTCTTGTTCGGCTTTTACTAATTTAGCTTTGGCGGCTGTTATCTGTACCTTGTTTACTTCAGCAATTTTAGCGGCGGTTTCTACATTACTTTCCAATACACTCACCTGTTCGCGGGCGTTTTGTAAGCCAGCTCCTGCTTCTTCCTGCTGTATCTGGTATTCACGGTTATCGATAACGAGCAGAGTATCTCCTTTTTTTACGTCCTGGTTTTCATCGTACCTTATTTCTTTGATAAAGCCGCTTACCCTTGCTGTAATAGGATTAATGTAGGCTTCAACCTGGGCATCATCGGTTTCTTCATAGCTGTACAGGTGTACCAACGTTACAATCCCCCATACTAATAAGCCTGCTGCAACTATGCCGGCTATCCACGTGGTTATTTTAGTTATTAACTTATCTGTTGCGGTATAAGTGTTTATATGTTTGTTCATGATTAAAGTTTCCCGGTTACGTTTTGTAATTGATAATATTGAAGTTGAGCGGCTATCCTGGCTGCAGCCAGATCAAAGCGGGTTTGTAATAACTGTGTATCCGCGTCAAGTAAATCGGTTATAAGCGATAGCTGGTTAAAGTAGGTATTGTTTACAATACGCCTGTTTTCGGTGGCCTGCTGCACATTAACACGGCTAACATCTACCCTGTTCAGCGCTTCCTTGTACCTGAGCCAGGCCTCATTAACCTGCTGACGTACGCCATCTTCTGTTTGCGCATGCTCAATTTCCTGGCTTTCAAGATCAAGCCTTGCCACTTTTACTTTGTGGCTGTTATGATAAAATGAGGAAATAGAAAACGAAGCTTTTACCCCTGCAAAACCTAAACCGTACAAACTTGGCGAGTACGGATAAAACAGGATTTGCGGATAACTATAATTATAAGCGGCAAACAAACCTACTTTAGGCGATACGTTTGCTTTTATGTTCCTCAGCCTGAGTTTGCTTAATTCAGTTTCCTGTTCGGAGATCTTGAGCTGATAGGCATTCTTTCCGGCATCAGTTAAATACTCATCGTATGTTTCTTTGCCGGTAGTGTCCAACTGAACAGCTTCAACCGGATTTATCTGCTGATCGTCAGGCAAACCTATCAGGATATTCAGTTTTTGATTAGCTATTGCCAGGTCATTATCTAACTGAACTAAAGAGAGTTTCTGCTTAGAAAGCTTTAGCTCAGCCCTTAGTACATCGCTTTTTAATACCACACCGTTTTTTTGCAGTGTTTTGATCTGTAAAAGCTGCTTTTCCTGCGCGGCGATATCTTTTAGCAACAGATCTTTAAAGATGATACTGCGCTGCATGTCCAGATAATAGGCTGCGGCGTGTAGCTTCACCTCAGAAAGTGCGAGCTTTTGCTGTTCGCCTGCTATATTATTCTCGCGTTTGCGGGCGTCAATTTCCAGGTTGGTTTTATTACCATTATAAATATTTAAATAAGCCTCGCCGCCTACAGTATAGGTGGTATGCAAAACCGGAAACTGAGTTGGTGTATTAAAAATACCGTTTTCGTAAACCGGCATATTGCTTACACGAGCATATTCGCCGTTAATATTAATTTCGGGTAGGCGCTCTGCTTTGGCATCTTTAATACCTTCGGCGCTGCTTGTTACCTTCAACTGTTTAATTTGTACAGCTTTGCTGTTAATGGCTGCTTTTTGCCAAACCTGTGCTATGGTTAAGGATAGGTTTTTGCTGCTATCGGCAGCGGGTTGTTGGGCTTTTAACGAAAAGGCCGGCAACAATACTGGCAACAAGGCCAGATAAAATTTACTATTAAAGTTCATGGTGATTTAATAGTACAAAGTTCGGCAGTTGTTAAAAGCTTATTTTATTTAAATTTGCCAAATGTTTATTCATTCCAGCCAAAATATAGACACAGCTACAGCCGAAAACTTTTTCCGGGATATTGACCAATACCCCGAATCCGTTTATGTAATTAACTGGAAAACAGAAAGAAACTTCCCCAATCATAGCCACAAAAAAGGTCAACTGATTTACATAGAAGGAGGCATTGCCTATATTCATTTAACCGATAAAACTTTGGTAATACCGGCAAGGCATTATGTATGGATCCCCGGCGGGATGATGCATTTTGTGGAAATGCACAAATCAGCAATTACCCGCACAGTGTATTTTTACTGGCACGATGATAACAGCAACCCGTTTTATACCAAAGGCGGAATTTACCCCATCAATAATTTACTGTTACAGATGCTCATTTACTCTGAGCGCTGGGATGGCAATGTATTCCCTGATGAACAGGCATTTCATTTTTTAGCCGGGATCAAGGCCATATTGCCGGAGATAAGCAAAAAATCTTTGCCTGTAGCCTTACCTACTACAGATAACATCCGGATGCACCCTGTGCTGGATTATATGAATAAAAACGCATTTGAGCCGCTAACACTTTCATCTGTAAGCGAAGAAACTGGCTTTAGCGAAAGGACACTTTCACGCCTTTTCCAATCAACCCTAAATACTTCGTTTTTGCAATATTTTAAATTGCTAAAAATGGTTAAAGCCATCGAGCTGATGCTGCAAACCGATATGTCTATGAGCGAGATTGCTTATAAATTAGGATACAATAGTTTATCGGCCTTTAGCGCTATATTTTACCAGCTCACCAATATCAGACCATCGGATTTTGCCAAGCAGTTGAGGTGATCACATCAAACGTTCCAGTATCCTGATGTTTGCATCGCTTACCTCACTTTCCTTGAAAGCATTGCTTTCATAAACTTCCTTACACCATTTGATCACTTTATCATCCGGATACTTCTGAATCTCCGCATCCAACCAGTTGATTGCAGCCGTATGGCCATTAAGCTTTTCAATAGCCCAGGCCGTTACCAGATGGTTGGCCGAAAGGAAATTACTTACCGTATTATCTATTTGAGGCTTAAAGGCTGTTATTTTTTGCAGATACTGTGTGGCTTCATTAGTCTTACCCATTTTGGTATAACACAGGTAACTCATCCAATCTTCCAAACGCTCATCTATATTTTCGGCGTAAGGTTTACCTACACCCAGGTTTGCCGGCCATTTTTTAGCG
The DNA here is from genome assembly GCF_003351025.1 of Mucilaginibacter endophyticus. Lineage (GTDB taxonomy): Bacteria > Bacteroidota > Bacteroidia > Sphingobacteriales > Sphingobacteriaceae > Mucilaginibacter > Mucilaginibacter endophyticus. The sequence goes on along the minus strand of NZ_QPCG01000001.1, from coordinate 1,764,504 downwards.
TCGGCTATATAATTTAAAGCTGCTTTGTAATTTTTAGCATCTATCTTTTGAACTGCCTGCATCAACTCGGTTTCGCGGTATAACTCGCGGCCAATTGTCGCACCTTCAAAAGGTAAGATATTAATGTGCGATAAAAGCTCTCCGCATTCACCATATCGCTTGTTCAGGAGCAATGCCTTGGCGTACAACATACCAATGATGTAATTATCGCGGTGCGATTTATAAAACGGTTCAACAGTAGTTAGTGCTTTGGCATATTGCTTATTATTAACATAATATTCGCCAAGCAGCTTATTATAACGCCAGCCTTTATCAAGTTTGGCTGCGGTATTTAAATCTGCCAGAACATTTTCTCCTGTTTGCATTGCAGCCCGCGCTACATAAAATGGTGCAAAATCTGGTTGGCTGCCACATGCAGCAAACAACTTTTTGCTTTCGTCAAGGCGGTTCCGGTCTTTGTAAAGCAATGCCAGAAAATACTTAGGCTTCCAGTTTTTGCTTTGTTGCGCGGCCCATTCCAACACTCCTTCATCGCTATTCCGGAAAGGAAATACAAATGCCGCCGTTGCCGCATTGGCTTTACTTAGCGCCTCACTAAATGGCTTTGCCTGCTTATACTCCAAAAACGACAGTTTATAATGCACAAGTGCATTGGCAGGTGAAAGTTGTAAAACTTTTTCGCTTTCCTCTATACAGCCGTTATGATCATACAGATCTGCCAGATCGAGGTAACTTTCAATAGGCTGCTCATTCCGGATCATCGATGTAAAAGCCTTTTTTGTAGCTTCAGATTGTTGCCATAAATACTGCTCAAACCTGGCAAAATGATTAAGCGGTTCGTAAGCCAATATTGTGTCCAAAACCTGTTCGGCATTTTTACGCTCGTTCAAATGGCGGTAAGCTATGGCCTGCACTTGTAGTGAAGACACATCAAACCTGTTAAAATCCAGCGCTTTCGAAGCAAATTCTAAAGCTTTTACATAGTCATTTTCTTTTAAATACAAACTGCTCAACGCCGAGTAAGCAGCGTTACGGTATTCAACCGATAAGCCGGCCATATCAAAACCATCTTTAGCATCAGCAACGTTACCCAGTTGCGCGTTAATGATGCCATAATAGTAGTTTGCTGCACCATCATTAGTATTGATGCTCAAGGCAGTTTTGGCAAAACCCAAAGCTTCGGCATAACGCATATCACGGTACATCAACGCTGCCGATTGTACCAGTGCCGGCAAAAAATATGGATCTTTTTTTAATGCTTCCTGCAGTTTTTCTTCGGCTTCGGGGTACATTTTTTGATCCATGAACTCCTTGCCCTGGGTGTATAAACCGTAAGCGCTATTCCAGTCAAAATCTTTTGGCAAATCAAACGGGCGATTTAAATTGTCAGCATCGGGTTTTGAGTTATAAATGAGCTTGTTGTTTCCCAAAGTCACCAGCACATTCCCGGCATCCGCCTTAATTGAATCTGTAAATAATTGTAAGGGCTGTAAGGTTAGTTTTTTACTGTAGATCAGCTCATCGCCCTGCTTTACTTTCAGCGTATCGGTAATTTTCTGGACCGGGCTAAAATACAGCTTCAGCAAACCGCCCTCAGCCTTCACATTCAGCGCGCCATAGTTATTGGCCTGTACAAAGCCCTTGGTTTTTAATACCGGGTACCAATACTCTGTCCAGGTATCGGAAGTGCCGGGCGCGAAGCCTCTGTGTTTGAAAGGCGTGAACGTGCTTTTAACTGCTGTTTGGTTAAACAACCTCCCGGATTGAATTTCAGAATACTGACCATCGTTATCGGTAAGCTGCTTTTCCCAGATCATGCCCTGATCCGATAATCCCCAGATCCAGATTTTTTTACCGGCTTTATCCTCGTGACCGCCATAACGGGCCATACCAAAATCATCGTTATGCCAGTAAGCACCAAAAAATTCGGTGTACTTGCCAAACACATGGTATGATTTATAGCCACCAAAGTTGTTATTATCATAAAAGGAAAGATCCTTCCCGTTCTGTTTATTGACAGGCCAATCGGCGTACTCCCCCTGGTGACCGAGATATTTGGTGCCAGGGAAAATATATTCAAGTTTACCGCTGGTTTTAATACCGGTATTCATCCAGTGGTAATAGGGTTGTTCAAGCGGTGTTGAGTTATGCCAGAATGATTTTGTAGTGAAATAAGCTTTATCTGCCGGAAGGTTTACTTCCATTGTCCAGGTGGTATTGGTAAGCAGGTCAAGCACGCTGATGAAACAACTTACACTGCCATCGGCATTTGTACGGGTAAGGTAATCGACCGGGGTAACCGAGTTTGGTGTATGGCCAATAATGCCATAATTAGGTTCGATACCGCCGCTTGTCCAGGGGCCGCGCATGGCAATGTCCCTGAATTTTACTACATGGTTTTCATAAACAATTGGCTTACCTGTCGATTTTTCAACGGCCGACCAAATCTTGCCACCTGTCTGCGGTAAAATGGTTAACCTGATATACGCGTTTTCCAGCTCAACTATTTTCCACTCCTTTTGCACCGGTTTATCCGTAAATCCGTCGTAACGGAAATACGGATAAATATTGGTGAATGCCGGTATCGGATTAGGATCCGAAAACGGATAAGTGGTAATAGCTTTAGTATACTCGCGAATACTTGCCGTTTGTTGGGCAAAAGCCTTCAGGCCGCCAATGCAAAGGCATACGGCGATAAACCATTTTTTATTCATGTTTCCGCTTTATTTAATCACCAGTAACCAGCCTTTACCTTTTTCAACCGGGATTCTATCGGTCAAGCCAAATGTTTTGCCTGGCTGATAGCTTTTAATTTCCGGAGCCGTGATGGTCGCTTTAGCCGGATCGATGCCTAATTTTTTCCAGTCGATATTTAATTGAAAATCTGTATCGGCATCTTCCCAGCTGGCAACGGCCACCATGGCAGCGCCATCCTTTTTATAAACGGTTGCTATAACCTTGGCTTTATCTGTTTTTACCGGATTGTCGTCAACCCAGTAACCAATCATTTTGGTTCCTTTTATACCAAAATTATCCCAGGCTTTCCAAATCGGGCGCGGATCGGCACCATCGCTCCATGGCATGCGGTTAGTCATGCCGTAAACCATGCCACGCCATTTGTTACCGCCGCCCTGTAACATCTCGCCCATTAAACCAAAAGGAATACCGCTCACTTCAGTCAGGAAGAAATCAGGATCATTTTTTTCGTAATCGAAATACTCACCAAACCATAAACGGTTTAGGTATGGAAAATGCTCCATATACAGGTTGGCGCTGTTATTGAAACCATCGCTTTTATTGTATTGGTTTGCAGAGTGTAAGTCAATAATACCCGGGTGACCATCTTTGGTTAATACACGTTTTATACGTTTCATGGTAACACGATCAAAAGCCACATCATCCAGGTAAATACCGTCGATACCTACGTTTTGGGTTAACCAATTCATACCCTCCACATAGTAGTTATGCCAACGGTTCATTCCGCTGTTAATAATGGCTGCATCTTTAATTTCGGGGACAAACCAGGCGGCTATGTAATCATCGCCCACGTGCTCCTGCAACCAGCTAAAGCCTCCGCCCTTACCCGGCGAATAGATTTCATGTCCCAGGCTACGCAAAGCAAAAGTTTCATAGGCGTGATTAGATAACTCACGGATAGTATTGTAGATTTTCACTTTTAACCCGGCAGCATGGGCCGAATCATCATAGGCTTTCATTTTTTGCCAGGCAATAAATGGATAGTTGATGGTAGGATTGATCGCCGTAGCATGGTGAATATTGATAAGCGTTGCTCCAGCCTTTTTAATGGTATCAATAGGTTTATATGAATGATAGAATCTTGTAGCCCACTGAAAATCGGTGTTAATGGTATGGAAAGGTGTTACCAACAGGGTAAAGTTATAATAGAGCTCATCGCCTTTTTTCAGGTCACGCTCGCCGCTATAGTTGTTGGCTAATACAGCATTACCATCAAAGGCTACCTTAATACCACCTTTGTTATCATTGCCCCATGAAGATGGCAGCAATAAAGGCTTTTGCAGATAAAAATTTGTATTCAGCGGACGGACATATTTTTCATCCCTTAGTGAATACTGCAAACCACCGTTCACATTACCAATCCATGCGCCGTCCTGGTTCTTATGGGCAACATCCCATTTCCACTCAAAATTTTCAGGGCGATAGCCTCCTTTTTGACCGAAGCCCATCATATATTTAGCAAAATCCTTTTTAAAAGGAATGTGCATGGTAATATCTTTCAGGCTAACGTCCTGCAGGGCTTTTACCTTTACAGTGTAAGCCATAAAGCCGTCAAACTCCAGCGAAGCGGTTACATCCATCCGCAAGCTATCGTTGGCGCTTACGGCAGTCCACTGCACTGTTCCGGCTTCTTTTTTGGTGAACTGTACACCCTGGCTTTTCAGGTTTATTTTTTTGCCAGCGGCGTCGATAAAATGAAAGTGAATACCTTCGGTAAGCAGGTTGTTCGGTGCTGCCGCATATTCTGTCATTTCCGGCGTAAAATAAGTCTGGATCTGTTTTGGGAAACCGTCCTTATTCACTTCTACCTTACGGCCTAACAAACTAACTGTGTTGCCACTTATTTCAAGCGGGGTATACGGCGCGATAACCGTATTTTGTTGTGCCATGGTTGAGTTTAACCAACCCAGGCGGGTCATTTTGTAAGGTTCGCTTACGCCGCCATCTTTTGAAATTTTACTATTTACTTTAACAGATAAAGCAATTGTTTTTGCCGGTTTACCGTTGATGCTGATGGTAGCCTTACCTGTATAAACCGAAGGCAGTATAGCGGCAGGCACATCTACCCCACACCATAAGGCCTGGATCTCGCCTTTGGCTACGTTCACAACCTTAGTAAGTGGTTTACCATCATAAGTGGTGCCTCCGGTATTGATACAAAACAGTGCCGAAGCCGGGATCACCTTACCGGTGGCAGATTTCAGATCACTGAATGTTACCTGTACATTTTCAATATTCTGCAACGCGTAAATACCCAGCTGAAATGCAAAGTTTTCACCACGGGCTGCCTCACCGGTATATTTACTTTGCGGACCAAGCTCAATCCAGCGTTGCGGCAAATCTTTGGTCATGCGGATGGAGTTCATCCTGTCTTCCGGGAAAACCAAAAATGATTCAGATTTGTGCTTATTCAGCAATGCTTCGGTTTCTGCTTTTGTAGCAATTACCTCCATTGGGTAAAAACTGTTAAAAGCATCTATCGACTGAAACTCTTTTACCGAAGCCAATGGAGCCGTGCTGTTTATGGTATTAAGCCATTGGGCAGAAGCTATATTTTCGGGTTTGAGGTAAACACCTTTAGGATAGTTTGAGCGCCCCTCGTTTTTGTAAGGCATATAATACACAAAGTAAGTACCCTTACCCGATGTTGGCTCAAAATACAGCTCACCGCTTTCACGGTTTATTGAACCAATTTTTACGTTGGTTATTTTTTGTTTGGTTTTAGCATCTTCAATAATGATCCGCTTGTTTTCGGGCTCATTATCCCTGCGCCTCCAGTTAATCACCGCTTTAGCCACTTTACCTGTACCATTAAAGGTTAATACCACACGATGGTTACCCAATGAATCGGCCAGCCAGCATTTATCGCAATTGGTATAAGGTACTTTTTGTGCCGAAGCAGCAAAGCCTGATAAAAGGAAAGTGATAGCTAAAAATTGTTTTTTCATGAAATAAATTTAGTCAGTCTTTTTATAATAAAAACAATGTCGTTGCGAGCGTAGCGCGGCAATCTCGTAGCCAATGCATATCGAAGATGCATAACTACGAGGTTGCTTCGTCGTTCCTCCTCGCAATGACATAGTTGGATTAGTATTGTTTTTAAATAGCCGGTGTTATCCCCTTACCCTCCCAATAATCAATAATAGGTTTATAGGGCCCGTATTTATGCTGTTCTTCTGAGAAAGGATCTTTAAAAGGCCCTTTATCGTAATCAATCGCTTTTTCTTCGTAATGCGGATAGTCAACCTCTTTGGTGGTTTTAGGAAGTGGACGTTTATGTTTTTTATCGTCGTTTACAAAGGCGGCGATATCAAGTGCCTCAGCATCCGTTAGGAAAGGTTTTCCTTCGGCGGTTTTATCATAAGGCATATTGCCCTTTAACCATTGAGCCAGCTTAACCACACGGTGCATGCTTGAACCCGGACGGTAGGCCAATAATCCCCATACCGGCGGATACTCGTAAGTTACATTATCAAAACGCATTTTGCCTTCGCCATTTTTGGCATGGCAGCGTTCGCAATTTTGAGCGTATAAAACTTCGCCCCTGTCTGATGAAGCCGCTACGTTGGGCAGCTCAACCTCCATATTTTTTAAACCTTTGGTGGTTTTTGAGACGTTTGACGAATCGCTCAAAAACTTAAGGTAAGCCATAATCGAGATCATCTCCTTCCCGTCCAGCGGCAGCGGCCTGCCCAGGTTAGGGCGCATTACGCAATTGTTGATGCGTTCGGCCAAAGATAAGATCCTGCCCTCCCTTGCCCTGTACTGCGGATAATCACGAAACGACCTTACCAGGTTAAAAGCGTACGGCCTTGTACCGGCATCGCGGTGACAATTGGTACAGTTCATTTTATTACCGGTGTAGTGACCATTGACTCCATCGGGACCTATATAATAGGCAGTATGCAACATCAGTTCGCGGCCATAACGTACTGCATCGCCATATTTACCGCCGGGCATTTTGCCGGTATCTACAGAAACAAGACTCACAGCTGCTGAATCAGCATTATTAGCTTCCTCAGCTCTGCTGCCGCTGCACGATACTAACTGAGCAACATTTGCTAAAGCAAATAACAGCAACAGGAAAGTTATATATTGATATTTTTTTTTCATTTTAATGATCTATGGTTTTAAATATGGATCAAGCTGTTCGTATTTGATAAAGCCGGCACGGTAAGTTGGCACCGATGTTTCCATTGTCCATTGTAATACACCTTTATTATTTGCAAGTACTATAATGTGCCTTTTTGAGCAGCAAACCAGCGTAGTAGTATCGTTAATCAAGTAGGCACTGCCCATTCTGCCGTTAAAAATTTCTTTAGGAAGTGTTATATGCATGGCAATGGATGAGGTTTGATTTTTCTCATCAATCTTCATGGCATATACTCCAGATTGGTGTTTTTCCACCCCGTTATCAAAAAACATGAGGTTGCCCTGCTTATTAATATGGGCGGCATGGGCCTGGGTAAAGTTGCAATCGGCTGGCATCGCAATAGTACCGCCTTTGCCAAACTTGTAAATTACTTTTCCGTTGTGGGAATCAATCTTCCAGATCTGCCCGTTGTTATAAAACGACATCAGGTAATTACCCTCTGTATCATAGCTGAGGCTGTTGGCATGCATCCAGTCTTTTTTGGTTTTCAGGATCTTAGGATCTTTCAGCGGATCCATAACATCAAACACACTCCATTTATAAAGCTGCCTGCCGGTTTTATCCATCACCATAATACCGTCACCATTAACCGTATCCTGTTTGCCACCGCCTATAGCAGTAAGGTCCATTAAGCGCTGATCGACAAAAATGGTTACCAGCTGGCCCTTATCATTCTTCAGTATTTCGTGATGGATGGTTTGCCTGAAATCGCCCTGTCCTTTGGTAAGGTGCAACAGCGTATCACCAAGCATGTTGATCTCCAATATCTCACTACCGTAACTGGTTGGCTCATCATTTCGACCCAAAATTGAGAGCAGCGTTCTGTCCTTAGTAAAATTAATCACCTTAAAACCCAACCTGTCAATCATATGATACCACCTGATCTGCCCTTTTGTATCGACCAAAAATGCTACACCTGGCGCATAACGTTTGTTAATGAGCATCAAACCGTCATTAAACTGTGCCGGCAGCGTGGCCTTAGCAGCCGTTTTCGCGTGAAACTGCTCCTGTAAAAACAATGGCAACTGGTGCGATTTAAAAGTATGGGGCTTGCTGATAACAGTATCACCGCCATCAACAGTTACAATATGATATGAATAAGTAGTATCAGGCAAAATATTGCAAAGCACAAGCTTATACGATGTACCGTTGCCCGTAGTGGTCGACCTGTATTTTACAGGCTGCTTACCCTCTATCCAATATTCGGCATACAGATCAACGGGCTTGCTGGTCATAACATCAAGCTTAATTTTCAGCTCATTGTTATTGTACAAACCTATATGAATTTCTTTTATCAGGTTACCACCCGAGCATCCACAGATGATTGAAACTAACAATCCCGCCGCTAAAACTTTAAACCAATCCTTCATCACTAAATTTTGTAATACCGGTTAAACAGTAAAGAATATACAGCCATTTAAAGGCCGTATACTCTTTACCAATAGTTGAATTTTATGCTTATTGCTGCCTGCCCGCGTTATTCAGGTTAGGGTTGATATTAACCTGGTTAAGCGGATATGGGAAATACTCATCGCGAGGCAGCTGTACGGTATTGGTTTGACCAATACGTTTCAGGTACGCGTTCACAATCACATCATATTTGCCAAAACGCTTCAGGTCGGCCCTTCTTTTCCCTTCGTAATACAGTTCCCAACCACGTTCTTGTAATAAAGCATCGCGGAAAGTAGCCTGGGTTAAATTACCCTGTACCAATAATTTGGCATGCGAGCGGCCTTTAACCTGATTTACCAACGAAACAGCTTCGGCAGTTGGTCCGCTCAATTCATTTAAAGCTTCGGCTCGGCTTAGCAATACATCAGCATAGCGTAAAACGTCAACACTGTGGCCATCGTAGTACGTGTTGGCCCCATTTGGATCAGCATATTTCATAGTCGCGACATCCGGCATATACAACACGCCATCCGGAGCGGTAGCGCCTAACGAAGGAGCTTGCTTGTGGGTTAAACCGTCAACACCCTGATATTGGGTAAAGAACATTTTTTTACGGTCATCCTCATCGCCATAGCTGTTGTAAAAATCCCAGGTAACGGCATAATACTGCCACCTATCGGTTAGTACAGGATGGCTCAGCGGACCAAAGTGGTTCAGCAACTCGGTGCCGTTAACGTTTGCATCGCTCAATACCGAAAAGATATTTTCTGAGCACCATGTATTTGATTCTTTAAACAAACCATCATATGATGGGTATAACTGGTAGATACCCAAATCCATAACCTGCTTGGTTAAATCAGCAGCTTTTTGCCATTGGTGTTCACGCAAGTAGATCTTGGCCAACAGGAACATAGCTGCACCTTTAGTAGCCCGGCCAACATCATTGGTTGTATAAATATCGCTTTTGGTGTAATCGGCAGGCAGTACGGTGATTGCATTTTGCAGATCGCCAATCATTAACGCGTCAACATCCGCTACCGGACTTGGCGCGGTTTGAGCTTTGTAATCAGGGTTGGCTATATCTTTTTCTGTATTCAGGATTACGGGGCCCCATGAATCAGTAAGATCTGAATAAGCAATAGCACGCAAAAACTTCATTTCGGCCAGAAACTGATTTTTCTGGGCGTCTGTGATACTTTTCATTGCCGCGATATTGTAGATCGCGTTATTCGCGTTAGCAATCAATTTATAGATCTGCCTGTAATCTTCAGCTATCAAACCGTTGGCAGAATTCCATTGCACCAGCGATAATTGCCCCGGGTCACCTGCATAGCTACAGTGGCCCACATCGGTAGTTAAATCGGTTAGCGCGAAGTGCCTTACTGTCCAATAATCAAAATTATCACCAACCGCCGGGCCTTTAAGACGGGCATAAACCGCGTTAACAGCCGCAATAGCATCCGATTTGGTAAGGAAAGCGTTTTGGCTTGTTAAACTGCTGTATATTTTAGGTTCAAGGCTGGTTTTGTTACACGAAAACTGTGTAACTACCGCGGCCGCTAAGAGTAAAATGTTATATTTTTTCATTTGATTTAAATTTTGTTGATCCCTTAAATGGATAATTTCATTAATGGATAGATGCCTTAATACCGAATGTTACCGTTTTGAATGCAGGGAACGAGTTAAAGTCCAAACCGCCACCTGTAGCGCCTGAGTGTACGTTAACTTCCGGGTCGGTACCTTTGTAACCGGTAATTGTCCAAAGGTTCTGGGCTTCGGCATAAACTTTTACTCCCTGTAAAATTTTTATATGCTGAAATAATGATGAAGGGAAGTTGTAAGCCAGCGTAAGTGATTTTAAACGTACATAAGAAGCATTTTCAACAAAACGAGAGTTTACATAGCTACCGTAGGTGCTCAGGTAATAACCCTCACGCGGAATAGATGTATTTTCATTTTTACCCGCAACAAATCTGTTTAATCCTGCTATGCCGGTAGTTGACTCCAGCACCATTGCGTTCATATTATACAGGTAATAGTCAAACGCACCCTGGAAAAATATACCAAGATCAATGCCTTTGTAATGGAAATCGTTACCAAAGCCAGCCATGTAATGCGGGTTAGAATTGCCCAGGTAAGTACGGTCGGCCGGAGTAATTACACCGTCACCGTTAACGTCTTTGTATTTGGGGTCACCTGCTTTTGAATTTGGTTGCGGGGCATATTTTTCGCCGGTTTTAACTACACCTTCATAAACGTAGCCATATAGCTCACCCAATTCAATGCCCGGCACAACTCTTGTAAATTCCTGGCCTGAAACTGTACCGCTTGGGTTAGCGGTATTGGTACTGATAACTAATACACCCGGACCTAAATCCAACGCTTTTTGCTTGTTGTAAGCAAAAGTAACGGTACTGTTCCATGACAGATCTTTACCGCGCACATTGTTGGTATTTACAGAAAGTTCGATACCCCGGTTCTGAATAGAGCCGCCGTTAACCCACTGATTACTGAAACCCCATTGCTGCCCGATAGGGATCTGTATCAATAAGTCGGTAGTTTTTTTGCTGTAGTAGTCGATACTTGCATTAATACGGCCATTGGCAAAACCCATATCCAAACCAACGTCAAACTGCCTGGTACTTTCCCATTTAAGATTAGGATTAGCCAACGTTTTTGGTTCGATGCCGGTTTGAAGATTGCCTGTTTCATTCAGCACAACACCATAAGGGCCAAATGTTGAAAGGTACAAGCTTGCCGGGATACGGTCATTACCCGTAACACCGTAGCTAACACGTGCTTTTAAGTTTGAGAAAGTATTAAGATCTTTTATGAAATCGTCATCTGTAAATTTGTAAGCCACAGCTCCTGCAGGAAAAAAGCCTGAACGTTTGTTTGGACCGAAGTTTGAAGAACGGTCATCACGATAAGAGAATGAGGCTAATAATTTATCTTTGTAAGCATAGTTGAACCTGGTGAAATATGATGTCAACATCGCTTCCGCTTTGCTGCTACCATAACCATTAACCAACGAACCGGCGCTCAGGTTGTAGTATAAGAATGCGTCGGTTGAAAATCCTTTAGCACCGGCACTTAGTCCTTCGGTAATATCTTTTTGGTTTGATGTACCTAATAAAACAGTAAAATCGTGATCTTTAGCTATGTTAAACTTATAGGTAAAGTAGTTCTCTACTATCCATCTGAAAGCTGATGATGTTTGCTCACTGGCAACACCGCCTTGTTTAGCACCGGAAATGGTTGTGGTAGGCAGATACTGACCTGCTGTAGTTTGAGTGTATTCTGTACCGGCTGTGAGGTGGTAAGTTAAGCCGTTTATAATTTTATAATCTAACCCAACATTAGCGTTTATCAATTTACTACCGCTGTTATTTGTCGGCTCTAAAAGGCCAGCCAAAGCGTTAGTCTTTGTACCCTGGGTAACGTAATAATTATATGTGCCATCGGCATTATACGGGGTTACGTTAGGCGGTGCAGTTAACAAACTAAATAATGGCGCCGTTATATCGCCCGAGTATGATTGTAACGTTGAACTTGAACTGGCACCATAAAAATTAGCGCTGATCTTCAGGTTCTCGTTCATTGTTTTCTCAGTCCCTATTCTTGCCGTGTATCTTTCAAAACCGGTGTGCTGCAACACACCTACTTGTTTAATGTGATTACCCGCAACATAGATTTTTGAATTTTGATCGCCTGAGCTTAAACTGACACTTTGATTTTGGACTGTCGCGTTACGGGTTGCCAGTTTTAACCAGTTGGTATTGGCCACCTGGAAACTTGAAGGATACGGCTGCGGCTTACCATCTTCAATTGCAGTAGCATTTTGAATATCAGTATACTGCTGACCGTTTAACAGATCTGGCTTGTATGTTAAGTATTGTGTGCCTCCTGATATATCGGCATCCAAAGAAACCTTACCGTTTTTTCCTTTTTTAGTAGTGATCAAAACAACGCCGTTACCACCCCTTGCGCCATAAATAGCTGTTGCAGAAGCGTCTTTCAACACCTGGATATCTTCCACATCGTTAGGGTTAACCTGGTTTCCGTTATCGCTGATAAAACCGTCAACCACATATAAAGGAGATGTAGAGGTATTGATAGAGTTACCCCCCCTTACAGTGATATTAATTCCTGAGCCTGGTGCAAAGCTGGCCTGTTGTACCTGAACACCAGCTGCCTTACCCTGAATGGCCTGGCCAATATTGGTTGTAGTACCGCCGAGTGTAAGGTCGTCACTTTTTATAGAACTTACAGAACCTGTTAAATTGCCTTTTTTAACCGTGCCATAACCAACTACAACCACCTCATTAAGTTTGTTGAGGTCTTCCTGCAGGGTAATGGTGATATCGGTCGAATTTCCTATAGATACTTCCTGTGGCTTAAATCCTACATAAGAAACAACCAATACTGTTGAGCTACCTTTTAATGTAAGTTTGAACTTACCGTTTACATCGGTAGAAGTTGTGTTCTTAACACCTTTTTGGGTTACAGTGGCCCCGATGATAGGACCATCTTTATCTTTTACGCTACCGCTGATAGTTGTTTGCGCGTTCGCAAGTACGGGCAATAATAATAACAGGCAACAGCACATCAATTTAAAAAGGCCGCTGATTTGCCCCTTTAAATAATTGTGTTTGCTGAAGCCCTTGTCGGGGTTTGAGTAAATTTTAATCATACGTGGTGGGTGTTAGTATTAATTAATTGTTAGTTTTCTGTTGTGATTTAGCTTTGTTTTTGAATATTGGAAATTAGAAATACAGGATTTTGAAAGCAAAAAAACGCCCCTCCAAACACAGCGCAAACGTTTGTTTTGAGCAAAATCGCGCTTACGCAAACGTTTGACTCAAAGTATTTTGCGGCGGTAAAACTCAGTTTTTGAAGGTTTCTGCAGCATTGAACAGACCACAAGCAGGATGATTTGGGCACTAATTTTATGGATTCTGCGTATTTCGGGATCTGGCCTGAAGAATTTGATTATGAGAAGGTTGAAAGCTCCTGTGTCATGGCTGTGAGGAACGACGCGGCAATCGCATACCATACAGAACGGCTTTCTTTCCGTACGATTGCTTCGTGCCTCACAATGATATTTTATTACTCTTTGTAGCAGCACCATTGATATTCCCTTAAAAAAGTAAAGCCTGGCTTTTGGCCAGGCTAAACATAGAAACATGCAAAAAAATATAAACGATAATTAAAAGCCGCTGTCGTCAAGCGCAAAGGTGTTTTTACGCTCTTTCCACTTGCCTTTGGTAAAATCAGGGAATGCTACGCTGGCATTGCCTTCTTTTAATGATTTGGTTGACAAAGGAGTAATTACACTCATGGTAACAGAATCATAAACATCAATAGGAGTTTGGCGTTTTTGCTTAACCGACTCTACGAAAGCGTTAAATACAAACCAGTCCATACCACCGTGACCGGCGCCTTCGGCAAACTTTTCGTATTTTTTCCAAAGCGGGTGATCATATTTGTCAAACCATTCTTTTGCCGGATCCCATGAATCATCTTCTTTTGATTTATGGTCGATGTATACGCTTTTGTTTACATCCATCCATAAGCCTTTTGTACCTTGTACACGGAAACCTAATGAATAAGGACGCGGCAGGTGCGTATCATGACTCAACAGTACTGTTTCACCATTGGCGCAGTTGATCATGGTAGTGGTTACGTCGCCATTTTTATAATGGATCTTGGCATTCGGGTGACCGGGCGATAATTCCTCAACGTAGGCCGATAAACCACGCGCTTTTGAACTAAAGGACACAAGGTTGGTAAACCGGTTACCTGCATTGATATTAGCATAATGCATACACGGGCCAGCGCCATGCGTTGGATAGATATCGCCATCCACATCAATATTAAACTGGGTGCGCCATTGTGCTTCGCTCAGTGCTTTAGGGCCAAACTCAACACCACCGCCGTAATAGTGCTTGCCGTCGTTGAATAATACACCTCTCAAATTGTGCTGATAACCACCCTCTAAATGAACGATCTCGCCAAATAAGTCCTGGCGTGCCATGTTCAATGCCGCCATTACATCACGACGATAGCAAACGTTTTCAAGCGTCATATAAGGGATACCTGTTTTTTCAGAAGTATTAACAATATCCCAGTGGTCTTCAACGGTAAGACCAGCAATTACTTCACATCCTACATATTTACCGGCTTTCATAGCGTCGATAGCTTGCGGATGGTGAAACTGCCATGGTGTGGCTATAATTACAGCGTCAATATCTTTATGATCCAGCAACTTTTTGTAAGCATCCAGTCCGCCGGTATATTCTTTTACAGGTGCGTGGCCTTTTTTTGCGATGTACTCGCGGCAAATTTTCAATGAGCTTTCCTGGGTATCGCAAATGGCTACGATCTCCACATCATCGCGAAGCAAACCTTCGGCAATATGACTCATGCCACGGGCGCCTACACCGATGTAACCTAAACGTACCTTTGCAGGTACCGACGCAAACAGGCTTCCTGATGGTAAAATGCTAAAACCGGCGGCAGCTATAGCGCTGGTTTTCAGAAATTGTCTTCTTTCCATATATAATATTGAGGTTTTTGGGGCTTATTTATTGGGCAATTTTTCAAAATCAATTACAGGTTTCTTTCCTGTCGGTTCGCGATCGTAAGCGGTTTTGAGCTGGATGTAATTATTAAAGAAACCACCGTTTTGCAGCAAAAACTTATTACCTTCTTTTCCTCCGGCGTAATCCTTACGATAATTCGCATTCGCCGTAGCGTCGCCCGTGTATATGGCATGTGTAAGCTCCAGCCAGTTGTTATCGCTATCCCCTATCCATTGATTGGTAAAATACGCCCTGCGGGT
Organism: Mucilaginibacter endophyticus; assembly: GCF_003351025.1. Lineage (GTDB taxonomy): Bacteria > Bacteroidota > Bacteroidia > Sphingobacteriales > Sphingobacteriaceae > Mucilaginibacter > Mucilaginibacter endophyticus. The sequence continues at coordinate 1,749,358 of NZ_QPCG01000001.1, read as the reverse complement.
CTTATCGCCGTTTTCAGGTTCAAAGTTTTCTACAAACGAATATAAATGCGTTAAGTAAGTAGCCTTTTGTGGCCGGGTAAAGCTGGCTATTAAGAACCATTTACCAGCTGATACATCTTTAAAATAAGCAGTATAGGTAGTGGTGTGCTTTGCTTGATCAGGCTCGGCGCTTAACAGGAATGCATAGGCTTGTCCGGCTTTCCATGGAAAGCGCATATAGCTCTGTCCTCCCGAACCCTCATTACCAAACTCGCCGATATGAACATTGCTGCCGCTTTTTATCAGTTTAATACGCATACTATCGGGGATGCTTTTAGGATCTTCGGTATTAAAAGGGCTCCATACCGAAAATAGCACCCGGCGTTCGGTAGCCGAGTTTACCTGCATACCAAAATATCCTTCGCCAAAACCATCGGCCATAAAATAAGAACCTATAATATCCTGTCCTTTTGGTGCTATGATCTCGTTATAAAACCATTTTACTTTATTCTCCTTATCTGCCGCGACAGGATAGCGCAAGTGCACCGAAGGGCCCCTCCTGCCAAAATGGAATGAACTCCCTTTGGTAACATACGCAACATCATTATCCGGCTTCTGCAGCGTAACCACCAAATCAGAAACATCAGTATAAACAGCTCCGGTTTTATTGATCCCTTTCAGGCTTACCTTAATATACCCGGGTTCAATATGCACCTTTCCAAAACTAATGGTATCAAATGCTGCGTTGCTTAGTTTTTTTGTGAAGGTATGTTTTCCTACTGAAAGTTGTAGTGTGCTATTGCCTTGCGGAACGCGTACTACCAATGCAAGCTGAATATCCTGCGCGGTACTTAGCCTAAAATAAATATCCGCTGTCGATTTAGGGCTTTTCAGACCTGTTAAACCTTCATCAGTAATGGTATCAGGCGCGCTTACCCAGGCATTGCCACCAAGCGGAATTATGTGGCGCAATTTGGTTGCGTCTATGTCTGTCTTTTGCGCTACGGCAAACTTGCTACTGATCGTAATAAATAATAGTGTAAAGTAAAATATGGTCGTTTTCTTAATCATTGGCTTATCAAGCTGGTACGGTTTTATAAATGTAATTGCATTAATGGCTTTAATAAAAAATAAACACCGCAATTTTCAACGCAAACGTTTGAAAAATGGCCATAATTATCTTTTAAGTGGCATTAATTGAATAGCAGGCATTTATAGCTTACAGCCTCCTTTCCTAAAAATAGAGACAAACATCGCCTCATGAGACTTTATTTGTTCAGAACATTCATCGCAGGCAGGCACACTTATCATCAAAACAGATGATTCCTAACGCGGTAACGCCTATCTTCAAATCTCCCCATCAACAGTCGAACAAGGTTTATAAATTAGCAGTCGGCCACGCAAAAGGTTACGCAAACGTTTGCAATTGGGAGCCAAACGGGTATAATTTGATAATAATCGCTTAACTTTAACTATAAAAACAATATTAGCCCATAATTAATGCAAACAAAGCCAACTACTATAAAAGAAATAGCGCAAATATTAGGCATCTCTGTGTCTACAGTTTCAAGGGCCTTGCATGATCACCCAAGTATAGGGCTAACTACAAGGGCAAAAGTTAAAAAACTGGCCGGCGAACTTAATTACGAACCCAATCAAACAGCCATCTTTTTGCAAAAAGGCAAAACCCTTACTATCGGGGTTATATTGCCCGAGCTTTCGGAAGCATTCTTTTCATCGGCCATAAGCGCTATTGAAGATACTGCTTATAAAAAGAACTATACGGTATTGCTGGCACAATCACACGACGATGAGCAAAAGGAAAAGCAACTGGTTGAAAAAATGAAAAATCACCGGGTTGATGGCTTGTTGGTATCCGTAGGGAAAAACACATCCTCTTATCAGCATTTCGAAAATTTAAAGAAATACAATATCCCGGTTGTTTATTTCGACAGGATCCCCTCTATTCCCAACATCCATTATGTGGCCTGCAATATGGAGATCGGCACCATTGAGGCAGTTAGTTATCTTTTGAAAAAAGGCCACCGCGCCATAGGTATGATCAACGGGCCACAAACCATGGTAGCCACCGGCGAACGAAAAGAGGGCTACATCAAAGCCATGACCAAAAACAGGCTCAAGTATGATCCATCGCTTATAGTTTCCTGCGATTTGACAGAAGAAGGCACCAAGAAGGCCTTAGATGAATTGCTGGCCAGCAAACGCAAACCAACCGCTATTGTAACTTTTAATGACTATGTGGCGCTTTTTGCAATAAAGCACGCGGTCAAACTAAACATCAAGGTTAATAAAGATCTTGAGTTTGTAAGCTACGCCAATTTACCACTCATCAATTATATGGAGAATATCCCAGCGGCTTCGGTTGAGCAATTCCCTTATTTACAGGGGCAAAAGGCAACAGATATCCTCATGGACCTGCTACATCACCAGGGCACAGGTGGCAACGAACCAAGCGCCTTTTATAAGGTGATTATTGAATCGCAACTGGTCGAAAACAAAAAACAAGACTAAATAAAAAACACTCAAACGTTTGCGCATGGCTATCGCTTTTCAATTAGCTATGTTTGAATAGTTAACAGCTATAATATGTTTAATGATATCCTTATAAATTTTGGATTAAACGTTTCTGAATATAATATTAAGTCCTTTGGTTCGGGCTTAATAAATCATACTTATAAAATAAGTGGCGCAAACCAGGCATTTATCCTGCAGCAAATCAACGATTCGGTTTTTAAACACCCGGATCATATTGATAATAACCTTGCGCTAATCAAGCAATACCTTGATGAAACTAATCCGGGCTATTTGTTTGTTGCACCGTTAAAAAGCAAAACCGGAAAATCTATCATACAATCTGCCGACGGCAAATTCTACCGCCTGTTTCCTTTCATTGAAGGATCGCATACGGTAAATTTTTTACAGGATACAAAAGAAGCCTACAGTGCCGCAGTGCAGTTTGGCAGGTTTACACGTCTTTTAAACCATTTTGATATCAGTAAGCTTGAATACACGCTTACTGATTTTCACAACCTGAAACTGCGGTTTAAACAATTTGAGCAGGCGTTGGAAACTGCCGCTGATGAAAAACTAAAACAGGCTGCTGATGAAGTAGAACAAGCACGTGCTTATATCGACATATTGCATACTTACAACCAGTTTACTGCAAACAGCGAAATTAAACTGCGCGTAATACATCACGATACCAAAATAAACAACGTGTTGTTTGATGATAAGCAAAACGCGCTTTGCCTTGTTGACCTGGATACCGTGATGCCGGGTTATTATTTAAGTGATGTTGGCGATATGATGCGCACCTATCTCTCCCCTGCCAATGAAGAAGAAAAAGACCTGGATCAGATCATCATCAGAACCGACTTTTTCAGGGCGATATACAAGGGATACATGAGCGAGATGGGCACGATCCTTACCGAAACCGAAAAGCAATATTTCATTTTTTCGGGCAAGATGATGATTTACATGCAGGGGCTCCGCTTTTTAACCGACTTTCTAAATAACGATATTTACTACGGCGCGCAATACGAAGGACATAATTTAATCAGGGCTAAAAACCAGTTCAAATTGCTTGAAGGCTATACTAACGCCGAACCTCAATTTAAAGAAATAATTGCCGGCGTTGATAAAGAATTACTGGCTACTACCGATGGTATTTAGCGGTTAGGTAACCATGCCAACCGGGACAATGTTACCAACAAACCTTGCACAACCCTCACTAAATTCATACTTTCGACGCCCATATCAGCAAGCGCCGGTATAGGTCAACGCGTTGAGAGCAGGATTTATGAAAGTAATTATAGCCGAAAAACCATCTGTAGCCAGGGATATCGCCAAAGTTTTTGGGGCAACTACCAAAAAGGATGGCTACATCGAGGGTAAAGGATTTACCTTTACCTGGGCTTTCGGTCACCTGTTACAGCTGGCCGCACCGCAGGAATACGGCTATTACGGCTGGAGCGTTCAACACCTGCCCATGCTGCCACCCAAATTTAAACTGTCCATCCGCAAGGTAAAAACCAAAGATGGCGTGGTAGATGACCCATCGGTAAAAAAACAGCTTGATACTATCCAAAAGCTATTTGACGAAGCCAGCGAAATCATTGTGGCAACGGATGCAGGGCGCGAGGGTGAACTCATCTTTCGCTATATTTACTACTACTTAAAATGCAAAAAGCCCTTCAAAAGGCTTTGGATCTCATCGCAAACAGATGAGGCTATCAAAGAAGGGTTTCGCAACCTGAAACCGGGAAGTGATTACGATACCTTATTCAATTCCGCCCATTGCCGTTCTCAGTCAGATTGGTTAGTGGGTATGAATGCAACACAGGCCTTAAGCCTTTCGTCGGGTATTCGTGGTGCCGTGCTTTCATTGGGCCGGGTACAAACCCCTACCCTTGCCATGATATGTTCGCGGTATCTCGAAAACAAAAACTTTGTTCCCGAAACATTTTACCAGGTAAGTATCAACCCGGATAAAGACGGGCAGGTATTTAAAGCCATATCTGCCGAAAATTATAAAACAAAGGAAGAAGCGCAGGCCGTACTTGACCAGGTTCAGGATGTTGAAGGCGGCTTTCCACAGGGAGGCCATATTTTACAGGTGGAAGCCAAACCTCGTAAAGAACCACCTCCTTTATTGCACGATTTGAGCAGCCTGCAACAGGAAGCCAATAAGCGCAAAGGTTTTACTGCCGATCAAACGCTTACCATTCTTCAAAACCTGTACGAAAACAAGCTGGTTACTTATCCCCGTACCGGCAGCCGTTACATAGGTGATGATGTTTTTGCAGGTGTGCCTGCGCTGATTGAAAAACTGGAACAGCATCCGCTTTTTGGCAAACAAGCTACCGCTTTAGGCAGCGCTACGCTTAACAAACGAAGTGTAAACGCTAAAAAAGTAACGGATCACCACGCAGTACTCACAACCGGTGAAAACCCGCATCAGCTTTCTCCCGATCAGCAGGCCGTTTATGATATGGTAGCCGGCCGTATGCTTGAAGCTTTTCACCAGGATTGCATTAAGGAGGTGACCAAGATTGTTGTACAATCGGGTGCTAAATTCAATGCCAGCGGAACGGTGATCCATACCGCAGGATGGCGGGCTGTGTTCAACGATAAAGAAGACGATAAAAAAGACGAGGAGAACGCTACCTTACCTAAAGTTACCCAAGGCGAAAACCTGCCGATAACCGCCAAAGCTTTGCTTGAAAAGCAAACCAAACCCAGGCCTTTATATAACGAAGCCACGCTGCTAAAAGCATTGGAAACAGCAGGTAAAGAGATTGATGATGAAGAATTGCGCTATGCCATGAAGGATAGTGGTTTGGGAACTCCCGCGACAAGGGCATCCATCATAGAAACGCTGATTAAGCGCAATTATATCATCAGGGAAAAGAAAAACCTGGTGCCGACAACTACAGGCATCGCTGTTTACGAAGTAGTAAAAAATCAACAGATAGCCCAGGCAGAACTAACCGGAACCTGGGAAAAACGTTTGGAAGAGATTCGTTCCGGAGCTTCGGTTACTGATTTTCAGAACGAAATTAAAACTTATACACGTGCTATTACTTCTGAATTACTGGCGCAGGGTAAATCATTAAAAATCCCGGCTGCGGCAACAACCGGGACTAAGGCTTAATAAAAAAGTCATTGCGAGGTACGAAGCGTGGCAATCGCACGGAAGCATGTTCGCCCTGTATAGCATGCGATTGCCACGCTTCGCTCAATGACATGTTTTTTGAACTCCCCTTATTATAACCCTCTAATCGTATTCCAATCAACAACACCAACTTTTTTTGCCCATTCCAGATATTCCACTTCAAGCGTTTTGACTTTATCGGGATACTTTGCAGCGAGGTTATTTATTTCAGATCGGTCAGCTTCCAGATCATATAATTCCCAGGGCTCACCGATCTCAGCAACCAGTTTCCATTGCCCTTTTCTTATTGCCCTGCTGCCCTCATGTTCCCAAAACAAAGTTTCATTTCCTGTATAAGGTTTCCCTTTAAAAGCATCAACCAAACTAATACCCGCTAAAGGTGTCAGCTGCTTGTTTTTGAATTGAGTTGGATACGATATATCTGCAAGTTCAAGGCAGGTTGGCATCAGGTCAATCAAATGCCCCGGATTATTATTGAAACTCCCGGCTTTAATATGCCCGGGATACCATGCAATAAGCGGTGTAGCTATGCCTCCTTCATGCGTGTTGCGTTTGAATAACTTAAAGGGTGTGTTACTCACGTTTGCCCAGGGGATCTCATAGCTATCAATTGAATTTATAGAGCCAGGTGTACCGTTCTTTTGTATCACGGTCGATAAGCTTTTAACCTCGTCGGCGCTCCCGCCATTATCTGACGCGAACAAGACGATGGTATTTTTATCTTTCCCTAATTGCTTCAGTTTGCTCATGATCTCACCAATACAGGCATCCATACGGTAAACCATAGCAGCGTAAATGGCCATGCGGGTATCCCATTTATCTTTTTCTTCTGGAGATAATGAATCCCAGTCCGGTGCACGTTTATCCCTGGCTGATAGTTGCCATTGTTTTTTGATGATACCTGCCGCAAGCTGTTTTTCATAGCGCTGTTTCCGCAACACGTCCCAGCCTTTAAGGTATTGGCCTTTAAACTTCGCGATATCTTCGGGCAGCGCCTGGATAGGCCAGTGCGGGGCGTTGTAAGCAACGTACATAAAAAAAGGCTTTTGCTGATCCTTGATCTCGTTTAATGATTTAACAGCAAAATCGGTAATAGCCTGCGTCAAGTATTTGGACGTATCACTGCGGGTGATCTCCCTGTCATTCAGCATAAAGGTGATCTTGCTGCCATCATTATACAACGGCGCCGAATTAAAATAACTGCTGCCGTTATTCAGCATGGTAAATGATTTATCAAACCCGCGGTTGCAGGCTAAGGCAGATTGCTGCAGCCCCACATGCCATTTGCCGGATACTATGGTATTATAACCGGCCTCATCTTTCAGCAACTCGGCAACGGTAGCACTGTGGTCATTTAAATACCCCTGGTAGGCCGGCGAACCTTTATATTTCACCATATCGCCAACACCGGCCTGGTGCGGATACAAACCGGTAAGTAACGCCGCACGTGAAGGGCAACATCTGCCGGCATTGTAAAACTGCGTCATCTTCAATCCTTCCCGGGCAAGCCTGTCAATATTAGGTGTGCTGATCTCTGAGCCAAAACACCCAATATCAGAAAAGCCCATATCGTCGGCCAGGATGATGACGATATTGGGCTTTTGTTTAGGGGCCTGCGCAAACGCAGGCCCCATGTAAAATATAGCGATGAGTAAGTAGCTGATTTTCTTAAGCATGGCTATGTTTATTTGCCGCTGGCGGCCAAACCGGTTTTGGCTTGCTCGGCAGCAGCTTCAATTTGCATGGTTGATGAAAAGCCCTGCTTTTTCCAAACTTCCTTGCCGTTTTTGTATAACACCAGTGTTGGCAGTACATTCACTTTTAGCTCTTTGGCTAAGTTGGTATTGTCATAAACCTCAATACTGATCACTTTAGGCGCAAAAGCTGAATTTGCCTTTAGCGAATCAAGTACCGGTACCAGCTTTTTGCAGGCCCCGCAATATCTCGACCCAAAATCAACCAACACTAAAGACGATGATGCCGCCAGTTCATTAAACTGAGCTTTTGACAGCGAAACACCTTTTTTTGTTGTTGAAATGATAGGATAACCTGAACCTATCCAGTTGGCCAAACCACCCGGCAATTCTTCAACATCCTTAAATCCTTTAGCCCGCAACTCGCGTGAAAGTACGGTACTGCGGCCGTTTGCTATTGAATAAACAAAAGTTGGCTTTTCCTTGCTCAAGCCATCCAGTTTTTGCTGATAATCTGCAGCTTTGGCATCAACATTTACCGCGCCTTTAATATGGTTCTGCGCAAACTCTTCTGCCGAACGCGCATCCAGGATCTGCGGCTCTTTCGCTTGTTTTAGTTTAGCGGCAAAGGCTTCAAGCGATAATAAAACCGGCGACTGCGCTTTTACCTCGCCAATGAAAACCACCAGTAGGGCAAGCAATACAATTTTTAAGCTTTTCATAATTAGTTGTTATTTTCGAGTTTATGGATCCTTTTGTTGTTGATATCGTCCCTGTCAATAAAGGGATAGATATGGTTCTTTTTAGCTTCGGCGTCGAACAGGTCTTTAAGCTCTTTCAGCTTCTCAGGATATTTTTTGGCGAGGTCTACGCGCTCGTTAAAATCCTCGTTCAGGTTGTAAAGCTTCCAAACATCCTTATCGTAATTGCGTTCAGGAATGGTTTTCTCTTTCGGGAAGTTCAGCAGGTCAACATTATCCGGGCGGTGCGCCGCCTCGGCTTTCCAGCCATCTTTGTAAATAGACCTCGAAGTAAAAATGTAATAGTATTGCTGGGTGTGCAATGTTTTTGCCTGCGCGTTGTTGAACGAGCTAAAGAATGATTTGCCCTGTAAGGTATCCTGCTTAATGCCTTTAACATACTCCGGTAATTTTAAACCCGCAGCCTCAATAGTGGTTGGGAATACATCAGATACGTGACTGTACTGGGTACGAATACCCCCTTTTTCGGTAATGAGTTTTGGATAATAAACAATGAGCGGGTTATGGGTACCACCTTCAGCGTCGGCGTCTGATTTCCAGTATTTAAACGGCGTATTGGCTGCCTGTGCCCAACCTAAAGGATAATTGGTTGAAGCTTCAGGTGTGCCGATGGTTTCGTAATCGCTTTCGTTCTTTTTTATGTAATCTGCCTCAAGTGTTGTTGCTGCCGAGTTTTTTGGATCGATAACACCATGAACCGTTCCTTCCTTACTGGCTCCATTATCCCCTATCATCACAAAAACCAAAGTATTATCAAACTGGCCGGAAGCTTTCAGGTGACTGATCACACGGCCTACCTGGTGGTCAATGTAGGTCAGATAACCTGCATAAACTTCCATGAACCGGGCGTACAATTTCTTCTGATCGGCAGGCAAACTATTCCAGGCCTGGATACGCTCATTACGTTCCGGTAATTTTGCATAAGCAGGAATGTAACCGGCTTTCTTTTGATTTTCGAAAACCTTTTGGCGGTAAACATCCCAGCCCTCGTCAAATTTGCCTTTGTACAAGTCGCTCCATTCATGACTAACCTGGTGTGGCGCGTGGGTAGCTCCGGGTGCATAGTATAAAAAGAATGGCTGATCTGGTGCTGCTTTATGTGCTGCATCAATATAGGCGATAGCCTTATCGGTGATCTGCTCGTTCAGGTTGCGGCCATCGGGTTTAATATGGAAATTATCCTCTACCAAATGCGGCGGGTTGTACTGATCCGTAGCCGATTCCAGGAAGCCGAAATGATGGTCGAACCCCTTACCTGTTGGCCAGCGATCAAACGGGCCAACGGCGGTAGTATCCTCATCAGGCGTTACCCCCCATTTACCAACCGCGTAAGTGCTGTAGCCATTTGCGCGCAAAGCCTCAGCAATAGTCCCTTTATCTGGTGGAATGCGACCGTCATAGCCCGGAAAACCAGCAGCCGTTGACGCATGGGCAAAATTACCCATATGTACATAATGATGATTACGCCCGGTAAGCAATGATGAACGGGTTGGCGCGCAAATACCTGCCGTATGGAAGTTAACATAGCGCAAGCCATTATTAGCCAGCGTATCAAAATTGGGTGTGCTGATCAAACCACCAAAGGTTCCCGATGCACCAAAACCCACATCATCCAATAAAATCCAGACAATGTTAGGCGCGCCTTTCGGCGCTTTGAGTGGTTTATTCCACCACTCTTTTGATTCGGCAAGGGTTTTACCTTCCACGCCCTTATAATTAGCGGGATCGATAGGCGCTATATTAGCGGGAGTTACCTTTACCTGCGGCAATTGCGCAAAAGCGGGCGCGCTCATTGCTACGGCTATTGCCGATAAGGCGACAATACGTTGATAAACGGATTTCATGATTGTAAATGGTTAATTGGTTACTTTTTATAGTTTTTGTGGATACGCTGGTGATACACATCATACCAGTCGATAAATGGATATAGATTGTTTTTTTGAGCCTGCGCTTCAAAAACAGCTTTAAGTTCCTTTAATTTTTCAGGATATTTTTTGGCGAGATCAATGCGCTCGTTAAAATCCTCGTTAAGGTTATACAATTCCCAGGTATCCTCATCAAAGCTTTTATCAGGCACGTTTTGTCCAACCTTAAAGTCGCCCAATTCTACGTTATCCGGGTGATGCGCGGCTTCTGCCTTCCAGCCATCACTATAAATCGACCTCGAACCGAAAATGTAATAGTGCTGCAAAACATGCTTTGATTTTGCCTCGGGATGGTCAAACGAATATACCAATGAAGTGCCTTGCAAGGTATCCTGTTTAATCCCCCTGATATATTCGGGCAGTTTAATACCGGTGTACTCAAGCGTAGTAGGCAATACATCAATCACATGCCCGTACTGGGTACGGATAGTGCCCTTATCTTTAATTCCTTTTGGATAATAAACTATCAATGGGTTACGCGTACCACCTTCAGAGTTGGCATCCTGTTTCCAATATTTAAACGGTGTATTAGCAGCTTGCGCCCATCCAAGCGGATAGTTGGTGCTTGCCTGCGGCGTGCCGATATCTGTGATATCCTCAATATTGGTTTTCAGGTAAGCATCTTCTGCAACCAGTTTAGGCGAGTTCTTTTTAGGATTGATAACACCATGAACCGTACCTTCTTTACTGGCCCCGTTATCGCCAATGATCACAAATACCAGCGTATTATCAAGCTGACCGCTTTGTTTAAGGTGATTGATAAGCCTGCCAACCTCATGATCGGTATAGGTTAAATATCCGGCATAAACTTCCATGAAACGGGCATACAGTTTTTTCTCGGCGTCGGGCAGTGATTTCCAGGCGGGGATCCGTGTGTTACGCTCAGGCAATTTTGCGTAGGCTGGGATAATACCTAACTTTTTTTGCCTTGCGATAACCTTTTCCCTGAAATCGTCCCAACCGCTGTCAAACTGACCTTTGTATAAATCGCTCCATTCGGTAGCTACCTGGTGAGGTGAGTGGGTAGCACCCGGCGCATAGTATAAAAAGAACGGTTTATCAGGCGCTACTTTATGCTGGCGTCTAAGGTAAAAGATAGCTTTATCGGTGATCTGATCGGTAAGGTGGCGACCATCTGGTGTTACATGGGCATTATCTTCAACCAGGTCGGGCTTGTACTGATCGGTTGCCGATCCTAAAAATCCGAAGAAATGATCAAAGCCTTTACCCGTAGGCCAGCGGTCAAACGGACCAGCATCAGTAGCATCCTCATCCGGCGTTAAACCATATTTACCCACGGCAAAGGTGTTATAACCATTCTCACGTAAGATCTCAGCTATGGTTCCCTTATCAGATGGAATGCGCCCGTCATATCCCGGGAAACCGGCCGACATGCTCACATGCGAAAATCCACCTTCGTGAACATAATGATGGTTACGCCCGGTTAATAAGGCCGAACGCGTTGGCGCACAAATACCCGCCGTGTGAAAATTGGTGTAGCGCAGGCCGTTATTGGCCAGCGTATCAAAATTAGGAGTTTTGATGATGCCGCCGAAGGTGCTTGTAGCGCCAAAGCCTACGTCATCTAAAATGATCCATAATACGTTTGGTGCACCGGCGGGTGCTTTATGAGGCTCGGGCCACCACTCCTTTGACTCATCAAGCGTTTTACCCACCGTGCCACCAAATGCCGGTGCCTGTCCGTTTTGCGCTTTGGCTGTAAATGCTGCAAGCAAGCCAAGCGACAGGAACAATGTTATTTTCTTTGCTTTCATTGGTAAATAATTTATTCGGTGTAGCTGGAGCGGAATTTTACGCCCCAGCGGCCATTTTCTTTGGTTAAAATGTATAATGATTCATAATGTCCTATCAGGCTGCCATCTGCCCGGAAGCGGGAAAAGCGGGTATCAACGTGCACCTTATCTGCCGATGCCTGTACAATATTGCGGTGGTCCCATTGGCTGTGGTCCCATCCCACCTTTTGCAATTCGCCGAATACTTTGGCCGAATCGCGCAAGCCAGCCTTTTCCAATACCGACATTTTACCGCCCGCCAGCCTGTAATGCGGAAACTGGTAAGTATCTTCCCATCCTTTCAGATCTTTGGCGTTAAAAGTGGCCATGTATTCGTCAAGCACCTGCAGTACAGCTGCGCTAACCCTTGGATCGATACCATGCGAACCGTTTTCAGTGGCGGCAGTTTGGGCAAACACCGGCTTCAGGAAACCTATCGACAACAAGACAATCACAATTAATCTTTTCATGAGATTGAGTTTATTGCCAGCCCGGATTTTGGGTTAGCTTGCCGTTACTGTTATCAATTTCCTGTTGTGGTATCGGGAACAAGTAGAACTTACCCTTAACTCCTTTGCTCACATTGGTTTTACCCACTTTAAGCAAGCTGGCTTCCAGGATGCCATTACCGGAAGCATCCCGCTCGCGGATCAGATCAAACCAGCGTTGATATTCAAACACAAACTCCAGCCTGCGCTCCAGGTAAACCGCGTCACGGAATGATGCCTGGTCAAGACCGGCAAGATCAGCAAGCCCCGCGCGCCTCCTTACCCTGTTAACAGAAGCATAAGCTTTAGCGGTTGGTCCGTTCAGTTCATTCTCCGCTTCGGCATGGATCAGCAATACTTCCGAGAAACGAATGATAGACACATTTGCTCCTGATTCGGCTTCGTTGGCGGCAACACTTGGATCATAGTATTTATTAAAAAATGGGATTGAATCGTTAGCGATAGTTGCATCATTCAGCTTACCATACCACAAGTTGGTTGTAGGGCTTTGAAAGCGTGTTACAAAACTTACCCGCTTGCGCTTGTCATTGGCAGGGTACAGCTTATAAATACTGAAAAACTTATCTACACCGTTTGGCTTGGTAGCATCAGGCACCGAATAAAATACTACCTGGTCGGCATAGCTGCCTACCATACCTGGGATACCATTCAATATTGATCGCGGTGCCTGGTTGTTACCCTGCCCCTGAGAGTTTGCTTTAAACTGCGCCGAAAAAATATGCTCTTTACCGTTTTCAGATGTCGGTAAAAACACATCTGCGTAGTTGGCAAACAGATCGTACCCATATGGGCCGTTGATCACCGCCTCGGCCTGGGTCACAGCTTTGTCCCACTTACGTTCGGTAAGGTAAACTTTGGCCAGTAAGGAATATGCCGCTCCGGCTGTAGCCCTGCCGACATCTGCACCGGTATAGTTATTAGGCAAATCAGTTGCAGCAGCAGTCAAATCGGTTTCTATCTGCGTGTAAACTGTTCCCGCGGCTGTTCTTGGCACTTGCAGATCAGACAGGTTGATAGACGTTTGATCGTGAAGCACCAACGGAACATCACCATATAAACGCACCAGGTTAAAGTAGTAAAGCGCCCTTAAAAACTTGGCTTCGGCTACCAACCGCTTATTTAAGGTAGCATCAAACTTAATATCAGGAATGGTATCAATTGCAATATTGGCTTTTTTTATGGCCGCGTAATGTTGCTGCCAGATCTGCAAAATGCGCAAACCGGTTGCTGAATGCCCCAATACCGCCTGTGAGCGTACGTCGGCATTGGTAGCGCCGGGGCCTGGGCCTTCATCATCGGCCATAAAATTCATACCCGTGTTAAAAAGTGTGTTATATGGTGTTTGTACTGAATTAGCACCTGCATTGAGGAGGGAATAAGCCGCCGTAACAGCAGATACCGCGTCGGCCTGGGTTTTGTAAAACTGGCTCGCCGGAATGAATGACCGTGGATCTTCATTGAGCTTGGCACACGAGGCGGCACCAAAAGCGATCAACAAAACCAGGTATTTAATATTTTTCGTTTTCATGTTAAAAAAATCAAAGGTTACCGGTTACAGGGTTACACCTATACCCACAATAAATGATTTGTTATTAGGATATGCTCCGTTATCAACTCCAGAGGTTATGGCCGATTGCTCATTACTGCTCACCTCCGGATCGTAGCCGGTGTATTTAGTCCAGGTAGCAAGGTTTTGTGCGTTTACGTAAACCCTAACCTTTTTAATTGGCGACCGTGACAGCACAGCTTGCGGGAAAGTATAACCTAAGCTCAGGCTTTTGAGGCGCAGGTACGAACCGTTTTCGACAAACCTGTCGGATATGGTAGGTGCCGGATCCTGGTACGCGCTGTGCACATCGGTATTGGTGTTGGTTGGTGTCCAACGGTTAAGCAAAGTAGTGGTAGCATTGGTATAACCTGTGCCCAACTCCAGTACAGCTCTTTGCTGGTTATAGATCTTATTGCCATAAGAGCCTTGCAGGAACACGCTCAGATCAACGCCTTTGTATGAGAAGGTGTTGGTGATACCGCCGGTAAATTTAGGCTGCGAATTACCAAGAATCACCCTATCGGCAGCCTGTGTAATTTTGCCGTCGCCATTAATATCCTGGTAGTTCTGGCCCCCGGGCTGTGTATTAGCTGCCGGGGTAAGTACCGGGCCACCTGTCTGGATGAGGCCATTGGTTTTATAACCGATGAATGAACCGATAGGCTCACCAACTTTAATGATAGATGGCAGCGATGAATCGGGAATGAACTGGTTAACGCCGTTACCGCCAAGGCTTAATACTTTGTTACGGTTTACAGCAAAAACCAGGTTGGTATTCCAAACAAAACCGCCTGTAAGGTTGCGTGAGTTAATACCGATCTCAAAACCTTTATTTTGCACCGATCCCACGTTTTCATACTGCTGTGGGTTGGTGATGGCGGTATTGGTAATGATAGTTAAACCGCTTGTGGCCGGTAGCGGCAGGTAAAGCAGCAGGTTGGTAGTTTTCTTATAATAGATATCTGCCGTAACACTGACCCTGTCTTTAAACAACCCCAAATCAAAACCAAAATCATACTGACTTGTCTTTTCCCAGGTTAAGTTAGGATTATAAAGACTGTTTGGCGCAAAACCGGCAACTGTTGAGTTACCAAAATTGTAGCGATAATAGCCTAATTGCGAATAAGACTGGTAAGCCGGGATGTCGCTGTTACCGGTTTGTCCGGCGCTCAGGCGTAATTTTAACTGGCTTATAGCGGTTACGTTTTTCAGGAAATCTTCGCTCGAGGCGTTCCAGGCCACAGCGGCAGAAGGGAATGAAGCCCATTGATGACCGGGGGCAAATTTTGATGAACCATCTGCACGCAGGGTTAAGGTTAACAGGTATTTGCTGTTAAAGCCGTAGTTTATCCTGCCCAAATATGATTTTAACGCCCATATATTTGATGACGTAGATGGCGCTATAGCAAAACCACTGCCTGATATAGAAGTAACACTCCCCGAACCCAGGTTATTAAAAGTATCATAATCGCTCACGAAACCTGACGAACCGTTGATAGAGCCTTCGGCCTTAAATTGCTGCTGGGTAAAACCTGCCAGCACATTCAATGAGTGCTTGCCAAACTTTTTGTTGTAGGTAAGCGTGTTTTCATTAAGCCAGTTAAAGGAGTTAAGCGTGCCTACTTCGCCAAGACCCGAGTAGCCCGAACCTTCATACACTGTAGAAGGCAGGTAGCGGTTTTGTTTATTGTCGATGATATCGATACCGGCCAATACCCTTGCGGTAAGGTTTTCGGTGATCTTGTAATCGCCTGCAATGTTCCCTAAAATGCGGCTTGTAGTAGTTGTATTGGTTTGATTATACAGCGTATTGATAGGGTTACCATACGTACCCTCAAATATGTTTTTCACAAAGAACGATCCGTCGCTGTTGTAAACCGGGGTGGTCGGTGTCATCAATAAGATGGCGGGTACCACGCCTTGAGGCGCTATCTGTGCGGTAGTGCGGCTACCTGTAATAAATGAGGAGATCTTGAACTTATCGTTATAATCATGCTCCACATTTACACGGCCTGCATAGCGCTCAAAATTGGTATTTTGCAGGATACCATCCTGTTTAAAATAGTTACCCGAAAATGCCAACCGGGTACGCTCTGTACCTGAAAATATAGAAAGGCTATGATTTTGCGAAGTCCCCTTGCGGAAGGCAGCATCCTGCCAGTCGGTATTGGCATTGTAAGGATTAAGCTGGGCTTCGGTTTGGGCCGTTTTACCACTGTTCACCAAAGCATCATTACGTAAGGCTTCCCACTGCGGGGTGTTAAGCAATGATAAAGTTTTGATCACTTCCTGTTTACCGTAACTGCCATCATAATTGATAGATGAAACGCCAGCCTTGCCTTTTTTTGTGGTAATGATAATTACGCCGTTTGCACCACGCGTACCATAAATTGCAGTAGCCGATGCATCTTTTAACACCTCGATACTTTCAATATCCGAAGTATTAATAGATGCCAGCGGATTGATCTTAGGCCCGTTGGTTACCCCCGCATCCGTAAGCGAATTGCTGTTTGAAGTCGGGAAACCATCTATCACATACAATGGCTCGGCAACAGCGTTAATGGAGTTTACACCGCGTACCTGTACGGTTACGCCTGCACCGGGTTGCCCTGTAGCCTGTGTTACCTGGATGCCCGAAACAGAGCCCTGCAAGGCCCTGTCGAGCGAGGGAACCGGCTGCTTTAATGCAAGCGCGGGTACAGATGCCACCGAACCGGTAATATCTTTACGTTTCTGTGTACCGTAGCCTACTACAACTACCTGGTTCAGCTGTGTTTGGGCATCTTTCAGTTTAATTTCAACCGGACTGCCATCGGCAATAAATTCCTTTTTCTCGTAACCGGTGAAGGTAATAATGAGCTTATACGGAAACTTCTGACCGGTAACAAAACTGAATTTACCTTCAATATCCGTAGATACCACGTGTGTGGTACCTTGTATCTTAACCACCGCGCCGGGTAATGGCTCGCGGGTTGCGCTATCTATTACACGACCAACCAAATGTGAGTTGATGGTAGGCTGGGTTTGCTGCGCGATGGTCAACAGCGGAAGCCCAATAAGCAACAGGAATGGGATTAATAAAAGTTTTTTCATGTCGACGGGTTTTTAAATGATGAAAAACCGGACGACTGATCAGCAACCGCGTTAAACGGCATATATAATTGCTGCGGATGAAAAGCATCCTCAATTATTTGCAGCGTAAATGATGCTGCCGGCAAGGTAAAGGGCAAAACATAGCCCCTCGCCTCGTTTGCAATATTTTGCATAGATTTGAATAGTTAAAATGACACCATTGAAACAGGCTCAACGCCAATCGATCCCTGTTTCGTTGTTTTAATGACCGGGGAAAAGCATCGCTTTTCCCTTATTTGTTTATGTACCTGTTATGATTATTTCATAGTCCTTTCTTTATTATGCCCGTTTTGGCAGGCAGATCAATTACTTAATTCGGGGTATTATTTTAGTTGCTCACACAGCGAAAACCAAGGTGCTCCATCCCGCTGTCTTCAGTAGTTTTCATGCGGCGGGATACACGGTATCCGGAACAATAACTATCGTTACACAAAAATGATCCTCCGCGCACTACCCGTTTTATAGCATAAGGTTCATCCGGATCATATGATTTTGAGGCTCCCTTTGGGTTTTTAACCCCTGCCGGGCTGTTTACCGTTTTATAATAGTTGTTGTTATATAAGTCGGCACACCACTCCCACACATTACCGGCAATGTCATATAAACCATAGCCGTTGGGCGCAAATGAACTCACCGGTGCTAAATAATAATAGTGATCTCGCTGGGTATTTTTATAGGGGAAACTTCCCTCCCAGGTATTTGCTTTCGGCTGGCCTTCATTCACTTTTTCGTTGCCCCAGGGATAGATCTTATCTTCCAGTCCTCCCCTTGCAGCCCGCTCCCATTCGGCTTCTGTTGGCAAACGTTTATTGGCCCATTTACTGTAAGCTACGGCATCAAACCAAGAAACCTGCACCACCGGATAATTATCTTTACCCTTGATATCACTGCCCGGCCCGTGTGGGTGTTTCCAATTAGCTCCCGTTTTCCAGGCCCACCACTGGCTATAATCGTTCAGGTTAACCTGATGATCTGACGGTACAAACACCAATGATGCCGGTACCAGTAAACTATCAGCAGGTTTTTCCGTGCCTGGGGGCATTTGCTTTTTGAGCTCGTTCCAGTCGGGTTTGCGTTCGGCCGTGGTGATATAACCAGTGGCCTTTACAAATTTTCCAAACTGGGCGTTGGTAACCTCGGTTTTATCAATCCAAAAACCATCAACGGTTACGTCATGCTTTGGGTATTCATCAGGTTCGGCCTGCTGGTTATCCGCTCCCATCCTAAAAGTTCCGGCCGGTACCCATACCATCCCCGCATGGTTGGCATGGGTATTACCGGTATCAGGTAAACTAAGCGCCGCACCGCTTAGTCCTGCCGCTTTAAACCTGTTTGGAATATTTGATTCGCAGCAAAGTTTCTTTTTAGTACCGGGAACCGTGGCTACCGCAATACTCGCCACAGGTTTCGCCGGTTGTTTGCATGAAAAAAGCAATGCAGTACTAAAAAGTATAAGTACAATCTTTTTCATTACGCTTTTACAGGCTGTAATTGAAATGATTCATCAACCTGTTCAGCTTCAGGCTGAGCAGCAATATCAGGCCGGTATAATTGATGAGGCTGCAAAGGCACATCGTCCTTAACCATTGGGCCGTTGGCAGCAAGCTCGCTACCGGGTACTTTTGATTTAAATAAAGGCCACGCTAGTTGCGCATACCATTGATCACCTTCGTAATGTGAAATACCGTAAGCTTTAGGGTACTGGCGCGAGATATGGGCTGTACCAAAAATGATATCCCACCAAAAAAACATGTTGCCAAAGTTGCCTTTGTAATAACCTACCCCGTCATCGGTAGTTGCCGCATGATGTGCATGGTGCGTTGCCGGGGTTGATATGGTACGTTCCAGGATCCAGGCCAGCGGATGTAATATTTTATACTGATAAAATGGCTTATCCCACGGAATACTTGAATGTGCCAATGTTGTAATGGTTCCTTTAATACCTTTTACTACAATAGCTGGAATACCCAAACCAAGATAAACCAAGGCCGCTGTTAAATAGGTTTGCGAAAAGAACAATGTGTAAATAATATTTTGCCTGCTGGCCATGGCCATGCCCATATAAGATGCTGAATGGTGTGTACGGTGAAAACGCCATAACCATGGCACCTGGTGGTGCAGGCGGTGGTACCAGTATTGAGTCAAATCGTCGGCCACAGCTATGATTGCGCATCCCCATAAAAACGGGACCCAATCGAACGTGTTTTTTAAGGTTGGTAATATGGCAGGTAAAACCAACAGGCTATAGTAGGCAACCAGCGGTTTTACTACCAATTTAGGGATGGTAAAGCAGGCGATATCCACCCACTTTTCATTTGTATTCCAGCGTTTTTTGTACAAGCCGAACGAAAATTCGAGTACGCCTAATACTAACACCAAAACGGAAAAACCGTAGCCGTTAAGGTTTTCTATTATTTGTTTTATCTGGTTAATCATTGTCTTGTGAGTTTGAGGTTTTAGTTTTTACTGTGTTTTCTTGTTTGTGCTGATGCCGTTTCTTTTCCCATGGGCGTTCGCCGGTAATGGCAAAAGTGGCAAACATGAGCACTATAGGTAATGTGTACAGCAGGAGGCTCAGCAAGGCGTTTTTTGCTATCTGTACTTTAGTTGCCTGTTCTAATTTCATAACCTGATGTTGTTTTGGGGTTGAACAATTTGCGCTGTTTTAGCAGGTTTTTTTTCCAATAGCTTACGGCCAAGCCATAGCCCACCGAAAATGATGATAAAAGGTATGAGGGTTACTATAACGCCTACCAACACCTTTTTCCCGATTAGGGAAACGTCGTTAATGGTCATAATGAACTTATTAAGTGATTAAATATGCAGGCAGTGCATAGCAATCCGCACAAAGCAGCAATGCCCGTTAAAAAATTATTGAATAAAAAGCTGGGAAGCCGTGTGTATTTACACGGTTATAGAGAAGGGAAGACCCTTGTATGCTATTAACAGCAACAACAAGAAAAAGAAAAAGCAGCAGTAGTTAACTGATAATTAGCAAGGCCGTATTTAGGTAAAAGTTCGGGTTGCATGGTGGGTGCTTTTAAATGATTTTGATTATTGTGATTTATTTTCTGAGGCAAATGTATAAAAAGATTTTACAAATACTACTAATTCTATAGAATTTATATAAATAAATTCATTTTTTATTAAAACAAGCTCTTTTCGACGGTTAAAAGCATGTAAAAATGGAGAAATCGCCACACCACATTCCTTTTTCGAACCTAAATTTGCAATTCCGCATAAAAGCGTACATTCATATCATTATGGATATAACTACCCTAATTGTCATTACCATTATTGTTTTTATTATCGCATTTGCGGCTTTCAGGTTGTTTGATGTTAAAAAGAAAAAGCAGAAACTTGAACTGGAACGATCTGCCAGGATTTTACCACTATATAAAAAAGCGGAAACCGCGGTTGGGCTAACCGCCGAAGATGTACTGCCTTTTGCTCAAAACTTGCTCACTCGTTATGATACCTTTTTGTATTTAAGGGAGCTTGACCAACTAAATCTGTTCCCGCAAGAATACTATACAATTGTTAAAGGGGCCGAAAGTTCGCTGGCCCAATGGCTGGAGTTCCCCACCGAGCTGGATGCCTGCCCGGATGAAATAGAGCATATTAAACGGGTTACTATTGATCTTAACGGCAGGAACAATTTTATACACTACGAGGTGTTTAAGTTCCGGGTAACCCCGCCTCACCAGGCTGCCGAAAGCGGATGGATACTGGGGGTTGTAGGTCCGTTTTTTGACGACAGTAAGCCTTATGATTTTCCTGCCGCAACTTTTAGCAGGATAAGCAGTACTGTAGATAAAGTTACGCCGGAAGAAGAGGTAAAATGGGTACATGAAAATATCGCTATGCGGAGGTAGAAGGATCTTCGCTCCTCCTCATGACATGATTAAAAAAGGGTGTCATGCTGAGCCAGTCGAAGCATGGTGGGCAGGGCCTCTGCGCGCGACCCTTCGACAGGCTCAGGGTGACAGCCTCTACTTTTGTCATTTCTCCTTCACAGGCCAACGGATTTAAATCACTCAGGATGACAGTCCCTCCACACCCAATTTCACTTAACTCCTACAGATCTCATTTTTCATTCAGCATCCTTCAGTTCAATCCACACCGGGGCATGATCGCTTGTTTTTTCCCAGCCGCGTACGTCCCGGTTTACACCGGCGGCTACAAGCCTTTTATCCAGGTGTGGGCTTAGTAAAAAATGATCAATGCGTAAACCAGCGTTACGGCCGTAAGCATCGCGAAAATAATCGAAGAAGGTATAAATTACCTCGGTAGGATATAGTTTACGGATGGCATCAGTCCAGCCCTGCTCTACCAACGTTTTAAATGCTTCGCGGGTTTCCGGGCGAAAGAGCGCGTCATTTACCCAGCGCTCCGGTTTATAAGCATCAAGCTCTGTTGGCATTACGTTATAGTCGCCTGTTAATACCACAGGTTTATCCGCAGCCAATAAACCGGCCGCATGGGTTTTAAGGCGTTCAAACCAACCCAATTTATAATCAAACTTAGGTCCGGGAGCTGGGTTGCCGTTTGGCAGGTACAAACACCCGATAGTAATGCCATCAACAATAGCTTCTATATAACGGCTATGTTCATCTGTCGGGTCGCCGGGAAGTGCCCTGCATACCTCTGTAATTTGTTTATCTTTTTTTGCCAGTATGGCTACACCGTTCCAGCTTTTTTGCCCATGCCATATGGCTTTATAACCTGCATCAAGAACGGCCTGCTCCGGAAAGTTTTCCTGCGGGGCCTTAAGTTCCTGCAAACAGGCAACATCCGGGGCAGTTTCTTGTAACCAGCGGAGCAAAACCGGCAGGCGCCCATTAACCCCATTTACGTTATAGGTAGCTATTTTCATGATGCAATTTAAGCAGTTTAGGTTATATCATGTGCGTCGCAAAATATAAAAAGCGCTGCCACCCAAGGCAAACGCTTGATTGCAATGACAATAAATAATATAAAGTTCCTTTACTTTTCAAACTCGTCCGGGTCTACTTCGGGCCGGTCGGGCTCAGTGTCAGGAATTTCGTTCGGGATATTTTCAGGCGCTTCTTCCGGCATTTCCGGTTCTCCCGGATCCGTAGGCTGCCTGATCTCCGGTCGTTCCGGATTTACCGGCATTTCATCTGGTTCATTTGGCATGGTTCTCTTCTTTGACATATCTTATTAACTGTTAACAGAATAATTAGTTTTCAGGAACATGTTTCTGATAAAAATACCTCTTGCATTTTAAAAATGTTTATTTACATTTGCAGTGTACTACCACACTAATACACTAAACCATGATTCAAATCAATAATTTGAATTTCAGCTACAACAGTAAGAAGCCGTTGTTTAAAAATCTAAATCTTTCATTAAAGGCGGGCCATATTTATGGCTTGTTGGGTAAAAACGGCGCCGGGAAATCAACCCTGCTCAAAAACATAGCAGGTTTAGCTTTTCCGCAATCAGGAAAATGTCTTATAGACGGAACGGAAAGCTCAAAGCGGTTGGTATCTACTTTACAAAACCTTTATTTTATTGCCGAGGAGGTGTACGTACCTGCCTTAACGCCCGGGCAGTTTTTAGAGAGGACCGCCGGCTTCTACCCTGCTTTCAGTATTACCGACTTTTATAGCTACCTGAAAATACTGGACATTGACCCCGATTTGTTAATGACCAAAATGTCATACGGGCAGCAAAAAAAGATGATCATCGCTTTCGGACTTGCTACCAATACCGGTGTACTCATACTTGATGAACCTACTAATGGCCTTGACATCCCATCAAAAGTGCAGTTCAGGAAATTGATTGCCTCGGTTTTAAATGAAGAACGCTGCATTATTATCTCAACCCACCAGGTAAGGGATTTGGATAGCCTCATTGATACCGTGTTGATTTTGGACGACCATCGCATCGTAATTGAGAACTCAATAGATGAACTTACCGAAAAACTGTTCTTCGGTGTTTTTAAAGACCTTACCGGAATGAATGTGCTGTATGAAGAAGACACGCTCATGGGCAGATACGCCATTGTAGAAAATACCGCCGGCAAGTACGGAAAAATGGATCTCGAGCTACTATTTAACGCTGCTACAACCAACAGCGGCAAATTATTAAACGCATTAAAACCAGCCACTTCCCATGAATAACCACTTTAGTTTAAAGCGTTTTTCGCAGCTGTTTATAAAACATACCGTTGAGCATTACCGCGCCTATTTAATGTCGGCGTCGGTTTTGGCGGGTGTTTTTTTGCTTGGAGGTATGTTTATATTTTACATGATCCAGGGGCCAATGGATGCCGGATTTCAGACCGCATTGTTTGCCATGCTTATGGTTATAGCTGGGCCAATATTTACCAGTACTATATTTACCGATTTTGGCGACAAGCGTAAAGCTATACCTGCACTCACCTTACCGGCATCACAGCTCGAAAAATTTCTGGTCAGTTGGATTTACTCATACGTGATCTTCCTCATAGTATTTACCGGTATCTTTTACCTTGTTTTATCCATACTGCTTAACCTGAAACAATGGCCGGGTCATCACCCCGAAATGCTTTATATATTTCAAGATAAATTTTGTGTATTACTGCTTATATTTTCACTGCTGCAAGCCATCACCATGTATGGCGCTATCAGGTTTGAAAAACTGCATTTTATTAAAATTGGGTTCAGCTTCTTTATTTTTTATGCATTGCTGATCCTGGTGAATACCATATTCCTGCGGGTGCTTGTTGGCAGGCAAATCTTCCCTGCAACACCATTTGCCTTCCTGAACTTTCCGGATGGCACAAACTATTACTCTATTGGTTTAAACGCGCAACAATCGGCCTGGGTTTTTATTGTGCTACCTGTTGTTGTCCTGCTATTTTGGATAGCGGCATATTTTAAACTCAAGGAAAAACAGGCTTAAAAAAGACGATAATGGAATTTAAAGATAATGAAGCGATATACATCCAGATAGCGGCTTTTGTAAGCGACCAGATCCTGATGGGCAAATGGCCCGCCGGGCAAAAGATTCCTTCGGTACGTGATATGGCTGTTGAGTTGGAGGTAAACCCGAACACGGTCATGCGATCATACGAGTTTTTACAGGGGCTCGAAATTATTTACAATAAACGCGGTCTGGGCTTATTTGTGGCCGATGACGGATTTGAGAAGGTAAAAGCTTACCGTAAAGAAAACTTTGTACGCCAAAACCTGCCCGAACTTTTTAAAAACATGTACCTGTTAGGTATTTCAATAGATGAGATCAGTCTGCAATATCAAAACTTTCAGGCGCAGCAAAAGAATGAACTAAACTAAGCCAATCACGATGAAAACAAGCAATAAATTTTTACTTATCGCGGTATTATTACTGATCATTTCGGTAGGGATATATGATATTCAGCTTAAAGCCGAATATCTTAAAGGCGATTATAAAAACCCCTACCACGGATTCGTAAACTTAAATTACAGGAATTTTAAAGTTATTAAACTCGGCTCATCAACGGCCATAAATATCACACTGGTAAAAGGCCCCTTCAAAGTACTTGCAGATCCTGATGCTATGGAATACATCAAGATTGACCAACGCCATGATTCCCTTTTTATACGGGCCGCGTTTAAGGCAAACTGGCACAACGTGCGCTCGGACCAAGTGTTATACATATCATGCCCCGAGCTCACGTCATTTGATGCAGATGCCAAATACATGGCTGCCGAAACACAAGTGATTGATACCGCTGCCGGTGCCGACTTTAAATGGCGCCCAACTACTATAACCGGTTTCAGCGGAGATATGCTAAATATCAGGGCAGACCATGCCTCCAACGTATTTTTAAAGAACAACAAGTTCAACACTTTAAATGCCGTTGTTGGCAGCAGTAACGGCGCCGTCTCAAACTTAACTATTGAAACAGGCAACCAATTCGGTAAAACCAACCTCGATATCCGGAATAAAAGCCGCTTATGGATCAAGGATGACAGCCTCAGCAACATAAATTACAAACTTGCCGATAGCGCCAAACTTATCCTGAACGGAAATACGAGACAAATCCGCAACAATAAATAACCAAAACTTAGCAAATCATGAAATTAGTAATCAACTCGCTGTCAAAAACATATGCCAATGGCGTACATGCCTTAAAAGATGTTTCGCTTACCCTTAGTAATGGGATGTTTGGCTTGCTTGGCCCAAACGGCGCCGGAAAATCATCACTGATGCGCACCATAGCCACCCTGCAGGAGGCTGATAAAGGGAGCATTTTTTTAGATGACCTGGATGTATTGAAAAACAAAACCGAAGTTCGCCAGCTACTCGGGTACCTGCCGCAGGAGTTTGGTGTATATCCTAAAATATCTGCAGAACGCATGCTTGACCATATTGCACAGTTGAAAGGTGTTGGCAATAATGCCGAACGTAAAGACTTGGTACTACAACTGTTAGAAAGCGTGAACCTTTATAAAGACCGAAAAAAACACCTGGGCACTTATTCCGGCGGTATGAAACAGCGTTTTGGGATAGCACAGGCATTAATTGGTAATCCCAAACTCATTATTGTTGACGAACCAACCGCCGGCCTTGACCCTGCCGAGCGAAATCGGTTTTACAACCTGCTAAGTCGTTTAGGAGAAAACACCATTGTGATCCTATCAACGCATATTGTTGAGGATGTGAGCACACTCTGCGCCAATTTCGCTATTATTTGCCAGGGCGAGGTGTTATATGCCGGCGACCCGGAAACCGCGGTAAACGAACTGAATGGAAAAATCTACAGCAAGGTGATCACACAGTCCGAACTGGGCTTTTACAAAGATGATTACCAGGTGATATCAACGCAGCTTAAAACCGGCAAACTTCACATCCGCATTATCAGCGAAGCCGAACCTGACAATGGTTTTATCAGCAGCACCCCCAACCTTGAAGATGTGTACTTCAGCAACATCGCTACACGAATAGATGTAGACACCATTTAAACCTACTATAAACCAATAGTTTATGTTTCTTAAAATATTTCTGTTCGAGATCCAGAATAGGGTCCGCAGGCCAGCCGTTTACCTATATTTTTTGGCAGCACTTGTATTTACAGTGTTTACCTTTTCAACAGGCTCATTACCACTGGGCGAAAAAGAGCACATTAATGCGCCCTATGTACTCGCCTTATGGTGCTCCGGCATCACCATGATGATCACGCTGGTGAGTTCCTCCATCATGGGCACCGCGCTATACCGCGATATTGAGTATAACACAAAAGATTATTATTTAACCTACCCTATCACAAAAACCGGTTATTTCTGGGGCCGTTACCTGGGTTCATTTGTTTTCATGATCGGCATAGCAACGGCAGTTATTATAGGCGCATTTATTGGCACCAAGCTTGGGCCTGCTATGGGGTGGACAGATGCCAAACAATACGGCCCCAATAACCTCATTTATTACCTGCACCCGTTTTTTACTATCGGGTTGCCTAATGTTTTATTCACTTCTTCGTTGTTTTTTGGCCTTG
Organism: Mucilaginibacter endophyticus; assembly: GCF_003351025.1. Classification (GTDB taxonomy): domain Bacteria; phylum Bacteroidota; class Bacteroidia; order Sphingobacteriales; family Sphingobacteriaceae; genus Mucilaginibacter; species Mucilaginibacter endophyticus. Next base: position 1,722,834 of record NZ_QPCG01000001.1, on the reverse strand, counting down.
TGGCGCTCACCCGCAACGTAAAAGTGATTTATTTTGGCGGCATCCTACTGTTCTTGTTTTACTTTATCGCGCTATTTTTCCTTAACCACGTTAACAATCCAACAGTTATCAACCTCAGCGATCCCTTTGGGCTTAACGGCATCAGGATGCAAACAAACAATTCAAGCGCTCTTGAACAAAACACCACCTTATTTCCGGTAACCGGTACGTTTATGCTCAACCGTATATTGTGGGGAGGTATAGGGATAGTTGTTGTACTTTTCACCTATTTCCGGTTCAGTTTTGAACGTTTCTTTAGCGGCCGGCGCGATAAAGCGGCTATTGACGAAGTGGGTGTTAAACCCAAGACCGCCATTACTATCAAACCTGCAGTTAGCTTTACCGGCAAATACAACAGGATCACTTTGCGTAACCTGATAAAGGTTGAACTATTGAACATTATCCGCGATAACTATTTCTGGATCATATTGCTGAGCGGCACTTTGTTTCTTGGCTTTGTACTTTGGCTTGGCAATAACATGTATGGCGTACCCGATTTTCCACGTACGGTTACCCTCCTGGCAATTTTTAATGATGCCTTTCCCTTTTTCATTTTCTTTATCATCATGTTTTATACCGGCGAAACCCTGCACCGCGACAGGGCTACCCGCTATGCATTTATCAATGATTCGCTCCCGCCCCCAAACTGGGTTCTGAACGGTTCAAAGCTTATCACCTTATTGCTTATTGGCACCGGGCTATCTTTTATACCCATTATAACCGGCATCATTGTTCAATTATTAAAAGGCTATTATACCTTCAATTTGCCTGCCTATTTCATCTATATCGGTTACATACTGCTGCCTTCACTCCTGGAAATGGTTGTTTTTTGTTATGCACTACACGTTATCATACATAACAAATTCGCGGCACATGGTATAGGCGTTTTTTTATGGGTGATAGTTTTCTTTTTGCGTAAAACAGGCATTTTTGATTATAACCTGCTACTGTATTCATATACGCCATCTTCAGGTATATCTGACATGACCGGTATGGGTCATATGGCAACGCCCGTTAATTGGTTTAACCTGTATTGGCTGCTGTTTGCCGGATTGCTCATCATTGTTTCGGCATTGTTTTATTATCGTGGCGTAACCTCATCATTTAAAGAACGGCTGCGCTTATTCCCACAGCGTTTTAATAAAAGCACGACTTTGATCACTACGTTAGTAGCAATAGCATTTATCGCCGTTGGTGCATGGAACTATTACAACGTAAGCTTTTTAAACAGCTATCTTATCAAAAACGAAAACACTGAGAGAGCTGTGCTATATGAAAAAACGCTAAAAAAATATGAGCGCCTGCCCTTACCTAAAGTAATCAATATCAAAATGCTGGTGGAGCTTTATCCTAATAAACAGCAAGTATCTACGCACGCATGGGTAACTGTAACCAATAAAAACAAAGTTGCCATATCGCAAATGCTGCTGGATGGTGATGACCTTACCGCTTATTCGCTTAAAAGCGGTGGAGTATCAGTCCCTTTTACAAATCCTCTGCTTTATCCCCGTGGGTTTTTCAACTGGTTCAGGCCGAAGGTTGATACCGCCGATTTTCGCTTATATCAGTTTACGAAACCATTGATACCTGGCGATTCATTAACACTTGAAATTAATTCAGAAATAGCTTATAAAGGATTTACAAACGGCATGTATGCCGCGGCTCTGGTTAATAACGGCACATTTTTTAACGGTGGATTACCCGGCCTGGGATATGATGAAGACGACGAACTAAGCAGCCCATACGAACGCAAAAAGGCTGGTCTGCCCGAAAAAAAGGAAGAAGAAATTCAGCAGAATGATCCTAAAGGCATTAATACCTTAAAAGCCGGCAGAGCGGCCGACCTACTTAAACTTGACATTACTATAGGCACCCTGGCCGGTCAAACTGTTATTGCTCCCGGTAGGCTTGTAAAAAACTGGCAACAGAACGGCCGTAACTATTTCCATTATGTGCAGGATAAACCGGGCATGTACATGCCAATGGGTATCATATCCGAAAAACTGGCCGTAAAAAAAGCAACCGTCCAGCTGAATCATAAGGTAAATATCGAGGTTTACTATCATCCTGAACATAACACTAATATCGACAGGTACATCGCCGCTTATAAGGATGGATTAACTTATTATAGTAAAGTTTACGGCGATTATCCGTCTAACGATATCCGCCTGGTGGAAACATCTGTTTACGGCCCGCGAGATGCATCTATGACCACGCTTAATACTTACGCCGAATACTTTGGATGGAATGCCGATTTCAGGGACCCTAACAGTTTTGATTATTGCTATGCCAATACTACAAGATTATTATCACAACAGTGGTGGCGTTTTCAGGTAGCCCCAAACAGTACTATAGGTAGCCTGGTAATACCAGAAGGGTTATCAAACTATGATCAACTGGTGATGGCCGAGCACAAATATGGCAAGGATAACATGCGTTACACAGTGCTTGACCAGTTATGGTATTATCTGTTCATCAGGCGACACCTCAATGAAAACGAGCATCCTTTAATAAAAGCCAATCAATGGTTTTTATGGGGAGGCAAAGCAAGCGTTGCCTTGTATGGCCTGCGCGACCTGATTGGCGAAGACAGCCTGAATGTGGCATTACGTGAATTTAAAAAAGCCTATGCGTTTAAAACAGATGGTCCGTTTGCCGGAGCCAACAACCTTTACCAATGTCTTCAAAAGCATGTACCCGACTCCCTGCAATATTACCTTACTGATACCTGGCAAAAGATCACGCTGTATGATAATGGGATAACCGAAGTAAGCAGTAAACCCACTGGTAATAAAAACGAATACAGGGTTACCTTCAAACTCAACATTGAAAAGGTATGGAAGGACGCCAAAAACAATGATATCCCGGCAGTAAACATGAACGATTATATTGATATCGGCATCTTCGGCAAGCAGGTTAAGGGTACAAATAACCGGATGATAAGCAACACCTTATATCTCAAAAAGTATAAACTAAAACGTGGGCAACAACAATTCAGCATTGTGGTTAAAGGTCAGCCAGCCTCAGTAGGCGTTGATCCTTTTAGTAAACTAATTGACAGAAACCCTAACGATAATATTAAAGACCTTTAGGAGTAAAAACGGGGTTGCGCTTACGCAACCCCGTTTTTTATAATCTTAAGAAGTTGTTTAAAAAACATTCATTGCCGTTGGTTTTAACCAACGGTAAAAAGCTAAAAAGTCCTGGCTTTAGCCCAATTATACAAGCGGTTTTGGGCTGAAGCCCCGTTATCACTACTTATTATTCCGTTGGTTAAAACCAACGGCAATGAGGTTTTATCTACCTATAAACGACAATCATCAAATTTAAACCGCTTCTTAGAAATACTACGGCTTAAATAACTTACTCTCCCCTTCAATTTCAACATTAGCCTGCTCTACTACCGCTTTATATTCATAATCGGCTTTTAAGGGGAGTGTTGCCTCAAATGTACCATCGGCTTTGATATTTACCCAGGTGCCCGCCGTCCATCTGCCTGCATACAATGTTTCAACCTGCCCGTGATATGGGCGATAATCAAACCGGGCACGTTTTGCTGAGATGCTTTTATAATTCAACATTCTACCTTTTAAAGCTGCTCCGGCTTTCACTTTCAAACTTGCGCCGGTTTCAACTATAGCGGCTTCTTTAAAAACCGGATCAACGTTTTCTAATTTAATCACCACAGGGTTAGGCCAGCGATGATCGTCATAAATGCGTTGGGCCTTAACAACCGAAACTTCAAGACCTTTATCGGTTTGTTTGTATCTGCAACTTACGTCATCGGTTTTATATTCAATTACTTTACTATTTTGTCCCAATACGCTCACCTGAGTTTTATCAGTGGCAATGGCCGAGCGGATCAGGAAAGTTTTCCGGGTCCCCTCCTTCCAATCGGCAGCATTGGTGACGATAGCGTAAAGCGTATGGCCATTTTTAGCGGTGAACCAAACGTCGCCTTCTTTACTTATTACCCAGCTTCGTACACTGTCAATACACTCGCGGTTAACAAAATACCATGCCGACATTTCGCGCAACCGTTCTTCCTGCTCAATGGGTACCGCACCATCGGGCTTAGGGCCAACGTTCAACAAAAGCGAACCACCTTTTGCCCTCGCTTCTATCAACAAACCTATCAATTGGCTGCCCGATTTATATCGCTCATTAGTTGGCTGATATCCCCAGGCAGTACCCATGGTAATGCATGACAGCCATGGCTCATTGATCATAGCACCGGGCATGATCTGCTCCGGAGTTTTAATAGCTCCACGGGTTATCAGCAAATCCGGTTGCAATTTCCAGCAGGTTTGTTTAACTACTTCTTTAGGATCGCCATCTATAAAAAGCACATCTATTTTACCGTAGTTAGTCATCAACTCCTCGCATTGTTTCCGGGTATAGTCGTCATATTCACGGCGGGTTTCCGCGTCCATCTTAACATCTGTACGACTGATAGCAATATGATGATCTCTAAGAAAGTTGAAATCCTCGGGCGAAAAATAGAATCCAACCTGCAATCCTGCTTCGCGTGTAGCATCAACAAATTCCTTTAAAAGGTCTTTTTTATACGGTGTATGAGTTATACTAAAATCTGTTGTTTTGGTATCCCACATACAAAAACCTGAGTGATGCTTGGTGGTGAAAACGATGTACTTCATCCCCGCCAACTTAGCCAGTGTTGCTATCTGGTGCGGATCAAACTTTGAGGGATCAAAAGTTTTAGGCAACTCGTTAAAATACCGGTTAACATAATCATCACTTGCACCAACCAGCGAGTGACTGATCACCACACCCAACTGGCTATCCATACTAAAATGGATAAATAAACCTAAACCTGTGTTTTTAAGCCAGAGTTCGCGTTCGGGCTTATTCAGGTTATAATTGCTTGCATTATCATCCTTAACCAAATCATTTTGTGCCGATGCGCTTTGAATACCGCAAAACAGCAATAGGAAAAAAAGGTAATTCTTATACATTAAACACGGTTTAAAAAAATCAGGGAGGGCCCCACGCCCTCCCTAAAACAACATCAACTAATAAAACTTCAACATTATTGTTTATCCCACCAGATCCTGGTTAAAAAATCATCGGGACCCTGGCGCGCAATAGCGGCGGCATATGATGCGGCGTTAAGGTTTTGCTCAGCGACCGGGTACAACATCCTCCTGAATATTTTGCCACCGGTAGCATTACCAACATAATTATTAGGCACAAGGGCAGGATAACCTGTGCGCCTGTAGCTTGCAAAAACCTCCTGCGCATCAGGGAATATACCAACCCAAAACTGGGTATAGATCTGCTCCATTTTCTGATCAAGCGTACCTCCGGTATTAAAAGGATGCGCGTTGATATATGAATTGATCTGCGCGGTGGTAATGGTGCCCGCACTACCGGCAATAATGCTCCATTGACGCATTGACGCGGCTATACCACTCTGGTACAATGATTCTGCAGATGCAGCAGTATACCAGCCCCTTGCCGCGGCTTCAGATAACAGGAAATAACTTTCGGCAGCGGTAAAAACCAACCTCGGAGAGTTTAACAGCAATATGGTTTTAGGGTTAGGTTCCGAGTAAGTCACAAAATCCGCAGGCTTGGCATTCAGGCCTGATGACATGCCTTTTTGGATAGCCGAGGTAGTATCAGCCGCACCACCGTTCCACACAACAGATACGACAGCAAGGCGAGGGTCTTTATTGGTTTTCAGATAGTTGATAAAAACATCCTGATACTTGCCGCCTTCGGTATTGGTAGAGCCGTTACCTGCTATATAATCGTTATTGTAAAGATCAAGTGCTAATGGATTTTTGTTGATGTCCTGTCCGGCACCAACATAAGCTACTTTAGCAACATCGGCATCGTCCAGAATAACGCCGCCGGCTATGGCTTTTGCAGCCCAGGTTTGTGCCTGCGCGATATCAACCTTGGTCATGCGCATGGCGCACCTGAGCATTAATGAGTAAGCGAATTTTTTCCATTTTACCGTATTACCGCCATAAATCAAATCGGATGCGCCAAATGTAGTTTTGGTAGCATCAAGACTTTGTGCTGCCTGATCAAGCTCCTTCAATAAATCGGCATAGATATCTTTTTGGGCATCATAAGCTGGTTTATATACCGCTTGGTTATAACCCTGTGCGGCTTGTGAATAAGGGATATCGCCGTACAAATCAGTAAGACGGCTAAAGCAATACACTTTCCAGATCCGAGCTTCGGCCTGCAGGTTTACCTGTGATGCATCGGTGCCAACGGCTTTCAATACTTCAACCAATTCATTGATCTCGTTAGGGTAAGCATTACTAAAAGCAGCTGCCGATTGCGGACTCTGGCTCAATACATATTTCGATCCGAAACCTGCCACGTCATTAAAACTGGTACTGTACTGCATAGTTCCCAGCAATAGGTCGAGCATGCGGGCAGTACCATCATACTGCGATTTGGTAAAAATGTACTGAGGCACCGCTTTTGACGAGGCATCGGGGTTAACGTTAAGCGTATCGAAGTTTTTGGTACACGATTGTGTGCTGATAATGCCAAGCATTACCAGTGAGCAATAAATATATTTGGTTAAATGTCTTTTCATCATTTTCAATTTAAAGTATTAAAACTTAACAGCCAGGTTTACACCAAGTGAGCGTGTACGCGGCAAACCGATAGACTCGAATCCCTGCGCATTACTGTTGGTGAAGCTCTGCTCCGGATCGAAGTTGTCTGTCTTTTTGTAGATAGTCCAAAGGTTCCGGGCAACGAATGAAATACTGGCCGATTGGATTTTAACTTTGTTTAAAAGATTGGTTGGAAGAGCATACGACAGGATAACCTGGCGAAGTTTAACAAAGCTACCATCGTGTAAAAACAGGTCGGAGTATGTTTTATAGTTATCATAGTATGACCTTAATCCGCTTACCGGCACCGTGCGGGTATAAGGAGCACCTGTTTGATCAACACCGTTCAATACCAGGCCATTTTCCCTGCCCGGCAATGTTGATTTCATCAAGCCTAAACGGGTGGCGTAAACTTCCATTACAGAAAACACCTTGTTGCCAAACTTGCCGTCAACCAGGAAGTTTAATGAGAACCGCTTATACCTGAATTCGTTTGTTAAACCCATAGTAAGCGGGGCAACACTTTTACCAAGCTGCTGCAGCGGGGTTTGCACCGGTAAGCCTGTAGTGGCATTAAATACTACATTTCCGTTAGCATCCTTCTGCATACGGGTACCAACCAGCATACCAAACGGCTTACCTTCAATGTTATCTAAAATACCCCAGTTACCTACCGAAGTAGCAAGCTGAATAGTATTAAGACCGGGCGCCAGTTTAACTACTTTGTTATCGTTGTAAGCTACGTTATAACTTACCGTCCAGTTAAAATTGGCTGTTTTTACAGGCGTACCGTTCAATAAAACCTCAATACCCCTATTGCTTACTTCGCCAACGTTCAGGATCACGTTATTATAGCCTGACGTTGAAGAGATGGCGGTGTTTACGATATCGTTGGTTGTTTTACGATCATACAAGGTAACATCCAAGCCTAAACGGTTCCTGAGCATCTGTAACTCAAAACCGCCTTCAAACGTTGTTGAAGTATATGGTTTAAGGTTGCTGTTGGTGATGTTGTTGCTTGTTACGTTTTGCAGCGGCTGTCCGGCGCTTGGTACGTTGCTGTAAGTAAGGTTAATAACATACGGATCGGGAGCACCGCCACCTACCTGCGCCCATGAGCCACGCAGCTTGGCCATGTTAAAAAATTCAGGAAGTTTAACCGCATCCGAAAGGATAAAGCTACCGCCTATACTTGGATAGAAAATGCTGTTACTTTTAGGACTAAGTGTCGAAAACCAATCCTTCCTGCCGGTGAATGACAGGAACACCAGGCTCTTGTAATCAAAATCGGCCGAGCCAAAAACCGAATTAGTTACGATTTTAGCATTATATGGCGTTGTTGATGAAACAGCAAGGTTGGTAAAACTGTAAAAATAAGGGATAGTAAATTGCGAACCGCTAAACGTTAACTGGTTAGTTGCGTTTTTCCGGCTGTTTACACCACCCAAAACACCCACGTTTAAATCGCTGATGATCTTAGTCCTGTAACTAACTGTAGCCAGCTCGTTTGTTTCAGATACATCCGACTTGATACCGGCGTACTGACCATTGGGGGTATACAATGTACCTGTTGGCAGTATATTAGTATAGTTGTAGTTAAAAAAGTCGCGGCTGATAGTTGCCTTAAAAGTAAGGTCTTTGATAGGCGAATAAATGATTGATCCCTGGCCTATAAAACGGTTCTTTACGTCGTCTTCTTTATACTTGTTGATCACAAAGTACCCGTTTGAGGCAATAGAAGCGTCATTCCAAACCATCTCGTTACCCATGGCATCATAACCTGGTTTTAGCCAGCGAACATCAACCGTGTTGGCCACTTCAAGCGGTGTCCAGTTAGGGTTGCCCAGCGCGTCGCCCGCGCCGGTACGATTATGCCCTGTTTCAACGTTATACTGGGCTAATGCCTCTATTGAAAGCTTGTTGCTTAGCTTTCCGTTTAGCGCAAGGTTAAAGGTTTTACGATCATAGGTAGTCCCCGGCAAAATACCTTTACTGTTCAGATCGGCAGCCGAAAACCTGTAAGTAAAGGCTTCATTGCCACCTACAAATGCAAGGCTATTGGTATAAGTGCTACCTGTTTGGTAAAAGTTTTTAAGGTTATTCTTCTGCGCTACATAAGGGTGTGCAAGCCCGTCAACAGCAACATAGTCGGTTGAGCCATCAATTTTTGCTCCCCATGAGCGCCTTCCGCTGGCTTGTGCAGCTGCCAATGTGGTTGGTTTTACGCCACCGTCGCCTTGTCCGTATTCATACTGATAATCGGGGAACACCGCTACATTATCATAAGTAGCTGTAGAGTTAAACTCAACCCCTACTCCTTTTTGGATGCGGCCTTTTTTAGTAGTGATCAAAATAACACCATTTGCAGCCCTTGAACCATAAAGCGCCGCGGCAGTACCACCTTTAAGTACGCTGATCGATTCAATATCATCGGGATTGATTGCAGCTATACCATCGCCACGGTCAACATTATTGGTGATACCATTAACAGTTGCTGCACCGCCCGGTACACTGTTATCAATCGGCATACCGTTCACCACATATAGTGGCTGGTTGTCGCCTGCAAGGCCACCGTTACCCCTGATCACCACGCGGCTTGATCCGCCCGGACCGGTTGATAAACCTGCCGCGTTAACACCCGCAACTTTACCGGTAAGCGCGTTGGCTACGTTATTTTCACGTGCCTGGGTAAATTCGGTACCCTTCACCTCGGTAACAGAATAGCCTAATGATTTTTTCTGCTTGCTGATACCAAGCGCGGTAACTACAACCTCATTAAGGGCTTTGTTATTTTGCGCGAGTTTAATTTGCAAAGGCGATGCCGGATCGGAAACAGGAACTTCCTCCTGGTTATATCCTACATAGGCCACTACAAGGGTTAAAGGCTTACCCGCATACTTGTCTGGTATTATCAGCTTAAAATTACCCGATAAATCAGTGGTTGCCCCTACTTTATTATCCATTTTTAGGTAAACCGATGCGCCAATAACCGGCTGGCCATCGCCTGCATCAACAACTTTACCGGTTAATGTAACTGCTGCAACAGCCACATTAACATCCTTTACTGTAAAAATGGAGATCTGGTTATCATTTATCTTACGATAAGTTAGCTGAAAAGCAGATAACAATTGTTTCAAATTATCATCAAGTGTTAGCTGGCTTACGTTGCTGGTTAAATTTGCAGGTACAAACTTGTTATCAAGCAAGCCTTCCTGGTAAGCTATCTGGATATTAAACTGTTTTTTCAGGTTATCGAGCGCGTCTTTTAGCAGGATCTTGCTTTCAACAGCCTGGGGTGCCGTATAACCGAAGCTTTTGGCGTGCACACGGTTGTTACTGGTTAATGCCATCTGGGCAAAACCGTAAACCGACTGGCCGAGCAAAACCATCAGGAAACAGCAACATCTAAAAAAATTTGATGAGTCGAGTTTTCGCATAAAATGTTTGTTTAGGGGGTTAGTTTTGTTTAGTAATAGTGATATTTTTATCAGTGCGTATAATTTTCACAGGAAGCGTAGTAGAGATGGTTTCTATCAGCTCATCAACATTCGGCACATTTATCTCTCCCTCTATTTTGAGCGTGGTTAATTCAGGACTTGAAAAACTGACATGATAACCATAGTCATCGGTCATGATCTCGCTGATCTGCGCCAGGGTAGCGTCATTAAATAAAAGCTGGTGCTTTGTCCATTTGGTAATTTTTTCCGGAGCTGGGAGGAAAACGCGGGTAACATTTTTCTTATAAGCATGCCGCACATAGTCGCCCGGCTTCATAATCAGCGATTGCTTCGCAGATACAGCATCGACATAATCAAGCCTGATCTTTCCCTGTACCAGCCCTACATCGGTTTTATTGTGACGGCTCCGTACATTAAAGGTTGTGCCCAGTACTTCGATATTCATATCTGAGCAGTGCACGATAAACCTTTCGGCCGGTTTTATTGAATGAGGGTCCTTATTGATATGCTTCACATTAAACAAGCCCTCGCCGCTTATCCAAACCTCACGCGGATTTTTATCCCAATTATCTTTGTAGCTTAATTTTGAGTTACCGTTAAGTACAACGGTTGAACCATCGGGCAAGTTAACCGTACGTAGTTCGCCAAATGGGGTGTCTATTTCTTGTTGGCGGGCTTTAGTCAGCCACAGCGCGATACCTATAGATGACACCAGCAGTAACATCGCGGCAACACGCAGGTACCTGTTTAATGAAAACACCTTTGGCCGTGCAGGTTCGGTTTGTAAAGTAGCAGCTATTTTGAGCCAAACCTTTTCCTGGTTAGTACTATTGGTAAAAACGTCCTGCTTTCGGTAAGTGGTGATGATTTTTGATGCATCAGCAATTATTTTTCGCTGACCGGGATATTGGGCAGCTACTTCCTGCCATAATAAACCATCATTTGCAGATGGATTGATGACCGAACGAACAAAATCATCATCTTCTAAATAATCGGCAAGGGTATAATTACTATATTTTGAGGTTAGCATTGGATATAAGGTTGTTATTTTACCCTTATAGACAGCACCCTATCCCAATTATCCCTACAAACCGAAAAAAAAATTATTTTTTAGTGATTATTTACGCAAAAGCACGAATACAGCGCTAAAACAATAGCCAATTTGGATGCTTTAAGCACATCCTGAAGATTATCAAAGGCCTTATAGATCAATTTATAAGCCGAACTCACGTTAATTTCCATGATATCGGCTATTTCATCATAACCTAAACCCTCGTAAAAGCGCAGATATATGATTTCCTGCTGCCGCGGCGGCAATGTTTTTATATGAAATTTGATTTTCTTCTGTAATTCCAGCTCCTCTTCATCTGCAATGATCTGCTGATCGAATGAAATTTCGAAAGGGAAGTTATGCTCAGCTTCGTCTTCCAGGTCAACAAAGCGCGATTTCGATTGCAGCTTACGGAAAATAATGCTTCGCAGGGATTTGAAAAGATAGTTTTTTACCGAAACCGGGTTGCCCAAGCCTGGCCTGTTTGTCCAAAGCCTAATGAAAAGATCGTGTATGGCATCTTCAATTACGTTTACATCCCGTGTAAATTTATATCCGTAGTTATTCAGGATTTTGAAATGATTGTTATATAAGCGGGTGTAAGCATCCCAATTGCCTTCTTTAAAAGCAAGCCACGTAGCAGTATTATGATCGTCATGAACAATTTGTTCGTGAGACATAGCTTAACCAGGGGATAAAACGTTTTACAATTGAAATCAGGTACAATGTAGTAATTATAACAATTATTTTACATCAACTTTAAAAATCAATATCACAATTAATTAATCAGGATATAACTAATCAAAACCCTGTCAATCTGCCGATATCGTTCATTGATCTCAACACTAAAAACACCGGCAAACTTTTCGTTTAAAAAATAACTTAGCCAGTATTAAATGTTTTCCTGATATTTAAAAACCGGTTTGCGGACTAAATTATGTTTGAATCAGTTACTATTAAGGATATTGCCAAGGCTTTGGGTGTGTCAACCTCAACCGTATCACGGGCACTGAACGGGAGTTATGAAATAGGTACCGAAACCAAAAAGCTTGTTCTGGAGTATGCTGAAAAAATTAACTATCGCCCCAACCCCATCGCGCTGAGCCTCAAGGAGCAAAAAAGCCACTCCATTGGTGTGGTAGTATGCGAGGTGGCCAATGACTATTTTTCGCAGGCTATTAACGGTATCGAATCTATCGCTTATAACCGGGGATATCACGTTATCATCACTCAAACACACGAATCATTTGACAGGGAAAGCGCCAACGTAAAACACCTGCTCTCGAGGCATGTGGATGGCTTGCTGGTGTCATTAGCGGCGCAAACAACTGATACATCGCAATACAAATACCTGCTTGACAAAGGATTTCCGATAGTATTTTTTGACAGAGCTGCTCCCGATCTTAATACCCACAAAGTAGTCGCCGATAACTTCCAGGGATCATTTAATGGTACCGAAACGCTAATTAATTCGGGTTTTACTAAAATTGCCCACCTCACCAATTCAAATAACCTGCTTATTAGCCACGAACGCTTTGATGGCTATAAAGCAGCTCTTGACAAACACGGCATCGAACTCAGGCCCGAATACATTAAGCATTGCAATCACGGTGGCATGATCCAGGACGAAGTTGAACTGGTGCTGAAAGAGTTAATGGCGCTGGATGACCGCCCCGAGGCAATTTTTATTGGCAGCGACCGGCTCACTATCAGCAGTATGTCGATATTAAAAAAATGGGGCTTTAAGGTTCCCGGGGATATCGCGATTGCAGGTTTCACCAATTCGGATGTAGTTGAACTGTTTGATCCTCCTTTAACGGTGATCCGTCAGCCCGCTTTCCAAATAGGACAAATGGCAACAGAAATGCTTATCAAAACCATTGAAAGTAAATGGCCGGTTGAAGAGTTTACTACCGAAAAAGTGGATACGCAGTTGATCGTGCGATCGTCATCAAACAAACCTTAACCGACTCTAAACAACCGTCACCTTTACCCCTTTTTCTTCCAGCATATTGAGCATTGCCGGACTAATGCCGCTATCGGTAATGATCTCGTTGATCTGGTCAAGCGCACAGATCTTCGCCAATCCACGCTTGCCGAATTTTGTGCTATCGGCCAGTACAATAGTAGTTTGGGCAGCATTAATCATTTTTTGGTTGAGCCTTGCCTCCGATAAATTGGTGGTGGTTAGCCCAATTTCCGGATCGATGCCATCTACCCCTAAAAACAAAACGCCGCATAACATATCATCCAGCATCAGCTCCGCATAGTTGCCCGTTACAGATGATGAGGTATTACGCATTTGTCCTCCCAATTGAACAATATCAACCTGGGGATATTGCAATAACTCAAGCGCTACCGGAAGGGCTGCTGTAACAACAGTAAGATGTTTATTAGGCTGCATAGCACGGGCCAACGCCAGCATGGTAGTGCCCGATGCTATGATAACCGAATCATTAGCGTCGATACGGGCGGCGGCCTCGAAAGCTATTTTCTTCTTTTCGGGACCGTTTAATTTTTCCTTCTCGGCTACCGGCCTGTCATTAGCGTATGGATTGGTTTTGCTTGCCCCGCCATGCGTTCTGAAAAGCAGATTTTTATCTTCCAGAAGTTTCAGGTCCTTTCGGATAGTAACTTCCGAAACATTTAACTCGCCACTCAGGTCCTGCACATTTACAAAACCATCTGTCTCAACTTTTTGCAGGATAAACTTATGCCGGTCGGTATTTTTACTCATAAAGCTAAATTAAACAGAAAAACTGACTGTAAATTTTAAAAGAGCGTATCGCGTCTCGAATACATCAAAAGTAACCAAATAAAATTATTTTATATTTCATTTACTTTTATTTTATTTCGATTTTATATATTTGAATAAATATCGAAATAAAATGAATCCATTTACAAGAGAAGCAAATCTTGAGCACCTTACCAATACCGAAAAGATCTGGGACCTGATTATCATAGGTGGTGGCGCTACCGGTCTTGGTGCTGCAGTAGATGCAGCATCGCGTGGCTTCTCTACTTTATTACTGGAACAGGCAGATTTTGCCAAGGGCACTTCGAGCAGGGCTACCAAACTGGTTCACGGCGGGGTACGATACCTGGCACAAGGCGATATTGGATTAGTGCGCGAGGCCTTGCGTGAGCGTGGATTACTATTAAACAACGCACCGCACCTTGTAAAAAACGAAAGTTTCATTATTCCCAATTATTCCTGGTGGGATGGTGTTTTTTATACCGTAGGCCTCAGTATTTACGATATTCTTGCCGGCAAGCTGAGCTTTGGCCGGGCAAAACATATTTCTAAAAAAGAGACTATTAAACGGTTACCCGGCATACAGGAAAAAGGTCTTCACGGAGGCGTTGTTTATCATGACGGCCAGTTTGATGATTCCCGCTTAGCAATTAACCTGGCGCAAACTGCCATTGAGCAAGGTGCAAAGCTGTTAAATTATTTCAAGGTAAGCGGGCTGACTAAAGATGCGAACGGTAAAATTACCGGGGTAAAAGCTACCGATACAGAGACAGGTATTAATCATGAATTAAAGGCTAAAACAGTGATTAATGCTACCGGCGTTTTTGTTGACGGCGTACTTAAAATGGATACTCCTGAAAAGAAACCGATGGTTAGGCCAAGCCAGGGTGTTCACCTTGTACTCGACCGGTCATTTTTACCGGCAGAAGACGCCCTGATGATCCCGAAAACAGAAGACGGGCGTGTACTTTTCGCGGTTCCGTGGCATGAGAAATTATTAATAGGCACTACAGATACGCCTATCGACTCCCATAGCCTTGAACCGGTAGCACTGGATGAGGAAGTGGAATTTATATTAAGGACAGCAGGAAAATACCTCAGCAAAGCCCCTACCCGTGCCGATGTTTTAAGCGTATTTGCAGGCTTGCGACCACTTGCCGCACCGCAGGACGGTTCATCAAAAACAAAAGAAATTTCACGGAGCCACAAACTGATTGTTTCCGATTCGGGATTAATTACTATAACCGGAGGCAAATGGACAACCTACCGTAAAATGGCCGAAGATATTGTTAACCAAGCCATCAAAACCGGCGGACTCCAAAACACGCCTTGTAAAACAGAATCATTAGCTATCCATGGCAGCAGGCCAAATCCCGATCGCAGCAATCCCATGTTTGTTTACGGTGCAGATATAGAGAAAATTCAGGCCTTATTTAATGAAAATGCTGACTGGAAAAACCCTGTTCATCCGGATAGCAGCTATACTAAGGGCGAAGTAATCTGGTCTGTACGGAATGAAATGGCAAGAAGCGTTGAAGATATTCTTGCACGCCGAACGAGGGTTTTATTTTTAAACGCCCGCCTGGCTATCAAGATGGCGCCTGAAGTTGCCCGCCTCATGGCCGGCGAATTAGGAAAAGACACGACATGGGAAACGGCACAGGTAAACGCCTTTAACGAAACAGCAAAAAATTATATACTAACACCACATTAAATATCAATTTTAATGTGATATTCAATTAATAAACCAAGGTAAACCAAACCAAATTATGCAGGAATATATTTTAGCGCTCGACCAGGGCACTACCAGTTCGCGGGCCATAATTTTTGACCACGCTGGCAAGATCATTACTTCGGCACAAAAAGAGTTTAAGCAGTACTTTCCTAAACCAGGCTGGGTTGAACACGACCCTAACGAGATTTGGGTGGGCCAGATCTCTGTAGCGGTAGAAGCGATTGCAAAAGCGGGATTGGGCGGCGGAAATATCAAAGCCATAGGCATCACCAATCAGCGTGAAACCACCATTGTTTGGAACCGCAAAACCGGCGAACCTATCTATAACGCAATAGTTTGGCAAGACAGGCGCACCGCCAACTTTTGTGATGACCTGAAACAAAACGGCCATAGCGATATGATCCGCGATAAAACCGGCCTGGTAATAGATGCTTACTTTTCGGGTTCAAAAATTAAATGGATTTTGGATAACGTTGATGGTGCAAGAGCGCAGGCCGAAGCAGGCGAGCTTGCCTTTGGCACGGTTGACAGTTGGCTCATCTGGCAATTAACCCGCAGCGAAGTGCATGCTACTGACGTAACTAACGCGGGCCGCACCATGTTATTTAATATCCGTACCCAGCAATGGGACGATGAGCTGCTGCAATTATTTAACATCCCTAAAAGTATATTGCCCGAAGTAAAGCAATCGAGCGAGCTATATGGTCATACTGCCAACAATATATTCGCGCAAAGGATCCCTATTGCGGGTATAGCCGGCGATCAGCACGCGGCTTTATTCGGGCAAATGTGTATTGATAAGGCCATGGTGAAAAACACTTACGGCACGGGCTGTTTTATGCTGATGAATATTGGCCAGGAGTTTATTAAATCGAAAAACAACCTGCTTACCACCATTGCCTGGAAAATAAACAACGAGATAACCTATGCCTTTGAGGGCAGTATTTTTATAGGCGGCGCCGTAGTGCAATGGCTGCGCGATGGCCTTGGTATTATCAAAACTTCGGCCGATATTGAAAAACTGGCCACATCAGTAAAAGATACCGCCGGCGTTTATTTTGTGCCTGCGTTTGCTGGTCTCGGGGCTCCCTATTGGGACCCGGAAGTTCGCGGAGCTATAGTTGGCTTAACCCGCGGAGCGACGGCAGCGCACATTTCAAGGGCGGCGCTATCCTCCATTGCTTATCAGACCATGGATGTACTTAAAGCCATGGAAGCCGATGCAGGCATGGAGATCAAAGAATTACGTGTTGATGGTGGCGCAACAGCCAATAATCTGCTCATGCAATTTCAGTCGGACGTGTTAAACTGTAAAGTGATCCGACCCGAGGTTACGGAAACTACAGCGCTTGGGGTAGCCTATATGGCCGGCTTAGCCGTAGGTTACTGGAAAGATATAGCAGAGATCCAGCATCTATGGGCAGTTGAGTCCGAATTTAATCCGGGTGATGACCTGGAAGAAATAAAAACCGGGATAGCAGGTTGGAAACGTGCTGTGAGTACTGCACAGTGCTGGTCTAATTCCGGTCATCCTGTATCAGCTATTTAATATCCACCATTAAAATATTTAAACATGTCTCCATTTGTAGCCGAACTGATAGGCACCATGCTCATGATATTATTAGGCGATGGCGTAGTGGCCAACGTAGTTTTAAAAGATACCAAAGGAAATAACAGCGGATGGATAGTGATCACCACGGCCTGGGGCCTGGCCGTTTTTGTTGGCGTAGTAGTTGCAGGGCCGTATAGCGGCGCCCATCTAAACCCTGCTGTAACCATAGCGCTTGCCATTGCGGGTAAATTTGCCTGGGCAAACGTTGTGCCCTATATCATCGCCCAGTTTGCAGGTGCCTGCATCGGCGCTTTTTTAGTTTGGATAATGTATTATGATCATTTCAAACGCACCAATGATCCGGGTTCTATACTGGCGGTATTTTGCACAGGCCCCGCGGTACGCAATTATGTTTCCAATATCGCCAGCGAAGTAATTGGAGCGTTTGTGTTACTTTTCACCATCTTTTACATTGCCGGTGCTGAGATCACACCTGCTAAAACCCCAATTGGACTGGGCTCTATTGGCGCAATCCCTGTAGCTTTATTAGTCTGGGTAATAGGCTTGTCGTTAGGCGGCACTACTGGTTACGCTATTAACCCGGCCCGCGACCTTGGGCCTCGTTTTATGCACATGATACTCCCCATAAAAGGTAAAGGCACCAGTGACTGGGCCTATGCCTGGATACCCGTTATAGCACCGTTGGTAGGTGCTTCTATTGCGGCTATACTGTATCTTTCTATAAAGTAATAATCTTATTCCCTATTCAGACTTTCGAAGTTTTAAAAACTTCGAAAGTCTTAGGACGCTATATTTCAAGGCTCATTCAACCTCCAAAATCACTATTGTTCATTTCAGCCATTTTAATGGATAATGAACATTACTGTTCATATTATTCATTTAATTAATACTTAAGCTAAGAGCTAACAGGAATGGCGTTCATTTTAACAAACACCAAGACTTACTGTGTATTTATATCCCCAAACCGGGATTTTAAGTAGAAAATAAGCAACGACAACATCGAACGCCACCTCAATTTCGTTTACAAAAATCAAGCCATTACATTTTTAATTTTTTGTAAACAGAATTTTACAGCCTGTAACCCGCCTTTCTGGCGTGGGTACATTTAAAAAGTATAGCACAGCTACTTAGTGTATATTTTACAACCTGTGTTTTTACCATTTGTAAAGTTCTCTCTCCCTCACTTATACACTTTACTCCCTCTCGTTTTGAAGCACACCCTGCCCACGAAAACCCACGGTGGCATGGCTTTCCTTTTGCAAACTGTACTTCAAAAAACACAACATTAACTAAGGTTTAATCAATACCGGCTGTCCCCCGGCCGCTTTGATTAAACTTTTAAGCAAGACAAGCGAGCACGTTGCGAGTCTGGCTGACATGCGTAAAAACACATGAAATTTATCAAATTATTGGCGATAGCATGCCTATTGCCACAGTTCGCCCTGCGCCTTAAAGCGCAGGAGGGGGAACCGGTATTAATTGAAGACTTTGGGGCCGGATCGGCTCAAATAGGTCCGAAAATTAATGACGGAAATTTTTCTACTACCTATAACTACCTACCATCACAGCCGGGTGAAGGCGATTATACTATTGCCAACTCCACTGCCGGCATGTATCCCGAATCGTGGCTGCAAACAGGTAACCATACGCCAGGGCAACCCAATGGCTATATGATGATTGTGGACGCCACCAACACTATCGATGAGTTTTATAAAAGAACCGTTAAAACCCTGTGCCCCGGCACTACTTACAGGTTCAGCATTTATGTGCTTAACCTCATGAAAACCGGCGGTATCAAACCGGATATAACTTTTTCCGTAACTACATCGCTCGAAACAAAAACAAACCATACCGGGCCAATAGATAACGGTTTAGGTTGGCTGGAATACAACATTACTTTTAATACCCCAGCAACCGGTGGTGATGTAACCATCAAAATGACCAATAACGCCAGCGGCGGCTATGGTAATGATGTAGCCCTGGATGATATTTCATTACGCCCCTACGGCCCTGCACTTACTACCTATTTCGGAAATGACAGAACAGCAATTACAGCACAGGGATGCGCCGAGGCGGATAAGGTTTATACGTTGAATGTTAACGCTGCATCAGATCTACCTTATGCCATTCCTGTGTATCAGTGGCAATTAAGCACACCAAACGGATGGGTTAATATCCCGGGGGCGGTATCATCCTCCTACCTGCTTCATCAACCCACAGCCACCGGCAATTATCAATACAGGGTATTAGTTGCCCAGCAAGGCAACATCAATTCGGCACAATGCAGGTTAATTTCATCTACAGTAACATTAACTATCATAAACCCGGAACCTGCTACTGCCACTGCCAGCTCGCCGGTTTGTCCTGGTGAAAACATTTATCTTACTGCATCCACGGGTGATAGTTATAGCTGGACGGGACCGAACGGCTTTACCTCTGCTTTGCAAAATCCTGTGATCAATGGCGCAACCGCAGTAATGAGCGGGCAATACCATGTTACTGTATTTAAAAACGGATGCTCAAGCGTTGCGCCTGCAGTCACGGTAAACGTAAATGCACCCGTAATTGCCAACGCAGGCGATAATAAAGCGATTTGCAAAGGCGATAAAATACAGCTCCATGCAACGGGCGGAACATCCTATAAATGGTATCCCGCAACCGGCCTGTCAAACCCAAACATTGCCGATCCGATAGCCTCGCCGGAGGCTACCATCACTTACACTGTTGAGGTGACTAAAAATAACTGCAAAGCTACTAGTGCTGTAACCTTAACAGTAAACCAGGGGCCCGGAGCTTTTGCTACCGCCACACGTGAAGTTATCAAAGGCGACAGGATTCAGCTTCATGCCCAGGTAAGCGGAGAGAATGTTTCTTATTACTGGACGCCTAATGAAAATATCAGCAATACCACCTCATTAGAACCCTTTGTATTTCCGACCAGTAACATCACCTATATTTTACATGTTTTGCAACCCGGCTCATGCAACCTGGAGTCTAAAGCTGCTGTTGAAGTAAAGGTTATTGATAAATTCACCATCCCCAACACTTTTACGCCTAATGGCGATGGCATAAACGACACCTGGCAAATAGACGCCCTTGGCGCTTACGATAACGCCATTACACAGGTTTTTAACCGATACGGAACAATTGTTTACAGTGCCAAAGGCTACACAAAAGCCTGGGACGGAACATACAATGGGAACAGGCTACCTCCGGGGACTTATTATTACAAGATAGATCTGAAGAATGGAACGGTTTACTCCGGATGGGTACAGATCATCGGTTGATCATTCCTGACCGAAGATATTTTTATCCCACTTCCGGAAATCGTAATATTTGCTTTTGGGCTCACCGGTTAGTCCGTTAATTCCTTTTTTACGCGGCAGATAATATCCGTGAATGTATACTAATGGAATAATAAATACGGAGAGAAAGGCCATTGCAGATGTTCTTCCGAAGTAAAACGAAATTACGATAACAATAATCAAGGTCAAAAGATATTTAACAACCCGGCGTACAACGGGTGTACGCTCTTCAAAATGGCCAAAAATGATATTGCCAAGCGCGTAAATGATACTCACTACGGCCACCTCGAACCAGGTGATTCTGTTGTCCACATGTTGCAGGAAATTGGTTTGTATAAAAATACGAAATCAATTTATTTTCCCATGCCATTTCGACGAGTGAAGCGCAGGGCAAAGCAAAAGGCGAGGAGAAAGCTTATACGATTTGCAAATCAGCAAGTCACTTGTATAAGATTTCTCCTCGCCCCGTATGCTCAAGCCCACCTCAGGCTCGTCGAAATGACAAAAAGTAATTAAACTACTATTGCAATAAAGCCTTAATCTTATTAAAGATCTCTGTATTGCTGTAAACTCCCCTAAAATCAAGTGAGTGGGGGCCGTAGCTAAATACCGGAACCGGGGTGCCGGTATGATCATTGGTGCTAAAATCGCCCCATACGTAACCATTGTTAATACTGCCATCAAGCAGGGTTAAACCACCGGTTTCATGATCGGCAGTTACTATTACCAGCGTTTCGCCATCTTCATCTGCAAATTTCAGGGCGTCGCCAACTACGCGGTCGAAGTCCGCATTTTCGGTGATTACCTGTTTCAGGTTATTGGCATGACCGCCATGGTCAATCTGCGAACCTTCAATCATCATAAAGAAACCTTTGGGAGCATTTTTAAATGTTTGGGTTACTTTATTAAACGCCAGCGGAAGGTAGTTTCCCCTGCCTTCCATTTTTGGGCGTGTTACGCTGTCATCCATCAAACCTAGTATTTTCGGAGCCGAGCTATTCAAAAACTCATCGAAATTGCGAATAACGGTGTATCCCCTTTTCTTCATTTTATCAACAGCGCTTTCGCCATTAACCGGCCAGATAAAATCTTTATATGACGAGCCTAAGAAAATATCAATAGGCGATGAAGTAATTTGATTAGCGATAGCTGTAGCATGGCTCCGCTCCGAATCATGCGCATAGAACGCTGCCGGAGTCGCGTCCGTTAGTTCGCAAGCTACGATATCAGCAGTCTTTTTACCTGCTTCCGCGCTGTAATCGGCCAATGATTTCAATGGTTTCCCCGACGGATCAACACCTACGGCTCTATCGTTAGTTTTTTGTCCCGATGCGAAAGCAGTTGCCCCGGCGGCAGAGTCGGTAATATAAGCATCGGCAGAATTAGTTACCGAAAACCCGATATTCAGCATCTGAAAAATATTCAACTGGCCACGATTGGCGGTATAGGTGGAATAGATCTGTGCTAAGCCCATGCCATCGCCAATACACAAAATGATGTTTTTCACTTTCTTAACCTCACCGTCCGATTTATAAGTTGGTTTATAAATAGTATACGGCTGCGGGGCTGTGTATTCGCTTGTCGGCTTTTTGTTCAGGAAATCTCCAAGCTCCTCTATTTTATCGGTGCCAATTACGTCAACACCTAAACGGATCAGTGCCAGCCAGCTGCTTTTGGTATCCGGAGTTTCCCAAAAACGGATCTTTTTACCCGAATTATGTACACTGTCAATCCCAGCTTTTATTCGAGCAATCTCTTCGTTATTTAATACACCTTTACCATTCCAGTGAATGTATTTACCAAACGGAAAACTTACCAAGCCAATCTTTTTCCACTGCTCTGTTGTAAAACCGTTCATATGGTCTACATCAAACGAGATCCAGGCCGGATAATTGGTCATTTCTGCCGGAGGTGGCACTGCACCTGTCATAACTATCGATAACCTGCCCGGGTGACCTTCATAATCAAAATACTGCTCAAGCGGTTTTAACTCTTTAATCACCAGCGGCAATACTGCTTTATGATCTTCCTTAATTTCGATAAGCAGCCTCAAATGGCGTTGCGGATCACGTTTAAATTTTTCAATCAGCGGATCTATGTACAAGATCTTTAACGACCGTTTGGCGTCGATCTCTTTTTTATCGTGTGCCACCATCAGTTGCCCGTTAACGGCGTAACAGTCGGCCTCGATAGAACCGAAACCTTTTTCATAGGCCCGGTAAAAAGGGATGTTGTTCTTGTAATCGTTGTGGGAATGCGCGTCGGCTACGGTGTAGTTTTTAACCTGCGCGTTGGCCGTCAGGCCGGCATTTGCCAGCAGTGCCGCCAGCGTAATTAGGGTAGTACTTTTTTTCATTTGGTATAGATATAGCAAAACCGGGCAGTGCCCGGTTTTGTAAGTTTCAATATGTCAATTACCAGCCGGCGTTTTGTTTCAGCTGACCCTGGCTTATCTGAATATCCTTTGGCGGTATCGGCCAAACGTTATCCCTCGCCGGATCAAAGTTACGAGCTTTCCACACAACTGAGCCATCCGAACCATGTAACGGTTTTGCGTAAATTGCCTGCGCATCGCCCCAACGTACCAGATCGAAATTACGATCACTCCACTCACCTGCCAATTCAACACGACGCTCATGTTTCAAATTAACCATGGTAGCATTAGTGATTGGTTTTAAACCGGCACGTACACGTACAAGGTTAAGTGCGGCATCGCCGTTTTTACCTTGCATAATCTGAGCTTCGGCTTTGATCAGCAAGATCTCGGCATAACGCAACAACGGTACGTTTAAGTCTGTAGATGGCTCATCGCCGTTAGGGCTTACGTGGATACCACCAGCATAGCTAAACGGCTCCATGTATTTGTTAAACTGATAACCGGTTAAGCTGTTGCTTTTACCACCGATTGGGTAAGTATAAGTTTGACCGAAATACTGGAAGCTATCGCCTTTTTGCAGAATAGTAGCCGGAAGCCTTTTATCACCTGCCTCAAACTCATCAACCAATTCTTTTGTTGGCTGGTAATAACCGAAGCCATTATATAAACCCCAGCCTTTATTTTCCAACATAGCCCCTGGCAAAATGCTTTGACCATTCAGGTTACTTGCTACCGACCAGATATACTCAGAGCTATAGTTATTAGCAATCTTGAATACATCGGCATAATTGTTTAACAGTGCATGTTTACCACTCAGGATAACTGAATCCGCATATTTTTCAGCATTGGCATAATCTTTTGCATGCAGATAGGTTTTAGCCAGGTAAGCATAGGCAGCAGTTTTATGCGCGCGACCATAATCAGCAGTACCCAGTTTATCGAAATAAGGCAATAAAGAAGCTGCCTTTTTCAAATCGGCCTCAATATAAGCATAGTTATCTTTTACTGAAGCTAACTGGGCTGGGAAAGCCAAAGCATTAGTGCGGTTTTGCAAAGGCGCGCCTTGTTTGTCCGAACCATATAAATCCGCAATTTCAAGGTGCATTACCGCATGAATAAAGTAAGCCTGGCCCAAAATAAAGTTTTTGGTAGCTGCATCCATATTGATATTCGGCACGTTGTTGATTACGTCATTGGCACGTTTCATCACTACGAAGTGAAGCTGCCATGGCGCGTAGATACTGCTTTCATTACCTGTACAAATAAAGTTTTTGATATTTTCCCTGTCGGCAGATGTACGGCCTACAACCATATCATCGCTGGCATTAATAAACCAAAAGAAACCGCGACCATAAAGGTCTTCGCTGTTACTTTGTTTCTCATATAAACCATTGGCAGCCGCCTGCGCATCGTCGGCTGTTTTCCAGAAGTTAGTACTGGTTGGAGTGCCGGTTGGTTTAATATTATCTAAAGTGCCTTTTTTACAGCTTTGGGCCAGTGCTATAACCATTACACCCATTAAGCCTTTGCTAATTATATTTTTGAATTTCATCTCTGTATCTTCTTAATTGTGGTTCCTGATTTTTTATAAGCCTACGTTAACACCTATTAAAATAATCCTTGCCTGTGGGTACAAGCCCAAATCAACACCGTTTTGGTTGATACCAACTTCCGGGTCAAGACCTGTGTATTTAGTAAATGTGGCCAGGTTTTGCGCGTTGGCAAAAATGCGGGCACTACGTACACCAATCTTAGTCATCAATGCTTTTGGCAACGTGTAGCCAAGGGTTACGTTTTTGATGCGCATGTACGAGCCATTCTCAACATAAAAGTCAGATACGTTACCAAAGTTGCCGTTTGCATCACTTGCAGATAAACGTGGGATATTGGTATTGGTATGAGTTGGGCTCCATGCGTTTTTAGCATCGGCCAGCAGGTTATAGTTTTGGATAGATGCGTTTAAACCGGTGTATTTAACGGCATTAAAAAGCTTATTACCTGCAATCCCCTGTAAAAACACGCTCATATCAAACGGACCGTAGCTAAAGTTTGCGGTAAAACCATAGCTGAATTTAGGAAATGGCGTACCCAGGTAAGTTTTATCAGCCTCGGTAATTTTACCATCGTGGTTAAGGTCCTGGAATTTAATATCGCCTGCTTTAGCGTTTGGTTGGATCAGATTGCCTGAAGCATCTTTATAGTTGTTCACTTCATCCTGAGATTGGAACAAGCCGGCTGTTTTTAAACCGAAGAAAGAATACAATGAGTAACCTTGCTGCAACCATACAGGCACCAGGTTATCCCTTACTGTTGGACCAGAAAGGATGGTTTGCTGGCCTGGAAGTATGTTATCAATTTTGTTTTTGATGTATGATCCGTTAGCTGCCAGGTTATAGCGGAATTCACCAACAGCGCCCTGGTATTTAACCGCTAACTCAATACCCCTGTTTGTGATTTGACCACCATTAACAAACGGAGGATTTGACACACCGTAAACAGCAGCAACCGGCGGCTGGAACAGGAAACGGGTATTTCTTTTCTGAAACACATCAGCAGTAACATTGATTTTGCCGTTCAGCAAACCTAAGTCAACACCGATATCGGTTTGAGTTGCTTTTTCCCATTTAAGGTCAAGGTTAGCTAAACCATCAACAGCTGAACCGGTGATAGCAGCAGCCGGGCTACCTAAATAACCTGCAGTTTTAGTTAAAGAAACCGAAGTTGGGAAGCTTGGTAAACCTGCAAGGTTACCCGACTGGCCATAACTTGCCCTTAACTTAGCAAATGACACCAATGCATCTGTAGGGAAAAATGATTCCTTGCTGATTAACCAGCCTGCAGATACACCCGGATAAACCTCAGTACGGTTTTTACTTGTCAATAATGAAGTAGCATCACGACGAATAATGCCGTTGATGAAGTATTTGCCTGCATAGTCATAACCGATCCTGCCAAGGTACGAGATCAAAGCAGATTCGTTTTTGTTACCCTGCAAGGGCACACCGGTTGGGTTAAGGCTACCGTTGATGATGTAACGATAAGCAGGATCTTCGCTCAGATAATTATCAGTATTTACGCTAAAAAACTCCTGGGTATCATTCTGGTAGGTGTAACCTGCCAAAGCACTTACGTGGTGATTACCAAAAGTTCTGTCGTAGTTTAAAGTTTGCTCGGCAAGGATAGTGCGGGAATTATATTGCTCCTGGAACAGGAAGTTATCAAAGAATTTCTTTCCTGGCTCCAAAACCCTTGTGCTGAAGTTTTTGATAGTCTCCAGGTTTTTGGTTATGCCAAGGTTCGAACGAAATTTCAAACCCTTGATCAGGTTTATTTCAACATAAGGATTGATATTGAAGCTGTTTACAGCATCGCTGTTATCCAAACGTTTTAAATAGGCAACAGGGTTAATAACGTCGCCATAAGAACCTGCATACTGGGCTGGCACACCACCAAAGCTGCCATCGGCATTGTAGATAGAAGCATTAGGCGGATAAAAAATAGCTGATAAGATAGCACCGGTATAGGCGCTGGTAGTGTTAGCACCCTGACCATTGTTATAAGAGTATGACATACTCTCACCAATCTTCAACCAGTTATTGATTTGGTGATCAGAGTTTACGCGAAAGTTATAACGGATAGCATTGGTGTTTAACAGGATAGCATCGTTTTTACGGTAGCCACCTGATACATAAAAGTTAGATTTTTCTGTACCACCGCTGATGTTCATGTTATAATCCTGGATATAACCTGTTCTGAACAAAGCGTCTGTCCAGTTGGTGCGTGTTACACGAGAGTCTGGGTTTACAGTACCATCAAATGCAGGTAAACGGGTTTTGCCCGCGTTATCATAAGCAGTGTTTATAGCATCCGCATAATCAGCTGCATTTAAAGCCTGTAATATTTTCAAGGCATTTTGTACGCCGCCTTTAGCAGTAATGTCAAGGTTAGTTTTACCTTGTTTACCACGTTTTGTAGTGATCAATATTACACCACCGGCAGCTTTAGCACCATAGATAGCTGCATAAGAGTCTTTCAATACGTCGATAGATTCGATATCCGAAGGATCGATAGGGCCGCCGTTATAAATAGTACCATCAACAACCATCAGCGGACCTTCATTATTGAAAGAGCTTTGGCCACGTAACCTGATGCTTGGGCCAGAAGTTGGGTCACCACCTTCGTTCAAAACAGTAACGCCGGCAATTTGTCCCTGCAGCATTTCGGTAACCGAACCTACCGAGCGATCTTTAACATTGGTTACTTTTAATGAACCTACCGAACCGGTTACATCGGTATTTTTCTGCGTACCGTAACCTACTACTACAACAGCGTTAAGACCGGTAACATCAGCCTCCAAAGTAATGTTAAGCGGCGACTGGCCGGCAACAGCTTCACGGCTTTTATAACCGATAAAGCTGAATACCAACACTTCACCTTTTTCGACAGTAATTTTAAAATTACCATTAACGTCGGTAGAGGTAGCAGCAGTTGAGGTTTTGCTGCGTACAGCTACTCCGGCAAGCGGACCATCCTTGTCGGTCACCGAACCGGTTACCGTAATTTTTTCGGGTGCACGTACCACCTTTTTATGCGAGATGATAATAGTGCCGTACTTTTCGCGGTACTCCAATTGTGTATTGGCAGTTAAAGCGTTTAGCACATCTTTTAATGGCTTGTTAACAAATGAATTTGCCTTTACTTTTACCGCGGCCACATCATCCATCTTGTAGTTAAATGCAACGGTGTTTACCGCTTTTTTGAGTTTCTCGAGCGATGAGTCCATGGTTTCATCGGCAAACTTTACGGTTACCGGCTGATCCATCAGCGACACGCTACGCTCGGCGAAGGCGTGAACGGGCAATAATGCCGTCAGGGTTGTTACCAGCAATAAAATTGCTGAGATTAATCTTCTTGAAATCCGGGTTAAAGATTTTTCCATACATTTGTTTTTAAAGTGATTAGTAACTGCCTGTTGGCTTTTAGTTTTGGCAGCTACACTTAATTGAGCCAGTGCCTGTTGGAGCAGGCATTGGTTTTCCTTTGATATTGTTATTTAATATTTACTGTATCTCCGTTTAACTTATACTTTCGACCGTCAATAAACTGAAGTATATCCAGCACTTGCCTGATATTCAGCTTATTTGAAAACCTAACCGAGTAGTGCTGCTGCGCCAGGCGCTTTTCATTGTATTTAAAGTTCACACTATAGCGGTTTTGCAGGTAAACCGTAATCTCCTTAAATGATGTATTGTCAAGTATCAGCTCATCATGCATCCAGCTCAGGGAATGATCGGCTGTTAGCTCCTGCCGCGTAAAGCTTTCATGCTGTTTGTTATAGGTTAACTGCTGACGAGGAGTATAAAAACCCAATGTATGGTGCAGATCATGCACCTCTACCTTACCACTATTCACATAAACCTGCAGATCGGGCAGCTCTTTATAAAATTTGATATTGAATGATGTACCTAATACCTGTGTAGTAACCTTAGCCGTATGCACCATGAATGGCCGCTTCACATCATGCTTCACATCAAAAAATGCCTCGCCGTTAATAAGCGTTACTTCTCTTTTTGAATCACTGAAACTAATAGGAAATTTTAATGATGTACCCGCGTTTAGCTGTACAGTTGTGCTATCGGGCAACATGATCTGTTTCATACTGCCTTTGGGTGCTGTGATTACCTGGTAGGCAATCTGCTCACCTTTATGGGTAGCTATTTTTGAATAGAATAGGCCTGCACACACGGCCATTAAAACCGCCGCTGCAACTTTTAACCATGTAGTATTTAACCTGCGGACCTTGCCTTTAGCTATGGTTTGTTTTTCTATACGCTCCCAAAGCGGTTGCTTCAGGGTTTTAATATTGTTACCGGTAGTAGTGTCCGCATCAAGTTCATGCATCATTTGCTGTAAAAGCTGCAATTCCTCGTCGGTACATTTACCGGCTTTAAACTTATCGAGTAATCTTTTTATTTCTTTTTGATTCACCTAACAGGGGCTTTATACTTGTTAAGTGACCGAACATGGGAGAGTGTACTATAACTTTTTGAAAAAAATTATCAGCAGCAAAAATCTGCTGTAATTATCAAAAGGGATAACATCGTAATATTTCTGAACAGACTTTTTCAGTCTGCTTAAAGCATTGCTGATCTGGTTGCGTACGGTTTGGTGCGATAAGCCTAAAAATTCGGCAATTTGCGGCCCGGTCATATCCTGCTCACGGCTGCACAGGTAAACCTGTCGCATCTTTTCGGGCATATCTTCTATTTCCCGGTTTATCAACAGGTGTAATTCGGCAAGGGAAAGTTTTTGATCGATACTGTGTTCGTAAGTTTCCTGCAATTCGGAAACATCATCTAACGAGCGGGGCTTTGTACTTTGCTTTTTATACCATTTATAGCTCATGTAATTAACAGAAACCATAAGGTAAGCCTCAAGCGCGCCATTTACCTGGATGGTATCACGATTTTTCCATATGGAAAGGAACAACTCCTGTACCATATCCATCGCTTCATCCTCGTTTTGAGTTTTCTTTAATGCGAAGGCAATTAATTTGTCAGCATAACGCTCATAAATTTCCCTGAATGCCCCATCGTTACCGCCCTGCAGTTCAAGTAGAAGTTGTGCATCCGAATATTGTTTCACAAGGGGTATTTTTATGGCATCAAAGTAACGGCACGAATGTTAAGCTAAATTTAAATATATATTAATGCTTTAGAAAACATCGGTTACTAATTGGTACTATTTTTTCACAAATAGATTTTAGCCCAAAAAAACTTTTATTTTTCAAACAAACTTATACCTTTGCAATTCATCTGATGATTTACAAATGAGTAAGATTATTAAAAAGTCGCTGGCTGAGGAGATTGCTGAGAAACTGAAGGAGCAGATAGCTGATGGCAGATATCAAATAAATGATAAATTACCTACCGAGCCCGAGCTTATGGCCGAGTTTGGTGTTGGCCGCTCAAGCATCCGCGAGGCAACAAAAAGTCTGGTACAATCGGGCCTGCTCAGGATCCAGCAGGGCGCGGGAACCTTTGTGGAGAGCGCAACCGCCAATCCGGAACCTATGGAAGCCCGTATAAAACGCGCCCGCTCACAGGACCTTGATGAGGTAAGGCAGTTACTGGAGATGAAAATAGCCGAAAAAGCAGCTATAAACCGTTCACAGAAGGATATATTTACCATGAAAAGCCATTTGGAAACCCGGAAAAGAACTGCCGAGGCCGGGCTATTGGAAGAATGTATTGATGCCGACGTTAAATTTCACATAGCTATTGCGGAAGCGTCAAAAAACGAGATCCTGAGCGATTTGTATAAGACTGCAGCCGTCCATTTAAAAAACTGGTTCACCGAAATCCACCCAGATACACGCAGCTTTATCGAAACACAACACCTTCACGAAAGGCTCCTGAGAAACATTCTCGATTGCGATTCAAAACAGGCCTGGAATACAGTCATTGAAATTCATCAACATTAAAAATTTTCATTAAATTCATCTGATGTTATAATGTTTTATAATTTAATCTATCACTAAATGGAATCTACATCGCCAACAATTACTACCACCGAGCCTAAAAAACTGGTTCAGCAAACTGTGTATTCAATTTTGTTTACCATAAGTCTGGCTCATTTTATTAACGACATGCTGCAATCGGTTATACCATCCATATATCCGCTTATCAAGCAGCGTTTCAGCCTAAATTTCACTCAAATAGGGCTTATTACCTTCACCTATCAAATTACAGCGTCTATTTTACAACCCTTTGTGGGGCTTTATACCGATAAAAAACCAAAGCCTTACTCATTAGCCATGGGCATGGGTTTTACGCTATCAGGCTTGTTGCTGGCCTCTTTCGCAGGCAGCTTTTATATCATGCTAATAGCCGTTAGTCTTATCGGCATAGGGTCATCCATATTTCATCCGGAATCATCAAGAGTTGCGTATTTGGCATCCGGGGGTAAAAAGGGGCTGGCACAATCTATTTTCCAGCTGGGCGGCAACGCTGGCAGCGCTGTCGGCCCGCTGCTGGCAGCTCTTATTGTAATCCCTTACGGACAATCAAATGTGATTTGGTTTTGCCTTATCGCCCTTGCCGGAATCATGGTTTTACTGCGTATAGCTAAATGGTACGCCGAGCATTTAAGCCTTAAAGCCAAAAACAAAAATGCTAATGAAGTCTCACCACTAAATCTATCAAAAAGGCGGGTAGTATTTTCATTGGGGGTTTTACTGGTACTTATCTTCTCCAAATATTTTTACCTGGCCAGCATCACCAGCTATTACACCTTTTTCCTGATCAATAAATTTCATTTGAGTATCCAGCAGTCTCAAATTTATTTGTTCCTGTTTTTAGGTTCGGTAGCTGCAGGAACGCTTTTTGGTGGACCGCTTGGCGATCGTTTTGGCCGTAAATATATCATCTGGATCTCGATATTGGGTGTAGCTCCATTTACCATGCTCCTGCCCTACGTATCCCTGTTTTGGACCGGCGTTTTATCAGTATTTATCGGCCTGATCCTTTCATCGGCGTTTTCGGCAATTTTAGTTTATGCCACAGAACTGGTACCAGGAAAAGTTGGATTAATAGCGGGTTTATTCTTTGGTCTGGCCTTTGGGATGGGTGGCTTAGGCTCGGCAGTATTGGGTAAAGTTGCGGATATGACCAGCATTAATTATGTATTTAAGATCTGCGCCTATTTGCCACTGATAGGCATTTTCACGGGTTTATTGCCCAACATTGAAGGAAAGAAAGTGGCGAAAAGTTAAGGTTAAAAAAACATGTCATTGCGAGGAACGAAGCAATCGCACGGAAGCAAATCCGCTCTGTATAGCATGCGGTTGCCACGCTTCGCTCGCAATGACATATTTTCTTCCTTTTATAATTCCCTTACCCAAATATTACGATAACTAATTGGCTCGCTTTTATCACCATGGGCTTGGAGTTTAATTGGCGAGGCACCATGTTTACGGTATTCGGGTTTACCGATATACGGGGTATCTCCTATTAATGAAGTATTGCTTTGAACCAGCACGCCATTATGAAGTACGGTAGCGCGTGCTGCCGATTTTAACGAACCATCTTCGTTAAAACGCGGGGCTGTCCAAATCACATCATAAGTTTGCCATTCGCCAGGTTTGCGGCAGGCATTAGCCAGTGGAATTGCCTGTTTATACAAACTACCCACTTGCCCATTAACATAGGTTTTATTGTTGTAATTGTCCAGAACCTGCAATTCGTAACCACCCGCTCCCCAGGGCAGGGCTGCCAGAAAAATACCGCTATTACCACGTGCCTGGCCGCTGCCGGTAATGTTTGACGGGATGCGGTATTCTATATGCAACTGAAAATCCATGAACTTGCGTTTGGTTTGAATATCCCCCGCGCTTTTATCAACGGTGATTATTTTATCCAACACATTCCATTTATGGCTTGCTGTGGAATCATTTGTGGCTACCCATTCATCAAGATTTTTGCCATCAAACAAAACAACAGCGTCAGACGGGGCATCTCCCAAAGCTTTACCCGGTGTAACCACGGCAGGCACCGGCGACCAAATCTCGGTATCTTCCGGCTTTGCATTTTGCTGCGCAAATGTAGCTATTGAACTACCTGCTAATAAAGCGGTGAAAATAATTTTGTGTTTCATTGAACTTTATATAAAACATTAATATCAAACGATAATTAACCATTTGCTTTAGGCTTTCGGCCTTCAGCTTTAAGCTTCCCTACTATTTAGCCAGCGATTTAATCCATAAAGCTATCTTCCGGGCTTCGTCCTTAGGCACCTGCGGCATGGGCGGCATCGGTGTTGAATAATCAGGCCAATGTTCCGGTTTAGGATTATGGATCAGCTGGATCAGCTCAGCTACACTGTATTTCCGCTTGGCTACATCTACGTACGCGGGGCCTACCTGCCTTTTGGTAGCGTTATGACATGAAAGGCAGGTGTTTTTTAGCAGGATTGGCTGTATTTCTGCATAGGTAGGAATTGCATTAACCGGCAAAACGGGTTTCGCCGCTACTCCTTTTTTACCTGCTACACCTCTTTTAAGCTCTGCCGAAACCGCCTTAGCAGAGTTTACGGTACTTACCTCGCTCATTGAAAGCTTTTGCCCTTCGGGGATATTATTCAATGTATAATATGCCGTTGGATGCACAAGGTTGAAATAATTTTCCTTATCACGAATGGCAGCAAGCGTGATGGTGTGGATATAATATTTCCGGAGGTTATTTACGATAAGGCGGGCTTTTAAACCATCTTCAGATACTTTAACACCAGCTATAGGGCATTTTTCGGTATTTACCGGCGGACTGCCATATACACCATGATATTTATAGATATAACTTTCAACTGAGTATGAGGCTATATCTTCAGCCACTTTTTTATCAACCGGCTTGGTAAACTCTATCTCAAAACCATCGGGCATGGCACGGATGGCGCGCATCTCAAACGGAACTTTATTATTCCATACCAAACGCTGTAAACCCATAGTAGCCTCCCCTGCCGATCCCCAGCCGCGGTTGGTTTCGCCTGCGGCTAATGAACCATCAGGTAACCAGGCCAGCCTTACAATGCCCGATTGAAAACCGCTTCTGAAAGCCCAGGCTGCACCCTGATATTCGCCATTAACTTTCTCTAAAAAGATTCTGTCTACCATACTTTGACCCTGATCGCAGATCAGCAACTGACCGGCAAAAGGGCCAAACGCGCCTTCCGGAATTTTAACAATCTCGGAATTGGAAATACCCAATATACCATGCGGCAACCAAACGGCTGGTAACTGCAATTCAGGAAATTCTTTTTTAGCCTCAAATTCGGTTTTAAATTTTTCATTCACTACATCCTGCGGTTTAACCGGTTGCCCGCTTTTATCAAACTCAATCCGTGGGTTATTTTTGGCGAAGAACTGTTCGGAAGTTAATTTTAATGGAGAGTTAGGCAAACCTGTCCAAACCAAACTTGAGGGGTGTCCCATAAAGGCACCTTTTTTAATTGGCATGATACTACCAGAGCCAACCCAATCGCCCTGGTTATCGGCATACCAAAGTTCGCCATCAATCATACTGATACCGCATGGCGAACGGAAACCCGCCGCCCAAGGTGTAACGGTGCCATCTTCCTTGATATTTAAAGCCCAGCCGCGCCATGGCACAAAGCTTTTCGGATGCCACCAATCTGGCGGAAAGCCGAGGTTCAGGGTAACAAAAAACGAACCATCCGGCGCTATTTTAGGGCCAAAGCTGTATTCATGGTAATTACCGGATAAGGGCCACGCATAGATAGTTTCAAAAACATCGGCTTTGCCGTCCATATTGGTATCAACCAGCTTGGTAAGCTCGCCACGCTGAACAACGTATAAAGCACCATCCTTCCAGGCTGCACCCAACACCTCATGCAAACCCGAAGCAAACTTGCGGAAGAACGGATGTTGGCCGGTTGGATTTTCGACCATAAAAATATCACCACGGCGGGTGGTTACCGCCAAAGTACCGTTAGGCAAAGTGCACAAACCGCCAACCTCCAGTATAGTACCTTCGGGTGCCGGCACTTTCATGATCTTGAAAAAATCATCCTCTTTAGGCGATTCGGCCTGGGCTAAAGTATTTTTGATATCGCTTAACAGCGCTGTAATTACAAGTGTAAAAAGCAGTACGCCCCTGTTTATCATTTGTTTTAATGTATTGTTCATGATGTGGGCAGCTTAAAAAATGATAGAATAGGTTAATTTCTTTTGGATGGGAATGATAAGTTCCTGCTTCCCTCCTGCATCACGAACAACCGCTTTTACTCCCGCCGCGTCATCAATACGGATATAGTAGGATTTATCATCAATGGCATACAATCCGTTGCCAAGTGCTTCGATGTTTCCTGAAGCGAGGTGATAAAACAGGCCATCAACAGCATTTGCAAGGGTTACTTCCCGGTGAATGCCCTGTCCTTTATCCATCACACTGCTGGCATCAGTTACCGAAGTGCCATAAATGTTGTATTTAAATGCAGGAACATCATCGGCGTTTAAAACATAACCTTTAGGCCTGTATCCCGTGCCGACAGTATCCAATGCCCAGGCGGCATTTGCATCGCTCAGCTTTTCAATGGCAGGCACCGGTTTACCGAGATATTGAACCGAGCCGGCAGGACGCGATGAACCATCGCCCCTGTCATGCCACATCGGTGTTGCATCTAAAAAGCCGCCGCGCCAGATCTCCACGATCATTCCCTTATCCAAATCATAAGTATAATGTAACAGCTCGGGACTGCCCACATTTACGCCATGTGTAACCCTGATACCACCCGGCAAATCGGAGAAACTACGCAAAATGGTATTTGATGTAGCATTAATCAATATAGGATCAACAGGATCATTGTTACTTACATTAGCATCGCTTAGCAGATACTCACGTATACCAGGGCCTGCTACAGTAAGCCCTAATGCCGGTTTAGCCCAGTCTACGTTTTTTGAATAGAGTAGTTCAAATGGATGATCCCCGGGTTGCAATTGAATTTTCCCCTCGCCCCTATTTTCTGTTAAAGCAACCGCGTCAGCGCCACCAACACGAAATACGCCCTTTCCACCGGGTACGCTCAGTTTAAAAGCGTACTCACCCGCTTCTTTAATCTGGATATTACCTGTGTAACGAATTAAAAAATCATTATTAAGCTTGCTTTGGTTTGATGATAATACAGGCGAAGTTCCTTCAGATTCAGGTTTCAGTTTTTTATAACTATCGCCTGCTATTTCACCGCCTTTATAAACCCAATATTTGAGGTTTGAAAGCGTTGGATGCGGCCTATCGTAATTGGTGATCCTGATGTTACGGAAAGCTACCGGCCCATGATCGCCCTGTAAACGCAGCGGACCAGTTGCTGCTTCCTTATTATCAAAAGCCCCACGAGTTGGCCCGGCAAGCTCCACATTGTCCTGAATCAAAACGCCATTTAACCAAACATAAAGTACTTTAGCATTGCTGATCTTTTGGCCATTACCATCAAAGCGAGGTGCCTGGAACGAAATTTTTATATGCTGCCATAAACCCGGCGCGCGGCTGGCGTTTTGCCGTGGCGCATGACCGTCGTAACCTTGCTGCCCCTCTGGTTTACTATCGTCCCAACGTTCATAAATACCGCCATTATCTCCCGATTTTGGGTTTACTGTTCCCCAGCTATCCAGTAGCTGAATTTCATAACGCCCCTGCAGATAGATACCTGAGTTAGAGCCTTTGGCCATCATATAATCAAGCTCAAGATCAGCATCACCATAAACCGTTTTTGTAAACAGGTCTTTTGCGCCCTTTTTACCGGGCTGGTTTACCAGTATCCCGTTGCCATCTTTTGTAGTTAATACTTCATCCTGCGTGATATCGGCTTGTCCATTGGCCGCTACCTTCCAGTTTGATGATGGATTATCGAAAAAAGAGAGATCATTAAGAGGTACAGCGTTTTGCGCCATGAGTTGCTGGCAACCCAACAAGCACACGCAAGCTATCCAAAACTTTTTCCGGCTGGGGAGTTTAGGAGATTGATTAAAGCAATGCATTGGTTTTGAATTATAATATGGTTTATTGGTTGAGGCGAATGATAATGTCAGCCTCACATTTGTAACGCAAGATAATTAATTTACGCAATCGATTACGAATAATATTTTATCAATACCTGATTTAATTTTTACTGGCATCTTCTGATCTAATTTACAACATCTTAGGCTCCATTACCGTCCAATCAACTGCTATTAACTATCCTCATCAGCAAAGCTTAAAATACAAAGCGGGTTTCTTCCGGTTGGAAGAAACCCGCTTTCTTAAATCAGGCCTTATTAATAACCTGGGTTTTGAGTCAAATTAGGATTAAGCCCTATCTCAAACTGAGGGATTGGATACAACTCCCTGCCGGTAGGTATAGTTATACCGTATACGTTCTTCACAAAATCTGTCGCTACACCGGCTCTTCTTAAATCATAAAAAGTTGAGTATTCGCCGGATAGTTCGTGCCTGTATTCACTGTAAACCATTTGTAAAGGATCGGTAACCACTTTGCCATCACTAATAAAAATTAAAGGGGCCGAACCGCCAAAAGCACGGTCGCGAACTTGTTTCAGCGTAGCCAAAGCACCTGCAGCATCGCCTGTACGCGCCTGGCATTCAGCTTTACTTAGTAATACCTCACCAAAACGTAACAGGGTCTGGTTTTGAGCGCCAAATATGGTTTGATCCCCAGAGTTACCCACCAATGTAGGATCACGCCAAAACTTTTCATTATAATAACCGGTTCTTAACTGCGTATTATCAGAACCAACCCATGGACGTGTTTTTGTACCACAAGTGTTAATGATCTTTCCGTCATCGCCGGTATATTTTGCCTTTATAGCCGGGTCGGTACTGGCAAATCCAGATATAACCAGTGGATATGATTTAATACCCCCACGGGCTTTGATACCAGGGCTTGGATTTTCGTCACCAGGGCCAATTACAGTTGCCACCCTACGCAAATCGCCATCCTGAAATGAACTTGCTAAAGCCGAGTTGGCGTAATCATAACCAAAGTTGGTTACTTCTTCGGGCATACCAAAGGTGCTGATCCAGGCTACCTCGTTACTTGCGCCCCAGCTTTGAGTACCGGCAACATCAAACTGTACTTCAAAAAGCGACTCGTCATTATTTTGCTTATCGTATTCATGTACATCGATAAAGTTGGGCAATAGCGTATACTTACCGGTTAGCTGATTATATGAAGCTAAAGCATCAGCATATTTTTTAAGCCACATTTGCGCCGCACCCAAATAACCTAAGGCGGCACCCTTGGTAGCACGGCCTTTTTCAGAATCTGCCAATGCTTCTTTCCATGGCAACAAACCAGCTGCAGCTGTCAGGTCAGACACTACCTGGGTAAATACCTGATCCTGGGTACTTCTTGGTGTTAAACCCTGGTTGGTGCCGTCTTTTAACTCTAACGGAACGCCACCAAAGCTTGCCGCCAGGTAATAGTAGGTCATACCGCGTAAAAAGTAAATTTCACCGGTAAGCCTGTCTGCAAGGGCGGCGGTCAATACACCGTCAGCCTTCATTTTTGCAATGATAGGCAGCGCCGAGTTTGCACGGGCTATACCAACATAGGCACGTGTCCAGAAAACCTCAATAGCGCCGAAGGTTGATGGGATTGCATAGGTATTATAAAACCTGTCGTTACCCCAGTTGAAAAAATCATGCGATTGGAAATTTGCGTAATACCAAAGTGATTTCTTTAAAAGGTCGGCATTTTGATAGGTATCATAGATTGCATTTACAAGGGCTATGCCATCAGCAGGCTTATCAAACAAAGTTGTCGCCGTAGGATGCTGCGAATCGGTTTGATCCAGAAAGTTTTTCTTACAGCTTAATGGAAGCAATACTGCCAGTCCAACTGAAAGTACGTATATATATTTCTTGTTGAATTTCATTTCTTTACTGTTATGTTAAATGTTGAATTAGAAAGTTACATTTAAACCTAAGGTGTAAAACTTTGATGAAGGGTAAGTACCTAAATCGATACCTGAACCTGTTGGGTTGGTAATAGTAGCGCCCGTAATTGGATCGGTACCGGTGGCCTGCCCTATTTCCGGATCAAGACCGGTGTACTTGGTAATGGTGAACAGGTTTTGAGCCGCTATATAAAACCTTATTTTGGTAACACTCATTTTTTTGGTAAGTGCCGCAGGTAGTGTATAACCGAATGTAACGTTTCTTAAACGCAGGTAACTGCCGTTTTCAACATAAACGCTTGATGCAACGTTATTTGCGCTAACGTCATCATTGTAGGTAGCCCTTGCAAAACGATTTGACGGGTTAGTTGGCGTCCAGCGGTTTTCATAATACTGCTGGCTAACGTTTTCAACTCCAACAAAGCCCGGCGCCTGGAAGCTTTCCAGGTTACGCTCCTGGTAATTGAAGATTTTATTGCCATAGCTGCCGTAAAAGAACGCGTTAAAATCAAAGGCTTTGTATGAAAGGTCGATATTGAAGCCTCCATAAAATTTAGGGATCGGGCTTCCTAAACTGGTACGGTCATCAGCCGTGATCTGGCCGTCGCCGTTGATATCTTTGAACTTACGATCACCAGGTTGGGTAGTAGCTACCTGGTAGTGGCCTGTAGGCGATTTTGCATTCAGCGCGTCAATCTCGGCCTGGTTTTGGAATATGCCCAATGATTGGTAACCATAAAACTCACCTACCGGCTGACCGATATTGGTTTCGCTAAATGTTGACCAGCCATTTGCCGGAAGCGGCAGGTTAACCAGGTTGGTAATAAATTGAGTGTTCTTATTTATGCTAACCAACTTGTTGCTTACGGTAGTGATGTTTAGCCCTAAGCCGTAATTAAAATCTCTGATGGTATGCCTGTAGTTTAAAGCAAACTCAAAGCCTTTATTGCTAATACTGCCGGCATTTTGTGTTGCCGATGTAAAGCCGGTTTGTGCAGGAGTAAGCAGGTTTAACAAGAAATCTTTCGAGTCTTTTTTATAATAATCAACCGTTAAGGTTAAGCTGTTGTTCAGGAAAGCGATATCCATACCGACATCGGTTTGTTTGGATGTTTCCCATTTTAAGTTAACGTTATCAAGGTTGGTAAGTGCTAACCCGCTCTGATAGATTTTGCCAAAAGGATAACCAACGTTTGAACCCGAAGTAGCCGGACCACCAGAGGTGTAACGAGCTAAATACTGGAACAGGCCAATGCTTGACTGATTACCAACCATACCATAGCTGCCACGGAATTTCAAATCAGAAAGCCAGTTAACATCCTTCAAAAACGATTCCTCTTTAGCTTTCCAGGCTACTGAACCAGAAGGGAAAGTACCGTATTTATGGCCGGTGTAAAATTTAGATGAACCATCGCGCCTTACAGTAGCTGTAAGCAAATATTTATCGGCAAACTTATAGTTTAACCTTGCAAACTGTGATGCCAGCGAGTAGGTTTGCTGACCGCCGTAAGCAACAAGATTTTGCACCTGGCTTAAATCTCTGATGGAGTTACTTGGCAGGTTATTACCGCTGCCACCAATCTGCCTGCCGGTGTTTTCCTGCTCAGATACACCACCTACAAAATCAATAGCATGTTTGCCAAATGTTTTGCTATACGATATAGTATTTTCCCAAAGCCACTCAAATGTATTGCTTGCATTTTGCGAGTAAACGCTCAGCTGATTTGCACCACCTAAATTATATTGCTCGCTTGACCTGTTATCTTCAGGCTGAAAATAATAACCGGAAAAATCACTGGTGTTGATACCTAAATTACTTTTGATTTTCAACCCGTCAAATATTGTTGCCTCCAACGATGTTGAACCTAAGAAGTAGTTCTGTAAGTTTTTGATATCCTGTGTTTCGATAGAATAAACAGGGTTATTCCAGCTTTTGGTGTAGATGTTTACCGGGTTAAAGAAACCATAATTACCTTTTGAATCTTTAATTTCGCTGGTAAGTTTATTACCGCCATCAAGCGTTGGGATCAACTCACTCAATTGCGCCAACGAACCTGTTCCGAATGGATTTTTGGTATTTTGCCTTGAGAATTTAGCACTTGTTGATGATTTTAACCAGCTGCTGATATTGTAATCGATATTCATACCCAGGTTGATCCTTTTAAAGAACGAACCAAGTACAATACCTTTCTGATCATAATAACCTGCTGAAAAAGCTGATTGAATTTTATCATTTCCCCCACGGATGGCAAGGTTATAATCTTGTTTCAAGCCCTGACGGTATACGGCATCCTGCCAATCCACATTATGCAAAGCTGAAGGATTACTCCATTCAGGCAGTTCAGTAAAGCCTTCGGCAGCGTGCACTTCATTTGCCAGGGTAGCCCACTGTTGCGCGTTAAGTACTTTATATTTTTTAGGTTCAGACTGCAATGAAGCATAAGCATCTAATGACACCTGCACGCCGTCTTTTTTTCCTTTTTTGGTTGTGATGATAACAACACCGTTTGATGCCCTTACACCATAAATAGCAGTAGCCGATGCATCTTTCAACACATCCATTGAAGCAATATCATTTGGGTTGATATTGTTCAGGCCGCCTGTAATAGGGTAACCATCCACTACATATAAAGGATCATTATTGCCCAAACTACCAATACCCCTGATCTGTACGCTAACGCCACCGCCCGGCGCGCCATCATTATTGGTAACCTGTACGCCCGACGAACGGCCTTGTAAAGCCTGATCAAGCGCAGTAACAGGAACTTTAGCAATTTGATCTGCCGTAACCGAACTCACCGAACCTGTTAAATCTTTACGTTTGGTGGTACCATAACCCACAACTACAACCTCGGTAAGGGTTTTATTGTCGGGCACTAATGATACGTTTATAACCGATCTCCCATTTATCGCAACCTCCTGATTTGTGAAACCAATAAAGCTAAAAACAAGTGTTTCGTTGCTGCCGGCGGTTATTGCGTAAGTACCATCAGGTTTTGAACCTACGGCTTGTGTGCCTCCTTTTACCTTAACGGTAACACCCGGTAAAGGCAGCCCGTTATCTGAGCCGGTGATTTTTCCGGTTACCTGTTTACTTTGAGCATAACCTGAAAAACTTATCAGCGCAAGCGATAAGTTTAAACAGATGAAGGCCACAACGTTTTTGATGTGTAGTTTTCCTCTCATACATTTTACTTTAAATTGTTAAAATTGGTTTGTTACATAAAATCACTTTTTGACAATTATTGAGATATGATTTTATGCTAAGTAAATGTAGCTTCCGTGTTACAATCGATTGTAATACAATATGAGTGGTTTTTTGTACTAATTTAACACAATAAAAAAAACGGCAAATAACTTTATAAAAATCTAATTATCAAACAATTAAAAAATAAAAAATCAATAACAGGCCAAGATTTTATCGTTTAGATGATAAAATAATATCTGCCATTGTTAAAATCGAACTATTCAATAAATGTTATTTTAACAATAAAATAAGTTTTTAACCCAAGTGGTTCCTCCACACACCATCCCTACTGTCAGCAATAAAAAAGCCCTCCGGTATAACCGGAAGGCTTAGCAATATTTTGATTTTACGGGCTGTTATTTAAGCTTTACAAAATAGATCCTGTTACGGTCGACAGTGTTGGTAGCAGGCAAAATTTTAGCTGCAAAACCATTCTTACCATTGTCAATAACACCGAAGTCGTCATCATTAGATATAGCAAGTATATTACCCGGAAGTAAAGCCAAACCTTCGGCTTTATCATGCGGATAAACGGTTGGCAGATCTTTCAACAGATCAAGTACCTGCGTTTTAGTAACCGGGGTAATACCGGCCGCTTTCAAACCGGCTTCGTCATTAAGCTCCTCAACGGTTTTACCATTATATAGTTTACCGTTGGCGCCGTTTGCCGGGTCAGAAATATCAGAAGCATTGCTCAAATCAATCTTAAACACTTTTTTAAATGTGGCAGGATTGGTTGGCGCGCCGCCAAAATTACCATCGCGTTCAACAGTTAAAAATGTTGTGGCATTAACAGCGGTAATATCACTTACACCTGTTAACGAAACGTTGTCCATAACATAAGCGTATTGTTTTGTAGCACCTGAAGCAATATCAAAAGTCAGGATCCGTAATACAGTGGAGTTGGCAACTTTTGCTTTAGACGGGTTATACATTGGCGATTGCATCATGCCAACCAGTGTTTTACCGTCTGGCGTAATAGCCAAACCTTCCATACCCCTATTGGCCCTGCGTGTAGCAAACACCGCGGGAATTTTACGGCCACCTGTTCCTGAGCCGTAAGGGTTGATGCGCTCAATGGTTTTACCGCTGGCATCAAAATGTACAATATGCGGCCCGTACTCATCGCTAATCCAAAAAGTACCATCGGCAGCTAATACCAGGCCTTCCGAATCAATACCATCGGCACTGGCCGCTAACTGGTTGCCGCTAAGATCAAAAGGAACCTCGCCTGAAGCACCCATGCCGGCAGGGTTCGGCAAGCCATTCAGTTTCCCACCATTAGCATTTTTAAGTTCTATGGTTTGTTCCAGAATCAGTTTACCCTCTACTAACCTGAATTTGCCTATCTGTGGATCGAAATCGGGTTTACCGATGATGATTGAATTTGCAGTTTGCCCGGCAACGTTAGAGCCGCGGTCTGTAAGCAGGTAAAATACATCTTTCTGATTGGGATCTGCAGCAACTGCCGAGCCGAAACCACCATTATACACCTTTACACCGTCGGCAGTGGTAAAAAGTATAGCCGGGTTTTGCGCTTCGGCCATATCTGGGTAGCTGAATGGATTTATTTTATTATCGTCATGGCAGGAAGAAAGGATCACCGCAGATGCCGCGATGACGCTGAATAATTGTTTTTTCATTTGATCTGTGATTGATTAACTTCTACAAAAGAACCCGCCCTATGTAAATCTATTGTTAATTTTATAACAATAATTTAACCTAAAGGACAAATCATATACCATATCTACAGCTTCAGGGCTGATAGTATCACCAACTGATCGATCATCAGGTTAGTGGTAAATCGGTATGAACGGCTCATTCGAGGCTGCAGATTATCTTCCCAATAAGCCTGTAATTACAGGCAATCAACCCAAAATGTAAAGTAATTTATATCCTTTTACAGATTAATCGTGTAAAATTCTGACAGATTTACAATTTCCGGTCAATAAGCCATAGGCCTTACTTTATTGATAGTCAAATAAATAATTTTACTTACCAAGTAACAAAAAACTTATTTACCATTTAAAGCCCTAAA
This sequence comes from Mucilaginibacter endophyticus, assembly GCF_003351025.1. Classification (GTDB taxonomy): domain Bacteria; phylum Bacteroidota; class Bacteroidia; order Sphingobacteriales; family Sphingobacteriaceae; genus Mucilaginibacter; species Mucilaginibacter endophyticus. The sequence continues at coordinate 1,679,188 of NZ_QPCG01000001.1, read as the reverse complement.
ACTATGTGCGGAATTGTTGGTTACATCGGATCGAGAGATGCGTGGCCGGTTGTGTTAAACGGCCTCAAACGATTAGAATATCGTGGTTATGATAGTGCCGGTATTGCTATCATTAATGATGAAGGTTTCAATGTATATAAAAAAACCGGGAAGGTAGCTTGCCTTGAAGAGTATACTGCTGATAAGGACAAAAGTGGCCGGGTTGCCATAGGGCATACCAGGTGGGCTACACACGGAGCCCCTTCTGATGCAAACTCGCACCCACACAGCTCAAATGACAACCGTTTGCACATTATTCACAACGGTATCATTGAAAACTACCTGATCCTAAAAGAAGAGCTTCTGGCCCGCGGGCACACTTTTAAAAGCGAAACAGATACCGAAATCCTGATCCACCTTATTGAGGAAATCCAGAACATCGAACAAACAGATTTGCTGGAAGCCGTACGCTTAGCATTAAATACCGTGATAGGTGCTTATGCCATAGTTATACTGGACAGGGAAAATCCCGACCGGCTCATCGCCGCCCGCAAAGGTAGCCCATTAGTTATAGGCGTTGGACATGGCGAGTATTTTATTGCCTCAGACGCTACCCCTATTATTGAATACACCAAAAACGTGGTGTATTTAAAAGACAACGAAATTGTACTTGTTAAACCCGACGGGCTCCTGATAAAAAAACTGGACAATGTGGAGCAAACCCCATTGATCCAGGAGTTGGAGTTAAAGCTTGAATCATTGGAAAAAGGCGGTTTTGAACACTTCATGATGAAGGAAATCTTCGAGCAGCCACGATCTGTGCGGGATTGTATGCGCGGTCGCATTTTCCCGCTCGAGGGCAAAGTGGAGTTGGGTGGTATTAAACAATATACCGATAAGCTTAAAAACGCGGAGCGGATCATCATCATTGCCTGCGGTACCTCATGGCATGCCGGCCTCACAGGCGAATATCTTATTGAAGAGTACGGACGCATTAAGGTAGAGGTTGAATATGCATCTGAATTCAGGTATCGCAACCCTATAATCACCGACAAGGATATTGTGTTGGCCGTATCGCAATCGGGCGAAACCGCCGATACATTAGCCGCCATTGAAATTGCGAAAGAACGGGGCGCAACAATTCTGGGAATTTGCAACGTTGTTGGGGCATCAATTCCGCGTGTAACCGATGCCGGGGTTTACACCCATGCCGGCCCCGAAATTGGCGTAGCGTCAACAAAGGCCTTTACTGCACAGGTTACCGTTTTAACTTTAATAGCTTTATATATAGCACAGCATAAAGGCACTTTAACGCCTGCCAAGCTCACCAATATGCTAACCGAACTTGATACCATACCCGATAAGATCCAATTGCTGCTACAGGATAACGACTTGATTGAAGGCATTGCAACTAAAATAAAAGATGCGCCCAACTGCCTGTTTTTAGGTCGTGGATTTGGTTTTCCGGTAGCGTTGGAAGGAGCTTTAAAATTAAAAGAGATCTCCTACATCCATGCCGAAGGCTACCCTGCCGCCGAAATGAAGCACGGCCCTATCGCGCTGATTGACGAGCAAATGCCGGTGATTTTCATCGCCACCAAAAACTCATCGTACGAAAAAGTGATCAGCAATATCCAGGAAGTTAAGGCCCGCAAAGGAATAGTGATAGCTATTGTTACACAGGGCGATGTTAAGGTAAAAAACATGGCCGATTACTGCATTGAAATACCAGACGCCGACGAAGCATTCTTGCCGCTTTTGGCTACCATCCCTTTACAGCTGTTATCATATCACATAGCTGTGAAACGAGGTTGCAATGTTGACCAGCCACGTAACCTGGCTAAGTCTGTTACAGTAGAATAATTCATATTAATTAACCAAACAATCCGTAAAAAAAGCAGGCTTAAGCCTGCTTTTTTTATTTAAAATTTCCCTGTGTTGTAACCCAGTTGCATGAAAAATGTGGTCAAAAAAACCACAAAAAGACACTTTTTTCTCAACCCTTTACACATGCCTGCAAAGGCACTTTACAGGTTCTGTAAAGGTTAAGATACAGGTTTACAAAAAAGCGGCAATCGCCCAAAATCGTATACTATCAATACCCAAATAGATAAATTTGATTAATCAATTAAACCAGTTGAAACCAGTTTCCTAACCTTCTAAACTATTGAGATGAAAAATTTTAATACATACTGTTTTCTTGCAGCCTTACTGTTAATGACCGGATGTGCCGCTAAACGTGACCTCGTTTATTTCAGTAACATGGCTAACACAGGTGCAGTAAATAATAACATGGGCGGGGCGGTAGTTATTCATCAGAAAGACATTCTAAGCGTAACTGTTAATAGCTTAAATCCCGAATCAAATTTACTTTTTAACGGAAACAAAAATGCGACAACAGGCAATGCCTCAGCCCGCAGCGGATACAAAGTAAATGAAAATGGCATTGTGAATTTACCGCTCATAGGCGATTATAAAATAGAAGGGCAAACTATTGAAGAAGCCCAGGCCGAAGTTGCAAAAAGGCTATCAGCCTTCGTTAAAAGCCCCGTAGTTGATATCCAGCTTCTAAACTTTAAAATAAGTGTGATTGGCGAAGTTAACAAACCATCAACATTTGTGATAACCGATGAAAATGTAAACTTACTTGAAGCATTAGGAATGGCAGGCGATATGACAGTTTACGGAAAAAGGGACAACGTGCTGGTGATCCGTACCGAAAACGGGCACAAGACAATGAACCGCCTTAACCTCAACAGAGTTGAATCAATGGATTCGCCTTATTTCAACCTTAAACAAAATGACATTGTTTACGTGGAACCTGATAAATCAAAAGCAGTTGAATATAGCCAGAACACACGCCTGGCACCTATAGTAGTAGCATCAATATCAGCCCTGGCTGTATTGGCAGCAGTACTTTTAAGAAGATAAAATACAGTTTTAGTGATACCTAACATTGGTGATATGGATAACAATTTTATTTTGAGAGAGCCTCTACCAGGCAACAAATTCAGGAACAATCTTACGCCTTATTTAAGCGGCTGGTATTTATTCCTGATCAGTATGGTTGTCTGCATAGCTGCCGCATGGACTTACTTAAACTATGTTACCCCCCTATACAAAATAACAAGTACCCTCCAGATACCTGACGATAAAAAGGGCGACGGTATTTTAAAAGCTACCGCGTTCAGCGACCTGAATATGTTCCAGGAAACTAAAACCGTAGACAATGAGATGGAAGTTCTACGATCAAAAGACCTCATATACAAGGTCCTATCAAAACTCCATATGGAAACTTCATTTTTTGACGAAAGTGGATTTACCACAAAGGAGCTTTACGGAACTGAGCGGCCTTTTACTGTCACCATAAACCAGATCAGCAAAATTGGGTATGCAAAAAAACTGTACCTACAACCATATACACAGGATAAGTTCGTGCTTAAGGATGAAAACAAGTCCTGGATCTACAGCTATAACCAGATGATCAGGCATAAAGATTATTCGTTCAAAGTAGAAAAAGGCCCGGCACGCATTGATAGCGAAACTCCAATACTAATTCAATTTAAAAACCTTACCAATCTGGCCTCGTCATATAGTGCAGGGTTACTGCAAGTTAATCCGGTTATTAAAGAATCAAATACATTAACGTTAAGCCTGGTTGATGCCGTACCTGAAAGAGGTGTCGATATTTTGAACAACATCATATCAACTTACAACGCCGAAAATGTTGTTAAGAAAAACGTTACTGCGGTAAATACCATATTGTTTATCGATAAAAGGTTAAACGATCTGGAACACGACCTGTCATTTACCGAGGGCGATATCGAAACCTTTAAACAACATAACGGTGCTGCAGAGATCAATGCAAGTACACAGGTAAACATTACAAAATCTGCCGAGTATAACCAGTTAATTGAAGAAGCAAACACACAATTAGGTATAATAAAATCTATTGAAACTTATTTAAAAAGCTCGGCTAATCAATATAATGCGGTACCCAGCACCATGGGATTAAAAGACCCCTCATTAAATACGTTGGTTAGCCGTTTCAACGACTTGCAATTGGAGCGCAACCGTATGCTTACCAGTGCTAATCTTGAGAACCCGCTTGTGCAAAACCTAAGTAACCAGATATCCGCGTTACGTATTAATATTTTGGAAAACCTTCAAAACATTAAAAAAGGGTTTGCTATCAGCCATAAATTACTTAGTGATAATTCTGCACAGTATGATTCCCGGATCCGCTCTGTTCCGTCAATTGAACGCGGGCTTTTACAACGCAGCAGGGAACAAGGTGTAAAAACCAATTTATACCAATACCTTCTCCAAAAAAGGGAAGAAACAGCATTGTCTTTATCAGCTACAATTCCGTCATCACAATTGATTGATAAGCCTGCCGCTAATCCAACAGCCGAATTTCCTAAAACACAGCTTACCTATCTATTCGCAATCATAGCAGGCTTATTTACACCGGGTATTTTCATCTTCATGAAAGATAAACTCAGCGTAAAAATTAAAGATCAGTCCAGCCTACTGAATATACAGGGCGTAAAAATATTAGGCGAGCTATGCCACAACAACGAAGACAAAAACTCGGTGGTTATATCAAACGGAAGCAATACCAATATTTCAGAACTGTTCAGGTATATCAGGAGCAACATTGGCTTCCTAAACCAGGGCACACAGCACAAAACCATACTGGTTACATCGTCTATGAAAGGTGAAGGTAAAACCTTCTTCAGTATTAACCTCGGCCTAACGCTTGCTATGCTCAATAAACGGGTGCTGATCATGGAGTTTGATTTACGTAAGCCCGATCTGCTTAAAAACATCAACCTGGAGCAAAGCCTTGGTATAAACGATTTCTTAACCGGTAATACCAATTCTCCGGCCGACTGCGTGCAGTCATATAGTGAATCTGAAAATCTGTTTGTGATGGGCAGCGGAACCAAGACCATAAACCCGGCCGAACTTTTATCAGATAAACGGCTCGACCTGCTTTTCAAATGGTGTAAAACCGAGTTTGATTATATCGTGCTTGATACTTCGCCGGTTGGCGCTGTTGCCGATGCTTTTAGCTTGGCAAAATATGCAGAGCTGAGCATTTACATTGTACGATATAACTATACCAATACAGAGCAATTAAGTATCCTGAGAGATATTTATGATAATAAAAAACTAAATAATGTTATGGTAGTGTTTAACGATGCGAAAAAAGAAAACCGCACGGCTTATGCCTATGGCAGTTATGGATATGCATCGGCCTATGGTAGCTGATAGCAGCCTTTTAACGATAGCATAAAGCTGATGCAATTTGTATCAAATTTAGTTTGACTGTTTTTATTTAAATGCCAAGGCTCCATGTGACTGGATTGGCGGAGCCACAAGCGACGTAAGTTGCAGATGTTTTGAAGAAGCACCCCGGGGCAAAACCGGAGGAATATTATAAACCGATAGTTCGACCATTTTTTACCACCCGCCTAACCATGTGACTGGATTGGCGGAGCCACAGCCAACGCAAGTTTTAGCTGAGACAAATTAAAACACCAGGTAAAAATTGGAGAATATTTTAGCCGTTAGTCCGATATTTTTCACAAACCGCCTAACCATGTGACTGGATTGGCGGAGCCGCAGCCAACGCAAGTTGCAACTGCGACAAACAAAACAACCCGGGTAAAACCGGCGAATATTATAAACCTTCAGTTCGATTATTTCAACAACCGCCTAACCATGTGACTGGATTGGCGGAGCCACAACCAACCAGAGTTGCAGCTAATAATTGAAGCAACCAGGCCAATAATTTTCAACTACCGTACTTCTGCACAACATCATCACCCCTGCAATGTGAGTGAGTTGGCGAAGCTATAGTAGGCCTTAAGTACCCGATCCAACTTTATTCACTTTATGGAAACCCAATCAAGAGTATCACAACTTCGCATGACAAACTATCGTGAAAAAAAATGGCTTGTAATTTACACCAAGCCCCGATGGGAAAAAAAGGTGGACAAGCTTTTAAAACAAAGCGGCATCGAATGCTACTGCCCTGTGAGGGACGTAGTAAACCAATGGTCCGACCGGAAGAAGGAGATCAGCGTCCCACTGTTTAGCTCCTATGTATTTGTTCATGTTGACGCCTACGAGCAATCGCGGGCGCTTTATATCATGGGCGTATTAGGTTTTGTTTATTACATGGGCAAACCTGCCATAGTTAGGGACAATGTTATTGACGAGATCAGGGCGAACCTTATACGCTATAAAGATATGGAGATTGTTAGTCTCCAGAATTTATGCATTGGCGATACTGTAACAATAAAAGGTGGCGCCCTTGTAAACCAGATGGGTAAAGTGCTGCAGATTCAGGGCAAAAATGTATTGATGGTTTTTGAAACCATTAATTGTGCCTTAGTAACACGAGTTTCAATCCAAAACTTATCAGTTCATAACATCAGCGAAAATCATGAAAATTGAGAATTACCAACCTAAATTAGGCATCATCGGTCTTGGTTATGTAGGCCTGCCCCTGGCAGTTGAATTTGCAAAAAAATACAAGGTCATTGGCTTCGACATTAATGTGAATCGCATTAATGAGCTCAAATCGGGTATCGACCATACCCTGGAGATAGACTCCGAACAATTAAACGCGGTAATTACCCCTGTTTGCACAACCGCCACAGGTTTATACGTTACCGATGAAGTTGAAAAATTAAGGCAATGTTCTATTTACATTGTAACAGTGCCCACCCCGGTTGATAAAAACAACCGCCCCGACCTTTCCCCATTAATTAGTGCCAGCCGCGTGGTAGGCAAGGTTTTAAAAAAGGATGATATTGTAGTTTACGAATCTACCGTATACCCCGGAGTAACAGAAGATGAGTGTATGCCTATACTGGAAAAAGTATCGGGCTTAACCTTTAATGTCGACTTTTTTGCTGGTTATTCGCCAGAAAGGATCAATCCTGGCGATAAGCTGCATACCGTGTCAAAAATCAGGAAGATCACTTCCGGTTCAACTCCCGAAGCTGCAGAAACAATTGACAAGCTTTATCAATCGGTTATTACAGCGGGCACCTTCAAGGCTCATTCTATTAAAGTAGCGGAAGCAGCCAAAGTAATTGAAAACGCGCAACGTGACATTAACATTGCCTTCGTTAACGAATTAGCTATGATTTTCAATAAGTTAGGCATCGATACCCATAAGGTATTGGAAGCAGCAGGTACCAAATGGAACTTCCTGAATTTCAGGCCGGGTCTGGTAGGCGGTCACTGCATTGGCGTTGACCCTTATTACCTGGCCCAAAAAGCCCAGGAAGCAGGTTACCATCCCGAAATTATTCTGGCCGGTCGTCGCATTAACGACTCGATGGGAGCTTACGTTGCCGATCAGTTTATTAAACAAATGATTTGCCGGGGCACTTCAGTAACTGATGCCGAAGTGCTGATACTTGGGTTCACCTTTAAAGAAAACTGCCCTGACGTAAGGAATACCCGCGTAATTGATATCGTCAAACGACTGAGAGAGTACAAAGTAAAAGTGCATATCCATGATCCGTGGGCCAACGCAGAGCATGCAAAAAAAGAGTATGGTATCATCTGCGAAAACGGCGAGTCAAAAACCCGTACCTATGATGGTGTTTTACTTGCAGTTGCCCACGATGAGTTTAAAGAACTGGATGTGAAAGCGCTTTGCAAACCAAATGCTGCACTATACGATTTGAAGGCATTTTTACCAGAAAATGTTGCTAACGCCCGGCTTTAAACATCATGGACTACAAACAAAGAGCCGTATCAGGCATAGTATGGGCCTTGTGGCAGCAACTAAGTTCAAAAGTAGTAAGCTTTGGAATATCCATATTCCTTGCCAGGATCCTGGAACCATCACAATTTGGTTTGCTGGCTATGCTGTCGCTTTTCATTTCAGTAGGCAACAGCCTTTTGGATGGTGGCTTAACAGCATCGCTGATCCGCACAACCGATGCCAATCAGCGCGATTATTCAACCGTTTTTTATTTTAACCTCATTGGCAGCAGCATCCTGTATTTATTGCTTTTTTTAACGGCACCGCTTATCGCCGCTTTTTACCATCAGCCGTTGTTAACTTCAGTAGTACGCGTATACACTTTAATTTTAATCATAAACGCGTTTTTTGGGGTACAAAGCACCCTGCTGGTCAAAGATTTGAAGTTTAAAAAACAAACCAACATTCAAATCCCTTCGGCAATTGGCGGCGGCATATTAGGCATTATACTGGCAGAATTAGGCTATGGCGTTTGGAGCTTGGTTTGGATGGGGTTGTGCACCTCCTTTTTATCAACAGCTTTACACTGGATCACTTCAGACTGGCGGCCGGCATTGATATTTGATAAAGCGTGCTTTAAGAAGCATATCCATTTTGGTTACAAAATGACGCTATCGGGTTTAATTGATACTATTTATCAAAACTTATACCTGATCATAATCGGTAAGTTCTTTTCGGCAACCCAGCTTGGCTACTATAGTCGGGCCGACTCGATAAGCCAACTGCCTATCAGCAATATATCGGCAGCTATAAATAAGGTTACTTACCCCATGTTCGCGGAGATATCAAACGATCCGGTACAGTTAAAAAACGTTTATAAACGGCTTATGCAGCAGGTGGTATTCTGGAATGCACCGATACTCATTATGCTGTGTATCATTGCTAAACCACTATTTCACATTTTATTAACAGACAAATGGTTGCCCGCTGTTCCGATTTTCCAGTTATTATGTATAGGAGGCATCATGTACCCGCTGCACTCATACAATTTAAATGTGCTAAAAGTAATGGGGCAAAGCGCGTTGTTTTTAAAATTAGAAGTTGTCAAAAAAGTTTTAAGTGTCATCGGTATCCTGTGCTTTATCCCCTTCGGCATTTATGGGCTGCTGTATTTCCAGCTATTTTTTAATGTGATTGCCTATTACATTAATTCCATTTACAGCGGGCGTTTAATTAATTACCCTGTAACCGAACAGATAAAGGATATTTTGCCTACAGTAGCATTAGCCGGCAGCATAGGCCTATGCTGTTATTTTCTTGATAAGCTCCTGATCAATGATTTTTTCATCCCTACTATGCAAATTGGCATATTACTCATAGTATTTACCGCGGTTTACTATGGAGCCAGTTTATTAATTAAGCTATCTGCTATTAAAGACTTTAACCAATTAATCCTAAAACGATGATTCCTGTAACCAAACCATTTCTCCCTTCAGAAAAGGAATTCAGAGCTTACGTAAAAAGTATCTGGGAAAGACAATGGCTCACCAACAATGGCCCGCTTGTAAACACACTCGAGTTAAAGCTAAAGCAATACCTGGGTGTAAGCCATATGCTGTTTGTTACAAATGGAACAATAGCATTACAGCTGGCTATTAAAGCACTTAACATAAGCGGGGAAATTATCACAACGCCATTTTCATTTGTTGCTACAACAAGCACTATTGTATGGCAAGGCTGCGAGCCGGTATTTGTAGATATTGATCCGGGCACGCTGAACATCGATCCGTCTAAGATCGAAGCGGCAATCACACCAAGAACTACAGCAATATTAGCAACACACGTTTTTGGGAACCCCTGCGATATTACAGCCATACAAGCTATTGCTGATAAGCATAACTTAAAAGTAATATACGATGCTGCACATTGCTTTGGTACATTTTATAAAAACCGCTCGGTGTTTGAATACGGCGATATCAGTGTAACCAGCTTTCACTCAACAAAATTATACCATACTATTGAGGGTGGCGCCGTGTTTACCCAGGATCCGGAATTATTAAGGACCATGGCCCTGATGCGTAACTTCGGTTATTCGGGAGTGGACACCTTCTCTGAGGAAGGGATCAACGCAAAAAACAGCGAATTTCATGCGGCAATGGGCCTGTGCAACCTACGTCATGTTGATGAAATACTTAAGAAAAGGAAATACCTGTATGAGCAATATCTGCAGCGTTTAAGCAACCTGAACGTCCAGTTCCAGAAACTTGAAAATGAGCAGGATTACAACTACGCTTACTTCCCTATTATTTTTGAAAGTGAAGCGCTGATGCACCAAAGCAAAGCAAAGCTTGAACTGGCCCAGATTTATTGCAGGCGGTATTTTTATCCTTCGCTGTCATCATTGCCATACGTAAAGAACCAGCCTATGCCTGTTTGCGATTCCATTGCATCAAGAATAGTTTGTTTGCCCTTATACCATACCCTTTCCCTTTCCGATCTTGATCTTATTTGCAGGTTATTGCTTCGCGCGCAGAATTTTGATAACAACGTTAAACCAAAACATTTTGGCTCCCTGGTTACCGATAAAATTGAATCTGAAATAAACGTGACAGCCGTGAACGTAAATGGATCTGTATGATTGATGAAGAGGTAATGGTGAGTATCTGTTGTATTACTTACAACCACGAGAAATTTATAGCCGAAGCCATCAGAAGCTTCTTGATGCAAAAAACCAACTTTAAGTTTGACATCATCATTGGCGACGATTGCTCATCGGATAAAACACAATCAATAATTAAATTTTATTCAGAAACCTATCCGGGCAGGATCAAGCTGATCTCCACCCCTACCAACTCGGGGCCCCATAAAAATTTAATTAATTGCATTGCACATTGTAAGGGTAAATACGTAGCACTTTGCGAAGGCGACGACTACTGGACAAATGAGTATAAGCTGCAAAAGCAGGTTGATTTTTTAGAGAACAATGCAGACTTTGTTATCTGCTGCCATTATCATAAGGTAATAAACATCAACAATGAAATACTTTATGTACACCCCAATCCCAAACCACTGGTACATACTTATACCGATCTATTGGCCGGGAAACAGGAAGAAACAAAAACAGCAACCGTAGTATACCGGAACACTGCCGAAACCATAAAGCTATTTTCTACACCTTGGTTTTTTGAATGTTACGCCGGCGACAAAATGTTTAAACTATGGGCCACTCAGCGTACCGGCGGCAAAATTTATGTAATACCCGAGGTGATGAGTTGTTATCGTAATCATAAAGGCGGTATTTGGAGCATGATCAATACCAGAGTGCGTATGGAAATGGTGATCAGCGATTTTAACCTGATCATCAAAAATTTCACCTACTCTGCCATCTCCAAAAAAAAACTGTTACTGCTTTATATTAAACGGTATCTGCTTTTTGAATTACAAAACAAACGGTTCCGTAAAGCTTACGATACATTAAAATACCTGTTATAACTGCAAGCGCATTTAACACAAACATGAACATACCAGCCGCCCCCTTATCAAAACCCGTTCTGTTTTTTATTATCCCCTCACTGAAAGGTGGCGGGGCAGAAAGAGTTATAATATCGCTCGCTAATTACTTTAATAGAAACAACTTTCAGTCGGTACTTATTTCGTTGAACAATGATGTTCCGGCATATGAAATCGACAATGATGTTAAGGTATATTATCTAACAGATAGGCAGAAAAGCAGATTTGTAGACCGGGTGTATCATATAACAGAAACTTTTTATAAACTTATAAAACTACTCCGAATCCTAAGACCTGTATGTACTTTATCGTTTATTACATCGGCTAATATCTGGAGCGGGATCACCTGTACATTAACTCGTGTACCTTACATTGTTTCTGAACGTACATCGCCAGACAGGAGTGTTAACAGTTTCACTTATTTGCATAAACATCTGGCTTTATTCCTTTATAAAAGGGCGGCAGCAGTTGTTGTAAGCGCTAAGGGTGTTGAAGAGTGTTTGCTGAAAGACAGGGATTTTAAAAGTCTTAGCAATATTGATCGTATCACAAATTCGGTTACCATTTTTCAACCTGCTTCAGACAAAAAAGTACACAACCGCAGGTTTATTTTAGGCGTTGGTCGTCTGGCTTATGTAAAAGGTTTTGATATCCTTATTGATGCTTATGCAAAAACAGGCCTTGAGGATATTGATCTGATAGTTGTTGGCGACGGCGAAGAACGCGCGACCCTGATAGAACAGATTGCCAAACTTGGTTTGAAGGACCGCGTACTGTTACCAGGCAGCCGGAACAACCTGCAGGACTATTACAGCCAGGCCGAAATATATGTACTGCCATCGCGCAATGAAGGTTACCCTAACGCATTGGTTGAAGCTATGAGTTTTGGTTGCCCCTCTGTTGCTTTTGACTGCAACTTTGGCCCTGCCGAAATTATTGCCAATAACGAAAATGGCATATTGGTGGCAAATGGCTCTATAAAAGGTTTGAGCGATTCTATGTTACGCCTTGCCGGCGATCAGGTTTTAAGGGACGAACTCGGCAGTAAAGCCCGCATTATATCACAAACCAATCATCCCGATAAAATATTGGGCGAATGGGAAGCCCTGATCAAAAAACATGCTGCTACATCGGCCATAACAGCTCAGATCACCAGCAGCCAACCAGCTTTGTAACCCCCTATTACTAAAATATGTTACAATATTTAATTCGTTTAGATGATTTGTGCCCAACAAACAATCTCGCCAAATGGGATCGTTTCTTTAACTTATTTGACAGACATGGCATAAAACCTATTATAGCAGTTATACCCGCCAACAGGGATCCTAAACTCCAGGCCTGCGGTAATTTCAACCCCTATTACTGGCAACTGGTACGCGAGCTTCAGGATAAAAACTATGTGATAGGAATGCACGGCTTTGATCATTACTACATCAATCATAACTCCGGCCTCCTTAAAATGAACAACCGGTCGGAGTTTGCCGGTGTACCTTTAGAAACCCAAAAAGAAAAGATAAGGAAGGCTGCGCAAATCTTCAGGCGCGAAAATGTTCATCCTTCTGTTTTTATAGCCCCGGCGCACACGTTCGATCGCAATACACTGTTGGCTTTACAGGAGTACACTAATATTAAAATAATAAGCGACGGATTGCTCAGATCGCCTTATGTAAGGTTCGGTTTTAATTGGGTGCCCGTTCAATTATCAGAAGTTGAGAAAAAAACAAAATACACCTGGACATTCAATTATCATCCCGAAACCTGTTCGGCCAGGACATTCAATGAGCTTGAAGCTTTTATTGAAAAAAACCATCAGCTTTTTGTATCACTGGATAATTTGGATTTTTCAAACTACACCCTGGCAAATGCCATTTTTGAAAAATACTGCATTTATAAAAGATTAGCACGCGATTATGCTCAAAAAGCACTTGCTTTTATGGAACGCATCCCTGCCGGAAACTAAACCTATTTAAACCCGATATGAAAATTTCATTTGCGCCACCCTACATTGACCAGGCTGTTATAAACGAGGTAATGGATACCCTTACTTCCGGTTGGATAACCACGGGACCGAAAGTAGCCGCTCTTGAACAGCAAATGAAGCAACTTACTGCTTCAGACGCGGCTGTTTGCGTAAACTCCTGGACATCAGGTGCTATACTAATGCTGAAATGGTTTGGAGTAAAAGCGGGCGACGAAGTTATTATTCCTGCTTATACCTATTGCGCTACCGCATTAAGCGTACTGCACTGCGGGGCCACACCCGTTATTGTTGATGTTGATAACGAATGCTGTATTTCGGCAACAGCCGTAGCCAAAGCCATAACCCCAAAAACCAAAGCAATTATCGCGGTTGATATAGCAGGCTGGCCTTGCGACTATGAACAATTACAAGCTATTATCAACACGCCGGAAACTAAAAAACTCTTTGCTCCTGAAAGCCCCAAACAACAACTTTTAGGCAGGATCCTCTTAATTTCGGACGCGGCACACTCTATAGGCGCAACCATAAATGAACTACCGGCTGCCAAGTATAGCGATGTTTCGATTTTTTCCTTTCACGCAGTAAAAAATGTTACTACTGCCGAAGGTGGTTGCATCTGCATTAACCTGCCAGCCAATTTTAATGCGGCTGACGAGTACAAATATTTAAAGCTTTATACGCTTAATGGTCAAACCAAAGATGCTTTTACCAAATCAAACGGCGGCGGCTGGAAATATGATATTCTGTTTATGGGCCTCAAGATCAATATGCCCGACATTTGCGCGGCAATAGGTCTCGGCCAACTCAAAAACTACGACGATAAGCTGCTCCCTATGCGCAAACGTGTAGCTGCAATATATTGCGAAAGCTTTAAAGCCATGGATTGGTTTATTGAACCGGCATTAAAAAATGAGCAAAGAGAATCATCTTATCACCTGTTCGCTCTCCGGATCAAAGGCATAACAGAAGCTCAGCGCGATCAGATCATGGATATGATCATGGCAGAAGGGATCATGGCCAACGTGCACTTTACCCCGCTGCCCATGCTAACACTATTTAAAGATCTGGGATATGAGATTTCTCAATACCCATCAGCATACGCGCTTTATGCCAACGAAATCTCCCTGCCTATTTATCCGCAACTTACCAATGAGCAGATAGATTTCATTATTGCAACCGTCATCAATTCGGTTAATGCTGTATTGGAAGTGTGTAAAGAACCCGTAAAAGTTGAATTATAAATACCATCATGCTTAAACGGCTTTTTGATATCAGCTTTTCATTTTTGGCGCTGATTTTTTTGTCGCCCCTGTTTCTACTGATAGCCATTGCTATTAAAATTAACTCAAGAGGGAGCGCGTTTTATAAACAAGCCAGGGTTGGTAAAGATGGCAATGAGTTTTACCTGTTCAAGTTCAGGACCATGTTTGTAAACTCGGACAGGGCCGGACTGCTAACCATAGGTAGTAAAGATTACCGGATTACCGGCGTAGGCTACTGGCTCAGGAAATATAAACTTGACGAGCTGCCGCAATTGCTAAATGTACTCGTAGGCGATATGAGCTTTGTTGGCCCCCGCCCCGAAGTACGCAAATATGTAAACCTGTATACCCCGGCCCAGTTGCGGGTGCTAAGTGTTAAACCGGGTGTAACGGATTGGGCATCGATCAAGTACTTCGACGAAAATGATATCCTGGCTGGCAGCGAAGATCCCGAAGATATGTATATCAGGGTGATAGTACCGTCAAAAATCAGCAAAAACCTCGAATACATTGACAACCAGGGCATTTTAATGGATGTCAAAATAATACTATCTACCATAAAACGAATTTTCCAATAGTATATCAGTATCATTTTATCATGCTGCTTAAAAAAACGCTCTTTTATAGTTTAATGTTCTTCTATCTGTACACACTTGCTTTTGGCATTTTCATGACAGATAGTTTGAGGATACCTGCGCCTGTAATTTTCTGCATGCTGTTATTCTTCGTGCAAAAGCCACTGTTGGACTTCGGCTATTACAATGAGCTGATACTTATATTGGTAGGAACCTTCCTGTATCAGGTAGTTGGCTTAAGCAATTATATCACCTTTTTTGCCATACAGCTTACCGTAATACCTTGTTCGCTGTACTTTAATTATTTTGTAGGTTCAAACAAAACACGCTACTACTCATCCATATTGATGTTTTTTATCCTGTTGGCAGGTTCTATGGGTATCATGATATTAGATCATAGCATGGCAAGCACCATTGATCCCATCAGGAGCATGTTATTAGGCGAACCAGTAAAACAAAGCCCTGCAGGTTTGGCTGTAACACAGTTTAACTTCGGTTACCAGGTGGTAGCAATCAGCACTTTTGCTTTTATTGCTTCATGCACTACTAACCAATATGTTATAGTAAGATTTTTAGTTTTAGCAGCCGGCATCATTTGCATTTACCTCGGCATGAACCGATCGGCATTTATAAGCTTTGGTGCAGCTGTAACCTTGTTCCTGTTTATTTATTATCGCTATAAAGCGGTTTTCCTGGTTGCAGCCACTGTAATTATATGTTTCGGGCTCTATACTTATGTATTAAAGGACAACATGGATGAGAAAAACAACATCTTATCCAAAAATCAGGCTAAGGAAGCCAATGATTTTAACAGGGCCGATATGGCAGCTGAAAATCTTAAAATATATGCCGACTATCCATTCGGCCTCATATTTTACGGCAAAACCTGGGATGAGGTAACTTATCGCAATCCCTTGTTTACATTCGGCCTGTCATCGCACAACGCTTACCTGATGTTCATTACTGTGCTCGGGCCGTTTTTGGGACTTGGCATACTGTGGGGAGTATATTATAAAACACTCCGGTTGTTTTGGCAAACCATTAAAAACATAAAAAAGAAAAGCAGCGCAATTTATGTGGCGATATTTTTCACTTTTATAGCGCTCTCGTTAAACGCTTTATCGCACAACGGGTGGTTGATGAGCGTGGACGGCCCTACCATATTCATTTATTTCGCTGTATTACATTTCAACAAATTAAAAGATCCGATAAAAAAGACAGAACTGGTGCAGGAGGAATTGGCAATCGCTTAAAACTTGATCCTAATTTTTAGCTTATAATGAGAAAGAAGATTTTCCTCGTCCTTAGTTCACTTGGCGCAGGTGGTTCCGAGCGCGTTTACTGGCTACTATCTCAATATTTCAACAAACCTGATTATGAAGTGGTGGTAGTGCTTCTGAATGGAGATATATGCAGTTTCTCGACAGAAATAGCAGGCATCAGGTTTTTGGACCTGAAAACAGTAAAAGCTTCACGTTCATTTTTTAAACTTCGTAAACTGCTGAAAGATGAAAAACCATACGCGGTTTTCTCTACTACCGATCATATCAATATCCTGGTAGCTTTTGTTTCGATATTTGTAAAAGTACCTCAATTAATAGCCAGGGCATCAAACAACCCACAGCAAATGAGACAGTATTACGGCTTTAAAGCCCGCTTTTACAATTACTTTTCAAGGTTTCTGTTTGTACGCTTTAACACTATAGTTTGCCAGTCGGAAGAGATGAAACAATCTGTCGCCCGGCTCTATAACATCAACCTAAACAGACTTATAGTTATCCATAACCCGGTTATTATAACGAACGTTCTGAAACCCCAAACTCAAATTTCTGATCAGAAAAGGCTTATTGCGGTTAATCGCCTGATCAAAGAAAAAGGGGTATTTCGTTTGCTGGAGGTTATGAAAGCGTTACCTCAAAATTATGTTTTAACTATAGCCGGCGATGGCCCGCTTATGAATACTTTAAAAGAAGAGGTAATAAATAACGGGCTCAACGAACGCGTAACATTTATCGGCGAGATCAAAAACGTTGCTGAAGTTATATCTAAACATGATTTACTGGTTTTAAGCTCCTTTACAGAAGGTTTCCCTAATGTGGTACTTGAAGCTTTATCTGTTGGAGTTCCGGTTGTTACTTTCAGGGTTGGCGGAGTTAATGAACTGATAAGAGAAGGCTTTAACGGATTTATAGCCGAACAAAACGACCTTCGCACATTACAACAACAAATTATCCGCGCGTGCAATCAAACATGGCAACATCCTAATATCAAGGCGGATATCACAGAACGCTTTGGGCTTAACAAAATAGGCCTGGCATACGAAACACTACTTGCTAATTAACAAACTTATTAACCTATTACCTTTTTGTATGTGCGGCATTTATGGATCAACTGCAAGGTATGACGATGGCGTCATATTTCAGAAATTAGCCCGGGCAGATTTCAGAGGGCCCGATTACTCCGGATTTGAGCACAGCGGACCAATTACTTTAGGCCATAACCGTTTGGCTATTGTAGATCTGGATCACCGTTCAGATCAACCATTTACCTACAATCATCTTAAAATTGTTTTTAATGGCGAAATCTACAATTACAAAACCTTAAGGGTAAAACTAACCGCATTAGGTTACAGGTTTACAACCGATTCGGACACCGAAGTAATTACCGCCGCCTTTCTTGAATATGGCGAAAACTGCGTTAATCATTTCAATGGCATGTTTGCCTTTGCAATTTATGATACCAACACCCGTCAGCTTTTTGGCGCGCGTGACAGGCTTGGCAAAAAACCATTTTACTATGCACATTGCGGCCTCGATTTTGAATTTGCCAGTCAGCCATCGCAAATATGTGTAGGCCGCGATGTCACACTTAACGAACAAGCTATTAATGAATACTTTATATGGGGCTATGTACCTGAGCCCAAATCGGCCTGGAACGAAATAAAAAAATTAGAGGCAGGACATTCCTTTTGTTTCGATTGCAATAACGGCACTTTCCGGGTTAAAAAATACTGGGAACTGGATTTAGTGCACGCTGAGCATTATGAAGGTTCATACCAGGAAGCCCAGGCTGATTTAACCCGGCTAATAACCAATGCGGTCGACATCCGCATGCACGCCGATGTACCACTGGGTGTTTATCTTTCGGGCGGTATCGACTCATCATTGGTTGCTTCGCTTGCCGCGAAAAGCTTTAAAAACGTAAAAACATTCTGCATAAAATTCAGGGAAAAAGGTTTCGATGAAAGTGTATTTGCACAAAAAATCGCGGCACACCTGCAAACAGATCATCACACTATAGAATGCAACAAAGAAGAAGGACTTGAACTAATTGAAAGCTTTGGCAGGTATTACGATGAACCTTTTGCCGATTCAAGTGCCATCCCTACTCTGCTGTTAAGCAAATACACCAAAAAACATGTTACTGTAGTTTTAAGCGGGGATGGTGGAGATGAAAGCTTTTTAGGCTACAGTCGTTACAAATGGTTTAGCATGGTTGACCAGCTATTTAAATGCCCGCTGCCAGTGCGTAAAAGACTGGCAGATATCATCAGTATTTCACCTAACTACCGGCATAAACTAATTGCCCTTGGTATTTGCAACCCGGAAATAAAATCACTTTACGGGCTTATGCTCGGCGGGCTTGAATACTCCTGGCTCGAAAACCCAGGCACCGGCCTGCAGGTACCATTCATGGATATCTGGTCGTCAAAATCAACAAGTGTTCTTCAGAAACTATCAGCGTTTGATACCAAGACCTATTTAAACGGCGACATAAACACTAAGGTTGACCGCGGTACGATGGCCTTTTCATTAGAAGCAAGGGCACCACTGATGGACCACCGTGTAGTTTCCTTTGCCCAAAACCTGCCCGATAGCTATAAATTTAAATATGGCGTACAAAAACGGATCCTGAAAGATATTTTATACCAGTACGCACCGGCACAACTATTTGACAGGCCAAAATCGGGTTTCACAATGCCGCTCAACCACTGGTTTAAAAACGAACTGAAAGATCATGTTATGGATAATCTTTCTATAAATGAGTTAAAGAATATCCCGGGCATTAACGTGCAAAAGTCATTTGACATGATAAATGACCACATGAGCGGTAAATGGAACAGGGCCACGCAGATCTGGAAATTGCTTGTGTTTACCCAATGGCTCAAAAATCAAAGTTTAAACCCAATATCAACTTACCAGGTAGCTTAAAATTTACTGACCCTATGATCCAGATTAACAACCGCGCTATGCGGATAGTCCCCTATACAGTTGTATGGTTTGCTGCTAAACCTAATTTATGGGGATGCCTTTTAAAGTATTATAAACAAAGTAAAAGCAATGAAGAAGTTCCGGGGTATCGCAGGGAAGATTTTTACACCAAAGTTATCGACATTAACGAACCTTTACCTGCCATCGAAGCCAACTTTGATAAAAACACTAATTATGAGATACGCCGGGCTGTAAAAGATGGCGTAGCTACCGTAATGGGTACCAGCGTTAAAAAGTTCATTGATTTTTACAACGCTTTCGCTGTTACCAAAGGATTGAAAAACCTTAACAAAAGTTTTTATAAATACAAACCTCACGTATTTATTACTAAGGCCGTTTACCAGGATCAGGACGTTGTTATGCATGCCTACATCCGTGATAATGGCTCTCAACGGGTAAGGCTTTTGCATTCAGCATCGTTGTTCAGAAATGAAAACGATAGCCAGTTGAGGGCGGTTATAGGCAGGGCAAACCGGTTGCTGCATTTTGAAGATATTCGTTTTTTTAAACAGCAGGGCTTTAAAATTTATGATCTGGGCGGTTATGCCTACAACACTTCAGATAATGAGCTTTTAAAAATAAACAAATTCAAAGATAGTTTTGGTGGAAGCCTGCTACAAGAAACCGACTATCTGCCTATATCACTCACACTCCTGTCATTTCTAAAAAAAGTATTCCGACTATGAAAGATCTTCTCTCTGCACTTAATTCTATTATTCATAAATTATTCAGCTATGATAAATGGAACATAGGTTACATCTTACAATCTCCTGAAAACCTAATCCTTACTAAACAGCTAAACGGCAAAATTAACTGGTTGTTAGAAGACAAGGCAGATTATGCCGCCGATCCTTTCACAGCAAATATAAACGGCCGTGTGCACCTCTACTATGAGGAGCTCAATTTCTGGAAAGGACGAGGCGAGATAATGATGACGGACGACATGCATTTTAAGAACAAGAAAAAAGTAAATGGTATCATGAAAGATGATATTCACCTCTCATACCCTTATATGTTCACAGACGCCGACCAGCTGTATTGCATCCCGGAAACAGCAACAGCCAAACAGGTCTCGTTGTATCAAATTGATATGAATAACCCATATAAATTTGAAAAAATAAGGGTGCTGTTAGAAGGCCAGGCATTTGTTGACAGCTCTATCATACGTTACAACGACAAATACTGGCTTTTTACCAGCGTGTCGGGGCAACACGGCGTACTGTACTTGTTTTATGCAGATAAGCTTGACGCGCCGTTTAAAGCTCACAAACAAAACCCTATAAGGGTAGCTTCAAATGTAAGTCGTTCTGCCGGCCGCCTGTTTATTGTGGGGCAAAAACTTTATATGCCAAGCCAAAACCCCAAAAGGTGCTATGGCGGGTCGGTAATGATCAATGAGATAACCACCATCACCGAATCTGATTTTCAATACCGCACTGCATTTGAATTGCTACCTCAGGCCCCTTATGATGAAGGCTTGCACACCATAAATTTTGAAGACGGTTTATTGGTTGTTGACGGAAAACGCAAAGTATTTAGCGCCATGGGGCCGTTTAAAAAAGTGTTCAGAAAAATCAAAAACCTTAGTAAGCATAACTAATGTCAGAGATGAAGCCAAAATTGCTTTTTGTTTCAATAACCGATCAGGCAAATGGGGCCGAAAATATACTATTACAAGCGGCCAGTGCCAGCAATGCCGGTTTGCTGTTTTTAAAAAAAGCAGATAGCGGAGGTTTAAGCATTCCTGATGACCTGCAAGCCGAATATGTAAGTACAGGCAGCATATTAAGCGGCTTTTCGGGGTTGATCAAAAGCTTAAGCCCCTACCGTACAGATCATATTGTTTTTAGTACTCACCCTTATTTAAACGCCTATCTTGGTTTTTTAAAGCGAATTGGGTATTTAAAATCAAAACTCATAGTAAGAGAATGTTCATCTGTTTTAACCCGGTACAGTGGCATAAAAAAATGGAGCTACAAAGTAGCATACTGGTTTGGCTATCCAGGTGTAAACCTGGTAGTATGCCAGACCACCAACATGCGGGATACATTTGTTGAGCATCTTCCATACATTGATAAAGACAGGGTAATCATTCAGAAAAACCCAATAGATATTGAGCAAAATTTAATAAAAGCCAAAGTAGCGCTCCCCGCAGCAGATGCAAAAGCCGAATTCATTTGCGCGGCCGGCCGGCTCATCCCCGAAAAGGGCTTTGATATATTGATTATGGCTTTTGATGAAATTAAGGCAGCCCGCCCAAATCTGAAACTATTCATATTTGGTGAAGGCCCGGAACAAAGCACTCTCGAAAACCTGATCGGTGAATTAAAATTAACAGACCGAGTTATATTGAAAGGCTGGGTAGCTAACCCGATGCCTTATTTTAAACAGGCCAAAGCCTGTGTGGTATCATCAATAAAAGAAGGTTTCCCGAATGTATTATTACAAATGATGATCCTGAACCCTGTAGTGATAAGCACCAACTGCGCAGGGGGCATTGATGAAATTCCTGGTATTTACCTTGCCGAAGCCGATAATGTTAACTCGTTAACTACAGCTATTAACACCGCCCTAAATACTAAAAAGCACAATAAAGACCTAATAATGCAATATGTAGAAGATCGTACCCCCGAAGTTTTTATCAAGTCAATACTTAATGCTCTGGTATAACCTCCCCCACCTATACAAGTAGCGCAACAACTTTAACTAACTAAATAAAATTAATATGAAAACAATTATCAAATCCATCCGAAATGTTGTGTTGCCTATAATAACAACTGTAGCCATCGCGGCTTTTACCACCAGCTGTAAAAAAGGAGCGCAGCCAATGCCAACGGTACCTACAACTACCAATGTTGCACCACAAGATGAATCTATTAAAACGATAAGTTTAATAGGATTAAGAGTAGACAGTGGTTTTTGCTACAAAATCGGTTACGACCTGACAGAAATTGGTGATTCCAATACCTCGCCAACAGTATCAAAACTCAGGCTTTTTGAAAATGGCGTTGAGCTTGGGCCGGCCCACTCCAACCATAACGACATTCGTAATTTTGGTTTGGGACAATTTAGCCACTGGGGCAACACATTGTATTTCTCGACTTCAGACAATAGCGATCCGCTAAAAAACGGAAGGAAATACACGTATTCTATGAAGTAAGATTTATCTGTTCACATTTAAAACTCTCGCAATTTGGTACATTTTTTACTCAGATAAATCTAATTGCATCTACCTATCATTTTCCTTATTCTTTTATGCAGGCATCTACCTGAAACCTGCTTAAGCGTTCGCGCTACTATTAACCAGTAATCAATCGCCTTTTCTCACAAGGCTTCATTTAAACCTAATTTCACTCATTTATGAAAATTTTAATCACCGGCACAGCGGGGTTTATTGGCTATCATTTAACCCAAAAATTGCTTAAGCGTGGCGATACCGTTGTTGGTATCGACAGCATTAACGATTATTATGATGTAAATCTAAAACACGCCCGCTTGCAGGATGCCGGTATCAAAGTATCTGATATTGTTTATAACAAACCGGTTGTAAGCACCAGCTATCCTAATTACACATTCGTAAAACTGGATATAACCGACAAGGAAAACCTTGAACAACAATTTCGGGATCATAAGTTTGACGCGGTTTGCAACCTGGCAGCCCAGGCAGGGGTACGCTACAGCCTTACCAATCCAGAGGTTTACATAGACTCGAATATCAAAGGCTTCCTGAACATACTGGAGTGCTGCAGGCATTTCAGCATTGATCACCTTGTTTACGCCAGTTCGTCAAGTGTGTACGGTTTAAACAAAAAAATGCCATTCAGCGAGCATGAAATTGCCGATCATCCGGTTTCACTATACGCGGCATCAAAAAAAGCCAATGAAATGATGGCGCATACTTACAGCCATTTGTTTAATCTGCGCACCACAGGATTACGCTTTTTTACAGTTTACGGGCCATGGGGCCGGCCGGATATGGCTTTGTTCATTTTTACCAAAGCAATTTTGGAAGGTAAACCTATCCAGGTATTTAACAACGGTAATATGCTGCGCGATTTCACCTATGTAGATGATATCGTTAACGGTATTATTCATACCATTGATCAACCGGCAGAACGCAATTACCTCTGGAATGCTCAAAAACCGGATCCGGCTACTTCATCTGCTCCGTTCCGGGTATTCAACATTGGCAGGGGTGCGCCCGTAAATCTGCTTGACTTTGTTACCGAAATTGAGAAACAGGTAAATAAAAAAGCAATCAAAACATTAATGCCAATGCAGGATGGCGATGTTGCCGAAACCTGTGCTGATGTTTCAAATTTAGATGAAATGCTTGGTTACAAACCTGAAGTTTCTGTACCTACCGGGGTAGAGCGATTTATAGCGTGGTATAAAACGTACTATAACATCCAGCCCGAACCCGTTCTTGTACACTAAGAATGCCGCTTTTGCTTAGTGCATGATCACTTGAGCAGCATTAACCTTATCTCAATTAAATCATTGCTTATTATACTGTTATGACAAGCAAAAAAGTGCTGATAGCCTGCGATTCAGCAAAGTCGCTTATTGATTTCAGGGGCAAATTAGTTGAACTGATGCGAAAAGAACATACAGTGTATGTTTTTACTCCTACCATACCGGCCGATCAACGTGCAAAACTTGAATTACTAAACATTATTGTATTTGAAAACAAGCTAAACGGCAGTAATGTATCTGTTTTATCCGATTTGCAATATGCATACAGGCTTTACAAGCTCATTAAAAAGCTAAAACCGGATGTTTTTTTCCCTTACACGCTTAAGCCCGTTATTTACGGAACGCTTGCGGCAAAACTGGCCGGCGTACAAAAAATAACCCCTATGCTTTCGGGCCTGGGTTACAACTTTGTAGCCGGAAACACAACTGCCATAAGCAAAATTACCCGTACGCTGCTTAAGCTAAGTCTCAGAAACAGACCCGGCTTGTCTGTCATATTTCAGAATAAAGATGATGTTCAAACCCTGCTTGATTCCAAAATAATAACTGCAAAGCATCAAACCAGTGTTGTTAACGGCTCGGGGGTTGATTTAAACCACTACACCCCTACTCAGCCGGATATTAATAACATAAGTTTTATCATGGTATCCAGGCTCATCAACGCTAAAGGGATCCAAGAGTATTTTGAAGCCGCACAAATCGTGTATTTAAAATACCCACAGGTAACCTTCAAGCTTATAGGCCCTTATGATGACAATGTTGATGCCATTCACCCCGATTTATTTGAAGAGATAAAGCACAGAAGTGTGATCGATTACCTGGGAGCCGTTGATGATGTAAGGCCGTATTTAAGTAGTTCATCGGTTGTTGTGTTGCCTTCATATTACCGCGAGGGCATTCCCCGCTGTTTGCTTGAAGCCATGGCTATGGCCCGCGCCATTATAACCTGCGATTCGGTTGGATGCCGGGAAACGGTAGAAACATCTGCTAATGCCAACGGCTTTTTAATCCCCGTTAAAAACACAACCGAGCTGGTACGCAAAATGGAGCACTTCATAACCAACAATCAGGATATTAGCAGTTTCGGACTTAACGGACTGGCATTGGCCAGGGAAAAGTTTGACGTGCATAAGGTAAACGCCAGGATGATGCAAATTATGGAGTTAAACTAATTTACTGGAAATCAATAATACGATACATGAGAAATAGAGTCAATTACGGAGACAGGCATTTCGAAGATTTCCGCGTCGCGATACGTGATTACGGATGGGTAATTTTTGAGAATGTGTTAGACAGCGATTTTGTTGCACAAATTAATGAGGATCTGAAAGAAGCATATGTTAAACGACGGGCCATACAGGAAAAAAACGGCATTGGTTCAAACATGGCAGGTACGCTTCATCACCTTGTTGAAAAAGACAATTTCAGCCTGCCTTTTATGGAAAAAATGTATTGCGCCGATGAGATAGCTCATTTTTTAGGCGGTAACTATATACTAAATGGCTTTAATGCTGTAATGCATGCACAGCAGCAGCATCCCTATGTAAGCAACATGCACCGCGATGTACGCACTTTTATGGGCGATACCAAACTACTGGTGCAGATGATAGTTACCCTTGATGATTTTACTGAAGAAAACGGGGCTACCTATTTTTTATCGGGATCCCATAAAACAGACATCAAGCCTAACGAAACATATTTTTACCAGGCTGCAGAGAGGGCAGTAACCCCCAAGGGGAGCATCATTCTCTTTGATTCTAACATATGGCATGCCGCGGGCGAAAATAAAACCATCAAACAGCGCCGGGCATTAACACTGGGCTTTACACGTCCGTTTATTAAACCGCAAATAGATTACCCAAGGATGTTAGGTTATGATTTTATTGATAAGCTTAGTGCCGATCAGCGGCAGGTATTGGGGTACAATTCACGAATTCCTGAAAACCTTGATGAATACTACCAGCCGGTCCATTTAAGGATGTATAAAAGCGACCAGGGATAACAACTTTATTTTTCAAAATCAATTTACCGTCATGCAAAAAAATAAGGCCGCTGTAAAACCCATAGGTGGGTATTTAGAGCTGGAATTGCCCAAAGGGAACGAATATTACCCCGATTTGGTTCATTTAAACACAGGGCGTAACGCGTTAGAGTACATACTGCTGCAAAAAAAATATCACAAAATTTATATTCCCTATTTTACATGCGACGTTATACTGGAGCCCATTGTAAAATTAGATATTCAATATCAGTTTTATCACGTTGACAAACAGTTAGATCCCATCATTGATTTTGAAATTGAACCGGATGCGAGCTTCCTTTACACCAACTACTTCGGGATAAAGCAGGAAAAAATAGTGGAGCTTAGCCATAAAATCAAAAATCTTATAATTGACAATTCGCAGGCTTTTTTTTCAGAACCACTTCCTGGTGTTGATACGTTTTATTCCTGTCGTAAGTTTTTTGGTGTTCCTGATGGCGCTTATTTGAGCATTAAAAGAAAGCTTGCCAAAAAACTTCCGGTTGATAATTCGGCACACAGGTTTTCGCACCTGATAAAAAGCATTGATTCGGGCATAGAATCAGGCTACTCCGACTACGTTAACAACAATAAGGACCTGGAGAATAACGAGATCCGATCAATGTCGTTATTGACCCGTAAAATGCTTTCAAGTATCAATTACAATGAGTGCGTATTTGTACGGCAACGAAATTTCAACTTTTTGCACAAGCACCTTGCCGAATACAACCTGCTTAAGTTTGATGCTACTGATGAACATACGGTACCAATGGTTTATCCCTTTTTAACAAACGATAAGCATCTGAAAGTTCACCTGATACAAAAAAGAATCTACGTTGCTACATATTGGCCTAATGTATTTAAATGGACTAAAAAAAACACTACCGAAAATTTTCTCGCGCAGTGTCTCGTGCCACTCCCAATTGACCAACGTTATGACCTCCAGGATATGTTCAATATGTTAAATATTCTAAGACTTTTTTTATGACCATTTCAGTTTACATACGCCCCCTTGTAATAGAAGATGCGTCCACATCTTACGCCTGGCGCAACGACCCGCTAATATGGGTTTATACAGGTTATAAACCAACTCATTACATCAGTTCAGAAATAGAGACAGCCTGGCTGCGCGAAAAACTGACCAGGCCTGATCAGCTCAGGTTTGCAATTTGTGTTAAAGAGCTTAATACCTATATAGGTAATATCCAGCTATTAGACATAGCCGATGGCCACGCAGAACTGCACCTGTTTATCGGCAATAAGCTTTACTGGGGTAAAGGAATCGGTTACCAGGCAACCGTACAAATGATTAAGTATGGTTTTTTAAATAAGGAGCTGGATGAGATTTATTTAAAGGTGCACCCGGCCAATATTGCAGCAATATCAGTTTACGAAAAAGCTGGGTTTGAAATTACAGGTAAAGTAAACGACCTGATTACCATGAATATCACTAAAAGCAAATTTGTACATCTTCAAAATCAAGAGGCCTAATATCACCATCCTAAACTTTAATTCAAATGATCAAGATGCTTACCCTCCTCAACAAAGAGGAATGGATTTATTACGTGGGCAATTCGGCCGAATACGATTTTTATCATACATGGCATTACCATTCGCTGGAAACTGCAGGTGATCCGGTTCTTTTTGTATATGAAGAGGCAGATACCTATATAGGCTTCCCGTTGCTGCAGCGAAGGATTCCCGGATCTGATTACAGTGACCTTACCTGCGTATATGGGTTTTCCGGCCCGTTCTCAAATCAAAAAATCGATGAGATTGATGAGGCACTGATGGAAAACTTTAAAACTGCTTTTAGCAATTTCCTTGTAAATGAAAAGTATGTATCTGTTTTTGTAAGGTTGCACCCTTTTTATAAGCAACAAAAACTGCTTGACAAATTTGGAGGCGTTCATGAAAACGGCAAAACCGTTGTATTTGACCTTTCACTCAGCCTTGAAGAGCAGCGTAAAAAGTATAGGCAATCAACCATGGATGCCATTAAACATGCGTGGAAAAGAGGTTTCAGAGTTGAGGATGAAACCAACGCCGCCGGAGTAAGCACCTTTGTTGAAATTTATACCGAAAACATGAAACGGGTAGGCGCCAGTAACTACTACCTGTTTAATGAAAAATACTTTTCGGAAATATTAAACACCTCCGAATATGAAGCCCGTTTATTAACGGTTTACTATAACGAGATCCCCATTGCAAGTACAATTATCGCATTTACCAATGGCATTATACAGGCTCACCTGGTAGGTACCCGCGCAGAATATCTGCACCATAGTCCAACCAAATTCCTGGCCGATTCGATAACCCAGATAGGAAGGGAAAAGGGTATGAAATATTACAACCTGGGTGGCGGTCTTGGTTTTAAAAACGACAAGCTTTTTGATTGGAAATGTGCTTTCTCCGATCTCCATTTTGACTTTCAAACCTGGAGATATATTGCCAACCCAGAAGTATACAAAAAGCTTTTACAGGATAAAGGTATCGAAGAAACCACCGAGGTGGATTTTTTCCCACTATACAGATACGCTTAAATGATAATACCTAAATAAACCAGTTATGATATACCTCAAAAATTTACTGTTCCAGGAAAAATTCCATTCAAGATGGCTGATCCTGGTAATTGACCTAATGGTGGTTTTGTTATCATTATGGACATCCTTATATTTTAAAAACCGGCTTCAGTTTGATCCCATCAGCCTTTATTACATGATGTTTTACTGCGCCACAGCGGTGATGGTTTTTATGATCATGAGAATTCATACATGTATTATCAGGTATTCCAATACCCGCGATATGATGAGGATTTTGATAACAGTGATGGCAAGCAATATTACATTCCTCGTTTTCTATCATGCGTTCTTCTCCTTCTACCTTAAAATAGATGTGAAAGGACTGATTGATGTATTGCTGATCAACTTTTTTATAACCTCATCCATGCTGATGTGCATGCGTATTATTATCAAGGATGTGTTTAAATTTATTGAAGCCACAAGCTACAAAGTTGAGAAAGAAAACGTGCTGATCTATGGTTCAAATGAACCGTCTATCCTGATCAAAAATACCCTTGAAGCTCAAAAAGGTTTTATGTTGAATGTTCAGGGATTTATTGACAATGGTGTTGACCGGGTATCAAAAATTATT
Organism: Mucilaginibacter endophyticus; assembly: GCF_003351025.1. Taxonomy (GTDB): domain Bacteria; phylum Bacteroidota; class Bacteroidia; order Sphingobacteriales; family Sphingobacteriaceae; genus Mucilaginibacter; species Mucilaginibacter endophyticus. The sequence continues at coordinate 1,650,226 of NZ_QPCG01000001.1, read as the reverse complement.
GAACAAAAGCGGGTTTATCCAATCAAATCAATTGAAAGCCTAAAAAAACGCTTTGATATTAAATCGTTATTGATAACCTCCGAAGACATAAAAGTCGACGGAAAAAGAGTAGCAGTTGAAAAATGTATTGAATTAGGTATAAAGGTTATTGTTGTACCTTCATCAGATCAATGGATTAACGGAAAACCTAATTTAAACCAGTTTCAGGATCTAAAAATTGAAGACCTGCTTGAGCGAAAGCCAATAAAGATCTGTAACGAGCACATATTAGGCGAAATAAAGGGTAAGCGCATCCTGATTACCGGTGCTGCCGGTTCAATAGGATCAGAACTGGTAAGACAGGTTTTAATGTACAACCCGGAGTTTGTAGTATTATGCGATAGGGCCGAAACCCCGCTGCACGATATACAAATGGAAATTGAAGATGGTCTTTACGGTAACCGCACACGGATTTTTGTTGCCGATATTCAAAATACAGGGCGGATAAAAACACTGTTTACTACATACAGGCCTCAAATAGTTTTTCATGCGGCGGCTTATAAACATGTACCCATGATGGAAAACAATCCTACCGAGGCTATCTTAACCAACGTGTGGGGCACAAAAAACTTGGCCGACATCTCTATCGAATATCAGGTTGAAAAATTTGTAATGATATCAACTGATAAAGCGGTACGCCCAACCAATATCATGGGAGCTTCAAAACGTATTGCCGAAATGTATATCCAATCGTTAAACAACCTATTGTTTGAGGACCATTTTTTCAATACCGACCCTGCAAAAGGCAATCAAACCAGGTTTATAACAACCCGTTTTGGTAATGTTCTCGGCTCCAACGGTTCTGTTATCCCTCGTTTTAAAGCTCAAATTGAAAAGGGAGGGCCTGTTACCGTTACCCATCCCGATATCACAAGGTATTTTATGACAATACCCGAAGCTGTACAACTGGTACTTGAGGCAGAGGTAATGGGTAAAGGCGGCGAAATATTCTTGTTTGATATGGGCGAACCAGTGAAAATTGCCGATCTGGCGGCCAATATGATCAAGATGGCCGGCCTTGTACCGGGAAAAGACATACAAATTGTTTATACTGGTCTTCGCCCCGGTGAAAAGCTATATGAAGAACTATTGAATGCCGAGGAAGAGGTTATACCTACATATAATAAGGATATTAAGATCTCAAAAAATATCCCCGTTAGTTACACTAAAATCAACAATTTAATAAAAGACCTGTTGGAGCTTAACCTGCATAACGAGGTTGATCTGATGGTTTCGAAAATGAAAACGATACTGCCAGACTATATCAGCAATAATTCGCAGTACGAAAAGCTCGATATAAAACTGATCGATAAACACATGGTCAACTGATTTTTGTAATTTTTATATTACCAATATCTAATGTTATCAATAATAATTTGCAGATTTAAGCAAATTATAACCTAAAGACTCATCTGCCTAAAAGATGGGCAAAGCCGATGAGTAATATTTTTCAAGAGGGAATCTTATGTCCTTTGACCTGAATTCTGATTTTTTTGAGATTGCATTCAACGTGTCGGAGCACACAGAGGCTATGCTTGCCTATTGGGATAAAAACCTGATTTGCCGGTATGCCAATAAAGCTACGGCCGATTGGTTTGGCATTACACCAGACCATATGATCAATAAATCGCACCTTTCAGAAATTTTAGGGAGTTTATTTGATGCACAAACGCCATACATCAATGCGGCATTGGATGGTAAAATACAGGTTTTTGACCAGGTGATCCACCTCTATTCAGGTAAAGCCAAAAACGTGCGGGTAACTTACCACCCCGACTATGTGGATGGCAAAGTAAAAGGGTTTTACGCGCATATGGCTGATATCAGCCCGTTAAACAACCACCATGCCGATGAAGAAACAGCAATTGAGCTACCGGAATTTTTAACGCAAAATGATCAACTACTCGAAAATGTTGCTAAAACATTAAATGAAAACCTGTTTACCGGCTTTCCAAGCATATCAGCCCTCGCAAAAAAACATTTTGTATCCGAGTCAAAACTAAAACGGGATTTTAAGCAGAGTTTCGGAAGAACAATTTTTTCTTATTACCGGTACCTCCAAATGGAGATAGCCGATAGGTATATCCGGGAAAAGCGCTGCAATAAAAACCAGATGGCAGTAATGCTTAACTTCTCCAACCCGTCAAATTTTTCGGCATGCTATCATAAATATCAGGAAGAAAAATTAGCAGATCAGGAAATTCATGAGCCTAAAAAAGAAAACATTAACCATTATACAACGCTGATTGATGATGCTCCGATAACGATTGCTATGTTTGATACGGAGATGCAATTTATAGCTGCTTCAAAAAGCTGGGTTGCTGAATACAATCTTCAGGATATAAATTTCATAGGAAAAAGTATTTATGAAATATTACCCGACACAAAAAAGAAATGCGAAAAGCAACATCTTCATTGTTTAAAGGGTAATATTTATCAGTGCGATGGCTTGTTACTGAAAAAGAATAATGGTGTTCGCAGCTGGTTAAAGTGGAATATTTATCCGTGGTTCAATCAATCTGGGGCGGTTAGCGGTTTATGTGTACATACCGAAGATATTTCAAAAGTTAAGGCTATTGAAAAAGAAAATGAACGAGCCGCGAAACTTTTAAAAAGGGCTGATACCTTTTCGAAAATAGGCACCTGGACCAGGGACATGATTACGCATACCACCCAGTGGGATAAGGTCATACAAAACATTCTTGAACTACCCGATCATTTTGTACCCGATATAAAAGCAGCCTGGAGATTTGTAAAAAAAGGTAAAAGCCAAATTTTGATTAAAACAGCTTTAAAAAATTCATTAAGGTATGGAACTCCTTTCGACATTGAGGTTGAAATGATAACCGCCTGCGGTAATTCAAGACGAGTTAGGATTATAGGATATCCCGAGCTTCAAAATAACAAGTGCAAAAAGTTATCAGGGATACTTTTTGACGTTACTCCAGTTTGACTATAAAAACCAATCATTATTTAATACAATTCTTTGAGTACGAGTGCTTAATTATTCGCTATTCATTGCCCTATAAAAAACTTTTTAGCTATTTGGTGAATCTTACGAATTAATGGGCTTTTGCAATTGCACAATCAGTATTTTATCTTATTTTGAAATTACTTACACCTTAAAGAAATACGGATAAAGTATGAATATATTCGATCTGTAACAGTTTAATAACTTAACTATCACTCACAAAAAAAATGCACAAAATGGATAGACGAAAGACACTTTATAGCTGTTAGGTATTAAAAACCACCGATCAGCGCCTTTTACAGGTATAATTTGACCTTTTATAGGTTGAAATAAGAATGGAAGTATACATATTTTTATTACGTAAACATCAAATCAAAAGTTTCAAAAAAAATTACAATTTGTTTACCGGGGTAGAAAAGTAGGGAAAGAAATATTAAACCAATGGACAACCTAAACATATATCATGACTCGAAAAGACCAAACTGGATATTTATGGCCATAAATATCAGCAAGTAACCCTGCAATTTAATATAACCTAAATTACATATGCTAACCAACTAAAAATTGACAACCTAATCGAATCCAATCTTATGCACAGCAAAGTTTATTACCCAGTTAGCTCATATATCAATAATGATCAAAGATCTATTGGTATTAATGACACTCAAGATTTACATTTTGGTAAAATTGTAGAGCGAATTGTGAGGCGTGACCACATGGGAATAAGTGAAATCGCCCGGAAACTGAATGTTAGCCGCCGAACCCTGTATAATTGGTTTAACACCAAGAGGCTAAGCTTTGATATCATTTGCCAGATAGGCATTGTTATAGAGCATGATTTTTCAAAAGAATTTCCGAATGAATTTGCCATGAGGTTTAATTCACAAAGTGCCGAAAAAGATATTGAAACTCATGAGGCAAAAGATGCCCCTCTTGATGCAATATACTACTGGATGGACAAATATATCAAGCTACTTGAAAAATTCAACGAAGCTTTACGCAATGAAAACACAGTAAAACTTGATTGATAATCACCTGCTTTTAATCATTTAAATATTGATAAAAACATACTTTCTCTTTTAACGCAGCAATAAGTTAGCCGCTATAAAAAGCAGCCAGCTTATTGCTGCTTTCGTTAATACATCTACCCCCTCCTGCTCCCTACCTCTGTATCTGCAGACTTTTCTTAAACACCCCTTTTAGCTGATCCAATAACTTCATGTACCATGCTTTTCAATTCATTTGGGTTCGGAATATTTCTGATCGTAGTATTCGCGCTTTATTGGTTTGTATTTAACCGGAAATTGCAACAGCAAAACTTGTTGCTGATGGCGGCAAGCTATTTCTTTTACGCTTGCTGGGATTGGCGCTTTTTGTTTTTGCTCATATTTTCAACCCTGCTGGATTATTTTACAGGGCTAAAAATGTATCAGGCAAAAAGCCAGAAGCTCAAAACCTTTTGGCTTTGGTTAAGCATAACAATAAATCTGGGTTTTTTGGGCGTTTTTAAATATTATAACTTCTTCGCAGCTTCACTTGCCGCCTTGTGCGCGGATATCGGAATTCATTTAAACCCGCTTACGCTGAATGTTATCCTGCCCGTCGGAATCTCCTTTTATACCTTCCACGGCTTATCATATGTAATTGACGTTTATAAAGGCCGCATTAAAGCCGAGCGAAACTTTATCGACTATTCGTTATTTGTAAGCTTTTTCCCGCTTTTAGTAGCTGGCCCTATTGAACGCGCCACCCACCTATTGCCCCAGGTAAAAGCACCAAGAAAATTTGATTACCAGGAAGCCATTAACGGCCTGAGACAGATACTTTGGGGCCTGTTTAAAAAAGCAGTCATAGCCGATCAGTGCGCCGACTATGCCAACCTGATATTTGCAAACAGCGCCCACTACCCGGGGAGTACGCTGGTTTTAGGCGCTATATTTTTTGCGTTTCAGATCTATTGCGATTTTTCGGGCTATTCGGATATGGCACTGGGTATTGCCAAGCTTTTTGGTTTCGAACTGCTAAGAAACTTTGCATTCCCTTATTTTTCGCGCGATATGGCCGAGTTTTGGCGCCGGTGGCATATCTCGTTATCATCATGGTTCAGAGATTATCTTTACATCCCCCTCGGAGGCAGCAAAACCGGAACCTGGCTCAAGGTGCGCAATACCTTAATAATTTTCCTGGTGAGCGGCTTTTGGCACGGTGCCAATTGGACGTTTATTATCTGGGGGCTTTTAAACGCCTTATTTATCCTCCCTTCTATTCTGTTAAGAACCAACCGCAATCACCTCGAAATTGTGGCCAAGGGCAAGGCTCTGCCAACACCACGCGAGTTTATGCAAATGGTGCTTACGTTTATACAGGTCATTTTTGCATGGATCTTTTTCAGGGCAGACAGTGTTACGCAAGCGTTTAAATACATTGGCGGCATCTTTTCAAAATCACTTTTTTCGGTTCCTCAATTGGATGTTAACAAAGAGCAATTGCTTGAAGTAGTTCTCCTTATTATCACTTTTATAATTGTAGAGTGGCAAGGCCGGGAAAACCAATACGCCATAGAAAAATTAACCTGGTTAAGGAAACGAGGCTACAGATTAGCATTTTATTACACCCTGATCATCGTGATATTTTTATTTACAGGTAAAGAGCAGCAGTTTATTTATTTTCAGTTTTAAGCCATGCACCGCTTTTTAATTAAAACCGTAACATTTGCCTTTGCAGGCTGCTTGCTCGTATTGGCTATTGCCTTAATTCCGGGCTTCATGGTAAGTAAGTTCTCAAAATTCAGTATAAAAAAAGACAACACCATTGTAATCTTCGGCCATTCGCATTCTGAGTGTGCTTACGATGATACGCTTATACCCAAGCTTACCAATCTTTCGCATTCGGCCGAATCTTATTTTTACACCTTTCAAAAGGTAAAAAAGTATCTGTCGCAAAACCCGCAGATCACAACCGTTTTAGTTGAGTTTTCAAATAACCAGATTGCTCCTAAAATGGATGAGTGGACATGGGGATATACCTATATGTCAAATATGTTTCCGCAATACGCCTCGTTTATGGGAGTATCGGATTTTAAATTGCTGGCCCAACATAATTCAAAATACTTTATGAATTGTATAGGCATAGCCGCCCGTAACAACCTCATTAAGGCTGTTTCATTTAACTATAATTATACCGGAAAAACGGGAGGCTATTTCAAAATAGAAGGTACCAAACCCTTACCCTCAACTAATCCTGCAGGCCTACATGTTAAAGCCTCACCAAACGAAAGCACCATTTCAACAACTAATATTCAATACCTGAGGAAAATAGTAGATTATTGCAATAGCATGCACAAAAACGTTTTCCTGATCAGAAGCCCCCAGCACCCATTGTATGAATACAGAAGTAATGAGGCTGAATTTTCATTGATTCGCCAACGCTATTTCGGCGATATAAAGTTTCTTGACTTCAATAATTTCCCACTAAAAAATGATGAATTTGCCGATTTTGGGCATCTGAATTATAAAGGAGCTATCAAATATTCGACATACATAAAGCAACAGATCATGGACGGAATGCTTGCCCCTCCCCCAACGCATTCCCAAAAATCATTTGAAAGTAAGCAGTTGGTAACCTTTAATCACTAATAATCAACAACAAACAACTAAACTATATTGACGAGCCCGGTACAATTTGCATCGGGCTTTTTTGTACTCCCATCCATCATTACTATAACATCTATTATCAAATACAGCTTTTGTGGCCTTTACAAAAAGTAAATCCGTAGGCTAATTAGTAATAATCGGTTGTAAATTTTAATTTTAAACCAACCCTAAATAATCACCCTTTCATAAATTAAACCAAAATGAGGCTAATTAAAATATACAATCGCCCCTTGGTATTGGGTATATTATTTTGCACGATATGGAGTGTAAACCCAACCATAGCCCAAATACCAATCCGTGACCCGCATACCCGGGGATATGTTACAGCTACGGAATTACCCGATGGAACCAATCCCTCACCAAATGCAAACGGGAATTTTATTATCGGGCCCACACATCCCTCGGCAACAGAATCAATGGTACAACCCAACGTGCCGCAGGGCACGATATACCGGTTTACCATGAATTCGAAGGAAAGTAAAATTTATCCGGGTATAGCAAGAGAGCCTAATACATTTGGTACGCCAGATCCGGTTAATCCGGTCAAACTTATTGTTACCACAAGCCACCCCGCCCCTTATACCCGCCAGGTAGCAGTATATGTTCCAAAACAATATGTCGCCGGTACTGAGGCTCCATTCATCATTAGTACCGACGGGCCGGACGATTTGCTCTTTACCGTCCTGAACAATCTCATTGCCGAAGGAAAGTTGCCGCCTATGATTGCCATATCAATCGGCAACGGTGGCGGTGACGCTCAAGGAAGCCAACGGGGCCTTGAATATGATACTATGAACGGCAGGTATGCAGAATTTGTTGAAAGCGAAGTACTGCCGCTTGTGGAAAATAAATGCCAGGTAAAATTAACCAAAGACCCGGATGGCCGTGCTACAACGGGCGGCAGCTCCGGCGGATCATGCGCCCTCATAATGGCTTGGTTCCATCAGGAATGGTATCACCGGGTACTTACCTATTCGGGAACTTATATTAATCAGCAATGGCCCTATAATCCCGAAACGCCACATGGCGCCTGGGAATTTCATCAGCACCTGATTGCCAGAAGCCGGCCAAAACCATTAAGGATCTGGCTGGAAGTGGGCGATCAGGACCTTCTTAATCCAAATGTAATGCGAGATGGCATGCATGATTGGGTGCTTGCAAACGAAAATATGGCCAAAGAACTCGCGGCTAAAAACTACCAATACCAATTTGTTTTTGCGCGCAACGCCCACCACGTAGATAATAACGTCAGAAAACAAACACTTCCGGAAGCATTGGAATGGCTTTGGAGAGATTATCACTCGGTAAACGCGGCTAAATTATAACTGAACTGATTCGTTTATAAAGTCTTATAAAACAAAAAAGCTCTGACTTTCGTCAAAGCTTTTTTGTTTACCGGTAGTCGGGATGGCAGGATTCGAACCTGCGGCCTCCACATCCCAAATGTGGCGCGATACCGGGCTACGCTACATCCCGTTTGGCTTTCGCCGGGTATTATGATTCTTCCAATCAGAAAATAAAACCCTCTAAACTTTCAATTTAGAGGGTTTTTGACACTTGGTATCGCTTTTGTCGGGATGGCAGGATTCGAACCTGCGGCCTCCACATCCCAAATGTGGCGCGATACCGGGCTACGCTACATCCCGTTTGGCTTTCGCCGGGTATTATGATTCTTCCAATCAGAAAATAAAACCCTCTAAACTTTCAATTTAGAGGGTTTTTGACACTTGGTATCGCTTTTGTCGGGATGGCAGGATTCGAACCTGCGGCCTCCACATCCCAAATGTGGCGCGATACCGGGCTACGCTACATCCCGTCTCCCTGATTGGGTGTGCAAAAGTAGGATTTTAAATCAAGTTGCAAAATTTTTTTTGAAAGATTTTTCAAGTATTCATATAATCTACTCATTAACAAAATATTGCCCTAAAATAAATTTTGTGTGATTTTTCAGGCGCAATGAAAGCCCTCCTTCTATCATATAATTATTCATGAATTTTGGTTGATTTTCATTATTGCAATGAAAGGGCCATTGCGCGCAATAACCAAATAAAAGCCGATATTTATATTCAGATGATTGAACAACTACCCAAAATATATCTTTACCGCAGACTTGTGCAGGCCAAGTTGTTCATCGATAAAAATTATCATGAAGCCATCGATCTCAACGACATTGCCGATGAGGCATATTTTTCCAAATTTCATTTCATCAGGCAGTTTAAAAACATCTACGGCAAAACGCCGCATCAGTATCTCATTAAAGTAAGGATTGAAAATGCCCGCTTACTTTTAAAAAAGAATATCCCGGTTGCTGATGTTTGTTACGCAGTGGGTTTTGACAGTATTACCTCCTTTTCAGCCTTGTTTAAAAAGCTTACCTCCCGTTCACCGGCAAATTATCAGCAGGCTGAGTTAAAAAGGCAAAATGAAATGCAGCAAAGTCCTCTCAAATTCATACCGGCCTGTTTTGCCGGTGAAAAAGAATGGCTGCAAAAACGCAATTTTCAATAAGCCTCATTCTTTTACTATATCGATTTTTGGTTATCAAAACAAGACACAAATGATAACCAAAATGAACCACGTGAGCGTATTTGTACTTAACCAGGACAGCGCTTATGACTTTTACGTAAACAAACTGGGCTTTAAAGTAAACACAGACGCAGCCATGGGCCCCGGAATGCGCTGGCTTACTGTTTGCCCTCCGGAGCAACCCGAGCTTGAAATATCGCTCATGGCAATTAGTGAAGGTATGATGTTCGATTCATTGGCAACACAGCAAATGCGTGAATTAGTACAACGCGGCACCTTCGGATTTGGCGTTTTTGAATGCGATGACCTGATAGCTACTTATGAAGAGTTAAAAGCTAAAGGTGTTGAATTTACAAAAGCTCCCACCAAAGAGTTTTATGGTTTTGAAGCTTTGTTTAAAGACGACTCGGGCAACTGGTTTTCATTGGGCGAAAAGAAAAGTTAGACATCCACTTTCGTCATGGCGCAAAACCACCCCAATTATGGCACAAACGCCAAGGTTCAAACTTTGATTTTGGGCAGAGATTTGTATCAACCAATCTTTAAAACGTCATGGAAAATCAAACCACCAACCGTCAAACCGATGCCCGTATTAATTTGCTGGCAGTATTTGAAGATACTGCCAGTAACCTGTTATCAACTATTGCATTATTCAATGAGCAGCAAATAAACATAGCGCTTTCGTCGGATAGCTGGACAGCCGGACAAATAGCGGAGCACGTTTTTAAGTCTGCCTCGCAACTTATTCCTGTACTTGATGGCGCTGGTAAGCCAGCAGACAGAGACCCTGCCGAAAAGGTAAAAATGATTAAAGACCTGTTTCTTGATTTTGAAGCTAAATTCAAATCTGCTCCAGGCATATGGCCATCGGACGGGCCCCATCAAAAATCCGCGGTGATAGATTTATTACAAACAGCTATCACCCAGATTAGAGAAGTAATTAACACCAAAGATCTTTATGCGATCAGCACAGAACTGGTGGTTCCTTTCTTCGGTGAACTTACCCGGTTGGAGTGGCTGTACCTGATTTGTTATCATACGCAAAAACATATCCACCAGTTAAAAAACATCAGGCAGGCTTTGTGATTTTGGCAAAGTTACAGGCATGCTCCTAACTTTTACCTTCATAAGGTATATAGCAAGCCACAGCAAACCTATCAGCGCGTATACGCAAAGAATAATAAGCGATAAACCACTTACTGAAGCGCTTTCGTTGCCTTGTTGCATAAACAGCGTAAGTATTGACAAGCCAACGCCTGCACCTAAAAAGTAAGTAGTAGTACCCAGACTTGAGGCCAAACCATAATGTTGCTTCGGGATATTTTTTACAGCGAGCACAGATAAACTTGTAAAACAGATAGTCATGCCCAAACCAGATATAAAAGCGGCAGACAACAGCAGCAAAGGGAGCGAATAACCTGCCAATACCGCGCAAACTAAAACCAGTCCGCCGGTTAGCATGCAGCACATCCCCAATAAGGCGGTTTGTTCGGTTGTGAGGCGTTTCATAATGCCCGGCAGCATAAATTTAGCTACAAATGCCGACAATAAGCTAAAGGGAACCAGCAGCAAGCCAGACTTTGCCGCGTTATAATGCATATCCTTTTGCAATAACTGGGATATGATAAACAGGTACCCGGTAAAAAAGGCACCTAGTAAAATAAATACGCCATTGGCTGTTATAACCGATGGTGCCTTAAAAACAGAAAGATCAATAAGCGGATTCGCACGACGGGTTAAACGGACGTAAAGCAACCTTGTACTAACTATTACACCCAAAGCGCAAAGCAAGATCATGCTAAGTTCTTGTTTAATATCGCCCAGCTGATGTACGCCATAGCTTAGCATCAACAAGCTAATTACCAATAAAACGCCCGAAAACAAATCGGGAGAAGGTTGTTTTTGTTCAGGAGTATCATTGGCCAGGTAAAACCAACCTACAATGATAATAACGGCCAGCACAGGCACATTGATCAGGAACACCCAATGCCATCCCATGTAGGTACTGATAATTCCGCCTACCGAGAGGCCAATACCCGAGCCAACTGCCGCGAACGAGCTAAAGATTCCAATTGCTTTGCTCCGTTCACGCTCTTCGGTAAAAGTGTGCGTTATGATAGAAAAGGCTGACGGCATGATCAGTGCTGCCGCCAGGCCCTGCATCGCCCTTGATAAACTAAGAAACACAAAGGTACCGGCTAAGCCTGCGCCCAGGGATGTTAACAGAAACAGGGCGGCACCTGTTATGAAGATCTTTTTGGGCCCTACTACATCAGATAGTTTGCCACCAATGATCAGGAAGCCGCCATACAGCAAAACATAAAGCGTTTGCAGCCATTGAACCTGGTCATTAGTTACCAAAAACTGCTTTTGAATAGCCGGAATGGTGAGGTTGATAATAGCGATATCAAGCGCTTCAACAAATATGGCCAAAGAGGCGATGATGAGGATCTTGTTCTTTTGCACCGACATAATATTATATTTTGTCCTTTCAAAATTATATTAATGGGAATTAATAACATTATTTATTATAATTTTGGAACACAACAGAAAATACGAGCACATCAAAAGAACAAACATACCATTAACCCTTCCATATGGCCTATCAAACAGAACAAGAAAAAGCCGGTATCCAACTCGATGAAAAGGATTATGAAATATTACGATTGGTTGAACGGAATGCCAAACTTACTGTACGGGAGATTGCAGTAAAAATTAACCTTAGCCCCACTCCCACCCATGAACGCATTAAGCGCCTTGAAAAAGCCGGAGTAATTAAAAACTACACCGCCATTTTAGATAAACGACTTTTAAATAAGCGTATTATGGTAATTTGCATGGTAACCCTGCGCGAGCACAGCCGAAAAGCAGGCGCAGATTTCATTAACGCCGTACTTGAATTTGACGAAGTGATAGAGTGTTACAATATCTCCGGCGATTTTGATTTTATGCTCAAGATCGTATCCGAAAGCATGGATAGCTATCACTCTTTTTTTGTAAATAAACTAAGCGAGGTAAAAGGAATTGGCCATTCAAAAAGCACTTTTGTAATGGATATCATCAAAGAAACCAACCATTTACTTTAGTTGCAAACAATAGCGATACGCTCTAATCCGTTTATATGTCCGGATAATTAATCGGTTCAGGATTATGTTTTATCGATTCATTGGCGGGCTTCTCAGATCATTATCATAATTTTAAGCCAACTAAAATTGCTATTTTATCGTATTTATTACCAACCGGGTTTATAACGGATATATATGACTACAAAACATTTACTGCTTACATCCAAAATTATAGGTTGCATATTAATAACTACTGCTTTTTTCTCATGTAAAAAAGACAAAACAGTAGTTCAGCCACAAATAACGCCTGTTACTTTGGGTTTATATGAATATGCCAGCGGGATAAACAAACGGATATTTTTACCTATTACACTGGTTGGAACCAAGGCTGTAACCTACTATACAGTATTTGATACCGGTTCATCTGGCATGACACTTGATGCAACCGACATCATACCAGCTACTATGATCACTTCATCGGGCTTCCAATTTACCGGAGACTCTACTGTAGTAAACGGAATTACAATAACCAGTACCAAAGGCACAATTAGCTTTGGCGATCAGTTAAGTTCAACTAAAGAATATGGCAACTTAGCCTACGCCAACATTACCATAGGTGATGCGCAGGGCAATCTTGCGCTAAAAAGGGTACCGTTCTTTTTATATTATAAAATAGTTGATGAAACAGGAGCTAAACTACCTGCTCACGCCAGCGATGTTTTTGGCGTTGGCCCTGGTAACAGCTATATAACCAGCGAAATTCAAAGCCCCTTAAGATATTTCAATACCGGCACCAGTCTTACCAGTGGATTTAAACTGGCAACATTAAACAAAAGTTTATTTTCAACCAGTGGCACTTATGTAAGCAACCTGTTAACAATCGGATTAAGTAACAGCGATCTTTCTTCTTCTGGATTTATTATGCACACGCTCAATTTGTCAAACGGTGGCGGATACTCCCCTAATATCCCTGCTACTATAGCATACAATGGCAAAACCATCTCAGGACAAATTCTCTTTGATACCGGTACGCCATCAACTACCGTTATCGAAGATAGTGACGCTAAACTGGCAAGCAACGCAATTGGAAGTCTGCCTGCAAATTCTACAGTAACTATAACTACAAATAAAGGTTTTGTTTATACCTATACAACATCAAGTACAGGCAACCTTACAGAAGTACAAAACCCTAATAATACCGGTGATTACCGCACAATTTTCAGTCTCGACTTTTTCATTAGCAATGAATATTTAACTGATTACAGCAATCACCAAATCGGGTTAAAAAACAACTAAGCATTAATTATTAAACGGCAGGCGATATTATCTTTTAAAAAGCCTGCCTTTTAAAACCTTATCCATCACCTCTTCATAAAAACTTTGCCCAACAGTAATTTTAGTGCCATTAAGATTAAGCATATTGCCTTCAATGTTACTGATCATGGTTGCATTAACTATATAACTTTTGTGCACCTGGATGAACTTATCAGCCGGAAGCTTTTCCTGCAAACCTTTAATGGTGAGGTATGCTATCAACTTTTTATGAAGGGTGTAAAGTAACACGTAATTAGCCATGGCTTCAATGTAAACCAGTTCATCATATAGCACCCGCTCAATTTTGCCATCGCACTTAACATAAAAGTAATCGGCTTCACCTTTTTCGGGCGATGATTTCTGCTTTAATATATGTAGTTCGAGCGCCTTTTGAGCCCCCTTCAGAAAACGTTCGAGCGAGAATGGCTTCACAAGATAATCAACCACAGCCATTTCAAATCCCTCAAGCGCATATTCCCCGTAAGCCGTTGTCATGATCACCATGGGCAATTTCACCGCCGACCTAAGAAATTGAAAACCATTCATCTTAGGCATGTTCACATCAAGAAAAATCAGATCGATATCCAATTTATTAATTAGGCCAGTTGCTTTAAGCGGATTTTCGGCCGTGCCCGACAACACTAAAAAGTCGGTTTCTTCAATATACTCCTGCAGCAACTTACGTGCTATTGGCTCGTCATCTATAATCAGGCATTTAAGTATCATATATTCAGCAGTACTAAATTTATTTCAAAACTATCGCCACTATCGGTTATATCAAGCTTGTGTTTTTCAGGGTACAAGATCTCGAGCCGCCGTTTTGTATTGGCTATCCCGAGGCCCGATGGATGTTTATCCCTGCCCGCAAAACTATCTTTAGTATTATACACGTTAAAAATCAGCTTTCCTCCTTCCTGCTTCAGGCTTATATCCACCTTATTTATTCTCCCTTCATTAAACCCCACGTATTTAAAGGCATTCTCCACAAACGTTATAAATAACAAAGGCGCTACGTAAGCCTGTCCGTTAATATTATCTGCGTAAAAATTCACCTTTACCTCTTCATCAATCCTCCCTTTTTGAATAGCTATATAATTACGGATATAGTTGATTTCACGACTCAGGTCTATTTGCTCTACATTACATTCGTACAATTGGTAGCGTAACATTTCTGAAAACACCAGCAACATATCCCGCGCATCTTTATTTGATTTATCTATATGGGCGTAAATGGAGTTAATAGAGTTAAAAAGAAAATGAGGATTAAACTGCGCCCTTAAAAAATTAAGTTCATTAGTGGCTTTCTCCTTTTCAATCTGCTCAATATAAACCTGCGACCGCATTCTTTCAATCACCATCTGAGCTCCCAGGATACAAAGCACCCAAAAAAGGATATTAATAAATGAATCGGCAAAAACAGAAACAGCATTGAACCGGGTGTTTGCATTAAATAAGTGTATCGTAACCCATGCTGATACCGGGACCCTCAGGAGCGCTGTGATCAATATCCCCGTTAAAAAAACAAGACAGAACTTTATGTATTGTTTTTTATTGAGCAAATACGGAATTGCATAAAGTGTGTTGAGGTAATAATTGGCCGAAATAAATACCAGATAACAAAACTGAATGGTTATAGCATGAGTTAACACCAGCGTACCGTTCCTGAAAATAAAGATCCAGAAAAGGTACGCCAGCAGCCAAAATGCGATGTGATATACTACTTTGTTGAATTTCAATTTTTCAAGGTGATTTAATCCGTTTATTACACATTGCTTTACAAAGCAATTTACAATTAATTATTGCCCGCGGCGCCATCAGGAAATGGCTGCCCTTTATGACAAGTGATACATGAAACTACCAGTGCTTGGTTGCCTATCTTTGGGTGTTTTAGCTTAAAATATTTTTTGTTGATACCGATGGTCATGCGCATCATTTGCCGGGCAATTTCCTTTTCGGGCTTCGCGTCGCTTACAAAGTCCAAACCATGGCCATCTTTAGCGTTGGCATGACAAAAACCACAGGTAACACCAAGCCCATCCTCAAAATCATCGGCCATGATGCTTTGCAAATCGTGCGAGCTGATATCCTTTGGCAATACTTTCAGATTTTCATATTGTACCGGCTCGGGTTTGTTAGCTATTGCCGCGGTACAGGTCACCGAAGCACTTAATACCATAATAACGCAAAGCTTTCTATTTATTTTTACGTTCATAACTTCTTTAACCTTTCTTTGCAATTACACTGATATCCACCTCAAGTTCATCGGCAATGGTACTTACTCCGCCTATCCTAAAATCTTTCCTGTTTATTTTAAATCCTCCTTTAAAAACATAACCATCGGCAGCAGGTGTGGCCGAAAAAGGGAATGATACCTGCTTTGCCTTACCTTTTATAGTTAGTACTCCCGTTAGCTGGTACATTCCACTTTTATTTAATACGGCCACTTTTCCCGAAACCAACCTGATTTTGGGAAAATTCTTCACATCGAAATAACTTTCACCGCGCAGGTGCTCATCGCGCAAGCTGTTATCGGTATTTACTGATGAGGCATTGATACTTACATCAAAACTGCTGTTAGCTATGTTTTGAGGATCAAAATTAATATTACCATCAAACCCGCTAAAAGCGCCATCAACATCAAATCCCAGGTTTTTAATGGTAAATTTCAAACCTGAACCCTGCTCAATAGGCTTATACTGAGCTTTACTCTCTGTTGCTAAGCCGATCATCAGTAACAGCAACAACAAATTCCTTTTCATCCTATACTTTTTCGTTATTTCTGTTCAGTCGTTTTTTCAGCATCAATCAATGGGATATCAGTGATCGCAAGCGAATGATCATGCTCTACGTAGTTTACACTGGTCAATCCTAAAAAGCTACGAAGCTTCTCGGCCGGTACCTTCATAGGGCCGGGTGATGGCGCACTGCCCGGAGCAGGCTGGGGAAATGCCGTTGAATTGGCCGTATGGAAAGTAATATTACCTTCAACCTTCTGAATAGTTTGGTGGATATGACCATTCAATACTGATACCGATCCAAAGCGTTTAAGTAAGCCCAGCGCCTGCGCACTATCATCGGTGCCCCATCCCCATTGCGGGTAAACAGCCCAGAGCGGGATATGTGCAAATACCACTATTGGCGTACTGTTGGATAAAGGTTTCAGATCATTCTCCAGCCATTTTAATTGAGCTGGGCCAATGTAACCCAAGCCTCCGTCAACATGATTGGTTACGTTTACCAGGCCAATAAAATGCACACCATGCGAATCAAAACTATACCAGCCATCACCTAAAGTACCTTTACCATAGCGTTCAAGATATAGCTTCCCGTTATCGGTCACATCATGTTCGCCTGGTACGTAAAATATTTTTTCGGCTTTAACGCTCTTCAATGATTGTTCAAGGGTATCAAATTCATCTGCCTGTGCCAGGTGCGACAGATCTCCGGTGTGCAATACGAATGAAGGGGAGCTTGGCATACTGTTGATCTTAGCTATCGTGGCATTCAGCGTACTTACCACATCAGGATTGGCAGCCTTATTAAACCCGATATGACTATCGCTGATCTGCACAAAACTAAAATCAGATTTGGGCACTATTAACCCTTTTTTGAGCCCGCCAGTAGCCCTGTCAATCATCTGGCTCATGCCGTATGATTTTAGCACGCCACCGGTCATCATCCATAATACGCCAGTACCGGCCCAGGCCATACATTCAAGAAAACCACGGCGGTCTATACCATCATTACCGGTATCGTGGTTTGAGTTTTCGTCAGCATGAAAGTGATTTTTCATATAGTTATTTTTGTGTCTTTAATGAATTACAGCACTAAAGAACACAAACAACTCCCCCTGGCACAGTATTTTACATGAACCCGCGCAATTACTTGATGAACAGGATATCATGGCAATATGCGGAAGCTCTACTGCTGCCAATCAATACGTAGGCTGAAGCATTGGGTATTAACAAACAAAAGGCCGCTGCAATGAATGCAGCGGCCTTTTGTTATTTGGTTCAATTTGGAATCAATACTTATTTTTTATTGCAAATTTCGGTAACAGCGGTACGGCGTGTAGCGGTGTAAACTACGCCGTTTACCATTTCGTACCCTGTAGAAACGCTTTGTGAGTAGCGCTTTAAAATAATGCCCGTGTTGTTATCAATAAGTATTGACCCATTGATGCGGCTGTTTAAGCTGCCACCCAAAACTGATGTTTTATACGTAACTACCGTGGTTTGCCCGTTAATGGCATAAACAATATAATTGGTTTCGGCCGATGATGTGGTAGCTTTCCATGAATAGCCTTTTTTTAGTGTAACATTAACCGGAAAATCAACCATAAATTGCAATGTGCTACCTGGCGATAAATGCTCCGGCTGAATCCCCGCAAATGATAAAAGTGTATCATTTGCCGCTACAGGCCTTTTTAAATTAACGATCTCGCCTTTATTATTTACTGAAACTACAGCAGCGCTATTTACAATTTTCTGCAGGCCAACCTGGATGATAGAATTTGGATCGGCTGGCTTACCTGAATGGTATACCAGGTTTTGGTTCATGGCATTAATGGTATCAACAAGCTTATCCGTTGTAATAGTAAAAGACGCACCCTTTTCAGAAGCATCCGTTACCTTATAAGTTTTAGCAACTATCGAAACCGAGCCAACATGAAGGTTTTGGCTACCACGTTGCAAAACACAATTTGATTTTGTAATTACCTGCCTCTGAAACTCATCTCCCTGCTTAAACCTCACCTGAGCAAAGGTAAAACCACTCGCAAAGGTCAGTATAGCAGCTAATATATATTTTAACACAATTGGGGTACTTTTCATTTTAGCGTTTTGTTATAATGCCCTTAAATACCTGGCATTACGTCATAACTGTTATTTTTTCCTGTTCGAATGGGATTTGCCTCTTGCTTTATCCTCCTTTGTTCCGGTTGGTAAAGCCAATTTAAAACCGGTATTTTCTGGAATTTGCGGGATAGACCAGGGATTAATATCGCCCGTTGGCTGTAAAACAGGCATTACATCGGTTATCTCCGGCATCACCGGAACCGGACCTTTTATCATATTGATTTTCCCGGATACGGTAGGTTCAACTGAAGCCGGTGGCAATTCAGGCGATTCAGGTACAGGCAGATCTATCACCGACGAAAACTGAAGATCCTGCATAGTCTGCTTCGGCAGATGTGGCGTTTCGGGAGCACCAGGCGAAGGTATTTCCGGCAATCCTATAGCAGCTCCATCAATATTGGGTTGACCCGGAGCGTCAACAACAGGCGGAGTTGTACCAATTGCCGCCAGTACAGGCGCCTGAGTTGTGGAAACAAACGGCTGCGAAACCATAGGAATATCTGTAAGTGTAAGCACAACAGGTTTACCGGTTGAACTACTACCAGGTGTATTTCCCTTAGTTATTGTTCCCGGTGTTAATGGCGGCGGCACATTCCAGTCCGACTGGTTATATCTGCTTTGGGCAGTGGCATGATCCATACTACCCAATACAGCTATAAGTCCAACCCAAACCGATAACAATCTATTTCGCCGCCTATTTTTTTTCTTTTTTTGGACGATGTATAACATTCGCATTTTTTATGTCTTCCTGCAGAAAGCGATCGTTTAAAAACAATCAGTGAGTTTTAATTTTATGAATATTCTTGTTAACTAAATTAAATGTATCTCGATAGCTGATCGGTAAAACCGCAGCAGGCTACCGAGCAGTTTATACGAACAAAGCCACCAATAAAGTTAATCGTTTTTATTAATTCGCGGCATTAAGCGTTCAATATAAGCCTGTCGCATTCCTATTGTAATATCAACAGTAAAACTAAGCTTTATCCTGCTATACCAAAATACCAACTGCTTTGTATTGTGCAAGGTTTGGCAACTCGATAAAATTGTATCATCAAACGCCACAGTAAATTCAGTATCCCCCTAATGGTTTTGATATTAACAATTTTGTATCACCTAAATTAAAAAGATCATGGAAAGCAACTTAAACTACCTTGTGGGCTTTATTTCCTTAACTTTCATGGGACTATCAACCATGTACAAGCTTAAATTAAACAAACTGCAGGGAACAGGCCGAATCCCGAGCATTATCAGCGCCAGGCATCGGCAAATTTTATTTTTTGTATTGTCTGTTGTGTCGGCCCTGATAATCCTTATAGCCTGATTGCTGATCAACATCAAATCGTTATCTTTAACCGGGACCAGCAACCGGTTATGAAATACTTTTTATTCCTTCTGCTTATTTTAACTGTAATTCCGTGTTCCGGTCAAAATATTGATAGTTTAAAAAAGATTGTTTTCAGCAACGCGCCGCAGCAAAAGCGTTTAGCGGCAGCTACTCGATTGGCCTCCTACCCGATTGAGGAAAATCCGGATGAAATTATCGCGGTTGCCAAAGCTGGTTTAAATCTGGCCAATAAGCTGACCAATAAAAAAGCGATTGCCTTACTATCCCAAAGTTTGGGAAAAGCCTATTACCAAACCAGATCGTACGATTCGGCCGCTTATTATTACAATACTGCTGCAATTATGCTCAGTAAAACAAATGAGCAGTATATTTTAACAAATGACTACAGCAGGTTAGCTAAAGCTTATGTTACACTAAAAAACTACGATAAGGCGATTGAATTTTACACGATGACTGTTTCGTACGCGCCCCAAACCGGCAACCGTAACGAGCTAATGCAAGCACTAAACCAGCTTGGAGAGGTATATGAGGCTAAAAATAACTACCGTGAAGCTTTAAACTACTTTAGGCAGTCTTTTGACATTAAAGACTCATTAAATCTTGTAAAACAAACAAACCAAAATACCTCCGAAGCATACAGCCATCAATTTATGGGGGATGTTATGGGGAGTATAAAGCAAAGTCAATCGGTGCATGAGATTCTGAAAACCATCGATATCAAAAAATCATTAAATGATACCCTGGCACTTTCAATAAACTATTTTAACCTGGGTGTGCTTTATAAAAACAAGCAACAATATGAGCAATCTCTTGATGCTTTAAAAAACTGTCTGCTGTTTGCCACCCAAATAAATTATGCCGACATGCAGAAAAGTGCCACGAATGAGCTGGCCGATCTGTACGAACGAATGGGAAATTATGAACAGTCGCTTATTTATTTAAAAAAGCATGCAGCAATTAAACCAATGGGCGGCAGTACTGTTGATGAACTACAGGCAAAATACGAAATAAAGCAAAGGGAAGACCAGGTATTACAACAGCAGTTTGAAATTACAAAACGAAATTACTGGATGACGGGTACAGGAATTTTCATACTGTTGATGCTCTTCTCGGCCTTTTTCTACTACAAACAAAACCAGTTAAAACAACGCAATATCGCGATGCAAGCCATCATTGCAACCGAAGAAAGCGAAAGAAGAAGGATTGCCCAGGATTTACACGATAGCGTGAGCCAAACTATTTCGGCAGCCAAAATTAACCTCGAGGTTATTGGCAGCGAATTGCCTTTTATAAATAACGAACAAAAAATCCGTTTTGAAAAGGTGATCACTCTTGTTGACTACGGATTTAAAGAGGTAAGAACAATATCGCACAATATGATGCCCTGGGCGCTTCATAAAACGGGGCTTGCGCAGGTTATTAAACAATTCATAGAAAACGTCAGGAATGATAATATCGCGATAAACTTTTTCAGCAGCGGTTTTGACTTACCTTATGATGATACCACCGAAATCATCTTATACCGGGTGCTGCAGGAAAGCGTAAACAATGTAATGAAACACGCCCAGGCCGACAGGCTTGACATTTCGTTAATAAGAAACGACGAAAGTATCAGCCTCACCATTGAAGATAATGGCAAAGGCTTTGATACAACCAATCCGGATATTTTTAAGGGAATGGGGTTAAACAATCTGCGGTCGCGGATTAATTTTTTAAATGGCAAGGTTGAATTTGATTCGCAGGTTAACAAGGGAACACTTGTGTCTGTCTATATCCCACTCAATAAAAAAACTTCATAAATTATATTGCATTATAAAGCGGTTAAGCTCAACCGGGTTTTTCAGGTTAAGCTTCTGCATGATATTTTTCCGATGCGTTTCGACGGTATATATACTCAGATGAAGGTGATCTGCCATTTGCTGATTGGTAAAATTTTGTTTTATAAATTGCAAAAGCTCCGTCTCCCTCTTGGTTAGCTGAAATTGTTTCAAAAAAGGGTCCACTTCGTTAAGCGATGAACTAACTACAGGTTGTTTATACGGAAAGCAGAACTGCCCGTTAGCTACTGAACGCATCACGCTTAACAACTCGGCCTTTTCGGCATTTTTAAATAAGTAACCATTAGCCCCCTCTGTTTTCGCTTTTTCAATCAAATGTTCTTCATTATAAGTAGAAAGCATGATTACCTTAATTTTAGGATAATAATCCTTTATCCGCTTAAGTACTTCAAAGCCGTTTATACCGGGCATATTGATATCGAGCAATACAAGGTTGGGCGTATGGGTATGTAACAAGTGTAGCATTTCCTTACCATTAGCCGCAACGTTAATAACTTCAATGTCCGGCTCGCCTTGCAATAACATACATAAACCATTTATGAATAAGGTATGATCATCGGCAATAATTACTGATAGTTTTTCCAAGGTGTTTTCCATCTTTAAATTCAGCATAAATCTATACTTTATCCTGATCCAAAAAAATACCAACTGCTTTGTATTGTGCACAGGTACAGCCATTCTTAAAATTGCTTATATAAAACAAGCCGGAATACATATAGAAACAAGGGCTTGCCAATAGCCAATTACCTTAAACTATTAACCTAAAAAGTAATGCAGTTTTTTATTAGCACATTTATCATAATGCTGATTTGTATAATCGCATTACTAAAGGAAGAATCTTATGACAACGGCACAAGCTTACCAAGATCTTCAAATAAACTTCCAAATCCGGGAAGGCAACGGTTAGCAAAATGCAATAATGCCTCAAATACCGCTTTGAAAATAGCGCCTCAATTAATTATTGACAAAAACGAATCGCAAACCGACGTATTTGCTACACTATTAACAGAAAGGCTCAATAATCCTTTAACCTTGAACAAAACAGCATCAACACCAACAAAAACCAATGCTTATGCCCATTTAAATGGCCAAAAAGATTCCAATCCGGCAAATATCTTCTGCTTTCCATGCGGGTTAAGCCTTTTTGAGCCTACCGATAGTTATTTTAACCAGTATCTTAAGGAGTTTCAACATTAGCCAATGAGAATTTCAGAGCAGCAAGTACCTCATGTTATCAATCACCTGGCTTCTTTCTAAATCCAAATGAATAAAAATTCATTATTTTTTTGATTAAAAACATCCTGATAACAATAATTTAATTATTATTTATCATTTCAAAAATAAAAAATAACAAATAAATAGAGTTTAAACAATATAAAAAATACTAATTAAATAAAACCAAAATACTACAAGTCAATAACTTATTGAAAGATATAATTCATTTAACTATTATAAGATAAAAGGTTTTACCAATAAATTTACAACAAGGGGCCAAGTGTCACATTTTTTTTACCAAAAAATATTATTATTTTTAAAAATCAGAAACACACAATTTTAGCTAACCATTTATTTTATCTTAAATCGTAAAAAAAGGACACATTTTACAACTTATCACCTTAATATTTTTCATAACAAGGCATTTATAAGCAATTTTCTTCTTATTTTTATTTACAACCCCACGCAATAGCTTCAAAAATTAAAATTCACACAAAATTTATATGAATTTTATATGAAGAATTTAAAAAACCACTCATTTTAGTGGTTTTGAAACAACGTTTTATCAAAATTTTTATAAATATTTTAATATACAGGAAGAATATTAAACTTTTTTCAACTTTTTTTTCATTTTATTACAAAAATTGTAGTTTTGGGTATTAACTAAAACTGATTTTTTAACAATGAAAAAACTCCTACTCGCAAGCTGGTGTTTGTTCATGCTATTTATTAGTGTGGTACATGCACAAAACAAAACGGTTACCGGCCGGGTAACTTCAAAAGACGATGGACTACCGCTACCAGGCGTGTCCGTAAGAGTTGTAGGTACCACACTTGGTACACAAACAAATGCAGATGGTAAATTCTCTTTAACTGCTCCCGCATCTGCAAAATCATTAAGCTTCAGCTTTATCGGTTTTACATCAACAACAGTCGAAATTACTTCGGCTCCCTTGGATGTTAAATTATTAAGCAGTGCTAACAAATTATCCGAAGTGGTAATTACCGGTGCGTATGGTACTAAACAATCATCACGTTCGGCTTCATATGCTGCACAGGTTGTAAAGTCAGACGCACTGAACACTATCCGTCAGCCTAACGTTAACAACGCGTTAGCTGGTAAGGTTGCCGGTGTTCAGGTACGCAGCCAATCGGCCGCGGCACTGGGCCGTAACACCAATATCAGGCTACGTGGTGCTACTGGCTTTGGTAGCGGTAACAACCCTTTATACGTTGTTGACGGTACAATTATGCCAAACGCAGACGATTTGAGCAATGACGACATCGACAACATCAGTATCCTGAATGGCCCTGCCGCTTCTGCGCAGTTTGGCTCACAAGGTGCTTATGGTGCTATCGTTATCAGCACTAAAAAAGGTAAAAAATCAAAAGGTGTTGGTGTTGAGCTGAACCTTGGCGCTAACTTCGACAAGGCCTACATCCTTCCAAACTACCAAAACACTTATGGTGGTGGTGCTTCTGCCGATTTCATCCAGTATCACTGGAAAGATGGCGATCCTGAAGGATGGAAAGCATTAGATGGTAAATTCTATCCGGATTACACCGACGACAGCAGCTGGGGCCCTAAAATGGTTGGCCAGGAGTATATTCCATGGTATGCATGGGCTGCAGGCACCAAATACTCTTTCAAAACAGCAAAATGGACGCCTCAACCAGATAACGCTAAAGATTTCTTCCGTACCGGTGTAGCTTTGAACAACAGTGTTGCATTCACTAAAGCCGCAGATGATTATAACATCAGGATGTCATACAATAACCAACACACTACAGGTATAGTACCTGAAACCTGGTTAAATAAAAACAACTTCACCCTGAACGCAAACTTCGATCTTAACAAACACCTTACTGCAGGTGCAAGCATCAACTATTCTGGCACACAACTTCACGGCCAGATCAGCGACGCTTATGCGAGTGCATCAAGTGGTTCATTCAACTCATGGTTCCACCGTGATCTGGATATGGGCATCATGAAAGAGTTACAGGACCTGAAATCTCCTGACGGAACTTATGTGAGCTGGAACCACCAGAACCCTAACTCATACGATCCATCTAACCCAGCCGCGTTTTATGGTGGTAACTACTGGTATAACCCATATTTATGGCAAAAACAGTGGCAAAACCTAAACACCCGCGATCGTTTGTACGGAAACATCTATTTACAGTACAAGATCAACAACGATTTGAGCTTTAAGGTTACCTATCGCCGTAACCAAACCAACACATGGAACGAAAACAAAATTTCGTCAGAAATTCAGGCAAGCGGTACACAAACAGGTCAGAAAGCCACCTACGGTACTTCAAATACTTATTCAAACCGCGAAAACTATGAAACCTTGCTTAACTACGACAAGCAGATCAAAGATTTTCATGTGAATGTTAACGCTGGTAGTGATTTCTATAACTGGAGCTACAAAGACAACAGTGCTAACACTAACAACGGTTTAAGTGTTCCGGATTTATACACTTTAGCAAACTCTGTTGACCCTATCAGCGCAAGCAATGGCAGAACACAGGAGCAATATCGTGCAGTATTTGCAAAAGCTTCTGCCAACTACAAAAGAATTGTTTATGTAGACGCGACTTTACGTAACGATTGGTTCTCAACTATTTCTACTGTAAACGATGCAAACTCGGTATTATCAAAATCATTCGGTGGTTCATTCGTATTCAGCGAAGTATTGCCTGAGTTTAAAGACTGGTTGAGCTATGGTAAAGTAAGGGGATCATGGGGCCAGGTACCATTAGCTTTAGGTACATCAACCGAAACATTTGGTGCTTACAGAAACAATACTCTTTATGGTATTGCCGCAAACAAATGGAATGGCTCTTTATTACAAGGTGGCCCAACTCAATTTGTTGACCCAGCATTACACGGTACTACCACTACTTCAAAAGAGATTGGTTTGGATTTAGGTTTCTTTAACGACCGTTTAACTTTTGGTGCTACTTACTGGGCTGCTGATGATAAAGATATTCCACTGGGCTTAGCAGTTAACGCGGCCAGCGGTGTGTCATCAATTCTTACCAACGTAGGTTTGATCAAAAGAAGAGGTTTAGAGATCACCGCAAGCGGCACACCTATCAGGTTGCCAAACTTTAGCTGGACTATCAACACAAACTTTGCCCAGTTGCTTGACAACACCGTAGTTGAAATCAGCAACAAATACGGTGTTGATCGTGTTCAGGTTGCAGGTGTTTGGGGTACAGATATGCCATACCTGATCAATCAAAAAGGTAAATGGTGGGGCCAGATCTACGGTAACGGTATTAAACGTAACTCAGCCGGTATCCCTATCCTGACTTCATCTGGTGCTTACATCAATGATCCTAACGTATATTTCGGAAGCGCATTACCTAAATACACAGGTGGTTTACAAAACACATTCACTTTGTTTAAAGACTTTGTGTTAAGCGCAAACATCGATTACCAGTTTGGTGGTAAATTCGTTTCATTATCAAACCGTTGGGGTCAGTATAGCGGCTTAACTGCTAACACTGCTGCACTTAACGATAAAGGTATGTCGGTACGTGACCCTGTTGCTGATGGCGGTGGTGTTAAAGTTACCGGTGTTGATGCAGATAACAAACCAGTTACCTATTACGTTGACGCAAAATCATACTACCAGGGCTTAACAAACAATAAAACTTACGACCCTTATGTTTACGACCTTACTTTCATCAAACTTCGTGAGGTTGCTGTAGGCTACAACCTGCCAATCAAAAAATGGGGTTTAGGAAATGTATTCCAATCAGCAAGGATTGATTTAACCGGCCGTAACTTATTGCTGATATACGCTAAATCAAAAGATTTCGACCCATCAGAAATCAGTGCGACAGAAGGTGAAACTGCTCAGTACCCAGGTACAAGAGGTATCGGTTTCAACTTAAAAGTAACATTCTAAGCGATTAAGGATTATTAGATCAACAACAAAATGAAAAAGATATATCTATATACATTAGCAGGCGCGTTTACCTTTTTAGGCGCGGGTTGCAACAAGCTAAAGGATTTTGGCGACGTGAACAACAATCCGGCAGCAACAGTAACGCCAATCCCTTCGGCCTTGTTATCAAATGTTGAAGCAAGCTTAGGTGGCTATGGCTCAACCGGTACCGAAGCAATAAGCGGCGGTCAGTATGCTCAATATTTTACCGAAACACAGTACTCAGGAACATCATTATATAACCTGCCTCAAAACGGCTTTACAGGCAACTATGCTGGTAACCTGAACAACCTGCAACTGGTTATTAACCAAAACCCTAACAAAAACATGGTTAATGTTGCCAAAATATTGCAGCAATACATTTTCTGGATAGTAACCGATTCATGGGGTGATGTTCCTTACAGCGAGGCTTTAAAAGGCTCATCTAACATTTTGCCTAAATACGATACCCAGGAAACTATTTACAAAGGCATACTTACCACTTTAACAGATGCTATCAACTCGTTTGATTCATCGCCAATAAGCGGCGACATCATTTACGGAGGCGATGTAGCATCATGGAAAAGAATGGCAAACTCGCTTAAGTTGCTTGTTGCAGTTCAAATGTCAAATGTAACCGCTTCTTCTTCTGTTGCATCTGCAGCAGCAAGCGAAGCTATTACCTCAGGGGTAATAACCACTAACGCTCAAAACTTCAAGCTTCAGTATCCTGGTGGCAACTATAAAAGTGCATGGTGGAGCCTTTACAATGGCCGTAAGGACTTTGCTGAAGCAAAAACCCTTACTGATGTTACCGCTTCAACTAATGACGCTCGTCAGGCTGCTTTCGGTGGTGAAAGCGAAGTAGCAGGCAATGTTACTACATCAAGCATTGGTGTACCCTACGGTTTAGCACGTTTAACAGTAACCGCCTTTACTGATGCTAACCCTAAATGGGCCCGTGTTTTACGTGGTGATTTCAGGTTAGAGAACGGCTATGTAATGTTGATCAGTGCAGCTGAAACCTGGCTGGCCCGTGCAGAAGCTGCTAACTTAGGCTGGACTTCAGAATCAATTTCTACTAACTACAAATCAGGCGTAACTGCTTCATTTGAACAGTGGGGAGCCGGTACACCGTCAACTGCTTATCTAAACCAGTTCCCGGTTACCGATACAAAAGATGCCGATATTACCCATGCCCAGGTTAAAAACATATCAACCCAAAGGTGGATTTCAAGCTACCCTGACGGACATATGGGATGGAATATCTGGAGAAAAACAGGCTGGCCATCTCTTACCCCTGCTCCCGATGCTACGAACTCATCTAAAAAGATTGTTCGCAGGTTTGTATACGCTACCAGCGAATACAATACAAACGGCGCTAATGTGAACGCTGCAGTTGCAAGACTTAGCGGTGGCGATAGCCAGGATTCACGCGTGTGGTGGGATACAAGGAAAGACAAGGACAACAATTAAAAAATTGAAACAACATGAAAAAGAATATATATATCAAATATTTGCTTGTTGCCGGTATCGCGTCTGTAGCCCTCTTTTCAGGCTGCCGTAAAGAAACCGTAGCCGATAAAGTAAGCGGACAAGCGGCTAATAATGGCAAAACGCTTGTTGGCTTTCCTACAGGAATGGAAAACACAACGTTTTTTGATCCATTCACTAACATTAAAACCATTGATGTTTTTAGCATAAAAAAAGATGCAAAGGATAATGCAGATCTAATGAAGTCTAACAACTTTGTAGTTTCGTTGCTTCCTGACGCAGTTAACGCTTATAACGATCACAACGAAACTGACTACGTGCTGCTGCCTGCCTCTTTTTATACAGTAGTTTCAGCACCTGACCTTGCTATTGCAGGTAACAATTACACTTTTAAGTTTACCAACGGAGATTTTCAAAAAACAATGTCTATTAAATTAGATGGAAGTAAAATGGATCTTTCAAAAACTTACGTATTACCTTATAAGCTTACCAACTCTGATGGTATCGGCATACATGATGCAAGCAAAGACACCTTGTACGCAATTTATGCCATTAAGAATGCCTATGACGGCAAATACACCATAAGCGGGTCAATTTTGAGATATACAGGACCAGGAGGAACAACAGATAATACGTTAGGTGGTACTTACCCCGACGGCGTTACGATACCGTTGGCTACGATAGGCAAATATGCAAACAGTATTTCACTACTGTGGGCTGATGGTAAAACCGGCGTAGGCGGCGTTGATGGATTAAACTTAGTAGTTGACCCAGCAACAAATAAGGTTACTGTTTCGGCCACTGGCAACCCCGCTGTAAAAAATGACCCGGGTTCTGATAATTATTATGACCCAGATGCCAAAACATTCCACCTTAAATTTTCATGGGGTGCCGATGCTGACCACCAACGAAAAGTTGATGCAACTTTAAAATACGCCGGTTCCCGTTAACAAAATACACAAAAAGAGCCGCTTGCATTACACAATGCGGCTCTTTTTATACCCTGTAACATCACAACTACTTAGTAATGATGTACCAACCTTATCTGTAATTAAACAAATCCGTATTGAAACGGGTGTTTTAATAAATTATTTAATTAGACGCCTATACTTTTAACTGCAGCTTCGTTCTTTTAGTTAATAGTTACAATAAAAAACCGTACACAGTAAGCTCGTGTACGGTTTTCTTTTTTTAAAAGATTATTAAAAATTGGGGTCGAAGTTAAAACAGATCGGATTTGATAATCCAACCATATTTCCGCTCAAGGCTGCCGATTGAGGCACCTGTGGGTAAGGTGTAGCCGGCCCTTCAACCGTAACCCTGTAATAGGTACGGCCTTTTATTGCAGGTGTATCAGTAAATTCAACAACAGCAGCTTTTCCATCTATTTTAAGTGTGCTGAACGGGTTGCCGTTTTTTACAACATTAACAGTATAGGTGGTATCCTTAATGCTGTTCCCGGTTAGTTGGACTTTAAATTTTACTGGCTTACCGGTTGCTTTTACATTATCCCCCATCATCATATCCATTTTATCGTCGCCATTTAAATCGGCATAAAACTCAACACGTGGCGCGTACGGGTTTGAACTGATAGACACCCGACCGTTGGTTAAAGCGTCGATAACGGCTTGCTTGGTACGCGCTGTCGCGAATACCCAGGTAGTAGGTGTACCTGCATAATTGGCTTTAGCCTGGTAGGTATTAGGGCCTGGTTTTTCATCACCTACGGGTACGCCATGATGGGCATCGCTCCCTCCCCTTCCGGTCAGTTTTCGACCCGATGAAAGCATATCGTCCCAGATCATAATGGCGTTGGCGTTTTTTGACCAGATGGCAGAATTCCATACTTCGATAGAGTTGACCATATCGTACGAGTATCCAAAATGATCTTTACCGCTGGGGTGATTGGCCGACAAGTGGATCCCCAGGCTATTTTTTATCCGTCCAACTACTGTATCACGCTGATCACGTACATCGTATAGTTTTTGATGATCGTAAGGCTTGGCCGAAAAAGCATTGCCATGGCCCCGGGTAGTTGTCCACTCGGCAGCGTACAACAATAACACCGAATCTGATTTAAATTCCGGATCAACCCAGGTATTGTGTGCTACGTCGCCTTCTACATGGTTATCATGATCGGTAATAGCCAGGAAATCGATACCTACCAGCTTACAAAATGCGATGATCTTGCTGATTGAATTATTTGATGATTCTTTGCTGTGCCTGGAGTGCATATGCAACTCGCCTTTAAGCCAGACCCCATTGCTCAAACTGGCCGGCGGAGGCAATGTACCCAACGGCTTAGCGGCCCAGGGATTTACGTGAGTCGATTGTGCCAATGCTGAGCCGTTGATGAAGCCCGCCGCCATAATCATTAAACCGGTTTTAATTAACAGCCTGAATTTTCTGTTAGTCTTTAGTACCATAAGTAGTTTATTGTCGAATAGTTATTTTGAATTTCGGCGGCGAACTTAGTCCGCTAATGTTAGCTGACCGTTAAGGTGTACAAATGATATAAGAATGTGACAGTGAAAGCAAAAACTGAAACACCGGTTTTATTTTTTGATTGAAAATCATCGACTACATCAGCAAAAACATTAGTAAATTAGAGTTAAACGATTTAACTCAACAAACCACCCATGAGCAATCCAATAATGACACGCTGGCCAAAACTTGACTATCACGACCTGAAAAACACGCTTGCAAGTGTTCATATGTGGACCCAGATTATTGGTAAGGTGAGGCTAAAGCAAATGCCCTGGATCAACCACTCATGGCAGGTAACCTTGTATGTGAGTTCCACCGGTCTTACCACAGGGAGCATGCCTTTTAAAGGCGGCGTATTCCAAATAGATCTTGATTTTATAAGCCATACGCTTAACATATCCACCAGTACCGGCGAAAAACGGTCATTCGGGCTTGGAACAGGTAGCGTAGCCACCTTTTACAAAACGTTGATGGAAAATATCAGCTCGGTTAACGCCGAGGTGGAAATATACGCTGTGCCTAACGAAGTTGATCCGGCTATTCCTTTTGCTGAAAACCACACACCTTGTAGCTATGATGCAGCCATTATGCATGATTACTGGCAGGCGCTGGTCAGGATCCACAATGTTTTTACCGAATTCAGAGCTGGGTTTCAGGGTAAAAACAGCCCGGTACATTTCTTTTGGGGAGGGTTTGATTTGGCTGTCACCCGTTTTTCGGGCAGGCCGGCACCAAAACATCAGGGTAACATGCCTAATATGCCTGCTATAATAATGCAGGAGGCTTATTCGCAGGAAGTAAGCTCATGTGGTTTTTGGCCCGGTTCTGATGCATTCCCTCATCCCGTATTTTATTCTTACTGTTACCCTACTCCGGAGGATTTTGGCACACAACAGGTATCGCCTCCTGAAGCTTTCTACAGTGGCGATATGGGCGAATTTTTATTGACCTATGAAGTTGTTTCCGGCTCCGACAATCCCGAAAAAACACTGCTTCAGTTTTTGCAATCTACCTATGACGCTGCAGCTAAAACAGGCAATTGGGACAAAGACCTGCAATGCGATCTTTCGGCATTAAAAAACGCTTGAAGTAAAAGATAACTTTTGGGTGTTCATGAGCAACACAAATACATATCAGCATTTGCTTTTACGCCAATAATGATTTAACTTTAATTAGCAATAATTATTTGATTATGAGCCAATTTCCAGACCCCGACGAAACACCTACCCCCGACGAGGACGGACAAAATATACCCGATATCTGGGATATTAAAACATCGGGAAAAGGTCGTGTAGGTAGATTAGATACCAACTTTGAAGAGAGTATCGAAGAGAGTTTGCCATGTGCCGATGATAGCGAACCTTATGTAGAAGGAGATTTTGGAACGCCCGATTTATGGGACGGAAATGACCTCTCATCGTCCGATCAGGCAGATTACGCTGAAGCAGAATAATCAGGAAGCTATATTAGCGATACCAAAAGCAATCCCCATAACTATGGGCGAGAAAAATATTGCCCTAAGACAAAGTACGTACATCTTCCAGCGCCTATCATTCTTTTTGGTGTTTTCCTCAATCCGCTCCTTAAAATTGATGATCTCCACCTTATAAAAAGCTAAAAGCCGGTCATCATCCTTCAATTTATCGTTGAAAAACCCAATATTAAAATATGCTTCAGGGTTTGTACCGGGTAAAAAGTATTCGCTTGGTGTCACACTTTCTAAAATAAATATCAGGCCCAGTATCAAAAAGTAAAATATACCTACTATTGCCGTAAACAACAAAGTATCTAAATGAGGGGTATCCTTCCATTTTCCGATAGCATACGCTACCAGACCAATCAAAACACCGGAGACCAGCGTTAACAAACCGTTTGACCGTTCGTAAATTCCCCTTGCCGTTTCCATAGTGTAGTTATATGATTTTTCGGCCTGGTCAAATATGAATTTTGCATCTTCAAGGGTTAATTTGTTGAGCCAGTCTTTCTTTTCCTTCCAGAAGTTTTCCATAAGGGTACTTTTACCCTAATTTAAATTTATTTTGTCGTAATTCATACAATATCAATCAAATACAATCAAGCCTAAATAAAAAAGCCCGGCGCTTTAAGCAACCGGGCCTGCATTTATTTACAAACTGAGATTTTACTTAGTTAGGCATTAATACGGTATTAACCACGTGAATGACACCATTTTTTTGAAATACATCGGCAATGGTGATCCACGATTTACCGCCTTTTTCATCAACAAGGTATAGTTTTTTGCCTTTCGCCATAACGGTAAGTGTACCACCTGCTACTGTTTTTAATTCGGCTTTACCCATACCGGCTTTAACTTTAGCCCACAACTCTGCCGAACTTAAACGCCCTGCTACCACATGGTAAGTAAGGATCTTGGTTAGCATTGCTTTATTTTCCGGTTTCAACAAGGTTGGCACGGTTTCCTTTGGTAGTTTATCAAATGCCTCATTAGTTGGTGCAAAAACGGTAAAGGGGCCGTCGCCTTTCAGTGTTTCTACTAAACCGGCGGCTTTAACAGCAGCAACAAGCGTAGTATGGTCTTTTGAATTTACCGCGTTGTCAATAATATCTTTAGTTGGGTACATAGCAGCGCCACCTACCATTTTGGTTTGAGCGTTGGCTTTAGGGGCTACTGCAAAAGCTACTAATGCAAAGGCCGCGATGATCAGTTTTTTCATAATTTATGTTTTAATTAATTTGGTAAGAACTACGAGGCACTTCGCCAGGCAGATTCGAATTCATTAACAAACAAACACAAATCACTGATTATCAAACAATTAACCACATCCTATTTTAGAGTACGATTAAAGTACAAAACCTGACTGTTTATTACCCTTTTCCCAATCCGAAGCATTTATAATTACGTTTATCAATTAAACCATCCACCCACAAAAAAGAAATGCTTACCGAAAAACTTATAGCCAACAGGATCCGTGCAGTCAGGGAAGAAAAAAATTACACCCAGTTTTACGTTGCTTACAAACTCAACGTATCCCAAAACACATTCAGCAAAATTGAATTGGGCAACGTTAAGCTAACACTCGCCAGGCTTATTGAAATAGCAAAGGTGTTAGAAGTTGACCTGATAGAATTTTTAAGAGAAGAGTCGCTATATATTATTGCAAGATAAGTTATTGATCTGTCCCAGCGGCTTTCAGTTTATTTATAACCGATATTTTTAAATATAAATTTGATCATTAATTTTCGATAAATTCAGCCCGGGTTATAAATCATTCATGAAAACTACAACGCTGATTTGCCGGGTATTGCTCGGTTCGCTTTATCTGATCTTCGGACTCGACTACTTTTTACACTTCATACCTTATCAGCCGTTGCATACCGGTAAAGCGGGCGCTTTTATAGCCGGCTTAAAAGGCACAGGCTACTTTTACCCCATGCAAAAAGTAATACAGATTATAGGTGGCCTATCGCTTATGTTTAACCGCTATGCGCCGTTTTCGGCTGTGGTATTGTTTCCCATCAGTTTAAATGTATTACTGTTTCATACTTTTTTAGTACCATCCGGATGGTTAATGGGCGTTACGCTTGTTGTACCAAACTTGCTGCTGGGCTATGCTTACCGAAAATATTATAGCGGCATGTTTACCATGAAAGCAGTTGGTGAATAGTAGATGTGTAAATACAAGCTTAAATCTTTACTCTCCTTTTAAAATCTGTCCAATCCAAACCGGGATCAGTTTTTTCCTTTCCCTCATCATTGCCTCAAATTCAGCAGCCTCGAAATAACCTGCTTCCAGTTGTTTTGGGCGCGATAGGAACGGAAAAACAATCATACCTGTAATATTCCACATCAGGTTAACCGGGTGAAATTTGATAACACCATCGGCCTGCATTGCGTAAAGCTGTTTAGCAAATACGGAATTAGTTAGCGTTTTAAACTTTTCAACCATGGGCAAATTGGTTTGCCCGGCGAGGACCTCGTTTATCATAAAAAAGGGGAAATCTGGGTTTTCCAGAAGCTGATCAATATAGTAGCCTACGCAAATTTCTATCTTTTGAATAGCCGTGGTTGCTTCGTCATTTAAAACCGGCTCTATTTTATCAAAAAGCTTTTTAATGGTTTCATCCATGATGAACGCGAAAAGGTTTTCCTTACTGCGGAAGTAGTAATTAACCGACGCCACGTTGGTATTAGCCTCTGTAGCTATGTCCCTTACGGTTGTAGCGAGGAATCCTTTTTTGGTAAAGATTGACCTGGCTGCATTCAGTATTTTCTCTTCGGTTGTTGTCTCGGCGGTTATTGTCATGGATGATATATGTTTTCAAATTTAGTCATTCAAAAACATATATCATCCGGAGGATTTAATGTGTATCGGCAACAGCCTTTTGACCTTTCACAATCGGCGCTAAAAATATCAGCGGAATAGCCGCCAGCATCACCCAGCCAACTACGATGTAGGCGTCATTATAACTCAACAATGTACTTTGCCTGTTAACCGTACCGTCGATGGCTGCATAGGCCATTTTTGAAGCGTCAAAGAATGATTTTCCTTTAGCCATAAATCCATGCAACAACGCGTTATACCTATCAGTGAAATAGTTGTTATATGGATTAATATTGGACAACAGGTTATTGCGGTGCGTAGCTACGCGGATATGGATCAGCGTATTTAAACCGGCTATCCCAAACGAGCCACCCAATTGGCGCATCATATTGTTTAGGCCTGTACCCTGACCTATCTCCGCCCCTTTTAAACCGCCGATGGCGATAGTAGTAAGCGGCACAAAAAGCAAGGATAAACCGATACCCCTGATGGCTAATGGCCAAAAGAAATCACCGGTACCTGAGGCCAAAGTTGAGCCGCTCATAAACCAGGAGAAAACAAAGAACAATATCATGCCAAATACAGCCATAAACTGCGCTGGTAATCCTTTATTCAGCATAATACCTACAAAAGGCATCATCATAATGGTGAACAAACCACCAGGCAACAAGATCTCGCCGGTTTGTTGTGCCGAAAACCCCAGCAAATTCTGACAAAAAACAGGGAACACGAATTGGGAGCCGTACAAACCGACACCTAATATAAACGAGGTAACCATCCCTGCCGAAAAGCTCCGGTGCCGCATGATCTTGAAGTTAACAATGGGATGGTCGGTACTTAACTCACGCCATAAAAAAAGCAGTAATCCAATAACCGCGGTGCAAGTAAGTACGATGATGTAAGTAGTGGCAAACCAGTCTTCGTCCTCCCCTTTTTCTAATATAGTTTGTAAGCTACCTACTGTAATAGCCAGTAATGCAATCCCCCACCAATCGATAGGTTTATCTTTTCCATCGCGGGATGTTGCCTTTACATACATCACCGTAAATATGGCCGCCAGAATCCCTACAGGTATGTTCACATAAAAGATCCAACGCCAGGCGGCATGGTCTGTTATGTACCCACCAATAGTTGGGCCTATAGTTGGCCCAACAACGGCACCTAAACCAAACAGCGCCGTAGCGGTACCCAATTGCTCGGCAGGCCATGTTTCAATAAGGATGGCCTGTGATGTTGAAAGTAAACCTCCGCCTGCTAAACCCTGTAAAATCCTGAAAGCAACAAGCTCAGTTAAGCTATGGGCATTACCGCATAAAAACGAGGCGATGGTAAATACAATGATGGAAGTTAAAAAGTAATTTTTACGTCCGAAAAAGCTGCTCAGCCAGCCCGACATGGGCAAAATGATAACGTTTGCCACGCTGTACCCGGTAACAACCCAGGCAGCATCTGTTATGGTGGCCCCCAGGTTACCTTGAATCTGAGGGATAGAAACGTTAACTATGGTGGTATCTATTAATTCTAACAATGAAGCGATAATTACCGTAATGGTAATTATCCACTTTTTAAATCCTGACTCGGCCATTTGATAAAAGTTTTGTGTCTTAAATAATGGCTCAAAATTAATCAATCGTTTGATTAAAACATTTGTTTAAAACACAGACATGGTTTTATTACGCTTAGGTGACAGGCAACTTTAAACCGAACCATTATAAGACAGTTCAGGACAGTTGAACTTTTTGTTATAAATAGCTTAGCCTACCATTATAAGCTTTAACAAAGGAATAATCTTAGATACCCTGTACGCGTCACCTTTGCCATGAAAAACATCGTTCATATTTTCCGAATCATTACCGGTATTTTTTGCATCTGTATATCAGGATGGCTTCCCTCCTACGGCCAAACTACTCCTGCAAAAGAGCCTTCAACGCCAAGGATAGTTAACATCGTTAATTTCATTCGCTTGCTTGAACCACGTGACGCGGCTATTACCGAGGATGTGCTTTACCAAACTGTAGTAAAGCAAGTGGAGATCATGAAAAAATATAAGCTTGGCGGCACATTTCTATTACAGTACGATGCGCTGATAGATCCCCGGTATCAGAAACTATTAAAAGCTTTACCACGCAATTCATTTGAGATTGGCGCCTGGTGGGAAATTCCGCAGCCGCAAGTTGAAAGGGCTGGCATGAAATGGCGTGGCCGCTATCCCTGGGACTGGCGCGCAAATATTGGTTTCTCTACCGGTTATACTCCCAAAGAGCGCGAAAAACTGATAGATGTTTACATGACCGATTTTAAAAAGATCTTTGGCTATTATCCAAAATCTGTCGCTTCATGGTTCATCGATAGCTACAGTTTAGAGTATATGTATCAAAAGTACCATATTGTAGCATCCGCCAATTGCAAAGATCAGTATGGTACAGATGGCTATACCTTATGGGGAGGCTACTGGAACCAGGCTTATTACCCCAGTAAGATTAACTCATACATGCCTGCACAAAATGCTGTCAACCAGATTCCGGTGCCTATTTTCAGAATGCTGGGCAGCGACCCGATTCGCCAGTATGATAACGGCCTTGGCACAACACGCCAGGGCGTAGTAACACTGGAACCTGTTTACAAATTTGGAGGCGGCGACGCAGATTGGGTTAATTGGTTTTTCAAATCGTTTACAGATGATAAGGCACTCGGCTTTAACTATACGCAAGCAGGTCAGGAAAACTCTTTTACCTGGGATGCCATGGCCAAAGGTTTTGAAATCCAGATGCCTTTGATTGCTCGCCTGAGGGATGAGCGTAAGATCAGGGTGGAAACGATGGAGACATCAGGCCGTTGGTTTAAAAAGCAGTATCAAGTAACTCCGGCCACCTCATTTACCGTAAGCCATGATCTTGGCGAAAGTGATTTAAAAACCGTTTGGTTTAACAGCCTTTTTTACCGCGTTAACCTGTTATGGGAAAAGGGCAATTTGCGAATCAGGGATCTTCACTTGTTTGATGAAAACTTTCCATCAGTTTATACCAAGCAGGTAGCCACATCAAACGAATGCACCTTTTTCACTTTGCCGGTGATTGATGGTTATATATGGAGCAAACCCGATCAGATTGCCGGGCTCAGGCTTAAGGCTTTAATTAATGGCAATGAAGTTCTTCTGGAAGGAAAAGATCCGGTTTATACCCACCCCACACCCGGGAGCTTGCGTATATCGTGGCCACTCACAACGATTAAAGGCGCTTTGGAGATAAACCTGAACGAAAAACAATTATCCATGAAA
Source organism: Mucilaginibacter endophyticus (assembly GCF_003351025.1). Classification (GTDB taxonomy): domain Bacteria; phylum Bacteroidota; class Bacteroidia; order Sphingobacteriales; family Sphingobacteriaceae; genus Mucilaginibacter; species Mucilaginibacter endophyticus. The sequence goes on along the minus strand of NZ_QPCG01000001.1, from coordinate 1,611,904 downwards.
CTGGTAAGCGCACAAACTAACAACTGGTATTTTGACATGACAACAGCTTCCGGAATAAAATTGCCTTTTGAAAGCATCAGGGATAAGCAGATCAATTGCCGCTTTGAGGAAACACGATATGCTTTTAAAGCCATCAAAGGCACTTTTTCCGAACCAGGAAACGGAACCATATTTCGACTAAAACCTAAGGGCAATAGCATAGTTCTCGATCTGTCGTCAATTAAATAGTGTTAAAAACAACGAATCAGTTTATCGGCTTTTGGCTTTGTGCCTTCTGCTTTTAGCTCTATTAAAAGAACTCGCCAAAATGCCAGAGTATCCCGGAGGGATCGTGCAGAAAGCACTCCCTCCCCCAATGATCAACCCTGATGGGAGTTAATCGCACACCTGCATATTTGGCAGGGAGGTTTAAGGCTACCAATTCGTTCCAATAGCGATCAACGTCATCCACCTCTAAAAAAAGCATGGTGTTATCTATCCAGTCTTTAACGTAGGCATTCTGCAGGTAAAAAGCAAGCTGACCGGTCTTAAACACCGACATACCGGCATCCAGTACAACCTCTTCAAACCCCAGATCACGATAAAAGCTCCGGGATATTTCAAAATCTTTAGCGCCGATAAACGGTCTGAGCGATGTTGCCTTGTGTTGCATATTTGCAGCTTTAATATTGGCTGATGCCGGTAACAAATAATCAAAAACTAAATTACCTGATTATTGCCGGTTTTCATAATTGGCTATTGTTAAAGCGTTAGTTCAAATACACAATACGCCTCATTTCGCCCTACATAGGTAAAACCTAACCTCTTACAGATATTTACTGCTTTTGTATTATCGGCATTTACCTCGGTACGGCATTTTTTAAAGCCTTTCAGTGTTAAATCTTTCACTGCAAATTCAACAAGCCTGCGGCCGTATCCCATTCGTTTAGTAGATGGGTCAATAATCAGCATCGAAATAAATCCAATTTTATTAACGTAATCGTTAGCGTAATAAGCTAAAAAACCAAGTAAGGCATCCTGTGCCATAATGGTTATGATAGATGCTCTATCAATAAGTTTGTCAATGTAACCATCCAGGTCCCCAACTTCAAACAAACCACTTTCGTCGTTGATCATCAGGTTCATCAGATCATAAATTTTCGGTTTTAAGTAAGAGCTTTGTTCAATCATAATCGGTTCAAATTTCATTTAGTGAAAAAATCATTTAAAATCGGTTATATCAGCTCAAGGGAGCGGCAACAATACAGAAACGTTAATATCCGGAAGGTGTATTAACAGGGTACAGAAATCAATAGTAGCGATGTAAAGGTGACTGATATTTAGATTATGAGCCTAATTTATAGGTCTGCTTTTAAACAAACAAGGAATATAAAACAATGAGATTAAATTGTAAACATGCTGCATACAGGCTTTACAGTATTTGTAAACCGGTTTCGCAAAAACAGAAGAGGCATGAAGTATATCCCTCGTGCCCCGTTTCGGTAATTCAAGTATAAATTATTTTCCAACCCTTTTTTGCAGATGCTCGGGGTAGCGTGCGCCTTCTATCTTAATTTCTGAGGCAGCTTTTTCGATCTGGCTCAGATCATCGGCTGTTAATATTATATCTACAGCGCCAAGGTTTTCTTCCAGGCGATGCAATTTAGTAGTTCCGGGGATAGGAGCAATCCATGGCTTTTGAGCCAATAACCAGGCCAATGCTATTTGAGCAGGAGTAGCTTGCTTTTCATGGGCTATTTTGGTGAGCAGATCAACCATTGCCTGATTTGCAGCTCTTGCGTCGGGGGCGAAACGTGGTACAATGTTTCTAAAATCTGTCTTGTCAAAAGATGTACTCTCGTTGATTGCACCTGTTAAAAAACCTTTCCCAAGTGGACTGAACGGAACAAATCCGATACCTAACTCTTCCAGCAAAGGCATTATCTCATCTTCGGGTTCGCGCCACCATAAGGAGTATTCGCTTTGTAAAGCGGCCACTGGCTGCTCGGCATGTGCTTTCCGGATGGATTGTATACCGGCTTCTGACAAACCAAAATGTTTCACCTTTCCTTCCTGTATCAGATCTTTAACTGTCCCGGCAACATCCTCAATAGGTACATTTGGGTCAACCCGATGTTGATAGAATAGATCAATACGACCGGTTTTTAATCTTTTAAGCGATGCTTCAACAACTTCCCTGATACGTTCAGGACGGCTATCCATACCATCTCCCGGTTTGCCATCTTTGAAACCGAATTTAGTAGCAATAACCAATTTATCGCGGTAAGGCGTAAGTGCCTCGCCCAAAAGCTCTTCGTTTGTAAAAGGGCCATAAGCTTCGGCAGTGTCAAAAAAGGTAACCCCTCTTTCAACCGCGGCATGTAACAGCTTAACGGCATCTTTTAAATCAGTTGCGGGGCCGTAACCAAAGCTTAAACCCATACAGCCTAACCCCAATTCGGATACTTCGAGGCCGCTATTACCTAATCTTCTCGTTTTCATATATTTAATAAGTTAAACAGATCATCATTCTAATTATCAACACAAAGGTGGGATGTATTTTTAAAGCAACTGTTATACCAATTACTGTATTGCTTACCAATATCACTGATTAAAACGTCAATATAAGGCAAACCTTAAAAGAAGGTTTAACTTTGATATAATTGAAAGGGATAGTTATGGAAAATATCATTAAGGTGGACTCGATAAGCCAATTCAACGCGCTCAACAACCATGAAACGCTTCATCCGCTTATCAATATTGTTGATCTGTCGAAAGCAGATATACGCCTGAACCGCCGCGTCAACTACAACTTTTATACTGTATTTTTAAAAGAAATCAAATGTGGCGATCTGAAATATGGTTGCAATTACTATGACTACCAGGAAGGGTCGTTGATATTTGTCGGCCCCGGACAAGTGATAGGTCAGGATGACAACGGGGAGTACTACCAGCCAAGAGGCCAGGCATTGGTTTTTCATCCAGATCTGATCAGAGGAACCTCACTTGGCCGCCATATTCTGGATTATACCTTTTTTTCGTACGATGTACATGAGGCGCTGCACTTATCCGAAAGTGAAAGAAAGATCATTACCGATTGCTTTGAAAAGATCAGATACGAACTCGAACACGCTATAGACAAACACAGCAAAACCTTAATTGTAAGTAACATCGAATTGTTCCTGAACTATTGTCAACGTTTTTATGACCGCCAGTTCATCACCCGCGACCTTGCCCATAAAGGTGTATTACAACGGTTTGAAAGCTTGCTGGATAATTATTGGACATCAGATAAACCAACTACGATAGGTTTACCTTCCGTTGGTTACTGCGCAGATCAGTTAAACCTGTCGGCCAATTACTTTGGCGATCTCATCAAAAAAGAAACCGGAAAATCGGCCCAGGAGTATATTCAATCAAAAGTAATTGATGTTGCCAAGGAGAAGATCTTTGACACCAGTAAGTCGCTAAGCGAGATTGCATATGGCTTAGGCTTTAAATACCCGCAGCATTTCACGCGTTTATTCAAGCAGCGTGTCGGATACTCTCCTATTGAATACCGCTCGTTAAATTAATATTCCAATGCAAAGCGCGCATGTCCGGGCAAAAAATGCGCGCTTTGCAGATGGATTTCTCTTTAAAAAAATTAATTCATAACAGTTTCACCCGGTTGCGCTACTATACGCAGGTAAGGCTTAACGGTTTTCCAGCCGTTGGGAAATTTTTCTTTAGCCTCTTCATCAGATACGGCAGGAACAATAATTACATCTTCGCCGTTTTTCCAGTTTACCGGTGTAGCCACTTTGTAACCGGCTGTTAGCTGCAATGAATCCAGTACACGCAATATCTCGTCAAAATTGCGGCCTGTAGCCATTGGATAGGTAAGCATCAATTTAATTTTTTTGTCCGGGCCAATGATAAACACCGAGCGCACGGTTTGATTGGTAGCTGCAGTGCGTCCTTCTGAGGTTCCTGGTTCATCGGCAGGTAACATATCGTATAATTTTGCTATAGCCAGGTCAGGATCACCTATCATGGGGTAGTTTACCGCGTATCCCTGTGTTTCGTGGATATCTTTTGCCCACTCAGCATGACGACCAACCGGATCGACACTTAAACCAATCACTTTACAATTACGCTGCCGAAATTCGGGCGCAAGTTTAGCCATGTAACCCAGTTCGGTAGTGCAAACAGGGGTAAAATCTTTAGGGTGCGAAAAAAGAATTGCCCAGCCATCCCCTATCCAATTATGAAAATTGATAGTTCCTTCAGTTGTTTCTGCCTGAAAATCTGGTGCTGTGTCGTTTAGTCTGATACTCATGATGTTTATAGTTTTAGATGGTTAAAAAATAAATTGATCGTCTTTACAGGTCGCCAGGTTTACAGAGCCAATAAAACGAATAAGTTTTACAAGAATACTCATGCAAAAACCAGCAGGGCTTTTAAAGCCTGCAAATGGTTTTATATTAAAACTTACAGTGGATTGAAGGGCTTGGGTTTTCATGGTCTGTTGCTTTTGACATAACAAAGATGCAACAGAAAGCAGGGCATATTTTGTAACAAAGGATACAATTGCATGTAACAAAAGTTACAATTCGCTCAGTAATTTGATCTGATTGTAGTAAAGCAGCAATTTATTATCTGTTTCCAGTTTCTTCAGCAGGCGTGATACAACAACCCGGCTTGTCCCCAGATCGTCACCAATTTGCTGATGCGTTAGGTTAATGAGTGAAGAGCCAGTTGTTTTAGCCTTTTCCTTGAGATAATTAACCAGCCTGTCATCTAATTTTTTAAAAGCAATATCATCAATGCTTTTCAGGATCTCGGTAAAACGGTTCAATATGGTTTGCATTACAAAGCGTTTCCAGGTTGGGTATTTTATCATCCATCCGTCCATCACATCCATTGGTACGCAAAGCAATTCGCTGTCCTCCTCGGCAGTTCCCCTAATCACACTGAAATGCGACATCATACAGCAGGTAAATGTCATGGCACAGCTCTCGCCCTCTTTAACATAATACAGCAGTATTTCCTGCCCCTCGTCATTTACACGACTTACTTTGAATGTACCGCTTAACAGCAGCGGAACCGCCCGAATGGTTTGCCCCGGATTAAGCATGGTATCACCGCCTTTTACATTCATCAGCATAGAACTGGCTTCAAGTTCGGCTAATAATGCGGGTTCAAATGTGGTTTCAAACTTTTTAACGGCGGCTTTTACATCAAACATTGTCATAGGTTTTTAGGAAACCTAAATTAGTTAAATTATAACATTTCAGGATGATAAGGGCCGTTGTGTGAAGTAAATTGTATAAGTAAAATCAATAAAATGGTTATCGCGAAATTTTAATATCAACACACTGTATCAGCTAAGACTCCCATTTGTTCATAACCGGGTAAAACGATGGCATTTGCAGCTTTTAACGGCATTTCAATCATCATATTTTTCCATGGGGTATTAGGGAGTATTTTCCAGATCTGACGACTCATCCATAGTTTGAACCTGGTTTGCGGTACAAACCATTCGGCCCCTTCTGCCAACTTCTGGCATGCCGTTGTTAAGGGACGCATTTTTGTTTCGTAGTTTTTAAAGGCTATCGAATGATCTCCGGCTGAGGCTTGCAGTTCGCCTGCCAAAATGTAGGCACCAACTACGGCCATGCTGGTACCCATACCCGACATTGGCGATGCGCAATAACCGGCATCTCCCAACAATACCACCCTGCCTTTGCTCCAGCGATCCATCCTGATCTGGCTTACCGAATCAAAATAAAAATCGGGTGCTTCATCCATCAGCTTTAATAGCTGCGGCACCTGCCATTGTTCAGCACTAAAACGGCCACGGATCATTTCTTTTTGCTGCGCGAGATCCCTGTAATTATAGTCGAGTTTTGGCGATGCGAAATAAAACGAAGCACGAGCTTCGGTGTCTTCTTTGGCACTAAACACACCCACCCTTTTACCCAAAGTGCCATAGTATAAACCTGCCATATCTTTGAGGTTCATAAAATTGGGGGTGCTAAAAATGGCAAAGTAAATATTCAGGTGGTGCATAAACCGCGCTTCATCGCCAAAGGTCAGCGTGCGTACGTTGGAGTGTAATCCATCGGCACCGACAAGCAGGTCAAAACGCCGCGTTTCGCCGTTGCTAAAGCTTACATCAACGCCGTCCGAATCTTCCTGTATGCCGGCGATGCTATTATCAAACAAGTATTCGGTATCGTTTTTTGTCGCTTCGTAAAATACGCCCGCCAGATCTCCGCGCATAATTTCCAATTCACCACTGGTAAACGCATCGGGCATACTGGCCAACTTTTTATTATTTTTATTTGCGATGGTAATCTTACCAGCACGGGTTTCATGTTTTTTGATAGCATCGATCAAGTCCATTTGCTCCAAAACCTGCATGGCGGGCCCGCGAAAATCAACAGCGTAGCCACCTGGCCTAATGCCTGGCGCACGTTCAATAATGGTTACTTCAAAGCCATAACGATTGAGCCAGTAAGCCAAGGCAGGCCCCGCAACGCTGGCACCTGAAATCAATATTTTATTCGCTTTCATGGCGCCAAAACTATGGCTAAGCTATATGCAGGGCAATCACAAACAGGTTAAGCAACAAGGTTAATCGGTAAAAGCACCTTTTTTAGCGGTGAAGTTGAATGACACCTGCTCTTATCCTTTTCCCATGGCTATTTCGCCTCACAGTATCTCCACAAAACCATCCGTTCCATTAACCCTGATCCGCTGTCCGTCTTTGATTAGTTTAGTGGCATTCTCCACTCCCACTACTGCCGGTAAGCCATATTCGCGGGCTATAACGGCGCCATGGGTCATCAGGCCACCAACTTCAGTAACAAGGCCTTTTATAGATACAAATAAGGGTGTCCAGCTGGGATCAGTAAACGTGGTGATCAATATATCACCCTCCTCCAGGTCGGCATTTTCCATGTTTAAGATAACCCGTGCCCTCCCCTCAATAACCCCGGCAGAAACAGCTAAACCAACCGTAGCCCCGCCAGGAAGATTTTCACGGTTATACTTACCTGAAATAATTTCACCATCGGATGTAATAACCCGCGGCGGGCTTAGCTTTTCATGCAGTTGGTGCTCAATTTTGCGTTGATGGATAAGTTCATAATCCAGTTTGCCCACGCTTATAACTTCTCTAAACTCTTCAAAACTGAGGTAATAAATATCCTCTTCCTGGGGTATAATACCGGCTTGCACGAGCAGTTCGGCTTGTTTCAGCAATGCATGCTTATAAACCCACAGCCGGCTAACTATGCTATATTTTGGATATTCGCGATACCCGGCAAAATTCCTGATCAACCCGATCTTTTGTCTTGTTTCTTCTGCTTTTTGATCTCCATCCGGCAATTGTTTCAATCGCTCCATCAACTCCTGCTCTTTTCTTAAAGCCGCTTGTAACCCCATTTCAAATTTTTGTTTGCCTGCGCCAGGCTCAAAATTTTTAATATTATTGAGGATCATAGGGACAAGCGTAACCGGCTTTTCCATCCAGCGGGCTTTGGTAATATCAATTTCGCCGGCACAACGCATTCCGTATTTATCAAGATAGGAATTGATGGCAGCCAAAGATTCTTGTCCGCCGTTAAGCTTTGTCAATTCATCCAGAAAGTCACCTTTTGCCTGTTGCAGATAATTAATTACTTCCGGATAAGGACGGATTACATCGGCAACATCCAGTAGCTCAAGGCCCATTTCTGAGGTGATATTGTTTGTTACCGATTGTGAAAGTATATCCGCGGCATTCTTTTCGCCCAACCACTCCTGCATGTTTTCATTGATCCATAACGCGGCATTCATGCCAGCCATAATAGCAGCAATGCTTTGCGGGGCAAATAGTTCTTTCCTCATTTCCTGAAGATCTTCCAGGATAAAATCAAACAGATCAGTTCCTGACCTGGCTTGAATAGTTTGCTTTAATGTAGCCAGGGATGACTGACTGTTCCGGATCAATTCGGCAGCAATTGCCGGGTCATTAGCTAATTGCGGCGGCTGTGCCCAGGTTGCCGTAACCTGTTTGCTTTTAACTGTATCTTGTTGTTCTTCCGGTAAAACCTTTACAAAATCGCCACGCGCTATAATTGTTGTCAACGCATCTTTTATCAGCGGATCATGCTGCCCCATCGCTTTTAACAAAGTTGCCCGGCCCGTTGCAGAAGCCAGGCTATCGGTTACATCAACAAACAATCTTCCACCAGCTTTATACATTGGCCGGGCGGCTGTTAGCTGCCATAAAGATAGCCCTAAAGGCCTCATAGCATCGGTCATCATTTGCTGGTGACCTACGGATATGAAAACGTGATTCTTTCCGTCGTTAATATCAGGAACAGGATATAGCTTGGTAATCGGCCTGCTTTGTACAATGTAGAAAGTATCATTAGCCATGCACCATTCAATATCCTGCGGATTGTTGAAGTGCTTTTCGATTATTCGGCCGATGATGTTCAGTTGTGAAATTTGCTTATCCGTCAGCACCTGATCATGCTGCAACTCGGGTTCAATCCCCTGCTCTTCGGTACCGCCATCTTTTAAAGCATAAACAGCCAGCTGCTTAGCCGGGATCTTTTTGCCGATGACGTTGCCATCGCGAACTTTATAGTTGTCGGCATTCACCAGGCCAGATACCATGGCCTCTCCAAGCCCAAAGCCTGCATCAACAGAAAGTATCTTCCGGTTACCGTTAACAGGATCGGCAGTGAATAAAATCCCCGATGCCTGCGGAAAAACCATTTGCTGAACAACTACTGCGAGCCGAACTGTACGGTGATCAAAGCCGTTTTGAATACGATAGGTTACCGCCCTATTGGTAAATAATGATGCCCAACACTTACTAATGTGTTTAAGGATAGCGGTCTTCCCAATGACATTTAAATAAGTATCCTGTTGCCCGGCAAAAGAGGCCGTAGGTAAGTCTTCCGCAGTAGCACTTGAACGTACAGCAAACGCGGTATTTTCATCAAACTTTGAGAGATAGCAGGCGACTTCTTCAGCTACAGCTTTGGGAACAGGTCCTGTTTGAATTACAGCCCGAATCTTTGTGCTGATCTCATTAATAATTCCTCTATCATCGGCTTTGGCATGTGATAGCTGACTCAACAGATCATTAAACTCCAGATTGTTTTCCGTTATGATTTTATAGGCTTCCGTGGTAATGCAGAAGCCGTCAGGTACTTCAATTTCTTCAATCCCCGACAGCTCGCCCAAATTAGCCCCCTTGCCGCCAATCAAGGCAAGTTTTGAAATATCTGCATCCTGAAAACCGATCACATAATAGCCCATACTTTTCCTGTTAGTTTGATTAACAAGCCGAAAATAATGAGCCTGTGATAACTTTTACAGGCTTTTGAAGTATATTTTTTCACACGCAATAAGCATGCAAACAACACGTTATCTTTACAACAAAGCGGAAGAAATCTTAAATCATTTCGGCAATAGATGAGGCAAATCGTGGGGATTGCATACTGTTCAGCGCTTCATTAATCAAAGCTTTACCAAATAGTAATTGGCCTTTGTAAGCAGCAAGGCTTATCTCTCCCGTGCCTAATTTTTCTTTTACATTTTTCAGGCTGATGCCCTCCATATCCGGATCATGAGCTGTACCGCTATTTGACATATATACCAGTTTAAACATTAACATAGCATAAACCAACCTGCATATTTGGCGCATCAGAAAGAAACGTGCCCTATGATAATCTGTTAAACTGTCGCCAAAGTAGGTTTCAAGGAAAATATTTTCATGTTCGTCATTAGAAACATAAAAATTTGCTGTTATAGCCAGGTCAACGTAGCGGTCGTTTGTAAAAGCTGCGTCCCAATCAATAATCCATATTTTTTCACCATCAAAAACCATGTTGTTAGGGTTAAGGTCATTATGACTAAAAACCTTATCAGCATCATTCCATGGGTAATGTTTTCTAATTTCGTCGTAATAAGCAAAACCCTCATCAAAAGCCGCTCCCGTTAACATTCCCGAAGTTCTAAACTGAACGATAAGCCCATCCACAGTATCTGCTAAACTATTCCCGGTTGGCAAAGCCGGCAACCCATGTATTCGTCTGATCGTTTTGGCGATTTCGGGCAACAAAAATTCAGGCGACTTATAAATAGCCTGCAATGGCATGTTTTTTATAAAGCCCGTAATGGTTACCCCTGCTACCCTGTTCAAATAATAAACGGGCGGAGCAATGCCTGCTTGAGCGGCAACTTCCATACAGCTGATATTTTGACCATCAACAACTACGGGAGAGCTATCTATTTTTAAAATGTAGGGTTGATCGTTAACCACAATTTTAAATACTGAGGATGCTGATAATCCGCCAGCTAATAATATTATTTCCGCTACTGTAGTTGTACCAAAAGTCTGTAATAACGCGCTTTCAACTGCTAATAAACTTGAGGCAGGGATAATGGAATTTAGTGTTTGCATTTGTAACAGGCAATTAGGTGATATTACCGCCAAGTTTGGCGAGGATATTTGTTAACGAAGTAATATCTTTTGATTCTTTAGCGGGTATAATTTCAAGCGCAAGGGCATTGGCTGTCTTTTCTGCATCTGTAAACAATTGCTTGCCGGCAGGGGTAAGTACTACATAACTTACCCTTGCATCACGCTCATTGGCTTCGCGGGTTACCAATCCTATTTTTTCCATTGGCAACAGCATGCGAGTTATCCCGGAAGCGGTTATCCCAATTTTATCTGCTAAATCAATTCTCCGTGCCTTTCCGTCTGCCGATTGCTGCAAAAGATAGAGGATCACAAATTCGGTAAATCCAATGCCATGCACGTTCAGACGGTCAAACCTGCGGGCCATAACGGCTTGCACTTTCGCAAGGTTTATTAGGGTTTTGAGCGATGGATTAATTACCGACATATACTTGATTACTCAATGATTTTACAAGTATAAATATATTTCATTAAAGCACGGAATTAATAAATTAAAAACATTGCTAAAACGAAGAATATAATTGAGGTTATAACTTTACAACACAGCTCAGATGTAGAAATTCATTTAAAATCCATTCGCACATCTGAGCCGTTTCCGATTAATGAACTTAACCGGCAAGTTCAAAGCATCTTCTCTTACCCGATATTTATTTATTTGACACTGGCTTTTCCAGTTGGCTCACCCGTTTCTGAAGGGAACGTAATTGATCATCCTTTTCCTTCATTTCCGATTTCAGATCAATCAGGTAAAGTGTTAGTTCTTCTACCTTCTTCAATAACAGCTTATTCATTTCGCCAAGGTTTTGTCCGTCTTTTTCAATTTGCTGAGCCGATGGCATTTCAGGGAGGTGCTGATTTTCGCTGATAAACTGTTTCACGGAATTTAGCTCCGGAAGCTTGTAGTCTTTTTTAAACACATAGTCGGGCCAACCGGTTGTTTGCACAGAAACCGCTTTTGCATAGGTTACACCGTTAGCACCAACTTTAAATGTAATACTACTCTTAATATCGAGGTCGGTAAGCGTTTTTTGTGTACCGCCCGTAGTAGGTAAAGGGGCGAAGTAAATATTTCCGGCAAGATCTCCGTAAATAACTCCCCCGCCATTATTAACGTTATCGCTGTCAATTATCCAACTTGCATTTGAGCCACTCCCGCTGCGGGCGGCATTGAATCCCATATATGATGTACCGTAGGCAAGGTTAACACCTGCAGCGTTACCGGCACTAAATTTTGCAGAATTGTTATTTACCTGAAAATTAGAAACCGGGGCTGTTGTGCCGACACCCACATTCCCCCCCTTTATAATCAATGATGGATTTGAAGGGGCTGTACCAATATTACTGAAATTAATACTGCTGCCCTGGATGTTGACCGGAAGAAAAGTAGTTGCTGCACGGTCATAAGCCTGAAAATAACCTCCGCTCGTTGGATAATAAAATACTTCAACTCCGGCTCCAACTCCTCCAGTAGGATTACTACCGGTAAAGCGTCCGGTGCCGTTAACCTCAAGAGAAGACGTCGGTGTTGCAGTACCTATACCCACATTACCATTATAGTCTATGGAAAGGCGGCGGACGTTACCGGTTATCAAACTAAGTGATGGCGTATTTCCATAAGGGTTACTGCTTTCAAGTATCATCCCCCCCATTTTGTTGGTTTCCGTAGGTGCTTCGTTAGAAAGTTTCATTAGAAAACCCATCTGCCGCTGAACAGCGTCTGCATTCACTCCCTGGTGATACATAGTTACCAATTCGGAAAAAGGAGTAATACCCTGTCCGGTTACAATATTAAATTTGGGCGTAACCCCGGGAAAAAGAGCGGCCGCACTATTGATAGTGAGCGGGGCGGTAGTACCTACAACGACACTGCCGACATTAGTATTGCTGATATGATCGCCGTTTGTGGCCCATTGTTGGGCAAACACGCTACCTAAAGTTCCTAAAATGAGGGTACCGGTTAAGATTAACTTACGCATTGCTTAAATTTTATTGCTTTATGAGAAAATTGTGAGGTTTTTAATTATTAAGGAAATAGCCACTTTCCGCAGAAGGATAATGCTTTTCATTCGCTGTTCAATGATGCTTAGCGAGTGCCACACTGCTAAAGGTGAGTGGAGACAATTTCTGTTTCAATAAGTGTTTGATGAAATGTAAAAGAATGATAATTCCTAACCTTATCTGGTTCTAAGGTCGGCCATAGTCAAAAAAATAGCTCGAAAATAACTTTTGAGATTTGCGCATGTGAATAAGGTTTTGATTGCATAAAAGTAGCGTTTTATTTGATATGATAAAAAGTTAGACAACAAAAGTCTTTTTATTATCAGCCAACATTATAATTACCTTATTTGGCAATAAGAGACAAACCTTTGAAGCTAATATCAAATAAAAAACGTCATTAATAAATGACAGATTAATTACCAGATACGTCTAAAATCCAAGGATTTAAACAGGTAATGTAAACCAAAAATTGCTCCCCCTGCCCTGCTCGCTTTCAACACCAATTTCGCCACCGTGTTGTTTAACAATTTCGGAGCTTATGTATAAGCCTAATCCAAGACCGGCCTGAGGGGCTCCGTTCTCAGAACGAAAATAGCGCTTGAATATATGCGGCAGCTGATCAGAATCAATGCCGGGCCCATTATCTGATACCTCAACGCGGACATGATCCGACCACCGGGAAATCCGGATTAAAATTATCCTGGAGTCCGGGGCATATTTCATTGCATTTTCTATAAGGTTAACAAGTACCTGTTCTACCCTTTCCTCGTCGGCAACAACCCGAACAGATAAATCACCTTCAATATCCAGCTCGTGTTTACCCGAAACCTTAAGCAAATCACAACAATGATTAATGAGTTTGCCTAAATCAAAATACGTTTTGTTTAAACTGTATTTACGCGCTGCAAGTCTGCTGGCGTCAAATAAGTCGTTTACCAGGAAAGCCAATTTGTTTACGCTTCTGTTGGCCTGCTCTATCATAGCTTTTTGCAGGGCTACAGTGCCGTCATCCTGATGGGTATGTAAAATCTGTACCGCAGCCTTTAACGCTGTTACCGGGGTTCGCATCTCGTGGCTGGCTACGGCAATAAATTCGTCCCGTTGCTGAAGCAGTGCAAGATTTTCGGCCCTTAGCTGCGTTTGCTCCATCGCCACAACTGCGAGCTTTTTTAATAATTTCTTTTCCTTTTCTGAAATAGATCGCGGCTCCGTATCAATCAAACATAACGTACCTATGATATAACCGTCGGGAGTAATGATGGGCGCTCCGGCATAAAAACGGATTCGCAGTTTATCTGTAACATAAGGGTGATTAACAAAAAGTTCATGTTGATGAGTATCTTCAACCAGGAGCAAATCAGGCTGCAAAATGGCTACAGCGCAAAAACCTTCATTACGACTTACATATTGAATACCGTTCAGGCCCACTTCGGCTTTAATAAACTCTGTATCAGAATTCAAAAACGAAATATGACTGATCGGGCATGAGAACAATTCGCATGCAAGCTCACATATGCTATCGAAGGCTTTTTCTCGGTGTGAATTAAATATTTGGTAACGGTCAAGCGCGGCAACTCGTTCCGCATCATTATCCGGTATCAGGTTAATTCCATAAACGTTGTCCATAAAGCGGTTGTAGGTTTCTCTAAAGCTAATATATTATTTATTAATTAAATACTTCATAAAATACCTAATAAATACAATACACCATTTTGATTTCTTTTAAAAACTTCGATTATTCTGTAAGACAGCTTAGGTCTAAACTTAATAACCCTATTTAAACAGCTCTGGATAATGCCTTGCAATCATATCTTTTTCGTCATTCTTCAGGTCCGATAATAAAACCGGTGTATCCTGGGGCCTTACACCTTTCTGGTTGATCCGGTTCATCAAACTCCAGTCTTTTACCGGCTTTTCCGGCGATGGATCGGCCGGTTCTTTTGCAGGCAGATCGTAGCGCGTAAAATCTACAACCATTTCCGGTGTATTTTTATGCCAGTTCCTTAGCGTTGCCAGGCGAAACTCCTTATTCATATACCACTTGATTTCCTGATTGCCCCAGGAATTGCCTATACCAAGTCCTCTTTCTTCAAACCTATAGTTCCAGCGGCTATTATCCCGGTATTGGCTGCGCCACAGCTCGCCATACTCTCCAAAGGTTACGAACTTCACATCGGGCCAGCGCTGCACTGTGGCACTTGTCCATTTCTCCAATGCCCGGTAGGCCAGCGTGTCATCCCAATTTTTACGTTCGGCTATTTTAACCAGGGCGGCCTCCCATATGTTGGGGATCCAGCCGAAACCGTTAAGTTCAAACCCGCGGTCAAAATGGATAGACTGCGTATGCATAACCGAAAGATGCCCAATCTCCAGCCCCCAATCGCCATAACTCTCTATCGGACCAACGCCACGGCGACTTGCAGCGCCATTAAAAGGTGTTGTTCCCCATACATTTCCGCTTTGGAGCGCGCACAAAAAGTCGACACTCCAGCCATCCAGATTTACACAATCAATAAAATCACTTTTACCTTGTGCGGGCTTACAAAAGTGTTCTTTTGATGGATAGAACGGATACGACGGAGATCCATCCGCACCGCCGCCATCAGTTTCATGCTGGCTCCAGATCACTGCATGTGCCACATGGATATTTTCCTTTTCGGCCAGATAAGCCAGGTTATCAGCAGATAAAAAACCTCCCATTACGCTTTTGGGGCGATATCCCTTACCAACCATTGCAGTTATACGCTGCAATGCCTCGGTCATCTCCTGGTTTACACGGTGCCGGGGTAGGTACATGGCGGGGAAATATCCCGGAAAATAAGAGACCTCATCACCAAATTTAAGCTGACACTCCGCGGCATAATTGCGGATATCTACATAATTCTGGCGGTTATCTTCAAGTGCGTTTAACGTAAAGCCCCAGGTTAGCCGCCCTCCAGGTACATTCTTCGCAAAAGTTTCCCTTAAACGCTGCACAACTTCCAGCGTATGCGCAAAACCTTCATCACGTTTGATCAGCTTCACATCCCGCGATACCTCCCATGGCGAAGTGCGGATCATGATACAAAAAGTTACAAAACGGTTGCCCATTAAAGATGTAGGAGGATTTCCGGTCAGGAAACCTAAGGAATCAGCTTTCCCGATTAAGGGATTAGCCAATACCGCGGCACCGCCAAGCAATGTATTCTTAAAAAAAGTTCTTCTTTCCATTTAGCAGAAATATAGACCGGCTTATGCCAGCTTCAGGTTGACGCCTTCAAAAGTTAAGATCCCGGACTGAATTGTTTTTCCTATCGCTTCAGAAAGCTGCTGACGCATTTCTTCAGTAAGCCTGGCAAAGCCCAATTGTTTGGCTACTAACGGCAAGGCATCTTCCTCGGTAATTGAAATAGCACCACGCACCACATCCCTAATGGCCTCATAAATTTCTTCGGGCGCTATCAGTGCTATTTTTTTATAGGCAGATGGTAACTTACTCCGGTCGCGCACAATGGGCCGCTCCATTTCCGGCGCCCACAAAAAATCATCTTTAACAATCACCCTGCCTTCATCTTTAGCTTGTTGAAGGGCTTGTGTTAGCGTGTAACGGATCCTCGACCCCATTTTGGCTATCCCGGCTGCTTCGGTGATCCGCTTGGCCATTTCATCGAAATGAACCGGGCTTTCTACCTGTACAACCTCCGAGATCCAGTTCCCCAATTCGGCGAAAGTATATAGCTGAAATTCGTCGCGAAGATGTTCAATGTGAATATCTACCAACTTGTATTCCTGAACCACAGGAGCGGCTTCGGGTATGGCTTCCCGGCGGATCTCATCCGGTAAAATATCGGCCTCCACATCATTACTTTCGGTTGAATGTTTAGCTGCTTCAATAGCGCTAAGTAAGCGGTTCAATTCACGTGCCGGGTTGCGGTACCAGTCGGTACTCCATACCTGGTATAAATTCCAGCCAAACAGCTCCAACACCTGCCCCCTTAAACGGTCGCGATCTGTTGCTGATGCCGCACTGTCATAAGCCTTACCATCACATATAAGTCCTAAAATATAACGGCCCGGATTTTCAGGATCAACAACAGCCAAATCCAGATAGAAACCTGGAGAGCCCACACGGTCCCGCACAATGTAACCGGCTTTTTTGAGTTGTTGTGCTACTTCTTCTTCAAACGGTCTGATCTCTTGCGGGATAAACGTCTCAGGCTTATCAAATTTGGCGTGCTGCGCAAAATACAGGAAGCTTTTGAGTGCACGGATACCGAAGCGTGCTGACTCACCCGTTTTGATGTCTTCAGCAGTGATATTGGTAAACACTTCGCAGCGCATCTTGGCCCTTGTAATCAAAACATTCAATCTCCGTTCGCCGCCTTCGTTATTCAGCGGGCCGAAGTTCATTGGTATTTTGCCATCTTCTGTACGGCCATAGCCAATACTGATCAGGATGACATCCCGCTCGTCCCCTTGTACATTTTCAAGGTTTTTGATAAAGAACGGTTCATCCGGTCGCCCGGCAAAAAAACTTTCCGTTGCGGGGTTAGCCTTTCGCTCAATTTCAAGCGCCGCCTGTATAGCTTGCGCCTGGGCTGTGCTGAATGCAACTACACCAAGACTTTGTGCAGGATATTTGCCGGCATGTGCTATTACCGCTTTGGCAACGGCCTGCGCCTCTAAGGGATTGCTGCGCGTTTTACCACGGTCATAAACAGCATCGGGCAAATGATTAAAACGTAAGCCAAGGTTCTGTCTTGAACCCGGACTTGGAAATATCACCAGCTTATCCTCGTAAAATTCATGGTTAGATAACGTGATCAGCGATTCGTGCTGACTGCGGTAATGCCATTTGAGCATGCGGGTAGGAGCTCCCTGCCCGTCGCACATCCCCAAAATACTTTGCATATCTGCCGTAACGTTCTCTTCTTCCTCAATATCGGTATTCAACTTATCAAAAAAGCTGGTTGGAGGCAACTGGCGGGTATCACCCACTACCACTAATTGTTTACCGCGCGCAATGGCTCCGATAGCATCTACCGGTCGCACCTGGCTGGCTTCGTCAAAAACAACCAGGTCAAAGTCGATAGCGCCCGGCGGCAAAAAGTTGGCTATAGACATAGGGCTCATCATCCACACCGGTTTAACAGCCTGCATGGCTTTGCCCGCCTCTTCTACCAGTTTACGAATTGGCATGTGCCGTGCTTTTTTGTTGAATTCGGTTTTAAGGGTATTTACCTGCCCACCGGCGCCGTTTTTGGGCAAACCTTCCCAATGCCTAAGCGCCACTACTGCCCTGTTATAATAAAGATTAACCTGATCAAGCTTTTTAAACTTAGCTATAACCTCTTCATGACTGGCCCGCTCGAACTTGGTAATTTCCGGACTGGTTCTAAAAGCCTGTTCTATCAAATACTCATACCAGGTTTTCTGCAGGCTGATCTTTAGCAAATCCCTGGCTTCGTCCCAGTTTGCGGCCAGTGTGGTCAGGAACGATAAACCTTCTTTGTCGGCCTGCGCACAAAGCTGGTTCCAATCGATAGCCAATTGCAACTCTCCAAAATGCGCTATCCAGCTTTTCCATGTATGTTCCTGCTCTGCATAAGTTTTCGGAAACGCATTCAATTTCAACGCAAGCAATGCCCTAACCCGCTGCTCACTGTTCACTTTTAACCCGTTACGGAGCTTGCTTAGATGATCGGCCGCTATCGCAGGCGATTCGAGCTTGCTTAGATAGCTTAATAAAACCGGATCGTTAATACCCGCTAAATAGTTAGCAGCCGCGTGTAATGACCGCCAATCCGAACGTTGTTTAAGCCAGCGGTTACCAAAAATACTTAGCGCAAAGGCATCATATTGCTGTAATTGACTTTCCAGCCTGCGTGCCTCCGAGATAGCATCTACTAATCTGAGTTTTTCAGAAGCATCATCCGGTAAGGTAATTTTTAATAAAGATGCCAGTTGCTGTTTGCTTTTGCGGTAATCGCCATTGAAGATTTTATACCATTTATCGCCGTAGCTAACGATATTACGCCGAATCTCGAGGATATCCTGCGACCATGCTTCGGCTACAAAAGTATCTTTATATTGCCGGTATAAATTTTCAAGTTCTTCGCCGGTATCCAGTAACTCTTTGATATCGGCAGCCTTAGTACGCCAGATAGGATCTGTGATATTTAGCTCTTTCAAATCTGGTGCCGAAGCTGCTTTTTCCAACAGCACTTCTAACGCGGGGACACCTTCGTCTGTCAAGGGAATTGCGAAACCCGTACCTGCATGGATACCATTCAATAAGCTTAACAATTCGCTTACTGCCTGCTGCGCGGCTTCCATATATGATAAAATTGTTCCCTTTTCGTGCGGGAGCAACACCATCAACCCGGTTCCGTAAAAGATCAGGTTGGACGGCGTTCCGATATCTTTAAGCCGTGCCTGTATACGGTCGGCCCATTCTTCGGCCAGTCGAACTTTTTCGGCATCCCAGTCTGCCATATTTTCAATAGGCAGCTTAATCAAGTTACGGCCAGCGGCAAGTCCATCAATCTGCAATAAAAAACCGATTACCTGCTGCGCGGTTAAACCGCTTCCTGAAAGCTGGTTGTTGATTGCACGGCAATAATCATTAAGCTCGGCCCGGTAAATCTCCAGCATCCTGATCTCGAGTTCAAGCTTAGCGGTTTGAGGTTTACCGAGATCCATAACACGTTTTATTTCCTGCAACACATCTCGTTTGTTGGTTTTATGGCTGTGCAGTTCAAGACATACCGTACCCAGATCAATATTATCCAGCCTTCGTTTTACTACATCAAGCGCCGCCATTTTTTCGGCCACGAATAAAACTTTCTTCCCCTGCCCCACGGCATTGGCAATAATATTAGTGATAGTTTGAGATTTACCGGTACCCGGCGGCCCCTGTATCACCAGGTTACTGCCTTCCTGTACCGCCAGCATTGCCATTAACTGAGAGCTATCAGCATCAACCACCCTGAAAAGTTCGTTAGCTTTGGTATCAGCATCAAGGTCCTGCTCATCCTCCGGTACATCTTCATGAAACCCATTATCTAAAAGCGACTGCACATTAGGATGATTTTCCGGCTTTACAGTTTTTGGCCATTGATCGGTATCCAAATCATTATAGATGAGAAATTTGCCGAAGGAAAAGAAGCCAAGCTCAATGGCATCAGGTTTAACCGACCAATTGGCTTGTTTCCCGATATGCGACCGGATATCGGCAATATAATCGTTAAAAACAAACTCTTCATCATCCGGCATGTCGGGTATAGTGATATTAAAATCACTTTTCATTTTGGCCTGAAGGGACAGGTTTGCACCAATCTCGGCACCGGTATAACGTAACCTGAAGCGTTCCTGGGCGCTTGACCGTTCCAAGCTTACCGGTACCAACACCAGCGGTGCCGAACGTAATGTTTCGGCGTCCCCGGCATCACACCAATGCAGCATACCTAATGCAAGGTATAACAGGTTAACGCCCTGCTCTTCAATGCTGGTTCTTGCAAAATAATAGGTATTTAGCAGCCGAGTCTGGAGTTTTTGTTCATCCTCATCGGTTTGCAGCCTGGTGTCCTGGTATTTGCCCTCATCCTCCGGAAAAAGCTGCCCTTCCTTTAGCGCCAGAAAGGTCATGGCTTTTTGCTGCCGTACTAAAATATCATAAACATATTCCGCTTTTTCATCTGCGATATGTACGCCTTTACCTTTGGTGAGCTTATAATTCAGCAAAGGGTTCCGAAGTCCCAGGTCGAGCAATTCCTTCCTGGAGGATGCTAACCGGGACTGTATAGTTTCCTGCATATTTTCAAAGCTAATAAAAGGACAGTAATTTTTAAACTTCCGTTAGTTGCAATACGGTTGCCATTTGTAACAATATTTATGCCTTATGGGAAGATGTCTTTAAACGAAGCAGGATGCTAATTTATAAATGCAGTCAAAGCTAACTATTATGAATAAAAAAACTCATTGTTAAGTTATAACAATGAGTTTAAAATCTTTCGCGACTTGTGAACTTTTTCTTGGCGGAGAGAGAGGGATTCGAACCCTCGGTACCGTTTCCAGTACGACAGTTTAGCAAACTGTTCCTTTCGGCCTCTCAGGCATCTCTCCGGGTTTCACCATCTACAGCACCAAATAATTTAATGCTATAATCGTGACATCATAAATAAAAAAAGCCCTCTTTGGGCTTTTTGCGGAGAGGGAGGGATTCGAACCCTCGGTACCGTTTCCAGTACGACAGTTTAGCAAACTGTTCCTTTCGGCCTCTCAGGCATCTCTCCGGGTTTCACCATCTACAGCACCAAATAATTTAATGCTATAATCGTGACATCATAAATAAAAAAAGCCCTCTTTGGGCTTTTTGCGGAGAGGGAGGGATTCGAACCCTCGGTACCGTTTCCAGTACGACAGTTTAGCAAACTGTTCCTTTCGGCCTCTCAGGCACCTCTCCGTTTTGCTTTTCAGCTATGTCCCGTTTTTCAGGGACTGCAAATATAGTAATTCAAGCCTCCCGTCAAAAAAAAAAATCATTTTCTAATAATCTATCCTAACGTGGTAAATACTCATCAGCATCCGCTTAAAAATAGCCTTAATAGTTTCAATATCTTTTAAAGTTATATTACTGTCTTTCAGTTGATTTTGATCAAGCTTATATTTCACGATGCGATCAACCAGCACACTGATCGATTCCTCGTCCGGTTCTTTTAATGAGCGCGAAGCGGCCTCAACCGAGTCGGCAAGCATCAAAACAGCCCCCTCTTTGGTGAAAGGAATAGGCCCGGGATACCGAAAAATATTCTCGTTGATGAATTTTTCAGGAAAATTTTTCAACGACGACTGGTAAAAATAGTCGACACGGGTATTACCATGATGGGTACGTATAAAGTCGATCACAACTTCGGGCAAATTAGCCTTACGCGCCATTTCAATACCCTTGCTCACGTGACGGATGATGATCTGCGCACTTTCCTCATAAGGCAGCTTATCATGCGGGTTAAAACCCGAGCTCTGGTTTTCGATAAAGAACAGCGGGTTCTCCATTTTACCAATGTCGTGATAAAGCGCACCCGCCCTAACCAGCAGTGCATTTCCTCCAACGGCATAAATGGCATTCTCGGCCAAATTAGCTACCTGTAACGAATGCTGAAAGGTACCCGGAGCATTAAAGGCAAGCTCGCGTAACAATGGCGCGTTGGTATTAGTAAGCTCAATAAGCGTAATTTCAGAGGTAATGGCAAATATCTTCTCGAAAAGGTAAATAAGCGGATAAGCCAACAGGGTAAGCAGTACGCTAACCACAAAAGGCAAAAAGTCCATCCAGTCAATGTTCATGAAATCACCCTCACGGATAAATGTGATGCCTAAAAACGCGACAAAATAAGTGAAGATGATGATCACTGCCGAGATCAGGAACTGTTCCCTGCGTACCAGGTTTTTAATACTATAAATAGATACCATGCCTGCCGTGATCTCATAATAGGCAAACTCAAAGCTATTCGGCACAAAAAAGCCGGCAATCAACACCACCAATAAATGAATTTCAAGTGCCAAACGCGTATCAAACAATATGCGGATGATGATTGGTACAATGCAGTAAGGGATATAATACAGATTGGTAGGAAACTGTAGCTTGATAGCCAGCGACAAAGTGGCCAGCATGGCGGTAATTACCAGCAATATCAAACTTACCAGCCTGTTATCGGCATAAATATCCTTACGGAAAAGGTAAAGAAAAATCATGAGTAGCGATAAAGCAATGGCTACCAGGAAAAACTGCCCCAGCAATACCAGGTTCCGGTTGCCGTTAACGCGCGCATTATCCTCAAAGGCTTTTTTAAATGATTCAAGCTTTTGATAAACATCATCATTAACTACTGAACCTTTATAAACTATTACCTCCCCTTTTTGCACCATACCACGGGTTACCGAAAGGCCGTCAACAACTTCTTTCTCCAGTCTTGAGGTAAGGTTATTATCATAAGCAAGATTATTTTGAAGACGGTTACTGATCAAATCGAGCAGGAAAGCCTTGTCCAGATCGGTATGTTTACTTAGCACCTTATCACAATAAGCCTGTGCTTTTTCTTTAGTGAAAAGCTCGTTGGTATTTTTATCAGTTGCAACATTTTTATCCAATATTCTTATGGGATAGTTTTCTGTGCTTTGCTGATATTTTGCATTCGGTTTAAAAACACCGGTTTGATAAATTTCTGTAAGCAGATCAACACCTGCAGCAATATATTTTGGTTTTAGTTTATCGTTAATACCCGCATTATGCCATTTGATTTCCAGATCGGCCTTGAAACCATCTATCTGTTGGTTTTGCATAGCCGCGTCCAACTGGTAAATTGGTGTTATACTTTCCAGTGCCGATTTCTGATCGGCCATGATTTCCTGGGGTGTTTTTAATATGGCAAAATTATAGGGCGATACCAGGTCTTTTTGGTTCCAGATCCTGCCTTTTTCGTGCTCATAGCTAAATTTTGCCTGCTTCGGTAAAAAATAAACAATGAGTATGACACTGAGCAGCATCATCAAAAACTTAACATTACGGGCGTATTTGCGCAGTAAAGCCTTTTGGCGCGAAGTGGATAGTTTTGCCATGTAAATAATTAACCTGCCAAAAATAATATAAGTTTCTGTTATATGCAGTTTTTCTTGCTTTTGAGAAAACAAATTTGATATCTTTGTGATATCACTTTAAAATCAATTTAAATCATGAATACCGAAAAAACAATCAACCCGCCATCCGGCTTTGCCGTGTTCTTTATATTTCTGGCACTACTGGCAGTAGCCGCATTTTGTTTTTGGGCCGGTGAAGAACCTATTGGGGCCATATTAGCTATCGTAGGTTTCGTTTTTCTGCTCCCGGGACTTGTTGTCGTTAACCCAAACGAATCAAAAGTGCTTACCCTTTTCGGCAAGTACCTGGGCACCGTAAAAAAGGACGGCTTTTTCTGGGTAAACCCTTTCACTGTAAAAAGAAAAGTATCATTAAGGGCTTTTAACCTTAACGGGCAGCAATTGAAAGTAAACGATAGCATTGGTAACCCTATTGAAATTGCGGCCGTTATTGTATGGCAGATCAAGGATACCGCCGCCGCTGTATTCGCGGTTGAAAACTATATACAATATGTAAACATCCAGAGTGAGGCCGCGGTAAGGCATCTGGCCAATTCATTTCCTTATGATAACCTGGAAGATGAAAACGCGGCCATTACCCTGCGTGGCGGTGCAGAACAGGTAAGCACTATGCTGGAGAAAGAACTGAACGAAAGGCTTGACCGCGCCGGCATTGAGGTGTTAGAAGCCCGCATTTCGCATTTGGCATATGCTCCTGAAATTGCACATTCCATGTTACAGGTACAACAGGCATCGGCCATTATTGCTGCACGTAAGCTTATTGTTGAAGGCGCGGTTGGCATGGTTGAAATGGCGCTGAACAAACTATCTGAAAAAAACATTGTAGAACTTGATGAAGAACGCAAAGCAGCTATGGTGAGTAACCTGCTGGTTGTATTGTGCGGGGATAAGGCCGTTAACCCGGTTGTTAATACCGGCACTTTATATCATTAATACTATGGATCAGTTCAGAAGTTTTGATCTTTTGCGTGTACAGGAACTACCTGTTTTAAGGCATGGCTTTTGGCGACCATGGTATGAGCTTACTGATGGGCAATTCAGCTATGGCAAGCTCACCTATACCGGTTCTTTAAAACGCAGTTGTACATTGGAAACTGCCAATGGAAGCTGGATAGTGAAACGCAAAAGCTGGGTAGGCAGAAAACTTATAATTGAACAGCCCGACGGCATGGAAACGGGCTTAATAACGCCTGAGATCTGGAGCCGTAAGATAACACTGGAATTAAACAATGGGCTTACAGTTACATTTTACAATAAAAAGATCCTTTCACGTACCTATACATGGGTAAACGAACAGTTGGGCGATATACTAAGTGTTGAAACCAAGCTTTGGAGCAGGAAACAGCCTTTTATTATAAAAATCGATCCGGATATGATCAAAAAAGTACCAGAACTACCTTTATTGGCGTTACTGGGCATAAATTTAGTTTTGTTAAAACAGGCCGAAGCTGCGGCCACAAGTTGATATGGCGGAGAAGAAAGCATTTGTATTACGTATTAATCCGGATATGTTGAAGGAGATTGAAACCTGGGCTGCCGAAGAATTCAGAAGCACCAATGGCCAGATCGAATACCTGATGCAACAAGCCCTGCTTGCCCGTAAAAAGGGAACTAAGAAGAAAAAGGAAAGTGATGATTAGTGATTGGAGGTTAGAGGTTAGGCCTAAATTGACGAGATTAAGGAATAGCAGGATAACGAACTAAACCTTTGCCGGAAAAATCATGGCTTCAGCATGCTCAAAATCACTAATCTCTAATCTCCAACCTCTAATCTCTCCTCAAATCAATTTATTATGCATGCATAGCATTTTCTTTCATCCAAATCACTAAATTTGCCCACCAATTTTAATGAGGGACACATGAAAGAAGTAGTAATAGTAGCGGCTACACGCACACCTATAGGCAGTTTTGGAGGCAGTTTAGCAGCCATAAGCGCCACGCAGCTTGGTGCTGCAGTCATCAAATCGGCAGTGGAAAAAGCGGGCTTACGGCCCGACCAGGTGCAGGAAGTTTACATGGGCAATGTTATGTCGGCCAATGTAGGGCAGGCACCGGCTACCCAGGCAGCTATTTTCGCGGGGCTCCCCTATTTGCCTGCTACAACAATTAATAAAGTATGCGCATCTGGCATGAAAGCCATTATGCTGGCTGCTCAAAGTATCGCCATAGGCCAAAATGATATTGTAGTAGCCGGTGGTATGGAGAGCATGAGTAATGTTCCCTATTATCTTGATAAAGCCCGCAACGGCTATCGCTTAGGCAACGGGCAGATTATTGACGGGCTGGTAAAAGATGGCCTTTGGGATGTATATAACGACTATCATATGGGTTCGGCAGCCGAACTTTGTGCTACCGACTGCAACATCAGCCGCGAGGAGCAGGATGCCTACGCTATATTATCTTATCATCGCGCTCAGAAGGCCCAGAGCGATGGCAAGTTCAAAGACGAAATTACCCCTGTTGGTCTGAAAGATAAAAAAGGCGATATCACCATGTTTGCCGAAGATGAGGAGCCTAACACCGTAAAGTTTGATAAGATCCCTACCCTAAAGCCGGTATTTAAAAAGGACGGTACCGTTACAGCTGCCAACGCCTCAACCTTAAATGACGGCGCGGCGGCGGTAGTACTTATGAGCCGTGAAAAGGCTGATGAACTGGGCATAAAACCGCTTGCCAAAATAGTCTCTCACGCAGATGCGCAGCAAGCGCCGGAGTGGTTTACAACCGCGCCATCAAAAGCTATTCCGCTTGCATTGCACAGGGCAGGTCTTCAAGCTTCGGATATTGATTTCTTTGAAATCAATGAGGCTTTCTCGGTAGTATCAATAGCCAACAACCAACTTTTAAACCTCGACCCCGAAAAGGTGAACGTTAATGGTGGAGCCGTTTCATTGGGACATCCCCTTGGTGCTTCAGGTGCCCGGATCATTGTAACACTTTTACACGTATTAAAGCAAAATAACGGCAAATACGGCGCGGCCGGCATTTGTAATGGTGGCGGCGGCGCGAGCGCAATGGTTATCGAAAATTTACGTTAATACCCTAAAACTTATATAATTGTAAGGTATAACAGCTTTCATAAAGCTTGTGTTTACCCGGCACTGATATAAATAAGCTCACCTAACGAATTAAAATAGTGACAAAAAAAGCGCTTCTGACTGCCTTTTCAATATTACTTTGTCTGCAAAGCTTTGCACAGTATTACGATGAGGGAACCCGGCTAAAAAAGCTCAACGAATACCAGGATAGCCTGGCCAAACTCGGCAAAAAAATTGTGAATGATGAAAATGATATGGAGCGCAAAAATGCCAATTATCAGTTCATCAAAACATTGGTACAAGCATTAAAGATCAATAACTCTTTCCTGTTCCCTTTTGATTCGCTTAAAAGTATAAGCATTGTTAACTCGCCCGATAACCGTTTTCGCATTCTGAGTTGGCATGTCATCAACCTTGATGGCAGCTACCGCTTTTACGGCACTGTACAAATAAATACCGGTGGCGCACTTAAAATGTTCCCGCTTGAAGATTACTCACCGCTCCAAAAAAACCCGGAAGACTCCGTAACCGATAGTCATAAATGGTATGGTGCCCAGTATTATAAGATAATGCCTGTTTATGGCCCTAAGCCATACTATGTATTATTGGGTTGGAAAGGTAACACCGTAAAATCCACCAAAAAAGTTATCGATGTAATCTCCTTTAATAACGGTGTTCCTGAATTTGGCATGGCCGTATTTAATGGTAATGGCAAAACCCGCGACAGGGTGGTATTTGAATACGCCAGGCAAGTATCTATGCTTTTGCGATACATCCCCGAACAAAATCTGATTGTGTTCGACCACCTTTCGGCCCCCGATGGCAGAAGCAAAGATAAACCCGAAACGTTCGGTCCCGATCTGAGTTACGATGGCTATAAACTCAAAGAAGGACGCTGGACTTATGTAGAAGACCTCGACATGCGTAATATTTCCAACGGAGAATCTTCAGCTACCGATACGGAATATGTTGATCCTAAAAAACAGGCGGCGAAAGATCGCGCCCTGTTGCCAACACATCATTAAGAAATTAAATAACAGCAATAATCGAAAATTAACCATTTTGTTACAGAAAGTATCTCACTTTCGGTATTAAATTTCGGTTTGGAAGATTTATATTACCTTTAGCAAATTTTTAAGTTAACTGATGCAAGAAAAAACTGCTCCCCTAAAATCACGATTCCCCAAGAGCGTCCCTTACATTATTGGCAATGAAGCCGCAGAACGTTTTAGCTTTTATGGCATGCGTTCTATACTTACCCTATTTTTGGTAAAACAATTCTTTAACCCTGCAGCTAACCCCGCATTAGCTCAACAGGCTGATGCCCACGCCAATAAACTGAACCATTTGTTTGTTATGGTGGCCTACGCTTTGCCATTTGTAGGCGGCATAGTGGCCGACTGGTTTACCGGCAAATACAAGCTCATCCTTTATATCTCTATAGTATATTGCTTTGGGCACCTGTTGCTGGCCATGTTTGATACAAGCCTTAGTGGTTTTGAGATAGGTATGCTTGTTGTAGCTATCGGCGCCGGTGGTATCAAATCGTGCGTTTCGGCTAACGTGGGTGACCAGTTTGATGCCAGCAATCAAGATTTGCTCTCAAAAGTTTATGGTTGGTTTTACTTTAGCATCAACGCGGGTTCTATGCTATCAACAGTTGCTATCCCTCTTATTTACAAATACTACGGCCCTAAATGGGCTTTTGGTGTTCCCGGACTTTTAATGGGTTTGGCAACTGTGATATTTTTCATGGGACGTAAAAAATATGTAAAAGTACCTCCGCAAGGTGTAAACCGAAATAACCTGGTATTTATTACATGGTATGCACTTACCAATTTAAGTAAAAGAAAACCCGGCCAATCATTACTTGATATTGCTAAAGAAAGTTATGATCCTGAACGTGTTGAAGGCGTTAAAGCGGTATACCGTGTAATTGCCGTATTCTTTTTTGCATTGGCGTTTTGGGCTGTTTGGGACCAGTGCCTTTCAGAATGGACGCTTTATGCTGCAAAAATGGATCGAAACATCAATCTTGGGTTTACTTCATTCCAGATAGAGCCGGGCTCAATGTCTACATTTAATACTATTTTCCTTTTGCTGTTCATACCACTTTTTAACTATTTGATTTATCCTAATTTAGATAAGATCGGATTAAAAACAACGCCATTACGCAGGCTTGGTGCCGGTTTGGTTTTAACGGCATTATCCTTTGTAGTTATTGGTTTTACACATGTTAGCATTGATCATGGCGGCTCACCTTCAATGTGGTGGCAGGTATTGGCCTTTTTAATACTATCGGCTGCAGAAGTATTGGTATCAATTACCGGCCTGGAATACGCTTACACCCATTCTCCAAAATCAATGAAAAGCACCATGTCGGGCATTTGGTTCCTTGTTGTTTCATTTGGAAACCTGATCACCGCCCTTGTTAACGGACTTATTGAAGACGGCGGCTGGTGGGCAAGAAACCTGAAAGGCGCCAATTATGAGTGGTTTTTTGTGACCTTTATTTGTGTATTCATCATCATATTCCTGTTTGTTTCTCCACGTCTTAAAGAAAGAAACTACATTACAGATCCGTACGAGGAAAACCAGGTTATTGCCGACACGAATAATCTTTAAAATATTAAAACAAGAAAAGGATAGCGCAAGCTTTCCTTTTTTTGTTTTGATGCCCTTTAAATTGATTAATTTCGCACCCTAAATATTACCTAATTTTCAAAATACTGTTCAGTGCCCGATAGCGTTGTAATCATACCCACTTATAATGAGAAGGAAAATATCGAGCGGATGATCCGCAAAGTATTTTCTTTGCCTCATGATTTTCACATACTCGTTATTGACGACGGGTCACCCGACGGTACGCCGGAGATAGTAAAAGGTTTACAGGCCGAATATGACGGTAGCCTTTTTATAGAGGAACGTGCCGGTAAGCAAGGCTTGGGTACCGCCTACATACACGGTTTTAAATGGTGTATTGCCCGCCATTACGATTATATTTTTGAGATGGATGCCGATTTCTCACACAATCCGGATGATCTGTTGAAATTAAGGCAAGCCTGTATTGACGGCGCCGACGCTGCGATAGGTTCACGTTATGTAACCGGCGTAAACGTGGTGAACTGGCCAATGAGCAGGGTGTTGATGAGTTACTTCGCATCCGTTTATGTACGTTTTATAACCGGCATGAAAGTACAGGATGCCACCGCCGGTTTTATGTGTTACAAACGTAAAGTACTGGAAACAGTACAGCTCAATAAAGTCAAATTTGTGGGCTACGCCTTCCAGATTGAGATGAAATACACCACCGTTAAACATGGTTTTAAGCTTGTTGAAGTACCCATCATATTTACAGATCGTACTGCCGGTACTTCTAAAATGTCCACCAGTATTTTCCGCGAAGCATTTTTAGGTGTTATCCAAATGAAGATCAACAGCATTTTCAGGAAATATCCGGAAGGATGATTTGATTTCGGATTTGGGAATTGTGATTTCGGATTTATTTTTGATTATTCAGAGTAAATTCGGAATCATTTTTTTTGTAAAGATTTTAAAATAAACATCCGAAATCGAACATCCGAAATTCGAAATCAAAAATAAATACTAATTTCGTTGGCAATGAATGAGCATCTTGATCCTAACCGTGAACGTCTCAACAATGCCGAACGTGATATTGAAAAAGTATTACGGCCTCAGCAGTTTGAGGATTTTACCGGTCAGCATAAAATATTAGCCAACTTAAAGATCTTTGTACAGGCCGCCCGTCAGCGGGGCGAGGCGCTTGACCATGTATTGTTGCACGGCCCCCCGGGTTTGGGTAAAACCACACTATCCCACATTATTGCCAACGAAATGGGCGTTGGTATCAAGATCACATCGGGCCCTGTTTTGGATAAACCAGGTGATTTGGCAGGCTTGCTTACCAACCTGGAAACAGGCGACATCCTTTTTATTGACGAGATCCACCGTTTAAGTCCGCTGGTTGAGGAATACCTGTACTCGGCCATGGAGGATTTCAAAATTGATATTATGCTGGAGAGCGGCCCAAATGCCCGCTCGGTACAAATCTCCCTTAATCCGTTCACATTGGTTGGGGCTACTACCCGTTCGGGCTTACTTACCGCGCCATTGAGGGCCAGGTTTGGGATCAACTCCCGATTAGAATATTATGACGCTAAACTACTTACCACCATCGTATTACGTTCGGCGTCGATATTAAAAACTCCGATTACCGATGAGGGGGCCTATGAAATTGCCCGCCGCAGCCGTGGCACCCCACGTATTGCTAACGCTTTACTTCGCCGCACACGTGATTTTGCCCAGATCAAAGGCAACGGCAAAATTGATACGGAAATAGCTGAATATGCGCTAAACGCCTTAAATGTAGACAGCCATGGTCTTGACGAAATGGATAATAAGATCCTGTTGACCATCATTGATAAGTTTAAAGGCGGCCCTGTTGGTTTAAAAACCGTAGCCACGGCAGTTGGTGAAGATGAGGGCACCATTGAAGAAGTTTACGAACCATTCCTGATACAAGAAGGCTTTATCATGCGCACAGCGCGCGGACGCGAAGTTACCGAAGCCGCCTATAAACATTTGGGCAAGATAAAGCTGGGGGGAAATCCATCATTATTTTGATATAAACCTACATACATTACCACCAACCATGAAAACCAAATTAAAACTACTGCTAACTACAACTGCGCTTATTTTAAGCGGCATAGGCATTACATCGGCACAAACAACACCTCCGCCGCCTGTTTCTGCACCCGCTCATTCTCCATCGGTGACTTTACCTGCCGATTCGGTCAACAAGGCAAAAAAAGATACAGTACCAGCGGTACACAAACCTGTACCTACTTTAAAAGTGGGAATCATGGGCTTAAACCACGATCATATTCACCTGATATTAAGCGAGTACCGTAAAGGTAACGTAAATATTGTAGGTATTGCCGAACCTAACAAGAAGCTTTGGGAAAAATTTGGCAAAGCATATAACCTGCCCGATTCCCTGTTTTTTGACGACCTGAAGAAAATGTGTACCACCCGCAAACCTGCTATTGTATTAGGTTACAATGAGGTTGGCAAACATGTTGATATTGTGGAAACCTGCGCCCCCCTGGGTATTTCTGTTATGGTTGAAAAACCGCTGGCAGCTACTTTGGAACAAGCTAAACGC
Organism: Mucilaginibacter endophyticus; assembly: GCF_003351025.1. GTDB lineage: Bacteria > Bacteroidota > Bacteroidia > Sphingobacteriales > Sphingobacteriaceae > Mucilaginibacter > Mucilaginibacter endophyticus. Next base: position 1,580,598 of record NZ_QPCG01000001.1, on the reverse strand, counting down.
ATGGAATTCCTGGCGCTTAAATATTACGTTAAGGTATTAACCAACTATGAAACTACCTGGTACCCTTCGTTCCAGGATGCGTACAATACAGTTAAGCTGGATAGCGTAGGCATGATCCGCAAAATGGTGGTTCATGACGGGCACCAGGGACCCCGTGAAATTGGTTGTAGTGAAGACTTTCTGAGCTGGCTCACCGACCCTGTTCTGAATGGCGCAGGTGCGCTTAACGATTTTGGCTGCTACGGTGCAGATTTGATGACCTGGTTAATGAAAGGTCAGCGTCCCATAGCGGTAACTGCTATTGCAAGGCATTACAAACCCAACGTATACCCTAAGGTTGAAGATGACGCCACCATAATAGTTGAATACGCCAATGCCACCGGCCAAATAGAGGCTTCATGGAACTGGCCTTTCAGCATTAAGGATATGGAGATTTTTGGCGCTAAGGGCTATATCCACGCTTTTGACAAGGATAGCGTGGAAGTAAAAGTCAATAACCGTGTGCGGGGTTATAAAGCAACACCGCTCGTTTCGCCTGCCGATGCGCCGGTAGCGTATTTTACTACAGCGTTGCAAAACCCGCTCAAAAATCCGGACGACCGTTCATCATTAAAATATAACATGATAGTGATGCAGATCCTTGACGCTGCTAAACGCTCAATAAAAGACGGTAAACGCATTGTTTTATAAGTCCAATTAGTATAATTATAAAAGCCCTGCAAAGTTTGCGGGGCTTTTTATTTTAGTTTCCATCTTACGGTTAAATTCTAAATTGATAATTAATTTTATTTACATGTCGGGGCTTGCATGTTATATAATTATTAATTTAGCCGCCGTTAATTAAGGAATAAAACCAACCTATAATATGATAAAACAAACATTAGCCATGTTGGCTCTTTGTGCTTTCGGTGCTGTTTCATGCCAGTCAAAGCCATCTGATAAATCAACTACTGCCAGCCCGGCTACTGAAACTCCGGCAACTACTAATAATGCTGCCCCGCAAGGCGATGCTGCCGCGATTTTAGCTCGTAAGCAGGTGCCGATCCTTTGCTACCACCAAATCCGCGACTGGAAACCTACAGATTCAAAAAATGCTAAAGATTACATAGTACAGATTGCTGCTTTTAAAGAGCACATTAAAATGCTTGCCGATAGTGGTTATCACACTATACTACCCGATCAGCTTTATGCCTACCTTACCAAAGGCGCGCCGCTTCCGAAAAAGCCCATTATGCTTACATTTGATGATACCGATCTGGATCAATTCACTATCGCTAACCCTACCCTTAAAAAGTATGGTTTTAAAGCGGTTTATTTTGTGATGACCGTATCATTAGGCCGTCCGCATTACATGACCAAAGAGCAGGTAAAACAACTATCTGACGAAGGTAACGTTGTTGCCAGCCACACCTGGGACCACCACCGTGTTGACCGTTATTCACATACCTCAACCCTGAAAATCATTGGCAAAAACGGTAAGATCACCAATCGCCCGGTTGATGATTGGGTTACCCAGATTGAAAAACCAACCAAAACTTTGGAAGAGATCACCGGTAAAAAAATGGATTACTTTGCTTATCCGTTTGGTATCTGGAACAAAGCCGCTTTGCCTGAATTGCGTAAACGCGGCTTTAAAATGGCTTTCCAGTTAGCTGATAAACGAGATCAAACAGATCCGCTGATGACCGTACGCCGTATTTTGGACAGTGGCTACTGGAGCACTAAAACCCTGAGCAACAGCATCAGGAATAGCTTTTAGCCCCCCGGCCCCCTAAAGGGGGAGTGTTCGGAGAATATTTAACAAAAAATGCCCGCTTTTTAAGCGGGCATTTTTTGTTCCTTTTTGGGGACGGGGTCTACAAATCCTCCCCTGCCGGGCCCTGCCCCTTGTTTGATGACGGCATTTTACTAATATCCTTTTCGTCCGGCGCTAAATGAACAATTTCGGCTATTATGGTATCATCGCCGGTGTTTTCACCTAACTCATCGTTGTGCAGGTCCGAATCATCATTATTCAGCACTGCTGCTTTATGTATTGTTTCCATAATGATATATTTATTTAATCCCCGTTACCCATTTTACCGCTTCGTCTAAATCCTCCAGCCGGTATCCGGCAAACTTACCCGGTAAAATATATTTAAACAGATGGCTGAATTCGCGCACGCCATCCTGATCAGTCACTACTGCAACCTTGTTCCAACGGGTAAAATACTTAAGTCCAAGCCTGACATTGCCACACCAGGCACCTGCTGTAAAATTCTTAATATTGGTTTCCAACACCAGTAAAAAGTTTATCCTCCCGGTTTGTCTTACCTGTTGCTCAAGCAAAGGCTGTAAAGCTCTTTCATAATCGTCTACATTAACGTGGCCAACTGCATGTATCCCTAACACATGCGCAGGCAAATATCTTATATGCTCAAGCATGCCATAAATCCGTATTGCTTATAAGTTACAAAAACTGAACCAATAGTGATTTTATAGCCAAACGGAGTATTAATACCCTTTTATAGGTACGTAATACCGTTAAACATATTGCGACATATCGTATACAATCATCAATTTTAATTTGTACTATCTTTGCAGCAATGCAGCAAAACAAGGCCACATATAGTCAACTCATTAAAAACGAGGCACAAAAGCTTGGTTTTTTATTTTGTGGTATAGCTAAAGCCGAGTTTTTGGAAGAAGAGGCCCCACGCCTCGAAGCCTGGCTCAATAAAAATATGCATGGCGAAATGGCCTACATGGAAAACCATTTCGATAAACGCCTCGATCCGCGTTTATTAGTAGATGGGGCAAAATCTGTTATATCATTAGGCATTAATTATTATACCGATCAGCGCCAGGATGATCCTTCTGCGCCCAAAATTTCCAAATATGCTTATGGTATTGATTACCATACCGTAATTAAGGACAAACTAAGGCAATTACTAAAGATCATCAACGAGCAGATTGGTGAAGTAGGTGGCCGCGCGTTTGTTGATTCGGCACCGGTGCTTGACAAAGCCTGGGCGCGCAAAGCCGGTATGGGATGGATTGGTAAAAACAGCAACCTGCTCAACAAAAAGGCAGGATCATTCTTTTTCTTGGCCGAACTGATCATCGATCTTGAACTGGAATATGATATAGCTCCTACCGCCGATCATTGCGGCACCTGTACCAACTGTATTGATGCTTGCCCTACGGATGCCATCGTTGGCCCCTATGTGGTTGACGGCAGCCGTTGTATCTCCTATCTAACCATCGAGCTTAAAAACGAGATCCCCCAGGAGTTTAAAGGAAAAATGGACAACTGGATGTTTGGCTGCGATGTTTGCCAGGATGTTTGCCCCTGGAACCGTTTCTCTGTTTTGAACACCGAGCCGGCCTTCAGCCCCCACCCCGATCTGCTGCACTTAAAAACCGCCGACTGGCAAGACATCAGCCAGGATATTTTTCAAAAGGTATTTAAAAACTCGGCCGTTAAGCGCACAAAATTTAGCGGTTTGAAGCGGAATATTGATTTTTTAAAAGGCTAAAGGCTAAAGGCTAAAGGCTAAAGTGGAACGAATTCACGAGACTAAGGTTTCGGGATATTATCAACAAAAAACCCCTGCATAAATTCTTGCAAGGGTTTCAATATTAAATTCTGAAAATTCTGATTCAGAAGCTATCAACCTTTCTTAAACTTTAAAGCTAATTGAGCAAGCATATCGTCGTTAACGGGCTGTGCAGGCTCATCCTTCTTTTTGTAAGGTTTGTTTTGATATTGTTGATTTTTGGTATGATCTGGCTTGGTATATTCCTTTTTCTGGTACTCTTGCTTTGGAGCTGCAGGCTGTTGATCGGCCGGTTTAGGCTGGGCTGCTTTGTTAGCCTGGCGTTCTGCTGCTTTTTTAGCGTTCCAGCGGACGTGGATCTCCTCGAGTTTACGTTTGGTATACAACGGAAAATCTCCCTGCATCATCCATGAGTAATAGCTTGGTTCGGCAGTTAATACATCCTCTACACGTTTTCCTTTATGCTTGCCAAAGTTTATCAGCTCTTCACCCTGCTCGTTGTACACCATTCTGCCGGCAAAGTCAACAGGTTTACTCAGGTTGGTAAAAACATGTAAAGCCTCAACATCGCCAACAACAGGGACTAATTTATTTCCTTTTTTATCTTCCCACTCTACGTTTTCATAACGTTCTATCTGCGCCAGCAAAACCTCCATGGTTGCACGGGTATCAGCTTCGGCCGAGTGGGCATTTTCAATTACTTTATTGCAGTAAAACTGGTAAGCGGCCTTTAAGGTACGCTGCTCCATCTGGTGGAATATATTCTGCACATCAACAAAATGACGGGCATCCAGGTTAAAATCAACACCGGCACGCAAAAACTCCTCCATGATCATCGGAATATCAAACTTATTGGAGTTATATCCGGCCAAATCGCTATCGCCAATAAAGTCGGCAATTTCCTGGCCAAGTTCTTTAAACTGTTTTTCGTTTTGTATATGCTCGTCGTAAATACCGTGTACCAGCGACGACTCCAGCGGAATTGGGATGCCCGGGTGAACACGCCATGTTTTAACCTCCTCGCTACCATCGGGGTTAAGCTTAATAACCGATATTTCAACTATGCGGTCGGCACCGATATTGGTACCAGTTGTTTCAAGATCGAAGAAAGCGAGGGGGCGTTTTAATTTTAATTTCATTTGTAAGTGTTCAGAGATGCAAAGGTCGCAAATGTCCTAAAATTAATCAGCAGAATAAATTTTTTAATTTATTTAATATACCAATTTATTATTTAATTTCATTATCCCTAATTATCACAATTTGTATGAACAGATTTTTTCTTATTCTTCTGATTTTTATCGGCTTATCAAATTGGGCTTCGGCACAGGATTTTGAAACCGGGGTAAGCAACGATGAAATTGAAATGGCCAAATATGATAAAGATCCTCAGGCCAACGCTGTTTTTTTAAATGAATTTGGTAATACCCGTATTGATGAATATATGGACCACATCAGGCTCATCCATACATATCACGCCAAAATTAAAATTTTCACCAAAGAAGGCCTTACCCACGGCACCATCGAAATACCGATCCATAACGGCGATAACTCAGCGGAAGAAGTTAATAATGTTACCGGTTTTACCTACTATAAAGACGATAACGGTATTATCCAAAAGGTAGAATTTGAAGCTAAAAAGGTATATACAGTTAAAGATTACAAATACGGCAGCACAGTAAAATTTGCTTTACCTGCGCTACGCCCGGGTTGTGTTATTGAGTTTAAATATGAACTTATTTCGCCATATTGGGACCATTTCAGAGGATGGACATTCCAGGATGATATCCCCAAAATAAACTCGCAATACGAAGTACATATCCCCGGCTTCTGGAACTTCAACGCCTCAATACGTGGTGTATTGAAGTTAACCAAAAGCACTTCGGAGGTTGAGCGCGAATGTTTTTCATCCGGCGGCTCAAAAGCAGACTGCTCGCATATTACTTATGATATGAAGGATATTCCTGCCTTTGTTGATGAAGACTTTATGACCGCGCGTAAAAACTTTCTATCGGCCATTTATTTTGAGCTGGTTGAGTTCACCAATCCCTATACCAGTGTTAAAACAGTAGTAACCAAAGAGTGGAGCGATGTAGACCGTCAACTAAAAATAGCCGATGAATTTGGTTCGCAGGTAAAACGCACAAGCCTGCTTAAAGAAAGAATAGCATCAGTTATAGCGGGTAAAACCGATGAGCTTGACAAAGCAAAAACGTTATATACATGGATAAAAAGCCAGATTAAATGGAACGATTATATTGGTATTTACAGCAGCGAGGGTGAAAAAAAGGCATTAGATACCCATTCCGGAAGTATTGCTGATATCAACCTTACACTGATTACCGCCTTGAACGCAGCCGGTCTTAATGCAGAAGCTGTGTTACTTTCAACCCGCGACCATGGCATGGTGAATACGCTTTATCCGGTACTAACCGACTTTAACTATGTTATAGCGAGGTTAACCATTGGCGATCAAACTTACCTGCTTGATGCTACCGATCCGTTACTTTCATTCGGTTTGCTGCCACTTAAATGCATCAATGACAAAGGCAGGGTTATCAGCATGACTAAACCATCTTACTGGATGGAATTAAGCACTCAGCAAAAAGCCGCTACAACACACATGTTCGATCTTACATTGCTTGACAACGGCAAGCTAAAAGGCAGCATCGTGAATTATTATAAAGGTTACGATGCTTATGAGAAACGCAAAGCCATTAAAAAATTCAATAGTATTGATGAATATGTTGAGGACTTTGACGAGAAACAACCTAAGTTAAAAGTGCTCAAATCAGACATCACCAATCTCGATAGTCTTGAAAGCCCTTTAAGGGAAACATTCGAAGTGGAGATTGACGCATTTGATAATACCAATCATGACAAGCTTGCATTTAACCCTTATTTCTGGGAGAAACGCACTACCAATCCGTTCAAACTTGCCGAGCGCGACTACCCTGTAGACTGGGCTTACGCTTCTGATAAACGCCTGGTTTTGGTAATGCACCTGCCGGCTCAGTACACTGTTGAAACCCCGCCGCAGGTTGTAGCCTATTCTTTACCAAATAAGGGAGGCATGTTTGCCACAACGTTTGAAAACCAGGACAATAACACCTTTACATTTTCAAACATTACACAGTTTAATAAGTCGGTTTATGATCCGGCTGAATATCCTTATCTAAAGGAGTTGTTTAATAAGATCATCCTTACCGAAAAAGGTGATATGATCTTCAAGAAAAAATAATGAAAGCATTTTTAAGTACGTTGTTTTTACTTTCGGCAATAACCTGTGTAAAGGCGCAGGACAACTTTGATGTATCACTTATCTCGAAAGACCTTTTGCCTTATGCCAGTTCGGTTGTACGGAACGAAGAAATAACAACAGAGGTCCGTGACTTTGACAATGTGTTGCTCCACGTAAAAAGGGCTATAACTGTTTTTAATAAAAACGGAGATGAGGATGTTGAGATTGGCATCTGGCATAATAAAAGCCGTATTATAAAAGATGTTAAAGGGATAATTTATAACCAGTACGGAAAGCCGGTTAGTAAATTCAGCGAAAGCGATTTTGATGATGATAACAGCCATGACGGCTTTTCTCTTTTTACCGATGTTAAAATCAAACATTATCGCCCACTGGTAACCGATTATCCTTATACGGTGAGTTATGAATATGATGTAAAATCCAAACAAACGCTGGAATTTCAGGACTGGCAACCTAATCCATCAACCGGAGTAGCTGTTGAAAAAAGTTCGTATACATTTATTTGCAAACCCGATTTTAAGATCAGGTATAAAGAAGTAAATATCCCCTCCAAAGTAATCATAGGTAGCAATAAAGATGGGCTTAAAACCTATACATGGGTGGCAGCTAATTTAAAAGCCATAAAGTACGAACCGTTTAGCCCGCTTCGCACAGCAAACTTAAGCTACGTTAAAATAGCACCCGAAAAATTTAGCTATGGCGGTATCCCGGGCTCCTTTACTAACTGGAAAGAGCTTGGTATGTGGCAATACGAAAAGCTTAATGCAGGCAGACAGGTTTTATCCCCACAAACCGTAAGCCGTATGAAAGAGCTTACTGGTGATATCACCGATCCAAAGCAAAAGGCCCGCAAAATATATGAGTATATGCAAAGTAAAACGCATTATATCAATATTTCAATTGGTATTGGCGGTTATCAGCCATTCCCTGCATCAGACGTTGATCAGCAAAATTATGGCGACTGCAAGGCTTTAGTTAATTATACCCAGGCGCTATTTAAAACGGTAGGTATCGATTCATATTATTGTGTGGTTGAAGCGGGCAGCGCCAAGGTGGGTGTGTTTCCTGACTTTGCCAGTATGGATCAGGGTAACCATGTTATTTTGTGCCTGCCTTTTAAAAGCGATACCACATTTTTAGAGTGTACCAATCAAAACATGCCTTTTGGCTTTTTAGGCGACTTTACCGATGATCGTCTCGTATTTGCCTGTACGCCGGAAGGTGGCAAACTGATACATACACCAAAGTATGCCGCCCAGGCTAACATGGAACAGCGCACCGCCGCATTTACTATTGCCGACGACGGCGGCCTTAAAGGTTCAATCACCACTAACTTTAAGGGAGCCAATTATGAAGACCGTGACCATGTAATTTATGAATCGGCAAAAGAGCAGGTAAAAGACCTCAAAAAGATTTACCCGATAAACAACCTCGAAATTGAAAGCGCTGATCTGAAACAGTTTAAAACCGCGCAACCATATACCACCGAAAATCTGAAGATCTCGGCAAGTGATTATGGGTCTGTAGCCGACGGAAAGATCATTTTTCTGGCCAATCCTGTCAACAGGTTAAATACCCCGCTGCGTGAGGTCCGTAACCGCCGTAATGATGTTTACATTAACAGAGGGTACACCGACGAGGATGAGATCACCTATACCCTGCCTGCTGGCTATAAGGTTGATACCCGGCCCAAAAAAGTAAGTATCGAAAAACCGTTCGGCAAATTTGAATCAAGCACAACAGTAAACGGAGATAAATTGATCTATAGCCGCAAGATGCAGCTTATTGATGGCACCTATAGCAAAGATACCTATCAGGCACTGGTAGATTTTTATCAATCAATAGCCGATGCTGATCACGATAATGTAACCCTGATTAAAGGTAACTAAATATTACAATGCCGAGGATAATGCCGAGGATAATGCCAAGCACCATGATCACATAAAGCATGATCTCGGTACCGGCAAAGCGTTTATATTTAGTCCAGAATGAATAATCTTGTTTTTTATCGGCCATGATGGCGCAAAATTATTGAAATTACCGCAAAAATTGAACGGGATTATTTAGTTCATGCTGGTGGTAACATTTTCAATTGACCCGGCCCTTGAAAAGTATTTATATAACGATGGATCACGAAGTTTGACGATGATCACCCCCCGGCGTGAACTGGCGTGTACCACATAGCCGTTCTGAAGGTATACCCCTACATGACTAAATTGCTTACCGTCGAAATCAAAAAATACCAGGTCCCCTTCCTTTAGCTCATCCTCGTATTTTCGTTTTATTACGGTGATCTGCTTACTGGTCATGCGCGGAATGGTGATACCATAAACCTGTTGCTCCAGTAAAAAAGTCAGTCCGGAACAATCAACCCCGTCTTTATCAAGGCCGCCAAATTTGTAAGGCGTCCCCATCCACTGATCAATAAAAGCATAAAGGCGGCCATTCTGGATATCTCCCCTGCTTACTCCCATAATTTCAGAGTATTTTGAAGCGATATCAGGCGAAGGATTAACCACCTCACCCGGCTGGCCGCGCATTGCGGCCTTGCGCGAGTGACATGAACTTAATATAAATGGGGAAAGGAAAAATATAAACAAATAAAAACTACGACGCAGGTATATGCTCATGAAGTAAAATTAGCTTTAAAGTTTATTGCTATGATACAGATGTTTTTAACATATCAACATGGGAGTAGATGTGCAGGTGTGCAGATTTCAGATGTGCAGATGCTAAGTCGCCAGCAGTATAGTTTCGCTAATTTTATTATTTTGCAGCATAATATGATTTAATGAAGAAGCTATTTTTATTTATTCCCTGTTTAATTTGCAGCATTAGTTTATACGGACAAAGCCTGACTTTTGATAATCTGCACCATCTTTTAAAAGAAAAAGATTCAAATTATCTCATTAGCAAACCATTTCTCTTTTCAAAGGATGCAAGGCCGTATCCAGTACCCAGATTTATTAAAAACGCATCGACCCTAAACGAAGAACTTATTGATTACAATCATAGAGGAGCAACTTACAGATCTCCCAACAAAACTTTTATTAATGCCTTAATTAAACAAATAAAATACCCGCTCATCCTCAAAGACAACAATGGTGCATCCATCTTTTATCAATATGGAGACACTCATGTAACTATTATGATTGATGTTTACAAAACAGCCGGCAAAGGCGGAAACATAACAATTACTGAAAAATAGGTTTATGAAAGGCACAAGTAAGCTCCCCGGAGGCAGTTGCACAATACTTGCGCCAGAGAAGGCTGAAAAAGCCAAACTTACGAAGTTTTAAAAACTTCGTAAGTTTCTGAGCGGAAGATCAGGGTTCGAACAATCTGCACATTTGCACATCTAAAATCTGCACATCTAACAATCAACCCTTCACCACCCTTTGAATTTCATCCAGCTTCATGAGTGCTTCAACCGGGGTAAGTGTGTTTACATCGAGGTTATTCAGGGTATCGCGGATTTTTACCAGTACCGGGTCGTCAATAGAAAACATCTGCATCTGTACAGCTTGTTTCTGCACCTTACGGATACTTTCTTTGATATGTTCGCCGCCGGTGCGTTCGTTTTCCAGTTTCTTTAAGATTTCGTTGGCACGGGAAAGTACTTTTGATGGCATGCCGGCCAGTTTTGCAACGTGAATACCAAAGCTATGCTCGCTGCCGCCGGGTACCAGCTTACGCAAAAAGATGATCTGCTGGCCAACCTCTTTTACCGATACATTAAAGTTTTTAATGCGGTTAAACGAATTGCTGAGTTCATTCAACTCATGATAATGCGTAGCAAAAAGCGTTTTAGCCCTCGCGGCTGGATGATTATGCAAATACTCGGCAATTGACCAGGCAATGGAGATACCATCATAGGTTGATGTACCGCGACCAATCTCATCCAACAGGATCAGGCTCCTATCGCTCAGGTTGTTGAGGATACTGGCAGTTTCGTTCATCTCTACCATGAACGTTGATTCGCCGGACGAAAGGTTATCTGATGCCCCTACCCTTGTAAATATCTTATCAACCAAGCCTATAGTAGCAGCCTTGGCAGGCACAAAGCATCCCATCTGGGCCATCAGTACAATTAAACCGGTTTGTCTTAACAAGGCTGATTTACCGGCCATATTGGGGCCTGTAATAATGATGATCTGCTGGGTTTCCGAATCGAGGTATACACTGTTGGTAATGTATTCCTCACCTATCGGCAGGTTCTTCTCAATAACCGGGTGGCGGCCACCTGCAATATCAAGTACCTTACTTTCATTAATCTCCGGCTTTACGTAGTAATTTTTTATGGAGATGGTTGCAAAGTTCAGCAACACGTCCAAACGGGCAATAAGCTGGGCATTAAGTTGGATAGGCTTAATATATTCGGCAAGCGAATACAGCAAGTCATTGTATAGCTGAGTTTCAAGTGCCAGAATCTTTTCTTCAGCACCTAAAATTTGCTCTTCGTATTCTTTAAGTTCGGGGGTAATGTAACGCTCGGCGTTAACCAGCGTTTGCTTACGGATCCATTCGGTTGGTACCTTATCACGATGACTGTGCGTAACCTCCAGGTAATAACCAAACACATTATTGAACGATACTTTAAGTGATGGAATTCCGGTTAACTCGGCTTCGCGTTTCTGAATCTCCAGCAGGTAGCCTTTGCCCCCAAAAGCGATCTTGCGCAACCGGTCAAGCTCTTCATTAATCCCCTCGTTCATCACCGAACCTTTTACCAGCATTACCGGCGGCTCGGGATTCAATTCTCGCTCTATCTTTTCGCAGATCAGCGTGCAGGGATTCAATTGTTCACCAATAGCGCGTAACGGTGCGCTTTCCGATGATTCGGCTATACGCTTGATGTATGATATGGCTGTTAAGGCCTTTTTTAATTGGCAAACCTCGCGTGGGTTGGCTTTTTGCAAACCTATTTTTGAAATAAGCCTTTCCAGATCACCTATCTGGCGCAGGTACTGCAATAACTCTTCTCTCAACTCCTCGTTGCCAATCAGGTATTCAACCACACCTAAACGGTCGTTGATAGCTTTGATCTGCTTTAACGGCATCACAATCCAGCGGCGCAGCAAACGTGCCCCCATTGGCGAGCAGGTATGATCAAGCACATCAACCAGGGTCATGGCATTTTCATTGGCAGAGCCTACCAATTCCAGGTTACGGATACTGAACCTGTCGAGCCAAAGGTACCTGTCTTCCTCTATCCTGCTGATGGCAGAAATGTGCCCAAGATTCCTGTGTTCGGTTTCGTTGAGATAATGGATAGCGACCCCGGCAGCAATAATGCCTAAATTCAGCTTATCGATACCAAAACCTTTTAACGATTTAACGCCGAAATGTTTAAGCAATGTTTCGTTGGCATAATCGCCACTGTAAGGCCACTCATCAAGGGCATAGGTATAAAAGCGGTCGCCATAGGTATCCTTAAAATCGCGTGTGCGACTTTTAGGATAGATCACCTCACTGGGCGAAAAACTTTGCAGCAATTTATCAATATAGTCGCTGTTACCCTGCGCGGTCATGAACTCGCCGGTCGAAATATCTATGAGGGCAATACCGATGCTGTTTTTCTCAAAATGAAGCGATGCCAGGTAGTTATTGCTCTTTTGGTGCAGGATGTTATCGTTAGTAGCTACACCGGGTGTAACCAACTCGGTTACGCCACGCTTAACAATAGTTTTGGTAGTTTTAGGATCTTCCAGCTGATCGCAGATGGCCACACGCTGCCCTGCCCTTACCAGTTTAGGCAGGTAAGTATCCAGTGAATGGTGCGGAAAACCGGCAAGCTCAATATGTGTAGCAGCGCCGTTTGCCCGGCGGGTTAGTACTATGCCCAAAATGCCGGCAGCCTTTACGGCGTCTTCGCCAAATGTTTCATAAAAATCGCCCACCCTAAACAGCAGCAAAGCACCGGGGTACTTCACTTTGATAGCATTATATTGCTGCATTAAGGGGGTTTCTTTGGTAGTATCTTTAGCCAAGCGGTTACTCCTTCTGTTAATCGGGTAAAGTTAATGCATTGCCAGGTGTTTTAGGGCATTGTTGAAAAGTTGAGGAGGTGTGGAATATGTGGGTAAAACAAACTATCCGCCTTATATTACTTTTGAAAAACTTATAATCTATTTCACAACAAACGCTAAACCTTATGTGCGTAAATACCATACATAAGCTAACAATCTCTTACATATTTATTTTAATACCAATGCTGGCAAGTGCGCAAAATATATACAGCGCTTTACACCTAAATGAAGAACGCGACTATAAAGGTGCCCGACCTAAAAAAATAACTGAAACCACGACATTTTATGGAAACAGAGGTAATAGCAAAAACAAAAGCGTAAAAAAGTTTGATAACGCAGGCATGCTTGTAACAGAAGAGCGTTTTGATGATGATAACAAACTTAATTTACGACTTGCCCGAATCAATGACACCACCAACAGGTTGATTTTATCAAGTACTGCGGAAAGCTGGACTATCTTAGGCTTGCAGAAACACGTAATAACATATCAATACAATAACCAGCATTTTTTGGTGCAGATCATCTACCAAAACATAGCGGGCAATGTATTTGAGCATTACGAAATTGCAAATAATGAACGTGGTAACCCTGTTGAAATTTCTGGATTTGCGGCTGACGGTAGTCCTTACGGTAAAGAAACTGCGACTTACTTGTATGACAAGAATAAGGTAATCACCTCTGTGATAAAACCGGATGGCACCATCTTGAATACAGATACCTCAACAATCAATTTTAAGAAAAACATCATAATGCCAGATGAAGGTATGACTTTTAATCCACAAGGCGATTTAGTAAACTGGATAAGAAAAGATTACAAAGGAAATAAAACCTTTTTTGAAGCCACATTAACCTATGATTCCCGCGGCAACTGCATTAACGAAACCACTTACGAAATAAGTACCAAATCAAACGGCGAGCATAAAAAACAACTATATTCTGATAAAAAAAGAGAATATACCTATTAATTACTACTTCGCCACCAGTTTCCCATTCACAATCCTGTCCGCATAATCCTGGATCAGGGCTTTGCAATCCTGCATACCTTTTTGCATTTCGGCGTTAGGCTGTGTGGCCATCAGGTTTTTCTCCAATCCTTTATCGTTCACATCAAAAATGCCGGTGAAGTTTTTGCCGTCGAACAAGTAAGTATAATTGCCCTGCATAAACTGGTAAATATTACCCGTTGAATTGATCACTTTAGGCTGTTCATCTGGCAAATTACTTACCAGGCTCCTCCCCCATGACCTGAAGGGTTTGTTATAACCTATCAGATCAACAACCGTTGGATAAACATCCATTTGCGAAGCCAGATCTGTACGTACACCTTTTAAGTTATAGGCGTTATTGGCGCTATAAAAAAGGATGGGTACGGCAAAACGGTTAACCTGTTTACTGTATTCGGGATAATATGTCTGGCTGGTATGATCGGCAGTGATCACAAAAATGGTATTATTGAACCATGGCTGTGTTTTAGCGTAGTTAAAAAAGATTCGCAAAGCATTATCCGTATATTGAACGCATTTATCAATAGCCAGCGGCCCTCCTTTAAATCTTGCTTTATATTTTTCGGGCAACTGATAAGGGTCATGCGACGACAGGGTGAAAAGTGTGGCCATAAAGGGTTGTTTCTGCGCGCTAAGCGTGCGACCCATGAACGGGAAAAAGTGCTCGTCCCAAATACCCCAGATACCGTCAAAGTCTTTATCATCATTGTACTCCGTACGGCCATAATAATGCTGGTATCCCAAAATACTGCCAAAACCCTGAAAACCCATCGAACCGTTAGCGGCACCATGGAAGAAAGAGGTTTCATACCCCATGCTATCACAAATGGATACCACCGACTGGATTTTTTGCTTGGCGTAAGGCGATGATGTAAAGGCATTCTGAAACGAAGGAATACCCGCTATAACCGACGACACCGCATGAATAGATTGCCTGCCCGTTGCATAAGCATTAGTAAATATCAGGCTACTGTTGGATAAGGAATCTAAAAACGGTGTGTATGATTTAAAGCCCGGTATATTAACATCGCGGTTCATGCTACCCCAATACTCGCGGGCCATGCTTTCCAATATGATGATCACTACATTGGGTTTATTAGCAGGTTTGGTTTTATATTGTTTTATGGGTTTTATGTTGGTGCTGATGTAAGCCTCATCCGCCCAATGCTGAAGCTTATAATTGTTGGTACCCAGTGTACGAAAAATAGCGAAAGGCGTATTTAGCACGATATCGCCCTGATTAGGTACCGTGATATGTTTATAGGCATCAACCATATTAATGGGCCTTGTGCTATGGGCAAAATCACCACGAATCCCGCCAATAACCAATGCAAGGATCAGCAGAAACGAAACTACAGATGATGAGAAATATATTTTCTTATCAGTCACCTTCGAGGGTTTCAACTTTACACGCCGATACAGCCAGATCCAGCAAACAGCGCACAGAATAAATATGAACACTACATACCAATAAGCCTCGGAAAAATGAGTGAACAACAACTTCTTATTATTCTCGTCGGCAAGTACATCAAGTGTAGCTTTGGTTGAGCGCACCTGGCTAAAGCGGTAGTAAATAATATCGACAAAGTTGGTAGCGTACGCAAGTAAATTGGTAACAAAGTACAGGATGGCCATCCCCTTTTGAAACTTAGGCCGGGTATTAATGGTTAGCGGCAAAACGCTAAGTAAAATAAACAGGCTATTGATGTAAAGCAGCGCGGTAGTATCAAAGGCCATACCGTAATAGCATAACCTAAGCAATGCCCAGGAACTATCAACAGCAAACAAGTGCGTATTAAATGCAAAGAACAGTACCCTTGCAATAAAATAAAACAAATACCCCAAAAACAGCCTGTATAAAAGCACTTTATATTCGGCCAACCTTAATTTACTTTCCATGAAAAACACGTTGCTTTTAGCTTCCCCCAAGGACTGATCGGCAGGAGATGATCAAACCTGGTTTGCGCCGGGAACTAATAAAAAGCGAAAGTAAAAAAAATAGGATTACAATTATTTAATACTAAATCAACAGCGATTTAATGACATTAAGTTGGCAAAACAGGGTTTGGCAATATTGTCGAAAGAGGAAAGTAAAGCGGAGAAGGCGACATGCCTTCTCCGCAGAAAATTATTAGATTGCCTTTAACTGCCTATACTGTCTTAAAGTAGCCTGGTTATTTCGTTTGATCCTGTAAGGCAGCTTTTTCAGCTTTTCCTGCAATAGCATATACGATTGGAAATCTGCATTGCCTTGTAATTTTTTCACCAGCTTTTCCAGTTGATCTTCAAACTTTACAATTTGCTTGTAGGCTTCATTATTATCCCGCAAATTGGGTAGAAACTCCCGTATGGTACTGTAAACCCAAACCTCAAATTTAGGGTTTAGCCAGCCGGCAAATTTCAATGCCAGGATCTCGCACATCCATAAACCATCTATCTTATTTACAAATATCATCGATTCCAGATCGGCCTGACTATCGGCATAGCTCCGCTCTTCGTTTGCTTCATTAAAAGGTAAGGGCAAATTTTTCAGTTCTTCTATAAAATCTTTGGTTTGCTTCAACTTTAAAAACTCGGCCGGATTTTTTCCGAATATTTTGCCCATCTCTGTGGCGTTTATCATCAAATCCTTATCGCTTATATCAAACTCAATAACCTGATTATTAAATTCAAACTCAAAAACTGCGTTTACCATATACCTGCTTAAATTAAAATACAAGTATACCAGTTGCAATTTAAAAACTATAAAAATTAGCATTCAAGTTTTAAACAATCATAAAAGACCACAAAAGTTAGCAGCTCAGATAAAGAACAGCCCTCCCCAAGGATAAAAAATAGGTTTGCCGATTGCGGATATAAAAACATTTATTAACTTTGAAACACAAAGTACTTTTATAAAACCAAATGAAATTAAACAAAACATACGCCATCTTAACTTTACTACTTTTTATAATTGAAGTGTTTATCGGTGTATACATACATGATGACCTTATTCGCCCTTTTGGCGGCGATCTTTTAGTGGTTATCCTTATTTATTGCTTTGTAAAAACCGTGATCGATATCTCCTGGATTAAAGCTGCAATCGGTGCGTTGTTCTTTTCTTACATAGTTGAAATTTCCCAGTACTTTAACTTACTTAAGCACCTTGGTTTACAAAACTCAAAATTGGCTGCCATACTACTTGGGCAATCATTTTCATCGGGAGATATACTTTGTTATACTGTGGGCATATTTATAGTAATAATAGCCGAACTATTTTACAGGCAGGCCAAAAACAACTTGTCAAAAGCTAACATTATATAGTATGGAACTTTTTGTGGATGAACATTCGATAGTGCGCAGGATTTGGGGGAAGGCAGATACCATCCTGTTTATTTTTGCGGGCGCGGCAGCTGAGTTTGCGCTAAATAAAGCCGTCGATTGGCTTTATTTTACAGGTAAGCTTCCGGCAGATCCTTTGGGCCGTCTGTTTAGCACGGTGGCTTATTCCCGGCAGATTCTCTTTTCGGAGCGTGAAGCAGCTTTGAAGGCTATCGATAAAATAACTGCTATTCACAAAGGCGTTGAAACATCTCGCGGCTCACAAATACCTGACTGGACCTATCGCGATGTATTATTCTTACTCATAGACCTATCCATCCGCTCATATGAATTGTTGGAAAATCCCTTAAGTGTAGCCGAAAAGACTGAAGTGTTTAACGTATTTAATCAGGTTGGTGAACGGATGCGTTTAACAGGTTTGCCTGCCGATTATCAGCAATACCTGCAAATGCGCGGGGAACATCTTGAAACCGACCTCATCAATAGCGCTTTTACTATTGATTTGTATCATCAATACAAAAAGCATCTTGGTTTTGTTCGTTATCAGATCCTAAAACAGGCGCAATTACTAACCGTACCAACACAAGTTAGCCAACAACTACCGTTGGGCAAAACCGCCTGGCTTTGGCCCGTATTAAAAATATATAAGGTTACAAAAAATCTTAAACCAGGAAAGTTTTTAAGGGATGCTCTTCTCCCTGCACAATACAAAATCCAGATCCAGGGAATGGATCAACCTTATGCTTTTGGCTAATCCTAACCAAATCAAAGCGACCTGATTACCCGGCAAGGGTTTCCGACGGCTAACACATTTGCGGGGATATCTTTGGTTACTACACTTCCGGCACCTATGGTAGTATTGTCGCCGATAGTAACACCCGGGCATACAATTACGCCACCGCCCAGCCACACATTATCGCCAATGGTAATGGGCGCAGCATATTCCGGTCCTTTAATTCGTTCAGCAGCTATTAGAGGGTGATACGCTGTATAAAGCTGTACATTAGGCGCAAGGAAAACATTATCACCAAAGGTAACACGGGCACAGTCCAGTATGATACAATTGAAATTCAGGAACAGGTTATCGCCGGCTGTGATATTAAAACCATAATCGCAGTAAAATGGCGACTGGATATCTATATTACCTTTAAAATTTCCAAGCAATTGTTTTAGCATGGCAGTTTTAGTTTCCTTGTCGTCATAACTGGCAGCATTATATTGTGTAAATAGTTGTCGCGCTTTTGAACGAGCGGCTACAAGCTCAGCATCGCCGGCGTTATAAAGTTCGCCGGCTATCATTTTTTCAAGTTCGGTCATAGGTAATGTTTGCAGGTGTATTGCAAATATAAATGCTTGCGGTTTAAACTGGCAATACATTAATCATTTACGAATCCGGCTACAGCATCACGAATAGCAAAATCACCATTAACAAGTACGGAGCTTAGATTCATTTCAATTTTTTAAAACTCTTACAGTCTCGCTACGTTATATTATTAGTTAACTTTTCATAAATAAAAAGAAAAAAATATGAAAAATCTAAGAATTGCAGCAGCAGCTATCGCCCTGTCATTAGCTGGCTCATTTGCATCAGCCAACGGCCACAAGTCTCAAAATAACGGCGTTTCAATAGCGAAGTACAGCATGGCAACCGATACCGTACCAGGTAAAAATAAAAAGAAACCAAAAACACCGGATCCAACCCCAAAACCAACAGATCCGGCGCCAAATCCTGCACCTACACCAACACCTACGGATCCAAACCGTGTGCCGATGCCGGTGCCAACACCGACACCTGCTCCTACACCAACGCCTACGCCAAACCCATCACCAACACCTAATACACCAAACCCGGTGCCTCAGCCAAGCACACCAAATATGCCAACTCCGGCGCCAACCCCAAGCCCAACACCTAATCCGTCGAGCCCAACTACACCAAGTCCAACACCTAATCCATCAACACCAACAAACCCTAGCCATTATCAATAAGGAGATCAAAATAAAAAGCCCTGAAGCATAAACACTTCAGGGCTTTTTATTTTATAATTTGATATCTTATTGAGCGCTTTGACCAAATGTATAAGGTAAATTAGTGAACGTTCCACTTGCAATCTGAGACGTTTCAATAGATTCAATAGAACCATCCTGATTATAATTCACTTTCTTAGTGGTCATGCTATATGTACCTGTTATCAAGTTTTTGGTTGGATCAATAGCGGTAATTATAATAGATCCAGATCCCGATTCAACAACACCAACCTGGTCATATTCCACCCCACCTGCCGAAGTAAAATAAGCCATCTGTACCCTGTTGGTAGCATCAACCTTATAAGTGGCGAGTGGAAAAGTGTTAACATTGGTAGCAGTGGCATCACTTAATGTAATAGTCCATTTTACCCTTTTCAGGTCGGCAGTACCAACAACATTAAATGATTTTGTTTTAGCGTCGGTATCATAAGTTATCGTAGCGGTAACATCATCCGGAATCCACGATGTACCGTTTATAGTAGCAGCAAGTATTTGATCGGAAGTAGTAGAAGCAGAAGTAACAACGTCCTTTTTACAGCCCTGGAATATTATAGCTGATAAAACGAACAGCATTAATAGTTGGATTTTCCTCATATATAAATTTTATGCAAATAACGATGTTTAAGAAGTAATAATCACAACCGAAATTACTTTTTTCACATATTTTAACATTCGCCAATGCGGCGGCTTTCAATAGTTAAGCCCCAATTATAATACAAATCATTTTATTTAACCATATTAGGCCGAAATTTTTAAACATGATCAACGTAAACGAATATTTTGAAGGTGCCGTGAAGTCACTGGCATATACTACCCCTCTGGGGCGCTCAACCATTGGTGTTATTGAACCCGGCGAATATGAATTTGGCACATCAAGCCACGAAACCATGACCGTAATTGAAGGCAGTCTTGAAGCCTTGCTGCCAGGCCAGGACAATTGGCAAACATTTACAGGCGGGCAAACATTTGAAATTGAGGCCAACACCTCATTTAAAGTAAAAACAGAAGTACAGAGCTCTTATTTGTGTACTTATAGGTAGTTGATAGTTCATGGCCTATAGATCATGGTTCATGGTTGATAGCACATGGTTAACTAAGGGTAATCGCTCCCACCAATACAATTTATAAGGAAAACTTATTTAATTAATATTCAGACTTACGAAGTTTTGAAAACTTCGTAAGTCTTTCAGTAATTCCTTTATTCTATAAATTCCGGTTCAGGCAATTAAACTATTCGTTCGTTTACCTTGCAAAAGGGTTGTGTACCTTCGGCACAAAAAATTCTTCGAGCATATTTCACAAGGCTTTTGCATCTCAGTTGCTTTCTGCCGTTTATTGCTCCGATAGCTCGACTTCCCTCAATTAATCCAACCCCCAACCATCATTGGTGAACCGCTAACTACGAACCGATCTCACAATTCCTACTAACCATATAGAAAAACACCACAAAATTTAATTTGGTTATAGCTAAAAAGTCAGCTTTAATAAATGTATTGCACAAGTTTGGTATAACTTTATATTGATTCTAAATAATTTTTTTCGTACTTTCATTTTGTACATCATAATATTTATCTCTTTTTGTTGAGATAATGTTAAATAATTATGATTTAAATAATTGATTTTTTAGAATTCTTTAAAAATTACCGTAAATTTTATAATTTATTTGAGTTTTGGTAACTTCGTGGTTACACCCCTTATAAATATTATAAACGGTTTAATTTAAACAATGGATCAAACTGATAGCCACCAGGGTCTTTACAGACCGGAATTTGAACACGATTCGTGCGGAACGGGATTTATAGCCAACATCAACGGTCATAAAACCAACGAAATCATCGATAACGCGTTGACCATGCTTGAAAACATGGAGCACCGTGGTGCGTGCGGATGCGACCCCGAAAGCGGGGACGGAGCGGGTATATTGATACAATTACCCCATGAGTTTTTAATGGAAGAATGCTCAAACCTTGAGATCAGCCTGCCGGAACCCGGCGAGTATGGTGTAGGTATGATTTTCTTACCCAAGGATTCGGCCCAGAAAAAGGCCTGCCGTACCATTATTAACAATGCAATTGAAAAATTAGGCTTGCAAAAACTGGGCGAGCGTAAACTTGTAGTTGATTCGTCGGTTATTGGCGAAACAGCCCGTCAGGCCGAGCCCGATGTTGAGCAAATTTATATTGCCCGTCCGCATCATATTACCAATGCCGATGATTTTGAGCGTAAGTTATTCGTGCTCAGAAGGTATATCAACAAAACCATTACCGAAACCGTAGCCGGTGCTTCTGAAAATTTCTATTTTACATCATTAAGCTGTAAAACAATTATTTACAAAGGCCAGCTTACTACTTACCAGCTACGTAAATACTATTCAGACCTTTCTGATCCGCGTATAGCATCTGGCTTTGCCATGATCCACTCGCGTTTTTCAACCAATACATTCCCGTCATGGAAATTGGCTCAGCCATTCCGCTTAATTGCGCACAACGGCGAGATCAACACCTTAACAGGTAACTTAAACTGGTTTTACGCAGGCTTAAAATCATACGCTTCTTCATACTTCACCGCCGAAGAAATGGAGATGCTATTGCCTGTGATTGATAACAACCAATCTGACTCTGCCTGTTTGGATAACATCATCGAAGTGTTATTGCACTCAGGCCGTTCATTACCACACGTAATGATGATGCTGGTACCCGAAGCATGGGATGGCAACGAAGCAATGGATCCGCTTAAAAAAGCTTTCTATGAGTTTCACGCTACGCTGATGGAGCCATGGGACGGCCCTGCTGCAATTACCTTTACCGATGGTAAACTGGTAGGCGCATTGCTTGACCGTAACGGCTTGCGTCCGCTGCGTTTTGTGGTAACTAATGATGGCCGTGTTATAGCTGCATCAGAAGCTGGTACTTTAACTATCGACGAAAGCACTGTTTTACGTAAAGGCCGCTTACAGCCTGGTAAAATGTTGTTGATCGATACTGAAAAAGGCCGCATCATTACCGATGAGGAGATCAAGAAACAAGTAGCATCACAACAGCCTTACGGCCGTTGGCTTGAAAATTATAAAATTAACCTGAGTGAACTTTCAGAACCACGTTTGGCTTTCGCCAGCCTATCTGAAGCTTCTGTATACCGTTACCAGCAGGTATTTGGTTACAGTCGCGAAGATATCGATACTATCATTAAGCCAATGGCGCTTGATGGCAAAGAGCCTGTAGGTTCAATGGGTACCGACGTGCCATTGGCTATCCTTTCGGATAAACCACAGCACCTGTCAAGCTACTTCAAGCAATTCTTCGCCCAGGTAACCAACCCGCCGATTGACCCAATCCGTGAGCGCTTGGTAATGAGCCTTGCTACCTTCATCGGTAACAATGGCAACCTGTTGGATGAAGATAAAATGCATTGCCATTGCGTGGTATTAAAACACCCGATATTGAAAAACCACCAGTTAGAAAAACTGCGTAGTATCGATACCGGTCTATTCCACGCTAAAACACTGCAAACATACTTTAAGGCTGATGGCCTGCCTGGTTCATTGGAAAAGGGTATTGCCCGCCTTTGCCGCTACGCCGAAGATGCCGTTGATGACGGCTTCGAGGTATTGATCCTTTCAGATCGCGCGGTTGACTCTGAGCATGCCCCTATCCCTACCCTGCTGGCAGTTTCTGCCGTACATCACCACCTGATCCGCAAAGGTCGCCGTGGCGCTGTAGGCTTGGTTGTTGAAACCGGCGATGCATGGGAAGTACACCACTTTGCCTGCTTACTGGCCTTTGGTGCTACAGCCATCAACCCATATCTGGCGCTTTCAACTATCGAAACGCTTAAAAACAATGGTAGCCTTGAAACCAGCTACGATCTTAAAAAACTACAAAACAACTACGTTAAATCAATTAACGATGGATTGTTGAAGATCTTTTCAAAAATGGGTATCTCAACCTTACAGTCATACCATGGCGCGCAGGTATTCGAGATCCTTGGTCTGAACAAAACTGTAGTTGACAAATACTTCCATGGTGCGGTTACCCGTATAGGCGGTTTAGGCCTTGACGAAATTGCCCGCGAAGCACTTTGCAAACACAAAATGGGCTTTGAGGCAAAAGGTGCTGATAACCTGTTGCCTGAAGGTGGTATTTACCAGTGGAAACGCCGTGGTGAGGCCCACTTGTTTAACCCAACCACTGTTCACTTGTTGCAGCATGCTACACGCAGCAATAGCTACGAGGTATATAAAAACTACGCTAAGGTTGTTAACGAGCAAACTGAAAAGCATTTCACCATCCGCGGCTTACTTGATTTTGCGCACCACCGCGAATCAATTACCATTGATGAGGTTGAACCTGCTGAAAGCATCATGAAGCGTTTTGCTACAGGTGCCATGTCATTCGGCTCTATCTCGCATGAAGCACACAGCACTATGGCTATTGCCATGAACCGCATTGGCGGCAAAAGCAATACCGGTGAAGGTGGTGAAGACGAAATGCGTTACGATAAATTGCCAAACGGCGATTCATTGCGCTCAGCTATTAAACAAGTGGCGTCTGGTCGTTTCGGGGTAACTTCAAACTACCTTACCAATGCCGATGAATTACAGATAAAAATGGCGCAGGGCGCTAAACCAGGCGAAGGTGGGCAGCTGCCGGGCCACAAGGTTGACGACTGGATCGCTAAAACCCGTCACTCTACCCCGGGTGTAGGTTTGATCTCGCCTCCGCCGCACCACGATATTTACTCTATCGAAGATTTGGCACAACTTATCTTCGACCTTAAAAATGCCAACCGTGCTGCCCGTATCAACGTTAAGTTGGTATCAAAAGCAGGCGTAGGTACTATTGCTGCCGGTGTTGCCAAAGCACATGCCGATGTGATCCTGATTGCCGGCTATGACGGCGGTACCGGTGCATCGCCAATAAGCTCTATCAAACATGCGGGCTTACCATGGGAGCTTGGTTTAACCGAAGCACACCAAACATTGGTACGCAACAAACTGCGCAGCCGTGTGGTATTACAAACAGATGGTCAGCTGAAAACCGGTCGCGATTTGGCTATCGCAGCCCTGATGGGTGCCGAAGAATGGGGTGTAGCTACAGCTGCCCTTGTTGCAGGCGGTTGTATCATGATGCGTAAATGCCACCTGAATACCTGCCCTGTAGGTGTTGCCACACAAGATCCTGAATTACGTAAGCTATTCTCGGGCAAACCTGAGCATATCGTTAACCTGTTCCGCTTTATGGCTGAGGAGTTACGCGAGATCATGGCCGAGCTTGGTTTCCGTACCATTCATGAAATGGTTGGCCGCGTACAGTTCCTGAAAGTAAAAGATAACCTGCAAAGCTGGAAAGCCAAAAAGATTGATCTTAGCGGTATCCTGCACCCGGTTACCAACACCAAAGGCATGACCTTGTACAACAGCGAATCACAGGATCATGGCATGGCCAATATCCTTGACTGGAAACTTGTTGAAGCCGCTAAACCTGCTTTGAAAGATAAAACACCGGTATTTGCATCTTTCGATGTAATTAACGTTGACCGTACAATCGGCACCATGTTATCAAACGAAATCTCGAAGATTTATGGTTCGGCAGGTTTACCTGACAATACTGTTAACTTCAAATTCAAAGGTTCGGCAGGTCAAAGCTTTGCTGCTTTCACTACTAAAGGCGTTTCTTTTGAGTTGGAAGGCGAAGCTAATGACTACGTAGGTAAAGGCCTTTCGGGCGCACAGATAGCCGTATATCCGGCAGCTAATGCAACCTTTGTTCCTGAAGACAACATCATCATCGGTAACGTAGCCCTTTACGGTGCTACATCGGGCGAGTTGTTTGTAGGCGGTATGGCCGGCGAACGTTTCGCGGTACGTAACTCAGGTGCTACCACAGTTGTTGAAGGTATTGGCGACCATGGTTGCGAGTACATGACCGGTGGCCGTGCACTCATCCTCGGTAATACAGGCCGCAACTTTGCGGCTGGTATGAGCGGTGGTATAGCATGGGTTTATAATCCTGAAGGTACTTTTGCAGAAAACTGTAATACCGAAATGGTTGACCTTGACCCGCTAACCGCGCAGGATGAAGAGCAGATCCTTACACTGTTGCGTAAACACATCTCTTTAACAGGCAGTAAGCTTGCACAAAAGATCCTGAACAACTGGAACGAAGCATCAACCCAGTTCGTGAAAGTGTATCCAAGAGAGTATAAAAAAGTATTAGAGAAATCACAATATCAAACTATAGGCTAAGAAATGGGAAAACCTACAGGATTTCAGGAGTTTAATCGCGAACTTCCATCAAAAGTTCCGGCTACTGAACGCGTTAAGAACTATAACGAATTTGTTAATTTATACACCGAAGAGAAGCTTAACCAGCAATCGGCAAGGTGCATGAATTGCGGTATCCCTTTCTGCCATTCGGGATGCCCCCTGGGTAACATCATCCCTGAGTTTAACGATGCAGTGTATCGTAAAAACTGGGAAGAAGCTTACCACATATTATCATCAACTAATAACTTCCCTGAGTTTACAGGCCGTATCTGCCCTGCTCCTTGCGAATCTGCATGTGTGTTAGGCATCAACAAGCCGCCTGTTGCTATTGAGGAAATTGAGCGCCATATCATCGAGATCGCTTACGAGAAAAACCTGGTAAAACCAACTGCTCCGCTTGTTAAAACAGGTAAAAAAGTAGCCGTTGTAGGTTCAGGCCCGGCAGGTCTTGCAGCTGCAGCCCAGCTGGTGAAAGTTGGTCACACCGTTACCGTTTACGAACGTGACGACCGTGCAGGTGGATTGTTACGCTACGGTATCCCTGACTTTAAATTAGAGAAATGGGTTGTTGAGCGCCGTGTTGAAGTAATGGAAAAAGATGGCGTTGTATTTAAATACAACAGCGAGGTTGGCGTGAACGTAGCTGCCGATGAACTGGTACGTAACAACGATGCCGTAATTTTAGCAGGTGGTTCAACCATTCCACGTAACCTGAATATTCCGGGCCGCGAACTAAAAGGGATCCATTTTGCAATGGACTTCCTGAAACAGCAAAACAAGCGCGTAAGCAATATTGATGTTACTGCCGAAGAGATTATAGCTACCGGTAAAGATGTTGTAGTAATTGGTGGTGGTGACACCGGATCTGATTGTGTGGGTACTTCAAACCGTCAGGGTGCAGCATCTATCAAGCAATTTGAAGTGATGTTCCAGCCACCGGCTCAGCGTACACAGCATATGCCATGGCCTACTTACCCAATGGTACTGAAAACTACCAGCTCACACGAGGAAGGTGCCGACCGTTTCTGGGGTGTTAATACCTTAGAGTTTTTAGGTGACGAAGAAGGCAATCTGCGTGCATTGAGAGTAGTTGACGTTGAATGGGAACAGGACTTCATGGGCCGCCCGGTAAAATTCCATGTAGTTGAAGGCTCTGAGCGTGAAATCCCTTGTCAGCGTGTATTCCTGGCTATGGGCTTTTTACACCCGCAGCATGATACATTCATCAGTCAGCTTGGCGTTGAAATTGATGACCGTAAAAATGTTAAAGCCAAAGAAGGTGTTTACCGTACCAACGTAAGCAAAGTGTTTACAGCAGGCGACATGCGTCGCGGACAATCACTGGTGGTTTGGGCCATATCAGAAGGCCGTGAAGCAGCCCGCAAGGTTGACGAGTTTTTAATGGGACACTCTTTACTGGAAAGCAAAGATGCCGTTAACCAGTTTGACCAGGTGTTTTAATGCCAAAGTCTGGAGGTTGGCAATAAGCGATTAGCTGGCCTGCCTCCTTATCATATTGTTTTAATTATAAAGCCGGGCTTTTGCCCGGCTTTATTGTTTAGCTTCTATTTTAAATAGCACCCTGCTATTGTAGATACTACTTCTCCAGATACTCTTTAAGCGAGATACCGGTGATATGTGTCCAACCGGCAACAAAGTTTTCTTTTTTGAAGGCGTCTAACGGAGGGAAAGTTTCGAGCCCGCGGTGGGTGAGCACTAATTTTGTACCCTCACCTTCAGGGGAAAGTTCCCAGGTAACTTCCGAATCACCTTCGTAGCCGTCGTACCGCCAGGTATAGGCTATGGTTTTGCCTTCAACAACTTTGGTTATACGGCAAAGGTGAAGGTATTCCTTATTGCCGTCACCGCCGGTAAACTGAAACTCAAAACCTACCTCAGGTTTAAATTCAGCCAGGTCAAAATACCACTCTTTCATTTTTTCCTTAACGGTAATGGCCTCCCATACTTTTTGTATAGGTGCCGCATAAATCCTTTCAATAACAAATGGTTGTGTGCTCATAATTTATTGTTTTTTTGGTTATCTGTATTTTGTTCATTGGTTAAAAAAACGTCAAGGGCGTCCAGTTTCTGAGTCCAAAACTGGCGATATTGTTCGGCCCAGTCGGTAACTTGTTTTAGCTGTTTCAGGTCGGCCTGGCAGTAGCGTTCCCTACCCTGCTGCCTAATAACAAGCAAACCGCATTCGGTTAATATTTTGATGTGTTTAGATACAGCCGGCCTGCTGATATCAAAATTATCAGCAACGGCATTAAGGTTCATTTGCCGGTAAGCAATCAAATTAATGATCTCGCGCCGGGTAGGATCGGCAATCGCCTGGAAAACGTCTCTTCGCATAATGAGCAAGCGGCCATATGAAACCGTTCGGTTACAAATTTAAATGAAACCTTTTGGTTACACAATAATTTTCTCATCTTTTTAGCGATACAGAGAATACCTTATTGATAATCTGCATTTTAAACCATTACATTTTAATATTTCATCTCGTTATAAAGGTATCAGCACCTATGCAATAGGTAATTTTACGTAGTGAAAATTGGGTGATAACACCTATTTCTCCGCTTTGTTTTTTGCTATATTTTTATCGCACCTGAACATTTAATGCAAATAACGCAATGGCAGTACGTATAATATGTATAAAAACAGATACCAAACCACATCATAACCCTTATGTGGCCATAGATTCGCTTGAGTGGATTAATGAAAGGATCAACGTAAAGGGCCTTACCGAACGGGCAAAACTTTACGACTGGATAAAAAATGAAGACGGCGACGCTTATATCATAGATAGCAACGGCAATAAAACCAGCCTGATTCCGGCAGTTTGCCCCGATGGTAACAAATATGTTAAAACGGTTACCGACGAATCAGAACCCGACTACCTATTGGGCCTGCCCGAATGTGCCTGAAAGCCTGTTACCAGTTTTTGAAGGGATTTACGCTTAAAAAGGAGTTATAATATCGCTTATCACCGGTTACTTCGGTAGTAACCCAGGGAGGTAGTTCAAATTTTTCATCCTCGCTATCAAGTTCGATCTCGGCCATAAGCAGGCCCTGGTTATCGCCTAAAAACTCATCAACTTCCCAAAGCTTATCAGCGTAGTTGATGTTAAAGCGATATTTCTCTAATTCAGAGGCTGCAAAATTATCCAGCAACTGTACGCCATCTGCCGCCGGGATGGTATATTCAAATTCGCTACGGCTAAAACCGGCCGAGCTTCCTTTTATAGTGATATATGCCTCGGCATCAGTAACCCGGATACGGATGGTTTTCTTTTCATCGCTAAAAATATAGCCCTGCCTGAAATGTATGGGTTCCGGCTTTGCTAACTGCTGCCATTTTTCGTGATCTACCAAAAACTTACGTTCTATTTCAATTGCCATCAGATTGATTTTTCAGTCTGCAATTTTAGCATAATTTAACATTTAGGAGTAGCTATATATTGTATATTTATATTATATCAAACCTATATGCCTACCGCTAAACCTATTACAAAACTAACCTGCATTGTATTGACTTTGTTTTGCCTTGGCTGCAAACACCGCAACATTGTTAAGCACAACGGCGAAAAAGACTTAATCTCATTCAAACCAGTCTTTGGTATCAGCTATACCGAAATAGCCCGGCGCACTCAAAATGGGCTTTCGTTCAATAACTTTGGATACCAATTAGAACCGCAATGGAAAATGCAGTTTGTTTCCAATGATTCAACAAGCATTTATAGCCCAACAAAAAAACAGTTCATTAACTTCCCGCTTACTCGTGGTTACGACTCCATTTTTAATACAGCCCGTACCTGGCTTAAGGTTAAAACCATGACAAAAGACAGCATGATCATTGAGTTACTTAACGCCTATGCAGACTCAGTTGATACCCGGGGCGCCAAAGTTTACATGGTCTTTTATGCAGATAATTATATCAAAAATATACTTCGTGGCGATATAAGCCTATGCAAAAGTCCCAGCCGGAGAGATAGCGTGTACATACAGCGGCTGGCCAATGCAGCCGATAAAGACTTTGAAAAAGGGTTTGCAGCCAGGCAACCAGTTGAACTTAGAAGCAAAAGCGCATCAATTACTATCAGCAAACGCCATACAGAGCCAACCATGCTCAATAACTTCGACACTTCTTATGATTACATGAACCCCGAATTTGACATTACTGTCAACAATGCCTACTCAAATTTCTACTATTCATTTTCCATATTTGTTGATCCGACCGGACAAATGCATTACGGTAAACCACTAACTGTATTTTTGGAAGAGAGCCGCCGAATTAGTTATACTCATCTATCAAAAGCTGTTATGGAGAGTTATCTTAAATATTACCTTAATTTGATCCCCGGTAAAACGCTTGGCATAACACACACAAGCGAAATAGCTGTTCATGTTACCGGGAGGGTCAGATCTGAAAAGCTTCAAAAAAGTTCACTATTATCATCATTGCCCTAATTTCCCCGTTTTTTTAACCGTTTATTGAATTATCTATATCTTTAGCGGCAATGCTACTCATCAATCTAAAAACGTTAAAAACAGCACCATTCGGGCTGCTCATCATATTATCTGCATTTATTTTTGGCTGCGGTGGCAACCAACCGGGTCAAAAGAAAAGAGAGCTTATTTCTTTCAGACCCTATAACGGCATCAATTATTCTGAAGTGTCAAGGCGTCAGCGTAACGGGCTTTCATTTAATGAATACGGTTACCAGTTGGAGCCGCAGTGGAAACTAAAATTTGTTTCAGACGATTCTGTCAGCATTTTTAGTCCTACTAAAAACGCTTTTATCAATTTTCCGCTTACCCGTGGCTACGATTCTATCTTTAATGCGGCCCGTTCATGGTTAAAAATAAGGCAGATCAACAAGGACAGTATAACCATGGAGATCCTGATCCAAAAAGGTGATTCGCTTGACGTTAAAGGTACCAAAGTATTCATGCGATTTTTTGCTGATAATTATGTCAAAAACACTCTTCACACCGATACAACCACACTGAGAAAGCCAAGCCGCGCCGATACTTTATTTATCCGCTCATTGGCTGCAAAAGCAACGGCAGATTACACCAAGGCCTTTTCAGCGAGGCAACCTGCCGAAATAACCAGCAAAAGTCCGCTGGTTACTGTTTCGCGCCGCACTACCAAACCAGATATTCTCAACAACTTCGATAACTCTGACGATTATCTCGATCCCAATTATGATATCGTAATCAAAAACGCCTATAAGGATTTCTATTTTTCCTTTACCATGTACATTGATGACAAAGGCAATTTGTATTACGGCGCCCCGCTTGTTGGGTTTAACGGCGATCAGGAAAGAGAGGCCGACTATATCCATACATCCAAAGCGGTTATGGATAGCTATTTTAAGTTTTATCTTAACGTAAAACCAGGCACAACGTTGGGGATCATTCACTCCAGCATGGTTTCAATACATGTTGAAGGCAAAGCTAAAAACCACCACTAAGTAACAATTGTGCTATTTTGTATAGGCATATAGGTTTTAGCGTTTAACTTTCGCAAATCGGGTATAAAACACATTTGTAAAAAAGTGTTAAATAAACCGCGGCCAAAAATGCAATACGGCTAAATGTTTATATTAGCCCCTGTTACTCCTTTAACTTATATTGATGATCATACGTCGATTTTTACTCCTATTATGCCTGTTAACTGCCTTTGGCGCATCTGTTTTTGCCCAGCAGGATAGCATCCCACTAACTACCATAATTGAAAAAACCAGCAAGTTTAGCAGCAGCTACCCTATTGAAAAGGTTTACCTGCATACCGATAAGCCTTACTATGCTGTTGGCGATACCATTTGGTTTAAAGCCTATGTAACTATTGAAAAGCACCAGCCTTCGGCGCTGAGCCGCATTGTATATGTCGACCTGATCAATAACCGGGATTCGGTAGTTGAAAGCCAGCGCATTGCTGTTAACAATGGCTTCGCAAGCGGCAATATTGTGCTCAATGGTGATACCTACAAACAGGGCGCTTACCGGCTACGCAGTTATACCAACTGGATGCGGAATTTCGACCCTGATTATTTTTACGACCGCACTTTCAACGTTGGTAACGCCATAGATAACCAGGTGCGTACCAACATCTCGTATAAAAGTTCAACAAAAAGAACAGGTGTAAAGGTTGACGCTACCATTCTTTATAAAGGATCGGATAATACGCCTTATGCTAACAAAAAGGTAAGCTGGCAACTCATGAAAAATGGCGACCCGGTAAGCAAAGGCCGTGGCACTACCGATGATAAAGGCGTATTATTGGTAGACCTGCCCGAAAGCCAGGCCGACGTGATTACCGGCGGTATCCTGGTTACCTCTATTGATGTCGGCGACCGTAAAACCATTAACAGCAGCTTTTCTATGCGTACAGCGGTTAAGAGCTACGATGTACAATTTTTCCCGGAGGGTGGTCAGTTAACCAATGGTATCCGTACTAAAGTTGCCTTTAAGGCCATTGCCTCAAGCGGTTTGGGAGTTGATGTTAAAGGAAATATTGTTGACGATAAAGGCACCGAAATTGCCCAGATCAGCAGCGCACACTTAGGTATGGGCGTATTTGCCTTAACCCCTGACGTTGAAAGGTCATACAAAGCCAACATCACCTTTCCTGATGGTTCACAGGCAAGTTATAACCTGCCACGTGTGCAATCTATGGGGATAAACGTTGCTGTATACAGCAACGATCCGGCTAACTTAACTGTGAAAATATCGGCTAACGACCTGTTTTTTCAGCGTAAACAAAACAAAAGCTTTTACCTGGTAGCACAAAGCGGAGGCGTTATTTATTATGCCGCGCAAACAGTGTTGCAAAGCACAGTTTATTCGGCTAATATCCCTAAAAGTAAGTTCCCTACAGGTATTGTGCAGGTAACGCTGTTTTCTTCTGGCGGATATGCTTTATGCGAGCGAATAGTATTTATTCAACATAACGACCAGATGAACCTGGCCCTGAAAACGGATAAACCTTCGTACAGTACCAGGGGTAATGTAAAAATCACTGTATCGGCAAAAAACAATACCACACCGGTTGAAGGCAGTTTTTCGGTAGCTGTTGTTGACGATGGCACTGTACCATCAAATGAAGACGCGGAATCGACCATATTAAGCAATATGCTGCTCACTTCCGATCTGAAAGGCTATATCGAAAAACCAAATTACTACTTCAACAAACCTGATGACGAGAAACTGGCTAACCTTGATATTTTAATGCTAACCCAGGGCTACCGCCGTTTTGATTATGAAGATATCCTGTCCGATAAAAACCCTCCTATTTACCTGATGCCGGAGCAAGGTATTGACGTAACAGGGACATTAAGGACTAATACCGGCCTGCCGGTTGCAAAAGGTAGTTTGCGTTTATTAATCCCTGATAAAAACTTTTCGGCAGAAACGATAACCGACATGTCGGGGAATTTCAAATTCTCAAACGTTAATGTGCCGGACACTTCAAAAATCACTCTGAGCGCACGTAACAACCCTAATGGGCGTAACATGGTAATATCTGTTAATGGCGAGGCTTATCAAAAACTAAGCAAAAACAATAACATCCCGGAAGAGATCCTGAATATCGACAGTACCTTCCGTCCTTATCTGCAAAACAGCTATAAACAATATCAAAGCTCACGTACCATCAAGGAGATTGTGGTAAAATCGACCAAAATTGTAAAAAAAGCAAGCCATGCTGATTACGGTACGTTTGCCGGCTTAGCAATGCAGGCCGATCACGAGGTATCAGCACAACAATTACAGGGATGTCCTTTATTGCTTAACTGTTTATCAACCATGGCAATGGGCCTTACTTATATCGACAACAATTTTTATATCACCCGCGATTATAATTCAGGCAGCAGGACACCGGTACAGGTATACGTAGGTAGCTTACCTGTTGACGCCAACTTTTTATCAAGCATGGCATCAAGCGAAGTTGAGTCTGTTGAGATCTTTTTAAATGACGGTGTAAGCGGTATTAACCGCACAACCCAAACCAAAGGTGTGATGGTGATTAACAAAAAGGTTGTTAAAAAAGAGAAGATAACATTGGCTCAACTACAGGAATTGATCCCAAAACAAAATGTAATCACTTTTGCGGTACAGGGATATACCAAAGCCAAAGAGTTTTATTCGCCTAAATATGACGTTACCAAGCAAGGCACCCTTGGCGGCGATTTACGCAATACCATTTATTGGAAACCTAACGTGATTACCGATAAAGCAACCGGTACCGCCACTATTAATTTCTTCAACAGTGATCAGCGTGGCTCATACCGCGCCATAATTGAAGGCATTGATGCTGAAGGAAATATAGGCCGCAGCGTGATACACTACAACGTAAAATAATACAACATAAATTCATAAACAGATTTCCGAAAGCCCTGGTTATTCAAAAGCAACCAGGGCTTTTTTATTTAACTTATATGCGAAAGTTTTGACAATGCAAAGCTTTTGGCTTTCAGCGTTCCGCTTTTAGCTTCTAATAGTTTATATTAGTACAACCAATTAACTTAAATTATCTGATCATGAATTTTCAACTTATCAACTGGCTGGCCGTTTTGGTTGCAGCATTATCCGCATTTTTAGTTGGCGGGATCTGGTATTCCCCTGCCCTGTTTGCCAATGCCTGGATGGCCGATAACAAACTAACCACCGCAGAACTGCAAGCATCAAACAAAGGCCGGGCATTTGGCTTTACTGCCTTTTTCTCCATTATAATGGCGATAAACCTTGCCATGTTTTTAGCCGATGCAAAAACCGATCTGGCCTGGGGAACCGCGGCCGGTTTTCTTGCCGGTATCTGGACATTTTGCGGTATAGCCATTCACAGTTTGTTTGAGCTTAAAAGCTGGCGGTTAATATTCATAAACGGCGGTTATAGCGTAGTATCGTTAACCCTCATGGGATTGATATTAGGTGCCTGGAGATAACCGCCAGATATAAATGAAATGACATTTGTGTTATACATTCCATGAACAATACCGGTGTTTTTTAGTTGAACTTTACAGTAGTAAACCAAAACACATTACCATGGCAAGCACAACAAGTTCATTTGAAAAAACATTCACCATTGGTGGCGACATTACTATCAATCGTTTAGGCTACGGTGCAATGCGCATCACCGGACCGGGCATTTGGGGGCCGCCGAAAGACAAGGAAGAAAGCATCCGGGTATTGAAACGCGCTGTTGAGCTGGGTGTTAACTTTATTGATACTGCGGATAGCTACGGCCCCAATGTATCGGAAGAGTTAATTGCCGAAGCTTTACACCCATACCCTGCCGATTTGTTAATAGGCACCAAAGGCGGTTTGCTGCGTACAGGCCCAAATGAGTGGCCTGTTGATTCGTCACCGGAGCATTTGAAAGAAGCCCTGCAAGGCAGTTTGAAACGCCTGAAAGTTGACCGCATAGACTTGTACCAGCTACACCGCATTGATCCTAAAGTGCCTGCCGAAAAATCATTTGAGTTTTTACAAAAAGCACAGCAGGATGGTAAAATCAGGCACATAGGTTTATCAGAAGTAAGTGTTGCGGATATTAAACTTGCCCAACAATTTTTTGAAGTGGTATCTATACAAAATATGTACAGTGTAGACAATCGTAAATGGGAAGCCGAACTGGAATATACCCGCGATCACAACATCGCCTTTATTCCTTGGTTTCCGCTTGGTGGCGGTAATGTACAGGGCGAAGCTATATTAAACCGAATTGCGACCAAACACGGCGCTACCCTGCACCAAATTGCCTTAAGCTGGTTACTACACCATTCGCCAAACATTTTGCTGATCCCGGGCACCTCGAGCGTTAAGCATTTGGAAGAAAACATGAAGACCGCCGATATTCAGTTATCTGAGGATGATATCGATATATTGAACACTTTGGCCGACGCATAATATAAACGCTTGAAAAATGAAAAATTAAAAGGATGTCAGTAATTTGGCATCCTTTTAATTTTTGAAATAAATATCAAAAGGCGTCATTGCCTATGAATACCGAATGAGAAGCAAAGAAGAGATACTAAATAGCTATAATACTACCGGTGCAGATGGATTACCCGAAATATCTGCCGAAGATCTGCTTAATGCTATGGAAGCTTATAAACAAGAATGGGCCGAAGCAGCTTTTGCAGCAGCACGACAGCAAGATGCTTCTGGTAATCATACATTTAACAATTACTCGGAATTTATCGCCAATACCGAAAAAGACACAAAACCGGTAGATGATTTCGGCATAACCCTGGCCGCCGTAGCCGACAGCATTGTTACCAACTTTTTGCCAGATGATGACTCGGTAACTGAGTTTGATTTTAATTTCACCCTACAGGGAAAAGGCTACACGGCCTTTTACACCAAAGATGCCCAGGGATACTGGAAGATGACCCGCTGGGCAGAGCAGTAGCATTTAAAGATATGTCATTGCGAGCGAAGCGTGGCAATCGCACGGAAGCAAATTCGCTCTGTATAGCATGCGATTGCTTCGTCGTCCCTCCTCGCAATGACATTTATTGGGGCTTACAAATCCGCCACTTTAAACGGCTTTACATCAACGCTTTCCCAAACCCGTTGTGTAATGTAAGGGTCGTTTTGTTTCCAGGCTTCCAGCTCTTCCAATGATTCAAACTGTACTATCATAGTTGAGCCTACCATTTTCCCATCTTCATTAAGCATGGCTCCGGCTGTAATTAAATTACCGTTTGCTTTAAGCGCTTTCGCCCCATCAACGTGGTGCGGACGAGCGGCCATCCGGCGGTCAAATGCTTCAGCATCTGTATAATCATATGCGGTTACAAGGTATTGTTTCATATTATTTTTTACTGATTAAACGGGTTTTATCAAGGCCGAATATCTGCAAAACTATCTCATTAAAATAAATTAAAAATTAAATTTAATTTATAACTGTAAACTTGACAATTTTTACAATATTTGTTTTCCGAAAAACCAACCTGAATAATGAAGAATAATTTGCACCAGGAATTTATTAAGATCTTTAACAAAGAAGCAGACAACGCGTACTTTTCGCCGGGCCGTGTAAACCTTATTGGCGAACATATTGATTATAACGGCGGTTTGGTTATGCCATGCGCCATTACTTTTGGCACTTATTTGCTAACCTCACCAAATGAGGACGGTATTTTTCGCTTCAGAAGCTTAAATTTCAGTGAACAACAAGATATTCCGCTGCAACTTCATTATGAAAAAACCGGCGAAAACTGGTTTAACTTCCCTATCGGTGTAATTAACCGTTTTGTTAAGGACGGACACCCGCTAAAAGGCCTGGATATGCTATTTTATGGCGATATTCCAATCGGTTCCGGATTGTCATCATCAGCCTCTATCGAGGTGGTGACTTCTTATGCCTTAAACGACCTCTTTAACAGCGGCTATGATAAGCTTGACCTGGTAAAACTATCCAAAGATGTAGAAAACAACTTTATTGGTGTTAACTGTGGCATTATGGACCAGTTTGCAGTTGCCTTCGGCGAAAAAAATAAAGCCCTGATGCTTAACTGTGATACCCTGGATTACCAGGCGGTTGACAGTAACCTTGGTGATTATGTTTTAGCGATTATCAATACCAACAAGCCGCGTAAACTGGCCGAATCAAAATATAACGAACGTGTACAAGAGTGCCAGGCTGCCCTGATAGCCCTGCAACAGCAACTGGATATCAAATACCTTTGCGAAATTGACAGCGCTACTTTTGAGCAATACAAACACCTGATCACCGATCCGGTTGTATTAAAACGTGCCAAACACGTAATTGAAGAAAACGACCGCGTAAAATTGGCTGCGACAGCCCTTGCCGCCAATGATGTAGCCGAATTTGGCAAGCTAATGTACGCTTCACACGATTCTCTGCGTGACTTGTACGAAGTGAGCGGCGTTGAATTAGATACCGTTGCCGAATACAGTAAAACCAACCCCGACGTAGCCGGTGCACGTATGACAGGTGCAGGTTTTGGCGGTTGCGCCATTGCCCTGGTAAAAGGCGATGCTTTTGATAAATTCAGCAAAGAAGTAACCGAATATTATACGCAGAAAATAGGCTACGCCCCATCTGTTTACAGCTCGCTTATTGGCGATGGCGTAGGCGAACTGGTTTCGGAACTTAACTAACAGCTTTTTTTAATATTTTTGCCATCGGTTCATAGTTGATAGATCATGGTTCATGGCCTGTTATTAAACACATGTTGGCTATGAACTATGATCTATGAACCATGGACTAAAAAAAGTATGCGCAAATTAAAATTAGATGAGCTGAACCGGGCTACGGTTGATGAATTTAAAGCACAGGATAAGTTACCGGTTGCCGTAGTATTGGATAACGTGCGCAGCATGCACAATATCGGTTCCATCTTTCGTACCTCTGATGGTTTTGCTGTAGAGCAGATTTGCCTTTGTGGTATCACCGCTCAGCCTCCCCACCGCGAAATTGAAAAAACCGCCCTCGGCGCAACCCAATCTGTTAACTGGACTTACTACGAAAACCCTTTGCAGGCTGTTGAACAATTGCGCAAAGATGGTTACCAGATCATAGCTATTGAACAAGCCGAAAACAGCACCATGCTTCACGAATTTAAACCTGCCGAAGATGGTAAATACGCCCTTATTTTCGGAAACGAAGTAAATGGCGTAAGCGATGAAGTAATGCAGGTTATTGACGGATGTATCGAGATCCCCCAGTTTGGCACCAAACATTCGTTTAACATTGTGGTATCGGCAGGTATTGTACTTTGGGACTTTTTCGCCAAGATGGCTATATAGATAAGGTCTAATTTATGTCATTGCGAGCGAAGCGTGGCAATCGCACGGAAGCAGAGCCGCTCTGTATAGCATGCGATTGCCACGCTTCGCTCGCAATGACATTTTTTGCAATCACTTTTTCAACACATAAAACGACATTTCCTTTCTCGTTACAAAACCAAGCTTTTCGTATACCTTAATAGCCCTTTCATTTTCAGATTTAACGTGCAGAAAAGGAATTTCGGAAGCTGCTTTAATCCGTTTAGCCTGGTTTAACAATAGCTTCCCGGCGTAACCGCGACCGAGGTAATCTGGATGGGTACAAACAGCGCTGATCTCGGCATAAGGCGTTGGGTTTAAACGCTGACCAGCCATCGCAACCAGCTTGTCTCCATCAAATATACCACGGTAATGTCCAAACTCTATTGTTCTCTCAATAAAAGGCCCGGGGTTTGTTAGCTGTGTAAGTTCAATCATTTGAGGTACATGCTGTTCTGTAAGCGGCAGCAGATCGTCGTCGGAAAAACCCGCGGGGATCTCTCCTTCAAACACCATCTGAAGGCATTTCAGATAGTTTACTATCGTCCACTGCTCAGGGATTACAATGTCATGCGGGGCAATGAAAATAAAATAGCTTTCAAATGGAATAGTATTGTAAAGGGTGTTAAAATTTCCGACAGATACTTCAGGTATTCCAACAAAGGGGGAGATTTCTTTAGGGAAATATTTAGCTATATCATTACCGCCTGCAAGTGATCTGTTGCCAGTATTAAGTGCCTTCCAGGCAGGATTATCAAGTACATGTTCCATTAGGGCAAAGCTATTAAAAATACCATGCTACAGGGTTTGAGCCTGTCATTCAATTTTAATTTAATGCTTACATTAGCTTTATCCATTACTAAAAGCTTATTATGAACGCCCTCGCTAAAAAACTCCTGATCAAACCAAATTCACGCTGGCTGATCCAAAACGCACCAGCTGGATATCCGGATAGTTTATCACCCCTACCCGATAATGCCGACCTTGTTTTTAGTGTCCAGGGCGACTTTAACGGCATACAGCTGTTTGTAAAAAACAGCGAAGAGCTAATATCTGAGCTTAAAGTAGTAACTCCATTGCTAAATTCCGACACGGTTTTCTGGATCATTTATCCTAAAAAAAATTCGGGCATCCAAACCGATCTGGAAATGATGAGCAGCTGGGATGCACCTGCACAATACGGACTTAGGCCTGTGGCATCGGCAGCAGTTAACG
This sequence comes from Mucilaginibacter endophyticus, assembly GCF_003351025.1. Taxonomy (GTDB): domain Bacteria; phylum Bacteroidota; class Bacteroidia; order Sphingobacteriales; family Sphingobacteriaceae; genus Mucilaginibacter; species Mucilaginibacter endophyticus. The sequence goes on along the minus strand of NZ_QPCG01000001.1, from coordinate 1,541,137 downwards.
AGGTATGGACAGCACTACGTTTTCGCCCTGTTGAAGCGGTAAAGGTTTCTGAAGGGCGTAATGAAGCTGTGCGCAACAACGAGCACAGCGCTTATATTGACGTAGATAATAAAATAGTTACCCTACCTAATTATGTGAAGGAAACATTAGAACAACATCCAGGCGTACTTGATTACTTTCAATCGCTGGCTTATAGTCACAAAAAAGAATATGTGCTCTGGATCCTGACTGCTAAACAGGAGAAAACCCGGCAGGACCGTTTAGCTAAAATGGTGGAGATGCTGCAGAACAAAAAGAAAAATCCTTCGGATAAATAAAGTGTAGGCATTATGGGTTACGGATTTTATGACATTACGCTTTACCGTCAATCTGAGAACAGTAACAATAAAGACTTTACTATTCGAAACAATCTGATTTCCGACTTATACATTGATTTCCTTAACGGTTACAAACCGCCAGGCACTACAAGAATTTCTGCCGATATCGGAACCGAAGATGATGTTAGAGGATACTTTGGCAGTATCCTGCGTGTTGATGTTTATCTTAATGAAGAGGAATACCAATTAAGTCCAGCTAATAAAAAGGATCAAATCATCCTGGAAACAATACACCGCATAGCTATTCTTTGCGCAGAAAAATATGAATGGGATAAAGTTGTTTTCGAGCAGGCTTACAATAAAGTGATTGAAAGTGGGTTTATTTATACAAAGGAGTTAAAGAAAAAGCTCTCTACCGACAAAAAGCACAAGGCATCCTTACTGTTGGAAAAAGACGGCAGTTGTACCACTATTTCTGTAAATTTTTACAATTTTAAAGGCGAATTTCTAAAATCGGTTAAACTGCTTAAATCTTTTCATCATGAAATGCATTATAAGAAAGCATTAACCAACTATAAATGGTTTAACAATCTTGATTTTGGGATACATCTTCAGGATCAGGAGATAATCATCAAAGCATCACTTGATAAACCGGACTCAGAAACAACAATAAATCCGGTCAGGAATACACTTGAGGAATTGGAAGGGTATTTAAGATTAATTACTTACCGGGAGTTTACAGACAGACTGGATTTTGTTAATTGGGCAAATCAATAATTATCTTGTTTTAGCCTAAATTTCAAAGTATAAACAAAATCGCCCTGCACTTTCAGCAAATACAGGGCGATTTATGTTTTACCTTTATTTACCAGCCTGAGCCTTTTTTGGCGTTACCATTTTTGATATGCTCTTCGGCAGTAGCTTTACCCATAATGGCAGCCATCTTGTTACCAGCACTGTCAGTTCCTGTTGCAATGTATCTACCCGATTTTACATCGATAACTGGATTGATCATCGGTACATTTTTAGTTTTTGTTTTCACTGAATAAGCGGTAATACCACTTCCTTTTTCTGTTGCCATGATAAGTTTCTTTTGTTTTTTAATGTTAACCCCATTTAAACTGAATTGTTTTCAGCACAGGTATAATTGGTTTCTATGCGTAAACATGCATCATTTTTTTTTAATTAAAAATAGCTGGCATAAATAATTTGTTAACAGATTTAAGTTTGTGTTAATAACGAATAAATCATGGTATCGTTGAAACGACCGTTAAACAAGTGATCCTCTTTAAAATAGGCTTCCTGAACAAATTTATTTTTAAGCAACAATTTAATTGAGGCGATATTACCGGGGCTAACACGAGCCTCTACCGAATGTAGCCTGAGTACATTAAAACCATAATCAAGAGCTGCCGTTACAGCTTCCTGCATGATACCCTGCCCCTGGTACACCGGGTTCAAAAGATAGCCAATTTCGGCACGGTGGTTGTTTTTCTCTATCCGCCAGAAGCCTATACTACCTATATATTTATTACTGTTTTTCAGGCAGATACACCAGGTAATACCATCATTTTTGCTCAATAAGTCTTCTATCACATCTATCAACCCAACAGCATCACCGATAGTTTTATTTAACGGACGGCTAATGTACTGCATCACCGTTTCGTTTGATCGCATTTCAAACAGGTCAGCTGCATCATCGTAAGTAAAACGCCTTAATACAAGACGCTCGGTTGTTAAAACCGGAAACGGATTAAAGTTTGGGTTAAGCATAAATGAATACTATTGGTAAGGGCTAACGGCCACCGGCAAGTCTACTGTTAAATTTAACTATCAGGTTAAAAAGTTCGGTGTATTTATTGAGCGGTAGTGTGGGGCTGATGTCAAAAACATCATGATAAGCCTTTATACCACCCAAAGTGTAAATAAAAAATGCAGGTACGCCTTGTTCGGTAAAAAAATAATGATCGCTGTTGGCAGCCTTGCCACGTGATGCCACTTTAACAAAGTAATTATTTTCCCTATTGATTTGCTGCATCACAGCAAACTCTTTTGGATAAACGCTGGCATTTACCACAGTTATGCCGTCAACACCAGTTCCGTTAAGATCAAGGTTAATCAGGAAACGAATATTTGTAAGCGGAATAAGCGGATTTTGCGTAAAATGCTTTGAACCCAGCAAACCGGCCTCTTCTCCCGAAAAACAAATAAAAGCTATGCTATATGGCAAAGGATGCTTGGCATAATACCGGGCAAGCCCCATAAGTTCAGAAATACCGCTTGCATTATCATTAGCACCAGGGAAATAAGTTTTATCGCCCATTCCCCCTAAATGATCGTAATGTGCAGTGATCATAATAACGGAATCCGGTTTGGACGTCCCCTTTACAATACCGCAAATATTGGCTGTTTTGAAACCTGTTATCAGCTTGTTTTCTATGGTAACATTAAGCGTTAGAGGAGTTTCCTTTATTGCTTTTTTATCAACCTGTATCGCTGTATAGTCAAGAGCCCGCCCCTCAACCGACCATGTAAGCTTATCTTCCAGCGATAAAACAATCCGGTTTTGCTGATCAATGAAATGGGTGCTGTCTTTTTTAATTAATTGCCCTACCCCCGTCACACCACGGCTATCAGGCGAAACAATAAAATCCTTTCCGGGCTTTAGTTGTACGCCATTTACCGCGACTTCCATTTTACCGGGGAAGGTATTAACCGGGTAACTAAGCGCCTGCAGATAATTTTTACCATCCATAGGTTTTACACCATAGCGCTTTAGTTGGGCAGATAAAAATTCCGCCGCTTTATGAACGCCATCCTTTGTATACCCCCTGCCCCAGAAATAGGGCGAGGTTAATGTATCAACCATTTTGCGGGCAAAAATGGTATCCTGGGCAAAAACGACATTCGAAATAAAAAGAAATACAAGGGCAAGTTTAAATTTCATCAGCTTTCTAAATAAAGCTATCAGCCTCGCGGTAAGCTTTAATCAATGCAAGCTCTCCTTCTTTTCCCGCTCCGGCCGTGCCGTGCTCCATGCCCATTACACCTTTATAGCCTTTGTTATAGATGTGTTTAAAGATGTTTTTATAATTAACCTCACCGGTTCCAGGTTCTTTACGACCAGGATTATCCCCTATCTGGTAATAACCTATCTCGTCATAAACAAGGTCAAGCGTTGGGATAATGTTTCCCTGGTTGCGCTGAACGTGGTACATATCATACAAGATCTTGCATGATGGGCTTCCTACAGCTTTACAAATGGCATAAGCCTGATCGGGCGTGCGCAAAAACAGGTCGGGACTATCGCTTAAGGGTTCAAGCACCATAATGATGCCGTGCGGCTCCAGTATGGCGGTACCCTTTTTAATGGCTTCAATAACATTACCGGTTTGCAGGCCAATAGGCAATTTACGTGCAAAATCGCCTGGAACAACGGTAACCAGCTTGCTGCCTATACGCTTAGCTACTTCAACAGCTTCCTTACATGAAGCAATAAACTTTTCAACCTGGTCGGCGGCGCCTGTTGCCAGCATATTGCTGTCATTTCCCAGGCCCGGCTGTACAAAAACGCCCATAGCCATACCCAGCTTAGCCAGCGTATCGCCTATCTTTTTCTGCTGATCAACCGGGCGGCCGCTCATCCCATTATCCTCAATAGCGCGAAAACCTTTATCATAAGCAAATTTTATCTGTTCAATAAAATCATCGCCAGCATGGCTTTTAAACATCCCATCATGAATACCGTAATTAAGGTTAAAAGGTTTATCACCCGCTATTATACCTGCTTCGCCGTTAGGTTCGGTACACCCGGTAAGCGTAGCTGCTTTTAAAACACCTGTAGTAAATAACGAGGCCCCGGCTAATACCGAGCTTTGAACAAAATTTCTGCGTTTCATGAGGGTTATGTATTGGTTTGCGGCCTAAATATAGCACCTATGGTTTATTTTAAACGATGGAGGCAGCTGTTTTATAAGATTTTTTAACCAATTCATTACAACCGGTTAAAGCACCACAGTTAAAAATTCGCCTATTTTTATTATCTTTGTGTATAAACGGCAAATTTTTAAAGCTATTCCAGCTTACAGCGCCCAGCTATTTTGATGCTGATCTGTTTTATTCCCTGCTGATACCGTTGCTGCCCGGAACTTAACTTAAAGATCATTTTTTACGCTCACTGAAACAGGTATTTATTGTCTGGCCCGGCCTTTTTATTGCTACACGGAATAGCTATTATTTAACTTAATTAATCATAATTATGGCTAAATCGCAAGCAACATTCATGAAAAAACAACTGGAAAAAAATCGCCAGAAAAAAAAGGAAGATAAAGAACAACGCAAACAGGAACGCAAACAAAACGCCGGCGGAGGCGATCTTGAAAACATGCTGGCCTATGTAAATGAATTTGGTGAAATTGTGTCAACACCTCCCGAAAAGAAACAGGCATAGTGCTCTTTAAAAAAGTTACCTCATCAGAGTATTGTAACTATTTAGTGGCTGTCGCCTGAGTGATTGAACCTTTTATTATTTTAATTGTCATAACAAAAAATCACCCACAGTTATGAAATTTCAATTAGGCTTTGTTTCCTTTATCGCCCTAACGATTGCCTCTTGCTCAGGCAATCGTGCCACCAACGATACCGATACTACAATTAAAAAGGAAGACACGGCCATGGCCAATGCCCCCGATGCTCCGGCAGTAAATATGGAGTATTGTTTTTATGCTACTGAAGGTAGCACCAACCAGGACACTACAAAAGTTAACCTGCATATAAACGGCAACAAAGTTACTGGTGATATGGATTGGCTGCCTAAAGAAAAAGATGCCCGGAAAGGTACATTAATGGGCAATTTAACCGGTAATGTTATCAAAGCGTTGTGGACCTACGGCCAGGAAGGCAGTACAGATACACTGAGTGTTGAATTTCAGCTCAGAGGTACCAACCTTGCGCAAAAGCCTTATAAATACGATACTAAAACCGGCAAGCAACAAACTAACAACGCCGCCGATTATTCGGTAATTTTCAACATGAAAAATTGTCGTTAATTTAAACGCTATTTATAAATTAGCTCAAAAATAAAAGGTTCAAAATGGAAAAGCGCGAAACCAGCATACTATACCTTGTATTGGGTTTATATACTTTAATGATAAGCTGGTACTACAACCACAGCGTAATTTTACTTATTATCCATTACGTGTTTTGGCCGGTTTATCTTATATACGAATTACTGATTGGTCACCTTGCTCATGGCATGTGGAAAACCATTCCGCTTTCATACTTCAAATAAAGTATTTTAAGTATAAAGAAGAAAAGCACGCTGAAGATAATTTCAGCGTGCTTTTCTTCTTTATAGCGATAGGTTTGGATAGTTTTTTATCTGCTGTTACTATAAAAACCATTGATAAACTGTACGTCGATACCGAAAACCAGCAACGTTAAATTACGCGGTTTAATTGGGTAAATGTGCGTTTATGATAGCGTAACTCTCCTATTTCTTTTTTTTGATAAGATAAACAATTTTGGATCATGCTGCCGGGAGCAGAGCTAATCGTAGCTGCCGATAGTTAGATATCCAAAACCATTCATCTACATGAAAAAAATCAATTACTTGTTAAGCTTATTTACCGCGCATCTTATGATAGCTGCCAAAGCAAAAAATATCGATATCAACAATTATGAGTCGGTACGCAGATACCTGCGTATCAACAATTAATGATACTTTCAACCTTAACCCTCACTAAACCAACCGGGAGCGAATCATCGCTCCCGGTTTTTATATTTTAAATCTTTTCAACTACTACCGCGGTTCCGTAAGCCAGTACTTCGGTAATACCCTGCATTACCTCGTTGGCATCGTAACGCATATTAATAATGCCGTTAGCGCCAATAGCCTGCGCATGTTGGATTAGCAGTTGGTAAGCTTCTTCACGCGCGTTTTCGCATAGCTCGACATAAATGGAAAGCCTGCCGCCAAACAGCGACTGAAAACCGCCCGCAATATTGCCCAGGGCGCTCCGGCTCCTAACCGTAATGCCGCGTACAACGCCTAAATGCCTGGTAACTTTGTACCCTTCTAAAGATGTGCTTGTTGTAATAAGTGATGTATCCATTTTAGTTTAAGTTTGTAGGACAGGCGCTTAACCCGACCAATTTTTATTTAGATGCAGTATTCTTAACGATATTACGAGGTTTTGTGTTTTTATTTTTTGAGATTGGTTTCGGACGTTTAATTCGGTGTCAGACAGCGGCAAATCCGACAAGTCCATAAATCCTTTTAATCCAGATTCAGACAAAAACTATAAACTCAAAAATCACTACCTTTGCCGAAAATTTAAAATCGATGCCAGATAAAGTTAAAGCTGTTTTTTTTGATCGTGACGGTGTTTTAAACCACGAAATGGGCGACTATATACGTCGTTTTGAGGATTTCCAGGTGCTTGATAATTTTGATGCCCTTAAAACCTTGCAGGACCGTGGTTATATGCTGCTTGTAGCTACCAACCAGGGAGGTATTGCCAAAGGCTGGTATACCGAAGAAGAACTTGGCAAAATGCACTCACATCTGAAACAGGTTTACCAGGATCATGGCGTTGAAATTACCGACTTTTTTTACTGTCCGCATCACCCCAACTTTACCGGCGACTGCGATTGCCGCAAACCAAAACCGGGATTGTTGCTGCAAGGCATAGCCAAATATAATATTGATCCGTCGCAATCATACTTTATAGGCGACCGCGAGCGTGACGTTGAAGCCGGCACAGCAGCAGGCGTAAAAGGTATCCTGATTGACAGCGACCAGCCGATAAGCACCGTGCTTGATCAGATAGCGTAAGAACCTATATAATATGTCATTGCGAGCGCAGCGCGGCAACCGCACGGAGGCATAACCGCCCCGTATAGCATGCGATTGCTTCGTCGTTCCTTCTCGCAATGACATAAAAATTACTCCTCTTCCTTAAAACATTTTCTTCTCTCCTGCTTTTTACCAATATTTATATCATACTATGCAAAAAAGCCGCTACCTAAAAAATCTTGATGCTGTTATAGCCGCCCTTGTTGGCTGGTTTATTTTGAGCTTGTTTTTCAGGTATAGCGGTGTAGGCGTCTCGCCGGATAGTATCATGTACACCAGCGCGGCCAGGAGCTTTAAAAACCATGGTAACTTACTTACGTTTAACCATGTTCCCATTGTCGACTTCCCTGTTTTTTACCCGATTTTTCTTGGTATAATATCATTTATCACGCAGATAGATCCGGTTAAATTTGGCGCGGTAATGAACGGGATCATGTTTGCAACGCTGATATTCACCAGCGGGTGGATCATGGAACACTTTGTACCGTCATCAAGAATTTATAAATGGTTAATGATGGCGGCCATTATCCTGAGTCCGCCATTGTTGCAGGTTTATTCCTATTTATGGTCGGAGACTTTGTTTATTCTCGAGATCCTGTTTTTCATCGTTGCTTTCCGTGAGTATCTTCTGAAACACACTCTTAAGGCACTCATAGTAGCTGCTCTTATAGCGGCCGTAAGTTGTATCACCCGGTATGCGGCTGTAACTATTGTGGGTACCGGCGGGCTTCTTTTATTGCTGGACAGGGTATTACCTTTAAAAAAGAAAATCGTTCATATACTTGTTTACGGAGTAATATGTATCTCATTATTAGTAGGTAACCTTGTTTTTAATGCCCTTATAACAGGTACAACAACAGGCCCGCGCGAACCATCTATTACGCCTTTCAGCAAAAACCTATATTACTTCGGCACAGTAATGTGCGATTGGATGGGGCTAACACCTAATCAATATTGGGCCGCCACACCTCTGGCCATCATCATTTTTCTGGGATTTATCGCTGCACTCGCGTTCAATTATTTTCGCCGCAAGATTGATAGCTTCGAGAATTTGGCAATTACTTTCGCGTTGGTTTACGGGGCTTTTATCGTATTATCATCTACCTTTTCAAGGTACGAGCGAATTAATCATCGCCTGTTATCGCCCTTATATATCTCTGCCTTATGGGGATATACCAGTTGGGCCCTGCTCCTGCTTAAAAAGATAAGCAATTCCACAACCCGGCGTATTGTTAGTGCTATAATGATCATAATGATGCTGGGCTTTATTACCAGCGAGTTTTGGATAGACAAGGCCCGTTATCAAGACCAGGTTGCAGATGAATATGGCAATCCCGGATTTACTGACGAAAGCTGGATCGACTCTGAGTTTGCTACCTATTTACGCAGCGGTGATCAAAGCCTGTTTAAGCCCGGAGTAAAAATTTATACTGATGCTCACGAAGCGGTTTACTTCTTCTCGGGCATGTCATCATACCTTGTACCTCACCGTTTTTTCACAAAGGATATTGATAAGTTTTATAAGGCGAAACACTATTACCTTATCTGGCTCAATGTGCTCGAAAACCCCGAACTCATTAACTTAAAAGATATTCAGAAAGTTAAAAAACTAAAACTGATCAAGGATTTTGGCGAAGAGGGTGGTATTTATGAGTATGAGGAGTAGTCAGAATCAGAATTTACAGAATTTTAGGATTTTCAGAATCGTATATAATCTATGCTGCTGATTCTTTAATTCTACTGTTGTTATTTGGTGTTGTCACAAACATTATATCTTAAAAAAGTATGTCATTGCGAGCGAAGCGTGGCAATCTCGTAGCCAATGCATGTCCGATCTGCATAGCTACGAGATTGCTTCGTCGTTACTCCTCGCAATGACATTCTTTTTTAAGATATAATTTCATCTCTCGAACACTTGTAGTAACAACAGCAACCTTCAACAAAATTAAATTCTAAAAGCACATTTAATCCGGCAGGAAACTTCCCGAAAATTCCAGGTATCGCCGCACTTTTTCACATTAAATTTTGATTTAAAAAACATCTCTCTATATTTGCGCAACTAATCTATAGTTTTACTATACAAAAAATGAACGGTCTCGCACTACATCATCTTCATCTCCACCATCACCACTCTGTGGTGATAAGATAATGTATGTTTCTACGCGAAATAACAACCTCCGTTTATACTCTTTTTTATTATAGTTTCTTAAAACTTATTTTGTGAAAACACTTAAAATAGCTATCCAGAAATCTGGCAGGCTCAACGAAAAATCTGTTGAATTATTAAAAAATTGCGGCTTAAACTTTGAAAACTACAAAAGCTCGCTGATCTCTCCGGTATCTAATTTCCCTTTAGAAATTCTTTTCCTTCGTGATGATGATATTCCTGAATACGTGCAGGACGGCATTGCTGATTTAGGAATTGTTGGCGAAAACGTGATCCAGGAAACCGAAGTTGAAGTAAGCTACCTGCAACGCCTCGGCTTTGGTAAATGCTCGCTTAAAATAGCGGTACCAAATAATAGCGATATCAGTTCACTGGCCGATTTACACGGCAAAGCAATTGCTACTACCTACCCTGCCATTTTAGGCAAATTTTTAAAAGAACAAAACATTACTTCAGATATTCGCACCATTTCCGGTTCGGTAGAAATTTCACCAGGCTTAGGTCTTAGTGATGCTATTTGCGATCTGGTTTCAACCGGTGGCACACTAAAAAGCAACGGATTGAAACCATTTGCCGACGTAATGTCGTCAGAAGCAGTATTGATCGGAAGCAAATCGATTGCCGAAAGCGACCTGGTACAAGAATTAATTCAGCGTGTACAATCTGTTTTACGCGCTAAGGAGACTAAATATGTGGTACTAAACGTTGAGAAACAGAACCTTCCGGCTGTTATTGCTTTACTACCCGGCGTAAAAAGCCCATCGGTAGTACCATTGGCCGAAGAAGATTGGGTAGCCGTACACACGGTAATCCCGGAGCGTGATTTCTGGGACCGCATAAGCCAGCTTAAACAAGCCGGCGCACAAGGCATTGTGGTGATGCCTATTGAGAAGATCATTTTATAGTGGTTGGCAGCGGCAGTTAGCAGTTGCACTATAGTAAATTGCTAACTGTTGTAAACTGCAAACTGATAACTGCAAACTGGTATGAAGACATACAACTATTCAGAACTTTCATCAACTGATATCCAGAAGCTGGTTCAACGCAATGTTGACCCGGCTAATGAGATCAGGACCATTGTTGAGGACGTTATAACCAATGTACAGCAGCATGGCGACAGTGCTTTGTTTGATTATGCATTGAAATTTGACAAGGTGGAACTGAACAAGCTTTATCTTGAAAAAGCGGAACTGGAAGAGATTGCCAAAGCAATATCTGCAGATCAGAAAGCGGCTTTGGAAACGGCTTACAGCAACATCTATAAATTTCACCAAACGCAGTTAAAAACCGAAGACAAGGTTGAAACCATGCCCGGCGTAACCTGCTGGCGCGAATTACGGCCGATTGAAAAAGTTGGCTTGTACATCCCCGGTGGTTCGGCAGTATTGCCAAGTACTTTTTTGATGCTTGGTATCCCGGCAAGGATAGCAGGTTGTCATGAAATTGTGGTTTGTTCGCCTCCGCAAAAAAACGGCAAGGTAAATGCCTTTATTGCTTACGTGGCCCTGATGCTGGGGATAGATAAGATCTACCTGGTTGGTGGTTCGCAAGCTGTAGCCGCTATGGCTTACGGAACTGCAAGTATACCTAAAGTTGATAAGATCTTTGGCCCGGGCAATCAGTTTGTAACCAAAGCTAAAACCATTATCCAGTCAACTACCACAACGGCAATTGATATGCCTGCTGGCCCATCAGAAGTATTGGTTATTGCCGATGAAACTGCTGTTCCGGCATATATCGCTGCCGATCTGCTGGCGCAAGCCGAACATGGTATTGACAGCCAGGCGGTGTTGGTTTGTACTTCTGCCTATATCGCTCAAAAAGCCATCGCCGAAGTAGAAAAACAATTACCTGTATTGCCTCGTGCCGAGATAGCGAAGCTTGCTATCGATAACTCGTACGTGGTGATCACCAACAGCCTGAGCGAAGCAATGACTTTCAGCAACAAGTATGCGCCTGAACATCTGATACTTGCAACCGGAAGCTGGGAGCAGATCACCGGAAGTATCATCAATGCAGGTTCGGTGTTTTTGGGCAATTTGACGCCTGAAAGTGCTGGCGATTATGCCTCGGGAACCAACCATACCTTGCCAACCAGCAGTTATGCAAGGGCTTATTCAGGCGTATCAGTTGATTCGTTTGTAAAAAAGATCACCTTTCAACACATCACCCGCGAGGGAATCAATAACATTGGCCACACGGTTGAGGTTTTGGCCGAGCTGGAAGGCTTACATGCGCATAGGAATGCGGTAAGTGTGAGGTTGAGCAATTAATAATAATATTAACACTACATGTCATTGCGAGGAGGAACGACGAAGCAATCGCATGCTATACAGGGCGACCATGCTTCCGTGCGGTAGCCTCGCTATCGCTCGCAATGACATAATTTATATGAACAAGCAATGTTCGACATTAATAATATACTCAGAGAAAATATAAAACGCCTTGTGCCTTATTCATCCGCACGTGATGAGTACCAGGGCGAAGCAAGCATCTTTCTGGATGCAAATGAAAACGCTTTCGGGTCGCCATTAGATCAGCAGTTTAACCGCTATCCGGACCCCTTACAGTACAATCTAAAAAAACGGATCACCGAAATTAAAGGCGTACCGCCACGCAATATTTTTGTTGGCAACGGCAGCGATGAGGCTATCGATATCCTGTTCCGCAGTTTTTGTAACCCTGGAGTTGATAATGTGATCTTAGTACCGCCTACTTATGGCATGTATGAAGTATCAGCCAACATCAATGATATCGAAGCCCGCAAAGTAAGCTTAACTGACGATTATCAGCTTAATTTAGAAGGCATTGCCGAGGCTGTAGATAAAAATACCAAATTGATCTTTATCTGCTCGCCAAACAACCCTACCGGTAATTCTATCAACCGCGATGATATCCAAACCCTGTTGGCTAATTTCAGCGGGATTGTAGTGGTTGATGAAGCTTATATCAACTTCAGCAGGCAAAAATCATTTATCCAGGAGCTTACGGAGTGTGCCAACCTTGTGGTAATGCAAACACTATCAAAAGCATGGGGTTTAGCAGGTTTACGCGTAGGTATGGCCTTCGCCAGCGAAGAGATCATTGAGGTGATGAACAAGGTAAAACCGCCTTACAACGTTAATGAATCATCGCAGCAACTGGCTTTGGCAGCCTTGGCTAATGTAGGTCAGGTGAACGAATGGATCAAAGAAACCCTTGCACAACGCGACAGGTTAGTATTGAAATTGAAAGACCTTGAATTTGTGCTGGATATATATCCGTCTGATGCCAACTTCATCCTTGTAAAAACTACAGATGCCAACGGCATTTATGATTACCTCGTAAAACAGGGCATCATTGTGCGCAACCGCTCAAAAGTTGAGCTTTGCGAAGGTTGTCTTCGCATAACCGTTGGTACCCCTGATGAAAACACGGTTTTATTAGACACCCTGCAAAACTTCAAATAAAACAGTAGAAGGTGAAATCACTAATTCAATAATTCTCTAAATCAATAATTAATCCTGGATGAGTAATTTACAGAAAATATTGTTCGTTGACCGCGACGGCACCCTGATCAAAGAACCGGCCGATGAGCAAATTGATTCATTTGCCAAGCTGGAGTTTTACCCAGGCGCATTAACCTATTTGCCTAAAATAGCTAAAGAGCTTGATTTTGAACTGGTAATGGTTACCAATCAGGACGGATTAGGCACTTCGGTTTATCCAGAGGATACCTTTTGGCCGGTTCATAACTTTGTGTTGCAGGCATTTGAAGGTGAAGGCGTAAAATTTGCCAACCAGATCATCGACCGTACTTTTGCCCGTGACAACGCCCCTACCCGCAAACCGGGCACCGCGCTGTTAACACAATACTTAGATGCGGATAAATACGATCTAAAAAACTCATTCACCATCGGCGATCGTAAAAACGACGTACTGCTGGCAAAAAACCTTGGCGCAAAGGCCATCTGGCTTAACAATAACAGCAATCTCGGCGGAAACGAATTTTCTGAGGCGGATCATATCGATGATGTTATTGCGCTCGAAACTACCGACTGGCAAAAGGTTTATGAGTTTTTAAAACTCGGTCAGCGGGTATTTGAGCATCGTCGTGCTACTAAGGAAACCGACATCCACATCAAAATAAACCTTGATGGTAAAGGAGACGCCAAAATATCAACCGGGCTGCACTTTTTTGACCACATGCTTGATCAAATTGCCCGTCACGGCAGCATCGATCTGGAAATTACCGCAAAAGGCGATCTCCATATCGACGAGCACCATACTATTGAAGATACAGGTATCGCTTTAGGCGAAGTATTCGCCGCTGCTTTGGGTAACAAAATGGGCATTGAACGTTATGGTTTCTGCCTGCCAATGGATGATTGCCTGGCCCAGGCAGCTATCGACTTTGGTGGCCGTAACTGGATAGTTTGGGATGCCGATTTTAAACGCGAAAAAGTGGGTGATGTACCAACCGAAATGTTTTACCACTTCTTCAAATCATTCAGTGATGCCTCAAAAAGCAACCTGAATATTAAAGCCGAAGGGCAAAACGAACACCACAAAATCGAAGCTATATTTAAAGCCTTTGCCAAGGCAATAAAAATGGCCGTAAAACGTGATGTAGATAAGATGGTTTTACCAAGCACTAAAGGACTGCTGTAAGAGCCCCCCAGCCCCCTAAAGGGGGAGCGACTAATTAACATGAAAACACCAGATCAAAATAATAAAAAAAGCCTCGCAGAGGCCCCCCCTTCAGGGGGCGGGGGGGGCATCGGCATTATCCTATATGGAGCCGGAAACATATTTTCCCTTACTGCTGCTTTAGAGCGCTTAGGTATCCCCTATGGCTTTATTAACAGCGAAGAGGATTTTGATAAATACGACCGCTATATCATTCCGGGGGTTGGGCATGCCGGTGCGGCCATGAATAAACTTAAGGCTACCGGATTGGTTCCTAAAATCAAAGCGTTAAAGAAACCAACCCTGGGTATTTGCGTAGGGATGCAGCTGCTCACCTCTTATTCGGAAGAGGGCGATTCTAACTTACTGGATATCATTCCGGTTAAAACTTTAAGGTTTGCAGATAGTGCAGAACACAAAGTACCGCACACTGGTTGGAACAGGGTTTACCCCGAAAAGGAAAATCCATTATTTGAAAATATACCGTCAGGTTCACACTTTTACTTTGTACATTCATACTTTATTGAATATGATAAAGCATACACTTTACTGGCCGCTGACTATGGAAATCAATTTTCGGCATCAATTTGGCTTGATAATTTTTATGGCGTACAATTCCACCCAGAAAAGTCGGGTGAGTTTGGCGAAACATTGTTAACTAATTTCTCAAAAATATAAAGGATATGTACATTATTCCTGCCATTGACATTTTGAACAAGAAGGTAGTCCGTCTTCGCGAAGGCGACTACGCACAGGTAACCGAATATGATGTTACCCTTGAAGAAATGATTGAGCGCTACCAAAGCAACGGCACCAATTTCATCCACATCATTGACCTTAACGGTGCCAAAAACGATTTCAGCAATCAGCAATACCTGTTTGATGTGATCCGTAAAACGGACATGAAGGTGCAATATGGCGGCGGCATCCGCAGCATCGAAAAAGTAAAAGAGCTGATAGATGCCGGCGTTCACCGCGTAATTGTTGGTACGCAAGCACTTACTAACCCAAGCTTCCTGCCCGATTTGAGCAAAGAAATTTGCGGTAAAGATAAATGCTCCGACCAGGTGGTTGTTGCTATCGACGTACTTGACGAAGTTATTAAATATTCAGGCTGGATGGAAAGCTCACCGATCAAGCTAATGGACTACGTTGATAAATGCCTGAACTTAGGTTTCTTCCGTTTCCTGTGCACCGACATTAACAAAGACGGTAAACTTGGCGGCGCCGGCATCGAATTGTACGAAAAACTGCTTGATCATTCACCTTTCATCAAACTTATCGCATCTGGTGGCGTAAGCTCTATGGGCGATATCGAAAAGCTAAACCGCTTAAAAGTTGAGTCGGTAGTAGTGGGCAAAGCGATATATGAGGGTCACATCACTATTGAAGATGTGAAACACTGGAACCTGGACGCGCTGATTTCGATTTAGCCCCCCAGCCCCCTCTTTAAAAACCTGTACACCTCATGTCATTTCGAGCGATAGTGTGGCAATCGCACACCATACAGGTCGGACTTGTATAGTTCGCGATTGCTTCGTTCCTCGCAATGACATATTTTAATAAGCATGCTTGCAAAAAGAATTATCCCCTGTCTTGACGTTAAGGATGGGCGGACTGTAAAAGGCGTAAACTTTGTTGATCTGCGCGATGCCGGAGACCCGGTGGAGCTGGCTTGGAATTATTCGAACCAGGGAGCCGACGAGTTGGTATTTTTAGATATCACAGCTACCGTTGAACGCCGTAAAACTATGGTTGAGTTGGTGAAGGCCGTAGCCAGGCAAATTAATATTCCGTTTACTATTGGTGGCGGCATCAACGAAATTGCCGATGCAGACGCCTTGCTGAATGCGGGAGCAGATAAAATATCCATCAATTCGGCGGCTGTACGTAACCCCAAACTGATAGATGAACTGGCTGCCGCTTTTGGTGTTCAGTTTGTAGTAATAGCCGTTGATACCCGCAGCATAGGCGATAAAAATGTAGTTCACTTAAATGGCGGTAGGTTGCCTACAGAACGTCAAACACTGGAGTGGATACTGGAAGCGGAAAGTCGTGGTGCCGGTGAAATTTTGCTTACCTCTATGGATCATGACGGTACTAAAGGCGGCTTTGACAATGGCCTGCTAAAAACAGTGAACGATGCTGTTCATATACCGGTGATTGCTTCGGGCGGTGCGGGTAAAGTTGAACACTTTGTTGATGTTTTTGAAAAAACCAACGTCGACGCGGCATTAGCAGCCTCAGTATTTCACTATGGTGAGATATTGATCCCTGATCTGAAACGAGCTCTGCAAAGTAATAAGATAGAAGTACGGATCTGATAAACCGATAACTTTGCAGTTGCTGTCTGAAGTCTCTGACTTCAGACGACTATGTTTGTAGTCTTCAGACTACAGTAAAGCAACTGTAAAAGCGAAAAACTATATGTAGTTACAAACTACATACATAGCTAATTCGAAGTCAGAGACTTCGAACAGCATGTAAACAGCAAAATTAATTTGAATTAGGACAAAATGAACATAGACTTTGAAAAAACCGGCGGACTTGTCCCCGTAATTATACAGAACGAACAAACCCTTGAGGTGTTGATGCTGGGTTATATGAACCAGGAAGCTTACGATAAAACAGTACAGGAAAATATCGTCACTTTCTATTCACGTTCAAAAAACCGCCTGTGGACCAAAGGCGAAACCAGCAATAATTTCCTGCATGTAAAAAACATCAGCATTGATTGCGATAATGATACTCTGTTGATCAAAGTTAAAGCAGATGGCCCTACCTGCCACACAGGTTCACGCAGTTGCTTCAATACCGAATTTAATCAAAACTTTATCCTGGAACTGGAAAATATCATCGCCGACAGGTATGAAAACCCTGTTGAGGGTTCGTACGTGAACAAGCTCCGCAATAAAGGCCTCAATAAAATAGCCCAAAAAGTTGGCGAAGAAGGTGTGGAGACCGTTATAGCGGCCCTTGCCGAAACTGAAACCGACCTGATCAATGAATCATCAGATCTTGTTTTCCATTTATTGGTGCTGCTACGCGAAAAAGGTTTGACCTTAGAAACTATCGCTAAAAATTTGGAATCGAGACATAAATAATTTTGTTCATGGTTGGTAGATCATAGTTCATGGCTTAATTATCTAACTAATTAGCTATATCAATA
The DNA here is from genome assembly GCF_003351025.1 of Mucilaginibacter endophyticus. Taxonomy (GTDB): domain Bacteria; phylum Bacteroidota; class Bacteroidia; order Sphingobacteriales; family Sphingobacteriaceae; genus Mucilaginibacter; species Mucilaginibacter endophyticus. The sequence goes on along the minus strand of NZ_QPCG01000001.1, from coordinate 1,523,960 downwards.
CTATGAACTATTAACCATAACCTATGAACCAAGAATGATCACCGTACAAAAAACCGCCGAACTTACCGGGCATACTAACCCTATATTCACGCTTGAGCTATCGCAAAAGCCTGGGATATTGTTTACAGGGGGCAACGATAAAGGATTGGTTGAGTGGAGTTTGAAAGATTTCTCTTTCATTAAGGTGATGTTTCCTGTTAACGCGTCTATTTACGCCATTCATTGCCCGGAGGGTTATCCCTTAATGTTTGCCGGTTTACGCAGCGGTGAAGTTTTGGTGTTCGATTTCATCCAGCAAAAATTACTTAAGCCCTTAAGACATCATCGCAAAGCCATTTTCGACATCAAATCGGTTACTAAAAAGGATGAACTGCTGATAGCTTCAGAAGATGGCACGGTATCCGTATGGAGCCTTAAAACGCTTGAGATGGTGCATAGCCTTACGGTATCTAAAGATACAGTAAGATGCATTGCCGTTTCCCCCGATCAAAAACAGGTAGCATTTGGCTGTCGCGATAACCATATTGGCATTTATGACCTGGAAGACTATACTATAATAAAAGCGCTCCACGGACATACAATGGCTGTTTTTTCGATAGCCTACAGCCCCGATGGAACTTACATAACCTCAGGTGCACGCGATGCCCAGGTAAAGATCTGGGATAGCAGCACCTACCATGAAATAAAAAATATCCCTGCCCATCTTTTCGCGGTAAACCATATCCTGTTCCACCCCACCCTGCCCTATTTTGCTACTGCTAGTATGGACAAAAGCATCAAGATCTGGGGATCGGATGATTTCAAGCTTTATAAAAATATCAGCAGGGAAAAAGGCTACCCAAGCCACGTACTTTCCATCAATAAATTAGCCTGGACCGCTCCCGATCAGCTACTTTCTGTTAGCGACGACAAAGCCATCATCAACTGGGAAATTAAATTTGATTAACATCCCCCAAAGCAAATTTTCACGGTGTGTTGAATGATACGTTTTTAATTATTGCCCTAAATTTCATTTACGGACCGGCTCCCTTATCTTTCTATCAAACTATAGTTTAAAAACCAACTGATCTTTTTTTATTAAAATCCGTGTTCAAACGCTTAATAATACTATTAAATAAATCATTTTACAGCTTATAAATTCATTTTTAAATACTTAAAACAATCTCTTTATTCATTCCTATTTTGTTTATTCATTTTATTCATTCATTAAAAACAGGAACATTTATAGCGCATTAGTCGTAACTATACGTTGATACTCCCTTATTCATAAAAGCTATCACAAGCCACTCATATAGCCTACAGGAATATAAAAAATAGTATCAAAATGTATACTTATGAAAAATATAATCATCCTGATTCTATTTTTATTTTTTAGCCCGGCCGTATTAGCACAAAATACCTGGAACCCGCCACTCATTGGAGGATCAACAAGCTGGACAAATAACAGCAATTGGAGCGCAGGCCACTTTCCGCTGGCAAGCGAGGATGTTGTAATTAGTCTCAATATATTAAATACCGCTCAACCTATAATCGCCAATGGAACCTCAGCTGTATGCAGATCTCTTACGTTTAGTGCAATAAATGGATTGTCACTTACAGTAAACGGAACCTTAAATGTATCCGGTTCAGGAACAGGCGCCAGTTTAATCACCCAAAATCCTCCAACGGTATCTTTACTTGGTCTTGGCGGCACAGTTATTAATACCATTACCGGTAGCGGTGCCGTAACATGCTCGTCACTACAAGTTGGCAATACCAACTTTTTAAGTGTAGGAGCACTTACAAGCAACCAGGTATCTTTAATATCCACCGTTAACAGTTTACAAATATCTGGCGATGTAAATGTATATGGTACTACAAATGCCGTTTTAGGGATAGGCGTTTTACAAAATAACAATTCTGCCTTTTATGTACGTGGCGGTACAACAACCGTTGGCGGGCAGCTGTATACCAATACCTCCGTTTCGCCAACAGGTATTTCTTTAACACTTGGAACCGGGGCAACTGCCAATATCTATGTCGATGTACCTTCCGGTTCCTCACTTAACCCGGTACTTAAATTAACAAATACAACCCCTATTAAATCGGGAAGCAACGCGGCATCAATAGATTTTTATAGCAACGGAGGCGGCTCAGGCACCTGTACTGTTGAATATGCCGGCAGCGGGCAAACCGTATATACTGAAAGTACCAGCCAACTTGATATTAGCCCTACAGCTTATCAAAATATAAACTTTTCGGCAACCGGCACCAAAACCATAAACTCCGGCGACCTTACAATTTACGGCGACTGGAACTCAGCATCAACGTCGGGAAAGGTTGACGCGATAACCAATAACCCTAATGTTTATTTTAAAGGCGCCACCGAGTCGCTTAGTGATGCCGGATCTGACGGAGGCAATGGTGTCGTGTTCAAAAATGTCTTTGTCCAAAATAGCGGAACCAAAACAATGTCGGGTACCGGCAAATTTTCCGTATCATCGTTAGGCATATTAACTATGGCCGGCACAGCAACCCTCGCCACCGGCGGAATATTAACTTTAATCTCCGACGCATCCGGCTCAGCAACGGTAGCGAGCATTCCGTCGGGCACTGCAATTACCGGCAACGTAAATGCACAACGCTTTATAAACGGCGGCTCCGGTCATCGCGGTTACCGGTTACTTACGTCACCAATAAATAACGGATCGGGAGCTTTTACGCTGGCTTACCTTAAAGCTAACTCTTATGTAACAGGCACAACCCTGGCTGCCGGCGGTTTTGATCCCTCGCCCAATGCCAATAACCCAACCATATATTTTTTCAGGGAAAACACAGCCCGCTCCATTTCAAGTTTTACCAGCGGCAATTACCGGGGTGTAAATAATATAACATCTTCAACTTATTCATTTGATAGCGAGTCAGGGACTTTTACCTTATACTCGGGCAATGGTTTTTTATTCTTTTTCAGGGGAGACAGGTCAACAACCATAGCACAGGCAACAGTGACCTCACATATCCCGGAAAATACCACATTTACCGCAACAGGCTCTTTAAACCAGGGAAACATTACGGTTAAACATTGGTACACAGGCACCACATCATTGCTATATACCAATACTACGGGGAGTAGGGTGCAAGGTTATAACCTGGTTGGTAACCCTTATGCAAGTACTATTAATTTTGAAAAGCTGAATCGTAAAGGGGTATCAGGCGGCAACGCCGATCCTTCTTCGTCAATCTATATTTCCGGACAAAAAGCACAGGTATATACTACCGTAACCGCCAATATTCCCCCGGTTTTGTCAATGTGGGTTTACAATCCCATAAACAAACAATATGAAAGCTACCAGCAAAATGCAAATCAAATAACATCGGTTGCTGACACAACAACCACAATTAATCCGGGAATTCAAAGCATAAGCGGCGGGGCTGCCAGTAATATGATTGCCAGTGGCCAGGGCTTTTTTGTAAGAGCCACAGGAACCGGTCAAACCATGATATTCAGAGAATCGGGAAAAACAAATACACAACCGCCTTTATCAGGTACACTCAACAAAATATTAAGCATACCTGATGGGAAAACCCCGTTGGCCATGATGAGCACCAAACAAAGCAGTTTTGCTGCTGCAGAACCTGCCCCAGCAAGTCAATTAGTATCGCCAATGCCACTAATCAGATTGCAGCTGATCAAAGACTCGTTAAACCTGGATGGGGTAGCTATTGTACTTGCTAAAGGTATTTCTCCCGCTTTTGATAAAGACAAAGACACCGAGGACCTGGGAGGCAGCGGAGCACTTGAAAGCTTATCGGTATTATCAAGCGACAGCGTACAGATATCTATTCACCGTCATCCGCTGCCCGGTAAAAATCAGGAAACAGTCCGACTGCTTGCCGACGCCACCGCATCCGGCCCTTATAAACTTAAAATAACCGATTTAAAAGACCTACCCGACCTGTATGACGTTTGGCTAAAGGATAATTTTTTAAAAGATTCGGTGAATATCAAAACACTGCCAGAATATAACTTCAATATAGATAAAGGTAACAGCGCTACCTTTGGTGTCGACAGGTTGCAGCTTGTTGTTCGTCAAAATCAGGCCCTCATGGTGCATTTACTTAGCTTTAACGCCATAAAAGTAAATGAAAGCGCCCAGGTTACCTGGTTTGCCGAAAACGAAGCCAATTATACCACCTATATTGTTGAGCGGAGTGTTGATAACGGTAAAACATTTACCCCGATAGGTACACTGAATTCAACCGGAGCAAAAAGCTATTCGCTTAATGATAAAACACCGGCCCTGGGGCTTAATCAGTACCGTTTAAAGCAAATTGACTTAAACGGAGACGCTACTTACTCAAAAATTGCTCCGGTAATGTTTACCAATAAGCCGCAGAATACGTTGAGCGCCAACATGAACCTCTATCCTAATCCGGCTACAGATGTAATTCATGCCGAAATGCAGTTTAACAATGCCAATGCTATTAAGTATAAGATAAACATCACTAACAGCGAGGGTAAATTAATGACTACTGCTACATCCTCGCAGGCCAACTGGCAAAATAATGTAGCAGGTTTTGTCCCCGGAACCTATATTATGCAGGTTGTTAACAGCAACGATAACACCGTGATCGGGTTTAAAAAATTCATCAAGAAATAAATCCGGAGACCTTTAAAAAAATCGCCTGATCCCGCAAAGATTGTGGGTGTGTTTTTTTTGCTCAAGTGAGTATATACCATCTTCATTGATGGTATCAATTTTAACTTTACCCGAGGCGTGAATAATATGCTCATTATTAAGCATAATACCTACGTGGGTTACACGGCCTTCGGTGTTATCAAAAAATGCCAGATCGCCAAGCTTTGCATCTTTTATTGAATCAATCTTGGTACCTTCCTTTACCTGCATGCTGGCATCGCGCTTAATCCTGCGGCCCTTAAGTTTATAAACCACCTGTGTAAAGCCCGAGCAATCGATACCAAAATGTGTCCGTCCACCCCATAAATATGGCGAGTTCAGGAACGCTTTAGCGGTTGTGGCAATATCTTCGGATTCACCAACCTTACCAATAATCTCAAAACGATCATTGCCAATCCTACAAGATGTACCTTCCAAAAAAGCGAGCGAACTACCTGCGGGTAAGTAAACAATACTATTATCGTTTGTTTTCCAGGCTTGGGTAACGGCCTGGTAAGTAAGTTGCGGAGGATGGTTTTTTATATGCTTATACGCTAAATGGCCAAGCATAGCAAATTGCAAACGGCCTATCCACCCCACATACCCATCACTTTCGGCAATAATCTTAACCCAGTTAGTTTGCCACTCGGTTATTTCAAATGCCTCGCCAAATAATAATTGCGACACCTGCTCACTCCGTTCATTAGGCTCGGCCCTAAGCGGAATTACTGCCAGGTTACATATCCCGTACTCCATAGTTCTGTAAATGTCAAATAAACAAAAATTTCGCGCGTATTTTTAAACTATACGCAGTTAACATTTAAATATGATGTTACTTTTATAATTGGTATTTGCTGCTCTGGGGTAAAAGCTTTACGATAATACAAAAAAAACGCTAAACAAAAAAGGGACATGCAATGCATATCCCTTTTAATATTTTGTAAGGCTTATACTATTCGTTCATGTGCAGCCAATCTTTTTTGGCAAGCAATTCTTCTTCAGTTTCGCGGATATCTTCGTCATCAACACAGCAATCAACCGGACAAACGGCGGCACACTGCGGTTCATCATGAAAACCTACACATTCGGTACACTTATCGGGTACTATATAGTATATATCGTCAGATAATGCAGCTTGTGTTTCTTCAGCATTCAGGGTATTACCATCGCCAAAATCAATAATCCCTTTAAGACCTGTCCCGTCGCTAAAACGCCAGGCAGCTCCTGCATCATAAATAGCATTATTAGGGCATTCCGGTTCGCAAGCCCCGCAGTTTATGCATTCGTCGGTGATTTTAATCGCCATATTTCTAAATATCTAATAATCTCAATTAACTTTGCCTGCAAATTGCAAGTGCACAAATATAACAAAAAAAGGCTTTAAGGGTTTATTCCCCTAACATATATATGTCAAAAATTAATCTAAAAACCTCAATAAATTCATTTTCGGAGTTGGGCAGGCAACTGCTAACTCCTGATGCAGCATTAAGCGCCCTTATCGAAAACGAACAATACCACAATGCCTGGTTTACTCCGGTAAGCGTTTTGGAGGCCGTAACGGCTATTGGCAGCATGCTTAATGAAGTCGACCTAAACACTTGGCTTTCAAAATATAGCTTAGAAACGAACCAGGCTCAAAAAAAAGTTGGACTTATCCTGGCGGGCAATATCCCGCTGGTGGGTTTCCATGATGTACTTTGTGTTATAGCTTCGGGTAACAAAGCGCTTATTAAAGCCTCATCACAGGATGCCAGGCTTATCAAAGCTGTATTGGAAAAACTGGCAGCTATTGATCCCACTTTTGCAGATAGCTTTAGCTTTGTTGACAGGTTGGAAGGCTTTGATGCCATCATAGCTACGGGCAGCAACAACAGTTCACGCTATTTTGATTATTACTTTGGTAAGGTGCCTAATATCATCCGCAAAAACCGCAACAGTATTGCTGTACTAAGCGGCAATGAAAGCTCCGAAGAACTGTTTAACCTGGGTCATGATATTTTAGACTATTACGGACTTGGCTGCCGAAACGTATCTAAAATATTGGTACCTGAGGATTACGACTTCACTTTCTTTTTTGAATCGATAGAAAACCATAAGGCTATCATTAATCATCATAAATACAACAACAACTACGATTACAACAAATCTATTTACCTGGTAAACGGAGACAAACATCTTGACAATGGTTTTTTAATGGTGAAAGAAGATGACAGGCTGACATCCCCGCTGTCAGTATTGTTTTTTAACTATTACCACAATGTGGCAAATGCCGAAAATATCATCAACGAAAATACCGAAAGCATCCAGTGCATTGTAAGTACGCTCCCTCTACAAGTAGATAACCAGGTGGTTGGTTTTGGCCGAAGCCAGCAACCCAAATTATGGGATTATGCCGATGGTGTAGATACGATGGAATTTTTGTCAAGTCTTTAAATAAATAATACCTTTGGAAAGTAAGGTGAAAGGATAAAGGTAAAAGGCGAAAGGTTTACCCTACCCTACTTAATTGGCACCTTTTGCCTTTAATCTTTCAGCTTTAACCTTAAAAAAATGTATATCATAAAAGTTAAAGGTGTTGCCAAAATACCCGATTATGTGCAGCTGCGGGATGATAAGTTTACGCTGTTGGCTTATTTCAGGGTTGATCGGCCGGATAAATCGCTTGACAAAGTTGGATTAGGCGATAAAGCCAACGAGATCATGAATATTATCAAAGACCTGCCGTTTGGGCAGATCTTAAAATTAGAGCTATAAAAACGATGATAGGAAATTCTATAATAAAACTAAACAACGTTGATATCTTTCAACAGACACACCTGGTACTTTCAAACGTAAATTTACATGTTGACAAAGGCGATTTTGTATGGCTGATTGGCCAGACAGGATCAGGAAAAAGCAGTCTGCTGAAGGTAATTTACGGCGATTTAGGAATAAAAGCCGGCACCGGCCATGCCTGTGGTTATGAGCTAAGCAAGCTGCCAAGCCGCGATATTCCTTACTTGCGCCGTAAATTGGGTATAGTTTTCCAGGATTTCCAGTTACTTACCGACCGCACCATTGAACAAAACCTGAACTTTGTGATGCGTGCAACCGGTTGGACCGACAAAAAGCTGATTGCCGACAAAGCACTTGATGTACTCGAGAAAGTTGGTCTGCGTTCAAAGTTAAAGAAAATGCCTCATGAGCTTTCGGGTGGCGAGCAGCAGCGTGTGGTTATAGCACGTGCTTTGCTCAATGACCCTGAAATAATACTGGCAGATGAGCCAACAGGTAACCTCGACCCTGAAACATCTGAAGAAATTGTGATGTTGCTTAAACAGATCAGCCAGTCGGGCACTGCCGTACTGGTAGCTACTCATGACTATCACATTATCCGCGCTTTCCCGTCACGCATTATCAAATGCGAAAACGGTAAGGTTTTGGAAGATGTGGAGATATAGAACGAACCATGATTTTTAGGATTTAAAGATAGCCCTGATGTACAAAACTCAAGGCCATCTTTAAATCATGTGAATCATGGTTTGGTTTGCCCATTTGGCGGTTCGCCTGTCACCCTTACTTAAAATTACATCATACCACTGACAGCTTGGCTGCTTTGCAGCTATGGCAGGATACTTGATTGGCACTACTCGCTATGAAATTTAACGATATGTTGAAGAAAAAGAAGAAAGAAAATACGGATAATACAGAAAATATAAACGAAGTGAATAACGAGCAATTACAAAACGAAGGGCAGGATAACGCCCAGGAAACAGAAGCTACGGCTACAGAAACTACAGCAGCCCCTACTGCCGAAGAAAAACTGAAAGACGAACTGGCACAGGCTAATGACAAGTACTTGCGTTTATATGCCGAATTTGATAACTTTAGAAGGCGTACCATTAAAGAACGCGAGGAAGCCCGAAAAACTGAAGGTAAAGACGTTATTGTGGCTTTATTACCGGTACTTGACGACTTTGAACGCGCACAGCGTGCCATGGATAAGGCTACCGAAGTTGCCCCTGTTAAAGAGGGTGTTACTTTGATCCAAAACAAGCTGAAAAATATATTAGGCCAGAAAGGCCTGAAAGAAATGACATCGATAGGCACTGCCTTTGATGCCGATCTGCATGAAGCTATCACCAACATTCCGGCACCTACTGATGACCTTAAAGGCAAGGTAATGGACGAAATGGAAAAAGGCTATACCCTGAATGACAAAGTGGTCCGCTTTGCCAAAGTGGTAGTTGGAGCGTAACTGATTTCGGATTTGGGACTTTCAATTTCGGATTTGTCCGAATGTGATAGTCTATCCTGATCTTACACAATATTAAATTATAATAAATCCGAAATCTGAATTTCGGAATCCGAAATTTTTAAAATTATGGCTAAGAGAGATTATTACGATGTGCTTGGAGTTGCAAAAGGTGCAAGTGCTGATGACATAAAAAAAGCATATCGTAAAATGGCTATTAAATATCACCCTGATAAAAACCAGGGTGATAAAGAAGCGGAAGAAAAGTTTAAGGAAGCTGCTGAAGCTTACGAAGTACTAAGTACTCCTGAAAAACGTCAGCGTTATGATCAGTTTGGTCATGCTGCCAACGCGTCATCGGCCAATGGCGGTGGTTACGGTGGTGGCGGCATGAATATGGATGACATATTCAGCCAGTTTGGCGATATTTTTGGCGGCGGCAGTCCGTTTGAAGGGTTCTTTGGCGGTGGCCGTCAAAGTGGTGGCGGTGGCAGGCGCGTAGCCCGTGGCAGCAACTTGCGTATTAAAGTACGTTTAACACTTGAAGAAATTGCCAACGGCGCCGAAAAGAAGATCAAGGTTAATAAACAGATCATCTGTAAAACCTGCGATGGCTCGGGTGCAAAAGATAAATCATCATTCCAAACCTGTAAAACTTGCGGTGGTTCAGGCGCTGTGCGCAGGGTAACCAATACTATTTTAGGTCAGATGCAAACTACCAGCACCTGCCCAACCTGTAACGGCGAAGGTTCAACCATCCTGTCAAAATGTAATGTTTGTCATGGTGATGGCGTTGTTCGCGGCGAAGAACTGATCACCATCCAGGTGCCTGCAGGTGTTAGCGAAGGTATGCAACTGAGCATGAGCGGCAAAGGTAACGCTGCCCCTCGTGGTGGTGTTCCGGGTGATCTGATCATCCTGATTGAGGAAGTGCCTCATGAAACCTTGAAACGCGATGGCAACAACGTGATCTATGATCTACATGTAAACTTTGTTGATGCTACTTTAGGTACATCTGTTGAAGTGCCAACCATTGATGGTAAGGCCAAAATAAAGATTGATCCGGGAACACAAGGTGGCAAAATTCTGCGCCTGAAAGGCAAAGGTTTACCAGAAGTAAACTCATACCATCGTGGCGACCAATTGGTGCACATCAATATCTGGACACCAAAAGCACTGAGCCGCGAAGAGCGCGAGATCCTGGAGAAATTGCAAAGTTCACCTAACTTCAAACCTAATCCGGGCAAAAACGAAAAAAGTTTCTTTGAACGGATGAAAGAGTATTTTGAATAACCGCCTGAGGTGAAAGGATAAAGGCGAAAGCTGAAAGGTATATGCAACGCCCGGAGTATTATTACTTCGGGCGTTTTTGTTTTTGCAAGTTCAAGCGTCTGCGCTTGAACTGTTATTCATTTGAGCGTCCACGCTCACGATAACCGACAGAGGTTCTTCTAAAGTAAGCGTGGACGCTTACTTTAAAATTCGGTTCAAGCGAAGGACGCTTGAATCCGCGTAAAACGACACTTGAACCTGCGCTAAAACTTTGCAAAAACAATTGAACCAATAAATCAATTTTTACTAACCGGATAATTTGCGTTAATTAGAATTATGCCCGTGAAATTCAAATTACTCTTCTTTACCTGTCTCTTTTTATCCGTTCTTAATACTCGTGCCCAAACCCCATCCGTCAGCAACAACTACCAAACCGAAGCAGGCGTAACCAAGCTAAACATCGACCGAGCTATGATCTATTCGCCTGATAAGGAATGGCTGTACAACCACCATGCATCTATTATCCATTTTAAAGACCGCTTCGTGGCCATATGGAGTAACGGGATGATTGATGAGGATTCGCCGGGGCAAAGAGTGGTTTATGCCACTTCAACAGATTTTAAACACTGGTCGCCAATGAGGGTATTGGCTTCTCCCGGCAAGATCAATGATACACTTACAGTACTTACCGCCGCCGGGCTCTATCAATACAAGGGAACTTTAGTAGCCTATTACGGGGACTATGATAAACATCGGCAAAATACCCACCTGTGGGCTAAAACCAGCACAGATGGCGAACATTGGAGCGAACCGCTTGACATGCACTTGCCAGTTGTGCCCAATCACGGCCCGGAGATCACAAACAGCGGGAGATTGATCATCAGCGATAATTTCACTTTCCCTTTTACCGATGATCCTCGTGGCCTTTCGGGCTGGAAACTCAGCAGTTTTTATCCCGATTCACTTTATAAGCAGGATAATCCGGCCATGTTTTATGCACCCGCTGCAAAATCCGGCTTGCCACCACTTTGCGAAGGATCATTTTTCCAAACGGACGATAACGTTTTGCACATGCTTTTAAGAGTTACCGGTAAAGGCTGGAAAGGGCATTTATGGCTTACCGAAAGTAAAGACAATGGCAAAAGCTGGTCGCACCCCGCAGAGGCGCCATTTTCTGATAACGACAGCAAGTTTCATTTCGGCCGATTACAGGATAAGAGGTTTTATTATGTAGGAATTCCGGACACATTACATCATTACGATAGGAACCCGTTGGTATTATCGCTTTCAAAAGATGGTAAATTATTCGACAAAAACTATATCATCGCTAACGAGCTTTATCATTTAAAAAAAGAAGGATTGTGGAAAGGTGGACAATACGGCTATCCGCATACCATAGTTTACAATGGTTATATGTATGTAATCATCTCCCGGCAAAAGGAATCCATTGAAACACTGAAGTTTGATCTAAAGCAACTAAAATAGATAGGCTGCAAATTAGAGATATTAAAAATGGCGTATTTGAATAAAAACAAATACGCCATTTTTTTACTTCAATAAACAACCTAAACCATAATTGGGGTTTGGGTATATTTATACGCATAATTTAAACCTACCCTGCTCATGAAACCAACACGTGATACTGCATACCTTACCATTGGCGCATCCGTTATAAGCATACTGGTATTGCTACTAATATATGCTATGCAAATCATTGCCTTTAACGTTCCTGATAGCATCCGGCCTTTGTTTTCGTTTATCCCTGTCCTTTGTTTTGCATGGCTAATGATTTTTGTTATAGGCATTTTAAAATACACCAACGAAAAATCTTTTATAGTTAACGCGTTCATCGCTTATACGATTTACAGTGCCGTAACTGGTTTATTTAATACAGCCATCGGTGTTTTTCACGTCAATCCGCAATCATTAATGTTGTTTTACCAGGTTAATGGAACAATAAGCCTATTGGTGATCATAAGCCTTGTTATCATGACCTTTTTGCTACGCCCCACTGAGTTTAGGCTTCCTTTGCAGCTATTTGCATTGAGCGAATTGTTTATCATGATGTCTTATTTATTGGTACCTATACTGCTGCCTCTTTTTGGGGTTTCCAGCTATATTATTTTACATCCGTTATATCGGGCTTGTATATTTGATTGTACCTATTACAGACATTTACATAGCGGTAACCGCTTTAAATGTTATTAACAAACAGCAATGGCAAAAACCGTTTTACGAAATGGATAAACCCGACTGGCCACCATACAACAAACCCAACCTGTAACTTTTTTTGCTTAACTTCATCTAAAAGCAAAACAGATACATAAACCTTAACAAATGCTAAGCATCCGCAATATTGTTAAACAATACGCCGGTCACCGGGCTTTAAGCGATGTAAGTTTGGAAGTTGAGAGCGGGCAGATCTTTGGTCTGCTGGGGCCTAATGGCGCCGGTAAAACTTCACTTATTCGTATTGTTAACCAAATCACCGCTCCTGATTCGGGCGAAGTTTATTTTAACGGCGAAAAGCTCAATCAATCGCATATTGAGCGCATTGGTTACCTGCCGGAAGAACGCGGTCTTTACAAAAAAATGGAGATAGGCGAGCAGATGATCTACCTGGCCCGTTTAAAAGGCCTAAGCCGCGCCGAAGCCCAAAAGCGCCTAAAATTCTGGTTCGAAAAACTGGAAATGGAAACCTGGTGGAAAAAAAAGATCGAAGAGCTATCAAAAGGGATGCAGCAAAAAGCCCAGTTTGTAGCCACGGTGTTACATGAGCCCGACCTGATCATTTTAGATGAGCCATTCAGCGGCTTCGACCCCGTAAATGCCGAACTCATTAAAGATGAGATTCTGGAGCTCAACAAAAAAGGCGCAACCATCCTGTTCTCTACCCACCGTATGGAATCGGTAGAAGAGCTTTGTGATGCCATAGCGCTTATCAATAAATCGCACAAGATTTTGGATGGCAAGGTTAAACATATCCGAAACTCGTACCGTAACGAAACTTATTTTGTTGAATATGAAGGCTCGCGGATAGCATTTGATGGCAACCAGCCTTTTGAGCTGCTTGAGGAAACTCATAGTGAAGACGAAAGCCATACCATCAAAATAAAACTTACGGGGCAAAACACATCAAACGATGTTTTGCAGTACCTGATCCCTAAAGCAAGGGTAAATATGCTGCAGGAGGTAATACCCAGCATGCATGAAATATTTATAGAAAAAGTTAACCTAAACTCGGCCGGCCATGAATAAAGTATTACTCATTATACAGCGTGAATACCTGACCCGGGTACGCAAAAAATCATTTATCATTATGCTGTTTGTAGTCCCGGCATTGATATTTGTAATGGGCGCGGTAATAAAGATGGTTGCCGAAAACAGTGATAAACTCTCTTCGCTACAAACGGTTAACGTAATTGATAAAAGCGGCAGTTTCGCCAATAAGTTCCACGATGTAACTAACGTGAAGTTTACCTATGCCTTAACCGATTTAAAATCATCGAAGCTATTACTGAAGGATAGCGAGGGGATTTCTATTTTGTATATACCCGCAAATTATATGCAAAAGGATTCGGTGCAGATCTTTTCAAAAAAGAAAGCGTCTATTCCTCTATCCGAAGAAATTGAAAAGCAGATGAGCGATATCGCTTTTTCAAACAACCTGATCAGTCATCATATTGATACAGCTCTTTTAAGTAGCATAAAGCGGACTAATATATCAGTGAATGCTATTGAAATTTCAGACAAAGGCGATAAAAATGCCAATATCGGCCCTAACATTTTAATTGGTATAGCCTGCGCCATCCTCATCTACCTATCGTTATTTATATATGGCGGGCAGGTAATGCGCGGGGTAATTGAAGAAAAAACCAACCGTATCATAGAAGTGGTAATATCATCAGTAAAGCCATTTCAATTAATGCTTGGCAAAATCATTGGTGTTGGTTTAGTTGGCTTAACGCAATTTAGCGCCTGGATAATTCTATCTGTTATATCCACTAAAATAGCCGGTCATGCTTTTAGCTCGCCGTCCAGCCCCATGACCAACGCGCTCGCCGTATTGCAAACCATTCCGTTTGGCTATATTATGGGCTGCTTTATATTTTACTTTTTAAGTGGATATCTATTCTATGCCGCCTTATTTGCGGCCGTGGGCTCGGCAGTAGACAGCGAGACAGAAACTCAACAATTTATGTTTCCTATTACTATGCCACTGTTGTTTACTTATATATTATCGGTATCGGTACTGTTTAGGGCACCCGATAGCCCGCTGGCTGTATGGTTATCTATGATACCTTTTACAGCCCCGGTAGCCATGATGGTGCGCATTCCGTTTGGTCCACCAGACTGGCAGGTAGCCGTATCGATGTGTATGATGGTGATAGGCTTTTTGTTTACCACCTATGTCGCCGCAAGAATTTATCGTGTGGGCGTGTTGATGTACGGCAAAAAAGCAAGTTATAAAGAACTGGTTAAATGGTTTTTTTATAAAGAATAATTTGATTTCGAATATCGGATGTTCGATTTCGGATTTACAGAATAAAATCCCCGGGAATAATTAAACAATTTCGGGGATTATTTATTTTAGCTGCATGACTAAACGCGTTGCTGTAATGGATCTGGGTACAAATACCTTCCATTTGTTGATTGCCGAAGGAGATATAAATAACTATCGTGAAATTGTACACATTACCGAAGCCGTAAAAATTGGCGAAGGTGGCATTAACAAGGGGCATATAGTACCTGAGGCTTTTCAGCGTGGTGTAAATACCATGCAGCGTTTTCATGAACTCATTGAAGCCAATCATGTTGCCGGCGTCAGGGCTATAGCTACTTCGGCCTTGCGGAGTGCCTCCAACGGAAAAGATTTCATTAAAGAGGTAGAATCAAAAACAGGCATTGCCATAGAAATTATTGACGGTGAGCAGGAAGCCGGTTTCATTTACAATGGGGTAAAACTAAGCGGATGCTTATCATCAAAAAACTCACTGATCATGGATATCGGCGGCGGCAGTGTGGAGTTCATATTAGGTAATACCGATAAAATTTTGTGGAAACAAAGTTTTGAAGTAGGCGCCGCCCGATTGATGGACCAATTTCATCATACCGA
Organism: Mucilaginibacter endophyticus; assembly: GCF_003351025.1. Classification (GTDB taxonomy): domain Bacteria; phylum Bacteroidota; class Bacteroidia; order Sphingobacteriales; family Sphingobacteriaceae; genus Mucilaginibacter; species Mucilaginibacter endophyticus. The sequence continues at coordinate 1,508,680 of NZ_QPCG01000001.1, read as the reverse complement.
TCCCATCCCTCCGGCTTCTATCGAAGCCTTGAATTTATACCTGCAGGATAAACTCAGTGATTTATTCATCGCCACATCCGGCATCGAAATCGGTACTCTTGTTGGCTCATCGGGCTCGTTTGAAACTTTCGCCGGGTTGATTGAAACCGAAAATGCAAAATTGTTTGACCTGAAAAGTATCAAGCATTATGATTTTGAGAAAGATGAATTGTTGACCATAACCAACAAACTCATTCTTTCAAGTCATAAAGAACGGGCAGGCAATCCCGGCATTATCCCGGTCCGGGTTGATATGATTGTAGCGGCATCATTGGTTACACGCTTTGTTATGCATGCCCTGGATATCCATAGGGTAAGCTTATGTACTAACTCATTAAAAGAAGGCGTTTTAGCGGAGATGTTGACGGCAGCCAATTAAAGCCCGCTTACGTTTATCAAGCCTACGCATGTCGAGAAGCCAATAATTAAAACCATTAGCGCGCTTAATAGCCACACCCAGCTTCTTTTCATGATGGCAAATATGACACAGGCAAAAAACTGAATGCCTATAAAAAACATATCAAAAATAAACCCGCCATCTTTACTTGTAACCGCACAAATAACGGTGTAAGCAGCAAATACGAGCAGGTTATATCCCACTATTTTCATTGCTGATGGCTTCTTTCCCTCATTATTGCCAGGGGCGTTATTACCGCCTTGCGATGTTACGTTATTGTTGTCAGCTTCCATCAAACTAAAATTTCTGTTCTTAATTGTTCCAGGTATTCCCGCTTATCATCGCGGTAAAAAATGTTCATGGTTTCAAATGGGATGATCTGCATATCTTTGTTTACGATATGAACACATGATTTTTTGATAGCCCGCACGTCAAAGTTATGCGCGTCAATAAATTGCATAATGATCACCCTGAACAGGTTATCATACCCCAGGTTAGGTGCATCTATTTCGGGCAAACAGCATAACAGCGAATGCAGGTGCTCTTTAGCCTTATCTACCGAATTACCCGTACTGAACATATTAAGGAGATGCCCTTTCAGGCGTTCATCATTTTCGTATACTATGGTATTTTTTGAATTGTCCAACAAGTCATCCGGGTTAATCATCCTCGTTAGCGGGATCACCTCACCGCCCAATTTAAGGGCATAGCCCATCACCAAAGCATCGGGATTACACGGTACCGGGATCAGGTCGTTTTTGTTGAACACACTGGTTTGTTCCAATATGGCATTCCGTACCTCGGTCATGGTGTACCTGTCGGTCTGGGTGTTGAAGTTCTCTATCCGGCCGGCTTCTTGTGTTGGCTGCAAAGTTACACCACGCACACATGGCTGCTTCAGCGCATATTCAATAATCTGCCCTATCTCATCGGTATTAAGGCCTTTTTGCAGGGTGACAACCAAAGTAGTTGAGAGATTATATTTATTAAGGTTTTCAATAGCCTTTTGTCTTACCTCGCGCAAATCCTCGCCTCTCAGCTGTTCGAGTGCTTCTTTTTTAAACGAATCAAATTGCAAGTAGATCTCAAAATCGGGCATGTAGGTGGCCAGCCGTTTCACAAAAGCCTCATCCTTAGCTATACGAATACCGTTGGTATTTACCATTAAATGTTTAATGGGCTTAGTTTTGGCGATATCCAGGATCTCAAAAAATTGAGGGTGTACCGTAGGCTCTCCCCCGCTAATCTGCACCACATCCGGCTGACCTTCATTGGCCACAACAACGTCAAGCATCTGCTCAATTTCGGCTAAAGTGCGGTGCCTGCCATAGGTAGGTGATGACATGGCATAACACGTTGGGCAGCTTAAATTGCACCTGTCTGTCACTTCAACGACCGTCAGGCAGGAATGCTGCTCATGATCCTGGCAAAGACCGCAATCATAAGGGCAGCCATAATGTGTTTTAGTATTGAATTTCAGCGGCATTTCACTGCGCTTAGCATAGTTGCGGCAGTTTTTATAATATTCAATATCCGTGGCAATCAGTACCTTTTCAAAACCATGCTCACGGCAGTTTTTAAGCATGTAAACCTTATCATCTTCAAAAACAATTTTAGCATCAACCCGGCGCAAACAGGTAGAGCAAATGCTCAACGTAAAATCATAATAAATATATGGGCGTTCAGGCATGGTTTATAAACAGCTTTTTAGGATCTAGAAATACTTTATAATAATACAAAATACCGGCAATAGAAACTAACTGAATTACCGACAAGCCGAAACTGAAAAAATAATCGGGTTTGATAAACTCTACCAGGAGCCTGAAAATAAGATAGCTTGTCATAAATACTTTAAACCTTGCGCCATCGGCAAACTGCCGTTTTCGCTCTATAAGCTTCAGCATAACCCAAAGCATCAGCCAAAATATAATTTCATAAAGATTGGTAGGGTGCCTGCGGATACCGTCGCCAAAATCGATAGCCCATGGCAAGTTTGATGCTACTCCATAGGTGCCGTCCTCCAGCCCGGCCAAAAAGCATCCCGTACGCCCGATAACCATAGCCAGGATAAGAGGATAAACCATCAGATCGCCGGACGAGGCTGTTACGTCCAATTGTTTTTTGGTAAGCTCAACGCCTATCAAGCCACCAAGCATACCGCCCACTATAGTTTTGTTACTCATGAAGTAGATAATACTGAACTGCGAGAAGAGCAAAGCCGGATTTTCAAAAACACCTATAAGGTGTGAGCCAATAAATGCACCCGTCGCCGCGCCAATGAAAATAATTAACCGGTGATGAGCAGAGATCTTATCAGCGGTGTGTTTACGCAGCCAGGCATAATATTGATAGCCTAAAAAATACGATAACGTTTCGCAAACAAAATGTACCGGAATTGATGACCGGCCTAAAGGGATATTTACAGGGAAGTGCAAGTTTAGCTTTTATATGCACTAAAATATGCTTTTTATTTTACGCCAGATCCTTTTTGGTAAAGAAGCCCTTACACAAATTCCTCCCGCTACAACAGTTTGCCAACGGGTGTTTGTTAGGTCCTCAGCCATAATTATCACAAAGTTCGGTTTGTTAATGATATCTGCAATTTTGAATTCCTGTGGCACATAACCGATATATGATACCCTGAGCGTATCGTTTAGGGATACCGCAGCAAGTTTAAACCGTCCTTCAGTATCTGATATCACTCTTTCATATTCTCCTTTTATGGAAATAGTAGCTCCCGGTATAAGGGAATACACATCTTTAACAATTCCTTTGATAATATACAACCTTGCCGTATCCTGATGTGAAATATTATCTTTTAATAGCCGGGGTCCTTGCTCGGTTTTATTTTGAGTTTTTGCTTCAATTTTGGTTATCGGCGTTAAAAGCAAAAGCGACACGGCAGTTAACCATGTTTTCCAATTTTGCTTGGGTGTATTCAACAATTTATTATTGATGGAGTTTAACTGCCCCATATTCAAACGGCCGCAAACATTACCACTTTTTGCCAGGTAATTAATCACATCCTCGTTACTCATCACTGTAAAGTCAATCACCGTTTTGCAGCAATGACCGCAATAACGGCCATTGCTAACGGTTGTCATCTGTTGCCACTGTTCATGACAAGGTTTAGGTATACTGATATGTTGAATAGGGCCCATTTGATCAATTTAACTATAAGATGCACTTGTCAGCATAATTCCATAAACCGTTTTAACTTTTCTATAAGATTATTTTTTACAGGCATCCTTTGTATATTGGGTGCTTAAATTAGCAGCATGAAATTAAGATCTATCGGCATTGGCTTAATGTCGGTTTTAGCACTCGGCGTGTCGGCGCAAAAAAGGAAACTCAATCCTAACGATACTTCATCAAACTATAATCCGGCAGAGGCTTTCAGGCCTATGTTTTATACCGAAAAAGGTAACGACTTTCATTCGCCAAATGGTGCTCCAGGCCCTAAATACTGGCAAAACCGGGCCGACTACACCCTTAAAGTTAAACTTGATACCACAAGCAAAACCATAAGCGGTTCTGTTGTGATCAATTATACCAATAACAGTCCGGATGCCCTGCCATACCTTTGGCTGCAACTTGATCAAAACACATACAAACAAGAGGCCCGCTCTAACTTTTTCACAGATCATTCGCCCGCTGCTGATCAGCATACCAGTGGTTACCAGATAGAATCTGTATCAGTTGATTATGGTGATGTGGTTAAACCTGTGCCCTTTGTAATTTCCGATGCGCGTATGCAGGTTCGCCTTGCACACCCGCTGCAAAAGGGAGCAATCAAACTGCGCATTAATTATCACTATACCATTCCTGGCGCTTTTGGCGGCCGTACCGATTATTGTGATACTAAAAATGGCAAGATCTATGAAATTGCACAGTGGTTTCCGCGGATGTGCGTTTATGACGACAGTCATGGCTGGGATACCCTCCCGTTTTTAGGCAGCGGCGAATTTTACCTTGATTACGGTGATATAGATTATGCTGTTACCGTACCATGGGATATGATTGTAGCCGGATCGGGCGAATTGCTTAACCCCAAAGAGGTACTTACCGCCAAACAGATTGCCCGTTTAGATCAGGCCCGCAACAGTGATAAAACTATCATGATCCGCGATCTGGCAGAAGTTAATGATCCTGCCAGTCGCCCGGTTAACAAGGGAACACTTACCTGGCATTTTAAAATGCTTAATACGCGTGATGTTGCCTTTGGCGCATCAAAGGCTTATATATGGGATGCAGCAAAGGTGAACTTGCCCAGCGGTAAAAAATCATTAGCGATGAGCGTTTACCCAGTCGAAAGTTACGGCAACGACGCCTGGGGCCGGGCTACTGAATATCTTAAAAAATCGATAGAGTATTTTTCGGAGAAGTGGTTTGAGTACCCTTATCCTGTTGCCATTAATGAAGCAGGTATTGCTGGCGGTATGGAATACCCCGGTATTGTGTTTGATGGCATTACGGATAAAGGCAGTGTACTGTATTGGGTTACTGCACACGAGATTGGCCATAACTGGTTCCCTATGATCGTAGGATCAAACGAGCGCCGTTATGGTTGGATGGACGAAGGCCTGAACACGTTTATAGATATTTATGCTTCCGACGCGTTTAACAAAGGTGAATATGCGCCTAAACGCGATAGCGAATATGCACCCGGCGGCGGCAACCCGGCTGATGAGATCATCCCGGCTATGCTTGATCCGCAGTCGCCAAGTATTATGACAGCCCCAGACGCTATTCCCGAAAAGTATCGCCATCCGCTCACCTATTATAAACCTGCTTTTGGCCTGGTTTTATTACGTGAACAAATTTTAGGGAAAGACCGGTTTGATTACGCCTTTAAAAACTATATTAATCAATGGGCCTTTAAACATCCGCAGCCCGATGATTTTTTCAGATCGATAGAAAACGGCGCAGGTGAAGACCTTTCCTGGTTTTGGAAAGGCTGGTTTTACAATAACTGGTTAGTTGATATAGCCCTGATTGATGCTAAATATGCTGGTAAAGACGCGTCAAAGGGTATTACCATAAACGTGATTAACAAAGAGCAACTGCCCATGCCATTTACTGTAGAGGTAAAATTTAAAACCGGCAGCAAAAAACGCTTTTACCTGCCGGTTGAAACCTGGCTGCAATACAAACAGATCAACTACACGCTGCCTACCACACAGGAAGCCGAATCGGTAACCATTGATCCCGATGCTGCACTGCCCGATCTTAACCGTGGCAATAATAGCCAAAAGGTTAAATAGTGCTCTCTCCAATGCCGGGTGTTCCAATTTACAAATGGAATATCCGGCATACTTTTCAGAAATATCTACGCTCTCCTTCCAAAAGCCACCAAACAATCCTCCCCTTCATCGTTAATAATTGCCGTACCTGTTCAACTATTAACATCATTGATTAAAAATCACACTCTTTTTAGGAATATTCTTAAAAAATCTATCAATTATTGAAATTTCAAAATCTCTACCGATAAGTTAATAACATGCTTATTGATTAAAAACACAGTGGAAATTATTCCCCACTGTGGGTAAATTATAATTAATAATTAACCACACTTTTATTTCCATTTTCACAACAAAACCTCAAATCCAGCCCGCCATTTTCAACATAAGTGCCTTATTGAGTGAAATATTGTAGTTTCACGCCGTTTTTATTGAATTAGCATCATTATTGCAATTGCTCCCTAAAACCTATTAATTTGAAAGCACAATTACTCCGCGTTTTGTTTGCCGGCTACCTGCTATGCCTGTTTAACGCTGTTGCGGCCCAGGAAGTGCAGTTTACAGCTGCAAACCAGTTTTATTATAATCCTTACGATGACGGAAACATCGGAAATGTTGGTTATTTAAACGCAACAAACAAAACCATTGTACTTACTCAAACTAACAGTACAAATTTCAATAACACTTACGCTCTTACTTCTGTTAATGGTTTAAATCAAAAAAACAACATATACGGTACAATCATTGCGCCTACTCTCGACAGAAATCTTAATAATTACGATTATGAATGGACGTTCCTTTACAAGAACAATTCGTCAACATCGCCTATTGAGCCTTATGATAATAGTTTAAGAGCCGGGCCTGTAAACACAGGAGATGCAGCATGGCAATATTGGTTAACTGCAAACACCTATGACCAAACATCTCAAACAATTCAGGGGTTTTATATGACACATGTTGGCTCCAACATGATTCTCCGTTACAGAAACAACCAAAATGACATACAATCTTTAATAACATTTCCCATCACCAATAATGTTATCTGGACAATAAAGATACAAAGATTAAATACCGGTAAATGGTCGGTATGGGCCAACCCTGTTTCGGGCTCAAGCAATGAAGCAACAACATATGTCGGCACTTCAACCCAAAGTAACTTTAACAATTACGCCTACAGCATAGTAGCTACCACAGACTTAAGAGCAAGCGGCAATAATTTTTACTGGGATAATTTAAAATTGTATACCAGACGAATGAGCGTTACAAGTGTGAGTTCAACCAGCAACGGCATTACCCAGCCATCGTTTTATGCAGGTCAAACCAATGTTGTAACATCCGGCATTCAGCTAAACACAAGGGGTACTTACACTATTGCAGATATAAATTTTGGCATAACCCCTTCCGGAAGTACCAATATTAATGCTTTTTTCACTAACGGACGTTTGTATAAATCTATTGACGATACTTACACTACTACAAGTGATAACTCACTGTTGGCTACGGTAAATATAAACAGCCCAACAATGCAGTCTGCCTCCATCAATTCTGGGTCAGGTGATCCGAATTATAGTTCCGGAAATTCAGACGGCTCGCTAACCCGGGTAGCCGATTATTTTTTAGTGGTAGATGTACTTTCGTCATTAAATTATGGTAACCCCGCTCCGTATAATACTTACACTCAAACGGGTGCTGTACAGATCCGTACTACTGATTATACCAACCCGACGTATAACGGCTATACTAATAATTCAACTACCGGTAATAATATCGTATCGTTCACAAACGTGGCCCCTCCTACTGCATCTTCAGTATCACGCTGCGGTGCCGGGCAGGTAACTTTGACAGCTTCTGGCGGCTCGCCGTCGGGTGGTACTTATAAATGGTACACTGCCGCTACCGGCGGTACTGCAGTGGCAAGTACAGCAAGTTATTCGCCGACTATAACAACTACAACTACATTTTATGTTACTTATACTTCGGGCGGCTCAGAAAGCCCCCGTACTGCAGTTACAGCAACCATTAATCCCATAGTTAGTTCGCCGGTATCTAATGCCGCTATTTCGTATTCATTCAGTGGCAATACCAAAGATGTTTCGGGCAATCAAAATGATGGCGTACTTGAAAATGCTCCTACCTTAACCACCGACAGGTATGGCTTTGCCAATAGCGCTTACAGCTTTAATGGCAGCACTCAATGGATGTCATCAACAACACAAATTGCAGGCCCGCAAACGTTTACCATGAGTTTGTGGTTTAAAACCACAACAACTTCGGGCGGGAAGCTTATGAGCTTTAGTGATGGCCAAAACGTATCAGCTTCTGGTGGTTATGATCGTCACCTTTATATGACTAACAGCGGGCAGTTAATTTTTGGCGTTTATAATGGTGCTACACGAACTGTAGCTTCAACTTCAAGTTATAACGACGGTAACTGGCACCACGTGGTAGTTACATTTGGAGCAACATCCGGTATAGTGATGTATGTAGATAACACCAATGTTGGATCATTGGCATACTATGCGGCCGAAACCAGGAATGGTTATTGGAAAATAGGCTTTGACGATTTGGGAGGTTCATGGCCGTCGGTCCCTACCAGCAAATATTTTAATGGTAGTATCGATGATGTGGCCATATACAATACCGAACTTACAAGTTCGGCAGTTAGCGCGCTTAATGATGTTAATCAGATAGGCAGCTATACTTCAGTTTGTGCAGGTAACCCTATTACCATTTATGCTCCAACCATTACAGGCGCCACTTATAACTGGACAAGTCCATCCGGAGGTACTTACCAGGGTAACCCGGGGGTATTTTCAAGTGCCGCAGCGGGTAATTATACATTAACAGTAACCGGCGGGCCGGGCGGCTGTTCATCAACAGCAACTTATACCCCAACCGTAACCAGTTTGCCTGGTAGTGTATTTACCGCTACATCGCCAGTTACGGTTGTTACCGGTACCTCTACTGTTGCCCTTACAAGCACCTATGATGCTACCGCAACTTATACATGGTCATTTGACAGTGGCACGGCAACAGGCAGCACACAAGCCGGCTATAGCGTTTCCTGGCTTACTTCGGGTACTAAAACTATAAGCCTGACTGTAACCAAAGGTTCTTGCTCAAGTACTACAACACAAACCGTGGTTGTTGGTCTTGCAGGTCCTACGGTAAGCGGCACAACGCTTTGCGGCGCAGGCAGCACAACACTTACAGTAACCGGGGCAATTGCCGGGGTTACTTATAACTGGTATATCGATAATACTACTACTACCGCGTTGCAGAGCAGCACTTCGGCAAGTTATACGCCGTTTGTTGGCGGTACCACTACTTTTTACGTTTCTGCCACTTCCGGTACAGTAACAACTTTACGCACTGCAGTTACTGTTACAGTTAATCAAAAGGCGGGTTCATCTATTAACAGCCCAATGTTAAGCTACCCTTTTGAAAGCGGCAGCTTATCGGATTGGTCAGGCTTAAGCAATAACGGTACTTTACAGGGAACTACGTTGCCTACAACGGTTGCTGACAGGAACGGGTTGGCCAATGGTGCTTATTTATTTAGCGGTACAAATGCCAATCCGCAATATATATCAACAACAACCCAATATGATCCCCTGATTTTCAGTTACAGTATCTGGTTTAAAACTACAGTTGCCGGTGGGAAACTGATTGGCATAGGCGGAAACCAAACAGGTACCAACGCTACCCAGGACCGTAACCTGTACATGAACGACGCCGGTTTGCTTTACTATGGCGTGTACAATGGAGGTGCGGTAACCATCAATACAACCAAGGCCTACAATGATGGTTTATGGCACCATGTTATTGTTACCGATGGCCCTACCAACGGTATGCGCATTTATGTGGACGGAACTGTGCAGGCCTCAACCGCAACTTATACAGTACCACAACAAATTAACGAATACTGGCGTATTGGCGGCGACGGTTTATTGAACTGGCCAAGCCGACCAAGCAATGATTTTTTCAACGGCATACTTGATGATGTGGCTATTTACAACCACGAGCTTTCGGCTACCGAAGCTGCATCCAATGATATGAACCTGTACAAGTTCTCGGCAGGATATTGTGCTAACAACCCGTTAACAGTTACAGCACAAACCATAACAGGCGCAACTTACAGTTGGGTGGATAATGCTACAAGTATTACAGGAAGCGGAAACCCGGTTACATTCAGCAAAGCTACAACTACAAATTATACACTTACCACAACCGTTAATGGCTGTACCCAAAACACGGCTATCGTAACGCCAACCTTGCAAACCTATACATGGACAGGTCTTGCAGGAACCACAGCGGTGGGCACTGATAATAACTGGACTAATACATCAACAGGTATTGCCGGACAGGCCCCTAAACTGGATGGTACCGAGGCAATTATCATAGGTACAGCTTCAACAAACTTTTATCCGGTGTTAACAGCTAATAAAAGCGCTTACACGCTTACCGTTAATAGCGGTGCTAAATTGGATTTGGGTGGATTTACATTAAGTGTAGGTTGTAATATATTCAACAGCGCAGGCGGCACACTTACTATGGGTACCGGAACCAATTTCAATGCCTCTGGCATTACCTGGAATGGCATATCCCCCAATATAAACCAATCATTTACAGGTTCAAGCACCACAAGCTCGTCTCAATTAGGTAATATGACAGTTAGTAACACTGCTACAGGCGGCAACGTAACAATAACCACGGGCAAGCTTGATCTGTACAATGTACTTACTATGACCAGTGGCAACCTGATTGTAAGTTCGCCAGCTACAGTTACACTGAAAAGCGTAGCAACGCAATCGGCCACCGTAGCCACTATACCTTCGGGATTAACTATTACAGGTAATTTTAGCGTTGAAAGGTATATTGCCGGTGGCGCCTCAAAAAGAGGTTACCGCCTATTAACCTCGCCGGTAAATAACGGAACAGGTATTTATACCGTTAACTATTTTAAAAACAACGCGTATGTGACGGGAACAACAACTACCTCTGGTGGTTTTGATCTTTCGCCAAATGCCAATAACCCAACTATATATTTCTTCAGGGAAAATCTTGCCTCATCAAACACAAGCTTCACAAGCGGAAACTACAGGGGGCTTAACAATTTAAACAGCGCGCCGAACTATGCTTTTGATGGTGAATCGGGCACGTTTACTTTACCTGTAGGTAATGGATTCCTCTTCTTCTTCAGGGGTGACAGAGCGGTAGCAAACATAGCAACTGAAACCGTTGCAAGCTACGTACCAACCGGAACCACTTTCACCACTACCGGCACCTTAAATACCGGTAATATCACCGTTAAACATTGGTACAGCCAGGCCTCTACGTTAATGTACAGCACTACCACAGGCAGTAAAGTATCCGGTTATAATCTTGTTGGCAACCCTTATGCAAGTACCATAAACATTGAGAAATTTAACAGGCAATCTGTACAAGCTAAATCCTCAATTTATGGTGGGGGCTTCCCGGATGAATCAGGAGCTACTTTAAGCAGCCCGCTTAAAATATGGGTGTTCAATCCTGTAACTAAACAATACTCTACTTACGAGCAAAAGAAAACTACAATTGCTTCGGCAGATACCGTTTCAAATGTTAGTCCCGGCATATCAAGCGATGGCTTTGCAAGTAACATGATAGCATCCGGTCAGGGTTTTTTTGTGCGCGCAACTGCTACCGGACAAACATTAACCTTCAGAGAGTCGGCTAAAACAAACTCACAGCCAAGCAATGGTTCGTTAAATGCTATATTAAGTACTCCGGACAGACCGGTTTTAGCGTCAACATCTAAACTTGCAAGCTTTGCAGCTATGCAACCGCAGGCAGTTTCTGAAAGTGACGCGGAACCAAGGCTCCGTTTCAGATTAATAAAAGACTCGATAAATGTTGATGCCGTAGTGCTTGCGCTCGATAAAGACATCAGCCCACTGTTTAATAAAGAAAAAGATGCCGAGGATCTTGGAGGTAGTGGCGCTCTGGTAAGTTTGTCAATATTTTCTGCTGATAGCCTTAAAGCCACCATCCATCGCAGGCCTTTCCCGCATAAGCAGCAAGAGGTAATTCCTTTATTTGCTGATGCTACTGCATCAGGCCCTTATCAGTTAAAACTATCCGACCTAACGGATCTGCCGGACATTTATGAAGTTTGGTTAAAAGATGCCTTAACCAAGGATTCGTTGGATATCAAAAACAACCGTACTTACAATTTCAATATTGATAAAGGCAATGCGGCATCATTTGGTAAAGACCGTTTTTCAATTGTTTTACGTCAGGATCCGGCGTTGGCCTTAAAGCTGATCGATTTTACAGCTGTTAAGGTTATAGCGGCTGCAAAAGTAACCTGGACGGTTAAAAACGAAGCCAACTATACCACCTTTGTTGTGCAAAAAAGCATCGACAACGGAACAACATGGCAAAATATTGATGTGATTCAATCAAACAGTGCAGGCAGCTACAACTATACCGATGTTAACCCGGTTAAAGGACTTAATAAGTACCGTTTACAGCTTACTGATCTTAACAATGATATCAGTTTTTCAAAAGATGTTTCGCTGATGTATGCTAATATCAGTAATACTATCGCTAATAACTGGCTTTCTGTTTATCCAAACCCCACAGCAGAAAGCATTAACGTAAAAATATCGCAACCAAACGCCTCATCAAATTATAATATTGAAATAACTAACAGTAGTGGTATAATATTAAAGTCAGTAAATATTACTGAACTTTACTGGAAAAACAACGTAAGCAGTTTCGTTCCAGGAACCTACATTGTTAAGGTTATCAATAACAAAACCAGGCAGTTAGTTGGAGTAAGTAAATTTGTTAAATTATAATAAAAGATATTGTGAGTATGATCAGGAAAATATTTTCAGCTACCCTTGTTTTTGTAATGGCGACGTTAAGTTGCTTTGCCCAGTTGGAGTCTCCTTGTGAACCTACGGATAATGATTCTCCCTGCCCTCTTGACACATGGGTAGTTGTTTTAGCTGTAATGGCATTTGTATTTGCGGTTGTACATTTATATCGCAAACAGAAAGCTATTCAGGCATAAATGTTAAGGCTACGATAAGGTAAACTGAGTTTCAGTAATACGCCTTACAACTGTTGGATAAATCGGTCATTTTATTCGACGGTTGCATGCTGTCAATCCCATAAACAAAAATACCTTCTGACTTTAGCCAGAAGGTATTTTTTCATTAGTTCAATAAATTGATCAGCAATTTTTTAAGCCTTTCTCATTGGTACCTGGGGTTGCTGTACCTGGTTAAGGTTCAGTTGTTCAATAATACCATTAACCACTTTTGGTAATTCCTTTACGGTTTTTTGCGGGTTGTGCAGTTCGCCTACACCAAAGCCGCGCCATACTAATTTGCGCGATCTGGCATCCATAATGTCAATAATCAGCGTACCCTCTTTGTAAGGTACCCGGGCATAACCGCCACCACCGTAGCCATAGCCGTAACCATAAGGATATCCCCAGCCCCAGCCACCATAGCCATAAAACGGACGATAGCCCCAGCCACCGCCCCAACCCCAGCCAAATCCTAAACCGAAGCCAGGATAGCCGCCGTAGTAAGCAGGATAATAAAACTCAGTTTTCAACCCTCTGCCAGTAACGGTGGTATAGCTTACCATTAAATCGGGGTTGTTTTCCTGAAATTTCAATCCTTTGTTTTCTAATGCAGAAATAGCCGCGTCCTTAACTCTTTCATCAGCCACTTCCTTTTTTACAACTGCGCCGGCTTTATTGGTCATGGTTGCAGGAGGTAGCCAGGCAAATGTACGGTAAGCGGATAAATCTGTTTTGTTTCGGGCTGCGGTGTAATAATTGTAGCTGCTGCATGCAGACAGAGTGGCCACCAGCAGTAACACCAGCCCTGTATTAATAGTTTTTTTCATGACAAATTACTCCCTTTATTTAAATCGTTAGACTGTGCCAGAAATAAAGGTTTAATTTAAATAATTATTTATTTAAATATGTCGGAAAAACCTGCCCTATAAAAAAGTGACGATGTTTAGCAAAGATGTCACGACGAACAAAGCTGAATGATGCAGATATCATGAAGAAAAATGATGTGCAGAAAACCTGCCTGCACGATATCGAATTATTTATTTAACGCAACCAGTTGGGCATAAACCTTTTCGGTAGGCAAACCGACAACATTGGTATATGAACCCTCTATGCGTTCAATGGCTATCAAGCCAACTAATTCCTGGATACCATATGATCCGGCTTTATCAAGAGGCTGATACTTATCAACATAATTACTGATCTCCGCATCCGAAAGCTTGCGGAAGAATACTTCGGTAAGGTCGTAAAAATTATTATACCGCCCTTTATATAGTAAGCATACACCGGTAATAACCTGGTGCACCCTGCCAGATAACCGTTGCAGCATTTCTATAGCATGTTCACGGGTTTCGGGCTTGCCCAATATCATCCCATCTATACAAACAATGGTATCGGCCGTAAGCACAACCTCATCCCCTACCGTTTCATCAAAGGCCTCTGCTTTTTTACGGGCGATGTGTAAGGCAACCTCAGGCGGGGTCAATCCTTCGGGAAAGGATTCATCAACATCTTTAAGCACAACCCTAAAATCAATATCCATAAGCCTGAGCAGCTCCTGCCGCCTTGGTGATTTTGATGCGAGAATTACATGCGGGATGTTGTTTTGCATATTTTTTTAATTCATAGATGATGGTAACAGGATTGATTAGTTCATGGCAAATAGTTCATAGATCATAGCAGCAGCAAAACTGTTTGTCACCCTGATATGCTGGGCTAATTCCATGAACCATGATCTATCAACTATGAACTACGATCTACCAGCTGTAGGCTTGCTTGCTCATCCATTTGTCCTGAACTTTGAGCACTTTTTCGATAATATCGCGGGCGCAGCCTTTACCACCACCGTACGGTGATACATAGGCACTAACGGCTTTGATCTCTTCAACAGCATCAGCAGGGCAAACCGGCAAGCCGGCAAGTTTCATCACTTCCAGGTCAGGAATATCATCGCCCATGTACAATACATTGGTAGCTATGATGCTTTTTTCTTCAAGATAGATCTTAAATCTTTGAGATTTAGTATGTGTACCCATGTAAACATCCTGGATCCCCAGGCTATTTAAACGGTACATAGCGCTTTTTGAGCGGCTGCCCGATATGGCACAAACATTATAACCACATTTAACAGCCAATTGCAGCGCGTAACCATCTTTAATGTTAAACGCCCGGCTTTGCTCGCCGGTGTCTGTTACAAAAACAGAGCCATCGGTTAAAACGCCATCCACATCAAAAATGAGGGTAGTAATATCTTTTAATTTATTCAGGAATGATTCCATTATAATGATTGCTCCAGCTTTTTTGGCGATTTAACAAATAACTTGTTGACCTCACCGATTCCCTTTTGATTTAAAAGTTTGCGTTTACAAACCTGCAAACTGCTAATTCGAAACTACCAACTATTGATTATCACGCCACTCGTATACCCAGGCTGATTGGATCTGCTCAAGATGGCCTTCGTTTGATTCGGCACGGGTACCGGCAAAATTAGGCAGGCTTAATACCCACTCCAGCAGTTCGGTAAAACGGATCCGGTATATTCTTGATTCGTCAAAATCGTCACCAAACTTTTCATAAAGTTCAATGGCAATATCTTCATAATCATTCCAATGAATTGGCAAGGCAAATTTATTGTCGCTCATTTTTATTGATTTTTCGTACTAACTGGGGTAACACTAATACGCTGTAAGTTATACGTTTTATTTATTGTTTTAAACGGATCAAAGCAAATATTAGTGGCCTAAAAACTGCGATTGATCAGGCAGGGTAACTTCAATGTCGCCATCAACAATCACACACTGGCAGCCCAAACGCGAATTGATACGCGGGTTAACAGCCCTGTCAATAAAATCCTCTTCCTTATCGGATATCTCCTGGATGTTATCCATCCCTTTGTTTACGTAAACATGGCAGGTGCTGCATCCGCAAACACCACCGCAATTGTGCTGTAGTTCTATGCCATTCTCCAGGCATACGTCTAATACAGATTCTCCCTCGGCAATAGGCAACTCAACGCTTTCGTGCCCTTTTTCCTCGAAATTGACCTTTATTTTATAAATGTTCATTTAAGCAAAAGTAACAAAATTACTCGTCTGCCGTAAGCCCTTTATTGTTTTTGATAATACCCTGACTTAATAAAGTATAAACTTCCTGTAACATAGGCATATCGCTTAACAACTGCATATGAGCAGCCATTGTACCTGCATCATTCCGCACAGCCGGACCGGTTTGCACATTGCGCGGTTCCTGCTCAAGCACCTTCTGTGCCGTCTCCAAAATCAACGGGCGCAACAGATCAAACTCCAGTTGATACTGTGCCAGCAAGTCCTGTGCTACGCTATATAGATAGTTAGGGAAGTTACAAGCAAATACCGCTGCCAAATGTAATATCCTGCGCTGCGCAGAGCTTACTGTATATACATTATTGCTAATGGTAAATGCAAGTTGCTTTAAATCTGCAAGGATGGTATCGTTGGCCGCTTCAAGACAGAGCGGGACAGATCTGAAATCGAGCTCCTTTATCTTGCTAAAGGTTTGCAGCGGATAAAAAACGCCTGCATTGGACGTAAAAGCCAGTAAAGTGCTCAACTCGGTTGAACCGGAGGTATGTACTATTAACTTTTGATGCGCCGACAATGCTTCAGCAATTGTTGCTATGGCATCATCCTTAACCGAAACAACAAATAATCCGGTATCCGAATTGATATCGGCAAGATTATCTATGGCTTCGGCACCAACGTGATAGGCCAGTAATGAAGCGTGTTGAATATCGCGGCTATAAACCTGAACAATGCGGTGCCCGGCATTTTTAAACGCGGCTGCCATGTGTGTAGCAACGTTTCCGGAACCAATTATAGTAATGTTCATATATTCTTTACAATGAATAAATTATTTAACTATCTGTAGTATAAATATTTCTGTACTTTAGAAACCAACATCTACTACCGCATGAAAATACTTAAAGTAAGCATCATTATTGTGATATTTCTTGTCGGGGCCGCGTCATTAATACTTTACGGCTTCTACAGATATAATAATAAAGAAACCAAAACCTTAACCGATGCAGAGCGCAAAAACGTTCCCGGAAGCTTCATCAAACTAAGCCAGGGGATAACTCATTACCAGCTTGAAGGGCCGGACAGTGCCCAAGTAGTTATACTTGTCCATGGGTTCAGCGTACCTTATTATATATGGGATCCAACGTATGATTTTCTGATAAAAAAGGGTTACCGGGTATTACGCTATGATATGTACGGCCGCGGCTATTCGGACAGGCCAAATGTTACTTACAACCAGGAACTTTACAACACGCAGTTGCTTGAGCTTATTAAGGAGCTTAAGTTAACAGGAAAAATAAATTTAGCGGGTGTATCTTTTGGTGGAGCTGTAGTAACCAGCTTTACCTGCAGCCACCCCGAGCTCATCAACAAGGTAATCCTTGTCGATCCGGTATATGAGCAAAAAAAGCCTACAGCACCGCAGTATTTTACTTTGTATAATGAAGCCGTAAATTCTGATGAACGCGCAAACGGGCAAACGTCCGATTTCCTTTATCCAAAAGTGCATCCTGAATGGGTAAAACGATACTTACCTCAAATGAGGTATAAAGGTTTCAGAAACGCTTTGGTTTCAACCATGTATAACTATAATCAAAATGGCAAACAAAGCTATATCTGCCTCAACAGCGCGGGTAAAAATGTATTATTGATATGGGGTAAAGCAGATAAAACAGTATTACCACGTTTCAGTGATTCTATCCGCAGCGTATTAAAAACCGACTTCTTCCCGGTTGATGGCGCAGCACATTTACCAATGATTGAAAAAGCCGATACGGTGAATGCTAAGATACTTTCGTTTTTGAAGGGGTAGCGGATTATTGTCTTTCCGCCCAACCAATCCCGGCAGGCAGTTCAACCCTGCTAAACTCAATATGTACTACCCTCCTCTTTTTATTATTGGAGGTGCGGTTTGACGCGTGCATAAGCAGCGGTCGCATGATCATGATACCGCCTGCTTGTACGTTGCAGCTTACTTCGGTTTCCTGCTGCCAGTCGATATTTTCGGGACGATAGACTTCCTTAAGATGTGAACCCGGTAACACCTTCAAGGCACCGTTGCCTTCGTCGGTATCATCCAGGTGAATTCGGATTGTAAAATTATTCTGCAGGATATTTAATGGCGGCTGCACAGCAAACTGGTTATGCTTAACCGTCCAGGGACCGTAACCGGCAATGTTAAACTTTTTATCAACCGAAATGGTTAAATCCTGGTGCCAAGCCACAAACCAATTAGATACTTCGGGTTTATCAAAATAAATTGATTTAACAGCGAAATATCCATCGCCAAACAGTTGTTGCAAGCAGGCTTTTAATTTATCTGTAAAAATCAGTGGGTTTACTTCGGGTACAGCTCTTAGAAACTGTCTTATAGCAAACAGATCTTCCGTTTGCCTGAACAGCGGACCAGTCTTATCTGCATGCTCAATAGTGGAGATGATTTCGTTTACTTCAGCATCAGTATAAATATGCTCAACAACAGAAAAACCATGCTGAGCTATTTCATACTGATGCCTGGCAATATCCATTTAACAATAGTTAAACGGTTTTAAGTTCTTTATTACGCCTTTGGATAGAAAGCAGGAAGCCGATAACCATAATGATTGTACCACTCCAGAAGAAGTTGATATACGGGAAGCTGATGGCACGCATCACGATCCATGGCCGTTTATTTTGCGGCTGCTGATAAACGGTGATCTCTACTTTTTTATTTTCAGGATTGATCCTCGAAAAACGCAGTTTTAAACCGGCATCATCAACCTTACGGGCAAAATCAAAAACATTACCACCCCTGATCATGAATACAGGCTCGGCGTTATAAACTTTACCATCATGGCCATGCACTTCAATATTGGCACCTATAGCCACATCATTGGCAGTAAGCGGAATATTTTGAACTGTTGCTTGTTTATTTAATGACTTAACTATCATAAAGCCATCACGGTACCTGATAGTATCACCTATGGCAACCTCATGGGCTACCGGCTCATCATAGTTCTTATCGTCGTTACCTTCGTCGTGCCCAGCTTCGCCCTGCATAGCAAAACCTTCGCTTGGGATAGCTGTAACGTGGGTATAAAGGTCATTAAACAGGTAATGTTTAGTATCCGGTGATGAAGCCATTCCTGCATCGCGGCTGGCCTGTACTTTTGGTTTTAACACAAACTCTTCAAGCACTTTACCACTGGCATCTACCTTTTTATAATTCACCCTGTAAAAATGGTACGGTGATGATATCGAGTCGCCAAGGTAGGTAACTGTATAATCGCCCATTTTTACCGGGGTGTTTTTGTAGATCATAATATTTTCACGGGCATTACCGGCTTTAGCATCAAAGCCCTGTACGTTAACTACACCGCTCGCATTTTCGGATACTATCTTACTGGTACCAGCTGCAATGATGGAACCAACCAAAAGCAGGCCAAAACCGATGTGAGCTACAGCGGCACCGGCCAGTTTAAATTTACCTTTAAATGCGTCTGCCAAAACCTTGCCATTAGCAATTACCGAATAAACGGAACCGCACATCATCAGGTTAAACACAAAGTTGAGGCGGTAAACACCGGTTAAGTAAACAACAAGCGCGGTAACCAATATCGCGAAAACGAAGTAAACGCCGGTGGTGATGAAGAACCTGGTAATATCTGTCTTTTTGTATTTCAAAAATTGTGTAAAACCGGTTAGCAATGTTATCACAAATGCAAACGATGCCTGGATCACGTTATAATGCTTAACAGCATCGGCAGGTGGTGCTATCTTGGTGCCAAACATAGCGTTCCATACAGGTACCGACGTTACCACAATAAGGTGGAAACATGACAAGCCTAAAAACACAGCCCCCACAAACATCCAAAACTCGCGTGAGTAAGTTTCTTCATCTTTTTTAGTGATAGGCAATTCCTTCCATCGCCATACCAAAACAAAAATTGACAGCGCAAGGAATATCAGGATACCTATAACCAGTTGCCAGAACATGCCCAAATCGGTAAAGGCATGTACCGAGCTTTCGCCCAGGATACCGCTCCTTGAAAGGAAAGATGTGTACCACACCAGCACAAAGCTGATCAGCACCAAAAAAGTAGCTGTAAAATACGAGTGACCGCTGTTTTTGTAAACAATCAATACGTGCAAAGCCGCCACAATAGTTAACCATGGGAAAATAGAACCGTTTTCAACCGGGTCCCAGGCCCAGAAACCACCAAAATTTAGCGACTCGTACGCCCAAAAAGAGCCCATGATAACACCCGTACCCAATATCATAGAGCCAAACAAGGCATATGATATAGCAGGCTGAACCCACTCTTTATAACGTTTTTGCCAAAGCCCTGCAACCGCATAAGCAAATGGAACAATGATAGATGCAAAACCCAGGAATAATGTTGGCGGGTGAATAACCATCCAGTAGTTCTGGAGTGATGGGTTCATGCCTTGTCCGTCTTTTATAAAATCGAGGTAGTTTGGCTGCGAAAATATTGGTGCTTCAATACCCGAATTGCGCAATAATAAAAATGGCGAGCTGCCAATACGTTTGCCAAAAATATCGATACCCAATACCATGGTAGCCAACAGCACCTGCGATAAAGCGACAACTGTCATCACCGGGCGCTCCCATGATTTGGCTTTAACAATAAGGATATTACCTAAAACGCCCTGCCAAAAAGCCCAAAGTAAAAACCCTCCCTCTTGTCCGTTCCAGAAACCTGATACCAGGTAAAAAACAGGCAACGAACGCGAAGTATAAGCCCAGGCGTAATGATATTCAAAATAATGATTGTAAAGTACATAGAACAGGCAGGTACCCATTCCTACAATGGCGATAGAGTTTACATAAAAGCCTAAACGACCTAAACGTTGCCAGCTGCTATCAGCCTTTCCGGCATCATCAGTAGTGGCAAAATAATAGCTTATAAATGACAGCAGGGCTGCACCAAACGAAAGAACAATAAAAAACTGGCCGATCTGTCCCGGTAAAAGGTGTTCGCCCTTAAAAACTGTATTCATCAAAAATGATTAAATGCTGGCTTGCTTAGCCTTTACTTCTGTAACTTCTAACTTATCCTGTGTGTATTTGGATGGACATTTCATCAGGATCTTGGAGGCGTGGAACTCGCTGCCAACCATCTGGCCGGTAAGTACAAGTTGTTCCGAACGCTCAAAATCTTCAGGTTTGGTACCCGTAAAAACAACTTTACGCTCCTCGCCTTTATTATCTTTCATATAAAATGAAAAATAATTGGCATCTTTAGTTGCGTCATAAACCATTTCTTTTCCCTTGCTGAAATGACCTATTACATGCAGTTCGCTGCTGGTTTGCTGCGCTTCGGCGAAGGTAGCATAGGTGCTTGAGCTTGAATAAACACTAATGATAACCGCTATAGCTACAGCGATAACAACAAGACCAAAAATTGCACTTTTTTTCATCCGCGGTTTATATAATTAAAATAACGATTTGCAAAAATACAAAACGTGCAGCGAATAATGTTTATTACAAGACATATGTATTATTTAGAATCATTCTTGATAGATTGCAAAAAGCGTCATCGTGTTTTGGCGATGCCTGCGGCCCGGGCTTTTCGCTCATACGCCTGCAGGCATTGCGCTCGTGGGCCGGTATCCGCTGCAATCCCTATCGCGGATAAGTTAATCTTTTACGAATTTGGTGTCTTTCATAAGATAATACCCTAAATACCCTTTGCTTACCGTAAGCAAAATGTATGAAGATGTATCAACCTGTTTATTGTCTACAGCGGTTACATTCTTCTCAATTCCTCCAAATTCTACTTCGGCAGATGCCCGGCTTCTCGAGTGCTCATGATGTTTATGCCTGATGCTAACCTTAAAAACCTGTTGTTCCTTATCAGAAAAAAAATCATTTAAAAGCAATGGTAAAGCAACGAATATTGCTCCCGAGAAAATAACACCTGCCCAAAAAACTTTCATATCCTTAACAAGAAAAACAGATACTATCAAGCCTGACAGCCCCCATACAAACAGTACGGGTAAAAGCTTAACAAACGTGTCATCAAGTTTGTCGAGCGCGTAAAAAAAAGATACAACCGATACACCCCAAAAAGCAGATTCTGCTATTTTCAATCTTTTGGTTTTTAACTGGCGCTCTTTATTTTTTTGTTTTTGCTGATTCCTAATTTTAGCATCATCTTGTATACGCAATAAAGATGCGAAAACTATTCAAAACTCAATTCTTACGTGACCATCTAAACAAAAACGAGGCGGGCTTTTTCAAACCCACCTCGCTATATATAAAACTATTAAATCCTTAATTATGGCCAGATACCCAAGTTTTGATAAGATACCGCTATTTTGTTGATAGCACCAACCATCGCCGCATTACGCAAGGTACCAATATCAGGATTACTTTTGTATATCTCCCGGATCTCGTGATATGAGCGGATCATAGTATCTTCCAAACCTGAATTTACCAGTTCCAACTCCGAAGCACCTTTGATAATAGTTGAACGCTGAATTGGGGTCAAAGCTACACCGGTAATCCCCTCAACCATATTCACCAGGTTCAAATTAGAATTTTCTTCAAACCTACGGTTCATACGGCCAAAAGCTACGTGGCTCAGGTTCTTTAACCATTCAAAATAAGATACGGTTACACCGCCGGCATTCGCAAACATATCGGGTACAATGATACCGCCGTTTGCATAAAATATAGCTTCAGCTTCGGGTGATGTTGGGCCGTTTGCGCCCTCAACAATGATCTTAGCCTGGATATTGCGGATATTAGCTTCGGTGATCTGGTTTTCAAGGGCGGCAGGCACCAGGATATCGCATGGCTGCTCAAGACCTTCCATGGTATTGGTAAACTCCTGTATTGCGGCAGCGTAACCTAAAATAGAACCGGTTGCCTTACGATGCTGGAACACGGCCTCAATATCTAAACCGTTCTCGTTATAAATAGCGCCTTCAAACTCACACAAACCAACTATTATAGCACCCATTTCTGACAGGAACTTGGCAGAGTAATAGCCTACATTACCAAGACCTTGCACAATTACTCTTTTGCCAGATAAGCCCGGCAACAAGCCAATCTTTTGCATATCCTCTCCAACGCTCACACACTCGCGGGTAGCTATAGCCACACCACGACCGGTAGCTTCCCTCCTGCCGGCAATGCCGTGCAGGGCAATAGGCTTACCAGTTACAGCACCCATAGCATCCAATTGGCCAGGGTTCATGGTAGCATAGGTATCAGCAATCCAGCTCATTTCACGCTCGCCCGATCCATAGTCCGGGGCAGGCACATCAATGCTTGGGCCGATAAAGTTCTTTTTGATTAACTCTACAGTGTACCGGCGGGTGATGTTTTCCAGCTCGCTTACGGTGTAGTTTTTAGGGTTTATTTTGATACCGCCTTTGGCGCCGCCGAAAGGAACATTAACAATGGCGCATTTGTAGGTCATGAGCGCGGCGAGGGCCATCACCTCATCCTCGTTCACCATTTCACTATAACGGATACCGCCTTTGGTTGGCGACTGGTGGTGCGAATGCTCAACACGCCATGCGTCAATTACCTCAAAACTGTTTCCTTTACGGATAGGGAAACGGAAGCGGTAAACACTGTTACATGATTTAATTTGATCAAGCAGGCCTGCATCGTGTTTGGTGAATTGTGCAGCGTGATCGAAGTTTTTACACACGTCGCTAAAGAAGTGTGTTTCTTGGTCGGCAATCAAAATATTCGTAGCCATAACTATTGTATAAATATTAATCTCTTAAAAAAGTGAGCAAATTTGGTACAATTTTTATCAATATTGCAAATATTTCTTAGTTAGTGTGCCCTATACACCATCAAACACCGTCCCGAATAATATGTTTAAATTGTTTAAACATATTATTTGAACTACTTTTCGTTTTCGACTTTTTTTAATCTGCGGTCTATTGAAAACAGGTAAAGGGCCAAACCAACAAAAATTATGGAAATAGTTACCACAACTACGTAAATTTTTCCCGACTGGCGCAGGGCATCTGCCATTTCAACTTGCTGCCCCTGCTGCGCGAAAACAGCGGTACAAAACGTAAGCAGTAACAATAAAAGCGTTAATTTCTTCATCTTAATTTATAGCGTTCTTCTTATACTCAATTAAACGGATCCGGTAGCGGATAGTGGCAATCCAGAGTGCAATAAAGCTCCAGCCCAGCATGGCCGGGTAAAAGGCTATCTTCATGCCATTATCAAGGTCATATTTACCAAATGCAGGGTTACCACCGCTGCCCGGGTGCAATGAATCTGTTAAACGGGGTAAAACAAATATCAAAACAATCATGATCGGAAACGCGAATATGTTGTAGATGGCCGAGATCTTTGCACGTTTCTGCTCCTCATCAATAGAGTTACGAAGTACCAGGTAAGCACAATACAGCAAAAATGCGATAGCAGCACTGTTTTGTTTAGGGTCTCCGCTCCAAAATTCGCCCCAGGTATATTTTGCCCACAGCATACCTGTTAAAAGGCCTAAGCTATAAAATAACAGCCCGGTATTAACACATTCAACAGCGGCAAGGTCATGCTCTTCCTTTCCATCCTGCAAATACTTTATGCTGAAATAAACCGATACAACAAATACCGTAAGCATCCCCATCCACATTGGTACGTGGAAATACAAATTACGGATGGTTTCGTGAATAATTGGTAGCCTTGGCGCTTTGAAAACCAAGCCGGTGTAAAAGGTAGATAGCACCAGCAAAACAGCCGCCACTTTCCACCAGGTTTGATAAATAAACTTCATATTAAATTGTGCGGTAAAGGTAGTGAAATTTCATTGTCATTAAGTCATCAGGTCACTGAGTCATTATTCACACAAATAAAAAAATGACCTAATGATGCAATGACACAACGACTAATTCAATCCCCCGGCTCATAATCAACCGGCAGTAAATCGCCGAGTTTGGCTTTTGACCATGAACCTTCATATAACGGGCTTGGGCTCGATACCACAATCCCATTCATATCAAAGGCTACATAGCCCGAATATTTGGTCATGATACTGGTTTCGTAGTTGGGCATATCCAGCGGATGGTAAACATCCTTAAACTCGGTGGTTTCCTCGCGTTTGGTATATACAACGTATAAAAAGTGCGGAAAAGTCAACGCGTAGATCCCATCTTGCGGTGTTTTACGCAGAATCTCAAATTCCTGATAAGGCAGCTTCGCCAAGTTTTCCCGGTACCATTTAGTCATTTTCGATAAATTGTAATACCTCATTGCCGAATCGCGCGGGCCGTCCCGATACTTCTTCATCTTCTGCACCAACACTGCTTCCTCTGGTCGTTCGGGATTAATCAGCCGCGTAAAATCGTGCGCCTCAAAGCCTTCTTCTTTTAATTTCCCTTTATAAAGCGAACGGTAAAAATGTTGGGCCGAGCCGTAATAAGCCTGCTCACGTTTCTGCTTCCAAAGCTTTTTCTGCGCAGCGCTACCAGGCAGGTTTTCAAACAGTGCACTTCCAGAGTAAGATATAGTATGCTCTATAGCATCATACAAAAAACTTTTTAGTAAAAATTTAGTACGATAGCCCAGCGCCAGGTTCTCAACCACAAGAAACTCATCGCCTGATGCTTCCAGTTGTTGTTTACCCCTGTGATAAATAATATTAAGGATATGTGGATTAGTAACCTTACACTCTTTGCCATTTTCGGTATCGCCAACAAATTCCTTGCGGAACAACTCGTAGTTCTTTTTCCAGTCGGCACTGCTGCTGATCACAACCTCGCGCAGCATTAATACCTTCTGATTAACCTCTATGCTCAGCTTAGCGGGCTCACGGCCAACCAATACAGTTGTCGAATACTCTTCAATACTTACACCGGTAACTACCAACTGATATTGGCCCGGCTTTACACCGGCCAGGGTAAAAGTACCGTCCTCGGCAGTGGAAGTGCCGTACGTGGCATTATTTAAAAATACGCTGGCATTGGCTACCGGGCTTTTAGAATCGGCCCTGACTACCTTACCTGTAATAGTACCGGTTTGCGCCGAAACTATGAGCGGGCATATAAACGCGATAAGCAAAAACCAATAAAAACGCATTAAATAAAATTAGGATATTTTTTCAATCTACTAAAAAACACATTTTTTATGAACGGTTAATGAATTGTTGTTGTATAATTTTTGTTGCGGTGGGTTTGTCTCGATTGGAATTTATCTGAACCGGAATTTTAAGAATTAAGGAATAGACAGAATGGGAAGATGTAATTCGATAAATTCTTTTTTTTCTTGCGCTCGTTTTTAACGAGTGCTTACAATGGGCTTACGTTTATAACGTAAGCGCAGGCGATACAATCGCCAACCAACGTTAAGCACTCGTTAAAAACGAGCGCAAGTTGGAGGTTCAAGTAACAAAAGCTAAACTGCAAACTGCTTACTTTAAACTGCAAACTGAATATGGGCGTTACCTTCGGCCCGCGCTATCCGCTCATACTGCACAGGCCTTAGCCACAGGCCGGTACCCGCTCCTATCGCTAACGCAAAACCAGATACACATTAATAAAAGAAAGCGGCATGAATTATTCCATGCCGCTTTCCGAATAACATAGAGAATAATACTACAAGCTTTTCAGAAAGCTCAGCATAGCGTCCCTGTCTACTTTTGATAGGGTACTGAAGAAAACTTTTGAAGATTCTGCTTCTCCGCCATGCCACATAATAGCCTCGGTAATACTGCGGGCACGGCCGTCATGAAGGTAATAGCCGGGGTAATTAACCTTTTCAAACAATCCCAAACCCCAAAGCGGAGCTGTACGCCATTCCTGCCCGTTAGCTAAAAAGTCGGGACGATTATCCGCAAGGCCAGGGCCCATATCATGTACCAGCATATCTGTGTAAGGATGGATCACCTGGTTTGACAGTGGCTTGAAAGCTACGTTTATCCCCGTTGTAAGGGTTTGACGATGACAACTTTCGCACTTGCCTTGTTTAAATAATAACTCGCCTCTTTTATTGGTAGCATCGGTAACATCACGACGGGCCGGAACCGCAAGCGTAGCGGCATAAAATCTCACAGCATTTAATGTACTATCGGCCAATTCGGGATCATCCTTTAGGCCATCATATTGAGATTGACCAAAGGAATTCTCAACCGGGAATATATTGTTGGTAATACCGATATCCTGATTGTAAGCAGCAGCTACTTGCGTAAGTAACGATGCGGTGTTAGCTTTCCAGCCAAAACGCCCTAGCTTGCGCGATTGTGTAGCAACATCCCAAACGTAATTGGCATGCCCCTTTATGCCGTCACCGTTTGCGTCGTTCGGATCGGCCATGGCAACGATAGTACTTTCAGGAATAGCTTCCAGTAATCCCAAGCCATACATTGGCGGCGCCAAACGTGGAGATAGCATATACCCTGCCGAGAGCGCGGTATATAGGTTTGTTAAGGTATAAGTAGGCGTACGCAAGGCATAGGCTTCGCCATCCGGAAAGTTATATATCACATCATTGTATGCAATGTTAACCTTACACTCGGGCGTTTTACCAAAAACAGCTTTATCCTGCAGCTGCAAACCGTAACCTGGCGCCGCAAGCGGGCCACCATGTTCATCGGTACCAGGAATACTGATCCGCACCAGGAGCGACGAGTTTGATTCGCCGGCGGTTGGCAAGCCTATCCCATCGTTGTGGTGACACGAAATGCAGGAGTTATTATTAAAGATGGTTCCCAAACCCGGATTAATGGGCGCAGGCGCGGTAACAAAGATTTTGTTGAATGCCGCATCGCCCAGGCTATGAACTTCGGCATCATAACCTGAAAGTCCGGGGAACATATTACCAAATGAATGCGAGGTAATATCAAACACAGTGGCATCACCGCCAGATAAACGCTCGTCATATCTATCTGCTGAGATTTGAGCCGCTTTCTGACATTTTGCCAACAGCAGCACCAAAAGCACCAACGCGCCTATTACGCTTAACTTCTTCACCTTTAAAATTAGTCCTTAATATTAGTTTGTATAAATGTTGTCAAATCACCTTCAAGTGTGGCTTGCAGAGTTGCAAGGGCTGTTTGACTGTTTGATATTTTATCGCGGTTATCATAAATGGCCTTTTCAAAAGTTGGGGTTATCAAAGCCATTGACGATAAAGCAGTTTGTATTTGTGTTTTGATCTTAGTATCTAAAGCCAGGTTTTTTGAAGCAACCAAAGCGCTTAAGCTCGTTGTGCCTTTGGTACCATTATAAGTGGCGGTATAAACATTAAGCACACCTTGTATATTATTTATGAAATCGGTAGTAGTATTGTGCGAGTATGATGACTCATCTTTAGTCGAATCCCTTTCGGTGAAAGGTTCAGCCATTTTACCGGTACCTACTTCTTCGCAAATGCCCGCCATTTGAGTAACAATGGTAGTAAACAATTCTTTGCGTGTTTTGAAGGCTGTACTCCCGTTTCCGGCAGTAGTGATTTTGGCTGCATAATTATCACCCGAAGCTGCCCAGCTATTCATAAGTGCAGTGGTAGTATTTAATAAACTTTGAGAAGTAAACTTCAGATAATCTTTTTGGCGGGCTGTGATATCAGCGGCTTTTCTTGTACCACCCGGGCCAAATATAATGTACTCGATACCGTGGAAACCTTTGGAGAAACCATCAAGACCGTCTACATAAGACAATGTTATAACGTCTGAACTTCCTATTAAAGCATCCACATCCGTCCTGTTCAAAGGCCAGCTATCCATAGTTGGATCATAGTTTTCATCTTCAACCGGACCAAACAAAAAGCCCTCGGCCTGCTCCCATGGCTGGCGGGTGTTTTTCCAGGCTACACGGGCAGCGGTTAGGTTAGCATCGGTGGGCGTTGCTAAAAACGTAGTTATTGATGTGTTTAATAAAGTAGCTTTTGCCTGAATATCAACGTAGTTTGGATTACCAACAACGCTAACAAACTGGGTTATTACTTCCTGCTCATCAACAGCAGTTGTCTGGGTTCCGCCTGGGTTGTTATCTTTTCCACAGCTGCTTAAAGCGAGGATAGCAGCACATGACAGACCAAGTAAGGTATTTTTCATGGTAAAAAATTAAGTTAGATGAATTATGATTTGATTTGATATTACTTCTGTTGCGTACTTCTTAAGCGGCCGTTCAGCAGGACCGGCAGTTACCTGGCCTTCATTATTGAAGGTGCTGCCATGCAAATCGCATTTATAACCATTGTTGCCAACAGGCGTGAGTTGGTTATCAGCATGGGTGCATTTTAACAGCAATGCGGTATAAGTACCGTTAGCCTCCTTTTTTAAACCGATGTTATAATACTGGTTTTTAGGCTGGATCAGTTGAAAATTAGTTGTGCCGAAAATAGTTTCCGGAACAGTTACCGTGTTGTTGGCTACAGCCGCTTTATAAACAGGCAGGGTAGCACAACCTGATAACGAGCTCACCAGCATACCTGCGCCTACAGCAAGGCATAACGAGCATGACTGTTTTACAAAATCTCTTCTATCCATGTTGTTTAAGTTTAAAATGAATATCCAACACCCAGGTTTATCAAAGTATTGTTGGTTTGGTAAGGCAATGCCACCGGACTTGGGTTCACTATCAGCGCCGGGTTTTGTGCACCGGTATGCGCCAACCGTACATCGCCCTTCACTACCACATTACGAAGCGGCAGATAAGTTAAACCGGCTACCACAAAGTTTTGATTAAGTGTTTGATCGGTTATACCGTTTGATGGGATGCGGTAATTAAGATCGAGCTTTTCATCACGCACAAAAACAATTAATTGCGGAGCGTTAAGTTTACCATAGTTGCTGCGGTAAAGCAGATCGTATCCTATTTCAGCATAGGCTCCGTAGGCTGCCTTTGGCGTATTGCTGGCATAGGCCCTGTTGATCTTGTCGGCATCTTTAATTGAAAGGATAGTGCCCAATACTTTTACTGAAAAGCCTTGTCCGTTATACTGGATATCGCCCTCACCCATGGCAACCGGGGTACCAAATACGCCCGAGTTTAAGCCAAGACTATCTGCCTCTGTTTTACGAAGACCCACGGTACCACCATAATAGCCCGATAACTGGGCTTTAAAACCACTTTGATAATACTGAAGCGCACCTGTAACTGCAAGGTTGGTGCCGGTAGCGTTACGGCCTTCAAACCTTCCGTCAACAATACCCGTTCCGTGTGTGAAGCCGCCCGCGCTTAAGCCGTTCATCAATCCAATTGAATAGTTAATTGGGAAGTTATTTAAACGACCATAAAAGCCAACGCCCAATTCGCGCCAGGTAGCAGGGATTACCAGCGTTTCAACATAGTTACGCTCGTTACCATTAAAAGTGGTTGGCAGGTGGTTCTCATTCAGGATACCTATCCTCGGTAAAAACAAACCCGCAACGATGTATTGATTGGGGTTGAGGTTAAACTTCAGGTAAGCCTGCTCAATAGTAATTTCACCGCCGGGTTCGCCGCCATTCACTTTGGCGTCTTCAAGCTCGGTTTCAGAAAAGAAAGAGATCTTATCGCTGAATTTGTGACCAACAAACAATACGAAGCGCTCAAGATCGACCTTGGCTGTACGGTGATTGTTATTATACTGGTAAAAAGCATTGCCATAACCACCAATGGTAGTATTTGATAAAAGCGAGCTCTTAACAGTATTGTTGTTTAAAGAATCTTCGGCAGTTGAGTTATTGGGCTGTTGCGCCAACGCTGTGCCTGAAATAAGAAAAGAAAGTATGACTAAAGTAAGGGTTTTAGCATGCATTGTTATCTGGTTAAGTCGGCGACAAAAGTAATTACTAATTTAGACTTAATCCAAATTAAAATCAAATTAGAAGAAAATGTGAAAAACAGAGCAAAAATTTGCCGTCTCGCAGCAAGCAAAAGCATATCCGGCCAGAAACATTAGCTTAAAACAGGATCAGAAAAATTCAGAATGATTAAAGAGCTGCCAATAGAATAATTAATCGCGCCACAAATAAGGGAAGAGTAACAGTGCCGTGGCTATTACGATAGCATTGATAGCGCATAAAACACCGATGTTTCCATAAAAGAAGCTCCGGTCTACCCCATCCATCGCGCTTTTGCTTAACTTGATAAGCACCAGTATCACAGGAATGATAACCGGAAAACTCAAGATAGCCATCAGAGTACCATTATTACCTGCTTTAGAGGCAATGGCCGAGATCATGGTAAAGACGGTTGAAAAGCTAACGCTTCCTATCAGCACCGCAAGGAAGTAATAAAGCAGATCGCCAATAATATTAGGAAAAAACACCTTGTATATCACTAAAGCCAATGTGCTCAGCAAAGCCATCAGCAAAATGTTATAGATGGTTTTTGATAGGATAATAGCCTGCGGGCTTGCTATGGAATAGTAATAGAGCAATCTGCTTTTACTCTCCTGCAGAAAGCTCTTGGCAATGGCATTTACCGACGCAAACAGCATAATAATCCAGAACAATACGTTCCAAACTATAGGATAGCCGCTGCTATTTGAAAAACCCGGATTTAAATTAAGGGAGATATAACAAACAAAAACTGTTGAAACCACATAAAGCAAAACGCCATTAAAAGCATATTTTGACCGCCACTCGAGCAAAATTTCTTTTTTAAGCAGATACCAGGTTTCGTTAGCAAGTTTCATGACCGCAAATGTAATAATTACCCGCGAGTGACGGCGGGCATTTGACAGGCTAAAAAAATTAGCTTAATTTTGATATTGAATATACCAATTACCCATGCCCACAGCTTATTTTCGTACACCGGTTGGCATTGCCCGTATTACCGAAGAAGATGGATTCATTGCATCAGTATCCATAAGGGATGAGGAATATGATATTGAGCCTGCTCCTACCGGATTGCTGCAAACAGCTATCGACCAGTTGAACGAATACTTTGCAGGAACACGCAAGGATTTTACCTTTCCGATAAAACAACAGGGCAGTGAGTTTCAGCAACAAGTTTGGGACGAGTTACTGCGTATTCCTTACGGTACAACCATTACCTACGCGCAACAATCCAACCAAATGAATAATCCTTTGGCTATACGGGCCATAGCATCTGCCAATGGCCGCAATCACCTATGGGTGGTTGTTCCCTGCCACCGGGTAATAGGTTCAGACGGCAGCCTTACCGGGTATGCCGGTGGCGTATGGCGCAAAAAATGGCTGCTTGAACATGAGGCAAAAGTATCAGGTGTTGGGCAAACCAAACTTGATTTTTAAGCATCGACCCTTAACAATCTCGATATTTTTTCGTGCAGCTGATATGGCTGAAATGGTTTTGAAAGCACATCATTCATGCCGGCCGATAAAGCTTCCTGCTGTTCATGATCATAACTTGCCGCCGACAGCGATATGATAGGTATGCTCCGTTTAGGCTCCTCAAAATCAACCCGGATGGTTTTAGCTGCCTGGTAACCATTCATTTCGGGCATGTGGGTATCCATCAAAATAATGTCGTAATCTTTGTTGTTAAGCTTTTCAATAACCTTACGGCCGTTATCCACCATTTCCACCTCTACATTCCAGTCCTTCAATATCTTAGAAAGCATAAACTGATTCACCATATTATCTTCGGCCACCAATACCCGCACATTATTGAAAGGCGGCAATACTTTATCAGTTTTTGGGGTTTGCTTGTCTTTAGGTTTCAGGCTTATGGTATACCAGTTTACAAAGTTAAAAGTGCTGCCTCTGCCTACCTGGCTGCTCACCGTAAGTTCGCCGCCTTTTAATTCGGCAAGTTTTTTAACTATGGTGAGTCCCAAACCGGTACCGCCATATTTACTTACCGTGTCTTCCTCGGCCTGCTCAAACGATTCAAAGATCCGGTTAAGCCTGTCGGCCGGTATCCCGATACCCGTATCCTCAACGCTGAACTTTATTTTTACCTTATCATTATGTTTTTGAAGTACGGTAATCTTAAGCTTCACATATCCCCTTTCGGTAAACTTAAGGGCATTGCTTAGCAGGTTCATCAGTATCTGGTTCAGACGTAATGAATCCAACATGAGGTATTGCGGTACTTCTTCTTCAATATCAAGCAAAAACTCGATGTTATTCTCATCCGCCTTAAACTTAAGCAGGTTGAAAACAGAGTTTACGATATCATAAACGTTGTTTGCAGTACGAACAATGCTAAATTTACCTGCTTCGATCTTCGAGATATCCAACACATCGTTTATAACTCCTAACAACGATTTAGATGAAGTATCCAGCAGATCAAGCATCCCCTTTTGCTGATCGGTAAGGCCTGTTTTACGTAAAAGAGAGGTAATACCTATAATCCCATTAACAGGGGTGCGCAATTCGTGGCTCATATTAGCCAAAAAGGTTTCTTTTACCTTTTTGCTATACTCGGCATTTTCTTTTGATTTAATCAATTGCTCCTGGTAACTCTTTTGCGGAGAAATATCACTGATGTTCAAAAAGATGATCTTATTCCGGTAGGATGCGCGGCATTCTATCCAGATCACTCTTTTATCAAAAGTTTCAAACTTAAATTCAAAAATTGCATAGCTCAGATTGTCCTTAATAATCTCGCCCAGTTTTTTGCGAAATGCCGGGCGGTGCTCATCAATGGCCAGATCAACGATACTTTTACCAACAAGTTCCTCGGGTCTGAAACCCATTATCTTTTCGACAGTGGGGTTTATATTTACTATGCGAAGGCTTTGCGCATCAACCGAGGTAATGATATCTGCCGAGTTTTTTACAACAATGGCATAGTCCTGCAGTTCATCATTCTTTTGCTTGATTTCTGCCTGTGTGCGGGCCAGTTGCACAAACGAATCAACCTTAGCCGAGGTAATATAGGGGTCAAGCGGCTTATATAAATAATCAACGGCTCCGGCACCAAAGCCTTTAACAGCATATTTGGCCTCTTTTGATATAGCAGTAACAAAAATAACCAGGATATCTTTGGTGCGGGGGTTTGACTTAAGCATTTCAACCAGCTCAAAACCATCCATCTCAGGCATTTGAACATCAACCAGCGCGATAGCTATATTGGTTTCCCAGGCTATCCTGAGGGCTTCATTTGGTGATGTGGTAGAAAATATTTTAATATCATCGCGCTTAAGCAAAGCCTCAAGCGCAATGATGTTCTCTTCTCTGTCATCAACTATAAGAATATTAACAGGGGTCATTTAATATTAATTAGGGGGCGGTGATTGTTACGATAGTAAAAGCTTAAAAATCTCATCCTGTGTCAAAATATAGTCGGCTGCTCCCAGGTTAATAGCCGACCGTGGCATTTCAGGCATTTCTGCGTCAGCGGGCTCCTGTGCTATAGTGAGTGCACCGCTTTCGCGCAATTTCAGCATACCACCTGCACCATCCTGGTTGGCACCCGAGAGTAAAATGGCAGCGCATTTATTGCCATAAACCTCGGCTGCGCTTTCAAAGGTAACATCTATCGATGGCTTTGAATACCAAACCGGCTCCGAAACATCTAAACTAAAATATCCCCCGTCCTCAATTAACGTATGGTAATTGGCCGGGGCTATATACATGGTATTCGTTTTAAGAATATCCTTATCTTCAATTTCGCGCATGTACATACGGCTATTCTCAGAAAATAGTTTTTCTATTTCGCTGAAAAAATTCTTTTTCCTGTGAATGATAAGGATTACGGTTTTTCCCAGTTTTTCGGGAAGATCTTTTATGATCCGGAACAAAATTTTGAACGAGCCCGCCGAACCACCAAATAAAACTATTTGGGCGTCATGCCATCTCTCCAGTAATTTTTTATCAGGTCCCAACTTTTTGATAGATATTTTCCTTTTGGTTGATCACCTTAAACTTACTCTTGAACGAATCGGACCGGATAGTTTCTTTGCTGCCGAGGCATAAATAACCCAGCGGACAAAGGCTTTTATAAAACAGATCCAGGATCCGTTCCTGCAGAAATGTTTCAAAGTAAATAAAAACATTCCGGCAGCTTATCATCTGAAACTCATTAAATACAGTATCAGATATTAAGTTATGTACCGAAAACAACGTATTCTGCTTTAACTCATTGTGTATTGATGCGGCATCATACAAAATGGTAAAATGATCAGTAATTGAACCTTTCAAACCAGTGTACTGATAGTTTTCGGCATAGCTTTTTATATTGCGTAAACTGTAAATACCTTTACGTGCTTCCCGTAAAACCTCGGTATTAATATCTGTACCGTATATAAACGACTTTTTACCTAAACCGGCCTCGTTTAATAATATGGCCATAGAGTAAACCTCTTCGCCGGTTGAACAGCCTGCGCTCCAGATCTTCACATGCTGATAAGTTGAAAGATATGGAACAACTTGTGCGTTAACAGCCTTATAAAACGAAGGATCGCGGAACATCTCGGTTACGTTAACTGTTATTTCTTCCAAAAAGCCTTGAAAAAAATCCGAGTCATTAATAAGCACATGCTTAAGGTCGTAAAACTCAAACTTATTAAGCAGCATGATACGGGTTAACCTCCGTTTTAATGATGCTTTGGTATAACCCGAAAAATCAAACCCGTGAACTTTTCTTACAATATCAATAAGTTCCTGAACCTGTGCATTTGATATGATTCCCTGCGCTGTATCCATAATTAACTTTCAAGCCACAACTGCATCAACGAAATCAACCTGTCCATATCAACCGGTTTGGTGATATAATCGTTAGCGCCGGCCGCAATACATTTTTCGCGGTCGTCTTTCATTGCTTTTGCAGTTAATGCTATTACGGGCAGCTTAGCCCATTTGTTTTGCTTACGGATATGCCTTGTAGCTTCATAGCCATCCATTTTAGGCATCATGATATCCATAAGCACAATATCTATATCTTTTATTTCCTCAAGCTTGGTTATAGCTTCTTCCCCATCGTTCGCAATCTCTACGTTCAGGTCATAACTTTGCAGGGCACTGCTCAATGCGAAAATATTACGCATATCATCATCAACAATAAGCACTTTTTTGCCTTTAATGGCATCCTTGCTCTTGGTTATAATCTTAGGCTTAACCGGAACTGCCGGCGATGCTTGTTGTGGCTGTGTATTCGAGCTCTCGCTAATCTTGTTCAGAAACAGGTTAACCTCGTCAATAAGCCTGTCGGATGATTTGTTGGTTTTAACCACCATGGCATTTGCATAGTGCATCAGCCTGTTAACCGATGTTTTATCAAGCTCCATAGCAGTGTTGATAATAACCGGTAACGAAGCAAAGCGGTCGACCTCTTTGATCTTATCCAGCAAATCCAAACCTGAAATATCAGGCAGGTTAAGGTCAAGGATCACGCACTGGTACTCATTTTCATGCAGCATCCTGAATGCCGATTCACCGTCAAATGCCTGATCGACAGTGATGCCCTGGCTTTGCATCAAGTCTTTCAGGGCCTGGCTTTGGGCCTTGTGATCTTCAACCAACAGGATCTGTTTAAATCTGGTACCACTTTGTACCATGATATCGGCAAAAAGTTTATCCAGCGTTTCGGTATTGATCGGCTTTTTCATGAAGTTAATGGCACCTTCCCTGCGCACACGGTTTGCAGCAGCATCCCCCGCCGACATCAAGTGGACAGGGATATGCATCGTATCTTCATCGTTCTTTAACTCCTTCAATATCT
Source organism: Mucilaginibacter endophyticus (assembly GCF_003351025.1). GTDB lineage: Bacteria > Bacteroidota > Bacteroidia > Sphingobacteriales > Sphingobacteriaceae > Mucilaginibacter > Mucilaginibacter endophyticus. The sequence continues at coordinate 1,472,311 of NZ_QPCG01000001.1, read as the reverse complement.
GCCAGCCATCTTTACCCGGCAGCATAATATCCAATATCACAGCATCGGGCTTGGCTTCTTTAACAATTTCAACCGCACGGGTGCCTTCATAAACCATTACCGATTTATAACCATGATCACGAGCGTAATCCTGTAATATGTTGGCAAAGTTTTTATCATCCTCAACAATTACTACTAAAGGCTCTCTGCCTGGTTCGCGTTGCGCGGCTTTAACCGGCGCTAAAAATTCGGCAGTGGCTTTAAAGGTTTCGGCTGTTGGTAATATCGCGTCCTCAACAATAGCTACCAGTTTAGCCTGGTAAGGTACAGTAAGTACAAACTCGCTGCCAATGCCCGGTTCACTGCTCAGGCTTATGCTGCCACCCAAAAGGTAAGCAAGTTCACGGCTTATTGATAAACCTAAACCCGTACCACCATATTTACGGCTTGTTGAACCATCGGCCTGTTGGAATGCCTCGAAAATAACTTTCTGCTTCTCGGCAGGGATTCCGATACCAGAATCTTTTATAGCAAAGCTGATAGTTCTGTCGTTAACTCCCGGCCTAACGTTTATGGAGATTGAACCATTTTCGCCGGTAAACTTAAAGGCGTTACTTAACAGGTTCTTGATCACCTGCTCAATACGCACCTTATCGGTAAATATGGTTTGCGGCAGCTCTTTGCTTATGTTAGTTGTGTAATGGATTTTTTTGTTGCTGGCTACTTCGGCAAACAGCATTTCCATATCGCCAACAATATCACTAACCTTAATATCCTCATTCTGCATATCCAGCTTGCCTGATTCAATTTTTGAAAGGTCAAGGATATCATTAATCAACGTCAACAAATCATTACCTGCATTGAAGATCACGCTGGCATATTTGATCTGATCTTCAGAAAGGTTAAGCGGCTTGTTATCTTTAAGGATACGCGCCAATACCAGGATACTGTTAAGTGGTGTACGCAGCTCATGGCTCATGTTGGCCAAAAACTCTGATTTATATTTACCCGTGGTTTCCAGCTCATCAACTTTAAGATTGATAGCCTGACGGGCTTCCTCAATAGCCTGGTTCTTTTCTTCTAACAGGCTGGCTTTTTCTTCCAGTTCGGCGTTAGTGGTACGCAGTTCTTCCTGCTGTACGCGAAGTTCCTCTTCTGAAGCCTGTAGTTCTTCTGTTTTTTGAACAAGCTCCTCGTTGGTAACACGCAACTCTTCCTGTTGTGCTTCCAGTTCCTCGGCCTGCTGCTGGGTTTCTTCGTACAGGTCGTGCATGATGGTGCGCGCCTGTGAAGTATTAACAGCTATCGCGATTAAGTCGGTAACAGCAATGATGTACTGTTTATCGTTATTGGCAAGTTCGCCATTGAAAGCAACCTCCATTACGCCTTTCAGCTTTTTATCAAAGAAGAACGGTACAATGAAACTTTCTGATAATTCGGACCTGATAATTGATGAAGATAGTTCCAACCTATCATTCACCCGACCTTTTATTACAGCCGACTTACCATCTTTTGCAACCTGGCCTAACCAGCCTTCGGCAAGTTGTACCGTTTTTTTAAGAAAATCGGGATTTTGGAAAGCATATGAAGCATAAAACTCCAAACGATCTACCGATTCATTATACAGGTAGAAAGTACCTGCTGCAGCTTCGGTATAATTACAAATTTCGGATATGATATTGCCGGCAAGTTCTTTTTCAGCCTGCTGACCCTGCATTTTTTCGTTAAGCTGACTTATACCGGTAAGCAGCCAGTTTTTTGCTTCGTTATCGGCAAGTACCTTTTCCAGCTCGATATTGGCAACCCTAATTTCTTCCTCGATCTTCTTTTGCTGATCAAAAGTTTTTTGAATATAAAAGAACAGCACCAGGATAATAATCAGGAAGATCAATGAGCCACATGCAATTACGATTTTAGCAAATGTAGATGCCTCCTGTGAGCTTTCTTTCCTATTGCTGAGCAAGCGCTCTTCGGTATTTGTCATATGGTCAATGAGCATACGGATCTGGTCCATATTTTCTTTGCCATTTAAAAACATATTGCGCTGTACCATATAATCAAGCCCCTGGCTTTCGCGGGTTTCGATATTGGTTTTAAGAATCAGCAATTGCTCTTTTACCAGTTTGTTTATCGAATCGACACGTTTAACCTGTACCGGATTATCCCTAACCATGTCCTTTAAGGTACTCAGGTCTTCCGCAATTTTAGGTAAAGCGGCGTTGTACGGATCAAGAAATACCTTTTTACTGGTGGCTCCATAACCGCGCATGCCTGTTTCGGCATCGATTAACTCCTGCAGCAAACCAGTTGATGTATGGATAACTTTTTGGGTATGCTCAACCCAGGTATTATCGTCCTCAAATTGGCGTAAACTGTTAAACGACAGGATGCCAACTATAAAAACAAGGATAATTGATACCACAAAGCCCGCTAAAACCTGCTGGCGGAAAGAAAATTTCAACATCAAGTATTTGTATTAATCTGAATTACAAATATGTTTAAAAAAAGCTATAATGTAAAAGTTACAGCTTTTTTTAAACACGGCGAGAGTATTAATTAGCTGCAGCAGTATCTGCAGCGACAGGTATAAATGTTTTTGGCTTACTGCTTAAAGCACCAATTAATGCTAAAACAGGCCCGGCAAACATCACATACCAACCCCATTGAAATTTAAGCTGGCTGGTTAAAAACTTATTAATCCCCTTAAACGGAATAAAGCTGAAAGCCGAATTTACTTTCATTATTGCAGCAGCAAGTAGCAATACAACAAGTACTACTGATAGCCAGGCAGCCACGCGCATGATCTTAGCCTGGTTAAGGAACGATACAATGATACCAACAACGGCTACCAGTAAAAGCACCAGGCCATAAGGCTGGTTAAGCTTATAAATATTCCAGCTGGTTACATGGAATACCCGTAAAAGCGGACAATAGGTTGCAGCAAATAGCAGGGCAAAGCCTACAAATGATAAAATTGAGCTAAGGCGCATATTAGGTTGTTATTTTTGTGTGATTTCCATTTTGTCGGCAAAGTGGGCACAATAGTCACGCAGGTCTTCTACAATGTTTTTTTCGCCGGTTGCGCGTAAAAAGCTGTCGCCCATGGTTTGCAGGGTTTCATAGAAAAAGCGTTTCATTTCATCAACAGGCATATCCTTCGTCCAAAGATCAATACGTAGAGTGTTTTTATAGCTTTGGTCCCACAGGGCAAGCATCATTGATTTTACGGGCAATGCTTCTTTGTTGGTAGAGTCGGTTGATTCCCAAAGGATATGTTCAGGAACGTTATTGTCATCAAGCGTAACTGTAAGCTTTATTTCAGCGGTTTTCATTTCAAATTTTATTTAACAAGTAAGAATATAATTATAACCAGGACGATGAAGAATGTCTCCACCATCCATATCTTTTTGGTTTCGATAAAAAAGTTGCGGAACATGATGTCGATCACAAAAACCACAAAGGCAAACAATAAAAAGATCCAGCCGATTGTGCCACCCCAATGCTCAAGCGGACGCCCGGCAATACCTGCTCCATAAATAAAAACATAGGCTGCCACCGCTACCAAAAAAGCGGTAAAAAAATTTAAAGGGGTAAATCTGAATTTCATTGATTGGGCTTAGTGTCGTTTTTTGCTTTTAGATGACCGGCCTGAACCTTGCCTTGCCGCTTTCGAGCCATATTTAGCTTTATCCTTATTGGCATCAAACTTTTTACGCTGGTTGAGCGATTTTTTTTCGTGGAAAGCTCCTTTAAAAGTCGGATCTTCCTTGCGTTTTTGCAGATCTATCTCCCGGGCCTGATCCTGACGTTCCTCATAAGGGGTTTCCTCTATAAACACATCATCGGGGATATTATCAACAGGGATAGTTTGCTTGATAAGTTTTTCAATTTTGCGGATATAATACTCTTCAGATGGCGTAGCGAAAGTAATAGCCTCGCCGGACTGCAGCGCACGGCCTGTGCGACCGATCCGGTGTACGTAATCTTCATAAACCACAGGTACATCGAAATTGATCACATGGCTTACATCGCTCACATCAATACCGCGTGAGGCCACATCAGTAGCCACCAATATCTTCACATCATCATTTTTAAACGAGTTGATAGAGTTGATACGTGTATTTTGTCCCTTATTGGCATGAAGGACTTTCACCTCTTCTTCGCCAAACTTGCGGGTCAGGAATTTAAAAACATCTTCGGCTACCGCACGGGTTTTACAAAAAACGATAAGCTTGGTAATATCACCTTCGTTATCGAGTAATCTTTTGAGCAGATTTATTTTGGTTTTGATATTGGGCACGTGGTACAAGTGCTGGTTAACCGTTTGTGCGGGAGTAGCCTGCGGGGTAACCTCAATAACCGTCGGGAACTCCAGGAAGTTAGCCGAAAGCTGGTGTACCTTCTCGCTCATTGTAGCCGAGAAAAGTAGGTTTTGTCTTTTTACCGGTACCACTTCCAGTATACGGTTTATCTGGGGCATAAAGCCCATATCCATCATCTTATCGGCTTCGTCAAGCACCAATACCTGCAAAGGCCTGGTCATGATATGCCCGGCAAGGTAAATATCCATAAACCTGCCCGGCGTAGCCACAATGATATCAACACCTTTTTTTATCTGCTCAATTTGAGTTTTAGGCCCGATACCTCCGTACAATAAAACAACCCGCAGATCGGTATAAGTTGCAAATGCCTTGATATTTTCTTCAATCTGCATGGCCAGCTCACGGGTTGGCGAAATGATAAGCGCACGGGCATGTTCGCCCTGGGCGTATTTCAACCTCATGAGAATAGGCAATACATAGGCAGCCGTTTTTCCGGTGCCTGTTTGTGCTATGCCCATTACATCCTGCCCGTTCATTATCGGCGGAATAGCCTTTTGCTGTATAGGCGTAGCTTCGGTATAACCGGCGTCGGCTATCGCGTTTAAAATTTGCCGGTTAAATTTAAAATCTTCAAAGGTTACTGCCATGCCGCAAAGATAGGCTTTTTGTTGAAGTAGGAACAATGCCCGGAAAACACGGCGATGTCAGGATTTTTTGGAAAACAAGATGGCAGGAATCAAGAAACAGGATGATTGTGTAAGCGTGGCAGTGATCTGGAGTCAGGGATCAAGAATAAATAAAACCATGTCATTGCGAGCGAAGCGTGGCAACCGCATGCTATATAGAGTCGCTTTGCTTCCGTGCGATTGCTTCGTTCCTCGCAATGACATGGTTTTACCTACCTGCTTGTATTAAGCATTATAAACCGCCGCAAATTCCTTTGCAAAATCGTGCAAACTTACTTTACCCTTAGCAGCCGGCTTGTGCTTATCATAATCTTCCCAGATTTTCGCGCTCCTTACGGCGGTACCCATTTCAACAAAGTTGCGGGTCATTTCGGGTGGAACGCCTGCTTGCTGCAAGCCTTCTGCAAGCTGCTCGTCGGTAAATTCAACCCATGGTAAATTGGGGTTACCAATGGCTTCACCTAAAACAGCTGCCGCGTTACCAGGAGTCGACTCATCGCTTACAATGTAGCGAACGCTTTTGCCGGTGAAATCCTGCTGCAGTTCTTCGGCCACTGCTGCGGCAATATCTTTGGGATGTACCATGATCAGTCTTGCATCTGCCGGGTAATTTGAGCCGATGATACCCTGATGTTTAATAAGCGGAATGTTGCTGTAGAAGTTGATATAAAAGAATGGGGCGCGAATAAATTTGATGGCGACACCATCTACTTCACTCAAAATACCTTCCACATCATGGATCCCTTTTATAGGGCCAACGCCACTATCTAAATGCGCTCCGATGCTGCTTAACGCGACAACTTTTTTTATACCCGAACGCCTGATGGCTTCGGCATAACTTTTACCGGTTTCATTTTGGTATGCTCTTAAACTTTCGGCAATGAAACTTGGTGGCACCATGGCGTAAAGCGTGTCGGCACCTGTAAAGGTTTCAGCCAAAAAATCGGTATCGGCCAGTGAACCAATGGCTGCTGTAGCTCCCAGCGCTTCGATGTCTGCCACTTTATCGGCACTACTGCTAATTACTGTTACGTTATGCCCTGCGGCAATTAAAGTTTGTGTTAAGGGTTTGCTTATATTTCCTGTTGAACCTGTTACTATAATTTTCATAATGTGTTTTGTTTTTATTGAAAGCAAAGGTATTTTTGTACTTACTTTTTTACAAGTACTTACCCTAAAGTATGTATCATCATGACTGCGATAAAAGAAAGCTCGACCATACAGGAAAACAAACAAAATGCCTTTAAGGAATGCCCGGTAACTTATGTGATGGAGCGGATAGGCGGTTATTGGAAACCGATCATTTTATTTCATTTGCTCACCGGTAGTAAACGCTACAGCGAATTAAAAAAATCAATCCCGACCATTACCGAAAAAATGCTGATCCAGCACCTGAAACAACTGGAAGCCGATGGCCTGCTGATACGGGAAGCCAAGCCGGTTGTACCTCCTTACGTAACCTACCGCCTCAGTGAAACAGGCATGGGTTTAAGGCCGGTGATGTACGCTATGTCTAAATGGGCGGTTGAGGATAGTGAGGTGAGCGGCAACCCCATTTACAGGAGCCTGGGAGAGTTCCCAAGCGAAGAAACTTTTGCTGAAATGTAATTGATGTTTTAAGCCGAAACTTACGAAGTTTTAAAAACTTCGTAAGTTTGACCTACTGAAAAATAAATCCGAAATCGAAATTCCCAAATCCGAAATCCATAATATGTCTACAATCTTAATAAAAGCAGCCACTATAGTAAACGAACATAAACAATACGTTGCCGATGTATTAATTAAAGATGGCTTGATAGATCGAATCGACTCAGTGATCGATCAGCAAGCCGACGAAGTGATCAACGCCGAAGGCTTGCATTTGCTTCCTGGTTGCATAGACGACCAGGTACATTTTCGTGAGCCGGGCCTGACTTACAAAGCCGATATTTATACCGAATCTCGCGCTGCTGTAGCAGGTGGTATTACTTCATTTATGGAGATGCCAAACACAGTTCCAAACACGTTAACCCAGGAACTTTTGGAGGATAAATACCAGATCGCCTCGCGAAATTCGCTGGCCAATTATTCGTTTTTCATGGGTGCATCCAACAACAATTTAGATGAGGTTTTGCGCACCGATACCAGCAATGTTTGCGGCATCAAAGTGTTTATGGGATCATCTACCGGGAACATGCTTGTTGACGATCCGAACACGCTCGAAAAACTGTTTGCGCAGTCGCCAATGTTGATCGCCACGCATTGCGAAGATGAGGCAACAATTAAGAGTAATCTTGCGCATTACAAACAACTGCTTGGTGAAAATATTCCTGTGCGTTTGCATCCAAAAATCAGGAGCGCCGAAGCTTGTTACTTGTCATCATCAATGGCTATTGAGCTGGCAAAAAAACACAACACGCGCCTGCATATTTTACATATCTCAACCGAGCGCGAGACGCATCTTTTTGACAACACAATTCCATTAAAAGATAAACGTATTACCGCCGAAGCCTGCATCCACCACCTATGGTTTACCGATGCCGATTATGACACAAAAGGCAATTACATTAAATGGAACCCGGCAGTAAAAACAGAGGCGGACCGTGATGGAATTTTGCGGGCCGTACTTGACGGAAGGATTGACGTTATTGCTACCGATCATGCTCCGCATACTATTGAGGAAAAAGAGCAGCCTTACCTACAGGCACCCTCTGGCGGGCCACTGGTTCAGCATGCTTTACCGGCCATGCTTGAGCTATATCATCATGGCAAAATAAGCCTTGAACAGATAGTAGAGAAAATGGCACACAACGTGGCCACGCTTTTCCAAATTGAAAAACGCGGCTTTATCCGTGAAGGCTACTGGGCCGACCTGGTACTGGTTGACCTGAACAAACCATGGAACGTAAATAAGAACAATATCCTGTATAAATGTAACTGGAGCCCGTTTGAAGGCAATACATTCCGTTCGCAGGTGGCCTATACATTGATATCAGGAAATCTTGCTTACGCTAACGGAAGCCTTATTGAAGATAAACCCGGTAAACGATTGACTTTTAACAGATAATCTCTTTTATGATCTATGGCTAAAAAAGGGTTACAGAAAATTCTGTAACCCTTTTTTAGCCAATTGGCATAAGTCATCTCTGCACCAGAAATGCCACCAATAACGTGAATGGCAATATCAATTCACCCCAACAAACACTTCAACCTCTGCATTCGAAGGATCTTTTGACCTATCGCCATAAACGTCAAAATCGGCCATATACCGTCTGTCGATATCGCTTGTCCAGATCTGATGCCAGGTTTCGCCTACAGCCTGTGGCAGCGCGCCTTTAGCTACATACCGGTTGTAACTTCCGGGAGGAACCGTTATGCAAATCAAGCCTTCAGGAATATTATCTTTTGTGGCAACCCTGCAACCGAGTACTGTGGTATAAAAGCCATCCTTGTCACTTTCATAATCGGTGTAAACACAATAAATCTCATCACTGAGGCGATTTACTACCTGCTGCAAAACATGTTCACTCATAAACCAGTTCCAAAGCCCACTAATGTCTTTCATCGCCTGCCCGTTCTGATTTGTGGTACGCACCGAAATCCCGACTAAAAAGAAGCCTTTTATTGTTGCTTTATCCATAAATGGAGTCATTACTATTTATTATATCTATTTATAATTAATTTTTAGTCAAATAATTATAGTAATTATATAAACTATCTATTTAACTTTACAAACTACTCTATCAACTTCCTCAATTCTTCGAAAAGCCCTGTCCAGTTTTGTTCAGAATGTGCTTTAGCTTCTTCGTTTTTCACGTTATCCTGGGTAACCGTCAGCTCTGTTTCGCCGTTATTTTCGGTAAGGTTATAAGTGATGTTGGCGTAGTTTTCAGGCTTATCTTCGGTATCGCTCATGCTGCTCCAGTAACTATATTTCACAAAGGCGCCCGGGTCAATATCAAGTATCGTTCCGTGGTCTTCGTACTTGTGTCCATTCCATTCGCCGCTGAATTTAATGGGCTCCCCTACCCTCCAGCTCGTTTCCAGATTGGTACCAAAAAAATATTCCTTTACCATGGCCGGATCTGTTAATCCCTGCCAAACTTTGTCGATAGGTGCTTTAAATTTCACCTGCACATTTACTGTTAGTTTTTCCATAATGTAGCTTTATTTAATAGTGGTTTATCTTCGATTATCATCTGCTCTTTTATCTTCTCAAAATCCGCGCCGGGAACTTCAAAAAATCCAAACCTGAAGTTATAGCCCCAGGCTTTTTTATTGGTGATAAAATCGAGTTCATCAATCATTGGGGCGATGGGAGCCTCGGCACATTCGTAGTAATTTACGTTGCGGCGATATGGGGTAAAGTCAATGGCCATTTGTTTTTGGTAGATATCCTCATCCCTCACCTGGCCAATGGCTGTAAACGCCTGCAGAGGCTCATCGCCGTTCATTTTTTGCTTAGGCGAATACACCGCTACCCAGTCACCAACCGCCATACGTTTTAGCGGTGCAAGCTTGCCGTGATTGGCCTGGATAAATCCTCCGGAAATACCGCGGCTTATGTGATCTTTTGATACAACAACTATCCAATGTTTCATAAGTGTATGGTTTAAATTACCAGCAAAAACATAACCAATACAGGTCCCGTCCTTGCTATTATGAAACAAAGTAACAGCGCCCTGGTGACAGCCTTATGTCAGCAGGAAAAAAAGAATGAAAATTATTTTATTTTTTGGGCTATAGTCGAGGTGATTTCGCGCACACGTTGCAGCAGGGTATCAGGTTTGATGATCTCCGCACGATCGCCAAAGGTCATATACCAACGGGCAAAACCTTCTAACGAAATAGTCAAAAAGGTCATTTCAATTTTGTTGCCGATAGTTTTTTCAGATACAAAACCACCGTAGTATTTTTGATGGTCAAGATAACTGTGAATTTCTTTATCAACTTTTATCACCACCTGCTCAAGTTGTTTTTCGCAGGCCATTTTATCAATGTAATCCTTTAAGGTAGGGTGTTTGCTATTGACGTAACTTTTTTCGGTAACCAACAGTTTTTTGATACGGTCTATCCTGAAGTCGCGATAGTCATTACGCAGGCGGCAATAAGCTATCAGGTGCCAGAAACTATCCAGGAAAAAAACACCTACCGGTTCAACTTCGCGCTTGGTATTTTCCTGTGAGTGGGCAGCGAAGTAATCAATACACATGATCTTTTTGCAAACTATGCAATCTAAAATAGTTTGGATGTGATCAATATTTCCGGCCCGCTTCTGGCTATGGCTTTTCAAAACTTCAATACTGCCGTCAAGGTTTTCCAATGCATCTTTTTCTGACGATTTCAGAATAGCCCGAACCTTATACATGGCAGATTGATATTGCGCCATAGTAGATGTATCGGTAAGCTTTTCAACAAACTTTTCGGCGGTTAAAAACGCGGTGGCTTCCTCGCGGGTAAACATAACCGGGGGCAGGCGGTAACCATCCATTATGGAGTAACCAACACCGGCTTCACCTATAATGGGGATCCCTGCTTCCTCAAGTGTTTTGATATCGCGATAAACCGTGCGAAGACTTATATCGAACCTTTCGGCTATATCACCGGCCTTTACTACCCGGCGTGATTGTAATTGGATCAAAATAGCTGATATTCGGTCGATGCGATTCATGGCGTCCAAATTAAATAAAAAACAATTTACCTTTGATCAATATTTATCTACAATATGGCTGCTGAACCCGAAGAAAAGATCATAACATTTGAAACCTATTACGATGTGATGTTAGCGCACATCATTCGTACCAAACTGGAGGGCTATGGCATCCCCTGCTTTATCGCTGATGAAAATACCATAGGTTCAAATCCGCTTTACAACCAGGCGGTGGGTGGCATTAAACTAAAAATATTTGAGCGCGACTTGGAACGCTGCCGTGAAATTTTAGCTGCAGAAGGCGATCTGCATGACCAGGACCATATAGAAATTGATGACGAAACGCTTAATGCCGTGATCTGCCCATACTGCGGCTCAACCAACGTACGCTATGGTTCCGCAACCGAAAAACGGGTTCACTGGCTAACAGCCATCATATCATTTTTGATGATGATATTCCCCTTTTACAGCCGCAAGGCCTGGCATTGTTTTAACTGCCAGCGCGATTTTGAATAACGCTTTTAAAGCCGGAAGTCATAAGTCGAAAGTCTTTAGTCAAGAGCCTTCATCTTTTATAATGATATAATCTCGACTTAGAACTAAAGACTTTCGACTTAAGACTTACCACTCGGGACTTAAGTCTGTTTTTTATATATTAGCGCTATGTACAACCGCCGTAAGTTCATCAAATTATCGGCTGCAGGTGCTTCACTTGCAGCGCTTTCTCAATCTGCCATAGCAAAAACTGTCATATCCAAACCCGAGGGCGGTTATCCTATCGTTATCTCCACCTGGGATTTTGGTATCATTGCCAATAAAGGGGCATGGAAAGTATTATCAACAGGAGGCCGCGCGCTCGACGCCATTGAAGCCGGAGCACGCATCCCCGAATCAGAAGACATTACCAACCATACCGTAGGCAGAACAGGTTTACCAGACCGCGACGGGCACGTTACCCTCGACTCATGTATTATGGACGAGTTTGGGAACTGTGGCTCGGTGGCTGCCATGGAAGATATCGCCCACCCTATTTCTGTAGCCCGATTGGTGATGGAAAAAACCCCTCACGTAATGCTGGTTGGCGAAGGCGCAACCCAGTTTGCTGTTGAGCAGGGCATGAAAAAAGAAAAACTTTTAACTCCGGAATCTGAAAAGATCTGGAAAGAATGGCTTAAAAAAGCTCAATACAGCCCCGTAATGAATATCGAAAATGGTGGCAAGCCGGGCAACAAATACAACCACGATACTATTGGTATGCTGGCTATTGATGCCAAAGGCAATATATCCGGCGGCTGCACTACCAGTGGCATGGCCTTTAAACTACATGGCCGCGTTGGCGACAGCCCTATTATTGGTGCTGGTTTATATGTAGATAATGAAGTTGGCGGCGCTACATCAACCGGTGTTGGTGAAGAAGTGATCCGTAATGTGGGCAGCTTTTTAGTAGTAGAACTGATGCGTCAGGGCTTATCACCTGAGGATGCATGTAAGGAAGCTGTAAACCGCATTATCCGCAAAAAACCCGAGATCGCTAAGAAAATCCAGGTAGGCTTTTTGGCTATCAACAAAAAAGGCGAATATGGTGCTTACGCTATACAAAGCGGTTTTTCATACGCCGTTTGCAATGCACAACAACAAGACCTGTTAATACCAGGAAAGAGTTATTATAAATAAGTTCACAGATCATAGTTAATGGTTCATTGTCGAAAGAATTTTAAAGAATAGATTTTGCTATGATCTATCGGCTATGAACCCAACAATGAACTAAAAATAAAAGAGAAACATGCAACCCGTATCGCTCGAAGTTTGTGCTAATTCGGTAACATCGGCCCTGGCGGCCCAGGAGGGAGGCGCTGTACGTGTTGAACTTTGTGAAAATTTAAAGGAAGGCGGTACCACCCCTTCTCACGGCACCATATTAATGGCCCGTAGTCTGCTCCATATTAAGCTATATGTGCTTATTCGTCCCCGTGGAGGTGATTTCTTGTACAATGATATGGAGTATCAGCTCATGATGGCCGATATCAGGTATTGTATTGATGCCGGATGCGACGGCGTTGTGATCGGTATACTTAATGAAGATGGCACCATTGATATAGAACGCTGCACCGAAATGGTGCGCCTTGCCCGGCAATGGGGACTTGGCGTAACCTTTCATCGCGCTTTTGACATGTGCGCCGATCAGCATAAAGCCCTTGAGGAAATTATTGAAATGGGCTGCGAACGTGTCCTTACATCAGGAGGTAAAAGTACAGCTATTGAAGGTGCAAGCAACTTAAACCGACTTGTTGAACAAGCCGGAGACCGGATCAGCATTATGCCCGGTAGTGGCGTAAGTGAAGCCAACGTAGCCGATCTGATCCATTTTACCGGCGCGAAAGAAGTTCATTCATCTGCTCGTATCAAGGTACCCAGCAAAATGAAATTTCATAACGATCATATTATGATGAGTGCCGAAGCAGGCGATGAATATAGCATTGATGTTACCGGCGTTGACCGGGTTAAGGAATTGATAAGACTGGCGAACGGTTAAGCTATTTAGATAAATATAGCGCTAATATAAGAATCGTCATTGCGAGGCACGAAGCAATCCCAAACTATATAGAGCGACTCTGCAAATAGGGGATTGCTTCGTGCCTCGCAATGACGATTCTTTTTGATACCTATTAAAAAAACGTCACCGGCAGCACTAATTCAATCCTGTTGCGTCCGGTACCGCCAAAAAAATCCTCATCCAACAACCTGCTGTACCTGATACCAAATGTGATGCTGTTTTGATTAAAGAATTTGGTATCGAAATATAGCGTCCCTCCTGCCGAGCGGAAATTTTGCTTAAAGCTGCTGCCATCGGTAAAAAAGTTAGCGGCATTAGCATGGGTATAATCAAAAAACAAGGCCGCACGCAGTCGTAACAGGTAAAAAAGGTTACCAAAACCGGCATCAGGATAAGCTATCGGCAAGTGGTAGGTTACCCCTACCTTATTCATATTGTCGAGATTTTCGGCAGTATACCCCTTAGAGAAAGGGAAATCATTAGAGAAACTGATCACATTATCTTTTCCCTTTTGCTGATGGGCCAGGCTGATCACGAAGTTGTGGTTCACAAATAAACCGGGGAAATAAAAGCTTCCTGTAGCTAACAACTGTGTTGCGCCGGAGCCTGATACTGCCGATTTATAGTTAACGCCAATGCTTTGCGCAAACCGGGGATAGATGTTTTTTTGCGCCTGCTGAGTTTGATTACTGAAACTGATATAGTTATTCAGATAGCTGTACGACCTATCAGAAAACCTGTTTTTGTATGCCTGCTGAAAGTTTATGCTGTTAAAATACAAATCACTGCCAAAGGTCAGGCTGGTTATACGCTTGCCCTCGCTAAAGTTTAAGGGTACACGCAAACCGCCATGCACAGCGGTTTCGTTCCAGTAAACATACTGTCCTTTATAAAAACTTCGCCTATCAAGCGTGTAGTCTGCTCCGGCAGAAACATAAGGGAACAATGCCCCGTAAATCGCATCGAAGCCAAATTGCTTATATCCTTCATTGGTGTTATAATCAAAAGACAACTCGGATTGAAACGTATTCAAGACGTTTTCGCCTGTGATAGCGAACGAATAATTAGGGTCGCTGATGTTAGGGATAATGCTGTGAAAGTTAAACAAACCATGCGCTTTTGAATAATTGGTAACCGGCAATGGTTTATTAACAATACCTGCAACCAGGTTGGCCGCTGAGTCTTTTTTCAGCGCTGTGATACCCAGATCGGGCAAGTAACGTGCATAATCACCTCCGGCGGCTATCCATTTCAGATCTTTTTTATTAGCCTGATTTATTTGATACCCATCGGCAGTAAAGCCAACCCAGGCCAGTTTACCATCACTTACCACCGGTTGATAATAGCCTAATCCCGTATAATTACCGGTAGGCAGCATCTCGAAAATGCTTCTATCATTAAGCATCATCGCAAACAGCCTGTCGTTTTTACCATCAGTCTGGGTAAAGTACAGCGTATCTTTTTTTATGGCGATAAAGCCTATCGGGCGGAAACTTAGCAGAGTTATATAAGCTGTCTTACCCGTAGCGATCTCTGTTAGCGCTATCCCCATTTTTCCTTCCTTATCGCGGGCCGCCGAGATCAGTTTATCGTCGCCATAAAACTTTGGATAAGTATAAAATAGCCCCAGAGGGTTCGGAATTTCTGTTTGTACTTTCCCAGCGGTATCTAAAATATGAAGCTGGCTTTTACCAGATGGATCAACCTGCACAGCAACTATACGTTTATCATCAGCGCTGAAAGCAGGCGAAAAGTATTTTGCTTTTGAGGTGATACGATGCTCCTGACCTGTTTGCGCATCAAGCAGCATCAGCTCACTATAATTTCGATAGCCCCAGCGCAAATCGGGCCGGTACGATGCATAAATTATTTTACCGTTGTTATAATCAAAATAGCTATCCAACGAATAAGAACGGGTGCTGAGTTTTACTTCCTTATTACCGGTTTTTATAACGAAAGCAGGCAAATGATCATAGGTACTTTCGGCATAAATAATTGTACTATCGTTCACAAATGCCGGGTACTGCCTGTTGGCATCAAAATGCCTTTTGCGTTCGGCAGCGGGTTGGGTATCATCTTCAGCAAATTGCTGCTTAAAATAGCTGAACCCATTATTTGAGAAAGATTGGAAACTCTCGCCGGTATATTTTTTTACCGCCCATTGAAAAGGATAAAACCCTCCTCGATAAGCTGCAGCATCGTGTGTCACGTTCTTCCACAATTCGCTGCCATATTTTTCGCGACCGTACGCCACCATCATATAGCCAAGCGGATAATGATCGGGTACATAATCGCGGTACGAGCCATTGCGGAGTTTCATATAACTGTAGTTTTTGCCGGCAGCCCATAGCGCACGATAGCCGGTGAAGAAATAAGGTAGCCTTCCCCTGCCCTGCTCGCTCACCAGGGTTTCATTAAATACTGCGTCACCTTCAAAAAACCAGTTAGGTACAGATAGATCGTTACCAAGCGCCTGCCCTCCCTCGCCAAAAATTATGCGGAGAAAGCGCGAAAGACCTACATTAAAATTATTGTATTGCTGCACATGCCTGTACTCATGAATGGCCAGTTGCTGCGGCCATGGCAAACTGCCTATTTCAAAGCTGTTTTGATCGGGCGTTAAAAAAAACTCGCTCCTAAAAGGGGCTAGGCCCACATAACCATTGGCAACGGTAGTTTGATTTTGCAGCACAATGCTGATTTGCTTTTGTTTAGAGCCAATTGTTGGCCTTACCAGGCCATTAATTTGCTGAACGATATTTGCCACCCTTAACCCTGCTGAATCCAACCCTGCCGGAAATATTACCCTGGCCGGTGGTGTGTTTACCTGTTTCCACTTTATTGATGGCGGGTTGCCACCAAACACCTGCGCCTTTGATAGTGTAGCAGAAAATAACAGGGCAGGAAGTATTAATTTTTGAAGTGTTTTATAACCGGCAAACAGATGATTCATTGAGGGTGAAAGTAAGTACAAATTGCTACTTAAACAACAAAGCACTTACACAACGATTATTAATTAAAACTGGTATAAAACAAAAAACACCCGTCAGGCAGACGGGTGCAAGACAAGGTTAAGGTTTAGGTTTTAAATATGTTTCAATGTTACATCGGCAACGTTAGCAGCCTGTTATAAGCAATGGCATTTTGTATGCGTACATTTTAACCAACATCTAAATGTCGCTATTAAAAAACATTGCCGCAATCCGTGAAAACACGGTATTTTATATGGGTGTATTAACGGTAAAACGATTTTAAAAGCTAACAGGAGGCCGTTTGCCTGCACTTTTGATTCCTGAAAACTTAAGTCTTTCTTTTTTTTGTCAAAAAACAATCACTACGTTTTATTGCCGAAACAATATATTAGTAGTCCCATGAACATTGTACAGAAATTGAGACTGCGCGGATTCATCCTGATACTTTTTAGTATCGGAATTGCATACATAGGCGCAGAACATCACTTCGCCACAAAGCAACCGGGACATACCTGGGGCAGTATTTTGATGATGTTATCCTTTCCACTTATTGTGATAGGGCTGTTACCTTTTATAGCAATCAGAAGTGGTAAAAAATTATTATAAAAAATATAGGCGTAGATAGTAACCCTACTATTCAATTTTAGCGAGCCGATAAACCATTTTTTTATTCTGTTAAATGGTTCGGGCTATTACAATAAAAAACCCGGTCATTTACTGCCGGGTTTGCTATTTATATTTTAATTACCTTATCACTTTTTCTTTCGGGTGGTTTAAGCTGATCGGGTTTGGGGATATGTTTTACAATGTAAATCAGCGTATGGGCCATAGCGGTCACAGCCTTAATACCGAAATGCACAAAAGGCCTCATCACTTCCCAGGCATTACTGCGCTGTTGCGCTTGCGGACCATGTTTACCTATTCTTTTTATATCGTTGGTTGCCATAATTTTGGTTTTAAATACGCTACGTAGTAAAGCATAAAAACCTTGCCATAAATACCAATTTTCTTTATGAGTCTACACGGTCTTCTTCTTTAGCTCAATAACGGTAACCTCCGGCCAGATACCCAGTCGTCCCGAAAATGCCAGAAAGCCGAAACCACGGTTAACATACAGATACCGGTTCTTTTCATTGGCAATACCAGCCCAATCAAGATAGCGGTACTTTACAGGGCTCCATCTAAAACCGGGAATTTCCACACCAAACTGCGCCCCGTGGGTATGTCCCGAGAGTGTGAGATGAATGGTGGTTGAATTATAACGCACCTGTTCTTCCCAATGAGTGGGATCATGTGAAAGCAGTATTTTGAAAGCATCTTTCGGTACTCCCTGAAGCGCTTTATCCAGATCGCCTACCTGTATAAAGCCCCTCCCCCAGTTCTGGATTCCAATGAGAGAGATAGTTTGCCCACCTTTTTCGATAGTTACATTTTCATCCAGCAATAAGCGATATCCTAACGCTTTATGATGTTGCTTAAGCTTATCCAGGTTGGCAGCCTTCTCTTGCTCGCTGTTCCAAACAATATAATCTCCGTAATCATGGTTTCCTAAAATAGAAAACTGCCCGTAAGGCGCTTTGATCTGTCCAAACCTATCGATATAGGGTTCAATTTCTGAGGCCGCGTTATTCACCAGATCGCCGGTAAAAACAAACAGGTCACTTTTTTGAGCTTTTGCCAGATCGATACCGCGCTGCATCGCCTCTGTATTGTCAAAACTGCCCGAATGGATATCCGAAAGCTGAGTGATGGTAAACCCGTCGAAGGCATCCGGCAGATCTTCAAAATAAAGCGTGGTTTTATGCAACTTGTAATCGTATTTGCCTTTAAACATGGCATAAAAGAACGAGGTAAATGGCACGGCAGCTACAAGCACCGCTATCTCGCTGATAAATTTACGTCTGCCAGGGAAAGCTGCTTGCCCCTTGACACTTCCTGAGCCATTGATCTTATTGAAAATCCCGACGAAGAAACGCCCAAGATCGCCCAGTGATAACACAATTATAAAAACCAGTTTAGTAATAAAAAAGGTTAGAAACAGGCTCAGCATCCACTCGTGAAAAGGACGCATGCCGTTTGCCGTAGTAAAGGCGCCGAATCCCAATAAAAACAAAGCGGTTACCCCAATCGAGATGATTAAATATCCCCACAAAACAATACTTCGCCACAGGTTTGATTGCCAATCGGCAGTTAAGGTTTTAAGACCTGAGTGAACATACCAGTCAAACAATAAACTGATAACCGCAATAATTGCAAGTACTTTTAAAAAGCCACTACTGTGCATATAAATGTATATAAGACTGCAATTTAAAAAAGTAAAGGTAATTGAAGCGTAAAATTGCACCGGGTATGGATTCTGCTTAAAAATTATGGGAGAGGTATATTTTCTTCGTTCCGGGTGATGGAGTTTATCCTAACGATATATGGACTTTCTGAAAGAGAGACGGAAAATTACTTCATACAAAAATAGAGACCGATAATCAGTAGTACTTGAATACAAATTACCACAACAAGCCGCGTAAAGCCATTTATTTTCAATGGGCCAAATACGTATACCGCCCAAGACAACAAATAGACAGCAGCAGCCAAGCCGATAATTATTAAAAGATTGGGGCCTTCGGGATCATTGAAAAAAACGAATAGCACTCTGGAACAAACGAGGGCCGTTACCGCCAATATTATTAACGAAACCTTTTTTGACCTGAAATATAAGTTTGCAGTGTTATTACCCATGGCCTTAAAATGAGTATTTGCATAAATATAATTAATGTCAATGTATCCTTTAATTTTAAAACTGATACATCACTGTAAAATTATGATCTCAATTGGTAAATACTAAATTCGTGCCAACCAATTTGTATACTTTTAAACCCACATCTCACATCATCAAAAAATGAAATTAAAACATCTGTTGCTATCAGCAACACTTTTAACAGCACCGCAAGTATTTGCGCAAAAGCATGCCAAAACCGATACTGTTTTCTTTGAAGATTTTAACAAACCTGCCCTTAACCGGAGCAAATGGAACGTTGAAGTTACGGGCAACACGGTTAATGATGAACAGCAGGCCTATGTTGACTCGGCCGCTACCATTTATATGATTGATGGAAAAGACGAAGGAGCTACAAACGGCGCCCTGGTGTTAAAGGCCCTTTATCAGCCGGGTTTTACCAGTAAGGAACAACGCAAATATGATTTTATTTCCGGCCGTATCAATACGCGTGCTAAAATGGAATTTACATATGGTACAGCCTCATGCCGGATGAAAATGGCCTCAGGTGCGGGTTTATGGCCGGCATTTTGGGCGCTTGGCAACGGTAAATGGCCCGATTGCGGCGAAATTGACATCATGGAAACCGTGGGCGACTCAAGCTGGGTTAGCCATGCACTGCACGGCCCTAACTATTTTGGCAATACCCCGCTTGCAAAACGCGTATTTTTCCCGGCAGGTATTGACGTTACGCAATGGCACATCTATTCTGTCGACTGGTCGCCGGAGAGCCTTATTTTTAAAGTAGACGGCAAAGTTACCTACACCGTTACCAAAGCTATGGTTGAGAAATACGGGCGCTGGGCTTTCGATAACAAAAAATTCATCATTCTTAATTTCGCGTTAGGGGGCGGTTATCCGGGTGGCGTTAACAAGGTGACCAAGCCATATTATGGTATATCGGAAAGCTCGGTCAATAAAATAAAAGCAGGAGAAGCTAAAACTATTGTCGACTGGGTACTGGTAACTAAAACCGCAAATTAATATTGTTGACACATTTGTAAAATAAAGGTTATTTAAATTTTACTTTCGTAAAACACAAGGTAAATTTTATTGCCATATTTTTGAATTATCAAAAAACAACATCATCTACCATGGCAATATTAACCGTTCAAATACCCGACACAGAAATTCTTACACTATCAAGTATAGTTGAACAAATATCAGGCAGTATCATTAAAGTTACTTCTGAAGAAGATATCAATCACGGCGATTGCATTTTGCATAAAGACGATCTTTTTATTAAAAACAAACTGGAAAACAATCTTCACCACAAACACCTTTGGAACGATTGATTTTCCGATAAAAAGGTTCCGGTTTTTAATCGCCATAAACAAAACAGGCCATGCTGATAAAGTATGGCCTGTTTTGTTGTATTTACTTTTGTTTAGTTGTGTACAACTACACGTTCGTGTACCCGCACCCTGTCGTCGTGACGATGCCTGCGACGTTCACGGTACTCGGTCGAACAGCTTGTAAAGCCCATGGCTGCTAATATCAACAACGCAATTGAGCGTGAAACAATGGATTTCATAGCAAATGATTTATTTTTTAAATAGATATATTTATTTACCCACTTATCATGCCATTAGGATAAAATCATAGCTGTAGTAAAAGGAATGTTACAGTGAAGGTTTCTGACTCAGGCATTAATTCAGGACTCACGTTTTGCCATGATCCGGTTAATCCAAACAAATAAAAAGCCAATAAGCAGAAAAGCGATAAGCATAAATAAGGAGTTGATTGCAACCTGGGGAATCCCTAATTTATCAACATCAAGAAACGGATAAGGATACAAATGGCTTATGCTCCCGCGAACAAATATATACACCGAGTAGATGAGCGGAAACCCAAGCCAGTTTAAGGCCTGCCTCCATTTTAAATTTGCTTTTGGCATATACACCAACCAATAAACCACAAACAGAACCGGATTTACCGAATGCAGCAGCTCATCTGCAAGCTTAGATAACCCAGTAGGATGCCACAGGTTGCGAAGCACCAGGTTATAAACCAATCCTACTATAGTAATATATAAAGCAATAGCGCTAAAAACACGAGGTTGAAGAAAGTATTTTCCCAAACGGCTGTTAATATTAAATAAAGCTATCATACTCAAAGCTGCAAGTAAATTGGTAAGGATAGTAAAAAAACTAAATAGCTGTACCAACGTGCCGGCAAAGGTTCTTCCTGTTTGCAAATAATTGGGGATAGCTATGGCCAATTGCAAAATTACCGCGAACCATAAAACACTAACAGTAGCAATATGCAACCATTTACCGCCACTAACCGTATAATTGTTATATAATTTATCTTGCTCCATAGCTATTTTACAATGTTTAAATTTATCATAAACATCCCGGTAAAATAAGATCAAAATAAATATTACCCCAAAACATATAATAAATTGCCAGGGTGAGTAACCTAATGCATTTTTTATACGTAATATATTTTTATGGAGGATTTTATTCTAAATTAGTATAATATTAACCTTTTGGGATAAAATACGAAGAAACACCTTCATTAAGTTGAACGACCTGATAACTAATCGCAATTAAAAATTAATTAAACGCCAGATGAAGTATGAGGGGTTATGTAAATATACCAGGGTCGGTTAATTGCAACTGCTGCAAAGTTTGCGGTGCAAGGCCAATAATTGTGCTGATAAGAGATGTTGGATATGTGGTAAAATGCCCTGTTGATGACAGCCATTACAAGACCCATGCGGGCCTTATTGATATTAACGACTGGAACGTACACAACAGCGAATGTATTAACCACGAAGAAGAAAAACTGATATTCAGTTTTCATTGAATGGATTTGTGTAATTTATTTGTGCACTGTTAAAACCACAATACTAAACCTATATATTTAGGCCAGTAAATTACCAATCCTAAAATATGACGTCGTTATCAACAATCATTAAAACAGTTAAAATTACTACACTGCTGCTGGCTGTAACTGTGTTTTTACCTTTGGTTTGCAAAGCCCAAAGTGGCACTGATATCTCGCCTGTGGTTGATCATATAGCCATCACCACCAGTAATCTTAAAAAAAGCACCGAGTTTTATACCAAAGTACTGCACTTGAAAAAAGTTGCTAATCCGTTTGCTGATACCGTACACCAATGGTATAGCCTCGGTAACAATGTAAAACTTCACGTTATTCAGGCCGAACGTAACGAAAAACAAGTTAAAGGGGTACATCTTTGCTTCACGGTTTCATCTGTAAAAGAATTTGCAAAAAGTCTTGAGCAAATGAATATCCCCTACTCCAACTGGAAGGGTGATAGTAAGGAACCAACTTTTCGTGGTGATGGTGTACTGCAATTATATTTCCAGGATCCGGATGGTTATTGGATAGAAATAAACAGCCCGGCTAAAAAATAACACCTACCCCTACACCCCGTGTTTTCACGGATTGACAAATATCTGAATATCAGCTAAATTAGCAAAAAAACCTAATTTATTCACGATTATTCCTTACAGCTATGTCAAACTTTTTTCAGGATGTTATTGCAAAAGATAGCAGGTTCAATTCGGTTGAGTGTATCAGCGATCCCAACTTACTTGAACCTGTTACCCGTCAACTTGTTTTTGATATTATTGCAGGCGCTAAAGATCAGGGCATAAACCTGATGATATTTGAAACTTACCGCAGCCAGGCCCGGCAAAAGCATTTATTTGATACAGGCAAAAGCAAATTAGAAAAAGTGGGCGTACACCACTATGGCTTAGCCTGCGATATTGTGCTTAACGTTCATGGCAATCCCTCATGGGATTCAAACTTTGCTTTTTTAGGTAAACTGGCCCATGCCCACAAAATGATATGGGGAGGGGATTGGGGCACTCCCGATCAGCATCATAGCTTTATTGATGCCGATCATGTACAACGCTGCCGTATTAAAAGGCAAGATGCCTTGTTTGCAGGTACCTGGTACCCTGATGATGCTTACAATCCTTATACGGATGTATAGCTGATCAGTAACTCAGTTCCTGGCAATGGATGCCTGCTTTTTGCAACAGCGATTCGATATAACGGGGTGAAATATCTTTAGCCTCAACACGTAAAATATTGTCGCAATCTTCCAGATCAAAGTTCCATTGGGCTATGGCGGGCACTTTGGTTAACAGATTTTGTACCCGGCTCACTTGCCGTTTCTGCCGTACGCTTGTTGCAAATACCAGTACATCCATTGTAATTTATTTTTAGGGTAGATAAATATTAATTCAAGCAGAAAGCTCAAAGCAAAAAGCAATGAGTTTTCTGCTCGAAGTCTTAAGCTTTGGGTTTATTCAGCTGTCTTCTCTTCGTTAGCTGTAGTTTTAAAATTGTCCCAGTCGCGGTCAAACCTGCCATAACCATGGCCGCGGTCTTTCCATCCGCACATACGGTCTTCCCATTGGGCACGAAATTTTTCCCTGTCTTCAGGGCTCATATTTTTGAAACGCTCGGCCATGCGTCCGCGCATCCATGGTGCGCCGCCTCCGCCTTTAGGTCCGCCTTTGCCAAAGCCAAACAATACCTTACATAGTATAAATATGCCCATGGCCTGCCAGTAAGTAATGGCTGTTACATGTAAAATATCGGGTAATAAATGGTTCCAAAGCTGCATCACAACAAAGCTGATAACAGCCAGGCAGGCAATCACCCCAAGTGGGATGAAGAAAAATCGCCTTTTATAAAAAAATGGTTTCATGTTATATAATGTCTTAATTTTTAATATTCTGTAATTTCCTGGTAAAGCTGGGCAAGCCGTTTGCGTAAGTGTAATACCGCATACCTTTTTCTTGATACCAGGGTGTTGGTATTTAGCCCGGTACGTTTGGCAATTTCCTCAAAGGGGATATCTTCAAGCTCATGCCAAACAAATACCTGTTTTTGCTCTTCGGGCAATTCATCCAGCGCAAAAAATAACTGCTCCCAAAAAAGGTTGCGCAAATACTCGGTTTCAGGAGTAGTAGCTTCGGTAAGGAGTATGGCTTTAAAGTCCGGTGCCTCATCGTCATAATCCTCATCATCGGCCAGCATATCATCAAGCAGGGTTTCCGTCTTTTTTTTATGCTTGTCAGTTATTTTGTTCCGGGCCACCCGGTATAGCCAGGCGCTGGTTTGTTCAATCGGTTCAGAATTAATAACAGCGCTAAACTGGTACCAAACATCCTGTAATATGTCCTCGGCGTCGGCATCGTTTTTTACCCTCCGGCGAATAAATCCCAACAGGCTTTTACCATACGACGCAATTGTTTGTATGATGTGGCTGTTTTTGTCCTGGGGCATTATCGCTGTTGTCAATTTCTTTTCCTTTTAAAGATAAAGACGATTGTGATTTAAAAACATTTTAAATTTTTTTTAAAAATTTTCTACCGTCCCCAAAACCTCCTTTTTATTACCAAAAGCAGGGTTATACCGCCTACCATCATCGCAAATCAAAACGATGTTTAAACACAATAAATATGCTTTTGTCGAATTAAATTCATTTTACTAATAAATATTTGAATTTTATTCAATTTATAACGAACATTACTGTATGATTAACGAACCGGAAATTATTTTAGATAAAACCGATCTCCAAATTTTACGATTGATGCAGGAAAATGCCCGCATCTCCAATGCCGATCTGGCCCGCGAGCTTGGCATGGCCCCATCAGGCATACTGGAGCGCGTAAAAAAACTGGAGCAAAAAAACGTGATCCAACAATATACTACCCGTATTAATCCGGCAGCCCTGCAGCAAAAAATGCTGGCTTTCATTTTTATGAAAGCAGCCGACGGGCCCGGAAGTGATGCCACCTCGAGCGAACTGGCTAAAATACCCGAAGTGCAGGAAGTACATCACATAGCCGGCGATGATTGCTACCTGATAAAAGTGCGCACTTATGATTCGGCTTCATTGATGAACTTAATGCGCACCCATTTTAGCAAAATACCCCACATTTTGAGTACCCGCACTACCATAGTACTCGAAACCAAAAAAGAACAACAACAATTGGTTATACCCGAAAAATAAATACACCATGACACCCACAACCACAAAATCTGCATCACCTGTATTAGTTGTTATAGCATTCGCCATCGTTTACATTGTATGGGGCTCTACTTACTTTTTTATAAAAATGGCAGTCGCCGGCTTTCCGCCATTACTGCTGGGAGCCTTGCGCTTTTTTACAGCTGGCTTATTGTTAATGGTGTGGTGCGTTATTAAGGGGGAAAGGATTTTTGTAAAACAAAATATATTGCATGCTGCAGTAAGTGGGTTCCTGTTGCTGGTAATAGGTAACGGCGCGGTAATATGGGCCGAACAAACGCTGCCGAGTGCCATGGTAGCCATTATGGTAACCTCGCCGCCAATTTGGTTTGTGTTGCTTGATAAACCTAACTGGAGCACCAACTTTAAAAGCAAAAGTACCATTGCCGGGCTTATCATAGGGTTTATAGGTGTGATACTCTTATTCCGCGATCAGATTGAGGATGTATTGGGATCGGCAAACGGGTCATCAAAATTACCGGGAATGTTGTTGCTTTTATTCGGCACGCTTGGCTGGGCTTCGGGCTCATTATATTCAAAACATTATAACACAAAAGGCTCGGTATCTGTAAATACAGCATGGCAAATGCTTGCGGCCGGCGCATTCTTTTTACCGGCAAGCTTTTTAAATAACGAAGTGGAAAGAGTTCAGTGGAACAGTATACCTGCGCAAAGCTGGTACGCATTAGCCTACCTGATAGTATTTGGCTCAATAGCCGCGTTCAGCGCCTATGTATGGCTTTTACAGGTTAAACCGGCTACTCAAGTTGGAACATACGCCTATGTTAACCCAGTCATAGCTGTACTGCTCGGGGTAATTTTTGCCGGCGAACGTGTGACTTTAATACAGATTGCGGGATTGGTTGTGATATTGAGCAGTGTATTATTGATCAATTTATCGAAATACAGGAAAGCAAAAACCGGAGAATTAGCAGTGGCGAAGTGACGGGAGTTTTAATTAACTCTCCCACTTCCCAAATTCAAAATATTTACTGATGCTGATACCTACCTTGCTGCCAACCGGGTATTTGCGCCTGTCGTAATTAAGTACCCTTAATGTGATACCTTCTTTCTCAATAACAAGCTCTTCAAAAAAGCCTTTAAACAATACCATCTTAACCTGCCATTTACTGCCAAGACCGCTTATTTTAATATGCTCGGCGTAAACCACTACAGCGCCACGTTTACTTTTTATACCGCAAACCTTTGCCTGGGTTGAATTTAGGTGAGTACAGCTGGCTAAAATTTGAGCTGTATACAACAATTTAGGTGAATGATATAACTGTTCGGGGCTACCGTTTTCTACTATCTCACCTTCTTTAAGCACAATCAGTTCATCTGCCATAGAGAGTATCTCGGCAGGATCATGTGACACCAATACTACAGTTACCCCCCACTCCTTTACAATATACCTGATATCATGCTGTAGTCCTTCCCGATAGGTAGCATCAACCTGATTAAAAGGCTCATCAAGCAGTAAAACTTCGGGGCGGCTTATCAGCGCTTTGGCAATAGTTACCCGTTGCTTCTCGCCTCCGCTTAATTTACCAAAAGGCATCTCCCTGATGGGATAAATACTTAATAAATTTAACGCATCGGTAACCAGGTGAATGGCCTGGCTCTGATCGCCATCGGGCAACCCTTCACATATTGTATCCCATACAGACGTACGAGGGTCAAGATCTGTATCATGCTGAGTTACCATCCGCATCACTTTGTGGGCATGCTGCAACCCTTTCTCCCTGCTCAATACCTGCTCCTCCTTAAAAAATACTTCACCATGATCAGGTTCCAATGTTCCGTAAAGCAGGTTTAATAATGTAGTTTTGCCACTACCGCTTTCGCCAACTATCGCCGTTATTTTTCCTTTTGGAATAAAAATGGTAATGTTATTAACCCCCGAAGACTTATCTCCAAAAAAGTTTTTGGTAACCGATATGGTTTCCAGTATTAAATCATCTTGCATCTAAGGTAATTAATTTTCAGGCTGTTAGCGAAAAGTCCAACTCGCGGCATACAGTTCCGGATTCAGGCTTCTAATCTAAAAAAAAGTTAAACGCAAAAAAATTTTATATGCCCTCCAATTAACAACTGCAAACAAATAGCTATAAAAAGCTATTTGTTTAAAAATAACCAAATTATAAAACCATGAACAAAACAATCGGGATCCTGCTCATCGTTGTTGGTGCGGCTATGCTCATCTGGACGGGCTTCACTTACACCAAAAAAGAAAAGATCATTGATGCCGGCCCCATACAGGTATCGGCCGATAGAGAAAAGACTGTTAACTGGCCACCTTACCTTGGCGGTATATTTGTTATAGGCGGCATTGTTATAATTGCTGTTTCAAAAAAATAAGGTGATCTATTTATTATCTACTGCTTTAAGAACACTGATATCCTTGCCCGCAAGCAACTGATCGTAATTAATAAGCTGAAACTTTTTGCCAATCATTGCCGCAAACTCGGGTGATAATAAAGCATTAAGTTCAGTTTGACGATGTACGCTGGTTAATGGCTTGCCATCCTTCGAGTTCATCATATTGCTGTTCATATCAACCAGTACATCCATTTCGGGGCTGGGCGTAGCGGTATGCAGTACCATCATGTTTGGCTTATCGGGGTTTAATGTACTTACATAAGCTAAAAACGCCTCTTTTTTTGTAGCGATAGGTTCACCCCACATTTCTTTATAGGTTTCGCCGAAATAAGTTACGCTACTTAAGGTTGATATAGCGAGTTTGTACTTGCGCGCCAGTTTTTCGGTAAGGGCACGCAGTTCGGGTGTGGAGAGCATAATTCCCATGTGCGGATCGATGTAAGTTATTTTCAATCCTGATGCTTTAGCCCTTTCAATTTGTGCCGATAATTCGGCTTCAATTTCGCTTAGTTTATACCCGCTTTTAGCAAATGCCCGTGTTGACTGTGGAAAATATCCGTTTGAATCAACCAGACTCGGCACTGCCGTGCGCCCTGTTACCGGTCCCCAGCGGTAGTTTTTCCACTCGGATGTTAGCGTGAGATGAACGCCGACAGTAACATTTGGATATTGCTTTAATATTTCAACAGCCTCCTGGTACCATGGGCACGCAAACTGTACCGAGGCCGACAACGGCATACCGGTTTGCGCTGCTTTAAGCATGGCTATATTTACAGAGTGGTTCATGCCGATATCATCCAATCTGATAAGCAAACGCGGAAGATTACCATTCGTTTGCTGAGCAAACCCCTTGCTAACAAAAGCACCACCAATAAGAATAAATGCTATTATGACTATCCTTTTCATAATTTTACGCGATCAAAAAGCATTAAATGTCAGATAAACAGAAGAAAAAGCGAATAATTGATTGCTATAAATATCTCATTATGAACATTAACAGCAATAATTAAATTTAATTTAATAGTATATTGTTACACAACATCCCAAAAGCGCGTACAACCTATATGTTTATTTAATATTTTAGTAAACTGACGGTACCACATCTATGCCTTATTTTTTTCCAGATTCGCAACGCGCGTTTTATACCTCGCGTCATATACTGCACTGTAGTGGCGGTTCAACATATTCTCTAATATCACGAAAAAACTGATGCAGATCTGGCAAGCTTATAAAAGCATTATTATCCAAAACTGCTCGGGCGATACATCTCAACTGCACGGTTTACATTATTGGAGCAACAAATTGTTTGCTACCATGATGTTATATCTGTTCCCGCTGTTTCTTTTTGCGCTGATACCTGGTGTTTACATGAGTATAATTAGCCATCTATATACACTTGCAGGGTTTGATATATTTATTGTAGCAAGCATTACTGCGTCAATATTATTACCAGGAATGAGTGTTAAGGCGCGCAAATCGTGGTTTATAGGTCTGTTATACCTCCTTGCCGTTGGTTTGCTTTATTATCTTGGCTGGTATGGCCCCGGATTGTTGTATTTATTGGCACTGACGATATTTTGCCTGCTGGTTTTTCATGGAGAGCATCCTTTTCGTACTGTTTATGCTAATGCAGTCATTTGCATATCAGTAGCCATTTGCATTCATTTCAATTTGTTAAAAAACGGCATTAGTTTACAGTATTCGCTGGGGTCATGGATAGCAGTATCCAGTAACCTGATCATATTATGCATTGTAGTAGCCATATTGTTGCCTATGCTGTTTAATGGCTTGCAACAAAGCAATAACCGTTATGAAACAGTTGCCCAGGCCACCAGTGATACCATTTGGGATTGGGATATAGCTAACGATACTATTTTGTACAACTATGGCATGAGCCGGACGTTTGGACACCAGCTAACCGAGATTAGAGATGTAAATAGATGGCTTAAAAATAAACTTCACCCTGCCGATCTGCATTTTATTAACAAGCAAATAAACAAGGCGTTAACAAATGGCGATAACTTACTGCAGTTAAGCTACCGTTTTTTATGTGCCGATGGTAAATATAAGCACGTATTTGACAGGGCTTTTATTGTCAGAAACTCAGATACCGGTATTCCGGTAAGAGTTATTGGCGCCATGCAGGATATTACCCGCCAAAAAGAAGAAGAGCAATGGCTCAGACTTACCGAATCAGCATTGCGCTACGCTACCGACGCCGTATTAATTGTTGAAGCCGAAGCCAATAGCCACCATCAGCGAAAGATTGTTTACGTTAATAAAGCTTTCACCCATATAACAGGATACGGCAAGCATGAAGTTACCGGAACCTACATAGATATTTTATTAAAAACAGATCATTCGTTTCAGCAACCAACAACATCCGCCATAGCTGAGCAAAATAGCGCATTTGAAGTTGAAATTGTAAGTCATAAAAAAAACGGCGAACGTTATTGGAGCCACAGATCTGCATCTCCGGTTAAGGATAATACAGGTGCAACAACCCATTGGATATTGATTGAACGGGACGTTACCTTACTAAAAGGCCATATCGACGCTGTAGAAAAGCAGAACATCCAGTTAAAGGAAATTGCCTGGACCCAGGCCCATATTGTACGTGCTCCTGTTGCCCGCATCATGGGCCTTGCCGATTTATTGAGCGATCACGTTGCTCAAAATCCTGATGCCGCCGAACTGCTAAAATTCCTCACATTATCAGCCGATGAACTTGATGATATAGTAAGAGAAATCATCAAAAAATCGGAATAGGTGAAAGGTGAAAGGTGAAAGGTGAAAGGTGAAAGGTGAAAGGTGAAAGGTGAAAGGTGAAAGGTGAAAGGTGAAAGGTGAAATCTTACGAAGTTTTAAACTTCGTAAGATTTCAGTACTATGATAAGATTTGGCCGGTAATGATATTAAGCCGAAACCAGGTCGGGATTATGGTTTACC
Source organism: Mucilaginibacter endophyticus (assembly GCF_003351025.1). Classification (GTDB taxonomy): domain Bacteria; phylum Bacteroidota; class Bacteroidia; order Sphingobacteriales; family Sphingobacteriaceae; genus Mucilaginibacter; species Mucilaginibacter endophyticus. Next base: position 1,442,046 of record NZ_QPCG01000001.1, on the reverse strand, counting down.
TGGCTTATGGTGAGCGCCTGCTGAATGTTAAGGCCGGCACCTTGCTGATCTGACATCCATTTTTGGATAAGTGCATTCAGGGTGTTCAACTGGCTGGCATAAGCATCAGGATTAACACCTTTCAATTTGGCAAGATACCCCACCGCATCAGCTATTTTTTGCTCATCTGTTTTGCCGTCTTCCTGCACTGCCCAATTCAATTCAGTAACAATTTTAGGGAGCCATAATTTGATACCATTTACAATTACTGCCGATGGTGGCACTAGGGTCTCAAGTGTAGCTTCCAGGAACTGTCCGGCCTGGCTCGCTTCAAGATTTTTGAGGGTGTTGGCTACTTTGTCGGCCACGGTGATAATTTCGTGTACAGCGCCCGAAGCGTTGTGGAACAGGGATTTTACATGGTCCCAAAGGTTTGATAAAAAAGACATAGGTTGTAAATTAAGGTTTATATAATTTGATTGTTGATTAGTTCGCGCTGATATTCCGGATCGAGCTTATCTATTAGAAAAAAACAAATTGATAGTCAGCCCGGTAGACTTTAATTAGAGAAGATAAAATTGAAGATAAAAATCCCCTGATTATATAGTGTTTATACGCGTTTAACGTTCGGTTTTTACGCTATTTAAGGTCTATAAAAACCTGCTAATCATCCAACAAGCAACAAATTGCATTTACTAAGAAGGCATTAAACCGTTATCATTATATACCGGCAAGCCTATCATTGTCATTTGAAGACCGCCTTTCGTTTGTTATTTGCTGGTCCTCGTCAAATACCGAATATGGGGAACCCGATTCTGGAACAGGTGAAACAGGAGGCTCTGGCGTAGGTTGAGGTGCCATAGGATTAGGAGGCGTTGGGCTACTTAACCCTGCTTCCGGCCCCGTAGAGCCTGTTTGACTGCTGTCATTTTTACCGAAGTAATAACCGATAATAACCCCGACAAGCCCGGTGAACGCTCCTGATATTTTTGAAAAGTAGGCGGAAAACTTCTCAAGGTCAAATGACCGGATCCCCAGAACCGGATATATAACCGCCACTATTGTTAAGCAGGTATAGGTACCGATAATGACATATGCAATAATAGTTCGGGGAGTCACATCTTTCATGACAAGTAGCTTATTATAAGACTAATATAAATTTTATTTTTCATTTTTTTTAGAAAATAAACATTACCAGCCTATATAAATACCGAACCATGAGGATAAAACTTCATGGCCCGTTTTTATGGCCGGTAGTTTGTTTGATATTCCTCTTTTTGAGTATTCCTAAATCTACCGCCATGAAAATATCGTAATTATATAAATATTACACTATTAAGAAACAAATGAAAACAATTGCCGTGCCTCGTGCAGAGATCAAAATCAGGCTTAAGCTGATTACGGATAATATAAGGATGCTAAGGGAAAGCAGGAACTATTCGCAGGAATATATGGCCGGCAAACTTCGCATTTCTCAAAACACATATAGCAAGCTTGAACTCGGATATACAGCGCTGACACTTGAACGGTTGATATTAATTGCGGCAATACTGGAAGTTAGTTTGATAAGTCTTGTGATTACACCAGACAACAGGCCCAATTAGATGGGTGTTTTCAGCAAGCCCTGCTTAAGTTACAGGGCCTGCTCATTTGAAGTGTTAAAAATCAGGAACGATTAGCATTCAGCGGTTTTAGCACTCGCCGTTGTTCGGCTCTTTTGCTCAGCCAGCATTTTACAAATGCGTTAATCATAATGCCCATAATACAGCAGGCAACCAATACGTAAATAATCAGGATGTGTTTTGGCATTTCAGTTTACAATTTCCTAAATGTAACAGGTTTGGTACATGATCTGCAAGCATTTTCAAAAATAAAGTTTCGACTTATCGGGTACAAAAGTCAAATTTAGATTTCGGAATTCGGATGTTCGATTTCGGATTTGCCGGCCTTAAGGTTAGTATTTTTCGATGAAACTCGCTGGCACAAAATCGGTAAGCCACACCTTATTTTCCGACAGGTAAAATTTATGTCCCTGACGATGCATTTCTCCCGCGGCAACCGTTAATACAACGCACTTACCATGTCGTTGGCCAACTTTAATGGCCGTTTCAAGATCATTGCTCAGGTGCACATGCTGACGACTCCTTTTTTCAAGGCCGGTTTGTAAAATTGCCTCAACCGACTGGCTGCCGGTGCCATGATACAATACATCGGGCGGTATTTGTGGTTCATATCCTAACTCAACATCAACTGAATGGCCTTGGCTCGCACGAATTTTCTTCCCGGTATCGTCAAACGCAAAGCGTTTTTTTGCATTGGTTTCAACGATATGGTTAAGTACCTCAGGCGTTATATTTTTACCATGTGCCTGTGCTTTTTGCAGCAGTTCATCAACAGCTACCCAACCTTGTTCATCAAGATTGATACCTATTGTTTCGGGCTGATGACGCAATACCAGGCTTAAAAATTTACTTAAGGAGGTAGTTTCTTTTTCGCTTATCATAATAAAACTAATATAAATTTTATATCACGAATTCAACAAACTACTCAAATTCTTCCCCTGCGGAATCGGGCTATCACCGGTATAGTGCTCCAATGATTTCCGAAGCAGGTCTTTCATTTGCTTAACCAATATCCTCGGACCAAGCACTTTCAATTTAGGCCCAAAGCCAAGCAACTCGCGCTCCAGCTCAAAATTCATGACCACTTTTATGCTGAATATCGTCCCGTCCACCGTAACCTTTAATATCTTTTGTGTGTGATGCAAAGGCTTAGTGATAACGTAAGGCGCGTTTTTATCATCTACCCAAAAAGTAATTTCAACATCGCGTTGCCCTGCCGACTTCGTTACACCCAGTACATCATTATAATAAGTAGCCAGGTTCACCTGCGTATTTTCAATGTATTTGTCGGCGTGTATCTCAACGGTCTGGATCCTGTCGAGCGCCAGCGTAAGTAATTGGTTATTCCTTACATGCGTTACGCCCAGCACAAACCAACGGTTACGATATTCCTTTAATAAATAAGCGCTGAAACAAAATGTACTGGCCTCTCTTGCCTTAAACGATTGATATGTGATACATAGCGTATTTTTAGAAACGATAGCCTTGCGAATGACCTCAATCCATTCCAAACCTTTTAGGTTGTCATTTTTTTCAAAATCTACCACCGGTACGCTATGTGTTTTCTGGCTGTAGATCTTGTCTTCCAGTTTGGTAACCATTTCGTTAAGGTCGGCAAAATGCCCGAGGCCTTTAAACTGACCAAGCAAACCGGCTACCTCGCTGAGCACCTGCATATCCTGGTTATTAAGTGGGATGTTATTGATACTGTAATTCTTATCCGAGTAGGTATAATATTTTTTCTCAACCACCACAATGGGCGCTTCATAGCCCAATTTATTACTGCGCATCATCTCAATATCAGCCTGGATGGTACGGCGGCTCACGCCGCTATCTATCCCCTGGTATTCGTACAAGGCTTCGGAGCAAGCTTCAATCAGGTCGTCAAGCGTCCATTGTTTGCGACGGTTCTGCAGGCAACTATCAATGGTTCGGTAGCGGATAAGGGCGTTACGGTTAACAGGCATATTTTGATTTGAGATTTCGGATGTTCGATTTCGGATTTATTTAGTTCGAATTGCAGCTTAATTTACTCACCCTGTCTGCGCTTCGCTGGACATCCCTCTCTTCGCCTTCAGCGGAAAGAGGGAGCTTTACGCTCTTCTACCTTTCATCCCCTCTTTGCGGCGAAGCCGGAGAGAGGGTCGACAAGCGAAGCGATGTCGGGGTGAGTTGATACTTTCGCATCATTTTTTTTATAATATTATCAAATTATTTTTCACTACGCAAATACATTGCGCAGTTGCAATTTTACTTTGTATCATTAAATAACAAAAGCAGCCGATTTGAGAAACCCCTCCGCCAATTGGCGGAGGTTTTAGAGCGCTATGGAAAAGATAAAAATAAGCAACAACGAACTTACCGCATTAGGTATTAACGACGTAAAAATATTAGAGAACTTTAGCCGTGTGGCCAATGGCCTGTTAAAACATGGTGTAATGGACAAGGAGCAAATATTGGCAAACCTTGAAGCCCTTATTGACGACCCGATGCCTTATGCCCTTAAAAAAGGTGGTAAATTTAAAAACCTGGCCGAAGCCGTGATCGATCTTCGAAAAGAAGGAAAATTCCTGAAACAGCCACGAACTACCTTCGCCCTGAAGCAGGAGATAGCCGATTTTCCGGTATATGGTATTGAGCATATTGAGGTAGGCGCCTTAGCGCAGATGAAAACTGCCATTAAACTGCCTATAGCTATTGCGGGCGCTTTAATGCCCGACGCACACCAGGGCTATGGATTGCCGATTGGCGGCGTATTGGCTACAACAGCCAACACCATTATCCCATTTGCGGTTGGGGTAGATATTGCCTGCCGTATGTGTTTGAGCATTTTTGATTTACCGGCAGGTGTTGTAGATACTGAAAATGACATGCTTAAAAGCCTGTTGCTTAACCATACTCATTTTGGTATTGGCGGTGTCACCAAAACGCATTTCGATACTTCGCTGTTCGACCGCCTTACCTGGAGCGAGACTAAAACCATCCGTAACCTGAAGGATAAGGCTTATGCCCAGTTAGGTACGTCGGGTACGGGAAACCATTTTGTAGAATGGGGCGAACTTACCGTTGCCGAAGGTGCGCTTGAGGGTATCCCTGCGGGTAATTATCTTGCGTTGTTGTCGCACTCGGGTTCACGGGGCTTTGGGGGAAATATTGCCGATCATTATTCAAAAATTGCCATGAGCAAAACCAAGCTTCCGCAGGAGGCCAAACATTTGGCATGGTTAAATTTAGATAACGATGAGGGTCAGGAATACTGGATTGCCATGAACCTTGCCGGCGATTATGCAAGCGCCAATCACCACGAAATTCATAACAAAATTGCCCGCGCGCTTAACCTTAAACCGGTTATGATGATAGAAAACCATCACAACTTTGCCTGGAAAGAGCAACTTGCCGATGGTACCGAAGTGATGGTACACCGAAAAGGTGCTACACCGGCCGGCGAAGGCGTATTAGGTATTATTCCGGGAAGTATGAGCACACCAGGCTTTGTGGTACGTGGTAAAGGCAATGCGACTTCCATCAACTCGGCATCGCATGGCGCGGGCCGTTTAATGAGCCGAAGCGCAGCCTTCAAAACCGTTGACCCGAAAGTGGTTGCCGCTAACCTGGTAGATAAACGCATCACGCTGATCGGCTCCGACCTTGACGAGGCTCCAATGGTATACAAAGATATCCACGCCGTAATGGCCGCCCAGCATGATTTGGTTGATCTGTTAGCGAGTTTTCAGCCAAGGATTGTGCGAATGGCTGATGCGAAGGAGAAGCCGGAGGATTAGGGGATAGTTGAAAGTCCGAAGTCTTAAGTCGAAAGTCTAATTCAAACGCTGCCGCAAGCCTCCTCGCTTGTGGCCCGCGTTTAGGTTAGCTACATGAAAAGCATCGAGTTTACTTAAATTGCTATCCGTAGTCTCCGGCTACGGATAAATATGTTTGTAGACTGCGTCTACAGCCTAAATCTTATTAAAAACACAATCATTAAATGCCTACCTCTCCAAAATTATATAACCTTTTGCTTGAAGTATTTTATTTCGGGTTACAATGGGAACTAATCACAAAAGCTGAAGTTGTAAAATGGGCCGATGATATTATCATTGCTACAGAAGAGATTCCGGATTACTTTTTTATAGAACTTTCAATGACGAAGAGCATCACAGAAGCAAAGGTGCTTATTAAAGATCAAATAAGTATAAGCAATGCACCTATAATAGGCCGTGTATTGCTTGGCTTAATTTATCATAAACTCGATGGCAATAATATTGGGTTACAAAAAGCGTGCAATATCATGGACAGCATCGCATTAAATGATACGATGGCTGATGAGGAAAAGGGTTCGCTATACCAGTTTAGCGATGAGCTGCAGGAAGCATTCCGCCCAGAACACTACGACTATCTACGTATTGAAATATTAGAATTTTTATCAACCTATAAAGATTTTGCATTGGACAATTACGATACGTGGCCTTCCATATATGAACAAACTGAGACGCTCATTTTTAATATAACCCAACAGAGAATTGATGAGAACGAGAATTTCGAGCGGGCGCAAAACCACATCAATTTCATACACCGGTTTACTATAAAGATGGTACTGTATCTGCTAATATTGATAGCCGAAATAGTAATCATCACAAAGCCCGACTTAAGCTATAAATTCAATAAAGATCTTTATGCTATCTCATTACTGATATTTGCAATCGCCATGTGCTATCCAATTGTATGGGTAATAAACCGCATGTTAATTAAGCTATTCCGAATATAATCTTTCTTATCACAATCCCTATCTTTACCATACCATGCAAGCCAAACCTTTTCTTAAAGAGATTCAACTGAAACGTGATATGGTACCATCTTTTGATGCTTACCCCTTTCAGATCCCGGCTATCAGAAACTTGCATTCATTAAAATTCCATCCTGATGTTACTTTCATTATTGGCGAAAATGGTTCGGGGAAATCAACATTAATAGAGGCTATCGCTTTGCAGATGGGGTTTAGTACCGAGGGAGGTTCAAAAAGCACACAGTTTCAAACGCATAATAATTCGTCACAGCTTTTCAACTATTTAACGGGCATTAAAAGCTTTAAAAAGCCGACTGACTATTTCTTCCTCCGGGCCGAAAGTTATTATAATTTGGCTACCTATATGGAAAACGCCTACGAAAGTGAAAAAGACCGGGCCATATTTGAAAGGCAATATGGAGTTAAATCACTTCATGAATGCTCACACGGCGAATCATTCATGGCCACGCTCACCAACAGGCTTACCGGCAACGGGCTTTACATATTTGACGAGCCCGAGGCCGCGCTGTCGCCCAACCGGCAAATGGCAGCCTTGTCACTCATCAACACACTTGTACGCGAAAATTCGCAATTCATTATTGCCACCCACTCTCCTATTTTATTAGCCTATCCCGGCGCCACCATATATCAGTTGGATGACTCGGGCATTAAGCGGGTTCAATACGAGGAAACGGAGCATTACATGGTTACCAGGCATTTCCTGAATAACCATGCCGAAATGACCCGCATCCTCTTTGGTGAATGAGCGGCTTCCTGAATTCACCTATGCGCCCAGGTTACCTGTCTTAACTTCACCGGCCCGCTTGTAATTAGCAACAATCACCCCACTTGGTGTTACAGTGCTTTCTGTTAGCTCTAGGGTCATCGGCAGGGTTTCCGGGCCATATATGCTTTTTCCTTTACCAAGAAGCACCGGGTAAATCTTAAGCCAGAGTTCATCTACCAAGTCATGCTTCAGCAGCAGTTGAACAAGTTCGCCGCTGCCCCACACTTTTAAATCCGAACCTTCTGAGTTTTTAAGCTTTTTAATATCCTCTACGCCGGTAAGGAATATGCTGTTGTTCCAGTCTGATTTATCTTTGGTGCTGGACAACACATATTTTGTCACATCGTTGATTCCCGGCCAATAATCGGCATGTTGAGGCCAGTAGCTCTCAAAAATATCGAATGTTTTCCGGCCTAAAAGGATATCAGTAGCCTCCATCTGTTTCTGCATGATCTTACCCGAAACTTCATCAGTAAAAGGTGCCGACCAGCCGCCAAATTTAAAACCGCCCGCTCTATCCTCTTCCGGGCCACCAGGTGCCTGCATTATGCCATCTAACGTTATAAATGTTAAAACGATTATCTTTCTCATAAGATCTGTCTCCTGTTATAGGTTTGTGTTTAAAATTTGTTTTTGTTACGATACAAATCTCCATAATAAGAAAACAACTGCTACGGTGTATATGCGACCAACAGTAGGGCAAATGCGACGACTTTCATTTCGGACCTAAACTTCAAACTTGGGGCTTATAGGAGGAGTCCGAAGAGAGACTCGAACTCTCAAGAGGCAAGGGTCATGAGGATATTAGAAAATGTGCTCCCGACGAGATTCGAACTCGTACATCCCTGAGCAGCACAATATGAAAAGCGATTAAAGATAGCCGCCTGGTTTAGAATTACAAAATCCCTTTTATCCCCCGACAGCTGGAACCAATGATTTTATAATTTCTTTATCCCGGTTATATAAGCTGTTAGTTATATTGCAGGCACTGTATGAAAAAGAACTATATCGACCTGCTTGAAAGTATATACGCCCTGGCTCAAAGCGGCATCAGGTACACCAAAAGCCCTTTTGACATGGAGCGCTACCAAAAACTACTTGATATTGCCACCCAGGAATACAGCGAATTTACCGGACTTGAAAGCGAAGTTTTAAAAGAGCGCTTTAACAATGACCTGGGATATGCAACTCCAAAAGTAGGCGTTAACGGCGTATTGTTTGATGAACAGGGCCGCATACTGGTTGAACACCGCAGCGATGACTTTTTATGGGGATTACCCGGCGGTTGGGTTGATATTGGCGAAGACCCGGAAACAGCCATTAAACGCGAATTTTGGGAGGAAGCGAAACTTATTGTTGAACCCGTTGAACTGATACAATTTTTGGCTGTGCCAGCCGGGAGGTTTGGACAACCTCATAGCTCCGTACAGGCGCTATACCTCTGCAAATACATAAGCGGCAACATCGAAATATCGTTAGAAAGTCTTGAGATAAAGTTTGTTGATCCGGTTGAGATAACCAACTGGCACAAAAATCACGGGGAGCATGTAGAAGCAGGCGTTGCCCATTTCAATAACAAGAAAAAGCAAACCTAATGCCAACCGCCACACTAAATGACTAAAACGAATAACAAATACGCCACCTAACACACTTATCTTTAGGTAGATGAAATCTACCTGCCGGCATTTTATTATCGTATTACTCATATCCGCTTTTACCGCTTGCAAAAAGGACAAGCCAGTTAAAATGCCTGATCCCCCTATTACACCCAAAGTTTTTAGTCTGACGCAGGTTTACCAAACCGGCCTTGAAAGCTGGTATAAGAGCGATACGATATTTTATACCTACGATGCGCAAAAGCGGCTAACTCATATCACTCATATTGCCTACCAATTTCCTGCAAAAACAAACGTAGATTTTACTTATGACGACAATCGCATAACGTCTGAAGTATATGACGATGGTCAAAATTACCAGTATACCGAAAACTACCATTACAATGCTCAGGGACGGGTAACATCCATTGATCATATTAACAAATACGCATTCCTGCCCATCGGCACCAAAGTACTCAATACAGAGATTGAGCATACCGATACTTTTACTTACGATACCCAGGGCAGGATTGTACTCATGGACAGACACTATCCCAATATTGGCTTGCCTCCTCAAAATATCCATTACAACACAACATACGAATATAACGCACAGGGTTTGCTTACAAAGTCGGTTACCTACACCAATCAGGATGCCTTTAATAACACCTATATAACATTCACGAAATTTACAGACAAGCTTGAATTTAACGCCCAAGCGCTTAATTATTTCTTCGATTTTAACATGCACCCTTTAGTATTGGCGCAACTGGGCAGGTTACCCTTATCCATGCGGCTATATTACAGCAGTGACAACCTTGATCACCAGGGCTGGGAGTATGATTTTACTATAACCGAAACCAGGATCAGCCATATCCATTTAACAACCAAACCTACCCCTGCCCATCCTTTTATTTTTGACTACAACCTAAGCTATCAATAAACCGCTCAAAGGGCAAAACATGAAATATATCATGGATGTGCTCCCGCTTTATGATCTTTCAATCCAATATCAATAATTCAGCTCCCCAGCTCAGGCATATTTCTATCTAAACATTTCACATCCGCTTCACATAATGCGTAAAAATTTGACTATCAGCAAAATATAATTGTATATTTATATACCTGATCAATTAACAATTAACTGGTTTCAAACGGATTTTAAACTTTAAAGTCATGAGCGCATCAACCAAAGCATTTGACAAAAACACTTCAATGGGTTTTAGGGACAAAAACACTTCAATGGGATTTGCTGATAACGAAACAGGCATAGAGCCGGAAAACGAAGGGGCCGACGGATTTGCCGACCTTCCAGAACCAGAAGCGGCAGCAGAAGATCCTTCAATGGATAGTTAGATAACCATTTTTAACAAGCCGGTACCATTACCCTGTATATCTTTTATCCCCGTTTATCAAAACGGAGCTTATGCTTATAAATAATCTATGCTGAACCACATACAAAAGGTGATGGCTTGCGTATGCTTTTTCACGGGCATCGTGGTAAATACCTATGCTCAAAAAAACACGCTAAACCAGTTAAGACAACAAGCCGATCAGCATAAAAACGACACAGCAGGCGTTGAGCCGTTAAGGCAATTAAGCCTGCAATTACAAGCTACCCGGCCCGATAGCGCTTTGATGTACGCGCAACAGGGTCTTGAACTGGCCCGTAAATTCTCATTTAAAAAAGGCGAAGCCGACTGTATGAACCGCCTGGGTGTAGTTTTATGGAAAAACGGCAAGTATGACCGCGCCCTCTCCTTTTTACTCAACTCTCTAAAAATTCGTGAAGAAATTAACGACCGCCTTGGCATTTTAAAAAGCCTGAGCGATATAGGCATTGTTTATTCCGACCAGATGGACAATGTAAAAGCATTATCCTATCATTTTAAGGCTAAAGCTGTTGCCGAAGAGTTGCATGAAACAGCCCGCCTGGGAATTATACTGGCTAATATCGGCAACTGCTACATCAAACTTAATAAAGTTGATTCGGCCTTAAATTATGAGATGCAGGCCTATACCATCAAACAAAACCTTAAGGATACGGCCACCATGCCCAACACCTTATCCATTTTAGGCGATATCAACTACAAAATGGGGCACACTGCCCTTGCGCTGGATTATTACCGGGTAAGTGTAAATTACGCAGTCAAAATCAACGATCAGAACAGCCTTGCCGACAGCTATAACAGCATAGCACAGCTCTATAAACAAACCGGCGCGCCCGACTCAAGCGTATACTACGCCTCATTGGCTCTTAATGCAGCAAAAAAAGCCGCATATCCTGAAGGCATTTTCCATGCCAGCAACCTGCTTACCGATGTATACCGCGGCAAAAATGATCACCTCGAACTACAATATCTAAAAACCTCCATCGCCGCTAAAGACAGCATGTTCAACGCCGAAAAGGTTAAGCAGATCCAAACGCTAAGTTTTAACGAAGCCGCCCGACAGGAGGAAATTGCCGAAGAAAAGCACCGAGAAGAAGAAGCCCGTATAGTTAACCTGCAACTGGTTGGCATAGCTGTATTTATACCCACGTTTTTCCTGATTGTGCTGCTGCTTAGTAAAAGTCGCACCCACCGCAAGGTTATTGAGTTCATGAGTGTATTATCCTTGTTGCTGGCATTTGAATTTCTCACCCTGTTCATCCACCCTTTTGTGCAGCGCATCAGTAATCACTTACCTGTGCTTGAACTGATCATTTTAGTATGCCTTGCATCTGTACTGGTGCCATTCCATCACAAGCTTACCCATTTTATGCGCGAGCGGCTGGTACATGGCCACCAACAGCATCATCATTCATCAACCCCTACATCTACACCCGTACCCGAAAAAAAGGAAAGTAAAGCACACACCACTAAACGTAAACCTGCGCAAGGTTAAGGGCTATAGCTTAAACCTCTCTTTTTAGATCTGCTTATCGGTTAAAATGCCGGTTAAAAATTGGGTTAATGATTTTTTATAGGTTAAAACGCCGTCAAGCAGCGTTTTTTTAACCTATAATTGCCCCACCTATTGATAAATAAAAGCAAATCTTATCACGCTACCAGCCAAGCCAATTTTACTAACCTACATTTATAAATTATGAAAAAAACGATCTACCTGTTGCTCCTGAGCTCTTTTATTACCGCGGTAAGCTGCAGTAAGGGAAAGGAAGTTACACCTGCTACTACCAAGCCCGATACCAATCCCCCTACTCCAACCGATAACAACACCGGCTTTAGCAGTGCAGATGCCGATCTTGCTTATACCGCGTTCAATAATGCCTTTTATGATTCAAACAATAAGCTTTATTTCAGCACCACCAAAAAAGACGGCGTAGCCGCTATATGGACACAGGCTGTTTACTGGGATATGGCCATGAATGTTTATGAACGCACCAAAGCCCCGGCACAATTAACCCGGATCAGTGATATATACCAGGGAAACTACAATCATTACGATGGCTACAACTGGAACAATACTACCGTTTGGTTTATTTATGATGATATGATGTGGTGGGTGATTGCTCTTGCACGTGCCAACCAGCTTACAGGCAACGCCGCCTATCTTGATAAAGCAAAAGCCGGATTTGAGCGGGTATGGAATGGCTCGTACGACTCGGTAGATGGCGGCATGTTCTGGGACTTTCAGCACAGCGGTAAAAACTCGTGCATCAATTTCCCAACTGTTATAGCAGCCATGAAACTGTATAGCATCACCAAAGATGCATCGTATCTTGACAAGGCCAAATCTATCTACACCTGGTCAAAAACCAATTTGGTTGATGCATCGGGCAAAGTGAACGACAATAAAATCGGCAATAACCCGGCTGGTGGTCAGGATTATACTTATAATTCGGGCACGGCCATTGGCGCGGCCATGGCGCTATACAAACAAACCAACGATGTAGCTTACCTGAATGATGCTAAACTATATGCCGATTATGTTAAAAACAACCTGTGTACCAACGGCATACTTCCTGCCGAAGGCGATTTTAACGAACAAGGTGTGCTAAAAGCTATTTTTGCCCAATATATAGTACAGTTGATAAATGATGGCGGTCAAAGCCAGTACTTGAGCTGGATTCAAACCAACGTCAACACAGGCTGGAAGAACCGCGACGCCCGTAATCTAACTTACCGTAATTATGCTGTAAGCACACCTACCGGCGATATTCAATCTTACGAAGCCAGTAGTATTGTAACCTTCATGCAGTTGATACCGCCAACCAAATAAAAATAATAACTCTTGTTATTTACAAACAGAGGCGCAAGGATTTTCCTTAGCGCCTCTGTTTGTTTTTATTGGGAATAATATGAGAGTATCTAACTTTAAATCGTCCACAATTGTGGCGTGTCCCTAAAATGATTAATCTCTTCAATCACATCCACTACTTCGTCGTATGATAGCTCGTGTTCGCCATCAGCAAAATAACTAAACACTTTGCCCGGCTGCTCAAAGCTGACATACCCGAGATAATCAGGATTGGTTTTCTTATTTGGCAGCAAAAGCCTGTCGGGTTGGTTTAGCCTGGCAAGAATCGAGTCGTCGCGCCGGAAAATACTGTAGGTATAAGTTAAAAACGGGTGCCCATCGGCATGCGCCTCACTTTCGGGCATGATTACAAGTGACAGGTTATTAGCTGTGGTTACGAAAAAAGGCTTCATAATGCAGGTGTATTCACTTGGTAAAGCAAGAGCAATGCCACAAAGCGCGTTTCGCTAAAATTAATTTACTATCAGTATAAATAACTTTTTTAGATAAAGGATGATTTATGGCATGATTTTTAAAGCGTTATATATAACAAACTAAAAACATCAAACTATGAGATCACTATTGTATATCATCGCGGTAATCCTGATTATAGGATGGGCGATCAGCGTTTTTGCCTACTCGGCAACAGGTTTAATACATGCTTTATTGGTAATTGCCGTTATTTCATTTTTACTGGGCATTATCAGGAACCCATCAACAGTTTAATACTGAAAACTATCTTATAAATTAAACAAAGCGCGGGCCATAAGCCCGCGTTTATTGTTTCTGTAAAATGTCACACAAACCCCAAAAACATTTGTTAACCATATAATAAATTTATAGCCATGACATTATCCGACGAAGAATTCAGGGAAGAATATAAGCCGCTGCACATCCCGGCGCATTTTGACGTACAGGACACCCAACAGAACAAAGCAATTTATGCCCTGGCCCAAATTGGCGAAGGCACTGTAAACAGTGTATTAAAAGAGTTGGAAACCCTGCAGCCCGGCATTGTGAATGAACAGCTTACCGCCCTGGTTAAAACTACCCTGGCCGACCTGTTCAACAAAGGCCTGCTCAAAGGCGAAGAGCATAACGGGCAAATGCACTATAACCTTAGTAAAATTACGGAAGCCAACGACGGATCAACCAGGCATGAATAAGTTAAATCCAAAAAGGGTCCGGCTAATCCTCTTCCCCGTTTAAATTTGCGGTGAGTACATCACTCATATAATCAAAAAACGGCCGCATGCTTTTAAATGTATCCGAAGCCTTATTTACAAAATCCGTGCTTAAAGCGTCCGCATCGGTAAAACGGCGCCTTACTAAAAACTGTTTGTACCTTAACAGCTCAATGGCATCATCATCCGCGGCGTAACCTTTGGGTGTTGTTTTAAGCTGTTCACCTTCCAAAATACCAAAAGCTGTTTTAAATTCATTACTGTTTATTATCTGCTTTAAAGGCGATGGATCAAAGGCGATATCGTCGCGGATCCGTTTAAGATCAGGCGTGTTAGGCGCCCAAAAACCGCCTCCTACAAAAGTATTTCCCGGTTCCAGGTGAAAATAATACCCGCCCCTGCGATGTTTGCCTGCACGTTTAAAACCGCCGCTCCAATTGCTTTTAAAAGGTGTTTTATCTTTTGAGAAACGGATATCGCGGTAAATACGGTGCAACGCTTTTTTTGCAGTAGGCGTTTCAATTACATCATGCGTGTTAACCAAATTCAATAACCCTTCAGTAAAAGTCTCCACATACTCCAGTTGCAGCTGATAAGCTTCTTTATTTTGTGCAAACCATTCGCGGTTATTGTTGTGTTTCAGTTGCCTCATAAAATCGAATACAGAGGCGGGTAATAATAGTTGGCTCATAGTTAAAGATGACCTGCAAAAGGCAGATGACCAAATTAGAGAAATTTGCAACCGGGCCAAAATCAGAAACTTTGTATTACAATTAGATGATGTTTTGATTTTAAAAACAAAAAACAACCGCATCGCATTTTTACTGAAAAACCTATCTTAGCCAAACAATTAAACCTCCTATGAAAAGGCGCTCCTTTGTTAAATCAACCCTGTTAACCGGTGTAACCGCAACTGTTTTACCTGCTATGAGCAACGCTATAGAAACCGCCCCCAAAACTGCCGAGTATTATGAGCTAAGAGTATACAGCCTCAAAAGTCAGGAACAGCAAAAGCTTGTTGAGGATTTTTTGAAAGATACCGCCATACCTGCGCTTAATCGTTTAGGCGTAAAACACGTAGGTGTATTTACCGAAATGAAACCCGAAGGCCAAACCAGGCTTTT
Organism: Mucilaginibacter endophyticus; assembly: GCF_003351025.1. Taxonomy (GTDB): domain Bacteria; phylum Bacteroidota; class Bacteroidia; order Sphingobacteriales; family Sphingobacteriaceae; genus Mucilaginibacter; species Mucilaginibacter endophyticus. The sequence continues at coordinate 1,426,733 of NZ_QPCG01000001.1, read as the reverse complement.
TGTATTGATACAATTTAACAGTATCGCCCATTTCAGCACGGTAACAGAAAGCTTTGACACCGATGTCCAATTACAGGCTAAAGGGGCGGCTTATCTGAATGCCCCGGCCGCATCCCCCGCTTATGAGCGTATTGAAAGCTCATTATTAAAAGCATTTGTACACATGCCACACCTGGAAGTGCCGGAAAATAAGGCAAGGATTTTTGAATTGCGACAGTACCAAAGCGCCACCGAGGCCGCCGGGAAAAAGAAGATTGAAATGTTTAATGATGAAGGTGAAATAGATGTTTTCAAACGGCTTGGTTTCAAACCCGTTTTTTGGGGCGAAACGGTTATCGGTCCGCAAAGGCCTAACCTTACTTATATGATCACCTTTGATGATATGGAAGCGAAAAACACCCATTGGAAAGCGTTCGGTAGCGATCCTGAATGGAAAAAGATTAGTGCTGTACCCGAATATGCCGACGCTTTGTTGGTTAGTAAAATAACATCAACTATGCTGGTGCCCACAGCCTATTCGCAGATATAATTTTTTTAGCCATGTTTTTTTTCAGACTTACGAAGTTTTAAAAACTTCGTAAGTCTTTAGACTCACTGCTCCCTCCCCACAAATCCAAAATCGAAATTTCCAATTCCGAAATCCCGCCTCTCCCCTACATCACCTCTACTACCTGTTTTAGCATTTGTTTTATATAAATATTGATTTAAATTGGAATTGGATTTTACCGGGTCTCCCCAAAAATCAAAACCAATTTATAACCAGCCAGATAACCGTAAACAATGCTCAAAAAAAGATACTCTTTTTTAGCTCTTATTGCTCTTATACCCTTAAGTTTCATTTTAACCCAATGCTATAACTCCACTCCTGCTGATCCGAGGGGCGAAATTTACGCGGGATCCGAGAGTTGCAAAAAGTGCCATAGTGATGTTTATAGCTCATTTCTGCATACCGCGCATTTTCAAACATCGCAGTTGGCTAATATTCATAACATCCGGGGTAGCTTTGCCAAAGATTCCAATACGTTTGAGTTTGGCATGGGTCAAAAAATAGTAATGGAAAAGCGTAATGACAGCCTTTACCAGGTAGGTTACCTTAATGGAAAAGAAACCGAAGCCGAGCCTTTTGATATTGCCATTGGTAATGGTAAAGCCCAAACCTACATGTACTGGAAAGGCAAAATACTGTATGAACTGCCAGTATCCTATTTTGCGGCTATCCATAATTGGGCCAATAGTCCTGGCTATTTGCCTGATCATATGAATTTCGGTCGCCCTATTTTGCGCAGATGCCTGGAGTGCCATAGTTCGTACGTAAAAGAACTTCCGCCGCAGGCTGGCGATTTCGGTTTTGAAAAAGCATCGCTCGTTTATGGTATCGACTGCGAGCGCTGCCATGGTCCTTCAGCCAACCACGTTAACTACCATACTGATAATCCGGATGATAAAAAAGCAAAATACATTGCTACCTATGCGTCTTTATCCCGCACGCAAAAAATGGATGCCTGCGCGGTTTGTCACTCGGGCAATAAAAACATTCCCCAGCGGTCATCGTTTGAGTTCGCAATGGGCGATACCCTGTTAAAAGACCGCACCCAACCCCGTGTAACGCCCGGCAGCAACATGCCCGATGTTCATGGAAACCAATATGACCTTCTGATAGCCAGCAAGTGCTATACCATGAGTAAAATGGATTGCGGCAATTGCCATAACCCACACGTAAGCCAACCGCAAAGCATAGTAGCCTATACACAAAAATGCCTGAGCTGCCACAGTGAGGCTAACCATAATTTTTGCAAACTGGCACCGCAAATGGGTACGGCTATAAAAACATACTGTATCGACTGCCACATGCCCAATAAGGCATCAAACGTGATCAGGCTTGAAGCTGCCCAAAGTAAAATGAAAGTACCTTACATGGTAAGAAGCCACTACATTGGCATTTATCCGGAGGAGACCAAAAAGATTCTCGATTTTGTAAATGGCAAAAAAGGGGTGTAATTTTTGTAATGATATTTTAAATTCACCAAAAACATATAAACCATGTCATTCCAGGGATATTTAAAAACAATAAAAGAAAAAACGGGTAAAGAACCTGCTGATTTCAGGCAATTGGCCGAAGAAAAAGGTTTTACAAAAAATGGCGACCTGCTTGCAAAAGCCGGCGATGTTACCAATTGGCTTAAGGCAGATTTTGAACTGAGGCATGGTCATGCCATGGCTATTTACGCTTTATTGAAAGGGATTAAGAACGAAGACAGCGAGTAGACTGAATTGCTTACTCTCTTCAGTTCAAGAAATATAATCCAATATCAATTATAAATCACATAATACAATCTGATGGCGATCAGGTATATCGATATCAGCTCTCCTTTAATACAGGCAGCCCTTTCCCCGGGCGAAAGCGTTTTATGGGGTATGAAAAGATATTTACAAACTGAGATGAGGTTTCTTTTTATGGTAGATAATGTTTTCATGTTGGCTTTGCTTTCGGTTGATGCTTTTTAATTTACACCAGCCATTGCCAAACAGAGGCCAAACACCTATCACACTAAAAATCAAATACTTAAATAAAAACAACACTTATTTACAATCACTATATTTCGCAATATTACTTAGCAACGTCGAAATTCAGTGATTATCAATGCCCTCACACCCTTATTCTTCGAAGGTGAATAACAGGATTTAACCCCGGGAAGCCAACCTGCAATCTTCTTAAGCATTTGAGGACACATATTGGTATAAAGCTTTCCGATCAGTTTTCGGTACTTTGACAATAATTCCCGCATCCTCCATCCGCTTTAAGTGCCCATAAATAGAGCCTATGCTAAAAGTGGCTCCATTGGCTTTTACATCAAGCCAAATGGTTTCGGCATCCACAGGCTCCCGATGATCCATCAGGTATTTTAAAATAACCTGAGATATAGGTCGTAACTTTATTTCATTAATCAAATCATGCATAGCAGGTGCAATCAGGCATTAGTGTTTTTTTATAAAAAAATACCGGCCAGAGATCTACATCTCCGACCGGCATGTGATAAAGGTTAAAACTTAAATGAAGCCGAGGCAATCAGCTGGCGCAAAGGCTGCGGGTTAGCTGTAAACGACGGCGACCAGTATTTTTTATTACCGATATTATTGGCAGCAATCCCCAAACGCCATTTAGGTTGTTCATAAAACACGGTAGCATTCACCAGTACAAATGATGGGATCACGATGGTATTGTCAAGGTCATAATAGCTTTTTTGGGCATAGTTACCACCTACGCCAAAACCAAAGTCCTGTAGTATAGTGCCCGGTTGAAATTTATAGCTACCCCAAAAATTAGCCACATTTCTTGGCGTACCGGTTACATCCTTACCCTCGCCGGATGTAGCGCGGATGTATTGATTTTTGTTGTAAACATATCCCGCAAGGAAGTTAAGGCCCTCTACAGGGTTAGCAACAATGCTTACCTCTGCTCCCTGGCTTTTTTGTTTACCGTCCTGATAGGTAAAATTGGCGTTATCGTAACGCAAAGCGTCACGCACATCAATATTGTAGTAACTTACCGTTGCCGAAAGCCTGTTATTGGCTGTACTTACTTTAACACCACCTTCCCATTGAAAAGCATGCTCTGGCTTTAAAACAACACGCGTACCGTCAGGCTGTACAATTGGGCCATTGTTGGTAAAACCGCTCATATAGTTACCAAAAATGGATACCTGGTCTTTAACTGGTTGATATATTAAACCCAATTTTGGGGTAAGTGATGTTTGGCTATATCCACCATTGCCTTTAAGCTGATACCGGTCGACACGTAAGCTAACCAGCGTCATCAGCCTGTCTGTAATATTTACTAAATCAGAGGCGTAGGTGGCGTACTGGTTAAACTCTGAAGGATATAAACCGGCAAAGCCGTTTTGAATAGCTTTATCAGCCAATTGTTGAGTAACCGGACCATATGATTTAGTAATGTCGATAGTATCGATAGTGGCGCTGGCATAGGTAAAATCGCTTTTGGTGTGAATATAATCCAGTCCCCAAACCAGACGGTTACGGACCTTGCCGATCTTGAAATCGCCTTTTAAATTATGCTGAACATCTGTATTGATGGTAGTAATAGGGCCAAATAATGAGATACCACGTTCTATCAGTGTAGGACTGATGAACGTAGGATATGCCTGATAACTTTTGGCAACCTTTTCGTTGTTTACAGAGATATTGGTTTGCGATGTCCAGCTATCATTGATCTTGTATTTAGCCTCAAAATATGAACGGAAGGTATTGGTCACAGCGTTGATTCCATCGCTGTAAAGTGAAGTACGATAATCTAAAGGGTTTTGATTAATATTGGTGATATTCAACCCGGTGTACCGCATATAAGGCACACGGGTAAGATCTTCGTGGTAAATCTCCAGGTCGGCCGACAAAGTAAGGCGATCATTTACCTTATACAGCAGGCTCGGGTCGATGGTAAACGTGTTATTATGGCCGTTTACGAGGTAGCTTTGTTGTTTGTTTACAGCGGCATTAACACGAAATAATGCTGTTTTTTCCTGGTTAAGCGGGGTGTTGATATCGGCAGTAACGCGGTTTAAACCCCAGCTACCTGCCGAATAAGTGATCTCACCTTTAGTTTCGGCTGTAGGCTTTTTAGTAACCATGTTGATAGCACCACCATAAGATGATACCGTGTTGCCAAACAACGTAGCCGATGGGCCTTTTAATACTTCAAAGTGATCAACATTCACAGGATCAACAGATGAGCGACCGGCCGCTATGAACTGGATGCCGTTTCGGGCGGCAATCTCGGCCGTAAAACCCCTCAAGGTAATGCTTGTACCACCAGCCGGATCAATAGATGGAACAGCGCCAGGTACGTTTGATAAAGCCTGAGATATATTTACGTTCAGCTGATCTTTAAGCAGCTCACTTGTTACAACATTGTAAACCTGCGGGTTCTCAAGGCTTTTAAGCGGAAGCTTGGCAACATCGTCGCTTTGCTGACGGCTAAACTTATTAATCTTTTTGCCTGATGTTACCACCACTTCCTGCAGTTGCTGGTTGTTTTCGGTAAGGGTAAAGTTAACTTCTATAGTTTCGCCGGCTTTAACCTCAACCGTTTGGCTTTGGGTATTAAGGCCAATGTAACTGGCAACCAGGGTATAAGTACCCGGATTGATATTGTTTATCGTATACATACCGTTAGCGTTTACATGGGTACCTTTATTGCTGCCTTTAAGGGCCACGTTCACAAACTCACCAGGCTGCCCGTCTGACGTGACAACTTTACCCTTAATTGTACCATGCGGGGTTTGGGCCTGCGCAACACTACTAATAAGCAGTAACACAAGGTATCCCAGCCATTTTAGCGTATTGTAAATATTAATTTTTTGTAATGGATTGAATGTAGAAGGTTGACTGCATAGTCGGGAAGAATTCATAGTTTTGTTTAGAATGATTAATTAGATTAAAGGATCGGTTAACATTTACCCGGTGTGAAGTTTGGCGACCAGGCACCGGGGCTTTTTTACTTTCAGGCTATAACCCTACCTGAAAGGCTCATCTCATTAAATCTTTATACTTAGCTCTGCTTCTTTTTACCTATAACTAATGGATAGGCAAGTTGAATGAAGTCGAAAAAAGTAAAACTGCCACGTTGAAGTTTATTCATTTGCAAATTGAAATATTAAAGGATCGGTTAATTGCTGCCCGGTATAAAGTTTGGCGACGGACACCGGGTGGTTTAGGATTGGATAGATTTTTCGCCCCGATTCAGGAACAAATGACCTGGAATTAAGCAGACATCTTATTTTGATGAAAAACCGGGGCGATATTACTTCAAGCAGTGGATTCATAACGGTAACAGATGAGTAATTGGCTACAAAGAAATACTCTATTTAGAATAAATCCAAATAAAAATAGCAATATATTTATTTACAGGAACTTACGCGACATTATTTCAAGCAATACAAAACGGAAAAACAATTACCGAGTGTTTAACAATGAAAGATATTATTCAAGCTAATAAATAACTAATACCAAACAAATAAAGCACAAAAATACCGAAATAAATACTAATAAATAAATATTCAATAATACACAACCTAATTTCCGATCAGGAAATTCAGCAATCAAATCCGCTGCGCAATGCAATTACGCATCAATAAAAAAGAGAGGCCGGTACAAGATTCGAACTTGCGAGCATTCCTTTTGCAGAGGACTCCCTTGAACCACTCGGGCAACCGGCCATGTTGTGGAAATAAAAGGACTTGAACCTTTAACCGACACCGTATAAGGGTGCTACTCTTACCATTGAGCTATATTTCCAGCTGTAAATCAGTAGGGTAACCCGGGCTCGAACCGGGAGCCTCCACATCCCAAATGTGGTAATCCGACCAATTGATATACTACCCTGTAAAGCAAAAAATCCCCTTAGTTTTTATCTAAGAGGATTTTTCAATGTTGTTATAAACTTACTATATATACATAGCTATCTCCTCTGATAAATCAGTATGGGTGATGGACATGGTATACATATTGTTGTTTTCATGATGCAATTATACAAAGAATATTTAAATTAAAAAATAATTATGAAAAATATTTTTTTTCAAATCACATAGAGCCGCGTTAGCGATAGAAGCGGATACCGGCCCGTGAATAAGGCCTGCAGGCGTATGAGCGGATAGCGCGGGCCGCAGGTAACGCCATAAATCAGCTTGCAGTTTTGAGTCTGCAGCTTGCAGTTAATTCTGTCTGAACTCGAATTAAACGAATTAAGGAATTAACAGAAGCCAAGCAAATTCTATAAATTTTTCAATTCGTTTAATTCGAGTTCAGACAACGTAACCATCTCCTTCAAAACAACTTTTAAAAAAAAATAAAAATATTTTTCACTGCGCAAATACACTGCGCAGTAGCCTCTAACCTTTGTATCAACAAAACGAAATAAAGGAGGTTCAAAATGAAATTCAACCTGTTAAGCAGAGTAAAAACCAAAACGACAAATCATGAAGGCGCGAAAGCCTTTACCATGAGTGCCGAAATGGAATTGTACACCACGGTAGTAACCTGGAGCTTAAACGACACCTTTTATGAAAAAGACCAGGCACGTATGGAGCGCCTGCGCAACCTGATAGCTAAATGTAACCCGGTATTTGTTGGTAAACTGGCAGTTTATGCACGTACCAAAATGTATATGCGTTCGGTACCGCTGGTGCTGGTTACCGAATTGGCTAAGCTGCACTCGGGCAACGATCTGGTTGCCCGGGTTACCGACGGGGTTATCGGTCGCGCCGATGAAATCACCGAGTTACTGGCTTGCTATGAAACATTAAACCAGCGCAAGGGCACTAAAAAGCTCAACCGTTTGTCAAAGCAAATGCAAAAAGGTTTATCACAAGCGTTTAACCGCTTTGATGAATACCAGTTTGCTAAATATAACCGCGATGGTGCTATTAAAATGCGCGACGCTTTGTTCCTGGTGCACCCACGTGCCAAAGACGATTTGCAGCAGCTGATCTTTAACAAGATTGCAGCAAACGAACTGCAAACGCCTTACACCTGGGAAACAGAACTCTCGGCTCTTGGTCAGCTGAATTTTGACAGCGCCGAAGCCAGGGCAATAGCGTTCCGCGCCAAATGGGAAGAGCTGATTGATAGCGGTAAAGTTGGCTATATGGCCTTACTGCGTAACCTGCGCAACGTACAGGATGCCGGCGTAAGCTATGCGCACTTTAAAAAAGTATGCGCAACATTAGCCGATGGCGAACAGGTGGCTAAAGCCAAACAGTTCCCATTCCGCTACCTGGCAGCTTACCGCGAGCTGATAACACCTGCATCGGCAGTACAAAATATTGCGAGGGCAGCCAAAGCAGCTATAACAGGCAACAAAGGCCACACCGGAGAACTGCTGGATGCTTTGGAGAAAGCGGTACAGGCAAGCGCAGCCAATATCAGAGGTTTTAATGAAAACACCCGCGTAGTACTGGCCTGCGACGTATCAGGATCAATGCAGAAGCCTATTTCAGCAAAATCAAAAGTGCTGTTATACGATATCGGTTTGATGCTGGCTATGTTACTGCAATCGCGCTGCAAAAATGTAGAAGTAGGTATGTTTGGCGACCGTTGGAAAACCATTGCCATACCACACAACAACATATTAGGCAACGTGCAGGAGTTTTACCGCCGCGAAGGTGAAGTGGGCTATTCAACCAATGGTTACCTGGTTATTCATGACCTGAGTACCCGCCGAGCAATCATGGACAAGGTAATGCTATTTACCGATTGCCAACTGTGGAATAGTAACGGTGGCAGCAACCACATCCAGGAGCAGTGGGTTTATTATAAACAACACATTGCGCCAAAGGCAAAACTGTACTTGTTTGACCTGGCTGGTTATGGCCAGGCGCCATTGCAGCTATTGCAAAACGAAGTGTACTTAATAGCAGGCTGGAGCGATAAAGTTTTTGATGTGTTAGCAGCAATTGAAAACGGAAGCACAGCGCTGGATATCATTAACAAAATAGATTTATAAAACGTGCGGGGACGCTAACATCCCTGCACTTAAAAAAATAAAGATGCCGTTTGCCTGGCGTTACTTCGTCCAAAGTTTAATTACGCGGGCTGCTTATTGCTCTTTATAAAGAAGGTGTCGTTTATAAGTGTTACTTCGATTTCCATTCCTGAAACGTCGGTTTGAGTCCGGCCCCGAAAGGGTAGTTTAGACGATTAGAACGCAGTGTAAGCAAGCACTTATAGCTTATTACCCTTCTTTCAAAATTTTTAAAGAAGATAAGGTGCCGTAAACAAGTACTACTTCGTTTAGGGACGTTAGGGTCGCCGATTCGAACCCGGCCCGCTGGTAACGGCGGTAGCTCAGTTGGTAGAGCATTATGCAGAAGATTTGTTGACCATTGCCCTTATTTTTTGAGAACAACAGCCTAAAGTGTCGTAAACAAGTATTACTTCGCATTTTAACCCCAGGGTCGCCGGTAAAAATCCGGCCTTTAGCCAAAAGCTAAAGTAGCTCAGCCGATCAGAGCATGGGACAACCGAAACACTTGTTGCTTGTTGCCTTCAGTCTGTTGTTCATCATTTTCTTTCACCTAAACCTGTTGCAATCAGGAATAAAGATGCCGTCGGTAAGCGTTACTTCGCACCCTTAATGCTACACCGCGCTTGCTGTCCGTTGCTCTTTATTCCCTGATTTTCAAACAAAGACACAAATCTCTTCGGGGGATAAGTAATGAAAGATGCCGTAAGCGGGTGTTACTTCGATGGTTGAAAACGTGTAACAATACATGTAGCCAGGTTCGAATCCTGAAAGCCACCTGCTGCCTTTTGCTCTTTCATTTTTAGCTTTTAGAGAGCCCACAATCTGCCTATAGGGTCACCTTCTTTCATTTCCGGTATTAATTAAGGTAAACCAAACCTAAAAACCTTAATTATGAAAACCGTTAAAAGAATTGCGAAGGTAATTTTAAGACTCGTGCTGGGCTTTGTGGCATTTGTACTGCTTTACATCTTCGCGGCTTTTATATTTTCTGTATGGAGCGTTAAAAAAGAGGCAAAAACCTCAAATGATGTAGCCATTTATATCCTAACCAATGGCGATCATACAGATATCGTTGTCCCAGTAAAAAATACCGTTACCGATTGGAGCAAGGAAATAAGTTATCAAAATACTATAAGCAGGGATACCACAGCCCGATATTTAGCTATAGGCTGGGGTGATAAAGGCTTTTATCTGAATACCCCTACATGGGCCGATCTAAAGTTTAGTACCGCTTTAAAAGCGGCCTTCGCGCTAAGTACATCGGCTATTCATGCTACTTATTATCAAAGCATGCCCGAAAGCAACGATTGCAAAAAAATAATGATCAGCAATGAACAGTATAAACGGTTGATAGCTTTTGTGGATGACAGTTTTAAAAGAGATGCCGCCGGCAAGATCATCAACATAAAAACAAATGCCAATTACGATAAAAACGATGCATTTTATGAAGCACATCGTAAATATAATATGTTTTATACCTGCAACACCTGGGCCAATAACGCGCTAAAATCATGCGGCCAGACGGCCTGCCTATGGACACCGTTTGACAGGGGCATTTTTTATCATTACAGATAAATAAAAATGATTAAACAAAAAGGGCTCTCCAACGCGGAAAGCCCTTTTACTAATCTCTAATCTCTAACCTCTACTTATGCTTCGAGCTCATGTAAAAAGTGATCTCACCACCGTTCATGATCTCATCATGGCTAATAAACAGCTTATCAAGCGGCTTACCGTTCAGTATCATTTTTTGCACGTATACATTTTTAGGACCTTGATTTTTAACGTTTACCGTAAACTTTTTACCGTTATCCAGGTTGATAACCGCGTGGTCAACAGCCGGACTGCCGGTTGAATATTGATCAGAACCTGGTGCTACCGGGTAAAAACCAAGCGAGGTAAATATGTACCATGCACTCATCTGGCCGGTATCATCGTTACCACCCAAACCATCTGGGGTTGGCTTGTACATCATCGGCAAAATCATGCGTACGCGTTCCTGTGTTTTCCATGGCTTATCTGTCCAGTTATACAGGTAGGCTACGTGGTGCGATGGCTCATTACCATGCACATAGTTGCCGATAATTCCGTCGCGGGTAATATCTTCCGTTTCGGCAAAATACTTATCGGGCAAATTCATGGTGAACAATGAATCCAGGTAACGCACAAAACGTTTATCGCCGCCCATCAGCTTGATCAGGCTTTTAGGATCCTGTGGAGCGAACAATGTATAATTCCAGCTGTTGCCTTCAATAAAACCTTCATTAATGGTGCTCAACGGATCAAATTTAGTCCTAAATGAGCCGTTGGCCAGCTTAGGACGCATGAAACCTATCGAGGCATCATAAACGTTTTTATAATTTTCAGAACGTTTGATGAACTCCTCGTAAATATCATTCCTGTTCAGTTTTTTGGCAAGCTGAGCAATTGCCCAGTCATCAAAAGCATATTCAAGGGTTGAAGACACCGATACGCCGCTTTTTTCGTCAGGGATGTATCCTTTATCCATATACTCGCCAATACCTTCATAATCGCGGTGGCGGGCTGTAGCAACGCAGGCATCAAGCGCTTTGTTGGCGTCAAAATTCACATTACCTTTTATAACGGCATCGGCAATTACAGCAACGCTGTGGTAGCCACTCATACACCAGTTTTCGTTACCCGAGTTTGACCAAACCGGCAACATGTGCTCCGGGCTCTGATCAAAGTGGGCCAGCATCGATTGGATCATATCCGCATTACGTTTCGGCTCAATGATATTGAATAACGGGTGCAACGCACGGTAAGTATCCCAAAGCGAAAATGTAGTGTAGTTGGTGAAACCATCTGCCTTGTGTACATTTTGATCAAGGCCTTTGTATTGGCCATCAGCATCCATGTACAACGTTGGGTTGATCATGGTATGGTACATGGAGGTGTAGAAGTTCAGTTTGGTTTCTTTGCTTCCGGCAATCTCTATTTTATGCAGTTCTTTTTCCCAAAGCTGCTGACCATCATTCTTGATCTTATCAAAGTCCCAGCCCGGCGCTTCGGTGCGCATGTTGTTCATTGCGCCATCCATGCTTACAGGAGATATGGCAAACTTGATCTTGATCTTCTCCCCTTCCTCGGTTTTAAAATCGAAGTAAGTACGGATCTGCCGCCCTGCGATTTCAGGGAAGTTTTTAGTTTGATTGAATTTACCCCAGAAACCACCATACACTTCGCGTTTATCATACTTTTTATAGCCATGCTGATAAAAAGGTTTTGAAAAGCTCATTGCAAAATACAACGTACGGGTACGTGCCCAGCCATTGGTTTGGCGGAAGCCAACAACAGTTGAATCGTTAACAACCTTAAGGTAAGTCCATACGTTTTTATCAGGATAGTTATAGATACCCGCCATCAGGTCAAGAATGATATGCGACTGATCTGACTTAGGAAAAGTATACTGGTGGAAACCAACCCTGGCAGTGGTAGTTAGCTCGGCCGTTATATTGTTATCATCCAGCTTTACTTTGTAGTAGTTAGCAGCGCTAACCTCATTCTGATGCGAAAATGCTGAACGATAGCCGCTACCCGGTTTATCTGCAGTACCCGGATTTAATTTAAGCTGGCCAACAGTCGGCATAATTAAAAAATCACCCAGATCTGAGTGACCGGTACCGCTGAAATGGGTATGACTAAAGCCGACTATCGTTTTATCATCGTATTGGTAACCCGCACAGTATTTATACACATCGGGATTATAGTGACCATCTTTTTCATAGCTCGCCGTATCCGTTTCGGGGCTTAATTGCACCATACCAAATGGTACAGTAGCACCAGGATAAGTGTGCCCCATACGTTGTGTGCCTATAATGGGGTTAACATAATCAACCAGCTTTTCTGTTTTTGTTTGGGCCTGTGCATATGCCGCCGACCCTATTAATAACGCTGTAAGTAATTTTTTCATTTGTACTATTAAGTATATCCTTGTTCCCGGCTACGCCGGAAAAATATTCATCATCACCGGCCCTCCTGTTTATTTACATTACAGCCTTTAGCTTTTTTGTGATAAGGCAGCTAATTTATATAAAACACAGTGCCAATTGTGGTTTAGCTACATTTGTTACACAACAAACATAAACGTTTTAAATAGCAGGGTTTGCTGCATAGGCAGCCCACAATTCGTCGACAGTTTTACCGGTAAGGTTTTTCCAGCTATCGTTTGTGTAAGTATGGTCGCGCAGTTGCTTATCCAGTTCCTTAACCAATCCTGGTTTAAAGTTTTTTTCTGTCCATACCAGGAAGCGGGCAGTTATACGGTAAGCATTATCATAGTTTTGGGTTGATTTAAAGGCAGGTAACGCCCATTTTGCACCGGCGTTATCAACTCCAAATTTAAAACGGACATAGTCTGCAATGCCTTCAGTTAACCATCCGGGACCAACGCTGTTACCATACGCCTGCACAATATGCATCACTTCGTGCGTAACCACATCAACGTCGCCAGGATGTTTAGTCATGTATTTAGCGCTGAATACTACGGTATCATTCCCGGTAGCCGCTACGCCATCATAAGCGGTGTCGATAACAAAAGTTACCTTTTTAGATGTGTTTTTGTTGTACTCCTTTGCCAGTTTGGGATATACCTCAAAAAAGGTTTTGATCAATCTGTCTTTCAAATCGGTGCTAAATGCAGCATCCTTATTAATGAAAGTTACCTGGTACCCCTTTTTCTTAAAAACTTCCTGGGCATTAGCTTTGGCGCCACAACATGTTGCCCCAATTAAAAGTAGTGGAATAAGTATTTTTTTCATGAATAGTTTTGGTTTTTGCGCGTGATAGTAGGTAAAACCGTTCAAATATAGATAAAACGTTTTATCATTTAAAACACAATCCTTTGTAATATTATTATGTTATTTTTTTATCCGGTCAAAATAAACGCCTGTTGCTCTTCAAACAACAGGCGCTTTTATTAATTAAACAATATTAGTAAAAAAGAACTATGAAGCACTTGAACCCTCAGGAGATCATCTCTCCCGTTGTGCTCTCCTATTCAAGATGAGCACATTGTTCAAATGTAGGCAATTAAAACGTTTTACCAAATGATTTTACCATTATTTGTTTACCAATACTAAACTCCCTGTTATGCAGAGACCTTAGCTAAGGTTGATCCCCGCTCAATCAACTTAGACGGAATCTGCAAATCTATTTTTGAAGCATCAAGTTTGTGCGTATTGATTTGTGCCATCAAAATGTCAATTGCCGATTTGGCAATATCATAAGTTGGCTGCTGTATTGTAGTAATACCCGGCGGATATAAACTGAATACTTCATTATCGTCAAAGCTGATTACCGCGATATCTTCAGGGATGCTAAGCTTAAGATCTTTGATAGCCTGCAAGCCCATAGTACCCAAATAATTGGTGGTAAAAAAGATAGCATCCATCTGCTTTTGCTTTTCTATAAATGCTTTAATGGCTTCTACCCCTTCATTTTTATCCATATCAAAAGGGATTTTCAGAACCGTTTTACTGCTATCTTTCAGCTTATTATCCTTTAAAGCCGCTTTATAGCCCAGGCTACGGTCATTAAGCTGAATCAGGCCCAGATCGGCTGTTACCATGCCTATATTTTTATACCCTGATCTTACAAAGCAATCAACAGCGTTATAAGCGCTTGCAAAATTATCAACCAGTACGTGCGGGATATTTGTTCCGGGAAAATATCCATCTATCAATACTACCGGTTTTTCATTATCAACCAGGTTCTGGATATCTTTTTCCAAACCTTTCATTGGGGTAATAATATAACCATCAACCAGCTGCTGGCTTAGCATCCTGATCATGTCCTTTCCCTTTTGCAAGTTATTGTTGGTACTGCAATATATAATGCGGTATCCGCCTTTCTCGGCTTCTTCTTCTATCACCTTCGCCATCTCTCCAAAAAATGGGCCGCCAATACTCTCCACTATCAGCCCTATAACTTTAGAAACACCGGTACGCAGACCAACGGCCATGCGATTAGGCTCATAACCGTTTTTTTGGGCTACATCCAATATTTTCTTGCTGATCTCTTTGCTAATACGGCCCTTTCCATTCAAAACAAATGAAACAGTGGTTATTGACGTATCGGTAAGTTTGGCTATATCCTTAATGGATATCTTTTTTTTCATCATCGTTTCTCAAATTCAGGTTTAAGGTTTAGAAAGCCCGCCACTTTAAATATTTGTCAATTTTATGCCTGATCTAAAGTCAGTTAAAAATCAGAGATCTTACTAAAAATCTCGCTTTACTCCATCTTTTCAATCAAAAAAGGCAATTTTATCCATCTAACTGCCAATATTTTAGCTATTCAATATAAACATTTAAAACCGGCTGGGTAAATATAGCTTATGACTTCCATTTTTAATCTTTTCAACAACAATTTGTTACAAAACAATGAAAACAAGCAATAATTGTCAGATACTATAGCTAAATATTTTTTAAAGAAGGAATTCAATAAAAGCTTTTACTATGCCCGGAGCTAACGAATTTATGCTACATTTAAATTTTGTGTTTCCCTTAATTAATTGGTATTTTAAAACTACATGAGCATAACGCCAAAACTCAACCGTTTTGATCTTTCAATGATTGTTGTGAGCCTTGTGATTGGCATGGGCATTTTCGCGGCGCCTGTCGAAGTGGCTAAAAACTCAAGCACTCCTCTTTTGTATTTCGGGGCCTGGCTACTTGGCGGAGCAGTGAGTTTATGTGGGGCACTTACCTTTGCCGAAATTGGTGCACGCTACCCTACTACCGGTGGTTTTTACAAGGTTTTTTCGTACTGCTTTCACCCCGCTTTTGCTTTTATGATTAATTGGGTGCTGGTGATAAGCAACGCCGCTTCGGTGGCTGCCGTAGCACTTATAGGTGCAGAATATATTAATCCTGTTATTATGCCCCCAAGCCTTCAAAACGATACGGGCATCAAAATCATGACTATAACATCGGTGCTTATTTTGTACATCATCAATTACCTGGGTATTAAGATGAGTGCCCGTACCCAAAATATACTTACCCTTTTTAAAATATGCATGATCTTGATTTTGTGCGCCGCCGTGTTCAAAGGCAATATCCATACCGCCAAAGAAGTTATCGCATATCATAATAATAACAATATAAGTGCGTTCGGATTAAGTTTGGTGGCTGTATTTTTTACCTACGGTGGCTACCAGCAAACCATAAATTTTGGAGGCGATATTATAAACCCGAAAATCAATATCCCCAAGGCTATATTTTTTGGGATAGCCACCGTGATATCATTATATATGCTTATCAACTTTGCCTATTATTCTGTTCTGGGAATTAGCGGTCTTCAGCACAAGACCACGCTGGCGGCAACACTTGCCGGGGTTTTGTTTGGAGCGGCTGGATACAAAATAGTATCTCTGTTAATGTTTGTTTCGGTGCTGGCTTTTGTTAATGTAAATATTATGGCCAACCCCCGTGTTTACTATGCCATGGCCGAAGACGGTATATTACCGGCACGCTTTAAACGTGTAAACAGCCAAACCCAGGTACAGGAATTTGGCCTTACATTTTTTGTTGGCGCGGTGCTTATCATCCTGTTTTTTGCAAGCTCGTTTCAAACCATCTTAAGCTACGTAATGTTTTTTGATACCGTTGGTCTTTCAACCGCGGCTATTACAATCTTCATTTTACGGCGCAAAACCAAACAGCTTAATAATACCGGTATATATGTTATGAAGTGGTACCCGGTTATTCCTATCATATTTATTACCACCTATTGGTTTGTTACCATCAGCATTTTTATTGAAAATCCGCAGGCAGCTTTAATATGCATCAGCGCATTTATAGCAGGCCTTATTATATACTATATCACAAAACGAAGCCAAAAACCTATTACTACACTTTAATTACTTATGGATTTGTCATTTATTTTAAATGAACTTGGGGAGGAAAGAGAGAACTATTTCAACGCCGTTTCGCCGCCCATTATGCAATCAAGCAACTTCAGTTTTAAAGATGTTGCAGGGCTTAGGGAGGCTATGAATGATGAATTTGAAAGCAGCTTGTACTCAAGGGGCCAAAACCCCACACTCAATATACTCAGAAAAAAACTTGCCGCGTTAGACGGTGCCGAAGACGCACTTTTGTTCAGCAGCGGTATCAGTGCCATCAGCATCCCGATCTTGTCCCTGCTAAAATCGGGCGATCATATTATTGCAGTGGATAACCTGTACAGCTGGACAATTAAACTTTTCAAAGACTTTTTACCCAAATTTGGCATCACCACCACATTTATTGACGGAACTGTTTTTGAAAATTTTGAACAAGCAGCAACTCCGCAAACACGCTTAATTTATCTCGAAAGCCCCAATACGTTTTGTTATGCGTTGCAGGATATCAAAAAAGTGACCGGCTTCGCAAAATCAAGAGGTATAATAACCATGATCGATAACAGCTATTGCAGTCCGCTGTATCAACAGCCAATATCCATGGGCGTTGACCTGGTTGCGCAATCGGCAACAAAATATATTGGAGGGCACTCGGATGTGGTAGCCGGCGTACTTACCGGTAGCAAGGCTTTGCTTAAAAAGCTTTTTGAGCATGAATTCATGAATACCGGCCCTGCATTGTCCCCTCATTCGGCATGGCTGCTTTTGCGAGGTTTAAGGACCCTCCCGCTTCGTTTGCAACGTAGCTTTGAAAGCACCCGGATCATCACAGAATGGCTTGCAAGCCACCCGGCAGTACAGGAAGTAATCTGGCCGTTCAGTCCCCAGTTTCAACAAGCCGATCTGGTAAATCAGCAAATGCAGGGCTGTGGCGGTTTGTTTAGCCTGGTATTAAAAAACAGCACATTCAATAAAATTGAAACGTTTTGTAACAGCCTGCAGCACATCCTGCTGGCAGTTTCGTGGGGTGGCCACGAAAGCCTTGTTGTGCCGGCCATAGCATCATTTAAGAAAGAGGATTATTCAACCGATAACGGTCATCATCAGTTAATACGGATGTATATTGGGCTCGAAGATCCGCACTATCTGATAGCAGATATTAAACAGGCTTTAGAACAATAAACAGCTCCCGGCCTCGCGCCGGGATTGCTGTTTGGTTTGGAAAATCAATAGTTAATTATTTATAAGGATGCGTGTTGAGTGCCTTTTGCATGTTGATGCTCAAAATACAGGTATTTGATCTGGTATTCCCGGTTTAAGCTGTCATAAGCCATCAGATCCGCATCACCACGAAAGTAATTGCGGATGCTGTACCTGAAATCATTTTGCCCGGAAAAACTCCTGTATACGTTTGCTATAGTTAAATTTAAAACGGGCGTTGTAGCATCAGTGCTGTAAAAATAAGTTTCGGTACGTGTGTAGCCTTTACCTTGTGGCATTAGCTGTACATGGGCATAAAGTGGAAAGCCTGCCGTATCAATCATCTCGTAAGCTTCGTTTTGATAAACCCTGTAGTCCTTACCTTCATAACGGTAGCCAAAAATCTCGTTTTTTGCTATTCTGATCTTTTTGCCCCCAGAAAGAATACTAATGCGGCTACCACCTAAAAAATCGTTAAGTTTTAGCTTTTTTCCAGCTTCAGGCCCATAGCTCAATTTGCCTGATTTGTAATCCTGAACAGTTAAATAAATACCAGAATTGGCATTTGTGTTTTGTGCCATAAGGCGATTTGCCTGTATACTGATCACCATCATGACGATGACCATTTTAATTGAATTTTTCATTTTGTTTACTATTTAATTCTTGAAATTAAGGGCATAAAAAAGCCGGGCGGCAAAACCCGGCCTCCAACCTTTACTAAACCTACCCTTACAATCCAAACGGGATAAGTTATCGCGGTTTTAAAGTACGTTTATATAATGCGCCTCTTGTGTCTAAAAGCGCACAAGCAAGGCAGCTATGAATCTTGTTTCAGAATTTACCAGATCAGGCGTAAAATTAGTTCCGGAAAGCGGTGTAGTATTATAGCCATCAGGTGAGGTTACGCCACCGTGGCCTGCAAAATAAGGCACATCTGCATGGCGGTGTACCACTTCCATCCTGAAGGTGAGGTAATCGTTAGGCATCAGGTCTACAGTAGTTGAGTAATCGTAAGCATGAAACTTATCGCCAGGATTAGCCGAGAACGGATGTGTACCAATTGCGCCGGTACCTACTGCCGGAATTGGGTTTGCATCACCTGTTGGATAAAGCACCAGGTAACGGCCCGGGTTATTCATTACACCACCGCCTATAGTCCAGCCTAAGTGGCCGTTAGCCATCACCATACGGTTGTAAAACATGGCACTTGCAAAATATTGGGCAGGGCCTTTAACTGGATCAGATTTAAACCCGTTAACACCATCTCCTTTCTCATCGCCAAGGTCGCCGGTTAAAGAGAAAGCCATACTATTTACAAACGTATTTTTGTTTTTATAGTAACGTACCTCTACGCTATTATCAGTATGGAAACGTTTACGGCCTGGTTTGTCCTGCGTATCGGCACCGTAATAGTTATTGGTTAACACCTGTAACCATTCTTTTGGGCGCCAAAGAATTTGACCACCAATACCTGGCCTGCTGTTAAACATGCCATATGATTGCCAGCCGTTGATAAGCCAAGGCTCAATTTTCAGTTTATCCGATACAAAGATTTGTACACGTACGCCGTTAAAAAACCACGGTGTGTTATCACTTGTAAATGATGGCTGGTAAGCCCAGTTCTCGGCATTATAGTACGAGAACAACCCCACGTACGACATGAACAAGCCGGCATCAACGTTAATACCATTAAGCACATTAAAGTGATAACCGGCGTTAGCTTCGCTCAGGTAGCGATAAGCTGTACTCAGGTCAAATTGCCCGCGTGTAACGCTAAAATCGTTACGGGGCACAACGGTGGCACGGGTACCGAACTGCGTTAGTACGCTGGCCCGCACATTATCGTAGTGAAAATCGCCGCCAAAGGCTACGGTAGATATCTCGAACTCGTGATCACGAGCCAGAGCGGTTGAGCCAACTACGGTATGGTCTACCGGGTTATTGTTTGAAGCGGTATAGTTAAAATCAAGCAGGAAACGACCGGTGAAATATTTGGTATCAAGTAAAGCTTTGTGACGGCGGTCGTTGCCGTTAAGCCAGGTAAAGTCGCCAAAAGCAAACGGCTCGGGTTTGGTTTTTACGGTGTCTTTAACAATGGTGCTGTCTTGTAATGATGCAGCGTTTGCCTGGGCATAGGCTAAAAGAAGTGTAAGGCCTAAAGCAATAAATAAGAGAAGTTTTTTCATTTTGAATATGATATTATTTGTTCGCGGCAAGGGCGGGTTGCAGTGTTAAATTTTAATTGCCCCTGCCTGCGTTAATTATGGCACGCCTGCCAATTGCTATACCAAAGCGGTTGCAATATTTTTCGCCGATTTGATTATCAGCCTTTTAATTATTTTGTCTTTATTTTTTGATGAGCGATATCTGAATGATCCTTTTCATTTTGAGAAGGTGGTTTTCTCATGGTGATTGGGAGGGAAATGGATAATCACGGCGTCATGCTGAACTTGTTTCAGCACCCCACAGGATAGGTGGGCATTTTGCTTAGCGCGTGAGGTGTTGAAACAATTTCAACATGATCGTGATTTTATTTACTCATAAGTATCAGTTCATGATAATATGGTACTCTTCAATTTTTCGGTAAAGGGTGGCTAAACCAATTCCAAGCACCCTTGCTGCCTCCGATTTATTGCCTTTTACATATTTCAGGATCCTGCGGATGTGATGGCGCTCCACGCTGTCGAGATCAAGCGCAACCAGGTCATAATATCCGCCGTTATGAAATTCATTGGGCAACAGTTTGGGAGTAAGCAGCGGTTCATCCATCAGGATAATAACTCGTTCAATTACATTTTTAAGCTCGCGGATGTTACCGTTCCATTTGTGTTGGTTGAGCAGCTTAAAAAAGTTCTCATCTACGTCGGGCTGCTTTTTCTTCACCTTGGCCGAATAAAGCTTAATAAAATGCCTTGCAAGCACCTCTATATCCCCTATCCTATCTCTCAGGGGCGGCAACACGATAGAAAACCCGGACAGGCGATAAAACAGATCGAGCCTGAAATGTCCGTCTTCCGATTCCTTTTGCAAATCGCGGTTGGTGGCAGCAATAAGCCGCACATTTACCTTTACAGTCCGCGTTTCGCCTATTTTAATGAAAGTACCGTTTTCGAGCACTCGTAACAGTTTGGCCTGCAGGTCGTGACTCATTTCGCCAAGCTCATCTAAAAATATGGTGCCGCCGTTGGCTTCTTCAAATAAGCCCTTCTTGTCCTTCAGCGCCCCGGTAAATGCACCGGCTTTGTATCCAAACAGTTCACTCTCCAATAACTCTTTACTAAAGGCACTGCAGTTAACAGCAACAAAGGGTTTGTCTTTACGCAGGCTTTCGTAATGAATAGCTTCGGCAAATACTTCTTTACCGGTGCCGGTTTCACCCAAAAGTAAAACCGTGGCGTCGGTTCGGGCTACTTTTCTGGCCAGTTCAACGGCTTCAAGTATCGCCGGCGATTGCCCCAGTACAATCGGAAAACCATGCAGGGTTTCAACCTCATTTTGCAGTTCGTTAATGTGATACTGAAGATTAGCTTTATCGAGCGCCTTACTTACAAGGGGTATGATCTTATCATTATCATCGCCCTTGGTTAAATAATCAAAAGCTCCGTTTTTGATAGCCAAAACCCCATCACTAATGGTACCGAAGGCCGTAAGGTTAATGATCTCGATGTAGGGTTTTATTTGTTTAATCCGTTGCACCAGTTCAACACCATTGGCATCCGGCAACTTTACATCGCTCAAAACTACTCTTACATCCTCGCGTTCTATGAGTCGCAAACCTGCTTTGGCATTGGGGGCCTGAATCACGTGATATCCTTCCAGTACCAGGATGCGGGCCATTAGTTCGCTGAGCTTTACCTCGTCATCAATTATTAATATGCTTGATTTCATTTTTGTATTTGTTTGGATTATTGATGAGCATCAGCGGCAGCGTTTCAAGCAGCCGTACATAAAGGTTGATGCCCTTCTTGATCTCTTCGAGGTAGATAAATTCATCGGCCGAATGTGAGCGTGCCGAATCACCTGGGCCAATCTTTACTGAAGGGATAGATAGCCAGGCCTGATCAGATGTAGTTGGTGAAATATAAGTTTTGCAGCCAACAGCAATCCCGGTTTTAACAATAGGATGTTCGGGAGATACCGACGATGCCCCCAGCGAACCAGGGCGAGGGTTCACCTGGCATGATACATTACGCCTGATGATATCAACTATCTCGTTTTGCGAAAAAGTATCATCATGCCTGATATCTACCGTAAACTCACACCTTCCCGGCACAATATTATGCTGTGAACCGGCTTTAATCGTAGTAACCGTCATTTTTACCGGCGCAACTCCTTTCAATTGCTGCGGAAACTGGTACAGGCTAAACCATTCCAGATCTCTTAAACATTTATGTATGGCATTATCACCTTCCTCACGCGCGGCATGACCGGGGCGACCGTTACTTATGCAATCAATGACAAGATTGCCTTTTTCGGCAATGGCCATTTGCAACAGGGTTGGCTCACCAACTATGGCCAGTTCGCAACCGCCCAATAATGGCAGTATTGATTTGATCCCATTCTCGCCAGAGTTTTCTTCTTCCGCCGTGATGGCAAGGCACAAATTAAAACCAAGGCCATGGTAGCTGTAAAAATGCAGGAAAGCAGCAATGAGCGATACCACGCAGCCACCCGCATCATTGCTTCCGAGGCCATAGAGTTTCCCTTCGCTTATTTCCGGGCAAAACGGATCTTTTGTGTACCCCTCGTTTGGCACAACCGTATCCATATGAGAGTTAAGCAATATTGTCGGTTTAGTTTCATCGTAGTATTTATTAAAGCACCAGATATTGTTTCCCTGCCGTTTTACCTTTACCGAATACCCCAGCAAATGCTGATATATAATATCAGCAACCGCATCCTCACTCCCGCTGAACGACGAGGCTTTTATCATATGCTGTAACAGCACAACAGATTCGCTGAAGAAATGCGGATTCAAAGGCAGCGTATGCCCTACCAATGAGGTGGCAGGCTGCTCATTCAATGTTTTTATCATAGGAGATTAGTTTAGTTGAGGATCGAATAACATGGCGGTACACAAGCAATTGCAACGGTTTTTACTTTGCAGCACATCGTAATTAACACAGCTTTTGCAAGCGTCCCAAAAACGGGGCTCCTGTGCCACTTCACTGTAGGTTACAGGCTCAAAGCCAAGCTTGGTATTCATTTTCATGATAGCCAATCCGGAGGTAATGCTGAATATCTTTGCTGTTGGATATTTACTGCGCGACAGGTTAAATATCATGTTCTTGACTTCGGAGGCTACACCCTGGTTACGGTGTTGTGGCGAAACAATCAAACCGCTGTTTGATACAAACTTCCCATCGTCCCAGGTTTCGATATAGGAGAAACCTACCCATTCGCCATTTTCGGTTACAGCGACTATAGCCTTACCCGTGTCGATCTTTTCTATTACTGAGGCTGCCGATCTTTTAGAAATACCCGAACCTCTTGTAATAGCCGAGCTTTCCATTTCTTTGATGATCTGATCGGCAAATACTACGTCGGCCGGGATAGCAGGCCTCACAATAATTCGTTCATCTTCCATTTTATATGTTTATTTCAGTTATCAGCACGGATTTGTTGAATAACTGTACATACCCCAATGCCAAAAGAATGCCCGTTGTGGCACAGACATGCCATTTATAGGTTTAGGCTGTGTAAATGAAGATTTTAGTTTCGGGAGAGAAGTAAGCGCATAAAAAAAGCCTATCAAAATGAAAGGCTTCTATTTTCAAAACAAGTTAATTTACCGTTTATTCAACCGGCTGAGGGTATTCCGGGCTCTTTTTAAAATGCTCCAGGTAACCGTCAGCGTTAACGGCAAACCCGCTCATTTCAGTTTTGGGAGATACTTTTTTCCTTTTGGGACCGGTGATTGAAACAATAATAACTGCTAATAAAGCGGTTATTTTAAGTATGATATAAAACGTTGCCATAGCTTTTAGCTTAATTGTAAAAACCGGCAATAAACCAAACCTATGCCAAAGACCTGTAAAACCCCTCAAAATGCGCTCAGCATATTAAAAGCGCATATCGCTGCAACTGCTATCCTATCATTTTGGGAGATGTAAATTATCAAAATGATAAAACACTGAAAATGAATACACTTTTATTAATAAATACTTACTCCCACTTTTTGATGCCCAGCTTTTGCA
Organism: Mucilaginibacter endophyticus; assembly: GCF_003351025.1. Taxonomy (GTDB): domain Bacteria; phylum Bacteroidota; class Bacteroidia; order Sphingobacteriales; family Sphingobacteriaceae; genus Mucilaginibacter; species Mucilaginibacter endophyticus. The sequence continues at coordinate 1,402,936 of NZ_QPCG01000001.1, read as the reverse complement.
TTTTTGAATGCAGTGTTGATGGCGGCAAACCTAATTTAGCCGCAGCCCCATCCTTACCACTTATTTTACCATTGCAGCGCCTCAATACATCCAAGATATGGTCACGGGCATGTTCGTCTATCGTTTTCAACCTGTCGGTTGCTACTTCAGCGTAAGCAGGGCTTTCCTTTTTCCCCTGAAGTTTGGGCAGGTAGGCATCTTTTATCAGCGGACCATCAGTCAGCAATACACTTCGCTCAATAAAATGCTCAAGCTCGCGCACATTGCCCGGCCAGTGATAGTCAAACAACTGGTTCATCACATTAGGAGATATTCCTGTTATTGCCTTACCGCTTTTTTGCGCATATCGCTCCAAAAAGTGACTGGCCAGTACAGGAATATCATCTTTGCGTTCCCTTAATGGAGGAATTATAATCGGGAATACAAACAACCTGTAATACAAATCGAGCCGGAAACGACCTTCCTCAACTTCTTTTTCCAGGTTACGGTTGGTGGCAGCTACTATCCGTACGTTAATTTTAATAGGGCCCTTACCACCAATACGTTCTATTTCCTGTTCCTGCAAAACACGCAATAGCTTAACCTGCAGCTCGGCTGGCATTTCACCTATCTCATCCAGAAAAATGGTTCCGCCATCGGCCAGTTCAAATTTGCCGGTGCGTTTTTCAACAGCTCCGGTAAATGCGCCCTTTTCATGCCCAAACAATTCCGACTCAATCAAAGTGGCCGGCATAGAGGCACAATTCACCACCACTAAAGGCTTACTTTTACGGAGCGACAGGTAATGGATACTTTTTGCAATCCGTTCCTTACCGGTACCGCTTTCGCCCAAAACCAATACTGATGTATCAAGCGGGGCTACTATAGCAATATGATCAAGCACAGTAAGCATCTGGTGGCTTTTACCTATAATATCCTTAAAACCAACCGCTTTATTTTTTTCGCTTAAGCTATTATCGGCCGGTTTATCAACTTTGTTTATTGATGGCTCAAGTGCATCAAACGGAATAATCTCTTCTATTGCCATTAATAACGACCGGTGCAGGCGATCCAGCAAAATCAAATGGTCATTATTATAACAATCTGTTTTGCGGCTATAAAACGAAAAATGAATCACGTTCCCGCTTGAAGTGAGCAATGGCAACCCTAAAAACGATTGCATATTAAAAACCTGGGCAATGACTTTTTTTAACGGGAACTGCGGCCAGATCTTTACAAAGTTAGCGGCATTGTAAAAGTCGGCCTTGGTGATCAGCGGGCTATCACCCTGCATTTGTTGCAATTGCGACCTGTTGACTTTTGTGATATTCAGGAATTCATCGGTGCCAATTACCTGGTACTCATCAAAGCCGGTTCGTAAAAACGAAAGGGCATTATCAGGAAAACCCGCGCCATTTTTCATGGTAATGGTTAAATAGTCAAAGGGCATATGCGGCTGAATGCTCATGGCTATTTTTAGCAGCTTTTGCTTCCAGTTTATTGTTTCGGCAACAATATTTTTGAATACCTGCTCTAATGCCTGTTCCTGTCGTAGTTTTGATTCGATGCTATTTTGATGCCTGTAAAAAGCAACTTCAAGGGTTATCAATAACTCTTTTTCGCGGAATGGCTTTACCAAAAAACCGTAAGGCTGTGTTGCCTTTGCCCGCTCCAGGATACTTTCCTGGAAATTGGCTGACAGGTATACAAACGCGATATTTTTTGATGTTAGGATCTTGGCAAGATCAATGCCGTTTTGGCTTCCTTTTAAAAATATATCAAGCAATACCATTTCGGGCTTTTGCTCTTCAATGATCTCCAGTGCTTCAGGTACAGAATCGGCAATGCCGCAAACTTTGTAACCGGCACGCGTTAATATTAATTTCAGGTCGTATGCCACCAGCGATTCGTCCTCGACTATTAATATTTTCTTATTCATATTATTAATTAGCTACAAAAGTTTTTAGTTCAATACCGCTTAACTGCTTCTCTGCCCTAAATTCAACAGTAATCAAAGCACCACCACAATTCTCCATCTTAAAATAACCACCCAATTGCTTACTCAACGCCTTCATCATTTCCATACCCAACGAGCTTGCTTTCTGTATGTCAAAATCAATGGGCAGCCCTATCCCATTGTCAGCAATATTGAGTACAACGGTTTCTTCAGCAAGCCGTAAGGCTACCTTTATTTCGCCACACTGAGATGGAAAGGCGTATTTAATGGCGTTTGTAATGGCTTCATTTAAAATGAGTCCCACGGGTACCGCCTGTGCGACATCAAGTTTTATAGGCTGTACAGTTTGCTCAAAACGAATCCCCTTATCGCCCGGGTTATAACAGTCGGCCAGGTAGCTGATCAGCTCATTAATATAAACCGACATATCGATGTATGACACATCCGAGTTACTGTACAACTTTTGGTGTATCAGTGCTATGGCCTGCACCCTGTTCTGGCTTTCGCGAATAGCGGCAAGCGCGGCGTTGTTCTTCAAAAATGCGGACTGTGTATTAAGCAGGCTCATTACAATTTGCAGGTTGTTTTTTACCCGGTGATGCACTTCCTTCAGCAGCCAGTCTTTTTCATCCAACAGGTTATCTTTTTCACCGAGCAGCTTTTGCAGCGATAGATTTTGATTGTTGATCTCGGTTTGCTTTAACTGTAGTTGCAGGTTGCTCCTTTGCTTATGCCGGTAACCACTAAATGCCAAACCGGCAATAATAATAAGCATGGCCACACCGCCAAAAGTAATGTTACGCTGCGTGTTTACCTTTTGAAGTTCATCGCGCTGGCTCTTGTTTTTAATTTCCAGGTATTTAATTGACTGCTTGTTCTCCTTGGTTTTATTGGTGATCTCAAGTTCTTCAATCTGTTTATTTTTAATGGCATTAAACAGCGAGTCATCAAGGCGTTTGTGGATCTCGAAATGTTTTATTGCAGATACATAATTACCGGAAGCCGAATCAACCCGGAACTGCATACGGTGGATCTTGGTAAGGGTGATAGGCCTTATTTTATTTGACGGCAATGAGAGGATCTGTTTGGTATAAACACCCGCTTTTTTAAACTGTTGGGTGAGCAGGTAAAAGCCGGCCATGGTTTCATTGTAGTGCACAAAGTCGGTCACCATTTGCTCGTTAGTGGTATAAAAATCCTTACTAAAATTAGTGATCTTATATACCTCCATCATTTTCAGATAATACAGCTCTGCCTTGGGGTAATCTTTCAAGGCAACATAGATATTGCCAAAGGCCTCGTACATATCAACCTTTTGCGCCAGTATCTTTGGCGGCACGTCGATCACAGCCTGTTTCAGATACGCCAAGGCTTCTTTAGGCCTGTTAGCCGTAATAAAGTCGTATATAATAAGACTCAGGTAGCCATAAAAATCCTCGTACTGCTTTCTTTTCTTCAGGATGTCGGCCGATTTAATAATGTAAATAAGGCTTTGATCATACTTATTCAGATCGGCATATACCAGTGCAAGCTTGGCATAATAGAAATCAGCTAAAGCAGTATCAGCTGTAGCGTTCATGCTTTTTATTACCTCGTGCCGATACAAAAGTTCGTTGTGCAAATCAACCTTTTGCTTGCTTAACTCGGCAAGGGAATGGTAGGTATAATGAAGTTTTTTATATCCTATCGCTTTGTATTGGGCCAATACTTTAAGCAGTTCCGCCTCTGCCAGATCGAGTTTTTTTTGATTAAGATGGATATCCGCTATGTTTTTGCTCATATCGGCCGCATCCAGTTTATGGCCGGTTTCCTGGAATAAAGCGCGAGCCTGCTCATAACTGTTAATTTTATCCGGAACGGCAAGTGTATTATCTATAGACAAGTCATCACCTAAACGGGCCCAGGTTTTGCCCTCATCATATTTATCGCCCACTTTACGATAATAGTTAACAACCTCCATAAAAATGGATTTGCCCTGTTTCAGGTCACCTTGTTTTAAATATGCCGCCCCTTTAAGCATCATGGCTTCATTAAGCCATTTTGCCGAATGAATGGCGACACTCATTTGTATAGCTTTATTAAAAGCAGTGATCCCGCTATCCAACACTTCTTTGTGCTCGCCAATTTTGTTGAGATAATAGCTGCCCAATTGTATTTGCAGCTTAATGGTATTGGTGTCTGATTTATTTTTTTGATTATCGAGGTTTAGCTTGATGGTAGCAATGTCCATCTTTTTCTGTCCCAAAGCTGTTGAGCCAAAAAACATGACAATAAAAGATATTGCTACATATTTAAACACACACATCGTATTTTATTGTACTATAGACAATTAAAAGATATACCATAACAAAATCACCTCCTGTGAAAGCCACGGAATTACAATAGGCGATGATTTGCTAATTTATTCAATATAATGCAAACCGCACCATTAAGTTGAAAGCTAAATTTTAATTAAAACAGGAATATCAATGGTACTCAAGCAATGATAAAAATCACAAATGTATCCAATACCATCAATGTACATTTTATGGATTCGGTTGTACAGACTATGGATTATAATGGGGACCTGTTGGACAGCACCGGATTTTACCAAACCCGGTTCTCTTTGGTGTATTCGCGCTCTATGCCTTCCAGTATCAATTCTGATGAAATGCGACTTTCCTTTCGGGCCAGCATTTGCAAACAGGCAAATTGTACCACATTTAAAATACCGGAGCCACTGAGCTCATACTTACGGGAGATTTGTTCAAGGTTGATATGTCCGTTAAGGTTTGCTTTTGGCGGGAATGATTTTTGCCAGATAACGAACCGTTCATCGGCATTAGGCAATGGGAAATTAATAACTGATTGAAACCTGCGCATAAAGGCCTCATCAATGTTATTTTTAAAATTGGTGGCCAATATTACCAGGCCGTTATGTTGCTCTACACGTTGCAGCAGGTAAGATGCTTCCTGGTTGGCGTATTTATCATGCGCGTCTTTAACATTGGTACGCTTGCCAAAAAGGGCATCGGCTTCATCAAAAAACAGGATCCAGTTTTTGTTATCCGCCTTCTCAAATAATTTGGAGAGATTTTTCTCTGTTTCGCCTATAAACTTAGATACGATCATGGAAAGATCGATCCGGAAAACCGGTTTGCCGGTGTATTTGCCAAGCAACGAAGCTGTAAGTGTTTTACCAGTTCCGGGCGGGCCATGGAACAGGGCACGGTAACCAGGTTTAAGTTTACGCTCCATGCCCCAGTCGGTCATTAATACCTGCTGATAGTTCACCCAGTTTTCCAGTTCGGCAATTTGTTTACGGGTAGTATCGTTCAATACCAGATCATCCCAGTTGTAAGTAGTTTCTAAATGCTGGGCCGGAAAATTCATGCTCAGTTTTGGAATGGATTCGGTGCCGCTGATCAAAAGCTCAATATACTCCGGCTGTAATATCAACCTGCCCGATAAAGCAGGCTCGCCGTCGGGTACATCCTCCAGGTGCAAAATATGATGTTTGCTAAGTTTACCTTGATGATGAAACAGTTGGGCAACTTCCAAACGCTTGTCTACATCATTACCTGCCAAAACAAAAACCGCTGTTTGGCCGGTTGGCAAAAAGCTACGCCCGTTTCGGCTCCTGACTCCCCCTATCTGCTGAAAATCGCCTGATTCGCGTATGTAGGGTTGGATGATCTCATCAAAAAACTCAACCTGCACGTGCGGAGCTAAAGCCATCATCAGTATAATAACCTCGTTGCTGCTCAGCTCATGATCGTCAATCAATTTTTCAAGTACACTGCCGTTACGCTCAAGCTGGGGCAGCAGTGGCGGTAAATAGGTTGTATCGTTCCCAAATACAGTTTGCAACCGGGCTTCAATACAGCCAGCTGTATACTGCATCAGCACTTTTAATTGTGTAGTATTAGTATTCATGATCTATTTACGCGGACCGTTTTGCTGAACAACATGAGTTAATTCGTGCGCCAGCAGGTTCATCCCCGCTGTACTTTCGGGGTCAAACTTGCCCGCGTTGAAGTAAACATCGTTACCATGGGTAAAGGCCTGTGCTTTTGAGAGGTTACAAAGCTCAACAGCCTGCTGCCCGGTATGGATCTTTACCTGCTCAAAATTGGCATTCATCTGGTGCTCTAACTGTGTACGTACCTTTGCAGGCAGGGGACTGCCACCACCTTTGCTTGCATCCAGCAACCTGTCAAATTTGGCCTCGTTGCTTTCTGGTTTACCTTCTGTTTTTTCTACGCCACCGCCTTTTTCCTCTTTCTTTTGTGCCGCAGCCTTATCATCTTTCTCTTCACCTTTTTCTTTTTTCTGTGGCTTACCTTCGTCTTTTTTATCTTCTTCGCCTTTTTTCTGAGGCTTCTCGTCCTTCTTTTCTTCTTCTTTTTTCTGAACCCCTTCTTTATCCTTCTTATCCTCTTCCTTTTTCTGCGGCTCTTTATCTTTTTTTTCTTCTTCCTTCTTTTGCGTTGGCTTTTCTTCTTCTTTTTTCTCGTCTTTCTTCTGCGGCTTACCTTCCTCCTTCTCATCCTTTTTTTCTTTCTTTTGGCCGGCCTTAGCATCCTTTTCTTCATCCGCGCCTTTTTTCTGAACACTCATTTGCCCCATCCGTTGTGATGAATTAGCGGTTGCCTGTTGTGCCATGGTTACTTTGTGCGCAACAGCGTCGGCTTCCTGCTCAAGGGCCGAGTCCTGGTTTCCATCAATCTTTCTTGCCTGAAAAAAAGCGTCGCTATCCTGTTTGCTTTTTTCGCGGCTGCCATTAAAGAAGGGTTTTTCGGCTTTATCCGCCTGTTTCTGACTAAGCGGCTGGCGTGTATTTTGGATGTATTTCATAGGTGGTTTAGTTTAAATTCATTAACAGATCCAGTTGCTTTTTGGCATGGGCAGCCCATTCGCCGGGATCATTCAGCAAATCTTCAAAAACCTGTTTTGCCTTGTCCCTTTCATTTAAATTGGCTAATGCAATGCCCAGGTATAGCTTTCCTTTCTTGTTCTCCGGATATTGTTCAAGCAAGTGGGTTAAATGTGCCAGTGCTTCATCAAAGCGGTTAAGCCCCAGACAAAGCACCCCTAAATTCAACCTGATCTCCTCGTGCTCGGGATGATATTCCAAAATGCGCCCGTACTCGGCAGCACCTTCACTTAACTGGCCGCTTTGCAGGTAAGCAACGGCCAGGTGATTGCGCACAGCAATATCTGTAGGGAACAGCATTAAATACCTGATGAGGTACCCGGTAGCCATTGAATAGTTTTTGAGCATGAGCTGGGCCAAACCCGCGGTTTGCAATGCCCTGCTATTTTGCGGATTCTCCGACAAAACATAATCGGCCATTTCGAAAGCCTCATCATACCTACCGGTTGATAAATAAACCTGTGCAAGCCCCATCAGTAAGCTTAAACTTGTAGGGTTAAGCTCAACCGCTTTCAGCCAGCAGGTTTCGGCACTTTCCATATCTGCCGATAGCATATATAGTTTAGCCAGACCTTCCCAGGCTTCAAACTGATCGGCTTTAAGGCTGATAGTTTGCCTGAAAGCTTGTAGAGCTTTATCATACTGGCCCAGTAAAACCTCGGTATTGGCGAGGTTTAACCATGCCGAAGTGTTGTGATTATCAATCTCCAAGGCACGCTCAAAAAGTGGCCGCGCCTCCGCAAATTTATTTTGCTGGTAAAACAACATCCCCCGGTTATTGAGCAGGGTAACATTTGGCTCGTTTAAATCTGCGGCTTTTGCATAATAAGCCTCGGCAGCTTCAAAATTGCCGCTTAATTGCTGCATAGCACCAAGATTTATCAATTCGGTTAGTTGACTTTGGTTGCTCATAACATTTCTTCTTTAACTTTATCTGCTATACCACCTGCTATATCAGAAATGCTGATTTCAGGATAAGTAACTTTAATATCATCAGTTTTCACATCAAATGGTTCGCCGTCTTTATAGTGGATTGGCAGCGAGACTTTCACCTGCAAATCCGGGCCGTAACTAAATGATGCCAGGTTTTTAGTCCACTCTTTGGAGATATCGGTAACCCAAAGGTCAAGCTCGGCTTTAATGAAGGCATTTACATCAAATGTAAACTTAGGGTGCACCTCAATTTCGCCAAGGGCATTAAACTCAAAACCTGTTGTCGGCGACCAGGCCAAGTCTGCCGCGGCGCTTGCTTCTCCCTCCAATCCCAAACCACCAACTATCTGGATACCACCGGTAACACTTGCCGGGCCAATACTTAAACCAATGCCAAGCGCGGCTTTTAGTTTCAGGCCCGCATGTGCCGGGATCACAAATTTTGCCCCGCCGCTGATACGGGTACTTTCGGGATGCGAAGGGTTAAATTCTATCTGCCCGAACACGTCTTTCAACTGGCCGGGACCAACGGCCGCGTCAAAATCAAGACCGCCATCAATAGTTGCCACGATACCTATGCTCTTAGGCCCAAGCGGGATGGCGAATATTGGGATCTGGATAGTCGGTACTTTGAACAGCTCTTTGTTGATACTCTTTTTAGGGAACACATCAACCGCCGAAGGAAGGTCTAAGCGGCCAACAACTTCAATTTCGCCGGCCGGGGTTACCCTTACACTTGCCGAAGCCTGCAGCCAGTCGGTAACTTTAAGTGTTAATTTACCCGAGCCATAGGCGGTAAACTTATCACCTGCCGGCCCAGATGGTGTGCCATCTGCAGCTATAGCACGATTAGTTGCACCGACAGTCACCTCGCCCGATACCCTGTCGGCAGCATATGATGCCTTACCCTCGATGGTCAGCGCCCCATCGTCATAAGATATCGACAGTTCGGTATTGATCTTCGGTATTTTAGGAATAGCTTTACCATTGGCTTTTACATGGTAAATTTCATCAGGGCCGCGGGTAACCTCAACATTGCCGCTACCGCTTTGGATACCCGGCATGTTTTCGTCGAGTACAAAGCTGCCTCCTATAACTAAGGTTTCGTTACCGTAGGTAACGTGGATCTCCGCACTTTTTACACCTTTGATATCTGGTTCAGCAGTACCAGAGGCGTTAAATATGCCTTTTGCGTAATCAATTTTTATATGTGCCGATTTAAGGCCTTTTATCTTGCCCGCGGGAATGCCAATATCTCCAGATGCGCTAAATTCGCCATTCCGGTATGCAGCCTTTATCTGTGCAGGATTAAAGGTTTTCGAGTCAAAATCAAACGAGCCTTCAAGCGCGAATTCACCTGAAGTATTGGCCATAGCACCAACCTTACCTTTACCAAGTTTCTTTATTTCAAAATTAGCTTCGCCCTTTACGCCGATGCCTGACGTGGCAGCATAAACTTCGAGCGACGTGTTGGTAATTTTAAAAGGTGGCGGAACTTTGATCTCGCCTGAATTAAATACCTTACTTATTTTAATGCCGTCTTCATTAAAAATAATATCAATTGCCGAGCCGCCTATAAAAGGTACGTCGGTATTAATCTTACCGAACCCTATCAAGCCGTTCTCCCCGATATCCAGTTCTGTTATCACTATCGGGCTTAACCCTTTAGCCTTTAAATCAGCACTTAACGCCTGTTTAACCGCAACTCCGTTTAATCTACCACCGTATATACCTGGCACAGGTTCAATAGGTTGTGTTGTTGATATCCCGGAAACAAACGCATTATTCATGAAAACCTCAATAGTTGCCGATCCTTTTGAACCCGCACTATTGATTGTATTATCGTCTTTATCTTCATAGGATATTTTCTGTATTTTCAGGTTAGCGCCGTTTCGTTTAATTTGCCCAACCTGTACGTTAACATCTTTCTCTGTTGTTTTGCCCGCGTCAGGTGCCCATTTAATATATTTTGTTACGCCATAGCGTTCGCTTGTTATCAGTGAAAGGTTAGTATTATCAACAAGTTTTTTTCTCGCTTTATCGTTCTTCGAAAGAAATGCAAGCTTTTTAAGATGGTCACCGGCTTCAATCTGACTTAGCTCCCATTTTTTTCCATCGCCACTCATACTCAAGCCACCGTCCAGTTTGCCTACCGTAATGGTATATTTATCGATAACTTCCGTGGCGCTCGGCTTAATTTGCCCATCGGGCATAGTAGTTATAGCGTTTAATGCAGCGTCAACCCTTGTTGTTATTTCGCCATGAATATTTGAACCCGATGATCTGTTTGATCCTGCCTCAAGCATCCAAAGATTTGAAATACCATCTTTACCACCTAATTGCAACTCCACCTTATGGTCAACATCATAGCCATTATTTATATCATGTCCGTTCTCATCCCAAAATGGGCGCGCAAAAGAAGCTTTAAGCTGAGTGACCGGACCGGTGAATAAATGCTTAAGATTGGTTAGTTTTTTTTCAGACTCAAGCGTCATAAAAAAAGTTGGTTCATTTACTTCTCCGGGAATCTCAGCAGCTTTCTTAGCGTTAAAAATATTATCAAAACCGGCTCCCTTAGTAGCAGCATCATTCCAGTCGGCAATATGTTTTCCTGACCTTTCTGTTTTTTTAAATGAATAGTTGGTAGTTGACCCTGGCATAAGGCCAAGTTTCAAAGTTGGTATTTTTATTTGCGGCACAAAAAGTGATTCTTTTGATGCCGTAGTATCAATCGGATTTTCAGCAGTCGCAACCTGACCAATATTACCTGAAATATCGCCTTTGGTTGCTTGGCGCTGTATCTTCTTTTTAACCCCATTTCCACCCTGTTGTACCGTATGGGTTACCTCATGCGCCAATAAATGCTGTCCGGATTGGCTTTGCGGATCGTACTTACCGGCGCCGAAATAAATATCGTTACCATGGGTAAAAGCCTGAGCCTGCAAATCGTTGCTTAACCCGGCTGCTTCGCTGTTATTATGGATGCGTACCCTGCTTAGGTCCGCTCCCGTTGCTCCTTCCATTTCTTCGCGGGTATTGGCTGGTAACGGTTCGCCGCCGCCTTTACTGCTTTCAATCTTTTGCTGGGTTTGCGGAGATACATCAGGCACGGGTGATTGGCTGCTACGTTTCAGCGTATTTCCTTCGTTAGGGTCACCGTCGCTTTCAAAAATGGGCCGGCGCTGTAATTCTTTATCGGCCCCGTTCTGCTCTTTTTCCTGTTTATCTTCCTTTTTATCTTCTTTCTTTTGTACGGCGGAAGTAGTGGCAGGAGCAGTTGCAGTAGCAGGCGCAACGTTAGCTACGGTTTTAGGCTGATTAATATGTTGAACAACTTTATCTGCTACCTGGTCGGCCTGCCTTTCAAAATGATCACCAGGTTCATTCACTGTCATTTTGCGCTGAACCTTGTTACCTTCGAAAAAGGGAGATTCCAGGATGGTATCGTGAGCGGCCGAGAAAAAAGTATCTTTCCCCACGGCCTGCCGGTTAGCGGGCTGGTTTTGTTTGGTGTTTGCAGGTGCTGCCTTTTGCTGTGTTTTCATTGCCATTCCACATAAAAAGGTTCATCCATCCAGGGCAGTTTAATTACACCTATACCCCAGGGCAGCGACGAAAGCAGGATATCCAGGTCTTTGCGCTCCACGATAAGGCGGGCAGGTTTTTCGGCTTCAATAAGTTTACCGTTACGAATCAGGAACGTATCGCGCAAACCGCCGGGCGACGTATTTTTTAGTGCTTTCCAGTATTTGATTACCGTACCAAGCATAGTATCACCTTCTTCAAGCATACGCTGCGGAATTTCAACTTCACGTGCTAATATTTCGTTAGCAGGCCACCGGCATAAAAACTTTTCAAAATACAGGTCATATTCAAAAGCGCCTGTATTACCTGTGCCCAAATAATGCAGCAGGTGAACAGCCAGTTGCCTTGCAGGCAGGTCAACAAAATCGTTATCGTGCAGTAAGCCAAAATCTTTGAAAAAATACTCCAGGAACGGATGGAGTATTACCAAACCAGCCTGATTTATATAAGCCCCTTCAGTTTCCTCGTCTTTTGTCAGGTTCGTTTCTGAATTATCGGGTGTTGCTGTTGGTTTAGTTATTTGTAAAGCAGGTTTACTTTCTGCTGTTTGAATTGCCTTATCTGCAATTTGAACAAGACTGACTGCTGATACCGAAGAAAAAGCCTTTAACTCACCTGTTATTAAATCAATTAGCTTTTTCAGGATCCCATCGGGTAATACATCATACTCTGTGCGCAGGTGAAGCATGTGCAAAAGCTTTTCTATGATAGCACGGTATTCACTGTCTGTCGATGAAAGCAACTGTTCATTACCGTTAGATGATTGGTGGCTTACGGAATCTTTAATCTCATTAATAAGTGAATCAATCCCTGTTTGAAATTTAGGTGCATCAACCCGGAGTAAAACTGCTGCCAGCTGTTTAATAAATGCTATATCAAACTGACTGAACAGCCTGCTTATCGCGGGTTGACTACATTTAAAAAGATTGATAAGTTTTAGCCTGTAAGTCGCGTCACTCATTAAAAGACCTGACAGTTTACTTAACCAAACATCTTCCTGCTGCAGCCATTCGGCGGTGGCTACAATGTACCATGGGAGCCTGCCTGTGTTGAGGAAATAAACAAACACATTAAAGGCCTGCTGCTCATCGGTAAGTGATGAATAACTGATTGCATCATCAGGCTCATCACCGTCTGGAATCAAACTGGGATTTAAAACGTACTCAAGTGCTTTTGACATGTTTTGTTGCAATCGCTCAAAAACTTCTTCCAGTTCACCTTTCCCCAAATCAAGATCAAGTCTATCTACCATAACGTGGGCAGGCACATCCATACTATCCAGTAACTGCTCCAGTTTTTTGAGCAGCACTTGTTCAAAGTACCGCACGGCTTCGTCCTGCGCCTTTTGGGCGGCATTACGGTGCGGTACTTCAATATCAAGTATCAGCTTATGGATAATATGTGTGCTCCTTACCATAGCTCAATCTATTTAACAGTACCAGGATCAGTTCCCGGATCTTTTTTGATGATCACCTTCGGATCTATCTTCGGCGTTTCTGTAGCAGTTGTCCCAAGATCTTTTTTGACGATCGCAGGATCTATTTTAGGTGTTACCGGTGTTGCAGCAGGTGTAGCAGCCGGCGTAACCGTTGGATTAGCTTTAATTGTTGTTGCCGTATCTACTTTCGGCGTTACAGGCGCCGCAGTAGGTGTTGGCGTTACTGATGGCGTTACCGACGGTGCATCTTTAACAGTAACTATTGGCGGAGTTGTAACTACCGGAGGCACAGTGGTACCCGTAGGTGGTGTTTTAACTACCGGCGGAACAGTGGTTGTTACCGGAGGCGTAGTAACTACAGGCGGCACAGTGGTACCAGCGGGCGGGGTTTTAATCACCGGCGGAACTGTAGTTGTTACCGGAGGAGTAGTAACCACAGGCGGAACAGTGGTAACTATTGGCGGATTAACAATTACCGGCGGTAAATTGGTTAATATAGGTGTAGAGGATATAGGAGGTAAAGCAACCGGCGGAGTTGGTGTAAACACAGCGCGGCATTTATCAAACTTACCATTCACGGCAATAAGCGTAATAATTGTATTGCGGCCACGAGGGAACTGGCGCATATCAAACACTTTTACAGTATTTACATCATTGCTGGTTGTGCCGTCGTCAAATGTCCAGGTAAATTTAAAGCTACCCGCGTTAGGCGTATTATTGGTTAAAGTAACAGTAGCGGCAGCTTTTTCATTGTCCATAGTCACTTTATAGCCAAACGAAGCCTGCGGATGTTCGTGAATCACGAGCGTGCATCCCGGAACCGGCTTACCATTTACCATAAAGTCGTTGATAGTAACATCATAAGGACCGCTTGAAGGATCAACAACCCATTGGCTACCCAATAATTTTACAGCAGCTCCGGCAATTTTTGATGTAACAACTCCATTTGCAGGCTGTACAGTTGTAAAGTTGATATTACCTCCGTCGGAACAAACTTCGCTGGCTGCTAATGTCAGGTTTACAGGCTCTTCGGGAATCTGTACGGTGATTGTTACCGGTTCTACATCGGTACAGTCGTGGTTATTGGCTGATAGCGTAAATGTAAGTTTACCATCAGGGAATTTCTGGCGAAGATCGGCATACAGGTATGTAACGCTATCATCCGGGGCGGTGAGGTTAGCATGTACCTGACCATCAGGCATTGTCCAGGTGTAAGCAAACGTATCGCCTGTTGCCTGGTTTGTTTTCGCGGATAGTTTAATAGTAACTCCTACAGAAGCTGCATCTGTACCACCTGCCTGGGCTGCCGGGGTTACAGCAGGGTGTTTAAACACGGTAATAGTGCAATCTGTAGGCTGATCATTTACTGTGAATTTGATCTGCTGTCCAAATGTGCCATCTTTAACCTTGGTTGTATCAAAATAGTTTACAGCATCTTTAGTTACAACGGTGGCTTCAAAACCGGCTGCAGCTTTAATAACCCCATCAGCCGGACTTACTTTAAATTGCAGCAGGCCTTCATCAGAGCAAGCTACAGCTTTGGGCAAACTGAGCCCTACCTGTGGTTTAGGCATAATAAATGCCACCGGCGGACAATCTGAGCAACACATGTACGGCAGGCAGAAATCGGCAAACACAATATCCTGAGGCACATCCGGGTTGGCTACCGCAGCCCTCAATTTACCCAGGTCGACAGCTAAGGCCTGGGTTTTGCTGATAACATCGGCCTCAATGGTAGGCGTAAATTTACGGGGCGATTGTACCTGGTAATATTTTACGGCTGCCGCAATATCCTCAAAATTGGTATTTTGGGCAATGAAGGTCATCGCGTCATTATCGCTGGCAAAGCCTTTCACAAACTGCGGATTGGCCTGAAGCACTTTCAACCTGTCATCAATCGGAATTGTAGTGACAGGAGTTGGATTAGGCTTGGTCATGGTAGTAGCATAAACCATTACAAAGGTTCCCCCGGCAGGTACGCCGGCCAGGTGCTCTAACCCGGTATGATTTGCGGCGTAGGCCGAAAAGGTAAGCTGGGCCAGAAGTTTGGCTTTACGGTCCTGTATCTCTTTTAAAATAACTGCAAGTGCCTGGCCTGCGCAGCAATTTTCAGATAAGCGCCATAATTGCAATTCGTAATCATCTTCATAACCTTTACGCACATAATCGGCTTTGGCAAAAATCAAGCGGCTTCTTTGAGTCGCGGTTTTCACCTCGTTACATAGATCATCTATCTTTGCCGAAAAGTTATCTATGGTGTCGTCATCGATATCAACCAGCCTGTCGGGCAGCCATTGACTTATATTACGGGTACCGGCAATTACACGTACCGGAATATCAACAGCAATAGCTTGCTCATACGAACCTGTTGCCGAGGTATCAATAGTTTTGCCCGCAGCATCCGCATAATCAGAAATACTTACAGCACCACCCTGACGGCGGATCTGATCCAGATATGAACCAACACTATCCTTCGCTACGTTAATATTATTATCAACCGCATTGATGCCGCCATTAATGAGGATATTGCTGATACTTTTATTAATTGCAAGCTCATTGGTTACCTGCATCCGGGCGCTCGGCACTGCAGCTGCCGTTTCAACTAATTTGGATGCTGCCGCCATTTTCATTTTTGGTGCTGCTGTTTCCTTTACTACTGCTTCATCATTAGCTAATGACAGTGTCTGCTGAGCAGCCTGGGCCTTAATCTCGTCGGCAAGTACATAACCGGTTTTGGTATCAAAGCTGGAGAAGAACTTGCTAACATCGCTGTAAAGGCAGTTTTGCTCGGCCTGGAATGCCCGCAATGTGGCCTCCAGATCATTAAACTGGCAGGCGTAATCATCTATATTGATATCGCTAAGGGTCACATCGCCAAGCCTGATCGCAACAGCATCAAATGGTAAATTGCTATCCTGCCTGATCTTATCTACAGCGGCAAGCGCTTCAGTATATTTTTTGCCGATATGTCCTTCTATTCTGAAAAAATTATTGGAGTCGATGCCGTAACTTAAGGGATTTACCACCATGTCATTGGCCGGAGAATAAGCCGAAGCGTTATACCCAAGGATCAGTTTATCTGTCCCCTGCAGCCAACGGTTATAGCTCCATTTTTGAGCCAGATCAACCGGATTACCATAATAAAAAGGAATAGCCCGTGCCTCCAAAGGTTTGCTGTTATCTATAGATGGTGTTATTTTCACCACCGGGCTTGCAGGTAGCGAAAATCCGCTGCTCATGGTATTCAACCTATCCAGCAGGTTAAGGGCAAGATTCAGTTTATCTTTATTGGCACTGACTGCCGGCGAAGCATAAAATTTATGACGATACGGCGTAGGTTTAGCTGTAGGCGTGGTATTGAGTGCGCCCAACATGATATGTTTTGGAAAGGCATAAATATTAGGGCAACACTGATAAATGATATCCGACAGCAGGGCACGCAATTCGTTATACCCGGTTAGCAGATCTTTATAAAAATCGTACAGGTATTGCGCCTGCATTGGGGCAGTAGCTTTACTTAGCGTGGTATTGATATTGGCAACAATACTGGTTATGGGGTAAACAGATTGCGGATCAAGCGCGAATTTGAAAGTATTGTAAAGCGTTTGAACCGCGCCCGATAAACCGGCCGCGCCATCATTGGCAATTTTTGAAAAAGCCGCTGTAAGTGCAGATGACGAAGCTGTTGTTTGTGTATTAAAGAACACCCTTTTTGCAGCCAGAACAGGTGCGTCAAAGTACGCGTTGTAGGCGTTAAAGTATTTTTTGTAGATATCATCATAAATAACCTCCGAACCGGTTTGCTCAATAATCTGGTTCATATCGGCCTGAGATACCAGTAATACCTTAGGTTTAGCCACCTGTTTACGCCCCTGGTTATCGCAATCAATTGCTGTACAGGCATCGGGATCTTTAGAATAATATTCAAGGTAAAGCAGACCGTACATTTCAGTAAGATCCTTTGTCGCTTTCGATTTAAAATCAGTTAAAGCAAAGCTATCAACCGGGAAAGCACCTTTATCATCGGGAGTAACCAGCTCCCATAAAGCCATTTGCGCGGCATCAGTACCCAAAGGATAAAACGGTGGATACTTGATCAGCGAATTATCATACGCCCTGAAATTTTTATATGTTGTTTCGGGCATATAAAGCAAGTCGCCGTCGGTAGTTACGCCGCAGCCTTTGCCAATGGTTATACCGTTGGCATCGCCTTTAAAGCTAAGACCGCACACTAAACCAACACCAATTAAACAGGTACGGGTAAGGCGCTGCTGATCTTCAAAAAACTCTACAATATCGTTCAGTTGCTTGGCTGTAAGCACCTGGCTATCAACAAAGGAGTTATACTCTAAAGTTATATCGGTGAGCTTTATGTTGGTTACTGGTGGCATGGCTTTGTTATTTAGGTTTTAACTGTTATTTTTTGTGCCGCCCTGCAAGGTGCCAAGGCTGCTTTTGTTCAATATAATCGGGTTGGTTTCCTGGGTATCATCATCGCAATCGCTTAGCTGGCCCTGCTGATAAACGGTGTACAGTTTTTCAAGCACATCTATAAATTTGCTGTTCAATACCGGGTCAATTGGCGTATCGGTACTTACGGCTATGTGTTTGGCTGCAAGCCAATCTTTATAAACAGCCTCAAAGCCAACCATCTGATCGTGGCCTATGAAGCAGATCCGTGGTAAGATGTGAGCAGGTGTTTCTGTACGGATAAGGCGCTCGGCATAAGTTCGAAAAGCGGTATTGCGCAACCTGACGCTGTATCCCGGCAGTATCACGCAAATGCGGAAAGAGTAAGGGTCAAGCGGTTCGCAGTATACGCCGTTAGGGTCAAGGCAAACCGGCATAAACTGGTGATGGGTGCTGTCATCGCCGGTATAATCAAATGGCGGACGCAGCAGTATATTTTCAATCACATACATGCCCTCCATCTTGAAATCGTTTTGCATAAATTTGATGATAAACGCGATCTCTGTTTCGATGGCAGCGGCGCTAAATTCCATATCATTAAGCGTAAGCAGCGTACCTGCGGAGTTTGCTATGTTATATACATATTTACCTGCGGTAGGCCCAGGACTTAAACGGTAATTTTCCCTGTCGCAGGCCAGTACGGATACCAGCCCCAGATCTTCATAGGCATCAATTTCCTTGAGATAATTGGCATTACCTTTAAATTTCACCACACCAAGCTGCGATATTGTCCAGTTGTAATGCAGGGCGTCGGCTTTAAACAAAAGGTAATCTTCAACACTAAGTTGCTGCATTTTATAATTGGAGAAACCCAGTAACATGGAGATACGTTTTTCCATGCCCGATACATTCACCAATTGCTGATCGGGAGTTTTGGCATTGTACAAGTCCATCCCACTGCCCCGGCAAATGCTCATCTGGTCATAATCTTTTAAAAAGTTAACCTTATGCCTGATGATATTGCGTTGATAATCCTCGCCATAAATACGGTACATTAAAAACACATACTCGTTAAACTGCTCAGCGAAACGGGCAAGCAAATGATCCAAAAATTTATTTTTCCTTTCGGGATAATTGTCCTGCCCGGTTTCCTTAATTACATCATCAACTGTTTGCTCCCATTGAGCATAGCCATCTACAAGTTTTTCTACATCCCTGATACCGTTTACCGTATTACTGAAATAGGTTTTGCGAATACTGTCATCAGCCGTAAGCAAGATCCTGGCGTTAGAAAGCTGGGCGAAATAATTGGCCAGCACCTGATCATAAAACAGCAAATATCCTTTAAGCTGCAAGGCCAGCGAACGCTGTTCGGTTGTAGCGGTATCGGGCAAGCCCAGCGGCGAAATGCCATAATTTTCGGGGAACTGGTTTTGCAGGGTTTCGTAATGAGCTATGTCGCGATAATCACCCTCGGGCACCGGCAAATCAACTATCTTCTTGGCTTCAACGCTGTCCTGCCAGTCTTTACGTAACTGGTTAAGGTCGGCTTGAGCTTCAGCCTTTTTAAGCTCGATAGGTACTACATCCTTGTAAAAGGTGAATGACGAATTGGTTTCGCACAAAACGGGTTTATGACCATCCTGTATGCAAAGCAGCCATTCGTTTGATTTATAGATCTTATCGGCAACCTCGCTTTGCGGCGCTGTACAGCCGCAAAAGCCAAAGGAAATGCGTTTCACCAGCCGTACGCCGTCAATCTCCATAATAATACGGTACAGATCAGACAGACGCACCTCCGTCCGCAGCTGTGAAGCTGCAAGCTCGGAAGGAATGATGAAACCTTGTTTGGCAAATTTGGTATCAATGCCCTGCAGGTTTTCAAAATCAAGCACCGGGCCTTCAAATATCTCATCAGGCTGCATGCCTTTGTCAAGCAGTTCCTGAAGCAGATAAAAAGTAATATCAGGTGTAAGGTATTGTTCAATATTGAACATGATCGTAGCCCAAATCATTTCAGGATCGGCCTGGGGCTGTAGTTCAATTTCGGCGCAGATAACTATTTCCTGGTTTTCAACCGCTTTTACCTGGTCAAGGTCTTCGCATAACTCACGGAAATAATGATATACCGATTTTATTTGTTTGATGATATCATCCTGTTTGGCTTTAATCTTTGTAGCGTCACCATTAAGTTCAGGAAAATCTTCAAAATCTATCAGGATATCATTTATGCCCTTTAAATCAAACTTAACCTCTTTGCCGGTCAGGGCGCCTTCGCCGGTTTTTGCGTAGCGGAGCAGAGGTTTACCATCTGGTTGTTTATAGTTGGCTATTATGCTATGGGGCGATTTTTTGATCCACGCATTGCGCACGCCATCTATCCGTACAAACAGCTGGCGGTAATCATCGGGTGTAACCGGGTAACCGGGTAGTATTTTTATAGCAGATAAAAACTGCTCATGCATACTTGTGGTGTTGTCATGATCAACCGCTAAAATATTTTCAACCGGCAGCGTAATACGATAGTTAAGATCGGTAAGCGCATAGCAAAGCATCTCAAGCGTTGTAATGCCGGGATCATGCACGTTATAATCCGACCAGATAGCACTGGCCAGGTCGCGGATATGCTGCATGCCCTCGGTGCGCAAAGTGTTATACTCGGGCCCAAGGCTGGTATCAATTTGTTTCGGTATGGTTAACTGATCGATCATGGGCATGTAGGTATGGTTTTGGTATCAATTAGATGTTGCTTGGCCGATACAAGAATGGCCTTTGAATTGCCTGCCTCCAAAACATCGGGGTTTGCTGGCCCCGATGCTGTGAAGTACATCTTAAAATCGGTTATATAATCAACATAGGTCAACTCTTCAATAAAGCGGATCACAACGCTTTTGTACAAGGTGCCGCCAAAATCAATATCCGCATTGCGGTTGTAAGCCCAGGGCGACAGGTAATTGATCAGATCGGTATTCAGTTTTGCGGCATACAGATTTTCATCCAGCCCGAAATAAAACTTCACTTTAAAATCAAGAACCACCTCTTCATAATCGGGATTGATAGCCAGCAGATCAACATGCATGGAGTTTAAGCCCGATAAGTATTTAGTGATCTCGCTCAGTGTATTTTTGCTAACACGGGGCTTAAATGGGTCAAAACTGATCTGGTTACGGATATCGGGAATAGCTACCACCCTCACGCTGCCCGGAGCTACTTCTATATCATCATTAGTATGGTTAAGGCATTTAACCCTGAACACCTGCGGAAACTGCGCCATTACCAGGTGTTCATAATCCCAGATGGTAATTGCACGATGTTTGTGCCTCAGGCGCTCGCTTACCCTCAAACGGAAGGCATCGTCATTTTCCGGAAGCAGGCCACCGAAGGATGCATAAGGCTGCGCAACCGATTTGATCTGCGGCAGCCTGTCAACCAGTTTACTGATAGTGGCTGCTAGCAACCCTGCTTCAAGGTGCGAAAGTTCATTATCGTTATCGACAAACTGAGCTTTCGCAGCCTGGATATGTACATTGATGAACTTGCAAACCGAATCAATTGTAACCGCGGTTGGCAACTCAACCCCAAGCCAGGTAAGGCTTTGGTTTAAGAAGGTATTGTTGGTTGTAGCCCCGTCGGGGATCAAGAATTTGATGATCCCGGAGCGTAAAAAATCATTGGTATCATCGCTAATGATATTGCTTTTATCCAAAGCAAGCCATTCATTGCCCGACAAGTAATACCATTTAGGCTGAATGGTATCTGTAAATGAAGGGGCAAGCGCGTCTTCGCTTCCCTCTGCCACCTGGAAAAGAATACTGGCTACCGAACCGGTTGCAATGCCTGCAATACCCAGGTAAAAAGCTGCAAGATCAGGTGCCTGCGGTATTGCTGTAATATTACCGTCAATAAGACCATGAAATTGTTTCTTTAGAAAAGCATGCTGCTCGGCCTGGCCAAAGGGCGTCTCGTGAAAAAACTGTACGTTATGATTTACATAGTCGGCTAACAGCGTTGCATTATTATTACTGCCGGTAAGATTGTCAATATCATTTGAAGCAAATGCTTTATAGTCTATAGTAAGCGATCCTATTTCGGGTGTATAAGGTACCGACGGTATAATTGATGTGCCATCTTTTTTGATCATGGCCGCCGCAAATAGCTTAGGGTATTCGCCGTGTAAAAAGTCGCGGTCTAAATTAATGCGGATATAATTGTCCTTAACTCCGGCCGAAAAGTTTTCGGTTTGCGTTTGCACCTGTGTGGCAGTTTGCTGAAAGCCTATAAAACCCAGCGTAGGGAAAAAGAACTGCATCGGTTGCACATATTGTTGTACAAGCGCTTTTTCGGCCTGTGCACCACCCCCATAGTTAAAGGCTCCGGATACGTTAAAGTAAAGGTATTGATTAACAAAATGCGGTGCCTGATTTGCTGGCTGGGGTACACCATCCGGCTTTAAAGTAAACGAAGGATCGAGTACGTCGATAGTGCTGCCACCTCCGGTAGGAAACCAATCGCCATCTTTTATGTATGAAACCTTAGCAGTAAAACTGTCTTTACCGGTTATTACCCTGCCTCCAAAATCCGTTGTGGGCGAGTTGGCAACAATGGTATAAGCGCTCGGTGTAAAAGAGGGACTTACAAAGTCGGCACGGTAAGCATTATAATAGGCCTCTATCGGATCAGGAACACCTTTCCAATTAATTTGAGGTGTAATTTCTGTCCATTGTTTCTGAAATATCTCGGTATTACCAATATACAGGTTTGAATGGATCTTAGGCACCGCCCCAAAAGCGAGAAACGGTTTTGACGGATCTACTTTACCATTGTCATTTTCAACAGCCAGGTTTTTCATACCTGTTACTTCCACCTCTATTTTCACGTCGTTAAGCTTTGCTTTGCTTAAGGCCTGATAAACCGGATAAGCCTTGTCCTGAACGCTCATTAACAGCCGGATTACAGGAAAATCTGTTTTGTAATTTTCTTTATGAACGGTTTGATCATAAGGCACTATAGCTTTGTCTTTTGGCGGTATATTTAAGGTGATAACCAGTTTTTGATCGCTAAGCGCGGTGGGGACTTTTGAAGAAAAATTAGCCTGAAGCCAGTCCTTTTCAGAGGTTAGGAAAACTTTGAACTGTTGTGCTATTAACGCGGGGTCGAAAGAATCAAGCCCGGTAAAGTTAAGTGTTAGCGTAATGGTACGATCTCCCTCGCTCAGCAGCAGTACTTTTGAGGCGAAAGCAAAACCCATTGAGGCGGTTGGCCAGCTTTGGCTGCCAAATGGGTTCCATTTAGGTACATCATCTTTAAAAGGGGTACCCAAACCATCCGCGGAGAAAGTAACATCGGCATAAGCCACCTTATTATCCGCCGGTGATTGGTACCAGCTTTTCATAGCAGCTATGGTAGCACTGTTTACGGCCAGTTCGGCGTTGGTTTTAAAAACTATCGGCTTAGGCTTTTGACTTTTGTCTTTTCCTGCATCAAGTGCTGTATCCTCCGGTAAAAGATAGCCGGTAAGGTTACGGGCCAGTTCAAATATCACATGCACCTTATCCGGAACTTCGGGGCGGTTACGCAGTTGTAGCACTCGTTTAAAGTAAAAATCAAGATGGCGGCCGGTAAACTGGTTCAGCGCGTCTTCCGAGTGCTGCAACAGCATAATGAAGCACATAAACAGCGCCAGGTGTGGCTCAACATCACTTTTAATGCTTGAATCGGGGAAACCCAGGCCGGCATTTTGCATTTTAACCTCAACCTGTTTTAAAAAATCCTGCAGCGCCTTTTTATCCTGAATAAAAAATGGTTTCCAGTCGCCCTGCGGATAGTTACTGTCTTTAAGGGTATAGTAGTTTATCTTTTCGGCATAAGCAGCCGCAAACGTTAGCCAGTCTTCCATGCCCAATTCTTCAATTGGGGCGCTGGCTGGGTCAAGCGCTTTCAGAAAGCGCTGTGACTGGCTTGAGCCATCACGTTGAAGCGGATTTTTATCGTTACAGGCCATGGTTTTGGTTATGGGTTGGTAGTTATGCTGGTAATATCATTTTTATAGTAAGGGAACACGTAGTTGTACCTTGAATTGGTGGTACGTACCGTGTAATTGAGCTTAATAAGCAATATCCCTTCGTTATCCATACTGCTGTCAACCTCGGTGCTGTTAAGCGTTATCCTTGGTTCAAAGTACAGTACGGCTGTTTCAATCAAATCTTTGATATAGGTTTTGAGCGTTAGGTTAACTGCCTCAAAAACTACTTTCTGTAAATCGCACCCGAAGGTTGGCTGCATAATGCGTTCGCCTAAACGGGTGGTGAACAGTATGCCAAGACTGCTTTCAATATCGGCTTCGTCGGTAAGCATTTCAACTTTGCCGGCAGCCTTGTCAAAGCTTGGCGGGAAACTCCATCCCCTGCCTATAAAAGGTATTTTTGGTTCCATTGATCAGCCTCCGATTATTACTGTTGGGCAGCCTAACACTATCGATCCGCCGTGGGCCGTGCTGTCGCCCATACGGGCAGCAGGTTTCCCTCCTATCAGCACCGTTGCCGAGCCCATGATTATAGAATCGGGCGGACCCACGCAGGTACACATATCGCCCACGCATACAGCAGGCATACCGCCAATGAGTACTGTTGGTACCCCCGGCCCTATTACCGGCCCGCCTACATGAGGCACAATGCCTGTAACCATCGGGCATACGTGCATATCGCCTATCCGTGCTGCTGCTCCCATTTTTGTTATTAGTTTATTTGTACTATTGAACCTTTAAGCGCCGCCGTGCCGCTTGATTTTACCTCAACACTGGCCGATCCCTCGGCCGATAGCGCGGTGTTGGCTTTAAGGCTTAAATTCATTCCTTCGGCATTAAAATCCTGCTGGGCTTTAAGCACCAGTTTGCCCTGGGTTTCGATGGTTATGCCATCGCTATTCATTTTTATCGAATTATTGTTTTCGTCCTTTAACTCTATCGCTCCGGCGTCCTCATCCATGGTGATTTTTTTCCCGGCAGGCGTTTCGATGGTTATCGATTTTTTATCGTCATCAAAAACAAGTTTCATTTTACTGCGGGTTACAAAGCCCTTTTGGTTGTTGGCGTCGGCGGCGGTTAAAGGAGCGTTTTTACTGCTGCTGTTGAGCATACCAAGCACTACCGGTTTGCGTGGATCGCTGTTAAGAAAACCAACTACCACTTCGTCGCCCACTTCGGGTAAAAAGAAACTCCCGCGGTCTTTTCCGGCATCCAATGTAGCTACGCGGGCCCAGATCCCCTGATCATCCGGACTGATCACCGGCATACGCACCAGGATGCGGCACTCGCCATCAGGGTCGCTTTCCAACTGGGTAACCACCCCTATCTGCAAACCCGGAACCGCCTGGATTAAAGCCGAAGCCGGTTTAATACTGGTTTCAAACTTTTCGGTAAACCATTGTGGGTCTAAACCAAACTGCGCCTCAAGCTGCCAGTCGCCGGCAGATACATGATGCTGAATGTGACTTACAAAGGCATTGCCGTTAAACCTGTCGCTCAGGTTGCTTAGCTTAATGATCATTCCTGGTTTAACCGTATGAATACCTTTAAACTTTACCCTGCCCCGCACTTTTGAAAGCACCTGTTTTTGTTTAAGTGCTGTTGCCCAGGCCTGCAATTCAGGCTGTGAAAGTTTGCCGCCGTGGTTCAGGTGATAATTACTTTCACTGAACACCCCGGCCAGGTCATCGCTTGACAGGTTGCCATTCAACTCGCCAGATGGTGGGTTGGCATCAACCTTCTCAATTTCCTGCGATGCGGGGTTCCAGGTGCGGCCGGTTATGGAGGGGAACTGAATGCGCGAATCAATTTCGGCATCCAACTCCAGCATGGTGGCCCCAAATGATAATTCTACAACCGCGCTGCCACTTATTTCGGGCTTTTTGATGGATAAGTTATTATCATCGGTATAAACAAGCATCCCATTTATTTCGGCCCGGCCGGTTATAAAATCCCAATCGGTAGCCTCATATTGTACCAGATCGCTGCTGGTGATGTTCATATCGGCTACATCGGCGGTTACACCGCTGTAAGTACTGGCAACCGTGTTTATAGCATCGCTATCCTTCACGTTTTCGCCAAAATATTTGCTGTGGCGGGCCAGGGTCATGGCTATAGCTTTGTCGCGGCATTCAATAACCAACTGCGAACCGCTGTTGCGGAGTTTGATACTGTGTTTAATAACCACACCTTTAAACAGTGTATAGTTATCAGATTCATAACCACATAGTATCTCAATGTTTTTCCCAGGTATAAATAAGTCGCCGTTGCTGGCATCAAATTTTTGTGCCGAGGTATCGCCATCAATGAGCACCAGTTTAGCTGCAGCAATACGGTTTATGCCTTTATCAATCACAATAGCCTCCACCTGCATGGTGCGCGGTATCTCGGTACCCTCAATTTTTACAATGTGGGTAACAACGGTAGCGGGCCGGGTGGTTTCTATGGTGCGGCTATCTGCCATGGCTTGTTATTGATTTAATGGTGGAAACTTGATTTTGGTACCTGTTTGCAGGTATCTGAAATCGTTGAGGCTGTTTGCCTGGGCTACTTCTATGTAATACTTTGAATCGCCATAAATCTGGTAGCAGAGCAGCGGCAGGGTATCCCCTTCATTTACCACCCTCACTTTGGTTAAATCGGGCGATTGGGCGTTTTCCTTCGCTACCCGCTTTTTATCCTCAACCGATCCAATGAATGTAGCCTTTACAATGGCCCTCAGTGGGCGCCCCTGGTTATCAAACAATTTATAGCTGATGTCCATGGTTTCCAAAGCGCCATCAAACTGAAGCGTGCCCCAGTAAATGCTTACAAACCTTGGCCGGTGCTTATCACCCTGGTACTCGATGATGAGTTTTTGCAGGTTATCGATATCTTCGTCAACTCCCAAATCACCGGCTGTAGCGCCGTTTATAACCCCGGTTCGATCAAACATCAGTTCAAAATCCATCTTCTGAGGCTCGATCTTGGAAAACTTGGGCAGCTTGCCCGATGTTCCCTGCGCCTGCTTGTCAGAGTATTTGATCTCGATCTTCTGGCTGTAGCTTTCGGGGTTAACCTGTACCGTCATGGAGCCTTCTTCATTCTTGCTCTGCGGATCGGACCAGGCCACGATCTTCATTTTGGTTACATTATCAGGCATCAGCGTTCGTTTTTATTTTTCAAAATCTCCAATATCTGCTCCACGCATTCGGCAATGATCTCGTCTTTATCACCACCTCCTCCGCCTTTTGCACCACCGCCTCCACCACCGGCACCTGAATCCTGTTCGGCAGGGCTTTGGTTTACGCTCACGCGGATGTTCAATTCTCTGATCTCGATTGGCATAACATCAGGTTTGAAGGGTGTAATACTGGTATTGCAATTCAAAACTTTCAATCGCGATACTGTTCTGCTCGGCGTTCAGATCGCTCAGGCTCCACTTTTTGGGCCAGGCCTGCACTACATTCCACGTTAAAAGCGGGTCATGCTCTTCATTAAGCAGGCTTACAGTAAGGTCTTTAGGTTCGATAATAAAATTATTGAACACGTTATTACACCAATCCATCAGCAGTTTCGATTCGGTGATCAAACCCCGTTTCAGCACCAGTGCCGGAAACTTGGCCCTCACCGGTAGCGCGTGTTCAAAACGGTTTTCGCCACCTTCCTTTTTGGATTCTGTTTCCATCTCCATAGATAGGCCCGATACGTTCTGAAAGCGGCTGTCGATATCTTCATCGCCAATGCCCGTAAACACCACCTTAAAGTGAAAACCTAAAGGCGGATAACCCGATTTAGCGTCGAAGGCCATGATTAGCCGTTTTTAATGGTTAAACCTTCGTGTGCAACCTCAAGCGTTTCAATTGCGGCTTCGTTGGCATCGGCCTTTAAATCGGCAGACTGGATCTTAACCGGGAAAGCGTTTTTAACCGACCAGGTAACTACCGGCTGATGCTCTTCATTAAGCAGGTTAATGGTAAGGTCGCGGCGGTCTATCTGGTTTAGTTTTACGGTGTTCATCCAATCATAAAACTCGTTGTCGTTAGCAAATGTGCCACGTTTTAAAGTGATGTTACCGAATTTGCGCATGCCAGGCATCTTTACTTTATTGTACTCCTTGCTGCTACCTTCGCGGTATTCAATCACTTCGGTTTCTATCTGTAATCCGGTTACTTCCGTAAAACCGATGCGTGTGCCACCCCAGTCAACCTGGAAATGGAATTTGGGTAGAGGATAATTTGCCATTTTATTTGTTTTAAAAGAAATTCAAAGATTTGATTTATTTAACTCTCCTGCATTTTGTGCGAGAAGCGAAGGATGATGAACTCGGCAGGCCTTACTACAGCCATACCTATTTCAACTATCATGCGACCTTCCAGAATATCAAGCGCGGTCATGGTTTCGTTAAGGCCAACGTGAACAAAAAACGCGTCTTCGGGCTTAGCGCCTTGTAAGGCACCCGCACGCCATTGCAGCGTTAAAAAGTTCTGGATCATTACCCTAACCTTAGTCCAGGTGTTGGCGTCGTTATTTTCGAAAACGAAAGGATAAGTCGCTTTTTTAACCGATTCTTCAACCATGATGAAGAATCGTCTAACCGGGATGTAGCGCCATTCGTTATCATTACCTGTTAAAGTGCGCGCGCCCCAAACCAGCGTACCGCGGCCTGCAAAAGCCCTGATAGCATTGATTGACTTGCCGGTAGCGGTAACATTCATGTCGTCCTGATCACTGTTGTCGATTTTCACGGCAGGGCCAATCACATTGTTCAGGCTCACGTTGGCAGGTACTTTCCAAACACCGCGTGTGCCGTCAACATTGGCATAAACCCCGGCTATCGCTCCCGATGGAGGAATGGTGCTCATCTTAAGCGTTACCGCCGAGTTGGCTGCACCGAAGAATACGTTACCTGAAAACAGCGCCTGCTCGGCCAGGTTTTCATAAAACAAAGCGCCGTTAAGTAAACCGCCAAAACCTATTAAAATGGTAGCGACGGTATCACTCAGCGCCTGTACAATTGAAAGTGCACCGGCAGCATCTTTGGTAAAATTATCGGCGTTGGCAGCTATTGCAGCATAATTTGAGTTGGCAACCCAGGGCGTATTATCCAATACCGAATAAACAGGTGTTGGGTTACGGCCGGCAGTTGTGTTAGCAGCTACCTTCGCGTTTTTTTCGTAGGCAATAAGGTTGGTGATAGCTGCTTCAAGTTTAGCATCTTTGCTTAAGGCATCAATATCGTTACCATATAATGCGGCAACCGGAGCATCCTTGGCTTTTTTACCGGATGTTACTATTGCTGCCAATAAATCCAGGTAACTGGTTAGCTGTACATCCGGGGTTACGTTTTGAGCAATGTTATTGGCCAACGCGTTTAACTTAGCCTTTACAGCATCGATACCATTTACCCTCAGCGCGGTTGCATCTGCGGCAGCGCTAAAAACAAAGCTTATTACCTTATCGGTATCTTTACCGGCATTTTGAAGGTTAGTTACCAAGGCCTTCTCAGCAGGACTTTTTGAAAAGCTATCGTAGTTGGTGATCTTTACTGATGGTGAAGCATTATTCCAGAACTCCAGTTGCCTGAAATCTACATTAACATCGTAACTTGTGATAATCCATGGATAATAAGCCGCGCCATAGTTAAGGTTATTGATCCCGATTGAGCTGCGGAAATTATCGATAGGCTTATTGGTAACATCCTGGCGTTTATCGCCCTGCAGCACGTCAAGTATTGAAAACCTGTCTTGCATGGTGGCGCAAAGTCCTAAAGCCTTCGTTTGCAAATTACTGAATGCTACTAAATCCGGATTGCCGGCACTTAGCAGTTCAACCGCATCTGGAAACAGAATGAGTGTTGGTTCATCCTCAGCAGTAAGGGTATCGATACCTCCTGATATTGGCGGCGCTGTTACCGCTGCGGAAAAATCGCCAACGGAAACGATATAACATGGGCCGCCGCCATTATCAAAATATTGCCTTAGCGATACATACAGGTGAAACCGTTTGTCGGATGCTACGCCCAGGATCTGGTTGTTAGCCGGGTTAACAGTAACTTTTATAGTTGTCGGTACATAGGCCCCACCAAATAAGCTTTCAAACTCCAGCAATGATTTTATACGGGTTGGTATGTTCACCAATGATTTCCCTTCAGGCGTTAATGCAAAGGCCGTAAAGCCGATAAAGGCTGGTATAGCGGTTTCAACCTGGGCAACTGATGGCGGAAACAGTGCAATTTCCTGCACGTAAACTCCGGGTGTTTTATAAGCCATGACTAATTGATTTAAGATTGAACCATTTTATGACTAAAGCGAAGAATAATGAACTCTGCCGGACGAACCACAGCCATGCCCACCTCAACAATGAGCCTGCCTTCCAGTATATCAAGCGAGGTCATGGTTTCGCCAAGGCCAACGTGTACAAAGAATGCATCTTCGGGTTTTGCGCCTTGTAAAGCCCCCGCGCGCCATTGCAGTATTAAAAAGTTGGCTATCATACCACGTACCTTAGCCCAGGTATTGCCATCATTTGGCTCAAATACAAAGGGCTGGGTTGAGTTTTTAACCGATTCTTCAACCATGTTAAAGAAACGCCTTACAGATATGTAGCGCCATTCATTATCATTACCGGCAAGGGTTCGTGCCCCCCAAACCAATACACCTTTACCAGAAAACGCCCTGATAGCATTTACCGATTTACCGGTACTGGTAACGTTCATATCTTCCTGATCGGCATCATCAATTTTAACCATAGGTGCCACAACCATGTTCAGGCTCACGTTTGCCGGGGCTTTCCAAACACCGCGGGTATTATCAACAGAGGCATACACGCCTGCTATTGCTGATGCCGGAGGCAAAATAACCGAGAACAGGCTGGTTTGCTGTTTGATATAGTTATACAGATCGCTGTTTATGTGATAGATAGAGTTGGCTGTATTCTTATCATCGCGCAACACAGCAGTAGCCGGAAAATCTGTAGCGGTAACGCCTGTGCCTGTAACAATCAGCTGCTTGCTTTCATCGCTGAAATAGTTGATGCTGGTTTGTAGCCATGGATAATAAGCGGCTCCATAACTTAGGTTATTAACCCCAATAGCTGTACGGAAAGCGGTCGCGATATCGCCAAAGGCTTTTTTACCTTTATCGGCAACAGCTACGTACGGATCAATAAGCACTACTCTATCCTGTAAAAATGCAGCCTGGGCCAGTGCAGCGGTAAATAACCCGTAATAATCTGCCGGGGCGGTAAGCGTTGCGGCGTCGGTAAACAGCAGGATGGTTGGCTCATCTTCCTTCTGAACAGCGGCAAGCGCGTTGGTAAGCAAGGTTTTGTCAACCGCAACAGCCGCGCCGGTTTGCCCTGCCGATACGATATAGCATGGGCCCCCGCCATTGGCAAAATAAAGCTGCAGGCAATAGTACATCCTGAATTTCAGTGCTGCATAGGGATCATCAACCGCGGCATCAAATGAAAACACACCCGCCGCTTTTTTGATTTTGATACCTGTTGCCGTACCGGTTGTGGTGAACAAAGTATTTTCGGCAAAACCAAAGATCTGCTCATATTCCTTAAGCGATTTGATCCTGACAGGGTTGTACTGCAGCGACGCCCCGTTATAGCTAATGTTTTGTGTGTAGCCTATAAAGGCCGGGATAGCCGTTTCAACCTCGGCTACCGATGGAGGTAGGAGCGGAATTTCTTCCACATAAACACCCGGAGTTTTGTATGTTGTTGCCATGTTACTGTTTTTTACTTCCTAAAAAAATATGTCTGAAAAAATCTGGTTGGTTTCTGGTTTTATGAGCGATGCCGTAGCATTGGGCAAGTCATCGGTAATAGGTTTGTTGTTTTTGTCGTTCACTTTTACCGATATAAAACCTTGCCTGGTAAGCGGCAGTGCATTGGCACTTATGGAAGCCGCGCCAAACATAGCGCCGATGTACCGCCAATAGGTCGACCGGTTTTTGAACCGAAGGCTAAATACTGGCGCCTTCAGCGTTGTATCTGCCTGTAAAAGGTTATAAACCGCATTGCTTGTTTTTACACAGATATCAATAAAAGCCCAGGCCGATGCATCCGTACTATAATAAAACGGGAAATCGTCGGTGTAACCGGTATCGGCCAAATGAGCGGTATATAAGCCCTCTGGCAGGCTGCCCATATCGGCTTTGACAATATTCAATTCACCGGTTTCTAAACTGGTAGTTACATTTATCACGTTTCCCTGCCTGTCTTTTATGGTAAGCGCCGGAGTTTTGCCGGCTACCGTTACCTGGTAGATAAATACCCTTCCGCACTGACGGATCAGATCGGCACTACCGGCATAGCTCAATGGTTTACCACCTACCAGCGTATCGGTGATCCAATTACCGGCAGGGGTAGCTCCAGCAGTTGGGTCGAGGTTATTTTTTTGCTGGGCGATGAATAACTTGGTCGGTGTGGCCTGGTTATCAACCAGCATATCCCCCGGATAATAATCTGTAGCCGCTTTATATACATTAGGAGTAGCAGTTAAAAAAGGCGACACACGTTGCGACAATGCCGGATCATTGGTAAAAAAGTACACCATGCCATCGGGCGCTTTTAACGGCAATGAACTGTAATTAGCAAACAATCCGTCGTTTATGGCTACGCTGAAGCTAAACACCATATTATCCGCCGGAACTATCTGTGGCTGCTCTTTAGTACCGTTTAAGGTATACGGGATACCGGTGATGATACCGGTTTCTGTTTGTTTGTAAACCACGTGCAAACCGGCAAACTTTGCCCGGGTAGCTTTGGTAGGCGTTACACTCATGAAACTGCCTATGTCGTAACGCCCCAGCATAGCCAGGCGCTCATCGGCACTAAGTGTGTCAAAGAGTGTGGCACCGTCATCAAGATGATAATGATGACTGATGGCAATCTCAAACAGCGTTTCGTAGTTCAGGTCCAGTACCATCGGGTTATAATTTATTGGTTAATCGCCCGCACTAATCTTCAACTCAGTTTATCGCTTAGTTCTATCTTTTTAATGATACCACGTGATTCGGTTACATTATCGCGCAGTATTTCAACCAGTCTTACACGGTATAGTACATAGGGAAATTGTTTACCGCCCAGCGTGCTCCACAGGTAGTTGGCTTGCTCAAATGTGGGCGAGTAAATGTCAAGTATGAGGCGAAAATCGCCGAGGCCAACTTTTGTCGTCGGGCTGTTTTGTTGGGTAAAAGTATTCTTCCCTTGAAAAAACTCGACGATGTGCGACAGGAAGATCAATGATTTTTCATACGAAGAATGCAGACAGGCCGAAAACAAAACATATAAATTAAGATACATAGGCGCGTTGCGGTAGTTAATATCATCGCCGTTTCGTACATAATTGGGCATGTTTTTCATGGTAAACTCTTCGGAAAGATTTACCAGTGTTACCAGGACATTTTCCAGTCCCTTGATCTCATCATCGCTCAGATGGGCCACATTTTTAAGCTGGGTAAAAGTTGAACTGAGCCCGCTGTTTCCATCGGTTGTTTTGAGGTAGTTGTTCAACTGCTCAGTTAAAAAACTTAACGTTTGGTAAATCATGATAAATAGATGTTTATAGGTTGGCTGCAGTTTGGCTGCTGATGTTATACCAAAGTTGGGCATCTCTGTTAAGTAACGTGCAAGTGTACGCACGGTAATTGCCACGTATTTCTACGTAATCGCCCCGCGTATAATTACGTGGTAATGAACAGGTTAAAACAACACAAAACCTTTAAATTTCAATAAAAACGAACTTTTACCGCCGGGCGGCTGGGAGTAAAAAAGATCGTGCCATATAATCGGCGTAGTTTGAGCAATTCAGGGCCGTTGTTAAACAATACCAAACCTATCTAATTGATGTTCAAACAAATAAATTCAATTTAAGATACTACTATCCTAAAGGATACCGGTATCCTTTAGGATAGTAGTATCTTTTTGATAGTAAAGTAAAATAATTTTGCTTTCACAAAATTCAGAGCAATGAAAATATTACATCTCATCAGCAGCCCTCAGGGCGAAGCATCATTCAGCGTAAAATTGGGCAATGCCATTGTTAACGAAATACAATCGGCCCATCCGGATAATACTTTAACTACCCACGATTTAACCGCTACGCCATTCCCTCACCTGGAAGAAGCGCACCTTACTTCTTTTTATACCCCGGAAGAAAAAAGGACACCAGAACTTGTTGAAGCAGTTAAACATTCGGACGAGGCTATTGCCGAGATAATGAACGCCGATGCCATAGTTATCGATACGCCGATGTACAATTTTGGCATCCCATCTACCTTAAAAACATGGATAGACCATATAGCCCGGGCAGGTAAAACTTTCAGCTATGGCGAAAAAGGCCCTGAAGGCCTGGTTAAAAACAAGAAAGTGTACCTGGCCATTTCATCTGGCGGTGTATACTCAGAAGGTTTTATGAAAGCATATGACTTTACCGAGCCTTATTTAAGGGCGGTTTTAGGCTTTATGGGTATGACCGACATCAAAACCTTCAGGGTTGAAGGCGTAAAAATGCCGGGCTTACAGGAAACGGCTTTAGATAAAGCCATACAGGCTATTGAACTTTAATAGTAAACAAAAACGGGAGGTTTAGCCTCCCGTTTTTGTTATTTATGCTATTCAGATCCTGACTGTAAAGCTGTCTGTCAAAACAGCAGTATGTTCATCTTCATCCGCTACGGTATAATACTCCCCGCTCAATACTAATCCCCTGTTATCGCGTTCAATAGCAATCTTTAAAAAGCCATGTTTGGTGTCGCAGCTATTTTCGAGGCTTACACCATCAAATCGCGAATCTTCGGCCGTAAAGCCTGCATTATCTGTAAGGGCAATAGGATGCAGTTCATCAAAGCCTCCTGTACCGGCAACAATATAGGGCATTACAGTTAAATCGGCATATTGCTTACTGAAACGCTGATAGTTGTGTACGTGTCCGCTAAAAACAATATCAGGGCGGATGCCGGTCTCCTCAAAAACACCTTCCAGGAAATCGATCATTGGCAAACTGGCACCATGATTAATATCTGCCGAATAAGGAGCATGGTGCATGCAGAGGATAACGGCTTTATCCGGCCGTTGCATATCGGCAGCTCTTAGCTCATCCATAAACCAGTCGCGCTGTTCGCGGGTAACAATGCCGTATTTAGGTACATTGGTATGTAAACCGATGATGGTTGCCAGCGGGGTATCCATTGTCCAATAAATATTGGGCTGAGGCATGCTTTTGCGGTCTATCTTGCGGCTCAGCATTACCGGACGCGAAACAGTATCACAAAACACGGTGGTAAATGCATCCAGACTTTGATATGGCATGGCGGCAGCCGGATTTACATCGCTATCATGATTGCCGGCAATGGCGAATATAGGTGCGGGGTACAGGCTATAAGGTTCAAAAAACTGATCATAATAGTTTTGAGCTTCGCCATAATTGTAAACAACGTCACCCAAATGATATAAAAACTTAGGCTGCTCCTTACCCGAAATCGTTTCATACTGTGCAGCCATTAAGCCTGCTATCCGCCTTTGCGAACCGGGATTGCGAATGCTACCGGTATCCCCCACCATATGAAAAACCATTTTATTACCGGCGATATCCGATATTACATCTTGTACCGATAAATGATATGGATAAGAGCCTGATGGCTCTGGCAGGGGTTGAAACTTATAGCTATCATCCGGCTGATCTCTTTTGATAACCGGGCTGGTATGTTTTAATGAAGAAACTAAAGCCATTTGCTCCATAATACCTGCAAAAATAAGCAAGCTATATTAAGGCAGGGTTAAGTTGGGATAGATATTGCTAGAATAGCAGAAAGGCCATAAGAGTTTATTCAGCTATCCAATCTTTTGCCCCTGAAGGCTTAAATTTGCAGCATGAAAAACTACAAAATAATCTTATCTGCAGCGTTACTAACCTTATCGGCATGTAGCGTTAACCATGTAAAAAACACTTCTGCCGGTTCCGATTCTGCTAAAAATGAAAGCCCTGCTGCAAGCCCAGGCCTGTTTGCCAAAATGCAAATAAAGCCAACCATTAAAATCGGTGAAGCTGTTGAACTTAAATTCACGGTTTATAACGATGCTGATACCGCCCGTCAGTTTTGCAAATGGCATACGCCGTTTGAGCCGCTTATGAGCAAATACCTTGATGTGAAAGATGCAAGCGGTCAGGAAATGTTATATAAAGGCGCAATGGCAAAAAGAATAATGCCGCCACCTGCCAGCAGCTATATCAAAGTAAATCCAAAGGATAGCCTGTCAGCAACTGTTGACCTGTTAAAGGCATATGATATCAGCAAACCATCAAAATACACTGTAATTTACGTAGGGCAAAATATGAGCGGCGTTACGGTGAAGGATAGTATTGAGTTTGTTTATGGGGAAAAATAAGAAGTTCCCTCTAAGCGAACTATCGACTCACCCGGTCTGCGCTTCGCTGGACCACCCTCTCTATCCTTCGGATAAAGAGGGTAAGAAAAAATATAAATTAAAATCCCCTCTTTACGCGCAGCGTAGAGAGGGGTGACGAGCGCAGCGACGTCGGGGTGAGTCAATGCAACGTTTAATCCATCTGGAGATCAAGAAGCCACTGCCTTCATCTTCGCCAAGGCTGTTTTAGCTACCGTTAAAGCATCCTGAGCGTAATAACTTTTATTAAAAACCTCGAACGAGATCACCAGTGGCCGTTCGGGGTTTTTAACTATTTGCAATATCTGTTTAAGAGGAGCGATACCATCACCGCAATAGATCCTGTCCGGTTCAGAGATTTGTTCCGGACTGATACCTGCGGGATAATCATTTACGTGAAAAATATCCAGGGCATGGTGACCAACATAATTCAAACTATCTACTGCTGATTGGCCTTTGAAAACGTGAAATACATCAAGCAAAATGCGGGCGTTGGGGTTACCGCATTGCGTAGCCACATAAAGTACCTGGCTTATATGCTTGAGATTTTGCGAGCCGCCCCACATTTCTAACTGCGGCATCACGCCGGTTTGTTCGCCCATTTTTAGGATGGTAAGATAACGCTCCGTTGCCACATCCAGATCGAGCACCGGGCCTTTGGTCATGCCTGCGGATGGGGCTGCTATGCGCTGACACCCTATCTTAGCCAGTATTTCCATTTCCTGCTGCAATTGCTCTAAACCCTTTTTTCGGGTTGCTTCATCATCAACCAGCCAGGGGGCAAAACCTATCGCATCTTCAATTTTAAGCCCGAGCCCGTCTATGATCTTTTTTGCTTCGGTTAATGAACCGCCGCTATGCAGATAGGTTTCCAGCGTATCTATCCAGATTTCAACAGAAGTAAAACCTGCTTTTGCAGCTACTTCAAGTTCCTTAACAAAACCAAGGTTATGCCCGCGAATGGTGCTCATGTTTAACGAGTAAACAAAGCCATTGCCAGTTTTGGGCGCAATGGGAGCCGAAGTTGCACTGGCTTCGCTTAAAACAGCTGCACCTGCCGTTAACCCTATTGCTTTTAACACTTGCCTGCGGTTTAAATTGCTCATATATTAATCTTTTAAACCTTTCAGATAGGCGATGGTAACCGGTAACTGCTCGCTGTATGACGGGCTTTCATCCTCAATAAAATAATGTTTAATACCGGCTTTTTTAGCAGCTTTTAACACTTCGGGAATATCTATTTGTCCTGTGCCTAAGGCAACATCGTTTTTGGTATCGGTGCCACCTGTAAGGTCATTAGCTACGCCCTTGCGGATATCTTTCAGGTGCATCAGTTTCATGCGCGAAGGATATTTGTTAATAAGCGCTGCAGGATCCTGCCCGCCATGGAATGACCACAAGATATCAATCTCGAACGAAACATATTTCGGATTGGTGTTTTGGGCGATATAATCGAACAGTGTGCCATCATTGTAAGGGCCAAACTCATAGCCATGATTATGGTAGCAGAAGGTTAAACCGGCTTCGCTCAAAATCTTGCCCACACGGTTAAAATCTGTAACAGCTTTTTTGGCATCATCCAGGGTAAATTCCTTGCCATGCGGAATCCAGGCAACCATCACATACTTTGCTCCCAATATCTTGGCCAGTTTGATCACACTGCCCGGATCATTTACTATAGCATCGTATCCCGCTCCTGTTGACGGAATGGTGATACCTCTATCGTCACACATTTTCCTGAACTCTTCGGGCGGCATGCCTTTGGGGCCTTCACCTTCAATTTCGGTAATGCCTAATGACTTAATAGTATCCAGTACAGCAGCCGTTGCCTTGGGCATGCTGCTGCGAAATGTATAGGCCTGTACGCCTATAGCACCGGTAAACAATGGTTTGTTTTGTGCCGATGCTTTGTTTTGCCCCAGAGCCATGGCGGCTGAAAGAGCAACAAATAAGATTGTTTTTTTCATGTTTTAATCAGGATTTAAAAAAGGCGTCATTGCGAGGTACGAAGCAATCGCGAACTATACAGGCGGACCGCCTATTGGGGATTGCTTCGTACTTCGCAATGACGTGGTTATGAATAGGACTACTCAACAAATTGAATATCCTTCAGATTTAAAATACCATCACTCGGTTTAGAATGTTTTATAGCGAAAAAATATACATCATGCTTTCCACTCACCGGCTTGCTTAACTCTCCGGTAACTTCGCCGGTTTTATCCCATGCGCCTGTTGTTTGATAAGCTACTGAACTGATCACCGGCCCGGCCTGCGAATCTATTCTTACTTCAATTTCGCCGTCATAATCTTTTGAGGCGTATTTATAAGCAAACTTGCTGATATTGGTCAGGTCGATATTTCTGAAAAGCACATACGATTTATGGTTGCCTGCCGACAGATCATCTTTAAACCTGTTGAACCCTTTCAATTCATCAGCATAAACAGCCTTAATCGCCGAATTACGTAAAACCACCATATCAGTAGCTTTCAGCGGACCAACAACTTTACCGCCTTTATCCGTATATGATGCCAACAACGTATACTCGCCACGCGGCTCAGCATTATTGAACTTTAAGTTGAGCGTGCCGGTTAAAGGTAGCGGCAAAACGGGGTTCTTTTTATCTGTAAGCGAAAAAATGTATTTTACAATTTCCTTTGTATCGGCATTTGATAACTGCGGATGTGCGCTCATCACGTGTTCGGTACCCCAGCTACCGGCACCACCCGCTATTATCTTTTTAGATAGCTGATCGATAGCTCCCTTTTGCGCTTTATACCGGTTGGCTATTGCCAAAAAGCTTGGCCCTACTGCGGTTTTATTAATGGTATGGCACGATTTGCAATCGCTGTTAGCAATTAGCCCCTTGCCCGGATAGCTAACCTCGGTAGTAGATAATGCCGTTAGGTTTTGGGTAGTGCTATTGGCCGACGGCTGCGGATTATAAATGTAAAACAGCTTTACCTTTTTAGGGTCGATTTTACCATCCTCCTTATCGGCAACCACCACATGATAGCGGAACGGTTTGCCCTTCCATATAAATGATTTATTATCGGCACTGGCTATGGTAACTTCGGGTTTGGTATTACCAACCCTCACAATTACGGTATCACGACCTGTTAAGCCGCCCTTATCGGTTACCTTTAAAATAGTTTTATAAACGCCGGGTTTTGTAAAAGTATAACTTGCCGACGGTGTAGATGCCCCAACCGTTTTACCATCAAACAGCCACTGATAAGTGATCTTATCATCGTCGTCCAGATCTTTACTGTTTTGACTGCTGAAACTTACCTTAAGCGGGGCCTGCCCGGCTATTTCCTTTTTAGCCGGAAACTCTTTTACTTCGGAGGTCAGGAACTTCATCCTGTTGAATTTATTAAAGGCCGCTGTATCTGAGATACTGGCTTTGGCAATTGGCGCACGGTTGCCCGTGTTATACTCGATCTTAACCAAACGGGCATCTTCATTTTGAGCACCATAGACTGAGCCATATTCAAGCATATATAAAGCACCATCGGGGCCAAATTGCATATCAATCGGGCGGCGGAAATCACCGTTGGCAGGCATAAACGCTTCGTTACGCAGGTAGTTCTCATTTTGGTCAAAACGGAGATCAATTACCCAGTTACGCATCCAATCGGCAACAAACAAGGTGCCGTCATAATACTCGGGGAATTTATTAGGGTTTTTGACGCCCTTATCAAACTCATAAAAATCGCCACCTATGGCGCAGCGACCGCCCATACCCAGTTCTGGAAACTCATCCGAAGCCGCATAAGGATACCAGATCATGGCCGGCATAGCGGGTGGCAGCACGTTCAAACCCGTATTATTAGGCGAATTATTTATAGGTGCTTTAGGGTCAAAATTTGGCCCCGGTTTAGCGTTAACAAAATCCCAGTGCGAGTAAGCGAAGTTATTCCCCACAAAATAAGGCCAGCCAAAGTTGCCCGCTTTGCGTGCCTGATTAAACTCATCATAACCACGGGGACCACGCGGCGAATCATTCCCTGCATCCGGACCAATCTCTCCCCAATACAAAACCGATGTTTTAGGGTTCACCGCTATACGATAAGGGTTACGGCACCCCATTACATAAATTTCGGGTTTGGTTTTAGCCGTACCCTTGGGGAAAAGGTTTCCTTCAGGAATAGTATACGTACCGTCAGCTTCCGGGTGGATCCGCAGGATCTTGCCTTTAAAATCATTTGTATTACCCGCGCTGCGTTGCGCGTCAAGGCTGTAATGCTCCGTACCGGGACGTTCATCCAACGGCGCATATCCGTCTGAGGGGAACGGGCTTGAGCTATCACCTGTAGACAGATACAGGTTTTTATCTTTATCCCAGGCCAATGAGCCACCGTGGTGCGCGCCACTTACTTTTTGTACAGGCACTTTAAACAGGATCTTTTCTGATTTCAGGTCGAGCACGTCCGCCGGGCTGAGCTTAAACCTTGAAAGCTGAAAGTTAAGCGGCTCAATCGTTTGTCCGGCAGGCATATAATAGATGTAAACAAACTGGTTCTTTTCAAAATCAGGATCGAGCGTCAGGCCAATAACGCCTGTGCCTCCCTCATAAGTGATCGGAAACTTGTGAATCACTTTAAACTTGTTGGTTTTGGTGTTGTAAACCGAGAAGTTTCCCATCAACTGGGTAAAAAACACGCGACCGTCTTTGGCAGCAGCCAGTTCCATAGGCGAGGCAATGTTGCTCACCAAAACAGTTTTCACAAAGCGGGTTTGGTCAGGCGCTACTTTGGAGTACGATTTGCTATAATCAAGCGGTTTACCATTGCCCATGGCGTATTTGATACCACCAAGCAATTGCCCTAAAAACAGCGGATCGCTGTAACTTTCGTCTGTATGACCGCAGCCGGTATAAAATGCCCTGCCGCCATCAAATTCATGATACCAGGTGATAGGGTGATTGGCACCGTTTGTACCTCCGTCGTACGTGTTTTCGTCAAGGCTTGCCAGTACGTGGATACCACTGTAAATGGATTTGTAGTTATACCACTCGTCGGTACGCTCCCAACGTGTGGGCAAATTGGCTGTAGCCGGCTGGCTTTTATCCGTTACGTCGATGGTAGCCTTACGGATATTGGAGTTGTTAGGATGACTTGAAAAATAAGCGCCAACCAGTTTGCCGTACCAGGGCCAGTCATACTCGGTATCGGCAGCGGAGTGTACGCCCATAAAGCCACCTCCTGCCTGTATGTAACGTTCAAAAGCTGCCTGTTCAACGGCGTTAAGTACGTTGCCTGTGGTACAGTTAAAAATTACAGTCTGGTATTTTTTAAGGTTATCGTCGGTAAAATTGGCCGAATTGGTAGTGGTATCAACATCGAACCCATTCTCATCGCCTAATTTTTGGATGGCCGCTATCCCAAACGGGATACATGAATGGTGCCAGCCTAAAGTTTTTGAAAATACCAGCACGCGTGGCTTATCAAACGGCTTTTTAAAGGAATAAAGCAGGAAAGTTAATCCTGTCAAAAAAACGTAGGTGAGTTTTGTTTTTAATGACATGTTTGAGGTTATTATTGGTTTACATTTTATGAACAGTCATAAAAGCAGCATTATCCCCTCGCCTTGCTAAAAGGATTTATGTACGAGGCAAGAAAATATAAAATGCTTGGTGCTAAAAGGGCTGTTCAAATAATTGGCTTACACAATAATAACTATTTAAAACATTCAGTGTGTATTAATTACACTTTATTTTTACCGGGGATTGGTTTGTAATTGAATTGTTACGGCTGTGGA
The DNA here is from genome assembly GCF_003351025.1 of Mucilaginibacter endophyticus. Lineage (GTDB taxonomy): Bacteria > Bacteroidota > Bacteroidia > Sphingobacteriales > Sphingobacteriaceae > Mucilaginibacter > Mucilaginibacter endophyticus. The sequence continues at coordinate 1,361,537 of NZ_QPCG01000001.1, read as the reverse complement.
CAAAGCGAATACACAAATGCAATTGTACACCAATTTAAATCATTGCCGTTGACTTTAGTCAACGGATTGGTCGACAATATAAGTGGCTTTAGCCAAAACACCGGGAGATGGGGCTGAAGCCCGATTATTCGTTTCTTTTTTTACCGTTGACTAAAGTCAACGGCAATGAATAAAATTTCGATAAATACTGACAAAACAACGAACCCCACAGACATCTATCCGCGGGGCTCGTACTAACCATTACAACCCAGGGCACATTAACCTAACATATGCCCCTTATCTTTAAATGCCTGGTGCTACATCATCATAGTACTCAGGTATTATGGCTTTCTGAATCAGGGTATCCCTGTGTTTTTCGAGTAATTTTTTCCACCAGAACTGGTATTTACGGGGGTACACTACCCTATCTTTATAATCACGTTTACAAAGGCCTTCATACGAAAGCAATTTATTCATAACCTGGCGCGAATGATCAACCACCATGTGCGACTTGGGTGTATATCCCATAAGCCTGTTGATCTCCCTGTTGGCTTTGCCAAGCAGTATCAGCTCAAAAATTTGAATGTGAAAGGTTGAAAATCCTTTTGTTCTTAAAAACGGGCGGTGAAATGTTGCTGATTCTTTCATAAAAAATAGCTTAGGTTAATAAATCCATGATTACTCTGTTTTTACAACTGTAAATTCTGTGCGTCGGTTAAGTTGCCTTCCGGCAGGATTATCCTTGCCATTAGGTAATGAGTTTGGCGCAACAGGCATACTCTTTCCATATCCTTTTGCATAAATGCGTTCGCTGGTTATTCCCTGACTTATAATGTAATCCACGCATGATTGCGCCCTGGCCTGCGATAGTTTAAGGTTGTATTTAACGCTACCTATCGAGTCGGTATGCGCGCCAAGCCTCACAATTATTTTAGGATTATCCTTCATGATGGTAACCAGGCTATTGAGCACCGTTTTAGATTCGGGCCTTAGCGTTGCCTTGTTGAAATCGTATAAAATATTATTGATCACAATAGGCTTATCCTTTTCAAAAGCCTGCAGGCAGATCTCGGCGTTGTACAACGTATCGTTGCTCATTTGCCCGCTTGCCGGGATAGGCAATATTTTAGTGAAGTAGCCTGTTTTTTCGAGCTTTAAATTATATGGTCTTTTTGATGTTACCTTAAACGCATACTTGGCATCGGTGCCAGTGGTTAATTCCTTTAGCGTTTGTTTTGCCAGCGAGTCAATAAAGCTCACTTTAACACCTGCCAATGGCTTGCGGGTTTCGCAATCGGTAATTATGCCGGCCAAAATAAAGCTCTTGTTATGCACTTCAAACAGGTTCAAACAGCAATCCGATTCTCTGTCCGAGCTGATGTACCATTTGTTGGCATCTTTGCTATCGGGCATAAAATACAGGTCGTCCTTGGCCGAGTTCATAGGATAGCCCATGTTTACCGGTGTGCTCCAACTGCCTGCATCACCTTTACTTTCAAAAAAATCAAAGCCGCCTAAACCAGTAAAACCTTTTGAGCTGTATATCAACCTTTTTTCATCGGCATTATAATATGGGGCTTGTTCATCACGATCTGTATTGATGGTACTGCCCAGGTTTACCGCGTTTGTGGCTTCACCGTCATCGCCCAGATCACTTACCCAGATATCATCGCCGCCAAAACCGCCAGGCTTATTTGAAACGAAGAACATCCGTTTGCCATCAGCTGTAATAAATGGTTGTATGGCGTTGTAGCCATCGGCATTAACATTACTGCCCAGCTTATGCAATGGCGACCAGCTGCTATCCTGCTTTTGGGTAAAATAAATGCTATGATAAACTTTGGTACCTTCTTTATACCAGCGGGTAAGGTACATGCGCTTGCCATCCGGCGTTAATGAAGGTGTACCGTATTCTGTTTCCTTTTTGGCATCATTATCCTTTATTGTAATTACCTGCGGTTTAAATTGGCTCGCGGCATTGGCCGTATAAATACGGTTGATATGCTTTTTATCATCCTTGGCAAAGCGCGACGAGGTAAACATGAAATTATCACCAGTTTGCAACAGTGCATAATCCGAACCATCAGAGTTCCAGTCGCCTTTGAGTTTTATAGCTTCCAGCAATTGCGGATACTTGTATTGCTCCTTGGCGAAGGTGCAGTTAGCAATTTCCTTGTTGGCGATGGCCTTGTATTCGTCGGTTTTATCATAACCGGCATTAAATTGCTGCAACTCTGTAATAGCATCATCAAAACGCTGTATGGCGCGGAGGCATACGCCATGCCAAAGCCTGGCTAAGGGATATGTGGCCGCATCGGGGGCATCAACTGTCTTTTTGTACCAGCCTTCGGCCTCAATATAGTTTTCATACAAACGATACGACTCTGCAAGGCGATAGCTCACATAAGTAGCATCAGATGGTTTATCTTTTTTGGGTGCCTTATTCATGGTTTGAAACGGCACCTCCTTGTTTTGCAACAGGTGCATACCTTCAGCAACCTTACGGTAATAAAAAGCGGCTTCGTAATAATCCTTATCCGCAAATGCCCTATCGCCCAGGTTACGAAAATCCTTACCGTACTGGCCAAAGCAGGTTAAAGTAATGGCCGATAAGAAAATAGTTATAATTATAGCTCTCATAGTTAAGCGATTAAAGCCTTGGGCAAACAGGTTCTGGCTCCTGTATACGTTTGCGGAATATGTAGCTCAGCGATAGTTCAAAGCCGCCATTACCACCTGTGGCACGGTTTAAGGACGATGTGTTTACATCATAGCTGGCGCCTATGATCAGGCTTTTTACGTGGTAACCGATATCGGCAACAGCGGCATCTTTAAAGCGGTACAGAAAACCCACAATAAGACCGTTATCGTTCTGAAATTTAAACTCGGAGTAGGCACCCAGTCCTTTTATGTCAGCGTATTGCTGTTTGATATAGACAGCGTTTGGCGTCAGATCGAAGAAATCAGAAGCCTTGATCTTTAAACCACCATGAACGGTGTACCGGATCGGGATTTTCCCACCGGCATTTGCCGAAAAGGCATCTTTAGGACGTGATAAGTGTCCAATGCTAACACCACCAAAAGCATTAACATCTTTAAAAGGATCGCCATCGTAGTAAAAGATCCCGGCGTTAGCGTCAAATACGGTGCTGTTGGTGGTATTGAAGTTTTCAAAACTTGGCATGTTTGGGTCAAAACCTCCTATTGGAGTATACTGGCTGCCAAACTGCAGCTTGTTCATATCAAAACTACGATTGATGATACCGGCCTGTACACCAAAGCTTAAACGCTGGTTACCATCTGCCGAGATCGAGATAGCATACCCCAAAGCACCATAAGCGCTCAGATAATTGAAACTATGCCCACCCGATGACTGGTCGAGAATATTGACACCAAGGCTCAGCTTATCAGTTGTACGCATATCCGCAGATATAGCCGCCGTTTGGTAGGCATTATTTATAGTTGCCCACTGGCTTTTAAAGTTTGCATTCACACGCGAATCGCCGTTGATAACTCCGGTTAATGCAGGGTTGAGCCATAACGGATAAGCGTAGTACTGTGAAAAATGCGGATCAACCTGAGCTGATAACCGCCCTGCTACCACAATGAGGAGCAGCAGGGTTACAATTGTGATTTTATTTCTCATCGTAGTAGATTGATAGTTCCTTTTCTTTTGATCACTTGTCCGTCGTTAAGTGTGGCCTCAACATAGTATACATATACGCCCACCGGCTGCGCCTTGCCTTTATAGGTTCCATCCCATCCCGCCGACTGATTGATAGATTTGAAGAGCAATCCACCCCACTGATCATAGATTGACATATTAATGCCTTTTATCACGGTGCCAAATACCAGGAACGTATCGTTATTGCCATCGCCGTTAGGGCTAAAGGCGTTAGGGATAAATATGCTGTTACCAAGTGGATTGGTGGTTGTACCCGTTACCGCTGCCGAATTATCACTCAGCTCGCAACCCGATGCACCCAAAGCCCTTACCACAATGGTAGCACTTTGCAACGGCTGCAGGTTATCAACCTTGAAGGTAAGCGCTGTGCCTACACCGCTAAAGGTAGAGCCATTGTTCAGACTTATTTCATATCCGGTAGCACCGGTTACTGCCGCCCAACCAAAGGTTATGCTTACTGCAGTGGTTTCTGTAACGTTAACTACCGGTGTTGCAAGCTTTTGCAATACCTGTACAGTTACCGATGTACGCGTACCGGAGTTACAACCGCCGCTGTTTGATGCCTCGGCATAATAAGTGGTAGTTTGATTAAGTGCCGGCGTAGTGTAGCTATCCCCGGTAGCCAGTGCTATTCCGCCGGTTGCATTAGCGTACCACTTAATAGTAACATTAGCAGTACTGTTAACAGTAAGCGTGGCTGTGCTGCCAGGGCAAATGCCCGCATTTGGCCCGTTCACCGTAGGCGCAGTTGGAGCACCGAGTATGGTTACCGTTGCCGATGCTCTTGACGTTGAGCTACAGCCTGTACCGTTCACCGCTTCTGCATAATAAGTTGTACTTGTCGTTAACAAAGGCGTAGTAAAGTTTGTACCCGTGTAAACCGGGGTACCGCCAGTAGCCGCTGTGTACCAGTTGTAGCTAAAGCCCTGTTGTGGGTTTGAGATACTTAACAGCACTTGCGAACCACCGCAAGCAGTTGGCGTGCTGTTAACCAGCAGCGGTGTTGATGGCGGTGCAGAAATAGTTACCTGAACAGTTGCTGCCGATGAGCTCGCACATGATCCGTTGCTGGCATCAACATAGAAGGTTGTATTTGCCTGGATCGGAGCCGTAGTGTAAGCAGGTCCGGTAAACAACAGGTTAGTACGTGCCGCGTTACTGTACCATTTGTAAATGATATTAGCCTGCGGCGATTGTACCGATAAAGTAGCTGTACTTCCGGCGCATACAGGCACGTTGGTCAGTGCCGGTATTGGTGCATTAGGCTGCGGCACAATGACCACATTCACCGCCAGCCTTGCAGAAGCATTACAGTTTTGACTGTTTGATGCCTGTACATAATAGGTGGTATTAGCTGATAACACTGGTGTTGTAAATGCGGTACCGGTATAAAGCGAACTACCACCAGTGGCTACGTTATACCAGTTGTAAGTTGTGCCCACATCAGGATTGCTGATGTGGATTAGAGCCGCACTGTTTTGACATACCGACAGATCTGCCGCCACAACCTGCGGTGTTGGAGCCGTGGTATTGCCAATAGTTACCTGCACCGCGGTACGTGTGGTTGACGCACAGCTACCGTTACTTACAGCTTCAACATAATAAGTTGTAGCGACGGTAAGCGGTGGCGTAGTGTAAGTTGCGCCGGTAAATATTGGCGCCCCGCCGGTAGCAGCTGTATACCAGTTAAAGCTTACGTTAGCTGTTGTACTGGTAGCTGTGAGCGCTAAGGTACCACCCGAACATACAGTAGTATTCCCACCACCCTGCGCGGTCACGGTTGGCGCGGATGGTATTTGATTAACGTTGATACTTACCGATGTACGACCTGTTGATGTACAGCCTGTGCTGTTCACCGCCTCGGCATAATAAGTGACATTACCTGCCAGCGCCGGCGTATTGAAGCTGATACCTGTAAATAATGGTGCTCCGCCTGTCGCCGCGCTGTACCAGTTGTAAGTAAAGCCTGGCTGAGGATTAGAGATATTAAGCGTTACAATACTATTAATACAAGTTTGTACTGTACTGCCATTGGCAATTACCGGAGCCGAAGGCGCTGCCTGGATGCTCACCTGTGCAATAGATAAGTTAGCGCTTTGGCAGCCTGAAGCATTTACTGCGGCAACGTAATAAGTTGCGTTAGCGGTAAGCGGACCGGTCACATAAGTAGTACCCTCAAACAGTTTAGTAGTTTGAGACGCCGTGCTGAACCACTGATAAGTGATACCCGCCACCGGCGACTGGATCTTCAATGTTGCCGGAGAACCTAAGCAAACTTGAACATTAGCACTTGCCAGTATTGGATCGGCAGGGAGTGGATTAACAGTTACTTTTACTTGCGTACGCGCAGATGCATTACAGTTGCCGGCTTGAGCTGCCTCCACATAATAAGTGGCGTCTGAAGCTAAAACAGGCGTATTAAATTGTGTACCTGTATACAACAAGGTTCCTCCGGTGGCAGCGGTGTACCAGCGGTAAACCACACCTGTTACAGGGTTGGCAATGCTCAGGCTTGTTGATTCGCCTTCGCATACATTAAGACCGCCTGCACTGGCTTGTATAACCGGAGCCGTTGGTATGGGCTGCACCGTAATATCGGCACGGGCGCGGGTTGGGCTTGTACATCCTGAACTGTTTGATGATTCCACAAAGTAGGACACATCGGCAATTAAATTATTAATAGTAAATATCGGACCAGTAAATACCGGCGAACCGCCTGTTGCAGCTGTGTACCATTTATAGGTTAAGCCGTTAACAGGGTTGTTAACGCTTAGCGTTGCGCTGCCACCGCTACATACATTGGTAGTAGCCGCGCTTAATACCGGTACAGTAAGCGTATTGGTCACCGTTACATCAACCGATGTACGTGCACCGTTACTTGAACAGCTTGTGGTAGCATTGGTTGCCTGTACATAATAAGTTGCGTCCTGTGTAAGAGCTACTGTAGTATAAGTATTACCGGTATGTAATACAGTACCGCCTGTAGCGCTGGCAAACCATTCGTAATTAACGCCGGCCACTGGGTTAAGCACAGCTAAAGTAGCAGTACTGCCCGGGCAAACCTGCACGGTACTTGCTTGTACACCTGGCGCGGCCGGACGAGGATTTACCGTAATTGTAGCTTTTGTACGCGATGGGCTTACGCAGCTTCCATTGGTGATCTCTGCATAATAACTAACTGTAGCAATTGGTGTTGCCTGGTAGTTAGCACCGGTAAATACCAAGGTTCCACCTGTCGGCGCATCATACCAGTTCACCGTTGCACCTGCAGCATTGGTTACTGAAAGAGTAACCGCATCGCCAGAGCAAACAGATACCGCGTTTTGTGCGAGTATAGGATTTACTGGCGCCGGTGTTACGTTTGCAGTAGCCGCTACCCTGTTAGGGTTAGGGCAACTGTTTGATGTACGGCTGCTTTCAACATAAAAAGTAGTTGTTGCATTCAGGGCAGCTGTTGTATAGTTATTACCGGTGTGCAGTAAGGTTCCGCCAACAGCAGCTGAATACCATTTATAAGTAACACCTGCAACAGGATTAGCTACGGTAAATGTAGCGGTACCGCCTGCGCATATATTGTCCGTTTTAGCATTAAGCTGAGGTATCGGAACCTGCTTGGTTGCGTAATAAATATTTAGCGAGTTAAATAGCGATACCGTTGTGGTTAATCTAACTTCCACCGCACTGTAACCAGCTTTCGGCACAAATTTCACCAAAGCTGTTTGACCGCCAGCCAGAATAGTTACTTTGATCAGCGTGCTGCTCAATGCAATCCTATCGTTATTATCAGTATTTCCATTAAATGAACCTATCTGCAGCTGACCTAATACACCAACCGATGCCAGGTTAACCGGCACTTTTATTTTCACGGTTACGGTATCACCGGCAAGCCCTGCATCGCCAAAAATCAATTTCTGACCTACGTAGCCTACCGCGCCAACGCCAAGTGTAAGCTGGCTAAAGTTGGTTGTATCGGTATCTACCGAGTTATCGGCACCGGTAACACCGCACAGTAAGCAGGCAACACCACTGGTGCTGTTGGTTTGGGTGGATGCAAAGTCGCACGAGGTTGAGAATACCGGGTTAACAATTACAGTAACAGGCGTACGCGTTGTGCTGATACAACCTGTAGCATTTGATACCGCCTCAACATAATAAGTGGTGTTGGTGGTTAAAGCCGGAGTTGTAAACGTTGCTCCTGAATGAACCGGAGTGCCGCCATTGGCCGTGCTGTACCAGTTAAAGGTAACATTAGCAGTAGTCGAAGTAGCTGATAGCTGGGCTGTTTGACCAGAAGTGACCTGTCCGCCAACCGGCACTACGGTAATGGTTGGGGCAACCGGCGTTGGATTAACAATAACATCTGCTTTGGCGCGGTTGGCACTTGTACAAGTGCCGGTAGCAGCCTCAACGTAGTATGAAGTATTAGCGATTAAAGCAGGAGTAACATATTGTGCGCCTGTATGTACTGGAGTACCGCCTGTTGCCGTGGTATACCAGTTAAAGGTAACACCAGGCTGAGTTGACGAAGCTGTTAAAGTAACTGTTGAACCAGAGCAGGTTTGTGTACTGGCTTGTGAAACCGTTGGAGTAACAGGAGTAGCGGTTACGTTGGCAGTAACTTTGGTACGGGTACTGCTGCTGCACTGGCCTGCGTTTGCTGCCTCAACATAGTATGACGTAGTTGCAGTTAGAGCAGGAGTAGTAAAGCTGTTACCTGTAGTAATAGGCGTGCCACCCGTAGCCGAAGCATACCAGGTATAGGTAACACCATTAACAGGAGTTACGGCAAAAGCAGCAGGCTGACCGGCACAAACAGTTGTATTAGGAACTGCCACAACCGGAGCAGCAGGTGGCGCGGTAACATTTACCTGTACAGGTGTACGAACAGCCTGCGAACAACCATCGGCAGTGCGACTGGCTTCGGCATAGTATGTTGTTGACGCTGTTAAGGCCGGAGTGGTAAAGGTAGCACCTGTGAATACCGGTGAACCACCAGTAGCCGAAGTATACCACCTTACGGTTACGTTTGCCGGAGCAGTAGCTGTCAATGTAGCCTGTGTGCCTGAACAAGCCGAAACAGGTGACGCGGCAATAACAGGAGCAGGAACTGATTGTGAAGCATCGTAAATATTCAGGCTGCTGAACACACCTGCAAGGGCTGCATTCAACCTCACCTCTACCCTGTCAAATGTGTGGGCTGCTTTAAAGGCTATCCTGAAACGGCTTGTACCACTTAATAATTGAATATTGATCAACGAACCATTTACACTGAAGTAATCATTATTAAATGTCGCGCCGCTATAAGTACCAATCTGAATTTGAGACAGTACGCTAACACTGGCCAGCGTTCCGGGAACACCTAATTCCACTATTACGCTGTCGCCTGCAATGCCTGTATTGGCAAAGCGCAGGGTTTGGCTGGCATAAGCGTTAACCAATCCGACAGGAACAAGTAATTGCGAGAAGGTACTACGATCCGCGTCAACTGATCCGGCAGCATTCAATACTCCGCAACCAACACACAGTAAACCACTGGTGGTATTGGTTTGGTCGATGGCTGCGTCACAAGGCACAGGATTTGAACCCTGTTGATTTACAGTAACTATACCGGTTGCCCTGGTAGCCGATTTAACACCGGTTGCAGGAATTGATGCCTCGGCATAATAAATAGTATTGGCAAACTCTGGCGGCGTTGTATAAGTAGCGCCTGTGAAGATGCTTGTGCCACCTGTTGGTGCGGTAAACCAGTTAAATACAGCGCCAGGCGTGGTGGATGACGCGGTGAATGCAGTAGTCTGCCCCGGACTAACAGTTGTAGTTGGAGGGTTTACACTTACATCAGGTATCACTACTGGCTGTACATTGATGATTACAGGAGTACGGGTAGCGGACACGCAATTACCCAGTGCTGTGCCAGCATAATAGGTTTTAGTAGCAGTTAAAACCGGGGTAACATAAGGATTACCGGTGAATACCAGGTTGCCACCTGTCGGTGCGTCAAACCATTGTATGGTGGCGCCGTTGCTGGCAGTGGCGTTTAGTGTAGCTGTTTGGCCTGCGGTGATGGTTACATTTTGAGCAGTAACTGTTGGTGCCGGCGGAGCATCGTCAACAATAACATTTACCGGGAACCTCACGGTTGATGCGCATGAGCCACGGCTATATTCTACATAATAAGTGGTATTGGCGTTTAAAGCCGGTGTGGTGTACGAAGCACCTGTATGCACTACTGTTCCACCTACCGGTGCATTATACCAGGTAAATGTTCCGTTAGCAGGTGATGTAATATTAATAACTGCGCTGCTGCCTTTACAAATTTCAGGAGCAGTTGGATTAAATACCGGCTGCGGAAATTGCTGTGCGGCGTAATAGATATTCAGCGGGGTAAGCAGGCTTGCAACACCCGAATTTATTTTCACGGTGATACGATCATATGCACCCGTTGCCGGAATATAAACCGCGTATTTATTTGAGCTACCTGCAAGCAGATATACCTTTATTAAGGCACTGTTAAGCGCAAGCGTTGAAGTTGGAGTAGCACCGTTAGCCAGCGTTACCTGGATATTACCCAAAACAGCGGCACCTAACAAGCCATTAGGATTCTGCAATACCAGTTTAATGGTATCACCGGCAAAGCCCGGCTGCTGGAAACGTAGCTCTTGCTGAGCATAGCCACCCAGTAAACCGGCTAATACATTAACTGTTGATGCTGTTGTGGTATCGGCATCAGTCGCAAGTAATTCATTAGTAACACCGCAACCAATACAGATGCCGTTTACAGTAACAGTTTCCTGATTTGCAAATGTACATGGAGCATTAGTATTGATTGTTACATTGATAGTAATCGCTGTGCGGCTTGCCGATGTACAACCGGTACTGTTAACCGCGCTTACATAGTAAGTAGTATTGTTGTATAACAGCGGTGTCTGGAAGGTTGTACCCGTAAATACCGGCGAAGCTGCATTGGCCGATGTATACCAGTTATAGGTAACACCGGTTTGCGTATTGGTAACACCAATAGTTGTTTGCTGTCCGGCAGCTATTGAAGTATTGTTTGCTGATAAAGTTGGATTGGCAGGAAGTGGAACAACGGTAACGTCGGCCTGGGTACGTAGCGCACTGGTGCAGCCGCCTGCGTTTACAGCCTCTACATAATAGCTTGCATTATTGTGTAAAGCCGCTGTTGTATATGTCGGGCCGGTAAATACTGGTGTGCCTCCGGTTGCTGTGGTATACCAGTTATAGGTATTTCCGGCTGCCGGGCTGGTCACTGCTAAAGTCGCAACGCTGCCATCGCAAATGCTTACGCTGGTTGCGTTAAGTGCCGGCGCTGTTGGCGGTGGAGCCAAAGTTGCTGTAACCTGGGTACGGGTAGTGCTGATACAGCTTGTACCTGAAACCGCTTCAACAAAATAACTTGTGGTTGCATTTATAGCGGCTGTTGTAAAGCTGTTACCCGTATGTATCAGGGTGCCGCCTGCTGCTGCAGAATACCAGTTATAAGTTACCCCGTTAACCGGAGTTACATTAAACGTTGCAGTTTGGCCTGTGCACACGGTTACATTTGCAGCAACCACAACAGGTGCTGCCGGTATTGTTACAACATTAATATTAACAGGGGTACGTACGGCCTGGGTACAACCATCAGCGGTACGGCTTGCTTCTGCATAATAAGTTGTAGATGCGCTTAAGGCCGGAGTTGTGAAATTAGCACCTGTGCCAACAGCGGTACCGCCGGTTGCTGAGGTATACCATTTTACAGTTACGTTTGCAGGAACTGTAGCTGAAAGTACTACTGGCGCGCCTGAGCAAGTTGTTACAGGTGAAATTGCGATAACCGGAGCAGCCACAGATTGCGAAGCATCATATACATTGAGAGCGCTGAATACGCCTGCCAGAGCGGCGTTGAGCTTAACCTCTACCCTATCGAAATTGTGAGTTGCTTTAAAGGCTACCCTGAAACGGCTGGTACCGCTTAACAATTGAATATTGATAAGCGAACCGTTTACACTAAAATAATCGTTGTTAAAATTTGCACCATTATAGGTACCAATCTGGATCTGTGAAAGTACGCCCACACTGGCCAGCGTTCCCGGAACGCCTAACTCTATAACAACGCTATCGCCTGCAAGGCCTGTATTGGTAAACCTTAAAGCTTGGCTTGCATAAGAGTTAACCAAACCTATAGGTACATTTAATTGCGAGAAAGTATTGCGATCTGCATCAACAGCACCTGTAGGGTTTAGCACGGCGCATCCAACGCATAATAAACCGCTGGTAGTATTGGTTTGGTCGATAGCGGCATCGCAAGGAACAGGACTTGATGCCTGTTGATTGATAGTTACCGCGCCTGGTGCTCTTGTAGCTGATTTTACGCCGGTAGCAGTTACAGTAGCTTCGGCATAATAAGTGGTGTTAGCAAATTGAGGTGGAGTAGTATAGGTAGCACCTGTAAAAATGCTTGTGCCGCCGGTTGGTGTAGTAAACCAGTTAAAGGTTACGCCCGGCGTAGTTGATGAAGCAGTGAACGAAGTTGTTTGCCCTGCATTAAGTGCAACGGTTGGCGGCGTTACCGATATGGTTGGTATTACTATCGGCTGTACTGTAATGTTAACCGGTGTACGGGTTGCTGATACGCAGCTGCCCAAGGCAGTACCTGCATAGTAAATTTTGTTAGCTGTAAGTACAGGCGTTACAAACGGATTACCAGTATGAACCAGGTTACCTCCTGTCGCGGCATCATACCACTGTATGGTAGCGCCATTGCTGGCAGTTGCATTTAAAGTAGCTGTTTGTCCGCTTGTTATAGTTACGTTTTGAGCGGTAACAGTTGGTGCTGCCGGTACATCATCAACCAAAATAGTAACCGGGAACCTTACAGTACCGGTACAGGTACCGCGGGTGTATTCTATATAATAAGTTGTATTGGCATTTAAAGCCGGAGTTGTAAACGAGGTACCTGTATGTACAACGGTTCCGCCTGTTGGCGCGTTATACCAGGTAAATGTTCCGTTGGCCGGCGAAGTAATATTTACCACCGCGCTGCTGCCTTTACAAATTTCCGGGGCAGTTGGATTAAATACCGGTTTCGGGAATTGTTGCGAAGCATAATAGATATTAAGCGGCGTTAAAACACTTGCAAGACCAGAGTTGATACTTATGGTAATCCTGTCATAAGCACCGGTAGCCGGGATATAAACCGCGTATTTGTTTGAGCTACCTGCAAGCAGGAACACTTTTATCAACGCGTTATTAAGCTGATAACTTGCGGTTGTGGTGGTTCCGTTAGCAAGTGTTACACCGATATTACCCAAAACGGCGGCACCTAACAAACCATTAGGGTTTTGCAATACCAGCTTAATGGTATCGCCCGCGAAACCGGCCTGTTGGAAGCGTAGCTCCTGCTGAACATTTCCACCTATTAAACCTGCTAACACATTGATTGTTGAAGCTGTGGTGGTATCGGCATCGGTAGCTAAAGCAGGGTTAGTAACTGTACAACCTAAACAAAGGCCATTTACAGTCATTGTTTGCTGATTAGCAAAAGTACAAGGCGCATTGGTATTGATAGTTACGGTAATAGTAACAGCCGTACGATTTGCCGACGCACAACCTGTTGCGTTTACAGCACTTACATAGTAAGTTGTGTTATTATATAATAGTGGTGTCTGGAAGGTAGTACCGGTAAATACAGGCGCACCAGCATTAGCTGATGTATACCAGTTATAGGTAATACCTGCCTGCGGACTGGTCACGCTGATACTTGTTTTCTGCCCTGCCGCTATTGAGTTATTTGCGGCGGCCACAGTTGGATCAACCGGCAGTGGCGTAACAGTAACTGTTGCCTGGGTGCGTGCGGCACTGTTGCAACCACCGGCATTTACAGCTTCAACATAGTAAGTTGCATTGGCTGTTAAGGCTGCTGTGGTGTAAATAGCTCCGGTAAATACGGGAGTACCTCCGGTTGCGGCTGTGTACCAGTTATAAGTGGTACCCGCCACGGCTCCGCTTACAGATAAAGTAGCCACACCGCCACTACAAATAGTAACATTGGCGGCGGTAAGTGTTGGCGCAACCGGCGGCGGTGTAATATTAGCGGTTACTTTGGTACGGGCAGCACTTGCGCAGCTTCCGCCGGCAACCACTGCTTCTGCATAATAGCTGGTAGCTGCGGTTAAAGCAGGTGAGGTAAAGCTATCACCGGTGTGCAATAAAGTACCGCCGGTAGCGGCGCTATACCAGTTTATGGTAACGCCGGCTACACTGGTGGCGGTAAACGTAGCGGTTTGCCCTGAACAAACGCTAACAGTATTGTTGGCTATAACCGGTGAAGCCGGTACAGCATTTACAGTAACAGTTACTTTAGTTCGGTCCGACTCGTCGGTGCATCCACTGCGCATGGCGGCAACGTAATAGGTTGCCGAAGCTGTTAAAACAGGTGTTGTAAAGGCAGCCCCGGTAAATACCGGCGATCCGCCTGTTGCTTGTGTATACCAGTGAAACACGGTATTAGGTACAGCCGTAGCAGTAAATGTGGCTGTGGTACCGGTACAGATCTGGGCATCGTTTGATGCTACATTATTGATTTTAATTACCGGTTTGGCAATTAATCGTTGTATCTCATATAAATCAATGGTTGATAAAACGTTGGCAATGCCACCTAATCTTAACTGCACCCTGTCAAAAACTTTGCCTGGCACAAAAGTGATCACCACTTTACGCCTGTTATTGGTAAGATCGAGCAAACGAACCTGTAATAATGAAGAGCTTAAAAAGGTTTGATCGTTATTATCTGTATTGCCATAATAAGTATTTACCGATGAACCTGCCAGTAAACCTACCTGCAGTAAGGCCTCAGGCACTGAAAGGGTTAACCTTACCGAGTCGCCAATTACTGATGGATTTGAAAATATTACGGTTTGCTGCGCATAAGCTCCTAACAAACCTACGCCCGCGTTTAAAGTAGACGCGGTATTGAGGTTTCCGTCGATAGCATTTTGCGGATTTACAACTCCTCCTACATTGAGACCTAAATTCAGCAGTGCTGAAGATATGCCATGTAATTCATCTATGGCAGTATTACACACAGCAGGGCCGGCTGTAGTCACAAACCCTTCATATAAATATAAGCTGCTTAGCGCCCCAACAAGTCCTCCGTTTAGGGTAACCCTAATACCATCATAAGCTTGAGTAGGTGCAAAGCTCAATTCAACCTGGTTGTTATTACTCAATACCGATACCAGTGTTGCCGCCGAAACAGGAGAGCCTACAGGTGTATTACCACTATAAGCCTGTAAAGTTACCCCTCCAAGCGCTGTAAGACTAAGTAGATTATCCCCGGTACCTAACTTAACAGAAACCGGTGTTCCGGCTGGTTTGGTACCACCGGGAAATGTAAGCGTTTGATAAGTTTGAGCAGCAACACCTACGGTTACATTTAAGGTAGAATAAGTTTGCAGGTTGCCATCAGCTGCGTTACCCGGATTAGTTACCGTACAACCAAGGCATAATAAACCACCCGCCCCTGGTTGCTGCGCATTGGCATAAGTGCGCACTCCCGACGGATTAACAGGTGGCGTAGGGGTTGTAGATCCTACAGTTAGTGAAATTTTTGTCCGTTCTGATTCATCGGTACAACCTGTACGCGAAGCGGATACATAATAATCAGTAGAAGCTGTAAGTGCAGGTGTTGTATAACTTGGGCCTGTTGCAACCGCCGATCCGCCTGTTGCCTGGGTATACCAGTGAAAAGTAGTATTGGCAACAGCATTTGCGGTAAGCGTAGCGGTTGAGCCCGAGTTGATCTGGGCAGTTACGCCCAGCGTATTATTAATTTTTGTAACAGGCCTTGGTATCAGTCTAACAGCCTCATAAAGGTCAACTGTTGACAATACGTTAGCTACGCCACCAAGGGTAAGCTGCACCCGGTCAAAAACATTCGCGGGCGCAAAGGTTATGGTAACCTTGCGCCTGTTGTTGGTTAAATCGAGCAATCGCAGGTTTAAAAGCGATGCGTTTATTGCTGTTTGATCATTATTATAAGTATTACCAAGGTAAGTTGCTACCGAGATGTTAGAGAACAGTCCCACATCTATTAACGATTGAGGGATTGACAAGGTCATTCGTACTGAGTCCCCTATCACTGATGGACTTCCATATATAATAGTTTGCTGGGCATATGCCCCAAGTAAACCTACGCCCGCATTTAAGGTAGATGCAGTATTAAGATTACCGTCAATTGCATTTTGAGGATTTGCCACACCACCTACATCAACCCCTAAACCCAATAAGCCCGATGAAATACCATGTAACTCATCAACTGCAGCGCTGCAAATACCGGCTCCTGTACCTGTAGTGAAGGCATCATATAAATAAGTACTTGCCAAAACCCCGGCAAGGCCTCCGTTAACAGTTACCCTGATACGATCATAAGCCTGCGCTGGTGTTATACTAACCTCAACCTGGTTGTTATTGCTTAGTGCGGTAAGCAACGTAGCCACTGCTACCGGGGTACCAATGGCCGTATTTCCATTATATGCCTGTAAAGAAACGCCTCCAAGTGCAGTAAGTGTCAGCAATTTATCCCCTGAACCTAATTTAACTGTGACAGGAGTACCGGATGATTTGGCGCTTTGAAATATTAATTCCTGGTAGGTTTGCGCTGCTACGCCAACAGCAACATTTATTGATGAAAATGTTTGAACATTCCCATCTGCTGCATTGGCTGCATTTACCACGGCGCAGTTTACGCAGGCAGCGCCTGTTGCGCCATGTTGTTCGGATGTGGCATATGTCCGTTGTGCTTTCGCATATTTAATATTAAACAATGCCAATAAAATAAATAACACCCAAAAAGCGTTCTTGTTAAAGGCGAGGTTTCTCATAAGGCATAGATGTTTGAAATGAACTCCGTAAAGCTAAATCACGCCTATGCAATACGAAAAAGGCTTTTCATTCATTAAAAACCATTCTGGTCATATCATTCAGTATTCATGTAGGTCTGTTCATTCTGTTTTCTGCATTCATTTTCCGTTCATTTTATTCATTCAGCAAATACAACCTAACGGAATATCATTTTTAATAAAATATAAATCCATTTTCAATTAACATACGTATTATTGATTAAACAAAATATGTGAAAATATTTGTTTAGCCATGTATTAACAATATCCCGTTACCCCAGGGAATTGCTTGAACCTTTTACAATATTTTAAATAAGTTTTCAAGATTACTTGCTGATACTGTTTGCGCTAATTTGTTCGACTGACTGACGTATATAGTTAATATATTCACTCTAAAACCTTTACCTATGCATCTATTTTCGACTTATCATTTTGATCTGTTAAAAAAAGAACTAACGGAGAAAGCGGGTATGGCCTACATTACCCCTGCCGATTGCAAGGCCTTATCATTAATGCTGTTTGGCAAAACCCAGAAAAGCATTAGTGAAACTACGCTCAAACGTATTTTTGGATTTGCCTACAGCAAGTTTACCCCATCATTATTCACCATGAACGCGCTGGCTGAGTTTTGCGGTTATACAGGTTGGGATGCATTTTGCCAAAGCAAGCAAAAGACAGTTGTTAAAAAAGAAAGCCATGTATATACACCTGGGAAGATAACGGCCAAAGCAGACAGGATCACCAACTTCACGCTGCAAACCCAAATCAATCATTCGGGTATACCTTTTCAGTATACTATTCCCCGGAATTTCATTAACGAGCAATTGTCCATATTTATGCAGCAGCCTTATACCGCTACTGTGTTTACGGCTCCGGCAGGCTATGGCAAAACAATTGGCCTGTGCCATTGGGTAAAAGATCTGATAAAGGCCAATACGCAAAAAGATGAAAAGGACCTGATACTGTTTTTTAACGGCAACACGCTCAATTCGTCACTCCAAAACATCCATCTTAACCATTGGCTTATGGGACTTATCGGCTTATCGCCAGATGAAGATCTCGACAGTCTGGCAGAACTGGCAGAAGATTTTAGCGGGCGTTTTATTTTAATTATAGATGGTTTCGATGAGTTTTATTTCAAGAATAACACATTCGAGACCATATTTAGGCAATTGGCCGATATTATAGCCATGTACCACAAATATCCCTGGTTTAAAGTGATACTAACGATGCGTTCATCAACCTGGAGTAACCTCAGGGAGGATATAATTGCCCAGCCCGATCTGTGGTTCACCGGTTTTATGATGGATAGCAGTCAAAAACTTAATGTACCGCTATTTACTACCGAGCAAATCAAAAAACTTTGCGATAATATAAATCCCAATATTGCCCATGATATAACTTTACCTATTATTGATAAACTAAGTCACCCTTTATACTTCCAATATTATTACCAACGATACAGCGATAATTTCAGCTTAAGCCATTTTAATGACCTTACGTATTACCACCTTGTAGCCGCAAACTACTATCATAATGTTTACAAAGGCCACTATGCCATTGAAAAGGTATTGTTGATTACCGGCATCATTAATCAAATGGATACCGATAACCGTGTATACGAGGTTAGTAAGATCAGGATCTATGAGCTCATCAAAAAGTATGGATCGGCATACCAGGAGATGATCAGCGCCGGGATCATTGAAGAACTTAACCTGTCGCGCGAAAACAAGCTCAACTTCATAGTTAAAATGATTGACGATACTACCCTTGAGTACGCGTTGGCTATGATATTAATGTATAACAATAACTACGTATTTGATGATAACCTGGTAAACCTGACCGACCTTGTATTTGGCCGGGATAAAAAACTGCCTATCATAAAATGGTTCATCTACAATGCGATTCACAAAGACTATAAGTTTGAGCTTAAAGCTTTACTAAATGTACAGTTGCTGCCAAACGAAAAATCGGAGATCATAAGGTTTATTGGTGAATTACTCAAAATTCAACATGTAAACGGAAAAATGACCGAGCGAATGGAAGATTTGTTTAAGCAGGTTTGCAGCGAGGAGTTCTTTAATTACTTCATCAGCCTTGAGTTTATTGATATTGGTTATGAGGAAGTGCTGGAAACTTTTTTACAATTCCGCTTATCAAACCAGCAACAAATTTTAATAAAAACCAGCCTTGCTGCCATTGCCATCATGCAGCTTGATTTAACAAAAATTGAAAAACACTTTAATGATTTAAAGCAATACAATTTAAAAGCGCTTCAAAACTTGCCTATCAACCCGGTAAACTGCATAGAAACTATTTTATTTTACCTCAAATACGGCATTATAAAAAAGGAGTCACTCACCGAAATCACCAGGTTCTACTTCAATCCGGTTCAAAACACCGGCGTTTCAAAAGGCTTTACCGAAGTAGTTTATCTTTTGGCCTTATACACTTCAACCATCTGTCAAAAACACAACAAAGCGGCCAAATTTATTAACGGCTTAAATAAAGTATACCGGGGCTATTCTACGGGATATGCTTTCATTTTAAAAACCGTTATGGCCGAGTCATACCTGGCATCGGGTTATGAAGATAAAGCCAAAGCCATTTTTAATGAAATAAGCATCACCTACAGCGAGCAGGATAGCGGTTTCACCTCTTTTATGAAAGTGCTTTACGAAGGGCTAAAAATAAAACTCACCCTGCCGGTAAGTAATCAGCTTGCTGTTGTTAACAATATTAAAAACCTGATTAAATTATGTGATGATTCAAAACAGATCATAGTTAAGGTAAACACACTTGGTTTTATACTTACTAACTATGCCATATTAAAAGAAAACGTGTATGTTTTTAATGATCTGTATTTTGACTTCATTAAAAGTATCCGCAACAATGGGTGCCGTACCGAACATTTCATGAACGATGAAATAAAATGGGCCGAAACGCCTCCTGCAAATAGTACGACAAACAGGTTGCAAAACTTTAGCCTAAACCGCAACTAAGACAAAATCTGGTTCCGGTATTCGCGGGGGCTTACTTTTTTAATCACCTTAAAAAAGCGGTTAAAGTTTGATACATTATTAAAACCGCATTCATAGGCTATATCTGTAATACTGGTTTCTTTATGGCCCAGCAATTTACAGGCATAGCCTATTCTTGTTTCGTTTACAAACTGGGTAAATGATTTTTGTGTACGCGCCTTAAAAAACCGGCAAAACGCAAAGGTGTTCATGTTGGCCACATCAGCAATTGTATTTAGGGAGATGTCTTCCCTGAAATTATCAAAGATGTATTTAAATACCTGGTCCATACGTTTGCTATCATTGTATTGATAGTAGTTGATATAGTTGATGCTGGCCAGCAGATCATATTCTGTATCTGATGAACTCATGATATTCAGGATCTCGAGCAGGGTAATGATTTTTTGCAACCCCTCCTGCTGCAAAATGTGGTACATTAATTTTACTACCATATCCCGGCTTCGGCCTTTCAGTTCCACTCCTCTTTGTGCCTTGTTCAAAAACGACTCGATTTTGCGCACATTTCCAAATGCCGAAAGGTGCAGCAATAACTTTGAGGGGTTAAAGTAGATGGATAGTGAATGCGCGTAAGGCTCCGGTTCATCGCCATTAGTTTGCTCTTGTGTGTTGTGCCAAACGTGCGGGATGTTTGAACCCAGGAAAATAAGTTCGCCGCTTTCAAAATAATCAACCAGGTCGCCGATTATCCTTTTGCCCGAACTTTTTACAATGTGAACCAACTGGCATTCCTCATGAAAATGAAACTCATTGGAGAAAAAAGGGAGCTTAACTTCCTTGGCAACAAAAAGGTCTTCTGACTGTACCCCGTCAGACAATACGGCTAAAATTGGTTTCATTTTAACAAGATCAGATCACAAAAGCTAAATATAAGCAAAAATACTATCGAAAGTTGCCAATTAAAGTGAAAGTAAAAAATCAAACCGCGCTAATTTTACAACATCATACCTTATCCAACAAGGTATAATAAACCGATTTATAAACACAGGAAACAAGATTTTATTGAGGGCTTTTCTATGGAGAACAGTCTGAATTTATTTGCAAAATATATTTACTTACATGTACATTACTAAAATTGAAGTTACCGACAAGCGTTTTAATTTAGGCAATGGCGCCGGATCTGATGCTGTAAACGATTCAACCCAGTATGCTTACGCCATTTGCGAACTGCATACCGATAGCAGCGTAAAAGGAATTGGCCTCGCCTTTACCCTTGGCGCCGGCAATGACCTGGTATGCAAAGCCATACAATACCTTTCTGAAACATTGAAAGGCCGCGAAATTGAGGAACTGATGTCTGATTTCGGTTCGGTTTACCGTTCGATACTTGACTCGCCCACTTACCGTTGGCTGGGGCCGCACAAAGGTGTTATGCAACTGGCGCTGGCAGCTATAGTTAACGCATGTTTCGATCTTTGGGCTAAAAGCCGCCAGGTACCGCTTTGGAAACTACTGCTTGATTTGAGCCCGAAAGAACTGGTAGCCACACTCGACCTCAATTACCTGGAAGATGTATTGACCGTTGAGGAAGCAGAAAACATTTTAAAGAACAACTTTACCGGCCGTACGCTACGCAACAGCGTTTTGCAAACAGGTTATAAAGCCTATGATACATCAGTAGGCTGGTTCAATTATTCGGACGAAAAAATTAAGGAAAATGTGGCGCGCGCCATCGATCGCGGGTTTACAGCCATGAAATTAAAAGTAGGCTCAAACGATCCCTTACGTGATATCCGCAGGGCCAAACTGGTTCGGGCCGAAGCTGGCGACAGAACTACCATCATGCTTGATGCCAACCAAAAATGGAACCTTCCGCAGGCCGTCTCCATTTGTAAAGAGTTAAGCACCATAAACCCTTACTGGATTGAAGAGCCTACCCACCCCGATGACGTATTGGCTCATCAGACACTTGCTAAAGAAATAGCACCGCTTAAAATTGCAGCCGGTGAGCATATTCCTAACAAGATCATCTTCAAAAACTTTTTGCAAGCAGGCGCCATGGATTTTTGCCAGGTTGATTGTGTGCGCGTTGGTGGTGTGTCCGAATTTTTAACGATAAGCCTGCTGGCAAAAAAATTCAATGTACCGGTAGTGCCTCACGTAGGCGATATGGGGCAGATCCATCAGCATTTAGTATTGTTTAACCATGTTGCTATTGGGCACGAAAACTTATTTTTGGAACACATACCGCATTTGGCCAAATACTTTAAAAACCCGGCCAATATTAGCGGAGGCTTTTACGCCGTACCTGCCGAAGCAGGCAACAGCAGCGATCTTGTAACCAGCTAAAAACCAAAAATGAACCAGTTATTAAATAAAGTAATATTTATTACCGGAGGCGCGTCGGGCATTGGTTTAGCTTGTGCCGAAGCTTATATCCGTGAGGGGGCAACCGTTTTTATAATGGATGTTAATGAGCGGGCCCTTTATAAAACGCTTGACCGTTTTGGCGGCAAACATGAAGGCATAGTGGGTGACGTATCAAACAGCGCCGACGTAAAAGCCGCTTTTGAAACTATTAATAAGCATTATGGCAAGCTTGATGCTATTCATAACAATGCTGCTATAGCTCATCCATCAAAACCTGTTGACGAAACAGAAGAAGATGAATGGGATGCCCTGATGAATATTAACCTCAAAAGCATGTTCTGGACAACCAAATATGGCATCAACATGCTTAAAGCATCAAAAGGCTGTATCCTGAATACCAGCAGTATGGCCGGCGATATCGGGCAAAGCCTGCACGCAGCTTATACTGCAACCAAAGGGGGTATCAACGCGCTTACCAAATCTATGGCGCTTGATTATGCGCAATATGGCATCCGGGTAAACGCGGTTTCGCCGGCCGGGGTGTGGACGCCATTACTTAAACAATGGGCTGCCGAACAGCCGGATCCCGGATCGATAGAGAAATACCTGAATGATATACACGCTTTAGGCTACTGCCCGGAGGGTGATGTAGTAGCCGACGCGGCAGTTTTCCTGCTTTCGGACGCTGCACGATTCGTAACCGGCTGCATTATGCCGGTAAGCGGCGGGGCCGAATTAGGGTACAGACGATAAAACAAGATAACGATGAACAAAAACAACGGTAACGCATCCAAATATTTAGCTCCGCTACTGATAGTAATGAGCCTGATGTTTTTCTGGAACCTGAGCCGCAATATTAACGACGTGCTGATCCCGCATCTAAAAAGGGCTTGCCAGTTAACCGATCTGCAATCGTCACTGATCCAGTCGGCATTTTTTGGGGCTTACTTTTTGATGGCTTTACCCGCAGGGCGCTTCATCGAAAAAATGGGTTACCGAGCGGGGATGCTTACCGGGCTTATTCTGGCAGCTATTGGTGCCGCCATATTTTATCCGGCAGCAACCACCAGGTTTTACCCGGTATTCCTGCTTGCATTGTTTACCATGGCATCAGGCTTTGCTATATTGGAAGTTACTGCCACACCCTATATTTCAAAACTTGGCAACCCGGACCACGCGTCAAGCCGGTTAAGCCTGGCTGCCGCGGTTGGCTCAATGGGTGCTACTATAGGGCCTTTCATCGGCTCCAAATTTTTGCTGCATGAAAAAGATATCCCGGCAAGCCTTATACAATCCTTTAGCCCGGAGCAACTTCAATCGTTTTTAAACAGCGAAGCGCACCTGGTGATTACGCCTTATTTAACTTTGGCGGTATTATTTATCGCCTTATGCGTGGTGCTTTACTTTTTAAAGTTGCCGGTGATTCATGAAGGCAACAGCAGGCAAAAACTCTCAGGGGTATTTAAGTTCAGGCATACTGTATTGGGAGTACTTGCAGTTTTCGCGTACCTGGGTGCCGAAGTCGGTGTGGTAAGTTTCATTATCCGGTACACAAAATCATTAAATATTGCAGGGATTACCGAGCAAAAAGCCGCCTTGTTTATTACGCTTTATATGGCGCTGGTATTGGCAGGACGGTTATTGGGGGCATTTTTGCTTAAGCAGGTTAAGCCTAATAAAGTGCTTACGATATGCAGTATCGGCGCGTTTGTGCTGATATTGATATCGGTACTTACAAGTGGCTATGTATCCATAATTTCATTATCCGTAGTTGGGCTGTTCACTTCGGTAATGTACCCGATCATTTTCACCCTCAGCATCAAAAACATAGGCGATTATACCAAGGTTGCTTCGTCACTGCTCATTATGGGCGTTGTTGGCGGTGCTATTATCCCGCCGATAATGGGCTTGATATCTGATCATTCGGGTATCAGAATGGCTTTTATAGCTCCTCTTGTTTGCTATGTATATGTGCTATACTATGGCCTTAAAGGCTATGTAGTGAAAAACAAAACTTATTCGGACCAACCCGAGGAACCACTATTGACAGTAATTGGACATTAGCCCAATCTATCAAACTTACGAAGTTTTTGAAACTTCGTAAGTTTCTGAATTCTCAACCCATAGTTCTTGCCATAAGCTATCAACAATGAACCATGAACTAAAAAACAACCGATACAATTTTGCGCAACTTTTAGTTTTTTCGACACTATTTTGTTGTGAAAAACACACTTAATACAACTAAATTGTTTCAGCAGTACATTTTTTGCCTAAAACAGAAAAAGCAATGTCAAAATAGTATCGAAACAAATCAATTTAGATGCAATTTATTGTTAATGCCATTCATACTTTTATCTTAATTATAAACGCCAGCTACTAAGGTTTTTACAAATACTTTTTAATCGAAAACAACAATCCTCAAAAAAAGGACGAAGTTTTTGAACTGGGATTGCTATAACCAATACTGAATGATTAAAACTTTACTAATTACGCTATTATTTGGGTTCACGGCCGGTATTGCCTCAGCACAAAACCATGAAAATGGCAGTGCGGGCAATGCCCCAGCCGTATATACCATTCAACATACAGCCAGAGATAGCTGGCAGGGGTTTGAGCGGGTAAACATCATCATTGGCACTCACAAAGCCTATTTTGTAAACCCTAAAAAACCGCTTGAAGGTAACCCCTGGGTGTGGCGGGCCTCATTTCCGGATTGGCATACCGATATTGACAGCATCCTGCTAACCAAAGGCTTTCGCATAGCTTTTGTAAACGTTGACGATCAATATGGTAGCCCTTATGCTTTACAGGTATGGGATGCTTTCTATAAATATTTAACCACCAAACAATCATTTGCCACAAAAGTTGCCCTTGAAGGCGTAAGCCGCGGAGGTTTATACGTATACGGCTGGGCCAAACGCAACCCAGATAAAATTAGTTGCATTTATAACGAAGCACCTGTTTGCAACATTAAAAGCTGGCCGGGTGGTAAACTAAGCGCCCCTGGCGATGCCAACCTGTGGAAACAATTGCAGCAGGTATATCACTTTACAGAGCAACAGGCACTTGATTACAAAGACAATCCTGTTGACAACCTTGACGGGCTTGCCGCTTTCAAAGTCCCTGTAATGCATATTATAGGTATAAACGACCAGGTTGTACCCAATGTCGACAATACGAATATCCTTGCTCAACGCTATACGGCCTTAGGCGGCCCGATGATGGTATACCCTGTAACTGCCGGTCCACAGGAGTTGAACGGGCATCACTTTCCTATTGAACACCCGGAACAATGGGCAGATTTGATCATGGAGTATAGCTACCCCGTGAAAAAAATAGTACCTTATACCGATTACTTTACAATCCGCAATGGTTTAATCAATAGTCTTAATGTATTTAACGCAGGCCAAAAAGCTACGGTAGCGTTTTTAGGCGGATCCATCACTTACAACCCGGGCTGGCGCGAAAAGATCAGCCGTTACCTTACCGAGCGCTTTCCATCAACTAATTTTCACTTTATACAAGCCGGAATCCCATCATTAGGAAGTGTACCTCATGCTTTCCGCTTGCAGCGGGATGTGCTTGATTCGGGCAAAGTAGATTTGATGTTTGTTGAAGCAGCCGTTAACGACAATGTAAACGGTCTGGATAGCCTGACCGAAGTACGCGCTTTAGAAGGCATTGTAAGGCATGCAAAAAAGACGAACCCACTGATGGATATCGTCATGATGTCGTTTGTTGATCCGGATAAGATCAGGGATTACAACAATGGCAAAACCCCACTACAAATTAAAAATCACGAACTGGTAGCAGGGCATTACGGCTTGCCATCTATCAATTTAGCTAAGGAAGTTACCGACAAGCTTAACAACCATGAGTTTTCATGGCAATATGATTTTAAAGACCTGCACCCTGCCATTTACGGGCAGGAGCTTTATTTTGCTTCTATAAAAAGCTTACTTGACGCATGCTTCGATAATCAACAGAACAAAGCTTCAAAATTATCTGCATTACCAAATCCACTTAATAACCTCAATTTAAATAACGGAAGGTATCACAACATCCTAAACGCTAAAAACCTGAACGGATGGGCTATTAACCTCGATTGGGCACCTGATAACAACCTGACTACCCGCGAAGGTTTTGTACACAAGCCAATGCTTATCGCAACAAAATCGGGCTCATCATTAACACTGCCATTTACGGGCACTGCAATTGGAATGGCCATAGTATCGGGCCCAGACGCGGGCATTATAAGCTATAGTATTGATGGCGGAGCAGAAAAGAAAATGGATTTATACACACCATTCAGCTCATGGATCTACCTGCCATGGTATGTAACCTTCAGTACCGATCTGAAAAAAGGTCCACATACGCTCAATTTAAAAATTGACACTGATAAGAATGCAAACAGTAAAGGAAACGCGTGCCAGGTAGTTTATTTTTTAACCAATTGATTTTTTCAAAAAAGCAGCAGCAAGCTTAAACACAGCTAAAAATTTTTAATTGTCAACTTAACATATTTAAAATCCCAATAACCATGATTAAACCAGTCCTTAAAGGAAAAACCTTTTACCAACTCCGCATTTAAATGCATTAAAACCGACACACCCAAAAACCAAACTCAAAAAACAAAAAACCATTATCAAACCAATTTTATGAAACAATTTTACCAATGTATCAAAGCCCGGCGGGAGCTTAAGCGCTCGTACAAACCTGCACCGGGTTTTTATTGCTTTGTATTATTACTGCTGAGCTTTATTGGCACGGCACAATTTGCACACGCGCAAACAACCAAGGTAACCATTACAGGGCGCGTAACAGACACGCTGGGGGCAACAATTGCCGGTGCCAACATCATAGCCACCAACCGTAAAAACCTGGGCACCACTACCGATGTAAACGGTAAGTTTGTGATTGATGCAGAACCCGGTACCATCCTTAAAGTATCGTACGTAACTTTTGTCGATCAATTTTTCACTGTTTCGGCCAGTAAACTGGTTGTAAACATTGTACTTAAAGAGTCAAAACGAGGCCTTGAAGAAGTTGTAGTACTGGCCTACGGTAAAAAAGAACGTAAGGAAGCTGTAGTAGGTTCTGTAACTACCGTCAAACCTGCCGACCTGAAGATCCCTGCCAGTAACTTAACCAATGCGCTTGCCGGCCAGGTGGCGGGTATCATCGCATTTCAGCCAAGCGGCCAGCCGGGGCAGGATAATTCCAGCTTTTTTATTCGTGGTGTAACCACTTTCGGCTATAAAAAAGACCCGCTTATTTTGATTGATAACGTTGAGCTTTCCACATCTGACCTTGCCCGCTTGCAGGTTGATGATATCGCCAGCTTTTCGATATTAAAAGACGCGAGTGCTACCGCGCTTTACGGTGCCCGCGGTGCCAACGGTGTAATTTTAGTAAGTACCAAAGAAGGTAAAATTGGTAAGGCTAAGATTAACGTACGCGTGGAAAACTCCATTTCACAATCGGCCAAAACCCTGCAGCTTGCCGATCCTATCACTTACATGAAGCTTTTTAACGAAGCCACCATAACCCGAGATCCGTTAAGCCCTCTCCCCTTCTCTCAAAATAAAATATTAAATACCGAGGCCACGTTGAGCAATGCCTCGGGCAGCAATAAATATGTTTATCCCGCTGTTGACTGGCTGGATATGCTTTTCAAAAAGCGTACAGCTACCCAGCGCGCGGATATGAGCGTAAGCGGTGGTGGTGACGTTGCCCGTTACTACGTATCGGGATCATATAACGTTGACCACGGTATTTTAAGGCAGGATATTGCCAACAATAATAACAACAACGTTAAGTTTGAAAATTACCAGTTACGCTCAAACGTTAACATCAATTTAAGCAAAACCACCGAGCTTATTGTAAGGCTTGCCGGCTCGTTCAATGAGTATAACGGCCCTCTTACAGCCGACGCTTCGTTTTCGACCGACCTTTATAACGTTGCTGTGCACACCAGCCCGGTATTATTCCCTGCTTATTTCCCTGCCGATTCGGCCAACCGTAATGTTAAACACATTTTATTTGGTAACGCGGCACCGGCCAATGCGGGCTCGGCATCAAATGCTATCGCCTACAATAACCCTTACGCAGCGTTATTACGTGGCCATAAAAACTATTCTGAATCAAGGTTATCTGCTCAGTTAGAGCTAAACCAAAAATTGGATTTTATAACCAGCGGGCTTAACTTCCACGGCTTATTTCATACCAACAGGTATTCATACTTTCAATCACAAATGGGTTATTCGCCATTTTATTATAACGTAAATACCTATGATAAACCAAGTAATCAGTATACCTTAACCTGGCTTAACCCACAGCCAACGGGCAATAATGTTGCTACCGAATATTTAAGCTACTACCGCGACCCAAGTACAGATAACCTGAATACCTATATCTACTTCCAGGGTGTTTTAGATTACAATCACGCATTTGGTGATCATAATGTGAGCGCGTCATTGATCGGCACACGTCAGCAGACGGTATATTCAGCAGCAAAAGATCCGGTATTAAACTACCCTACTTTACAGTACTCGCTGCCTTACCGCAACTTAACACTTGCCGGCCGTGCTACTTATTCATTTAAAAGCCGTTATTTCCTGGAGTTTAACTTTGGCTATAACGGCACCGAACGCTTTTCGGCCAATCACAGGTATGGTTTCTTCCCTACCATAGGCGGTTCGTGGATTGTATCTGACGAAAAATTCTGGGGACAAGGGCTTTATGATGTTGTCACTCGTATGAAGTTACGGGCCAGCTATGGTTTAGTAGGTAATGACGCTATTGGTTCACAACGTTTCTTCTTCCTTTCGGATGTTAACCTTAACGGCGGAAACCCAGCCTCGTTTGGTACTTACAATGGATATACACGCAATGGTGTTTACATCAACAATTACGAAAACCCAAATGTAACCTGGGAAACCTCGCGCCAGCTAAATCTTGGTCTTGAGTTCACCCTATTTAAAAATCTGAATGTAGTAGCCGAGGTTTATAAATATCACCGTTACAACATTCTGCAAACACGTAGCTCACTCCCTACAACACTGGGACTTGAAGCGCTTGACCAATACGGAAACCCTAACGTCACTGCTAATATAGGTACAGCCAATACCAAAGGTATTGACCTGCAGATGGACTATAAGGCTACCATAAACAATAATGTATGGTTGCAGGGCCGCGGTAACTTTACCTTAGCAAGCAGCAAATATGGTAATTATGAAGAACCTCAGTACAAAGAAGCCTACCGCTACCACAATGGTCAGGAAATAGGCAGGCAGTACGGCTACATTGCCGAACGTTTATTTGTTGATGATAACGAAGCAAGAAACTCTCCTTCTCAAATTTTTTCGACCAACGGCATCCCTCCTGGCGGCGGTGATATCAAATACCGCGACTTAAATGGCGACGGTAAAATCGACGGTGCCGACCAAACCTTTATCGGCTATCCAACCGTTCCGGAAATTGTGTACGGCTATGGTTTATCTGCAGGCATCAAAAACTTTGATATTTCCTGCTTTTTCCAGGGCCAGGCACGTGTATCCTTCTTTATCGATCCTAACCGTACCAGTCCGTTCATTCAAAGCCCCGACCCATATATCTATGGTAATACACAGCTGATCAAAGCTTTTGCCGATAGTCACTGGAGCGAAGAAAACCAGGATTTATACGCTACCTATCCGCGGTTAGGCGTAACCGGCAACCAGATCGAAAACAACCGCCAAAACAGTACCTGGTGGATGCGTGACGGTAGTTTTCTGAGGCTTAAATCTGTTGAAATAGGTTACTCGCTGCCACCTTCAATTTTAAAGCGCCTAAACGTAAGCAAATGCCGCATTTACTTTAACGGCTTAAACCTGTATACCTGGAGCGCATTTAAACTTTGGGACCCTGAGCTTGGTGGTAATGGCTTTGCCTACCCTATACAAAAGGTATTCAACTTAGGCATAAACGTTAACCTGTAATTTTTTACTGATCAATACTTAGTATTATGAAACAATATTATAAACTTTTATTACTGGTAGGGCTCCTGGTTTCGGGCGCATCATGTAAAAAATACCTTGATGTAACACCAGATAATACCGGTACCCTTGAGTACGCTTTCAGGAACCGTAATGAGGCCGAAAACTACCTGTTTACCTGCTATGCGACCCTACAGCAGTTTTATGACCCTACTTCAAACATAGGTTTCACTACCTCGTCAGAAATCATTTATCCAAACAACCTTACCAACCACCCGCTTAATGAAAATGGGTTTAACCTTATCCGCGGTACGCAAAATAGCGCAAGCCCAGGCGTAAACTGGTGGGATGGTGAAAATGGCGGCCAGGCATTGTTCCGTTCAATTCGCAGGTGTAACATCATGCTTGAGAATATCGATAAACCTGTTGACCTTTCACCATCAGAGAAAGCAAGATGGATAGCGGAGGTAAAATTTCTTAAAGCATATTACCATTATTACCTGTGCCGCTTATATGGCCCTGTACCCCTGGTTAAAACCAACATCGACATCACTGCAAGTACCGAGGAAGTGAGGGTAAAACGTTCGCCTGTTGATTCGGTATTCAATTATTGTGTACAGTTACTGGACGAAGCTATTCCTGATCTGCCACCGGTTATCACTAACCAGGCAAAAGAGCTTGGCCGTATTACGCAGTTAACCGCGCTATCAATTAAAGCCGAAATGTTGGCAACGCAGGCCAGCCCGTTATTTAACGGTAACCCTGATTATGCCAGCATGAAGAATAAAGATGGCCAGGCGCTGTTTTCAAGCACTGTCGATCCACAAAAATGGAAACGTGCTGCTGATGCCTGTAAAGCGGCTATTGATGCCTGCGAAGCTAACGGCCTTAAATTATACACCTTTGTATCGCCTCCAACGGTAGGTTCCCTGTCAGATCAGTTGCGTAATGAACTGACTATTCAAAACGCCGTTACCGAAAAATGGGATGTAAACCCCGAGCTGATCTGGGCATTAAACCCAACGTTCCCTTGCCAGGGCTATGCAACGCCAAGGTTAACGCCAAAATCGGCAGTTAATATCTTCTCAAATCCATCAACATTTGCTGTTCCAATTTCAACACAGGAACTTTTTTATACCGCTAACGGTGTACCGCTAACTGAGGATAAGAATTATGATTACGCTGACCGTTTCGCGCTTAAAACAGCAGGAGATGGCGACAAATATTATATTGCTCAAGGCTATACCACTATTAACGAGCACTACGGCCGCGAAACACGTTTTTATGCCAACATCGCTTTTGATGGTAGTATCTGGTATGGTAACGGCATTTATAACCAGGACCAGGCTTATCATGTTGAAGCCCGTGGATCCGGTTCATTAGCCGGCCCTAAAGACCTGAATACGCTCAATATTACTGGTTACTGGCCTAAAAAACTGGCTAATTATCTTTCAGTTTATGACGATGGCTTTCAGCCGATAGAATATCATTTACCACTGATGAGGCTTGCCGGTTTATATCTTTTATATGCCGAAACCCTGAACGAGGCCAACGGCCCAACCAGCGACGTATACAATTACATTGACAAAGTACGTGCAAGAGCAGGCCTAAAAGGAGTTTTAGAATCATGGTCAACCTATTCAAAAAATCCTGGTAAACCAACAACTAAAGAAGGTTTGCGCGATATCATACACCGTGAGCGCCGCATTGAACTTTGTTTTGAAGCACAAAGCGGGTGGGACCTTCGCCGCTGGAAAGAAATTCAAAATGTGTTGAGCACACCACTGCAGGGCTGGAATATATATGAATCTGAAGCAGGTAATTATTACAGGCCGCATACAGTGTTAACTCCGGTTTTCGGGCTAAAAAATTATTTCTGGCCGGTTAAGGACAACGACCTGATCGTTAATAATAACCTGGTACAAACCACCTACTGGTAGGCGTCCCATCCATTTAAAAATGAATTAATTCAACATAAATAAGAATTATGAAACGCATTAAAAATTATTCGGTAACAGCGCTGGTGCTTGCAGCGGCGTTGTTTATAGCGTGCTTAAATTCATGCAAAAAGAACGATGGGTATGTTAAAGAGGTTTCGACCGATTTAAGTAAGCCTGCCGTTGTTACTAACGTAAAAATTAAAAACTTTAACGGCGGTGCTTATATCACCTACGATCTGCCAAACTCAGATAACCTGCTATATGTGCAGGCCGAGTATCGCATCAATGATAAAACTACACGCCAAACCAAATCGAGCTATTACTCGGATACAGTTACAGTTGACGGTTTTGCCAAAAGCCAGGAATACGAAGTAACGCTTTATTCGGTGAGCAGGGCTAATGTTAAGTCTGATCCGCTGGTTGTGAAGGTGCACCCAGATACACCTTTTTACAAACTGATAAAACCAACATTAACTATCACTTCTGATTTTGGCGGTGTAAACATCAAGGCGATGAACCCTGATCAAAAAGACATAGGCGTTATTTTATTGGCCTTTGATAAATCAACCCAGGCACTGGAGGTTGTAGACCAGCATTATACCAAGGTTGATACCATCAATTACTCCATCAGAGGATATCCCGCGGTATCTCAAAAATTTGGTGTATATGTTACCGATAAATTTGGCAATATATCTGATACTACTGTTGTAAATATCACCCCTATATTTGAAACGCTACTGGATAAGAGCAAGTTTTCAGTATATAAAACACCTACTGACAGTCCTACCGCTTACGGTTGGGAAGTTCCATATTTATGGGATAACAAAACAGATGGGTACTCAAATGGCTGGCATACCGCTCCGGGAGCGCCTGCCCCAATGCAGGTTACTTTCAGCCTTGGTGTATCGGCACAGTTAAGCCGTTTTGTTTTATGGGAAAGACCCGATCAATATGCCTACGCGCATGGTAACCCTAAAGATTTCAGCATCTGGGGATCAAATGTGAATGCTCCGCAGGATGTAAGGCTGCCTGATTATGCCCCTGTTGGAACCGTAGTTGGCGACTGGGTTAATATCGGCAATTATCATTATCCAAACCCGCCATCGGGACTTACACCAGGTTTCACCAATTCGGCAGATGCTGACTTTGTTGCGGCAGGGGTTAACTTTAATATCCCTCCGGGTTCAACACCAATTAAATACTTCCGCTTCATGGTGCATGATACCTGGTCAAACGGTGACTTTGCCCACATGATGGAGCTTTCAATTTATGGTAACCCACAATAGGTATTAACTCATTTAGATTAAACGAACATGAAAAATATTGTCAGAATAGCTGCTTTCTGTTTGCTTGGATACCTGTTGTATGGTTGCAGCAAGCAAGACACACAGTTTGAATCGTACTTAAACGGACACGAAGTTAAGTACCCGGGTACAGTGGCCAACGCACACTCCCGCCCCGGAAATTTACGTGCCGCCCTTACCTGGAACCCAAGCTCCGATCCCAGCATAACCCGTTACGTTATATACTGGAACAACAAGGCCGACTCTCTCATTTACACATCAACCAATCACAATCCATCGGATAGTTTAACGGTTGTTATACCAAATCTTAACGAATACATTTATTCGTTCACCGTTTTCTCGTATGATGCTAAAGGCAACCGTTCAATTCCGCTTGACATTAATAATGTAAGGGTATACGGGCCCATTTATCAGTCGGGCTTATCAAACAGGGGTTATGATGTTACCAATCCGGGTGGTCTTACGGCCGACGGCAGGTTCAGGCTCAATTTTGTAAAAGTTGATACGAGCCTGCACAATACTTTTACCGATATACAATACACAAATAAAGCAGGCGCTGTAACCATTGGTAAACTTAGTCCCGACAGCAGCGCCATCGTATTATCCGATTATAAAGCAGGTACAGACATACAATTCCGCTCTGCATTTAAACCAGCCGTAAACGCCCTGGATACTTTTTATGTAGATAGTTATGAAAAATTCCCGCTATTGCCCACTACTTTAATCTGCGATAAAAACTTGTTCAGAAAGGTGTACTTAACTAATGATGCTAAACCGTACGAAGGCGACACCGATATAGACAGGCTTTGGGATAACAGTAATGGTCCGCAAGGTTACCCTAACATCTTTCACACTGATGGTAATGGCTCGCTTCCTATTGTTATCACCTTCGATATGGGTGTTATTTATAAAGGCTTAACAGCAATTGAAGAAACAGGCCGGAACTGTTGCCATAACCCCGATGATTTTGAAGTCTGGGCCATAGCAGATACAACGAATGCTGTTACTAAACTAAAAGCAAATGACGCAGGTTGGACTGCCGAAGCAACTGCAAAGGGCTGGAAGCTCCTTAAAGAAATCAAAAGAACTGACGATGGCAGTGCTTCACTAAAGGTTAATTTCGATCCAACACCTAATCCGACGCCTGTACGTTTTATACGGATCCGGGTAAAACACAATTCTGACAACGACGGTAGCTACACCAACATGAGCGAACTAACTTTCTGGCATTCATTACTATAATAATACCCCTATGACCGGGCCGCCTCGCGCGGCCTGGTCATATTTATAAAAAAATCAAAGGCGACTGACCACAATTAATGCATTAATAAAAATTCAGCAATGAAAAAACCGGCAATTATACTCCTTTACTTGTTTTCAATAATCAAAGTGGGCTTTGGCCAGCAAGGCACTCCTGTAAAAACCCCGAAAGGGGTTTTGGATGATTTCATGACCAAACGCTTCGGCATGTTTGTGCACTTTGGGCCGGTAACCTTACGCGGCACCGAAATTGGCTGGAGCCGCAACAAGGAAGTAGCCCAGGATGATTATGATAACCTGTACAAGGAGTTTAACCCGGTTTTATTTAATGCCGATGCCATTGTAAAAACCGCTAAAGAAGCGGGTATGAAATACCTGGTGATCACCGCCAAACATCATGATGGCTTTGCTTTATGGCCATCTGCCTTTACTGATTATAATATCAATAAAACACCTTATAAACGCGACATAGTGGCCGAACTGGCCGCGGCCTGCAAAAAGCAGGGCATACTTTTCTGCATCTATCACACCGTGCTCGACTGGCACGACCCTAACTACCCTATCCACAACCCTTACGATTCCACAAAGAATGTTAAAGGAGATATGGTAGCCTTTAAAACGCAAATGAAGAATGAGCTGAAAGAACTCATCGCCAAATATCACCCTTACCTGCTTTGGTTTGATGGTTACTGGGAAAAACCATGGACCAATACCGATGGGCAGGAGATTTACGCCTATATAAAAAGTGTTGATCCAAACGTTATCGTGAACAATCGCTTAGGTAAAGAAAGCGAAAAACTGAATGACCAGTCGGTAGGTGATTATCTTACCCCAGAACAGCGCATCGGTCAGCTGAATATGAACGAGCCCTGGGAAAGCTGCATCACCATTTGCCAGCAATGGGCATGGAAACCTAACGATAAAATGAAAAGTGCGCAGGAATGTATCCAAACACTGGTAAAAACGGCTGCAGGCAATGGCAACCTACTGTTTAATGTTGGCCCTATGCCTGATGGACGTATTGAGGCCCGGCAGATTGAAACCCTGCAGCAAATGGGTGCATGGCTTAAAAAATATGGCGAGAGCATTTACGGCACCAAAGGCGGCCCCTTCGCCCCGAATGATAACTATGCTGTTACACGCAAGGTAAACAAGATCTATTTGCACATATTTCAGAAAAAAGATGATAAAATTGTACTGCCGAATTTACCAGGCGTTAGCGTAACCAATGCCTATGTACTGGGAGGAAGCAAAGTAACTTATAAACCAAATGCAGCAGGTTATATTATTGATTTGCCGCAAACCTTGCCCGATGCCAACAGCAATGTAATTGTATTGGAGCTTAACAAAAATGCCGAAGAGATCCCCGTTATTACCGCGGTTAAATAAACTTAAAAACAGAAAACCTAATTAACATAAAGCATGCTAAAAAGAACGCCCCTGCTAATAACTGTAATGATAACAGGTATTACAACGTTTACTCACGCACAAACAAAACAATTAAAACTTTGGTACAAACAGCCTGCCCAACGCTGGGAAGAGACAATTGCGCTTGGCAACGGTCGTTTAGGGATGATGCCCGATGGCGGTATCAGCAGCGAAAAGGTAGTATTAAATGATATTACCATGTGGTCGGGATCATCGCAGGATGCCAATAATTATGAAGCTTATAAAAAACTACCCGAGATCAGGAGCTTACTTGCAGCCGGTAAAAACGTGGAAGCTCAGGCTATTATCGATAAATCATTTGTGTGTACGGGTAAAGGATCGGGTGGTGTGCCATTTGGCTGCTTCCAGATGCTTGGCGACCTTAACCTGAGCTACCAGTACAAAGGTGTTGATGAGAAAGATATAAAATATGAAAACTACGAACGTGAGCTTTCATTGAACAACGCCCTTGCCAAAACCACTTACCAAATAAATGGCGTAACCTACAAGCGTGAATATTTTACCAGCTTTGGTGACGATGTAGAGGTGATTAAGCTTAGTGCCGATAAACCGGGAATGCTTAACCTGAGCATCAACATCAGCCGTCCGGAACGTGGTGTCGCCAGTATCGAGGGTAATGAACTTGACCTTACCGGTCAGTTGGATAATGGCACTGACGGTAAAGGCGTGGCTTATAAAGCCAGGGTTAAAGCGCAACTAACCGGCGGTTTGTTAAGTACTACCCCAACTGCGCTGGTTATTAAGGATGCTACAGAGGTGATCATTTATGTATCTGCAGGTACCGATTTCAAAAATCCCCAGTATCTCACCAAAATGGATGGTGCACTGAAGGCGGCTATGAAAAAACCTTATGCGCTGGAGAAACAGCAGCATATCGCCAATTTCCAAAAATTATTCAATAGGGTAAAGATTGATCTTGGTACATCAGAGGCCGAAAAACTAACAACAGATCAAAGGCTTATCGCTTTCCGCAATAATCCTGATGCGGATAAAGGTCTGCCGGTTTTATTTTACCAGTTTGGCCGCTACCTGAGCATCTGCAGCACCCGTGTTGGATTGCTTCCGCCAAACTTGCAGGGCTTATGGGCAAATGAAGTGCATACGCCATGGAACGGCGATTACCACCTGGATATCAACATTGAAATGAACCAATGGCCGGTTGAGGTTTCCAACCTGTCGGAATTGAACCTGCCCCTTGCCGATTTGGTTAAAGGCATGGTGCCCCACGGCGAAAAAACAGCAAAAGCCTACTACAATGCCGATGGTTGGGTAGCCCATGTAATCACTAACCCATGGGGCTTTACCGAGCCGGGCGAGAGCGCCTCCTGGGGTGTTTGTAAAGTTGGCTCGGGCTGGCTTTGCGATAACCTTTGGCAGCACTATGATTTCACCGGCGACAAAAACTACCTGAAACAAATTTACCCGATATTGAAAGGCGCGGCACAGTTTTACAACAGCATGCTCATCAGCGATGCTAAAACCGGCTGGCTGGTTACCTCGCCTTCATCATCGCCCGAAAACAGCTTTTATTTACCAGATGGTACGCACGCCAGCATTTGCGTAGGTCCTACTATCGATAACCAGATCATCCGCCAGTTGTTCAACAACGTAATAACTGCAAGCAAAGTACTGGGTACCGACGAAGCTTTCAGCAAAACCTTGGCAGCTAAAGTAAAAAAACTGCCCCCTCCGGGTGTTGTAGCTAAAGATGGCCGCATCCAGGAATGGATGGAAGATTACAAAGAAACCGAACCGCAACACCGCCACGTATCGCACCTGTACGGCTTGTTCCCTGCATCTCAAATTACGCCGGAGGCTACCCCCGCCCTTGCCGAAGCTGCCAGAAAAACTTTGGAGGTACGGGGCGATGACGGTCCAAGCTGGTCTATCGCTTACAAAATATTGTGGTGGGCACGTCTGCATGATGGCAACCGTACCTACAAGCTATTTAAAGAGCTGATGAAGCCAACCATCAAAACCGACATTAACTACGGTGCAGGCGGTGGCGTGTATACTAATCTGTTGTCGGCAGGCCCTCCGTTCCAGATTGATGGTAACTTCGGCGCGACAGCCGGTATTGCCGAAATGTTGATCCAGAGCCATGCAGGATTTATCGACTTAGTACCTTCTATCCCTGATGCATGGAAAGCTTATGGAGAAGTTAAAGGCCTTAAAGCCCGCGGTAATTTCACCGTTGATATGAAATGGAAGGATGGAAAGATTACCGGTTATAAAGTAACCTCGCCTACCCCACGTATGGTTAAGGTGAAAGTTAACGGACAAATCAAAAACGTTATGGCTGTTAAGGCGTAATAGCATCTTACCAGCAACTAAGGCATCCTTTCCAGGGTGCCTTAGTTATAGCAAACTCCAGGTCATAAAGGCCGCATTTTGTAAAGAATACGTTAATATTTAGATACAATTTTGTGCTTAACAAATAAAATGTATCTTAGACATTTAATAACCTAAATTCATGCGAAAAATTTCTAATTGGTTAATGATAGCTGTACAGTTGTCCGGCTTGCTTTGCGTTTGGCAGCCGGCAATTGTTTCAGCATCAACCAAAACCATTAATACTCAACCAACTCAGCAGGTCGATATTTCCTTTTCTTACAGTCCTGTAGGCACTGTCCGTTACAATCAAAAGTCGGGCACTTTTTCTGTCACCGAAAATGGCAAGGCTATACTTAGCAATTGTTATAGTAAAGCCGGCGTCGATGGCAAATTCTTTACCTCAAAGGATTATAAACAAATTGTTTATAGCCAGGCACAGGTTGCAGACGGCTTTGGTAAAGGCCTTAAACATACCTTTACCCTAACCGGCAACAATTTACCAAACATGGTGCAGGTGTTTTATACCTACCCATCGCACAAAGGTTACTTTTTTGTTGAGCTTTATGTTGAAGGTAAAAACCTTAAAACAAATTACATGGAGCCAATTGCCGGTAATATGGCCACAATTGCCGGCGACACCCGCTCGTTATTTGTACCATTTGATAACGATACCTTCATCAGCTATAATTCAAAAGCATTTAAAGCCCCGGTTAGCAATATCAGTGCCGAGGTAGGAACTGTTTTTGACAACAGCAGCCGCAAAGGTTTAGTATTTGGATCGGTTGAGCACGAAACCTGGAAAACAGGTGTGCGCACCATCGCCAAAAAAGACAGCGCTAATACGTTTGAAGTATGGGGCGGTTATACTGAAGAAGCCGTAAACCGCGATAAAATAGCCCATGGTTTTATCAATGGCAATACGGTTAAATCGCCTAAAGTATTTGTAGGCTGGTTTGCCGACTGGCGCAACGGTATGGAAGAGTTTGGTAAAGCTAACCGCATTGCCGAACCTCCTTACATTTTTAACTGGACCAAGCCTACTCCTGTTGGTTGGAACAGTTGGGGCGTAATGCAGGAGAAGTTGAATTACGACAAAGCTATTAAAGTAGCTAACTTTTTTGCCTACAGCATCCCGGCTTTCCGCAACGGTAATACCGCGTTTATTGACCTTGACTCGTTTTGGGATAACATGATCAGCGGTGGCCGGGAAGGTGATTTCAGCAAGCTGAAATCTTTTGCTGATTACTGTAAATCAAAAGGTTTGCAACCCGGTGTATATTGGGCCCCCTTTACCGATTGGGGATGGCAAGGCGGCCCCAACCGTAAAGTTTTAGGCAGCAACTATACCTATGGCGAAACATGGACAAAAGTTGGCGATAGCTATCACGATATTGACGGCGCCCGTGCGACAGACCCAACCCATCCCGGTACTTTGCAGCATATTGATTATGTAATTGGCAAGTTAAAAGCCTGTGGTTTTAAAATGATCAAGATAGATTTTCTGGGGCATGCCGCGGCAGAGTCAAGTCATTTTTACGACCCGAAAATAACTACAGGCATGCAGGCCTATAAAAAAGGAATGGAACATTTGATCGATCAGTTGGGCAACCAGATGCTGGTTTACGCGGCCATCTCTCCCAGCCTGGCAACCGGTAGGTACGCGCACATGAGGCGTATTGCTTGCGATGCCTTTAAAACCATAAAAGACACCCGCTATACCCTCAACAGTGTAAATTACGGCTGGTGGCAAACTTACCTGTATAACTATGTTGATGCCGACCACGTGGTACTTTCAACCGAAAGCGAGGGCGCTAACCGGGCAAGAATGCTCTCGGCAGTGGTTACCGGTACATTTATAACCGGCGATGATTTCTCTACCCACGGTCAATGGTCGGCCAGGGCAAAAGCCATGTACCAAAACCCAGAAATTTTAAAGGTGGTGCAAAACGGAAAAGCCTTTAGGCCGGTTGAGGGCAATACAGAAACGGGAACTACAGAGCAGTTTGCACTAAAAATTGGCAACAACTTTTACCTGGCCTTGTTTAATTATGGCGATGCAGATAAAACTTATACTATCGATGCGAAGAGGATAGGTCTCGACGCTGATAAAGCAACAAATGGCAAAGCATTGTTACAAGGTGTTAGTGTAAGTGACGCGAAGGGCGTTTTAGTAAAAGCAGGCGATGCTGAACTAATTAAATTTGATTTGAGCAAATAAACGCTGCAAAGGCGCCGGCAAAAGATTCCCCTTAAATCGCCGGACGCCTTTTGAGGGGATGAAACCCTGTATCGTTTTTAACCGTTTAATTTAACCGATTTTGCCCGTTTGCATGCAAGCGGGCATTTTGATTTTTTGGTATTCATACAGCATTTGTTTTTACTGTGTTTTATGCTTGCCAAGTTGCTTTTTTCTACCTGAAGCGAAGAAAAAAACAATCCGCCGGTAACGGCCAGTATCGTAAAAAATTTCATAGTAGTAGGTTTTAACTTAAAAGACGGAGTTTTTTAGCAAACGTTACAGCCAATTAGCCAAATGTTGATTTTCGCATATTTTCAAGCAGTGTAAACTTAACTGTAACTAATTCAATGTTATCATCTTAGGGGAGCAACCGCGGCTATTCAAGGCGACCCTGCTTCCGTGCGATTGCCACGCTTCGCTCGCAATGACATATTTGTACTGGTTCATAAAAAGCAAAAAGTCAGTGACCTCGCGTTACTGACTTTTTCATTAACTATTAACTGACCAAATATCCTTAACAAAAAACTATCTGGTACTACAAACATAGGGTGTTAAAGGCGGGCTACATGTGTGAAAAGCACCATCTTAACACCAAAAGAAAACTCTTATTATGCTGATTGTCTGTACTTTAAAGGTGTAATCTTATAATGCGTACGAAACAACCTGATAAACGAACTTGGGCATTCAAAACCTACCATACCAACTACCTCATTTACAGGATAACGCGTATCCTTCAGTAGCATTAATGACCGTTTTAAACGCAGCTGTATTAAAAACTGATGAGGAGTTAAGCCAAATGCCTGCTTAAA
Source organism: Mucilaginibacter endophyticus (assembly GCF_003351025.1). GTDB lineage: Bacteria > Bacteroidota > Bacteroidia > Sphingobacteriales > Sphingobacteriaceae > Mucilaginibacter > Mucilaginibacter endophyticus. The sequence continues at coordinate 1,320,312 of NZ_QPCG01000001.1, read as the reverse complement.
GGTGCGCAGCAAATGGTTAACCGAAAGGCATGCATGTTCGGCCAAATCCTCAAGGCTAATATTCTGATTATAATTGCTGTACAAGAATTCTTTGGCCAGGTTAAGGCGACGTAAGATTTCCACCCTGGTGCCCTGGTTTAAGAAATCAAGCTTTTCGGCTTTTTTGCAGATCTCATCATTATAAATATGAAAATAGTTAATGAGCGTATGGTGCAGGTATTCATTGATCAGCATTTCATCCTGCATACCATCGTCAAGGTGTTGTTTCAGGTGGAACACATTGTATTTAATGTCCCCGGCAAATGGGTAAATAGTTTCATTAAACTCGGGTTGTACTTTTCCGTTTCCGTTGCCTTTATCTAATAAGCTGTCATGATCAAAAGTCCAGCAATCTTTAAAATCCTGCAAAAACTGCTGATCAAAATTGATGGCGAAGGATTGTACCTGCTGATCCAGATCGGTATCTGTTGAATATTGAGTGCCCCTGTTCAGGATCAAAAATGAATCGGGGTATATGGATAAATGCCTGCGGCCAATATCATAACGTTCACTACCGCTTAAAACAAAGCGAAGGCTTAAATCTGAAGTATACTGCGGCCCCTGTCTCTGACCGCCGGTGCGGCTTACAATCTTATTGTTGTTGCGTAATACTTTTGAATAGTCCATTGTGATATGATTTTATTGTTCGTTATAATTTCTTTCTTCCAGTAACATAAATTTGTTGCCCGCCGGATCTAAAAACTCGGCTGCCAAACCTGCCGGCAAATAAGCCGGCGATTTGCAAAAGAACACTCCCGCCGTGCGCAGGGCATGATAATCGTTTAAACAGTCGGCTGTGTTGATGATGATGTTACTCTTATCACTGTTGCTATCATTATTAGTTACAAGCAACGCCACATTTAATTTATCCGACCGGATCACCGTGCTCTCTCTTCCCTCGTAAAATGTCATTGTACCTGTTATTCTGAAGCCTAACTTTTGAGTATAAAAGTTTATTTGTTCCTCAAAATCGGCAGTGTACACAGGTATATATTTCAATTTCATTTACAGTAGTTTTAACAGAAACCAGATTTGATAATGGAAATCAACCTGTTGGCCAAGGGGCAGCATACGGGATGATTTTTTGAAGCGGGTTTACAGTAGCCGGTCAGTTAAAACTACTTAACATATCAAAGGTACTTTACCGGCAGGGGGATAGTATCCCCCTATTTGGGGGATTTATGAATTAGTGGAATTTGGAGTATTGGCCTTAAAGCGATCCGTGAGGACACGGATCGGGGAATAAGATAGTGGGCTCACCACTGCGTCCGTGTCCCCGCGGACGCCACACTGTCTGAAGTCTCTTACGTCGAACATCAAAAAAGATAATGCCTATAGCATTTAACTACAGGCATTATACATTCGCGGTCAGCGACAGCGAATATCTGTGGAGCAGGTTTTAGTCTACTGTTAAAACACCATCAATATTTGACAGGGTTTTACCTGTTGATAAATGAGTGATGTCTAAAGTAGAATATTGCCAGCTTTGATCTCTTTTTTGGCACAGTGCCGATAAGATCACCACTTCGCCGGTTGAAGTAATGGTATAGCTGCCGCCTGGTACATAACCACTTGCTGATGCGCTACCTGGTTGATTTACCAAATAACCATCCAGGTTTTCAACGTTGGCTTGTGAAAGCGCGGTTAAATCTAACTCGGCAGGAATGGTAGATTGGTTTCTTTTTCTTGATTGGCAAAACAAAGTGCTTTTGATGTTTTTTGAGGTTTTGGCATAGCTGCCGCCTGGGATAAATGTTGACATGATAGTGTATTTTTTTAGGTTTTCTCGGCTTTTGAAGGATGTCTGAGTTTTCCTATCAGTCCTGAAAGTTAAGCTGCTTAAACCGGTAGTTCCGAACTGACAATACAAATTTGCAACGAAACATGCCCCGGTTTAAAGAGTATAAATACTCAGATTTTATTATCCGTAGTTTTACTTAGATGAATGGGGAGCGGACGTTTGAGATGATGGAAAGCGATCCGTGGGGACACGGATCGGGGAATAAAAATAATTATTCATGCTAAACGTTCGTGTCCTCACGAACGTTCTTTAGCTATATCAATTTATTCTGCCTTGCCAGTTTAATGGCATCTGCGCGAGAGTTTACATCCAGCTTGAGGTAAATGTTTTTGATGTGGCTGCGAACGGTTTCGAGGTCGATGAATAGTTCATTGGCAATCTGGCCGCGACTTTTACCCTCTCCTATCAGTTCCAGGATCTGAGTTTCACGTTTAGACAATGGCGATTCCTGGTTTTTCTGGAACGAGCGGATTACCAATCGCGCAATATTGATACTCATGGGGCCGCCGCCCTCCCGCACCTCTTTTATCGATTCGATGATTTTGGTTGATGGCGTATTTTTGGTTAGATATCCCGAAGCACCTGCAGCCAGCGCATTAAAGATCTGTTTTTCAGATTCGTAAACCGTGAGGATCAGGATATAGCAATTGGGCAGTAGTTTTTTTAATTTGGGGATAGCGTCAATACCGTTAACTCCGGGGAGCTCGATATCCAGCAATATTACATCAGGCTTATCAATGGCAATTTTTTTTGATGCCTCATCATACGAGCAATAGGTACTAATCACATCATAACCTTCGGTAGCACCAATTAAAAAGGCATAACCATCACGCAGGGTTTCATCATCCTCAATAATACTAACCTTAATATTACGCCCCATGTTTAATTGTTTAACTGATTTTTACTAAATTTTAATGTTACTGATGTGCCTATTCCTGCTTCCGAGTTAATGAGCAATGTCGCGTTAATCCGTTTTGCGCGGGCATTGATATTATTAATTCCCCTGCCGCGATGGGCCGCGCTGCTGTCAAAGCCTTTACCATCATCGGTAACACGCAGTGCTATCGCGTTTTTATCGCTTTGATCAAGCTCAAAAGTCACCAGCCCGGCATCCGCATGTTTAAGGATATTATTTAACAGCTCCTTAAATATCATGGTGATGTTACGGCTATACTCCATGGGCAATTTTATCAGCTGGATATCCTCATCAACAGAGGCAAATTCAAAATCAACAGGTACATCATGAAAAACCTCTATCCCTATCTCGCGGATATGGTTAAGGGTTTCGTAAAGGTTATCGCTTTTAGGGTCAAGCGCCCACAGGATATCCTTTGTACCATTGTATAATGACGCCGCGTTCTGTTTGATCTGATCAACAATTCCGCGCTGATCTGCCTGCCCTTTATCTATTTTGGCATTCAGTATTTCTGATAAGACGGTAATACGGGTCAATTTGTTACCCAAATCATCATGAAAATCTTCGGCCGTTTGCTGACGGATTTTGAGCTTCTCTTCCCGCTTCATTGCCTCAATTGCCTTTTCGCGTTTTATTTTACGCTGATGCACCAAATTTTGCACCCCGAAACCAAGCAACACCAGCAATACAATAGCCAGCAACCTGAAGTAAAATGTTTGATAAAATGGTGGAATGATCACAAAACTGAAACTCGCCATCTTGGGCGAAACCTGTCCGTCCGGACTTATTGCCTTTACTCTAAAAGTATATTTCCCAGGCGGCAGCGATGGGTAATTAACCACATTATTACGCATTGGCGAGCTAAAAGCGCTATCCAGCCCAACCAGTTTATATTGGTAAGATACCGCATCGGGATTTTTGAGGTATACGCCAAGAAAGGATATCGATAAGTGATTTTGATTGTGCTTAAGTTCGGCCCAGTCATCAAGGTCAATTGAGGAGCGTTTTTCGCCATCCTCCTTCATAAGCTGTACCGATTTGATAAACACATGTGGCGGTGGCGAGGGTACCATTTTAGTCATGGTATTATACACCATAACCGCTTTGGTTGTGCTTATCCAAATCTCGTGCCCACGGTGCATAATAGCATTTTGATTGGCCTCAACCACGGGCTCTTTCGAGCCGATGTTATCAATTACCCAAAAAGTTTTCTTCTCAGGGTCGTACTGCATCCGGTTAATTCCCCTGCCGGTCCCCATCCAGAGCCTGCCACGTTCGTCAGCAGCTAAACTGTAAATACTATTAGCTTTTAGTCCGTCGCCAACGTTATAAATATTAACCGCGCCTGTCGTCATATCCCAGGTATACAGACCACTGTCATCAGTACCTACCAGCAGCAGATCTCGATACCGGATCATACTATAAACTGCCGTATTGGGAAATGATTTAAGTTTAAACCCGGGAACTATCTTTTTATTCACGGCCAGCATAACGCCATTTTGGGTACCTATCAAAACAGAATCGCCACCCATACCAAGCATTGAAGCCGAATATGACGGAATCCCCTCCAGTTGCTTCAGTTCGCCTTTTTGATAATAGAAACAGCCCATGGAAGTAGCAAGCCATAGCGTACCACTTTCATCAGCAGTAATAAAGTTATAGGCAAAACCCGAGCTGTTTTTTACCTGCTTAAAACCGCTTTTATCATATTGCCACAAACCTGTTGCCCCGGTGCCAATCCAAACGGTACCGGTTTTATCCGTATATAAACTCTGCACGCCTTTTAAATATGGCGAACCGCCAGGCACGGATATTTCGCTCAGCTTTTTTCCATCATACCGCAAAATGCCGGCTCCGTCAATACCCATTAAAACATTTTTGTTCCAGTCCTGGGTTACCGACATGACAATTTTTGATTCGGGGATACCTTGTGTGCGGTCGAAAATGGTGTACCGGTCGCCTTCGCAACGGTAAAGGCCATTGCCCAGACTACCCAGCCAAAGGTTTTTATCAGCATCAAAATAAATATCAGGAACAGAGTTATCCGTTAGGCCGTTTGATGAGTTGTAGTGGATCACATCGCCATCCATGATAAAGTAAGCGCCGTTATCAGTACCCAGCCAGATGTTGGCATCGGCATCCTGTTCAATACATAAAAGCTGACCCTTGATTTTTTCGGTAACGTTTTTTATATCCAGCGGTTTAGCCACACCATCCCTGGCGCATAGCAGACCTGTTCGTGTTAAAAGGTAAATTTTGCCTTTATCAAAACGATCAAAAAATATCCTTTTAATAATTTGTTCGTCATACACCGAAGGAACATCAATTACATGCTCCCATTTTTGCCCATTAAGGCGATAGATACCTTTTTTGTAAACAGCGGCATATAAAACACCCGCATTGTTAACGGCTAAGCTGGTAATGAAAAGTTCGGCATCGTTGTTAATAGCCACGTGCTGCATCTTATCATTTTTAACCCTGAACAACGTCCCGGCCGATGTAACCCAGATGGTACCTTCACCATCCTGGATTATATTGCCTACAAAATAACGCTTTAATGGAATATCGGGTTTGTAACGGATAATTTTCCCTTTATAAAGCCTCGCAAGCCCGTTCATTGTACCAAACCAGGTACAGCCTCCCTTATCAGAAAAAACCGTTGCTACGTAATTATCAGGCAGGCCTGTTAAACGGGTATAGGCAGTAAAATCCTTACCATCAAAGCGGCAGGCGCCGCCAAAAGTTCCAATCCACAGGCGGTGGTCGGAATCCATCGACATTTTGTTGATCTGCGACTGGATTAAGCCATCCTCAATATCATAATGCGCAAAAATGTATTTCTGTGCGTAGGCCCGGCCCGTAAACATCACCATACATACCAGGGAACACAAAAGCAGAAAAAAGGGGAAACGGAATAGCTTTTTCAATTAAAAACGTAATTTAAATTACCTGTATGGGGGTACAATTAAAAAGTTAAAATAAAGCTAATTAAAATAAAAAAAATCACCCCAATAGGGTGATTAATTATTGTTGGCTGTGGAAGTAAAATTTAGTTTTTAGCTACTACCGAATTATCGTTGGTTAAAGGTGTTTTTATGTCTTCAAACATTTTGCAAACCTGTGTAATTTTCCAATCCTGTTTGTCATTTTTTTCGATGATGAGATAATCATGCTGTGAGCAATTTTCATAATTAAAATCAACCCGTGCAATTACCATGGCATCACTTTGGGCAAGCACCTCATAGTTCGACTGGCAGTTTTGCAGCGTACCCGCGTCTTTTTTCATCATGCTTACCAGGTCGTCTTTTTCCTGTACAAGCACCTTTTCGCCGCGGGGTATTTTTAATACGGAATTATCGCTCATTATTGATTTTAACTTTTTGAAGTTGGTGGTCATGTGGCTGTCGATGAAATCGCGGATCACACTGGCGTATCCTGTTTCGGCGGCCGGACGGCCGTAACTGATGCTGGCGGATAATAAACTTATTATGCATGCCAATAAGAACTTATTTTTCATTTGTGATATTTTTTTGATCAAATGTGGGCAGGCTTTAATCAAAAAAATATGCCTATAACACCTAAGCCGCGCGGTTTCTCCAGCTCATAGCGGGCGAAGCTCAAAACCGGTGTTTTTCGCCTATCAAAGCTATTTTTCGCATATTTTGACATACAAGGGCATATTGCAAAACCGCTTTTGATAATTCTTTTAATTATCAATAAACAATGCCGGAACATGGCGTGGATATTTAAATCTGTACGAAAATATTTTTATTTTTGAGAGCATCGTTTACCGAATAAAACTACTACCGCAACTTGGAACCTACCGAAAATTTTTTCCGAAGCATTGTTGAGGCCTCGCCTTTTCCCGTTTATATGTGTATAGGCGAAGACAAGCTCATAGCCATAGCTAACGATGCCACGCTGAAAGCATGGGGTAAGGACAAATCGATAATTGGAAAACCGTTTGACGAGGCATTGCCTGATCTTAAAGGGCAGCCTTTCAGCAATCTTATAAGTGAAGTATATCACACCGGCGAAACCTATTATGGCAACAATGAGCCCGCTGAATTTCTGATTAATGGCAAACGGCAAATCAATTACTACAAGTTTACATTTCAGGCGGTGCGCAACTCGCGTGGAAAAATTGTAGGTGTTATCTGCTTCTCGACCGATGTTACCGAAATTGAGCATTCCCGCCAGGCCATGGAAGAAAGCAGGCATACCCTTTACAATATGGTAAAACAGGCCCCGGTAGGAATCTGCATCATCAACAGCGATAACCTTGTAATTGAAGTAGTTAATGATTCATATCTTGAGCTTGTTGGGCGTAAACGTGCAGAAATGGAAAACCGTGGCATCTGGGATGCCATACCCGAGGCAGCGGATCTGTATGCGCCTGTGATGGACAACGTTATTGAAACAGGGCAACCCATTACCGCAAAGGAGCACAAGCTGTTACTGGTGCGCAATGGCATCCCCGAAATGGTATTTATTGATTTTGTTTATGAACCTATAAGGGGTTTTGATGGCGAGATTAGCGCTGTTATGGTCATAGCTATTGATGTAACCGAAAAGTTTCTTGCCCGGCGCAAAATTGAGGAGGCTGAAGAACGGGCCAGGCTGGCTGTAGAAGCAGCTGAAATAGGTACGTTTGATCTTGACCTGATAACCGACGAATTGCTGACATCCGAAAAATTTAATAAGATCTTCGGATTTGAGCGTAACGTTCCTCATGATTTATTTGTTAAGGCGTTACACCCCGATGATATCGAGCTTCGGGATAATGCTCATAAAGCCGCGCTTATTAGTGGCAAACTTTTTTATGAGGCAAGGATCATCTGGCCGGATGGTTCAACCCGCTGGATCAGGGCACAGGGTAAAGTATACTACGGTTCCATAAACAAACCGCTCAGGATATTAGGAACGCTTCTTGACATCACTGAGTTTAAACACCTGCAGCAGCAAAAAGACGATTTTATTAGCGTAGCCAGTCATGAGCTTAAAACCCCAATGACGTCTATCAAAGCGTCGATGCAATTGCTTGACAGACTGATAAAAGTTGATCCCTCGTCTGAAAAAATTCCGCAGTTTATCAGCCGTGGTAATAATAGCCTCAACAAAATGCAGCAATTGGTAGATAGCCTGCTTAATGTTTCAAAGATTACCGCGGGCCAACTTACGTTATACAAAACCAATTTTTTAGCGTCTCAGATGATTAGCGAATGTTGTGATCATGTCAGACTTGCAGGCACACACGAGTTGGAACTTACAGGTGACACTGAACTCCAGTTATTTGCTGACAGGCAACGTATTGACCAGGTTGTTGTTAACTTTGTAAACAACGCCGTTAAGTACGCGCCTGAAAGTAACCGCATAATCATAAACATCAGTAAGCAGGATGATATGGCTAAAATATCGGTACAGGATTTTGGTAAAGGCATCCCGGCAGAGAAGATTCCACATTTATTTGAACGCTACTACAGAGTTGATACTTCAGGTATACAATACTCCGGCCTGGGGCTTGGCCTATACATCAGCGCCGAAATTATTGAACGACATGGCGGCGAAATGGGAGTTGAAAGTGAAGTTGATAAAGGCAGCACTTTTTGGTTTACGTTACCGCTGAATTAATCCACTAATGGTCCACCTGTATTTTACAATACTGACGTTTTTAAAAATCAGATTTAATTAAAGGGCAATATTTTAACCAAAACAGTTAAATTATTCTTATTCCAACAAATGCATACTTTTGGTGTTTGTAATATTCGTATTTTTAAACACAATCCCCTATTTGATCCTTTAAAATGACAGGCAATTTAGACCCTAATCTTCAGGCTGATCTGGAAGCCATAAACCAGATCCCCGTAATCAATTCAATACTGGAGGTTATTTGCCTTACTACAGGAATGGGTTTTGCCGCCGTAGCCCGCGTTACCGAAAAAAAATGGATAGCTTGTGCTGTACTTGATAACATCCAGTTTGGACTGGTTCCTGGTGGGGAATTAACATTAGAAACTACCATCTGTCATGAAATAAGGCAAACGCAGGAAGCCGTTATCATTGACCATGTTGAAAAGGACGAGCGCTTCCGCACACACCACACCCCTTTGATGTATGGCTTTCAAAGCTATATTTCTATGCCTATCATCCGTAAGGATGGTACTTTTTTCGGTACCCTTTGTGCTATAGACCCTAACCCGGCACGGCTCAATACGCCGGAGGTGACCAATATGTTTAAGCTTTATGCCGATCTTATTTCGTTTCACTTGCAGGCAACCGAAAAGTTAGCACTTACCGAAGAAAAACTTTTAGAAGAACGCAAAACAGCCGAGCTTAGGGAACAGTTTATCGCTATTTTGGGGCATGATCTGCGCAATCCTGTTACCGCTGTATCAAACGTTGGTCAGCTAATGATGCGGATGCCGCTTGATGACAGGCTTAAACGCCTTGCTACAATCCTTCAGGACTCGTCCATGCGAATGAAAGGGCTCATTGACAACCTTCTTGATTTTGCCCGTGGTCGGCTTGGAGATGGCATTACGTTAGCATTAAGCCACAATGAGCATCTTGAAAAAACGCTTAAACACGTAATTTCCGAATTGCTTCTCGCCGCTCCCGAACGGGAGATCATTACCGACTTTAATATTACTGAAACCGTATTTTGCGATGGCACAAGGGTGGCGCAATTATTCTCTAATTTGTTATCAAACGCGCTCGTACATGGCCAAAAAGATGCACCTGTAAAGGTGGCCGCAAGTAATACCAATGGCAAGTTTATACTTTCAATAACGAACTCCGGCGATCAGATTCCTTTTGCGGCGATGGAACGATTATTTCAACCATTTTCGCGTGGTGAAGTTAAACAAGGTCAGCAGGGTTTAGGACTGGGTTTGTATATTTCATCGGAGATAGCCAAAGCCCATAGAGGTATAATAGCGGTAACATCAACCCCGGAAGAAACTTGCTTTACTTTTCAGTTTCCGGCGTAAGGATTATAGCAGATCTCCCAGCAATTTCCTTCCGGGTCGGCCACAAAAGCGGCATATCCGCCCCAGAATGTTTCTGCCGGATGCTTTAATATTTGTACACCATCCTCATTTAATTTCGCTATTTGTTCATCAACGTTAGCTTTTGAAGCAAGGTTTATGGTAAAGTAAACAGCCTTATTCCCGGTATTATTATGTATATTTGTGTATTCCTTAAAAAGCGGCTCATCGCACAGGGTGAGTACTAAATTATCAAGCTTTAGCATTACAATCTTTTCATTTTCGGCAATAATTTGCCACCCGAATTTTTCGATATAAAACTCCTTTATCTCATCAAGATCTTTAACAGCAAGCGTTACGGCGGCTACATGGGTTTGCATGATCTATTACTTTTATAAGGGGTTCTTATACATAAAAACTACAGGCTTTGCATGTTTTATTTCACACTAAAATTTAATCGCCAGTTAATACAGCCGGTATAAATTTAGTCAACCAAATATATAAACATGCAGATCAATTATTTTATAGTAGGCATTGTAATAACCCTGTTAATAGCACTGATGATATGGATTGTAAAAACCGACCGGAAGGATGAAAAAAGTTTCGAACAAAACATTATTGATCAGGAACTTAAACCCAGGGAACACCCAAAGCCACAAAAAGCCGATAAAGCAATGTGATTGGGTAAAACCCGCTATTAACTCACGTATTTTTACGCATTTCTTTACAATATCCTTTTTCTAAATTTCACCACCCAACCTAAAATCTATCTCATGGCAGCAGAAAAAACTTCAGATCAGCAAGTATTTTATGTAGGACTTTGTATGGCCGGCGCGGTTTCTGCCGGCGCCTATACCGCGGGCGTTATTGATTACCTGCTCCAGGCACTAACCGAATGGGACAAGCGCCGTGGCCAACCCGGCGTTCCATCACACAGGGTGCAGATCCCTGTAATGGGCGGCGCATCTGCCGGGGGCATGACCAGCATCATGGCAGCATCCTCGCTTAATAACCCGATAACCCATATCGATAAACCTTCAGGAGATATCCTTGCCGAACATCCTGAGAATAAACTCTATCACTCGTGGGTTGATCTTGTTCAGGCAGATATGTTTTCGAAAATGCTGGATACATCTGATATTAAAAACTCAGGCGTAATATCCGCCCTTAATTCTGATTTTATTAACGATGTTGCTACCCGCGTAGTTTCTGCTGACCCCAAACAGTGGCAGCCTACCCCTGCTTATATTAAACCAGGTTTAAAGATCTTCACTACACTTACCAACCTGCAGGGCTATGCTTATAATGTCCCGTTCAATTCGTCATCGCCAGAACGCACTAAGTATAATATGCGCATCCATAACGATTACGCGTGTTTTCAACTTACCGAGAACGCTATAACCGGGCATAATGACGGTTGGATGCCTTTGGATCTGAAAAATAAAGTAAATACTGATATAGCTGCTGACGCAGCTATGGCAACCGGCGCTTTCCCGGTTGGCTTACAATCAAGAATAGTAAAACGCGACGCACAATATGTTAACAATAACCCATGGCTAAGCAATTACCTGGTTAATAGCCCCGTAGCTGCCGGCGGGTACCAAACCCTGAATGTTGATGGCGGCATGATCAATAACGAACCATTTGATAAAGTGCGGAGTGTATTGGATGATCTTACCGGTCAGCCCGATGTTGATTACAACAACTATAATAAGTTTGTTTCAACCGTGCTGATGATAGAGCCCTTCCCTACCCAGGCGCCAACACCAATTTCGCAGTCACGGGCGATATCAAATATCGTAGGCTTAACGTTATCTTCCATGCTATCGCAAATGCGCTCAAAGGCCGTTAATATTAAAGATGCAATGGACTCGGATTGTGCCGGTCAGTACCTCATCACACCATCGCGCAGGGTAGATACACCTGATGGTAAATCAACCGACCTCACCGGAGAGCAAGCCATTGCCTGTGGCGCGCTGAGCGGCTTTAGCGGTTTTTTAAATAAAGAATTCAGGGTGCATGATTTCTTTTTAGGCCGACATAACTGCAAGATCTTTTTACGTGACTACTTTACCGTGCCCGCCAAAGCGCTGACAACAAACTCTATTTTTGTTGATGGTTATGCTAACGCCGATAAAGCCAAATATAAATCAACCCAAAACGATAGCTACCAGATAATACCTGTATTTGAAGAGGAAATCAAATTCCCTGATATTAAATTCAGCTCGGGCAACAACTGGCCTACAATTAAGGAACAGGATATCGATAGGTTTAGCGGCGGTATGAAAGACCGTATCCAAACCATTATGCTTAATGTGGCAGACCTGGGCTGGCTTACCAAAAGCTTATTATGGATAGGTGCTAAAGTAATTTTGAACCGCATGGTAACCAACAAAATTATGGTGACAATAAAAGGCGAACTTAAAACCTGGAAACTGCTGCCATAACGCTGCATTCTTAACTCATTGGCGGGAACAGATTAAGGTAAATTAAGCTTGTCAAAAAAGATTTTGCTTAATTACATTTGCCGCCGTATGTATAAAAAAATAATAGCCGGTGTGGTGTTCACCGCGCTTTGGTCTACCGGTGCAATAGCAGCCAAGTTCGGCATTCGTTCGGCCGATGCTTTGATCCTGGCCAGTGTCAGGTTTATTAGTACAGGTTTAATATTTGGCCCTTATTTTTTATTACATAGCAAGCACCGCTTTTGGCCCCGCGGCAGCGAGTGGAAGCCCATTATTATTTACGGGCTTTTAAATACCACGTTTACGCTGGGTTCTTTTTTCGCGGCACAGAAATATGCGTCGGCAGGCATGAGCACGCTGTTTTTGGCTGTGGCCCCTTTGCTCATGGCGCTGTTCTCGTCGTGGTTTTTAGGTCGTAAGCTTAGCCGCTTTGAAATTATTGGGATGCTGGTGGCATTTAGCGGGTTGATACTTTCTGCCGCTTCTGAGTTACCCAAAGGCCACATCAAGCCCTTAGGCTTAGTATTACTCATTATCTATATGGTATCCTACGCCTGCAGCAGTATTTATTTTTCGTCGATAAAGCGAACGCTCACTAATATTGTTTTTAACGTTTGGCAGGTATTTACCGGCGGCGTCATGTTATTGCCTTTTGCCTTCCTGTTTAAAGACTATCACATTCATCATTTAGACACGAACCTCCTGTTGTCTATGGCCTGGATGGTCATCGTACTCTCGTTCATAGCCAATCAGTTATGGCTTTACCTGGTAAAGATAGATACCGTTAAGGCTGCGGCGTGGTTGTACCTTGCCCCCGTTTTCGGCTATGCGCTTGGTTACATTTTCTTCAATGAAACCATAACCGTGTTCACCATTTCCGGTACACTGTTAGTAATTGCAGGATTAGTTGTAGCGGGAAGAAATAAGAAAGTAGTTAAGGCTGTAGAATAGCTAAACTTTGTCGACTCACCCCGACATCGCTGCGCTTGTCATCCCCTCTCTACACAAGCGTAGAGAGGGGATTTAATTATTTATTTTTCTATCCCTCTTTATCCAAAGGATAGAGAGGGTGGTCCAGCGAAGCGTAGACCGGGTGAGTTATCTACACCGCCTTAAACACCACTATCCCGTTATGGCCGCCAAAGCCAAAAGTATTGCTCATGGCTACTTTTACTTTGTGGTCCATGGCATCTTTCAATACAAATTTCAAAGTATCGGGAATAGCCGGGTCTAAAGTTGTGGTATTGATAGTTGGCGGGATCACCTGATTTTCTATCGATTTAATAGCAGCGATAGCCTCAATAGCACCGGCAGCACCAAGCAGGTGACCGGTCATTGATTTGGTTGATCCTATGATGGTTTTTATCTCTTTATTTTTGCTAACTGCCAGTAAAGCATTGATCTCTGAAAGATCACCCACCGGGGTTGAGGTAGCATGCATGTTCAGGTAGTCAACATCTTCGATGCTTAAACCCGATTCGGTAAGTGCCTGCTGCATAGCACGGGCGGCACCAAGTCCTTCAGGATGTGTTGCTGTCATGTGGTAGGCATCTGCTGTCATAGATGCTCCGGTTACTTCGGCATAAATATGCGCGCCACGGGCAACCGCATGGTTATAATCTTCCAGTACCAAAGCACCGGCGCCTTCGCCCATAACAAAACCATCACGATCTATATCAAATGGCCTTGAAGCATGCTGCGGATCATCATTACGGGCCGACATAGCTTTCATAGAACTGAAACCGCCGATAGAAGCTGGTGTAATAGGCGCTTCTGAACCACCGGTAACTATGATTTTAGCCTTACCCAAACGGATATAGTTAAAGGCATCCATAATGGCGGTGTTAGACGTTGCACAGGCCGAAACGGTTGTATAATTGATCCCCATAAAACCATTACGGATAGAGATCATACCAGAGGCCATGTTAGAAATGAATTTAGGCACAAAGAACGGGCTGAACCTTGGCTGTCCGTTTCCCCTGGCGTATTCGGTCACCTGCTCTTCAAAAGTTTCCATACCGCCTTGTCCGCTGCCCCAGATAATGCCAATATCAAACGGGTCCATTTTACTCAACTCAAATCCCGAATCTTTGATAGCCTCATCTGCTGCTACAAGGGCATATTGAGTAAAGGTATCAGTACGTTTTAGTTCGGCTTTATCCAGATGCTCTGTGATATTGAAATCTTTAAGTTCGCAGGCAAATTGCGTACGGAACAAGGATGCATCAAAACGGGTGATGGTTGCCGCACCGCTTTTACCGGCAACTAAGTTTTGCCAATAAGTTTCTACATTATTTCCAAGCGGTGTTAAAGCGCCCAGACCTGTTATAACTACTCTGTTTAACATGATGGTTTTATTAAAATCGGCGCAAAGATATAACAATATACCAAATGGTATTTTGACAAATCAATACTAGCAGGTTTTAAACGCTGAAAATTACCGGGTTATGGCATGACCAAAAGCAAAAACAGTTCAAAAACCGACCTGATTCAGGCTTCAAATGAGATGTGATTATTTTCCAAAAATTTTATTTAATTCCAAATAAGGTACCGCATCATTCACAAAATCATAGCCTCCATTGCTTAATTCAACGGCGGCCCGCTGAAATGCGCCCAAAGCAGCCCTTGCCAATGCAGAACCAAGACTTACCCTTTTTACGCCCAGATCGGCAAGTTCATTAAAGCTGATATCAAACCCGGCTGCACCAAGTACAATATTTACAGGCTTAGGTGCAACAGCTTTTACCACTTCACTTATTTGTTCTCTTGTTTTAAGTCCCGGCGCAAATAGCACATCAGCTCCGGCATCGGCATAAGCAACAAGACGTTTGATAGTATCCTGCAGATCAATTTTTCCGTGGATCATATTTTCGGCCCTGGCGGTTAGCGTAAAGTGAAAAGGCTGACTTCGAGCTGCCTCAACAGCAGCCTTTACACGGGCAACTGAAAGCTCAAAATTATATATGGGGTCCTGGTCGTTACCGGTGGCATCTTCTATCGAGCCGCCAACCAACCCTACACCGGCAGCGGCTAAAATTGTTTCGGCGCAGATTTCGGGAGTATCGCCAAAACCATTCTCCAGGTCGGCAGCTACGGGCAGGTGCGTGGCGTTAATAATAGACAAGGCATTATCAAGGGTTTCATCGCGACTGATCATAGCATGCCCATCCGGGCGGCCAAGCGTGTAAGCCAATCCGGCGCTTGTAGTAGTAAAAGCTTCAAAGCCCAAACCCGTTAAAATTTTGGCCGAACCTGCATCCCATGGGTTAGGGATAACGAACAAACCATCACGTTCGTGCAGCGCTTTAAAAGCTTCGGCTTTTTGATATCGGATATTATTTATTGCAGATGACATTTTCAGGCAGATTAGTGTTTCCCGAAGTTAAGTTAAAATTAGTCGGTAGTCATAAATCTTAAGTCAAAAAGCAAATTTCCGGCTTAAGACTTAGTACTTCTAACTTACGACTTAATACTATTAATATCCTTAATATTGCAGCAGCAATAGTTATGAAACAAAAAGTAGATATTGAAAACTGGATCAGAAAAGAGCATTACACTTTTTTCAAACAGTTTGAGGAACCCTATTACGGCGTGAATGTAGACATTGACGTAACCGCCGCCTATAAGTTTGTTAAGGACAACGGGATCTCGTTTTTCCTTTATACCATGTATCAGTCGTTAGCCGCCTCACAAATTATTGAGCCGTTCAAATACCGCATGGAAAACGACGAAGTTTTTATTTATAACCGGATTGACGCCAGCTCAACCGTTCCAAGAGCTAATGGCACGTTTGGCTTTGGCGAGTGGTCGTTTCACCCATTATTTGAAGATTTTATCCGCGAAGCCAACACAGAAATTGAGCGGGTGCAAAGCAACAACCTGCTTGAACGCAAAGCTTTAAATAACGTGATCCGCTATTCTTCGCTGCCGTGGATCAACTTTACTTCGCTATCTCATGCGCGGATGTTCTCATTTGTGGATAGCTGCCCTAAAATTTCCTTCGGTAAAATGACCGAGCATCATGGCAAACGCACCATGCCGGTATCTATCCACGTTAACCATGCTTTAGTTGATGGCATTCACGTTGGCCAGTATATTGATTGTTACCAGGAGCTGTTGAATAAAGGATTTTAAGCTGTCGAGAAAGCGCAAAAGTTGCGTACCTACGGCACGTTAAAATCTGTTATAATCTAATCTGCTACAAACCTTTAGCACCTCTGGTGCTTTTTTAAACGGAGTGATTTGCCTAAGGAAAAGATTTAACCTTTTTTAAACACGTTTTCCTTCACCATAAATAATGGCAGCGAACCATGGTCGAGCACGCGTGAATGGAAATCGCGGATATTAAATTTGGCGCCTTGCTTTTGTTGTAACTCCTGTTTCCAATGCAGTATTTGCAATGCGCCGTATTTGTAGGTAACAACCTGTGCCGGCCAACGACGGATCCGGGCAATTTCGCGCATGGCTATGTCATCCTGTCCGCGGATGTTCCTTTTCCAGAAGGCAAGTGCCTGCTCGTCTGTCCAGCCGTAATAATTCAGGGCTACATCCAGTGGCACCCTAACCGAACGCACAATGTCCCACTCCCATTTGCCCAATTCATCGTAAGGTGTTTTGTAAACGCCTAATTGCTTGCCTAATTCTTCGGTATAAGCACCCCAGCCTTCGGCAAAACCCATGTAATAAAACAGCTGTTGCACAGCCGATGTTTTGGTTTGTGCCTCGGTACTGGCTTGGTAATGATGACCGGGTACACCCTCGTGAATAAAAAGCCAGTCGATTTGGCGTTTATTGTAAGGCTTGTCAAAAAGGTTATAGAAAAATACATTGCTATCATAATAGCCGGGCGTTTGAGCTAATTGCCGGCTTTCGCCTTTTACAATTTTTAGCGGTGCGATATTGGTGTTATTAAACAGTTTGGGCAGGTTAGCGTAAATAATCGTCTTAGTATTTTCAAACGATTGCTGTACTACTTTCGAATCGCTGATAAAAAAGGAAGGATCGTTGAGATGTTTATAAAAATCATCTTCGCTTAAACCGGTTTGCAGCCGGATAGTCTCGATATGTTTTTGAACGCGGCTAACTTCGGTTAACCCAAACTGGTAAATTTCATCCGGAGTAGCGTCGGCGCTTGTCCAGCGTTTAAGCAGGTAAGCATACCAGGCTTTTCCATTAGGGATATTGATGATGCCATTGGTCGGAACAGCCGCCGGTTTGTTTTTCAACCAATCCTGTTCAAGGGCGATGCGTTCCAGGTTAAGACCGGTTTCATAACTGATCAGCTGATAATCTACCTTTTCCGATTCATTTAATTGGTCTGCCTTAAAAGCCGACAGGCCGGTCTTGACTTTTGTAAAAAAGTCCAATTGCTTTTGAACATCGGCAGCGGTACCAATATGCTCCAAACCACTTACATAGCTCAATTCCAATTGCGGCAGATGCAAACTGTTGTAGCCCGATACAAAATCTCTGCTAAAGTCATCAAATGTTTGTTGCTTTTTGACCGGAAATACCGATAGCACAAATGCACTAACAGCTACAATAAAAACCTTCATAAAAACGGATTGGTAAACAAACATAAATAATAAACCGTATTTTAATTAAGCAAAGCCCAATATCCCCCTGTTGGGGTGATAAGCCTGTAATCTTTACCATATAAATTTGATAACCATGGTGTATCGCAAATTAATTTCGCTTTGTGTTTTTCTGCTGATTGCCTGTAATGGATTTGCACAGGTGACCTACCCCGATATCGATCTCCCGGCCGATACGCCACGTCTGTTTGCACAGGGTATCCTCACCGATGGCCTAAGCAACCGCGATTTTACCATCTCGCCACAAGGCGACGAAATCTTTTTCACGCTGCAACAGCCTCGTTTTATTACCAGTACAATTTTGCACATCCAAAAGAAAAACGGCAAATGGGGTAAGCCCGAAGTCGCGCCGTTCTCCGGCCGTTACCGTGATTTGGAGGCAAGCTTTTCACCGGATGGGCAAACCATTTATTTCTCGTCAGACAGGCCTCTGAATGAGAATGATTCTGTAGCAAAAAAAGACTTTGACATTTGGCGGGTTAAACGCGGTAAAAGCGGGGATTGGACACAACCGGAAAATCTCGGCCTGCAAGTAAATTCCGATAAAAGCGAATATTATCCAAGTGTGGCTAAAAATAACAACCTATATTTTACGGTAGAAGCCGATTACGGCAAAGGCAGCGAGGACATTGTAGTTTGCAAACCAACAGCAACGGGCTACACCAAACCCGAAAGCCTCCCCGAAGATGTGAATACCAAATACGACGAGTTTAACGCCTTTATTGATCCGGACGAACAGTTTATCATATTTAGCTGCTACGGCCGGGCCGATGACCTTGGGCATGGTGATCTTTACATCAGCCATAAAGATAAATCAGGCAAATGGTTACCCGTCAAACATCTGCCTGCCCCTATCAACAGCACGGCACTTGATTATTGTCCTTATGTAACCACCGACAAAAAATACCTGATCTTCACCAGCAACCGTGTTAACACCCAGCTAAATAATGGCCAAACTAAAACCTACCAACAATTACGAGCGCTGCTTAACAGTCCCGGCAACGGCTGGGATGATATTTATTGGGTGAAGTTTAACGAGGCTTGGTAAAATAGTTTACGTTGATTGAATGTAGCTGTGCAATTGCTCAATGGTTTCCCTTTGCGAATGAATGGTTTCATATACCACATCGCTCATAGAAACAATGCCACACAAGTTATCGGCAACATCAAACACCGGTAAATACCTGATATTGTTTTCACTCATGATCAGCATACATTCATCAACAGATGATTCAGGTGTGATTCTTGGGAAATTGGTACTTATGATTTCGCCGGCTGTGGTTTCGTCGGAGTGTTTGCCCATCAGGATAATTTTACGGGAATAGTCCCTCTCGGTCATCAGGCCCACATATTTGCCATTTTCGGTCACCACTACCGAACCGATATTTTTATCGGCCATCAATTTCAACACATTAAATACAGTAGTTTCGGCGGGTACGGCAGTAACATTGCTCCCCTTGCGAGCCAGGATATGCTTTACACTTTTCATAAATACTCAGGTTAATTTGGTAATTTCAATATACGAATAAGTAACAGAAAAACAATCAATTGTGGAAAATATTTTCAATTCAAACACATAAAACAGCATCTCTTGATTAAAAGACAACGCGGTAAACTACCGCCAACAAAAAAAGCCCCCCGGTAATTAAACCGAAGGGCTACCAACCTATATAAAACAAACCTATTGTTTTCTCTTTCCCCAAATGGCGGTGCCATGATTGTCTAACCCGGTAAATATCAGGGTTGATGTTATTTTATTTTCCCAGTCGCGCTCACGCTCAACTTTAAGTTTGTAAGTGTCGCCGCTGCTGTATTTAAGTTCCAGCCATGGGCTTGTGAATGTCCACTTATCTGCCGCGTTTCCATCAATTGTGCCCGCGGCATCCAGTTTAAAGGCTGTTGAAACCTGGAAATCCGGATTTGTTTGCTCGGTACCATATCCTGGAACAACATGATAATTCAATGTTATTTTTTCATAAGTTCCGGCTACATCGGTAGCTGCTATAGCGGTTTGGGTCACGTTGGCATACCGCTCTGGCGATACTATCGGCCAGCCATCAGGAGTCCATGATATTTTACGAACATGCAGGTCCATAAAGTAAGAGTTGATACCCGGCCTGCCCTGGTGTGCCATAAAATATTGTCCGCTACCATTATCAAATACCGCGCAATGCCCTGTACCCTGCCATCCGCTTTGATTGGTGAACTGGTATGGTGCCAAAATCATCGGACCATGATCCTCGTCTGTATTAATATCGTGGCCGTTATAATCGTAAAATGGCCCGGTCGGACTATCAGCCCGCCCTACCCTAACGTTATACTTGGTTTGCAACCAATCATAACTGATAAACAGGAAATACTTTTTCAGATCAGGGTTGTAGATCACCTCGGCGCCCTCAATATTGCCATTGTATTTACCGCCGGTAAAGCCCCGGTTAGCAATACGTTTACCCTTATCACCCGGCGAAACTGCAAGACCTGTTGAAGGATCAAGTTTCAGGATGTAAATGCCATCCCAGGCCGAGCCATAGTACATATACTGCTCGCCGCTGGTTGTAACAATCACCGTTGGATCGATAGCATTGGTTTGGATACTGGCATCATTGGTAGATGTTACTACGATACCTTTCTCCGTCCACGGTCCGTCAGGAGCTGATGCCGTTGCCATACCAATAACACTTAAACGTGCCACTGCCGATGAAAGCGAGTAATACAATCTGTATTCCGATCCTACCTTCATCACATAAGGCGCCCACAGCGCGTTATAGGGCGTGCCTCCTTTACCGGTTATATAAGCAGAACCCTGTGCCGGTAACGACGAAAATACCCAGCCCACATACTCCCACTGCACCAAATCCTTCGACCGGCGAATTTGCAGCCCCGACCTTACATCAGTACCAAAAGCCACGTCCGTACTATAGCAGTAGTAATAGTCGCCAAACTTTTTAATGGAAGGGTCATGCACATTATACACCGTCCATTTAGGATAATAGGTAAAAGCGGAGATATCGGCATAAGTATCACTAATGCTGTTGATATCAAAACTGCTTGTTACCGGCGTAGTTGTGGTATCCGTTTTAGTGGTTGTTGGCGTTGGTGTTTCCTTTTTTGAGCAGGAAAATATTATTGTTGCCAGCGTTGCTATTAAGTATAGGGGTAAACTTTTCTTTTTCGTCATCATCTTGGTCATCTCTTGCTTATCTAAAATCATGTCATTTCGAACGATAGTGAGAAATCTTATACAACACGTATGGCGAACTTTGCATATCTGCCCTTTATGGTGTACAAGATTTCTCTTTCGCTCCCTTCGCTCAGTTCCGCCCCTGCTCTATCGAAATGACAAAAGCTAATGAATGAAGGTTAAATGGTGTTAATACCCCGTATTCTGTACCAAGCCCACATTGGTTTGTACCTCTGTAAGTGGTATTGGTAAATACTCTTTACCCGGGGTATAAGTATTAAATTCCGGATCGCGGGCTTTTAGCCAGGCCAGTTTGGTAGCATCCTGCAACCAGCCCCACCTACGGATATCATCAAACCTGTGGCCTTCCAGCGAAAACTCAAGGAAACGCTCGTGGCCTATCTGCTCACGCATTTCGGCCTGGCTCATACCCGGTTTAACGGTAGCCAGGTTAGGTAAACCAACACGGTTACGCACCCTTTGAATGTATTGGTAAGCATCGTTTGTGGTACCTAATTCGTTCAAACACTCTGCATACATCAGCAGCACATCTGCATAACGCATCAACCTTTCGTTAATGCCCGATCTCCAGTCATACTCATCGGCCTGACCGCTGTCGCCATTTTCATATTTATGGCAAAACAAGGCGTTTAATGACGAGCTGCCTGCGTAACGGGTCGCGAAATCCTGGTTATATAATTTTTCGCCGGGCTTGTTGTAATACATGGTTACATCCAAACGCGGGTCAACTGCACCGGTGGTAGTTTTCTCCTGTAGATACTCGTTATACAACACTGGGGTTGGCTGCACGTCGGTAAAACCAAAACTTGCCGCTCCAAAGGTAATAGCACGAGCAGATGTACGTCCCCAACCTGACGACGGATCACCGCCCCAGCCCAGATCAGTACCTCCGGCATCTCTTGAAAACTGCACCTCAAAAATCGATTCGGCGTTGTTCTCGTTGTTTGCAAAAAAGTTGTCGTAATAATTAGGCACCAGGCTGTAAAGTCCCATATCAATAACCGATTTAAATTCGGCCGCGGCCTCAGCGTATTTTTTAGTAAACAGGTAGGTTTTTCCCAGGTATGCCGATGCCGCACCTTTTGTAGCGCGACCAACTTGCCCATCGGGCGATAAGCCGTTATAGGTTGTTGGCAGCATGCTTTCGGCCGATTTAAAATCGCTGATCACCTGCGCCCAAACCACGTCCTGTGGCTGTTGTTTCTGGAAATAATCGGTACTTGAAGCGGCAGGCACCAGTGGCATAGGCACGTTTTTATAAAAATCGGCCAGGTGGAAATAATACAATCCACGAAGAAAATAGGCCTGACCTAATACGCGTTTCTTTAACTCGGCATCCATGTTGATGGCCGGCACGTATTTTAACACCTCGTTAGCACGTAAAATGCCCTGATAATAAGCTGTCCATGAAAACAGCACACCGTCACCGGTGCTTTGCATGTTGAATTTGCCCATGTTATAGATCTGGTCCCAGGGACTGTAGCTTGTAGCATCATCTCCCCTGGTATTCTCCACTATTGGGGAAAAGCGCATGTATGAACCATCAATAATTAAGCTGCCATATACGGCGTTTATGCCTTTCACCGCATCGCTGGAGTTTTGCCAGAAAGTTTGAGTTGTTTGCGCGTTGGGGTTTACCGTAGTCAGATCGCTCTTTTTACATCCCATGGCAAATGCAGCCACCAACAATAGCGTAAATACTGCCTTTGTATATATCGTTTTCATTATAAATAATGTTAAATCGTTAATCAGTGTTTATAATCCTAATTGTAAGCCTACCAGTAAAGTGCGCGGGTTAGGGAACGAGCCGTAATCAAAACCGCGGTTAATGGTACCATCGTTAATAAAATCAGGATCGAAGCCTTTGTACTTGGTTATAGTATAAAGGTTTTGACCTGACAGGTACACCCTAAAGCTCCTGATCACATGCGTACGGTTCAGCAAGCTTGCCGGCAATGTATAACCCAATTGCGCGGTTTGCAAACGGGCATATGAGCCGCTTTGAATAAACCTGTCGGAATTGCGGTTATTGGCATTAGGATCGCCGATTATTGGGCGCGGAACATTGGTGTTGGTATTAGTAGGCGTCCAATAGTTCAGCTCATCGGTGCTGGCATTGGTATACTGGCCGGTCATTAACGACTGGTATACACCGTTGGCTATTTTACTGCCATAGTTGCCCTGGATAAATACCGAGGCATCGAAATTTTTATAATTAGCGCTGAAGTTAAAACCATAATACAATTTAGGAATAGCCGAGCCTAAGTAAACACGGTCGGCATCATTGATTATACCGTCTTTATTGGTATCCACAAATTTAACATCACCGGGGGCAGCACCTGTTTGGGTAGCATGGCCTGCTACATCGGCGGCGTCTTTAAAAATACCTTCGGTTTTAAACGCGTATAGTTCACCAACTTCGCCACCTACAGCGGTTTTGCTATAAGCACCATAAATTGGGTTACCGCCATTACCTAACGAAGTTACTTTGTTTTTAACCGTTGAGGCGTTAGCACTGATGGTATAGTTAAATGGCCCGGTGTCCCTGCTGCGATAAGTTACTGTAAACTCGATACCTTTATTGGTAAACGATGCAGCATTAACCAGTGGTGTATTTATTGCACCTACCGAGATTGGAATAGGTACCGATAAAAGGATCCCCTTGATCTTGTTCACATAATATTCTGATGAAAAGCTCAGCTGATCATGAAACAAACTCAGGTCGATACCAACGTTGGTTGTGCGTTTTTGCTCCCATTTATTGGTTTGATCAAATACCTGGGTTTGGGTTGCACCCGAAGCCAGGGTGTTACCGAAGACATAGCTGGCATTAGCATTTACTACTGCCTGGTATGGATAAAACGCAAGGGCATTTACGTTACCCAATGTACCGTAACCAGCTTTTAGTTTTAACTGGCTGATGGTTTCGGGCAAATGAAGGAACTTTTCTTTATTGATATTCCAACCTGCGGATACACCTGCAAAATTACCAAAGCGGTTATATTCGGGTAATTGCGATGTACCGTCACGACGATAGTTTGCTGTAAGCAGGTAACGGTCATCATAGTTATAGTTTATGCGGCCAAATATTGGCGAATAAAACTTACGCTCATTACTGTTGCCGAATACGGTTTTATCGGTTGTGTTACTTACGTTATCAAACGAGAACAGATATGGCTGAGGCAGGTTATAGGCAATACCTGTAAGGTTGTCATTTTTATCTTTTTGATAAGCAGTACCCGCTAATAACTCCACATGATGTTTACTGATATCAAACTTGTAGCTTAACGTATTTTCGATAAGCGCGGTGTAATAATTGCCGCGCGCATCGCTGTAATAGGCTGTTGTATTTGGGTAGAACCAGCCGAGATCATAGATTGGATCAAAATAAGTATTCTTAAAATCGTTACGGTCATAGCTCGCGTTCAGGCGATATTTCAGGTTCTTGATAAACTCAATCTCCATCCATGCCGATGCCAGCATACGGTTACGCTGCCCTGTGCTGTTTAACAGGTTATTTACGCCGATGATATTTAAAGAAATAGCCCTTTGCGTGTTTTGATCAACACCGCCATAACCGCCAACACGGTTAGGATCATAAATAGGCATGGTTGGAATAGCTGTTACCAGGTCGACTATCTGGTTGCCGGTACCGTGCAAGTGCGGGTAGGCCAGGTTATTGTAATCACCTTCGGTATAGGCAAACTTGGTACCAAAGGATACAATTCCTTTTTTACCCTGGATGTTACCGCTCAGGTTGTAACGGGTATATGAAGGGCCGGATACTGTTGTACCGGTTTGGTTAAAATAATCGAAAGCAACATTATAGCTCATATTTTCGTTACCGCCCGATAAGCCCAAATCATGGCTTTGAGTATACCCGGTTTTAAAGGCCGACTTTTGCCAGTCGGTATTTACGTTGCTGATAAATTTGTTTGAAGATGGATCATTGCCCGGGGCCAGAGATAAACCGGCATTGGTTTCGGCAGCGTTTGCTATCTGCTGATAACCTACCCTATCGGTAACAGATAACGTTTTAGGATTTTTCTGATAACCAACATAACCGTTATAGTTTATCTTCATAGCGCCGTTTTTGCCTTTTTTAGTAGTGATGATCACCACACCATTCGCGCCACGGAAACCGTAGATGGCGCCGGCAGACGCATCTTTAATTACCTGTAAACTTTCAATATCTGTCGTTGGGAAATCAAACGGTTCCATAGTTGGTACACCGTCAATAATATAAAGCGGGTTGTTATTGATGAGCGAGCTTACACCACGAATACGGATAGAAACACCCTCGCCCGGTACACCCGAACCATTTACCTGCACGCCTGCAACCTGACCTTGTAAAGCCCTGGCAACATCGGGTGTTACCCTTTTACCGGCATCTTTCATGTTGACCACTGCAACAGAGCCTGTAAGGTTTTCTTTCTTCTGCGTACCGTAACCAACCACAATAACTTCGTTCAGTGAGTTGGACGCAGCTTTCAACTGTACATTGATGAGCGAGTTTCCACTTACCGGTACTTCCTGCGAAGCGTAACCGACAAAAGAAAACACGAGCACAACGCCATCGGTATTAGCATCCGGAATATTTAAACTGTAGTGGCCCTGCAAATCGGTTTGAGCGCTTACGTTTGTTCCTTTTACTCTTACTGTAACACCGGGCATTGGCAATCCGGCATCGTCGATTACTTTACCATTAATACCTCCGGGAGCCATCGCTTTACCCTTTTCGGTAAGTATAACCAGGTTATTATCACTCAGCGTATAATTCAGGTTGGTATTGCCAAGTACAATTTTCATCACCTCTTCCAGTGATGCATCTTTTGTATTTAAACTGGCGGGCATGTCATTTTTCAACAACATATCGTCGTTATACAAAAAGCGATAGTCAGACTTTTTTTCAATTTCCTTTAGCGCTTTTTTTAGCGATACGTTTTGGAAATTTACGTTGATGCGGGTCTGACCATATCCTTTTGAAAACGCCTGCAACGAGGAGACGAGTACCAGGATACAGATAAATTTAAACATAAGAAGTACTTTCAAAAATTGGTTCAGCCGCACTTGGTTAATGCGGTGTGCATTTTTTTTCATAATTTAGCATTAAGGTTATTTAACTATTTGGTTTATAGAAGGACTGGTAGTTAAGTTGTACCACATTATAATGGGGGGATGCGGGAACATCTTCCCATTTTTTATGGTCTGAAGTTTTATACTTTTCTATGCATAGGCTTATCTCATAAAGTTTTAATAATTAATAAATTACAATTTGGTTAGCGTCGGTTTTATAACGAAAGGCCGCAGTTTTTTGCAGGCTTAATAAGGCTTTGTTAATTGATTCTTTTTCAAACTTGCCGGTAAAACGCAGCTTTTTCACCTCCTCATTTTCAAAAACAATATTCACATTATAGCGCCGCTCCATTTTCTGGGCGATACTTTCAAAATCCTCAGCATCAAAGGCCAGTTTATTTTCAAGCCATAAAGCTTCGGAGGGCAGAGTATCTTTTTTAGCCTGATGAATACGGCTAAGGGCTATAAGCGGAGTTTCTTCGGCTATGCTACCTGTAGGGATATTACTTTTAGCCAGCGGCTCCTGGTTATTGATTATGGTAAGTTTTTCCGAAGGATTAAGGATGATCTTTTTTTCGGGATTTTTTAAAACGGTAAGTTCAATTTTACCGCGGACCAACGCGGCCTCAGATGTTTTATCATTGTAATATGAGCGCACATTAAATTTGGTACCCAACACCCTAACGCTGATGGTTGGCGTGGTAACAATAAACGGACGTTGCGCATCTTTAACTACGTCAAAAAAAGCCTCGCCAACAAGGCTTACTCTTCTTTGATCTGTACCAAAATCATTGTTGTAAGTAAGTTTGCTGCCCATATTGAGCCAAACCCGGCTTCCGTCGGGCAACTGAATTTTACTGATACCGTTTTTAGGAGCAGTTATTTCGTTTGACTTCCCCGGCACAATTGTTTCTTTACGGGTAAACCAAAAAACGCCCAGCATTAAACATGCGGCTGCCAGTAAAGATCCCATTTTAATGATCCTGGCTTTTTTCCTTTTGGTTTGAATGGCGATAATTTCTGCGGCTTCTTCAGCTTCCTTTTCTTCAATAGCATCAAGCTCAGCTTCAAAAGCATCCCATTTGTCCAGCAGCTTCTCGTCGTCGGTAGTTTGCTGATCGTTTTTCCAGATCTCCTCCAACTCACCTACAGCGTACAAATCGGTCGCCCCCTGTTGCTGCAACAGTTGCTCAAGTTCAAGTAACTCTTCGGGCGAAGCTTCACCATTTAACTTTTTGCCAATAAGTATCCAGATGTTGTTGATCATTATTTACGGTTCTATATATAAAGACTGTAAATAATCGGGATACCCCAGTAGAAGATTAAATATTTTTTGAAATTTTTTCGGAGGTAGCAGCAGGAGCTGATTTTTGAACTTCCTTAAGGCCCTGGGCAAGGTTTTTTAACGCATTACCCATGTGGTATTCAACAGTTTTTATAGAGATATCAAGCAAGTCGGCTACCTCACGATATTTTAAGCCATCCTCTTTTATCAGTTTAAAAACCAGGCGGCATTGATCGGACAGTTTGCTTAAAGTAGTATTGATGAGTTTTGTAAGATCCTCACAAACCAGTTTATCCTCGCCGGTAGCACTTGAGTCAGCAACATCCACATTTGCATCATCAATGTTTACGCTTTTAAGCTGATTTTTTGCAAGACTGGTAAGCGATTTGTTTTTAACCGCTGTATAACAGTAATAAGTAAAGTTATTGATTTCGGGAAGGGAGGCCCGACGCGCCCAAAGGTTCATGAAAACATCGTTGGTGATCTCTTCGGCCGGTTCATCCTGTTTCACCAGTGATTTTGCCAGACTAAACAATTTGCCATAATAAACCAAGTACAGCCTTTTAAAAGAAGCCCTGCTGCTATTTAAAGCAATATCATTAAGTAAGTACTTAATCTCGGTATCCAACATTCCTTTATCGGTTGTAATTACTTTAATCAAAAACCTAAGCAGGTTTCTGTTTGGTTCAAATCAATAATTGGTATTAATTAAGGCGAGACTATCGCTCCAATTAAAATCTAAGGTATAATATTTTACTTTAATTGTTCAAAAAACAATTAAAATTTTTTTTAACATCAAATAAGTACCTTATGCTAAATTGTTTTACTAAATGGCAAACATGCAATACACCACAATCATCTTCTACGCAAACAAAAACAACTTAATCCTATCTTAAGATATTTATTTTAATTGTCACTTATACAATAATAAGACAGTCCAAATTCCTTTTTTGGATTTGTAAAACCTCGTGTTATTCCGAAATTAAATTGAGGGTAAATTTTGAAGAAAGTTTCCCATACCAGATTGAAACCAGCGCAACTAACTATAAAATGAAGTACAGTACAATACATAAAAAAACACCAGGCCTTAAACTACAGGCACTGGTGCTTTTTATAATTTATTTAAATGATTTATTCAATCACCACAGTAGCAATTGAATGCGCAAGGCTTTTGGTTTTAGCGGCTTTGCCTTTAATCCAAAGGCGATAATCAATATCATCATCGGTTTTGTTCATTACCACAACGGCCAGTTTACCATCGGTATTTACGTAGGCCGTAGTAAGCAGATTATTGCGGCTTGATGAACTGGCTACACGTTTTGCACCCGGATGGATAAATTTGGAGAACTGACCTAAGTAATAGTAGGCATTTGTATAAATCAGCTTATCATTTTTGGTATCATAGTGAATGGGCGCCATGCAGAAATTACCTACGTGGTTAGGGCCTCCTTTTTCGTCAAGCAACACATTCCAGTCTGTCCAGGCTACGGTACCAATATTAAAATCGTTAATCATGGATGCACCATATTTCTCGCCGAAACTCCAGTCGGTATATTTTTCAGGATTAAAATCTGCCGCACAGCCTTCGGTAAGCATTAATGGCTTATCAGGAAAAGTTTGGGCAACCATACGCTCGTTTTCAAAGTTCATACCTGCGCCTTTCGCCGCAATATCTTCATACCAGTGATAGGCAACGCCCCACACGTACTTTGCAGCCTCAGGATCTTCCAGTACGGTGCTTACGCGCTGGTACATCAGGTCGCGGTTATGATCCCAGATCAGCAGCTTCCGATCCGCATATCCGGCCTTTTTCATAGCCGGGCCTAAAAAGTTTTTGATAAAGTCGCGCTCTTCTTCGGCTGTAAATACGCATGATTCCCAGGTCTGCACCGCCATCTCTTCATTTTGTACCGTGATACCCCAGATAGGAATACCTTGTTTTTCATAAGCATTAATGAACTTGCCATACAAATTGGCCCAGCTTTGGTTGTATTCGGCTTTCAGCTTACCGCCATGCAAGGCATCGTTATTGGTTTTCATCCAGGCGGGTGGGCTCCACGGTGAAGCAAATAAAGTAAGCTTTCCTCCGGCCGCAGCCAGCACCTCTTTAATAAAAGGCACACGATATTTCATATCGTGGCTGATATCAAAAGTTTTAAGCGCTGCATCGCCCTCTTTTACGTAGGCATAAGTATCACTCGAAAAATCACAGCTCTGAATATTGGTGCGCCCGAGTGTATAAGCAATGCCTTTGTCTTTATCATAATAATCAGTTAACACTTCCTGCTGCTTATCTTTCGGCATTTTGTAAAATACCTCGGCCGAAGCATCGGTAAGCGCCCCTCCTATACCCAGCATGGTTTGATAGGTTTGAGCGGGATCAACAAAAATGGTGATCTCGTTCTCCAAAGGCTGCCGGTAAGCTTCAAACTGAAGTGTACCGCTTTCCGTCATCTTTTTATCGGTGTTTTTGGCGGTTACGTAAACCTTTGCCGTTTTACCATCTACAGAAAATGGAGCCTTTTGGGCATTGGCCAGGTTTGCCGATAGCAGCAAAAGTGCCAGGCCTAAGGGACGGGTATAAAATTCAATTCTCATAATTTAGGTTGATTGGTTGGTTGATTTTTACGCCAGAATATGGTTGATCAGCTTTAATTCTTCATCGCTAAACGAAGTGTTTGCCAAACAACCGATAGAATCCGTCACTTGCTCGGGCTTACTTGCGCCAATTAATACCGATGTGATACGCTTGTCTTTCAAAATCCATGATAACGCCATCTGCGCCAGGTTTTGGCCGCGTAGCAGGGCTATCTCATTCAGCTTTGCTGCTTTCGCGATGTTTTGCTCAGTTATCGCGTCTTCATCGATGGCACCGTTACCGCGGTGAGCTGCTGCTCTCGAACCTTCAGGAATCCCTTTCAGGTATTTATTGGTCAACAAGCCCTGCGCCAGCGGCGAGAATGGGATACAACCAACGCCTTTATCTTCCAATACATCAAGCAATCCACCTTCAACCCACCTGTCGAACATCGAGTATTTAGGCTGATGGATCAAACATGGCGTGCCAAGTTCTTTTAATACGGCTACCGCTTTTTCTGTTTCGGAAGCGCTGTAGCTTGAGATACCAACATATAAGGCTTTTCCCTGACGAACAATCAGATCAAGCGCGCCCATAGTTTCTTCTATTGGGGTTTCAGGATCCGGACGGTGATGGTAGAAAATATCTACATAATCCAATCCCATGCGTTTAAGACTTTGATCAAGACTGGCTACCAGGTATTTTTTTGAGCCCCAGTCGCCATAAGGACCAGGCCACATACCCCAACCTGCTTTACTTGAGATGATGAGTTCATCCCTATAACTTTTGAAATCATCTTTAAAAATGTGACCAAAGGTTTCCTCTGCTGAGCCGGCAGGCGGACCGTAGTTATTAGCAAGATCAAAATGCGTAATGCCTTTATCAAATGCTAAACGTAGAATATTACGGGCATTTTCCAGGCTGTCAATGCCACCGAAGTTGTGCCATAAGCCAAGCGATACCGCGGGCAGTTTTAAACCACTGTTACCGCAACGGCGGTATTCCATATCCTGGTAGCGATTGGCATTGGGTAGATAGGTCATATTTTGTTTGATTAATGAATCCCCAAAATTGACCTATCTATCACAAAAATCCATTGAACTGGGACAAGAAATGAAATTATTTACCGGCTAATATTTGGAAGGATGCCTACAGGCCGACTTATATTTGAGCCATGTTTCAAAATATCAATAATTACGCGGCCCGATCGGTTAATTTAACTACAGAAGAAACAGCGCTGTTTAATGAGATATTGGAATACAGAAAAGTCCCCAAAAAGACACGCCTGCTCCAGGCCGGCGACATCTGCAATTTTGAAGCATACGTAAACAAAGGCTGCATCCGCGAATATGTTATAGATGAAAATGGAGCCGAGGTTACCCTCCAATTTGCTGTTGAGGACTGGTGGGTAAGTGACCTGGCCAGTTTTCAGGATCAAAGCCTGGCCCACATGAACATTGAAACACTGGAAGATTGTGAACTCCTCATCCTCACCCGCGATTCAAAGGAGCGCCTGCTAACCGAAGTGCCCAAACTGGAACGCATGTTCAGGCTCATGCTGCAAAGGCATTTAACTGTGGTTCAAAAACGTTTATTTAAAACCATATCCACCACCGCTATGGAAAAATATCTGGAATTTATTAACCGTTATCCAAACATCCCGCAAAGGGTACCGCAGCATTATATAGCCTCATACCTGGGTATTTCGCCCGAATTTTTAAGTAAATTGAGAACGAGGAGTTTGAAGAAGTAAGGCATTCATTTACCCTGCGCTTCAAAAGCGCTATTGCGAGGCACGAAGCAATCCCAAACTATACAGAGTGAACCTGCTAACCGGGGATTACCTCGCGCCTTGCAATGACGGATTGGTGATCGATCACTTAATTCCTATGAATATGCAAGCCATTAAACTGCCTTTTACCGTTCTCGTAGGTCGTATTTCCTTTGGCAAAACGTGGATATTTTGCACTGTATTTCTTAAATACACTTTCCGTTTGTTTCACTCCGTTAACGATCATTTCTTCCCCGTTTAACGAAAGCTCGTGCAGGGCATCTTCGTTAGGGAGAATATGATCTGCTACCATATCGCCGATCATCTGTTTTAACATCCGCTGATCTTCGGCCGCACGCTCCTGGTCTTTTTTGGCTTGAATTTGATCCAAGTGGGCCTGTTCCTGATCTCGTTTAGCCTGTACCTGGTCACGGCTGGCTTGTTCCTGATCACGGGAAGCCTGCTCCTGGTCGCGTTTGGCCTGTATCTGATCTTTAGATGCCTGTTCCTGGTCGCGTTTTGCTTGCTCCTGGTCGCGGGCGGCCTCTTCCTGTTCAACTTTCGCTTGTCGCTGATCACGTTCGGCCTGCTCCTGGTCGCGCTTGGCCTGCTGCTGATCACGACCGGCTTGTTCCTGATCGCGTTTAGCCTGCGCCTGATCTTTCTTTGCCTGGATCCTGTCTTTTCTGATTTGCTCACGGATAGCCGCTATAGCTGCGCTATAATTACCCCATCTGCTTGACGGAATAGTTTCACCATCTACAGCCAAAGCGGTTAGCTTATTATTTACAAGTTCCATCTCGTAAGTTTTGCCCTTCCAGTTGGTTTGAATTTTCTCATGGCCTTTCCCGTCAACACTATGATAGTTGTTATAAGGATCATAAGCGGTTCTTTTAGCTGGTTGCTGAGCGTTTACCGCTGTTGTGAAAGTTAAAGCAGCTATCAATATCAGGCCGCTTTTTAAATAATTGGTTTTCATTTTTCTGTTGATTTAAATTTTGCAAAGGCTACAAGGCCTTCTATCTGTTGATTTCTGTTATTTCTCTTTTAGTTTTTCCAATGCCTTTTTTCCACCCTCATTTTGCGGGTTTAGTGCAATTGATTTTTGGTACATTTTTATGGCATCCTCGTTTTTACCTGCACCGGCAAGCGCTTCACCGTAACTGTCATAAGTATTAAAACTTGCCGGATATAGGAGTGTATTGAGTTTAAAAACTTCCAAAGCCTGGCCGAGGAAGCCATCGTTCATCATGTCATAACCCAGCCGATTTAATTCCCTCTCGTCCATGAAATAATGAGCGGTATCTGTTTTAGCCTCATTGAAAAGTACAGTTGCGGCATCGGCGCCTTTCTGATGCAGGGTTATTACATAATCTTTAGCCAGCGACCGCTTGCCCCGGTAGATGTCATTCCCGTTGTTTAAAATATAAAAAGCATTAAGCCCTTCGGGATGAAGGCCGCGATGGGTTACATTATCAAGCAGGATCACAGTTTGCTTGCGGGTTATATTGCGAAGAAATACGGTAACCACACCCGATGAACCGCCCGAATGCCATACCACTTTGCCATAAGTTGTATCCTTGAGGATCTCCCAACCAAGACCATAATATGATTTCGTATTTGCCCAGCCCGCGCTTGCTTTACTTCCGTCATTAAGTAAGGTTGGAACAAAGGCTTCTTCAAGCACTTTCTGTTGCAGTAATTTGCCACCGTATAAAGCTTCATCGAACTTTAGCAGATCACCGGTGGTACTCACAACCGCTGTAGGCCCAATTATAGCCCCCAATATTACCGATTCGATATGATCGCCCTTTACAGAATCAACACGCTTCAACTGCCCTGGCGAGTAGCTGATAAATTCATAGCGCTGAGCCCGGTTCTTGTCGGCTACCGGCAACAAAGGTGTTTCAATATAAGTATGGTCCATGCCCGCAGGCTTAAAAACATATTTAGTCAAATAGTCCTGAAACTTCATACCGCTCAGCTTTTCAACTAACAGCGCAAGCAAACCGAACCCGGTATTTGAATAGCTGTATCTTTCACCTGTTTTGAATAATAAGCCGCGACTGTCATTTTTTAATGCAGGGATCAAATCATTCAATGCATAAATCTTTTCCGGGTTTTCGCTATAAGGCTTCTCAAAAATCTGGTAGTCGGGCAAGCCGGAAGTATGTGATAACAAGTGCCGCAAAGTGATCTGCTTCCAGGGGAACTCGGGAAAATACTTGATGAACGGATCATCCAGTTTAAGCTTGCCGTTTTGCTTAAGCTGTAAAATAGCTACCGCCGTAAACGTCTTTGACACCGAAGCCAGGTTAAAAGTAGTTTGATCGGTATTTAACAACTTCGACGCAACATCGGCATAGCCAAACGAACGCCGGTAAACAACTTTCCCTTTTTCGGCCACCAAAACGTTACCATTAAACTCGTGCTGATCATATAAAGCCGTAAACAAACTATCCAGGCGCTTTTGCTTATCCTGTGCCAGTAATACGCTGGTTATCCCGTTGAAAAGTATGAGCAACAGGCATGCAATCACTATGCCTTTCGGTAAATAATGTTCCTTCATTTCCTATTAAATTTTGTTAGTAAAAGGCAATACAATGCCATCCAACTCAAAGCCAGTTGTTAAAAATCTTGGTTTTCCTGAATTAAAAATGCAAAGCTCCGCCTACAGGCAGCGCTGCCTGCGATTAAGAAGCCCGTTCTGTTGTTAATTGATTTACTCCACGCTTACACTGTTTTTCGGTTTAGCTGGTTTTGCTGCTATTGGTTGTATTACGTGTGCCTGGTCACGCTTTGCCTGCTCCTGATCGCGCTTAGCTTGTATCTGATCTCTTTCGGCTTGCTGCTGATCAAGTTTAGCCTGCACCTGATCGCGCGCGGCTTGCTCCTGATCCCGCTTAGCCTGCTCCTGATCGCGAAGGGCCTGTTCCTGCTCTATTTTGGCATGTTCCTCGTCACCGCGAGCCTGCTCCTTCTCGCGGTTATAATCGGCTTTAGCTGCCGAAACTTGCTGGCTATCTTTTTCGGCCTGTTGCTTTACAGCCTTTGCATCAGCTTCAAGTTGCTCCTGTGGTGAACTCGGCTCGGCATTAGCCATAATTACATTTTCATTTGCAGCAACAGGCTTTTGAGGTACAGCAATGTTTTTGTGCCTTGCATGTTTTGGTTTATCAACCGGCCTGACAGCTACAACAGATTGTATACCTGCAGATGGTACTATATGCCGCTCCTGCTTGTATATATAGGCTTTATCGTTTCCGGGATTGTTAATTTTCCTGATCTGCGCGATAGCCGCCGTAGCTATTATCGCCGAAAGGATAACAACACCACTTATTAAAAAAGCTTTATCGCCCAGGGTTACTGTTTGATTTTTATTGCTCATAATACGGCTTACCCTTTGCAACAGCTGATTCTTTTTACCGGGGAACGCTACTGCGTAATTTGAGCCGTACAATGAATGTTCTTTAAAGCTGATAAGTGCCTGTACAAACTCACGTTTGTTTTTTGTTTGAGCTATAGCGATATCATCACAGCAGTTTTCCCGCTCGTCACGAAGCAGGGCCGAGACCCACAGTAAACCGGGATTGAAGAAGAATACCGTTTCTGCAATGGTCTGTAAGAAATTAACAATATAATCATGCCTGCGGATGTGGGCCAGCTCATGCAATAACACGGCCTCAACCTGCTCGGGCGGTAAACCGGCTAATAAACCAGCCGGGATCAGGATAACCGGCTTCAGGTGACCAATAACCATAGGCATTTTTACATAGCCCGATTCCAGCAGTTTAATCGCCTGCTTTAGCTGCAGCTTTTCGCAAAGTAGTTCAACCCTGTTTTTCCAATAAACAGCCGGTTCGGTTACCTGCCTGTGTTTAGCCACCTGAATAAACATAATCCCCCGCATCATCCTTACCGAGCGGAATAGGAAAAACACAAGCCATAACAGCACAACCATAGGCGCATTGGCTGTAAAGTATCCAACACAGGTATTGGCAAAAGCCCGGATCCCATCGGCATTAAGGCTCAATAATTGCGATGCTCTGTTGCCAATAGCATTACCAAACTGCGTCATCCCCTGTTGTGGCTGCCTGCTCCACTCCCAGGCAAAAGTGAACACACAGGCACCAATAAATAATAAAAACTGTACAAGTACCAGATTGTACCTTACTGCCGCGCTTGCTTTTTTTGTAAAGAGCATTACCGCGCTTATAACAGCCAACACTAAACCTTGCCATAGCGAATGGATCAGCATCCAGCTAAAAGCCTGTATCAGGCTGTGAGAAATGGTATTGGAGTTAAGGAGCAGGTACATATCTGTAAGGTTTAATTATTTATCATCCATGTTTTTGAGCAGCTCTTTTATTTTTTTGAGTTCTTCGGCCGATGTTTTATCGTTGCCCAACAAGGCTACCATCAAATCGCTCGGCGAACCATTGTACATAGAATCAACAAAGCGGCCGAGCATATTGCCTTTTACCTTGCTTTCTTCAACCGCGGCGCTGTAAATGTGCTTCATATTGGTTTCGTCGCGGTCAAGCATCCCCTTCTCTTTCATTACCTGCATCAGCTTCAGGGTACTGGTATAAATTACCGCTTCCTTTTGCTCGTTAAGCTTATCATGCACAAATCTCACCGTAGATGGGCCGTACTGCCATAACACCTGCAAAACATCCATTTCGGTCTTGGTGGGCGTTAAATCAGCAGTAATATCCTTTTTAAACAAACTCATAAACCAAAGGTATGTATTAAAAACGTACGTTGCAATAGCTAAGTTATTTTTTATAAAAAATTTTCATCCTAAAACAAAACAACCACCTTAATACTAAGGTGGTTGTACGTTATAAATATAAGATCAGTCGTTAAAAGCTTTTGGCGAAGGTTAAACCTACTCTTCCGTCCTGGTAGGTTGGCAGCAACAATGAGTTATTGTTTTTGCCTTTTTCATTACCTCCACGGAACAGGCCATTTCGAATAAGTGGGTACAGGTAATACGCTGCTTTTGTAGACAGGATACCAAAACCTGCACCGGCTACGATATCACTAAACCAGTGCTTGTTGTTGTATACACGTAATATCGCAGTAGTAGTAGCGAAGGCATAACCCACACCTCCGTATATCGGCGAGCGGTCGCCATACTCCTGGGCCATAAACTCGGCCGAAACAAAGGCATTACCGGTATGTCCTGAAGGAAAAGAAAACTTATCCGAGCCGTCTGGACGCTCACGATGGGTAACACGTTTTAAGCCAAAAGTAGTACCGGCAAATATAGCCTCAGAAAGCACAAGCAGCATGGTACGATCAATAAATGTATTTTTACCGTGTACCCCTGCCGCATTCAAACCGTAAACCGAGATGATTGGCGCATACTGAAGGTAGTTATCAACCTTGGTATGAAAGCCTGGATGATCTTTATTCATATCGGTCCTCACATCATAATCGATATTACGGATGAATTTCACCTTTAGGGATAATAAACCGTAAGTAATGAAAGCCGCTGGCGGTATGTACGATGGAAATTTACTTTGCAGGTGCTTAACCGTATCGGGCAAAGTGAGGATATTCCTGGCAGAGTCTTTCTGCAAAGAGTCCTTCTTTACTGCAACTTTTTGTAATGTATCTTTAACCTGGGCATATACAGGCAGCGAGAACGAGGCTGCCAATAGCATCGAAATAAAATAAAACCTGAACTTTTGCAAAGAATCCCCCTTATTAAGCGCTGATAAGCACAATTATACAGTTTAATTCTGTAGAATTTCTGAAGTGCGTAAACAATAAATTAACACGCTGTTAACGTAAATTATATCCATTATGTTGTATCACTTTTAAATTGATTTTAAGGCAGACAGATTTCGTTTTTAATTGTTCTTTTAACAATAAATAAAAATCGCTATGTTTGATTGCACTCCCAATAAACCTCCAAACTACCTAAATGAAGATCATCAAATTTATCCTTTGCCTTTTGTTGCTTACTTGCAGCCGTATTTTTGCCCAGGAACAAGCACATATCACCATTAGCCTGAATGATAAAATTGGCGATATGTATCCTTTTTGGGCATGGTTTGGTCATGACGAGCCTAACTATACTTACATGAAGGACGGTCGGAAACTGCTTTCCGAACTGGCGGCTTTGAGCCCTGTACCAGTACGTATGCGGGTTCACAACCTGCTTACCAGTGGTGATGGCACTGCGGCGCTAAAGTGGGGATCCACCAATGCTTATACCGAAGACGCGAATGGCAACCCGATTTACAACTGGCATTTGGTAGACAGTATTTTTGATACTTACGTAAAACTGGGCATGAAACCTTACGCTCAAATAGGTTTTATGCCCGAGGCTTTATCAACCCACCCAAAACCTTACCGCCATTACTGGAAGCCCGGCGATAATTATGACGATGTTTATACCGGTTGGGCGTATCCGCCAAAAGATTATAACAAGTGGGAAGAGCTTGTTTACCAATGGGTAAAACATTGCGTACAGCGCTATGGCCAGGCAGAAGTGGAAAGCTGGTATTGGGAAGTTTGGAACGAGCCCAATATTGGCTATTGGAAAGGTACCATGCAAGAGTTTTTTAAGCTGTATGACTATGCCGCGCATGGCGTAAAACGCGCCTTACCCACCGCACATGTTGGCGGCCCCGAAGTTGCCGGTGGATCAAGCCCCGGCGGGATGAAGTTTTTAAACGCGTTCATTAAACATTGCATCGCCGATACCAACTACGCTACAGGCAAAATAGGTTCCCCTATTGATGTGATCTCGTTCCATGCCAAGGGGCAACCTACATTGGTTAATGGTAAGGTACGCATGAATATGGCGCCCCAGATTCGTGATATCAGGGAAGGCTTTAAAATCGTAGCCTCATACCCAGAGACTAAAAATACACCGATAGTAATAGGCGAATCGGATCCGGAGGGTTGCGCGGCTTGCGGTATGGCTACCAATCCGTCAAATGCTTACCGTAACGGCACCATGTATTCGAGTTACACCGCGGCATCTATCGCAAGAGAATATCAATTGGCCGATTCATTGGGCGTAAACTTTATGGGCTCGGTATCATGGTCATTCGAGTTTGAAAACCAGCCCTGGTTTTATGGTTTCCGTGATCTGGCCACCAATAGTGTTGACAAGCCGGTACTTAACGTTTTCAGGATGTTGGGCATGATGAAGGGTAAGCGCCTGAAGGTAAATGGCGATCAGATGTATACGCTTAAAACTGTAGCCGATTCAAGCATCAGGGGCCGCAATACAGATATCGGCGCGCTGGCCTCCGTTGATAAAAAAGCACTGACGGTACTGCTATGGAACTACCATGATGATGACCTGAAAGATTCCGGAAAAACTGTAGAGATCAGGATAGAACACCTGCCGCCCACCTTTGTAAAACTAACCCAATACCGGATAGATGATGAGCATAGTAATGCCTACGAAGTCTGGAAAAAGATGGGTTCTCCACAAAACCCTACGGCGGCTCAAATCAAAGAACTTGAAAAAGCAGGCCAGCTCCAAAAGTTTGGAAAACCTGTTACCCTGATAGCTAAATCGGGCTTGTCCGGTGCTACGGTTTCATTACCCAGGCAGGGAGTGGCGCTTCTGAAATTCAGCTGGTAATTAAATTACCGGCCATTTTGTAAATAAAAACCCTCCCCCGGTAAAACCGGGAGAGGGCCAGTCAACCTAACATAACCTGGGTGAGTAGGCTCTGTTAGTTAATAGTTACATCGAAGGCTAAATTACAAGGCAAATCCGTAAGCTAAACGCAGACCAAGCATACCGAAATGATCCTGGTTAGCACCAGAAAAATTCTCATAACGGAAGCTTACATCCCAGCTTTTATTAGCCCAGCCTATGCCTGGCGAAAGATCCAGCCTGTGCGGGCCCCAGCCATGTTCCAGTTTTTCGTAAGCTATACCAACTTCGCCGGCAACGTATACACTTGGTACAAAAAATTCTTTAACACCAAATTTGATAGGGATTTCGCCATAGCTTCCGTAACGCTGATCTGTTCCCGGAATTTTCTTAGGGAAGAAGTGATAACCGCCCATAGTATAGGTAAGGGCAAAGCTATCGCTTATACCATATTGCAAACGAGCTGTACCACCTAAGGTAAAGGTGCTGCCAAGTTTGGCTACGCCTGTGGGTAAACCAGTTTCAATTCCTAAACCTAAACGGAAAGCGTTTGCAGGAGTGGTTTGCGCTTTTACCGTATTTGTGAAAAACAGGGCTCCCGCTACAAGGACCGCTGCTGTTAACTTTGATAGTAGTTTCATTTAGTGATATTTTGTGTACATAATGATTACTACCATTTTAAAGCTGGCGTTGCCTGTCAGATAATTTTTTTCTTACAATAGCAGAAAATACACCCTGATTAATCGTCCTGAGCGCCCATATTGAAATGAAAAATATGATTGCTGGGAAATTACCGGGGAACCGCCATAATAAAAAAGCGTCATTGCTGTAAGGTACGAAGCAATCCCAAACTATACAGGGCGGACCTGTTAGTCGGAGATTGCTTCGTACCTCGCAATGACGCTTGGTTATTTGATTAGCAGCTTAATTACAAAGTAGCCATATCAATTACAAACCTGTAACGTACGTCGCCTTTTTCCATGCGGTCATAAGCGGTGTGGATATCTTTGATATCAATCATTTCAATATCCGATACAATGTTGTTCTCGGCGCAGAAATCAAGCATTTCCTGTGTTTCTTTAATACCACCAATGCCCGAACCTGCTAAGCTTTTACGGCCGCCCAATAAACTAAAGGCAGCAATCTGCGCTGGTTTAGGTGGAACGCCCACACAAATATGAACGCCGTCG
Organism: Mucilaginibacter endophyticus; assembly: GCF_003351025.1. Lineage (GTDB taxonomy): Bacteria > Bacteroidota > Bacteroidia > Sphingobacteriales > Sphingobacteriaceae > Mucilaginibacter > Mucilaginibacter endophyticus. The sequence continues at coordinate 1,279,776 of NZ_QPCG01000001.1, read as the reverse complement.
GTACGTAATAACGATAGGTACATGTTAAAGTCATGCTCGGCCGATACCGTATCCAAAATAAAATCAAATGTATTTTTAGCAGCTTCAACCTGCTTAGGATCGGTAGTAACCACAAAATGGTGAGCGCCTAATTTTTTAGCGTCTTCTTCTTTTTTAGGCGATGTACTTAATACAGTAACATCAGCACCAAAAGCCACACCAAATTTAACCGCCATGTGGCCTAAACCACCTAAGCCAAGCACCGCCAGTTTATGGCCTTTGCCTACTTTCCAATGCCTTAAAGGTGAGTAAGTGGTAATACCGGCACATAATAATGGAGCAACTGCCGCCAGATCAACACCTTCTTTAAGGTGCAGTACAAAATCCTGGTTAACAACAATGGTGTTTGAATAACCGCCGTAAGTAGGCGTTTTATGATCCTGCTCGAGACCGTTATAGGTTTGCGAGCTTCCATTTAAGCAATATTGCTCCAGATCACGTTTGCAGTTTTCGCATACACGGCATGAGTCAACCATACAGCCGGTAGCTGCTAGGTCGCCAACTTTAAAGCCTTTTACATTTTCGCCAACTTTAACTACACGGCCAACAATTTCGTGTCCGGGTACCATTGGGAATATGCCGGGGAACCAATCGTTTTTAATCTGGTGTAAATCTGAGTGGCAAACGCCGCAGTACAAAATATCAAACTGCACATCATTTGGGCCAACTTCGCGCCTTTCAAAAGTCCAGGGAGCAAGCGGCGTGTTTTCGTCTTGCGCGGCATACGCTTTAGTTTCAATCATAGTAGTAAATGTTAAGTAGTGTGAATGATGATTTATGAATTGTAGAGAGGATCTCCCTAACAAATGTACAATGATATTTTGCAAACATTACAAGCTCAATGGCTTTTTAAAACAAAAAACCGACTCTTGAATGGATATTGTTACGATGGGTAAGATCAAACTTTTAATTTAGCATATAGATTAACACCTCATGAAAGTAGCAATAGCCACTCCCCCATTTCCAAAATCAATTAATGATGGTTTAAATCAGGCCGAAAAGCTGATCAAAGATGCAGCAGCCCAGGATGCACAGGTGATTTGTTTTCCTGAATCATATATACCGGGGTACCCGGGCATGATTGCCGAACCAGAGGCAACATCCCCCGCCATGTTGCAGCAGGCATTAGATGAAGTACGCCGGATAGCCGTCGAAAACAAAATAGCAGTGATTATGCCTATGGATTGGTACAGCGAAAGCGGATTATTAAACATTGCGCATGTAATATCTGATACCGGCGAAGTACTTGGCTATCAAACCAAAAACCAGTTAGATCCATCGGAAGATACTATGTGGGTTGCGGGAACTCAAAGAAATGTTTTTGAAGTTAATGGATTAAAGTTTGGTATCACCATTTGCCATGAAGGTTTCCGCTATCCTGAATCGGTAAGATGGGCGGCACGCAATGGCGCGCATATTGTTTTTCATCCGCATTTTTCGGGTAGTAATACTGAAGGTACAATCCTTACCGAATGGGGCAGCATGGCTAATCCGTATTATGAAAAAGCAATGATGATGCGTGCTTTGGAAAACACCATCTATTTTGCCAGCTCCAATTATGGCTCGCTTTACCCGGAATCTGCAAGCTCAATTATTGCGCCGGATGGTACTCTTCTGACTTACCAGGCTTACGGAACAACCGGCGTTATTATAGCAGATATAGCTATTGAAAAAGCCACAGGCTATTTAGCCAAAAGGTTTAAGCCTCAATTGTACGATTATTGATTGCCGCCATTTTAACCATTATTTGAATTTTGCAAATAATAGATTGATTTATTCAAACACCTGGCTGCTTGTCTGTTTTACTTTTGTATCATAAACAAAAACAAAATGGAAAACAGAAATAAAATAGCGGTAGTAACCGGCGGTAGCCGCGGATTAGGCAGGGACATGGCCTTAAGGCTTGCCGAAAAAGGAATAGACGTTGTTATAACTTACAATACAAATGCCGAAGAGGCTGAAAAAGTTGTTAACCTGGTTGAGCAAAGCGGAGCAAGAGCAGCGGCATTGCAACTAAATACCGGGGTAATTAAAAGCTTCGACGCCTTTACCGAAAAACTCCGTGAATTGTTAACAGATAAATTCGGGGCCGATCATATTGATTTTTTAGTGAACAATGCGGGCCAGGGCGGCTATAGCGCCATCAGCGATGTTACCGAGGAGTTTTTTGATGACTTATTGAACGTTCACTTTAAAGGCGTATACTTTTTAACCCAAAAACTGATCTCATTAATGGCCGATGGCGGCGGTATTGTGAATGTATCGTCAGGACTAACCCGCGTATCGGTTCCCCGTTCTTCTGCCTATGCTTCAATGAAAGGCGCGGTAGAAATTTTCACCCGTTACCTGGCTAAAGAACTTGGAGGAAGAGGAATCCGTGCTAACGTAGTTGCTCCTGGCGCCATCATGACTGATTTTGGCGGCGGTCATTTGCGTAACAGTGAAGAAACTCAGAAAATGGTGAGCAGCATCACTGCCCTTGGTCGACCGGGCGTTGCTGAAGATATCGGCGGTGTAGTAGCTTTCTTATGTACTGAGGATGCGCGTTGGGTTAACGGCCAACGCATAGAAGCTTCGGGCGGGATGGCTATTTAATCGAAAGCCCCCCAAATAAAAAGCGTCTCTCAGAAATCCTGAGAGACGCTTTTTATTATAAAATCGCGAAAAAATAATCACCATAATATTTCCAGTATCACAACCACCGCGTTATTGCTTAACGCTTCCAGATCGGCCTCTTCCAGTTGCCATAAGGCCAGACCATCACGCTCGTGCATCAGGCGACCCTGCAATTCAAAAGCCCCTGCAAGCACAAAGGCGTAAAATAACGAACTATCACTTTGAACCCTGTAAAGCGCGTCCATTCGTCCGCTAAACTGCCCTATATGTAAACGAAAAGGATGATTTGCGGCATACGGCACCACGTTGATCAGTTGATTTTGCTTACCGGTAAGCTCAAAATTAAAAACCTCATCACAGGGTGCGTTTATAGCCTCATTATCTTTCAATTGCAAATAAATATAATTGATCCAATCGCTTTTATAAAGATTCATCAACTCAAATCGTTCGCCGGTAGTTGCCCCACCAACGAATACCTCTCCTACATCAATCAAACGCATATCGCCATTTGACTTTTTTAAAAACACTTCACCCGTAACAGGTATTAAAACAAATCGGCAGGGGCTCTCGATAGTAACTACAGCTGATTTCCCGCCCGCCAGCATTTCATCATTCCATACCTCCAGCCTGCCGAAGGGCCTGCGATACTCATTAAAGTAATCACCATAGTTAAAACTGCTGTAACGCCTCCAAACCTGAGTTTTCGCAAGCCCCCTTTGATCGGCTAAATATATTTGTCCCGGTGAGATCATTTCCATTTTAATCAAGATATTGTAATGAACTGATGTTTACATATGGTTGCAACTGCATAAGATTGGTTGATATGGCGTCGCCCTCTGCGGAAGGTTGATTTTCGGGCAGATGATCGGAGATCAGCAAATAACTGTCAATGGTATCATGCCAGATCAACGGAGCCGAATAAAAGTTAACCGCCACCTGGTGTTTATCCTTATCATTAATGTCGGAGTTGATGATTTCGAACTGAAACCTGCTAAACGTAAGAAAGCGCCTGCCAACGTTATTTAAAATGTCGGGCATAATACTGCCAAGCTGCTGAATATATCCTGTGGCAGATGGTGTTACCATACCGGTTAAACGCCGGGCATTAGCAACATTCCTCATCAGCTCGGCATAGGAAGTATAAGCTGTTCCCTGGCTAAAATTCTGGGCCTGCATTTTAAATTCCAGGTAAGTGCTGTCAAACACCAGTTTATCCCACTGTTTAACCGACCGATTATCGATCACCTTACGGTAGCACAAAACAATCACACGCTTTTGCATAATAAAGAATAATGAAAACAAGGCATCGGCAGTAACCGACGCCCTTTTACAAAAAACAAAATGAAAATTTTAGGCGGGCACGCTAAGGCTAATGCTTAATACAAACCCATCGGTAGCATTGCCTGTAACGGTTGCAAGCTCAAGCGAATAGCCATCGCTGAACACATTATCGGTAGCGTTATAGGTATAACCGCTCATTCCTTTACTATAACCGTTAACTGCTGCCAGCGCTGTGCCTGTCCCCTCAGGGAAAGCAATCTGCGTTACTTTTAATGAGGTCCCCGATGAATTATACGCATGCACATGGATATGCGTTGCCCTCCCGGTATACCAACCCGGAAAAATAGATGTAAAAGTTACCAAGCCGTTTGAATCGGTTGTTTGCCTGCCGCGTAAAAAGTGAACCGAAGTGTAATTGGTTGATTGCGAACCGCTGCCGCCGTATTCTGAATAATTACCTTCAGCATCGCAATGCCAGATATCAACCAGCGCTGAAGGAAGCGCGGCGCAGCTACTATTGCTGTTATTGATTGTAATTTTCACTGTAAGCTTGTACCCGGTACGGCCGTCGGTAATATCGCTTCGTACATATGATGCCGGAGCATGTGTTGGATACGGGCCCTCAGTTTCTGTTGGCGCAACGCTGCAAGTACCAGAATCGGTTGAACCTGAACTGCTGCCGGAAGATGAACTTCCCGAAGTGGTGGTAGTTCCTGTAACAGTATCTGCATCTTTTTTACAGGCTTCAACCAATGCCGAGGTTGATACCGCGCCAATTACCAGGCTTTTTAAAAAGTTCTTTCTTTCCATTGTATACTCTCCTTTTAAGTTTAATCTAAGTTGTTGATTCAAAAGTAACAGGAACGTTACTGAGGTTTTAGGATGTGTCGTTTAGAAGCCTTTTTGTGTCGACAAATGGTAATTTATTGCAGCGTCCGGAAACGCAATTATATAATCATACAGTTGCATGACACCATTAAACCGCCAAATTTCCCTATCTTTGCATGTTTTTTTGAGAATATATAATATTTATGGCATTAAAAAGTAGCGCGGTTATTACCGGTGTAGGCGGCTATGTTCCTGACAACATTTTAACTAATAGCGATTTAGAAAAAATGGTTGACACCAACAGCGATTGGATAGTTTCGCGTACAGGGATAAAGGAAAGAAGGATTCTTGCCGACCGGACACTTGCTACTTCAGACATGGCGGCCTTTGCGGTAAAAAATTTACTTGAAAATGCCAAAGTTGATCCTTCTGAAATTGAGTGCGTAATTGTAGCTACTTCTACCCCTGATTACCTGCTGATTTCTACAGCCAGTATTGTTTGCGACAAATGCGGATTAAACAATGCCTGGGCATCTGACGTTAATGCGGCCTGCAGTGGTTTCCTTTATGCATTTACCCTTGGTTCAAGCCTGGTTGAAAGCAACCGCTATAAAAAAGTAATAGTTATCGGCGCCGATCAAAACAGTGCCATCGTTAACTATGCCGACCGTAATACCTGTATCCTTTTTGGTGATGGCGCGGGAGCCGTGTTGCTTGAAGCCTCAACCGAAGATATTGGTGTCATAGACAGCGTGTTTAAAACTGACGGCCACGGACGCGAACATTTATATGTTCCTGGCGGTGGTTCAATGAACCCGGCATCAGAAGAAACCATCGACGGCAAACTACATTATATCCGTCAGGACGGCCGCGTGGTTTTCAAAGCAGCCATTAAAGGTATGACTGAAAGCTGTACCTCCATCTTGCAGCGCAACAACCTCACCATTGATGACATTAACTGGCTGATCCCTCACCAGGCTAACTACCGCATTATCCATGCCGTAGGCGATGCATTGGGTTTACCGGAAAGCCGCGTTAAGATCAATATCGACCGCTACGGTAACACTACAGCCGCTACCATCCCGTTGGCATTGTGGGATTACAAAGCCGATTTCAAAGAGAACGATAACGTGATCCTGACTGCATTTGGTGCAGGCTTTTCATGGGGAGCCACTTATTTAAAGTGGGGCAAACTAAGATAATACCCGTTTATAACACAATCTGAAAATACAAAGGCTTTCCTTTACCACAGGAAAGCCTTATTTATTAATATACTATGAGTATGACAACCGAAGAACGAATTAAGGAGGCGGAATCAAGAATATTTAAAACGGTATTTCCAAGTGATACCAATCATTACGATACACTTTTCGGCGGTTCGGCGATGGCCATGATGGATGAAGTTGCCTTTATTACAGCCACCCGTTTTACGCGTAAAAGAATGGTTACTGTGTCATCAGACCGGATAGACTTTAAGCGCCCTATCCCGGCAGGCACCATTATTGAACTGGTTGGCAACATTTCACACATAGGCAATACCAGCCTTAAAGTTTCGGTTGAAATTTTTATTGAAGAAATGTACTCCTTCGTCCGCGAAAAGGCCATCACCGGCACATTCACCTTTGTGGCCATTGATGAGCATAAACATCCAATAAACGTTTTATAAGTCTAACGCTGAAAGCTTTCGGCTTTAAGCCTTAAGCTTTTAGCTGCTTTTAGTGTAGTTTCTTGCGCTTCAATAAGCCACCCGTAGTGTCATCAATACTTTGTTGGACTATGAACGCTTTGGGATCAATGCGAAGAATGGTTTGTTTTAGTGATGGAATCTCCAAACGAGTTGCTACTGTGAAAACGATATCGCGGGGATCATTAACATGACCATCCTTACCGTAGCCGCTTTTACCCTGATAAATAGTAACACCACGGCCAAGTGTAACGGTGATTGCCCTGCGGATAGCATCACTCTTAGTGGAGATCACGGTAATACCTGAATATTGTTCGATACCATTCAGCAGGAAGTCGATCATTTTAGCGGCAGCCATGTAGGTTAATATCGAATACATGGCAGGTTCTACCCCCAGTACCGACGCGGCAATCCCAAATATCAAAACGTTGAGCAACAGGATAAAGTCGCTCACTTTAAGGATCTGCGTTTTTTTACTAACCAATACTGCCGCAATTTCGGTACCGTCAAGCACTGCTCCTCCGCGCATGGCCAATCCGCTGCCCATGCCTATAAATACCCCACCAAACACAGCGGTAAGTAACTTATCGTGGGTAACATCAGGAAACTTAACTACAGCGAGGCATAAGGAAAGTAATGCTATAGCTATAGTACTTTTTATAGCAAACCAAAGCCCGAGCTTCCGGTAGCCAAGCCACAGAAACGGGACATTGATAACAAAGATCAATATAGATATGGGCAAAAATGTAATATCTGATATCAGCATGGATACGCCGGTAGCACCACCGTCAATAAAATGGCTTGATAACAAAAAGCCTTTTAGTCCGAATGCTGCCGATAATATCCCGATACCAATATTAGCCGAATCTCTGATGATGTTGATTACCTTCATGCCCAAATATACTTTTTTGAGGCTAAAGGCAGGCATTTAAATGCAACCTAATGGCAATAAAACGACTCACCGGAATTACCTCACCACCACCTGTATCGTATTCCTGCTGATCTGCTCCAGTAAAACTGTTTTGCCTTCGGTTAATTCTTTAATGGCATTTACACCATCATGGCGTACAGTAATAAGTGTTAAGCCATTATTATACTTCACCTTAAAATCCTGTTTAAGACCATTTAATAGCTTTTCAAAGCGTTCCTCATTCAGGTCGAAGCAAACAGAAAAACTTAGTGCCGAAGTTTGCATCACATTCACCTTGATGTTGTTTTGCGCAAACAAACGAAACACGTCGCTCAGGTGATCTTCGGTTATAAATGAATAATCCTTACCCGATACCGATAGCAGCACCTGGTTTTGTTTCAGGATGATCACCGGTTTGGTAAACTGGTTATGCCCGTCTTCTTTAATTACGGTACCTGGGGCCGATGGATCGGTAAATGGCTTTACCAATAGCGGGATCTTAGCGTTCTGTAATGGTTTGATGGTTTTTGGGTGGATAACACTCGCCCCGTAATAAGTCATTTCGATGGCTTCTGTATAAGACAGCTCTTCAAACTTAACGGTATCGGCAAAATATCGCGGATCGGCGTTCAGTATGCCAGGAACATCTTTCCATGCAGTTACCGATTCGGCACCCAAACAGGCAGCAAATATAGAAGCGGTATAATCTGAACCTTCACGGCCAAGCGTGGTTGTGAAATTTTCAGAAGTGCCGCCCAGGAAACCCTGAGTTACAACGATACTCTTTTCGAGCAAGCCAGGAAGATCTTTGCCGATGCTTGCTTTGGTTTTATCCCACTCAACAATGCCTTCACGGTAAGTATTATCGGTATGTACATACCCACGTACATCAAGCCATTTGCTTTTCAGCCCGGCCTGGTTTAAATAGGCGTCAACTATCCGGGTTGATACTAATTCGCCAATAGATACGATCTGATCATATACAAAATCGTAGCTGTCGTGTGGTTCATCTTCAATAGCCCAGTCAATCTCTACAAAAGTATTAGCTACTTCATCGAATACGGGGTGTCCGGCCTCAAACAATCCGCTCAGGATATTATAATGATATTCCTTGATCTCGTTAAAGATATCATGCATATCATCAGCCTGATCCATATAGGCCTTAGTAAGCTTTTCGAGCGCGTTGGTAGTTTTGCCCATAGCCGATACCACGATGAGCAATTGTTGATCTGTATATTGTTTTACAACATTAGCAAGGTTGGTAACCCCCGCGGCATCCTTAACCGATGCCCCTCCGAATTTAAAAACAAGCATTTATTTGATGAATTGACTTACAACCGAACCCGGCTGTATTAATGATTTGATCTGTGTGTAAGGAATAAACAATTCGGTGATACCGGCCGCATAAGGCTTTATCTCGTACTGGTTATACAAGAACTTAATACCAAGAGGGGTGATGGAAAAATTTTCATTCAGCGCGAATTTATCATCTTTGAAAAAATAGTTATCCTTCAGTGATGCGATGTCGCTTAGCTTTTCATTCTTCCTGAAAATCTTTTCGGCAATGGCGGTTAATTTATCATGATATCCGTTGATAAAAACATTATCAAGTTTCAGGTTTTTGCCGGCTTTAGTATCCCAGTTAATAAATCCGGTAAATGAGCCGCCATGCGCGCCGCCCTGATAGCTATAACCACTCACTTGAAGTGCAGCGAGACTCGAATCCTGATGGATAACTTTAACCGAATCATCCAATGTAAAAAACATACCGGTACGCGGGTCTGTCTTTTTGAAATCATCATATGCCTTCAGGAAGTTTTTGGTCATCAACTCGAGGCTGCTGTCGGCTTTGCCATCCATAGCAAACATCACGGTTAGTTTGTTCACTATGGTATCATTCAAGGCTTTGGCGCTATCAAAAACCGGATAGTTGATTTTCACTACCGTGCAGGCGCTATCTGCTTTAGTGCCGCAATCCGCAGCCCGTGCTTTTATTACTTTATAAACATAGTGCAGTGTATCAAGCGGTTTTTCGGAAGTTTTTTTAGGTACTCCCCATTGGCATGATGACAGCCCAAGGGCAATAAAAAACAACAGGCACAGGTTTTTCATAGGTATAGTTTTTAGTAGTTTAATAGCTGCTCTTTTGACAGAGACGCATTTAACCAGCCAGCCTCAATATTCGCGCCGTATTTGTTGTAGAAGTTAATAGCCGGCTCATTCCAGTCGAGCACCTGCCAAACCATTCCGCTGAAACCTCTCTCTTTGGCCTCCTGTATCAACCTGTCGAAAAGCATTTTACCAATCTTTTTACCGCGCATATCTTCGGTCACAATCAAGTCTTCCAGGTACATGCGACTACCTTTCCAGGTAGAGTAGCGGACATAGTATACAGCAAAGCCAACAACAATGCCATCAACTTCGGCAACAAAGGCCTTCCAAACAGGGTTAGGGCCAAAGCCAGCTTCTTCAAAGTGCTGTAAGGTAACGGTAACCTCTTCGGGTGCTTTTTCATAGAGGGCCAGTTCATGAACCAGCTCCATCAAACGCGGGCAATCTGCCTGAATAGCTTCTCTTATTGTTACTTCCCCTGCTCCCTGAAGGGGCTGACTTTCAATTTTATTTTCTGTATTGCTCATTTTTATTGTTTCGCAGTTACCCAAAAACCATGTCATTGCGAGGAGGAACGACGAAGCAATCGCATGCTATACAGAGCGGCCATGCCCCCGTGCGATTGCCGCGCTACGCTCGCAATGACATCTTTAATTGATTACTCTCCCATGTCACTCGCCGTTGTTGGTGCGGCCACCAACAACTTTCTATCTATTTTAACAGGTGTTCAACTTTTTTAGGTGTAAACACATAAGGCCATTCTCCCCAAAAAATCTAATTGATAATCAGCTGTTTAATTTTAACACTTATTATCCATCCAAACAAAATGAACACATAATAACTGACAATCAACCACTTAATTTTTCACAGTTCTAAAAGTTGAACACCCGTTTTTAAAAAATTGAACACTTAAATTCCGTTCCAAAAAACATATTGCTGGTAACAACACCAACAACCGGACAGAACGAATTATTTGAATTATATTTTTATTCTGTCAATTCTTCAATTTCATAAATTCCGGTTCAGACAAATCCCGGTTAATTATTCTTCCAATGCTTGATCACCCGGCCGCCAAATATAGTGCTGCCTAACCTTACCATATTACTCCCCTGCTCAATGGCCAGTTTATAATCTGACGACATACCCATCGACAGGATATCAAAGCTTTCCTCTTTCCGGAAGTAGCTCAGTTTTATACCTTCAAAAAAAGTATTCAATTCGTAATACTCTTCTTTGATCTGTTTTTCGTTATCGGTATTGGTGGCAATGCCCATCAATCCGCGGATCCGGATATTTTTCAGTGTGGTAAACTCTTCTGAACGAAGTAGTTCAATAGCCTCGTCAAAACCCAGTCCATATTTGGTTTCTTCGTCGGCAATATAGATCTGCAGCAGGCAATCAATCACCCTTCCGGCTTTTTCAGCATGCTTGTTGATCTCCTGCAAAAGCTTCAGGCTATCAACCGACTGGATCATACTTACAAAAGGCGCGATATATTTTACCTTATTGGTTTGCAGGTGACCAATCAAATGCCACTCAATATCCTTAGGAAGCTGATCGTACTTTTCAACCATCTCCTGCACCAAATTTTCTCCAAACAACCGCTGACCAGCATCATAAGCTTCCTGTATATCGGTTACCGGTTTTGTTTTTGATACCGCCAATAATATTACCTTATCTGCTTCCGTTTCCTTTTTTAAGCTTTTGATGTTATCTGCAATGCTCATTTATCCGTAAATTTGCTTAATTAATCAGCCGCTAAATTACTGAATGCATAAATATATAACCTTGTTTTTTTCTGCAGCACTTTTTTTATGTGCCTGCAATGGCAAAAGTGTTCCCGGCGATGTGCTTAAACCGGCAGCAATGGCCGAAGTTTTGACCGAGATGCACATTATTGATGGCACCCTGTACAATGCCACGCAAGTGCCGGATAGTTTGTACAAATACGGTGCGGGTAAATACGTTGCCATGTTTCAACGCCTGCATACGGATACCGCTCATTTCAATAAAAGCATGCGGTATTACGCCACGCAGCCCGATAAGCTACTTGCCATTTATGACCAGGTGGATATCAAAATTAAAAACAAAACCGATTCGCTTAACAAAGTGCAGCTTGAACAAAGCAAAGCCGCTCACAGGGCCGATTCGTTAAAAAACTTAAATATTAAAACTAAAACCGATTCGGCAAGGAAGCCGGTCCCTCATGAAAACCCGGCAGCCCGCAGAGCCGATTCATTAGAAAATTTAAAAACTAAATCCAAAACCGATCCGGCTAAAAAACTTGACCTTCGCAAAAGAAAGGCAAAACACATAGCCGATTCGTTAAGAAATTTAAAGTCATAACCTGATGCTTTACCCCCAAAACAGTGTAGATAAGCTGGGTTTTACCGAAATAAAAGAACTGATAAAAGCACATTGCCTGAGCGAAATGGGTCAACAAATGGTTGACAAGATCCAGGTGATGAGCAATTATGACCAGATACATAAATTCCTGAGCCAGGCAAATGAGTTTAAGAATATCCTGGTTAATGATGAGGCCCTGCCTATTCAGCATTTTTTCGATATAAAATCCCTTGCCAATAAAGCCCGCATAGAGGGCGTTTTTTTAACCGAGGAAGAATTTTACCAGGTACAGGCCTCACTCACCACAGTATTTGCTGTAATAGCTTACTTTAATGAGCGCGAAGGTCTTTATCCTAACCTCGAGGCCCTTTTTGAACACCTGCCTATTGAAAAGGCCATCCTTAAAAAGATTGACGCGGTGATTGACCAGAAAGGCAAAATCAGACCAAATGCATCGCGCGAGCTGATGGAAATAACCACAGGCATTGCCAAAGCAGAGCAGGAAGCCCGCAAAAAAATTGATATGGTATTTAAAAATGCTACATCAAACGGCTGGGCTGCCGATGGTTCGTTAACCGTGCGCGATGGACGTCTGGTGATCCCCCTGCTGGCAGAAAATAAACGAAAGCTGAAAGGCTTTGTTCATGATGAGTCAGCTTCAGGTCAAACTGTTTACATTGAGCCTGAAGAAGTATTTGTACTCAACAACCGTATCCGCGACCTGGAATTTGAGCGTCGCCGCGAGATTGTAAAGATCCTAACCGCTTTAACCAACGAATTAAGGCCTTACGTACCTTTACTACTCTCCTATCATAGTTTGTTAACCAAGCTTGATTTTGTACGCGCAAAAGCCTTGTTTGCCATTGACGTTGAAGCTGAAATGCCACAGGTTGTAAATGAAGCCAGGGTAAAACTATATAATGCCCGCCACCCGCTTTTGTTCCTGAACTTTAAGGCCGAGAAAAAAACGGTGGTTCCGCTTAATATGCAGATAGACGAAGGTACCCGTATCATCGTGGTATCTGGCCCTAACGCCGGCGGTAAATCTGTTTGTATGAAAACCGTTGGCTTACTGCAAATGATGGTACAGGCCGGTTTGCTGATCCCTGCCGATGAAGCGAGCGTTGTAGGTGTATTCAAACAGCTTTTTGTGGATATCGGTGATGACCAGTCGATTGAAAGCGATTTGAGTACATACAGTGCCCACCTGTCCAAAATGAAAAACTTTGTGGAGCAGGCCAATGGCAAAACCCTGATCCTGATAGATGAGTTTGGTACCGGTACAGATCCGCAATTTGGCGGCCCCATTGCTGAGGCAGTTCTTGAAGCGCTTAACCAAAAAAAGGTTAAGGGTATGGTAACTACCCACTACTCTAATCTTAAAATATTTGCCAGCAATACCGAAGGGATCGAAAACGCGTCGATGCTGTTCAACAACGTTGAGATGAGGCCGCTTTATCAATTGGAAATTGGTAAACCCGGTAGTTCGTACGCCTTTGAAATAGCTCAAAAAATAGGTTTGCCGGCCAATGTGCTTAACCTCGCTAAAAACAAAATAAGCGAAGGACAAAAAAAGGTTGATACCTTACTGGTTGACCTGGAACGTGAAAAACGATCCATTTTTGAAACTAAACAAAAACTGGATAAACAACAGCGTAAGGTAAATGAGTTGCTTGCCGAAAATGAGAAACTGAAAAGCTATCTCGAAGAAAATAAGCGCACACTCATTAAAGAAGCTAAGGATCAGGCCAAGAATATTATCCTGAACGCCAACAAGCTGGTTGAAAACACCATTTCTGAAATTAAAAGCAGCAATGCCGATAAGGAAAAAACCAGGCAGCTACGTGAAAACCTCAACGTTGAGCTTAAAAAGAATACGGTTAAAGTTGAAGCTCCTAAACCTGCCGCCCCTGCCGATGAGGAGTTAAAACCGGGCGACTGGGTAAAACTTACCGATTCGGAAACTACAGGCCAGGTGATTGAGATCATTAAGGAGAATGTAGTGATTGCCATTGGCGACCTGCGTACCGTAGCTAAAAAGAAGCGCGTGGTTAAAGTTTCCAAATCATCGGTACCTAAGGAGATCAGGCGGAGTTTCAGCGCTCAAACTAATGATATGGCCAGTTTTAGTCCGGAGATTGACGTGCGTGGTCAACGTACCGAAGATGCGCTGCATGCTATTGAAAAACTGTTCGACCGGGCGCTGATGATGGGCTTTAACAATCTCAAGATCATTCATGGCAAAGGCGATGGCATTTTGCGTAAAATGATCAGGCAGTACCTCAAAAAATACGAGCAGGTTGACCGCATGGAAGATGAACACGCAGACCGTGGCGGGGATGGAATAACTTATGTATATTTGAAGTAACCAAAACGTTAAAATAAACACATCACAATAGGTAACTTGTCATCCTGAGTAAAGAAATGGGGACATTTGAAGATTGAATGAGATCAGGTGTGGAGGGACTGTCATCCTGAGCTTGTCGAAGGACGCGCGCAGAGGCCCTACCCACCATGCTTCGACAGGCTCAGCATGACACCCGTTTTTAATTTAGTCATCCTCAGTGATAGAGAAGAAGATGCTTCGTTCCTCAGCATGACATTCTTTTTTTGTTATGGAGGGAACGGAAAGAAGTAGCAGATCTTTATTTGTTTTGAACTGGCTTTACATTGATTAAACCTTAACTTATTTCAATATATGTCTTTAAAATCTATTGCTCCTATGTTATATACCCGGCAGGTACGGGAAACTGTCGACTTTTATGTTACTAACCTCGGCTTTACCTGTATCGGATACGATGAAGATTGGGGATGGGCTACCGTAAGCCGCGATGATATCGAAATCATGTTTGCTTTACCGGTTGATAACGCGTCATTCACTGTGCCTAAGTTTACAGGCTCATTTTATATCCGTACCGATAAGGTTGACCTGTTATGGAGCGAACTTAAAGACAGGGCGGTAATTTGCTATCCTATTGAGGATTTTAATTACGGTATGCGCGAGTTTGGCGTTTTTGACTACAACGGCTACCTGCTGCAATTCGGGATGCCGATTGAATAATACTTTCTTAACAAATATTTGGCGGATAGATCAATGGTCTATCCGCTTTTTGTTTAAGTTTCCTATTTTTAAGGCAGGCAAAACCCTATTAAAAATGCGCAAACTATATTTCCTTATACTTTTCATTGCTTTTACAGGCACTATAAATACCTGCGCTGCTCAAAGCATTATACTTAAAAGCAAAGATCAACGCATCCGTTATACCGGGCGCATCAACCAAACCGACGAGGCTGCCGAACTTTACTGGACAGGCTCGTCCCTCAAGATCAATTTCAACGGAACCGGCGCGTCGGCCCTGATGCAGGACGAACGTGGTGAAAATTATTATACCATCATTGTTGATGATAAGGTGATTAACACCATACACCTTGATAATACGAAACAGGCCTATACGCTGGCCGAAAACCTGCCGGCCGGCAAGCACACCCTCGAATTATTTAAACGCACTGAATGGGACAAAGGCAAAACCCTTTTTTACCAGTTCATTTTAGCCAAAGAGGCGACAGCCCTCCCGCCACCGGAGGCAAAAAAACGTAAGATCGAGTTTTTCGGCAATTCCATCACCTGTGGGTATGCCGATGAAGACACTACCGGGCAAGACCGCGGCAGTGCACCTTACGAAAACGGATACCTGAGCTATGCCGCGTTAACCGCCCGCCACTTTGATGCGCAGTATGTTTGCACCTCTAAAAGCGGTATCGGCATTACGGTAAGCTGGTTTCCGCTCATCATGCCGGAGATGTATAACCGCCTGGATCCAACAGACCCAACAAGCATCTGGGATTTCAAAAAGTACACACCTGATGTTGTGGTGATTAACCTGTTTCAGAATGACTCATGGATTGTAAACCAGCCCAACAACCCACAATTTAAAGAGCGTTTTGGCACCAAAGCGCCAGAGCCTGACCAGATCATAAAAGCTTATAAAGATTTTGTAAAAAACATCCGGAAGGCTTATCCCAAAGCGCAGATCATTTGCGCGTTAGGCAGTATGGATGCAACCAAAGCAGGTTCGCCCTGGCCCGGCTATATTGAAAAGGCCGTTGCCGCTTTAAACGACAAGCAGATCTACACCCATTTTATCCCGTACAAAAACACACCTGGTCACCCAAGCCTTAAAGAGCAACAAGCCATGGCCGATGATCTGATTGCTTTTATGGAGAAGACGGTTAAGTGGTGATTAAGGCTTTTTTAAAATCACAAACGTAGAGAGAAATAAAACATGTCATTGCGAGCGAAGCGTGGCAATCGCACGGAAGCACGACCGCTCTGTATAGCATGCGATTGCTTCGTCGTTCCTTCTCGCAATGACATGGATTTATTAAGAGATATTATTACTCCCCTACCTTCTGCTGATCAGGCACTTCGTTAGGGCCGGGGATATTTGTTTGCTGTTTCTTTTCGCTATAACCGTCGTCATCGGCAGTCCCTTCCTGGTATGGCTGTTGTGGGTTGGGCTTTTTATCATCGGTTTCAGTTTCGCCAGTATCCTCGTCTGACCTGCCGTTTTGCGAAGCACTGATCACATCGCTGTAATTGGCATTCCCTGCCTGGTTAGGATCTTTAAAATTGCTGTTTTCCGGGTGTTCTTCGGCGGGCTGAGTGCGGTTAAAGTACTCGTGGTTATTACCAGCCATTTGCGATGGATTATCTTTATCATTTCCTGCCGGGGTAATGTTGTTCTGACCGAAATTTTGCCCGCCCATACCTTTACCCTCCATGCCTTCATCGTCCGGGCTTTTCATTTCCGAACTACCAAACAGGTAGCTCCTTTTCAGGTCTTTTTCTTCCTCGTTATGATCATCCTCCACACGGTATGCGTTAGGTTTGTTCTCTTCCTGTTCGGGGCGATTAAGCTCATCGCTGCTCAACTCTTCATCTCTTAATTCCATAGGTTTTGATATTTGATGTATTAATTATTAATAAAATAATTTTCTAATTGTTTTATTAAACCTATAAATCAATCTGCTTATGTCATTACGAGCGATAGCGCGGCAACCGCACAGAAGCATAGCCGCTCGCTCTGTATAGCATGCGATTGCTTCGTCGCACCTCCTCGCAATGACGAAACTTTATTTACGTTATCTGTTTACAGCTATCTGTAAAGCATATTTAGTACATTTACGATAACCAATTATAATATATGAATAAAGTAGTTAGTGGTGCCGATGAGGCTATCCGCGACATTACCGACGGCATGACCCTTATGCTGGGCGGCTTCGGTTTATGCGGATTACCCGAAAATTGTATTGCGGCGCTGGTAAAAAAAGGGGTTAAACATCTAACCTGCATCTCCAACAATGCCGGGGTTGATGACTTTGGTATCGGCCTGATGCTGAAACAACGCCAGGTAAAAAAAATGATCTCATCGTACGTAGGTGAAAACGCCGAATTTGAACGCCAGCTGTTAAGCGGTGAACTGGAGGTTGAGCTGATACCACAAGGTACGCTGGCTACACGCTGTATGGCTGCCGGCTATGGTATGCCAGCCATATTTACTCCTGCAGGTATTGGTACCGAAGTGGCTGAAGGCAAGGAAGTACGCAATTTTAACGGTAAGGATTATTTAATGGAGATGGCCTTTGATGCCGATTTCGCCATTGTAAAAGCCTGGAAGGGCGATACCATGGGGAACCTGGTATATCGTTCTACCGCCCGCAATTTTAATCCTGTAATGGCCATGGCCGGTAAAATAACCATTGCCGAAGTAGAAGAACTGGTACAACCCGGCGAGCTTGATCCTGATCATATTCATACACCCGGTATCTATGTACACAGGATTTTTAAAGGTGTGGATTATGAGAAACGGATTGAACATGTAACGGTGAGGAACAAACAATAAAGAATATGTCATTGCGAGCGTAGCGTGGCAATCTCGTAGCCAATGCATGTCCGATCTGTATAGCTACGAGATTGCTTCGTCGTTCCTCCTCGCAATGACATGGTTTAAATGAAAAAACTTATGCTTGACAAACAAGGCATCGCAAAGCGAATAGCGAAGGAAATAAAAGATGGTTACTATGTTAACCTCGGCATTGGCATACCTACGCTGGTAGCCAATTACATACCTGATACCATGGATGTAGTATTGCAATCAGAGAATGGCTTACTGGGTATGGGACCCTTTCCTTTTGAGGGCGAGGAAGATCCGGATACTATCAACGCGGGCAAGCAGACCATCACCATGCTGCCTGGTTCAGCTATATTTGATTCGGCCATGAGCTTTGGGATGATCAGGGCTAAAAAAGTTAACCTCACCATTCTTGGTGCTATGGAGGTATCCGAAAACGGCGACATCGCTAACTGGAAAATTCCCGGCAAAATGGTTAAAGGTATGGGTGGCGCTATGGATCTGGTGGCATCCGCAGAGAATATTATTGTGGCCATGCAACAGGTAAACAAGGCAGGCGAATCAAAGCTTCTGCCCCAATGCAGTTTACCGCTCACTGGTGTTCACTGCGTTAAAAAAATAGTGACCGAATTGGGTGTATTTGATGTATTGCCCGAAGGCGGTTTCAGGCTTATGGAGCGAGCGCCGGGAGTAAGTGTTGAAGAAATTAAACAGGCCACAGCCGGTAAACTTATTGTTGAGGGGGATGTACCGGAGATAATGGTTTAAATAAGCCCGAAATTACTAACCTTATTGTCATTTCGAACGAACGAGCGGGAGAGCCTTCGTGCGATTGCAGTGAGGAGAAATCTTATACGTCATGTTAATGAACAGGCAATGTTTAAACACCTTGCGTATAAGATCTCTCCTCATGACAGCCCTCAATCCCCTGCCCATTCGTTCGAAATGACAATAGTTTTGCAATATGAGAAACACTATCTTTAAAACATGGATTTCATGTTTGGAATAGTAGGGATGATTGGCATGGCCATAGCCGGACTGCTATATTTTATACCAGCCATTATAGCCCGCGAAAAGGCCGACTTTAAATTAATTTTCCTGCTTAACCTGTTTCTTGGCTGGACCATCATCGGCTGGATTTGCGCGCTTGTATGGGCGTTTGAAAAAGAAAAAGCGCCTTTAGATTATTATAAACCGGGCTATCCGGGTTATACAACCGAAAACGCGCTTAAACTTCGGGCCCTGCAAAACCAATTTGATGCAGGGGTTATCACCAAAACAGATTATGACAATGCCCTCAAAAATATCTTAGGCAATAATCCGCATTAAAAAAGCTTCTTCCTTAAATCGGCCGAGATCTCTTCGGTAATTACCATAATATCCTCTGCAACGTGAGTATTATTGGTGATCACACGGTCGCACTCATCTTTGTAGGGCAGCAGGTATTCTTTATAAGCCGGTACAACGTGGTTGATCCATTTATACATCACATCATCATGCGAATAGCCACGCTCTATCAAATCGCGTTTAAGACGACGCTGCAGCGCTACATCTTCATCAGCATCGATAAAAACCTTCAGATCAAGCAACTCGGCAATATCTTTAAAATGCAGAATGAACAAACCTTCCACTATCAAAATAGGTGCCGGCTTGATCTCTATCATTTTAGGGATAGCATCGGGGTTATTAAAAGTATATTCCTGCTTCAGGATAGCTTCCTTATTTAAAAGCTTGCTGATATCCTGCTGAAAATGTTCGTGATCAATAGTTGAAGGAAGATCAAAGTTATACTCTTTGTTTTCTTCCTTCGTCATGTTATGTGCTACCGGGATGTAATAATCATCCTGCGATACGAGGCTCACCTCGTCGGCAGTAAAATGTTCTAAAAAGCACTTTAAGAAAAAGGTTTTGCCTGAGCCGCTTCCGCCGGCAATTCCAATAATATAAGGTTTATTCATTCGGGCTACCGTAGCTGATATTTACCTGAAAACGTTTGTCTAAAGCACCTAAAGCGTCGGCAGTGTTTTTGGTCATGATGATCAAAACATTTTTGTTTGTTTCGTTATCGGTAAAACGGCCAACAACCTTTGCAAAGGTGGTATGATTGTTCATAGGGTTTGTAATTTTAATGATGGTGCCAATTGGCGCTGTACGGTGCAGTACCAGTTCCTTTTTAGGATCTAAGCCGGCATCATCCATCCAGGTGGCTACACCTTTTTCAATTTTTTCGTACAGGCCAAAACGGTTGGCTTTGCCATGGTCGCCGCCTGTAGTATCCTGTTGTGCTACAACGGTAGTCGAGTCGCGTTGCATTACCGGCTCTTTAGTTTCCTGAGGAGGTAAACCGGTGCGCACGTTAATAACCTGGTTGGGGGCTACAGAATCAGAACTTAGTTTATTAAGTGCTTTAATATCATCTACAGAAGTATTAAAACGTTTAGCGATAGAATATAACGTCTCTCCTGCTGATACTTTGTATTGCTGCACATTAAGCATACTTACTTTTTTAACAGTATCAGCAACTGCCTGCTGCGTTTTGGCTACTGCAGTTTGTGCTACAGGTGCAGGTGAGCTTACCTGTTGCTGAACCTGCGGTTTATTTTGCTGAACCGGAGTTTGTGTAACAGGCTTATTTTGCTGTTGCACCGGCGGCGGAGTAGCTGTCGCTACCTGTTTTGCGGGTTGGGCAGCAGGCGCGGACTCGCCAGAAAAAGGCAACTCGGTAGGAACTTTTATTGTACCGCCGATTTTAAGCGGCGCATTATTGTTGAATTGTATAATGGCTTTAGGGCTAACGTTGTAACGGCGACCTATTGAGTAGTAGTTATCTTTTGGATCGAGCTTGTGAACAATTACCTTTTTGCCGTTAAGGTTTTCAACACCAACTGAGTCGGCAAGCGGGTTAGCAAAAAGTGATATGGAGAATGTAAGTAAAGGAGTGACCAATAATAAAATCTTAAATTTCATGATAATTTATAAATACAGTAAATTACAATTTCAACACTATTAAGCCCGATCTGTTTTTTAAATAGATAAGCTGATTATTATGTAGTACAAACGCCTCGGGTTGCATTTTTTGTATAGCGTTGTGTAACAAATCATGATACAAAAGGGTACCCTCCTCGTTATATACAAACAAGTGCTGTTCAAGATGCTCCTGCAAAAGCGTGTGCAAAGATACAATTCTGAAACTATTGTAGCTGATATAATGAATCGCATTTGCATGTACGCTAAGCGGTAAATATAAATTATTTACTTCCGCTGCGGGCAACAGT
Organism: Mucilaginibacter endophyticus; assembly: GCF_003351025.1. Classification (GTDB taxonomy): domain Bacteria; phylum Bacteroidota; class Bacteroidia; order Sphingobacteriales; family Sphingobacteriaceae; genus Mucilaginibacter; species Mucilaginibacter endophyticus. Next base: position 1,258,773 of record NZ_QPCG01000001.1, on the reverse strand, counting down.
TGGGGGCTGACGATCTGATTATCCCGAGGTTGATCAATAACCGGTTCATACCCTCTTAAAGCAGCCCCCGTTTTTACATCAATTAACAATAATTTCCGCGGTTGTAACTGGGCATTATAAACCACAGGGCCATGGACAGACAGATGATCAAAGGCTAAAGTAAAATTACTCCACAATTCTTTGCCCGATACAGCTTCAATAGCGGTAATACCTTTATGCACCGGCCCTGTTGCCGACTGGTAATTATGCAGTAGTAAAACACCATCATAGGCGGCTTCAATACCGGTAAGCCAGCGCTCGGGCGTGGTAAAACCTTCAAAATAAACATCGCCGTTTTGCAAGCCAAGGGCCGAAAAACTAACCTGTTTATTGGCATGATCCCTTATTTCGAGGAACAGCGTTTGGCTGATCTCGTCAATTTCCATACGCCAAACCGGGGCCTGGTAAGTTTTGCTGATGAAGGGTAAAAGCGAAGTCATAAAGTTGCAAATATGCTCATTAAAATCAAAACTGTTTACCTTTGCCAAACATTGCCGGCAGCGGCATGTTACACTTAAAAACATCACTATTATTTATGGACGCAAAAGAAATAAGCCTTGAAGAAGTTAAAGTAAAACCGGTAGTTGACCACCTGAACGATCTGTTGGCAAACTATCATATCCATTACCAAAAACTGCGCGGCTGCCACTGGAACGTTAAGGGCACAAGCTTTTTTACCCTCCACCTGAAATTTGAAGAACTGTATACCGCGGCATTGGTCACCATAGACGAGCTTGCCGAAAGGATCCTGAGCCTTGGCAAACCTCCTATCAGTACTTTTAAAGATTATATCGAAACATCAAGCATCAAAGAGATCCAGACTATTGGCTTGAAAGATACCCTGATGGTTAAAGCTATTATTGATGACCTGGCCTCATTAATTAAAATGGAACGCGAAATACTGAATATCACCGCAGAAGCTGGTGACGACGGCACTAATGATATGATTAACCGTTTCATGCAGTTTAACGAGAAAAATACCTGGATGCTGCGTTCATTCGTAAACGAAGACTAATCCCGAATAATCCTACTGTAAAAAAGCCGTAGTTCAGTAAAATGAGCTGCGGCTTTTTTTAAATTGACTTTACACCAATTTGCATATTTAATATATTTGCACTGTACAAACTACCACTGTTTTGGTGGCGAAGTTGTTCTGTTATTTTCCTATGGTGTAATGGTATCACGTCAGATTCTGGCTCTGAAGATTGAGGTTCGAGCCCTTGTAGGAAAACTAAAAACTCAAGCCCTTAGCAGCGATGCTAAGGGCTTTTTTTATGCATTTAAAGCCAATTTGAAGACTTTAAGAAGAAAAAACCAATGGGCATATCATTTAAGGTTATTAAGTTTTGTAGCTTTTTTGACGAACTTATCGAAAATGTTTTACCATTGTTTTACCTTTATGTCATCGCGACGGTGAAAGACGTTCACGGGATGCGTCGCGGGCCGAATAGGAGAATGTGGTTAAACCGCCTACTTCGTATTTACCCGGTGGATAGGTTACGGCCTGCCCGGTACTGTAAACAAATGTACCTGAAAGCGACCAGCGCTTGGTCAGCTGATAGATCTCCACTACCGAAAGATCATTCCGGCGGTCTTGTGGTGCTGCAAAATAATTACCATTGTTTATCGCGGCAAACTTATCCTCCGTTTTAGAAAGCGTATAGCCATCCATCCATTGAATTTGCCGTATTTCTTTTTCAGGAACAGTTCCAGACTGAAACCTCTGGATAGATTCAGGATATTTCTGGATCAATTCGTTACACCTGTGTCGGGCTGTATGGTTGATCGTTTGCTTTAAGTGTGGTAACTCAAAGTTATCCTTATTTGCTCACTCGCTATTCCCTTTTCATGGCCCCTCAACTTAAGTTAATAAAATAATAATTAATTATTATTTTATTAACAGTTAAATAAATGCTTTTTTGTTATATTTGTTGCATATCTAAACAATTATCATGAAAAAAAATCTGTTTATTAATTTAGCACTTATTGCTATCGCTACAACAATCTTTTCTTGCAAAAAGGAAATTCACCCAAATGTGCAAGATGAAGATAAAATCTCTGCTGCGCCTGTTACAAGTAAAAACGGCAGGCTGGTATTTAAAAACAGCAACGCTTTTAAAGAAACCGTAAGCACATTGATTAATAAAGACTCGAATTACTTAACAAAATGGGAAAGTGATTTTAATTTTATCTCATTAAGAAGCGATTCATCAGCATCACGAATTTACGACAGCTTCGACTTTCCCACATTCTATGGGGCTATTTTAAACAATAAAGGCGAGTATATGATAGCCGACACGATTGTTTATTTTAATAATGGTTACAAATATTTGGTTCCCAATAATGATGAAGCATTGTTAAATAAAATTAAAAAAGACCCCTCAATTGCAACGTTAAAATTCAAAGCAGGGGTTGTGCCGATAAGCACTTCATCTGTTGTTAAATCTGGTTCTCTTTCTACAGAAAGCACATCGCTTCCCGGAGGCGGAACTGATGCACGTTATCAATATCAATTTTTAAGAAACGGAGATCCTAACAGCCAACGTAAATTTGTATTTGAAATTTTCAATTATGTTGAAGCTGCCGGCCAAACTTCGATATGCTATGTACGCACACGTATAAAACAAGAATATTTAGGTGGTAACAAACCTGGGAACTGGTTACCTACCTCTTCGGAGACTTATGAAAAAAAGATAACCGGCATGAATTTTCAGGTTGCTTTTTTCAATACCGGTAACGGAACTTTAAGCTACGTAAATGGTTCAAACATTAATTTGTCAGAAACAGATATCACCAAGCTTGACTATACTTTATGTACTTTTCAAGCCTCTCGACCAAATATAACGGTTACCTTAACAGGCAATTACTACGCAAAAGTATTGCCACCGTGGAATGTTGATGGTAAAAGTACTTACACAGCCAACGTATCCTGGTAATATATGATCTGAAAATGTCAAAAAAACCTTTAGTCGAAAAGACTGAAGGTTTTTTTGCTTCTGGTCGGTATTGTTACCGCACTATATCAAACTTTACGATAAAAAAAAGCCCCAGGTTTATGAGAAGCTATTACTACAGGGCACTCGGATCGGGCCAGCAACGCTTTAACGAAGCCCGAGGGCACATCGATTGCTGAAGATCCAAAAACCATAGCACCAGTGATGATAACATCCGCATAACGGTTTTCCGCAATCATTCTGTCTTTGAATTTATCATGGTAAGATTAGTAATAGATATTCCTGATGGCAAAAGCATTTTGGTTAAACAAATACTCAAGGAGCTTGGAGTGACTATACAACAAGAATTAAAGACGGAATCATCTGTCTACAAAAACAAACTATCTCAAGTTTCCACATGGAGCGAAGAAGGTTTAGAAATCTACTCTTTCCCTAATCGCTCTGAATAAACCCCTCCTATTATTAACATTAAAGTGGAAGTTTTATTAGATATAGCTGGAAAAAGCCATAACATATGCTTATCTATTCCGATTCCATTTAAGCCTTCGTATGCGCTTCCAATCGGTGAGCAGTAATCCGAGTAAAAAATCAAGAATGGCAATCATAAATTTAGATTTGATAAATAAAGATAGCTATTAAATAACGATAATATTTACTTCCTCAAAAACGACATTGCCGCCGCGCTTCCAACACCCAATGTTAAACCCGCGGCTACATCTGTTGGATAATGAACGCCGAGGTACATTCTTGAATAGCTGGTAGCCCCTGCCCAAAAGAACGATGGCGCTATCACGTACCATTTAGGATAAGCAGCCGATAAGGCGGTAGCCGTGGCAAAACTTGATGAAGTATGTCCTGAAGGGAATGAAGTACCGCCTGCCCGGTAAACCGGTGTAATATTAATATTTTGAACAAATGGCCGCGGTCGTTTTACCAAATGTTTTATCAGCAGCATAAAACCGTATGATACCGCGGTGCTGCTGGCCACATAACCCGCGTTTTGCCGCATTTCTTTATTGTTACTTACAATCCCTCCTACCAACAAACCAGCCGGAATGCCAATATCGCCATACAAAACATTTTTGCTCAGGAACATGAAAAAGCCGGTTTGGCCAGGTGTACGGTGATTTTGCAGATCGATCATCACACGATCATCCCAGCGTTGAACTGTCGGAGGAATAAACGCCGGACTATTCACAGTGATCTTTGCCGAATCGGCCTGTGCGAAAGCCTTGTTTGTAAAACAAGTTAACAAACACTGCAAATGAACCAAAACTACCAGGAATTTAAGCAGGGAGATTTTTTTCATAGACGTTCAGCGGCAACTTACAGCACCGCTAATTTAGCTATAAATACCCATTGCATGAAGATTGTTTTGCCCGGAGGGAAAAGCCTTACGAAATTTTAAAACTTCGTAAGGCTGGATTATTATTGAAATGCGATTTTTCGGATAAGATTGTTTGACGTATCAGCCACATAAACATTACCATCTTGATCAGTAACTATTCCAATTGGTGTATAAAAGCTTGAAACTGCTGCGGCACCGTTAACCGAGCCATGATCAGTAACACCTGCAAAAAGTGTAACATTCACATCTTTATCAATTTTTCTGATTTGGTACATATCTGTAACGTAGAAATTCCCATTCTTATCAATGGTTAACTGATATGGCGTATAAAATCCAGCTTTAGTTCCCTGGGCGTTTATTACCGCTCTTGTACCGCTACCTGCAAAAGTTGAAATATTACCCGAAGGAGTTATTTTTTGAATCATAAAATTCAATTGGTCAACAACAAAAATATTATCATTAGCATCTATAGCTAAACCCGATGGAAAATGAAACGCGTTGGGCAACCCTGTAGCACCAGGTACAACTATTTTTGAAAAAGTACTTACTACACCGCCTGTTGTAATTTTTCTGAGAATCTCGTTAGCGAAATCGGCAACAAAGATCTCGCCTGCTTTATTCAGAACCAAATCTATGGGCCCTCTGAAGGTAGCTGAAGATCCCGGCCCGTTGCCAAACCCTTGTATCCCTGTACCTGCAATAGTTGTCACTTGTTGCGATGCATCTATCTTGCGAATCATGTTATTGCCATAATCTGCTATATAAAGGTTTCCTGCCTTGTCGGCCCTTATACCAGCCGGATGATCAAAGGAGGCAGCGGCTCCTTTTCCATTCGCTTTTCCCGAATTTCCGTTACCCGCAATTGTTGTTACTTTCCCCGCTGCTGTAATTTTTCGCACTGCATGATTTCCTTGTTCTGTGATATAAAAATCACCATTACCGTCAATCGTTATACCCACAGGCTGATTCAAAGTCGCTCCGGTGCCATCGCCATCAGTAAATCCGGCTACACCGCTTCCGGCAAACGTGCTAACAATCCATGATTGTTTATAGTTAAACACAGGGCCGTTTACCTCGGTCCCGTCATTTACTTTCACACTTACTTTCCCTGTGCCTGCGGCCAAAGGCACTGACACCGTTAATTGTGTTGTAGTAGCAGCTGTTATTGTTGCCGTTTTGCCGTTAAAAAACACTTTATCGTTTGTTACAACATTACTGAAACCCGTACCTGTTATGTTGATAGAAGTATTATAAACACCAGAATCTGCACTTAATGAGGTTATAGCAATCTTAGGTGTTGTATCAACCCGGGGCGGCGGTGGACTATCTTTTTTTGAGCATGCATAAAAGGATGACAATGCATAAAGGAAGAAAAAACAAATAACAATGTGCTTTGTGGGCGTAGTGTTCATTTTGTGAAAAGGTTAAGTTTTAGTAAAAATAATACTTATAACCTTCTTCTCACAAAAAATCAACGGTCTTTTAAGCGTTTAATTATAAAGAGTGCCCTATATACGAGCACTCTTTATAATAGCATTACCCCAATTTCTCAATGATCTCGGCAGTGGTACCTACCTCACCTATCCTCGGGAAAATATATTTGAAGCTGTGGTCATGCGCTTCGGCAAACATATCGGTCATGGCATCGCTTGCAAAGGTAATGTTGTAAGCATAGTCATTAGCCGAACGCGCGGTACCTTCAACACCAATGCTTGTTGCTACACCAGCCAATACGATTTGTGTAACGCCCCTTTTTTGCAGCTCTTCATGCAGGCCTGTGTTATAAAAAGCGCCCCATGTTTTCTTGGTAATGAAAATATCGGTTGGCTCAGTTTTTATTTCGGGAGCAATTTCATTCCAGTCGGCGGGAAGTTCGGTCATGGCGGGACCTTTGGCATCGCGCCTTGTTTTAAATGAACCGCTGATTGGTTCGACGTGAACAATAACGATAGGTTTACCGGCTTTGCGGAAAGCTTCAACCAATTGGGCCGATTTTTGAAGGATACCGTCCATCGGATGTGCGCATTGCAACTGTACAATGTACTTTTGCAAATCTATCAATACCAATGCTGCGTTTTGATCAATTGTAGTTATCATAGTTATTTGATTGTTTAATATTTAAGGAATAACTTCTGTAGGTTGCTGCTGCAAAGCGGCCGCTGCGGCTGCCTTTTTCAGTCGGCTCCGTCTTAAAAAGCTAAAGTGTATAATACCTAACAGAAGTGCCACCATGCCTTCGGCCATAACGGTGTCCGGTACGCCTATTTTTTGCGATACCGCGCCAATAAGTAAACCGCCAAGCGGCTGCATCCCAAAAAAGGACATGGCGTAATAACTGATTACCCGGCCGCGCATTTCGGGACTGGCGGTAGTTTGAATAATGGTATTGCCAATGGTAACCTGCGACATCATACCGAAACCGATAAATGCCGCAAAGAACAGCGCCACCGGGTAATTATGCATGTGCGAAAACACGATCAACCCTACCCCAAATATGAGTGTATTAATAGCAAGGATCCTTTTCAGATCGGTACCGGCACTCAACGAGGCCAGGAAGATCCCGCCGCCAAAAGCGCCGAGCCCTATCACGCTGTCTATCACTCCAAAGGTTGACGCCGTGCCTTTAAAAATATCTTTAGCGTAAACCGGGATCAGTGTACTAAAAGGTAGCACGAATAAGCTTACCGTAGCAAGCATCAGCAGCATAAATTTTATAGTAGGTGTGTTTTGGATGTATTCGAAACCGTCTTTCAGATCGGCAAGTACGTTTTTACCGTGGGGTTTGGGAGCAAATTTTGGCAGGCGCATCATCAGCAACGAGCCGATTACCGCGATAAAACTTACCGCGTTAGCCCCGAAACAAACCGAATCGCCAAACTTTTCGATGATCAAGCCTGCTATACCCGGCCCTATCAGGCGCGACAGGTTTACCATGGATGAATTAAGTGCAAGTGCGTTAGGCAGATCGGATTTATCGTCAACCATCTCGTAAACCAGCGATTGCCGGGCCGGCACGTCAAACGCGTTGATGAGCCCCAGCATAGCCGTTAAAGCCAGAATTGCCCAAACCGAATAATAGCCAAAATACACCAGCAATGTAAGCAAAACGGCCTGAACCATTGATGCTACCTGTGTAAATAACAGCACTTTGAAGCGGTTATACCTGTCAGACACTACGCCTCCGATAAACGAAAACAGGAATGATGGGAAAAGGCTGGCGAACAAGGTTAGCCCCAGCATAAACTTGGAATGTGTTTGGGAATAGATCACCCAGCTTACAGCAGTTTTCTGCATCCAGGTACCCAATAACGAAACCGATTGCCCGCCAAAATACAACCTATAGTTGCGGCTTTTAAATGCGTTGAATGTAGTTATCTTGCTCATCTGATTCTGCTGTCGGTTCAATCAATCAAAATTCAACAATTTGGCCAGCGGGGCCAGCGCTTTCTTCAGTATCTCCTGCTCTTCGGCAGTACAGGTAGCCTCAAGGGCCCGGTTAAGCCACTCGTCTTTTTCGCTTCTTGATTTATGAATGAGGCTGATCCCCTCTTCCGAAAGGGAGATGATCACCTTACGCTTATCCAGTTCTGAGATGCGCCTTTTAATGAGCCCGAGGTTGAGCAGATTGCTCAGTATTTGCGACATGGATTGCGTGGTGATCTTTTCCATAGCTGCCAGTTCATTAGGCAGGATCTCTTCATACTGAAATATCAAGGCCAGGGTTGATCGTTCAGTCAATGAAAGTTTCTCGGCAGTAGCCGAGGTTTTCCTGATCTTTTTGCTAAGCCTGCCAATGATAAACCTCAATTCGGAAGCCAATTGGATCTCTTTTTCGTCGCTCATATCATTAATCAGTTAAACTTGTAAGTTTACCTTACAAATATAGAAATTGATTTGTTAAGGGAATGTCACAACCTGACCGTTGATTTTTTTGATTTCGCTGATTCCGCTGAAATCCGAACATCTTACATAAATATCAGCAAGTAATGTGTAATGACAACCACATCCAGCTAAAAAATCAGCGTAATCAAGGTAATCAGTCTCAATCAACGGTTCGTTTTTCGTAATTTTACCCCGTGCCTGCTCCTGAAAAGAAAACAACACCTGTAAGAAAGAAAGCGCCTGCCCGTAAAAAACCGGTAGTCAAAACAAAACAACAGTCTGGCTTTTCCACATCATGGATAGTGGCAATCGGTGCTTTACTCCTCGTCCTGCTCTCCCCTTTTTACTATGGGTATATTTTGAAATTCGGCAGCGCCACCTGGCGATGGATCATGGATGCCGGAGAGGATACACATTACCGTAAATACAAGGATTTTGCAATTCATATTCCCGATGGATACTCAGTGTATGGCGTCGATGTATCATCGTACCAGGGCCGCATCAACTGGAAACAGGTAAAAGCCATGCGCGAGGGCGACGTACATGTAAGCTTTGCTTTTATAAAAGCGACAGAGGGTGTATTAAGTGTCGACCCGTATTTTCAACGTAACTGGCGAGAAGCGCCAAAAGCGGGAATCATGTGCGGCGCTTATCATTTCTTCCTTCCGCAAAAAAGCGGCGTATGGCAAGCCAAGTTTTTTCTGCAAACGGTAAAAACCGAAAAAGGCGACCTGCCCATGGTGGTTGATATAGAGCGACTATACCGTACCAGTCCCGAAAAAATGAGGGAGCAATTGGAGAGTTTTATCAAAACTATTGAAACCCGTACAGGCATCAAGCCTATCATATACACCAACCTTAAATTTTACCAGGATTACCTGGAAGGTTATTTTGATGGTTATACTCTTTGGATAGCGCATTATTATCAACCTAAATTGCTTGTATCAAACAAAACCAACTGGAAATTTTGGCAGCACTCAGATAAGGCCCACGTTAATGGCATTAACCACGTGGTGGATTTCAATGTTTTTAAAGGTGATAGTACGGAATTTGAAAAATTACTGGTACCGTAGGTATTATCTCTCTCTGGCATTTCGACGAACCCGACTGGGACTGATGCGTTGGAGGTGAGGAGAAATCTTATACGAGCAGTTTCAAGCAGGGCGAATAACGCATGTCGTATAAGATTTCTCACCCTTGCCTCTTTATTTCCCCCTCAAAGGGTTCGAAATGACAACGTGTTTTCAATTATTTGCAATCTATTGCCGCTGCTTACGATAAAGGAAATACGACCCTCCCAAAATCACCAAAAACACCAATGGCATAACACGGTTTGCTACCGGATCACCTGAAACCGTGTGCGCTATAAAAGCTGAAACAAATACAAAAGTAAATCCAGCATAGGCCCACTCTTTCACCTTTGCCGGTACGGGTACTAATAATGCCACGGCTCCAATAAGTTTGGCTATTGCCAGTTCAATCCTGAAATAATCCGAAAAACCTAAATGATGAAACGCGGCGGTCATTTCGGGTTTGGTTAAGTATGCGTATGATGAAAATGCCATCATCAAGGCTACTATTGCGGTCAGTATCCAGTAAAAAATCTTAGTTGCTTTCATTTTATTAATTATTTGCCGCAAACTTAGCTACCTTTACTTTCAAAAAGATACTACTATCCTAAAGGATACCGGTATCGTTGAGGATAGCAGCATGAACAACGGAAAAATCATTCACAATAAAGAGGCCTGCAACGCTGCGGTAAACGCCGTGCGCGACACACTTTATGTAGTTAACGGCAAATGGAAATTATTGATGCTGGTAAGTTTGATGACCGGCCCTAAACGATTTAAGGAACTTCAGCGCGATCTGGAAAACATCACACCCAAGGTACTCTCTAAAGAGCTAAGGGACCTGGAATTGAACGGCTTTATTAAGAGAACAGTTTATGATACTACTCCGGTAACCGTAATTTATGAACGTACGGAATATGCCAATTCGCTGGGTAATGTCATTAATGAAATGCGCGAATGGGGCTTGAAACACCGTGAGCATATAAAACAAATGAGCCGGGACGAGGCAGAAGCACGTAAAACTGTGACTGTTTAACTTTATACAAGTAATAGAGATACTAATTTATCTATAATGCAAAACGCCTTTGCCTGGTAAGCAAAGGCGTTTTGCACAAAATAACAATGTTATGCTTTTTTCTTTTCCGGATGATGGGCGCTGTCCCTGCTTGATGTTTGATCGGAACGTTGCCCGCCCGCGTTACTGATGCCTTTTCGTTTTTGCGCATCATTGTGGTTAGTAAAGGCACGATCGGCAGTTGATTTGCCTTGTGTATTAGCATTATTCTTAAAATCCTGTTGAGCTTTCATAGTAGCTATATTTAAATTCAACAATGTTTATTATAAATAATACAGGCCAATCGCGATTGAGTTTTATAAAATTTGCCCTAAAACTACTCGTAACCGGTAGTGGCATTATTCACGAGTTCCATAGCGCCCTCTGCCCCAAGGCGTTCCATCAAATTAAATTCTTTTGACTCAAGGCGGTTGTAATTGGTAAAAAATGCTTCAATCTGGTCGGTAAGGCTATGCGGCAATTGCGCCGCATCATGCAGATCGGTAAAAATTTTTGACGCCACAGGTACCGCCAACAGCCTGTCGTTACGGTAACGCTTTCCCTCGGGGCTGGTTTGCTCTACCTTAAAAGCACCTATTAACCTGCAATCAATCACACAACCCGGAAAAGTATTTATCTCTGATATCACCAGCACATCCAGCGGATCGCCATCGCCCCCAATGGTATTGGGTATAAACCCAAAATCAAAAGGGAACACCATGCCGGCAGGTAATAATTTTTTAAGTTTAAACTGCTTTGTCGCGGTATCGTAATCATACTTGTGCCCACTGCCTTTGGGCGTTTCCACAATTACCGTAATGCCGTTTTCTAAATTATCCATGTTTTATCTTATTATAGACCGGGGATCTTTATTCCTGCCGCTTTGATATCCTGCAAAATGTTTTCCTGAACGGCCAGCTTCGTATCCTGAAAACCATGGGCATGTACCCATACGTTCACCCCTACCCGGTAACCATCCGGATCTAATCCGGCAACGCCAATCCTGCGGTTAGGCGACTCCAATATATTCTCTGATTTATTAATAGCCGCATCAATAACCGACTTTACCTGATTATAATCAATATTATTGGCAAACTTAAGCTCAATATCCAGCCGCCGGGTACCTTCCCTGCTGATGTTGATGATCACCTCGTTTGATAATTTTCCGTTAGGAACGATAACTATCCGATTATCAAAAGTTTTCACAATGGTATAAAAGATCTGGATGGCAGTAACCGTTCCTTCAAGTCCCTGGGTTATGATATTTTCGCCTACAACAAAAGGCTTGAGCAACAGGATAAGCACCCCGCTGGCAAAATTTTGCAGCGTACCCGAAAGTGCTAAACCGGCCGCCACACCAAAAGCGCCAACCAATGCGGTAAACAGCGTTATAGGGATTCCCATGATCTGCACCACGCCCAGTATTAGCAACACACGGAGTATAACCCCTACAAGGCTTTGCAAAAACGGCTTTATGGTAGGATCTATTTCCTTTTTTTGCATGTGCGCCTGCCACCATTTTAACAGCAGGTTAATCATCCAAAGACCTATAAACAAAACCACTAAACCTATCAAAAAACTGGGTGCATAACGGATCACCCATATATAAAGCTGGTCATAAAACTTCTCTATCTTCATAACACAAACGTTAGCTTCCGAATAAAAAACAATTAAAGCTTAACGCTTATTTGATGGAACAGTTTGTTTTAACAACCATTTAACACTTCGGCCCATCAAGTGTTAATAATTGTTAAAAGTGTTAAATTTCAATACGTTACCAATTTTAAGCCCTAATTTGGTATTAACTATTTGAAAAAACTTTTACACTTTATCATGAACTACAACAAAATCAACAACCTTTTGGGCTGGCTTTGTTTTACCCTTGCATCCCTAACTTACATTCTTACTTTAGAGCCCTCTGTAAGCTTTTGGGATTGCGGCGAATTTATTTCCTGTGCCTATAAGCTCCAGGTTTCGCACCAACCCGGATACCCACTTTTTGCTATGATAGGTAAGGCTTTTTCCCTGCTATCCATGGGCGAGAGGACTAAAGTGGCCTACTTCACCAACCTTGGTTCGGCATTGGCCAGCGGCGCTACCATTATGTTTTTATTTTGGAGTATAACCGCTCTTGCCAAAAAGCTCCTCGCTATAAAAGATTCCCAACTAAACAAAACCCAAACCTTACAAATAATGGGTGCCGGGTTAACCGGCGCCCTTGCATTCGCCTTTACCGATACCTTTTGGTTTTCGGCGGTTGAAACCATTGTTTTTGCCTGGTCATCGTTATGTACCGCGGTGGTATTCTGGGCAATTTTAAAATGGGATGCAGTTGCAGATGAGCCAAGGGCCGACAGGTGGCTGGTGTTCATCGCCTATGTCATTGGCCTTTCCATAGGCATTCACCTGCTTAACTTATTGACTATACCGGCCCTGGTTATGGTTTACTACTTTCGCAGGCATAAAAAAATCAATATCAAAAGTGGCCTTATCGCATTCGCTATCAGCATCCTGATATTGGCATTTGTTCAGTTTGGGATAAGGGGATATACTATCTCACTTGCTGCCCGGTTCGATCTGTTTTTTGTGAACACAATCGGCCTTGGTTTCGGAAGTGGCGTTTTATTCTTCTTTTTATTGCTAATAGGATCATTAGCAGCAGGCATATGTTACAGCATCCGCAAGCAAAAACATTTTTTAAATGTGGGCTTGCTTTGCATCGTGTTCATTTACTTTGGCTACAGCTCATTTGTATATATCCCAATCCGGGCATCGGCTGGTACTAATCTCAACAACTCGCACCCAAGCGATGCGTTTACCATGGTTGAATATCTTAACCGTACCCAATACGGCGAAACACCGTTATTAAGCGGCCCCTACTTTGATGCTAAAATAACCGACGTTACCGATGGCACGCCCCTGTACCGCAAAGGCAAAAACAAATATGAGATTGCCTATAACAAACCTAATTATGTTTATGACCATACCAGCATTTTGCCCCGCATGTGGTCGACAGAGGAGAATACCACCTATACCCAGGATGCCCAATTTTATCGAGACTGGCTTCAACTGAGCGACAACGCTACTCCTACCTTCTCGGATAATTTAAAGTGGATGTTCAGCTGGCAAATGTATCAGATGTACTGGCGCTATTTTATGTGGAATTTTGTTGGCCGTTATAGCGACGATGATATGGAAGGGCAAACCAATATGAACGGCATTGGCGGTAACTGGACATCGGGTTTATTCAACAACACTTCCAATACACCCAAGTTTGTATTAAACAATGTTACCTATACTCCGCTTTATGCTTTGCCTTTAGTTGTTGGTTTATTAGGAATGCTGTATCATTTCCAAAAAAGACGAAAAGACGCGCTGGTAATCACATTACTATTCTTTTTCACCGGACTGGCCATTGTGTTGTATGTTAACCAACCATCGGTACAGCCTCGCGAACGTGATTACTCATACGTTGGCTCGTTTTATGCCTTCGCTATTTGGATTGGTGTAGGATTAATCGCGTTGATTGACCTGGTACCTAAAAAGATCAATCCGCGATTCGCAACGATTGGGGCATTTGTACTTTGCACCATCGTTGGCCCTATTTTATTGGCGAGTAAAGAATGGAAAAACCACGATCGTTCAACCAAAATGGCAGCTCATGATATGGCTTACAACTACCTAATGTCGTGCCCTAAAAACGCTATCCTGTTTGATCTGGGCGATAATGACACCTACTCCTTATGGTACGACCAGGAAGTCGAAAATATTCGCCCCGACGTACGCATCGTAAACCTGAGCCTGTTAAGTGCCGATTGGTCGGTAAGGCAGATGCAGCGTAAAATAAACGAGGCCGAAGCCCTGCCTATCACCATGAACTTTGATAAATACAAGTTAGGCACACGCGATGTGATCAGGTATAATGATGCCAAAATACCGGGCTATGTTGATGTGAAAGATATATTTGATTTTATTACCTCTGATGATAAGCGCACCCAGGTTGAATATACCAACGGCACTACCGAAAACTATTTACCAACCAAAAACTTCAAGCTTGCGGTAAATGTAGCTGACGTGATGAAAAACAAGGTAATTACGCCCGAGCAAAAAGGGTTATTGACGGATACTATGAAATGGAAATTTCCTCCTAATTACATTACCAAAGAAAACCTTGCTATGATTGACATCCTGGCCCATAACGACTGGAAACGACCAATTTGCTTTACCACCTCTATCGGGCAGACAAGCATGGTTGGGCTACAGCCTTATTTATACCAGGAAGGTTTTGCGTACCGATTATTACCATTCAAAACAGATTCATCATTAGCAGATCAGCTTTCAAAAACCAACAGCCTGGTGATGTACAGCAACATGATGACCAGGTTTAAATTCGGCAATTTTAAAACTGCTAAATACCTTGATCAGCAATCAACAACCATGTTTTATCCGCAAATGGTATCAGCTTTTTCCGATCTTTCGGCAGGGCTATTAAAGGATGGGCATCCCGATCTTGCACTTAATGCGTTGCATAAATACGAGGAAGTGATGCCTGATATCAACCCAAATTTTATGGCTGCACAAGGTAAAATTACCATGGCCGATACTTCCTATAAGCTTGACTATGCCAAACTGGGTAACAAGCTGATAAAAAGCGTCAACAGCTATTTGACTGATCAGCTTGAGTACAATTACCATCAATTGCAAAAGGATACAGGCAAGTTAAGCCCACGTGATGTACACAATAGTATGTTGCTGCTAAACAACATGGTGGCAGTAACCCACAATGGCAACCAAAAAGAGTTAAGCGGGCAATTGATGGCGCAGTTTAATGATTATGCCGAAAAGTTTAAAAGTATTCTCCAGCTCTAAACAACCAACATATATATGCAATGGGGCGGGCTATTTAATTTAGTCCCCCCCCTTTTTATATTTTAGTAGTTCACGTATTTTTCCTCGAAAGTACCATCGGCATACAGGTCAATCAAACCATAGCCGGGCGCCGTTTCGCGACGGTTACCCTCCCACCAGGCACCGGAAACAGCGCCGTTACACAGGTAAGTGACATTGTTATAAACTACTTTATCGCGCATGTGCAGGTGCCCGCTCAGGCATAATTTCACGTTAGGGTGCTGATAAAACAGGTTAATAATCTTAGCGGTATCGGTGTGCATATCGCCTCCAAGCATTGTCCATTTGTTTACAATATTATCTTCAATCATCAGCAAAGCGGTGAGTATCGGAATATGCGACATTACCATTACCGGCATATTTGCATCTGTAGTTTTAAGTTCGTCGCTAAGCCAGTTAAACTGCTCATCGCCTAATTTACCGATGTACCAGGTATTATCAATATCCAGATGCACACTATCAAGCACAATGATTTTCCAGCCGTTTTTAACCATGCTGTAGTATGGTTTTACAAGCTGCAGCTTATCTAAAGCATATTTTTTGCCATAGATGGCCTGGCCTTTATCATCCTCGTACCACCAGATATCATGATTACCTAAACAATAATGAACCGGCAAACTACATTCATTTTTCATGATGTTTTGCACCAGTTTCCATTGATCGTTAATAGTGCCGATGTTTTCTTTATTCATATCAAAAACAATATCGCCACCATTTAATACCATATCAACTTTAGGTGTTTGTTGTTGCAAATGGTGCAGGCATCTTGTAAATCTCGCGGGCGCATCAAACTTATCTTTCAGGTGTACATCGGTAATATGAGCCACCCGTAACGAAGGTTTGGCCGATGTTGTTGTTTTGCCAAGTGCCAATGAAGGCGCCAAAAGCAGGCCGCCTATATTTTTTAATGCCGATCTTCTTTCCATTGTATAAGTGCTGCCTTTATAACAGAGGCAATAGCAGGTTCAAAAATACATTTATATTGTTCCTGGCATACCGGAACCTTTGTTAAACTTTTATTAAGAAAACAAATGCCATATTTTACAAAAACAAAAAGCCTCCTGAATTAACAGAAAGCTTAATGTGATTTGTGTAGGGATGGTTAAAGTATTGCTCCGGTAGTTAACCGTTATTTAATTTATTGCAGATGTAATCTACCTTGTTATGTAATCAATTTCAGCTTCTGAAATCATTTTCGGCCCCTGCGGCATATTTGGTTTCATAAATTGATTCTTTATTTTGCAGCACCGATTTATAATAAAGCAGCAGAAAATCGTAAACGCCCAGCTCATAAACACGCTGCCTTATTTTAAACAAACGGTTCATATTCATTTGAATAAGGCTGATCACGAGCAGATTCAAATCCTGATGTACAGTGCCGGATGAAATGAGTTCATTAAGCAATAAAGCAACTGGCTTGTTATTTAAACTCCGGTACCTGAGCAGGTCATCACCGGTAACTATTGCGCCTTCAGCAAAAAGCCCTTCAATCCGACTTCTGTAGTGCCTGTATTTAAAGGTAAGCTGCTTCGAAAGCAGGTTATCATAATTAACATCGGGGTAAGATGAGGCAACAAGTAATTCCATCAGCTCGGTTTTCTGAGAAAGCTGAAAGTCAAAGTCATCCAATAACCTGTCAATTGATAAAAGCCCCCAAAGCCATCTCACTTCGTCAAAGTTCTCGGTCATTTCGGCCCTTGATATAAGGCTGGCTACGGCAAGGCTGTCGTTAAAAAACAACTGCTCCACAAGCTCTATCGATGCCTCACCATAGCGCTCCAATTCGCGTTCATAGGTATCAAACTGAACCTTCCAGATCTGTTTTGATTTAATCAGGGACGAAAAAGAGCTATTGATACTTTGAATCACCCTTCCTAAAGCAAATACCGACGCAAGGTGAACCCTGAAGCGAATGTGAGGTTCTGGATCTGCATATCGCACGTAAAACCATTGATCTATCAGGTCTTCGTGATAAAGCTTTTTACTTAGTTGTATGAGTTCGTTACCAATTACCTGCTCGGCGGTTTTAATACCGCAATACAGTTTTACATACAGCCATTCATCACCCGGAAAAAATTGCCTTTTAGCCGCGTTTGTGCTTACTGGCATCATATTTCCATACTTACCGGTTGTTTTTTCGCCACGTTTTAAAACAGCTACAAATTGGTTTCCGATAAGCTTTTCGTCTTTCTTTTTAAGAACAATGTTTTTGCGTTCGCCGATATATTCGTGCAAAACAACTTCATTCTTCTTTTTGCACGATGAAAGCCAAGCCGCAACTTCAAGTCGGCTACCGGTATGCACAACTAATTCACTATCGGTATCTGTAAAAACAAAAGCATCGGGCAAATCCCAGTATTTAATAAACTTTGCCCAGGCCAAATCGTAATCAGCAGCTAAGTCTTTTGCCAACTGTTGTAAATCGGCATTAGTCATATACCATGTTTTTAAGGCTAATATTACACCCTCGTAAACCACTCTTGGTGTTCTGGTTACCCCCAACTTAGGCAATATGTCGAGATTAAAACCAAGCTGATATTTTGAATCCTGACATTGCAAGTCGGCCAGGAACTGATATACAGGCAAGGACGTCATGCCATAATTATATGCGTTATTTAACCGGGGGATGATCCGCTTACCCAGTTTAGCTGAGCGTAATATAATACTGTTCCCTTTTACAGATATCAATAGATCTGTTAAGTTAACCTCCTGTTCACCGGCACTTACCTGTGTTTGCGCCGAGGAGTTCCGATACGGTGCGGATGTAAAACTTCCCAAACTGTCATCCGGTGTATGTATAATTTCGGCAACTATGGCCGGTTCATAAATACGTGCTTCTGTTTCGGCAATCTCTTCAAGAATCTGTCCAAAATTTCGATCGGCACCCGCCAGGCGGCCAAGCATGGCAGTACCTGCCGGCCAGCCGCAATGTTCAAGATAAAGCAAAGGCTCGTCATGCCCCGAAATACGGAACATTACCGAAAAGCTTGGCGGCAATTCATCATCGCAGATTTTAGCGTTCTCAAACTGCGATTTTTGTAATTGAATAACTTCCTGCCCAGGATTATTAACAATTTGGCCGATAAGCCACTTTACAGCATCAGTATATTGAGGATCTTTATGATCTGGCGTACGGCCCGACGATTCTGTATGCCGCTTGCCTGCGTAACCGATGCCTTTTTCAAGATCCAGTGCATCTGTTAGTCGAACCTCCTGCTCATGATAGCGGTCACTAAAACGCTTTATAAATGTTTTTAAATTTTTACTCTGATGCCTGGGTGAAATCCGGTTGAGCATATCAATAGCGTCAAGCAATTGATCGGCATAAGCTTTATCAAGCGTAGCCGAAGCTCCCTGCCTAAAATAATCTACCTGCAGCAGTGTCCCCTGTGAGGCGTCCCCTGACAAATCTTTCAAAATCATAGCTACCTTATTATTTTTCGTAATTACACTATCGGTGCCAGACAGCACCCCCTTAATCGCATTTAGTGATGATAAACAGGCTTCCGCTTTCGCGCTTTTTTTTTCTAACCGGGTAAAAATTTCAATAGCCTGGTCAAGGTATTCTTTACCTTCCCAGCAAGGTTCAAGTTCACTCCACAAAACCTGGTTTTCAATCAACTGGTTCAAAAAAACTAAAGCAGACTCCCCGGTTTTCCCAAGTGTCTGCATTATAAATGACCTTATTGAATCATATGACCTGAAATCATCACAAAACCGGATAACCGACTGAAGATCATCAGATATTTTTACCGACGAGGCTTTATACTTGCCACAGTTTAAAGTCTGATAATCAATCTTACTATAAGCCCCATTTAGCGTATACAATGTTTTATTTACCCTGTAATTCAGTAATGATCTTATAAATTCATCATCTAAAAACCTATGCGTTATATTGACAGCAGCAGCAACATTTAGCCTTACGTGCTGATAAACATCACCGAGCTGCAAATCGGTACGTTCACCCCAATTAACCGCGGCGCAACCCGCAAACAATCCCGACGGATTGGCACCAGTCGCGCTTCGGTTTATAAATTTGGTAAGAGTTATTTCAAGCTTTTCCCTTTTTTTTTGATCGCTTACATCATCAATATTTAAAACAGCTTCATACAAATCTTTAGAGGTAAGCCAAAGCGCCTGCATAAACAATTCATCTTTAGCAAATTTTCTGACATCATCAGCCGTTAACACTTCACTGCTATCAAAAGCAGGAAACCTTAACATCAAGCCCGATGAAAATTTATATAATTCAGATAATTTTGTTGCTTTCATGACAGCTGGCTATTGCTAAATAACCTGATTTATGAAAAACGTTCGGTTCAATTCACGTAACTGGTACCACGATCAGGGATGGCCCAATTAAATAATACCTGTAACTGTATTAGTTGGAATAGTATCAGTGGTTGTTTGCGTCATAATAAACCCTGCCTGGTTACCATATTTTGTTGCATTGCCGGTAAAAGCCCTGTTTAATACCTGCACTTGTTTAATTTGGATTTTTGGTAAAGCGGCTTTGTCGTGATTTTTCATAATTTTAAACTTTTAAATGGCTATGGATTGTTGATTATTTAACCTTTATAATATAAATGTGGTTAACAGCCTTTTACAGAGAAAAAAATTAGTACCAATGCCCGTTTCCGAATGACCAAAGCGGCATTTAAGCGTGACGAAAAAAAATAACAAGAGGACTTTTACAGTGAATAAGAAAACCCAAAAGGCAATATTTCAGCACCTGATTTTCTGGATTGTTTATCTGCTTTATGAAGAGGTGATTGCTTACTTCGCCGGCATGAAAGTGGAGTTTCTTAGTACTATTGTTGCTTTCATGATTAATGCCGGAATATTTTATGCTATTGGGGCCGGTTACAAATTCTTAAAAAGAAGAATCAACAACAAATTGCTATTAGTAGTCGCAAGCTTTGTTGTTTCGGTGTTGATAGTTGTATTAGCTGCCTACTTGAAAGCATTTTCGCTTATCATTTTTCAGCATGGCTCATTTAAAATTTACGGAACTCCTAATCGCATTCTAACTTTTGTTATGCGCAATATTTACTTCGCGGCGATGGGCGCAGCTTATGGCTTCGCGAGAGAAGTAATATTAAAAGAGCGGGAGGCCGCCCAGCACAGACTTGAAAAAGTGCAAATGCTTGAGCAACAACAAAAGTTAGAAAAACAGGCACTACAGGCAGAACTAAATGTAATAAAATCACAGATCAACCCGCATTTTGTATTCAATACCCTGGGATTTTTATATGCTGAAACTTATAAAAAGCTTCCGGAGGTTGGGCAGTCAATTATTACATTATCAAATATCATGCGTTATGCCTTAACTAAAAATGAGGATGGATACAGCAGTCTTGAAAGTGAACTGGCCTACATTAAAGATTTCATAAAAATTCATGAAAGCCGGAGCAAAGCTTTTTTTATGAACATCAATATCGAAAACGTTTTAACGCCGTATAGGGTAGTTTCATTGATTTTAATTACGCTTATCGAAAACATGTTTAAGCACGGCATTTTCAATCAAAATACTAAAGAGGCGGTCTTGAACATTACCGTTGAAGATGGAAAACTGCATTTTTACTCGCTTAATTATAAAAACAATAACAGCGTAAATAAAGTACAATCAAACGGGATAGGGCTGAATTATATCCGCGAAAGATTAACGGATGAGTATGGCCGTGATGGATATGAACTATTGGTAACTGAAACACATAATAGCTATGAGTGTAAACTTATTATGCCTTTAAGATATCATGAAAGTAATTAATTGCATTATAGTTGAGGACGAACCTTACGCCATTGATATTTTAAGCGATTTTATATCAAAAGTGCCCTTTATTAATCTTACTCAAACCTTTACAAATCCGATAGAGGCGTTATTGTATTTGAAAGAATCGGCAGTTGACCTCATATTTCTTGATATAAATATGCCCGAACTTTCGGGCATCGACCTGATTAAGATGCTGCCTAAAAATACTGAAGTTATCATAACATCCGCTTTTAGTGAATTTGCACTTGCAGGTTTCGAGAACAATGTACTTGATTACCTGCTCAAGCCTTTCGCCTTTGACAGATTTTTGCAGGCCGCGCAAAAGGCACTTGATAAACTTTTATTACTTGCAGCAAACAAACCATCGCAAGTAGTTGACATGCAGCCTAAATCCGATTCGTTTTACCTGAAAACAGATCGTGGTAAAATTGTAAGGATAAACTTTGACGATATAATTTACATTGAGGGGCTTAAAAATTACTGCTCGGTTTTTACTGAAACAGAAAGACACATTTCGCTGGTAAGCATGAAAACCCTGGCCGACAGCCTGCCGCAGGAAGATTTTGCACGTACCCATAAATCATATATCATAGCCTTAAAGCGCATCAAAGCGATAGACGGCAACATGGTAATATTTGATAAGCTCAAAGAAAAAGTTCCCATTGGGGTTACTTACCGCGACGGCTTTTTTGCTTTGCTCAATAACAAAATGTTTAAATAGACTATGGTTTCCCCCTTCTGGCTTTCTCCGATTTGAGAAATTTTAAAAGCAACCCGTAAAGGATGCACTCATGCAGGCGTTGTTGTGTACTGAAGTAACGGTTAACGGCCATATGGATTATACTGCTTAAAAACTTGGCATTCCAGTTGATGTTATACTTTTGAAGCAACAATTCAACCCGTTTCCTTTTTTGCTGAAGCAGGTCATCATACGCCAATAGCAGGTTATTTAAGCTGCCATGATATTTCCTGTATAGCTGGTCAATCTGTATTTTAACTGCCTTGTCCTCAAACTCGGTAAAAAAGTAAGCCTGTTGTCGCTCAACAAATTGCAGCTGATCGGCAAGGTCTGCACTCATCAGGTTAAGATAATCTTTGATGAGCCAAAAAATCAGGAGCCAGTCTTCAGTATCATAACGGTTACTTTCAAGCAGCCTGAATACATTGCAACAAAACGCAGTTTCGATGCAAAAAAGCCCCTCAGCCTGTTCAATCTGGTGCCCGTAACGTTCCAGCTCGCGCACGTAAGTATCAAGTTGCACAACATGAACTTGCCCGCTTAATAAAAATGGCGACAGCACCTCCCGTATGGCCAGATAAACCTCCTGAAAATCAACTTCATCAAGTAGGTTAACCCTTACCCTGATATGGTTATCAGGATCATGGTACCTGATAAAAAACCATTGTTTTATTTTAATCTCAGCCGAGTAATTTAATAACTCATCAAGCTTTAACAACACCTCGTTGGCAATATTACTACTGAGGTATAACTTGATGAAAAGCCACTCGCTGCCCGGAAAAAAGTTTCGCTGCAGCGTATTTTCTACATATTGAAAATAAGGAGGAGTTAATGGTCTGTCGAAATGAAAGGGCGCTACAAACTGATGCATGTAAGGGTTTCCTTCCGCATCCTTTACAACAGCCTCATGCTCAAGATGAATACATTCGGAGAAAATCAAAATCGGGGCTTGCCTTGCTATTTCTTTCGAAAGTACCTGCATACTTATCTCATTTCCGGTATCAATAAGCAATTCATTATCGCCTTTTACAATATAAAATTTGTCGGGTAGCAGCCATTGTTTACTAAAGCTACCAAACAGATCGCAAAATTTATCTGTGAATTTTTCGGCCTTGCAAAGCTCGTCTAAAATGGCTGGGTTAAACTTCCAGGTAGCCCGGTGCAGGATGAGGCCAAAGCCGGTTTCAACCCGCGGAAAAAACACATAATCATTTGCGAGCGCTCCCCAGTTAAAACTCAGGCTTCCGTTACCGCGCTGATGTTGAATATCGCACAAAAAGGTATAAATAGGGTGTTGCGACCGGTTATAATTGTAAGCGCTGCTCAATCTCGGAATCACTTCCTTCTGATGTTTTTTTGAAAACAATTTAAATACGTTTTGCTCGAGCTTGATATAAATATCATCAAGCCGCAAAACTGATTTACCTTTAGCGTCATCAATATAAGCCAGTTCATGAGGCCAAAACTGCGGATGCATCATAACGTTCAGGATGCGCTCCTCAGGCATGTGAATTATTTCGGCAAACATCGCGTCGGGACTGTTATCAGCCTCTTTTGTTGCTATATCCAAACCTGTTTTATATATTTCAGCATCCCCCATGGCAAACCGGGCTATCATGCTTAAGGCTCCCGGACCAGTAACCCTTTCAAGAAATAAAAGATCATTATCAAAAACCTGGAAAAGCGCGCACATAGAAAAAGGCAGGTTATCTGTGCTCCGCTCTTTGACAAAATTATTGGGGATAATAACCTTATATTGTTTCTCTATTTTGGCACGATTGAGCAGGTCAAGCATTTTAAAATCAATCTCTGTATAATCTACCCACGAAGGAGCGCCCTCACTCCCTGCATACAAGCCTTCAGTAAAAAGGGTTTCATGCTCATACCATTGCCCATATTCAATTCCGGTATCGGTATCAAATGCCTCCAGAAGCGGCACACTCTGTTCTTCATACCTTTTCCTGAACCTGTTCTTAAATTGCTCTATCCTTTTATTGGGCACCGGCGGATTCAGGTTATTCAATAAAGCGATGCCCTTTCCTATTTTCCATTGGAGCGATTTATCAAGCTCCCGCTCGTTCAGCTCATTAAACCTGGTGATGTGGATCTGATCTTTGAGCTCGCGCCCGGTTATATGGTTAGTAAGCTGCTCGATGAGAGTGTAAAACGAAAACCAGTTTGGGTTATCAGGATGATAATTATTTACTTCGTTAATCAGATTTATTAATTCATTAACGGTATTATTTAACCCGGCATCGTCCGTTTTTTGCAAAAAGACAGGAAAATCGTAACCTATTGCCGGTTCAAACGCCGGTTTTAGTAACTGCCCTTCTATAAGGTCATCAATAAAGGCAATAAAATCATCCTGTTCAAAATCCGGAAACTTTTCCAGCAATTGCTGTTTGTTCCATATTTCATCGCCAATGACATTAATTATCTCATCAAGCACGTTGTTACTTTCAAGCGCACTTACCTGGTAAATTCTTTGATCATCAATAATCTGATAAGTAATAAAACGTAAATCGTCCCCCACTTTATAAAGTGTATTATTAAGCTTATAGCCGGCCAATAGCTCATTGGCGCTTTCAATTTGTTTGGCGAGTGAGAAGCTCACCACAGCATCAGGCACAGTATACTTTCTGAATTTTGCCGAAAGTTTTACCTTATTGATTTCTCCCCAATAAACCGACGAACAACCAGCAAACAAACCAAACGGCGTGGCCCTGTTTGCCATGCGCGCCATGTACTTATAAAAACTTGATAATAATTGAGCTTCTTTGGCATGGGACGCGTCGCCTGCAAACAAAATGTCAAGTTCGTTATAAAGCGATTTGCTTGCTATATAAATACTTTCCTTTATTAGCCTGTTATTCCATAAAGTAAGTAAACTATTTTTCCCAAGCTTTTGCCTGTATGACAAAGCAGCCGAGCGTAAAATTAAACCGTTAATAAAATTAACTCTCATTGTATATAAAAAGGCAAGGTCAGGTATATAATAGCGAACTTAAGTTAAGCTATTTTAGTTAGCGGGCAAAAACTGCATTTATATGACATATAATTTTAAATAAAAAATGGGGCAGCTACCTGAATAAGGCACTGCCCCATTTATGGGCAAATGTAATAAGCAATTCGGATTTAATATCTAATAATAAGTATTATCAATAATTTAATTTAGCTAATAATTATTAATCCGTATTGTTTTTCCCTCCTCTGAATATCATCCTTAAAGCCTGATCTCTTGTCAAAAACGCCACAGCCCAGTTATACAATGTTTTAATTTTATTATTATAATTTACTAATGATATCAAATGAATAAATAACCATACAAACAACGCGGCAAAACCGCTCAGGTGCACTTTATGCTTAAACAGGTCAACAACGGCATTATGCCGGCCAACAATAGCCATATCGCCCCTGTCAAAATATTTAAATGGCTTTATGTTTTTGCCTTTTGCCATCGCCATAAAGTTTTTAGCTGTATTCCGACCCATTTGTATAGCAACCTGCGCCAGCTGCGGGTGACCTTTAGGATAAACCGGATCAGTCATCTGTATACTTATATCGCCTATGGCATAGATATCTTCCAGATCTTTCACCCGGTTATATTCGTCAGTTATCATTCGGCGGCCAATACCCAAACTTGTGGCGGGTATACCTTCAAAGGTATTGGCAATGATACCTGCTGCCCAGATCAGGGTTTTAGCTTCAAGCGTTTCGCCGTTGGCAAATGTTACCACACCATTGCTAAAATCATTTACATGGGCATTTAACTTAACTTCAACGCCCAAATCAATAAGCGCCTGACGTGTTTCTTTGTGCGTTTTTTCGCTCATGGGGGCAAGCAAATTGGGGCCGCCATCAACTATATAAATTTTACCCCTGGCATTAATCAGTTCAGGGTAATCCTTTTTAAGGATATAGTTTTTCATTTCAGCCAGCATACCTGCCACTTCTACACCGGTAGGGCCACCACCTGCAACAACTATGGTTAAAAGCTTTTGGCGTTCAAGCGTATCGGTAGTAATGGCTGCCTTTTCCATTGTTTTAATAAGACTGTTACGCATATACAACGCGTCGTCAATTTCTTTCAATGATATAGCATTTTGCTTAACGCTTTCGATGCCGTAAAAATTGGTACTGGCCCCGGCTGCAAATACCAGGTAATCATAAGGCAACTCTCCATCTGTTAAATACAATATCTTTGCCTTAGGATCAACCTTAACCACAGCAGCCATCCTAAAGCTTAACCTTTTATCTCTGAATAATTTACGAAAAGGATAACTAATACTTGATGGTTCAAGGAAGCTGGTTGCTACCTGGTACAGCAGCGGCGTAAAATAATTGTAGTTATTTTTATCAACCAGGGTTACATCATAGTGCTTATTTTTATATAGCTGCTCGGCAACATTAAGACCGGCAAAGCCACCGCCAACTATTACTATCTTTTTTTTATCACCGTTGGATGTTATGCTTGTCATGATATTTAATATTTATAATCGTTTTACAGGCAGGTGAAGCAGGAAAAGACTGATTTTGAAAAAAATATCCCGGCTTTATTTGCCTTGTTTTTCTACCATAAATTTACTGAGTTTCTTAAAAAACAGCCTCATCTTAGTGTAATTATTACACACTTAAATTCAACCTCATTTTCACTACTTTAATCTCCTTTAACAATACAAAAATGCGAGTTAATCGCCAGTAAAAAATGTACAAAAGGCTGATAATTTGGTCGATTTTACTGTTGCCGGTAATTAATGATCCGGGTATGACATACGGCAGGTTAAAGTGTAAACAAGGCCTTATTTTTAATCACCTCAGATACTACCGGGCACATAAAAACACAAGCATTTACTAAACTGGCTATCCATTAAAAACCGTAAATTTAATACCATGAAGATGATCCCGCTTTTTAAATGCCGCGACCTGAAGCAGGCTGTCGGTTTTTATACCAATGTGCTCGACTTTAGGCTAAAATATCCTGAGGAAACAGCCGATGACGGTGTTGTTGACCTGATCAATGAATTTGGGGAACTACAGCTAACAGCGTATGAAAGCGACCGGCTGTTTGGCTCGGTGGTAAATGTTTGGGTTGATGATGTAGACAGCAGGTTTAAGCGCTACGTTTCCCGAGGACTTGATACTTCAGGAAAAGAAAATTCACCCGTTCACCAGGGGCCAACCGACCAAACCTGGGGAACGCGCGAGTTTTATGTTACCGATATTGATGGCAATACTTTACGCTTTTGCCAGCCGCAGCGATAAATATTACTGAATTACTTTAACCCCGGCAGGAGCTTTAATGGTTGATTTTATCTTCCCGTTAGCCTGTTTATCGTGCCTGACCCTCACTACACCGTATGGTGTTGGATATGTGCCTTCGGCAAAGCTTAAATCTCCTAAATGAGGTTCAATTTTAATCACCTTGCAACCCGGAGCCATTACCTTTACACCAAGTACGTACTCCGTTAACCAGGGTGTTGGCCCCGACGCCCAGCCATGTGACAGGCTATGCCTGAAACCTTTGTAACAATAAGCGCCATAATCGCCATGGATATCTTTTTTGCCCTCGGGCACCAGTTCATCAATCCGCGAAGCGTTGGGCAGCCAGTCGATATTAAAATCTTCCCAGAATGTGGTGGCTCCAAGGTTCAGCATTGGGCCCCAGAAATTGCGGATAGCATCAATCCCACCCTGGTAATCGCCCGCTTTAGCTTTGGCCAGCAGCATATAGTAACCAAAAAAGGTTGAGTAATTATGTACCCCGCCAGCCGAAAGTATCTCATTGGCTTTTTGAGCAGGCAATAGACCTGATAGCCCCAATAAAGCGGCGGCTTGCTTTGAACCTCCTGCATCCGGAACGTTAGTTTTAAGTTTTGCAACGGTAGCTTCGCATTTTTTGGCGGTGGCCGGGTCGTTCAAAACTTTGCAAAGTTCGGCCCCTGCATTCAGCGTCATAACCAGCATGGCTTGTAAACCGGCATGGATGGCTGGCTTATTTTCGCTGGATGGCCAATCTAAAAACCTACCTGCTCCGTCAAGCTTTTCGCTGCCATTGGCATCAACCTGTACGGCATACAGGTTTAGTAACTTAACCAGGTAAGCCTTTTGCTGTTGCAGATACTTGAGATTACCGGTATGCATATACCAATCGCGCTGAATCAGGATCCACCACATAGAATAGGATACCATGCCGTTCATGTATCCTGGCAGTGGGGTAATATCGCGGGCAAGGTCAAGACTTTTAGGAACAACAGGATTATCGCCAAAAACAGCCGCAATGGTTGATGTTTCGGGATGCATATCCCCTACCCAAACCAGCCTGTCGCGTTTGATGCCATCCCAAAGGTAATCCTGCATATTCAGGTGTACGGTGTAAGCCCCGGTAAGCCAGATCTTATTAAGCAACGTATCACTGCATTTAAACGAGCCCAGGTAAGGAATATCCCTATAAATAAAAATAGCCCTCGCCTCTTTTAATTTCAGCTGGCTGTTATCATCAACCAAATCAATCCGTACAAAACGGAACCCGGTGTTGCCAATTTCCAGTTTGCCCAGCCATGGCAGCGATACTATCATATCGCGCATGGCATGATCATTAGTGGCGCCTTTTATGGTGTCGATATTGGACATAGCTTCGCTTGCCGATTCACCAAAACGAATGCGTACCCTTACCGGCTTTCCTCCCCTGGACTGATCGGTCACCAATTGCAGGCCACCATGCAGTTCTTTTCCAAAATCAAGCAGTAAACCGGGTTTCCCTTTATCGTTACTTTGGAGAATGCAAAGGTCGTTACCCGATAGATCGGCCTGCCCGGTACCTTGCTTTAGTAGTTTTTCGGCATTGGTGATATTGGAAGCCGCATCCGGCGATTTCCACAATATGCGGACTGGCGAGAGATATTTCCTGACTGTTTCTGTTGATTGTGCTTCGGCAGACCGTTTGGCGTCAAAAACAGGTGGAAGCTTCTGCGCTTTGCAGACTACGCCAACAAGGATTAATATGAGTATGGATAGGGTTTTCTTCACGTGATAATGTATTTTAAATTCTTCGATACTGCTTAAAAAAGGCATTGGAAGAGTAAAAACCATGTCATTGCGAGGAGGAACAACGAAGCAATCGCTTGCTATACAGGGCGGATATGCTTCCGTGCGATTGCCACGCTTCGCTCGCAATGACATGGTTGTTTTTATATACTCTCTTAATAAACCACCGACCTAACAGTAACCGGCCCGGTCAAACCCGAAGCTTCAAGCTGGCTTTCGGACTTGTAAGGATTAACGGTTGTCCAGGTGTGGCGTTCATTAGGTTGTAACTTACTATCGCCTATTAAACGGTTAACCCAGGTGTTTACCACTTCAATATCTACGGTGTTACCGCCTTGTTTGAGTGCCCTGGTTACATCAAGCTGATATGGAGCTGTCCAAACGCCGCCTACCGCTATGCCGTTCACTTTTATTTTGGCCATGGCTTTTACCTGGCCAAGGTCAAGCAGCAGATGTTTACCTTTTTCGATCTCTGCAATATTAAACGTATTGTGATAAACAGCAGATCCCGAATAGTATTTAATCTCATCCTCGGGTCTTAATGTCCAGTCTATTAATTTATCAAAAGTAACAGGATTTGCCGGCCCCCATCTTTTCGGATCAAAGGTAACCTGCCATGGGGTATTTACGTCGACCAAAACCTGTTGATCAGGGAAGTTTTCGCCCTTTGCTGAAATGGCTGTGGTCGGTTTCCGGAAAATGATAAATGCGCTTTGATAGGCCGCTAATTTTAAAGGCACGGTTGTAATAGCCCCTTCCCGTTTATAATCGGGCAGGTTACGGCTGCTGCCTGTTGTAGCATCCCAAAGTTCAGGTGCTTTTCCCTGTACACGGAAAGCGGCATTGATGTCAATATCCTGTGCAGTTTGGTTGGATACAAAATACATATCCCCATCGTTCAGTTTCCGGTGGATAAATAAAGCCTGACCAACTGTATTAAACTTACAATCAGGGACAACTTTAAGCAGATCAAGCGCCTGTTGTGTATCCATACCGTTAATTACTATCCCTTTACCATACCGATGTGTTTTTACCGAAACACTATCGATATTACCCCAAAGTGCCGAAGCCATTTTCTTGATTTCAGCATCGGCCGTACCGTAGTCTTGTAAACTTGGTGAACACTCCGGCTTTGGGCCTAATACAGCCAAGCCGTCGTTAACCAGCTTGGTGATAGTTTTCAGCAATTCAGGTCGCATGGTAGCCAGTTTAGGTAATACTAAAAGCTTATAGCTCATGCCCCCTGGCAATATCAGTTTGCCGTTTACAACTTTTGCCCGGCCATTCAGTACCTCGGCATTGATATAATCAAACGAGTAACCCTGTGGCAACTCCGGATCACGAACACCGGTCATTTTTGGGGCATCTTCACCTATAAAATAAGCCACATCGGCCACGTAATTGCCCTGCCTTAGCATATAATTACAGCGTTTGATGTAGCTGATAAACATATCCATATCGTAAAACCAGGTATTGTTACGGTTGAACTCGTTACCAAACCAGGCATTAGCTCCGGGCAACCTATCATCAGCGGGTTGCGTTACATACACATGCAGCAGGGTGTTATTGATCCCCTCGGTAAAAAAGCGGTCGCCACGTTGTTTCATCATAGCCGGATAACGCGAAAACGGGCCTCCTGCACAGGTAAATGATTCGGCAGAAACCTTGGTTTTACCATAAATATGTGCCGACGATGAAGCCGCCCGGTTTTCGATATTACCCAGATCCCCCTCGCTCCAAAACTCTCCACCTATCTCATCCGACTGGCCGCCGTATTGCAAAAACTCGCCGGGAAAGCCCCAGTGACCATAATTTTCGAGCCAGGTGGTAAGTCCGTGTTTATGGCTGGCCTCACGCAGGCCACCAACATAATCATAAGCCACCCTATCGGCAACAAAACGGCGCAGGTCCCATAAAAACCTGTCGCTTTGATCCTGGCTGCCTACTACGCTGCCATTTAGTACCGGCAGGTAAGGCAAAGCATCGTAGCCATATTTAGCCTTAAAGTTTTTGAGCATATCATCTGTCCAGTTTTGGCTGCCGGTTTCATAGCTGTCTTCAACAGCTACTTTAAAGCTTTTGCGATCGGCCGTGGGAATTCGTTTTATGATTTGACCCAGGAAAGCATCAAAATGCGAGGCGATATGCTTTTTGCTCATTTTATCAATCTCAAGCCCGCGGCCTTCGGGTGGTGCGGGGGCGTTGGTAACCTGCGTTGGCGTCATTCCAGTACGCATAATGATCCAATTGCCGGCAGGTACATTCCACTTCAGGGTACCATTGGCCTGCATATACTTTGATATATCTATAACCTTTTGCGGATCGATCACATATTGCTGATCATCAACCGCCGGTTGAGGTTTCCATTGATATTCTTTCCAGTACGGAAGCGGTGTCTGGAACATTTTTGCCAGGGTCTTTTCGGCATAATTTTCTACGTTGGGCGATGCCGAAATTTTAAGCTCGGCTATATCACTACCCTGCGAGCCATTACTGAACACGATCCTGAAGCTTTGACTGGTTGTTGCCGGAATAGATACCGCCGCAACCGAGTAAGGGCTAAAACCTACATTTAAATTGGTATTGCTCCTGTCAACCACAAAGTGTTTAATGGTTTGATAGCTACCTGCAGCGTCGCGGGCCTGGATATCGCCCTCAAACCTCAACTCTTTATGCGCAGGGTAAAAAACAAAACTGCGTGCCGTATAAGGTGAGGCGGCATCAATAGTTACTGTAGGCTTTGGATCATTGGGGATGGTATACACCGTGTTTTCATTGCCATCCATCAGGTTATTAGCGTGCACATCAACAGGTAAGGAACTGATAAATGAGCTTGTCATCTGCTCACCGTAGCCTGCCGGAGCAGGAAAAGCGATCACTTTTACATCCTGAAATTGCTTTTGGGGCTGATCCAACTTTTTATCAAGGATGATAGGTCCCTTAACTGTTATGCTTGACGAAGTCAAGTACCTCATAGACTGTTCGGGTTTAACCCATGGCCCACCAGACTGGCTCCAACCCGGGCCATTGAAAATACCGATATCTATTTTGAGTTTGGTAGCCGTTTTAAGTGCTGTATGCATAATATCCCACCATTCGTCCGAAAACATTTTCACCTTGCCATACGGGATCTCATCCAAACCAACGTTACCAATAAAGGCCCGGTTAATACCAACCTTTTTCATCGATTCAAGGTCTTTAACAACACCTTCCTTTGATACATTCCCGGAGATCCAATACCAGTACACACTGGTTTGTACAGAGTCGGGAGTGGCTTTAAAGCCACTGTAAAGTGGATCGGTTTTAGGCGATTTGGTTTGGGCGAAGCATTGGGCACCAAAACCAATTGCGTTGACCACAAGCAATGTTAGGATGGCCCTTTTGTAGACATTTTGCATCAGGTAGATATTTTGTTTTATAAAGCTTTATACTTCCGGACTGTTAAAGCCGGATGAATGAGTTTGTACCCGGAAAAAGCTGTTAAGTTTATAATTAAACAATACTAAAGCTTTAGATATGATTTGGCATCCTGTACTATCTTGCCTTAACAATATATCATGTTATCCACTCAAAAATTTACGACCGCCTTTTGAAGTGTTTTGAAAAAAACAATTTCCCAAACTTTTCATTTATCTTGGCTATGGTACCTGTTTATACTATTCAACAAAAGCGTAGCTGTTTATGGAAAACTACACCATAGTTATACTTATCCTCGCTATCATGATCGGCCTGTCGGCTATTGCCGATAATATAAAATTGCCCTATCCTATTTTACTTATCGTAGCCGGAATAGCTGTGGGTTTTATTCCGTCTATCCCGGATATCGAGCTTAACCCCGAAATTGTTTTCCTGATATTTTTACCTCCTCTGTTGTACGACGCTGCTTTTAACATATCCTATCAAACGTTTAAAACCAATATCAATACGATAGGTACGCTGGCAATTTCATTGGTATTTATTACAGCTTCCGGCATTGCGGTAGTAGCGCATTTCATGATACCCGGCATGACCTGGCCGCTGGCTTTTGTATTGGGTGCCATTCTTTCGGCTACAGATGCTGTTGCTGCCATGAGTATTACCAAAGGGCTTGGCATATCGCATAATACCAACACCATTTTAGAAGGTGAAAGCCTCGTGAATGATGCCTCGGCGCTGGTTGCTTATCGTTTTGCAGTTGCTGCGGTAACAGGCGCCGCGTTTATATTCTGGAAGGCGACTTTGGAGTTTTTTATATTGATGGCCGGCGGCTTTGTTGCTGGACTGGTCATGGGAAAAATATTGGCATTCATTATTAAACGGGTACATAAAAACGATATGGTGACAGTTAGCTTTTTGTTGCTGATGCCTTTTGTAACCTATCTTGTAGCCGAGCACTTTCACGTATCGGGCGTTATAGCGGTAGTGGTTTTGGGACTGAGCATTGCCCGTTTCAGCGCAAAGGTTTTCCCTGAAAAATTGAAACAGCAGTCTAAATCAATCTGGGATATCATCATTTTTTTGCTGAATGGATTGATCTTTATTTTCATTGGCCTGCAATTCCCTTATGTAATCAAAAACATCCCAAAGGCACAGGTATGGCCATACGTGGGTTACTCCTTCCTGATTACTGTTGTTGCCCTGATATTACGAATGGTGCGGGTTTTTCTTCAAAAAGTAAATCTGCAAAATGCCTTCAAAAAGGGGAAGCATAAAATAACTATAGACGCGCTGCTTGATTTTAAAAGCAGTTTGATCATTAGCTGGTCGGGCATGAGAGGAATTGTATCATTGGCTATTGCCATTGGATTGCCGGTTACTCTGGCTGATGGCAGTCCATTCCCCGAGCGCAATGCCATTATATTTATCTCGGTTGTGGTAGTGTTGTTTACCCTGATTGGCCAGGGCCTTACCTTACCATGGATTGTAAAACGGCTTACTGATGAATAGCAGAACTCCAGCCTTACGAAGTTTAATTACTTCGTAAGGCTTTAACTGCCTATTACCTATCAGCAGCGAATGAGCTGCTTAAACCGGCAACTTAAAATAAAATGCTGAGCCTTTGCCATATTCACTGTTCACCCCTACTTCTCCGCCATGGCGTTCAATAATCTCACGTGACAGGTACAAGCCTAAGCCATACCCTTTTGTACCGGCGCTTTTTTCATGATGAATACGGGAGTAACGGCAGAACAACCGTTTTTGATCAGCCTCTTTTATTCCGCGGCCTTTATCCTGTACGGTTACGACTACCTCACCGTTAACTATTTGACAGCCCAGGGTAATCACACTTTTTACGGGCGAAAACTTAACCGCGTTGTTCGCATAATTTACCAGCACCTGTACCAGTTTATCATAATCGGCAGTTACCCAAATTTCCTTTAATTCTTTCACCCTGAATTTCCGGTCGGGATAAAGCACCATCATATTTGCTGTTACATCCTCAAGCAATTCACTCAAATCAAAATGGCTTTTTTGCAAACTAAGCTTTGCATCCCGCACCTGCGACAGTGTTAAAAAGTTATTGATCATCTGGGTCATACTCACGGTTTGCTGGTCTGCCTTGAGCATTTTATCTTCAAGCGGTTTGTTGTTTTCCATCCGCGCTATACGGGCAGTATTCTGGATATAGAGTTTAATGGTGCTCAGCGGTGTGCGCAATTCATGGTTCAGGAAAGCCACTAAGTCGTTCTTACGCAATTCCTCTTGTTTTGCGGCAGTAATATCTGTTAATGTGCCCATCATTTTCATGGCCAGACCATCACTGCAATAAAGCTTTCCGGTTATTTTGAGCCAACGGGTGTAGCAACTATCGGCGGTGTTGATGTGCAATTCGGCTTCAAATTCCTGCTGCGTACGGCAGGCTGTTTTAGCAGTATCTAAAACATGCTTCTGGTTCCACTGCACCAGCTTTTGCATCAGCACACCCAAACCAAAAGTACTGCTGCCTTTCATGCCTAAAAAGCCGCTGGCAACCGGGCATAAATGAAACTTTTTGCTGTATATCCCATAACTCCACATGCCTATCCCGGCGGTAGCCAGCACATTGGTGATGGCCATTTCACGGGTGTGTACCCGTTCTGATATATCAACCAAAAAAGCATATTGGTTTAATACCTGGCCCGGAAAAACAGGCTCAATAAAATTATCAGGATTACCAAACGCAGCAATTTGCGGATTAGCATTAATTAATTGTTGTGGGGTTGCGGTTAATGTTGCCATGAGCTTAGGGTAACAATTTTTGTTATCATAAAACTAAGGCTACTTTAAAGGCTTTGGCTTCGGGATTCGTTGAACGGGCAAAAACTGTCGGTGAAGGGTTATCTTAAAACAAGCAGAGACTGACACTGGTCGAAGTTTAGCGATAGCGTAACTTCGACCCAAAACACGGCAAGCTTTCAGCTTGACTTGATACAATTGCTTTGCTTTTATCTATTGATCATTAAATGCGGAAGCAGGATGCTTCCACTATTTTAGGACGAAGTTACGCTATCGCTAAACTTCGACCAGTATTGGGCTAAACTTCGACCAGTATTAGCGTCTCTACGTTGATCTAACAAATAGGATTTAAACCAGCGTGCTATAAAAGCGCTTTGCATCATCAATGGCATTAAGGCACACCGCGGTAATATCATTGATCAGTCTTAAAGTTTCGGTATCGGCTACAGTCGCTTGCTCAAGCTCATCCAGATCAGCTTCTAAAGCTGGAAGCAAGCCCATTATGGCTACCGTGGTTTTCATATTATGCGCAGTGGCTTTCAAACCTTCAAAATCTTCCGCACTGAACATATTTTTAAGCGTGTTCACATCAGCTAAGGTAAGTTCGATAAACTGCGAGGTCACCAGTTTTTCATAGTCGATGTTTCCTTTACTGATGTCTTTCATATAATTGAGATCAATAAACGGGTAATCATGTTCATTGATTGTGGCAGCCTGCTCCTGCCGCGATGCACCGGGTACGAACTTTAGGATGAGCTTAAACAGATCATCGTCATTTACCGGCTTGGCTATATATTCGTTCATGCCGTGGCTCAGGCATTTTTCACGTTCTCCGGCCATGGCGTGAGCTGTCATAGCAATAATCGGCACATCCAGTTTCAGCTCATTGCGAATGTGATAAGTTGCAGTATATCCATCCATCTTAGGCATCTGGATATCCATCAGTACCACATTATAAGTTTCAGATTCCAATTTGCTGATCGCTTCCTCGCCGTTTGCTACCACATCAAACGCAGCATCCCACTGGGTAAGCATATGCTTCATCAAACTTTGGTTCATGACGTTATCGTCAACCACCAAAATATTTAAGTCGTGGTTTACTTTTACTTCCGAACCTAACGCTTCTTCATCAATGTGCGCGGTAACCTGATCCTCAGCAATAATGTACGGGATATAAAAATTAAACTCGGTGCCTTTTCCGGGCTCGCTGGAAACTTCTATTTCGCCAAGCTGCAAAACCACAAGGTCTTTAACAATTGAGAGACCGAGCCCCGTGCCGCCATAGCTACGTGTAATGGAATCTTCGGCCTGGTTAAAGCGTTCAAATATGGTGGCGAGCTTCTCTTTATGAATACCAATACCATCGTCGGCTACCCGGATACCCAATTTTATGGTTTTATCTGCTATATATTTGTTATAAACCTCAACCCTGATACAGCCATGCTCACTAAATTTCAGGGCATTGCCAATCAGGTTTACCAATATCTGTGTTAAACGTGTAGCATCGCCAACAAGGGTATCAGGTACGTCTGAAGCAATTTTGCTGCTAAAGCTGAGCCCTTTTTCCCTGATGCGTTCATTGAACAAGGTTTCGATAGAATCTATCAAACCGCGCACACTGAATGGCGATTGCACTATCCGCATCATTCCTGCTTCTATTTTAGACAGGTCGAGAATATCATTAATGATAGCCAGCAGGTTCTCCCCGGCCTTTTGGATCGAACCTACAAACTCTCCGGCATCCGGATCAATCTTGCGGCGTTTAAGCAGATTGGTAAAACCTAATATAGAGTTTAGCGGCGTACGGATCTCATGGCTCATATTTGCCAGGAAGTTTTCTTTAATCAGCAATGCTTCACGTGCTGTTTTTTCCGATTCGTTAAGCCTGCTGATGAGCCTGTTTTGCTGCCTGAACTGGTTAACAATAAACCAGCATAAAGTTCCGCCGCTAAAAAACATGAATATCATAAGTATATTACCATACATACGCGCTTTGCTACTGTTGTCAATAACAGCCACACTAAGCTCATCCATCATTTTTTGACGATTATCGTAAATCTTGTGCGTTACTTCGGTGATTTCATTGGAGATACGGCGTGCACGTGGATTAGCTATAAAACTGGTATCGTTCATGTTACCTGTTTTATAGTAGTGTTTCAGCAAGTCGTTTTTAATCCTAACTTTCTCATCAGCTAAAATATTCAAACGGTCGAGATATTGCTTAACCGTAGGGTTATGGTTCCCTCCGCGAAGCGAATCGAGATAATCTTTAACAGACTTGATCTTGGCATCAACGCCCTCAAGGTGTGAGATATCATCGGTGGCTATTGCGGCCCTGATGCGGGCTTCTACGCCCAGCAGGTCACGGTCAACTTCACGCAGGTGATTACTGGTATGCAGCTCGCGCAACAGGCTCTCGTTGCCCTTACGCATCGACTGCATGTTTTGCGAAAAATTATATTGAATAACCAGCAACAAAATTGTACCTGCAACAAATGATGCCAGTATGAGGTAAGCAAACTTTTTATTAGCCATTACTGATGACGCTGAACGCATTGGTGATAAGTAAATATGCAGGTGTTAAATTTATTTTAATTCCAAAAATCGTTCAACAAGGCAAAACTGTCGTTAAACCGCCCGGCTTTGTCGATGGCTAAAAAACGTTCATCCGGCTATTCAATGTCTTGCGGTAGGCATCGGCTACGGGCAAAAATTTGCCGGCAATTACCAAACCGCCATCCTGCAGGGTATCAATTTTATCCAGGGCAATAATGTATGAGCGGTGCACCCTGATAAACCTCGATGATGGCAGTTTTTCTTCGGCCGATTTTAGTGTACCGTGTATGGCGTATTCTTTTTTGGGGGTATAAAACTTTACGTAGTCGCCCATAGCCTCGGCATACAAAATGTCGTCGAGCATGAGTTTACGGGTGATGTTTGAATCGCGTACGAAAATAAATTCGTCGTTCTTCACCTGCACTTCTTCTTTTCGGCCGTCCAATATTTCGCGGGCTTTATTTACAGCCTGCAAAAACCTGCCAGGAGTAACCGGCTTAACCAGGTAATCGGCTACGTTAAGTTCAAACGCTTCAACGGCGTATTCTTTTTTTGAAGTAGTAAAAATTACAACTATATCCTTGTTTTTAAGGTTACGGGTAAGTTCCAAACCGTCCATTCCGGGCATTTCAATATCCAGGAAAAGCAAATCAACGTTTTGGTTTTGGAGATGATTATAAGCCTCCATGGCGGTACAATACTCGCAAATAATATCCAGGTCATTAACCTGGCCGGCCAGATGGCTCAATGTTGCGCGGGCAATGGGATTATCATCAACAATTAAACTGGTCATGAGCAGGCTTAAATAATATTGCTAAGATAATCAATTTACTTTTTGCTCATGGCCTTCCGTTTGCATCCGGAAAGCCAATTGAGCCAAAAGCGGTTATTTAATAGGGGGATTTTATCTAAAATGCGACCTTAGCATCCAGGCCATGCCTTCGTGAGTTTCCATTAAACCGGTAATAAAATCGCTGGTGCCTGCGTCATTGTACTTGCTAACAAAGGGATCGATATTACCGCGAATAAACTCAATAATACTTTCATGATCCTCAAGCAACTCTTTCAAAAAGCCCAAGCTGTCGTTTTTATGGTCAAGCTTTTCGGTTAAATGGGTAAGTTGTAATAACTGGGTTAAAGTAGCAGGTGCATAATGACCAATTTTACGGATACGCTCGGCAACGCTGTCCATGATCTCGTCAAGCTCGTTGTACTGCTGTTCAAAAAACACGTGCATTGAGTGAAAATCAGGGCCTTCAATGTTCCAATGCGCGTTACGGGTTTTGGTGTACAATAAAAATTCGTCAGCCAGTAATTTTGCTAACTGGTCTGAAACGGCCTGGCGGTCTGCTTCGTTAATTCCGATGTTTGCTTTCATGATATTGTGTTTTGTTGGGTTGATATATTTTCTATTTTATAACTTACTCATATTTTGATGGATGAGTATAGTTACTAAACAGCCTTTTCACGGGACAATATAGGGTAAATGCTGTTACCTCAAGGTAAAATATTACCGGTGCTATGATAATCATGGCATGAGTATGATAATTCCAGTCAATTGCTGACAGTGCGGGCATTGTAAACACCAATGCCCCTCGTATCACCGCCTCCGTAGTGCTCAGGTTTTCCGGAGCATCATCCGGAAAAAAGCGCTTCAGAAAATTATCCAGAACAGGTTTTGACTGCTTAACAGTTTGCTGTACGGGGGCTTTCTTTAAATCGAGATCTACTTTATTTCTCTTGCTTTTTGCAAGATCTCTTGGATCGGGCGGTAACTGCAATGTTTTCATGGCATAGCTTTTAAAGTAATGACATAAAATTAGCAGCCGACCATTTAGTACATGTGCTAAATTCGTTGAGCGGGCAAAAACAATCGTTAAAAGCCGTATTTAAACAAATCGTGTTTAAACCGCTATCAGGCCCTGAGCATTTCTATATGGTCGATGCCATCCTCATCATAAATGTCGCCCTCCATTTTAAAGCCTAATTGCTCGTAAAATTTAACGGCATAATATTGGGCTCCTATCCGGATAGGCACATCACCATAAAGGTTTTTAGCTGCATCTATAGCCGCCTGTGTCAGTATTTTACCAACGCCTGTGCCACGTACCTTTTTGCTGCTTACTATACGACCAATTGATGCTTCCGTATAAGATTTACCCGCCGGAACAATACGGGCATAGGCCACCAATTCCTGCTCATCATCAAATAACAATAAGTGATGACAGGCGTAGTCCTTATCGTCGGCATCTAAAAACACGCAATTTTGCTCAACCACAAATATCTCGCTCCTGAGTTTTAACAGTTGGTATAATTCGGTAACTGTTAAATCATTAAAGGCTTTGCAAATTTGAGTATAGTTCATGATGCTTTGTTTTTATGGCAAGTGCGCAGTGTGTTGTTTATGGGTGCTAAAGTAAATATTTCTGAGAATACGGAAGATCCCATATTGTTGAGTAGTCACGTTCGGGATATTAGAATATAAATATCACATTAGGTGTGGAGGACCTGTCATCCTGAGCTTGTCGAAGGACGCGCGCAGAGGCCCCGCCCACCATGCTTCGACAAGCTCAGCATGACACCCGTTTTAATTGTCATGGTGAACTTGTTTCAACATGACAGCTATCCTATTTATGTGTCATAGCAAAACAAAAGCCCAACCTGCTTTAAACAAGTTGGGCTTCTTTGCACACGCTTTATCTTTTATTTCTTATAAGTGATCTTATAAATAGTCCCTTTAACATCATCGCTTACATAAAGCGAACCGTCGGGGCCCTGGGCCAGGCCACAGGGGCGGTGTTCGGCTTTTCCCGGCGATGTTTCTTCGGCCGTGCCTGCGAAGCCATCGGCAAATACTTCCCATTTACCATCGGGTTTGCCATCCTTAAATGGCTGAAAAACCACAAAGTAACCAGCCTGTGGCTCGGGCGCCCTGTTCCATGAACCATGGAAAGCAATGAACGCCCCATTTTTATATTTTTCGGGAAATTGGTTACCTGTATAAAACAGCAAACCATCGGGTGCAAGGTGGCCGGGATATGCTGCAACCGGTTCGGTATATTTAGCGTCGGCTTCGGTTTCGCCATCACCTCCGTATTCCGGGCCTTTTATTTTTTTATGCTTAACATCATCATAATACATATAAGGCCAACCTGCATTGTCGCCCTCCTTCAAAGCATACATACACTCGGCGGGTAACAGGGCCGACTGCTGGGTGGTATAATATTTAGGGAACAGGTCATGCAAAGCATCACGACCGTGCTGCATCACAAAAAGCTGGTTATCCTGCTGGTTCCAGTCGAGCCCTACTACGTTACGTAAGCCTGTAGCAAAACGTACGCCATCGCGTTGTTTCTGGTTGATCTTATCTGTTTTAAAACGCCAAATTCCACCGGCAGAATCAAGGATAGGGCAACCTGTTTTCTGCGGATCAAATTCTGAGCAGATATTGGAATAAGCGCCGATATTCACGTATAGGTTCCCGTCATTATCAAACGCGATAGCCTTGGGTTTATGTGCCCGTTTAGATACTAAGCCGCTCACAACAATTTCAGGGTGTTCCGGATCGATCACTTCCTGGCTGGCGTTCAACTTAAAGCGATAAACGGCTTTATCGGAAGAGGCATACAGATATCCGTTATTGATGCGGATGCCTGTACCGGAGAAATTACCAAAACTGGTTTTAACATCTGCCTTATCACCATTGTCATGCAAAACCACAATGCCTTTACCGTTTTTCAAACCCTCAAGGTGTACGTAAATATCATTATTGGGAGTTACCACCATATGCCTTGCGCTGCCTAAATTATCGGCTATTACGGCGGCGCTAAATCCATCAGGAATTTTAAGGCCTGCATTAGCAGCAGCATGCTGATCGTTTTTGGTAAGCCTGAACGAGGCAAGCCCGCCTATCGCCATTAGCGACAAGCCAAGCAACAAGGTTGTTCTTTGATTCATAAAAGCAGATTTTGGTTAGGCTAATTTAACGATTCGCCGGGTGAATAGCGCTAAACCATCCCCTGTAATATTTACGCTATACTTTACTGCTTACTTAAGGTGTACACATCTATCATACCGGTAGCGTAACTTTTAGAGATAGTAATCTTATTGCCTGATACAGTAATATCGTAATCACCACTCAGAATCAGCGACCAGTCGAACTCGGCTGTCCACACCGATTCATTTTTAAAATTGATCTTATTGCCGGTTGTACTGAATGTACCATGATTAAGCGCCGGATACTTAACAGTTTGAGATTCGCCATTCCAGGCATCGGCCGAAAAACTAAGAGAAACATCTGATATAGCACCAGTTCCTGACACTTTACGCTGAAAAGTACCGGCATAGGTTCCGCTGAGTTTAATTGCCTGGTTTTCGTTCTTTTTGCATGAGCCGCCAAGGGTGATTATCAATACCAGGAAGTAGAATAATGGCTTCATAATTTTAGGTTTTCAATTAATTACGAAAGCATACGATATAATGCTACAGAATCCAGAAAAAAGCCCTAAACGTGAGTTTATGAGGCCTTTTTTTTCCACAAACGTCAATTCAGTTCCGGTAATAATTTATTTTCGCAGCCTGATAATTAACTATTCTAATACCCAACATGTCTGCATCTTATTCCCTGTCGCCGGTACAGGCCGATCTTGTACGAATTGTTTCAAAATATGTGCTGCTTGAAGAAAGCCGGAGAAATTTAAAAGGCCGCTGCCCTTTTCATAAAGACCAGGCCACCTCACTCATGGTATCCCCCGAAAAAAATATTTTTCAATGCTTTGGCTGTGGCAAAGGCGGCGGCCCGGTTGAATTTGTAATGGCCATTGAACATAAAACCCGTGAAGAGGCTATTCAAATGATAGCTGCAAGCCACGCGTAAAGTTTACCGCTTTTAAATAATAAAAAAACATGTCATTGTGAGCGCAGCGTGGCAATCTCGTAGCCAGTGCATGACCGATTTGTATAGCTAAGAGATTGTCGGCTGTTCGAAGTCTATGACTTCGAATTCGATATGCTTGTAGTTTGCAACTACAGGCGTAAGAATCAAAAGACTATGATACAGATAGTTACAAACTACAGACATAGGCATCCGAAGTCAGGAAACTTCGGACAGCATTTATTTAGGGCTAAATAAGTATCAATACAGCTTTTTAACCGCCTTCATCCATTCACGGGCAATAAGCTCATGTCCGGCAGGCATAGGATGAACACCATCCCAGATCCAGTGTTCGGCTTTGGCTTTTTGCAGGGCTTTGTTAAAAACATCCTGCAAAGGCACAAAAATGGCATTAAATTTTGATGCAAGCGCTTTTACTATTACCTGTCGCTTTTGCACT
Source organism: Mucilaginibacter endophyticus (assembly GCF_003351025.1). GTDB lineage: Bacteria > Bacteroidota > Bacteroidia > Sphingobacteriales > Sphingobacteriaceae > Mucilaginibacter > Mucilaginibacter endophyticus. Next base: position 1,215,878 of record NZ_QPCG01000001.1, on the reverse strand, counting down.
TCTGACGCCCACAGTTCGGGATTTTTACTTACCATGCCTAACGGTAAAATAAAGGGTTCCAGCAAAATCAATTTAATATTGGGTAATGCGGCCTTAGTTTTGGTTAACAACTGATCAAAGGCGGCACCGAAATCATCGGCTGTTGCTTTATCGCCTTGCATTATTACATGATGCACATCGTTAATACCTATCAATATGCTCAACACATCGGGTTTAATATCAAGTGTATCCTTTTGCCAGCGTGCCGCGAGATCATTGACCGTGTTACCGCTGATTCCCCGGTTAAAAAACTGGTAATCCCGACCGGGATAATCAAAATTGATCCGGGCGGTTATCAGATAAGCATAACCTTGTCCGTAAACGTGGTTCCAATCTTTATCAAAACTGCGGCCACCATCCGTTATCGAATCGCCCTGGAAAAGGAAAGTTTTTCCTACGCCATCATCGGGCAGATAATCATTTCCTTTTACAGATGCTGTAGCAATGCCGGGTGCAGCCATTACAGCCGCGCCAGCCAACGAGGCTCTCTTTAAAAAGTTTCTCCTGCTGTTGCTCATAACGCGCTTACTAATTGGTATGATTTACCTTTTTCGGTGTTTATAACCAACTCATACCCTTCTTTTACTTTAACAGGGGCAGCATTTGAACCTTTTACAGTAAGTTTTGATTTGCAAATGATACGACATGTACCTCCCGTTTTCGAAAACACATCAGCAGATGTAATCTTTCCCGCTGTCCATTTCATACCTACAACAAATGCACCTCTTGCTACCAAACCTTTTATTTCGCCATTGGCCCAGGCATCGGGTAATGCAGGCAATAAAAGGATGTTACCATCCTGGCTTTGCAGCAGCATTTCGGCCAGGCCGGAGGTGCCGCCAAAGTTTCCATCAATCTGAAATGGAGGATGCGCGTCAAACATATTTGGATATAGTCCCCCACCCTCGCTGTAATTATAGCCGCTTTCGCCGGTTAAGCGCAACAGGTCGCGGTATAATTTGTAGGCGTGGTTGCCATCCCTCAGGCGCGCCCAAAGGTTTACCTTCCAGGCCAGGCTCCAGCCGGTGCTTTCATCGCCACGTAATTCTAATGTACGTTTTGCAGCCGCAGCCAATTCAGGATTAGTTGCTATTGAAATTTCATTTGCCGGGTATACAGAATACAAATGCGATACATGGCGGTGATGCGGATCGGGCGATTCCTGATCTTTATACCATTCCTGTAACTGGCCTTTGCCGCCTATTTGGTACGGAATAAGTTTTGCTTTTTTGGCAATAAGTGAATCGCGGAAAGCGGCATCAACATTTAACACCTTTGTTGCCGCTATCAGGTTATCAAACAAATCGCGGATGATACCCATATCCATAGTGGTAGACACAGAAACGTCCGACTTTTTACCCTCGGCATAAATAAACTCATTTTCGGGCGACATGGACGGCGCGGTTACCAAATGCCCCTGACCATCGGGTACAAGCCAATCAAATGTAAATTCGGCGGCGCCTTTCATTAAAGGATAGGCTGTATTTTTCAGAAACTCTTTATCGCCGGTGTATAAATAGTGCTCCCACAGGTGGCGTGTAAGCCAGTCGCCGCCCATCGGCCAATTAGCCCATGCCGGGTCGCCGTGACCAAGGTCGCCCACCGGATTGGCCAACGCCCAGATATCGGTATTGTGATGTGTTACCCAGCCTTTAGCATGGTAAAAATCCTTAGCTACTTCGGTGCCTGTTTCAGATAACCCTTTGATCAGCTCAAATAATGGCTGATGCATTTCAGACAGGTTACAATCCTCGGCCATCCAATAGTTCATCTGCACATTGATGTTGCTGGTATAATTAGAGCTCCATGGCGCACGTAATTCTTTGTTCCAGATGCCTTGAAGATTGGCAGGCACAGCCGGTGTTCTTGAACTGCTTATCAACAGGTAACGTCCGTACTGAAAATACAAGGCTTCGATACCAGGATCGGCACCCTGATTTTTATTATATAGCGCAAGTCTTTCATCTGTAGGCAATTCGGCATGGCTGCCTTTATTATCATTAAGTTTAAGGTTTACACGGTTAAAAAAGTGATGATAGTCGGCAAGGTGGGCCGCAAGTAATTGCGCATAAGGCTTAGCGGCGGCTTTATCCAGATTTTTTTCGGCAACTTTTTCGTCACCATCAGGGCATTGGTTATAGGCTTTAAAGCTGGTGGCCGCGGTAACATAAAGCGTTACCGTTGATGCCCCTTTTACCGTGATGCCACTGGTATCGGCAGTTATTTTACCGTCATTACTTACAGCCTTTGCCAGCACCTCATAGCGCATACCCCTGCATTTATCGTCATCAGCATAAACTATCGGATTTTGCGAGTCGACATAGCTTGGCTCAACATGGGCCGGGGCCTTGCCGCTCAGTTCCAATACCGTTTTATTCAGCACATCTTTTTGAAAACGAAGCTGGCTGCTGGTATTTATGCTGAGGTTGATCTGTTTAGGTTTATCGGCAGTGATCCGGATCACGATCACCTTATCGGGGGCTGAAGCAAAGATCTCACGTTTATAGTTAACGCCATTAACCGCATACTTTGTTGTTGCCACGGCATTGCCGATATTCAGGTCGCGGTAATAATTGCCGGCTTTACCGCCGTTATATGATTGTTTGATATGCAGATCGGCCATGGGCAGGAAACTTTCTGAATATATCCCCTGCATCTTTTTGGTAAGGTCGCGTGCGGTTTGGTAATCACCTTTAAACAAGGCCTCTCTTACCTGCGCCAGGTATTGAAAAGCTTCAGGATTTACGTTTTGCTTTACCGGGCCGCCCGACCATAAGGTAGCTTCATTGAGCTGCAGCAATTCGTCATTAACGCCACCAAAAATCATCGCCCCTAAACGACCGTTACCAATGGGCAAGGCCTCCGTCCATGTTTTGGCAGGTTGTTTATACCATAACGTATTATTTTGAGCGCTTGCATTAAGCGTAATTAATTGCGTACATAGCGGTAAAACTACAGACAGGAGTGTTGCTTTCAGACCTTGGTTCATAAAGTAGGATACAATTGTTTTTACAAGTATAACAATGCGGCTGCTATAAAAAATAATGCTTATTGGCATTTTTATATCCAAAACGGTTAATTGTAAATGAAAAACCCGCCTTGCGGGCGGGTCTTCATTAGTAAGTAGTCAGTCAGTTATAGTGTACTATCTTCTTTCGTTATAAACCTGAAATTCGGCTATTGATACCTGGTGGTCGGCCTTATCTACAGAGATCCGAACCTTACCGGCCCAAACCCTGTCAAAACGGTGCACTTTGATCTTGCTGGCGTTTTCACCATCAAACAATGGTTTCCAGCTTCCATTTAGGTAATACTCCAGGCGGTAATGTGAAATGTTTGGTTTTTCCTCTGCAATAACAATGGTATTCAGCGCCTGGTCTTTCTTAAAGTCGATCTCGTACCATGGGTTTTTAACCGTTGGGTTTGATACCCATGAACTATGAAAATCATCATCATTAGCAAAATCCATTATGGCCGAATCATCGCTCCAGCTTGAGCTTGCAGGCTGGTTTTTAGCAATATTTGATGAAATGATAGGCGCATCCAATGTAGAGAGTTTGGCAACCGGGCCTTCATTTTTCCAAAGCTTACCAATTTCTTTAAGCGCGGCAAGGGCGTTATCATCAAACAGGCCATCGCGGTTTGGCGCTACGTTCAGGATAAAATTACAATCAACATTGTTTAATGGTTTCAGGATATCATTAACCAGTTTTGCAGGTTCCTTGACCGGGGTTGTTGGGTGGCTTGTTTCCCAAAACCAGTTGGCTTGTAATGGTAAACAGGCAATAGCAGGCATGCGGTTATCTTTGGTTGATACACGCTGTCCCGCTCCCATTTCATAGGTTTTGATATCGGTATAGTACATGCCCTCGGCCGGGTATTTGGCACCGTTTAGATCCATTACCAAACAGTTAGGTTGCAAGGATTTTACTAAGGTGTAGATCTCTTCAAACGGAACATCATCATACGAAATCCTTGACCACGGGGCATCCCAGCCGTCAATGATCAATGCCGAGATCTCGCCGTACTTGGTCATCAGCTCGGTGATCTGTGCTTTAACCATATCAATATGCTTTGGCGTGATCATGTTTGGCCTCAACCTGTGGTGGGTGTCCAGTATAGAATAATACAGGAACACTTTCAGGCCATTAGCCCTGAACGCGTCGGTGTATTCTTTAACCACATCCTTTTTCAGCGGACTGTTCATCACGTTATAATCGGTTGTTTTGGTATCCCAGATACAAAAACCGCTGTGGTGCTTGGTGGTAATACAACCGTAGGTCATGTTTGCCGATTTGGCCGCCTTTGCCCACTGGTCGCAATTCAGTTTTTTGGGGTTGAATATAGTTGGCAGCGCATCCGGATCTGCCCAGTCCTGATCCATATAGGTTGGAATGTTAAAATGGATGAACATACCAAAACGCAGGTCGACAAATTCCTGCTGCAACTGGGCAAGCGGTTTTACAGGTTGCTGGGTCGTTTGTGCTTTTAGTGAGAGTGAAGCAGCACAAAGTGCCATGAAGCATAAAGCTCGTAATTTAAACATGATTGGGTTGTTGGTTAAATTGATAAAACGTTTTAACAACCGCAATATCACACTTAAATTTAATGTTTAGATTATCAGAAATTGACATTACATTCAGCTTATTTGGCGTGAGCGCGAAAATAAAAATATGTCATTGCGAGGAGCAAAACGGGTATGAGCATCGGCGCGACGCGGCAATCGCATACTATACAGAGCGGCTATGCTTCCGTGCGATTGCCGCGCTGCGCTCGCAATGACATATTTTTTTCCATCAATACAAATCCGGGTAATCGGTAATTACGCCATCTACGCCCAAAGCTTTAAGTTGTTCAATTTCATCTTTGGTATTCACCGTCCATGGCAATATTTTAACCCTGGCATCGTGGCATTTCTTTACCAGATCGGCATTAACCAGTTTATAGGCCGGGCTCAGGATGAAAGGTGTAAAACCCAGATCGGCCATGTTATCTTCAAACGATTTTTTATTTTCGATAAGATAGGATGTACGTACATCCGGGTATTGCTTGTGAATGATCTGCAGCGTGCGTTTATCAAACGACTGGATCACCACATAAGGCAGGATCTTCTTTTTGATCAGTACCGCCATCAGCTTATCTACAAACTCTTGCGGACCAGGATTATAAATCCCATCACCTGCGGGAGAACACTTGGTTTCGATATTATAAAAAACCGGCTTCTTATGATTTATCTTAATATAGTTCTGTACCGAATCGATCAATTCGGATAATAGCGGCATATAGGTTTTGAGCTTTTTTTGGCGGGGAAACTTGCTGTAGAATTTAGAACCTACGTCATATTTCTTCAGATCCTCATACTTCATCTTGTACAGGATCAGGTTTTTCCCTTCTTCGTTGCTGATCTCCTTGCCATCAGGCGTAAGCGAAAACAGCGGGTTGATGTATTCATCGTGCGATAATACCACCTGTCCATCGGCTGTGATGTGAGTATCCATCTCCAACGTGGTAACGCCAAGATCAATGCCGTTCTTCATGGCCGGAATGGTATTTTCAGGCATCAGCCCCCTTCCGCCGCGGTGTGCTTCGGCACTGAACGAAGGATAATCGGCATTTTTAAATTCCATGTTTTTAACAACCGTAAAGCCTGATAACAAGATAAGGCTTATTCCTGCAACAATGTTTAATTTATTTTGCATCTAATTCGCTTGTATATTTATTTCCAAAACGATCTGTAGCTTCTACCCTAACCTTTTTAACCGAGGGATCAAAGTGCGCCACAAACAAGTGCCCGGTTTCATGCGGCTCCACAAAATGACGACCTGCCGGTAACTGATCGCCCTTGTACAAACTTACCGATAAAGGATCATATCCCTGCTCTTTTGATAAGGCCCCCATCGGTTTGTCATCTAAATAATACACTACCTTCCATTGTGGGTCATAGTTCCAAACATTAGCGATAAGGCGCATCTGATCGGTTAGTTTTTCGGCATAAACGCTTATTTGGTTTTCGGCAGGCAAACCGGTAGATTTATAGTACCATTTCAATTCGGTACCATTAACAGAGTACACGCCGTAGCCGCGCGGCGTACCATCCACACAGATGGGGCCTGTCCACCAGCCACCGCAAACCGTGCCATGGTTATGCTCAAAAATATTGTTATTAATGTTGTTATCATGGTAATGGGTATGGCCCGACATGATGTGCACGTTACTGAAACCATTAAGCACCTTATAAAAATCCTGATTGTTTTTTACCTGGTTATAAACCGGGATATGCAGGTTTATGATCAGCAATTGGTCTTTATTAACATGTTGCAAATCTTTTGCCAGCCAGTTTAACTGATCTTCGGTAATATATCCATCATACTCCCGTTCAACGCCGAGATAACGTACATTATCTAATACCACATAATGCGCCTTGCCCCTGTTAAATGAGTAATAGGTTGGCCCATAGATCTGCTTAAAAGTAACATCCGATGTTTCATCGCCGCCCTGGCGATAGTCCATATCATGGTTGCCTATCGCCTGGAAAAATGGGATCCCCATTTGAGCTACAGCCTCGTTGTAGTCCGGGAAAAGTTCATGATTGTCCCAAACGATATCGCCTACGCAAATGCCGTGTACCAGCGCGTTTTTACCTAATGATTTGATGGTGGCAATTGTGTCGGGGACAGAAGTATCCATCATTTGCTTAACGTCCTTTTTGTTTTTAACCTGCGGATCGGCCCAAATGATGAAATGATGGTTATTATCATCAACTTTCAACGGCTCCAGTTTAAAATCAAAATGCGAGCTGCTTCCAATTTTTTCATAATGTTTGGCAATATTATAATCGGTTTTAAACTCGTAGCCCGATGGGGTGCTCATGAAAATGCTTTTGGCTTTTTCATTCGGTGTAAGTTCGTAATTGCCCTTATCATCGGTAAGCACTACCGAAAAACCGTCGGATATAACTACTCCTTTAATTCCTTTTTTTCCGGCGGTAACACGGCCTTTTACCGTATCGCCGCTTAGTATTTGAGTAAGTGCGTTGGCACGCAGCGAGATAAACGCGCCGCCGGTTATAAGGCCTACGCCCTGTAAAAATGATCTTCTGTTCATTGGGTTATGTTTTCAAAGTTCAAACGGGTGTTGAGCTTTGGTAAATGTGGATGTGAAAAAGGCTCGATGATAAATTGCAGGTAGTCACAAGCTTTCAATTCCCTCCCTCGGGAGGGGCGCGACGGGAACGTGTGACGGCAGGGAGGGGTTATCCGCCTTACTGATCAAATGATCCGGCGGATGAAACCCCTCCCTACACCCTCCCAGGGGAGGGAATCGCACATTCCCTGACTTTTACACCTATAAATTCATCATTGGCCCCTTATTGTGTTTAATTTTGAATTGTTGTTACACCTGTGGCTGTTTCAATAGCAGTAATCGGCGATGTCAATGTCAGTGGAACACTGGTCACTGTTCTGCCGGTTGTCCACCTGCCGGTAAGCGCGTCGTATACACCACCTAACTGGCTAAATAACCCATCTGTTGGCAATGGTAGCTTTGATGTATTTGAACCACCGCCGTAAAAGCCCTGCTCGGTACGTGTTACCGGGTTAATGGTGCTGTAATAATCAGTATTGGTAATGCGGTAACCAATTTCCGGCGGACCAGCCGAGTAAACAGTACCGCTACCACCATACATGATCACATCAAGCGGAACACTTGAAGCATTAACGGTTATACCCGCAAACACAGCCACACCCGCAACGTTACCGCTGTTGGCCAGCAGGTTTGTAGTTACGTTACCAAAATCAGCACCGGGAACTTCAGCGTACATGGTGCTATTGATCCAGTTTGATGAGCTCATATCGGTTGAGCCTTTGCCCCAGATATTTTTGTTACCGCCCACATAAAAGAACTGGCCTTTTTTAACTGTTCCTGATGTAAGGTTAAACTTATAGGTTTTTGCCAGCCCCTGTGCCCAGCCGTTTACCGGAGCGGGATTAGTACCCGCGTTATTACAGGTTACTACGGCATAGTTGGTTACCGAAAAATCAATATCCTTAGTAGCCTTAAACTGAATATATTCATAATCAGCGTCGCTGCCGGAAGGGTTGGTCAGGTAACCGGTTATGATAATTGGCGATGGCTTGGTTGCTGCAAGCGTAAACACATCATCAATAGTGCGTGGCCAAAGCTGCATTTTGGTATCGGTACCTGAAGTTACCGCGAACGGGATCCCGCTGAAATTAGCACTGAATGGCAATCCTGTCGTCGCGAAATTCGCGTTAGTTTCGGTATGCATGGTAATTTTACCAAAACCATCGTTAATGGTTTTATCACCCGCATAGGTTTCACCCTGTTGCGGCTCCGGATCAGTTACTGCCTTGGCTATGGTAACCAGTGTTTCTTCATAAACATCCGGCGAAGCAAGCAATGTAGCTGAGGGAACCGATTGTACTTTGATAGTCTTATTATCGGCAACTTTACTTACCGACGCCTCTGTGAGGCCTTTAACGCGCATACTGCCGTTAACTTTAGTAAGTGTAGCGCCGTTAACCTGTACCACAACCGAATCACCGGGAACATAGTTGGCAGCGGCATTACCTATTTCAAGGGCTATACCCCTTACCGCGTTGCGGCGATTGTTTTGTACTACCAATACGCCGGCAGGGCAGTTACCGGCAGCGGCATTTGAGATCACCACCCCTACTATTTCCTTGGCACCACCCATGTTGTTGCTGTTAAGCACAACATCCGCGCCTTTGTAAATACCGCGAAGGTCAACAACAGCTATGATGGGGCTCAACGTCCCTTCGGCGTAGTTATTCTTTTTACATGAATTCATACTGACAGCGGCTGTCGCCAATACCAGTAATAAATATATCTTTTTCATTTTATGGATATCTTAGTTTAAAACCGGTCTGTTATTGTTTTTGCCACCACACCTGCGTACTGATTTCATCTGCGCCTTGCGCGGCTACCGCGGCTTTGTAACTGTCAGGATTTGCTGATTGTACGTAAACCGGGTATTGCAGCCTTGCCGGCATAATACCATTGTTCCTTAAACCGGCACCTTTTGGCAATACCGGGTGACCGGTACGGCGATACTCAAACCACTGCTCAAAATCGGTGTAAAACATGGAGTAATATTTTTGAACATGGATCATCTCCATTTTCTCGTCAAGCGGACCAGCATTATCCCAAACTATATCGGCAGCGGCTAAATATGCATCTATTGATGTGGTATCTGTCGGAATCCAGAATGTGATGCCTGCCTTAATGCCATTTTTATAGTAAGTAGCTGCGTCACCTGCTATCCAGCCTTTTGCGGCGGCCTCTGCAAGGATAAATTGCAGCTCCGAATAGTTCATAATATTGCCCATCAATGGGTCATTCATTAAAGTAGTAGTTGATGTAGTTGACAGGAAGTATGATTTGATGCCTATATTTTGCCCCGGAGCGTAACCGCTGGGAATACCCTGAATACCTCCCTGGTAACTTGATATCGACCAGCGATTGGTAGTTAACCGTGGATCGGCCCATTTGGCCAGGTTGTTAACAAAAAACTCGCAAACACCGGGCTGTCTCCAGTCCTGCTCGCGCACCCCGCCAATAAAGGGCGATGTCAACGCGCCTGAGCCCGTCCACCTTAAAACTGCCGAATCATCATTACTGCCCATGATAGGGTAAGCATCCGGATTAGTATCAACAATCTGTTTGATCTTGGCTATCACATCGGCAGAAACATCGGCCTTACCAGATACCCTTAACAATAACCTTAAATAAAGTGAGTTACCAAACTTGCGCCATTTTAAAGCATTACCGTTAAATACGGGGTCGCTACCGGCAACAACGTTTGCAGATGCGTTAAGCAAGGTATCTGCAGCTTCCAGGTTTTTGAATATATCCAGGTAGATATCTTTCTGCTTATCAAACTTGGGCGTAAAGTTTCCGTCCTTCCCTTTGTTCGAATCAAAGTAAGGCACATCGCCATAGGTATCGGTAAGCAATGAATATAACCAGGCCTGGCATATCAACGAAATACCCATATAGCTTTTGCTGTAAGTTACTTCCTTGCTGGCAATGGTATAAATATCTTTAAAGTTGGTTAACTGGGTATACCAGGCGTTCCAGGTAACATCGGCCCAGGTGCGTTTGATATCATACCTGAACACTTTACCTTCCGAATCGCCCGGATCAACGGTAACCTGCATCAGCTCGTTATTAAAATTACGTGCGCGCAGCATATTGGTACCCAAAGTATTTACCAGCGCCGGTGCCAGCAACTGCTGCGGCAGGGCGTTTGGCGTACCATTGGGGTCGGTATTAAGCTCAATAAAATCTTTTTTACATGACGACATTATGCTAACGAACAACATCATCATTGATATAAGTATATATCCGTTCCTTTTCATATTGTTAATTATTAAATGCCAATAACTATGTTAAAACCAAATGTGCGGGTTGACGGGAACTGAGCTATCTCAAATCCCTGTACAATGTCGCTGCCCGAAAGTGTACCAAATTCAGGGTCGAAGATTGGCCACTTAGTCCAGATGTACAGGTCACGACCGTACACACCTACAGTAGCACGCTGTAAGCCAAGGCGTTTAACCAAACGCGGACTTAGTGAATAATCAAACCTTGCTTCGCGGAATTTCAGGAAGTTGGTTGAAAACGTATTGCCTTCGGCATTATCAATACCATAGTGCGAGCGGTAATAACCGTCAATATCGGTGGCTATAACATCATTTGGCCTGTAGCTCCCGTCAGGATTTTGGATTACACCTTTACCGATGATACCATTGTACCTGCCCGGTAAAGTAAGCGTTGTCTTACCCTGCTCGGCCAGTTTGTAGTTTGATAGCGAGTATGATACGCCGCCAACCTGCGCATCAAACAACAGGTGCAGGTTAAATTGCTTATACCTGAAGTCGTGCCCCATGCTTGCTTTCCATTTAGGGATAGTATTGCCCAAATAAACCAGGTTATCTGATAGTTTGGCAAAACCTGTAGCCGCGTCATAAACAATTTGCCCGTCAGGTGAGCGCAGGTAACCGCGACCATACATATCGCCCATGCTGCCCCCCACGCGTGCCACAATCTGGCCTCCGCCCGTAGGCCCGTTACGCAATACTACAGCGCTATCGGCAAGCTGTTCAATAGTGTTTTTATTGGCACTGAATGTAGCTGTAACATTCCAGCTAAATACGTTGGCTTTGCGTACAGGCGTACCGTTCAATGAAATCTCGATACCTTTGTTGTTTACCCTACCCACGTTAATAACCGCCTGGCTATAACCTGATGATTGATCGACAGTACGGCTCAGGATCTGGTTTTTAGTATTACCTGTATATAAAGCAATATCAAAACCTAAGCGATTGCTGAACATTCTCATTTCGGCACCAACCTCAAGTGTTGTTGTGCGTAATGGTTTCAGATCAGGGTTTGAAAGTGTACGTGGATTTTGCAGACCGCCGGCATAGGTGCTACCTGCAGTTACATAATTAAATGTTGTTTGATAAGGGTTTGTTGTACCACTGCCCACGCCTGCAAGTGAGGCCCTTACTTTTGCATAATCAATAAATTTAGGCAGCTTAAATGCTTCAGACGGCAAAAAGCTCATACTTGCAGATGGATAAAAGAACCCAACCTGATCGGTACGATTTGCGGTAGCCAAGGTACTGATCCAGTCCTGGCGGGCTGTTAAATCCACATACAAATAATCTTTAAATGATGTAGATAACAAGCCGTAAAAGCTGTTGATAGCATATTTTGATTTATATGGTAGCGTAACCAGCGGCCCGGCATTGTTAGCCATTGAATATACACCCGGGTATACCAGCGAGTCGGCACGTACCTCATCGCGGTTGTAATTATTGCGCAGCATACTACCACCCGCTGTTGCTGTGATGTTAACATCATGGGTTATTTTCTTGTTGTATTTCAACAGGAAATCGGCACCTTGTTCTTCTGAATAAATATTTTGAGTGCGGAATGAGCCTTTAGGGTATTTGGTACCCGCGTCATATGGGCGCTGTTGTGCACGCTGCTCATAACCCATATCTAAAGTAGCACGTACCTGTACACTAAATTCTTTCGTAACATTGTAAAGCGCCTCAACGTTACCGGTAACCGAGTTGCGGTTTGATTTGTTGATAAACTCGTACGATACGGCGTAAGGGTTTTCAGGGAACGAGCTGAAAGGATAAAATATCGTTTTACCTTCCTGGCCGTTTCTCCAATAGTTTTTTAACCAGTTTAAATCGGCATTGGGTTGCCAGAAAATAAACCAGTACATCAGCGATTGGTTACCATAGCCCGCGCCGGGTAAGTTATCGCTGTTTTTGTTATTGTAATTTACTTTTGCGCTGATGGTTAACTTATCATTGATTTTTGAGTTAACCGATAAAGCGATACTGTTACGGGTATAACCTGTATTTGGGGTTATCCAGTGATTGGTAACATTTGTTGCCGAGAAACGCGCTGTTGTTTTATCGCTGCCGCCATCAACGCTTACCGAGTTGGTAAAAGTTTGCCCTACATCAAAAAAATCGCGGATCTGGTTTTTGTATGGTACCCACGGCGTACGTGTTGTGCCTTGCTTTTGGGTAACCGGATCAAGCTGATAAAAAAGCTGACCATCAAATTTGGGGCCGTAAGCAGAGCTTGTTGCGCTGGTGCTTGCTCCATCCGGACCAGCACCGAAAGAGTAATAACGGGAACCGGCTGTGCCTTGTCCGTATTCATACTGAAGATCCGGCCAGCGGTTTACGCTTTCAAGACTTGCGTTTGAGTTAAAGGTAATACCTAAACCACTATGCTTTTTACCCGATTTTGTGGTGATGATAATAGCACCGTTGGCGCCACGCTGACCATAAAGTGCTGCAGCACCTGGGCCTTTCAACACGGTTACTGTTTCAATATCTTCAGGGTTAATATCATTCAGGTTGCTGCCGTAATCTGCAGGCATGTTATCGCTGCTGGTACCATAGGCCGATTCGCCAGAATTGCTTGTACGCCTGCCGCTGCCCTGGTTAATTACCACTCCGTCAACCACTATCAGGGCTTCGTTATCGCCTGTAAGATTGCTTTCGCCACGAAGAATGATTTTGTTTGATCCCGCCGGGCCGCTGTTTGAACGGATCAGGTTTAAACCCGCTACCTTGCCAGATAAAGCGTCTGTCCAGTTGCCCGAAAGCGCGTTGGTTAGCTGATCGCCTTTAATAACCGGTGCGGAATAGCCCAAACTTTTATCTTCCCTTTTTATACCGAGCGCTGTTACTACAACCTCATTAAGTTTGTTATCGGCCGGGTTAAGCGTAATACTTAAAGTAGTATTAGCATTTGAGCTGACGCTAACATTCTGAATCCTTTTGGTTTCGTATGAGATAAAGCTTGCTTCAACCGTATAGGTACCCTGTACAACATTTAATGTATATGAGCCATCAATTCCACTAATAGTGGTGGCCCCTGCTCCGGGTATCTTTACAGTAGCACCGGGAAGTGGTTGCCCTTTTTCATCAACCACTTTCCCTTTAATGCTACCCCTATCCTGTGTTTTTGCAATGATGAGGATATTACGTTCGCCTGCCGCCCTATAGGTGCAGGTAGTACCTTTTAAAAGCAGGTCAAGAGTTTCGCCTAAAGAGCGGTCTGCTTTTGTTATGTTTACTTTGCGTTTATCATCAAGCAGGCTATTGTTGTAGCTGATAGAGATATCGCTTAATTTTTCAATTTGCTGAAAGGCATCCCTGAGCATAGTGCCGTCGGCACCAAAGGTGATCCTTTTGTTTGTTACTGTTTGAGCTTCAGCGTTTATGCCGCCAAAAAGCAATTGTAAAAAGAACAGCATGGTTAATAACCATAACTTTTTCATATATTTACTTTAATTTATACTTGTCTAACCGTGAGTTTAAATTGTCAAAATTCTGAAGCCTGGGGTTGTTACCAGCAACGTCCAGGCTTTTACCAATAGCCGGGTAAATACTATTTCATTATACTCCCTCCTTTTTGATTATTGTTTGAAATAAATAGCTGATCGCCTTTTTGCGTATAGCCCAATCCCGATAGCGCGCTTAAGGTTTCCATGGCATCAACCAATGTCATTCCCCTTAATTTCGCAGTAAGCCGCACATTGCCAAGATCCTGTTCTGTAAACCTGATCTTAACACCATAATGATGCTCAAGAGAAGCAGCTATCTCCCTGTAAGTTGTATTGTAAAAAACAAATTCGTTATTGATCCACGCGCTTACCGCGGATGCATCGGTATTGTTAAAAGTGTAGATCCCGTTTTGGGTATTGATACTGATCTCCTCGTCCTTCACGAGGTATTTAACCAGTTGAGGTTTTCCGTGTACGCTGGCCATTACGCCAACTTTACCGCTTTGTACAGTTACCGCTACCTTATGCTCGGCTAAATAGGCCCTTACATTAAATGATGTGCCCAATACCACGGTAGTGATATCACCGCTTTTTACTACAAAGGGTTTGGCTTTATGAACAACATCAAAAAAAGCTTCGCCATCAAGCGTTACATCGCGTTTCTCGCCATCGAAGTTTTTGGCGTATTTAAATTTACTGCCGCCACCAAGGTAAACTATCGAGCCATCGGGCAGCTTTATTTTAGAATGCTTACCATCGGCGTTACTGATCTCTTCATAGACTAAAACCGGTGATTGATTAAAATACCTGTATCCAAACCAGCCGGTAGCACAAATAAGCAGACAAGCGGCAGCATAAGCTATCCAGTTGAATTTAGGAGTTTGTTTTTTGGCAGATATCTGAGGTTGGGTTATATGCGCGTTGATTTTAGCCCAGCTGCTTTCGGTATGCTCGGGCTGTTTAAAGTATGCTTTAGATGCTTCCAGGATCTGGATGGTTTCGCTGAACTGGGCAAGATTTTCCGGGCTTTCCTCAATCCACTCCTGTAACTGCGTTAAGCCATCATCGCTGATGGTCTTTTCAAAATATTCAACTATTAAGCGATAGCTATTATCTTCCATTAAATCTGTCTCCAAACTTAAAGACCGATTTTACGTAGCCGATACGTAGCGAAATGAGTTAAGTTTACATTAAGAAATCATTAACCCTCAGAAGTGAAATTATGCTGCCCTTTTAACAGCTGACGAAGTTTCTTGATTGATTGGTAAAGCGTAGTTTCAACCGTGCGCACAGAAATACCCAGCACTTTGGCTATTTCGTTTTTGTCGAGGCTATCTATCCGGCTCATGAGCAGCACCTGCCTCTGGCTGGCTGGCAGGGTATCAATCAGGCTTAAAATTTTATTGTACGATTCGCGGCCCGAAAGGATTTTGAATGGATTATCCCTATCCTTTAATACATAGTCCTGAAGATTGAGATCCTCGATGGAATGTACCGGGTCCTTCTTCTTTTGAATATGATTTAGGGAGAGGTTTTTTGCGGCAACAAACAGGTAACTCTTAACATTAAGAATGGCGGTATCGCGGTTATCCCAAAGTTTGATGAAAAGATTGGCGGTGATCTCTTCAGCAACGGTATAATCTTTAGTGTACACCGTGCATAGCTGGCATAAAGTTTTGTAATAACGATTAAAAAGTGTTTCAAGGGCAACGGGATCGCTTTGTTGTAGAAGCCCCATCAACGCTTCATCAGTAAGTGCAGGATACATGCCAAAGAGTTGTTTTGGCTCAAATGTAAGACTGCCATGTTAGGATAATGTTAAGAGAAGACAAAACAACAGAAATGGCTTTTAATATAATATAAAGCATCATTGTGAGGAACGGCGAATCGGCGTGGCGTATACCTCAGGGTCCTCTGCGAGAGACCCTGAGGGGACGTTAATGACTTTTTTTGTTTTCGAACAGTTTGTACAACAGCTATTCCATGGGCAACATTGTTACGCTATGACAGGAAAAACACTTCTTTTAAAGGCATACTAACTGGCGAATGATCAGGATTGGTATCCATAATATCGGCCATATAAAACCACCATTTTTTCATTATCGGACTATCCGGTAAATGGTCAAGGGCTTGCTCATCTTCAACGTCCATCACCCCAAAAAGCAGGTGCGTATCTTCATCTAAAAAAATAGAATAATTGCTTACTCCAACATCCTTAAGCAAGCTACTTAACTCGGGCCAGATGGCATCGTGCCGGGCTTTATATTCAGCCGCTTTACCTTCGTGAAGTTTCATTTTAAACGCTACTCTCGCCATGGTAATGATATTATGGGTTTAATTTATCTAATACCGGTTTATCTAATCCTGATAACTGATTTACTTCGGGTTTTAACAACTCAAGTACCTCAACATTATTATAACCTTTCTTTAACCACTCAACCGGCAGGTATAAAGTTTGCTGCGGACCAACGCTCCAGTACCTGCCCAGGTTATGACCATTTACCCATACTACACCCTTACCCCAATTGCTCATATTAAGATAGGTATCGCCCACTTTATCCAGCGTAAATCCGCCTTTCCTGACAACCGGCGATTGCGTATTTTGCTTCGCGGCAGAGAATTTAACCGCGCTTAAATCATGAAACGGCAATGAGTACATTTTCCAGTGCTGTAATTCGGTTCCATTTAAAAGCACTTTTTCTGTAATACCTTTTTTATTTTGCAAAAGATACTTACCAAAATTGATGCGGCCCAGATTTTCTACCAAAATATCAAGCGTTACTTTGCCGGCAGGTAATTTTAAATACAGGCTATCCTGGTTAAACCTGCGGTCGAGCGTGCCCATTTTTTTACCGTTTATCATGATCACAGCATAGTCCCTAAGCTCTTTAAGTTTAAGCTGCCCGCTTTTGCTTCCGTTTAAAACAGTCCGGTACAATACAAAACCGTAGTCCTGGTGCAGATCTTCAAAAGTAAGCGGACTACTGTTTTCTTTAGCTGCCGATAAGGTATTTAATAAACTTACAGATTGTGTTAATTTAAAGGCAGGTATCACGATGGTTGGTTTAGCCGCAGGTACCTCGGGCAGTTGCGTGCCAGCGGGTAAATGCTTTTGAATTGCCTGCCTGAACTGCATGAACTTTGGTGTAGCATTCCCCGCCTCATCTAAAGGGGCATCATAATCATAACTGCTTGTCTGCGGTTCATATGGCGAAGTATCCTTAAAATTGGCGCCATTCATAAACGCGCGGGTGGTGCCCCCGTGAAACATATACATGTTAATGGAGATACCCGCAGCCAGTACAGAATCAAGCCGGCCTGCATAACGTTCGGCCGGAACGGTGTGATGGGCAGTTCCCCACCAATCAAACCAGGCCGGATACCATTCGGCTATATAATAAGGGCCTTTTCCACCGTGATTTTCATTGATGATCTTTTTTACTTTAGCAGGATCATCCAGACCGTTAACAGCTGGCAGTAATCCTGGTAGATGCCCGTTTACCAGATCCGGGGCAGGATCGCAGGTGTACAGTAGGCCATCAAAACCGGCTTCTTTGAAGAATTTCTGGTTAATGGCGAGGTATTCCTTATCACTACCGTAAGAGCCGTACTCGTTCTCAATTTGCACCATCAGAATGTTACCGCCATGATTTATCTGCAGCGGGGCCAATTGCTTGCCAACCTCTTTAATATAGCTTTGATACTCCTTAAGATATTGTGCTTCTTTACTACGTACTTCAAGGCCTTTTTCATTCTGCAGCCAGTAAGGATATCCCCCAAACTCCCACTCCGCGCATACATACGGGCTTGGGCGAAGTATTACCCATAGGCCTTCCTGTTGGGCTATGCGCACAAATTCGGCCACATCATTATTACCGGTAAAATCAAACTTGCCTTTTTGCGGCTCGTGCAGGTTCCAGAACACATAAGTGCCAATGGTATTTAAACCCATTGCCTTAGCCATTTTCATGCGTGCGCGCCAGGCTTCGCGCGGTACCCGGGGATAATGCATTTCGCCGGAGATCATCTGGAATGGTTTCCCATCCAGCAGAAAGGCTTCATCGCCAAGCGCGAATGTATGTTTAGGTGTTTGGCAAAAACCGGTTATGCTCAGACTAAAAAATAGTGTTAAAAATGATAAAATAGATTTTTTCATCGCGATTCGCTATCGGTTCAGCGCTTCCGCGCTTTTTTGTTTGTAATAGTTTTGAAGAATATAAAATGCTTTCTTTTTGTTGCCTTTATCATCATATAGCCCCTTACGGTTCCAGCCTTCCTGGTAAAGCGGATTATTACGTTTCGGCGACCGGAAATCGGCCATTACCCATGGCGATAAGCCTACAAAATTTGCAGGCATCCGTTTAAACATGGCCACCTGCTCTTTAAAATACCATTCCTGGTATTCCTCGCTGAAACGGGTTAATGAATCGGCATGAAAACCGGTTTTTGCCTCTGCTCCGGTTTCGCTGATAAACAGCGGTTTGTTATACGGCGTGCTCCAGTTTGTGGTACGGCATTTATCAGGCGAACCGCCATACCAGCCAAGATATTCGTTAAAGGCAACAAGGTCAACAAATTCACCCAGCGGGTCATCTACCACATTCACATCCTTACCTGAGCTGTAGTTTACCTCGAGCGCTGCCGATACCAGGCGCGTACCATCCAGTTGTTTGGCCCTGATAATCAAGTTATGCATAAAATTGGTGCGCGTAGGGCTAACAGGCGTTTCGTTCCCTACTGACCAGATAATAATACTGGCACGGTTATGATCGCGGGTGATCATTTCATTGAGCTGAGCTTTTGCCTTTTCAAGCACCGCGGCATTGCCAAAGTCAATAGTCCAGTAAACCGGGATCTCCGACCAAACCATAATCCCCAGTGAATCGGCCAGGCGGGTTATTTTTTCATCGTGCGGATAATGTGCCAGCCTGACCATATTGCAGCCCAGTTCGTGCGCCTGATTTAACAATTGTTCGGCATCCTGCTGACTGTAAGCTCTTCTTACTTCCTGCGGTATTTCTCCGTGGATGCAGATCCCCCGCAAAAACACGGGCTTGCCGTTTAACAACAACTGTGGCCCACGAGCCTCAATAGTGCGGAACCCTATTTTATCTTCTGTTTTATCGGCACCGGTGC
This sequence comes from Mucilaginibacter endophyticus, assembly GCF_003351025.1. Classification (GTDB taxonomy): domain Bacteria; phylum Bacteroidota; class Bacteroidia; order Sphingobacteriales; family Sphingobacteriaceae; genus Mucilaginibacter; species Mucilaginibacter endophyticus. The sequence goes on along the minus strand of NZ_QPCG01000001.1, from coordinate 1,196,833 downwards.
TTACAATAACCTTATATAGCTTAGGCGTTTCCGGCGACCATAGCTGCACCTTGGGTAATTTAAAACTCAGCTGGGTAAGCGCGCCTGTAACAGCAAACTGCTTACTAAACTTAAGCTCGGGTATTTGTATCGTAATATTTTGAGCAGATGCCGGGATATCGTTTAATTTAACCCATCCGCTAACTTCTGGCTGTTTACCAATTGCCTGACCATTAACAGGCTTTTTAAGCTGGATTACAAAATCGCGGATATAAGTTGCCGGCACCTCAACCAGTTTTACATCGCGAGTAATGCCGCCATAGTTCCACCAGTCGGTATTAAGGGTAGGCACTTCATCAGCGTAGCGTTTATTATCAACCTTAACTACCAGCAAATTATCTTTGTCCTTAAGTAGCCCGGCCGGTACTTCGAAGTTAAAAGGTGTAAAACCACCTTTGTGCATCCCAAGCTTTTTGCCATTCAGGTACACATCGGCACGATAATTTACGGCACCGAAATAGATGTACTGTTTGGCGTCATTTGCCGGCTTAGCATAGTCAAATGTTTTTTTGTACCAGATAGTACCCTCGTAATAAGTAAACTCGGGCTTTTGATGGTTCCAGTCGCCGGGCACATCAATACTATACTTGTCAATGTAACCGTGCTCCTTTTTCTCCGACTTGTTGGCCGGGATTCCGCTGTTCCAGTAGGCATCGCCGTTCTTCTCGTTAAGCTCCTTGTAACGGTAATCATAAAAACCGGTTTCGTACGGATCGACAATGTATTGCCATATACCATTCAAATCAAGCGATTTACGACTTTGAATATTGGTGATCAGGCTGTCCTGCGCGGCTACCTTACCGGTAATGAACAGCAGGCAACATAAGCTTATGAAATTTCGCATGTTATTTCTTAAATACATCCAGGTTCCAGTTGTCTGTCCAGTTTATTTCAATATCGTTTCCCTTAAAGTTGATAGGCAACCACAGGTAACGGCCGTCAATAGCATCTTTAGGAGTCCATTTGTCGGCTATAAATATGAAAGCATCTTTTTTACCGGCCACAGGTAATACATGGGTACTTTGCCCACCATAAGTGATTTGGCTATCCGGCCCCTGGCATGGATTTCCGTGATAAGTCCATGGCCCCCAGATTGATTTGGCGCTGAACCAGCGGGCAGCATTAGGTGCCCATCCTGTACAACCCGAACCAATCATGTAATAAATTCCGTTGCGTTTAAACAAGGCTGGCGCTTCGGTTTGATGACCGATGTATATGCGGATAAACTTACCGGTGTGACCAGTATAATCTGGTGTAAGTTCTGCCAAATCAAGCGTAAAATTTTCTTCTGATGAGAAAACATGGTAAGCTTTGCCATCGTCATCAACAAAAACAGTCATATCGCGGGCCATTTGGCCGCCCGGTAAATCGCGGCAAAAGAAGCCATCGCTTTTATTAGCCGGATTAACGCAGTTCTCTTTATCGGCCTCGGGAGTAAGCGCCGGGTAAAACGGCATCTGCCCCGGATTTGGGCGATAGCTTTTTATAAATTTATATGGGCCGGTCACCTTATCACTTACGGCAACTCCCGCACGGGCAGCGCTGTAACCTTTGCCCAATAGCTCCAGGTGAAACCACATCACATATTTTTTAGTTTTTTTATTGTAAACAACCTTCGGTCGTTCCAAAATGCAGCCTTTGGCAATATCATTAGTGGTATCCGGCGAAACACTCAGCGAGATCCCTTCATCCTTCCAGTTGTACAGATCTTTTGACGAGTAGCAATGAACCCCAACCATTGCCCGGTTACCGGCATCGCCTGCAATCTTGTGTTCGCCAAACCAATAATAAACCCCATTATTATATAGTATGCCGCCACCATGCGCATTAATGTGTACCCCTTTATCATCTGGCCAGATAGCGCCCGGACTAAAACTGCTTAGTTTGGTTTGCGCGCGGCCAATGATGCTAAGCAGCAAAAAGGCCGGTAATAAAAAGCGATAGTATTTCATATAAAGATGTTTGTGTTATTTTCTGATATCAAGTGCATGATCGGCAGGTGCATCCTGTCCGCTCCAGATTTTTACAGCTGTCCATGGTTCATCGGCGTCGGCCCAGAACGGGTCTGTTTCGGGCAAGCCCAATGGAACAAAAGCGTTAGCGCAGAAATACAGGCTGCCGGTTGTGATATAAAAATCGGCCAGCCCGGGCTGTTTGCCATATAAACCCATATTAAGCCAACCATCGGCAGTAAAAGTTTGTGGCGCGCCTAATGTTTTTTTGATCATGGCTGTCAGCGCGCACCTTACCTGCGCAGGTTTAAGGCTTTCAGGTAATTGTTTTTTGTAGGCGATATTGGCTAAATGATGAAAAGCGCCGCCACGATAAACTATTGAGCGACCAATGGCAGGGTAACTGCCATCTGTATTAATAAGACGCTCGAGTACTTCGGCATAACGCTGGCCTACGGCTAACTCGCGCTGCAATTCACGTGTATAGTTTTTCCTTTTTGCATTAACTTCTTCCAGAATGGTGCTCAGATTTGGGTGAATCACAATACTGTTGTAATAATCAAGATGAAAGCTCATACCATCCGAATACATGCCGTCGCCAACATACCAGTGCTCGGTAAATTCGCGGATCCCAAATTCAACCCTCACCGGATCATAACCCAGGTCATACTTGCAAAAAAAAGCCTCTATCATCCCTGAAAACAAGATCCAGTTGGAGTAAACCGGAACAGTTTCGCGGGTAGCTTTCATTACCTCGACAACCTGTTTTTTGGTAGTTTCATCAAGGTGCTCCCACAACCAGGGGCTCCTTACCAGTGCAAAGGCTACAAATGAAGCGTCAACCAACGGCTGCCCGCCCTTCCACTGCAGGTAATCTTTCGCCTGCGGATTAACCGCGTTAGCGATGGCCTTTAACGACCATTCCCTGTATTGCTCACGAAGCTTCACTTCGGCAGCATCCCCACCTTCCAATTGTAACCAGGGTGCTATGCCACTTAATGTGCGACCAAAAGCCTCCAAATAACCCACTTTTGCCCGGCTTTCTTTATTGTCGACCCTATCGGATAACTGCATGGGCATTTTTTCCTTAAGCTGATCGGCAGCAAGGTTGCTGATCACCGGGCGGGCTACCTTATCCATGTAGCTTAACCACAATTTTCTGTCAGATAATTTGGAAGCGTTTTTTTTGCTTTGAGCCGATGCACAAAACGGGATGCTTAGTAGTAAAAAGTAAATTATGAGCTTTTTCATCCGGACTATTTTTCAGTTGCGTTTTATCAATATTAAGCTTAGTAATTAATCTTCAAGGTTTCCATTCCAATACCTGCACATTAGTGGGCGGTATGCTGGCCTTCCCTTCACCATCAATCTGGGTCACCTTTTGCACAAACAGGCTCAGAAATTTTTTATCTTTCCATAGTTCGGTGTCGTAAGTTGGTTCCCACTCCCCCACTGATTCGGAACTTAAATCACTAACCTGCCAGTTTCCACTTTTAAGGTCTTTATTTACAGCTACAGAAACTTTATCGCCACGTTCGGTATCTCTGAAAATAATGGTGGCTAACTGCTTGCCTCCTTTATTCCAGGCAATAATTTGCGGGCGCGATATCGGGATCCGTTTGGTGCCTGTACCGCCAAGACTGAATGCTGTTTTCCTAAAACCAAGGCTTGCCGATTGCCAGCTATCGCCTATTTTATAAACCATATGATACTGAGGTATCGTAGTACTGCTATCGCGCCAGTAAGTAGCAATGAATGGGTTACCCTGATCATCGGCAAACATAGATGTTTGATTGATGAGCTCGCTGTGCTGTGGTATTCTGCAGGCATATTCTGCATTGGCTGCATTAATCGGGAGCATATATTTTTCGCCTGTGGATTTTTCCCAGGTTAAACCGCCATCGCTTGAGCGGGCATAGCACATATCATGATTACTTGCCACATCCGGTGTTTCGCGCCACACCCATGAAATATGGATAGTTCCTTTTTTATCGATACACATTTGCCAGTAGGCATTGCGCTTACCTTCGCCATCAATTAGGTTTTGCTGTATGTTAACCCATTTTTGAGAAGCTATGCTATACCTGTTCATCACCAAGTTGCCATTTCCCGAACCGCCATCGCGGTAAACAAACAACAGATCACCATTAGGTAAACGGTAAAACTCGGGATAACTCACCTTGTTTTCGGCAATGCCTGTCATGTTTTGTTGTGCCGATAAAATAAGGCTGCCGGGCTTAATGCTTTTAGCATAATTCAAGGTCTGATTATGATGCCCCCAGGCCACATGCAAATAGCCCGCGCCATCTACCATAATGCTGATATCCTTATGGGCATCGGCAGCATCGGCCTTATATTGAGTTGTAACAGTTTGCCAGTTAGCCGAACCGCTTTTTCTTTTAGCCAATACCAATACCTGGTCGTTGTTATAATACGCGGCATATTGTTCGCCCTTAAAAGTAACAAGCGAGTTTTTGCGGAATACAACCGTATTAACCGAGTTATTCGCCCACCCGGGCCCTATTATGCTGGTGGTAACTTTTTCTGTTTGAGCAGATGCAGTGACGGTACCTCCAAACAGGATACAGATAAAAAGCAGCGATTTAAAAAGGTATGGCTTCATAAATAGTAAAAGTAAGGGCAATACATACTGCCCTTACTTTTTATTTGTGTTTTAATTAATAACCCGGATTTTGCTCCAGTACAGCATCTTTATTTAACTGAATTTCAGATAACGGAATAGGCAGCAACATATTTTTATCGGCCAAACCGGTTGTAGGATGTTGTGCATCGCCAGAGTTAAGGCGCAATGAGCGCTCAACCAGGGTTCCGGTACGCATCAGGGTTTGGCGGCGGTTTTCCTCACCGATAAGCTCCCTTGCACGTTCATCTAACACAAAATTAAGCGTCATCTGATCTGCAGTTACCTGTGGTGCATTAGCCCGCGTTCTCAGTACATTGATCGATGCAGCAGCATCTGCAGTTTTCCCTTGTTTAACCTGCGCTTCGGCAAGCAGCAGGTAAGTTTCGCCTAAACGCATCATGATAAAATCTTTGATCATAGCATAGCCAAATGTGTCGTTAGGATCAAAGGCGCCCCATTTAGTAGTGCTTGGACAGATCTTATATAAAGTGTCCGGACCAGTAAACGGAACCATTTGGCCATATTTGGCGTTTGTTGGATCATTATAGTAGTAACGTCTTTTGATGCTGTATTGCGAGTTACGCATGTCGCCATTTGGATATAAGCCATACAAAACCCAGTTGCTTAACCTAAGCCTGGCAATACCACGACCGCCTAACGAATCGCAAATTGTCATGCCCGCAATGTTATAGTAAGCAGCACCCCACACCCTGCGTTGCTGGGCATTATCGGTATTACCACCAACTACCGAGCTTGGGTTTTCCTGTTCCAATACCCAGATGGCTTCGGAGTTGCCTTGTGCACGTCTCTCATTACCGTAAACAAACATATCTGAATAGTAGTCGCCGGTGCCACCTGCCCTTACACCATAGCGAGCTTTGATTAAGCTGAATTTACCGCTGGTGATAACAGCCTGAGCCTGTTGCTCGGCAAGGTCATTTTTACCCATACGTAAATATACCTCGGCCAAAAGCTGCATAGACATATACTTATTTGCACGCCCAACTGGCTTGCCTTGCGCATTTAACTTTGAAGTCCCCGCGTTCAGATCAGAAAGGTTGGTATTTGCGTAGGTAAGATCGCTTACGATCAGGCTATTTACATCATCAATTGATGCACGCGTAAAATTTGTTTTTGGTGCTGTAAGCGGTGCTGTAACCAACGGAACCTTGCCAAACAAGGTTACCAGGTTGTTATAAGCATAAGCCCTGAAAAACTTGGCCTCGGCATCAATCGCACTTTTGCCTTTTGCGCCAAGCTTGGTGTTTGAAGGATCTTCAACCGAAGCAATAATGATGTTAGCATTATTGATGAGTGAATAATATTTACCCCAGATGTATGAAGCAGCACCATCTGTTGAAGTAAGCTGGGCGTAGTTGTAGTAAGGCACTTCAATACCTTGCTGGTTGGCAGTAGCGTTGGCCACATCGGTACCTACCTGCCAAACACTTGGCCAGCCTTGTGCGCTTGAGTAGGTTAAAATGGTGCTTTCATAGTTATAAAGACCTACTGCCGCAGCCTCAAAACCCAATGAATCATTAAGGGTTAGCGGAGTATATGATGAATATGGTTTTTCGTCCAGATATGACTTTTTGCAGGAAGCAAACGCGGTAATAAGCACTGATATGGAAACCAATATGATTGAATACTTTTTCATGTGTTTATGTTTTATCAGTTTATTTTAATGAGATATTAGCGCCAAAAACAAAAGTGCGCGTTACAGGATAGTTGTTGGTCCAATCGCCTGAACCCCTGGTTGAGTAGCTATTTTCAGGATCCCAGCCAATCCACTTGGTGAAAGTGTGCAGGTTACGGCCGCTTGCATAAAATGTTAAGCCGTTTAGGTGCAGCTTATCCAGAAGGTTTTGTCCTACTACATAACTAAAGGTTACATCCTTGATGCGGGTATAGCTTGCATCGCGCGGGTATCCGTAACCACGGGTGTTGGTGTAAGCCAGCGATTGGAATGAATTATTGTTGTTGGTTGGTGTCCAGTAACCTATTTCGGCAGGTGTATTCCTTCTGCCCGATTCATCGGCATAGTTCAAATCGGCGTTATTGCGCATCATACCTTGCGCTGTTTGAATAAATATGCTCAGGTTAAATTGCTTGTAATGGAAAGTATTGGTGATACCGCCTGTCCATTTTGGTGTAGTTTGACCTTGTATCACGCGATCGCCATCAGCGGTAATTTTGCCATCGCCATTGATGTCGGCAAATTTAAGATCGCCTGGCTTAGCTCCCGGATCTTGTTTGGAAGCATCTTCCCCTGTTTGCCAAACACCGGTCATTTTGTAATCATAAATTACGCCAATCGGTTTACCTATAAACCAGCGGTTGCCTAAATCATCTTTTCCATCGCCGTACAGACTTACAATTTTGTTGCGGTTAAGCGCGTAAACGATGTTTGATTCCCAACGGAAATTTTTACCGTCAATGTTGCGGGTATTCAGGTTAACCTCTAAACCCTTGTTGGCTACTTTACCTATATTATCCCACACGTTTGAATAACCAGTTATAAGCGGCAGGCTCCTTTTTAACAACAAACCTGAAGTGCGGGTGCTGTAAGCATCAACCGAACCATTAATACGGCTGCCCAGCAAAGCGAAATCAACACCAACGTTTGCTCCTGTAGTGGTTTCCCAATGCAAGTTAGCATTACCTAAGTTGCTGGCCTGTACGCCAATCATGCTTACACCGTTGAACGGTGAACGTACTGTACCATCAGTAGTAATAGTTTGATAAACACTGATCGCTTCGTTACCGGTTTTACCGTAAGAACCGCGGAGTTTTAAGCTGTTAACGATCTTTGAGTTTTTCAGGAAGCTTTCCTGGTCGATATTCCAGCCCAATGCAGCTGAAGGGAATACGCCATACTTGGTGGTATTTGCACCAAACACCGATGAACCATCGCGGCGGGCGGTAACAGTAACCAGGTATTTGCCTGCATACGAGTAATTAACACGGCCCATTTGCGAGTTTAACGCGTACCTGTCTGAATATGATGACGCGGTTTGTGTGGCACCTGCACCCAGGTTATTGAATGAAAGCTCATCGTTAACAAAGCCAGTTGCGGCCGCTGTTGATGTAAAATACCTGCGGCGTTGTGCACTATATAAGCCCGTGAAATCTAAGTGGTGCTTACCAAAATCACGGTTGTAGTACAACAGGTTTTCGATAGTGTAAGTATTAGTTTCAGAACTTGCCGCGCTTGCGCTGCCGAGCGGAGTATTGGCCAAACGGCCGCTGTAGCTATCAACCCTTGTAGGCAGGTAGGTGTAGCCCGCGTTTAAACGATATTTTAATCCTTTTAAAACACCACCAAATTTCACTTCGGCATAGCCATTACCGTTAAGGTTTACACTGCGGTTTATCTGATCGGTGGTTAAGCCTAATAAAGGGTTAACATATAACTGCTCAGGCGCCATTGGGTAAATAGTATAAGTACCATCGGCATTATATTCGTTACCATAAGGGCTCATCGCGGTAGCGTTTAACAGGTTAGCGCGGCCGCCATCATAGTTATTGTTGGCGAAGTAAGATGACATACCCACCGTTAAAAAGTTGGTTACGTTAATATCCAGGTTTGAACGGATACTTACCCTGTTGTATTGGTAGCCTTTTACCACACCCTTTTGTTTCAGATAATCGCCGGATACATAGTATTTAGTATCGGGGCTGCCGCCTGATATGCTCAGGTTGTGATCCTGGATAACGCCGGTTTGCGTAACTTCCTTTACCCAGTCTATAGTTTTGCCTGCGGTATAGTTTGGCAATTCGGTATAGTTAGGTACCGGGCTTGTTTGCTTTTGGCCGGTTTGCGACATGTAGTCGGCATATTTTTGGATATATGCGGCAGGGTCACGCGGTTCAAGCATATGCGCTATGTTTTCTACACCGGCATATGCGTTATAACGGATAACCGGTTTGCCACCATTACCTCTTTTGGTAGTGATGAGGATTACACCATTTGAGCCGTTTGTACCATAAATGGCCACAGCCGATGCATCTTTAAGCACCTCCATCGACGCGATATCATTTGGGTTGATATCATTTAACGAGCCACCACTTTTGCTAAGCGGAATTCCGTCAACAACGATATACGGACCTGTACCCGCGTTGATTGAGTTTTGCCCCCTCACGATAGATGAAGGCTGAGCTCCTGGTACCGATGATGTAGTTGTGATATTTACACCCGCTACAGCACCTTCTAAAGCCTGCAACACGTTGGTTACCGGTAACTGCGATAAACGGGCTTTAGGTACAGACACTACAGCGCCCGTAACATCCGACCGTTTTTGCGTGCCGTAACCTACCACCACTACCTCGTTAAGTTGCTTGTTGCTATCCTCAAGTACGATGCTCAACGTGGTTGTATTTTTAGTAACCACAATGGTTTTGGCAACCATGCTAACAAATGAGATCTTTAATGTGGATCCTTCGGCAACTTCAATTTTAAAGGCACCGTTAACATCTGTTGTGGTTGACTGGCTTGTACCCTGAATGTTTACTGTTGCACCCGGGAGTACGTTGCCGGTAGCGTCTTTTACAACGCCTTTTACATTAATTTTTGTTTGCGCCTTGGCCGGTAGGGTAATGCCCATCAGCATTATTATCGCAAGCAATACGGAAAAACTGTTTAAGAGAGTAAATCTATATTTCATAATTTAATTGGTTTATTGGGTTCATTTATTGTGGGTTTTAGTGATCATAATCCAGACTTATCCCGGGCGGTTTAATACCACAGCAGGAGCCATCCCATTGTGCGTTTTTGAAATTTTCATAGCATTGGTTATTGTTTATAATTTGCAGGCAATAAAATATCAGTGCTGATTATTGCCTGTTGGTTAAGACGAAATAAGCGGAATTTGAGATTGCGAGAGAGGGGTAAAACTATAAATTGACGGGGTCAAAATATATAAAAATGCCCTTTTTTGATACTTTTTGTAGAATTGTCGATAAAATAAGTGTTAAAATAACCTTTATTTTATTTCAGGTGATTTTGATGGCAATAAGCACACAGCTTAAATAAAGAAGCAATTATTTAGCCGGGCTTTTTTCAAACTCATTCATCCGGTAGGAGATTTGAAAACTGGCGCGGTGTTTTTTGATGAAGTCGGAAGGGTTTGATCCGTATTGTTTAAAGAATTGCTCGCGGAAATATTTCACATCGCTAAAACCAACCTGGAACGCGGCCTCATTGACGTTGCAATTGGTTTGGATAAGTAATTCGGCAGCTTTACGCAGGCGCACAAAGCGGACAAAATTATTTACAGATTGGCCGGTGATGCTTTTCAGGCGTTTAAATAAGGTAGGATAGCTGATACCTATCTCTTTGGCCAGCACATACACGTCAAATTTATCATCGGTAAAATAATGCTCTATTACCGAAATACAGTTATTCAGGAAGTCCTTATTTTCCTGTGAGATACTGCGGCCGGTGCTCTTTTTGGTGACCTCTTTGTAGAAATAATTTTGAAGTTCAATCTTATTACGCAATACGCTTTTTACCCTTGCGATAAGTAACTCCTTATCAAAAGGCTTACGCAGAAAGTCGATAGCACCTTCCTCAATACTCTTCAGCATGATATCAGGAGTTGTATCGCCGGTTAGCAGGATAACAGGGATATGACTAATAGCCTGGTCCTCTTTTATGATCCGGCAAAGGTCAAGCCCGCTCAGGCCATCCATTACAATATCGCTTACAACCACATCGGGCATGTGCTTCTTAATCAGTTCGAGGCCGATGCTGCCATTTTGAGCTTCAATTACATTATACCCCGGCGTGAAGATCTTTTTGATATATGCACGGATCTGGTCGTTATCATCAATCACCATGAGCGTATGCCGGGCCGAACTGAAGAGTTCTAAAGCGTTTAACTCACCCTCTTCCGGTACAACTTCCTTATTATCGCCATCAATAAGCTCGTTTACGTAGGTATAATCGGGTACGACATCATCCACAATGATATCGTCTGCAAAATGAGCCTTACCTTTTGGCAGTTCAAGTACAAAGGTAGTGCCACCATCAGGGTTATTGGAGTAACTGATATTACCCTTATGGTTCTCAATAAAAACCTTAACCAGGTATAAACCTATACCAAACCCTTTTCGGAAATAGTTTTTGTCCTTTGCCTGGTAAAATTTATCAAACAGCTTGTCGCCTACCTCGGCGTTTATACCTATACCGTTATCAATTATTTTAAAATATACGTTATTATCATCCTGTTCAATAATGATGTGGATGGTACCATGGTCGGGAGTAAACTTTATAGCATTTGAAATGAGGTTAAACAGGGCTATCTCTATTTTTTCCAGGTCGCCATATACTTCTATACTTTCTCCGGCACCCTCAATACTGTAGTTAATATGCTTGATTTTAGCCTGCTGGATAAAGCAGGAATAAACTTCATTACTCAGGCTCACAAAATTCAGTTTACTCACTTTCAATGATGCATTTTCGCTTTCTGTTTTTCTGAACAGCAATAAATGATCAACCAAACCAAGAAGGCGGCGTGCGTTACGGTAAATGGTGCTTAACTCTTCCGTATTGCCTTTACTCTGATTCAGCAGATCTTTTATCGGGTTAATGATGAGCGTTAGCGGCGTCCTGAATTCGTGCGATACGTTAGTAAAGAACGTCAGTTTCTTTTCATTAAGCTCTTTTTCCTTTTCAACCTGCAGATTTGCCAGTTTAACTTTGAATCTAAGCCTGGCCTGGTTTACCCTGTAGTTATAAAAAATATAGCCTATAGCAAACAAGATGGTTCCGTAAATGATATAAGCCCACCATGTGCGGTACCATGGCGGTAATACAATGATTTTTATGGCGATAGCCGACGAAGCCCAGCGCCCTTCTGTATTGGTGGCCTTAATCCGGAGGGTGTACGTACCTTCATTAAGCCGCGAAAAATAAGCCGACTTTAGTTTACCTACATAGTTCCACCCGTGATCCCAGCCTTCAAGATAGTAAGCATATGATATTTTATCAGGAAACGAGTATTCGAGCGCCGTGTAGCTGATGTTCAAGGTGGCCTCACTAAAGGGGATAGTTATTTTTTTTAGCTCGTTTAGTGGCTGCTTTTGCGCGTAGGCACAATCCTGTTCAATTGATACATTGTTTATTTTAAAATCTGACAGCATCAGGCGCGGCTGGTGCGCGTAGGGAGCAATACTATCAGGCGAAAAAAGGTTAAACCCTTTTATACCACCAAAAAGCATTTTACCGGACGCCAATTTGAGTGCCGCGTTGTAATTAAACTGGTTGCTCTGCAAGCCATCAGAAGCATTGTAATTGGTGATCTTTTTAGTAGTAACATTAAAATTGGAAAGTCCGTTGTAGGTACTGCACCATAAATTACCGCTATTATCTACCAGTATATTCAGCACAGTATTGCTTGGTAAGCCTGCCGATTCGGTGTATCGTTTATACTGATGCGTGTTGGTATCGTATTGAAGTAACCCGCCGCCTTCGGTGCCTACCCAAAAGTTGTGTTTATTATCTTCGGTAATTGCCCTTATAGCCTGACCTATAAAATAAACCTGGTGCTTTTTATGCTCAACATCAATTTTAATGAGGCTGGTGTAATTTCCGGCCCATAAGTTACCGGCATGATCTTCAAAAAGCGCATGGATATTTACCAGACTGTTATCAAAAAGTTCAAACTGATCTTTAGCCCGGTTATACAAAAACAAAGCCCCTCCCCATGTGCTACCTGCCCAGAGGCGGTGCTGCGAATCCTCGTACAGTTTCCAGAAATTCCGCTCTTCCTTTTTTTCTATTGGGTTGTAGCAACTGTAATGCTTAAACCGCTTTGTAGCATTATCAAAAGCATCAATACCGCCGTTAAAGGTTGCTACCCATATTTTGTTGGTATAATCATTTAATATACTAACCACAAAATTACTGCTGATGCTTCCGCCACCGTTTTGATGCTCGTAGGCCGTAAACGTGTTCGTTTTAGTATCCCAATAATCAAGCCCTCCGCCATCGGTACCAACCCATACATTATGCTGTTTATCTTCACAAAAGGATAAAATGAAGTTATTGATGACGCTGTTTTTATTAAACACGTCATGCGCAAACAGATGGAATGATGTGGGCTTACGGTCGATAATGTTTACCCCTCCCCGCAATGTCGCTATCCAGATGCGGGATTCGTCATCTTCATAAACGGCATCCACCGCGCCGCTGCGCAGGCTATTGGGCGTTTCCCCTGCCGTAATATAGGTGATCTGATTTTTAGCCGGATCCCATACTTTGATGCCACCGCCGTTTGTGGTAATCCAGATATCGCCATTTTTTGTTGTGGTAAGACTGAAGATATTGTTACTAATTAATTTATTAAGCCCTATATCAAGCTTGGTGGTTTTTTGGGCGACAGGATCGTACATGAACAATTCATTACCCCAGCCTGCTATTACTTTACCCTTTCCGTCAATGGTCATGCAACCGGAATTTGTCAGTTCGGGTGCTACTATTTTTATTCTTTCGGTTGCTGCATCGTATCTGCCCAGCCCTGCCCCACTCACCAACACCCAAATGGTACCCTGATTATCCATGCGGGCAGCGAGCGTATTAAACCGTTGCTTATTAACATCGTACAGGATCTCTTTTCCGATGGTATCAGTTTTTCCGAATTTTAAAAACCCGTAAGTTCCGTTGGTTACAAAGATATTGCCCTGCCTGTCGGCTACTATTTCATTGATATTAAACCCAATCTTAACCGGTTCATGTTTTTCATTGTAACAATACATGGGATGAAAGCGCGAATCGGCATAGTCAAAATACATCAGGCCTTTTTCTGTCCCTACGTATATTCGTGCACCGGAGGCATTAATGGATTTAATGTGATTGTTAACCAGCGAGTTTTTATCGCCCCATATATTCCTGAAAACTTTAAATGAGTAGCCATCATAGCGGTTAAGGCCATCATAGGTGCCCATCCACATAAAACCATATTGATCCTGCGTTATACAAGTTACCGCGTTATTTGAAAGACCATCTTCAATACCTAAATATCTAACCGGAAAACCAGGGCCTTTTGCTAAGGCTGCCAAAGAAGAGCATAAAAAACAAGTAAGCAAAAAGGCCTTTAATCGCTGAAACATTCGCCGCAAAATCAATAACTGGTTACCTCCAAAGATATCAAAATGCGGCTGGCTTTAATTAGCGAATTTTATCCTGTTTGAACGCTACAAAGGATACAATATAACAAAAGCATAAAAACAAAATTCCGGTTCGACGCCTCATCAAAATGTGCAGAGAAAATACCCATTCAATAACGACATATAATTAACAAATAATTATATTTGGGCATATTATAAACCGGTTCTTAATAAACATTTATTGTACCATGGCCCGCCCCTAACGAGGTAGCGGAAGCTTTAAATTATGCGCTTAACGCACTCGCGTTTTTAAAGCCGGTCATACTATTTATTAAAAGCTTTTGACTAAACATTTACTAAAGTTGACTAAATATTTATTCGTTTTTTATTTGTGCCTGTGGGCGCTTAACCTGCATGCGCAAAACATACTCAGGATTGATAAAAATGTTCAGCAACATAAGTTTACCCTTAACGAGGTAAAATATCTTCAGGACAGCTCAGGAAAGCTAACATTCCAGGATATCCAGGAAATGGGCTCATCTTTTACAGACAACAGCTCGTATTATCCCAGCAATCATCATAAAAACTTTACTTACTGGTTTCGGGTACGCATGTATTTCACCGAACCTATAAGCAGCAACAGTATTATTGAGCTGTTTGATCAAACGACCGACGAAGTAACAGCTTATATGCCCGATAAATCAGGCAGCTATATAAAAAGTGAATCCGGGGCAAACCTTGATTTCAGCAGCAGGCTTTTTCACCATAAAAACTTCGAATTTTTGATTGGCGATACGCAGCCCGGTTACCACACCTATTATTTCAGGGTAAAATCGCATAACGCGGTAAATGTTATCATAGTTTATCGTACCATCAATTACTTTATTCATTACGCGCTTAATGAGTATTTAACCTATGGGCTGTTTTATGGGATGATCCTTATTTTCTGTTTCCATAACCTGCTCATGTTCCTGGCGGTAAAGAAGAGACAGTATCTGTACTACGTATTCTACATTTTAAGTGTAGGCCTGTACGAAATGAGTGCCGATGGCATTGCCTTTCAATATTTATGGCCCGAAACACCAGGTTTAAACCATTATGGCAACGGTATTTCCTTATATTTTATCAGTATTTGCGCTCTGATATTCAGTAAAGAATTATTACAGGTTAAAACAAAGGCACCTCAGTTTAATAGGGCCATCAATTATGTGATACTGCTGCGCTCTGTTTACTTTTTGTACTGCCTGTTTTTCAACAAATCATTGTTTGTATACAAGTTTGTTGAGGTGATCCCGCTGTCGCTTGCTTTTGTCACCGGCGTTTATATTTACAAAAACGGCTACAAACCGGCACGTTTTTTTGTGCTGGCCTATCTGGTATTATTTATAGGTTTTATTGTTAAAGCCCTTAGCGCGCTGGGGTATGCCTACTTTTTACCCGCCCCGATAAGCTATTATAGTCTCAGTTTCTGTTTTATTATTGAGATGGTGCTGTTGTCATTTGCCATTGGTGATCAGGTACGCATCCTCCGGAAAGAAAAGGACGCTGCTCATGAAGAAACTATAAGGCAAATGCACCTGAACAGTCAGTTACAGGATTCGATTAACGAAGAACTGGAGCGACAGGTACGGGCCCGCACACATGAACTGGTTGAAAAATCAAACGAGGTAAGACAGCAAAGCCTGATCATCGAAAACCAGAACAAAGAATTACTGGAGGCTAACCTGCAACTGGAAAAACAGGCCGGCGAAATACTGCGCATGAATGTTTTACTTGAAAAGGACAACGTTCAGCTTAAAACAAACATTGAAAAGGTTACTGAATCGCGGGCATTATCTACCGAACTGGACTATGAAGAATTCAGCGCCAAGTACCCCGACCAGGAAACCTGTTTTAAATTCCTGTCTGCCTTAAAATGGAAAGATGGTTTTGTTTGTACCCGTTGCTCAAACGCTACCTATTGCGCGGGAAGATTGCCGCACAGTCGCCGGTGTACCAAGTGCAGCTATGAAGAATCGGCCCTGCATAATACTATATTTCAAAACAGCAGGATTCCCATTAACAAAGCTTTTTATCTTACTTATCTTATTTACAGCACCAACGGCACCATTTCGTCGCACCAACTATCCGAAAAGCTTGATATCCGCCAAAGTACCTGCTGGACTTATGCCATCCGCATAAAAAAGGTACTACAGGAAAAGAAAAAATCAAGAAAGAAGAATGATCAGCAAGGCTGGACAATGTTAGTGATGTGATAGGTTGGCCTTTGTTGCCTTTCCGTATCTATAGACTTTGTCCCTATTCATTCTGTAGATTACGAGACTCCGCTGGAGTCCATCATTTCTTTAAATTCTTTGCTGTCCGTAGACTCTGTCTACGGACTCTTTATGCCTGTAGTCTCTGACTACAGGGTCAGATATCGCCAGAAACTCATTCATTCATGACTGTAGTTGCAAACTACAGTCATAGTGCATCCGTAGACAGAGTCTACGGACAGCGGTTAATCGCAATGTTCTTTCCCTACCAAAACCCCATTTCCGGCATAAAAAAGCGGATTACAACCGTCTACCACTCCCCTCAATTGTCATTTTTTAAAATATTTTCACTTTTTTTTCTTGTTCACAAAGCGTATCAGCTACAAAACCGAAGCAGGTGTAACCCGCTGTAAATACGCCACTTCAACGTTTGAGTTTCTCGTTATCAAAACGTATCAAAATTGATTTAATTATCTTAAAATCAATAACTTACATAAGTTACCCCTGTTGCATTATTGGTTTATTCCACTTTAAATTTACCCCACCAATTACCAATTAGTAATACGCTTAACCAACAAATCGCTTATATGAAGTAAAGATCGCGCTACAGCACTTACCTGCACCGCTATTGTGTAAACCAGGTTTTCCTTTAGCTCATTCCGGCAGCCATGGCTGCTTAACCAACTAAACAGCAATAAATTATGAAGAAAAAAATTACGCTAATTTTTGTTTTACTTATTACAATACTAACACGGACGTTTGCACAGGACGTTACCGTGAAAGGTATTGTTAAAGACAGCCAGGGTCTGCCAATACCTGGCGCCACTGTAAAAAACAAATCAACAGGTGCCGTAACCGTTACGGATGTAAAGGGTGGCTATTCAATTACCGCAAACAGCAACGCGACGCTGGTATTCAGCTTTGTGGGATCGGCCACACAAGAGCAACAAATTAAAGGCCGCACAACAATTGATGTAACACTGGCCGATGCCAATAAACAACTGGAAGAGGTTGTGGTGATAGGTTACGGTACACGGGCCGTTAAAGACGTTACCGGAGCCATCAGCAGTGTTAAGGCCGAGAAACTGGAGAACGAACACCCAGCCAGCGCTACCGACATTATCAGGGGCAATATCCCGGGCATTTCGGTTGCACTGAATACCTCGGCCAAAGGCGGCGGTACAGGCGATCTTCAGATCAGGGGTAAAGCTTCCCTTTCGGGTAACGTTCAGCCTGTTATCGTATTGGATGGTGTTATTTATCCTGGTCAGCTGGCTGATATCAACCCTAATGATATTGACCGCGTTGACGTACTCCGTGACCCAAGCGCGCTTGCCGTATATGGTGCACAATCTGCCGGTGGCGTTGTAGCTATCACTACCAAAAAAGGTAAAAAGGGCGGTACGCAAATCACCTTAAATGCCAACTTCGGTATTGCACAACTACTGCAAAACCAAAAATACTATACAGGCGATGGCTTCCTAAACTGGCGAGCCGATGGGGCCCGCAGTTCTAACACTTCAAACCCCTATTATTACTATAGCAATCCTAACAAGCTGCCGGATGGTGTAACGCTTGCCCAATTCCTTAACGGTGCTACAGGCGACCCAACTACCATCTGGCTGCAACGTTTAGGTTTATTCCCTAACGAAATTGCCAATTACCAGGCCGGTAAAATGACAGATTGGTCGAAACTGATATTCCGCAATGGCTTCCGCCAGGATTATACCGGTAGCTTCTCTGGTAGTTCAGAAACAGTTAAGTACTATGTATCGGGTAACTATACCAAAAACCAAAACCTGATACAGGGCGGACAGTATACCGACGGTCGTTTCCGTGTAAACCTGGAAGGTAAAGCCGCCAAATTTTTAACGCTTGGTGTAAACGCCCAATTCGCAAGCCGCGATGAAGGCGCGGCCAGCACTCCGCTTAGCGGCCAAGCCATAGACGCCACTGAAGCAGACTGGACGCAGATCATCAACTCATCACCTTATGGCGATATGTACAATGCTGATGGCTCTTTGCGTCGTATTGATACTGATGACAGTGGTTTGAACCAGCGTAACCCTTTCCTGGGCAATCGCTACAATCAAAACGTGGCTGTGCAAAACACCCTGTTCTCGGTACTTTTTGCCCGTTTGGATCTTCCATTTGGTATCAAGTATACGGTGAACTATGCACCAACTATTGAATCATACAGGAATTTCTTCTTCCGCCCGGTAGCTAACCCTAACGAGCTTTCAGGTGGTACTGCTATCCGTTCACAGGAGAACCGTTACAGGTACAACCTCGATAACATTTTAAGCTGGAATAAAACTTTTGGTATCCACAGCTTTGATGCAACCTTCCTGCTTAACAAAGAAAAATACCAAACCTGGTATACCAATGCTTCAAACACTCAGTTAACCCCTACCGACATTTTGGGTTACCACAACATTGGTGCAGGCACACTACCTGTTGAAAGCAGCGACGACCGTATTTACAATGCAGACGCAATCATGGGCAGGATCAATTACACCTTGTTAGGCCGCTATATCCTGACTGCAACTGTACGCCGTGACGGTTTCTCTGCATTCGGTTTAGAACACCCACGTGAAGTATACCCCTCAGCAGCTGTAGCATGGGTATTTAGTGATGAGAGTTTCATGAAGGGCGATGCCTTCAAGTGGCTTGATTACGGTAAATTACGTTTCAGCTATGGCGCCAACGGTAACCGTACATCAACTACCACTGCCGATCCTTCTATCTCATTAGCGGTATTAGGCGGTATTAAATATCCAACCGCAAACAACTCCGGTACAGTTACCAATAACAGTGGCATTTATGTAAGCACCCTGCAAAACGCGCAGCTGAAATGGGAACGTACTGTAGGACCAAACATCGGTCTTGACTTCACCATACTACACAACAGGCTTAGCGGTTCGATAGATGTTTACGACCGTAAAACTACCGACTTGCTTGTTAAACGCAGTATCCTTGACGTTCAGGGTTATAATTCATCTGGTGATTTGCCGGGCGGTGCTAACAACTCCAACCCTTATACTAACATCGGCCAGGTTAATAACAAAGGTTTTGAGATCTCATTGGATGGCAAGATCATGAAAAGTGAAAACTTTAACTGGAATGCCAGCGGAACTTTCTTCCTGAACCGCAACAAAATTGTTCACCTGTATGGCGCATTCCCGGTTACTGATGCTAACGGCGTTACTACCAATGTAGAAAAAGATGATATCGGTAACGGATGGTTCATTGGCCATGATATCAACGCTGTATGGGATTACAAGATCCAGGGCGTTTGGAAAACAACCGAAGCTGATCAGGCCGCTAAATACGGCGCTAAACCAGGCGATTTCAAACTACAGGACGTAAACGGCGACTTTAAGTTTACCAACGATGACAAACAATTCTTAGGCTCACAAAACCCAAGCTTTAGCTGGTCGTTACGTAACGATTTCAACATCTTCAAACATTTTGATGTATCGTTCCTGCTGGTATCAAGCATTGGCGCATTAAAACAATATAATCAAGCCTTAAACAATCCGGGTAGCGTAGGCTTTGCACGTATGAACTCATACGTATTGCCTTACTGGACACCAGATAACCAGATTGATGATTACGCCCGCTTAAACTCAGGTTCATCTGGCACTACCATCAACGTTTGGCGCAAAGCTTCATTTGTGAGACTGCAAACGGCTTCTATAGGTTATACTTTCAGTCCACAGCTTATCAAACGCCTGGGTATCTCAAGCGCCAAATTATTCGTGAATGCAAGCAATGCCGCTGTGTTTTCAAGCTGGCCGCTTTGGGATCCGCAAAATGGCGGTCCTACGCCAAGATATTTATCAGCCGGGTTTAACGTAGTTTTTTAAAGAAGGGATTTTAATACATGAACAAGATAAACAAAAACATCATGGCGGCGGCTTTAACAGCGGCAACCATATTTATAACCGGAGGCTGTACCAAGCGGGCTGATCTGTATCCGCAGGCACCTTCAAAATTCACACCCGACGTAACTTATACCTCGCCTGCCGCATTTAAGGCTGCCTTGGCTACTTTGAACGTAAGCGTTAGGTTTGAGTATTTCGGTGATTCGGCCCCATTGCTTACCGAGTCGATTTTTACTGATGCAGCGGTTGAAGGTACCACAGATAAAACTACACCGGCGCAGGATTTGAACGCACGTATCACTCCTACCGCCAACCTAAACAGCGACGACTATAACAAAATTGGCCGCTATTGGAGCGCCTGGTACCAGGGGATACATGACTGTAACGTAATTTTATCAAGAATTGATAATATCAAATGGCCATCTGATGCCGATAAAAACCTTGTAAAAGCTACCGCGTTGTTTCACAGGGCTTACCGTTACTATCGTTTAGTGCATGAGTTTGGCGATGTGCCTTTGCTGCTTAAAGAAGAAACCGCCGTAAACACCGGTTATTTCAGCACGCAGCGTATCGTTATCCTTAAGCAAATGAAAACCGACCTGGAATTTGCCGTAGCTAACCTTACGGATGCTAATGCCAAAGGTGATATTTCAAAAGGCGGCGCTGCCCACCTTTTAGCTAAGGTTGACCTTGCCCTGGGTTTATTTGATGACGCTATCGCGGCAGCTAACGTAGCTATTAATGGCCCTTATCACCTTATGACCAATCGTTTTGGTATCGTTGCAGGCGATGCTTCCAAAAACATCATCTGGGACCTTCACAGGCCCGAAAACAAGGCACTGGGAACAAATGCCGAGGCTTTATATGTAGTACTTGACCGCGAAACCCTTGATGGTGCAACACCAAACGGATCGCAGGTGATGAGGAACTGCGTGCCGATGTGGCATAACGGTACCATCCTTACCCCAGGAGCACTTAAACCAGGGATCTCAGATAAAGTAACCGAAGAATTTCCGCTTACCTTATGGTATGGCCGTGGTATTGGCCGTTTACGCGGTACGCCTTATGCTACCAAATACATCTGGACAGATAATACCGACTTAAGGCACGCGCCGGGAAACTGGATGAACATGACCGATTTGGTTTATAACAGCCCGGCGATCAAAACCTCCGACCCTACCTGGTATGGTAAACACCTGGAGCAGTATACCGATGCCAACGTGAGTAAACGCTTTTTGAACGGGGCCAAAGATACCATCCGGGCATGGTTTGGCTGGCCGCATTACAAAGTGTTCATCGGCTCAGGACCTATCGCGCTTGATAAATGGTGGAGCCCGCCGCGCGGTACCAACACCGACTGGTACGTTTTCCGCTTAGCCGAAACCTACCTGTTGCGTGCCGAAGCCTATGTATGGAAGGGGCAAACAGGCCTTGCTATGGATGATATCAATAAAGTAAGGGCACGCGCCAACGCGCAGTTGTTAACTGATGCCGGCAGTGTAAATATCGGTACTATTCTTGACGAGCGTCAAAGGGAACTGTATTGGGAAGAGCCGCGTAAAACCGAGCTTACCCGTATCGCTTATATCTTCGCTCAAACCGGTATCCCTGCTTACAATGGCAAAACCTACAATGTAGCTAATTTTTCAACAAGCAATTTCTTCTATGACAGGATCATGGAGAAGAACGACTTTTACAAAAACCCTAACGTTGTAACCAACTCGGGTAACCACTTTACTATTTCGCCATACCACGTGCTTTGGCCTATCCCGCAAAGCGAGATCGACCTGAACGTAAACGGGCATATTAACCAAAGCAAAGGTTATGCAGGCGCCGAAACCAACATCCCTGCGCTTGATAAGATAGTTCCATAATTTAGTTGATTGTGTAACATTTGGGCCGGGCATTAGTCAATTGATTAATGTCCGGTTTTTTGTTTTATGCAGATTTTAAAGAATAAAATAATTAACCGCGGGCGCATTCAAGTATTTGTTTTTTTCACATATTTAATCATTATTTAAACCTGACATCAAAAATATGGGCCTTTTCAACATCCTTCGTAACGAATTTATAGATGTAATAGAGTGGGTTGATACCACTCAGAATACACTTGTATGGAAATTCCCTCGCCATGACAACGCTATTAAAATGGGAGCAAAACTCATTGTGCGCGAGTCGCAAGCGGCTGTTTTCATGAACGAGGGACGCATTGCTGATGTATATACGCCGGGCACCTATGAACTTCAAACTCAGAATATGCCGCTGTTAACAACCTTAATGAGCTGGAAATATGGCTTTGAAAGTCCTTTTAAGGTTGATATATTCTTCGTGAGCCTGCGCCAGTTCACCAACCAAAAATGGGGTACAAAAAACCCGGTAATGCTCCGTGATGCCGAATTTGGGCCGGTACGCTTAAGGGCATTCGGTTCTTTTAACTTTAAAGTTCAGGACCCGAAGAAATTCATCGCGGAAATCTCTGCCACCAATCCGGATTTTGTTATTGAAGATATCAACGAGCAGCTGCGCAACACCGTGGTATCGCGCGGTATGGATGCCGTAGCCGAATCGAAAATAAACGTACTCGACCTGGCTGCCAACTACAATGAAATGGGCAAGTTCATAACAGAATCTATCCAGCCCGATTTTGCCGAACTTGGCCTTAACCTGACCAAACTACTGGTTGAAAATATTTCCCTACCACCCGAAGTTGAACAAATGCTTGATAAACGGAGCGAAATGGGCATATTGGGCAATCTTGGTGCCTACGCGCAATTCCAGGCTGCTAATGCTATCGAAAAATCTGCCGAGAACACTATAGGCGGCAACCTGGGCGCTGCCGGTATGGGTTTGGGCGTTGGCGCAGCCATGATGGGACAGGTTGGCAACATCTTTCAGCAAAATCAGGTTACCCCTAATAACACCGGTGATAGTGTACCCCCACCTCCCCCTGCGCCTGCTGTTCAATATCACATTGTAAAAGATGGCAAATCCGACGGGCCACACTCGTTCAGCGACATCAACGCAATGATTTCCAGCGGAGCGTTAAGCAGGGAGAGTATGATCTGGAAAAAAGGTATGGCTGCATGGGCCGCCGCATCGTCTGTTGAAGAGATTGCAGAACTGTTTAGTAATGTACCTCCGCCGATAGCTTAATCCTCATCCGTTCCTAAATCTATTTCTGAAATGAATAACGAGGTTAATCCATCGGCCATAAACAATTCATTAAACTGTTCGGGCTGCGGCGCGTTACTGCACTTTAATCCGGGTACCCATAATCTACTGTGCGATTATTGCGGCGTGAGCAATACAATTGAAAGCGCTCCTAACAGTCGCGATATTTCACCTTACGATTATGAAGAGTTTATTGCCGGTATCGACACCAATAAACAAAGCGCCGATCTTAAAGTAGTTAATTGTAAAACCTGCGGTTCGCAAACTATTCTTGATCAGTTTGTAACTTCAGATAAATGCCCGTTTTGCACAGCTCCGCTGGTGCTTGACCTGGAAAGCGGGCAGCAATATGTACTTCCGCATTATATTTTACCCTTTGCCATAACGCAGCAACAGGGTATCGAATTTTTCAAAAAATGGTTAAAAAGCCTTTGGTGGGCCCCTAATGACCTCGCTAAAAAAGTAAGCGATGCCTCATCTGCGTTAAAAGGTGTTTACCTCCCCCATTGGACATACGATACCTACACCGTAACCGATTACAGCGGCGAACGGGGAGATTACTACTACACTACTGAAACCTATACCGAAACCGTAAACGGACGCGAAGAAACCCGAACCAGGCAAGTACGCCACACCAGTTGGTCGTACGCATCCGGAACAGTGGAGTGCGATTTCCGCGATCTTATGGTGCCGGCGAGCAGTTCTTTACCCGAAAAAACGCTTAATAAGCTTGGCCCCTGGAATTTTAACATGCTGGTTAAGTTTGATGAACGATATATGAGCGGTTTTCGTTCCGAAACCTATCAGCTAAACCCGGAACAAGGCTTTGTAAAAGCAGCTGAGCAAACCGTCGGAGCCATAGATTCGGCCATAAGGGATGATATCGGTGGCGATGAGCAGAGGATAGATAATACCGATACGCAATACCTTGATAAGGCTATCAAATACCTGATGCTGCCGGTTTGGGTTAGCGCCTATAACTATAACAACAAAATTTATCAATTCACGGTTAATGCCAGCACAGGCGAAGTTATTGGCCAGCGGCCGATAAGTGCTATCAAGATCATACTCGCGGTGTTGTTTGTAATAGCGCTGATAATAATTGGTGTAGTATTATATCAGAATGCGCATTCAGCGTAAAAGAACGTTATTGTACTACGCTTAAAGACTTACGAAGTTTTCAAAACGTCGTAAGTCTTGGCTTCATTAAAAAAAGCGTCATTGCGAGGTACGAAGCAATCTCAAACTATACAGGGCGAACCTCCTTATAGGCGATTACTTCGTTCCTCGCAATGACGCTTTATGGTCTATCTCGATCCCTTTTATTGAATAACTAATTCAGACCGCACCTTTTTAAGCCGCTGTGGCTTTACAATTGGCTTTTTATTACGCTTTCCCCACCAAATATAAAAACCGGTTATAGGCAAACTGGCAGACACCATCGCCAGGAAAAACGCTACCACCTTACCCGGAATACCCAATATAGCACCAACATGAATATCGTAGTTCATACGGCGCAATTTATCGGCAGCACCGGCATCAGCATAGCGCCCGGAGTATGGCCCTGCCGATTTAATCGGCTTCAGTGTGTATTGATCAAAATTGTAAATATTGGTTTTATAGTAAGTGCCCAAACGCAGGTAGGCTATCACCTCAACCAAATCTGCTTTTTGACGGGGTAAATTAATATAAAAGCCCTCTGGCTTATCTTGTATGGCAATCTGGTTCCATAATTTATCTACGGATGCCATGTTAAAAGAAAGCTTTGTGGTGGTATCCGATACCATGGCGGTTTCTTCGGTTAATGATTTACCTCCGGATGTAGCCCAATATACCGATTTACTTACCCATTGAAAACTCCAAACCAGGCCCGTTAAAGCTATGATGAGCAGCAACAACATGCTGTAAAAACCAAAAACATTATGCAGGTCGTAATTTACCCGCTTAAAGCTGGCGCTCCACTTTACTTTAAAGCTTTTGTCACGAGTGGCTTTAGTCCACTTTTTGGGCCACCACAGCACAAGGCCCGATAGCAATAGCACTACAAAAATCAATATGGCTACCCCAATTATCGGTCGGCCAATGGGATATGGCAACCACAAGGCACGGTGCCCGTGCAGTATAAACCTAAAGAAATCAAAATCACCCTTGTTACCCACAAAATCTGTAGTCGTTTTTTTCAATACACGGCCGCTGTAGGGATCAATAAAAACGGTTATCAGCAAACCTGTTTTACGGCTGTAAGAAACCGCCGCGGCAGACTGATCTGGCAGTCCGTAATTTAGCGCGGTAGGTTTCATACCTGGCACAGTTTTAACAGCGATATCTGTCAACGCCGAAGGCGGCAGCATTTTTTTATTTTGCGGCTGCACGTGCGTCCAGGGTTCGGTTACACTGCGGATCTCTTTTTCAAAAACATAAATGGCGCCTGTAATACTTACAATCACCACAATAATTCCCGAAAAAAGCCCAAGCCACAGGTGCAGCCACGCGGAGATCCTTTTAAACAGTGAGTCGCCTTTCTTTTTGGGTTTAACGGCTTTGGCCGGAGTAGCAGTTTTAAGCATACTGAACTAAAAAAGGCAGGCCGGGATCCCGGCCTGCAGGTGAATAATTTTTTTAGAAACGATAGCTGATGCCAAGGCGGTAGTTACGTCCTGCTTCTGCCTGCCAATAATAATAAGTGGCATAAGCCGCGCCGCTGTACAGGTATTTATCAAGCAGATTGTACACGTTAGCGCTTATCTTGATATGATCTTTACCCCAGAACAGGCCGCCGTCAAACTTATAATAATCTGGCAATTGCAACTGACCACTGCTGGCGTTCCAGGTCCAGGTGGTACGGTCGCCCTGGTAGGTTGCACCGGCATAAATACCGCTATTTTTCAACGGGCCGTTTTGTATGGTATAAGTTAATGACGCATTGATGTTATGCTTGGCATAGCCCGGAACTTTGGCGCCAACAACAGCCGTAGCAGGCAGGTTAGCCGCACCGCCGGTTTTTGAGATCTTTGAATCGGTATAAGCATAGTTGGCTACTAATGAAAGACCACTGAAGATCTGTCCGCGGGTATCAAACTCAATACCCTGGGTTTTGGTTTGGCCCACATCTATCACAAAACCTTCTGAACCTTTGTTATCAGGGTCGGCGGTAAGGGTGTTGTTTTTAAGGATACGGTAAGCAGATAAAGTAGTGCTCCAACTGCCGTCAAACCAATCGCGTTTAATACCGGCTTCCAGGTTGTTACCGGTGATAGGCTTTGGTAAGCTGCCATCACGGATCAAGGCGCTTTGCGGCACAAATGACTGATCGTATAAACCATATACGGATGTTTGCCTATCGATATTTACACTTACACCAAAACGGGGTGTAAATTTCTTCTGATTGCGGCCAGCAAGGTAATTGATCTCTTTTACATAAGTATAACGGCCGGCAAGGGTTACACGTAGTACATTATCAAAAAAGCCCAATTCATCCTGACCGTATACGCCAGTGTACGATTGACTTGAAAGGTTACCCGCGCCACGTTGTGCAAGAGGCTTCGACCTGTCAAATACCGGTAAACCTAAGGCAGGCTGGTTATAAACCGGGTTGTTGATATTAAAAGGTTTAGCATCGCTGTCAATAGCGCCGCCTTGTCCCCAATCGGCAATATATTGTTTGTTGCCCAGGTCAAGGCCACCCAATATCCGGTGACGCACCGCTCCGGTTTGTACATCGCCATTTAAAAATACCTGGCCAAATTTCATCACGTTTGATGCATCCCAGATACTAACACTCCTGATCAGATCGCCATTAGCTTTTACACTGTTTACCCAGGCCGAGCTTCCCTGCTGCTGGTAGTTGAAATAACCCAACTGACCTGTTAGTTTCCAGTGTTCATCAATCTGGTGGTTGAGGTAGATAAATGCACTGTTATCTTTAACATAAGTAGGTGCTATACCCGGCTCTGTTATGGTAAAATCGCGGGGTTTTATAGCATAGCCCTGGGTTGCAAAAACATAGTACGAACCAAGGTTTGATAATTTGGCGTGCTGATAGGTATACTCAAAGGTAAGTGAGGTTTTATCATCAACTTTCCAGGTAAGTACGGGTGCTATGCTGAAACGATCATTAAACTCATAATTACGGAACGAGTTTTTGGTTTGATCCATTAAGTTTAAACGATAAGAGAGGCTGCCCGATTTAGTGGCTTTACCATCCAGATCTAATGTGGCACGATACAGGTCATAGCTACCCATGGTCATGGTAGCTTCGCCGTTAAAATCGCGGCCGGTAGGCTTTTTGGTAACCACGTTGTAGATACCGCTTGGCTCGCCATTGCTCATCATAAAGCCGGCCGGACCTTTTACAAATTCAATACGGTCAACAAAGCTCATATCTTCGCTAAGCGGGCCCCAGTTTGAAGTTACGTTCATACCGTTGCGAAATGCCGCTGCACGGCTACCGCGCATATTTACACGGGTATACAGATCGCCCCAGTGCTCCAGGCGGGTTGCACCACTCACATTACGGGTAACACCATCGCTCATGGAGATCACCTGCTGATCGGAAAGGGTTTGTGAAGTAATTACCTGGATGTTTTGAGGTGCCTCCAGCAAAGGTTCATTTAGACGGATAGAGTTGGAGGGCACATCTGCTTTATAGCGGCTTTTAGCGCCGGTAATGGCTACCTCTTTTAATATGCTGGCATTTTCTTTCAGCATAAAATCAAGCGTTTGGGTACTGCCAGAGGCCACGGTTACAGATTGCTCTTCGGGTGCAAGGCCCACCGCAGATACACGGATGGTGTAGCTTCCGGGCTTGATCTTACCAATAGCATAACGACCATCGGCATCTGTAAGGGCACCATAAGTTGTATTTTTTAATGCTACGGTAATGCCTATTGCTGGCTGGCCATCGGCTGTGGTAACCTTACCTTTTATGCTACCGGTTGCACCATCATCAGCCTTGGCTGTGAAAGTTGAAAAAGACAGAAGGATTAATAAAAAGTAAAAATGTTGAAATAATAGTGAAGTAAAGTTTGACCGTTTACTGCAGAGTAAAACAGATTTCATAATTTTGAGTGAAATGATTAATGGATTAAAAGGATCGGTTAACATTAACCCGATGTAAAGTTTGGCGACGGAGCATCGGGATTTTTGTTTTATAAGAACCTTCAGGGGGGTGCGTTGATGTTCATTGCTAACAGGATTTAGCGCAAAGAAACAACTTATTTAGAATCAGTCCAAATAAAATCAAGATTACTACTGGTATTAATCAGATTTACAAAGCCTTATGAACGATTTTACTGACGTGACTTTCATCTGTTAATCCAAACTCGGCGGCAATTTGTTTAAGATTATACCTACCACTGGCTATTCGCTGTTTAATTAATTCATTGCGATAGTCGCGAATGTAATCGCGTAGCGTAACACCGGTATTCCTTTTAAAATAAGGCCCTATGTATTCGCCGGCGATATTGAAGCTGGCTGCCATCACCGGCAGTTTAAGCAACCTGGGTTCGTAAATGTGTTTATGAATATAACAAAAGATGGCCTGCATATCTTTACTGCCGTTAGCTGGCTTCTTTAACTCAGGCATATTTCTCTGTAAAACAGCCGATAACGCGATAATCTGCATCCAAATAAGCTGCTCATTTAAAAACATATCATGCTTTAAGGAAACTATTACATTAAAGATCATCTCAATAGTGTGCCTGTCAGAGTTATTTAATGCAAAGCCTGATAAATGTGTTTCCCTGCTTTTGATCAGGTATTCAAGATTTTGGACACCATGGCTTGTCTTGTCGCCCGCCTGATGAATATACAGATCGGTAAATTTCAGGTAGATAAACCGCGTGGGTTCTTCTATCTCAAAATAATGAGATTCTTCCGGCCCCAGTAAAAACACGTCCCCGGCATTGTAACTAACACTTAACCTGTTTATGATGTGCGCACCTACCCCCTTTTTGATATAGATCAATTCATAATGGTTATGATTATGTTCGGGATGAGACCATTTTCCCGTCTCAAAATCAGAAATCAGCACAGGTTCAAATTGCCGATAACGTTCCATAGCGGAAATATACCATATTATCACAGATAATTACAATTTCGACTTATGGCTTTTACCCAATTTTGATCAACAAATATTTGTTATCAAACACAAAAAAAATGAAAACTAAAAAAAACACAGCTCTTGTTGTTGGCGCCAACGGCGTGATAGGCAGCAATTTGATAAATTACCTTGAAGGACTTAACAATTGGAACATTATCGCATTATCCCGCCGCGGCGGCTCAAACAACGGGAATATCCGCAACATAGCAGTGGATTTACTGGATGAAAACGACTATAAGCAAAAACTCAGTGTGTTAACTGACGTTACACACATATTTTACGCCGCCTATCAAGACAAACCCACATGGGCCGAACTGGTACAACCCAACCTTGCTATGCTGATGAACGTTGTTTTAGCAATTGAGCCCATTGCCTACAATCTGCAGCACATCAGCCTTATGCAAGGATACAAGGTATACGGCGCGCACTTTGGCCCATTTAAAACACCTGCAAAGGAAAGTGACGCAGGACACATGCCCCCCGAATTTAATGTAGATCAGCAAATTTTTCTGGAGAAACAGCAGCAAGGTAAAAAATGGTCGTGGTCGGCTATTCGCCCATCAGTAGTCGGCGGTACGGCTATAGGTAACCCTATGAACCTGGCCCTGGTGATTGCGCTATACGCAACAATTTCAAAAGAGCTTGGCCTGCCGCTTCGTTTTCCAGGTAAACCGGGCGCTTATGATAAACTGTTGGAAATAACAGATGCCACCTTACTGGCTAAGGCTACTGTGTGGGCGGCCACTACTCAGGCTGCAGTAAACCAAGCTTTTAATATCAACAATGGTGATTTATTTAGATGGACCGAGCTTTGGCCTAAAATTGCGGCTTACTTTAAAATGGAAACAGCACCGCCGCTTCAAATGCCACTGCAAACTATTATGGCCGATAAAGAACCGCAATGGGAAGCTATTCGGGAAAAATACAACCTTGCACCGCATAGTTACCGCCAGCTATCATCATGGGCATTCGGCGACTTTGTATTTTCATGGGATTACGATTTTTTTGCCGATGGTACCAAGGCAAGGCGCATGGGCTTTCACGAATTTATTGATACCGAACAGATGTTCTATGACCTGTTTAATGAACTCCGGGTAAAAAAGATTATACCCTGAATCATCATGCCCCGGTATTTCAAAGAAATAGTTTCTGCCAGAGCAATAGCATGCTATAAGAGTTAAAAAAAATGAAAATAAATTTGCGTAACCCAAAAGTTACATATAACTTTGAGTAACCTAAAAGTTACCTATTATGGCAAAAATCATTCAACACCAATTATTTTATCCTCACCCACCCGAGGTGGTTTGGGAGTACATTACAAACCAGGAGCTGATAAGCCAGTGGCTAATGCCCGGCGATCTGAAGCCTATATTAGGCCATGAATTTCAATTGAGGGCTAAACCCATGCCTGAAATGGATTTTGACGGAATTTTTTATTGCAAGATCCTGGAAGTTATCCCACACAAAAAACTTTCATATTCATGGAAGTTTGGCCCTGGCAATGGTGAACTGTGCGACTCGACAGTGAACTGGACGCTTACTGAAAAAGATAACGGGACCGAACTTTTGCTGGTACACCGTGACTTTGCCGGCGCTGTAAGTCCGTTGATACTTACATCGATGGAAAAAGGCTGGTTAAGCAATATGCATAAAATACTGAATGCTATAAACGCTGAAAAAGATGGAGCAGCACAGGCTTGATGTATTCCAGGTAATTGCCGACCCCAGCAGAAGACAAATATTGCACCTGCTTTCGAAAGACAGTAGCACGATTAATTCGCTGGCCGAAAACTTTGATATGAGCCGTCCCGCCGTTTCAAAGCATATCAAAGTGCTTTACCATGCCGGCTTTATTGAAATTCAGGACATTGGCAGGGAAAGGCATTGCATTTTAAAACAGGATGGCTTTAAAGAACTTAATGAGTGGCTGGCTTACTATGATAAGTTCTGGGGCGATAAACTGGATAAGCTGGGAGCATTAATGAATGATAATTTAAATAAAAAATGAAAGATCAGGATTTAACTGTAACTATAGCGGTAGATAAATCGCCTAAAGAGGCATTTGACGCTATCAATAACGTTCGCGGATGGTGGTCGGAAGAAGTTAAAGGCGGTACGGAAAAACTCAACGATGAGTTTACCTATAAAGCCCGTGACCTCCATCGCTGCACCATGAAGCTCATAGAAGTTATTCCCAACCAAAAAGTAGTTTGGCTTGTACTGGACAACTATTTCAGCTTCACCAAAGATCAAACGGAATGGAAAGGCACAAAAGTAATTTTTGAAATTTCTGAAAAAGACGGCAAAACGCAAATCCAATTCATGCATCAGGGTTTAGTCCCTCAACATGAGTGCTATGAGGTTTGTTCAGACGCATGGACTGGTTACATTACAGGCAGCCTGTATAACCTGATCACCACGGGTAAAGGCGAACCCAATCCTAAAGAAAGTTAGTTTATATTAATCCCAGATTTACGAAGTTTTAAAAACTTCGTAAATCTTCTTATGTGCCTAATTGACCAGAAACAATATTCCTCGTTTACCCGGTCAATTCATTTATATGTTATCTTTAGACTAAAACATTAACATGAAAAAGTTTCTGCTCCTCGGGCTGTTTTGTGTAGCCTTTTTGCTGGGCTATAGTTTCAATCGTTTAACCAATCCTGTAAACAAAGGCCCGCGGGTAACGGGCCTTGGCGGCATTTTCTTTAAGGCCAAAGATCCTAAGGCTTTAGAAGCCTGGTACAGCAAGAACCTCGGAATCAGGGTTGGCGATTACGGTGCAAATTTTGAGTGGCACCAGGGCATGGACAGCACAAAAAAGGGATTTACCGTATGGGCGCCATTTAAAGAAACCACCAAATACTTTCAGCCTTCTGAAAAGCAATTCATGATCAATTACCGTGTTGAAGGCTTAACCCAGCTTTTAGCCCAAATGAAAGCGGCAGGTATCCTACCTACCGATAGCGTAGAAAAAACAAGCTATGGTGATTTTGTACATCTGATGGATCCGGAAGGTAATAAAATTGAATTGTGGGAACCCAATGATGTAGGGTACGCTAAAATGGGAAGCAACACTACTAAATAACGCCCAGCAAACTCTACCTGCATGAAAAACCTGTTCAAAATCACCTGGCTTTGCCTGCCAATATTGTTCATAACAGTTAACACCTCCACAGCATCAATACCTGTACTTAACACCGAGGTATGCGTTTATGGCGGGACTTCTGCCGGAGTCATAGCTGCTTATACGGCTAAAAAGATGGGCAAACAAGTGCTGCTGATTGAGCCAGGGCTACACTTGGGCGGAATGTCGAGCGGAGGCCTCGGTTTTACCGATATTGGGAATAAATATGTAGTGACTGGCCTTGCACGCGATTTTTATCGCCGGATTGGGGCCAATTACGGCAGGTTTGAGCAATGGATATTTGAGCCTAAAGTGGCCGAAAAAATATTTGATGATTATGTAAACCGGGCCGGTTTCAAAGTTTTAAAAAGCACCCGTATCGTATCGGCACAAAAACAAGGCAATAAGATCATTAGTATTACCACCGAAGACTCTGTACATCCCGGCAAAATATCCTACCGCACCATTAAAGCAATTATGTTTATCGACTGCTCCTATGAGGGCGACCTGATGGCGAGGGCTGGTGTATCTTATTCTACCGGTCGGGAGGCCAATAGTGAGTATAACGAAACCATCGATGGCGTTCAGGTGGTGGATGGTCATCAGATGCCCGATGGAATTGATCCCCATAAAATACCTGGCGATGCTAACAGTGGTCTGTTATGGGGCATCAACCAAGGTAATGTTCGACCTAATGGCAGCGGTGATAAAAAAATCCAGGCCTATAACTATCGTATAACCTTAACCAACGTTCCCGAAAACAGGATCCCCATAACCAGGCCGGACAATTATAACCCGGAACGGTATGAGCTGCTGAAGCGGTTAAAGCAATTGAAACCCTGGAAATCATTTACCGATATTTTATTTTTGAGCAACATGCCCAACGGAAAAACAGATATTAATAATCTGGGCGGTTTTTCTACCGACATGATCGGGATGAACTGGGATTATCCTGATGCTGACTATGCTAAACGAGAGCAGATCATCAAAGCACATGAGGATTACACCAAAGGTTTACTCTACTTTGTTGGCCATGATGCTTCTGTACCCGAACCAGTGAGGGAGCAGATGCTGCAATGGGGCTATCCTAAAGATGAGTTTACAGATCATCAGCACTTCAGTCCTCAGCTTTACATTCGCGAAGCCCGCCGAATGAAGGGAGAACTGATCATGACCCAGCATCACTGCCAGGGTCGGGAGACCGTGAGGGACGGCGTTGGCATGGCTGCCTATACCATGGATTCGCACAATTGCGACCGCCAGGTTATCAACGGCATGACAAAAAATGAAGGCAACGTAGAAGTGGGTGGCTTCGGCCCCTACCCGGTATCTTACCGTGCCATTACTCCTAAAAAGGCGGAGGCAACTAACCTCCTGGTACCGGTTTGCCTGTCAGCAACCCATATCGCTTACGGCTCTATCCGCATGGAACCTGTATTCATGGTACTCGGGCAATCGGCCGCGGTTGCCGCTTGCATGGCCATAGACAAAGGCGCAACTGTGCAACAGGTTGATGTAACATTGATCCGTCAGCAACTACGTGATAACCCATTTGCCGATGGCAGCATACCCGAAGTTTTGGTAGATAATGACGACACCGCGCACTGCCAGATTACAGGCGACTGGCAAAAAGAAAAATCGGGAGGTTACGGCCCTTCATACTTGCTCGATACCGCGAGTTCCGGCGAAAGCAAATCGATAAAATACCTGCCTGAAATAAAGACGAGTGGAAACTACAGCGTTTATGCCTATTTCCCAAAGGTTAAGAAAGCATCGACTAAAACGATGATTAAGATTTTTGATGGTAAACAGCTGAATGAAAAAACTATCGACGTCGCATCTCTTGAAGTTGCCGGGCAAACCTCAGGCGAATGGATTGCACTGGGCAGCTTTGCTCTATCCAAAGGACAACAACCCTATGTAGAAATCAGCACTGAGGACGCTGACGGAGCTACAGCCGCCGATGCTATTCTGTTTGTGCCATCCAAAAAGCTTTAGTCAGACAAGCAATAATCATATAAACAAAAAAGCACCCAGATCATACTTATGTAGTCTGGGTGCAGTTTTCAGGCCTTTTCCTTACGGATAGCGCTTTTTATTATTTACCGGCAGTTGCTTCCGGAAGCAATTGCATACGGATGTAGTTTTTGCCGCTCAGGTATTTTTGTGCGGTAGCTTTTACGCTTTCTACAGTTACGCTATTTAAATCCTTAACATAGGTATCTAACTGGTGCAGGTCTTCCTTGTCGTTAATCTGCCCGCCAATATAACCCAACCAGAAACCGTTGGTACGTACCGCAGTTTCACGGCTACGGATACTCTCAGCACGCCATTTATCAATGTTTACCTGTGCCGGGCCATTGGTTTTGATCTTGCTGATTTCATCCAGGGTTGATGCTACCAGCTTATCGGCATTTTTAGGATCGCAACCGAAGTAAACGAATATAGAATAACGTTGCGTAGGGAACTTGCTGTTATTGGCAAACGCACCCGGTGAGTAAACACCACTTTCATCTTCCCTTAAACGCTCAATCAGCCTGATCTCCAAACACTCTTTCAAAGCATCCAGCTGGATCTTTTCGGCAGCACTGTATTCAAACTGGCCAGACCAGATCAAATCAACAGACGCTTTAGGTTCCGAACCTTTGTATACATTTTTAGCTATCTGCCCTTCCGGGATGTGGATCCCTAAGTCTTTAGCCTGTTCGCCCAGGTTTTTAGCCGGTAATGAGGCTATATATTTTTCAAGCAGCGGTTTAATTTTTTCAATGTCGATATTACCAACAAAAGTGAAGGTCATACCCGATGCATCAGCAAAACGCTCATTATAAATAGCATACTCACGATCAAGGTTGATCTGATCGATCTTGGCGATGCTTGGACCGGTACGACGAACGTTATGATTACCCAATACAGCGCTTAAAGTATCCTGGAACACAGCATTAGGATCGTTCAACCTGTTAGCAAGCCCGGCTTTTGAGCTGGTGATAATACCCTGAAAAAGGTCGGCGTCTTTACGTGGTTCAGTTAAGTATCCGTAAATAAGCTCAAAGGCGGTTTCCAGGTCTTTAGGGGTTGAGCTTCCGCTAACGCCCTGTGTACGCTCGCTAATGTACGGGCTAACACTTAGCTGTTTGCCAGAGAGGTATTTTTCTAATTGTGTAGGATTATAGTTACCTACGCCAAATGATTCTACCATCCCCGACGCGTTTTTAGCCGATTCAAAATCAGCATCGCTGTAAAGCGATGTACCACCCGGTGCAGAAGCACTGAACAAGATCTCGTTATCTTTAAAGTCGGTTGGTTTTAATACTACCTTGATACCATTGCTTAGCGTAAGGGTTGTTGTGCCCAGTGCGGCATCTTTGGTTTCGACTGTGATTTTGCCGGCTACAGGCGCATTGGCTAACAACGCTTGTTTGCTCACCTCATCATTATAAGGTTTCAGGTCTTCTGCTTCAACATCCTTTATCCAGGTGTTAACCACTGTTTCTGATGGCAGAGTGGCTTTATCCTTTTCAGGCGCAAGCAGCATCACATCACGATTGCTGTTTTTGATAGATGTTTTGGTAACGGCATTCACCTCGCTTAGCGCTATGCCAGGCAGGTCATTTTTTACCAGGTCATACTCATAGCTGATACCCGGAGCTGCAGTACCCTTTAAAAAGTATTGCAGGTATTCGTTCACGTAGCTATCGGAATTGGTTTTGTTTTTTTCTTTCAGTGCCGATTCCATATCGCTCAGGAAACTTTGCTTGGCACGGTCAAGTTCGGTTTGGGTAAAGCCAAAACGCTTAATTCTTTCTGTTTCGCGCCAGGCAGTTTTGAAACCTTTTTCAAGCTCGCCAGGTTTCGCCACCGCGTATACGCTATAGGTATCTAATCCTCCTAAAAAGCCACTCAGGTCGGCACCACCCTGTAAATATGGCGGATTAGCCTGACGCATGATCTCAGCATAACGGGCGCCAGACATCCTGTTGAATAAACCACGGATAATGCTTTGACGGTATTGAGAAGCGGTATGCAGATCAAGCGCCGGTTGTTTCATGAACACCTGCGCTACAGTAACCGTCATCTCCTTATCGGTAATGGCAATAAACTGATTTTGCCCGGTCAACGGCACTGTATATTTAGTACGAGGCTTTTCAGGAGACGGTTTCTTCAGATCGCTAAACTTGGCTTTAACGATTTTCTCCATCTCATTAACATCGATATCGCCTACTACTATTAAGGCCTGCAAATCCGGACGGTACCAATCGTGATAAAAACGTTTGATGGTTTCTGGTTTAAAGTTATTCAGCACTTCATCCGTACCGATAGGCAGGCGTAGCGAATAACGCGAGTGGTTCAGGATTATCGGCAGGTAAGCCCTTTGCATGCGTTCCTGTGCGCCTTTACCCAAACGTTTTTCTTCCAGCACAACACCGCGCTCTTTATCAATCTCTGTGGGATCTAAAGTAGCGTCCTGGGCCCAGTCGCGCATGATCTGAATGCCGTTTTTCACGATCTCAGGATTATCTGACGGGATAGGCAATTGATATACCGTTTCATCAAATGAAGTGTATGCATTTAAATCGGCCCCGAAACGTACACCAGATTTTTGCAGGTAACTCACCAGCTCATTTTTAGGAAAATGCTTGGTGCCGTTAAAGCTCATGTGCTCCATAAAGTGAGCAAGGCCGCGCTGGCTGTCATCTTCCAATACCGAACCAATTTTGTTGGCCAGGTAAAATGTAACACGCTTTTTGGGTTCTTCGTTATGGCGGATATAGTAGGTAAAACCGTTTGGAAGTTTGCCCGTGCGTACCGCCGGGTCAAGAGGCAGGTTCTTTTCTGCTGCGGCCTTTGTTATTTTAGGTTTGCTTACCTGCGCCCATGTAGGAGCTGCCTGAAACGACCAACTGAGGGCAAGGCCCACGCTGGCCAGTAAAATAGTACTTTTTATGCTTTTCATATTTTGTTTATCGGATTAGGATTCAGCGCTAATTTAAAAAAGAGCCGGTATTAAAACCGGCTCTCCGGAAAATTAAACTAACTAAACTGATGAAAACGCCCGAAAGCTTCTTTAAAGGTTGCTAAACGCAATCCTGTTAATGTCTTTTATTTATTAAATGTATCTTTCAGATACCCGTCCATATCGGCAGCAGCCGGGTTAACCAGTATCACCTTCCCTCCGGCATCAAGCATAATAGCAAATGGTACAGACTGGATCCCTAAGGCCGACATCATTATTGATGCGTCTTTACCTTCCTCGTACCTATCAATTCCCTGCTGCCACGGCATAGCTTCTTTAAGCATCGCGTTTTTCCAGGCTTTGCTGTTCTGATCTATCGAAATGCTAAGTATCTCAAATCCTTTAGTGTGGTACTGTTTATATAACTCTTTAAGGTGCGGAATAGCGGCCCGGCAGGGCATACACCACGACGCCCAGAAATCAACAAGTACCACTTTGCCTTTAACCGATGACAATTTGATGGTTTTACCATCTGCAGTTTGTAACTCAAAAACCGGCAATGGTTTTCCAACAGTCAGATTTTGACTGGCGGCAACCGTATCCCGTTTTGATGATGAAGCTTTTCCGTCTGCCTTCCATCCTGTGCTTAAGGCAAGTGCTACCGGTGTTACCAGCATCAACCTTTTAAAATTTATTTTCATAGGGCCGGATTATAAAACCTGTATTTCAATTATTTTTCTTTTTGGCGGGAAACATTTGTTGTTATCACAAACCTGGTAGTAAAGCCCGCATTTAATTACCATACCGGGCTTTAATGAGGCCGCGCTTATTTCCGTTTTAAAAGTTGCCTTGTCTTCCCACACAAACATGCCTTCGCCACCGGTAAATGGTACCCCGGCTGATGTTTGCCATTCGGTGCTGGTTATGCCTTTGGGCAATTCAATAATAGGTTGCGTGGTAATAAAAGGGCTGTCTTTGGGCACATACGCGTAAATATGCCAGCCTTGTAAAATATCAGCTTTAACAACCACCTGTTTTTTCCCGTTTGCCTCATCAACTAATGTGGCGCTCACTGCCACCGGATCGGTACGGGTTGGTATTATTACTGCATTTGCAGTTTTAATGTCGCCGGTTGGTGCCGGCACAACGGCTGCGGTTTCAGTTTTATAGGTATTGACCATGAATTTGAAACCACCCGATTCGGTGTAATAAAGGTTCGCTTTGTTCCTGGTTAACCAATCACGCCACTCTTTAGCCGAAGCAAATTTTTCGGTGGTATACCTTTCCAATACCCTTTGCGCCAGGGCAGGCTCCTCCCCTTTTTCAAGCATTTTGATACATTTTTCCAGCAACTCAACTTTACGATTGGAGATACCCAGTTTTTTGGCATCCTCATCAACCTGTAATGAGTAAGCATCAAGCGGGTAAAAGTATTCGAGGTTGGCAAGGTAGTACTTATGATAAGCTGAGGTATTGGTACCAAACATATCATACATACCACTACCAGCCCAGCTTTTAAGGTAATCATCAAAGCTTTGTGTATCATCGGTAACGGGCATTTTCAAAAACATCTCGTTTCCACGGCCAATATCTTCGCCTTTGGCTTTGCGGTCTTTAAGTTCCTGCTGCATTTTCAGCAAACGGGCGTTACCCTCTTTTCGGGCAATCAGCGCTTTTTCATACAGTCCCTTATCTGTACGGTAGATCATTTCGTTAACCCATTCACGGTTCTCGATCTGCACTTTTTTCATGATGGGTTTCTGATGGTCAAACTTTTTGATGTAGCAAACGGTATTCACCAATACGTCCTTAGCCTCATCAGTCATGTGATTGGGCGAACCCGAAAATCCCCACATAAAATAATTACCCTGACGCCCCAATGCCACAGCCTCGGCATTTTTAAGACAAACGCCACCACTTATCGCTTCCGCATCGGGCGAATCATTGAAGCCCTCGCCGTGGGCTACCATGCCGATAATGTATTTATCCTTAGCAGCCTGATCTTCTTTGATCACCTTCCACATAGGTAGTTCCTTTGGCGTTGTAGCCCCCTGAAAACCGTTAAAAAAAGAACCCGGCGTAGGTCTGTTAACCAAAGTCAAATTCACCTTTATAGGTGTATTAAATATAGCATGGCTGGTTTTAATGTTCAGCGCGTCGTCCTCCAGACACTGGCAATACCAATCGAATTTCAGGCCAATAGGCAAGCCTACGTTTGGGGCCATTTCATGCATCAGAATTATAGGACGATCAAAACCGGCAGGCAATTTTACTGGCCCGGCATCAAGAATGGTAACATCTACCTTCTCCGACATCGTGGCATCATAATCCCTTACATCCACAACATCAGCCTTTTCAAATCTTTGCTCTAAAAATGCCTTAAAATCGGCCATGCGGGTTTTCCATGCCTCGTCAATGGCACCGGTAGCCGTACTATAATAATTTACATGCTCCGGCTTGGGTTTTGCAGGGTCATAGCCTACATATAACACATGGAGGGCTATTTTACCTGCTCCATGTTTTATTGCATTAGCAAATGTGGCCGCGCCAAACACAAGGCAAAGCAGCAAAGCCAAACTGATCTTTTTCATATCCGTTTTAGTTAAAAATTTCGGCAAGTTTGGTATTCAGGGATTCATCGCGCAAGGTATTGCCGATGATTTTACCATCTTTATCAAGCAAGAAGCTTTGCGGTACAGCCCTAACGCCATATAAACGGCCAACGGCATTGTTCCAGCCTTTAAGGTCAGACACATGTATCCACGGCAAGCCATCTTTAGCGATAGCATCAACCCATTTTTCCTTTACATTATCAAGTGAAACTGAAATGATCTCGAAGCCTTTATCCTTATAAAGCTCGTATTGCTTTTTCAGGTTAGGATTACCCGCACGGCAGGGCGCACACCAGCTTGCCCAAAACTCAACCAAAACATATTTGCCTTTTAAATCGCTCAGCGAAACCGGCTTTCCGTTTACATCATTTTGGGTGAACGTTGGCGCGGCTTTGCCAATTGCGGTGATGCCGGCTGCCTGTATTCGTTGCTCAAGCTCTTTACCTACATCTGTACCGCGCAACGTTGCGTTAAGCGCTTTAAATACCGGGCCAACTTTATCTGCATCAACCTTAGTACCGGCCGACTCAGACAGGCCTACTAAACCAAAGTAAGAGTTGGGATTGTTTTTGGCGAAGAGAAATTGTTTTTCATTTCTATCGGCGATGCTTTTGCGATAACGTGCATCAATAGCTTTTACAAAAGCGGTATCTTTTTGCTGCTCAGGAGTAGCGCGTGAAAATTCGGCGTTAACGGCTTTGGTTAAATCCATAATGGTACCGCCTATCTGCTTGTTATATGCCTGAAACTCGTCGTACACTTTTGAACCCGTAACTTTAGCATTTACCAGCGAATCGGCCGAGGTATATACCATGTTCTCTTTACCGAAATAGATGTAAACAACATCGGCA
Source organism: Mucilaginibacter endophyticus (assembly GCF_003351025.1). Lineage (GTDB taxonomy): Bacteria > Bacteroidota > Bacteroidia > Sphingobacteriales > Sphingobacteriaceae > Mucilaginibacter > Mucilaginibacter endophyticus. The sequence continues at coordinate 1,156,133 of NZ_QPCG01000001.1, read as the reverse complement.
TTTGGGGCATAAATAGCGTGTTGCTTGCCCTGCCCGGTATGGTCAAATGCCATGCGGCTGGTAGTTATACCTGATACACTGCCTGTAAATTTAAATGTGCCATTGGTAACCACGCATGAATCTTCGTGACTGGTACCATTATCCATATAATCGATATAGGCTTTGGCAGGTTTATCCAGCTTACCGATGTGTCCGGTAATACTGAAGTTAGCTTTCTGAGCCATACTAATTGCAGGCAAAAGGATGGCGGCGGCCAAAAATTTTAATTTCATTTTCTTATTTTTTTAAGCTTTAAAAGCTGTAAACATTTACTTATTTGAATTATTAAAGAGCTGGATTTTGGCTGTAAGCAGTCCAAAGTTCATCAACTGTTTTGCCCGTTAATGTTTTCCAGGTTTGATCTGAGTAGGTGTTATCGCGGCAGGCAGCATCAAGACTTTTTACAATACCTGCTTTAACATGCTTATCAAGCCAAACCAGGAAACGGGCAGTTATGCGGTAACTGCCGGTATAGTTTTGATCCCCACTATAATTGGGCAACGACCAGCCTGCAGTGGCGTTATCAATACCCAGCGTATACCGGGCATAATCGGCAATCCCTTCAACCAGCCATCCCGGATTGCTTCCTTTATAGGCCTGTACAATGTGCATAACCTCGTGGGTAACCACATCCAGATCTGTAGGTGTGGCAAGCATCCATTTGGGATTGATGCGAACGGTGGCATTTCCAGTTTCGGCAACACCGGTATACGACGGATCAATGTTGAAATAGACCTTTGTTGCTGTTTTGGGATTGTAAATTGTTGCCTCTTCCGGATAAACCTTAAAAAAGGCATCAATCATCCTGTCTTTTACCTTGCTACCGGCATCCGTAGCAAAATCGGGCGAGTAGTTGGTGAAGATCAATGTATACGAACCATGTGTTACCGAATCTTGCGACAGGTAATCATGAAAAACGGGCTTCACCTGTGGTTGATCCTGATCTTCAGCCAGTTTATCTTTATAGCAGGCGCTGGTTAACGTCATGGTTGTGGCCATCAACACAAAAACTTTCATGCTGTTATTTACTCTTTTCATATGTTTTGATAGGTTAGTTTCTTATCTGGTTATGATATCAATTGGCTCTCCTGGTATGCCACTTAATGTTTTGGTGATATTGCCAGTTTTGGAAACACTCACATCGAGCGTGTAAACTGCGCCATCCGCGCCAACAGTAAGGGTGTTATCATCCAAACTGATCTTGAGCATGGATATCTTTTTACCCCCAAAGTCTGCGTCAAGCTGCCTGATGTCTTCGTTGATAGGATTATAGCGGTATATTTTCCCTTTTGATGAAAAGTAGAACACGTTTAAGCTGTTAACCACCCATTTGGTATCATCGTCAATTAATGCGCTGCCTTTAAATGTGCGTTTACCCAGGCCTTTAAAAGTCCTGTCATCGCCCATAGGATAGCTGAAACTGAGTTCGGTTATGGCACCTGCCGCAGTTTTAAAGAAAGCATAAGATGGGCCGCCCTCGGTAGGCTTCATAAACAACAAGTTATCATATCCTACATTTTTAGGATCGAAACCGGTACTTGCTGTATCAATTTTGTAGTTGGCACCTGAATAAGTACCATCCGCACCAAACGTGATAAACGCTTTTCCTTTAAGGTTGTAGCCGATAAAAAAAGAGCTGCCATGCGTAAAATATTTCGACATGGTATAGTCGCCAACCTGCTCATTGGCAAATTTGCCGTAGTCATCGGCAAACGGAGCGGTTGATGAAACGCCCACGTACAGCTTGCCGTTAATTACGCCGGTTGGTACTGTTCCCATTTGTACAGGCCCCAAAAACGGCTCAAGATAACCTGCACTGATAACTGCCGGAGGCGAAAAAAACTGTGCTGAAAAATCTGTCCGTTTCAATAATGTGCTGGCGTCAAGTACTACCCCGCTTTTATTAGGATCATTACTGAGTACCCAGTACTCCTCTTTGGTATTGGGTTGATAAGGCAGTGGCTTCGAATAATACAGCTCTACCGGGTTAACAGGCAAATCATCATTATTGAGTGACTTGTAAATGTTGCCCAATACCGTTTTATCCGGTTTTACAAATGATAGCTTGGTAACGCCGTTATCATTGCTCAGCACCAAAGTACCTGCCGAAAATTGCGTTGTACCGGTTATCTTAAACGGAAAATTATAAAATAATCCGTTCCGTTTATCAGTAATGGTGAGCTTGCAGGCCCGATCGCCCGGACCTAAATTGTAAACCATCTTTAGGGGATATCCCTTGTAAACTGCCTCCCGAAGTTCTTCCTGCACGGTGATGTGCCATTCAAACTCAAGATCCTTGAGCGGATCGGCACCAGCCAGGGTAACCTTTGGCTGTATGGTGAGGGTATCGCCCAGCAGCGCCGAAAATGTGGCGTTATTAATACCGGCAACTACCGGTTCTGAGGGTGGTGAGTATACGTAATTGCCCAGGTCTTTTTTACATGAAGTATAAAATACCGTTATGAGCGCCAATATAGCTATCGATTTAAATTTCATGACCTAAGTGTTTAATTGATAATAACCTGTTGACCATTTTCATCAACAAAAAAATACTTGTCTGCCTGATCGTAATACTTGAGGTAAAACTTCTTATTGGGCGAAGAAGAATTATAGAAATCATAATCCTTGCTTCCATCGGCCCGTTTGGTAAGCACATAACCTTTTTCCGGGTATCGCGCAACCCAGCCAAACGGATCATTGATGAAGTTTCTCACGTTATCTATATAATACAGCGTACGCGGGATCTGGAGATAAGCATTAGGTTTTGACATATCAACCAGATCGGTAGTGCCAGAAGAAATCAGGAATAGCTGATGCTTGATCCTGCTGTAAGCGCCGAGGTTACCCATCCAGTAAATCCACCAGGCCGGTTGCTCCAAACGCGAAGAATAAAGGATAGTTCTTTTCCGTAATGATACCGGGAGCGACGAATTAAAATCCTGCCCACCCGAAACAAGAATGGTAAGAATTACCGATTTATTTGCCAATTCGGGATCACTGTTCTTGATAATCACCGGGACCTTTATTGTACCCGAGTCGGCAGGCATAATGTAGGATGGCTTAAGCGCCTCATAATGCAAACCGGCTTTGGCCGTAGTAGCAGTGTCAACTACCGTTATCGCAAACTTCCTTTCGTTTTTTGACCTTTGTCCCGAAATTATTACCGGTACCCAAATGGTATCCTGCGCCAGAGTAGGATTATAGGCAAAAGAATAAGTTAATACAGAAGTATCCTGGTTGCCATCTTTATCTTTATAATTCAAATAAATGTTATCTCTTGAGCCATAGGTAAGTAATTGGTCTTTTTTACAGCTAACAAGAGCTGCAACGACCACTAAAACATAAAATATCTTTTTTTTCATTGTTATAAATGGTATGAGATCAATTGTTGTAAGCTGCTTCGTCGTCCGGAATCGGGAACACGTAAATACTGTTTGATGCCGGATAGATCTGTCCGCTGGCCGCCACTATGTCAAGGTTCAACCGTTTATACATGTAAAATATCTGGCTTTCACCGTAAAACTCCTTACGGGCTTCTTTAACGAGCTCGTTCATAAAAGCAGTTTTACCTAAGGTGTTTGGTAACAGATCAATAATACCGCGATGCGTGCGTACAGTATTCAGATATTCTATGGCTTTGGTTGGGTTGCTATCATAGCTGGCCTCCGCCGCTATATAATATGCTTCGGTTAAACGAAATGCCGGCGCCATTAACGGGTGCAGGTTTACCTGCGGCGAGCTGTTAACTATGTATTTAACCAGATAGCTGCGATTTGGCGTTACATCTGTAGCTGTAAAAAACCATTGCCTGTAGCGCCAATCTTCCGCGCCAACGGTACTTTTTTCATAGATATTATCTAACTGTAGCGGCGTTGGCTGGTATTGAGCGGTGTTGGCCGCACTGAACAGGGTAACAAGTGCGTTGTTATCATTGGCATGCGGTGCATACCAGCCAAATACCAGCTCGTTGTAAAATATCCTGTCTTTTTGCTCAACGTTGTTGTTAAAGGCATCATCTTTTTGAGTCCAGGGGAATTTGTTGGCGCTTATTACATCATTAGCGTTGGAGAGTGCATTCTGGTAATCACCTTTATACAGGTAAACTCTCGCAAGTTCGCCACATACACCGTAATAGTTGAGCCTGTGCCGGCGGTTTTGCAAAAACAGCGTATTACTTGTAGTTTCTGTTTGCTTAGCACCGGTATAACCATCAGGATAGGTTTTATTGGGATAGCCAACAATATAACCGGCCGGAATAATGGGGTCGGTATTGCTCAACAACGTACGCGCATTACGCAGATCAATTATAGCATAGTTAATTACATCACTTACCGACGAAAATGGTGTACTCTTGATACTAACATTAGTTACATAAGGAATCCCTTTGCCGTTTGGATTGTATTTGTAAGATGCCGCGAACATGCGCAAAAGATCAAAATGCAGGTATGCGCGTAAGGCAAGTGCCTCGCCTTTAATGATGGCATAGTTGTTACCCGAAAACACAGCCTTTTGCTTATCTATCACCTGCAATATTTCATTACAGTTACCGATAGCATTGTAAACTGATGACCAAATCTGGCTGTTTTTATCCTTTAAAATGCTTTGGCTGTACTGAAAAGACGCGATCTTCTGAAAATCGGCATTGGAAAACGAATAGTTCTGCGCCATGATATCAAGGTTGCTGAACGTGAGGTTCCCTCCGTATATATCTGCTTTTGTACACCTGGTATAAACACCGTTTAATGCCTCCTCAAAACCATCTTCGGTACTAAACAGCTGCTCTTTGGTTACGTCAGATTCTGGCTGTACATCCAAAAACTTTTTACATGAGGTAAATACCAGCAACGGGAGTATAAAAATTAAATATCTCTTCATGGTTATGCGTTAAAATGAACCCAGTAATGAAAATGTTAAGCTGCGGGCGAAGGGATAATTGATACCCCGTTCTGCCTGAATAGTTGAAGCTCTGAAAACGTCGTTGGCCGTGGCTGCCAGTCTTAGATTTTGAAGCCCCAAACGACGAATAGCCTTTGGCTTAAAATCATACGACAGGTAAAGCGACTGCAGTTCGATCAGGTTATCTTTTTGTACAAACCGCGATGACACATAGGTATCGGTGAGGTCGGTAATGTTTTTGAAAAATGTGTGATCGCCGGGTTGTTTCCACCTTTGTTCCAGTACCCTGCTGTCAACGTTAAAGCGCGGGTCGGCGTTTTCAACCCTATCAATAAGGGTTTGGTTAAAGGCCTGCCCGCCAAAACGGTAATGAAAGCTAAAGCTTAGCATAAACCGTTTGTATGAAACTGTGCTGCCAAAAAAGCCTTCGGCCTTTGGCGTGGTATTGCCTACATCCTGCACGTCCTTAACATCCCATACATAGGTTAGGGTACCATCTTTTTTCACCAGGATCTCTTTACCATTTTCAGGGTCGATACCTAATGATTTTACGGCATAAATGGTATTTAATGATTTACCCTCAACATACCGGGTTAGCGGGGTTGAAAATGCATTGTTATCCTTATTGGTCTGGAAGTTATCTATGTTATTGTTAAATGCCTTTAGCGCGTCGGATATACTCACTATTTTGTTAACGTTATGGGCAAGGTTACCCGTTACGTTAATATTCCAATCTGTTGTGTGAAAAACCTGGGCTACGAGGTAAAGCTCATAACCTTTGTTTGACATATCGCCAAGGTTATCCTTATAGGTGTTGAAACCGGTTGACGGTGCAAGGTTAATGTCGGTGATAAGTCCTTTGGTGAGTTTATAGTAATATCTTGGCGATATAACTATCCTGTCTTTAAACAAGCCAATGTCCATACCTATATCTGAGGTGCGGGTTTTCTGCCACTCCAGGTTGCTGTTTCCATAGCCCAATATGGTAGCGCCAATACCGGTTGAATACCAGTTTTGTGTATCGTACGAATAAATTGAGCGTGACTGGTATGCCGGGAAGCTTATAGAACCAAGCGTTGCGATACTTCCTTTAAGCCGCAGTTGGCTTATTACTTTTGAACCCTGGAAAAAGCTTTCTTTATGAATATTCCAGCCAATACCGAGAGATCCGAAAGGAGCATAACGCCTGTCGGCACCAAAGGCAGATGAACCGTCAACGCGTACCGAAGCATCTAAAAGATATTTATTTTGGAACGCATAGTTACCCGAAAAGAAAGCACCGGCGGTTCTTGATTTAGTAACATCGCCGTAAGGACCTGAGTTTTCTTTATAGATACGGGCAAAGCCTATATTGGTAAACCTGTCATTCGAAAAACCTTCGGCCGAAAATGACTTAACGTCAGCCTTTGAAGCCAAAATGTTAGCACCCAAAACAAGGTTGAAATAATGATCGCCCAGTTGCTTGTTATAATTAATAGTTACGTTTCCGTCCAGGTTAAGGCTGGCATTTGTTCCGTAATCATAAGTGCCTCTGTTATTCAACTTATCAGACGCGTAGTTGTAAAAAACACTACTCAATGGCGACACGTAATTATCTGTGGTTGAATTGGTTTTATTTACACTCATTAACGCCCTTAACCGCAGGCTCTTTGATATTTTATAATCGGCCGAGAATGACTCCAGTATCTCGGTATAGGCCGCTTTATTAAAGCTGCTCAGGCTGGCTTCATATAAAGGGTTAAATACATTTTCGGTAACATATTGATCTGTTCCTGTACGGCCCGTGTTTACACGCCAGTTGGCAAGTTCCTGTACCAGTCTGCCCGTGCTATCCCTTATCGGGAAATATGGGTTGGCATTTACATAGGTAGAAAAATCACCATAAGGTGAGTTAACCTGGTTAACCTGTGTTATAGTAAGATCATTCCTGATAATAAGTTTTGAATTAGGATTATAAGTAAAATTAACCCCGCCACTATAACGCGTATTATCCGAACCTTTCATAACGCCAGGTTGTGTCTGGTAACGCAAATCGATACCATACCTGAACGACTGGTCGCCGCCCTGCGCGTATACCGAATGTTTTTGCTGATAGGCGTTTCTCAAGGGTTGTGATAACCAATAGGTATTAACACCACTCGCAACATTTTTTAAGCGGGTGAATAACTGGGCGTCAAGCTCATCCTGTTTGGTATCACCACTGGTAGATGTTTGTGTATTATACAAGCCAACTAACTGTTCATAAGCCACTTTTTGCTTGGCATTAAGCACATGATAGTCAGACAGGTCGGGGCCGTTGAAGGTAAGCTCGTAATTGTATGATAACTGCAGTTTTCCTGCAACGGGGGCTTTGGTTGTAATAACCATTACACCGTTGGCAGCCCTTGAGCCATAAACCGCGGTAGCCGCACCGTCTTTCAGCAATGTAACCGATTCAATACGGTTGATATCGAGATCTACTACCTTTTGAAGTGTTACCTCAAAACCATCAAGAATAAAGGCCGGCAGATTATAATTACTTGACAGGTTATTACGGTCAAGTATATCGTCGCTGATGGAAGGAATAGCTGTGGTCCCCCTTACATTTATCTTTGGCAGTTTGTTGGGATCAGAACCTGCAAGGTTATTATCAAGCACTTTAAACGACGGATCAAACGAGGCAATACTCTTGATCACATTTTGCGGGTTATTGCGCTTCAGGTCTGCACCGCTTATCGTGATGGCATTACCAGTGTAATTGTCTTTTTTGATAACCTGGTAACCGGTTACTACAATATCTTTAATGTTGTTAATATCAGGCAAAAGCTTCACTACAATCGATTGGCCTGCTACCACTTTAACTTCGGCCGATTTGTAGCCCATAAACGAGAATACTAATGTTTGCCCTGCATCGGCCTGTACATTAAACTCCCCCTTATCATTAGTTTGGCCTATTACTCCCCTGCTCCCTTTAACAGCAATATTTACGCCCGGTAAAGTGGTTTTACTTACCGAATCCAACACACGCCCGCTTACCGGAATTTTGCTCATAGCAACAACCGGAGCCGGCCTGGGTTCGGGTATTTTATTTTGAATGACAATGGTTTTAGATACGATCGTAAAACTCAGGTCAAAATCTTTAAGGCACACGTTAAGTACATCAACCAGCTGTGTATCACGAAAATCGGCATCAACTGTTTTGCCCTTTATATTTACTTTTTCGCTATAAAAAAACAAATAACCGGTTTGACGCTTTATATCCTTAAAAACCGATTCGAGGCTTTTATTTTTACCGGATATAGTTACCGTTTGAGAATAACTTGCTGCGGATAAGTGTAGCGCACCAATAAGCAACAGTATAGTGGTGAGTTTCAATACTAATAAGAATTTGAACTTTACCCTCCGTATGGCGCATACGGCATTGTAAAGAAAAGTTAATTTCATATTTTTGAATAAGATTGGGTTAATAAAATGCAGCCCAGGGCTTCGACATCTTGTGCTGCCTGACCTATTTTAAACCGGAAGCGGTGAGAGGCTTCCGGTTAATTTTTGGTCTGTTAATGAGAGATATGTCTGAGATTTATCGTAGTTGTTTATCCATTAAGCATTGTTTTAGTGATTAGCATTTAGTTTTGTTTAGTTGTTAGTATAAAGTTTAAGGTTAAATATTATTTACTGTACGATACCGTCACCGTTTTACCCTCCACCGTAAATTTCATGTTGTTAAGTTCCAGGATCTTGAAAACATCAGCCAGGTTGCTGCTTCTTGAAATTTCGCCGAAAAATTTTTCAGTCGGCATATCACCCTCATAAACCACATCAATATCATACCAGCGGCTTACCTGGCGCATCACTTCTCGGATATCCTCATCTGCAAATGAGAATACACCGTTTTTCCAGGCAACTTCCGCATCAAGGTTTACCTGCTGCTTACTGATAACACCATTGCCCTGACGGTTTATCACAGCCTGTTCTCCGGGAACAATAAGCGTTGAGCTTGTTTCTGATATCACCTTCACCGAACCTTCCAGCAGTGTTGTTTTAACTACCGCTTCATCGGCATAAGCATTGATATTAAAATGTGTACCCAATACCTCAATAGTTTGCAGCGCCGATTTTACCCTGAAAGGCATAGCTTTATTTTTAGCCACTTCAAAGTACCCCTCACCATTAAGGGTTACCATCCGTTCTGCTCCCTTGAAAACCGTTGGATAGCTTATTGATGATGATGCGTTAAGCCATACGTTGGTACCATCGGGCAGGATCACTTTATACTGGCCGCCTTTGGGTGTGGCCACTGTATTTTGAACAGCCTGATCCTGTCCTGTCGCGTCGGCCTGGTAAACTATCTGCCCGTCGGCAGTTTTGGTAATTTTCACACCAGCCTGTTTGGCTATCTGCCCGTTAGCGGCATCATCAAGCGATATGGTTGTGCCATTGGCCAAAGTAAGCGTAGCCTTGTTTGTTCCGGGCACTATCCTTTTATAGGGGTTTGCCGCAAAATTATTGGCCTTATGACTGCTACGAATAAAGAGGTAAGCGCCAACCGAAATAAACAACATAATTGATGCTGCCACAGCGTACCTTATCCAACCAGATCTTGACGGCATTGTAACCGGCTCTTTTTCAAGTTGTACTATCCGCTCGTCAACAGTAGCTTTAATAGCATCTTTCAGATATAGATAGTCGGCCTCATTCTCTTCAGTAATCAGATCATCATTTAAATCAAACAGGTTATAATACGACTCAAGGAATTTAATTTCTTCCTGAGTAGCCTCGCCAAGCCTGTATTTTGTTAGTATTTGTATAAAATATTGTTTGTTCGCCTCGTCCATTTACATCCTTTATATATACATGAGTCGGTAAAATGAAAATAGCCCATGTTAATTGAAAATATTTTTAATGTTTTATTTAAAAATAGCATCCATTACTAATCAAAATGGTAAAATTCATTCAACAAAATAACATTATTGTTAAAAAAACAGCATCACCCTTGAGGAAAAAACGTTTTATCAACCTTTTTGATAAAAATAAAGCAATACATGAAATAAAAAAAGCGACTTGCGAAGCGTGGCAAGGGCCTTTCCCATCTGATTACGGACAGTTTTTGGTGAGATTTGCAGCTGATCTGCAATTTGCTGGCTTGAGAGGCCTTCATTAAAGCGCAAATTGAATATAATACGCTGCTGCGTTGGTAAAGTATCTACAAGCTCGTTAAAAGCTTTTAAAAATTCGTCATGAAGTACGTTGGCATCGGCACGACCAAGGGGGCTTTCAATTTCCTGCACAGTATCGGGCAATGCCGCATAGCGGGATTCCTTCTCCATGTATTTAAAAACACCGTTACGGGCGGCAACCAATAAATAAGCCGACAGGTTTTCAATAGGCGATTTTGATCCGCGCACCCACAATTGCACAAATACATCCTGGGCAATATCCTGCGCGCGCTCCATATCATTAACCCGCTTGTATGCCGTGTTATAAACCTGTTTCCAATATTTGTTATACAAGACGTCAAAGGCAGGTTTGTAGCCTTCGCCAATAAGTTTCAGAAGTTCAGCATCGTCGGCTGATAAGTCAAGGGGGGCCATGTGTTATTTCAATTTCCTATAGCAATCAGGTTAATTACACAAACATCATGGTGGTTCAATGCTTCTTGTTTATGTGTCAAATCCAAATATAGAAATTATCTTATAAAATAGATTTTATAGATTGACATTGGCTGAAGAAATGATTTTGCTTCGCCGGCACGCTATAAAACCAGCCAATTGCGTTGTCTAATCCCCTACCAAAAATCTTGTAATGTCATACAATTATAAAAGAATTAAATTAAAACATCATATGTTTAAATAAACATCATACATTTGTACAGTTTAATAGCTCAACATGGCAGAGAAACTTAGCAATAAAATTATCCGGCTTATCAAAAACGATATTGTTGCCGGTAAATGGAACGAAGGCGATAAGATGCCTTCGGAGTTTGAATTGATGGATTTATATAATGTTGGCCGTTCAACCATACGCGAAGCCATCAAATCACTCGCAGATGCAGGCGTGCTACGCGTACAGCAGGGATCAGGAACATTTGTAAACGCCATATCCGATTCGGACAATATTGACCAGCGATTAAAACGTGCCGCCTTTGATGAGATCAATGCGGTACGCCAGATGCTTGAACTGGAAATTGTTACCCTCGCTTCAAAACACCGTACGGAAGATAACCTTCAGGAAATTAAACTCAGGCTGCAACAACGTAAAGATGCGATAATGGCCGGACAGCGGTTAGCCTGTATCGATGCCGATTTATCTTTTCACTCGGCAGTTGCAAAGGCATCTTCAAATAGCGTATTAGCCGACCTGTACCATAGTTTCACGGTAATCATCCGCGACTTTTTTGAAAAACGCGAAAAACAGGGCGTAAACCATTTTGCCATGAGTCACCATTTGCATGAGGCACTTTATAACACCATCGCAAAAGGCGACACCGAAACCGCACGCCAGATCACTACCGAAATTTTAAAAAATAATTATTAAATCATGACCATTTTAACTTTCACCATCATACTATTGGTCGGCGCCTATCTGGCCGGCCTTGTAGGTTCATTAACCGGCCTCGGCGGCGGGGTAGTTGTTATTCCTTTGTTAACCCTGGTTTTCCATGTGGATATTCGATATGCCATTGGCGCGGCCCTGCTGGCTTCTATCGCCAACTCATCAGGCGCGGCAAGCGCGTATGTAAAAGAGGGTATTACCAATATCCGTTTAGGCATGTTCCTGGAAATTGCTACTACTGTTGGAGCCGTCATAGGCGCTTTACTTGCAGTATACACTCCTACTAATACCATCGCGATACTTTTTGGTTGTATCCTGTTTTTTTCGGCAGCAATGACTTTGAGAAAGAAGAACCAGCTTGCGCTTACAGAAGGCAGCAAAACAGCGGCATTTTTAAAGCTTAACGGCAGCTATCCAACCCCGGAGGGGCAAGTTGACTACAAACTTAAAAATGTAGGGGCCGGATTTTCTATCATGACCTTAGCCGGTATACTTTCAGGCCTTTTGGGTATAGGCTCGGGGGCACTCAAGGTACTGGCCATGGATTCAACCATGCACATACCATTTAAAGTAAGTACTACCACAAGTAACTTCATGATTGGCGTTACTGCTGCTGCCAGCGCAGTGGTTTACCTGCAACGGGGCTACATGGACCCCACTATAGCCTTTCCAGTTGTACTGGGTGTATTAGGAGGCGCATTTACCGGGGCCATATTACTTAAAAAACTTGATCCGAAAGTGCTGCGCTACATTTTTTGTGCAGCCATAGTTTTTGTAGCCGCCGAAATGATGTATAACGGATTTCAACACAAATTTTAATTGAAAATATATGAACGCAAATAACAATGGCAAAAACCTGGGCGACCGCGATATTGAGCTCCTTGTAGGTCGATTGCTACGTACCGGTGTAATAACTGCAAGCTGTATAGTACTGCTCGGGGGCATCTTATTCCTCATTCAGCATGGTTCGGCACTCATGCCTTCTTATCATCGCTTTAACGGCGAGGATAACAGTTTCACCACTTTTGGTGGCATTATTTCAAGTACACTACAGTTCAATGCAAAAGGCATTGTGCAATTTGGCGTAATGGTGCTTATTGCCACGCCGGTTTTGCGGATAGCATTGTCGCTATTAGGTTTTGCATTAGAAAAAGATAAGCTTTATGTGATTATTACCACAATAGTACTCTGCGTAATGCTATTCAGTACTATAGGCGGATTGAAAGTATAAAACAGCTCAAAGCAGAGGTGATAGCTGTCTTTAAAGCTTCCCTCTGCAATTTAATATCCTACGTTAAGAGATATTCCAATCAGATAACCTGTGCGCAAAGCTGACTCACTCTGTTCTCAAATTCTTTACCGGGTTAGTAATAGCCGCTTTGACTGATTGAAAGCTAATGGTAATCAGGGCGATGAATATTACTAATATACCACCTGATGCAAACAGCCACCAGTTAAGCGCTATCCGGTAAGGATAATACTGCAGCCACTTATTTGTAGCTATCCACGCAAACGGAATGGATATAACGAGTGCGATCAGGATCAGTTTTAAGAAACCGGCCGATAAGAGCATAACGATCCTGTCTGCCGAAGCGCCGAGTATTTTGCGTACGCCGATCTCTTTAACACGTTTTTCAACGGCTAAAACGGATAGCCCTAATAAACCAATGCACGAGATAAAAATGGTTAATACCGCGCTGAACAAAATAATGCCTTTCCACCTGGCTTCGGCGGTATAACTCTGCTGGTTCTGATCTTGTTTAAAATTGTAACTAAACGGACTTAGCGGAAAGAGTTCCTTAAATTTTTTAGAAATGTGTTGAAGGCTTGCCGTTTCGGTACCGGGCCTGATCCTGATGTACATCATTCCGTAATCATTTGCAGGGTTCGTGGTAAATAACTGAGGAAGGATCTTTTCTGTTAAAGGCCGGTAATGATAGTCTTTTACTACGCCTATAACCTGGTAAGTTTCGTTTTCAAAGCTTGATATTTGCTGCCCTATGGCTTGCTTCCATCCTGCCTGTTGCACAAATGCTTCGTTCACCAATACAGAACTTGTGCGGTCTGAGGAGTATTCAGCAGAAAAGTTACGGCCTGCCAGTAATGGTATTTTAAGGAGCGGCACGTAAGCTGCATCAACCGTTTCAACAGAAACATTGATTGACTGGTCACCGTTTACTTTCACCGTATTATTATTGTAGCCGCCGTTCCTGGGTGCCGCATCAATTATATCCGGATCTTTTATCAACTCCTGCCTGAACAAAGCAGCCTGATCCGCGCTTAACGGAAATTGGTCAACAGTTATCAAATGACTGTCGTCATAACCCAGCTTTTGAGTCGTCAGATAATCGAACTGAAGATAAATAGCCATAGCACCAATAATTAAAAACGATGCCAGTGCAAACTGAAAGATAACCAGCGCTTTCTGCAGGCCATTTTTTCCGCCCAGGTTAAACCGGCTGTACAATGTTTCAACAGGCCGGTAGCCAGATAAAATCATCGACGGATAAGCGCCGGCCAATAAGCCGGTGACTATAAAAAGTACGATATAATCAATGATCAGTTTCGGGCTAAATAAGTAAGAAAGCGATAAGGCTTTATTGGCCAGACTGTTGAAGAAAGGTAATACGATAACAACAATTGCAAAGGCGAATAGGAAAGCGATGAAACAAAGCACAAAGGACTCGCTCAGGAATTGAAACCGCAACTGTCTGCTTGTCCCCCCAATCACCTTACGGATACCAATCTCCTTGGCCCGTTTTACAGAGCGTGCTACCGTTAGGTTAATGAAATTGATACAGGCAATCAGCAGGACAAAAACGGCTATAGCCGAGAGGATATAAGAAAATTCGGGGTTGCTTTTATCGCTCAATATCTCATCTTCATTGGGGATGATCTTACCGAGATGGATCCCGGTTAGCGGCTCCAGCATATACGACTGGCCAATATGCTGCACATGATATTTGTTTTTGATCTCGCTGATGGCCTTACTGGCATCCGATTCAAATACCTTGTTCATTTTATCCTGAACTGTTTTGATATTGGCACCGGGAGAAAGTACCACAAAAGTGCTCAGAAAGGAGTTGAACCAATTACCGTTATTGCTTTCATCGGCTGCCGAAACGCTCAACCGGAGCAGCACCTGGAATTTGATAGATGAGTTCTCAGGACAGTTCCTGGCAACCCCGGTGATCATAAGGGGTTTAAAATTACCATCGTTTTTTACAGAGATGATCTTGCCCAGGGCATCCGCACTGCCAAAATATTTTTTTGCGATATCTTCTGTAATTACTACCGAATTAGGTTCTGTTAATGCAGATCTGGCATCGCCGGTAAGTAGCGGAAAATTAAATACCGACAAGAAATTTGCGTCGACTAAGCAAATTGCCTGCGACCGAATGTCGGTTCCGGTTTTGATATCCGCCTCCGATGGTTGAAAACGGACGAAGCTTTGTATTTCGGGAATCTTGGCGGCAAAACGAGGTCCGGGAAAATAGCCTGTATAACTACCATTGTTAATACTTCCATCATCTCTTTTCATTTGCTTATCTATCCGGTAGATCTGGCCGGCGTTCTGATGAAAACGATCGAAGCTTACCTCGTCCTGAACATAAAGCAGGATCAGCATAGCACAGGCAAGGCCAATGCTCAGCCCTGCAATGTTAATGAAAGAATATACCTTACTATGCAGCAGGTTTCTGAATGCCGTTTTGAAATAATTCCTGAACATATAATTGCGTTTTAATGTGTTACCTGTCCAAGCAGGCAGTGTTTCCTGACGCAATATTACAGGGCGAATTCCCAGCGGAACAGCCAATTTATGAGTTGGCCACTCTTTTTCCAGGCTCTTTTTGTATTCTGCCGGTGTTTTACCGGTCATTTCCTTGAAAACCCGATTGAAGGTTCTTTGGGAGTTAAATCCGGATTCGTAGGCGATACCCAGCAACGTGAAATGATTATAACTCGGGTCCTGCATTTTACGGGCTATTTCCCGAACGCGGAGTTCATTAATAAAATCGTTGAAGCTCCTGTTCAATCCTGTATTGATAATGCGGGATAAATCATGTGGATGCATTGTTAGTTTCACAGCCAGGGAGCTCAGGGTTAATTCAGCGTCCGCATATAGGCGATTGGCAACAACGGCCTCCTTCAGCCGCCTGCTCTTCTCCCTCACATCCGAACGATCTGCTAAAGACGCTGCTGATTGGCCATTGCCATCCGGTTGCAATACCTTGCCGGCTGCCACGCCAAACAACACATAAACGGTCGCGAAAGAGAAAAGATCATTCAAGGGCCAGCACAGGCATAACAAACCCAGGAGAACATGAACTTTTTCCAGCCGCCTGAAAGTGAAGCGAGGTTTATCCATCAGTACCGGCTTCAGGCGGCTATAGAAACCCCGGATCAAACGGTATGATAAATAAAGATAACCGATGTTCGAGATCAAGGCCAGCCATGGCAATGCAATCAAATACGCAGCCGGCAGGGGCCAGAAATGCAGACTATCCCACCAGCGAAATTGCTTGTCGGAATCTGTTTGCCGGCGAACAAAAAAATACCATAAAGGCCCCACCAGTGGTAAGCAGAACGCTATAAGGCATCCAACCTTTAATATAATGGCAACTATAGCCAAACTCAAAAACAAGTTTGCCCTTCGGTCTCCCCGTTTTGAAAGCAGTAAAAGAACCACAAGAGGCATTCCCGAAAACAAGGTTCCGATGGATGCCAGCTCATAAAAGCCAATATGAAAAGTTATAAATTCCAAGTAAATAAAACAGGTTCAACCATCATTCCAAAGTTACAAACAACTAACCAACAACAAATTACATTAAAAAACCTCAGTAAAAGCGTACCGAAAGCGGACGGTATGATGTACGGTTTCAAGAAGAACCCTCCCTGGAATTAACCTCAACTGTAAGACTATACTGCTTTTGACATCGTCAGTATCGCTTTCCTAAAAGAGCCTATAAAATATTGGACACATCGCTCTTTCCCATTCAACTAAAGTTTTGAAGTCGGGTTATAACGTGTTAAATTAGTTTAGTCTTTGATTCGCGTTGCCCGCGTTAACTTTATCCGTGGTATAAACATTAAATCAGATTTTGAATCAATCCTCAACCCCACTTAAATATTACAAATGAAACTAAAGCTAAATCATTTAAAGGCAGAAAAAACCTGGCATCAATTACACAAGGAATCATTAGATTTTGGTCAGCGATTAGCCGACTCCGTTGCTTCCGGCATGGGTTCATGGCGCTTTATCATTATCCAGACTATTATTGTAGCTCTTTGGATGATCTTGAATGCTGTTGCATATATCTATCATTGGGATCCGTATCCTTATATATTACTGAACCTTCTTTTTTCGACACAGGCAGCCTATGCTGCACCCATCATCATGATGGCACAAAACCGCCAAAATGAACGAGACAGAGCCCAGGCCGACGCTGACTATAGGACAAACTGCGATGCCAAAGAAGAAATTGAGGCATTAACAAAAAAGCTAAACTCCATTGAAGTTGATAAGCTGGACCGCATATTGGAACTACTTGAAAAGATGGAAAAGAACAAGTAGCTCAGAATGTGAAATTATATCTTAAAAAAAATGTGTCATTGCCGCGCTGCGCGGCAATTTCGTAGCTATACAAATCGGACACACATTGGCTACGAGATTGCTTCTTCGTGCCTCCTGCCTATGACATAATTGAAACGGGTGTCATGCTGAGCCTGTCGAAGCATAGCGGGTAGGGCCTCTGCGCGCGTCCGTCGACAGGCTACCCATGACATAATTAAAAATGGGGTCATGCTGAGCCAGTCGAAGCATAGCGGGTAGGGCCTCTGCGCACGAGTCTTCGACAGGCTCAGACTGACAACCCTCCTTCTGTCATTTCTCCTTCACAGGCCTACGGATTTAAATCACTCAGGATGACAGTCCCCCCACACCTGACGTCATCTCGCCTTTACAGATCCCTATTTTCCTTCCTCGCAATGCTATAGTTTTTTAAACCAGCATTTTCGCTTAACCTGCATCTTCCAAATAACTGTAGTGAATAGGCCTGCTCAACATTCGTTATACTAAAAGATATCAGCTTCATTACCAACAAGAATTTAAAGCGCGAATTACAATGTTTTAACTAAAAATGTAATTCTTACATTTTATGACAGATTTTTAATGCGCCAAGAACATTTTTTAGCGTTTCGTTAGAATTTAGCAGGCTCTTTTCAATGATAAAATATCAAAAAAGACAAACATTTCGCCAATTTTGTTAACATTTTTTCAATTGAGATCGATTGTTATTGCTTAAAATAGCAAAAATTTAATATTTCATCAATATCTCTTGGTAAAACGTTTTTGTTAATTATATTTGTTAAAACCAGTTATAAAAATACGTTTACCACTTAATCGTTTAAGCCACCTGACCTGCTTTTTTCGAGATTTACGTAACAAATATATTAACCAATATCACTGACATGAAAAACCTGATTTACCTGTACCTCGTCCTTCAGAAACCAATCATCTGACAAGGCAAAAATCTCTTGCCGAGATTTTAGGCATCAAAGACTTTTATTAATTAACCTAATCACCAAAAGTGAAAAGAACGCTTAGGCATTGCCTTTTTGATGGCAAACCTGAGGGGGCATAACTATGCGCCGCTGTCGAGAGTATTCCTGCAGACTACTCCTGACTTCTTGTTCTTTTCACTTGAAAATCAACACTATGGAAAAAGAATTACACGCTACTTAATGTAAGGGCGCATGTTATCTGCATAACTCTTTTGCAGGCATAGCAACACATGGCCGTTAAATCAAAATTTTATTTCACAAACTAAAAGATCCATTCATTATGCGATACTTATGGCTGTGCTTTGTGGTTTTCGCAGCAATTACCACGAATGCACTTACGGGCTTAGCTAAGGGGAATGAGGGTAAAAAAAGCAAAGTAAAACGTCCTTTTTATGGTAAGACTTATGTCCGTCGGGATACAACGGCAAAAGACTCATTATTAAAAGATAGTATAAATATTATTATCAGGCATACCTTATATAATAAGTTTGCAGATAGTGTTACCAAAAAGCCCTATGACCTATCCAAATTCCCGGCTGTTTCCCTTCAACAACTGTTAAAAGGGCAATTTGCGGGGCTTTATGTGCAGGAACCTTCGGGCGAACCCGGCAGCGTTCAATATATGTTTATAAGGGGTGTGCCTATGCCGCTTCTTTCGCCGAGGGATGTTTACCAATCGCAGCCACTGGTTGTGCTGGATGGTATTCCACTGGTAACAGAACACCCTTTTGCATTTGACATACAACTGTATGACTACAACAGGATGGGTACTGCCACCAACCCGTTTGCTGCTATCGATATGAATAATATCGCCTCGGTCGAGGTATTAAAAGATCTGTCGGCTACAGCAATTTATGGGCCCCGTGCGGTTAATGGCGTTATCGTGTTAACCTCTAAAACCCCGGTGGCTGCTAAAAGCATCACCTTTGATTCGTATATAGGCTTAGCGCAGCGCCCGCATGTAACTACCATAAACGGCAAGTATGAAAACGCTTTCCGGCAGCGCTTTTATGACCTTTATACCACCAATGGCAGGTACTCAGATGATGAAAACTACCCTATCTACCTGAGCGATTCATTAAACAATGTTTATAGCGGAAAATCTGACTGGAGCGATCTTTACTATCGTAACGCGGTAGTTTACGGCATAAACTTTGGCATCTCCGGGGGTACAGATCGTGCTAACTTCCGCTTCTCGCTGGGGGATCTGAAAAATAACGGCATTGCTGATGGAACAGTGCTAAACCGTTATAGCGCCATGTTCAACATCAATATGAAGCCGCTCAAATGGCTGCTTTTTTCAACCATGGTAAATGCCAACCGGCTTGATCGTCAACGAAACAGATATCTTCGCGACAGATTTGCCCAGATCAATTATTTCCCGGATCTCAGTGCTCCGTTGCCACCCAACAAAGAATATTATGCCGATTATCTGGCACAATACAAAAAAGGCTTCGATAACAACAAGACAAATATTGTTGACGGTTATGCCAAAATAGGCATTGATCTTGGGAAATTTAAATTCGTGACCACTTTTAATGTGGATTATAACGAAGGCTATCGTGACGTATTTTATGCTCGTACCCTTTTACAGGGCAATAGTTACGCTTCCAATTACTTTGGTTTTAGCCAAAGAATAATGGCAGACAACAGGGCAACCTATGATCTGACAATAAATAAGGTAAACGACTTCCATTTTGAGCTGGGGCAATCAACGCAATGGGATATTTACAAGTATAGCAACGCCTACGCATACAAAGGGGTAAATGACTATATCAAAATAGACCTACTGGATTCAAACCCGAAAAACCCTGACGGGTCCGACAATCCTAATTATCTTAATCCTACAGCATTTCCGCGCGAGTTAACCTTCCGCTTTCTGGATAAGATCAAGCATAATCTGGTTTCGTTTTATGCAAAAACCGATTATTCGTTCAAACAAAAATATTTCCTTTCTGCAACAGTGCGTGCCGATGGCTCATCAAACGCTCAGCCTACCAGCCGATGGTTCTATTCGCCTGTGGTATCTGCAGCCTGGAATATTAAGAAAGAGTTATTAGCCAACAACACTATCATCAACGATCTTATTTTACGTGCAAGCGCAGGCAGGTTGGGCCGGCTTAACGCGTTTGATAACTATGCGCAAGGGCCTCAATATACCGCTTCTGTAGGCTATACCGGTAACCTAACCGTGCCTGGATATAACGCTTTCGGTGTGCTTACCAGGCCCTACTCTACCGGTTGGATTGGCTATGGTATTCCATGGTCTTACTCCAATCAGCTTAATATAGGTACCGATGCGGGCTTCCTTAATAACCGTTTACACCTTTCGGTTGATTGGTACTTGAAACAGGAAAAGAATTTACTGATAGGTATCCCAGCCTTTGCCGAGTATGGTTACAAACAGTCTATCGAGAGCGGTATGGCTGTAAATAACAGCGGTGTTGATGTATCTGTATCTGCCAATATTATCCAAAATACAAAATTTGGCTGGTCATCTTCCTTAAACCTGAATCATAATATCAATAAGCTGAAAGCTTTGCCAAGAGGCTTAAACCAAATCACCATTGATAACAAGCTTTTAAAGGTTGGCAGCCCGGTTGATCAGTATTGGTTGCTGATAAACGACGGCATTTATAAATCTGAAAGCGAAATACCTGTTGTAAATGGGCAGCCACTCAAGTATAATGGTATTGCCATGCATGCCGGAGATCCAAAATGGCGGGATATCAATGGCGACAATGTAATTGATAATAATGATAAAGTATTAAAGGGGCATTCGTTACCAAAAATATCAGGCGGATACGATAACAATTTCAGATACGGCAACTGGAATTTAAATATCAACCTGTATTTCAACCTCGGGCGCGACCTTATACACCAGGAAATGGCCAACCGGTTTGATTTCATTAACCGCGAAGGCAACAGCGATGTAAACTCAGTTAAAGAGATCACCTTTTGGGAAAAACGCGGCGACTATAGCAAATACCCACTGTATAACCCATGGAGCACGGTTATCCCCTACCGTGTAGATCAGGACCTGTTTCTTGAAAATGCTTCATTCCTGAAGTTAAGAACGGTTTCTATCGGGTATGACCTCACCAAAGCCATGCGCTTAAAGAAAATCAAGTTAACCCGGTTCTACGTGTATGCCACTGCCAATAATGTGTTCACCATAACACCTTACACAGGCCAGGATCCAGAATTGGTGAACTATGACGGGTATGATACAGGCTATGGCCTGCCTATACCAAGAACATACACGCTGGGTGTAAAAATGGAATTATGATATGAAAAACGATCACAAAAATCATGTTGTAAAAATGAAAAAGACATTATGTATCGTCCTGATCCTGTTTACTGCGGCAATAACAAGCTGTAATAAAACACTGGATATTGATTCAACGAGGGTTGTGGGCGAAAAAAACATGTGGAATAAGCTTGAAGACGCCCGCGCGGGCTTATTAGGTGTGTATGCGCTTACCCGTGCCGCCCTGTCTGATAACGACGGCCACTGGCTTTACGGCGATGTACGCACCGGCGAATTTATTAGTCCCAACCGCCAGGACCTGAAGGCCATTTCAAGCAACCAGCTCAACGCGTCATACCCAACTGTTGATGCTTTGTCGGACTGGACAAGGTTTTACGCCATCATTAACGCTGCAAACATTTTCCTTGAACGTATTGGCGACGTAAAAGCAGCCGACAAGCGCTATACAGAAAATTATTTGATAGTTGATGTTGCCCAGGTTCGTTTTTTAAGGGCCTTTACCTATTTCTATATGGTAAGGATCTGGGGAGATGTGCCATTCATCACGGCATCGCACGATGGTAAATTTGAAAATCAGGCCCGCGAAAGCGGCAGCAAAATATTAGTATGGGCACAGCAGGAAATGCTTAAAGCAGCTGCCGATCTGCCGTTTGTATACAGCAATAACGATGTACAGCAGCCCGGCAATTATTATAATGAAGATGCTACCCGCTGGGGCGGAGCTTTAGCTACCAAAAACTCGGCATACGCGGTGCTGGCCCATTTAGCGGCATGGCAGGGCAACTATACCGATGTTGCTACCTACGCCAAGTTTGTTGAAGATAATTACAGCAAAAGCGGTATCAATTTTCAAAGCACAGAAGATTTGACCAAATCAAACGGGTTCTTTTTTAATAAGAACACCAGCCAGATGTTTGGCTTTAACTCTGATTGGGGACATGTTGACGGATCTGTGACCGGTCACCTGGAGGAGTTAACCCTGGCCGAACCCGTGGTGAATAAAAAAGTGCCGGACATCTATATGCCTAAGGATACCATCCTTAAAATATTTGATATGCCTAAAGACGAACGCTTTAGCATAGATACGCTTGGCCAGCCCCGTACCGAAAGATATTTCACCAATATCAATGGCAAGTACCCGATTTTCAGCAAAGTGAAAGTAATACTGGGCGGCGTTTCTGATCCTACCTTCCGGTACTTCACCAGCGCCTTGATTTTTACAAGGATAGAAGATGTCGTATTACTCCGGGCCGAAGCGCTGGCTGTTTTAGGAGATGTGAACGGCGCAGTAAATGAAGTGTTTAATATCATGACCCGCCGGGGGATGACAGATCTTACGATAGACAGCAACCAGGATATTATCGATGTGATATTCAAAGAGCGGCACCGCGAGCTTATGGGCGAGGGCCACCGCTGGTATGATCTGGTACGCTATAATAAGATCAAGCAAAACAACCCGGCATTCCTCAAACTCATCAATTCAGGGGGGATTTACTGGCCTGTATCACGCAAGCTCATCGCACAAAATAACCTGCTAACTCAAAACCCATTTTGGAAATAAACTGACCATATATGAAAAAGTTGATAAAATATATGAGTGCCTTAACGCCGGTGTTAATTGCAGCCCTGTTGCAAAGCGCCTGCAAAAAGGATGGCGGTTATCATGACGCTACAGGCACCAACTCAAAATTTGCGGGGAATACTTATGAGTATTTGAAAAGCAAGCCCGGTGTATATGATTCATTACTGGCGGTAATAAACCGGATGGGTCTGCAACAAACGCTTATGGATAGTAACGTCACCCTTTTTGCGGTTACCAACCCAAGCTTTCAACTGGCAATCAGAAACCTGAATACACTGAGGAGGCAAAGCGACAAAGACCCTTTGTTTTTGGCAAAGGTTGATGGCGTGCAGTTGGACACCATGGTTTCGTACTACATTATCAGGGGTAAACGTACTACTGATTCCCTGCTGCTGCAGGACGGGCTTGACCTTTCCAGTGTACGTTTCGGATACCCTATGCATGGCAAGGTTTCCAAGATCTCGGCTTCCGGACTTACAGGCGGTGGCCCCGATGTTATTGAATTTAGTAATACTAAACGCAGCAAGTTTATCAGAAACTGGGCAACCACTACAACAGGTTCTAATAATATCAGCACCAAAAACGGTATTGTTCATGTGCTAAGCCCCGATCACATTTTTGGTTTTGATGAATTTGTATCGCGCCTAACCTTTGTTCCACCACCGCCCAATCTCATGACCCTGATAGGTGGTAAGCTTACCGTTTTAAGGGACAATAACGGCGGCCCGGACAATGGCGAAGGCTCTAAAAAGGTAATTGACGGCGACGACCATACCAAGTTCCTGGCCGACCTTCAGGGACGCCTGTGGATGCAATTTGAGCTAAATGAACCCGCCGTATCAGGAGTTTACACCCTTACATCTGCTAATGACGCACCTGAGCGTGATCCAAGGGCCTGGACCTACGAAGGCTCAAATGACGGCAAAACCTGGACAGAGTTAGATAGACGGAGCAACTTCTTCTTTGAAGAACGATACCAGACCAAAGTTTTCAGATGCCCCAATACCACAGCTTATAAATTCTACAGGGTAGATATTTCTGAGCTGCGCGACGGCGGCCTTTTCCAACTGGCCGAGTGGACCATCAATAAAGTAAAGTAAGGTATGGAACATCAAAATATCAATGCATTTAAAAAACGAAAAGAGATGCAAACATTCATAAAAATGGGATCTGTAGCTCTGCTGTTTGCTGCGGTCGCGCTCAGTAGTTGCAAAAAGATGTATGGCATTCCAGATGAAAAAGATTATCTGAGTTCGAATCTAAACTACAGCAATAAAGTTTTTGAACCGATTTTAGGCCGAACCACTTTAATGGGCGGGTTTAATGGCGACAATTCAACCCAGCCACTAAAGTTTGAGATCATCAACGCGCGTTTTGGTGATGGCAGGCCGGTAACCGATCTTTTTCAGAAAAGACCGACCTACGTATGGACAGCACCCTACAACGGGCTTGAAAAGAGCCTGGCCGAGATAGAGGCAAAACGTAAGCTGGAAGATCATCCCTTATTTGAAGTGCGCTCATCTGGCGAATTCATCATGTGGGCTTCTTCCAGCAATGACCTGATCAAGCCGAGACCGTCTGACAGTACCAATTTCCCGCAGGACACGCGTTATTTCGATATAAAAATAACCAATACAGGCGGCAGCACCATAATTCGTGACCTGCAGGTACGACCATTCCGCGAACGCCCTTATGAGCCTTCTGACGACTTTAACATTTATTCGGGCGGGCCGGCACCTCACCCTAAAACGCCTTATAACCCTGCGAGCCGCAACTACATCAGGCCATTTTTGAACGGGGTAATAGGTGATGCCACCGACATTCCGCTGCAGAGTAATGACGATAAAAAAGATGTGGTGGTTTATATCCGCCCGTTTACCGGCGGTACCGGAAACTCGTTAAGGTTTAAGTTTTTGAACAAGGATTCGGTAGAGATGAACCCGGCTTTGCTTAACGAGACAGCCTGGGACAAAATAGTACATGGCTTTAACATGCAAAAAACTGCCACTTATGTACAATACGATGTTGCCTATCCTATCCCTTTAGTGGAGGTATCAACCGCTTATGCCCCCGGCGGAACCAGGGACCATGCCGAATTCAAATACTCGCGAATTGGTTTTGGCGGCGGCCGCACAGTGGCAAGTTTCGGGATAGATTTCGCCATATACAAAAAAGGCGACTGGGAGGTAGTGTTCCATTTTTTGAAGGACAATCCAAAGTTTAAAGACGAATAACCGATTTAAAACTTATCACGATGAGAAAACACATACTATTTTATATAGTGCTTGTTGTTTGCACAATCTTCTGCTGCACAGAGGTTGATGCACAGGCACAAAATATAACGGTTACCGGTACGGTGGTTGAAAAGGCAACCAATAAAATTTTGCCCGGCGTAAATATTTATATGGGCAGTAAAGGCTTAACGCAAACCGATTATAAAGGAAAGTTTACCATTAGCGTACCAGCTAACAGCACACTTACTTTCACCTTTGTTGGTTTTGTTACGGAAAAAGTAAAGCTTGAACCCGGACAAAAAAATATAACTGTAACGTTAACCGAGGATAAGAAGGGGCTGAATGAGGTAATCATTGTAGCCTACCAGAACAGGAATAAAGAATCAACCCCGGGTGCCTCTGTTACTATAACAGCCAAAGATATCCAGGACGTACCAACATCAAACGTTGAAAGCTTGCTGCAAGGTAAGGTAGCCGGCTTAAATATTCAAAATAATACCGGTGCACCAGGTTTCAGAGGCTCGGTCCAGGTACGTGGTTTATCAACCCTGAGTGTATCCGGCAGCGGCAGCGAATCATTCCTGCAACCTACATCTCCGCTGTATATTATTGACGGGGTCCCGTTGGATGCGGATAAGGCGGCTGAGTTTGGTTTTCAAACGCAGGGGCCGGGTGTAAGTCCTTTATCATTAATACCGGTAGAGGATATCCAGAGCATACAGATTATGAAGGATGCCCAGGCCACCTCCATGTACGGGTCAAGAGGTGCTTATGGTGTAATCATCATTACCACCAAACGCGGAAACTCCAAAGTACCGCGGGTGCGTTATACCGGTAACTTCTTTGTTAACGCTACACCACAGTTACGTGCAACAATTGGAGGTAATGCCGAACGCCGGGCAAAAATCCAGCAAATATTATCAAACGCAACCGTTATTGATGAACTTAGAAAATTAGGACAAACCGGCTTCCTGGCCGATAGTTTGAACGCCTACTGGAATAACTCAACAAACTGGCAGTCCATTTTTTACGGCACAACACACAACCAGAGCCACAACGTAGCCTTAGATGGTGGCAACGATCGCTTTAACTATAAAGTGAACATGGGTTACTATTCGGAAAAAGGGGTTATCAAAAACACAGGTTTCGACAGGTACAACCTGAATATGAACATGGAGTTTAAACCTAATGATAAATTCAGGTTCTTCGGCTCATTATTCGGCTCATTAGGAAGTCAGGCCAAGGGTAACGGTGTGGGCTTGCTGCAACAGGGCGTGGCACAAAATGGCCAGGCTTCTACCCTGCTGCCGCCTCCGTCCTTTTATCTTTCGCCCGATGGTGTAACATCGGCCCTGCAAACTCAAAACAGCAACAGTACAAGAAACATCCGTACCAATATTGATGGCCGTTACGAGTTTATCCGGGGGCTGGCGCTATCTTCAAGCATCAGTTACGATTATACATCGGATGCGGAATCAACGTTTACACCGGCAGCTGCAAATGCCCAGTTTGCACAGATGTATGATTATGAGGGACGCAACTTTACATTATATAACCGTAACGCGCTTACTTACGCTAAAACATTCAACGCCGATCATACCATATTCATTAATACATTTAATGAGATATATAAGCAAGGCGGTCAAAGCGGTATAATCCGACAAAGCCGTATCCCTAATGATCAGTTACAAGGGCCGGTAGGGTCCGACTCTTATAATTCAAGAGGCGGTGGCGTGTTATCAAACTTCAAAAATGCCACTATCGCGTCGTTTGCAGGTTCCTTTAACTACGATTATAAAAAGAAGTACGTACTGGAGCTGTCTTACCGCTTGGATGGTACATCCTCAAACGGCCTGGAGAATCCGTATTCCAAAAACCCTGCAGCCGGTTTAAGGTGGAATTACTACAAGGAGAACTGGTTTAAAAACTGGGATTGGCTTACATCGGGTGGTTTAAGGTTAACCTGGGGCCAGAATATCGTACCAACCGGCAGCTTGCAAAGTATCTATGGCTTGTACAACCTGAATGGCAATTTCAATAATAATCCAACTATCGGCATTAATTATGAGTTTGTACCTAATCCTGCGCTAAAGCCAACTACAACAACGCAATATAACCTTGGGTTTGACATGACTATTTTGCAAGGTAAGGTTGACCTGAGTTTTGATACTTATTATAAAAAGGTTGATAATTTATTGTTTGACAGGTTTTTACCTAACAGTACAGGCTTTCAGAAAAAATCAAGCAATGATGTATCCATTGCCGATTATGGGTATGAGCTGATGGTAACCGTAAGACCGCTAACCGCTAAGGATTTTAACTGGACGGTATCATTTAATGGCGCAATTAATCGTGACTACCTACTGAGGTTACCTGCCGAATACAACGGGCAATACATCAAGTTTGATTATAACAACTACCAGCACATTGTGTTCAGGGTAGGTAAAAACACCTTGTCAAACTATCTGCTGGTTAACCAGGGCGTTTATCCAACAGATGCCAATGTCCCTGTAGATCCGGTAACGGGTAAAAAATATCAAACCAATGGGCTTGCCTTCAAAGGCGGTGACCCGATTTTTAAAGACGTGAACGGCGACTATATTCTTGACGACCGGGATTATGAAATAACCGGCAACTCACAACCTTTAATTACGGGTGGTGTATCTACAAATATCAACTACAAGAATTTCGGGTTAAATATTTATGCCAGTTATACAGCCAAGAGAACAATATTGAATAACGCGCTGTCAGACAGGTTGTCGATCATGAAGGATCCTTATGCCCTACTGGCCGCGGTTCCATTGGATGACATGGACATTTGGCGAAAACCGGGTGACCATGCCAAGTATCCTAACCCCTATTCGTTTTCAAGGTTTAACCAGATAAGGCCGCTTCGCTCCGATCAAAGCTTGTGGCAGGAAGAAGGATCATACCTCAAGATCAACACGGTTACGCTATCCTACATGTTTGACCGGAAATTTGTACGGCGCTTTGGTTTTAACAACGTAAGGGTTTATTTCTCAACCAACAACCTGATCACATTTTCAGGATATAATGGTCCCAACCCCGAAAACGTAACCTCCCTGGGCCGCGATATATCAAGCGGATACCCGGTACCGCGTACTTACAACTTAGGTTTAAATATTGAACTCAATACAAGTAAATAAAACTCAAGATCATGAAAAAAAGTGTTATATACATTTTAGCAGCGGCAGCAAGCTTGTGTTTACCATCCTGTAAAAAGTTTCTGAATGTACAGCCCATTGATAAACTAACAGGGAATAACTTTTACCAATCGAAAGATGACGTTGTGGCCAATATTTATGATATGTCAAGAACTTTTTTTGGCAAGATCAACGAAACACATTTTATTGGTGCAACGGGCGAATATCGATCGGGAGAGGTTTTGTATGAACCTCAGTCTGACTTTGGCCCGGCACGCGCATTTGTAGAGGTACTGGGCAGGAACGACCTGCTCGGCCTCATCAACGGAAACCCGCCCTGGAATTTCTACAATTTCGGTCTTATTACCGACTGGACAGGCTATTACCAGGTAATACAAAGTGCCAATATCCTTATTTCAAAACTGGAAACAGGTATACCCGGCGTAAGTGATACCGAGAAGAAGCAGTTTGAAGGTGAAGCCGCTTTTATACGCGGGCTTGCATACTTCTATATGGTGAGGCTTTATGGCGATGTGCCTTATTATACCGACGCTTTCCATTCAACAGCTTTACCTCGCGAAAACATGGTATCTGTCTTAAATAAATGTATCGCCGATCTTAAAAACTATAAGGACGGTTTACCCTGGACTTATGCCGATCCGGCCTTAAAAGGTGTAAGGGCCAGCAGGGGCAGCGTCATCGCGCTCATCATGAACATGAACATGTGGAATGCCGGTTTTGATAAACCCAATGCAAACAAATACTACCAGGAAACCGCAGATCTGGGACAGGAGCTTGTTAAGAGCAATGCTTACAGGCTACTGCCGATAACTGAGTGGGCTACTGTTATAAAAGGACGATCGGACGAAAGCCTTTTTGAATTTTACCGCAGTATTAACTACGGCGATCAGAATACCAATGTTGCGCCGATCGGTGATATGTTTCTGCACTATCCATATAAAAGGCCTGAGTATACACACCGTATCAGCTTTGCCTATTTCAGGGGGGAGTATATGCAAAAACTATATCCGGGTTCTTCTGATAAGCGTGCTACTATATGGTTTAACTCCGATATATATGCCGACAACGGAAAATTCATGATGCTCAAATTTGCTCAGAATGCCTTTGCAACCGGCGAAGAGGATGCCAATCCAGATAACACGTTCATGATATTCAGGTATGCCGGTGAAATACTGCTATGTGCAGAAGCACTGGCCGAACTGGGTCAGGATGATCAGGCCATCGCTATGCTGAATAAAGTAAGGGACAGGGCCGAGGCATCGCGCTATGCCGGAAGCGGCGGGCAAGACCTTAAGGATTTCATTTTCCTGGAAAGATCGCGCGAACTGATGGGCGAAGGGCACCATTATTTTGACCTGGTGCGTACCCGGAGGATCATGAGCAGTGAGTGGTCATACAACGTATTGACGCTGGACAAATTTAACCGTGGCGCCTGGACCTGGCCAATCAACAGTAACGCGCTTGCAAATAACCCATTCATGTCATTAAACATGTATTGGGTAAACGGCGGTAATTAACCTATTCCTAAAAAGTAATGATAAGAAATATGAAAAATATAATTATTGTTTTTGCCGGGTTTTTATTGGTGCTCACCGGCTGCAAACGCGATGAGTATTATAAAGATGGCGGTAAAGCCCAGGCCAATTATCCTGCCGATATGCTTCAATATCTGCAAGATAAAGCGGTACCGTTTGATACCATCGCCCAGATCGTAAAACTGGCCGGCATGGAAGAAACATTCCGCAAAAGTGATTTTACCTTTTTTGCACCGGATGATGACGTGATCAAAAGAACCATAGGTAATAACAAAACCGGCGGCTCTTTAAACTATTTTTTGTTTTATTCCGGTCGTGATACCGTGAAAAAGCTATCGGATATCGACTCGGCCATATGGAGAAAATACCTGCAACGGTATATGTTCAAAGGTATTAACCACCTTAAAGATTATCCGCAAATAGATTTTAACCTGCAAAATCAGTACCCGGGAGCCCTTTATTATTCTTACAGTGGTGATGTGGAGAACATTGGTGTACTATACGGCGACGCCAATAACATCAAATACATTGGCCCGCGCACGTTGGTTATCAGTTATATATACGACATCAACAACGCTCAAAACGCGGTTTTTCGAAATAATGTCTCCTCATCTGATATCAAACCCACAAATGGGATAGTGCATACCCTGCAGTATAATGCGGCTTACTTCGGATTTAACCAGGATGACTTTTATGAGGAAATATACTTCGCAGGCCTTCATCATTCTGAGTAAAACATTATTAACGACATTCTTTCAATGATAATAAATTGAATATGAGAAGATTTAACCATATCATGATGTTTGTCCTGCTGGCACTCACCATAGCGGCTTGCAAAAAGGATAAAACAGTTTATTCCGACCCATATGGGGACGGAAAACCACCATTGGGTGTTACCCTCAGCCCCGACGCTGTACCTGCGCCGGCAGTTGGAACGGTGGGGACAGAGGTAACATTCAAAGCTACAGGCCTGGTCCCCTACAAAGACAAAATAAAGTTCATGTTTAACGGCGAACCCGGTCAGGTTACCGAAGTAACAGAATCAACCATTAAAGTAAAGGTGCCCCCGTTTGGCAGTACCGGTATTACATCAATTGCTATTGATGATCAGTTAGTACTGGGGCCACTATTTAAGGTATCCGGATTAATTAATATTGATCCTTCTTTCAGGGCCACAGCCGGCGCAAACGGCACTGTAAACCAGGTATATCCTCTTGCTGACGGCAGGAACCTGGTATTGGGTTGGTTTACCAATTACGATAATAAAGGTATTATCACCCCTCTTAACCGCATTGTAAGAACATCAGCTGATGGTGAGTTTGATCGTACTTTCCGGACTGGTAAAGCAGCAAACGGATCATTATCAAGGGTGATAGAACTTGGCGGAAAATATGTTATCGCAGGGGGCTTTAGCGGCTACAACCAGCGTACAGAAAACATCAGCAATATTACCACTTTAAATGTTGATGGTAGCATTGATACTATCGGCGTAAAAACCTACAGGCGTCCGTCGCAGACAGATACAACCAAATACTTTCCAAAGTTTAACGGCGGTACCAATGAGTACATATCTAAGATATATAAGCATCAAAACAAAATACTGGCAACCGGCAGCTTCAGATACTATGTAAACCGGGTTTATACCGAGCATAATCATGATTTCACTCGCGATACGGTGATCCTTGATAGTACGGAGATACGCCAAATTGCTCGCTTTAACCTGGATGGTTCGCTGGACAAAACCTATCGGTTTAATATAGCAACAAATAAAGGTCTGCCTTCGGCAAATGGCCCGGTTGACTCCTACATGCATACCGACGCCGATCAGCTGGAAAAACTGGTGTTATTTGGAAGCTTTACCACGTTTGATCAAGCACCCGCAGGACGCTTGGTTCGCTTAAATGCAAATGGAAACATCGACGACTCATTTAAAACCGGAGCCGGTACAGATAATAGTATCTCATCGCTAACATACAATCCTGTAACCAAAAAATACCTGATAACAGGCATATTCAGAACATACGATGGCAAACCGGCCATCAGCATGGCGCTGGTTAACCTAGATGGATCTCTTGACCAAAGCTTTGTGGCTAAAACATTTGAAGGAGGTTACCCCGGTTTTGCCCGCCAGCTCAACGATGGATTGATAGT
The DNA here is from genome assembly GCF_003351025.1 of Mucilaginibacter endophyticus. Classification (GTDB taxonomy): domain Bacteria; phylum Bacteroidota; class Bacteroidia; order Sphingobacteriales; family Sphingobacteriaceae; genus Mucilaginibacter; species Mucilaginibacter endophyticus. Next base: position 1,124,145 of record NZ_QPCG01000001.1, on the reverse strand, counting down.
GGTTAGCGGCAGCTTTAAAAAATATAACAATGTTACCCGTAATGGCTTTATGGTGTTGAATACCAAAGGTGAACTTGCCGGAAATTATAACACTACCGGCCCATTCTCAGGTAGCTTGTCTGATATCATTGAAACAAAATCCACTGATGGTAAACGGGCGTTATTGCTAATCGGTAGCATATATCGCTTTGATAATACCCCGGTTAACAATATCATACGTGTAACCATCGAATAAATTTTATGAGAACCTATAATCTATAAGGAAATGCAGAACAGGAAAAAATATAAAGGAATCATTTTTTCAATTATTTGTGCATTGGCTGTTGCAACCATATCATGCAACAAGGATTTTGTACGTACCCTCCCCGATAAAAACTATACAGATACAGCCAAAGCAACGTCCGGCGAACGCAAGGTGTTGTACCTGATTGTTGACGGGGCAAGGGGCTCATCGGTAAACAGCGCCAATGTTCCCAATATTAAAGCACTACTCCCCTATTCCATTTATAGCTGGGTAGCATTGAGCGATCCGGATTCGACACGGGATGTAAGCAATTGGGCCAATATGCTAACCGGTGTAAAGAAAGAAAAACACAAGATCCTATCAGATGATTTTGCCGGAAACAACCTGGCAACTTATCCTGTGTTTTTTGAAAGGATAAAGGAAGAAAAGCCGAATGCCAAAATTGTTTCCTTTTCTTCTTCGGTTATTTTTAAAAACAAGTTAACCCAGGGTGCTGCCATAAGCCAGCAATTTGACACCGACGAGCAAATCAAAACTGCCGTAGTTAATAGCCTGAATACCGATACAGCGCAATTAATACTTGGCCATTTTAATGATATCAAAGAAGCCGGCGCCAAATATGGATTTGACAACTCATCATCGCAGTATAAAGCCTCTATTGAAAAGTTTGATGGCTATGTAGGTGAGATGATTGATGCCCTGAAAAAAAGGAAAAATTACGCCAATGAAGATTGGTTGGTAGTAATTGCATCAAGCGGCGGCGGAAAGTTTGCTATTCCGGCTAACCAGGACGACAATACTGTTTTCAGCAACACGGCTGTTAACACGTTTACCATTTATTACAATCCTAAATATAAACAAAGGATAATAGGTAAACCGTTTACCGGCAACAGGTATCTGGGGCGAACAGTGCGTTTAAGGGACACCGGGATCCGGGCCGAAATTGATACGGCCGATATTTTTAACCTTGATGACACTACCAAATTCACTATTGAGCTGAAAGTTAAAAAGAATGAGGATAAATTCTTCTGGCCAAGTATCTTGGGCAAAAGGCAGGAATGGTCATCAGGCCACCCGGGCGTTGGCTGGGTAATTTACCTGGAAGATGCTTACTGGTATTTTGAATATCGTGGTACCAAGGATGGTGATTACCATCAATGTCGTGGCGCCGATCTGCAAAAAGGCAGATGGCAAAACCTATCTGTTAAGTGCGAAATACGTGCAGGCAGGCGATATATCAGGACCTATACCGACGGGGTTTTCAATAATGAACTGGACGTAACCGAGTCGGGAAGTTTTAGCAACCACAGCCCGTTAAAATTGGGGTATTTAAACGGCCAGGGGCATGGTACCCCCGACGTGTATATAACTGATATCAGGTTTTTCAAGATTGACGTGCCCGATGCCGTGATCGGAAATTATGCCTGCGAAACATCCATCAGCGAAGGCCACCCCTATTATACTTTTCTGGCGGCCTATTGGCCGGGTACGGATGGCCAGGGTGACAAGATCAGGGATATAGGTCCGCAGGCCCGCGACTTTCAATTAAAAGGCAATTATCAATGGGAAGATTTTAATGATCTGATATGCCCGCCGCCGGCAGGGGCGCTTGCCCAGTTTGTTCCGCAAACGGCAGATATCCCTGCACAAATAATCAACTGGTTCAGGATACCTAATAGGCAGGCCTGGGGGCTTGATGGCCGCGTTTGGCTTGATCAGTAAAAGTTAACCATTACAAACTAAATTATTTGATGATGAAAAAATACAGATATGTTTTGTTTATCGGATTAATTGTTCTGATAGCGGGAGCCTGCAGGCAAAATAATCTTGATGAGCTTAAAGCAATTCAAAACACCGACAGGAATGTTTCCGGCGCTGGAACCGACGCCAATGGTATAGTTGCCGGTAACGAAATAGTTAAAGTACCATTTAAAATATCCTTATCGGGCCCCGCAACTAAGGCGTTCCAGGTAGGTATAACGTTTAATAATGATACCGTTTCCAAACTGATAGCCAACGGTACGCTTAAAAATACGGTAATGCTACCTGCCGGTGCAATTGATTACGACGGCGTGATCAATGTAGCATTCGGGGCAGATACCGCATCCTCGGTTGCCAGTGTCAGGTTATCGGCCATTGAAGCCAATTATGGTAAAAATGTCGCTTTTGCATTTAAGCTTACCGATCCGGGCAAGGGCAACCAGATTAAAGGATCACAATCAAATATCCTCGTAGTGCTTGATACCAAAACACTTATTAAAGAAAGCGATATTCATTACGTTTCGCTTTTAAACGGCGGAGGTATCTTGAATGTTGATTATCAAAAAAACTATACCACATCGCCGGCAGGTATCACCATTCCGTTAACTATAAACCTGGCAGGCGTGCCGGCAGGTGCATTTAATGTTAATGTGAAACTGAATATGGATACCATTGCCGATCTGGTAAGTAAAAAAGTGCTGCCTGATAACACTATCGCGCTCAAGCCCGATCAGTATAACATTGATACATTGATCAGGGTAAACTCTAACGCCAGCACGGCGGTGATACGCTTATCAATAGGATGGCCTGTTTTTGATGCCAACATAGCCGCTAATAAACGTTTTGGCTTTGTGGTGAGTTTGGTTAATCCGTCAAAACACATCCTGCATCCAACAAACAGCAAAATGATTGTTTTGGTTCAGCCAGAGGTTAATCTCGACAATAATTCATACATCACAGGCAACGGTACAGGTTTAAAGGCGGAATACTTTTCGAATAATCAACAGCTTGATTTTGATGGCAGAAAGCCTGATCTTGTACAAATAGAACCCACTATTGATTGGCCTAACGACGGGGTTTGGCAAGCTGCAATACCAAGTATCAGTCATGATAATTTCTCAACCAGGTGGACCGGCGAATTTCTTGCGCCCGTTCGGGGTGAATACGTGTTCTGGCAAAATGAATGGGACGACGGATCAAGGCTATATATCGACGGCAAACCCATTATTAATGATTTCACTACCGAATGGGATAAAGACAGCCGCACTGCCAAAATATTCTTAGAACGCGGTAAACGCTATAAAATAGAAGCCGATCATCGTGAAAACGTGGGTGGCCAGCGTGCCCGTTTGACTTTTGAAGTACCATCGGCCGGCATCAATGGCAGAAGGATAGTGCCTCAAAGCCAATTATTCCCAGCCCCTTAAGCCTTTATGCTAATTGATCAATGAAAATTAAGGACATGAAAAAAATATTGCATATCATATCGGTATTTTCAACAGCAGCCCTGTTGTTTGCCGGATGTAAAAAAGATAAGCCTGCGCCACAACCTGAACCTGATGAGCCCAAACCTATTGTGGGTTTTACAGCCGTACGTACAGATAGTGTTGACTTTTTAAGTTATCAGTTCACCAGCACGGCCGTTAATTACAAAGATATCCTGTGGCAGTTTGGCGACGACAGCACATCGGCAGAGAAAGCGCCTAAGCACAGGTATGCTTTTGACGGCTTATATCACGTAACATTAACGGCCAGAAACTCACAGGGATACTCGGCTGCCCGGGAAATAATACTGAATGTTGCCGACCCTAATTTTGACCGTACCAAGGTTGGTGAAAATTATTTTGCTACCATAGGTGGCACATTTACCGTATCGCGCGATAATGGTGGCGGCCCAAATTCAAACGAGGGCTCGTTAAAAGTGGTTGACGGCGACCCGAATACCAAGTTTTTCCAATCGGGCTTCTCCGGCGATCTGGTGATGAAATATGAGCTTAAAACCCCTGTTGTTGCAGGAGCCTATACCATGACATCGGCAAATGACTCTCCCGATCGTGACCCTAAAGGGTGGATCCTGCAGGGCTCGGAGGATGGTATACGCTGGATAAACCTGCACAGCAAAAACAACGAAGTTTTTGCCAATCGCTTTCAGCGGATCATATATCACTTTAACAATAATGTAGCTTATAAATTTTACAGGATAACCATTAAAACCAATAATGGCAGCCGTGATTTCCAGATGGCGGAATGGACAGTTAATAAAAAGCAGCCCTAAGGGCTGCTTTTTATTAACTGCGTTATATGCAAATCGAAAGCGAACACCACCATGTTCGCTTTTGTTACATATACCCCCCCTCAATCACATCGCATTTAATTGATAATAAATCAATTAATAGATTGGAACAATGATTGACGAGATTAAGGCATTTGAACCCCTATTTTTTTCATATCCGCCTGTATGACCTGGCCTCCCTTGGAATACTATTCACCGGGATAACGCTTGCGCTGCTTTTAGGGTTCGCAAAAAGGCCGGCGAAAGCAGCAAACCTGTTTTTAAGCCTGGCTTTAGTTGTGATGGTACTAAAGGCCGCCGGGCTTACGCCGCTTTTTCTGTCGGCGTTGGGACCTTTATTATATTTTTACGTGCGGCAACTCACATGCCCCACCCAACATTTTCACCGGAAAAACGTACTCCATTTTTGCCCCCTGCTTATAGGATACTGGATACCATCCTGGCCGGTTTTCATTTCGGTCATCATTTATCTGTATCTGTCGCGCCGGTTGATACAGGATTTTTACGATAAGCTGCGCCCGGTATTGATGGACAGGCCCCGTTTTGCTTTCCGGCGGTTAAATCACACGTTGCTATTGCTCGGATTACTCTGTCTGCTATCGCTTGTTAATAATGTCTTCAGTTTTGCAATAGCCTTTACACTCATTGTGTTGGCCGCGGAAAGGATAATGAACCCTGATAGTGATATCCGGCTAACTATGCCAGACAGTGAGGCTTTAGATGCCCGTGAAAAAGGGCGAAGGCTAAAGGAAGCTGTGGCAGCAGGCCGCTTTTACGAAGATGCCGAACTGACACTGGCTACACTTGCCGTAAAATTGGCAATGCATCCGCATGACCTTTCCAGGATTATTAACCTTGGGTTGAAAAAAAACTTCAGCGATTTTATCAATGAATTCCGGGTTCGTGAAATCACACGAAGAATGCAGGATCCGGCTCATGACAATCTCACCTTATTGGGAATAGCTTACGAATCAGGCTTTAATTCCAAAACAACCTTTAATCGTGTTTTCCGGGAAATAACCGGAAAAACACCTTTAGAATACAAGAACGGCCTTAAGAAAAAGGTGCCAATTGATAAGTTGGGACTTCAGTCGCAGACGGGGCAGGTAATATTGCGTTCGGAAAATCCCCCGAACTCAATTATTAACCTTGAAAATCATTTGAACATGATTAAAAACTATCTAACCATCGCGTTTCGGAATGTAAAAAGACAGCCGTTTATCTCTTTTATTAACATATTCGGCCTTACAGTTGGCTTAACTTGTTGCCTGCTCATTTTAAGCTACATCATAAACGAAACCAGCTACGATAAATTTAATACCAACGCGAAAGATATCCGCAGGGTGACGCGTACTTTTTATTCCAGTAAAAATGTGGAAAGCTTGCACTTAAGCTCAATTGCCCCACCGTTTGGTCCTTTGTTGCAGCATGCATTTCCTGATATCAAAAAATTCACACGTGTGCTGCCCATTCGCACCACGTCCTTTCATTACAAGGATAAGCTCTTTAACGAACAGAACAGCGTATTTGCAGAAGAGAACTTCTTCGACTTTTTTACCATACCTGTGGTTGAAGGCTCACAGAGTGACGCATTGAAAGAACCTTACAGCATCATGCTGAGCGAGGCCATGGCCAGGAAGTATTTCGGCAATGCCGACCCGATTGGCAAAAGCCTGTTTCTGGATAACGTTTTCTTGGGTAAAATTAAACACGAATTTAAAGTTACCGGTGTAGTTAAGGCTTTTCCCGCCAACTCGCACATGCACCCCGACCTGCTGATGTCATTTAGTACCTTAAAAGATCCCGCAATTTATGGTACGGAAGCCCTTGCGAATGATTTTGGGGGCAATGCCTTTTTTACCTACCTGCTTTTTCCAAAAGATTATAATACCGACAAAATTGAAAGTCAGTTACCCGATTTTCTGGATCGCTACGTGCACCTTGGAGGCACAGCCGGAAATACAAAAACACACGATGGCACTAAACTTACTTTTCAAAAACTTATCGACATACACCTGCACTCGCACATGGACGACGAGTTTGAAGAAAACAGTGATATCAAACGGGTATATATCTTTTCGGCAATAGCGTTGTTTATCTTAATCATTGCCTGCATTAACTACATGAACCTGTCCACCGCGCGTTCGGCATTGCGGGCAAAAGAAATTGGTATCCGGAAGGTTATCGGCGCAAGGCGAAAAGAGATCATTGGCCAATTTTTAAGCGAATCGGTATTGATCACCTGGTTTGCACTTGCGCTGGCCGTAGCGGCTACGGCGTTGCTACTACCTATGATTAACCGGTTGTCAAACATCAGTCTTGCCTTTAACAGCCTTTTGCAATGGCATATTTTATTCCCTGTTTTGTCCCTGCCTTTTATAGTTGGGCTCATCAGCGGGATCTACCCGGCCATTTTTATGTCGTCCTTTTTACCGGTGAAGGTTTTGAAAGGCATTGTAAAAACAGGTTCGGGCGGGGTATCGTTCCGGAAGGTGCTCGTTGTTTTGCAGTTTTCAATTTCCATTATCCTCATTGTGGCTACTACGGTGGTGTACCGTCAGCTGCAATACATTCAAAACACCGATCTGGGTTTCAACAAGGATGCAGTTTTAACTTTGGGTTACACCGGAGACTTGCATGCCCAATACGATGTTTTTAAGACCGAATTACTTAAAGAACCGGCTATAAAAGAGGTTGGCCGCTCATCGCGCATCCCATCGGGACGTCTGCTCGACTTTCAGGGCGGAGCGGTTTTGGTTGATGGTGTAATGAAACCCATTAATGCCGACCTGAAATGTATCAGCACCGACTATGGTTTTATACCTACATACGGTATGAAAATGGCTTCCGGACGCAACTTTTCGACAGCCTTTTCTACCGATACCAACAACTTTATTATTAACGAGTCGGCGGTACGCTCACTGGGCTTAAAAACTGCCGAAAATGCCATTGGTAAAAACATGATTTATGGGAATGTTAATGGAAAAATCATAGGCATTGTTAAAGATTTCCACTTTGAGTCGCTGCACCAGGCAATAACACCGCTTTTGTTCCGGTTGCCGCCTGGTAACGGCTATCATGTGCTATCGGTAAAGATAAACGGCACTAATATTCAAAACACAGTGAACTACCTGCAAACAACCTGGCATAAATATCTGCCCGAAACTCCTTTTGACTTTACTTTTCTGGATGATAAATTAGGGCAGCTATACCGGAGCGAACAGCAGCAGGGTAGCTTATTCACCATATTCTCCTGCGTGGCTATATTTATTGCTTGCTTGGGCCTATTCGGCTTGTCTGCATTTACCATTACCCAGCGTGTTAAAGAAATCGGCGTGCGCAAGATCCTCGGAGCCAATGTACAGCAAATTGTACTCGAACTGTCGAAAGATTTTATACTGCTGGTTTTTATTGCGGTAATAATAGCAATCCCGATAGCAGCGTGGGCAATGCATCAATGGTTGGCTGATTTCGCCTTCCATACCGAAATGACCTGGTGGATATTTGCCGCGGCCGGAATCATGGCGCTGATCATCGCCTTCATAACCATTAGTTTTCAATCCGTACGGGCGGCGTTGGCTAATCCTGTAAAAAGCTTACGAAGCGAATAAAATATCAGCAATGGACTCGGGCAGATAACTAAACAGATGGGAAAAGTTTTATTGACAGATCGTTTTTCGTAGCTCAAATTATTCGAAACCCTATTATAGCACTCAAACAACGATAAAATATTCATGACCCAAAAATTGAAACAACATTCTATCTTTCCAATTATTTTACAAACATGGTTTACATGGTCGCAAGGCCGGCATAAACCTTAAAATTAATAAAGCAAAAAAGATAGCACAATAAACTCAGTTGTTATTTTAGCTAATAACAAACAAAACAACATGAACTTCCGCGAAATTGTATTTACTATCAAAGCGATACCTGAAGAGTCATTTTTGAAGTTAGAAGACATCGTAAAGCAGGTTGCATTCCCCAAAGGGCACCTGCTCTTTAAAGCAAATAAGATCAATAACCGTATTTATTTTATTGCAAAAGGCATTTCAAGGGCTTTTATTGAGGGTGATCAAAATGAGGTAACCTTTGCTTTTTTTGACGAGGGGAAAATCCTCCTGTCTATTCAAAGCTATGTAATGGATATTGCAGGTTATGAAAGCATTGAGCTGTTAGAAGATTGCGAATTGTTCCAGCTCCATAAAAACGACCTGGAAGCACTATACAGTACGGATATCCACCTGGCCAATTGGGGGCGGAAGCTTGCCGATGTCTCGTTTGTGGAAACTGAAAAACAGATGATCTCAAGGCAATTCAAAAGCACGCTCGACCGGTACGAGGAATTTACAAAATCGCATCCGGATATTTTGCAGCGTGTAAAGCTCAAACACATTGCATCATACCTTGGCATGACCCAGGTTTCCCTGAGCCGGATCAGGGCAAAGGATAAGAGACGTTTAAAAAAAGCTCAACTGAAAAGTGCAGGATCAGGCAAAGGCCTTTAATCCTATTACAGAAGCGATAAGTGTAGTGATGAAAAACATTCGGATAAACGATAAAGGCTCACTAAAGAAGAAAGCACCAACAATAACAGTTCCGGCGGCACCTATCCCAGTCCACACAGCGTAAGCAGTTCCCAGCGGAATGGTTTGCGTGGCTTTATTTATCAGCACAAAACTAAAAATAATGCAAACAACAAAACCTAATGTCCACTTCAGGTTGGAGAAGTTATCGGATAATTTCAAACAGGTGGTGAACCCTATTTCCAAAAGGCCGGCAAAAATTAAACAAATCCAGTTCATGATATTTTTTCGGCAAAACTAACCGGTAATATCACACAAAAATTTATCCGATGTTAAATTCCGCAAGGTATATATAACACAAAAAAGCGCTTAAAAAAACAACTTGGATCTTCTTTAATTGGCTATAGCCAAAGCGGCTTCTCTGCGCCTTTTTGCGCGAAGCATAATCGTAATCAGGAAATTGGCTGTTAAGGAGATAAAAAAGATAAGTCCGATAAGCCAGGAATTCCCCAGCTTACTAAACAAAAAGACACTACTGATAGAAAGCAAACTCATTACCGAAAGGCATAAAGTTGCCTGAACATGGTTAAGTCCAAGTCGTAATATGCGATGATGAATGTGATTCCGGTCGGCATCAAACGGAGATTTCCCCTTCGATAACCGGATGGTAAAAACGCGCAGCGTATCAAAAACAGGGCCTGCTAATATTGCTACGGTCAGCGCAGGGCTATAGAACATCAGATCGGGTGCACCTCCGCCACTCATGCTAAGTGTTATAAATTTCAATGCCATAACAGACGATACCAATCCAATCAACAAGGCTCCGGTATCGCCCATAAAAATCCTTGCCGGCGATAAGTTAAAACGAAGAAAGCCAAGAATTGCACCGGCCATAGCCAAACCTATAGCTGCAAGTTCATACTGCCTGATATAAAAAAACAGAAAAGCAAAGGTACAGTTCACGATGATTCCGGTTGAGGCCGCCAGCCCGTTAATACCATCAATCAGATTAAAGGAATTAACAATGAGCATAATCAGCAAAACAGACATTAAAACACTTGGCATATAAGGCAAATTATATATGCCAAAAATGCCGTACATGCTGGATATACGAATATCGGCCGGGACAACGAGAATCAGCGCTACAATTGCCTGTATAACAAATTTTGTACTTGAATTTACGCCGGACAAATCGTCTTTGAGCCCCATTGCAAATAAAATAATACAGGCAGTGAGCATGTAACTTACCGGAAGCGACTTGTCAAGTATACCGAACAGAAGGGCTGTTATATTGAAACTTACAAAAATGGCTACACCGCCTAAACGAGGTATCCCGTGATCATGCTCTTTTCGAAAATGGCCTATGTCATCATACAAATGCCGGGCACGCGCCACATGCAAAATTGAAGGAATACATAACCACGTAATTGTGGCCGAAACCAGAAAAATGAGGGTATAAAATACTAAATGTTGAGATCGTAAAATTTCAAGCATAGTTTGTAAAAATCAGGGTGACAAGTCAATTTTAACCAGATACATACAACTACTATTTCCCTCACACAATCATTATCTCTTTATCTTGGTAAAACCGCTTAAGTGAAACGTCTGCACAAACCTTACCACGATTTTATAAACATAAGTTTAGGCATATTCAAAGCAATATCGGCTCTTTTTTAATCAATCGCATTTTTCATAAAATCCCGAATGGGCACATAATCCTCAGATAAAGGAATTATTTCCACACCCATACTACTCCAACTCCTGAAAACAGCGCCCCTAATTTCCATTTTATTTACGGGGCACACGATGTATGTAGCGTACAACGGGATAAACAGGGAACGTTGACTAATGCCTATTTCTAATATATTGTCCAATATTTAAAATACTGATATTCTGCTATGAATTAAATATTGAAAAGCCCGCAAAGATTTAGTCAAAGAGGAAACTAAACAAATTCGTGTAAGACTATTGGAGGTTTCATAGTGATGAAAGAAACTGGTATATTAGATAATCTGGTCTGCTTATTGTTTATTTCGCCGCCGCGTGATGAAAACTTTGACGATTTGACAATTAAGAGCCCGTGTATTGGTATACTTGCATTGTCAGACAATTAACTGGTTGAGATTGCGAGAACCTATACGTGAACTGCCGATCGTGTCAATAATAATATTATTATACAAACTATCTACTAACTTATACCCACAGATCATAAGCACATGAGCTCATACCAGGATTATGGTTATCCTAACGACGATCCCTGCCACGCTTTCAACTATCTTGAAAAGCCGTTAACATCATTATTAAATCAAGATCAAAATACTACTATCCTTGATCTTGGTTGCGGCAATGGTTTTCTGGTAAATTACCTGCTTAAACACGGATTTAATGCTTACGGGACCGACGCATCTGAACAAGGTATTGAGATAGCAGACAAGATAAGTCCGGGCAGGTTTTTCGTGCAAGATCTTTCGATGCCCGGTTTACCTAAACAACTCGAAGCCATAAAATTCGACACCATCATATCAACAGAGGTAATTGAACATCTTTACGACCCTCATGCTTTCGTAGCGCTCTGCCGCGATATATTAACTCCAACTAAAGGCGAACTGATCATTTCAACCCCCTATCATGGTTATTTAAAAAACCTGCTCCTGAGCATTTTTAATAAATGGGATAACCATATCAGTCCATTGTGGCAGGGGGGGCATATCAAATTCTGGTCGGTTAAAACGCTTACTCAAATTTTAAATGAGCATGGTTTCGAAGTAACAGCATTCAGGGGAAGCGGGAGGATACCTTATTTCTGGATGAGCATGATCATTAAGGCCAAACTCAAGTAACTATGCTTTGAGTTTTAAAAATTGGTGCAACTTACGCAGCGGTTTTAAAACAACTGCCAGCACCGGTATTTTTATATGATTATGGCGCATAGCTTTCAAATCAGATTTCCAGGCTTTAATTCTGTTTTTAAGGCTACTGTTGCTAACGCCGCCCGCAAGCATATTAACCAGTACTTTATTTAAAAAATAACCATTAACCTCGTGCTTATACATAAATCTAAGCATCAGTTCATAATCTGCTGCCGAACCGAGTTCGAGGCTGTAAAAACCGAATTTTTCAAATAATTCCCTCTTGCAATAAAATGTTGGGTGCGGGGGCATAAAACCCCAATTAAAGGAATTTCTTACACACTGTTTTGATATCCACCTGCGGATTATATTGCCCTGCGAACCTATAACATTTAGGTTTCCGTAAACAACATCTGCCTTTTTCAATTCAAATGAACGGGCCACAGCGGCAAGTACATCATTGTCTGCCAGTGCGTCATCTGCATTAAGCGTACCAACAATATCACCGGTTGCGCGCGTGATCCCTTTATTCATGGCATCATATATGCCTTTATCCGGTTCGGAGATAATAACACTTACAAAATCGCGGTATCGATCAACGATCTGAAGGGTGCCATCTGTCGAACCGCCATCGATAATGATGTACTCAATATCAGGGTGGTTTTGGCTGATAACCGAGTCGATGCACCGGGGTAATGTGTTCGCGGCGTTATAAACAACAGTGATTAATGAAACCTTCAAATTCTAAAAATTGGAAAAACACGCATCGGTAACACACAAAATGTGTATTTTTGAAATATTACACAATTATAAAAATATTCAGCATAGATACCGCCAATATGCGTAGATCGATATATATTTATTCCTGTTCTTTTATCTTACTTGTTCTAACCTCATGTGCCGGAAAACAATACCAGGTACTTTTTGAGCAGAAAACGCCAGTTACTGATACAGCATCGTCTAAAAGTACAGGGGACCTCAGCAGTTATCGCATCAAGTCGCAGGATATTCTTCAGATCCGGAATCTGCAAAACATCAAATACGTTGTTGACGAATCGCCTTCTGGCAATTCACAAGCTAATAGCAGCGGAGGCGCCGGGGCCGGCCAGACATATCAGGTTGAAGAGGATGGTACTGTGGCACTGCCGGTTGTAGGTCACGTTGCCGTTGCTGGGCTAACCCGTAGCCAGGCAGCTAAACTTATTGAAGACCTTTATCGTAAAAAGCTTCTTAAAGACCCCATTATTGAGTTAAAGATTACAAATCTGAAAGTGACGCTATTAGGAGAATTTAAGGGACAAGGAAATTTCCCATTGCTCAAAGACAGAACTACACTTGTTGAGATGATTGGCGAAGCGGGTGGACTGTCTGACAGGGCTAATGAAACTAATATCAAAATTATCCGTGGAGATCAACTAAATCCACAGGTAACATATATCAACCTGAGGGACATTCAATCAATCAATGATCCCCGGGCTATTTTACAAAGTGGGGATATTATTTACGCGTCTCAAAACAAACGGGCTATTCGTAGTGACAAACTGCAAAACCTATCAACGCTAACACAGCCGATATTGCTTTTGCTTAACACCGCCCTGGTAATTTTATCGCTTTCACGCCGCTAATGGAAGAAACAGAAAAAGTACAGAGAAAGCTTCCTACACAGGAGTTAGATTATTTCAAGATAGCGAAAATATTGCTGAGCCGATGGTATTGGATTGCGGCCTCGGTTGGCATTGCCTTAATTATATCCTACTCCTACCTCTGGTATACACCTAAAACGTATGCCACATCAGGCACTTTGCGGGTTGAAGAGAAAAAGTCGGAAGTATCTGACCTGATAACGGTAATGGCTGTACCCGACCGCGGGCCGTCAAAAATTCAAAGTATAATATCTGTATTACAAAGCCGCGGCGTGATGCTGAGTGCTATCAAAGATATTGACTACAGGGTGAGCTTTTTTATTTCGGGCCGGGTACGTACAAGCGAAACATATCCTTCCAAGCCTTTGAACATCCAGTTCATCAAATTTGACAGCCTGAATTTCTTCCATGATCTGATCACCTACAAACCCATTGATAAACATAAATTTTCGCTAAGCTATAAGGCCGGGGAAAAGGAGATAGCCAACAATTACGCTTACAACAGCCCGGTAACCATAGGTAATACAAGTTTCAATATTAAATCTCCGGGCGAAATGGGAAATAACACCATCCTCCTGTTTAAGTTTAATATCCCGGAAGACTATATCGGCCGCGTTCAGAGCGGCTTCAGGGCTGGGGAAACCGGTAGAAATACCAATATCATTTCTCTACAGGAAACTGACTCAAATCCTGTTTTCGCTGCTGATATACTCAATAACATCATGAAGGAGTATGTTATTTTTGACAGGAACCAGAAAGCGCAATCTGCCTCGCAGATGATAGATTTTATAGATACACAGCTGTCTTTCCTGTTGAATGAAGTAAAAGGTTCAGAAAGCTCAATAGAAAAGTATAAAAACAAAACCAAAATACTTGACGTAACTACAACTTCAACCTCCGCCGGCGCAAAAGGTGCCGAAATCGAGACCAACCGATCATTGTTGAAAATTCAGATCATCGCTTTAGACCAATTAAAAGACCAGATCACCAATAACAAAGAGAACGTTACCCTGAATTTCAGCACGGGCGGGGCTGCTTTCCCGGCAATAGAAGCGCTGATTAGTAAGCTGGACGCAATACTTGCTGAAAGAGCGACTGTGTTGAAGACGTTTACATCAAATTCGCAGCCGATCCTTGACATTAACCAGCAAATTCTGCAAACCAAGCTTAACCTGTTAAATAGTATTAAAGGTATTCGTACAAATATTGAAAAAAACATTGCTTACTTAGATTCACAACTGGCACAAATCAACCAAACCATCCAGGCTTTACCTGCTGCTCAACGGGATATGGTTAGCCTGCAACGTGATTTTGACATTAATGACAAGGTATATTCTTTTTTATCTGAAAAGAAACTGGAAGCCCAGATCAGCAGGGCGGGAATTTTGCCCGGAGCTACGGTAATTGAAAATGCCCAGCCTAATTTTAGCCCTGTTTCACCTAATGAGCACGATATTCACCGCACAGCAATTATTTTTGGTTTGGCCATTGGTCTCGGTCTTATTGTCCTGATCCGGATTCTTAACCCTTATATTTATGATAAGGAAACCATTGAGAGCCTGACTTCCATCCCCATTCTCGGTATTATCAGAAAATACCCTGACATTGTAGATGAAAACAGCCGTGAAATTCTGGCGCTGAGTAAACCCCGATCCATATTTGCAGAATCAGTACGCTCGGTGCGAACCAATTTAAGTTTTCTGGCATCTGAAAAAGCAAGCAAAATTATCTGCGTTACTTCGGAAGTTGCAGGCGAGGGAAAATCATTTGTGGCTGTCAATTTATCAAGTACGCTTTCGCTTATCGATAAAAAAGTAATCCTTGTGGGTGCAGACTTAAGACGTTCCAGACTCCACAAAACCTTCCATTTATCAAATGACATTGGCTTAAGTAATTATCTTGCCCATCAAAGCAATATCGACGACATTATTGTTCACTCGGAAGAGGCAAATTTCGATATTATCGTTTCTGGCCCGGTTCCTCCCAATCCATCCGAGTTGTTGCACAGCGAACGGATGAAGGCCTTGATTAACGAATTAAAACAAAGATATGATGTGATCATGATTGATACTGCGCCTATAGGCCTTGTATCAGATGCTGTCCCTCTAATCAGGTTAAGTGACATCAACATTTTTGTGATCCGGTCGGGCAGATCAAAATTCTACGCGGCCACCATTCCGCAACGTTTAGCGAATGAATACCACCTGGACAACACGGTTATTGTTCTCAACGCTTTTGAAGAAGACCTGCTTCACGCCCGTTATTATACCACCAAATTTACCGGTGAAAGCGCAGGTTCAAGATACTATTACTATTCGACCTATGACGGCTATGAAGGATCAGGATATTACCTGGATGATAAAAAGACTAAATGGTGGGATGTGAGACGATGGTTCAAATAAATTTGCTGAATAATGATGGATTTGAAAGCAGGTGGGACAAGTAAAAGATGGTATCCTGTTTATACGCATCCACGCGCCGAAAAAAAAGCATGCGAGGCACTTGCGGGTAAAAAAATTGAAGTGTACCTGCCCTTACACCGGCAATTGAAACAGTGGAGCGACCGAAAAAAATGGGTGGAAGAACCCCTCATTAAGTCATACCTGTTTGTTAACATTGCACCTCATGAACAAGGCGATGTGTTAATGACCAAAGGAATTTCCCGTTTCCTGTATTTCAGCGGCAAACCCGCAACAATGCCAACCAGTCAGATAACCGAATTAAAGTTATTAATGGCTGGCCCATATGAATTGGAAGTAACTGAAGAAAATTTACAACCCGGAGAGAAAATCAAGGTGAAAGCAGGTGCACTAAAAGGAATGACGGGAGAAATTATATCGCACAGATCGCAAAAACAATTTGTCCTGCGGTTAGAAAGCATAGGACAGTCCATCATTGTTCACACCCTGGCTTCTTACATCCAACGCATTTAATCTTAAGGAATTATTTTTAACTAAAAATCCGGTTATTTTTGTTACCGGAGATCAACCATACGCATTATTTTCATTAATGCGCAAACAAATGACTATTAATAAGTTACAATAAAACATTGTGACTTACGCGGCGAAGCCATGTACAAACAGCAAGCAAAATGTGCCGGATAGCGGGTATAATTAATAACAAGGTACAGCCCGAGGTTCTACTTGAAAAGGTAAAAGTCATGTGCCGTACACTTCAGCACGGCGGACCGGACGACGAAGGGGTGTATTATGATCAACAAGAGCATCTGGCATTCGGGCACCGCAGGCTCTCGATCATCGATCTGAGCAGTGGCGGCCATCAGCCAATGACAGATACCCACGGCAGGACCTTAATAACGTTCAACGGCGAGATCTATAATTACCTGGAGTTGCGAGGAGAGCTCACCGGACTTGGCATCACATTTAAGTCGGCTACAGATACCGAAGTGATATTGCAGGCTTACCTGAAATGGGGTGTCGAAGCCTTCGGAAAATTTAGGGGGATGTTCGCGTTTGCCCTGTTTGATACTGCCCGACGGCTTACTTATCTTGTGCGAGACACTGCCGGTATTAAACCGGTTTACTATACCGCGCAGAATAATAGCTTAAGCTTTGCCTCAGAAATTAATGCACTTACCGCAGCCGATATCGCCACTCAGCAGGACCCAAACTGGCCCATCAGGTTTTTAGCCTTTGGCCACATCCCTGAGCCTTATACTACACTCCAGCAGGTATACAGCTTACCCAAAGGACATTATTTGCGCTGGGATCATTCTCTTTGCACCTATAAAATTTGTCCATATCAACAACAGGGAAACAAGATCAGGATAAGCGATATCAACGAGGCGCGAGAGATTATTAAGCAGGCTTTGACAAAAGCCGTAAAACGGCAAATGATTGCAGACGCGCCGCTGGGCGTTTTTTTAAGCGGCGGGATCGACTCAAGCCTGCTAACCTTGTTGGCCGATGAAGAAAAAGGACGGCAACTGAAAACCATATCCATTTTCTTTGACGAAAAACAGTACGACGAACAGGCTTATCAAAAGGTTATCTTAAACAAAACCAGGGGAGAGAATTTTTCGCACCTGGTTAAGCAGGAGGATTTTGAAAACCACTTCGGGCATATCATGGAAGCTATGGATATGCCAACCACAGATGGTATCAATAGCTGGTTTATCAGTAAATACGCTCATGACAATGGTTTAAAGGCCGTATTATCAGGTATTGGAGCAGATGAGTATTTTGGAGGTTACCCGTCTTTTAACCGCATCAGATACCTGGGTTATTTGCGCAATATTCCGCCATTTCTATTCTCTTCTGTACATGGGCTGTTACCCGATGCCTATAAAAAACTTACTTTCCTGGTTGATAAAAGCCCGATTGCCGATTACCTTTTACTTCGTGGCTTGTTCTCCCCCGGCGATATCAGCAGGATACTTGACACTGATACTACGCAAGTTAGAACTGTACTTTTTGACAGTAATAGGGTGCCGGATTCTGCCCGGTACAGCCCTGAACAGGCTTCATGGTTTGAAACAAATCTTTACATGCAAAATCAACTGCTTCGGGATACCGATGTAATGAGCATGAGCCATGGCCTGGAGGTACGGGTACCATTTTTGGATGAAGATTTCACTGCTACAGTACAAAGTATCGCATCCGACATTCGCTTCAATCGTCAGCAACCTAAACAACTGCTTATTGAAAGCTTCGACATATTACCTGCTTCGGTTTGGAACCGGCCCAAGATGGGTTTTTCATTCCCGCTTCAAATGTGGATGCGTGAGAATCCTCGCATCAACAGCCCCAACAATTATAGGGGGAAGTTAGCACAATACAATATTCAGAAATTTAAAAAAGGCCAGATCCACTGGTCAAAAGCCTTTGCACTTTATCAGATACAACCCCATGTCTAAAAAAGTGATCCTTTTCACCCTGCAAACATTTAGTACCACCGGCGGCATCCAGAAAATGACCCGCACGCTTGGCCTCTCCCTACACAAACTGGCCCAGAGTTTTAAATGGAATTTTGAACTTTGGTCGGCTTATGACAAACAGGAAGACCTGATGGAGCAATACCTTCCTCCAGGTAGTTTCAAAGGTTTTGGCGCCAATCGCGTTAATTTTGTATTAAAAGCGGTAGGTGGGTATGTTAAACCTGATCTTATCATACTCAGTCACATTAATCTTTCCATTATCGGCCTGCTAATCAAATGGGCCCGTCCGGGCTGCAAGGTGTGGTTAATTGCTCATGGCATAGAAGTATGGCGCGAACTCTCGCCACTAAAAAAATACCTGCTCCGGAAATGTGATAAAGTAATTTGTGTGAGCAATTTTACGATGCATCAAATGATAGAACGGCACAAGGTAAACCAGGGGGTTTGCAGGGTGCTCAACAACGCGGTTGATCCTTTTATGAAACTGCCCTTTATCAGCCGCAAACCAGCCTATCTGATGTCCCGTTACAATCTAAAAGCAGATTCACCCATTATATTTACGCTTACGCGGCTGGCGTCTACAGAAAAATACAAGGGATATGAGCTTGTTATACAAGCTATAAGCGTTTTAAAAAATCAGTTCCCGGATATAAAATATGTACTTTCAGGAAAATATGATGAACAGGAAGAGTCGAGGATCAATGACCTGATCGCTGAGCTGGAAGTAGCAGATCATGTAATACTTACAGGCTTTATTGAGGAAGATGAACTGACTGATCATTTTTTAATGGCCGACCTTTTTGTATTACCCAGCAGAAAAGAGGGTTTCGGCATTGTTTTCATAGAAGCCCTGGCTTGCGGTTTACCGGTTATTTGCGGTAATGCCGACGGCAGCCTTGATGCGATCAGAAACGGAGAGTTGGGCAGCGCCATCAGCGTAGATGACCCTGACGAGTTGATTAAGTGCATAGCAGACCATTTAAAAACTCCCTTAACGATATCGAAACGTAAAGAACTGCAGGAACAATGCTTCATGCATTTCAATGAGCGGGATTACCGACTAAAAATAAAAACGTTACTTAAAGAATGAGTAAATTAGCTGATTACCTTAAAGAAGCTAACTGGATTAGTAAACTACAGGAACCATTATACGCATGAATACCTTAACCAACGATAACGATTGGGATATTGAAATAACTGCCAAAAGCAGCATTTTTGATTTAAACCTTAAAGATTTATGGCATTACCGCGACCTGCTTTTATTGTTTGTACGACGCGATTTTGTTTCGTTTTATAAGCAGACCATATTGGGCCCAATCTGGTTTTTTGTGCAGCCGGTTATTACTATCCTTTTTTATACTTTGGTGTTTGGCAACCTGGCAGGTATCCCTGTTGATGGCCTTCCGAAACCACTATTTTATCTTGCAGGCACCATTGTCTGGAATTATTTTTCAGAATGTCTTACTAAAACATCGACGGTTTTCAGGGATAGTGCCGGGCTGCTTGGAAAAGTATATTTTCCCCGCCTGATTATGCCTCTGAGTGTGGTTTTATCAAACTTGATAAAATTTGGGGTACAGTTTATTTTATTTCTTATCCTTTATGTTTTTTACTGGTCAAAAGGTTCGGACATAAACCCTAATGCAATCCTGATGATGCTTCCCCTTTTAATTGTTATGATCGCGGCGCTTGGTTTGGGTTTTGGCATGATCATATCGGCAGTAACCACCAAATACCGCGATCTTGCTTTTATCGTATCATTTGGCGTTCCACTTTTAATGTACACAACAACAGTAATCTATCCGCTATCAATTGTTGAAATAAAATATCCCGCTTATAGTTGGCTGATCAAATTCAACCCGGTTACAGCAATCATTGAAACTTTCAGATATGGCTTTTTGGGGCGAGGGGCTTTTAGCTGGCAATTAATGGGTTATAGCTTAATAACAACCCTCATCATATTACTGACCGGGACTATAATATTTAACCGGGTCGAAAAAAACTTTGTCGATACCGTATAAATGGCAAAAGTAATTAAAGTAGAAAACCTCTCCAAAGCTTACCAGTTAGGCGATTTTGGCACGGGTACCATTTCCCGCGATCTCGAACGTTACTGGGCGAGGATCAGAGGAAAAGAAGACCCGTTTTTAAAAATAGGTGAAACCAACGATCGTACTACCAAAGGCGAAAGTGATATAGTATGGAGTTTAAAAAATATAAACTTCGAGTTGGAACAAGGTGACGCGGTAGGTATTATTGGCCGCAACGGCGCCGGTAAAAGCACCTTGTTGAAAATATTGAGCAGGGTTACTGCTCCCACTACAGGTTCTGTAAAAATTAAGGGCCGCATTGCCAGCCTGTTGGAAGTAGGTACCGGTTTTCATCCCGAGTTAAGCGGGCGGGAGAACATTTTTCTGAACGGTGCGATACTCGGTATGCGTAAAGCAGAAATAAAACGTAAGTTTGATGAAATCGTTGCCTTTTCCGGTGTCGAACGATACATTGATACCCCGGTGAAAAGATATTCTTCGGGTATGTATGTCCGCCTGGCT
The DNA here is from genome assembly GCF_003351025.1 of Mucilaginibacter endophyticus. Lineage (GTDB taxonomy): Bacteria > Bacteroidota > Bacteroidia > Sphingobacteriales > Sphingobacteriaceae > Mucilaginibacter > Mucilaginibacter endophyticus. The sequence continues at coordinate 1,103,383 of NZ_QPCG01000001.1, read as the reverse complement.
TTTGCTGTAGCAGCTCACCTGGAATCTGAAATATTGATTGTTGATGAAGTACTTGCGGTTGGCGATGCCGAGTTCCAGAAAAAATGCTTAGGTAAGATTGATGAGGTAAGTAAAGGCGAAGGCAGAACTGTTTTATTTGTAAGCCATAACCTAAATGCCGTACAAAAGCTGTGTAAAAATATCATCCTGATGCACAACGGCGCTATCAATAATATGGGTGGCGCCGATCAGATGATCAATCATTATCTGCAAAATGTAACACTCAGTAAATCGGTATATGACATCCCTACTCCCGCAAACATTGCCGATATTCCGGGTTATGCTTATAAAATATACGTAGAAGATGCCTCCGGAAAGGTTGTTAATGAAATTGCCGCGGGTGCTTTTTGGCAGATCCGGGTATTTTTTAAAGTCACCAAAAAGATCGATGATTTTGTGGTGGGACTCGGTTTTACCTCGGCAATGGAAATCACTTTGCGAACCAGCTGGAGTAAAGCCGAAAACCTTGACGAAGGATATTATGAGGCTGTGTTTCAAGAGCATCAGCTATTGTACGCTACGGGTGTATACACGATTAATTTAGGTCTCTCAATTAAGGAGAAGACATTTCATTATGTTGATAATGCCGCAGCTATTACTATTTCAGGTATTACGCACGAATTAATCGACCAAAGTATCATCACAACCAGTGGTACGGGATTGATACTAAATCCTATGTCTGTAAAAATTATTAACGACCGTAAAGTTTTTCAAGAAGATGTTTGACCGTGCTGCATTTCTGAATCAGGAACCTGATATAAAGAAAGAGTTATTAAAACTTTTTAACTCCAGTGGCGAACTTCTGATTTTTGACATCGGCGGATGTGAGGGTGAGGACTCTATAAGGTATTCAAAGCTTTTTCCCAAAGCAAAAGTTTGGGTATTTGAGCCATTACCCGGAAACCAGGAGATCATCAAAGCCAATATAAAAGCCTCCGATCAAAAGAATATTCGGCTTTTTCCGATAGCTTTATCCGATCAAAGAGGGTACAGCGATTTTCATGTATCGTCCGGACGCCCTGAGGGTATCGACCCAAATGCCGACTGGGATTTCGGAAATAAATCAAGCTCGCTATTAAGCCCCGGCGAGGTATTGACCGCATTTCCCTGGCTAAACTTTAAAACAGTTATTCAGGTACCTACAGACACCTTGCACTTTATTTTCCATGATCATCAAATTGAAAGCGTTGATTTTATCCATATGGATGTACAGGGGGCAGAACTGAAGGTTTTAACAGGAGCAAAAGATTATATCAAGCACGTTAAAGCAGTATGGCTGGAAGTATCCGAAACCGCGCTGTATAATGATCAGCCATTAAAAAATGATATTCATGAGTTCATGGTAAAGAATAACTTCAGGCTGATTAAAACCGCTGTAAAAGATGGCGTTGGAGATTTGATGTATATCAACTCCCGTTACTTTAAAACGATAAGCATTGGGAAGTTAACATTCTTCATCAAACGATAACAATCCGCTAACTATAAAATCAACTAACGTGTTTCTTTTTAAACGGAAAACGCCGCCTTTACCAACCAGAATTTCTTATTCGCAATGTGGTGAAGACCTCATCATCAAATTTATTTTTGATCAACTGCAAATTCATCAGCCCAGTTATATTGATATAGGAGCTCATGACCCTTTTTACTTAAGTAATACCGCACTCTTTTATCAATTTGGTAGTAAGGGAATAAATATAGAACCCGACCCCGCTCTTTTCCGAGCGTTCGCTACTCACCGGAAACAGGATATTAATCTGAATATTGGTATAGGAGATACGGCCGGAAGCGCTAAATTTTATATCATCTCCACTCCTACACTTAATACTTTTTCAAAAACGGAAGCAGAAGGCTATTCCAAAGAAGGCCCTTTCACCATAAAAGAAGTCATTGACGTTCCCGTTGATACCATAGGCAACATTATTGACCGCTATCATGGCGGAGAATTTCCAGACCTGTTAAATATTGACGCGGAAGGAGTTGACGAACAGATCATAAAATCTATCAATTATCAGCAAAGCGTTCCCACAATCATTTGCCTGGAAACCATATCTTTTTCATCATCCGGCAATGGAAAGAAAAATAAAGAGCTGATAGATTATGTTACCGATAACGGATATTTCGTATATGCCGATACTTATATAAATACCATTTTTGTGAACAAGAAAGTTTGGGCGCGCCAACGAAAATGATCGTTGTTAAATTACAGGGAGGGCTTGGAAATCAAATGTTTCAATACGCCGCGGGCAGAGGCCTTTCACAGGGTTCCCCTGTTTATATTGACCATCGGTTCCTGGAAGAAAATCAAACAGACTCACCACATTTTACGGCGAGGAAGTATGAATTGCAGCTCTTTAAAAATATAAAGGCTGTTAAAGCCACATCTAAACAATTAAAAATCTTTAATAACAATAGCTTTTATTACCGGTTATACAAGCGTATTTTTAAAACCGTAATAAGCCGGCAGATAGAAAACGAATATATCAACTTTAAAAAAGCTTATGGTAATCCGGTAAACATATACCTGGACGGCTACTTTCAATCGGAGAAATATTTCGGGCCGCTGCGCAATCAATTGTTAAAAGATTTTGAGTTCCCTGCACTCGACACCGAAAATGATAATCTCAGGAAAAAGATTGAAGCTTCATCAAACCCGGTGAGTATCCATATACGCAGAGGCGATTATTTGAAGTCACCAGAAGTATATAAGATTCATGGCGTACTTGAAGTACAATATTACCAGCAAGCGTTGAACCTTTTAAATGCAAAACAAGCCGATCTAACCCTTTTTGTCTTCTCCGACGACATAGACTGGGCAATGAAAAATTTAAACTTAGACAGCAACCAAACTTGCTATGTATCCGGCAACCCGTCCGAAAACAGCTGGAAAGATATGGCTTTGATGCGTTATTGTAAGCATCATATCATCGCCAACAGCAGTTTTAGCTGGTGGGGTGCCTGGCTCTCGACCGGCAACGGCGAAGTTTTTGCACCGGCCAATTGGTTTAATGCCAACAATGTGAAGTTCAATATTCATGACTTTATCCCGGCAAACTGGCATATCATAAGCAATGAGTAACCAGCTTGTTTCGGTAATTATGCCTGCTTACAATGCCGAAAAATATATTGCGGCAAGCATTGAAAGTGTAATTCAACAAACTTATACCAATTGGGAACTACTGATTGTTGACGACGGTTCGACAGACCAGACAGCGGCGATTATAAAACGATACATATCTGCAGATAAGCGCGTTAAGTATTTTTTCCAGGAAAACGGCAGGCAGGGTAAAGCCAAAAATCTTGCTATTGCAAACAGTTCCGGCGTTTTTCTTGCTTTTCTGGATGCCGATGATCTTTGGCTTAAAGAAAAGCTGGAGGTTAGTATACATGAAATCAATACAAGAGATTATTCTTTGGTTTTCACAGATTGTTACATCTTTGAAGGGGAGTTGCCCGAGGATTTCTCTACTTTAAAAACAATGGGCGTTCAGTCTGCAGTATACGAAGGGCGCCCGGCCTTACTAACGTTTTTGAACTACAACCAAATTCCTAACCTAACGGTGCTGGCAAAAAAAGAGCTATTTCTGAACACTGGCGGCTTTATTGATAAAGTGGTTGCCGAAGATTACGAAATGTGGCTGCGGCTGTTGAAAAACGGTGCTGTGTTTAAAGCACTTCCGCTTCAACTATCCCTTTACAGGGTGCATAGTGAGTCAATAACAGCAAGGGACAGACATGCAACTCTTGAGCTTATTGAAATCATCAAAACTTTCGGCAAAGAAAACCCGGAATATTGGCAGGATGTACAATTGATCATCAGGCAAAAACTTAAACACTGGCTTTATTACGGGCATCAGCGTACTTCCCAAAATTTCAGAACCCTGATCAAAGATGTTTTTAACTTGCCTTTAGCTGTTTTGTTTTATACACTAAGCCTGCTGATGCCGGTTGATCAGTTAAGAAAAATAGTTGTCAGGACCTATTAATACCGCTCTGTGGCAATAAAACATATCATCTTCACTAAGTTATTTGATTTCAGCGGAAGTAATACGCACCTGCGAGCCTTGATAAAAGTTTTGGGGCCGCAAAACGTCCTACTGGTTTTGGAGGATGAGCACGAAGTAAAATTTCTTGAAAAAGTAGATGAGAGCGGTCTTGTAAGGTATAGGATTAAAACAAATCTTTGTGGTTACGCCCATTTACAATACCGGTGGACCACCAATCTGAAAGAAGCGTTTCGACTTTTGAAATCAGTATTTTATATTCAATTACTGAGCATTAGATACGGTTTAGCTGATATTACCGTGTGCGCGGTGGAGCCGGAGAAATATTTATACTTTTTTTGGGCCCCGTTCTGTAAGGTATATTATATCCTGCACACCACACCAAACAAAAGATATACATCTTTCACCTCATATACCTGCAACCGAAAACTTGGTAAAAGAAAAAAAATCATTACCGTTTCCCAGTCCAATAAATCATTGATCAGCAAAAACTGGGAAATAACCGAAAAGAAGCAGACATGCGTAAACGTTGTTTATAATTGCGTTACAGAACCCATAGGTGGCGTGCAACTCAATACAGAGCGGTACAACGTATATTCCGTATGTGTGATTACAATGGGGCATGTCATAGGGTACAAGAATCCGGAAACCTGGTTAAAAGTAGCTAAGGTTGTTACCGGCGCACGTCCAAAGGTTATTTTTATCTGGCTCGGGAATGGCCCTTTATTAAATCAGTACCAATTGGAAATATCCAACCAAAAGCAGATTTTTTTTAAAGGAGCTGTAAGCAATACCGATGATTATTTGAAAACGGCACATATCTATTATCAGCCAAGTTTTTATGAAACCCATGGCATTGCCGTGGTGGAGGCCATGTCTCAATCATTACCATGTGTGGTATCAAATGTCGGCGGCCTTCCTGAATCTGTCCGGGAGGATTATAACGGCTACCTTGTTGAACCGGAAAATGTCTCTCAACACGTTGAGGCAATCTTTAAATTAGTGGATAATGAAGACTTACGCGCTTTTATGGGCAAAAACGCGTTCACAAAAGTTAAAGAAAGCTTCAGCTTTGAGCAATTTAAAACACGGCTTAATTCCATTTACAGTTGAATAATCCCAGGGGCATATCGGTAATTGTATGCTGCTATAACTCAGCGTTACGCCTTCCTGAAACTATCAGGCATTTGGCGCAGCAGCAGGTACCTGATAGTTTACCCTGGGAAATATGGATCGTTAACAATTCATCTTCCGATAATACGGCACAGGTTGCTCTAAATGAATGGCAAAAATATTCATCCGCAGGTATTGAGTATAATGTAGTGGATGAACCTGTTCCAGGATTATTCAATGCCCGGAGAAAAGGAATTGATTGCGCACGCTATGAATACCTGCTATTTTGCGATGATGACAACTGGTTAAACCCCTCCTACCTGGCCACTGCATTTGAAATTATGCAGGCCAATCCGAAAATCGGGGTATTAGGGGGCTGTGGAGAGATCCTTCCGGAAGAACCGGTCACAATGAATGAAACCTTGCTTAGCCAACTGAATGCCAATGGGCCACAGCACTGGGTTGTAACAGACCATTGGGTTTACGGAGCCGGTATGACAGTCAGGAAAAGCATTTTTATGGAATTGGCGGAACATGGATGGTTACAAATTACCACCGGGCGAACTGGCGCCAACTTTCTGTCAGGTGAAGATGCCGAAATTTGCTTTATGTTTTATTTAGGCGGCCACCAGATTGTAGCTGATAACCGCTTAACATTTAAACATTTAATCCCGGCAAAAAGGCAAAGCATTACAACCATTATTGATATGGCGTTCTGGCTTAGTTACTCCTATTATTTTTTGTACGGTTATATCGCTATGATTAACAAAGAACCTGCGTCTTTGAACGAGTTAAGTACCAGGCTATTAAAAAGCCATAGCATATCTTTATTAAGGAGCGTACAAGCGGTAGTGATACAAGCGCTGAAAAAAGGAAAACGGCCTACACTGGAACAAAAGTGCACCGTATTGAGGCATTACGGCATGGTATCCTCCATTATAAAAAACCGGAAGCAGGTGATCAATCACCAGCAACATATTCAGCAGGTTCTGAACTCGGTCAAGCAAGGGGCAAATGCGTAGTACAGCTGTTCCGGTATTGTTTCTGATTTTCAATCGTCCGGAAAATACCCAACGCGTATTTGACAGCATCAGGGTGCATCAACCCGAATACCTGTTTATAGCAGCGGATGGGCCGAGGCCAGACGTACTAACAGACGAGGCATTATGCGCCTTAACAAGAAATATAGTCACCCAAATAGATTGGAAATGTGAGCTCAAAACACTATTCAGGCCGCAAAATTCAGGTTGTAAGAATGCTGTAAGCGACGCGATCAATTGGTTTTTTGACCATGTGGAGGAAGGCATTATCCTTGAAGATGACTGCTTACCGGATAATACCTTTTTTTCATTTTGTTCGGAATTGCTGGAACGGTTCCGGAACAACGGGCAGGTTATGTCCATCTCCGGTTCTAATTTATTAGGTAAATCGGGCGATGAGCATTCTCCGTCTTACTTGAGGGCTCATGGTGGGATCTGGGGATGGGCTACATGGGAAAGGGCCTGGAAACGCTACGACATCGGCATGAAAGCCTGGCCGGAGAAAGCAACTCAAACGCAAATCAGACAGGCGATTGGAAGCCAGGAATGGTTTAATACCTATTACCAGATGTTCGAAAGCGCACACAACAACACATTGGATACCTGGGATATTCAGTGGTTTTACAGCATCCTTATCAATGATGGAATAGCTATTAACCCCTCGGTTAACCTTGTGAAAAACATCGGTTTTGAGAGCGGTACGCACATGAATTTGGTAGATAATCCGATAGCCCTATTGCCTGCCTTTTCCATGTCATTCCCCCTGAAACACCCCGAAGAGCTTCCGTTGGATGTGGCTTATCTGGAAGATTTATATTTAGCTTTAAATCCGCCTGCTAAACGCAGGCATTCATTGATCCGGCGGCTAATTAAACTGTGGCGTAACAAACGATGAAAAAACTGATAAAAAAACTGATCACCAGCTTTTTAAAAAAGATCAATATCCACCATATACTTAATACCCTGTATCAGGAGCAAAACAACAAGCACATTGAAGCCAATGTGGTTAATTCAGGAGCTATTTTTTATCCTGAAGCCACAGTTTCTAACGCGCAGGACCGGTCAAAAATAACAGTCGGACAAGGTACCCATATCAGGGGGATGCTACACGTGTTTAAATATGGCGGACAGATCACTATTGGCGAAAACTGCTATATAGGTGATCATTCCAGGATATGGTCGGGCGACAGCGTTATCATTGGTGATTATGTACAGATATCACATAACGTAAATGTTATGGATACCAATGCCCATGAACTTGACGCCATAGAAAGAGCGGAAAGATATGTAGACCTGGTTAACAACGGCTCATGGGCAGACAAAGGCAATGTGCTCACTGCACCAGTGGTTATTGAAGATTATGCCTGGATAAGTTTTAATGCCACCATTTTAAAAGGTGTAACTATTGGTAAAGGAGCTATTGTTGGTGCTAACGCTGTTGTTACCAAAGATGTACCTCCTTTTACCTTGGTAACCGGTAATCCGGCTACGGTAAAAAAGCACCTTACCGAAGAATAAATATGGTTCAAAAGGATTTGATGGCCCAAAGGGTTCCTGTAAATGATTAAAAGAAAAAGGATAGGCCTCAGCTACTCTTACAATGAAAACTGGATTGGTGGAACTTATTATATTGAGAACCTTATTAACGCGCTAAATACACTTGATGAAGAGCTTAAACCGCACCTGGTTTTGATCATCAATAAGCGTAGCGATTATAAAGCCGCTAAAAGTTACCTCTCCTATCCATACATGAGTTTTAGGTTAGGCACCGGAGAAACAAACTTCGCAGCCCGTTTCGTTAATAAAATAACCAACCGCCTGCTCAGAAAAACGTTCTTCAATCAAACCATAAAAAACCTGGAAGCGGTATTTCCTTATTACAAAAGCAAACCGCAATCCCTTGCCAAAAATAAAATTTATTGGATAGCTGATTTTCAGGAACATTTTTCTCCTGAATTTTTCAGTGCAGAGGCTATTGAAGGCAGAAAAAGAAGCCAAATGGAGATTCAGGGCTCGTCAGAGCATCTTATTCTGAGCAGTCAAAACGCGGCGGGACATTTTAAATCGCTTTATCCAGGACATAGCGTTAAAGTACATGTGCTGCCGTTTGCCGTCACTCACCCGGTCTACCGGAATTTGGCTATCGGCCCCCTGCTTAAGAAGTTTGATTTGCCCGATATTTATTTTCTTTGCCCCAACCAGTTTTGGAAGCATAAAAACCAGCTTACGGTTATTCAGGCGGTACACAGGCTTAAAAATAATGGAGCCAATATTACGGTTGCTTTTACCGGAAACACTGCAGATCTCAGGAACCCTGAATATTTTACAGAACTTAATACTTATGTTCAGCAAAATAATCTTACTGATAATATCAGGTTTCTTGGTTTTATCAAAAGAGAGGAACAATTACAGCTAATGAATAATGCTGTTGCTATTGTTCAGCCATCCCTTTTTGAGGGCTGGAGCACCGTAGTTGAAGACGCCAAATCAATGAATAAAGCATTGATAGTTTCCGATATCGAAGTCCACCAGGAGCAGCTTGTTGATAGCAGCGCCAGGTTCTTCGCTCCTTTGGATGTAAAGGACTTAACGGCAAAATTGGAGCTTGCCATTAGTGCACATCCGCTCCCCTCGCTTTATGCCAATCCTGATTATCAACGCAATATTAAAAATTTCGGCAGTGGTTTTCTGCGCATAGCGCTACAGGAAACGGCATAACCATTTATTAAGCAAGCAGGATGAATTTACCTGATCTGAAAAAATACCGGGAAGATTTTATAGCAGCAGGCGTTAACGTACCTTTACAGGTAATACCGTCGGGTGGTCTGCTTAAAGTTTTGCCCGCTCCCGATAATCAGCAAACCGGCTGGCCCTGGACCGAGGAAACAGATCCCGGGATATACGGTACCAAAAACCACTGGCCTAAGCTGACGATAGTTACACCATCCTATAACCAGGGCAGGTTCATTGAACAAACCATTCGCTCCATCCTGCTACAAAACTATCCTAACCTGGAGTATATCGTAATAGATGGCGGGAGTAACGATGAGACCGTCTCTATTATTGAAAAATACTCACCATGGATCAGCTACTACCGCAGCGCGAGGGATAACGGGCAGGGACAAGCTATTAATCTGGGCTTTAGCCTGGCATCAGGTGATTACTATGCATGGATCAATAGTGACGATTACTATCTGAAAGGTGTTTTTCATGAAGTTATCCAACTATTTACACAGTCGAAAACCAAATTCGTTTATGGTTATGGTTTGAATTATCGCGAAACCACACAACAGTTCGATGTAAGCAAGGTACTGCCATCACTGGACTTCTTTTTGAAAATACCCAATCTTGTACAGCCATCATCGTTTTGGAGCGCGACTATTCATCAGCCTATCTGGGAAAAATTGCATTGCGCGCTTGACTTTGAACTCTGGCTTCGCCTGGTTAAAGGTCAAAAAAGGAAACTAATCAAAAAGCCTTTATCAGTAGCTAACATTCATGATACCGCGAAAACCTCAGATGCAAAGATGAAAATGAAGTGGGATGAGGATGAAAAACTGATGTGGTCAGACGAGGGACATGGCGCTGTTCCTCATTGGGGGAAAGTTAACTTCATTAATCGTATAAGAATTAAAATTTACAGATCATTAGGTCTGATATAAAAGGCAGCAGATGAAAATCGCGTATATATCTTATGAATATCCTCCTGACACCGCCGTTGGCGGTATAGCTACCTACGTTCAACAGGTTTCGCGGATGATGCTTGAACGAGGACATACTGTTGAGGTCTTTTGCGCTTCAACGCACCGTACGGTTACAGAGGTAGTGGATGGGATCAAAGTAAATCGCGTATTATGTACAGACAGGGAAATTTTCCATTATGTTATACTGCCTTTTTTTGAAGCAGCTAACGAAGCTGGAAAATTTGACCTGATGGAGTCGCCGGAATTCTCCGGAGATGGCCTGTCTATTAAACGAAATTTCATGCATATCCCGCTTGTAGTGAGATTGCATATACCCTGGTTCCTGGTTGATATCATTAATAATCATTATCTAACCTATTTACAAAAATGCAGGTTCATAATCAGCGGTATTGTCCGCGGAAAACTATACAGACGTTTCTGGAAACCGCGCAATACTAAAACAGATCCTGATTATCTCACCACGATGCTGGCAGAGCAAATACATACGCCTTCCATCAGCCTCGGTGATATTGTTGCCCGCAAGTGGCGTATAGACAGGAACCAGATCTTGAACATTCCCAATCTGTTTGCTCCCGGGGTTGAGCTCCTTAACATCCCGCCCGCTACCAGCACAAATACCATTACCTATATCGGCAGGCTGGAAGTTAGAAAGGGCCTTGTAAAGTTGGCAGCAGCACTGGCAATTGTTTTGAAGGAAAAGCCGTTTATCAAAGTTAAATTCGTAGGTGGGATACAAAAATCGCCTGTTAAAGGCCTTGATATGAAAGAGTATCTGCTTGAGAAACTGAAAGATTACCGCGACAACCTGGAATTTACCCTGGTACCGGCCCACCAAATTGCAGAAGTTTACGCCAATACCGACATCTGCGTTTTTCCGAGTATCTGGGAAAATTTCCCATACAGCTGCCTTGAGGCTATGAGCGCCGCGCGTGGCATCGTAGCCAGCCGAGAAGGCGGCATGAAAGATATGCTTGAAGATTGCGACGGAGGCCTGCTTATTGATCCTTCCAATCATAACGGGATAGCGAAGGCGCTTATCCGCCTTATTGATGATCCGGGCCTGCGAATACAATTGGGAGAAAACGCAAGGAAAAAAGTAGTTACCGCATATAACAACGAAAGAATCGGAGTGCTTTTGGAAGAGAATTATAGCAAGCTTATTTAAAAACAAAATTTCAATTTTACCGGTCATGTACCTCTCCGTCGTTATACCGACTTATAACCCAAACCGCGAACGGCTTCTTGCCACAATTGAAGGGCTCAAAAAACAAAGCGCGGCGCCCGAAGCCTGGGAACTCATTTTAGTAGATAATAACTCTAACAATAAAGTTATTGACGAGATTTCATTACAGTGGAAAGCGGCAGCGCGGGCGGTTATCGAAAAAAATCAAGGACTGACTTACGCCCGGTTAAGAGGTGTAGACGAAGCTAAGGGCGATATTGTAATTTTTGTAGACGATGATAATATTTTGGACGAAAGCTATGTTCAAAATACCATTGCCATTTTCACCGACCATCCGAACATAGGTGCTATAGGTGGAAAATCGCTTCCTGAATTGCCATATGAAGAACCGGAATGGCTACCTACTTTCTATTTTAGTTTAGCGCTGCGCGATTTCGGCGACGAGGCAATCATCCAGCAATGGGAAAACAAATTCCCCGAATATGGCCCCATAGGTGCCGGTATGGCCGTGCGTAAGGCTGCATTACAATCTTATCGCGCTAAGATCACTTCAGGAAAATCGATCATTACGGATCGGAAAGGAAACTCCTTGAGTTCGGGCGGAGACAATGATATATTGCTTGAAATTGTAAAGTCGGGATGGGACAGCGGATATTTCCCACAGCTTTCCCTCCGTCATATCATTCCGGCAGAAAGGCTGGAAATAAACTATTTAGGCCGGCTTTGTAAGGATCTGAGCAAATCATGGATTTATGTACTGGAAAGTCATGGCATCAGCCCCTGGAAAAAAATACCAGGATGGACAGTACCTTTAAGGAAACTGAAAAGTTTTGTTGTTTATAAAGCCTGGAAAAACAGCCATAATTACCTCAAATGGAAAGGGGCTTGCGGAACCTTTGAAGGTTTGGCAGGCTAAGTATCTAGCAAAACATTACTAAGTTGCTTCAAAAAATCATAAATATTCTGTATCGTTATCCGAAAGCCCGGCTGAAGACTTTTAAAAGGTTCGGGGGATATAGGAATTATAAGAAGATGATCCGCCTGAGCCATTTGATGTCGGCAAAATCAGCGGAGCTTCCCCCAGTGAAATCTTTTGAAGATGGCTTGCCAGTCTATTTCCTGACGGGCAAAAAATATCTTTATCAAACTTTGTTTTGCATCCAATCGCTCAACCGGGAGGCCAATGCGCCGCTCAGATTTATATTGGTTGATGATGGCAGTTTTGATGAAGACCTGCTGGCTCAAATCCGTAAACAGCTTCCGGGTGCAGGTATTGTAACCCGGCAGATGATAGATGAAAATCTCAACAGCATATTACCGGAACAGCGGTACCCGCATTTAAACCATAAAAGGAAGGTTTATCCGCACATCAAAAAATTAACGGATATACATACCATCGCGCCTTCAGGCTGGAAAGTAGTTTTAGATTCTGACATGTTATTTTGGAATGAACCAACGGAATTGTTGAATTGGCTGCAAAACCCGACATCCCCTATTTACATGCTGGACTGCCAGGAATCGTACGGGTACTCCAGGCACCTGATGGAAGAACTTTGCGGCAGTAAAATACCTGAATTATTAAACGTAGGCGTTATCGGCATGAACAGTGCCGATGTCAACTGGGATAAAATAGACCGTTGGATAGGTGTTCTGGAAAAAAACGAGGGAGCCTCTTACTACCTGGAACAAGCCTTGACCGCTATGCTACTGGCAGGTGTTAAAGCAGAAATACTGCCATCTAATACCTACATCGTTAACCCCGATAGCTCAATGGTTAATAATGCGGCAGGTGTGCTGCATCATTATGTAGACCTATCTAAAGATGATTATTTTACAACCGCGTGGAAGAAACTGATTTGAGTCCCCTGGTTTCTATTATTATACCGGTTTATAATTCGGCGTTATATCTTGCCGAAGCTATCAATTCCTGTGTTAACCAGACCTGGCAAAATATAGAGGTAATTATTATCGACGACGGATCGACGGATGAATCTCTTTCTATTGCGAAAACCTTTGAAAACAAACGGATCAGGGTTTATCACCAGGAAAATAAAAACGCTGCCGCTGCAAGGAATAGCGGGCTGATGAAGGCTAAGGGAGATTATATTCAGTTCCTCGATGCTGATGACATACTAAGTGCTGATAAAATAGAAAAACAGGTAACCCTTTTAGCTGCGAATCCCGGAATGGTTGCGGTTTGCAGCACCATCCATTTTACAGATGGCCATCAACCCGCCGAGTTTGAACCATCTGCATACGAAGAAGCTTTTTTACTAAACCTGCCCCCATTTGATTTTCTCTTTAATCTTTACGGCGGAAATAACGAAGGCAAAGGATCCATGGTACAGCCGAATGCCTGGCTATGCCCCAAAAACATTATAGAAAAAGCCGGTAAATGGAATGAAGAGCTGACATTGGATGATGACGGAGAATACTTTTGCAGGGTAGTACTGGCATCCAAGGGTGTTTTAAAATCAGATGGCTACAATTATTACAGGAAATACCAGGGGCATAAAAACCTGTCGGGCTTAGCAACGCAGCAACACCTGCGCTCGCAGTACGATGCCCTGAGCCTTAAAATTTCATGGCTACAAGCTAAAAAAACGCTGCCGGAATTGAAAAACATGCACGCCCGGTGGCTGCATGGCTTACTTTTTAAAGCCTATCCGGCCGCGCCGGAGCTGATGCGGCAAATTAAAAACGATCTTAAAACATTAAAAGCGTCAATTCGCCCGGAGTATCCGTTTGGTACAACAAGCGGCAAATTATTATCTATGGTATTTGGATGGAAATTTGCCAAACGATTACAACTCTTCAAACATCAATTGAGTAAAAGGCCGGAAAACTCAGGCAAGCTATCATGAAACGCATTCACCTTTACTTTCGCAAACCACCGGAAAAAGACCGCTACCTTCCCGGCGACAGATATATTTTCTTAGCGGCCAGAAAGCTTTTCCGCCCCAAGAAAATAAGCGGGATAGAAAAGGTTTTTATAAATCTTCGCCTCGGATTTGATGAAATCGGGGTGAATTATGTGGTAAACCGGCCGTTCAAAGAAATAGCCCCCGGTGAACCCGTAGTAGTATTAGGGATTGGAAAGCAAGCACTTGAAGGTTATAATAAACCTAATCCTATTATAGCCGGTATCGCTTTGGTATCCCATCCCACGCAATGGCCTACCATGTGTCAGGATTTTCCGGTAGTTAAATACCTGCAGCATTCCAAATGGGCTAATGACATTTACATTCCTTATTATGGGGCCGATGTCTGCGAACTCTGGCCCGCGGGAATAGAAACTCAAAAGTGGCTTCCGGAAAAAGATAAAAAACCGGTTTACGATGTTCTGATCTATAATAAGATCAGATGGGACTATCCGAAGATGGAGGTGGAATTGATTGAGGCCATTAAAAACAAACTAAAAGCACTTGGTCTTTCATTTGTTGAAATCTGTTACGGACATTATCAGGAGGCCGATTATCATGAGCTTCTAAAACAATCCAGATCGATGATATTCCTGAGCGAGCATGAAAGCCAGGGATTTGCCTGTTGCGAAGCCTTATCTATGGATATACCCGTTTACGCCTGGGATCAAACTCATTGGCTTGACCCTGAAAGACATCAGTGGGGCACGCCTGATATATCCGCTTCATCCGTTCCTTTCTTTGATGACACCTGCGGGATGACTTTCAAGAATTATGCGACGTTTGAAACTGGGCTGTCTACTTTTTGGGAAAAGGTTACACAACAGCAGTTCAGCCCAAGGGATTACATATTAAAAAACATCACCCTGGAGAAAAGTGCCCGGCGTATGCTGGAAATCATACAGGAAGTATACGATAAACCTGCAACCAAAACCCTGTAATCCAGCTTATTCATGAATTTTTCTATCTTATATAAACCAAAAAAACTGATTGAAAGGCTGGCGCTTGAAATAGCGCGAAAACGCCGCATCGGCAAATTAAAAAACACACCAGGGGCCCCGCTGAAACTCGGGCATATCGATTCGCTTGAACTGCTTGAAATAATCGGTAAAGACCGCTCGCTAACTGCTAATCTTGTTGTTTATGATATTGGCAGTAACACAGGCACCTGGACCTTACTTGCCAAATCTATTTTACCACAAGCTGCGGTCCACGCGTTTGAGCCATTATCTTTTCACATCTCGCATTTCAATGAGAATTGTAAGGCGTTGAAAGATGTTTACCTGCATCCGTTTTGCGCGGGGAATGAAAATGGAACAGGCACCATCAACATATCCAGTTTTTCTGACTCATCAAGCTTACTATCTGCTACCCCGCTTGAATTTGAGCATTTTCACATTCAAAAAGAAAAAGAAGAGCAGGTAGAGATCAAACGTCTTGCCGACCTGATTGACGATAAATCGCTACCCGAACCGGATATTATCAAACTTGATGTACAGGGATTTGAGTTAGAGGTGCTTAAAGGACTTGGAGATTGGCTAAACTCCGCGAAGTATATTATTTGTGAAGTTTCCTTTAAAGAATATTACTATGGCCAGGCGCAGTTTCTTGATATTGCAAATTACCTTGCGGGATATCGATTTCAACTTTTTGCATTCGGCAACAACACTCCTTTGGGCACAGAGCTCAACCAGATTGACGTCCTGTTCAAACGACTTTCATGAGGATCTTACTTTCTTTTATGCAGGATATCGGGACAGCGCCACATGCCATACCAGCCTATCGTTTCTGGACTTACTATATCAAAAATGGTATAGATGAGGCAGGTATGAAATGGATGGAAGTCCCCGGACTGGATTGGGCCGCCGGGATGGTCCCCTATGAGAATGACCCGGCCTTAAAACAGTGGAAACAACAGACCTGGACGCAAACTGTCGATTACGTAAAAACCAACCGGCAGCATTTCGACATTTTTCTTTGTTACCTGTATCCCAAGCAGATTGAC
The DNA here is from genome assembly GCF_003351025.1 of Mucilaginibacter endophyticus. Classification (GTDB taxonomy): domain Bacteria; phylum Bacteroidota; class Bacteroidia; order Sphingobacteriales; family Sphingobacteriaceae; genus Mucilaginibacter; species Mucilaginibacter endophyticus. The sequence continues at coordinate 1,087,377 of NZ_QPCG01000001.1, read as the reverse complement.
ATAAACGCCATTAAACAAATAAGGGCAATGGGCGTGCCTTGTGTTAATTTTTACTGCGATAATATTAGATCCTTCAGCAAATTACCACCTGAATTTAAAATATTTGATCTGGTGTGGGTGCCGGAATTTGAAGCATTGAATATGTATCAAACGGCTGGGGTCGCTTATATTAACCTCCCCATGCCTATGTGGGTAGCGCCAGAATATCGGACACTTCCGGTTAGGGAAACAGATGCCATTACCTTTATTGGTTCTAAAGACTACCTGCGTGCGCAACTCCTGGCAAATGTGATCGACAAAGGATTACCGGTACAAATAACCGGAACCGGATGGCACAATGAAAACGAATCGGCGACTGTGTTACCGGCATCAAATCTATCCGCAAAAATCAATAACCAGCTGCAACTGATACGCCAAACAGGACTGAAAGCTTTTGCTGCCTATCATGTTAAACGGTTTAATAAACAGGATCAGGTTCTTATAAATGCCGAAAACTTATTTGAGAAGCCTGATTTCGATGAATACATCCGTCTTAGCCGGGAAAGTATGATCACCCTGGGCATAAACCGGGTACCAACCTTTTACGACTTTGGAAAAAATATATTGACTTATAGCCGGCTCCGGGACCTGGAAGCTCCTATGTTAGGTGCCTGCTACCTCACAGAATATACCGAAGGGCTCACCCATCTCTATGAATTAGGCACTGATATTGAGACATATACTGATGCCGATGAATTGGTGTTTAAAAGCCTGGAATTAGCCCGATCTGAAAGTAAGCGAAAAGAATTAAGAGCCAGAAGCCAGCAGAAAGCACTCGGAGCACATTCGATCCCGGAATCCCTCCAAAAAATAAAAACCAGGCTATTTAATTAACAACTTGCACAAAACGATCTGTATTGTTACCCAATCGCACCTTTGCCGGAACCCCAGGGCTTTGAAAGAGGCTACAGCACTTGCAGCTGCGGGGTATGACGTTCATATCTTAACCGGCAGTGTTTCGGCCGATCTTTATGCTCAGGATCTGTCGGCCATCGCAGATTTCCCGAATATCCGCCTGCAATTGGTATCTGATCTATCCAAAACAAATCTGAAATCATTTGCAGATCGGTTTTTCAATAAATTAGGGCGTTGGGCTATTCGCAGATTTAAGATAGAAAATAGCCTCGCGCTTGGTTATGGCGCCTTGCGCTATTATGATGCAGCCAGGGCAATAAAAGCTGATCTGTACATTTGCCATCAGGAACTGCCTACCTGCATCGGTAGCCGCCTGCTAAATGCAGGTTTTAAAGTTGCATTTGACCTGGAAGACTGGTATTCTGAAGACCTGCTGCCCGAAGCACGTGCAGAGCGGCCGATTGGCTTATTACAACGTGCCGAATCAGAGGCACTACGCAAAGGGAGTTTTTGTATCACAACATCAAACGCACTGGCCGAGAAATTGGCCCAACAATATTCATCGCCAAAGCCACGGGTAATTTATAATGTTTTTCCGAGGCCGGAGATCTCCTTTCAAAAGACAAAGCTCTTCAGCAAACCGCTAAAACTGTTTTGGTTTTCACAAACCATAGGCCCGGGGCGTGGGTTGGAACAGTTTATAAAAATACTGCATTCATTAAAAACACCAATTGAATTGCACCTGTTGGGAAACGTTACGGAGTCCTACAGGCAAAGTTTAATTGCACTGCTACCCAGCCAACATCATCTGTTTTTTCACGATCTGGTACCGGAAAACCAACTCGCTACAAAAATAACTGAATTTGATATTGGTCTGGCCTTAGAACTGAATACTCCGGCAAGCCGCAATTATACCATCACTAATAAGTTTTTCCAATATATTCAATCCGAGTTACCCGTTATCACGAGTGAAACCGAAGGGCAAAAAGAGGGTTATGATTTGTTCAATCCCGGCTTTAAATTGTCCCAACAGCCTGATAGTGCAGAAATTGAAGCGCTGGAAAAATGGCTTAATAGTCCGGAGGAATTGCAATTGGCACAAAACCGGGCAATTGAAGCCGGAGCATTTTACAATTGGGAAAACGAGTCTAAAAAACTCATCTCATTAGTTGGTATAGCCCTTGAAAAATAAAGTAAGCTTACAGATAAACCTTGCGCCCGGCGATTATCCGCACGCACGCTTTATGCTCAAGCATCAGTTGGAGATGCTGGCCACACAGGTTGACGACATTCTTTTAACGGTTGATACCCGCCCAAGCAAAGGGCGTTTTGCTGATGGCTGGGAGGCGAATAAAGCCCTGTTGGACGATTTTTTGAAGATCGAGGTTAAGCGCAATTATGCCGTGAGTATAAACTACGTTGATTATACCCCGGCGACGAAACAAAAGGTAGCCGATAAATTCTTTGGTAAAAAGAATATGCCCGATAAAGATTTCAGGGGCGGTCCGTTTTACGCCTACTTTTTCGGATTGTACTCGGCTAAAAATAATCTCGTTTTACACCTGGATTCGGACATGTTTTTAGGCGGAGGAAGTCAGCACTGGATTGGCGAAGCGGTTAAACTTTTCGAGTCTGATTCAAGTTGCCTCATTGCTTCCCCGCTGCCCGGCCCGCCGCACCCTGCGGATATTTTGGTTGGTCAGGATATTGTTCAGAAAGTTGCCCCCTATACATGGCAGCTAAAGGGCATGAGTACCAGGATTTTCATGATAGATAAAGGCAGATTTGATGCTGATAAACTGATACTGACTCTGCCACCGCTTCGCGGACAGGCAAAAGCGATTATTGAAGGTAATCCCAATGCTGATCTTCCTGAGCATATGCTTTCAGACTATCTCATCCAACATAATTTAAAACGGATTGACTTTTTAGGGATCGGTGAGGGGTTATGGTCGCTGCATCCCCCCTATCGTACCCAAGCTTTTTATGAGAATTTACCACAGCTTATTGAAAAGATAGGACTGAATGATCTGCCGGAAAAACAACAGGGCTTCTATGACATCATTGATGAGGTTTGCGATTGGTCGCAGGCCCGTGAAAAACTTAGCGGCAACCGGTGGTGGAAAAGGATCATGAGATAGCCTATGAAAAAACTGCTGATCGTATCCCCTTATTTCCCACCTGTAAATGCTGCTGATATGCAGCGTGTAAGGATGAGTATTCCCTATTTTGCTGCAAACGGCTGGGAGGTAGAGGTTGTTATTGTGGATGAACAATATTCTGATCTCCCTATTGATCAACTGCTTTTACAAAGTATCCCGGGCGATGTCAGGATCCATAAAGTAAAGGCGCTCCCCAAAAACCTCACTTCAAAATTTGGCTTGGGTAGCATAGCATTACGGTCGTTGCTGTTTTACAAGAAAAAAATCAAGTCACTTTTAAAGTCGAAACAATATGATCTAATCTATTTTTCGACTACGCAGTTCCCCGTTTGTATTTTAGGAGCATATTTTAAAAAGCGCTTTGGCATTCCCTATGTAATTGACATGCAGGACCCCTGGCACTCGGATTATTACCAGGATAAACCAAAGGCCCAACGACCGCGTAAATACTGGTTTTCATACAGGTTGAACAAATACCTGGAGCCTATTGCCATGAACAGCGCGGATGGTTTGATCAGCGTATCCGACCATTACATTACCGATCTTAAAAACCGATACCCTCGTATTCAGCATATCCCGGCAGCAACAATCACCTTCGGGGCCTTTGAACCCGATATGGAAATTGCAGAAAAAAATCAAAGCAATTTCCCCAAGCTACTTGATGACTCTCACGTCAATATAGTATATGTAGGGCGTGGTGGAGCAGACATGCAAAAAGCAGTAAGTACCCTTTTCAAGGCGTTCAAAGCCGGACTGGATTCGGGAAATAAAGCTTTGGAGGCGCTAAGGTTCTACTTTATTGGTACCAGCTATGCACCCGCCGGCGAAGGCAAGCCCAGCATCTTACCGGTTGCCGATCATTTTGGTGTAGCCGGTAACGTAACCGAAATTACCGACAGGATAAGTTATTATCACACGCTGCTCACACTAAAACAGACCGATGTCCTGTTCATACCAGGCTCCGATGATCCAAAATACACCGCTTCGAAAATTTATCCTTATTTGCTAACGCAGAAACCAATACTGGCTATCTTTAATGCCTCGAGTTCGGCAATTGATATCATGAAGGAATATGGAGTAAAACAAGTATATAATTACGATACGGTTACGGATGATGACATCAATACTTTTTTACTTTCTATCGTTCAGGGTAATGAACCGCTCCCTAATTATAACGAAGAAGCCGCTGATAAATATTCTGCGAGGCAAATGACTGTAGAACAATGTAAACTTTTTGACCGTGTTATCAGTGGGAAAAATTAAGAGGACTTTCGGCTTTATTTTAAACCATCCCTTAGGTAAAAGGCATCCGTTTAAGGCGTTGCTGAGATTTTTAGGCTGGCAGCTTCAAAGCAGCATTCAACCTTCAAAATTGTTAATAAAGCCTTTTGTAGGTAACGTAAATTTTTACGTCCGTAAAGGCCTTACCGGGATAACAGGAAACATTTATACCGGACTGCACGAATTTGAGGACATGGCATTTCTGCTTCACTTTTTGACGCCGGAAGATGTTTTCTTTGATATTGGCGCGAACGCGGGTTCGTACACCTTACTGGCCTCCGGTGTTAGTAATGCAAAAACCATTGCTATTGAGGCTTCGTCAACCACAGCGGCATTAACTGCTAAAAATCTCGGGCTGAACAGCTTACAAAACAAGGTTACGATGATCAATGCCGCGGCAGGAGCAACGGCAGGACAGTTAAGCTTTTCGAAAAATGAAGATACCACCAACCACGTGGTGCTTGATAATGAAAAGGCAGATGCGGAAATGATAGATGTGATCACTGTAGATTCGTTAACTGCTGACGACTGTCCCTCACTCATTAAGATTGATGTGGAAGGCTTTGAAACGGAAGTGCTTAAAGGGATGAACGAAACTTTAAAGCAACCAATGCTAAAAGCCATTATCATTGAGCTGAACGGCAGTGGCTCGCGTTACGGGTTTAACGAAGAAGATATTCACCAAACCCTGGTATCTTCGGGTTTTGCGCCATACCGGTATGATCCGTTTACGAGGGGATTAAATTTGATACCCTCATTTGGGCATTATAACACCATTTACTGTCGCGACATCGATTTTATCCTGTCACGATTAAAATCGGCCCCAGCGTTTACAGCACTGGGCGAAAAAATTTAACATGCGCCTCGCCATTATTACCACCCACCCTATTCAATACTATGCTCCGGTATTTAAGCTGCTAAGCCAAAGCATAGAGGTTATGGTATTTTATACATGGGGCGAGGAGGCACAGCAAAAGTTTGATCCCGGTTTCGGTAAAACAATAGCCTGGGATATTCCGCTGCTTGATGGCTACCCTTATCAATGGGTTAAAAACACTGCTCCCAACCCCGGCTCACATCATTTTAAAGGAATAGTAAATCCCGATCTGATTAGCCAAATAAAGAACTGGCAGCCCGATGCTATTTTAGTTTACGGATGGGCTTACAATAGCCATTTGAAAGTTATACGCCATTTCAAAAATAAAATACCGCTTTATTTTCGAGGCGATTCAACATTACTTGACGGGCAAACAGGCTTCAAAAATCTGTTACGCTCATTTGTACTGCGCTGGGTGTATAGCCATGTTGATTATGTTTTTTACGTTGGCTCTAACAACAAGGCATATTTTCAAAAATATGGGTTAAAAAACGATCAGCTTTTTTTTGCACCTCACGCTATCGATAACAGCAGGTTCGCTACTGACAGATCGAAGGAAGCAACAGATATCAGGTCCGGCCTTGGCATTAAACCAAATGATACCGTTATTTTATTCGCGGGTAAATTGGAGGAAAAAAAATCTCCGCAAATTTTACTTGATGCTTTCCTATCGATGGACATGCCAAATACTCATCTGTTGTTTGTTGGGAATGGGCCTTTGGAAAATTCCCTTAAAGCAAACGCTGCTGAGTCGGAAAAAGTTCATTTCTTAGCGTTCCGCAATCAATCGGCCATGCCAGCCATATACCAGGCATGCGATATATTTTGCTTACCTTCAAAAGGACCTAACGAAACATGGGGCCTTGCTGTTAACGAGGCGATGGCGGCGAGCCGGCCTGTACTTGTATCTGATAAATGTGGTTGTGCGATTGATCTTGTTGATTCGGGTATCAACGGAGAGATGTTTGAAGCCGGAAGCCGGTCTTCCTTAATTCAAAAGTTATCTTTGTTGCTTGAAAACAAAACAGGGTTAAGCAACTTAGGCAATAACGCCAAAGCCAAGGTAACTTCCTGGAGCTTTGAAATCCAGGCCGAAACCATCTTGAAAACGCTGAAGAATACATATGCAAAATAACCAGGCGCCCCTTGAGCGTATTATTGTACTATTTATACCCTGGGCTTTAGCCATGTTGTTCGGCGGCGATCCTAAATTATCGTACTGTGTAGCCTGGCTGGGCTCTTTCCTCATATTTTTCCTGACCCTGACCGGATGGGTAAAACCACTGCCGACAGACAGGAGCATAGCCGAGCAACTCATGCGCCCTATTTTTATGGTACAAATCATTTTTGCAGGCTACATGGCTTGCACATCTATTTTTTATTTTTTGGATGTGTTGGGTTATGAGAACTTCGAGAAGGTAACCACTACCCTTATGGATAAAGACCGGCTGGTGCATACCGCTCAATGTCAGCGTTATTATTGCCTGGCCCATGCCTCTTTTGCTTCAGGTATTTTAATGTTCATGAATTATGAAACTAAATCAAAGTATTATATCTCGAAAGAAAAGCTGGCCAATCTTTTGATGATGTTTGCTGTATTTAGTTTCCCGGCTTCTATACTTTTCACCAAGGTTCCTGGTCTGTCTCAATTTGCCAATCAATTCAGTTCACTTAGTTTTATTGCAGGTACCCTGGCACTCGCCTTCGCCATACCGTTAAAAAAGCCCGGTAACACGTTAATCTGTCTCATCTTTTACATATTTAATTTTTACCAGGCCTTAACATCGGGATTTAAAGAGCCCATTATCATAAGCGTACTGGTTTTGGGAATTTTCTTATATCCTAATTATAAAAAAATCGTGATCGGCATTTTTGTTCCGGCGCTATTACTTTTATTCATGTTCCTCCCCACTTATAACCGTATTTTCCGGCAAAACGCGTGGTCGGGGGATGCATCTACCGATGAGGCGACACAACTTGCCCTTGACGCTGCTATAAACAGTGCAAATACAGGAGACGAAGATGACTCTAACTGGGGCTTTTTGGTCTTCAGGCTCAGCGAAATTGATATGTTCATCAAATTCACGCAATCAACGCCAAAAAATATTGATTTTTACGGAACTAAGCTGTTCGAACAATCAGCAATAGCACTTGTACCACGTATTTTCTGGCCTGCAAAACCTATTACCGAAGACCTGGTGATGGAGCGCGTTTTTGACGCTGGTGTAGTTAACAGGGCCTCCTCGGTATCGGCTAAACCAGCTTTTATTGTCGACGCTTATCTCACCGCCGGCGCTCCGGGTATATTCGTAATTATGCTGGTTTATGGGGCTATTGCGCAAATAATTTCGGTAAAGGCCGAGAAACTCTTCGGCGGTTATATCCTGGGCACTGCCTTGATTTTTAGCGGATTATTCCAGATCATGTGGCGCGGACTTAGCTTTGAATTTATCATCAACAACATATTCTGGAGTTATATCAGTATGCTGGCCATCCACAAGATCCTTACTGCAGCCAATATTTTAAAAGAGGTTTAAAGCCTTTGAAGAAAACGTAAGTTTGTATAATAGATAGCGTAATTATTGACACCAGCATATTCCTTCATCATTTTAACCTATAACGAGAAGCAGCATCTGCCCCGTTTACTGGCATCCATCAGGGATTTAAACGCGCCCGTTTTCATCTTAGATTCCGGCAGTGAAGATAATACCATCACTATAGCGCAAAACGCAGGGGCAGTTATTTTACAGCATCCATTCGAAAATCATCCTAAACAATGGGATTTCGCACTTAAAAATTTCGATATCAAAACGCCATGGGTCATTTGCCTGGATGCCGACCAGGAAGTAACACCAGAGCTTCAACAGAAACTTGGCAATTTCAAAGATGAAGACCATCGGGATATTGATGGCATTTACTTTAACCGTAAAAATTACTTTAAGGGGCAATGGATAAAACACGGTGGGTATTATCCTTTTTATTTGTTAAAGATGATCCGGTATGGCAAAGGATATTCAGATCTTAATGAAAATATGGACCACCGTTTCATTGTACCGGGAAAAACCGGGGTTTGGAAAGATGGACATATTTTAGAGGAAAACCTTAAAGAAAATCAAATCAGTTTTTGGATAACCAAACATAACCGTTACAGCGATTTACTGGCGAATGAAGAGGTAGAACGGATACAAAAATTAAGAACACAAACACTCAGGCCAACTTTGTTTGGCTCGCCCGACGAACGTACCGCCTGGCTAAAAAACTTATGGTGGCAATTACCGCGTTATGTAAGGCCGCTGCTCTACTTTACTTACCGGATGATTTTTCAGCTGGGTATTTTAGATGGGCGAACCGGCGTAATATTCCACTTTTTACAGGGCTTTTGGTTCAGGTTAATTGTTGATGTAAAAATTGATGAACTTATTAAAGGCCCGCAGATGAAAGAAGATAAAAAATATACGGAGGTTTCCCCTCTCAAATTTGCGTTTAGTTTCTTGCTTTTATTTCTGATAGTTTATTATTTCAATATCCTGTTTTATGGCGTTACCAGCCCGGGAAATCATTATTATCCTTTCCTGGCCAATAACCTTAATTATATCCAGAGCTTACGCTGGTTTTTATTAAGCTGTAGTACGCAAATTTTAAACTGGCTGGGCTTCACAGCTATACATAACGGGACTCAGCTATTAGTGGCTGGTAAAGGCTCTATCGAGGTTGTTTACTCCTGCCTGGGATTAGGATTAATGAGTTTTTTTGCTGCCTTTGTCATTTCTTACCCTAAACAACTAAAGCAGAAGATGATTTTCCTGGTATCCGGAATCCTGGTTATCCAGACTTTAAATATCATGCGCTTTGTACTTTTGGCTTTATTCTGGAGCAAAAAGGCCAACCGCATTGTTGATCATCACACCATCTTCAATATCATCATATACATTATCATCATGATCAGCCTCTATTTTTGGATTACCAAACACGACCAGGGAAAAGTTCAGGATGCATAAATCCTCTTATCTTTCAAAATAACCCTCCTTTCGGTTTCTTCTCTCTCCCTCTACAATTAATTCGACTTTAAATTTAAACGCATATAAGCTTGCAGGCACGGATAGCCTAAAAACGGAAAGTTAAGGTTCTCTACCGTGAAAATTATCGATTATTTTTTTGATGTTATGAGCGGATTAAACTATAAACTTTTCAGTTGGAAAAAGTTTATAAAAAAAATTTCAGATCGCAATATGATGCAAACTGAAATTAGCTACTTTTCTTTGCTTGTAGCAAAGAAACCCGCAACCTAACGGCCACGAATTTAGATTTATGATAAGGTTTAGGTTTTAAATCACTAAAAGGTAGCAAATTTAAATTCCACCCCTCAGTTTCTTTATGATGCTAAATTAGTTTTAACCATCGTTTTGTGCAATACTGAAAAAGTGGTATATCAGATAGCCCTGAATTTATTAATGGCTTCCACTTTGTTTTGTACCTGCAGCTTAACATAGGTATTGCGGATATGCTTTTTAACTGTGCCTGTAGAAATTTCAAGACGATCTGCAATTTCTTTGTACTGCAGGCCGCGCGCCAGGTGGTTAAGTACTTCAACCTCACGTTCTGTGAGGTTCTCCGCAGAAACGACAGCAGGTTTTGCCGACGCTGTATTAAATGATGCTATTACCCTGCGCGAGATATAGGCACTCATGGGTGAGCCACCCGCCGCTATTTCCGTTATCGCGCTCCTGATCTCATCTGCCGATGATTCCTTGAGCATATAACCGGTCGCGCCGCTCTTTAACGATTCAAAAATATTGGTATTATCGTCGTTTATAGTGCATACTAAAAATTCGGTGCCCGGCAGAAAAGGTTTAGCCCGCCGTATAAATTCAATCCCCGACATACCTTCAAGATTGATATCAACTATGAAAATATCCGGTTTAAGCTGATCTATCTTTTTTAATACGGATTCGGCATTGGTATATGATCCCATCAAACTCACTCCGCTCATGTCATGAATAATCTGTTCCAGTCCGCGCCGGTAATGTAAATTATCCTCTATTAAAATGATCTGGAGCATGCCTTCGGTAAATATAAAACGCTAATATCTTAATTTGTCCCGGCTTTCGTTATACCTATTATGGGGTAGTTAAAGGCTCAGCTTAATGCTTATGGAGGTGCCTTTTCCGGGAGCTGTATCAATCTTCAACTCGGCATTTAACCTTTTTGCACGCGCGTGAATATTACGAATACCCATGGTTTCATGCTTACGAATATCCGGGTCAAAGCCGCGGCCATCATCACGGATGCTAATATGCAGCCGCTCCTTGTACAGGTTGATTGTCAGATAGGCGTTTCGCGCGTTGGAATGTTTAACAATATTATTTAAAACTTCTTTCACAAGCAGGTATATCTGCCGCCTCTTTTCGCCACTGATTATAGTCACAGTTTCACCAACCGAGGTATTTTCATGAAGGTTTATATCGCTGAATTCAAATATCTTAACGGCTTGTTTATGAATAAAGTTGGCCAGGTTACTTACCTCATCGTTTTCCGGGTCAAGGCTCCAGATAATGAGCCTCATCTGGGTAGATATATCAGTAATAGCTTCATGAATACCATCTATTTCCTGAAAATTGGGCTGATCGGCCACCTTCCGGCTCAACAGTTCGGTTCGTAGCTTAATACCAGATATACTAGCCCCCAAATCGTCATGTACTTCGCTACTAATCCGCTGACGTTCGCGTTGCAGGGCAAGCTCGTTTTCATAGTCCTTTTTTTGCAAGCCGATGATGGACAGGTAGTATTTGCGTACCAGCAAAAACACTATAACTATCGCGCTTATGATGGCCAGGGCCTGCAACCATAATTGCTGGTACCATAAAGGCATCACAGTAAACTGAAAAATAAGCGACGGGCTTAACTGGTTAAAACGGTCGGCCGCCACTGCTTCCAGCTCATAGTTCCCCGGAGGCAACAAGTCAAACCTTTTTTCGCCGGTGGGTGCTACACTCCAGTTTTTATCAACACCCTTTAGCCTAAACCGGTATTGTATTTTACCCATGCTTTTGTAGGACAGGGCAACGCAATTAAACACAACCGGCTGGCCATAAGTAAACCTATTTTGAGCTCCGGGCACTCCATCATTAATCAATATTGGTCTGGGCAGGTGCCTGTTCCCCAGGTTTTGAGTAACCGCTATGCCCCTGTCTGTCGCTATATAATAATTAAGACCGTATTTTACTACATCAGCCACATTATCTGACGGAAGCCCATTACTGGTATTGATTAGACTTATCTTGTAGTTATGATAATTATTACTGAAGCTAATAACACTTACACCATTTGCCGTACAAGCCCATAGGGTGTTAGCGTCTGTCCATACCAATTTACGAATATCGCCAGAAGAGATAAGAGGCGAATTAAATTGCAGCGTTCTTTCTCCGGTTAATAAAAATAAGCCCTGGGCTTCGGTACCGACTGCATATACCTCATCATTTGAGGCCAGGCATTTGACAACATTTATCCCTTTATCAGCCAATAGCCGTACATAAGTAATATCATTAGTAGCTGGTAGTAAACGGTACAACCCATAAAGCGAACCTATCAGCAGCTTGTTGTTAAACCAGGCAAGGGATGTCATGCGTACAGGCCTAAATCTGTAGCCTTTTATGCGTTTGAATTGCTTTGACAATACAACAACAGAATTTTGTGAAATAAAACACACTGTATCAGGCCGCTGAGCAATTCCTTTTATGGGACCCGAAAAATAATTTTTGGGACGCCATGATGACGGATTTTTATTGGAAACATCTAATCCGAATAAGCCATTATCCGTACCTATGATAAGCCTGTTACCCGGAATTGTAAGTAAATTGGTGATCCTGTTAAAATCAGAGCGGTTTTGATTTAAGGATATAGTGCCTATGGGTGGCCTTGGATTGGCATCAAGTTTTATATAACTCAGCGTGCTTAAAACGTGCCCGGCAAAAAGATAGCCTCCCGCAATTCCCAATTTTAAAGCGTCTTCATTTGCCAAACCGCTTTCCTGATCAATAACCTTTACTTCGGGATTGGTACTTAAAAAAAAGCCTTTATCATAACTGCCGAACCATAAATTATTTTCCCTGTCGATAAGGGTTGAGGTGGTGATATGATTATTAAGATAGTTTCTTCGTTCGCCGGTAATATAGTCTATAATATATGTGCCTTGTTTTACAGTGGTAACGGCAAAAGTATGTTTCCCGGTGAGGTAAACTGAGGTCACGTTACCGGTAAAGGCGAATTTCTCCAGAGGAATGATCCCGCTTCTTTCATACTGATAAACATGCACCCAGTCTTTAGTTATCAATAACAGGTGATTTTGTTCAATAGCTAATCTGTAAGGCCTGGTATTGTTATTAGCTGTTTCATAGTTTAGCTGGCCTTCCGACAGCTCTTTTTCGAGCATATCAAGGTCATTTTCAGATAGGATAATCTCCTCTCCGTCCGAACCATAAATATACCCGCTCAAGTGCCGCAGGGTATGCCGTTTTGATTTTAGCTCGTCAAAGTGATATACTTTTGTACTTAGCCTATAATTTACACAAAGCTCGTTATAGCGGTTAAAAAAGAAATTGGCAAAAGGTAATACAATTACCTTTTGAGATGAATTAAGCTTATGTATAAGTCCGTTTTCATAATAACAAACCTTATAATTACTGCAGTAAAAAAAAATCCGGTGGTAATTATCTTCGGCTATCCGGAAGCATTCGTTGCTTTCCAGGCCATCGGCCGATGTGAAATTTTTAAAATGCTGCCCATCAAACCTGCTTACGCCTTTATCTGTGGCTATCCAGATAAAGCCCCGGCTGTCCTGCATGATATAATTAACCCTTGAACTGAGCAAGCCTTCCGTAGCGTTGTAGTTTTTAAGGTAAACTACCTGGTAGGGCGTATAGGCATATACCCGCCATGGGAATAAAAACAGTGTTATTACTAAGAATTTAAAAAAAGAGCTTTTTAGCGGCATTTTTATTATTTGTATCGATTTATTATCGGTACTCTTTAAACAAGATACAACTATACAAAATATATAACCCCGTTAATTATATCAACTGATAAATATAGAAAGAAATGCCATGCAAATAAGTAAGCTCCTTCCCTATTATAATTATATATAATCTGTCTAAACGTAATATTAATTGATATGGTTCAGGCAGATATTTCATGCAGTGGATATAATAGTACTATCAAACACGAAAAAGTTACCCTGCGCAAGCAGTGAAGATCTTATTACGTTGCTTATTTTTGAGCAGACATGAGCATATTACCGTTTAAATCAAAGATTAGCCAGGAGCAGGTTTTAAAGATCAGTCCTTTTAAGGAGGTGATTAAACCCACTGTACCGCACAAACACGCCGGGTATTTTGAGCTGATTGTTTTGAGCGACGGCGCCGGCGAGCATGTGATAGATGATATTACATACGAGGTAAACCCGCCCATGATATTTTTCCTGAAACCAGGGCAAACGCATTGCTGGAATTTCACTCGCATACCCAAAGGTTATGTGGTGCTATTTAAGGAAGAATTACTTGACGCCCAACTACTTGCACTGGTTTACCAGCTAAATATTCTGATAGATGTGCAGGATAGCCGCGCTTATATGCAGTTACTGGCCTTATTTCATGAAGAATACACGCAAACCCAAACAGAGATCCCGGTACTAATGGCTTATATGCGCCTGCTCCTGGAAAAAACCGACGCACTTTCTGGCAAGGGCCCAAAGCCGCCCGCAAACGCCTTATATTACCAGTTCAAGAGCCTGTTACATAATACTGATGCTGGGGCAAAAAATGTGAAGGATTATGCAGACGAACTGAATGTATCCACACACCAGCTTATCCAGGTTTGCCGCGAAGCTAACGGCAAAACCCCGTCGATGATGCTGACTGAGCGCCTGCTGCTGGAGGCTAAAACCTTATTATCGGCCACAGATCACCCGATCAAAGAGATTGCGCATGTATTGCATTTCACCGATACCTCCCACTTTGTTAAGTTTTTTAAAACCAATACTAACCTTACCCCGGGGGCATACCGCGAATTATCACAGTCCAGGCACTAAATATACCGTACAAGGCTGCAATACTACCGCGTACCCTGCAAACGTCAGGGTATTTTTGGGCAAGAATCAGCCATGAAAAAACTGTTTGCTTTTTTTCTGCTTTGCAGCCCGGTACTTCTTTTTGCACAAACCGCCCAGCTAAAAGGCAGAGCTTTAGATAACCAGAACCATCTGCCTATAGCATATGCGAGCGTTGCCATGATCCGCTCCGGCGATTCGGCCCTGGTGACAGGTACAGTTACCAAAGCCAACGGCACTTTCTGGTTCGGGAAAATAGCAGCCGGGACTTATCGCTTAAAAATTGCCTTCATCGGCTATCGCGATATCATCAAAACAGACATCCGCTTAACTAAAGGCCAGCAACTCAATCTCGGCGACGTACTTTTGCAACCGGCCAGTAAACTGCTGAACGAAGTTAATGTAAAAGGCCAGCAGGTAAATGCTGTTAATAAAATCGACAAGCAAGTTTACAGGGCCGGTCAGTTTGAAGCAGCCCGCGGTGGCTCGGCTATTGATGTGATCAAAAACCTGCCATCAGTATCTGTTAATGGCGAAGGGAACATCAGCATGCGAGGTTCAGAAAGCTTTATGGTGCTTGTAAATGGCAAACCAGTTATTACCGATGCGCAAACCGTGCTTTCGCAAATACCCGCTAATTCGATAGCGAATATTGAAGTAATTACCTCGCCATCGGCTAAATACGATCCCGACGGGCGGGGTGGCATTCTCAATATCATCACAAAAAAAGGCGCAACAGATGGCATAACACTGGCAACCAATGTACAGGGAGGCCTACCCAGCACCGGCTATTTCGGCAATACGCGTAAACCGGTGCGTTTTGGTGCCGATGCTACCCTGAATTACCGTAAAGGCAAATGGGATATTTCGGTAGGTGGTAACTATAACCGCAACGACAATGCCGGGTATCGTGAAGGTGATGTTTACACTAAAAACTTTGCTGCAGGCACTATCACCCGCTTCCCTTCAACCGGAGAACGCAGTTTCAAAAAGTACAATTATGCAGGTCGTGCATCCATCAACTTCACGGCAGACGCGGCCAATGTTTTCTCGGGAGGCCTGTTCCTGGGCCAACGCTACCAGGATCGTGTTGCCGATCTCCTCTATCACAACACTACATCAAACCTGAGCAATAATGCGCTTATTAAAAATACAACCTATTATAATTCCAACCTCCAAACAAAAGAGGGTAGCTTTGCACTGGCCAACCTGGATTATACGCATACTTTTCATGATAAATCAACCCTGACTGCGGGTATGGTTTATGAACACGCAGATCTTTACGGCAACACCAAAAACCGGAACCTGCATTATCCCAACACAGCCGATACTATTCAATATGTATATAATCCTTACAAAAGACCTATTACGGGTTATCGTTTCAGGTTAGATTATAGCCTACCCATAGGAAAAGGCAAGCTGGAAAGCGGTTATCAGCTAAGATATGATACACAAGACGGGCAGTTTGATTATTTAGTTACACCTCCCACGTCGCAGCCGGATGCTGCCAAATTTCAAGGCAGCCTGCATGCAAAAAATGTCATCAACTCTGTTTACAGTCAGTATACAGGTAAATCGGGCCAATGGGAATATAACGGAGGCCTGCGGTATGAATATGCCAGCCGGTCGGTTACCCTTTCCTATGATCCAACAATACACCGGCTCAACTTATCAAACCTCTTTCCGTCGGTATTGATACAGTATAATTTAAGCGAGGGTTGGAAGCTTAAGGCCGATTACAGCAGACGCATTAACCGCACCACCAACCTGGAGCTGAACCCTATCCCCGAGCGCGAGCATTCGGAAACACTGGAAGAAGGCGACCCCGACCTGCTACCCGAATTTATTGATCAGGCAGAACTGGGTTTAACACACAGCTTTAAATCGGGTACGTTTTTTTTAACCGGTTATTATCAGCATATCAAAAACCCGATACAGCGCCTTAACAGTGTTTATGCCGATACCATACTAAACCGGGTTTACACCAATGCAGGCGTTGCCAACCAAATAGGTGTGGAAATGGGGACTAACCTGCAACTCAAAAAATGGTGGAGCTTATATTTAGGCGCCAACGCCTATAATTACCATATTAGTGGCGATATCCGCATTCTTGATCAGCCTTTTGCCGTTAACAACCAGCGCTTGGCCTATACATTGAATATGAACACAGCTTTCCAGTTTAGTAAAACCTGGAGCGCGCAGGCTAATTTCAACTACCTGTCCAAACGTCCTACGGCGCAGGGCGAAGATTCCCGGTATTTTATTCCCAATACTTCGGTAAAGAAAACTTTCATGAACGGCCGTTTGGCAGCATCATTACTTTGGCAAAATATCGGCATTTTTAACGCGGCCAGGCAACGGATCACCACTTCGGGTACCGACTTCTATACCACCACTAATTACATTTATGAAACCAATGTGTTATTGATCAACCTGAGTTTTAACCTCAACCGTTTTACCAGTAAGCTAAAATTACCTAACAGCGAATTAAACGACCGGGAGTTTTAATATTGCATAATCAGCAAAACATAACCTGATGTAAATCTATTTAACTTAAAGTCCAAGAAGCTTGTCGGCATTTTGGTGTGCAATTTTTGCTACCTGATCGGGCGGAAGTTGTATTTCATTCAAAAAATCAATACCCATCTGATTACTGCTAAAAGGATAATCTACCGACACCATAATGTTGTCGATACCGATAGTATCCAGGGCCAGTTGCAGTGGTGGCTGTGTAAAAAAGCCGCTTGTGGTTATATACAACTGCTCACGAAAAGTATCCTCCAGTGTGCGTTGATTCGCGGCCCCGTTGCCCGGCTGAAAAGCGCGATTTGACCGCACCCACATCATAGGCAGCATTTCACCCATGTGGCCGATGATTACTTTCAGCTTCGGATACTTATCAAATGTACCTGCTGCTAAAAGCCGAAGTACGTGGACTGCCGTTTCAGAATGCCAGCCCCATCCCCAGCATGCTATCGCCTCAAACGCTCCCGTTTTACCGCCAACATTACTATAGTATGCATCCATTACTGCTTGCGGCGGCAGGCCGGGATGGATATAGATTGGGACACCAAGTTTTTCGGCTTTTTCAAATATTGGCGCAAATTTTGGCGCATCCAGAAATTCGCCGTTGGTAAGGCCCCTGATCATCGCGCCTCGGAAATCTAAATCGTTTACCGTGCGTTCTAACTCATCTGCGGCAGCCATCGGCGCGGTCATCGGGAGATGGGCAAACGCAGTAAAACGCCCGCGGTGATCGCTGATTTTTTCGGCCAGCATGTTATTATATTTTGTGGCAAAATATGGCGCGGCGGTACTATCTAATAAATTTACATCTGTGTTTTCGACTGAAAGCACCTGCATCGAAATACCACATTGGTCCATCGAGGTTAAACGTTCGCCGGAGATGTCGGCCAGCTTGGGCATCATATGTGCAGCAGCAGTCGAATGTCGTCTTTTACTAAGTATATCAGCCGGCAAAAATCCGCTCATTTCAGGAAATGAAACATGCTCTTCTATGGTTACTATTCTCATTTTCACAAGTATTTAAATCAATACAAAGTAAATGCAGTGAGTGTTAACCATCAATGGACAATTAACGAGATTAATAGAACAATTCCCGGTATATCATACCGTCCAAAATGCGTTCTGAGCGATTTGATTATATGAGAATTGAACAATTACCGGAAAGTAAGCAAAGTGTGCCGTGCAGTATCTGGTCACTATTTAAAAAACATATAATATAGGCAAAGGATAGTCGATACTTGTTTAAAGCAGCTCCGCAGATGTTTCAAGGCCATGGTTATCTGGTTTTCGACGGTTCGTTTGGATATTCCGAGGCGGCCGGCTATTTCCTGATTGCTCAGGTTGTCCATACGGCTCATATAAAATATTTCCTGGCAGCGTTTAGGTAGTTTTTCCAGGTACTGACTTAGCTCCTTTAACAGTTCCTGGTTTTTGATACGGAAATCGCCCTGGTTATAATCTGGCAGGTTGCTCATTTCCAGGTCGCCAAGTTCTAAGGTTACGGGTGGCTTCGCGGCACGCATACGGTTATATACCTGATAGCGAATGGCCGATAATAAAAAATTAGGAACAGATTCTATTTCCAGTTGGCCACGGCGTTCCCAAATATTCAGGAAAACATCATGTACTGCCTCTTCGCTTTGCTCGCGGTCTTTCAGGTATCTTAGGGCAGTTTTATACAACCTCACCCAGTAGCGGTCAAAAAGCATAGCAAACGCATGCTCATCGTCGTTACGAACGGCAAGCCAAAGCTCCGGATCACTAACAGGGGTATTATACATATAACTGGTCGGATAAAATTAGGAATAATTCAACACTTAAGACAGCCTGTAAAAAAAAATCAAAAAATGTATGTGTGTGCCTGCATGAAATTTACACTAACACCATATAAACCTGCAATTACAACCTAATGATAACCAAAGACGAGTTCCTGGCACTGTATGAGAAATACATGAGCGGCCAATGTACCGATGCTGAAAAACAGCTATTGGATGCATACCGCGATGAAATGCTATTGGCCGAAGAAGGTTGGGATGATGAAGATGCTAATGAAGCCGATGTACGCGCCCGTATATGGCAACGCCTAAACCAAAACCGAAAAGTAGTACCAATAAGCAAACACAAAATTTATAAAAGCAGGTGGTTGCAAATAGCGGCAGTTTTACTGGTGGCTCTATCAGCAGGATTGCTTTTTATCCCGGCTAAAAAAAATCAGGAAACTGGTAATGTAAACCTGACAGCAAATAACCACCCAAAACCTATTGTTCCAGGCAGCAACAAGGCCTACCTCACCTTAGCCAATGGATCACAGATTGTACTGGACGATGCAAAAAATGGAGCACTGGCAAATCAATCGGCGGTGACAGTAAATAAAACCGGCAATGGCGTAGTGGTTTATAAATTTGACAGAAAAGCTGGCGAAAAGGGACAAAAAGACATCCCTGAAATCAATACCATTACCACCCCCCGTGGCGGTCAATACCAGGTTATACTGGCAGATGGCACCAAAGTACAGCTCAACGCTGCTTCATCAATCAGGTTTCCGGAGTTTTTTAACGGGACCAACCGCGAAGTTGAATTGACCGGCGAGGCCTATTTTGAGGTCGCAAAAGATAAGGCGCATCCATTTATAGTTAAAGCCAACGGTACGCAGGTACAGGTATTTGGCACCCACTTTAACATTAACGCATATAACGATAACCAGGAAATCACCACCACGTTGCTTGAAGGCTCAGTTAAAATGAGCAAGGGCCAGGCGGCAGTAATGCTGTTACCGGGTCAGCAAGGCAGTGTAAATCAAAACGGTTCATCAATAAAGGTACAAAAGGCCGATGTTGAAGCAAACATGGCATGGATCAATGGCTTTTTTGTATTTCATGATCAAAGTATTGTGAATATCATGAAGCAGGTAAGCCGCTGGTACAATGTGGATATCGAATATCAGGATGCCCAGGTTCAGGAAAACGAATTTGGTGGTACTATATCAAAATACAAGGATATTAAAGAGTTGCTTGATAATATTAAGCTAACCGGTAGTATCCATTACAAAATTGAAGGAAGGAGGGTTATCATTATGAAGTAATCAGCTACTTACATAATGCTATCCTTAAAGATGGCCAGGAGCGTTCGCACCGCCCCTGGCACAATGCTACGGGTAGCAAATCAGGTCAGTTAACGATCATTTTTCTCACAACCAATTATTTAACCTAACATTCAAATGTACAAAAATTCTACTGCATTAAGGCGCGGGCAGATACCCCGTGCTGTATCAAAAATATTTCTGTTCATGAAATTGTCGTTCTTTTTGTGTCTGGTTTCGATACTTCAGGTAAGTGCCTCAACCACATTTGCACAAAGGATAAGCCTAAGTAAAAATAATGCTTCGCTGGTGGAAACGCTTAAGGACATCCACAGGCAAAGCGGCTATAGCGTGCTTTATAACACCAAAATGCTAAAAAAGGCGTTGCCCGTAAGTGTAGACCTTAAGGATGCAGCACTTGAAGAGGTATTGCGCGAGTGCTTTCGTGATCAGCCTTTTAGTTATGTCATTAACAATACCACCATTGTAGTTACCCCCAAACCTGCCGAAAAAAAACCGGCCCAGGTGATAACAGTTACAGGTACGGTAAAAGATCAGAAAGGTGCCCCTTTACCGGGGGTAACCATAAAGGTGAAAGGCACCAACACAGGAGCGCAAACCAATATTGACGGTAATTATAGCATTACTGTGGATAATAACGCCGTACTTGTTTACTCATTTGTAGGCTTCATTAACCAGGAAATACCAGTTGGCAACCAAACCAAAATTGATGTAGTGCTTAAAGAACAAACATCGGCACTTAACGAAATTGTGGTGGTTGGTTATGGTACACAAAAAAAGGTAAACCTTACAGGTGCCGTAGCAACGGTAACCGGCGAAACACTGAATAAACGCCCTGTAGTGAATACAGCGTCGATGCTTGAAGGTTTAGCCCCGGGTGTACAGGTAAACACAGGTTCGGGCGAGCCGGGAAACGAGGCTGTATCTATCCGTATCCGTGGTAACAGCACGTTTAGCGGTGCAGGTTCAGATCCATTGGTGTTGATTGATGGCGTGCCTGGTAACTTTGCTGATCTTAACCCAACCGATATCGATAACATATCTGTTCTGAAAGACGCAGCTTCGGCTTCCATATATGGTTCAAGGGCCGCAAACGGTGTGGTATTGGTAACAACCAAACAAGGCAAAGCCGGCCAAATGTCTGTTACTTATGATGGCAATTTAGGCTATAACAGTCCTACTAAAATGTTTAAACTGGTAACCAACTCCGCCCAATATATGGAGATGTTTAACCAGGCCCGCATCAACAGCGGTACTACTGACCCGGGTTCGCTTTATCCGCAAGACCAGATCGACCTGTATCGTACCAGTACAGACAGGCTGCATTATCCGAATACCGATTGGTTAAGCCTCATCTTCAGGACAGCGGTAACACAAAACCACAACCTGACTTTTAGTGGTGGCAGCGAAAAAACTACTTACAATGTATCATTAGGTTATGTTGATCAGGATGGTATTGAGCGGGGATTTGATTACAAACGATATAGCGCACGTATCAATTTAACTTCAAAAATCAACGACCATATCAAATTTGGGACTAACGTATTGCTAAAATCAGGTACCAGGGGCGCTGTGGCCGGTAACCCTTCATCGCCAAGCCAATGGGACGGTTCATCTATGGACCTTTTCCTTTCGGCCATGTCGCAGGCTCCTACTTACGGCCCTTACCTTACTGATGGCAGCGGACACTACACCTACAAAGCGTACGACTTTGAGTACAACAACAAAAACCCTATAGCTGTATTGGATCAAAACTTCCGGAGGATCACTAATGATTATGCGGTAAATGCTCAGGGCTGGTTTGAAGTTCAGTTTAACAAAGACTTTTCATGGTATACTAAAGGTGCCGTAAACTTCAACATGAATAAGTACAAGGATTTTAAAGCCACCCTTGATGAGTATAACTTTAAAACTAATCAACTGGCTACCTCGCTTGACCTTGGTAAAGGCTTAACCGATCAGGATGAGCAAACAGTATACACCAACTTATTCAGTTATTTAAACTACGCACATAATTTCCATGGGCATAACCTTAAGGCACAAGTTGGCTACAGTATTGAGCAAAGTAAATATCAATACCTGCAGGGCTACCGTAAAAACTTTCCAGACCTTGATCTGCAAGAGTTAAATGCAGGCGGTTCGGACATACAAAATGCTTATGGCAGCAGCAATCAATGGGCTTTAATGTCGTACTTCGGCCGTTTAAATTATGATTATCTGGGCCGTTACCTGTTAGAGGCTAACGTGCGCGATGACGGAAGTTCAAAATTTGCCGGTAAAAACAAATGGGGCGTGTTTCCATCGTTTTCGGCAGGCTGGCGTGTTACAGAAGAGCCCTTTGTAAAAGCCATGAATTTAACCTGGTTGGATAACTTCAAACTAAGAGGGTCATGGGGGCAATTGGGTAATCAGAATATAGTTATTAATGGCTACGGCGCCAATTATCCATACCAGGCCTTACTGAATTTCACCGGTAACTATTCCTTTGACAATTCAACATTGGTAACCGGTGTAGCTCAGCAAAACCTGAACAACCCGGCCATTAAATGGGAAACTACCACCATGACTGATATTGGCCTGGATGTTACCGTTTTCAAAAACTTTAACTTAACTGCCGATTGGTATAACAAAACAACATCTGATATTTTACGACAGGCCCAGGTTACAGCGGCTGTTGGCTTGAGCGCCCCTACTATTAATGATGGTTCGGTGAATAACCGAGGTATTGAACTTGGTGTATCATATAATAACGTAATAACTGACGGTGCTTTAAGAGGTTTAGCCTTTAATGTAGGCGCAAACGTTGATCATAACAGGAATAAGCTGGTAAAATTTGGTCAGACCGAAATTGGTGACTATACCATTAACCAAAACGGACAGCCATGGAATTCATTCTACATGTTGCAGGTTATCGGCATATTCCAGTCGGCACAGGAAGTAGCTAACTCCCCTAAACAGTTTTCTGACTCTACACTACCAGGCGATTTAAAATACAAAGATGTAAACGGTGACGGCAAAATTGACCAGAATGATAGAACCATTATTGGCGGCGTTTATCCAAAATTAAACTACTCATTTAACCTATCAGCCAGCTTTAAAGGTTTTGATTTGTCGGCCATGATGCAGGGCGTTTATGGCGTTAAATCATATGTGTCTGGCTGGGGTACTATACCTTTTGTACAGGGATCATCACCAACTACAGATTGGCTGAACGCCTGGACACCAGAGCATCCTTCAACCACTATGCCACGCCTTTATTTCGGCCAAAGTGCACCTGATAAAATCGGTCGCCGGTCTTCATATTTCCTGCAGGATGCATCATACTTAAGGCTTAAAAACCTGGTGTTTGGTTATACCCTTCCGTCGCAGCTTACCAAAAAGATAGGTATCAACAGGTTAAGGGTTTATTTTGCAGGCGATAACTTGTTAACTATTACCAAGTTTAAAGGCCTTGACCCTGAACGTTATGGCAGCGGCGACCAGGTGCAGTACCCGCAAAATAAAATCTACTCTTTTGGTTTGAACGTTTCCTTTTAATTAGCCCCATGAAAAATCGAATTATAATAACCATCATATTAATTACATCGCTGTTTTTAGGCGCATGTAAAAAGGCACTGGACCTTAATCCTAACGACCAGATTGCCACTTCAACTTTCTATAAAACAAAGGCGGATTTTGATGCAGCTTTAGCGGCTGTTTACGCTTCACTTCAAACAGAAGAATTTTCCTATGGCATGGGCTTTAGGGATGGGTTTACCGATAACGGCTATAACCAATTTAATTCGGGCGCCGCTAAAGATTTTGTACAGGGTAATTTTAACCCTACAACCGGCGGTTACGAAACTGCTATTTATAATGATAGCTATGTTGGCATTGCCAGGGTAAACCTGTTTCTGCAAAATTTAGGCGGTTACAAAGGCGCGGATATTTCTGATAGCCAGCGTAAAATTTACGAAGGCGAAGTAAGGTTTATCCGTGCATTTCTTTACTTCCAATTATACAGCATTTATGGCGATGTGCCTTTGGTAGTACAGCCGCTTGACCTGAGCAACCAAAAGCAACCTAAGGTGCCTGCTGCGCAAGTACTTGCCCAAATCACTGCCGACCTTGATTATGGCATTGCTAATTTGAGCAGCAACGCTTATTACGCTAATGGTGGCCATGCCGCGGCATCATCTGCCAAAGCTTTAAAGGCAAGGGTATTACTATTTGCAGCTTTCGGTAACACCGGTACTGCTGACGCTACCATGCTAACCCAGGTGCGCGACCTTTGTCTTGATTTGATGGGCCAATACAAATTAAGCACCAATTTTGAAGACATCTTCAGGGATGCTACTCAGAAAAACAACACCGAGATCATGTTTTCGGTTAACTTCCTGGCGCCAAACAATACAGCTCCGTGGGATATGTATTATGGCGACTGGGACGCCTGCGCGCCAATGCAAAACATGGTAGATGCCTACGAGTGTACTGATGGTCAACCGTACGGTACTTCGCCGTTAACTGATACTAAAAACCAGTTCAATCACCGCGACCCAAGGCTTGCTAAAACCGTATATGCTGATTCAGTTTATTTTGGCCCTGGCAAAGTTCACCATCCTTCAAACCTTAGGCCTACAGGCTACGGTATTATCAAGTTCCTGGAGCCTAATAACATACCTTATGGTTTCTCCACCCTTAGCCAGCAGGACGCAGTTATATTACGTTTAGGCGAAGTAATGCTGATGTACGCGGAAGCGCAAAATGAAATTGCAGGTCCGGATGCAACAGTTTATAAAGCCATGGCCGATTTGCGTGCACGTGCAAATATGCCTGCCTATCCGGCCGGTTACACTAAAGATCAGATGCGCGAACGCATCAGGCATGAACGCCGTGTTGAGCTTGCTTTTGAAGGTTTACGCCATTACGATTTGTTAAGATGGCACATTGCCGGCCCTGTGCTTAACGCGGTAAAATCAACCCTCATTAATTATCATTTTGAGGATAAGTTTTACCACTGGCCACTCCCTCAAACAGAAATTGATAAGAGCGGAGGTGTCCTGATACAAAATCCGGATTATAAATAATCAATTGAAAAAAGCAGCGGCAAATTCACCGCTGCTTTTTTATTAACACTAAAAATATTTCTTCGACATCCTTTATAAAAGTTAGCGACACCGCTAAATCCAAGTTCAATACCAAGCTCCAGCAACTAAAATTTTAAACATAATAGTTTTAAATTCGTATAATTAACCCGTCTTAGCATTCCGAAGCGTGTTTTTTACGATAGTTACAATTATTCATTTGCAGGTTGGTAGTTTTTGATAAGATTTCAGGGATTTGGTCCCGCCTGGTTGGGAATGGAAAGGATTTGCCGCTAACAACCCGGATTTTTCACTCCATCTGCCTGATATGCATTCTTGCCCTTGTCTATAACATTCCCTTGAATTTTTTTGTAGGCCTTCCCGACATCGCTTTGATAAGCGCGGGAACTCTACTGATTGTTATTGTTCTCTATCTCGCGTCCAGGATCAAAGCGTATACCGGTATAGGCATCTTTATATTTTGCTCTACAAGTCTTGTTCTGTTTACTGTCAACTACTTTTTAAACTCCGGTGTAGATGGCCCAACAGATCTTTTCTTTGTATTGGTGATGGTTATCATGGTTGCTGTTGTACCCGTTAAACGGTATTGGATTGCAGTGACAAGTAATATCCTGATCCTTTTGGTGTTGCATTATCTTCAATACCAACAT
The DNA here is from genome assembly GCF_003351025.1 of Mucilaginibacter endophyticus. GTDB lineage: Bacteria > Bacteroidota > Bacteroidia > Sphingobacteriales > Sphingobacteriaceae > Mucilaginibacter > Mucilaginibacter endophyticus. Next base: position 1,061,703 of record NZ_QPCG01000001.1, on the reverse strand, counting down.
GGTAACTGGGTACCGTTTACCTACACCAGGAAACTTGATCGATATGTTGATCTTAGCTCGGCCTATGTCACTGTAGTAGGAGTTATCTTATTTACGTTTTACGTAATAAGAAGGAATTATGAGATTGAGAAGCAATCGGCAGAAGAAAAAACAGCCGAAATGAAAGTGCTTAATGACGAAAAGAATAAATTGCTATCCATCATCTCGCATGACCTGCGGGCACCCCTTTCAAACATTCAAAACTACCTCGAGCTTCTTTCCCAAATCAACTTGAATATTGAGGAAAGGTCGGAGATAGAAGAACAGCTGCTCCTTTCAACCAGGGGGACATTAGATTTGCTTAATAATGTACTTTCCTGGTCGAAGAACCAGATGGACGGGATCAAATTCACCAGAACTGTTGTTAATGTTTCCGCACTACTTTCATCTCATCTGCTTATATTTCAACCGATAGCACAACGAAAGAAGATCACCTTTCAGATGGCGCTTGATCCGCTTTCTGAAATAATTGCGAACGGCGATATGGTTCAACTGATTATCAGGAACCTGGTTAACAATGCTATTAAATTCACCGCGCCGGGCGGAACCATAACTGTTACTACCGCCTCCGAAAATGGCATATGCAGGATAGCTGTAAGCGATAGCGGAAACGGACAACCGGTTCAGTTATCAGATGATATCTTCAATTTAAATTCAGGATCTGTACCGGGAACCGGCAATGAGAAAGGCGCAGGCCTTGGTCTTGTGCTGTGTAAACAGTTTACCGAAGCGCTTGAAGGAAAAATATGGTTTGAAAGCAATGTCAAAAGTGGCGCCACATTTTTTGTAGAATTTCCCTTATACCAACGGCAAACCATTGAAACCGAAACGGCCAAAACACTTACAGCAATTTAACGCAACCCTATTAATGACAATTGCCCTGTACTATTCAACCAAAACCCATGTATAACTTTCAGCATCAAGATTGAATGTTAAACTGGCGGTAAAATCGCGGTTTATTTTTTTAACGATCCTTGTTTCGCCATTGATCAAAAAGGTAGCAGATTCCGAAAGCCCGCAGTAATACAGCGGAACTTTAATTGTTCTTATTATTTTTTGTTTAAGCGGATTATATAACATCAGCAAGCCCTTCTCCTTCAATTGAGGGTTAACGTGCATGATACCGTCCCAATCCCTTCCATCGGCTCGCCTTAGGTGAATGATATCCGAATTAAGAATATCACGGTATTTTTTATACCAGGCTATTACATCTTTAACCGTTTGTTTGGTTGCTTCGGTATCATATAAACGTGGTCCGCGATAAGCTGCTTGCACCCCTGCCCCATAGTATTGCATCATTAATTTTTTATAATCAGTAAGGTGATCATTAAGCGGCTCCAATACTGCGTCGGCACCGCCACCCTGGTATTTGGTAAGAGGTACAAAACCCCAAACCATAGCCGGAATTTCATTCCATAGGCCATCATAGATATTTTGACGGTTAAGTATTATCTGCTGCGCTCTTGAAAGCGAAAAGTTAACCTCCCTGTAGCCAATTCCAATTTTATTGGTTCCATCCAAAAAATACCAGTCGGGCGCATTGATATAAACACCCCGTTCGTTAAGCCAATGATACAGTTCCTTCTGTATTTCCATTTGCTTCCACTGACTATCGTCAAGGTTTTTATGACCCGGATGGCTTACAGAGGCACAAACATCTCCGGCATACGGGCCGTCATTTTCCCAGATATCAAAACCTGTTTCGGCATAAAACTTTTTGATCTTATCCCGGTAAGCCAGCCCCCATTTACTTCCATAACACGGCGCGTTACCGAAAAAAGCGCCCCCGGGCTTCCCTGTTTTGGGGTTGATAACACCATCGTCATCACTAATCTTGCGTGAGCTGAACAAGGAGTACCCTCCAATTTTTATATTTTTCTGATGCGCGTAATCGGCCAGCTGTTTCCACTTCAACAAGTTGGCCGCGCTAACATCTTCCTGATCAATATGACTGCCGAAGCTTAATATCAAAGCCTCATACCCGGTAGCCGCACATTGATCAATAGCCGCCCGAACCTGTTCATCATTTTTACTCACCAGGTGCATGTAAATCGGGTTGGCGGTAACCCAGGGTGCAATAGTCCGGTACATTTTACGGACCATAAGGCCGCGTCGTTCCCTGTCATAACTGTCTAAAAGCAACTCATAAGTAGTTACCGATTGCAAACTGCTATTTGGCAATATATCGGTACCTGTTTCCTGCTCCGGGTATACTTCAAGCAGGCAGGGTGTACCAAATTCATAATTAACCTGCGAGCGATAGGTTGAGTCGGTTTTCCAATGCGTAGTTTGATCGCTTAAGTTGTAGCGCATAGCATTATTAAAGGCATAATTACTTTCAATATAAATGCTTTGCGGCGGTAACATGCCTTTGGCTACGTTATCCTGATTTTTTTCTGGACCGTTTGCGGGATTAGCTGCTCCGGTTACAGCACTTTCCTCCTCTACAAAACCCATAATTTCATTAACCACCTGGTTCAGCTTAATAGTTTGTGTACGCTTATTTTCAATAGTAATCCATTTGCTAATAAGCGGTAAGCCATCGTAAATACTATAATGAACGCTTATTTTAATACCGGCGAGTTCATCTGAATTTGATTGATAAAAGAACGTAATTGTTTTGCCCGAAGGCTGCTTTGTATTACCGGCCCACCAACCATTACTTTTCCAGTTTATAACAGGCACCATATCTTTCACCTCGTAATTGATAAACCTGAAATCATTGTTACTTGTAGTGAAATTATCCAACCATTCGGGAAGTAGGTACGCGTTTTCCTTCTGCCCATATAAGCCGCCGACATTATAATTTTTTCCGTTAATCGTAACCCGGGCTTCCGCTTTTACAGAGCGGATGAGTTGTTTTCCGTTTTGCAGGCTAACAAAGTCATAACATGCCACATTGGGCGCAAGCCTAAAACTGCGACGCAGCAAACCGTTATAAAGAACGATATCCTTACCATCACGAGATTGGTATACATCTGCCTTTTTTATTTCGGGTTTAATAAGCCAGTCGCCCACATCGGTTGACTGCCTGGCAGCATCCCCAACCGGTAATTTCTGAGCAAATGCAAAACTTGGATATCCCGCAACAAAGCACAACAGCAACAGAACTCTTTTCATAAGTCATTAACAACCAAGGCAATTACACCAAAATAAATATATAATTGTAGATCTTTTAAACGAAACATTTATGACGAAAACAATATACTACGAGGTGAAGAACTCCTCATTTATCAATCCCTAAATAAAAATTTAAAACAGAGATTCACATACTATCAGGATATGATACAGACAGCACACCTATTGCATTCTTAGTAACATGTACGCTTTACGCGCCTCATTACTCCGCGTTAAATAATTTATGAAGATGTTCTGGCGATAGTGGTTTGCTTATAAAATCAAAAACCACATTATATGCCATAGCGCGGTCTGCGTCATGTTTAAATACCGATGAACTTAAAATAACGATCCGGGTACCTTCTGAAGAATAGCCCGATGCAATATACTCGTCGAGAAAATCCCAGCCATCCATTACCCGCATGTTAAGATCAAGAAAGATATATTCTGGTAATGAATAACCATCCGATTTAAGTTTGTGTAAAAAATCAAGCCCTTCCTGGGCACTCAGGCAACACTTAACATTAATATCAGGATAATATTTTTTGAGTATAGACTGAGCTATAAAATTGTTGATAGATTCGTCATCAATAACCAGAACCCTTTCAGGTTTAGTATAATTCATGTTGTTCCTCCGGTAATTTAGTAGATGGTTTGGTTGCCGAACCATGCACGGCTCAGGCTTTATTTAAATTGCTGGTATTACCAGCATAATATTTTCACAACTGAACGGGTACAAGATATGATTTTTTGGCATATGAAAAAATAAACAATAGTCTGTTAATTTAATTGCCCGGTCATAAACTAATTAATTGTTGCATATATATAACCAAACACATACATTTATTTGTGAGTATTCACTGGTTAAAACAAGGTTGAATTTTTGTTGTTATAGCTTCAGAAGATGAATCCATTAGAGCTTTCCCAAATAGCCGATCTCAGTTCGGCTGTAGCACACCTGATCAAAGGCCAGCTGGCTGCGGGCGGAACCGTTACTGCTGTTGCCAACCAAATTGTTGTATCAATTTCCCGTTTTGAAGTGGAGCACAAGCTGGGTAGCCTGCTTCAGCATATCTATCAATCTGTTGATCAGCATTTCCCGGTACGCAAGGAGCACCTTTCGCTGATCATTCGTGATGCTGAAGGCGTTTACGAAAACAGTTTCAAGATCTGGAAGTCGGGTTCTTAATGCTGTCCTCAAAAGATATTATTTAAGCCCCAATCTGCTGCGTAAAAGATCACGATAAGTGCTGCCGATGGGGATTTTTTCGCCATTGATGATAAGTTGATGTACTTCGATCATGGCTATATGTTTAATGGCCACTACATATGATTTGTGTACCCGCAAAAAATCTGCCGCCGGCACAAGATCAAAAATATCACCCATATTTTCACGGATCAGGATATTCTTGTCTTTCAAATGAATGGTAATATAGTTGCCGTCTTTTTCCAGGTATAAGATGTCCCCTACCTTAACCTGGTACGTTTGCGGCCCGCTTTTGATAAAAACGGTTTGCTCATCCTCATTACCTGCATTATTTTTTGACGGCTGTTTGCTTACAGCTTTATTTATTGCCGCAAGATAACGCTCAAAAGTGATGGGTTTAAGCAGATAATCGAGCGCGTTGAGATCATAACTTTCAACGGCATAATGGCTGTAAGCGGTAGTAAAAATAATCATTGGCCTGGGCGATAAAGTTTGTACCAGTTGCATTCCGCTGATATCCGGCATATTAATATCCAGGAAAATGAGATCTATTTTCTCCCGGTTTAAAAACTCGATTGCCTTTACCGGCTCGCGAAAAGTGGCCTTTAAATCAACCAGGCTTGTTTTGTGGCAATAACGTTCAATCACTTCCAGCGCCTTGGGCTCGTCATCAATGGCAATACAGGATATCATTCCAGGTCAATTTCAAGTTTAACAATATATTTCCCTTCATCTTCATTTATCTGCAGGTTGTGCTTATCTGGGTATAGCAGGTCAAGCCGCCGCTTTACATTTTCAAGGCCTATCCCACTCTTTTCATCTTCCATCTTTTTTACGGTCGCGTATTTAGGATTGGTACAGGTAAAAATCAACCTGTTACCTGAAAGCAAAATAGCTATGTGGATATCAGATGTATGGCCAATAGCAACGCCATGTTTAAAGGCATTTTCAACAAAGGGGATAAACAGCATTGGTGCTATAGTGATATTTCCAGTTTGGGCAGGATGATCAAATAGTACGCTTACCTCATCATCGGCATAACGCAGTTTATTAAGTGTGATGCAATCTTCCAAATATGCTATCTCTTTGTTAAGGGGTACACCTCCCGCATTACTGTCATAGATCATATAACGCATCATGCCCGAAAGTTTGGAGATCCCATCGGCAAGTTCATGATTCCCTTTTTCCTGTGCCATCGAAAATAGGTTGTTAAGTGTATTGAACAGGAAATGAGGATTGATCTGCGATTTGAGGAACTTGATCTCGGTACTCAGCTGATAGGCCTGCAGCCGGTTTCGTGCCAGTTCATTGCGTGCCCATTCCTTTAAAAAGAAATAAGCTACCGACAGCCCGGCAGCAGTAAAAAAGATAAGCAGCATGGTAAGCTGCATGTGCATCCAATTTCCCACGGCAAAAATGGCGTTTCGGTTTGGAATAAGATGATCATGGCCACCAAGCGCCGCAGGAAAATCAGGTACTGGCGGCCCAATTGGCAAGTTATTACTCAGTTTAGATCCAACAAAAATATAATTGGCAACAAAGATGAGTATAAACCATCCCAAAGCTATGACAATGCCTATAGCAATATTTTTATAACGGAGTGCCCATCTAAACACCCAGAATATGTTACTATAAAACAGCAATGCCAAAAAAACAAGTGTGAAGCGCGAATAAGGAAAAATGGTATCCACTGCCCTTTGTTCCATGATCTTCCCGTTGTGGTTTACGCGCACACTGATAGTTGAACTGGTTAAAGAGCTCAGTGTATAGTAAACCCCTATCCAGAACGCCAGGTGGATCAGTATCTCAATAATGTATTTGGCTTTAATGCGGCGCATAAGGTCAAAGGTATATTACCACCCCGTTCATTTATAAATTATTGATGTTAATATAATGATTTGATGGGTAAACCTGCATTTTTTGAAATCCGGGCCGGGGGCTATCAGCATTTTGTTTTAGACAGCGCGCCAAATAACAAATATCCATTTTACACCCGGGCGAATAAGTGGTTCATCACAATGTTTTTGGCGGGTTTAACGCGCAAAGTAGTATTGCTTAAAAATATCCGAAATTATGAAAAAGCAATTTCTATTAAGTGCAGCCCTTTTATCATGTGCCGTTATGGCCCGGGCACAAAAGCCTGACACCGCGCAATTATTAGTGCATTACAAATTTTCTCACATCCGCGATACCACCAACCGCGAACACCCCTACACCGAAAACATGGTTTTAATTGTTGGTAAAAGCGCGGGCGCTTACAAGAGTTATGACAAACAACTGCAGGACGCGCTATTCAGGAAACAGGTGCAGGAACAAATGGCTAACTCGGCAGATGGTCATGTAAACATCCAACGGAAAGCCTCAGGTTCAGGTACCGAATATTATCAATTCCCGAACGGTAAAAAATTGGCACGGAAAGAGCCGCTGCTGTTCAACAATTATTTGATAACAGATGTACTGCCCCCGATAGAATGGAAAATAAGCGGCGATACCGCGACTTTTGGTGGCTTGCATTGCCAAAAAGCTACGGCTCATTTCAAAGGGAGGGATTATACAGCCTGGTTTAGTCCCGACTTGCCACTACACATAGGTCCGTGGAAACTTAACGGCTTGCCCGGGGTAATTGTAGAGGCCTATGATGCTAAAAAAGAAGTAGATTTTAAGTTTGACGGGATTGAAAAAGCGGTGATTACTGCAAAGAAAGACGACCAACCAACCGGCCAGGCGCCGGGTAACCAGGGTCGAATGGCAGTCATGATAGGCATGGACGAGGAGATTAGTGACCCTAATATTATCCAGGTACCAACCAAAGCCATCAAAACTACCGAAAAGGAGTTTACTAATTTGCAGGAAGCCATGCGTAAAGACCCTAATGCTTTTGCCCAGTCGATGGCCGCCGCGCAGGCCGCAAGCCAGGGCAGACCGGCACCCAAAATTGATATCAGGATAGGTCCGCAGCCGGTAATCAATAACCCTATCGAATTACCCGAAAAGAAATGAGTCTGCTTACAAAACACATCGGGTTGCTGGCTATCGCCTTACTGCTTTCGGTTCCCGGCTTTGGTCAAAGTATTAAAGGGGTAGTGAAAGACAGCATTGGCAAGCCTGTGCCTTACGCCACCGTCAACCTGAAAAACACTGCCAATAACGGTATTATAAGCTATGCTATTTCTGATGTAAAGGGTGCTTATACTTTGCTGCTCCCGGTCGATGTACCGGTGAGCAGCCTGGTAATAGAGGTGCGCTGCATAGGTTATAAAAATCAGAGTAAAAGCATTACAGATTTGCAGGCTCCTATCGATTTTACTTTATCTCAATCAATTAACCAGTTACAAGCGGTAGTGATCAAAAGTAGCCGGCCGGTATTGCGTACAAGCGGCGACACCCTGAGTTATAAGGTATCAGATTTCAGCAGCGTGCAGGATAGGGTTATAGGCGATGTGATCAAAAAACTGCCGGGCATAACAGTTGCGGCCGATGGCAAGATCAGCTACAACAATAAACCTATCTCCAACCTGTACATCGGCGGCGATAACCTGTTGGATGATAAATATAATATCGCTACCGGCACTATTCCGCAGGGCGTGGTAGACCAGGTACAGGTGATTCAGAATCATCAGCCGGTTAAAGTACTCCAAAACAAAGTGGTAAGTGATGATGTAGCGCTAAACCTCAGCATAAAAAAAGGAGCTAAGCTACAAATGGTTGGGCAGGAAAGTGTTGGTGCAGGCTTACCCGGCAATTACGATATAAACCTTAACGCCATGATGTTTAAGGATAAGTACAAGGCTATTAATTATCTTAAGGGAAATAACACGGGCAACGATTTGCAGGAAGACCTGATATCGCACAACTTTGCCGATTATGTAAACCGGATAGATAACAACGTGCCGCCAACCGTGCTGTCGCTTGGTTCGGTGAATGATCCGGCCTTATCACGCGACAGGTATTTGTTCGATCGCTCCGGTCTTCTCAATTTGAATAACCTTGTCAATTTTAAGAAGAATGTCCAACTTAAGATCAATGCCTGGTATTTACATGATACCCGGCGACAGGACTATAGCCAGCACACTACTATTTACTTACCCGGCGATACCGTGCGCTATGATGAAACCCAACGCAACCGCTTTCAGCCTGATTTGTTGCATACCCAATTTACGTTGAATATTAACCGCGATAAGTATTACCTGAATAATGTGCTGTTACTGGATAATAACCGGTCAACCAATTATTCAAGCCTCAATACCAATGGCAATATGGTAAACCAGGTATTCAGGGACAATGCGCTGAATTTTTCCAATGAGTTTAACCTCATCAAATCAATGCGATCAGGCAATATCATTGAAGCTTATTCGTACGTCAGCCATTCATCCGAGCCCGAAAGCAGGGCTATCGAACCCAATTATAACGCGGCGATATTCAATAACAATGTACCTTACGCCCGGCTGTTGCAAAATGTAAATGTGCCCACGTGGTTTACCAATAACTACATATCCTTCAAAATACCATCAAACTTCATCACACAAAGTTTCCGGACTGGTTTTAACGTACAATCCCAAACGTTAACGTCAAACCTGAACGTTGTGCAGACTAACAATACGGTAAACCTGGAATCGGACAGTTCCATCAATCATTTAAACTGGAGCAGGAAAAAACTGTATGCCGAAGCAGCTTATGACCTGCCGGGCGAGATCCTTAAAGTGAACCTAACGCTGCCGATAAGCCTACAGCAGATCAACTATTCGGATACATTATATGCACTGCAAAAGAGTTTGACACGATTGTATTTCAATCCGCAATTAAGGGTAAAGTATCAAACAGGCCTTGAAAATTACGTCACCTTCTTGTACAGCTATCGCAACGAAACAGGCGCTATAACAGATATGTACCAGGGCTACATATTGAAAGATTACCGGACACTCTACGCCAATAACGCCGCCCTAACCGAACGGCAGAACCAACAAGCAGCCATTGGCTTCAACTACCGAAAAGCACTCACTCTGTTTTTCGCCAGCCTGAACGCGCAATACAATCATATCGCTTCCAATAATATCACTTCTTATGTAATCACCAATAACTTGCAGCAGCGCATGGTACTACCCTACTCAAATAGTACCGATTCGTGGGCAGTGAGCGGTACTGTCAGCAAATATTCTTTTGCATTAAAAACTACTTTTGGTGCCGGTCTGCAATGGCAAAGCAACAGATCGGTACAAATTCAGAACAATTCACTTTTGCCTTTCAACACCACTTCAGAAACTGTTAATATAAGTGCAAATACTAAGGTAAATGAGCAGGTAAACTTTAGCTATAAGGCTATTTTTACGCAAACCGATAGTCATTCGGCGGCAGTGGCATCGGCGTATCATATTAACCAGTTGCTTCAGCAGGCATTTGTCAACTATAGCCCAACAACCAATTTACAATTCAAATTATCGGGCGAGCATTATTTTACCCGCCAGCGCGGCAACCCCGATCTGAAATACTTTTTCGCAGATGCTTCCGCAAGGCTACGGGTAGAAAAATGGAAAACCGACCTGGAGCTGAGTGCCGTCAACTTCCTGAATGTAAAAACCTATGATGCGCTTTACCTAACGGCCAATACGTTAACAGCGAGTTCCTATACTTTGCCGGGCAGGATTATACTGTTAAAAGTGATGTTTAATCTATAATGTTTTGTTCAATTTATTGAGATCGGCCATGCAATCAATTCCCTCAAACCTGTCGGCTCGGAGCGGCGTCACTACTTCCAAAATACAACCCAGTCAATCAAATAGTTAAGGCATTTTTTACTAATAATTGTTTATATTATTTAAACACGCTTAACACATCTTTGGGTATATTTATATCAACCAATTCCTGCAACCTTAAATTTATCACTATGGCGACTTTATCACTTAAAAAACCTGCAGATATCCACATCAAGGTTACTGCCTGTAACAACTGCGATGACGTTCAGCTCACCTGGCGTACACTTGACAACATGAATACCGACAGCCCGGTAGAAGGCTGTTTAGGCTTTATGATTGAAAGACAAAGAAAAACTAAAAATAAGTGGGGAAAAACAGAGATCCTTCGTAACCGTGTTGGGTTTGACTCTGCTAACGTTGATCCTGAAAAACCTGAATCGCTCTCCCAACCATCTTCTATCTGGCCATTTCAACGATACGGTTGGACAGAACATGGTGCAAACAATAACGATAGCGTCCGTTATCGCGTTTCATGCCTGGGGAAGAAAGCAAATACAGTGCTTGGGAAGACCAAACTACAGGTAATTGCGAAATCTTCATGGACGGCTCAAATCGATGTAAACGCGGCCGCGGGTGATGATATCGAAGTTTATTTTAACCGGGGCGCGGTGATGTCGCAGTATGTGGCCAGAATAGCCCGCGAAAAAAAATGGACTGCTAATGATATTTCTAATAACGTTAGATTGATCCAGGAACCGTTACGGATCTTTTTATCCGGAGAATTACGGATTGTACTGCTCAAGCTACTGAATACTGTAATACAAGATCCGTTTCTGGATATTCATGCCGCACTCTTCGAATTGTCGGATACAGAACTGATAGATAAACTGAAACAAATAGGCCCAAGGGCGCACATCGTCCTGTCTGACGGTGCAAATACAAAAACAATTGATGGTCATACCGCTTTTGTCGATGAAAACGAAGATGTACGCGCTGATCTGAAGTTGGCGGGTGTAAACGTATCAGACAGATTGCTGGCTAAAGAAGGCCTGGGCCATAACAAAATACTGATCACCGTTGATAACCGTACGGATAAGGCAGTGTCTGCCTGGACTGGCAGCACCAATTGGTCGCCTACCGGGCTCTGCACTCAATTAAATAATGGCATCCTGTTAAAAGATGCTGCTGTAGCCGGTTTATATTACGATTATTGGAAAAAGCTAAAACAAGCCGGAAGCGCCTTTACATCAGACCTGGTGACTTTCAATGGCAATACTCCCAAAACTATCGGTAATGTAAGCGCATGGTTCACCAGAACGGAGAAGGCTGCTAAAAAAACTACCCCGGTTGATATCAAATACCTGCAGAATTTGGTTAATAATGCAAAAGAATCCATCCTTTATGTCATGTTTCAGCCCGGCGGTGAACCTTTGACAAGTATCGTAAAAAAGGCAGCACAAGATGGGATGTATATACGCGGTGTTGTGAGTACGGTAATTGCCAGCAATCGGGAAAACTTCAGGCTCCTGGACGAAACCAAGGACATGCCTTATACCACCAACCTGGTTCAGCCGGAAGGGGTCGGCAATGATTTTAGCTTTTGGGTTAGTGAAGTTACCCGGAACATATTTCTAAGCAAAATAGGCTTCGCAATTACACACGCCAAAATTATTGTTATAGATGCTTTTACTGATAACCCGATTGTTGTTACCGGCTCTCACAACTTCTCATCAAGCGCCAGCCAAGCAAATGACGAAAATTTTGTTGTAATTACAGGAAATAAAGCGCTGGCAAAACATTACGCGGTTGCCTGTATATCTACATACGCTCATTATCGCTGGCGTGCTTATTTGCATGACATGGAAGCTGCCGGCAAAAAGCCATGGAGCCAGCTTAACAGCGATCCAACATGGCAAAGCAGTTATCTGCAAAACGCCCGGACACTGAGAGAACTTCAGGAATGGTGCTAAACCAATAAAGGCTTCCTGTTTTAGCAGGGAGCCTTTATTATAAATATTTCAGTCAAATCTACACCACCATCAAATCCACAAATTCATTAACCGGGGTGTTCACCAGCTTATCGAAATCCAATGCAGTATTTAAAATATTTTGCTGCTGTTTTTCGGCAAAGATCCTGGCCAGGTTAATTTTAAATTTATCCAGCAGTTTAGGTATACCTTCTTCACGGCGGCGTTTATGGCCTATTGGATATTCAACCACTACCTCGTCCAGTATAGTTCCGTCATTCAGTTCAACTGTCAGGGCATTAGAAATTGAGCGTTTTTCTGGGTCGAGGTAATCTTTGGTAAACTGCGGGTCTTCCACACAAGTCATTTTATCGCGGAGTATGTCAATACGGATATCTGCGGCAACATTATCTTCATAGTCGGCAGCGGTAAGCCTACCGAATATCAGCGGCACCGCAATCATGTATTGGATACAATGATCCCTGTCTGCAGGGTTATTTAAAGGCCCTTTTTTATCGATGATACGTATAGCGGCCTCATGGGTACGGATGGTAATCCTTTTGATATCATCAGCAACTTTACCGATCTCTTTCAATTTGCCGTGCAATGTCATTGCCGCTTCAACCGCGGTTTGCGAGTGAAATTCGGCAGGGAACGAGATCTTAAACAGGATATGCTCCATTACATAAGAACCATAATCGCGCTGAAACTTAAACTCATTTCCCTTGAATGACACGTCATAAAAACCCCATGTTTTGGCAGTAAGTACCGATGGATATCCCATTTCGCCTGTTTGGGCTATTAAGGCCAAGCGTACAGCTCTTGATGTAGCATCGCCGGCTGCCCATGATTTGCGGCTGCCCGTATTAGGCGAATGGCGATAAGTACGTAAAGCCTGCCCATCAACAAAGGCCAACGATACCGCGTTTATCAACTCATCGCGGGTTAAGCCAATCAGCCTGCCAACTACCGCTACAGAAGCCACTTTCACTAAAAACACGTGATCCAGGCCTACTTTATTAAATGAGTTTTCAAGCGCCAGCACACCCTGTATTTCGTGCGCCCGCACCATGGCGTCAAGCACATCTTTCATCAGCAACGCGGGCTTACCTTCAGCAACTAATGTGCGGGACAGCCAATCGGCAACAGCTAAAATACCGCCCAGGTTATCTGAGGGGTGCCCCCACTCTGCCGCCAGCCAGGTATCGTTAAAATCCAGCCAGCGCACAATCGCGCCTATATTAAATGCGGCCTGGATAGGATCAAGCTGAAATGATGTTCCGGGAACTTTAGCGCCGTTGGGCACTATTGTACCTTTAACTATTGGGCCCAACAACTTGGTGCAGGCCGGGTAAGTTAAAGCTTCAAATCCGCAGCCCAAAGTATCCAGCAGGCAATAGTGTGCTGTTTTCCAGGCCAGGTCACTTTTAATTTCATAGTTTAACACATAATCTACTATATCGGTTAATACTTTATCTGGTTGTGGTCGTTCGTTTGAGATATGGGCTGACATGAATTTATTTTAGATTTTTGGTTATTAAAGATTTCTATTGGCGGTTAACATCTTTTATCCAGCGGGACAAATTCCTTATTATCCGGTCCGATATAATTAGCGCTTGGGCGGATAATCTTGCCATCTTGCCGTTGTTCAATGATATGGGCGCTCCATCCTGTGATACGAGATATCACAAAAAGCGGTGTGAACATTAAGGTAGGTACCCCCATCAGGTGATAGGAAACAGCAGAGAACCAATCGAGGTTGGGGAACATCTTCTTTTCGTTCCACATCAGGGTTTCCAGGCGCTCGGCAATGTTAAACAGCAGCATATCACCCGACTCTTCCGACAGGCTTTTTGCTACTTTTTTGATCACCACATTTCGTGGGTCGGATATGGTATATACCGGGTGGCCGAAACCAATAATCACCTCCTTATTGGCTAAGCGCTTGCGGATATCTTCTTCGGCCTCATCCGGCGAATTATAACGGCTCTGGATATCAAAAGCCACCTCATTTGCGCCACCATGTTTAGGCCCTCGCAAAGCACCAATTGCGCCCGTAACGGCCGAATAAATATCCGAACCCGTACCTGCAATTACCCTGCTGGTGAAAGTAGAAGCGTTAAACTCATGCTCGGCATATAGGTTTAAAGAGATCTGCATGGCCCGTTCCCATGAAGCTGAAGGCTTACGGCCGTGCAATAAATGAAGAAAATGCGCGCCAATACTATCGTCATCGGTTTCCACCTCAATGCTTTTGCCGTTATGAGCATAATGGTACCAGTATAACAAAGCCGAACTGAAGCAGGCTAACAGCTTATCTGCGATATCTCTCGCTCCGGAAACATTGTGGTCATCTTTTTCGGGCTGAATGCTCCCGATAGCCGATACGGTTGAGCGCATAACATCCATAGGATGCGCCGCCGCCGGAATCTGCTGCAGAATATTCTTTACCGAGTTAGGCAATCCCCGCATTGATTTCAGCTTAGTTTTATAGTTGGCCAGTTGCGGTTTACTGGGCAACGAACCATAAATGAGCAGGTAAGCTACCTCCTCAAACTCTGCCTGGTCGGCAAGGTCAAGAATATTGTATCCCCGGTAATGCAGGTCATTACCGCTTTTTCCTACACTGCACAAGGCAGTATTTCCGGCAATAACTCCCGAAAGAGCCACGCTCTTTTTAGGTTTGAACGTATTTTCAGTATTACTTTCCATCCTGGTTCTTCTTAAAAAGGTCGTCTAATTTTTGCTCATAAGCATGGTACCCTATGCTTTTATATAACTCTTCGCGGGTTTGCATCGTGTTCAGTACATTTTTCTGGGTGCCATCCTTACGGATATGCTGATAAACATTCTGCGCGGCCTTATTTGCTGCCCTAAATGCCGAAAGCGGGTAAAGCACCAGCTCCACACCTGCCTCTCCGAGCTCTTCAACCGTATACATCGGGATCATACCGAACTCGGTGATGTTGGCCAGTACTGGGATACCGGTTGCTTCCACAAACTTCCGGTAATAATTTAGGTCGGGAACGGCCTCAGCAAAAATGAAATCGGCACCGGCTTCTTTGTAAGCAACCGCCCGCTCCAGGGTTTTCTCTAATCCCTCGTTGGCAAAGGCATCGGTGCGGGCACCTATTACAAAATGCTCATCTGTACGGGCGTCTGCCGCAGCTTTTAAACGGTCAACCATTTCATCTTTACTTACTACTTCCTTACCGGGGCGATGTCCGCAGCGTTTGGCCCCTACCTGGTCTTCAATATGCAAAGCAGCTGCACCTGCTTTAATTAGAGACTTAACAGTACGGGCAACATTAAACGCGGATGGTCCAAAGCCGGTGTCAACATCTACCAAAAGTGGCAGGTCGCACACATTGGTGATCCTTTGAATGTCGATGAGGACATCCTCAAGGGTTGTGATTCCCAGATCTGGAATACCCAAGGATCCTGCGGCTACGCCGCCGCCTGATAAATAAATAGCGTTAAAGCCGGCTTGTTGTGCCAGCAATGCGTGATTGGCATTTATTGCGCCAACTATTTGTAGTGGTTTTTCATTTCGCAAGGCCTCACGAAATTTCTGGCCCGGCGATTTAGGGTTATTTGGTTGCATCGTAAACTTTTTAGAAAAGTACGTTTGTTAAAGCCCCTTTAATTGGAAAAGGAACTATTGCCAAGTTAGAAAATAAATCCAAACAAATACCCTCCATCAACCGGCTTTAAAAACATCAGCATTATAAAAACGAGTCCGTTAAGCAACCCGGCGCAAAATTCTCCCGTAACTAATAGTGATTACAATGCTTTAGAAAGGTTTATCCCTATTCCGAAAAGCATTAAATATTATTTTAATGAAGCACAAAACACTGGTCATTTTAACTCCCGGCTTTCCCGAACATAAAGGCGATAGTACCTGCATCCCCCCGCAGCAGGTTTTTGTAAAAGCCTTACAGGAAGAACGTCCGGAATTAAATATAGTAGTGCTCACTTTTCAATATCCTTTTTTTAGCGGCGAATATCTGTGGCATGATATAAGGGTTATAGCGTTTGGCAATCCAAGCAACAGCAGGATTATCCGCCGATTTACCGGGATCAAAGTGCTCAGGGTTCTGCATAAGCTTCACAAGGAAACCCAGATCATCGGCATGTTAAGTTTCTGGCTTGGCAAATGTGCTTACATCGGTAATATATTTGCCCGCAGGTATGGGCTCAAGCATTACACCTGGCTGTTGGGACAGGATGCAAAAGTTGATAACAAGTATTTCGCGAAAACAAAACCAACTGCAGATAGATTAATTGCTTTGTCTGATTTCCTGGTACGTGAGTTCAGCAAAAACTACGGCATGACACCGGCACATGTAATACCGGTTGGTATTGATGTAACCCGCTTTAAAGAATCCTATATCGAACGGAATATTGATATTATTGGAGCAGGCTCATTAATCCCATTAAAACAATACAATGTGTTTTTAGAAGTAATTGCTTCGCTGAAAATAGCTATCCCCGGCCTAAAAGCGGTAATTATTGGCGATGGTACCGAAATGAAGCGTCTAATGGAAATGACAGCAGCGCTTGACCTGACAAATAACATTTCCTTTGTTGGCAGATTGCCTCACGACGAGGTATTACAATGGATGCAACGCGCCAGGGCATTTGTGCACACCTCTAATTATGAAGGTTTCGGTGCGGTTTGCCTGGAAGCGTTATACGCCGGGGCACAGGTTGTAAGTTTTGTAAAACCGATGGATGCCGAGATCGAAAACTGGCGTATCGCTGCTGATAAAATGGAAATGGTTAATATGCTCAAAAGTTTACTAACTAACTCGGATGCCGGCTATCAAAGCATTTTACCTTTCGCAATACAACAAAACGCGAAAGCAATGATGCAGTTATTTGAGTCAAACGAAGCAACTAACGTGAGGGTTCAGCCTGCGGAAACTTCAAAACTAAATCACCAACTATATATTTGAGCGACCGTTTTAAATGCAAAACATTCATTGCCGTTGGTTTTAACCAACGGTACAAAGACTGAAAAGCTCTGGCTTTAGCCTAATTACACATGTGGATTTGGGCTAAAGCCCGCTTGTTACCATTCATTATTCCGTTGGTTAAAACCAACGGCAATGAAGCATTGCTTAATGAATAATCTTTCATCAAATTTAAAGACGCATGTGATGCGTCTCTACGTGAAACTTTCAAATAAAATCTAATATCCTTTAGATCATCATTATAAATTGATATTATAAGAGTTCTTATTCTCACACATCACAAAAGTGCTGTGCGTACTCCCGATGCTGGTAACCGAACCCAGTTTATTAAATACAAAATCCTGGTAGTGTTTCATATCCCTCGCGTAAACTTTCAGCAAGAAATCGAAATCACCGGAAATATTATAGCATTCTACTACTTCTTTAAGCTTCAGGATATCGGTCACAAAGCTATGCCCTATGCTTTTATCGTGTTGTTTAAGCTTTATATTGCAGAAAACTATTAAACCATAGTTAAGCTTTTCGGCATCAATCAGGGCTATGTATTTTTTGATGTAACCGTTTGCTTTCAGTCGTTTTACCCTTTCAAAAACCGGCGTTGGCGAAAGGTTTACTTTGGCCGCCAGTTCTTTTATGGTTAGTTCCGAATCGTCGCCCAGCAACTTGAGCAATTGTATATCTGTATCGTCCAGTTCTTCCATAGAATATTTTTCTTTTATCACTAAGATTACAACCTTCAAATAGTTCAATAATCTTAAATAAAAACCAAATGTAGATTTTTAAACCTATTTAAATACCATTAATTAGTTATTAAATCTTACTTATTAGCTTTGTTCAGAATTTAATCCTATAACAAGGGGTAAATCACAACAAAAGTTCTTTACTTTCTCTACCGGAAAAGGTTGTCCTATAAGCTATGGGAAATTAAAAGGGAACCGTGTGCAAATCACGGGCTGTCGCGCAACTGTAAATAACAAGAAAGTTTCGGCCTGCAATGTCCACTGACCACCAAACAGCGGTTGGGAAGGACGGCGGAAATGTTATAAGCCAGGATACCTGCCCTTTTCGGAAAGACGATGCTTTCGCGAAATAAAGCAAATGGTCTTACCTGATGGTTTTCAATAGCCGGCAATAGCCTGCCCGAACGCCTTAGTATGCCCTGTTTTTTCGTGAAGCGCTGTAAAGTTTGTAAAAACACTTTCAACTGTTTTCTAACTAAAATCTTTAAAGAAATGCTAACGCAAAACCTCGGTTATCCGCGAATAGGTAGCCAAAGACAACTCAAAAAAGCCTGCGAACAATTCTGGGCAGGTAAAATCGACCTGAAAGAATTAAAGGAAGTTGCCCGTAAAATCAAAGAAGAAAACTGGCAAACCCAGCTGGATGCCGGTATCGACCTGATCCCCTGCAACGATTTTAGCTTTTACGACCAGGTATTAGACACCAGCCTGATGCTGGGCGTTATTCCTCAGCGTTATTCGCCTGTACTATCCCAGGTAAAAGCCAACAGCGAAATTGACCTTTATTTTGCCATGGCCCGTGGTTATCAAAAAGATGGTCTTGATATTACCGCCATGGAAATGACCAAATGGCTGGATACAAACTATCATTACATCGTTCCTGAGTTTACCACTAATCAGGAGTTCAGCATTTTTCATGAAAACATTTTTGGCGAGTACAACAGCGCCAAACAACAACTGGGGCAAAAAGCCAAGCCCGTATTAGTTGGCCCGGTAAGTTACCTGCTGCTGGGCAAAGAGAAAGAAGCAGGCTTTGAGCGTGTTGACCTGATCAAAAAATTAGTCCCTGTTTATATCGAGATCATTAACCGCCTGAAACAACAGGGGGCGGAATGGATTCAGCTTGATGAGCCGTGCCTGGCGCTTGATTTGTCGAAAAAAGAAAAAGAGGCATTTGAATTTGCTTACCGCTCAATTGCCAACAGGGTAAGCGGCGTTAAGTTACTAGTAGCAACTTATTTTGAAGCTTTACTGGATAACACCCAACTGGCCGTTAATCTTCCTGTAGCCGCACTGCATATCGACCTTGTACGCGCTCCGGAGCAACTGGACGAAGTTCTTGCGCTGATCCCTGCTCACCTTAAACTTTCGCTTGGCCTGGTTGACGGGCGCAATGTCTGGAAAAATGATTATGAAAAATCGCTAAGCCTGTTCAGTAAAGCGGTTGAAAAGTTAGGGACCGACAGGGTGATTATAGCTCCGTCATGCTCACTGCTGCATAGCCCGATAGACCTTGACCTGGAAACGGCCATCGACCCTGAAATCAAAAACTGGATGGCATTTGCCAAACAAAAGCTAAATGAGATAAGTGAACTGAAGCAGATAACTGAAGGGAATAACGATTTGCTTGAAGTTAATAGAAAAGCGATCGCCAGCAGAAGATCATCACAAAAAGTGCATAAGCAAGCAGTGAAAGAGCGTGTGGCGGCTATTACCGCAGCTGATGCTACCCGCCAAAGCGCTTTCCAGGTACGCCAGCAATTGCAGCGTGAGCGTTTCAATTTACCATCCTTCCCTACAACTACCATTGGTTCTTTCCCTCAAACGGATGATATCCGCCAGCTACGAGCTAAATTCAAAAAAGGCGGCCTGACCACCGAACAATATGAAAAGGAAATAGAGCAGGCAACTATTGATGCTATCCGCTGGCAGGAAGAAATAGGGCTCGACGTCTTAGTACATGGCGAATTTGAGCGCAATGACATGGTTGAATATTTTGGCGAACAGCTTGATGGCTTCCTCTTTAATAAAAATGGATGGGTACAAAGCTATGGCAGCCGCTGCGTAAAACCACCGGTAATTTATGGCGATGTAAGTCGCCCGAAAGATATGACCGTACGTTGGAGCGCGTTTGCTGCTGCACAAACAGACAAACCAATGAAAGGTATGCTAACCGGCCCGGTAACTATTTTACAATGGTCGTTTGTACGTGATGATCAGTCAAGAGATATTACGACCAACCAGATCGCTTTAGCTATTCATGATGAAGTTTTGGCATTGGAAGCCGCAGGCATTGGCATTGTACAAATTGATGAGGCAGCCATTCGTGAGGGTTTGCCGTTGCGGAAAGCCAAACGTCCACATTACCTGGATTGGGCTGTTAACGCGTTCCGGATCACCGCCAGTGGCGTCCAGGACCAAACGCAGATCCACACGCATATGTGCTACAGCGAGTTTAATGATATCATTGAACATATCGCAGCGATGGATGCCGATGTAATCACGATTGAAACATCAAGGTCGCAAATGGAACTGTTACAGGCATTTGCCCATTTTGAATATCCAAACGAGATAGGCCCGGGTGTGTATGACATCCATTCGCCACGAGTACCCACAACCCAGGAAATGGCATCCCTGCTGGCCAAAGCAGCCGATCTGCTCCCGGCGCAACATCTATGGGTAAATCCCGATTGCGGCTTAAAAACCCGCAAATGGCCCGAAACCAAAGCCGCTTTAGAAAACATGGTGGCCGCAGCCAGACAGGCAAGGGAACAAATTAGCGTAGAAGCGTAATTAGTTAGCAGATGTTGCTTTAACTGAAATATTAAATCCTCTTTTGAGAGGGGCGCGGAGGAAAGAGCGTTGGCAGGGGTGTGTTTCTTCAATCGATAAGCAAAATGCAGACACACCCCTCCACCTCTCTCAAAAGGGGAATCGCACTTTCCCCCGCTTTTTATAAGAATTAAAAATGATTGTACATGTTACCCGCAGGGAACATTTTAATGCCGCGCACCGGATGTACCGGGAAGAATGGAGCGCCGAGCAAAACGAAGCGGTATTTGGTAAATGTGCCAACCCTAACTGGCATGGCCACAACTATAACCTTTTTGTAACGGTTAAGGGTGATATCAGTTACGAAAGCGGCTACCTCATTGATCTGAAACTGCTTAAAGCGATTATACAGGAATACGTGATCGAAAAACTCGACCATAAAAACCTGAACCTGGATGTTGATTTTATGAAAGGAAAAATGGCAACCACGGAATTACTCTGTGTCGAAATCTTCAATCAGCTGAAAACACCTGTAGAGTCAAATAAAGGCGTTTTCCTGCATTCGGTAAGACTGTATGAAACCGAAAATAATTCGGCGGAGTATTTTGGAGGGTAAATTGTTACACTGCTTAAGCAACAATGTTTCATACATTGTACCTGTAAATCATCTCACTATGTTATCCAGGATCAGGGCATTTTGTATTGGCATTCTGTTTTCAACCTCATCACTGTTTTCACTTGCGCAGCAGGTAAATTATCCCCCTGCAGATAAAGTCGCGTCGGATTTTAAGAAACTGCTGGAAAGGCCGCGGGTGCCATTAAACCCATCTTTTACCATAACTAAAACAGATTCTGTTATTATAGAGCATGGTTTTATTTACAGCGAAAAGAACAAGCCCGTCCCTATTCTGATCTACAAACCGGTTACAGGTGCCAAACCATACCCTGCTGTTATTTTTCTGCATGGCACGGGTGGCAAAAAAGAAGATAACAGGAAAATGCTTTACCAGCTTACCAAAAGAGGGATTATAGGCGTAGCCATTGATGCCCGCTTTCATGGTGAACGGATTGCCGGAGGAGCGCATGGCTCAAAAGAATATGCAGCCGCAGCTACCGCAGCCTGGGAAAACAAGGACAATGCCCATCAAACCCACCCGTTTTTGTTTGACACCGGTTTTGACCTTTGGCGGGTAACAGATTACTTAACCAGCCGACCAGATGTTGACGCCAACCGGATTGGCATGGGAGGTATATCTATGGGAGGTATTGAAACATGGCTTGCGGCATCGGTTGATAAGCGGATAAAAGTAGTGGTGCTGGATATCGCGGTGCAAAGCTTCAAATGGTCGTTAGAAAATGACAGATGGCAGGGACGCGCGGGTACCATTCAGGCTGCGCATTTGCAGGCCGCAAAAGATCTGGGCGATTCGGCTGTGAATAAACAAAATGTTAAAGCGGTATGGGATAAGCTGCTGCCGGGCATCACCGGCGAGTTTGATTGCCCCTCGATGATCAGGTTGATAGCTCCCCGCCCGATGTTGGTTCTTGGTACCGAGAACGACCAGAATTGCCCTCTGCCTGGTGCAGACATTGCCTATGCTTCTGCTCTGCAGGTTTACGCTGCAAAAAACGCGACCAATAAAATTAAACGGGACGTAACGCCGAAACTCCCACATACATCAACACCCGAACATTTTAAAATGACGCTGGATTGGTTTAGTAAGTGGCTGTAAGCTACTATTTCTTTGCTTAATCAATTTGTTCAAGCGGCAAATCACTTGCTGTGGTAGCACGCGTATAAAAATCTTTAACTAATGAGGTAAGATGCCGTTTTAAGCGTGTCTTTTCTTTTTTCAACGCCTCTACCAGTTGCTCGTTTTCGGCTTCCCCTGTTGCGAATAAAGCGATGGCAACTTCCTTATCGTGCCACTCGCCAATAATATCCTGCACCTCATCCAGATAAGCGATGTTAAAAGGTTGATTAAGCACCGGTTTAACCAGCTTATAATTATAAATGAGCATTTTTAACTGCTTGCGGCAGGCATGTAAAGCGGTATCCGCATAAGGCGGGGCAAGGCAAACAGCAAGCTGCTCCAATTGCTGTCTGTAATAAAAATCAATATGGATATCGCTGATTTTCGGGATAACTTTTTTGAGTTTGCGCCGGGCCCGGCGCAGGCGTTGCAGATGTTTACCTGCCTCCGAACGAAAATCATGAGCAGACTGCTTCATAAACTTGCGTTGCCCTTCCATCATTTCAGGCTGCGCGATTAAAAACTGCTTTGTTAATTCGAGATTGATATAGGCGTTCCTGATCTCTCCTGCCGCTTTAAATAATTTGCGCACCGGCTTTAACTCTTTTTCCAATTGCTTAACCGGCAAACCACTGTCTGCCAATATCAAAAAGGCCCGCAACTTCTTCACCTGTACCCTGAAACGGTGCAGGTCTTCCTGTTTGCCTTTTTTATCAAAAGCTTTCAGATGCGAACGCAGGTTTGTCCACTCATCTTTAAAGTATAAAAGTTCTTCTTTTAATTTCATGCCGGGGATCCTATCACAAATGTTTATTATACAAGATAAGGAAAAATAATTCAATTAGGCTTGGCTCGCTGACGGAAGCTCAGGATTCTTCGAAAGACGAGTATCACAACCGGAAAAAAGTAATTGAGTATGACCAATTCAGGAGCAGAAATGTCTGTTTAAAGTATAATATGGCCTAACTCATCGCCATAATATTCTGTTACAGGCAAATGCGATTGTAGCTTTACTAAAAATTAAAACCAAAAGCTATGAAAACTAATAAAAACAGACTGGCTACAGTCATCATTATCGCCATCCTTGCCATTTTTACACTGCCTGCATCATCTCAGGCACAACAGAAAATAAACGGTCGTACCGAATTACAACGTCATGACCTCAGCATTCCCAACCACGAAATGGTACAGATCCGTGTAGATATTGAAAAAGGTCAATCCTATCCACAGCACAAACACCCCGGCGAAGAAATTATTTATGTACTTGAAGGCGTGTTAGAATACCAGGTAGAGGGCAAACAACCGGCAACGCTTAAAGCTGGTGATGTTTTATTTATCCCCTACGGAACGGTGCATGCGGTAAAAAATGTGGGGGATACCAAAGCGGTTGAACTTGCTACTTATATTGTTGAAAAAGACAAGCCGCTCGTTACGCTTATAAAGTAAAACAGTTTTAAAGCTGAATAATAGGCGTCATTATAGGTCGGGAAAACCGAGACCTTTAAAGGTGAGATGACATTAGGTGTGGAGGGCATGTCATCCTGAGCCTGTCGAAGGACGCGCGCAGAGGCCCAACGCGCTATGCTTCGACTGGCTCAGCATGACCCCATTTTTTTATTATTTCATCGGTAGGAACGAAGCAATCCCCGATTAGCAAGTATAGTTTGGGATTGCTTCGTTCCTCGCAATGACGCTATCTTATTTTATCGGGCACAGAAAACAATCACAAGCTCGATTTAAACTGGTAAGAGCCGGGCATTAATTTATAAACGGCTTTACCGCCTTCAAACCTGATAAAGCTGATGCCTTTTGCACCGGCAACGGGTTTACCACCTTCAGTTACCTGTTTAGCAGTGCTTACAGGTAAAAACAATGTAGCCGAGGTATTTGCCGGAACCGTAGCATTGTATGTTAATGTTTTGCCGCTTACAGACCAGCTACTATTTATCCTGCCATAAGGCGAATCATAAGATCCTTTTGCCCAAGTCATCCCGCCGGTAGGATCAGGCTCTGGTTGCAGGATAAACTTTTTAAAGCCCGGTTCATCACGCTGGATCCCGATGGAATAAGCCAGCATCCATTGGCCGATAGCACCGAATGAATAATGATTGAATGAGTTCATACTGTTATTCCCGCCGAAACCATTCTCTACGGTATACCCGTTCAGCCTTTCCCAAATGGTTGTAGCCCCCTGGTCAATGGCGTATAGCCATGATGGGTAGTGCTCGTTCTGTAGCAGTTTGTAGGCCAGATCCGAATGCCCATGATCAGAAAGTGCCTTGCTGATTCCGGCGGTACCTACAAAGCCTGTCATCAAAGAATAAGCTGGGCGAACAATTCCCTGGTCGTCCTTATTTTCACGTTCAACAGCGGCTGCCAGATTTTTTGCCATATCGCTGGTATTGTCTGCGCTGAATACGCCGAGCGCCAAGCCTGTTGCATAAGCGGTTTGCGTATCCGATACTTTAAACTCCTTTTTGCCCGGTTCGCCAAACATGCCGCCACCAATCAGGCCAACGGCTTTTTTATCGGCATTAACAAAAGTTTTATTAAAGAAAGCTTTACGCTCATCATATTTCTTGCTGAACTTTTCGGCATCGTCTTTCTTCCCTAAAATAGCCGCAACCTTCGCCATAATTCCCAGATCATAAACATGATATGCAGTAACCGGAAAAGCGGTGCCCAGTTGCATATACTGCGGACCAAGCCAATCACCGAGTACACCATCAGTACTGAAGCCTGTTTTCGGATCGATGGTTCCATCCACATAATCCATATACTTACTCATGGCATCATAATGCTCGGCAAGCAGGGCTACGTCATTGTATTGCTGATAGGTTTCCCATGCCACGGTGATCCCGGCACTACCCCAGATCACGCCGCCAAACCCACCACCTACGGGGGCTATATCTGTAAATCTGCCCTGTTCGGTCTGCATATCGCGCATGGCCAGCATATGTCTGCGCAAAAACTGATCGGCATTGGATACATAAGTGGCAGTACGCGAAAAGATACTAATATCCCCCGACCAGCCCATCCGTTCATTCCTTTGGGGGCAATCTGTCGGTATGGTTAAAAAGTTATCGATGTTTGACCAGGTCAGGTTTGACCATAGCTTGTTCACTTTCGGGTTGGACGTAGCATAATCGGCCGTTAGTTGTTTTACCGAACTGATTGCCAGCCCTTGCACATCGTTAAGCGGCAGCGGACTATCAATACCGGTAATTTCAATATACTGGTACCCATGAGAAGTAAAATGCGGCTGAAACACCTGTTCGCCATCCTTCATAATATAAAGATCCTGGCTTAGGGCTGCACGGTAATTTTCGGTCATGATCATGCCTACATTTTTACCGGATTCTTTAAGTGCAGGGTATAGGATCTCGGCATAACGAAAAGTGAGTTTTTTGCCGGCGATACCATTTTTGATGCTGATTTTAGGCACCCCCACAAAGTTCTGCCCCATATCATAAACATATACTCCTTTTCTAACTTCCTTCACTGCTTTTGCAGTCAGCGTTTTATAAATGCCGGCCGATGTTCCAATCTGTCCGATCATCGAAATATCACCAAAATCAAGCGGAATCTTTTTTCCGAAGTAATCAGTCTCATCGCCTGTATAAGTTGTCCCCTTAAGCGATATTGCTGTGGCCTTTTGCCAGTCATGATCGTCATAAGTTGCCGTATTCCAATTTTTAACGGCCGCCTCTCTTGTAGCGTCATCAACCTCGCCCATATCCAAGCTGCTATAAACTACAGGGCCATGATTAAAATATTTCCAGCTTTTTTCGTTGGTTTTGATCACATCCTCCGAACCATCCGCATAGGTAATTACCAGCTTAGCCAGCAGTGATTGCCTGTCGCCAAAATGGTTCCAGACCGAACCGTAGCTGAGCAGGCCGCTCCACCAGCCTTCGCCAAGCATAGCGCCAATGGCGTTTTGCCCTTTACCTATCATGGTGGTTACATCATAAGTTTGGTAAAGGTGGGTTTTGTTGTACTGGGTAAGCCCAGGATTATAATAGTCATTCCCAACCCTTTTACCGTTCAGATAAACCTCGTAAATACCCCTTGCGGTTACATAAAGCCTTGCTTTGGCAATTGCTTTATCCGCATTAAATACCGAGCGCAGCATTGGCATAGCATTGCGGCTTGGGTCGGCAAGGATAAACGCTCCAGCGCTGCCACCGCTCACCTCATACTTTCCATCTTTTATAACTAAACCTGATGCAACCGAAGCAACCGCTTCCTTAAAAATCCCATTATAATTATTTGCCTCAAGCTTTTCGCTAAACAAGATATTACGCGGCGACCTGATATTGAAAACCGACAAATCAGAAAATTCAGCCTTTTGTCTCTGATCTACAGAGAAGCCGATTTCGCCCAACATGCCGTACGAAATTACATCATGACCCGGGCCCAGCGGGTTAAGCGTAATTACGGCCCCGCGGTTGGCCGGTACCGGCTTGGCAACAGCTACACCGTTTTTCTCGTCGGCAATAAATGTTTTATCGTCATCAACAGTAAATGTGAGTGTACCAAATTCATTATGGATTTGGATGGTGTGTGGTTTGTTCTTATTGTTGTTGCTAATCAGGTCGGTTTTTACCGGGAAGCTTTTAAAAACTTTACCTATGGTATCTTTATCAGAGTACCCCGCCCGGTACACATTGATCCGGGCATTGCCCCCTTGCTCCAAACCTGAAATATCCAGCTCAACCTTAAAGTATGATTGATTTTTTTTATTGGCGAGCTGAAAAATGTTCTTGTTGCTATCCATCAAACGCGGATCATTAGCGGCAAAAACAATGCTCGCCTTTGAACTGCCTTCGATGATAGCCACTTTATACCTCAGGTTATACAGCGGCAGGTAATGCGCATAAAGCACCAGGTCATTATCCCCGCCTCCTATCCATTGCGCGCCATCCCAGGCCGACATGCCGGTGTTCATCAGTCCCGTTTCAAACCAGGAGCTGGCGGATGAAACACTTCCGGTTTGATCCCACACATTCACCGTCCAGTTATAACGGGTTGTGGCTTTGAGCGTGGAGCCCGCGTAAATCACGGCTAAAGCTGTTCCACTTTTCATTTTGGCGCTGTTCCAAACCACCTTTCCCTGCGCATCTTTTACTGTAATTTGGTAGGCTGTCTGGGTGTATCCCCTCGCCCCTTCGGGCGCAAGCATCTGCCAGCTAAACCGGGGCAGTTTAACATCTATGCCAATAGGATGCTCCGTATACTCTACCTGCAGGTTAACAATTCTGGTTCCTTTTGCAGTAGCATACAGGTTAATACATGTGAATGAAAATAACAGCAATAAAATAAAGGCAGCCGATGGGGCTATCGAAGCGCGACTTTTTATCATGGTTGGGTTTACAGTAAAAATAATTGGTTAAAGCAATATGCGCATTAAATAACGCTTAACTGTCCCCTACTTACCCCCTGATATATAATTTTCTTATATACCATGGCCCCATAATGTTATCGGTACCAAGCTCCAATACTCTATCGGGGGCTTGGTGTTATTTTAGCCCTCAAATCCCCCCTACCCCAACTTTTTCCGCAACCATTTCCTAACCGGCTCATCATACCATTTCAATGCGGCGTAGGCTAAAACTATTCCGCCTATTAAAATAAGTAACGCGTAAGGCCAGGCCTGTGCAATGGTTATGCCTTTGTTATTGCTGATCCAGGCCACGTAAAAATAAACCAGCGGGTAATGTACCAGATAAAGAGGATAGGATATGTCACCCAGGAATTTGCAGATCCTGTTCTCGCGTTGAGTTTGCAACACGCCACTGGCGCCAAGGTATACTATAACCGGGAAAACGATGATGATACAAAACGATTCATAGATCCCGTTCATCCAGCCATTTTCGGCACCGCCAATGCGCGGCATATAAAGTACAACAGCCACTAAAAGACTGCACCATAAAAAAGCATTTTTAATTTGAGTCGGTTTCACTATGCGTGAAAGTAACAAACCGGCAAAGAAAGGGTACATGGTACGGGTTATCCCGATCCGGACCTGCTCTACATTCAACGTCCAGCCACCGCTGACATCGCCGTTGGTGATAGCAAGATGCGCGAGCGCGATAGCGGCAATG
This sequence comes from Mucilaginibacter endophyticus, assembly GCF_003351025.1. Classification (GTDB taxonomy): domain Bacteria; phylum Bacteroidota; class Bacteroidia; order Sphingobacteriales; family Sphingobacteriaceae; genus Mucilaginibacter; species Mucilaginibacter endophyticus. The sequence goes on along the minus strand of NZ_QPCG01000001.1, from coordinate 1,033,334 downwards.
CCTACCAGGATACTTAATGCCGTTTTAGAAAATTTCCTGATCCAGACAGCGTAAAGAATGTTGGCAATGTATTCAAAAAATAACGACCAGCCCACGCTATTCATGGGATGCATCTCTTCCCAGCCACGAATATCAAGCGACAGCGGTACAGGTAGAATGGTATAACCGATCAGCGTTACCAGCAGCATTTTCCAAACCGGAACGGTATGAATGAGCGGCCAAAGCGTAGAATCTGTAAAATAAAAACCGATAGCGCCGAGGGTCATACCTAAAACCACCATGGGCTGCAGACGTTCGATACGACGTTTGAAAAAGCTGCCGACAGTCATTTTATACCAACGGTCGTCATATGCATAGCCAATCACGAAGCCCGATAGTAAAAAGAAAAAGTCGACAGCGAGATAGCCGTGATTGACAAGATTATCTAAATGACCGGTTGATAAAGGCTCAGTTAAGTGAAAGGTTACTACGATTATGGCCGCGACGCCGCGAAGGCCATCTAAGATGGGATAGTGTGGCTTGGTGGCCAGCTCATTATTGTTCATTAATAAATTTAGATATGCAGGATAAGAATTAAAATCGGCGCAAAATATAAAAAAAATGCATTTATCGAGGATAAAATCGATTTATCAAGTCTTTACTACACGAAAAGATGGTAGCTCTGTATAGCATGCGATTGCTTCGTTCCTTCTCCCCCAAGACATAGTTAAAATTGGGGTCATGCTGAGCCTGTCGAAGCATAGCGGGGCGGGCCTCTGCGCACGACCCTTCGACAAGCTAACCATGACATAATTAAAATCGGATGTTTTTCGCAGCAGATCAGCTTCGGATGAAAACGGGCAGAACAATGCGGGGAATGTGCGGCTGCAGGGGCATAGCAAGTTTTTGCAGAAGCTGGGGATAGGGCGAATCGGGGCAAAATAATTGCAGCCCGTGGTTCTGTTCGTTTTGCAGGGCAAAGGCCGGGCGGCGGGTTGGAGGGTAGGATGAGCGCAAAGAAGCCTTTCTGCTGCAAGCCTTTTTGGATACTTTTGTGGCGACAAAAGTATCTGGCCCTCGCGCGGCCAAGAGCGCGACGATGTAAGTTCATTACGACAATAATCGTTACCTGCCTCTGTGCGATTGCTTCGTGCCTCGCAATGACGCGACGGATATGTCATTTGACCTTTGCAGAACTCATTTTTTCCACTCAGCGCGAGAGGCGCATTTTTTATCACCGCATAACTGCCCAGGCTAAACCATCGGCTCCGCGAATATCAATATGCCCGCTTACTTCTAATTTTTTAAGATCAACCACGGCTACATAATTATCGGCGGTGCAACCAATAAACGCGCGTGAGCCGTCATCATCTACCAGGATGCCTGCCGCGCCTCGGCCGGTATTTATGCGTTTTATTTCCCGGTGCGATGCCGCGTCAAAAATAAACAGATCACCTGTCCGCAGACTGGTAACCAATACCCGTTTGCCATCAGGCGTAAACTGAAGACGGTTGGCTCCCGTAACCTTCGCGTCAATTGTAGCGGTTACCTTCTTGGCTGCAATATCAATAACTGAAATGTTACCGTCTTCAGCACCGGCAGTCCACAATTCACGGCCGTCGGGTGATACATCAAAACCTTCAGACCCTTTGGCCACCGGGATAACAGTTTGCCCCCATTCCTGACGCGCCGGAGGTGCAAACCCGGGTGGAGGCGCCGCTCCGGCTGGAGGTGTTGGTCCTGGCGGAGGGCCTGCCGGTTTACCCGGGCTATCTGTCAAAATACTTACAGTTGCCGAGTTAACATTTGTAGTATAAACCTGCTTCCCATCAGCAGTAACATAAATCATGTGTGTTCTGTCCTGCCCCGTTCCCATCGCCCAGTCAAATTTACCTGTTGCCGGATCATAACGGCCAACGGCTTTAGCCCCTTCTGCCGAAAACCATACTTTACCTGCGGCAAAGGTTAATCCATGCGGCCCCATCAGCGGCCTGGTATCAAGCGCGGGTAAAGCTTTTTGTGCCACAAGATCAACCACGCTAAGTTCATGCAGGCTCCCGCCGCCATAAATGGATACATAGGCCGTCTTCCCGTCAGCCGAGGCGATAACCTCATGCGGATCGGAACCTACGGGAACACCGGCTATAACTTTCAGCGTAACCGGATCGATAATAGACAAGGTATGATCACTTTTGGAAAGCGCAAGCAACGAACGCTGTGGCGTTGACTGCGCCTTACATCTGGCGGCAATACAAACCGTTAACAGCAAACTTAAGGTAAACAATTTACTCAGGCTGGACTTTGCAGTTTTAAAAGCAAGGTTACGTGTAGTTTTATTCATAGGGCTTACAGATTGGAGAACGGTTTATAACTCGTGAAGGATATGATCATTAGAACAGATCTCTCTCTAAAACAAATATACTGATCCCTTAAATTGTTTTCCCCGTCGGCGGCATACAAATCGACAATAGCCGGAAGCTTACCTATTAGCACTGTTTTTAATAGACCAGTCGCCGTAAAACTGAGATGAAAGCTATTGCCAATCCATTATTCGCTCCATATATTTATGTAAGCAATTCCCCCAATGAATCAGGCATATATCGCAGGCATCGCTCCATTCTTTATCGTTCATAATGTCACGGCTTCACTTTTGTTTTATGGCGAAATGCTCAAGTTTGAAACTGTTTTCCAGGAACCTGCCCATGATCCGTTTTTTGCCATTGTACAGCGCGATGGGGCTATGATCTTCCTTAAGGCGGTAGAGGCAGATCCGCTTCCTAATTCCAGTCGTGCCCGGGATGCCCGCTGGGATGCTTATGTGAGCGTACCTAACCCGGATATACTGGCTGTAGAATTTGCATCACGGGATGTTATCTTCACCCAACCGTTACAGGATACCCATGACGGCCTGCGTGGTTTTGAATTGGCAGATACCGATGGTTATATCCTGTTTTTTGGCAGGCCACTGTAACGGTCTAACTGCTAACAGGTACACTTTTTGCCGCTGGTATAGCATGGATCAACATTATTTACTGAACTCCGTAGATGGGGTAGACGTTATTTTAATTCCGGGTTCAGGCAGCAGCGTGTGTGTGTTTGACCCGGGAGCACAACCCAGTCCGGGTTTGCCAGAGCCGCTCAGGGCCACTATTTTGGATAAAGAACTGGCTTTTCAGCAAACAGGTGGCATTACCATTTCAGAAGAGGAACTGCTGAAAGTTATTCGCTGGTATAGCTATCGCAAAACGTTTTCCTGAAAACTTTACAGGAATTTACCTCTAAAACCCACCTTTATGCCTGTTAACAGGTAAATCAGACGTATACAAACTTTCCCGAACCGGGGAAGATTTAACCCTGCAATAGCACCTCCTTGCTACCCGCTCCTATCACTGATCTTATTGTATCAAAACTGTTACAGATCTATTTTATATAAATTGGTCTTTAAAACAAAAAACATCGGCCTTTAAAACAAAAGCGCTGTAGCCCCTTGCCTATACTTTTGTTTCATTAAAACATTAAAAAAAATGGAACAAATAAAAGATAATTATAATGGGGCATTACAGAAACCGCTGGATTCAGGATTTGACGCCCAATCAACTACTACCGACGTTATTAAAGGGATAAACCTCAGCGGTAAAACAGCTATTGTAACCGGCGGCTATGCGGGCATCGGTTTAGAAACCGTAAAAACATTGGTATCGGCCGGGGCAAAAGTTATTGTACCTGCACGCGATTACAACAAAGCAGCAAAAAATCTTGAAGGCGTACCTAACGTAACGATTAAAGTGATGGATCTGATGGACCCCACCTCTATCGATTCCTTCGCGGTAGATTTTCTGAAAACCGCCGCCCCGCTTCACCTGCTCATTAATAACGCAGGCATCATGTGGGTGCCGCTTCAGCGCGATGCAAGGGGTTATGAATCACAACTGGCAACCAATCACCTTGGGCATTTCCAGCTTACCGCCTTGCTTTGGCCTGCCCTTAAAAAAGCGCATGGCGCAAGAGTAATTAATGTATCATCTTACGGCCACCAGATCTCGCCTTTTGATTTTGATGATCCTAATTTCCTTAGTCGAGATTATGAAACTCTGACGGCCTACGGTCAATCAAAAACAGCCAATAACCTTTTTACTGTAGAGCTTGACCACCGGGGTAAAGATTTCGGGGTTCGCTCCTACTCATTGCATCCTGGTTCTGTAAATGGTACCGACCTTGGCAGGGCGGCCCCGGTAGAGTTGTTTCAGCAGATGGGCATGTTTGATGCCGACGGAAATATATTCCCGGAAGTGGCAGCCCGGCTAAAAACTATAGCGCAGGGAGCCGCCACTTCAGTGTGGTGTGCCACCAGTCCGCAGCTTGATAACATTGGGGGTGTTTATTGCGAAAACGCTGATGTTGCCGATCTGGATCTTGGGGACATTGAACATAAATATGATGAGCCCCTCACTTTACGCGGCGTAAAACCATATTCGGTTGATGCTGAAAGCGCCCAAAAGCTGTGGACCTTGAGCGAAGAAATGACAGGCGTAAAATTTGCGGCAAACTAAGATCATCTGTAGCTTTATATTAACCGGCAGCATTAATGAACCATGGAATTTAAAACACATTATTTAAGCCCAGATATTAAACTCTCAAATTTTGAGGATAAGCCTTTCCGTACAGAGGTGTTATTTGAACATCACATGCTGATCTGGTTTATTTCGGGCGAAACAAAGATAGTGCAGGCCGATTCGATCCATGTTTTTGGTGCGGGTGATATATTCCTGATCCCCCGAAACCAGTTGACTACAGTGATTAATTATCCAAAGGACGGGTTGCCGCATAAAACAGTGGCCATGCACCTCACCATGCCCATGCTCAAGGAGTTTTATACCAAAAATCCGCCAAAGGCTCGCCTATTGCATTCGCCAGGGATCAGGAACTTTGGTAAGCACCCGCTATTGGAAAGCTGCCTGGCCTCCCTGATCCCGTACTTTGACCTGAAGGATGGATTGCCGGAAAACTTAGCTTCGCTAAAAATTGAAGAAGCTATCAATATTTTGAGGATAATTGATAGCGATATAGATGGAATACTGGCCAATTTCCAGGAGCCCGGCAAAATTGACCTGACCAATTTTATGGAGCGAAACTTCATGTTCAATATGTCGATGGAAAAGTTTGGTTACCTCACCGGCCGCAGTCTTACAACCTTTAAAAGGGATTTTAAGAAAAGCTTTGATACTACCCCGCAAAAGTGGCTCACCCAAAAACGACTGGAGCTGGCGCACTACCGCATCAGGGAACAAAACAGGAAACCATCAGATGTTTATGCTGAAGTGGGATTTGAAAACCTATCGCATTTTACCTATGCTTTTAAGAAGCATTTCAGTTATTCGCCAACGGCCGGTGATCATTAATCAGGGAGCGAAATGGCTACCACTCCCATCTTTATAGACCACTACACACACATCTCGGTGTAATGCACCGTCAGGTGCTACCTGTTTGTAGAAAATATGGATTAAAATAGTCTTTTGCACAGTCAGGTGCTACCCAAATGCGGCGATGTTAATAACCATGTTGAAAAGGTAGCCTCTACGAGGCAAAGGATTATTATAATTATTTTGCTATAAACAGGTATCCCCTACGGGGAATTATAGGCTCATTAAGTTGCAAATAAACGATAGCTCTCAAGGATAAATTAAAAAAAGCTGAAAAAGAAAAAGCCTTTCTCCGAACAGAGAAAGGCTTTTGAGCGAAAGACGAGATTCGAACTCGCGACCCCGACCTTGGCAAGGTCGTGCTCTACCAACTGAGCTACTTTCGCGTTGGTGGCCGCAAATATATAACTTCAGGTATATGCAGTCAAAATATTTTTTCACTTTTTAAGCATTAAAATTAACACGCTTTTAATCAAATATTTACACAAGCAAAATTTCGCAATCCCATCAAATATCGCAGACCTCACCAAAAAACAGGCACTCAAAAAACTTCAAAAAAGGCCAATTTCTCTATTTCTTTGTCCATTTTACGCAAACGCTCCGTAAAATCAACAAACAAAAACTTCTCTTTTCTTTCTGAATTTCCTGATCCTTCGCGCTGCCGTCCCGTTATTTTAGTCCATCATTTATTTAGGTTTGTCCATTTTTATAACCGGGGTAAAAAACTACTTTGCCGCATCCAGATCCATGAAATAATGGCAAGCACAAACCCCACATCAGTAACCATAAATTAATCTCAAGGCATTTTGTTCAAATTGGTGAAACGTTTTATCTTCGTATCTACATTCGCAATCGATTGCGAATGTTATTCAATCAACAACAATCAAAACCAAATACGCCTACTACCTAACATTATATGAAAAGAAGCTCCGTTTTAATCCCCCTACTATTTTTAATTACGATAAAAAGCTTTGGTGCTTTGCGTACAGCAGCCGATACCCCATTATATAAAAATAAAAAAGCAGCTGTAAATGCCAGAGTCGAAGACTTGCTGGCGCGAATGACGCTCAAAGAAAAAATTGAGCAGCTGCAAAACAGGGCGTCGGGCCGGGCCGATGAAATTGAAAACATTTTTAAAGGCGAAAGTTACGGCTGTACTCATGAAATGAACATGAAAGCGGCCGATTGTGCTGATATGTACCAGAAACTGCAAACCTATATGCTCACCAAAACCAGGCTGGGCATCCCTATCCTGACCGCGGCAGAGGGGATTGAAGGCATCCTGCAAAATGGGTGTACCCTGTTTCCGCAGGAGCTTGCTCAAGGCAGTACCTTTAATCCTGCGCTAATTCGCAAAATGACCGAGGCTGCCGGGGCCGAAGCTGATGTGATCGGCATTCACCAGATCCTTTCGCCGGTATTGGATATTGCCCGCGAGCTGAGATGGGGCCGTGTTGAAGAAACTTACGGTGAAGACCCTTACCTGATAGCTCAAATGGGTATTGCCTTTGTAAATGGTTATCAAAAATACAATATCACCTGTACACCTAAACATTTCATGGCCCATGGCTCCCCTTCAGGCGGGTTAAATTGCGCTAATGTAAGCGGCGGTGAACGCGAACTGCGCAGCCTGTATATGTATCCGTTTAAAAGGGTTATTGCCGAAACCAATCCGTTGGCTGTTATGTCATGCTATAGCTCGTACGATGGCATCGCGCTTAGCGGCTCTCATTATTACATGACCGACATCCTACGCAGCGAACTTGGCTTTAAAGGTTATGTATATTCCGACTGGGGATCGGTTGACCGGTTGCTAACTTTTCACCATGCGGTTGCAACCCAGGAAGATGCCGCTAAGATGGCCCTCATCGCCGGCATCGATCTTGATATTGACGATGCGTATCAACACCTGCAAAAACTGGTTGAAAGCGGTAAACTGGATCTGAAATATATTGATCTGGCAGTTCGCCGGGTTTTGACGGTTAAGTTTACCCTGGGTTTGTTTGATGCTCCATATGGCAATCCGGCCAGGGTTGATAAAGTGGTACACAGTGCCGCTAACGTAGCTATGTCAAAAGAAGTAGCCGACGAAAGTGCCGTGCTTGTTAAGAACAGCAATAATATTTTGCCGTTAAACCTGTCCAAATACAAATCAATAGCTGTTGTAGGCCCCAACAGTAACCAAACCATTTTCGGCGATTACTCATGGACGCAACGTGATCCGAAAGAAGGAATAACTTTACTGCAGGGCCTCAAGGAAGTTATCGGCAATAAAATCACTATAAATAATGCCGAGGGTTGCGATTGGTGGAGCCAGGATAAAACGCATATTGACGAGGCTGTTAAGGCTGTAGAAGCAAGCGATATCGCCATAGTTGCTATCGGTACACGCAGTACATTTTTAGGCCGTAGCCCTAAATACTCAACATCGGGCGAAGGGTTTGACCTTTCATCGCTTGAGCTGCCGGGAGTACAAATGGACTTACTGAAAGCCATAAAAGCCACCGGTAAACCAATGATTGTGGTATTTATTGCTGGCAAACCGTTGGCCATGCCATGGGTTAAAGACAACGCCGACGCGGTACTTATACAATGGTATGGCGGCGAAAAACAAGGGCGTACAATTGCCGATATCCTTACCGGAGCAGTAAACCCATCGGGTAGGTTAAATGTATCGTTCCCACGCAGCACCGGTAACACCCCTTGTTTCTACAATCATTATGTAACCGACCGGGAAGAACCATTTGACCAGCCCGGCACACCTGAAGATCCTAAAATGCACTACATTTTTGATAAACCCGAGCCGGTTTGGAATTTTGGTTATGGCTTAAGCTATACCAGTTTTAAATACAGCAATTGTACTTTGGCTGATTCTGTTTTTTCGGCTAAGGGTGGAACTATCAAAGTATTTGTTGATGTAGAAAATACGGGAAACAGGGATGGCAAAGAAGTGGTACAACTTTATATCCACGATAAATTCAGTTCGGTTGCTACGCCTGTAAAACAACTTAAAGCCTTCAATAAAGTATTGATCAAGGCCGGCAAACGCACAACCGTAACCCTCGAAGTACCTGTTTCTGAACTGGGCTTATATAACGAGAAGATGCAATATGTGGTAGAGCCCGGCGAATTTGAAATTCAGATAGGCAAGGCAGCCGACGATATTGTGTTTACTAAAACTATTACCGTAAAAGAATAAGAAACGTCATCACTTTAGTTCAGACTTAAGTTTCTTAGCCTTAGTAAGTCTCAAATTTCATTGCCGTTGGTTTTAACCAACGGGTTAATAACAAAAAGCAAGGAGCTTTAGCCAAAATCATGTAGCAGAGTTTTGGCTAAAGCCCCTTTATGGTCTACTCTACATCCGTTGGTTAAAACCAACGGCAATTAACTCCATTCAACAAGCGCTATTTTAACTAACACTGTTGATAACCCAATCCCTCACTCTCATACCTAATTATTAAATTTGAAAATGATTTCCTGGTTGGGAAGCGGTGATATAATAACAAGCCTATGGTGTTGGAGCCTTTTCATGAACTCGTCCTTAAATTTATTGAAAATACAAACCGGCCTATATTTTTAACCGGTAAGGCGGGTACAGGTAAAACCACTTTTTTGCGCTGGATCAGGGCAAACATTACCAAAAACCTTGCAGTTGTAGCGCCTACGGCGGTCGCCGCTATTAATGCCGGAGGCGTAACCATCCATTCATTTTTCCAGGTGCCTTTCGGTCCGCAGGTACCGGTAACCGATCATAACAATCCCAATATCCTGTTAAGACAGGTAAGCCTCGAAAAATCAAACATATTAAAATGCCTTGATCTGCTCATTATCGATGAGATCAGTATGGTGCGGGCAGATACTCTCGACTATATCGATACCGTACTACGCCAGGTTAAAGGATCGGCACGACCTTTTGGCGGTGTTCAGTTGTTGATGATTGGCGACCTGTTTCAGCTCCCTCCTGTTTATGAAAAAGATTGGCCGGTATTGCGGAGCTTTTATAAAGGCCCCTATTTTTTTGATAGCCTGGCATTTCAAAAATTCCCGGTGCTAACTTTTGAGCTTACCCAGGTTTATCGCCAAAAAGATCCGGTATTTGTGGAGATCCTGAACAGCATCAGGAATGGTTATGCTAATGGCGAAATGCTTGATAAGCTGAACGCGCATTATAACCCTAACCTTAACGCCAACTGGCTTAAGGACTATGTAACGCTGTCAACCCATAACCAACTGGTTAACGAAATTAATCAGCAACGTTTAACGGAGCTTGATGGCCAAGCACATACTTATAAAGCAACAGTAACCGGCGATTTTCCTAAAGAAGCCTACCCTGCCGAAGAAGAACTGGTATTAAAGGTTGGCGCACAGGTAATGTTTATCAAAAATGACAGCTCGGGTAAAAAGCAATATTATAACGGGCGCACCGGGCGCATCATTGCTATGGGGCCGGGCAATATCCGCCTAAGCTTTCTGGATGACAGCTCTGAATTTGAGGTGATCCCCGAAAGCTGGCAAAATGTAAAGTATGCCTTGGCCGAAGATGAGCAAAAAGTAAATGAGCAAAATAATGGCTCTTTCAGCCAGTATCCATTGCGCCTGGCCTGGGCTATAACCATCCATAAAAGCCAGGGCCTTACTTTTGAAAAAGCGGTTATTGATGTTGATGCGGCTTTTGCTTTCGGGCAGGCTTATGTGGCATTAAGTCGCTGCCGTTCATTGGAAGGCATGATCCTGAAATCGCCTGTACGGCCCGAAAATATCCGTACCGATCCCGAGATCATCAGTTTTATGCAAAACGCGGCCATTTCCATGCCCGACGAAAGCTTACTGGAAAGTACTATCCGGCAAATTGCATTGGAAGAGATGAAAGATGTTTTTGACTTTTCGATGCTTACCGGTGCCTGGAAACAGCTTAAAACTATTATGCTGGCCGGAGGAATTAAAAACAGCCCTTTATCTGACAGTATCAACAAAACAGACCTTAATTGGGATACCGATATAAAAAGCGTTGGCGACCGCTTTATCCGGAAAGAACTCGCCGCTTTGCCCGATGATCAATTGATATGGGATAACACAACATTTATAGCCAGGTTGAAAAATGCCGCCAACTATTTTCTGCCCAAACTAAATGCGTTTTCTGAAGCTATTAACAGTTTCTATACTGCCGTAAATAGCACCAACCCGCCGGCAGAATTTTACGATAGCTTAAATCACTTATTGGTAAACCTGAAGGCCAAAACAGCCGCCTTTGTACGCCTGCCTATTGCCTCGTCGGGCAGGGATATTTTATCATCAGTGCAGGAAGCCGGGATAAGCTATAAGCCGGTATACAAAAACTGGAACCCTAAAGCCCTGCCAAAAGAAAAGGAAATTGTAAACCCCGAACTTTACAAGCAGTTGTTAAACTGGCGTAAGGTAACCAGTCTTGAGCGCAAAATTCCTGAACATACTTTAGTATCAGAAAATATGCTTCGCGACATCACCGCAAAACTGCCACGATCATTAAACCAGCTTTCGCAGTTAAAAAGCTTTGGTGATGCCAAAGCAACAGATCTGGGCGAACCCATCCTGAAAATGATCAGAAGCTATTTAGGCGAAAATGATCTATTTTCTTGAGAAGTTGTTTAAACTTAATACCTATAGTTTATAAACAGATAAAATTTCATTGCCGTTGGTTTTAACCAACGGAACAATAAGCAGCAAAAATGGGCTTCAGCCCAAGTCCGCGTGCATAGTTGGGCTAAAGCCAAAACTTTCAGATTCTTTCTACCGTCAGTTAAAACCAACGGCAATGAATAGTACCCCAATTTTAAAAATTCTCTTAAGATTTATCTTAAAACCTTGGGATTTCCGGGCCGTCGTATGGGTTTTCGAGGGCGTGTTTGATCCGCATTAACTGGTACTGATGACGCCAGTTATCGGGATAGTTTTTCATGTTTTTCAATAATTGCTTAACAAAATCGGCAACATGGAGCTGAGTTGTAGCGCGGTCTAATCTTAATTCCTGGGGTAATGTAACATTACTAAAGTATTCACTCAATTCTTCGTAGCTCATGGCGCAAAAATAGCGGTTTTTAAAATATCTCTATTAAAAAAACAGGCCATTACTTTCCTTTCGGAAATTTATCGCCCACTAAATTTAAATGAATACCATGTTCAAGCCAGGCTTTCAATCCGTCTAAAACTGTAGTAAATCCACCTGTCGAATCTTTGATAGCAGCAATGAGTTCATCTCCAGTTTTATTAAAGCCATAATGCTGAATCTCTACATAAGTAGCATCATCGCCCATAGCCTTAAAATTAAAATCGACAGTTGTTGCTGGTGCTCCCCATTCAATGGTTATTAACTCGTTCTCTTTAATGGCAGAAGCAACAACCACCGATGATACACCATACATTTCCCATGACCAGGTAACTTGTTTGCCGGTTTCCAGTTTACCTGTCGACTTGGTAAACCAGAAGTGTGAGGTAACAGCCGGATCAATAAAAGCGTTAAAAACTTCGGCAACAGGCTTGCGGACCAGCATTTGCGCTTCCGCGCTTTTTGATTTTTCGGCTTTCATTTTTAATAATTACTGGTTGGGATAACTGGCTTTGACTAATAAACATACTCATATTTTAAATGTTTGTAATAAACACGCTAAAAACAAATGGCTTCATATTATCCTCATTTATGATGTGTATCTTTGTTTAACATTATTTAACTATCATTCGCTTGGAGTTTCGCGTTTGCTTTCTTTTATTTATAAGCGTAATGCTGGCATTGTTATCCCCGACCAAAATCCGCAGAATATTTTTTATCTGCCTGTTTATCTTTATTTTACCTTCAGCCCTATCGGCTCAAAATCTTTTTTTGCAAAAGGTAGAGATGTGTAATATCACTAATTATTGCATGGACTGCGGCGATGAAAAGGCCAGCTGTGATCAGCTTGCCATTGATTTTGTTTCTGCAAGGATCAATAACCGTTATTTGCTAAAAGACGCTACCGGCGCAATAACCTTTCAGGTGTTGGTTGATGAACGTGGCTTCAGCTGCGTGCTCAGTCATAACGACGCTACGAAAAGCGCCCTTACCAACGAGCTAATCACCTATCTTAATGGCTGTATCTGGAAACCGGCTAAAATTGCTGGCAAACCTGTGGCGGCATCTGTAAATGTTATCTTCCGCTTTATCAGCGGAGGCGTTTATGGCCAGGTACAAAGGCTTGATCTCACCGAGATGAAACCTCCGGGCGACCCTATCATTTACAATAAAAACGTTACATACGCCAACCCTTCGTTAAAAAACTACGACTTTACGGTTTGGACAAAATACAACTCGCCGCTGGTTGATAACATCAGTAAATCGGCAGCGATGGATCAATCGGATTTGTTATGGTATGCTACCGAAAAAGGTATGACCCGCTTTGAAGGTACAACCTTTATCCCGGTTAATGAATACAACTCGCCATTCCCATCAGATGCTAATATTAAAGAAGTAACTATTGACAGGGACAACAACAAGTGGGTTTACTACGACAACAAAATATTTATGTATGGCAGCGGCGGCTGGCAGCTGTTTGATTTTAAACAGTTTTTAACAGGCGGCGTAAACCAGGTATTGAATAGCCGCAATGGCGAATTATTGTTCACCACACCAAACGGCCTCGTTGTAAAACGGAAAGATAAAGTAGTAGTGATCAACAAAAAATCGATGCCTGAAATGCCTTCGAGCAATGTGCTTTTTGCTTATGTAGATGGTCAGAAACGGCTTTGGATTGGTACTTCAAAAGGTACTATCATGATTGATAAAAACATTATTACCTCATTTAACAGCCTTAACAATACCCCGTTAAAAAACACTACCATTTCGGGCGCAGTTGAGGATGAAAAAGGAAATGTTTACTTCTCTCTGGTTGATTGCAATAAACAACCTGGTGAAACTGATAGCGAAAAAGAAGGTGTTGCAGTATTAAAGTTTAATGGAACCTGGTTGCATTATAACGATCAAAACTCGGGCATGCCTGCCAACCACGTCAACACCATGCTGTATGACAAATTTGATCACGTTTTGTGGTTGGGTACAGATGAATCGGGCATAGTTAGGTTTGATCTGAATAACGGCTGGGAAAATTACCACAATAACAACTCGCCTTTGCCTGGATTTACTATTTACCAGATGGTGCAGGACTCAAAAGGAGTTATTTACGCTACCACAGCTAATGGTTTATTAAGGATCAGGAAAAAATCAGGAGCGTAACTGGCAAATTAACTTTCTGAAATTTCCATGTAGATCTCCGTTGTTACCAATCCTTCACTAAAAGTCAGGATCTGGTAGCCTGCGTTTGATTTCAATTTGGTTTGGTGTGCGTGGATATACGCAAACAGATCACCGTAGCCCTTCATGATGGCTTGCGTCGGATCGCCGGTAACTTTTGTGTACAGGAATGTCCCAAGCATATCAATAGCCGTAAGCGATGTTTCTGACAGATCAGTATTGCCTTCTGTAACTACACCCTGAAAGCTTCTTTGTTCGTCAGCCAGGGTAACCTCCGGGTTGTCATAATAAATGCCGCAAATTTTATACGGAATAAACGGTATTTGAGCTGATGTTAACTCATTTTGAACAGCTGAAACATATGACGATGCTCCTGAATAACTACCTGTAAATACTTTCCCAATAAGCTTTATAGGATTATTAAGTGCTATTACCTGTACTGTATCTTCCATTTTGGTTTGCATTTGGCTTAACTAATATAACGGCATTTTTTATATCGTCCACAATCAATTTAACATACAATACAAAAAGCAAAAGCCCGCTATCATGACTGATAGGCCGGGCTTTTGCTTTTTTTCAGGTTTATGCAGGGTTAGCTTTGTACAGTAACGGTTGGGTCCCAGTAATAGTAGCCAAATAATACAGGCTGATCAACACCCCTTTGGCGTGTATAAAGCGCAAATGACACGTTATACTGCTCGGTACCTTTGGCCACAACATTGGCCTGATTAAACCAAAAGTTTTGAGTTGAAAAGCCAACCGGAATAGCGGTGCCATCCGCAGGTAAAATACCTGTACGGGCGTATACGCTGAAAGTTACGTTGTTGAATACAGTATCCTGCGCATACCTATCTAATTTGTAAATAACTACGGCCGAATCAAAGTTTCCAAACTCTGATACCGCGTACCAGCGTATAACGTCGCCCACATCGGCTTTGATGTTAAGGTCGGCGCCGCCAGAACCGGTTATAGTATTGCCACGGGTAGCAACCATATACATATAGTTGTGAGGCAGGCCGGTAGGATTGTTAGGATCCTGGCTTGGAGTTGGATAATCGGTAGTGATAGCGTCTGTATCTATCACTACCTGGATGTTGATGATCTCCTGCGAGCTGGAGACAAATTCGCTGGTAATTGCCATGACTAAAAGGGTTTTAGGATAAATAAATGTCCCTACTCTTTAACGGATTTTCGGGTAACTCCTTTGTCAAAGCCAAAAAGACCGAAGCGCTTCTTAACCGGTTTTTCTTAATTGCTTATCACACTACAAACTTCCGCTTATTTAAACCGGCTTATTAGAGAATAAATACCCCTTAAATAAAATAAGTATTTATACGCATACAAACCATAAAAACACCCTTTCACACTTTTTCACACATACTAACTTTGCCGTAAAAGAAAATAACTAATAAATAGCAAGAAAAATCAATAATCTGTGTGAAATTATTTCACAGTAGTATAATTAATTTCTCACTTATATAATTTATTATTATCAATACAAAACACAAATAATACAACTATATTACCTACATATATAAACCTATAATATCATGAAAAAACGACCCCTTAACTTTTTAAAGCCAATTGCAATGGCAAGCGCCGTTTGCTTGTTTTTTGCCATGACATCGTGCAAGCAAACTACCAGGTTTGCCCAGGTAAAGTACACCGCAGCCCAGGTTAACTACTGGCTGGACTCGTCAACAACCGACAGTTTCATTTTCCAGTTTTACAGTCCGCAGGTTGATGATGTTAAAAAACCTTATCAGCTGGTATCGTACATTCTTGATACTGCCGGTAACTACCTTAACCCAGTACACCCGGATACTTTAGCCATTGCCAAGGATACATTGATTAACTTAACAGGTCGCGTAGTTTTAGGCAACAACTACCTCACAAAAAAGGCAATAAAAGCTGTAATATCTACCGACAGCGGAAAGAAACGTGATTATGACTATCTGGTTTTTACGCCTAAAATCTTAGCTTCGAACCAGCATCTGGTGTATGCTATAGGACTGGTAAAAAATGGCCAGCTTATTAACTATGCCGATTCGGATACGCAGGACATCGACTCAAATCCATCACCTCCGGCAAAAATGTAATATTGGCTAAAACTGTTGCAAAGTGGAACAGCTAATTAAAGGTATATCTGACTGGTCGGAGGTTTGGGCGTTGCTCATTCCTTTGGCCATTCTTTGTTTAAAGAAAAAACAGCCGGCCTTTAATAAACCTGTTGTTAGTTATCTATGGGCAGCACTGGCAATTAACATAACTATTGATGTTATATGGAAGCTAAAAACGATACTGCCGCGGCCCTATAACACCAATAATTATTTATACAATGTACATTCCATAATCAGACTGTTGCTGTTTAGCTCGTTCTTTATAAAACTTAATCAACAGTTCCTGTCAAAAACAAAAAAGTTGGCGCCTTATGTTTTTTTAGGGTTTGTACTCATTAACTTCGGCTTTTATCAAAACTTTTTTGATTATGGGCAACTGAGCAGCAGGCTACTGTCGTTTGAGGCGGTAATTATGATGTTTTATTGTATGCAGTATTACCTGTTTAAAATAACCGAAGATGAAGAACCAGGCAAAAAACAACCCGACTTTTGGATAGTTACCGGCCTGGGAATTTACTATACCGTAAACTTCTTTATTTTTTTATTATACAATGAACTAACGGTACGCTTGCACAACTTTGCCATAAACCTGTGGAACATTCACAATTTCACCTATACCATTTTATGTGTATTTATAGCGAAAGGGTTGTATGAAACAAACGAATGATGATATCAGGCTCTTGCTCTTCATGGGTATTGCGGTTATGCTTTCATTATTCGCGAGCATCTTGCTCATTTTCATATTTTTTCAGCGAAAAAAGTACCAGTATCAACAAAAAATACAAAAGCTGCACCAAACTCAGCAAAATCAGTTAATAGAGGCGGCCGTACGCAGCGAAGAAACCGAACGGCACCGCATTGCCGAAGAGCTGCATGACGAGGTTGGCGCTATTTTATCAGCATCAAAGCTGCATTTGCAGGGAGTAAAGATCAATGTTATTGATAAAAACAACGAGCCACGATATGAGAAAGGACAAGAACTGCTTGATATGGCCATTAAACAGGTGCGCGGCATTTCGCACAACCTGCATTCGAGTATACTAAAAGAGTTTGGACTAAATGAGGCCATCAGACATTTTGCAGAAAAGATAGCCAATAATGACCTCATATATATTACAACAGATCTTGATGACTCATACACCGCCCAGGCCAATGAAAACGATATCAGCATATATCGTATGGTACAGGAGTTAATGAACAATATACTTAAACACGCCAAACCTCAAAAAATACATATTACATCAGTTTATAATCCAGATGCTTTGAACCTGAGCATTTTCCATAACGGGCAGGGATTAAGTCACGCCCAATATGAGGAACTGAAATTTGATAAGCGGGGACTTGGATTAAAAGCAATCCAAACCCGTATAATTTTGCTAAAGGGCGAAGTATCTTTTAATTATAAACCTGAGGGGTATTACATTAACATCAATATCCCGCGGGCAATTACAATCTAATTATTACAACACTTCAAATACAAGGCGATGAAACCTATTAAAATTGCCATAGCCGATGATTACACCATTTACAGGGAAGGCCTGAAAGTTGGCCTTACCCAGGATGAAAACCTGGAGGTGATACTTGAAGCCGCAGATGGAGAAGACCTGATAACGGGCATAGAAACCAATATGCCCGATGTTATTATCATGGACCTTAAAATGCCTGTAATGGATGGCATGGAGGCTACCAAACTGGTAAAAAAGCAATACCCGGATATAAAAATTTTAGTAGTAACGATGTATGACGATGAAAAGTTCGTGATTCATTTAATGGAAATTGGCGCAAACGGCTACCTGTTAAAAAACGCCGAGGCGGAGGAGATCAGGAAAGCGATTTACTCGGTTCATGAAACGGGCTACTACTTTAATAATATCGTAAGTAACGCGCTGTTAAAAAAGCTGGTGATAAAAGGCAACATCAAACCATCCTTTAAAGAAGGCGTTGAACTTACAGAACGGGAACAAGATGTGCTAAAACTGATCTGTGCCGAAAAAACAGCTAATGAAATGGGCAAACAACTTTTTCTTAGTCCGCGCTCTGTTGAAGGTATCAGACAACGGCTAATTGACAAGGTTGGCGTTAGAAATACCGCCGGGCTGGTCATGTTTGCAGTAAAAAATGGAATAATTGAATAAAAATAAACAAAAAGACAACATAAATTTTATTCAAAACAAAAACCACATTAAAATACACCTAAAAAACCACAATAAAATACAACATTAAATTAAAAATATCAGAATCAAGTCAATAAAAATCATTTAAAATCTATTTAAATCAAGTAATTAGCAATAAAAATTGCAAATAATTAAATAAATTATCGATAAATTTAATTTTCCTTAATATTTTTACAACTAACGTTGACTGATTGATTTAAGATTTGAATGAAAAGAAATATTCAATGCGATAATAACACGTGTTTTTTGTGCAAAGGCTGCATAAAAGAATGGCTGCCTGCCATAGCAGCCAATAAAAAGAACTTTAGCGTAAAAAAAGGACAGGTTATTTTCAGCGAGGGTGATCCTGTGAAGGGCATTTACTTTGTATATGAAGGCAATGTAAAAGTTCATAAAAAATGGGGCGCCGACAAAGAGCTTATTATCCGGTTTGCCAATAAGGGTGCTATTTTTGGTCACCGTGTTTTAGGCAAACACGCAACCCACTACCCTATTTCGGCTACAGCTTTAGAACCCGGCATAATATGCTTTATTGACATGGAGTTTTTTGAGGCTACCTTAAAGGTGAACCCTCAGTTTGCATACCAGTTACTTTTGTTTTTTGCTGATGAGCTACAGGAGGCTGAACACAAAATGCGTAACCTTGCGCATATGCCGGTAAAAGGTCGTGTAGCCCAGGCCCTCATAAGCCTTCAGGAACAATTTGGAACAAATCCGGATGGCCATATCAATGTAGAACTTACCCGGCAGGATTTAGCCTCTTATGCCGGCGCTACCTATGAAACGGTTTTCAGGGTGGTTAATGAGCTATTGCAAGAAAAACTGATAAGTACTAATGGTAAAAAGATCAGTATCGTAAACCATGACGGGCTGCTTACTTTAACACAGGATGATGATTTGTAAGGATGGGGCTAAATTGGCAAAGAATCATTCACCGGCCAATTTTAATATCTCGTTAAAAACGCTTTCAGAATATCTAAAATTTGTTTTCTGAACTTTATTAAGCATCGATCTCACATCTGGTATAATTCCATCTCGTTTTGCTTTCAGAAAAAGACCAAGTGTACCGGTAACATTCAATTGCAACCGCCTTGCTTTTTTACGGGCTTTATCATCATCCAAAACGATTAAGGAAGGAGGCGACTCAATTGCGAGAGCAATCGCGCTGGCTTCGCCGGCATCAACATCAAGCGTAGCTTGAAAACGCACATCTTTAACTTCTTTTATCTGAATCCAATCCGGCAACGGATCACCAAACTCGGTCGCAATAATTGTGGTGGTAACAACTGAGCCAAATAACGATTTTAAAAGACCTAATTCACCAATTTTATCGAGTAATATAAAACAAGTGGTATCAGCTATAACAATTTCATATGCTATCTGCATCGCTCAACATTTCGGATACAGGGTAATTTAATAATGCAACGTCATAATCAGACAACAACTCAGCGAAAGTACGCTTTGATAAACTCGCCATCTCTGCGGCTTGTCCAAGTGATAATTTCCCTGACTCATATAATTTTGCCGCAATGAAGCGCACTGTATCATATTGCTGCTCTCCAAGACTATCCGGCACCTGTAATGTTATTGTAGTCATATAGTAAATATACAAATTTCAAATAAAAGCCTAAAACCCTCACCCAACCAAATTCCGCACCTCTACCGGCGATAAGGATGTTTGCTTTTTAAAGAAGTTTGAAAAATGCGATAGCTGTTCAAAGCCCAAGCTGTAGGCAATTTCCGAGATGTTCCAGTCAGTTTGTTTGAGCAGGATGCGGGCTTCCTGGATAATCCTACTTGCTATATGCTCTGTTGTAGTTTTTCCGGTGCTTTCTTTTAACACCTTATTAAGGTGATTGCTGTGCACGGCAAGCCTGTCGGCATAATCTTTCGCAGTACGCAGAACAACCTTTTGACCGGGTGACGCTATCGGGAATTGCCTTTCCAGCAATTCGATAAATAACGATGAAACCCTTGCAGATGCATTGTGGCTATTGCTATAATTAGTAAAGGGCTGCAATTTCTGCCCGTAATGAATCAGCTCCATTACGTAGTTCCTGATAAGGTCATACTTGTATGGGTAGTCGGATGCTATTTCCTGCTGCATCTTTTTAAAAATGAAACTAATCTCCTCTGCCTGCGCGTCGGTAAGCATAAACACGGGGCAGCCTCCCGGACTAAAGATCGGTAATGCATCAAGCACTACACCACTTTTTGATTGTACCAGAAACGCGTCAGTAAAAATGCAGAAATACCCCGACTGGTCTGCATCCTGCGGCTTCCAACTGTACGGTATTTTAGGGGTGCCAAATACTAAAGCATTTTTCTCAATATTGATAATCTTATCAGCATATTCGGCAATATTGCGCCCCTTAACCAGGTTTATTTTGTAGTACAACCTACGATTGTAGGGCACATGGGTTGGATCCTTTTTTATTTTGGCGATTATGTCGGCAAGGTTAAAGACATTGAAATGTCCAACCTCTTTGTTAATATCAACAGGAAGCAAATCCTCCACTTTGCTATTGGTGATTGTGGCGGCATTTTTGTAAAAATCTTCTACAGTTACAGTTTTCATTTAAGCCCCTGAAGTTAATACACGAATTTAGCAATAAATACGCCACCACGTTTATGTCTAAATCATCGAGGTGTAAATAGTCAAAATAATCCGTAAAAAAACCGGCTCTAAAGTTAAAGCCGGTTCATATTTCTATTTATGCAAATGTTTTTTGCGCAGATACTCCAGCATTAACTGCGGGCGATCCGTTTGAATGATGGTAGCTCCGTGCGCGATGATCCAATCCCAGCTGTCTCTTTTATTATCATCTTCTACAGCGGTATCATCATCGTGCCCGGCATTTAATGAAGCCCAAAGCGAGTTGATCCATACTTTAGAGCCAGTTTGGGTAATAAATTTATTATCCCGCAAAACTGCCGAAGTGTCTTTGGTGAAATTCAATTCAAAGGCATACGGCTTCATATTTCTTAGGTAATCAACAATGATCTGTTTTGCTTCCGGTTTATCCAGGTTAACCACCGGCATATAAATAATGCTATCTATCAGGTTTGAATAACGTGCTTTAAGATCAGCATAAGGCACTTCAGATTTAAAAATAGCCTGTTGTACCGTTCCGGTTTCTTTTAAAACGGCAAGGGCTTCGTGATAATAGTCATAGCTTTTGTCAAGATTAACCTTTACACCGGTACCCTTAAGCGCCAACATTACCTCTTTAAGTGTCGGAATCTGGTTTTTAGTCACCCGCCCTATGCCATTCCTCAATCCAAATTTCCTGATCTCATCAAAAGTATAATCGGCAGGTTTGCCTTTACCATTTGTTGTACGATCAATGGTACCATCGTGCATGATCACCACTACGCCGTCTTTAGTTTTCTTTAAATCAAGCTCTACAATATCAACACCCATTTGCGCAGCATACTGAAATGCCCGTAATGAATTTTCGGGCGCGTTGCGCCAATCTCCGCGGTGAGCAGTTACCTGGATTTTGTTTTGAGCTGCTGCTGTAAATGAAATGGCAGAAGCCAGTATTAATAGTTTTAGTTTCATGTTATATAATATTCTATTTTAAAACGTCGCTGCTCGGCTTCGGCCAAGTGGCTATCCCCCCCGACCTTTAAACGGCGGCCAGAGGCCGCTTGATAGTTGCCACTCGGCTGGAGCCGAGCGACGGCAGGTTCTACCTTTTTACTTCATATCAATATCCGACACCCACCGATCGCTCACTCCAAATTGCTCATTTGGTTTATCGGCAGCAGTGATGATCAGTGTACCACCATTCATAATTTCTTGGTGGGTAAGCCAATTGCGGTTCAACTTTTTACCGTTTAACATGACCGACTGGATATACTTTTGCCCTTCTACATAGTTCGGTACGCTTATATTAAAAGTTTTGCCGCCCGGCCATACAAATTGCACCTGTTTAAACAACGGCACATTCAGATAGTATACCGGCCAGCCCACGCAAGCAGGTGAAACGCCTGTAGCAGCGAAAACAAACCATGCGGACATAGCCCCGGCATCATCATCCATGGTGCGCACGTAAGTATCAGGCTTGTTCTGGTAAATAACATCAACAAAGGGATCAATACCTCGGCTATTATCATTAAAATAATATTGCACTACGGTATCTGCTGCATACTTATGAACAGCGGCTTGTGATTTCCAGGGTTGTACCGATGCGTTGTACATAAATGGCGCCTGAATGTCAGGCTCGTTAGCATGATTATAATAGTCGTTATCAAAAAACTGATCTAACTGACGAATGTATTCTTTTTCGCCGCCTATCAGTTCGGCCAGGCCCTTGATATCGAACGGAACAAACCAACGGTATTGCCAAATGGTTCCCTGGTAAAGGCCCCGCGCCGAAACACGGTCGACATCATTTTTGGTGATATCTTTAAAATCCTTGTTCCAATACTCTTTATAGCCCAATGCTTTTTGTTTGTATTGATTGGCAAGCTCGGTTTTACCGGCGATAGCCAAGATTTGTGAAAATGCCCAGGTATCATAGCTTGATTCCAAAGCCTTGTCCGGGTGCGAAAAATCAAGCTTATCTACATCCGATTTCAGCGAATCTAAAACACCCGCAAAATCAACCTTGTAACCTTTGCGGTAAGCATCCAGCAATACAACAATGGCATGTTCGGTACGCACAGTATTTGAGGGCTCATTCTTTGTAGCATAATCCTTTTTACCGAAGCGGTAAAGGTTGGTAAGCGATGTAGTTATGGATTGATATCTGTCTGGATACAAAATGGATAACAACGGTAATTGCGTACGGTAATTATCCCAAATAGCCCAGCCATTATAAATACTGTCTTTAGTAGTTTGCAAACTGCCATCAGTTGCCCGGAAGCTACCGTCAGTCTCTGAAACCACGTAAGGCGATTGAACCGTGCGATAAAGCATGGAATAAAAAAGTTTTTCGCGTTCGGTATTACCCTTTACCTTAATATGGCTTAATACTTTGTTCCACCCTTCATTGCTTTGCATTTTCATTTGCTCAAAGCCGATGGTTTTAACCGATGCCTTAGCATGCGCTACATCAACCGAAGAAACAGCCACACTTAACTGCACCTGATCTGCATTGGCATTCGCTATTAATTTATGTGCGTCGCCCGGAACAAAAGTTACAGGCTGGTTAAATTTGATACAATAGTAAACCCGGTAAGTGCCCACATTACAAGTTGTTCGCGAATCTATCCAGCCGGTGATTTCGTTGTTTCCCAACTCATGCTCTTCGGCAACAAAACGGTTGGCAAGCGTATGACTTAAGTCGATAAAAAACCCCTTTTTGCCCTGCGGAAAGCTATAGCTTTCGACACCGGCATTTTGATAGACTGCAATTTTGGTTGAGATATGGTTACTGAAAGCTACCTGGTAAAATCCAGGTCCGGCTTGTTCCGTTACTTTGTTAAGAACAGAAGCGCCTGCATCATCACCTAAAAAAGGCTTAATTAAGATATTACCACCGCTGCCCTGGCAGCCCACACCCTCAAAACGGTTGTGGGTAAAGCCTAAAAACAACTTAGCCTTATGCTCGTAACCCATGTGCAGGTTAGGGTAAGTTTGAGGCCCTATACTTAACATACTGAAAGGATACGAAGCGGCAGGCGACATTTGCCCATGATCGCCGGAGGAGCCTACAAAAACATTTACCTGGCTGGCAGGGCTGGCTTCGGCGGGCTTTTTAGTTTGGGATGAAGCCTTAAAACCGATAAATAACGAAGAGAATACAGATAGAATAATGAACGTATTTTTCATGGCGCAAAATAAAAAAAGGAGGGGCTGGGCCCCTCCTTTTCTATGTAACATCAATATTAATAACCCGGGTTTTGGTACATCTTAACAGGGTCAAGTTTGTACTCATCAAACGGAATTGGATAATAACGATCTTTAGTAGTAAAGTTTGCCAATGAAGCCAAACCAAAATCGGTTTGCTTTTTAGCGTGGAAGTAAGCAACCAGTTCGTCGGTGGTAAACGTACGCAGCAAATCAAACCAGCGGTGGTGCTCAAATGCAAGCTCAACACGGCGCTCGTGTAAAATAGCAAGCTTAAGCGTTGGGTACCTTGTAGCATAATCGCTGTTAGTAATTGATACCGCATAGGTTGGCATACCTGCCCGG
Organism: Mucilaginibacter endophyticus; assembly: GCF_003351025.1. Taxonomy (GTDB): domain Bacteria; phylum Bacteroidota; class Bacteroidia; order Sphingobacteriales; family Sphingobacteriaceae; genus Mucilaginibacter; species Mucilaginibacter endophyticus. Next base: position 1,009,236 of record NZ_QPCG01000001.1, on the reverse strand, counting down.
GTACGCACCTGGTCAAGGAAGCTGATAGCAGTAGCCTGATCGCCAAGGTAGTTGTTAACTTCGGCCAATGAAAGGATCACGTCGGCATAACGCATCAGGATCCAGTCGTTACCACCGTAACCGTTAATGCCTGCAGCAGTGCTAACATCTCTGAACTTAGTAACAAACCAATCTTTTACAATTGGATCATTCGCGTATTTTACAGAGAAAGTCATACGTGGATCGCCGGTTTCGTACTCGTTAATCAAATCATGAGTAACGTTATAACCTGCACCTGTCGACACTTTCTGCGAGTTAATAGTTTCTCCTTTAGCCTGGAAATTGGCAGCTATTGATGAGCTATAGTTTAAGTCGCCCTGGATATTCACAATCTGAAAGATCAGCTCCGGACATGTTGTTTTCTTAGAAACATCAAAAACATCGGTATAAGGAACGGCATTCAACGCGCCGAAAGTGCGCATGTTGTAAGCATTCATTAAAAATGTTTTAGCATTGTTAAGGTTAGCTGTACGGTTAGCCTGATCCTGTGTAGTAGCCATGGTAAGGTAAACCTGGCCTAACAGGAAGTTGGCAGCCGCTTTTGAAGCACGACCGGTTGAAGCCTGCAGGTTAGGCAGAGGGCTGGCAATCACATCGGTTAAATCGGTAACAATTTGCTGATAAACGGTTGCCTGTTTTTCGCGGAAAGTTTGTGCCGAAACATCGCCTGCTGATGATAACGCTTTTGTTACCAAAGGCACATCTCCCCAGGTACGTACAAGGTCAAAATAAATAAAGGCGCGCAAAAATTTAGCTTCAGCAGCATATTTCAGTTTTATTGAGTTATCAGGAAAAGGAACCTGGTCAATATGCGACAACACAGAATTTGCACGGCTAACTGTAGTGTACAACGATACCCAGTGGCTTTTAAGGTAAGTGTTGGTTGGTAATATAGAAAAGTTACCAAACTGGAACGGCTCACCTGAGTTTGACTGGTTATCCTGTGTACCGGTATCATCCGAGCGTTGATCTGTCCAAAGGTCGCTGCCTTCACCAACGTTATTTCCGCTGCGCAATGATTGGTATATACCGTTTACGGCCAGCAAAACGTCGTTAGGAGTTTTATAGCTCGCGTCAACTGATATGGCGTTCGGATCGCTTTCATTCAAGAAGTCTTTTTTACAAGACGGGGCTATCGCCACAACTGCAGCAAGGCAGGCCATGGCTATAAATTTCTTATTCATCATCTATATCTCTTTAAAAAATTTATTAAAAAGTAACATTAACACCTAAGTTGTACGACCTAACCAGTGGATAAGTACCATAATCGATACCTGGAGCAAGGTTAGGGTTTTGAGTGTTGTTTGAAGCAGAACCCGAATAGTTGTAATCAACATCAGGGTTATAACCTTTGTACTTGGTGATGGTAAACGCGTTAACCACACTTGCAAATACACGTGCTTTGCTCAGGCCTAAAGTTTGTTGTAAGAAGTTAGGCAGCGTATAACCTAAAGTAAGGTTAGTACAACGCAGGTATGAGCCGCTTTGCAGGTAAAAGGTTGATAAACGGGTACTGTTACTTTGTGTACCGGCACGTGAAGCGCGGTAAAATGAACCATCGCCAGGATCGGCTTCGTTACGATAACGTTGTGCAACGTTAGCATACTGGTTGCCTGAACCTTCCCCATTGTACAAGTAATAATCCTGTCCGTCAAGGATCTGGTTACCATATGAACCGTTAAAAGATGCACTTGCATCAAAACGTTTCCAGGTACTGTTGAAAGCAAAGCCGTAAGTGAATTTGGCGTATGGTGAACCGATAACGGTTTTATCAGCATCGTTAACAATACCGTCTTTATTGGTGTCAACAAACCAAAGGTCACCAATTTTGGCAGGGTTTGTTTGTGAGGCCGATGGTGCTGTTTTACCTAAGTTTGAAGCATTAATTATACCACCAACTTTAAAGCCGTAAAACATACCTAAAGGCTGGCCTTGTGTTGTGATGCTGGTTAAGTATGAACGCTCAGCGCCGTTAATGATGATTGTATTTTGTGCAGGCAATTTAACTACCTTGTTGCGGTTTAATGAAATGTTACCGCTTGCACCAAAAGTAAAGTCCTTGTTGTTGATGATCTTACCGTCTAACTGCAGGTCAAAACCGGTGTTACGGATTTTTGAATCGCGCAGGTTGGTAAGGATGGTTGTACTGCCCGAAATAGCCGATATTGGCTGGTTGTACAACAGGTTGTATGAATAACTCAGGTAATAGTTGGCAATAACCTGCAACCTGCCGTTAAATAAACCTATATCAGTACCAAAGTTATACTGCGAAGTAGTTTCCCATTTCAGGGTGTTGTCTTTAAGACCACCAGGATAAGTAGCTGTTACGGCACTGTTACCATCAAGTACTACACCTGTAGGAGTTGCCAATGTTTGCTGGATGTTGTAGTTACCGATGTTGTAGTTACCACTTTTACCCCAGCTTGCACGGATTTTAACTGTTGATTGATCACCAAGAAAGCTATGGTAGAACGATTCGTCAGAAAGGTTCCAGCCTGCAGCAACAGAAGGGAAATAACCATATTTATTTGCCGGTCCGAAACGTGATGAACCATCGGCACGGAAAGATGCGGTTAAGAAATATTTACCAGCGTAGTTATAGTTGGCACGACCAAGATATGACAACAAAGTGAAAGCATTTTTGTAAGCTGAGTTTAAGCTAAAGTTAGCCGCCAAAGCTCCTTTGTTTGATATTTCGGGGATATTGTCATTCTGGAAACCGTTAGCAGTAACACTAAAATAGTCATTAGTAGTACGCTGCGCTGTATAACCGGCCAAAGCATCAAAATGGTGTTTACCAATTTGTTTGTTATAGTTTAAGGTAAACTCGGCAAGCTTATCAACCGTTGTTAAGTTTGAAGCCTGAGCGTTGGCTGCCAATATTGATTGTTGAGAACCCGGAGGGAAAGCACCGCTACTCAATGTAGTAGGGTAATAATAATCGTACTTTTCAGTATAAGTTTGAGTACCCAGGTTAGTTTTAAAGTTAAAACCAGGTAATATGTTATACGTTACGTTAGCATTATAAGTGCTGCGGTAACCTTTCCTGTTAATTTTAACACGCTCTGCAAGGGCAACCGGGTTTTCAATTCCCTGGTAACCATATTGGGTTGAACCGGCAGCTTCAGCATTGGTTGCCAGTGTACCATCGGCGTTATAAGCCGGCAGATATGGCATATAGATCAAAGCGCCCAACACCGGGCCGTGGTCAAAACGACCTTCAGGAATTTCCTGGTTGGTGTTTTGAGTATACGATACGTTTGCGCCAATGTGGATACGTTTGCTTACATCGCCCTCAACATTTGAACGGAAGTTATAACGCTGCTGACCTGATGATACGATAATACCAGGGTTGTTTTGGTAAGAACCGCTAACATAATAACGCACATTATTAGCTGCGCCACCAGAGAATGAAAGGGTATGTTTCTGGAAAATAGCGTTACGATATAATTCGTCCTGCCAGTCGGTATTTACAGTTTGCTTAATAGGGCTTTGTGTTGCAAAATTGTATAAACCATCCGGGATACTCACGCTACCGGTATTACCAACATTGGCAACACGGGTTGCATTGTTATCAGAGTACATGGCGTCGTTCCAAGTGTGACCGCTGTTTATCCAAAGATCATGATAAGCGTTGTTACGGCCATCAATAACCAATAAAGCAGCCTGATCGGCATCTAACAATTTCACTTTGTGCGCAAGCTGGTCAACACCGGTTTGTACATCATATTCAAAACGGCCTTTGCCTTCCTTGCCTTTTTTGGTAGTGATCAATACTACACCACCAGAAGCACGGGAACCGTAAATGGCAGCAGATGCAGCATCTTTCAAAATGTCGATGCTTTCGATATCATCAGGGTTAATGAAAATATCATTGCCCGCAGGATAGCCATCAATTACATATAAAGGATCAGAGCTGGCATTTAACGAACCAACACCTCTTACCCTGATCTTGGTGCTTGTGTAAGGCGCACCACTGGTTTGTGATATTTGCACACCTGCTACTTTACCTGCAAGGGCCTGGCCTAATGAAGGAGCCGAAAGATTAAGATCACCCGGTTTTATGCTGGCAATAGCACCGGTAACATCGCTTTTACGGATAGTTTGGTAACCGATGGCTACAACCTCGTTTAGCATGTTTGCCTTTGGCTTCATCTTAACGTTAATGGTTGATGAATTGCCAACAGTTACTTCCTGCTGATCGTAACCAATAAAATTGAATACCAACACGGCGCCTTCTTCGGCCGAAATGGTGTATTTACCGTTTGTGTTAGTTGCAGTACCCTTGTCAGAACCTTTAATCCTAACAGATACGCCTGGTAATGGAAGATTAGTTTCGTCGGTAACTGTACCGGTAATTGGCTTTGCGGCATTAAATACTATATTCTTTGCCGAAGCGTTTGAGATAAAAGGTTTTAGCAAAACCAGTAAAAATAATACAGGAATTAAAAAAAACCTGCTCAAAAGATTTGGATTAATCTTTTTATTCATACTTTTAAAATTGATTGTTGAAAGAAATGACTTAAAGCCTTGGACCGCTTTTGAGTTATTTGACAATTTTCCCGGACCAGGTGAGTGTTAGCGCATTCACCGGTTCTTAGTTTTATCGCCGAGCTCGATGTTAAGTTGAAGTTAATGTTACATAGGCGACTTTTTTAAAGAAGTGAGCAAATAATTAATAGTTTCATAATTATTATTGCGTTAATATTAAACAATATTAATATAGAGTTATTAATATTGTAATAATTGCAGCAAAGCTAAACCAGTTATCTTAACCAAAGGATACTTTAATGTTAAGTTTATATTAACAAGCAATAAAAAATGCCTGCCGTTTTTGCGGGCATTTTTACTTTAGTTACGTTTTAAACACTACCATGAAGTAGTGGTAAAATTCACGTTATTTTTTCGTGATGAAGTAACGGCTATCCCCTTAACATCGCCACCAAGCAATGAAAAACCTTCCAGCTCGTCGCCCCTGTCTATGCCGTCAACCTGGCTAAGCACCACCTGCTTACCCGCCTCAATTGACTTTTTAAGATCAACGTAGGTAAACCGCCATTGCCTGCCTTCAAGTTTATTCTGGATAAGCACCAGAACGCCTTTATCAGCCTTCCAAAACAGGTTTTGTACCCATGGTGTGCATGTAAACTTTTTGTAAAGCACGCCAGGCTCCTTAGTGCTTTTGGCTTTTGCCAGCTTTTCAGGGTCATATAAACGCACTTCGTTGCCGTGATCGCCATAATCGGCAGTGGCTACATACCACTTATTATTATATTTAACATACTCCGGCCGGGTGCCTTGTATACAGGCGTCATCCTCAATGGTGTTAATCAGGTTACCATCAAGCGTGCCGGTTTTAAGTAAGCCTTTCCAGTTTACGTTATAAATTACCGCGCGCCATTGGCTGCCTGCCGCGTTTAGCCTGATAGAATTACCAATAAAAGTTGGCCCCTTATCATTATTATAAGCAATACCGGTTGGATGATTAATAACATCCTGTCCGTTCTGGGTTAACTTATATTCTTTATGCTGATACACCAGACTATCGTGCTCCAGCCTAAACTCGCGGATCATCCCTACTTCCCTGTCGCCATATAAAAATATACGACCATTTTGGTAAGAGATGCCCTGACAGGCGCCCAACGAATCGACGGTGATGGCGCGGTCAAGCTTTTGATCAATTGTCCCGGTGGTGATACTGCCGATACCTAAAACAGCAGCTATTATAGTTAGAGTAAGTTTTTGCATGTGTTTAAATAATGTAATTACATTAATGACCTGGCAATCGCTTTAAGCTTTGCGCATTCTGCTTTCAGCTTTCTTAACGAGGGTCAAGTGGTTCGTCCGGGTCAATTTGTTTCGCTTCTTCAACCGGGTAATATTCTACTTCGGTTTCAGAGTTGCGCTTGGCCAGTTTATAAGGCACATAGTTGAGTTCCTTTTGGCAGCGGGCATCCATGGTCATGATAAAATCAGTTTGTGATTTATCGGTTACTACAATCCCCGGCTTATCGGCAGGAATGCCATATTTATAAAGCAGCCTGGCGCTGTTACGCATGTTGGTAGTGGTATGACGTGCATGTGGTTCAATGATGATCACGTTTTCGGCAATGTGAAGTGTTTTCATCAGGTAAACCTTCATCTCTTCGGCCTCGTTATATTTTGTTTTATAAGGATGCACCTTACCGCCCGACACAATAATAAATGGTGCTTTACCTGCTTTGTATTCCTGTACCGCCAGCCTGCAGCGCAACATCCCCTCCCCGCTCAGCGGCGATGTTAAATTATCAGGCCCAGCACCCGGCACAAGGATGTTTGAATATGGATAATCGGCCCACTTAATGGTTTTAACACGGGCTACAGCAGCCTTATTAGCGTTTAATTCCATGGGTTCGTAATTAGCAGGATCCTGCCTTTCGTTGATTTGCAAATAAAGCAAAGCCGCCTGCATAGCCGGTTCAAAAAACAATTTCGTTCCTTTTATATCACCCACCAGGGTAGCAGAGGCATCATACATCAGCGTATAATAAGCCCTCGACTTAACATTATAACTAATAGAATCTATTTGCGGATAATTAGGCTTTTTACCTTCGGCATAAACACCTATTGTGTAGTTAATACTACCTGCATCTTGCTCCCATGCTTTTACAAGCAATTGCTCTGGCGATAGCTTTTTATACAAGCTATAAAAGCCCGATGGGAGCAGTTTTAATTTAACCAGCTTATCAAGCGCGTTACCTGCTTTATACAAAGCAGCAAGGCGTTCGCTCACCGTTTTGATATCATCATCAGTCAGTTTTACGGCTGCTGTAAGGCATGAGGCATCTTTACAATCGGTAAGTGAAGCGTTAAGGGCGCTTAGTTTCTTTTGTAAAAGCTGCGCCAGTTCCGGATCATTTTTGAGTAAAGCGCTTACTTCGGCATCCTGCTCAAAAAAAGTAAGCAGCCCGTAGTTTTTTGTTTTTACATAATCTGTCGGGGCATTTTTAACAGGGGCCGGGGCTTGCGCAGAGGCGCTTAAACCACCCAACCCAAGCATTGTTAGTAGCAGGAGTTTTTTCATTGAGCTGTTTTTTAACAAGGCGCAAATAACGCCTAAGCAGATAAACTCAAGGTTAACTACCAGTAACTTTCCTCTTACAAAACAGGCCTAATTTTGATTTAAAATAAGATATGCCACCTTTTGGACAAAATAATCCATGTCAATTTTGATATTTGCAAAAGCTGATAATTATACCGAATATCCCTCATGGAAAATGCCGCCTTACTAAAAGCCATTATTGAAAACGCTATTGATGGTATTATCACCATTGATGAACGGGGGAATATCGAGACCATCAACCCTTCGGCATGTAAACTTTTTCAGTACGAACCCAGTGAGGTTGTTGGTAAAAATGTATCCGTATTAATGCCCCTGCCTTACAAGCAGGAGCACGATCATTATATTGATCGATATCAAACTACCGGCAGGGCGCACATCATAGGTATAGGTCGTGAAGTAACGGGACTACGGAAGGATGGCTCGCAATTCCCGTTCAGGCTTGGCGTTAGCGATGTAAATTTTTCGGGCCGTAAAATATATGCGGGCTTTATCCATGACCTTAGCCGCGAAAAGGAAGCTGAAGATAAACTGAAAGAATACGCCGCTCATCTGGAGGATGTTGTAGAAGAGCGTACGCTGTCATTAAAACAATCAGTACTGGAGCTACAAAAAGCTAAGGAAGAAGTAAGCCAATCCCTCGAAAAAGAGAAAGAGCTGGGACAGCTAAAAAGCCGTTTTGTATCCATGGCATCGCACGAGTTCCGCACACCATTGAGCGCTGTACAACTATCGGCCTCACTTATTGATAAATATGCCGAGCCGCTGCATAGTCCGCAAATAGGCAAACATGTGAATAAGATCAAGAACGCTGTTGGTAACCTTACCACTATCCTGAACGATTTTCTTTCGCTCGAAAAATTGGAGGCCGGGCGTGTTGAACCATCATATACTTCTTTTGATATCGTTAAGCTGGCCGAGGAAATAACTGAAGAAATGCAGCTCATGGCTAAGCAAAATCAAAATATCCTTTACCAGCATACCGGTACTACCAGTATGGTACAGCTTGATATCAACCTGCTTAAAAACTGTATTATCAACCTTATTACCAATGCCATCAAATATTCGGGCGAAAACAGCTTTATTGAATTTAATACTGAAATAAACGAATCCGGCTGTTCGGTAACTATCAAAGACAACGGCATAGGAATACCGGAGAGCGATCAGAAACACTTATTCGAAGCATTTTTCAGGGCGCATAATACCGGTAATATTCCGGGTACCGGTTTAGGACTCAATATTGTTGCCCGGTATGCAGCGCTCATGAACGGCAGGGTTGATTTTGAAAGCAATGTAAACGAAGGAACTTCATTCACCATTTCATTCCCCGCATAATGAGCCAAAAGATCCTGATCATAGAAGATAATACCGACATCCGCGAAAACGTAGTGGAAATACTGGGCCTGGCCGGTTACACTGTTTTTGAAGCGGATAATGGCAAAACAGGTGTGGACCTTGCCATAAAAAACCTGCCCGATGTTATCTTGTGCGATATCATGATGCCCGAGCTTGATGGCTACGGCGTTTTATACATGCTGAACAAAAACCCGGAAACAGCCGCCATCCCCTTCATATTTTTAACCGCGAAAGCCGAACGGATAGACCAACGCAAGGGCATGGAAATGGGCGCAGATGATTATCTGACCAAGCCTTTTGATGATATGGAATTGTTGAGCGCTATTGAAAGCAGGCTCCGCAAAAAAACTGCCCAGCAAAACTTTTATAGCCAATCGCTTGATAGTTTAAGTTCTATCGTATCAAAAAACACCGGTCTCACCGAACTAAAGCGCATTATTGCCGAACGTAAGGCGCGCCTGTTTAAAAAAGACCAGGTTATTTATTATGATGGCGATAAAGGGAATGGCTTATACCTGATATTGAGAGGCAGGGTTAAAACCGTTAAACTGGCCGACGATGGCCGCGAACTAATGACAGGCATCCACTCGGCCGAAGAGTACCTCGGTGTAAATGCCATGCTCTCCAACGAGGCCTACACCGATACCGCGACAGCAATGGAGGATAGCCTGCTCTGCCTTATTCCTAAAGAACAGTTGGATAACCTGCTTAATTTATACCCGGATGTAGCACGCGAGTTTATCAAGTTACTCTCCAACCATATCCGCGACAGGGAAGAACAACTTTTGCAACTGGCCTATAACTCGGTACGGAAAAGAATGGCCGATACCCTGATGCGATTGTATAAACAACAGGGAGGTGATTTCAAGGTATCCCGCGAGGACCTTGCAGCCATGGCCGGTATCGCGACAGAAACTGTAAGCCGTACCCTCACCGATTTTAAAGATGAAAACCTTATTGATAAAAAAGGAAGCCAGATCACAGTGCTTTCACCCGAACGGCTTGGCAAAATGAAAAACTGACCGTCGTCACTTTTTTAGCTGATATTGCTCATTCTTGCAACGATGGCTTAAGGATAGCTTTGCATTTGGTTAAGTAAATTAAGGATGAAAGCGATAGCCTACAGTATCAAACCCTTCGAAAAAGAGTTTCTGGCGATAGCCAACCATAAAAAACATGAGATTACATTGATATCAAACAATCTCACAACAGATACCGCCATATTTGCGGAAGGGAAAACGGCAGCTATCATAACCGCTGACGATGAAGTATCAGCCGATGTTATGGAGAAGCTTGCAATAGCGGGCATCAAATATATTATTACCCGATCATCCGAAACCAGCCATATTAATAAAGAAGCAGCTGCGCTATTTGGCATTAAACTGGCCAACATTCCCGCTATCTCCTCAGAACATGCCATGAGTTATGATGATGAATTGCAGGAAACAGCCAACCAAACCATCCGCTGCCTGGATTTGTGGCAGCTAAATAAATGTATAGGCAAAGCTTGTGTTTGTGCTAAAGGATGCAGGGCTGTGGTAGAGGATGAAACAAAAGAAACCGCATAGTTCCCTCTAACCTATATTTCTAAAGTTGCCATTTTACTCTATCTAAAACAAGTACGTGGTATATCTCCTGATATGCGCCGTGGGTGCTACCCTATTAATGAAGTTTATAATCGATATTGTAAGGGTAGCCTCTATGAGGCAAAGGATTGTTGTTCCTATTTTACTACAAATAGATATCCCCTACGGGGAATTGTAAATGAAGAGTTATAAAGCATATGCGTTTCAATAAAAAAACAAACAGACTTATTTCTGTATCAACACCAGCAATTGCTGTGGGGTTTCGTAGATTGTACCTTTATAGCTAAGGGCTTTAACGCCAACACATACGGTATCTACAACCTTAGCAGCATGTGTGATGTAGATTTTTCCCCTCACATCCGGCTCGGTGCCGTCATTTACCATTTTCATACCGCTTAGCAATTGCATCACGCTGTCGATACCAGGCTTTTTGTCAAAGTGTTTTTCTTTTCCTTCGGGAAAGTAATAATCAAACTTATCGCAGGTGATCCTAAATTGTGTTTCGCGGCCAAGCTCAGTAAACTTGAACTTGATGGATTGTACATCATCATTTGAAGCGGTTTTGCTTTTGCAGGCTGCAAATAATAAAGCCACAAATAAAATAAGCTTATAATTTTTCATTATTGGTTAGATACTGTTACGGTTTAAATAAAGTTAAGATGTTTCTCAATAGAATAAAAGTGGTACAAGCATCTATATTCCTCTTCTAAGAAGCATTGAATGTATGCATTTTTGAACTTATGCGCCTAGGTGCTACCTATTTGTAGAACAGGTCAACCAACGGCCTTATGCGCCGTAGGTGCTACCCTAACAAAGATGCCTATAACCTATAGCAAGAGGGTAGCCTCTACGAGGCAAAGGATGATAATTATTTCTTTACTACAAATGGGTATCCCCTACGGGGAAATCGGGGGAACATCAAGATTGCGTACGGAAAATAATTGAAGATGATCTAAGGCTCCCTACTTCAACTCATCCAGTACCCGAAACATTTTTTCTTTGATCCCCCGGCTCGATCCGCTGAAATTATTGACCATGATAGAAAAACAAAGCTCTCGCCCGTTTTTGGTTTGATAACCAGCATAGCACAACACATTGTTGATGCTTCCGCTTTTCATTTTCATATCATTATAAACCGGCAAACTGGTATAAAAATCAGCAAACCAACTTTCTTTTTTAGCCGATTGCAGGATGCGCGCCAGCGTAAGGGTAGTTACCCTATCGCCTGGCGAAAGACCGCTACCATCATAAATATTTAAACTCCGCGTATCTATTCCCTTTGCGGCCCAAAACTTTTGCACCTCATCTACGCCGTTAGCAGTTGTAGGTTTTCGCCCCTGTTTCCAGGCAATGGTTTTGAGTAATTGCTCGGCATACAGGTTTATACTTTTCTGGTTAAGCCAGTAAACTATTTTGCTTAAAGCAGGCGAAGATATAGTAGTCAGATTTTTGGAAATTACCGGCAAGGGTAAGTTTTTAGCGCTCAATGTTGCTGCAGATTCTGGTTCGTTACCGATTATAATACCTAAACTCCGAAGCGTATCATTAAGGCGCAAAGCAGCATCATAAGCGGCATCGGGCAGGGCTGCCGAAATACTTTTCTTCTCCTGGTCGATAGCATACGTGCCACGCAGGTACATTACTTTGCTTCCAACCGGCAGAAACGCGTAAGCGTTATCTCCCGAGCCCGATGAGCCATTGATCAGTTCGCTTTTAAATGAGAGATAAGGCATTAGCGGAACAGTACGGGATACCCCAACCGGGTTACCAACAACACCCGTGCGCAGTTTAATATCAAACTGGTTTTCGCGCCAGCAAAGGCCGGAGGTACCTGCTCCGTAGTAATTGCCTACGTCTTGCCAGATCCATCCTTCGGGGATAGACTGGGTTCCGAAAATACTGTCATCACCAATAACTTTGCCGGTAATTTTTTTTATACCTGCTTTTTGCAGGGCACCTGCCATCAGGGCTAAAACGTGCCCCTCTTTGGTTTGCTCATAACGCCAGCTGCCCAGGGTTGGGTCGCCGGCGCCTTTAATGATAATATCGCCGTTCAGGGTTCCATCAGCGCCAATATCGCCGGTATAACCCAATTGCGTTTGATACTGAAAATCCGGACCTAAAACATTAAAGGCCGTAATACTGGTAATGGTTTTTAGCGTTGAAGCTGTAGCCAGGCCCATATTCGGATTTCCGGCAAACACCTGTTCACCGGTTTTAGCATCAAGCACAGTTAACGAAACCGAAGCATAACTGCATTGGCTATCGGCCTGCAACCGGCCAAATGCACTTGATATTTTTTGCTGAAGCGTTTGCCCCGCAACAGATCCTCCTATAAATAAAAAACTAATTATTAGTAAGCGCCTCATCCTGTTTCTTAACGTTCCGCTGCGAAATAAAATATATCGGTACCCCAATCAATACAATTATAAACCCTGGCCAAGTAAACTGGGGTTTATAAATGATGAGCAATACACAAAATATCAATCCCATAACAATATATATAGCCGGTAAAATTGGATAACCTAACGCTTTGTAAGGCCGCTCGGCATTTGGTTGTTTAGCCCGCAAAATATAGATTCCCAAGATAGTGAGCACATAAAAAATCACTACCACAAAAGAGATCATGTCCAGCAGATCACCATACCGGCCGCTTAAGCAAAGTATAGATGCCACTACAGCCTGAATCCATAACCCAAACTCGGGCACGCCGGCTTTGTTCAATTCGCCTGTTTGTTTAAAAAACAATCCATCTTTTGCCATGGTGTAATAAACCCTGGCGCCTGACAATATCAAACCATTATTACAACCAAAAGTTGATATCATGATCATAACCGCGATAATGTAAGTACCAAGGTTTCCGAATATGATATGCGATGCAGCTACGGCAACACGGTCTTTATCGGCAGTAGCGATATCATGCATCGATAGCACGCCGGTATAAGCAACGTTGGCCGATACGTAAATGATGGTAACGATCAAAGTACCCAAACCAAGACTTAAGGCTACATCCCTTTTAGGATTTTTCATTTCGCCGGCTATAAAGGTCACGCTATTCCAGGCATCGCTGCTGAATATCGAACCCACCATAGAGGCTGCAATAGCGCCCATCGCGGTTGCAAGGGTAAGACCGACGGTTGTATTGTCGGCTTTAAGGTTGTGGATGTCCCAGGCATTGCTCCAGTTGGCATGCCATATTTCGGGCTTCAAGGCTACAAAACCAAATATGATCAAACCAAACAAACTCAAAAGCTTGGTAAGTGTGAATGTGGTTTGAATAATTTTACCGCTTTTTACCCCTTTGGTATTGATGTAGGTAAGTACCACGATAATAAAAATCGACATCAGCTGTGCGGCGCTGATCTTAAGGAAGCCTATCTGAAAAAGGATATTATCCTCGCTAAAAGCCGGGATCAAATAAGCGGTAAACTTACTAAAGGCTACCCCTACCGCGGCGATGGTACCGGTTTGGATCACCGCGAAAAAACTCCATCCATATAAAAAAGCGATCAGCTTATTGTAAGCCTCTTTTAAATAAACGTACTGCCCACCTGCTTTTGGGAACATGCCGCTTAATTCGCCATAGCTGAGGGCGGCAGTAAGGGTCATAAATCCGGTGATTATCCAAATGGCTATGAGCCAGCCGGCCGAGCCCACGTTGCGGGTAATATCTGCACTAACAATAAAAATACCTGAGCCTATCATGGAGCCTGATACCAGCATGGTACCATCCAGCAGGCTAAGCTCATGTTTCATTTTGGGTTGCGATGAGTTTTTCGCCATATATAATTTTAGAGTTTAAATCTCTAAACTATTCAAAAACTTTAATATTAAGGATCACTATTGTAAATAAATAAAATTACTATTTTGCAATACCAATTATTATTTACACACTGTGTAAAAACCAACACAGTGCCTACTTACTAAACCAAATTTGTGATATGGATTTTCTGAACAATTACTTAATTTATTTAATTCCTGTTTTTGGACTTATCGGGATCCTTGTTATGGCAATTAAAGCCGCCTGGGTTACCAAACAAAATGCCGGCGACGGCGACATGGCTACACTTGCCGGTTATATTGCCGATGGCGCTATGGCCTTTTTACGTGCCGAGTGGAAAATACTTGGAGGCTTTGTTGCCGTTGCCGGTATTTTACTGGCATGGTCGGGTACAACAGTTGCTACATCAAGCCCGGTTATAGCCATATCTTTTGTGATTGGCGCGTTTTTATCGGCATTTGCCGGCTATCTGGGGATGCGTATTGCTACCAAGGCTAACGTACGAACCACACAGGCTGCCCGTACCAGCCTGGCGCAAGCGTTAAAAGTATCATTTACCGGCGGAACAGTAATGGGCCTTGGCGTTGCAGGTTTGGCTATCATTGGTTTAGGGTCGCTATTTATTGTTTTTTACCAGGTTTATGTAGTTAAGGTAACAGGTAGTACTGTTAACGGCGAGGCCATGGCAAAAGCACTTGATGTTTTAGCCGGTTTTTCGTTAGGTGCAGAATCTATAGCGCTGTTTGCACGTGTTGGCGGCGGCATATATACCAAAGCAGCCGACGTAGGTGCCGACCTTGTAGGTAAGGTTGAAGCTGGCATCCCTGAGGATGATGTTCGTAATCCCGCTACCATTGCCGATAACGTGGGTGATAACGTGGGCGACGTTGCAGGTATGGGTGCCGACCTTTTTGGCTCTTATGTGGCTACCATGCTTGCTACCATGGTATTGGGCCGCGAATTAGTTGGGCATGATGGAAAAGCTTTACAAGACCACTTCGCTGGCATAGGACCAGTTTTATTACCAATGGTTATCGCTGGTTTAGGATTAATATTTTCTATCGTAGGCGCATCTCTTGTAAAAATAAAGAAGGAAACCGACAGCGTGCAAAATGCTCTAAATATAGGCAATTGGGCGTCAATCGTACTAACTGCCATAGCTACTTATTTTGTTGTACAGTGGATATTGCCAGATGGTGATTTCCGCATGTTAAGAGACATTGATTCAACAGGTCAGTTAAAATTAGGTGTTGTAGCTTTCACTAAAAATGGTGTTTTTGGTGCAATTGTGGTTGGTCTTGTGGTAGGTACCTTGATGTCTATCATTACCGAGTATTATACGGCTATGGGGAAACGCCCGGTGCTAAGCATTATCAGGCAATCTTCAACCGGGCACGCTACAAATATCATCGGTGGCTTATCAGTAGGCATGGAATCAACCGTGCTGCCTATTCTTGTTTTGGCATCAGGTATTTATGGCTCGTATTATTTTGCCGGTTTATACGGCGTTGCTATTGCCGCTGCAGGCATGATGGCAACCACAGCTATGCAACTGGCTATTGACGCATTTGGACCAATTGCAGATAATGCCGGAGGTATAGCTGAAATGAGCCGCCTGCCCGAAGAAGTTCGTCACCGCACCGATAACCTGGATGCTGTGGGCAATACTACAGCTGCTACAGGCAAGGGCTTCGCTATTGCTTCGGCAGCATTAACTTCACTGGCGCTATTCGCTGCCTTTGTAGGTGTTGCAGGCATTGAGCATATTGATATTTACAAAGCAGATGTATTGGCTGGCTTATTTGTTGGCGGGATGATCCCTTTTATCTTTTCGGCCCTGTGTATTTCGGCGGTAGGCCGTGCGGCTATGGCTATGGTAGAAGAAGTTAGGCGTCAGTTCCGCGAAATACCAGGCATTATGGAATATAAAGCTAAACCCGAGTATGAGAAATGCGTGGCCATATCAACCAAAGCGTCTATCCGTGAAATGGTGGCGCCGGGTTTAATAGCCCTGATCACTCCTGTTATTATCGGCTTTGCATTTGGCCCCGAAGTATTGGGCGGCCTGCTTGCGGGCGTTACGGTATCGGGCGTATTGATGGGTATTTTCCAAAGTAATGCGGGTGGCGCCTGGGATAACGCTAAAAAATCATTTGAGAAAGGCTGCGATATCAATGGCGAGATCTTCTACAAAAAATCTGAACCGCATAAAGCATCAGTAACCGGTGATACTGTGGGTGATCCGTTTAAAGATACTTCAGGCCCATCAATGAATATCTTGATTAAATTAATGTCGATTGTTTCATTGGTTATCGCACCTCACCTTAACAGCCATCAAACTGCAACCGCCGCCAGGGTTCAAAAGGAGATGAATAAACAACCTATGAGCATTCATATGGTTGTTAAAGCAGAGAAAAGTGTTTAATAGTTTTTATATCTAATGAGAAAAGCCGCCTGTTGAGGGCGGCTTTTTTGTTATTGTCTGAACCGGGATTTTTGGGATTTGCCCGGTTATTGGATTTACAGATTACATTTTATATTTCGTGTTAGGGATTGCAGCGGATACCGGCCTGTGAGTAATGCCTGTGCAGTATGAGCGGAAAGCCCGGCCCGTCAGCTGACGGGAACACCATATTCCGAACCAGGATTAAACGGATTAAAAGATTTATCGGATCTTGAAATTATAAACACCAGACTTACGAAGTTTAAAAACTTTGGAAGTCTTCAATTCATTTGAAGAATTAGCTGAATTTTCGGATTTTGAAATCCTACCCATCCTAAAAATCCAATAAATCCTGGTTTAGACATTTTTTTTCAAATAAACTTTTGCAACCGATTAATTGCGTATATATTTGCAATCAAACGGTTGCAAAAAGAGTTTTTATGAGAAGAGATGTATTCCAGGCCATTGCCGATCCTACCCGCCGGGCCATTATTAGTTTGCTGGCCTTACAGGCCATGACGCCCAATGCCATTGCTGAACATTTTCAGAGCAGCAGACAAGCTGTATCCAAACATATCCAGATTTTGAGCGAATGCCAGCTGGTTAATCAAAAACAAACCGGCCGCGAAATATATTATCATTTTAATGCTCAAAAAATGAAAGAGGTGGATGTTTGGATGGATCAGTTCCGCGCCCTGTGGGAAACCCGTTTTAGCCAATTAGATAACGTATTACAAAACCTAAAAAACAAACAGTCATGACAAACAACGAAGCCGTGTTTACCAAAGATCTGCAAAACAAAAAACTGAATGTGATAAGGACTTTTGACGCGCCGCTAAACTTAGTATGGCAGGCATGGACAGAAAGCGAGATCCTTGACCAATGGTGGGCACCCAAACCCTATCGTGCAGAAACCAAAACTATGGATTTCAGGGAAGGTGGTTATTGGCTGTACCAGATGGTTGGCCCGGAACATACGGAGCATCCAACATGGTGTAAGGAAGAATTCAAAACTATTGTAGTTCCTGAAAAAATAGCCAACGCGGTTTCATTTTGCGACGAAAACGGCGTAACAAACACCAACTTCCCCATTATGAACTGGGAAAAAAATTTCACCGGCGAAGGTGAACATACTACTGTTAACATAGATATCTACTTTGATAAAGTGGAGGATATGCAAACTATTGTTGGTATGGGCTTCCAGGAAGGTTTCAACGCCGGCTTAAGCAACCTGGATCATTACCTGAGCACCGCTTTCAAGATCAGGAAAGAACTCAAAACAAGCAACGCCGCAAGGGTCACCACTTATCTAAACTTCCCGGGCAATACCGAAGAAGCTTTCATTTTTTACAAAGAGGTTTTTAAAGGCGAATTTACCGGCAAAAAGCTCACCCGTTTTAGTGACATAGAGCTGCCACCCGAAGTTCAGATGAACGAAGCCGATAAAAAATTGATTATACACGCTGAGCTTACCATTATGGGCGGACATGTACTCATGGCAACCGACGCGCCGGAAAGCATGGGTTTTAAAATGCATACCGGTAACAACATGCACATCAATGTTGAGCCCGAAAGCCGCGAAGAAACAGAACGCCTGTTCAATGAACTTTCTGCAGGTGGAAAGGTAAGCATGCCTTTGAGCGATATGTTCTTTGGAGCGTACTTCGCAGAACTTACCGATAAGTATGGCATTAACTGGATGCTGAATTATCAGACTAAGGAATAAGGGAGAGTTTCCAAAATCCCCTCTTGAGAGGGGGCGCGAAAGGAAAAAGTGATGGCGGGGTGTGTTATACGATTAACTTATCAAAGCAGAAACACACCCCTCCGCCCCTCTCAAGAGGGGAATCACACAATCCACCCTTTTAAAAACACTTTTGGCTTTTTCTAATACACAGGCTCTTTCGCCTTGCTTCCCATCATAAATACCAGTTTTCCGCCTTTCATAATATCCTTGTGGGTGATGTATTCTTTAATGTAAGGCTTGCCGTTTAAACTGATGCTTTGCACATATTTATTTTCATTAGATAAGCCTTTGGCTTCTATCACAAAGCTTTTACCACCCGCCAAAGTGATACTTACTTTATCAAGCAATGGCGCGCCAAAAACGTAACGACCATCGGCAGGATTTACAGGGTAAAAACCCATCGCCGTAAAAATATACCAGGCCGACATCTGCCCGCAATCATCGTTACCCGAAAGGCCATCAGGTTTGTTTATGTAAAACTGATCGGCAATTTGCCTTACCAGTTCCTGTGTTTTGGCCGGATTACCAGCAAGCGTATATAAATAAGCTACATGATGGTTAGGTTCGTTTCCGTGAGCATATTGCCCTATCAACCCGGTAACATCAAGCGTTGATCCTTTGCCAAACACCTTCGAATCCATTGAAAATAATGAATCCAGCTTGACCGAAAATGCCTTTTTACCACCCATCAATTTGATCAAGCCCGGAATATCATGCTGTACTTGCCAGGTGTATTGCCAGGCGTTGCCTTCGGTATAGTCGCCCCCTATGGCCAGTTGACCACTGTCCAGGTTGGCAAAGGGCCGTACCCATTCGCCATTTGACTCGCGGCCACGCATTAAGCGGGTGCTTTTATCAAACAGGTTATTATAAAACCGCGACCGTTTAATGAAATAATTATAGTCGCTTTGTTTATTTAATGCTTTGGCCAGTTGAGCGGCACACCAATCATCATAAGCGGCTTCCAAAGTGCGGGAAACGGCCTCACGCCGTACGGTATCTGATGGTAGGTAGCCGTAACGCATGTACAGACTCCAATCGTACTTAGGATTTTTATTATGTGTGAGCGTGTTTTTGATAGCCTCAAAGGCCTTTTGCTTATCAAAACCTTTAATACCTTTCAGGGCGGCATCTACAATTACAGGCACTGCATGGTTACCAATCATAGCGTAACTTTCCTTGCCCCACAAGGGCCAAATGGGCAGCATACCGGCAACTGCATTGTGCTGTAACATGCTTTCAACCATTTGCCCATCCTTGTCCGGACAAATAATGGTGTAAAGTGGGTGGGCTGCCCGGTAAGTATCCCAAAGCGAGAAGGTGGAATAAAACACTTTATCTGCAGAGCGGTGCACCAGGCTATCGGCTCCGCGATATTGGCCGTCAACATCGGCAATATTATTGGGCTGAATAAGTGCATGGTACAGGCTCGTGTAAAAAGCGATCTTCTCTGTTTCACTGCCTTCAGCTTTGAGCTTGCCAAAATTTCGTTCCCAGGCTTGACTCGCCTCGGTTCTAACCTGCTCAAATGTTTTATTTTGCGTTTCGGCCAGCAGGTTTTTACGAGCACCGGCAATACTTACGCCCGAAATGCCAACTTTAGCTTCTACAGCTTCGCCGGGTTTCAGGTCGAAATCAAGCACCAAACGGCGTTTGTTTTCTCCATCGATAAAATGGTGACCGGTAAACGGACGGTTAAAAATAGCGGCAAAATACACCTGCTTATCAACCCACTGGCTCGAAAAAGCATAACCGCTGATGGTTGTTTTGCTTTCGATAGTAATTTCTCCTTCTGATACATGCTCGGCCAGTTGCTCGGCGCTCTCCACCAGTCCGCTTTGCATATCAACAAGCAGGTGGGCTTTACCGGCTTTATTAAAAGTATACCTATGCAAACCAGTATGTGCGGAAGCCGTTAGCTGTGCCTTGATATTGTTATCACTTAAAACTACCTCGTAGTAACCGGGAGAAGCTATTTCCTGCTGATGAGAAAACCTGCTTTGAAACTTTTGTGGCTCTTTGCCCTGAAATGGGAAAAACAGTACGTCGCCTAAATCAACCCCTCCCGTACCACTCAGGTGCGTATGTGCAAAGCCCGTGATCACTGTATCTTCATAGCGATAACCGGAGCAATAGTTCCAGCCGAAGTTACCGGTTTCGGGACTGAGCTGTACCATGCCAAATGGCACCGTAGTCCCCGGAAAGGTATGCCCAGTTGCAGATGTACCAATGAACGTGTTTACATATTTGCCGTACTGAGCATTAGCAACTACAACCGAAATCAACAGCATTAAAACACCTGCCAGCTTTTTCATACCTTATTCCTTGTATTCGATTGTTTTCTTGAACACCACATCCTCGGCCGAACGGGCTATCATTACATCAAATGTACCGGGTTCAGTCATTTGTTTCATATTGTTATTCCAGATGGAAATATCTTCAGGTTTTACCTTAAACTCTACTGTCCGGGTTTCGCCGGGTTTAAGGCTAATCTTATCAAAACCTTTGAGGGCCATCACCGGTGCTGTTACTGAATTTACCTTATTGCCGAGATACATCTGCACTACCTCTTTACCCATCATACCACCACCATTAGTTACATCTACCGATACAGTCACAACTTCATTTTTAGTGAATGACGAAGCTGATACCTGCATATTGCTGTATTTAAATGACGTATAGCTTAATCCATAACCAAAAGGGAACAATACATCGGGAGAGGAAAAAACATAATCCTGCCCCGGTTTTTCGGGCGAACCCGGATTGTGATAAAAACCTTTATTGGATGCTACATGATTATAAAATACCGGAATATGGCCCGTTGATTGAGGTATAGACACCGTTAGCCTGCCCGATGGATTTACTTTGCCAAACAGTACATTGGCAATGGCATTACCGCCTCGTTCACCAGGATACCAGGCCTCCACTATAGCCGGGATATTTTCCTTCTCCCATTTAATACTTTGCGGGCGACCATGTACCAGTACCAATATCACGGGCTTGCCGGTTTTATAAATGGCCTGGAGCAGTTCTCGCTGTACGCCATCGGGGTTGATATCGGTAACGTCATAGCCCTCGCCGCAGGTAAATGGATCTTTAGGCTCGCTTTCGGGTGCATGGCCGTTCCAGCCTACGCCAGAGAATACAACGCTTGTAGTACCTAAAACTACTACCATGGCATCGCTATTTTTGGCGGCTGTAATGGCATCAGCAAAACCACTTTTGTCGGATCCCGAAAGCGCACAGCCTTTGGCATAGTTGATCTTTATTTTGTTGCCAACCAGTTGCTTGATACCACTAAGCACAGTTGTGCCCGAGCGACTATCGCGGGTTGAGCTGTAATCGCCGTACTGAACCTGGTTTGCGTTGGGGCCAATTACAGCCAGCGATTTCAGGTTATTCATATTTAGTGGCAAGAGCTGCTTATCGTTTTTAAGCAGGATGATTGATTCTTCGGCTATTTGCTGTGATAATGCAACGTGATCCGGCGTATGCACACGCTTTTTTAATGCCAAAGTATCAGGCAGCACCTTTTCAAACAAACCTGCTTTAAATTTTATCGTGAGGATACGGGCGACAGCACTATCAATCTGCGCTTCTTTTACCTTACCCTCTTTCACCAAACCGATAAGCTTGCCATAAACATCCGAACTTGGCGCTTCAAGATCAACCCCGGCACTCAGGGCTATGGGCGCGGCTCCTACAGCATCTTTAGCGATATGGTGGAAAGTGTACAGATGTTTGAGCCCTTCATAATCCGAAAACACATAACCCTCAAAACCCCACTCCTGCTTTAAGATAGTTTGCAGCAGGAAATGATTGGCATGCGCAGGCACGCCGTCAATCTCGTTGTAGGCAGGCATTATGGCATAGATATTTGCCTTTTGCACGGCATCTTTAAAAGGAGGTAAAAACATCGACCTTAATTCGCGTTCCCCTACTGATGCCGGGGCCAGGTTAATGCCGGCCACCGGGATGCTGTAAGCCGCGAAATGCTTGGCTGTACACATCACCTTATCTTTGCCTATACCATTTATGGTTTGGGAGGGATCCCCCTGCATACCTATTACGAAGGAAGTGCCCATTTTGCTTACGAGGTATGGATCTTCGGCGTAACATTCTTCGTTTCGGCCGTAACGTGGGTCGCGAATCAAATCAAACAGTGGCGAAAGCGCCTGGTCAACTCCCGATGAGGAAGCTTCATAAGCGATTACCGAGCCCATTTTTTTAATAAGCGCAGGGTTCCAGGTACTGCCTTGTGCTATGGCCTGCGGAAAAATAGTAGCGCCGGCCGCCAGTTGGCCATGCAGGCACTCGCCTATTTGAATGGGCGGGATCCCAAGTCTTGTTTTTTCCTTCGCGTATTTTTTGGCAGCAATTGAAAGCGATGCTATATCATTGATATTGGTAAACGGGCTTTCACAAACGCCGTACGCAATTGGGTTTTGCATAGAGCCTTTTAACGAATTCATACTCATCTGGCCTACTTTTTCCTCCAAAGTCATCCGGCTCAGCAAATCCTTCACCCTTTCGGTTACCGGCGCTTTGGGATCTTTATAAACCTGTGCCCCGGCAACGTTAATTACAAAAGCGAACGCGGTAAGCAAGTATAACTTCTTTTGCATAGGTGTATGGTTTGGTAGTTTATTAACCCAAAATGGGGGATTGCGCGACTCCCCTCTTGAGAGGGGTGTAGGGGTGTGTTTCTGCTTTAACAAATCAATCGCATAACACACCCCCTGCTATCACACTTTTCCTCCGCGCCCCCTCTCAAGAGGGGAATTTAAATTCTAACTTTCTAATGCATCAAATAAAACTTCGGATAAAGCTTCTCTCCTCCTGCAATCTTTAATGCTATCAGTGTTTGATTTTCATTGGCTTTATCGGCAATGTAATGTCCGCTTAAAGCATACACGCCTTTTTTGAGGTGTAATAAAGCTTTTTGCGGTTCAACATAAGTATTTAACCCCATTTTTGTTATCGGCTCGTCATCCAAAAGCAAAGCGGGGCTAACCTCAAACCCTGTTGTTAATTCATAATCCGCTTCTTTATCTATCCTGATAAAACCTTTAATTTTCACCCAATTGATAAAACCTTCGCCTATCGGCCTTACTGGTACAATCAGGTTCGTTAGTCCGATTTCCGACGGCCTATCATTTGTCAGCTTATCTATATCGTGCTCCTTGGTTCTAAAAATCTCATAAGCCATCCCCGGTTTCAGATTAGCCATCTTTTCGCGGGATGATTTAATTGTTACCCGTTTGATATTAGCTGTTTGACGAATATGCTGATCATTGAGCGTCCAGGTGGTAAAGGTTCTCAAGCCGATACTATCTGCCAAAGGCACATTGATATTAACCGGGAATGCCACAGCCGCGCTATTAGCATCAGGCATCTTTCCGTTTAGCGCATAACGAACTTTAGCTCCCGTCAACGGGTAATTCAGCGTTAATTTAAACCTGTTTTTATTGGTGATGATATTATCCACACCGTCAATATCAGGCAAACGGGCATTAAAATTCCATAGCTTAAACAAGCCGTACTGGTTTTTCATTTTCCAGCCAAAGCGATCAAGGTTCTTTTCATTTTTCGGGCTCCATGTAAGTTCGGCCACGGCAAGGGCACGTGGGTAAACCATGTATTGCAGATGCTGCGCGTTAGGTACTTTCTCGTTCCAGATATTGCCTTGCGCACCTAAAATGTATTCGGCTTCGGCATTGGTAAGCTCTTTTGATTGCGGCTCGTAGTTATACACCATTTGCCATGTCACCGGCGGATTCCAGCCTATCGGCTCCAGATCCTCATTAGCCTGCGGGGCATCAAAGTACATGTACGGTAAGGGCGTCATCACCACATGGTGGCGCATCTTGGCAGCGGCTATGCCCCCAGCCTCACCCTGCCAGCTCATTACTGTGGCCGATTCGGCGAGGCCGCCCTGAAGGATCTCGTCCCAGCCTACTAAACGCTTATTCTTTGACAGCAGGAATTTTTCTATCCGTTTGATGAAATAACTTTGTACCTCTTTTTCACTTTTCAAATGCTCCCGTTTCATGAGGGCTACAGCAGTAGGACTCTTCAGCCAATCAACCATTTCGGCCTCATCACCGCCGATATGCACGTACTGGTTCGGAAATAACCCGATCACTTCAGTCAATACATCCTCCATAAATTTGAAGGTATACTCGCTCGGGTCAAGCATGCGCACACGGTGTTTGGCCCCTGTGGAGTCCTGGCAACCCAACTGCGGATAGGCAAAAATAGCCGCTTCGCTATGACCAGGCATTTCAATTTCGGGCAAAATGGTTACAAACCTGTCCTGCGCGTATTTGATCACATCACGGATTTCATCTTTGGTATAAAAACCGTCACGGCCGTCATCTATCAGGTTATCCAGTTTCCTGAACTCCCCGCGCTTAGCATAGTAACTGATTTTTGAGCCTACTTCTGTAAGGCGTGGATATTTATCAATTTGGATGCGCCAGCCCTCATCGTCGGTTAAGTGCCAGTGAAAGGTATTGAGCTTATAATGCGCCATTACATCAATGTACTTTTTCACTTCGTCAACCGTAAAAAAATGGCGACTTACATCCAGACTTAAGCCCCGCCAGCCAAAACGCGGCTGATCGGCCACGGTGCAGGCAGAAATTTTCAAAGTAGGTGTTTTATCTGTCGGTAACAGCTGAATCAGCGTTTGAACCCCATAAAATACTCCGGCACCGCTCCCGTTGATGCTTACAGATGTCGGGCTTACATTCATGGTATAAGCACTCTCGGCATTAGACCAAACATTGTTCAACCTGATGGCTGTTTTGGCGGGGATCTTTTCAAATACCCTTACTGTTGTTTGCAGACCATAATTTTGATTAAGATAATCCTGAAGATATTTACCTATGGGCTCGGTTTCTTTATTAACCCCGATCACAGCATTCTTACTCAATATAAAACTCCCTTTACCTGCTTTTAAACTTACAGGCTGCGGTATAATATGAAATTGCGCCTTTATTGTTGTTACCGATAAAAGCAGTGAAGCGAATAGTAAAATATATTTCTGAGATAATGTTTTCTTCATTTCGGCAGACAATGAAATAGGGTTATACCTTAACGGTGATATTCTTTTTATAAAGGATCCAAACCGGGATAAATATGATCAGCACGGTCAGGATGGCTCCGGCAAGTGAGGCGTTTTCGGGCGAAAGATACGGTACGAACAAATTATTGTAGGTGAACGACCATAAATTAGTTTTCTGCACCGGGATAGCAGCTATTAAAGCAGGAATGATATCGGCCAAAACATAGGCGGCAATGGCATTACGACCAAAAGCCAAAAATGGTGGCAGTAGCGCTTTATTTCCTTTGATATCAATAAACCAGTAGGAAAGTGCCAAAATATTAATGGCCAAACCTGCGGTAAGCAGCACGAACGAGCTTGTCCATAATTGTTTGTTGATCGGGAAAAAAGTATTCCAGATTAAGGCAAGCACAATCAACAAAATACCCACACCCATCATTTTAAACAGCTCAGTACTGGTTTTAAACTTTCCTGTTTTAAGCCAGGTACCTGTAAATACACCTAAAAGGCAAGTGGCAACAGAGGGGATAGTTCCCAGTAAACCTTCCGGGTCCCAGGTTTTGGATGAACCCCAAAGGTGGTTTTCGGTAAAAACCGATCTGTCTATCCAGGCCCCTAAATTAGTAGCCGGTTCAAGGTTGGGTATTCCGAAACCCGGTACTGGCACCAGGGTCATTAATAAATAATAGCCGATAAGACAGCTTACAGCGATAATTACCTGTGTACGGATGCTTGTTTTTATGTACAGCAAGGCAGTTATGCCAAATACGAGCCCGATGCGCTGCAACACACCGGGAAAACGCAGATGCGCGAATTGAAAATCGTTTATCAGGGGTAAGCAAACGCCAAGGGCTATGATAATCAGCGTACGGCGCAAGATGGATAACAGCAGTTTGTTATGGTTAACCGTGTCGACCTTTTTACTTTCCATGGCATATACGATGGACACCCCTACCATAAACAGGAAAAAAGGAAACACAAGATCCGTCGGGGTGCAGCCATTCCATTTGGAATGTTCAAGCGGCCAGTAAATATGTCCCCAATCGCCGGGATCATTAACCAGGATCATAGCAGCTACAGTAAAACCCCTGAAAAAATCAAGCGATAACAGTCTTGGACGGCTCGCCTTTGCGGTGCCAGTATTTTTAAGTGGTTCCTCCTGATTGATTATCGAAGCTGCCATGTGTTATTATCCTGTTAGCTATTCTTTTTATGTGTCTTTAAGATGTATTTAAACTGGTAAGTGCCCGAACCAATGTCCATCTGCACATCGCCGCCAGCAGGTTTGATGTTGGCAATATCTTTATTGCTGTTAATATCGATATTACCTTCGGTAACCGGGCCGTCAACTGCCGGCAAAGTTATGGTAGCGGTTGTATTTGGCGGCACAATAACATCAAGGGTAAAAATGCCGTTATCGATACTCCAGGCCGATTTTACTTTTCCGTAAAGTGTTTCCAGTTCGGCGTTGGCATTGGTTAGCTTACCTCCCGGATGCGGAAAGATATTAATTTTATGAAAACCCGGCGAACCCTCATCCGTGTTGATACCGGCTATTACGCGGTACATCCAATCGCCTATGGCACCATAGGCATAATGGTTAAATGAGTTCATTTCCGGATCTTCAAAGGTGCCGTTGGGTTTTATACCATCCCAGCGTTCCCAAATTGTAGTTGCCCCGTTTTTTACAGGATAAAGCCATGAGGGGTATGACTCCTTCATCAACAGGTCATAGGCGATATCGGTGTGACCGAAACGACTTAACACGTGGCAGATGTAGGGCGTGCCTAAAAAGCCTGTTGTAATGTGCTCGTCATAATCCTCAATATTGTTCACCAGCCTTTTAGCTGCAGATTCGCGCAGATTTTCGGGCAGCAGATCAAAGTTCAATGCCAGTACATAAGACGTCTGCGTGCCGGAGATCATGCGGCCGTTAGGCGTAACATATTCTGCCAGGAAAGCCTTTTTAACATCTGCCAGCAAATCGGTGTATTTTTTAACATCATCCAGCTTACCCAATATGGTAGCCGCATTGATAACCAGTTGGGTTGAGTAAGCATAAAATGCCTGGGCTATCAGATTTTTATCGGTAAGGGCGGCACCATCAGCATAGTCGGTACCCGCGTAAAACAGCCAGTCGCCAAAGTGATTACCTGTGTCCCATAAACCATTACGGGTATGGCGGGTAATGTACCCCACCCAGGCTGTCATACTTTGATATTGATTTTCTAAAACCTGCTTATCGCCATAAGCCAGGTAAATATTCCATGGCGCTATGGTAGCCACATCGCTCCAACCTGAAGCCGCTGCCGAAGCGCTATCCAGCATATCAGGAATCACATAGGGAACAGCGCCATTTTTATGCTGATCGGCAGAAAGGTCCTTTAGCCATTTGGTGAAAAATCCGGCTACATCCATATTGAAGGTTGCAGTGCGGCAAAACGCCTGGGCATCACCTGTCCAACCCATCCGCTCGTCGCGCTGCGGGCAGTCGGTGGGCACATCAATAAAATTACCTTTTTGTCCCCACTGAATATTATGCTGTAACTGGTTAATAAGCGGATTAGATGTGGAGAACATGCCGGTTTGCGCCATATCTGAATATAATGCAAAAGCGGCTACGTTTGTTGAATCCAACTGTCCGCTATATCCTTCTATCTTCAGGTACCTAAAACCCTGAAAGGTAAAATGCGGCTCGAAGGTTTCTACACTATCCCCCTTAAAGACGTAAACATTTTCTTGTTTGGCTGTACGCAGGTTTTTGGTGTAGAAGTTCCCTTTCTGATCCAGCACTTCGGCATGGAATAGTTTTACAGTATCTCCGGCCTTTGCCTTCAGCTTAAATTGTACCCAGCCCACCAGGTTCTGGCCAAAGTCAACCACGTGCTCACCTGCCGGGGTAGTAAACACTTTGAGTGGCTTAAACATTTCGTGCTTGCGCACCGGCGGACCAAGGGTTGCCACTAAATTATCTTTAACTGTATCAATCGTACGCACGGAATCCCAGTTCAGATCTTTATAAGCAATGGTCGACCAGCCTTTCTTTTCCTTACGGGCATCGTAAACCTCGCCATCAAAAAATGACGATGAGCGGATTGGCCCATAAGCTACCTTCCATGTTTTGTCGGAATTAATGAGTACCCGTTTACCATTGGTGTACACAACCTCTAACTGAAACAACAAACCGAGCTTGGTACCGTACACGTTTTTTCTGCGGTTGTAAGTGTAGCCGCGGTACCAGCCATCACCCAGGGTCACTCCTACGGCATTATCACCTTTCAATAAATCGGCGGTTACATCGTAAACCTGGTATTGCAGGCGTTTATTATAGCTCGTCCATCCCGGACCAAAGTAGTCTGTGCCAATCCGTTTTCCGTTGAATTGTGCCTCATAAAGGCCGTGCGCTGTAATATATAAATGAGCGGCACGTACTTTATGATCAAGCTTAAATGTTTTCCGGAACATAGGGCTTGGGCCGCCTGTAGTATCCGAAAGGTAGTTATCTTCAATCCATTTGGCGCTCCAATCGGCAGGTTTAAGCAAACCCATTTTCCAGGAGTTAACCATGCTCCAGGGGGTAACTTGCTGCCTGTTATTCCAGATACGCACCTGCCAGTAAACCTTTTGACGTGAGGCAAGCGCCGGGCCAGCATAATAAACATGAAGCGATTCGCCTGAGGCAACTTTACCTGAAGTCCAGAGCAGTTCTTTGCCTTTAAGTAACGATACCGCATTAGTGCCCACTCTTACTTCATAAGCAACCTGCTGTACATTCCGGTCGCGGGTTATCAGTTTCCAGCCGAGGCGGGGTGTAGCCTGGTCTATGGAGATGGGATTTATTTTGTATTCACAAATCAGGTTATCAACCCGGAACGGCGGAGGAACCGGCGGCGCTTTTTGCGCTTGTACAATTATCGGCAGATACAAAAAAAGCAATATAGTGATGCGTGTGCATACCTTTTTACACATACCTTTTGGGTTTAATAGTTCATGCTATTAAATATACTTTAACAGCGATATTGTTTTGATATGCAACACTAATTTTTATTGAACAAGCCTTAAAAATGATGCGATCATTGCAATACACGTTATAAACGTAATATGGCCCGATAAAAGTTTTAACCGGGCCATGTAACATTATCAATGCTCAAGATTGCTCTCGTTTAAAGGATACTGGAACAACAGGCGAATATTGTTGTATGCAGCTGAGTTAATTTGCCATGAATCGTTTTTATAAGCCCTTTCGCTGATGGCATGTGCCTTCATTACCTCAGTAGCTTTACCTGTGCGAAGCAAATCAAACCAGCGATGATTTTCAAAGGCAAGTTCAACCTGGCGCTCATGCGCTATAGCCGCACGAAACTCCTCCTGGCTGGAAACATTCAGATCAGGATTTGAGTTACCCATTGATTTGCCCTCCAAGCCTGCACGTTCCCTAACCAGGTTAAGGTATTTAAAGGCATCTCCGCCGCCTGCAAATCCTTGTTCATTTAAACATTCGGCCAGCATCAGATAAACATCAGCATAGCGATAAACCGGAAAGTTGTTGGGTGTTACGCCTTTAACAGCTGTTTTAGGCCCTGTATATTTCTTTATGAAAGGTAAATCGATACCATACTCATCTGAAGTAAAATCGATGAGTGAAGCGTCTTTTCTTTCATCACCATCTTCAAAGGCATTCACCAGGTCCTGGGTGGGGATATTCCATCCGTTTTGGGCATTGTTATCAATAGAATAACCGGTAACATCTTCATCGTAATAATCCCAAGGGATAAACGTGTCGATAAAATCGCTGCCCAAACCATTGGGACCTTCTATGTACTGAATTTCAAAAATCGATTCAGGGCCATTTTCCTTACTTAAATTGAAGTTGTCCGCATAATTAGCATTCAAACTGTAAACACCAGATGATATCACACTACGTAAAAGCGGAATAGCCAGATCAAATTTTTTCTGGGTCATGTATACTTCGGCAAGCATGGTTTCGGCGGTGCCTTTGGTAACCCTGCCTTTATCCGATGTATTCTCATATTTTAAAGGCAATTTAGTAATGGCAGCTTGCGCATCGGCTATAATCTGCGTATAAACCGATGCCGCCGGCGATTTAGTAGCCAGATTATAAGCATCGCCCACCGATTTTGGTTCGGTAAGTACCAGCGGTACATCACCAAACATACGTACCAGGTTAAAGTAATTGAATGCACGTAAAAACAAAGCCTGCCCGCCAATAGTATCCGTAGTTGCGGCATCAAGCTTGGCAAGTGGCAAACGATTAAGGATCACATTGCACCTGCCGATATCCGTATATGAGGTATTAAAGTAAGTTTCTACAATATCATTATTATTTAATTCCCGAAACTCATCCAGTTCCTCTTTACTGGTGCCCGAACGGTCATAAGGATCAAACTCGTATGATGTATTATCAGACCGCATTTCGCCCAACGCCCAGAACGAGCCCGTATATAGTCCCTGAAGCGGTTCGTAAGCACCATTTATAGCCTGTACAAACTGCGCTTTTGATTTATAAAAGTTGGCGCTGTTCTGCGTGTCTGTAGGTTGCAGGTTCAGGTAGTCTTTTTTACAGCCATAAAAACCAACAGCTGCCAGGGTAAGAAAAAGGTATATGCTTTTTTTCATGTTTTCCGATTCTTAATGTTGCTCAATTGAGTTTTTAATAATTACAACGCTTAAAAGGTTACGTTACAGCCCAAAGTATAAACTGCAGAAACAGGATAGCCTGTAAAGTTCACATTTGGCGATAACGAACGGTTACCCTGCTGCCCCTCTATGCCAACCTCGGGATTACCTCCTTTGTATCCGGTTATAAGAATGGCATTCTGAGCGCTGAAATACACCCTGAAATTTCTACTGAACTTAGTTTTGAAATTATACCCAAAGTCGATATTCTTTACCATCAAGTAGGAATTGCTCTCCACCCAATATGAGGGGTAAAAATCGCGGGCCAGGCCAGTATTTGATGTTGTGGTTGGTATTAAACCAGCTCCAGGCTGTTGCGGTGACCGCCAGCGGTTTATAACGCTTTGTTCAACATTAAAAATACCATCCAGGTTGGTAGTAAACTGCTTGTACATGTCAAAAACATGTCCCCCTACCGAGCCGGCTGATATGATGTTCAAATCAAATTGTTTATAACTGAAATGGTTATTAAAGCCAAATGTAAATTTAGGCCATGGGTTGCCAATTGGCACCTGGTCTTTCCCGTCAAGAACGCCATCATGATTTACGTCCTTATACCTGATATTGCCCACTGTTTCGCCGTCAAAGTGAGGATACTTGTCCAAATCGGCCTGACTTTGAAATATGCCCTCAAAAATATATCCGTAAAACTGCCCAAGAGGCAACCCTACCACGCTAATGCTGGTTGGGTTGTCATTAAGGGGCGCGTCATAGATTTGAGGTGTAGGGCCAAGACTCATAACCTTGTTACGATTAAACGATATGTTAAAATCTGTACTCCAGTTAAAAGCTTTGCTGATGATATTCTTGGTAGTTACTGTAAACTCAAAACCCCGGTTACGCACATTCCCTACATTTGACAATGCATATCCATAGCCCGAGGCAGGAGGGATAGGTATATATTGCAGTAACCTTTCGGTAAAGCGATTATAATATTCGGCAATTAAATAAACACGTCCTTTAAATAAAGAAAGGTCCATGCCAACGTCAAACTGTTTGGTAGTTTCCCAGCCTACTTCGGCGTTACCAAGGGAGGTAATTGATTTACCGGGGGCTATTCCACCGCCAAAAGTATAATTGGTTTGATCTACCGTAGCAATGTAATCATAGTTGCCAACACTGTTATTACCGGCATGACCGTAACTGGCTGTAAATTTAACCTGATCGATCACATTTGTTTTCGGAAAGAATGACTCGTCTGAAATACGCCAACCGCCTGATACTGATGGAAAGGTGCCCCACCTGTGCCCCGGCGCAAATCTTGAAGATCCATCACGGCGTATAGATGCACTTAGCAAGTATTTGTCTTTAAACGCGTAATTTACCCTACCTATTAATGATAATAGCCTCCATTCCTCATCGGTTGAGCTCGCGGTAATTATTGTAGCCGCCCTCACAGATTGGATCACATCATCCGGATACCCTGTGCCATAAGTTAAACGATAATGATTGGTTTCCTGCTGTATTGAATAATCGCCCAAAACAGTTAAAGAGTGATTGCCCCAGGTTTTTTTATAGGTAACCGAGTTTTCACTTAACCAGTTAAATGAATTTGACGAGTTAAATGATCCAACGGCCTTTACCTGTGTTCCATCTTTATTGGCATTCCTGAAGCCGCCCAAAAACGACGGGCGGAAGTAGTCGCCATTGCTGTTCTGATAATCGATACCAAAGGTAGATTTGATATCAAGCCCTTTAATTACTTCCCAATTAACATAGGTATTGGCCAGTGTGCGGAACTGAGCGTACTTGTTGGTGGTATTTAACAGTTCACTTACAGGATTGGCATTCAACGCTGTACCGGCAACATTTCCGTTGCCCGCCGAACCCACCACACTTGTATACGATCCATCGGGTTGCTTCACCGGTGTAAGCGGACTTTCAAGATAAGCCTGGCTTAGTATAGCCTGATCAAAGTGACCATCTGTTTGCTGCAATTTACGCTGGCTATAAGTTGGCGCTATACTAAGACCTGCGGTAACGTTTTTAAAAAGGTCTGCGTCCATATTGGCTTTTACAGAATATCTTCTGAATCCGGTATTAAGCACTGTGCCCTCCTGGTCAAAGTACCCTAATGAAAATAAGGAACGCATCTTATCAGTACCGTTTGCTACGGTAACATCATAATTTTGCATAGGTGCGTTACGGGTAACGGCGTCATACCAATCGGTACCTTTACCCAATGCTTGTGGGTTTCTGAACGCTTCGGGTACCTGATCTGTACTAAAAGGTACATTGTTTACCTTATCCAGATCCTGTAAAGCCTCAATACGCCATTGCGCGTACTGCTGGGCAGTCATCATTTTAAGCTTGGTTCCCGACAATATCGTTTGCACACCTGTCGAGGTATTAACAGTAACACTTGATTCTCCTTTTTTCGCTCTTTTTGTGGTGATCAGAATAACCCCGTTTGAACCCCTCGAGCCGTATATAGCCGTTGAGGCAGCATCTTTCAACACGCTGATATTTTCAATATCATCAGGGTTAATAGTACTTAAAGGGTTAGAATACTGATCAAACCCAGGCGAAATCGGGAAACCATCAATAACATATAGCGGATCATCACCTGCACCTACTGAACCTGCGCCCCGGATATTAACAGATACGCCACCGCCCGGAGTACCTGTAACCTGGTTTACAGTAACGCCAGCCAACTGACCGGCCAGCTTCAAATCAACACTTGCAGCCTTGATCTCTTTAATATTGGCCATTTTTACCGTACCGACTGCGCCTGTTACATCTTTACGTTCCTGGTTACCGTAGCCAACAACAACAACCTCTTTTAATTCTTTGTTATCCTCACCCAAAACAACGTTGATGGTTGTCCGCTTATTAACTGCTTCCTCTTTGGTTTGAAAACCGATAAATGTAAACACCAGCGTAGAATTATCCTCGGCGCTAAGTGTATACTTACCATCCACACCGGTTATAGCGCCAACATTGGTGCCTTTCACTTTAACATTAACACCCGGCAACGGCTGATTTTTATCATCCACCACGGTACCGCTTATGGTTATAGGTACCTGTGCAACGCTTCCGTCTGGGGCATTCTTTTTATTTACAATGATGTTTTTATCATCAATAACGTAAGTTAAAGGTTCATCCTTAAAGCACTGTTGTAATGCTTCCTGTAATGTGGCGTTAGTTAGTGAAAGATTAACCGGTTTGGTTTTTGAGATATCCTTATACCTGTAAAAAAAATAGTAGCCGCTTTGCTTCTCAATTGCTTTAAAAGCTTTATCAAGCGCTATACTCCTCTCATTCAGAGTTATAGATTGTGAAAAACTTTTAGCGCTTAGCTGCAGGCAGCCGATAGTTAGTAATAAGACGGTTAATCTCATCGTCAAAAACAGTTTTGAATGTGTACCAAAGGCACTAAATACTTTACCAGTAAAGTTTAAATGCATAACTTCGTGATGTTTGGGTTAAAAAAATCTGTTGTTGAAACTCAGGAAAGATTGATCCAATTTATTATGCCGGAAGCGTTGCAGCGCTTCCGGCTTTTCTTTCAATTTGGATAAGGGAACTTAGGTTGGAATATTTTGGGGTCTTATAGTCAGTGTTTCTTCATAGATTGAGGTTAGCGGTTAAAAATCAGTTGCCGGTTATTTCAAGGGGTAACAATTATTTTTTTGTTCTCGATCCTAAAACGCACATGGCTTAATTCAAGGATATGCAACACTTGTGATAGTTTTACATCCCTCCTGATCTTACCTACAAACTCATCATCAGGTATTTTACCTTCGTAAATTACTTCGGTACCATACCACCTCGAAAGCTGCTTCATAATATCTTGTATGTTTACCCGCTCAAAGTCAAAAAAGCCATTTTTCCAGGCTACCGCTTCGTCGGTATCAACATCAATAATTTTAATGCCTTTATCATTTATAACACCCTGCTGACCGGGTTTAAGCGTACCACTTACATTTCCATGCGTTAAACGCACCAGGCCTTCAAGCAGCGTAGTTTTAACCGCGGCTTCGTCATTGTAGGCCATGATGTTAAAATGGGTACCCAATACAGATACGTTAATATCTTTAACCTTTACATTAAAAGGCTTTGCTTTATTTCTGGCCACTTCAAAATAACCTTCGCCGGTAAGTTCTACTTCACGTTCGTTACCGGTAAACGCTGTAGGGAACTTCAGGGAAGAGGCCGAATTAAGCCAAACCTTTGAACCATCGGGCAGTACAACCTGGTACTGGCCTCCTACAGGGGTGCTGATAGAGTTATAAGCAACAGGTCCGTTTTGTTGATCCTTATCGGCAGAATAGACTACCTGGCCATCACTGATTTTATTTACGCTTATATTACCCGTCTGGTTCAACAAACCAATCTTTGCCGAATCCAATATCAGTTTGGTACCGTTGGCCAGGGTTAAAATAGCCCTGTTATCACCAGGATCCACATCGTGTTTTACAACCGCTTTATTTTGCGCCGTTAATTGCTGCTGATCATGTTTATGATACCAATGATAAACAGCGGTACCTGATACAGCCAATAGTATTACAGCAGCGGCTACATTTCTGAAAAAGTGAAGCCCTACAACTTTCGGGCTTTTGTTAGATACCGGTTCGGCTATAGCCTGCCTGAAATTACCTAACATACGGTCTTCCAATTCCTGTTTAACGCCAAGAATCTCGTCATCCCACTCATCAGCATCGCCCTGAAAGCTTTCAAAAAAATTCAACAGCTGCTCCTTCTCCTCAGCAGTTGTCTGCCCGGCCAGGTATTTATCTATCAGCTGTAAAAATTCTTGCTTTTGCACCATAGTGGTTTTGTGAGGGAGAGTAAAAAAATGGGGGTATCCCCTACGCCGAAGTGAAAAAAAATTAAAAATATTTTTAAAGATGCATTAACCGCAGTAATACACGCTGAAAATCAGCAACTTGAATATTATTTATCCAACAGAAACATTAGCGCTTCCACGATAAATACAGTACTCAAAGAGCCTCGCAGCTCACGAAGCGCTTTAGTTAAATGATTTTCGACGGTTTTGGTGGAGATATTTAGCTGCAAGGCAATTTCTTTATGACTCAGGCATTCTTCACGGCTAAGTTTGTACACTTCCCGGCATTTTTCGGGCAGGGTATCAATTACCTGGTTTATTTGCAATAAAAGTTCTTTATGTTCGATGCTGTTGTGTGTGGCAGGGGTATGCAACCTTTCAATCAGATCATCAAAAATTTCGTTTCTAACGGGTGCGCCTGTCCTGATCTGCCTGTAAACACCATACCGTACCGATGCATACAGATAGGCTTTTAACGATACGTTGATCTGAACTTCAGCACGGCAATCCCAAAGTTTTATAAACAGTTCCTGGATGATATCTTCGCAGGCCTGCCTGTCTTTCAGGATATTATATGCAGCCTTAAAAAGCGAAGCCCAGTATCGCCTGTAAATCATGGTTAGCGCCGCTTCATCATCAGCCTTTAAGCGGCTAATGAGCACCGTATCGCTCATCACAATTTTATCAGACATAGTCTACCAATTAAGTTATCAGAAAAACAAAGGCTAAAATTACTTAAATATTAAGTTATTATATTTAAAAAGTAAAAATAAGCTTAACTACTGTTTACCAAGGAGTTAATTACAAATTCCATCTATCAAATATTCGTATAAAATAAGCTAAAGATTAATAAAAAATGCAGGATACAATCTGTTTATTAAAGAACCATTACCAGCATGCCTTCCTGTCAAAACAAAAAAAGAGCCACCCCTCCGGGCAGCTCTTCACTCTTAAAACACTCAACTTTGAAAACAATCAATTCTTCAATATCTCATTTGCCAATATTATTTCCTCATGTGAAATAGTATGCTGGCGGCCTTTATAAGTTTTAAGGGTAACATCCGCGTTTAATGTTTTTAATATTTCTACGCTATCATTAACCCTGCTCACCGGTACATGCGGATCAGGATCGCCGGTGGTAACAAGTATGGGGGTATTATTAAAATCACCTTTATAATTTTCTTTAACCAATTGCTCTCCTATCAATCCGCCGGTAAAAGCGATAGCCCCGCCATACCTGCCTGCGTTACGGGTAACGTATTCAAGCGTTAAACAAGCTCCCTGCGAAAAACCAAGGAAATAAATATTTTCCTGTGCTATTCCTTTTTGTTTAATATCCTCAACCAACTCGCCAATTACCTCAAGGGCCGAATCCAATGCAGGCTGGTTATTCTGAACCGGAGCCATAAAGCTATATGGATACCAGCTATGTTCATTAGCCTGTGGGGCGAAGATGGCGTAACCATCCAGTTCAAGGTGATCTTTAAGCGAGATAATACTGTTTGCCGATGCACCTCGGCCATGTAGCATAATGATGGCTTTTTTGGCCTGTTCGGCGGGAACTCCCGCCGAAACAACCTGTTTTGTGTGCCTGTACATCTGTTTAAACTAATGATGGTAATGCTTTTTCTAACTCGCCGCGCAGGTTTTCATACTGTGCAGGCAATTTTAAACCTGTGCCTAATAATTCTACCGGTTCATCAACCGCGAAGCCTGGGTTATCGGTTGCAATTTCAAACAAAACACCACCTGGTTCACGGAAGTATAATGAATAGAAATAGTTCCTGTCTATTTTGTCGGTGATATGCAAACCAAGGTTAGCTATTTTTTCACGGTATTCCATCAATACTTTTTCATTAGGTACACGGAATGCAACGTGGTGAACCGAACCACCGGCTACATGACCGGCAACCTCTCCCGGAACTTCAACCAGATCAACTATAGCTGCATTTTCAACAGCATCGGTAATAAACCTGTAGCGGTTAACGTGTTGCTCTAACAAACGGTAGCCTAATACATCGGTTAAGATTTTAGCAGTTGCCTCAATTTTGTTTGATGTTATAGTGATGCTATGGAAACCTTTGGTAGCATTAGCAGCGGTTACTTTGGCTGTTTCCCAGGGTTTGCGGTTATCGGCTGTTTTTGGTACGATAAGCTCAAATTTCAAACCGTCTGGGTCCAGGAAAGTAAGATACTGCTCGCCAAATTTTTCAGCCGGTTTGTTATAGATCACATTGTTATCTTCAAACCTTTTCAACCAAAAATCAAGGCTTCCTTCCGGTACTGAATAACCAATTTCGGTTACCTGCCTTGCGCCACGACGACCGCTTGTTATACCTTCCCATGGGAAGAAAGTAAGGATAGAGCCGGGAGTACCGTTTCCATCGCCATAATATAAGTGATATGTACCGGGATCATCAAAGTTTACGGTTTTTTTAACCAACCTTAAGCCTAATACACGGGTATAAAAATCATAGTTTTTTTTGGCATTACCTGCAATTGCAGTGATGTGATGTATGCCGTTTATAGTGTTTTCCATTGTTGTCCTTGTTTTAAATCTTTTAATACTTGCTGTGTTATTATGATTCAAAATTACGGTCAAATTAGCCGGCGGCACTTGATGTAGGATAAGAAAAACAGGGAAGGGGGAGGTTTTTATTCTATCAAATTTGTCATTTCGGTAGAGCAGCGGGAAGGAATGAGCATTGGGGCGAAAGAGAAATATTATACGCCAAAGAAATCCGACCGGTATGGTTCGCTTAGCATATTGTATAAGATTTCTCCTCGTTCCTCGTTCGAAATGACAAAGCACAAAAAGTGTCATTTCGATAGAGCAGCGGTGGCCCAAGAGCTTTGAGCGAAAGAGAAATCTTATAAGCCTTGCAAATTCAACCTGCATAGCCCGCTTAGCTTATTGTATAAGATTTCTCCTCGTTCCTCGTTCGAAATGACAAAGCACAAAAAGTGTCATTTCGATAGAGCAGCGGTGGCCCAAGAGCTTTGAGCGAAAGAGAAATCTTATAAGCCTTGCAAATTCAACCTGCATAGCCCGCTTAGCTTATTGTATAAGATTTCTCCTCGTTCCTCGTTCGAAATGACAAAGCACAAAAAGTGTCATTTCGATAGAGCAGCGGTGGCCCAAGAGCTTTGAGCGAAAGAGAAATCTTATAAGCCTTGCAAATTCAAC
The DNA here is from genome assembly GCF_003351025.1 of Mucilaginibacter endophyticus. GTDB lineage: Bacteria > Bacteroidota > Bacteroidia > Sphingobacteriales > Sphingobacteriaceae > Mucilaginibacter > Mucilaginibacter endophyticus. The sequence goes on along the minus strand of NZ_QPCG01000001.1, from coordinate 970,443 downwards.
CTGCATAGCCCGCTTAGCTTATTGTATAAGATTTCTCCTCGTTCCTCGTTCGAAATGACAAAGCACAAAAAGTGTCATTTCGATAGAGCAGCGGTGGCCCAAGAGCTTTGAGCGAAAGAGAAATCTTATAAGCCTTGCAAATTCAACCTGCATAGCCCGCTTAGCTTATTGTATAAGATTTCTCCTCGTTCCTCGTTCGAAATGACAATCTTATTTAACTAAAATTGTCTACATTTAAAATATGTGGAATCACAATTACTACGTTTATATTACTACTAATCCCCGTAAAACAGTATTATATATTGGAGTAACAAACGACATAAGTGTACGTGTTCTACAGCATCTCGAAAATAAGGGCACCAACAAATCTTTTACAGGTAAATACTACTGTTATCATTTAGTTTATTACGAGCATTTTACCCACATGAACATGCCATTGCCAGAGAAAAGGAAATCAAAAAATGGCGTAGAGAAAAGAAAGATGCATTAATAGAATCAACTAATCCTACTTGGACCTTTTTGAATGATACCGTGATTGAATAAAAAAATATCATTTCGACCGCAGGGAAAAATCTTATACAAGATCCTAAGCGAACTATGCAGGTCAGATTTGCAAGGCGTATAAGATTTCTCTTTCGCGCCAACGCTCATTCCCTCCCCTTGCTCTATCGAAATGACAATGCGGTTAGCGATCCGCCACCGTACTATACAAAAACACCGCCGATTCACCCAAAATAACCTGATCACCTTCACTAAGCGGGTGGCCTATCTGGGTTGAATTAAGCTTGATCATTTTACCATCGGCGGCTATATGGATCTTGGTTTTGTTGCGTGGTGGAACACCGCCCTCGTCGGCGAAAATCATGAAACGTTCGCTTTCATTATCCCATTCAATGTGAGCGTGCTGCCTGCTGATGTATTTATTACTTTCGTCCTTGCTCTCACCCGGAAAAACCAATTGATTAAGCCTGAACGAGCCATTTTCGGTGACAGCTTTTTTGTCTCTGCCAATGTTGAGCTTAGGATCGGCAGCTTTGATCTGGTATTCTTCTTTTTCGGCCTCGCCACTCAGGATACGTAAATAGGCTGTGAAGGAGGCTGCATTATGAGCGACCTGCTTGCGGGTGTTCATGACAAAAGCCACATCCAGATCATGCATTCTTTTAGCATCTGCCGGAAACTGCTCTGTAAATTCAACATCAAGCGTCCAGTCGGATGGTAGGTTGATAGCAAAATCGTCGGCTATTTTTTGCACCTCGTTTTTGAACAGCTGTTTGTCGTGCACATAAACCGCCCCTTCGTAAATAGGTTTATCCTCGTTATCGGCAGCTATAAAAAGCTTCAATTCTTTAATATGGCCGCCCTCTCCGCCTTCTATTTTCTGTAACGATTCTTTAACGAAGCGCAATATCGCTTCACGTAAGCTTTTTACATCCCAGGGTTGCTTTTCGCCGCTTCTTTTAAATAAACTAAATGCCATTTGCTCTTTCCTTTCTGCTTAAATACTATTCTTCGGTGGTGGTTTCCGCTTCCATGCTTTTTATGTAACCCTTCTTTAACAGGAATGGTATCACATGGTTCCCGGCCAAATGCACCGCGTCTGATGATCCACGGGTAGATTCAACACGGATACAAACTACTATATAACCGCTGCCTTTTTCTTTTGGTGCAAAGAAAACATACCAGCCATCGTTAACACTTTGGTTCCTGACAATACGCTCGGGCGTACCGGTTTTACCCGCAACCTTTATCCCTAATATAGGTGTTTTAGGCGCGCTTTGCTCAATCATGTATTGTTTTAGCAAAGCCGCGTAACGCGGATCATCGGCCAGTTTGATGCCGCCTTTTACATTCACTGTCGAGTCGGCAATTTTAAGCGCATACCTGTTAGGCATCAATACACCGCCATTGGCTACGCCCGATACTAATCGTGCCACTGCTGCGGGAGTAGCAATCAACTCGCCCTGCCCCCAGGCCATGCCCGAAATACCCTTTGCCCTTGTTTTATGGATATTGTTAGGATCGTACCGTGGCTTGGTATTAAACTCGGTTTTACGCCATAAAATGCGCCATTTATCTTCCTGAGAGACGTTTAGCACCGGTTTATTATAATAGTAACCACCTACTCCATGCAAAAACATACCTGTTTTAAGATATAGCGTGGCCATGTATTCTTCAAGGTGCTCCTGGTTGGCCAGCTTAATAAAGTAAACGTTGTTTGATTTGGCGATAGCCCGTTCCATCGTGATCATCCCGGTTTCATCGGGCTCGATACCTTTGGTACGGATCCGCTCTTCGGTGCTTACGTGATACTGTACTTCAGCAGCGGCTATTCCCAATTTATTAAATGCCGACATCGCCGTTAAAACTTTAGCTGTTGAACCAGGCTGACTGGCATAGGTAAAGCCCAGATCGGTAGTGGTTAACCAGGTTGCCAGTTTATTCTGATCGGCAAGGGGCATAGTAAGCTGATCCCAGTTGTGCACAGGCGGCAATGGATATTGTGCGGATGTAAGTACATCGCCGGTATTGGATTCAACAATCACAACAGAAACCCGGTTATCATACAACGAAGTGTCAGACGCTATAGATTGCTGGATACTGGTTTGCAGATCGGCGTCCATAGTAAGCTTTACATCGCGGTTCTTATTTTTAAACGCTTCCACTTCAGGGCCATTAATATCGCTGATCAGCAGATTGGCTAATGCGCTATAATCTTTTTTAGCTACGGTCATTTCCTTCATGCCGCGGGGCAAAAACCTGTCTTCCTGGTAGCGTGATGCCTTAACGTTATAATTGGTAATAGGCATATGGAATCCACGAAGCTCGGCGGCGTGTTCATATTCGGCAAAGTAACCGTTGGTACTGCCATTAAACACTCCTGTATTCTGATCTCCCGTCCAGAAAAACATTTGTTCTTCAAAAGGATAAAACCTGTCCAAACGCTTGTGCATAGCCGAATCCAAATCATAGTGCAGCATACCCGAGGCGCTTAACTTATTCTTTTGTTTTTCAATAAGCTCGGGCTTGCTTGTAGCCAGGATAAGTCCGTTACGGTCGTAAATAGTACCAGCCTGTAGCCTGTTCATCAAAATAGCGATACGCGGGTTATAGCTAAACATACGTAAACCGCTTTTATCGGCAACTAAAGCAGGTTTTACAACCCATTGTTTATTATCAGTTGTATAACGCGAAACATTGGTTACCAACAATACCACCCCGGCCAATGCAGCCGCCAATGCAGGCACCAGGTTTTTATCCTGTTGTTTGGTGATATAATCCATTTGCACCGCTGTGCCCCGTACCGATGATACCGACAACAGGAAGCCTGCCGCCAGCAGGTTTATTACCAGCGATGAACCACCATAACTTTCAAATGGCAGAGAAACCCCCGATAGCGGTAATGCACCGATAGAGCCCCCCGCAATCAGTAAAAACTGCACAAAGGTACATACTCCTATGCCTGCGCTGAGGTAAAATAACAGGGGCATCCCCGTTTGCCTGCCTATGATTATAGACCGGTGCAGATACAATAAAAACAAGATAAACACGGCTGCCATACCTGCCCACCCAAATTCTTCGCCGATGGATGGCAGGATCATATCGGTATGTGCTTCTGGAATTGTTTTGGCGAAGCCCTGCCCTACGCCCTGCCCGCTTAAACCGCCGCTGGCCATAGCCCAAAGACCGTTGGCTACCTGGTCGCCGCCATACACTTCGTTGTTCCAGGCATCCTGCCAAATGGCTTTACGTTCAACCAAACGTTCCACCGGGCCTGGGATAATTTTATCAAGACCAGGAATTTTATCTATGGTTAAAAACGCGGTGATCACCACCAAAGCCATAATAGCCGATTCGCTCAATCTCCTGCGTCTGAAAAACACAACGCCGCCAAGCGAGCAGAATGTAATAAGCGCACTAAGCCACACATTATCAAAAAACCATGTGGTAAGCACAAACAGCACCACAAAACCCGCCATGTACAGGAAATCGCCCCGTGAAAACGAGAACAGGATAATGAAAGTGAAGCAAATTACCATGGCCGGGCCCAAATCGCCCAAAACCAAAAACAGTAACAACGTTATTATGGTAGCGATAAGCGCGAACGAAAAGAACGACCAACGCTTGCTCCAACTGGCGTACTGACTGATAAATTTCTCGTTAGTGGCAAAAAATCCCGCAAGGAAAATAACAATAAGATACTTTACAATTTCACTCGGCTGAAAACCCAGCAGGTTAACTTTTACCCCGCTACCTTCCGGGCCAGATCCAAATAAAATGGTAGAAAAAAGTATAGCCATTGCTACAATAGCCCACGGCCAGCCGTTGGCCGCGCTCCTGCTCCATTTAAAAATAAGCAAACGGTAAAAGCCTGAATCCGGATTGAGCTTACGCAGGTTAAACAACTGAATAATACAGATGCCTGCTATACCTATACCAAGATAAATAAGCGTATCCTTAGCCAAAAACCTATCACGCAGTGGGTCCTGCAGACTTAAAAGGGTAAGGAATGAGATACCGGTGAGCATCATGATCAGCGGTAAAATGATCTGATCGGCGTTTGGATACCGAGCACTGAGCAATAAGTGTACGATGATAAATCCGGCAAAAAAGCTACCAGCTATAATCCAGTACCACATATTAAACTCATCCTGGTAACGTACTATGAACGCACCTTCTTTTTTGAGGATATTAAAATCGCGGGTAGAGAGCAACTTGATACTATGTGGTGCCTGGCTAAATTTAAAGCTTACATCTTTATCCAACTCGTCAATGCCTTGCGAGCGGCCAAATTCAAAACCGGGTTGCATCGGCAACACCGAAAATGCTTTTCCTGTTGGCAATTGGGCAAATACAAACCGCCCTTCGGCATCGGTACGGGCAAAGGCTGTTAGTGACTGCAGTACTTTCTTTTTCTGATCGTTAAGCACATACAGTTTTTTATAGGATGAGCCATTTTCTGAAAAAGAAGTTTTCGCCCCGGTTTCCTCATCGCTGAAAATGCTGTCACGAGGCAATATCATAGTCAGTTTCACCAATACGCCGGGTACGGGTTCGCCTTTGTGGGCTATCGTTCCTTTGATGCTGTATTCGCCGAGGTTGAGGTCTGTTTGGGCACCCAAAGATGGCGGATTCTTTAATTCCTGCTCAAAGCGAATAGAGTCATCGCCGGTATAGCCTAAAAGCGTACGGGAAGTAAGTACACGTTTCTTAAACGTTTCGCCGCCTTTTTCGAAAGCTTCATCGGCATTTACATAATATTTGCGTTTGTTGAGTTCGCCGGTATTATCAACCAGGTCGCCCGCTGTTTTACGGGAAGCGATTACCGATTCAATGTAATCCACATCTCGCGGATCATCAAAATAGTAGCCTTTTTTTAATAACGCTTTTACATTTTGAGCTGTATTGGGCGAGTTAAGGTTTACAATGGTACCATCTTTCAGGCGTTTATCAACATCGGTAAACTTAAGTTGCAGCACACTGTAAAGCCTTACAAATAAAACGGCCAGCAGTATGCCTGTAAGCAACAGGAACAGCCGCTCCATTCCTCTGCCGGGTACTTTTGGTTTTTCCTGGGCCATTTATTAGTGGTTAGCTTTAGTTGGGACAGAATCAGTTTTGAACATACTGCCAAACAACCTGCCTGAGATATATTTTTTATTGGGGAACAAGTACGATACCTGTACCGGTGTTAGACAGTTGTTAAACTGCACATTTTTTAAAACCAAAGCATCATTATGGGTTACGATAGCTGTGGGGAAACCATCAAAGGCTACACTATCAAGCACTACATATTTACAATTTGCAGCCAACACAATAGCAGGCCCCTTATAGGTTGAATCTTTTTTAAATATGATTGCGCCCTTGGTTTTGATGTAAAGACTATCCTTGTTGATATGCAAGGTATCGCTTAGTACAATAGGCTGCTGAAAATCTGCCGCCGAAAGTAATAGCGTATGGCCTTTTAATTTATTGATGGTATCCTGTAGCTTAAGTTCTACTGCGTTTTTCACCGGCTGCGCCACCAGTGTATCTGTTTTTTTAGGGATAGCAGCCTGATCGGCGTTCTTCTTAAACTGCCAGATAAATCCGCCTAAAAAAATAAAACAAAGCAGGGTGAGTATGGCTACTGTACCGCCATTGCTTTTGGTTTTCACTACAGGTTCTGGCTCCTCCTGCTTCTTTATCGGCGCAGGAACTATTTCTGGCTGTTCTATCGTTTTTGCAGCAGCTACGGGCTTAGTGGCACTGTGTTGTTTGCGCTCTTTATCATTATGAACCAAAACCACGGTCACATTATCTTTGCCGCCCCGGCTATTGGCAGCATCAATTAGTTTTTTTCCTTTTTGAGGAAGGTTATCACTGCTGGTGAGAATATCGGTGATCTTACTTTTATCAACCAGATCGGTGAGACCATCGCTGCAAAGCAAGAGGATATCCCCCGGCAAAAACGGCGAGCTACCGGTTTCCACAAAATCAGGATCTTTACTAATCTGTCCTGCAAAACCAAGTGCCTTATTGATCTCGTTGCGTTTGGGATGATCCATAGCCGCTTCTTCGGTCAGCCTGCCGGAATCTTCCAGGAAGCCAACAAAAGAGTGATCTTTTGAGATCTTGATCAGCGAATAATCCCGTAGCAAATACAAGCGGGTATCACCTACATGGGCATAGTAAAACTTATTATTGATCACATCAACAACGGCCAGCGTAAGCACACAGGCCATGTTTTCAAGATCTTTATTCTGTACCTTTTCATCATAAATACGCTGATTGGCAATGGTGAACGTATTTACCAGCAACGGCACAATATCGCCTGCTATGTATTGCAACTGCTCCAGGATGGTGGCGCGGGCAATTTCGGCGGCTATTTCACCACCGGCATAACCTCCTACCCCATCAACCACACAGGCTATGATAAAATTACCATCGCCCGATTTTTCGGCAATAAAGGCATCTTCATTGTTTTGCCTTTGCTTACCGGTATCTGTTATCCCGAAAAAATTATTTGCCATGGTTTTAACTGGATTTTTTTATGTCGATAAAATGAGCTACCAATAACAGCACACATACAGCCAGCAGCCCTATTGATAATATTTGTGACATTATGGTTCGGGTTTAAATATGTTGATACCTACTATACCGTTAAGCAAGATCCTGGAGTTGAACGGCAGCTCCACCCATTGCGGCGAGTTTACATCGCTCCCGGCTACCTCCAATTCATTGATCAGCGTACGTTCACCAAATGATGCCAGGTAAAACTTACCATCGGCTTTATTTAGCCTGATGCGGAGGTGCGGCGTATTTACCCATTCAGACGGCACTTTGAATACCGCCTGTTCGTCCCTTTCCTCGTCCTCGCCGGATACTACGATATCGTCGTCCTTTACCAGGTATTCTACCTTGCGGCCAACAAATTGCTTATCGGGCATAATAGTTTCCAAACGGGCCAGCACCTTGGTTCCGGGCTTGCTTACCTCTTTTTCGTTATAATGCAGATCGTTAGCGTAAGGCAATTCGTAATAGCCCTCGCTGTAATAAGTGAAGCCTTTTAAAACATCGTTGCTGATATCAAGCGTTTGGGCAACACCTGTTTGGCGGGGAATGAAAGTAACCCGCAGATTTTCTTCTTTTTTATTGCTTGTGCCAGGCAGTAGCTTGCCTATAAAGCCTTTATCGCCACGTTTGTAATCGGGATGGGATACCAGCCTGAATACCCATTTTGAACTTGAAGGTTCTACCTTTTTGCCTACTTCCTGGTATTCGCGCAGCAGCTCATAAAACTTCTTTACCGACTCGTTAACAATAATACCGAACAGGCCCGATCTGTTATTCACAAAATCCTGGTAGTCTTCCTCATTAAAGCTGATGATAAACTCATGGTAAAAAACTACCCTATCGGCAAAAGATAGCTGTTTGATTGACTCCTTGAACTTTTCGATGATGTACATATACACGTCATCGGGCGTGAGGGCTTTTATTTTAACGGCCTCTTCATTTACTGGTTTTCCGTTGGGCAAAAACCAGTCCTGCAGGCCAATTCGTTTCCAAAAAGTTGATTTAGGTTCCATGCTGTATTTGCTAAATCATTAAAAATTTAAGTTAGAAGTATCCGCTCTTTTCACGCTGTCGCGGTAAAACTGGGTATCCTGTTTTTGTTGTTTTGCACGCTGAATATTGCGCAATATCGAATCGGCAGTTGAATCCACTTCGGGCGGGATATTGCTTTCATCCCTAAAATCATTTGCTTTAGGTTCCTGCGCAACAGAGTCTTTCTTTTCGGGCAAAATAGTTTTATTATTTGCAGCTGAGTCGGTCTGTTTTTTTGAAGGTTTAAACAACCTGTTCACCACACCATGATAAATGCGGCCACCAAACTTATCCATCACCACTGCCGAAAACACGGTAAAACCGCAAAGCAGTATCATGAACAAAACAAAGATAGGCTTTGACATTCGCACAGCTTTATTATCAACCGGCGTATTGTTAATTACTGGTGCCGGTTGTTTGTTTTCGTTTTCCTGGTAATATAAAACAAGGCCTTGTAAACGTTCGTTCTCCTTTAATAAAACCTCGGTATTCCATGATTCATCAGGATGAGTTGGACTGATAGCGCCGATGCTACCCTGCATTAAAGCTTCCTGAAGCTCGATGCCATTGGCATACCTGTTACTAACATCCTTTTGCAAACATTTTGCAACTACCTTTAATAACCAGGCCGGAACCTGCATTTGCATTTCCTTTTGTTCTTCCGACCAGCTTTCGGGCAGGTTTTTGCGACGCAATTCCATTACATCAGGAACTTCTGCCTCCATGTGGGCCAGCATCACCGCGGTACGGGCAGTTTCGCCATTATCTTTTAACGGGAAAGGCACCTGGCCACCTATCAATTCATACAGGATAATACCGTAGCTGTACACATCAGTTTGGAAATACATCAAGCCCTCGTTTTGTTCGGGGGCCATAAATTCAATAGCCCCGGCATGACGAATACTGGTACGGCGCTGATCATCAGACATAGCAGAAAGGCCAAAATCAAGCAGCACATAGTTACCGGTGTGTACGTTGAATTTTACGTTATTGCTTTTGATATCTCCATGCTTTACCGAAACCTTGTGGCAGTGCGATAAAGCGTTTGCCAGCTGATCGGCCAGTTTAATGATCTCTTTAATATTGAAGATGGCCTCATGAGGAGGTTTCAACAAATCTTCCAGATCGGGACCATCAATATATTCCATTTCGATAAACGGGAACGAACCGCTTTCGGTAATACCCGAATTAAGGATCTTAACCACATTGGGGTTAGGCTCTTCGTTTACCTTTTTTAATTTTTCGACCTCATTCTGGAAATTACGAAAATTTTTATCGTCGGTACTTTCGGTATGAATAGGTGTTGGCAGGAGTTTTACCGCGGTAATTATAGGCCCATAACGGCGACCTTTATAAACAGAGCCCTGACCGCCCGTTCGTAAAGCCCCCATGTTTTCCAAACCTTCGGTAATAGTAAATACTTTGCTCATTGAGTTATACTTGGGGAATGAGTATTCGTGACAAATATTAAAAACTTTTTACTCAACATAACGCAGGCATTAGTGTTTGGTATAAAAATATAAAAAAATAACCGCTGATTAGGGTGATTTCGTTGATTACGCTGATTAAGAATTCTGTCTGAACTCGAATTTATCGAATTTAAAGAATGGAAAGAATGCTTAGCAAATTCAATAAATTCCCCTAATTCGATAAATTCGAGTTCAGACAAAAATCATGGTTCCTTATTGAACAATTATCTCATCCACCATCAACCATGCCTTAGCGCCCGGAATGTATTCTCCTGGCGGGATAATGCCTTTGTTTGTTGCTTTTACCCTGATGTAACGTGCCTGCTGCGTTTTTATGTTTGCCCTTACCGCGTTGACGCTATTATCCGGAAAATCTGTTTGCCGGTAAACCTCGGTGTAGTTAGTACCATCTGCCGATACCTCAAAGGTTAGCAGCGTTGGTTCCCACATTTTTTGCCAGTGGTATTTTAATATATTGATTCCCAATTTCGATACGCTTTGCGCTGAGCCCAAATCAACAACGGCTTCCAGATCATCCCCACTGAAGCCGTACCACTGTCCATCATTATAAAGCTTACTGCCGAAAACACCGTTTACCAAACCAAATGTATTGCCGGGATTATAGCCCCCCTGCGGCTGGTTTTTAAGTGTTACCGTTTTGCCAATGGCCTGATGAATAGTAAACGATTTTTCATAAACGCGCCCAACCTGTTTATCCTTCATAAAGACTGCAGCCTTGATCGCTCCGGTTGAAGCAACAGTGATGGGGCCGTTGTACTCTTTGGCATTCACCCCAAGTTCGGTGCCATCTGTAGTATAAAATATTTTGGCACCTGGTAAGGTGGTATGGAGATTTAAGGCTACCAGGTGATCTGCTGTTTCGGTAACAGAATCGGTGATCTCGTCAAATACCTCGGCAGCATTTATATTCAGATTGAGTAACGGTTGATGATACCTCAGTCGTTTTAAAAAGTCATCATAGTTTTTGTTTTCCTTAGAGCTCCAGGCTACTTCGGCCAAAGCCAGCATCCGCGGAAATAACTGCCGCTCGGCCTGTGCCGGACTGGCCATGTACTCGCTCCAGGTATTGGCTTGTACGCCTTTGATATATTGGGCTTCCTCACCACTGAGCTCACTGGTTATCGGTTCGTAATTATATACTTTGCTTAAGGGTGTATAACCGCCACCCGCTAATGGCTCGGCAGCATAAAGCGACTGGTAATAGTCCAGGTACACGTATTTTTCGGGCGTCATGATGGCTTCATGATGTTGTTTGGCTGCGGCTATACCACCCTCCTCACCCGTCCAGCTCATTACGGTTGCGCCGGGTGTAAGTCCGCCCTCCAATATCTCGTCCCAGCCTATGATTTGCCTGCCTTTACTGTTCAGGTATTTTTCCATACGGCCGATGAAATAGCTTTGCAGTTCCTTTTCATCCTTCAGGTGTTCGTCCTTAATACGTTTTTGACATTTAGGGCAGGCTTTCCATTTGGTTTTAGGGCATTCATCGCCGCCAATATGGATGTATTTTGAGGGGAACAGGGGCAACACCTCATCCATTACTTTTTGTAAAAAAGTAAAAGTTTCATCATTACCGGCACAATACACATCATCAAAAATCCCCCAATAAGTGGCGGCTTTATACGGTCCGCCGGTACAGCCCAATTGTGGGTAAGCGGCCAGTGCTGCTAATGCATGGCCCGGCATTTCAATTTCCGGGATCACGGTGATATGTCTTTGTGTGGCGTATTTAACAATATCTTTTACTTCGTCCTGTGTATAGTAGCCGCCATAGCGCTTACCATCAAACCTGTGCGGACTATCTTTTTTATGACCAATGATAGTTTCATCGCGGTAAGCCGAAACACTTTGCAGCAAAGGATATTTTTTTATTTCGATGCGCCAGCCCTGATCATCAGTGAGGTGCCAATGGAAAGTATTGATCTTGTACAATGCCAGCAGGTCTATCCATTTTTTTATGGTCTGAGGATCGAAAAAATGGCGGCTTACATCAAGGTGCATACCGCGGTAGGCGAAACGGGGGTAATCGGTAATGGAATAGCCTTTAACTGTTATTTTATCTTTACTGATATCCAATAATTGAATAAGCGATTGCAAGCCATAAAAAACACCGGCCTCGTCATGCCCGGTGATGGTTATTCTATGAGGTTTAACCTCTAAGGTATATCCTTCAGATTGGCTAACGCGTTTCGGATTGAGCTGAAGCCACAAATTTGATGCGGCCATCTTGTGATTTACAAATGGCGTATTCTCATGAATATCTCTTACCAAACGTATATAATCCCTGAAAAAGGTAACGTTATTTGCATTTATGCCTGGCCCTAAACCAATTTTAAATTCCCGGGGGAATACATAGGTTGTGTTGTCACTTTTTATTTTGACAGGCTGCGGTATAATGCCCTGTGTTCCGGTCTGCGCTTTACCTGGCAAGGCGAAGCCGATACACAACAGAATTAGAGCAACGATTTTTATGGGTTTGCGCAAGGGTAAGTTATAACTGATCATCAAAAGTAAATGTAAAACCGAATATACTTTTTTTGATGATGGAAAGGGAAGAATCTCGTTAAAACGTTTTTTGTAGAGACACGTTACATGCGTCTTACAGACAGGTACGGTATAGGAGACGAATGTGATGCGTCTCTACATTAATAAAACGGTATACTTATGATCCTATCGCTTTCCTGTAATTACGAAGCGCCCGGATGATCGACATTACAATTTCATGCTGTCCCTCGTCCGAATTTAGATATTCTTCTTCTTCAGGATTATTGATAAAACCTGTTTCTATGAGTACAGCCGGCATAGCACTGTGGGCCAGCACCAATACACCCTGTTCCTTTACGCCATTGCTCTCGCGCCCATCTACCCCGGTAAATTCGTCGTCAAGCAAATCGCCGAAACGGATGCTTTGCTTGCGGTATTTTTGGATATAGGCATTAAGAATAATAAGATTGGAGGGATCACTTTCGTCATAGCTCTCATAATTTTGCTTATAATCCTTCTCCTGGAAAATAGAAGAGTTTTCACGCACTGCCTCTTCCTGTTCTTTAAGACGATGGAAACCATATACCAGCAAGAGTACGCCTTTTTGCTTATGCGCACGGGCGGCGGTACCCTCCGGCGATGAATTACAGTGAATGGAGATAAACAAATTGCCATGATTTTGATTGGCAATAGCTGATCGCTGGTTTAGCGGAATAAAAGTATCATCGGTACGGGTAAGGATAGATTTTACATCGGTGATGGCCGTATCCAATGCTGCCTTGAGTTTCAGCGCTATCGATAACGTTACATTTTTCTCGAACGAATGCGAGCCGCGAGCGCCGGCATCCTTACCGCCATGCCCAGCATCAATAACAACCGTTTTAAATTTAAATGTTGAAATAGCGGCCGGTATAGTGTCTTTTTGCTGCGCGAATGAACTTTGAAATAAAAACAACAGGATGGTTATCCCCAGGAAAGCGGTGTATCTCATTTCTTAACCGCCTTTTTACTGCATTTGGGGCACAGGCCCTGAGCATATAAAGTAAAGCCATGGGGCTCAAATCCTGCCGGAAGATTGATAGCAGGTAGATTAAGATCATTAAGGCAGTACACATTTTTGCACTGGGTGCAATTAAAATGCAGGTGCTCGTCATGATGATCATGCTCGTTGCAGTTTGATGAGCATAGCGCGTAATTTGCCGTCCCGTCCAGATCAAATACTTTGTGGATAATTCCCTTTTCTTCAAAAGCGTTAAGGATCCGGTAAAGGGTAACCCTATCGATATCATGCATCAGGCTTTCCAGATCGGGCTGGGAAGTAGCCGTATGCCTTGATGACATCATCGACAAAACCCGCAATCGCGGCGCGGTTTTTTTCAGGTGATGCTTATCAAGCAAATGCTCAAAATGGTGGATATCCCGGGTTTGCGTCATGTATTAATCAGGTCTTTATTTTTATAAGGCCGCTAATTTAATAATGGTACGTATAATATACGCTATTAGTTGCCGGCTTTTATAACGGTATTTTTTATTGGCTTAGTATGATGCTTAGATATCAAAACGTTATGCTTTTCATGATTGCAAGCCGGGCTCAAAAAGCAATTGAATATCAAAAATGCATAAAAGAATTTCCTGTGGCGCTTGTCCATTATTCAACTTTTTTAAGTTTATACGTTTTATGATCATGGCTGCAGGCTCCGGTATACTTATAGTTTACATAGTGCGCGGCAGCAATCAGCAAGCCTCCAAACGGTACAATCATCGCCTCAGTTTTTCCTGCTGCAAGCCCGTGGCCGCCCATAATGATAGCAAAGCCCACTACCAGCATAGCTAAAGGTAAACTGCGGTGATGTGTACGCTTGTATGACAAGCCTATAGAATACACACCTATAGCTAAAGCAAAAATGATCATCCCCCACTCTACCCAGGCATTGGCCAAAAAACCAAGACCAACCAGCGGTAAACTGGTAAACGCCAAAGGCACCACCGCGCAATGAACGGCACAAAGCGTTGACGCAGTTATACCAATATTATCCAGCCGGGGCGAAAGCTTTTGAAAATCCATGGCGCAAATATAAACAAGTTAATGCAACAAAATTGCATCTGATTTTATTATACTTGCGGCAGCTTCTTAAATTAACAAATACCTGACAATTACTTAATATTAATCAGCAAACCGTATTTTTGCGGCCTTATTATAAAAAATACAGATTGAATTTAGCTCCCATTTACCATATAAAACAACTTTGGCAAAGCGCGTACAATACAAAGGCCAGCAAGCTTAAATTATTGAGCGCCACTATTGTCATAGTTACAATCATTAACCTGCTACCCTCATTTTTCAAGTACATTGAACGCCGCACAGATGGCGTTGTATTGAACGATTGGGTATTGGCTCATTTACCATCTTACGATCTTTCGGTACCGATTTTTATACTTATCTGGAGCATGGGCCTGCTCATGATGTGGCGGGGATTATATAACCCAAGAGTATGCATCAGCTACATCTGGACGCTGAATCTTGTTTGCATAGCCCGTTTTATTACCATAAGCCTGGTAAAGCTTAATCCGCCGGTTGGACTTGTGCCCCTTATTGACCCGAGTACCAGCGTTTTTTACGGGCATACGTTTATCACTAAAGACTTGTTTTTCTCGGGACACACAGCAACCATGGTGCTGGTATACCTGCACCTGCAAAAACCTGTTGATAAACTAATCGCGCTAATTTGCGCTATAGTATTAGTAGTGTTGTTGCTGATACAGCACATTCATTATACTATTGATGTGCTGGCGGCACCATTTTTTGTATATGGTTGCTGGAGATTGGTTAAGTGGCTTGGACTGGATTAATCAATCCCATTCATCTACAAAATGCATACTGTCCTTTAAATCGGCGTATAGCTTTTTAAATACCGGGAACATTTTGCTGTAAAGCGTGTGGTTATCAATATTAGGTTCAATAAATTCCTGGTGTTCCACCTCGGTGAGCGTTTCATAACTTTCAGGATGCAATACCCGTGCGGCAAGGTAGATCGCACCCAGTGCCGATGAATCTTCAGATTGGAGCACAGCAAGTTTTTTACCGGTTATATCGGCCAAAATCTGTGTCCACACCGCCGAACTGGTAAAACCGCCGCTGATATTTACCTGAGTAATTTCACCCGATGCATCTTCCAGTGTTTTAAGTACATCGTTCAGCGCAAAACAGATGCCCTCCAATCCTGCGCGTAAAAAGTGCGAACGGGTGTGTGCCGGTTTGATATTAAAGAAAGTACCGCTGGTTTTGGTGTCCCAAAGCGGGGCACGTTCGCCGTACAGGTAAGGTAAAAATATCAGTCCGTTACTACCGGCCGGTACGGATGCAATCTCAGCAAATAGAGCGTCATAGTCGGCAGCGGTAAGATTTTCCTTCTGCAAAAAGTTTTTCAGCAACCAGTTCACCGCTATCCCGCCGTTATTTACGGCACCGCCACAAACATAGGTTTGTTCGTCCAGCAGATAGTTAAAAATCATGGCTTCGTAATTGTAAACCGGCTTTGGGTTTGTAATCCGTACCGCGCCACTGGTGCCAATGGTAAGCGCGGCCACACCGGGGCTATTGGTATGGCTGCCGAGGTTAGCACATGCACCATCACTCGCTCCTGTTACAAATGGCGTATCAGCATTGATACCAGTTAACGAAACAACTTCGGGCTTAACATCATTACGATAATAAGTGGTATTAACCGGGGCTGATAACTTTGCGGTTGTAATGCCCGTTACCCTAATAGCCTCCTCATTCCACTCTTTTTTTACAATATCAAACAAACCTGTTGCCGAAGCAATAGAATAATCCACCTCAAAAACACCAAAAAGCCTAAACCAGATAAACTCTTTTATCGAAATAAATTTGTGCGCCGCTTCAAAAACATCGGCCCGGTTAGCACGCAGCCACAGCAACTTATTTAAAGGCGACATAGCATGAATAGCTGTACCACAGTTGTGATATAACGACGCGCCTTGTTCGGTTTTTCTTAAAGCCTGCGCTACATTCTCGCTCCGGGCATCGGCCCAGGTCATCATAGGTAGTAATGCTTCGCCATGCTCATTAACAGGGATTATACTGTGCATGGCGCTGCTCAAACTTACAGCCTCTGGAGCCGCTCCTAATTTGGCAGTGATACCTGCAAGGCATTTTACAAAAGCATTCCAGATCAACAGCGGGTCCTGTTCGCTGTAACCGGGTTCGGGGCTGTTAATAGGGTAATGATTGGATACTGTACCCAATGGTTCGCCCGTTAAACTAATGGCTACGGCCTTTGTACTACCGGTACCAATATCAATCCCTAAAATATATGCCTGCATGGTGATGTATTTGACGCCAAAATAATAAACAGAACCGGGATTGTCTGAATCAGAATTGTCTGAATTATGTCTGAACTCGAATTAAACGAATTTATAGAATCACCCGAAATTAAAAAATTCGATAAATTCATTTCATTCGTTTAATTCCGGTTCAGACAATCCCGGTTCAGACAAAATCAACGGTCAAAACCGACAGCAGGGGACAGTTCGGGTATATTTATTATCTACATTAGCCTTACCAATATAAACCAATTAGAGAATATGCAAGTAATTTTAGGGGTCATCTTTCATTTTATCGGTGGCTTTGCTTCGGGGAGTTTTTACATCCCTTACAAAAAAATAAAAGGCTGGGCCTGGGAAAGCTACTGGATAGTAGGTGGCATTTTTTCATGGCTTATTGTACCACCGCTGGCGGCATGGCTAACTATACCGGGCTTCGCGGATATTATAAGCCATACAGATACCGCAACCCTGGGGTGGACGTACCTTATGGGACTGTTATGGGGTGTTGGTGGTTTGACATACGGGCTGGGCGTACGCTATTTAGGCGTATCACTTGGCAGTACTATCATACTGGGCTTGTGCTCTGTTTTTGGATCGATAATTCCATCGGTGTATTACGATTTTTTTCCAAAAGAAGGGAAAGACACTTTTACCCTAATGCTACATACCCAATGGGGGCAGATGGTTTTACTGGGCATTTTACTTTGCGTAGTGGGTATCATTATATGCGGTAAAGCCGGTACAATGAAAGAGAAAGAACTGTCGGCAGATAAAACTATAGCACAGGAAAACAAAGATTACCGTTTTGGTTTGGGCATCATAGTAGCAATAATATCAGGCATACTTAGTGCCTGTTTCAATTTTGGTATCGAAGCTGGTAAAACTATGGCTGATACGGCTAACCATGCATGGCAGGCTGGGCACCCGGGACAGGGCAACTTCCTGTATGCTAACAATGTAACCTATATTATCATTCTTTGGGGAGGCCTTACCACCAACTTTATATGGTGTATGGTGCTAAACACCCGCAATAAAACGTTTGATAATTATACCGATAAAAAAACACCGTTGCTTAAAAACTACCTGTTTGCGGCATTGGCTGGTACAACGTGGTTTTTACAGTTCTTTTTTTACGGTATGGGCGAAAGCAAAATGGGTAACGGCGCAAGCTCATGGATCCTGCACATGGCTTTCATTATCTTAATAGCTAACACTTGGGGCCTGGTACTTAAAGAATGGAAAGGCGTAAGTAAAAAAGCCTTCGCAACTGTGATAGCAGGTATAGCAGCCATTGTACTATCGGTACTGGTTGTAGGCTACGGAAACTCAATTAAATAACAATCAAAATAAATCAATAACTCATTAATTCAACAATTCAGTAATTAAACATATGTCTGTCAAAACAACACAATTTAAGCATGTAAGCTACCTTTGGGATGATGCTAAAGCCGCCGAACTGGAAGGCGATGAAGTTGCCCTGCTTATATACCGTTCAAACCTTTTGGGTGCCGATTTGCGCCTTACCAACTATGGCGGCGGTAATACCTCATGCAAACTGATGAGCAAAGATCCGCTTACAGGTAACGAGGTTGAAGTAATGTGGATTAAAGGATCGGGTGGCGACATCGGTACGCTGAAAAAAAGTGGCCTCGCAGCCCTTTATGTTGATCGTTTACGCAGCCTGAAAAATATCTATCGCGGTGTGGAATTTGAAGATGAGATGGTTGAACTTTTTAATCATTGCATCTACGATCTTAACTCAAAAGCGCCATCAATTGATACACCGTTACACGGCTTCCTGCCATTTAAACATATCGATCATCTGCACCCGGATGCGGCAATTGCAATCGCGGCGGCAAAAGATGGAAAGAAAATCACCCAGGAACTTTTTAACGGTACCATTGGCTGGGTTGAATGGAAAAAACCCGGCTTTGAACTTGGCCTGCAATTAAAACAATGTTTGGATGAAAATCCGGGTATCCGCGGCATCATGTTGGGCTCGCACGGTTTATTTACCTGGGGCGATACTGCTTATGAAAGTTATATGAATACGCTTGAGGTTATTGAGCGTTGCGCAGAATATCTTGAAGAAAACTACGGCAAAAAAGCCCCCGTTTTTGGTGGACAAAAAGTTGAAAGCCTAAACGAATCTGCCCGGAAAAAACAAGCTGCTGCCCTTGCACCTGTACTACGGGGCTTTTGCTCAAGCTACAGGCACATGGTGGGTCATTTTACTGACGATGCCCCCGTATTGGAGTTTATCAATTCAAATGATCTTGATCGTTTAGCACCATTAGGCACCAGCTGTCCTGACCACTTCCTGCGTACTAAGATCAGTCCGCTGGTACTTGACCTTACACCGGGCGAAGACTTGAGCGATGTTACTGCCTTAAAAGCACGCTTAGCTCCGGCATTTGAGGCCTACCGCCAAATGTATACCGACTATTATAACACTTGCAAACACGATAATAGCCCGGCTATCAGGGATACCAACCCGGTAATTATCCTTTACCCCGGTGTAGGTTTATTCTCTTTCTCGAAAGATAAACAAACCGCCCGCGTAGCAGCCGAGTTTTATACCAACGCCATCAACGTAATGAAAGGTGCCGAGGCTATCTCTGAATATACCTCTCTCCCACGCCAGGAAGCTTTTGATATCGAATACTGGTTACTGGAAGAAGCCAAATTACAGCGTATGCCTAAGCCAAAAGCTTTATCAGGTAAAATTGCCCTGATCACAGGCAGCGCGGGCGGCATAGGTAAAGCCATCGCCAAAAAATTTGTTGACGAGGGTGCGGTAGTTATCTTAAATGATATGAACGCTGAGCGTTTGGAAGGTGCCGGCGAAGAGTTCAAAAAACAATACGGTAAGGATTCATACACCACTGCCATACTTGATGTTACCAAAGCCGATCAGATCAACGAAGCCCTTGAAATTGCGGCTTTAGCTTTTGGCGGTGTGGATATTGTGGTGAACAATGCTGGTTTATCTATCTCTAAATCAATTGCCGATCATACCGAAAAAGATTGGGACCTATTGTATGATGTATTGGTGAAAGGCCAGTTCTTCATTACGCAGGCGGCTGTAGCTGTTATGAAAAAACAAGACATTGGCGGTGATATCATTAATATTGTAAGTAAAAACGCTTTGGTAAGCGGACCGAACAACGCGGGCTACGGTTCCGCAAAATCGGCGCAATTACACCTGAGCAGGCTGAACGCTGCCGAGCTTGGTACTGATAGGATCCGTGTGAACGTTGTTAACCCGGATGCCGTAATCAGCGACAGCAATATTTGGGCCGGCGGATGGGCCGAAGGTCGCGCTAAAGCTTATGGCGTTACTGTTGACGAGTTACCTGCTTACTATGCCAAACGTACTTTATTAAACGAGGTGATTTTACCTGCCGATATCGCTAACGCTTGTTTCGCCTTTACAGGCGGCCTGCTCAACAAATCAACTGGCAACGTGTTGAATGTTGATGGTGGCGTGGCCATGGCGTTTGTGAGATAGTTAATGGCTCATAGATCATGGTTCATGGTCTTAAGAAACCATGTCATTGCGAGCGATAGCGTGGCAATCTCGTAGCCAATGTATAGCGAACATACAGAGCTACGAGATTGCTTCGTCGTTCCTCCTCGCAATGACATATTTTAAATAACTAATAACCAATACCAATTATGCAGTTAGAAAAATATAAAATTGATGAAGCCAATCATCAACAGCTGAAAGATCATCAGCGCAAGTTTGATTTTGTTGCCGGTGATGTGAAAAACCTGGATACTATCCTGCAAAAACTGATTGATTTTAATATCGCTATACCAAGCTGGGCTTTAGGTACCGGCGGCACACGCTTCGGCAGGTTTTCGGGCGGTGGCGAGCCTCGCAGCCTGGAAGAAAAGATAGAAGATGTAGGCTTAATCCATGCGCTTAACCGCAGCAGTAACTCTATATCGCTGCATATTCCATGGGATATCCCATCTAACGCTTCGGCTATCAAAGCTCATGCTGCTCAATTGGGTTTGCATTTTGACGCCGTTAACTCCAATACCTTTCAGGATCAACCGGATCAGGAATTTAGTTACAAATTTGGCTCATTGCACCATGTTGATAAAGCTGTACGTAAACAGGCTATAGCCCACAATATCGAGGTAATTAAATACGGCGTCGAGCTTGATTCTAAGGCATTATCGGTTTGGCTGTCGGACGGATCAAACTTCCCTGGTCAGCTGAATATGCGTGGTGCATTTGAACGCACTTTAGAAAGCTTGCAGGAAATTTATGCTGCCCTGCCTGATGACTGGAAAGTTTGGGTTGAGTACAAACCATACGAGCCTAACTTTTATTCAACCACCATCGGCGATTGGGGTCAGTCATATTTGCTATCTTCTAAATTAGGGCAAAAAGCGCAAACCCTTGTTGATCTGGGGCACCACTTACAGGGCGCGAATATTGAGCAGATTGTTTCATTACTATTGATGGAAGGTAAACTGGCCGGTTTCCACTTTAACGATTCAAAATATGGCGATGATGACCTTACCGTTGGCAGCATCAACCCATATCAGTTGTTCCTGATCTTTAACGAACTGGTTGAAGGTATGGATGCCCGTGGTATGACACACGCTACCTCTATAGGCTGGATGATTGATGCATCGCACAACATTAAAGACCCTATTGAGGACTTGCTGCAATCTGTTGAGGCTATTAAGATAGCCTATGCACAAGCATTATTGGTAGATACACCGGAATTAGTGCAGGCGCAACAGGATAACGATGTGGTTTTGGCTCAGGAAATATTACAGCAAGCTTATCGTACCGATGTTCGTTCGCTATTGGCCGAAGCCCGTTTAAGGGCAGGCGGTGCGCTGAACCCGCTGTCTATTTACAGACAGCAAACCATAAGGCAGCAACTGATTAACGAAAGAGGAGCTAAAGCAGTATCAACCGGATTGTAAGCCTATGGAGCCGATACCCGTTATAGCCGTTTTTGATGTGGGTAAAACCAATAAGAAGTTGTTCCTGTTCGACCAAAACTACAAGATAGTTTTTGAGCGTACAGCCCGCTTCCTGGAAACCCACGACGAGGATGGTGACGCATGTGAAAACCTCGACAGCCTCAGGCTATCGGTGTTTGACTCATTGCGCGAAATTTTCAAGCATAAAGAATTTGATCTTAAAGCGGTTAACTTTTCAACATACGGAGCCAGCTTTGTTTATGTTGATGAACATGGCAAGCCGCTTACGCCACTGTATAATTACCTCAAACCATATCCGTCGGAATTGGGCAGGCAGTTTTATGAAAACTATGGCGATGAAGCCAGGTTTGCACTTGAAACTGCTTCGCCCGTTCTGGGCAACCTTAATTCAGGCTTGCAACTGTACAGGCTTAAATATGAGCAACCCGAAGTATTTAAACGGGTGAAGTATGCCCTCCATTTGCCGCAATACATGAGTTACCTCATCAGCGGACAAATGGTAAGCGATTTAACCAGCATCGGCTGCCACACTGCGCTCTGGGATTTTAGTAAAAACACCTATCACAACTGGTTAAGCGATGAAGAAATCCTGCCTAAAATGGCACCCCTTCACCCTGCCGATAGTGTTTTGTCTGCCGAATTTCCGGGCAGTACTTATAAGGTTGGCATCGGGTTGCATGATAGTTCGGCTGCGTTGATCCCCTACCTCGTGAGTTTTAATATGCCTTTTGTGCTGATCTCTACCGGCACATGGTCTATCAGCTTAAATCCATTCAACCAAACGCCACTTACCCCAGATGAGTTGAAACATGATTGCCTCAACTACCTGCAATACAAAGGCAGTCCGGTAAAGGCATCGCGCTTGTTTACCGGTTATGAGTATGAGCAACAGGTAAAACGAATAGCCGCTCACTTTAACCAGGACGAGATCAGGTACCGTACAACAAACTATGATCCGGCTATCGCAACGCGGTTAAGTAATCAACCGGCATTACAGGCTAACGAAAGTGAAGGATTACAGAAGTCGGTATTTGAGCTGCGTGATTTAAACAGCTTTGCTAATGATGTTGAAGCCTACCATCAACTCATGATTGATATTGTTGCCCAGCAGACCATATCAACCAATTATGTTTTAAATGGATGTAAGGTAAAACGCATTTTTGTTGACGGCGGTTTTAGCAAAAACAGTGTATTTATGCACTTACTGGCGCTGGCATTTCCCCATTTGGAAGTTTATGCCGCGTCAATGGCGCAGGCAACGGCTGTTGGTACCGCCCTTGCTATTCATCATGCATGGAACACGAAAACACTGCCGCATGACCTGATCGAATTGAAATACTACTCGGGAGTGCAGAGCGAAGTATATTAAACTTAAAAATCCGGTTATCAGCCGGATTTTTCTATTTTAGGGCAACCAATCCAAAGCCCTCGTTATGAAAAAATTAGCGCTGTTTCTGTTATTGCTCAACTTTGTATTTGCAGCCAATGCCCAACAGGCTAAGCGCAAAAAAGCGATTATTGTGCTTACTTATGATGATGGGATCAATTCGCAGTTAAACATCGCTATTCCCCAGTTAGATTCGGCGCACATCACCGCTACATTCTTTTTAATGGGCAACATGACCGAAGCCACATTACCCCGCTGGCGCGAGGTTGGTAAAAAAGGATATGAACTTGCTAATCACACTTTATATCATCCTTGTCTGCTTACCAATGTAAAGGCCAACCCGGCCAATAACTCGGCTATTTATACGCCGTACATGATGCTTTGCGAAATAAACGAGATGAATACCCTGCTTTTCGCGCTTGATGGTAAAACGGGTAGCCGCACCTATGCTTACCCATGCACAGAAATTGAGGTTGGCGGTATAAACTATGTTGACACCTTACGCAAAGCAGGACTGGCAAAATATGCCCGTATTGGCGGCGGACCGGATGCCGTGATCACCGACTTTAAAAACCTCGATCCGTTAAAAGTACCTTCATGGGGTGTAACAGGTAACCCGGTAACCGGCGATGCCCTGATAGACTTTGTAAAAAAAGTACAACAAAGCGGAGGCCTTGGTATTTTCATGTTTCACGGCGTAGGCGGCGACTACCTGATCACTCCTGCCGATGCCCACAGAAAGTTATTGGCCTACCTCGCTGCTCACCGAAACGAGATTGAAGTAACAACGTTTATGAAAGCGATGGATGAGGTAATGGCCACTAAATAATCAGATTAACGATATCAGCTATTACCGCTTTATCTTTAATAATATGTTCATGTCCACGGCCCTCGTAGGCTTTAGTTTGGATGGACGGATACACAGCGAGGAAATCTTTCAAAAACGTGTACGGTGCAGTTTTATCATCCTCATCGTAGGCCAGCCAGTGCTGTTTAATAGCTTCCGCAGGATACAATCTATCCATTGTAAAACCCGAAGCTTCCATAGCAAATAGGTGTTCAAAATCGGCAAAAAACTTATCCTGAATCGCCGGCGCAACATCGGCTGCATTGAGGCTTGCAACAAAGTTTTCTTTAAGGTTGATAAGCGGCGCGATGCTGATGAGCAATGCGGGCTTGATAGCGGTTTCCTTTATAGCGATGGCATTGGCCATGGCACCTAACGAATGACCGATAATTATATCCGGCGCACCAAAAGTATTGATCACAGCTTCCGCTGCTTTGGCAAAGAGCAACAGATTTGACAGTTCCCCTTCCGAACTGCCATTACCCGGCGCGTCGAAAGCGATGACCTGTATATCTGTAATATTTTTTAAAGCGACGATAAGCTCGGCAAAATCAGCCGCTTTTGAACCCCAGCCATGGGTTATCATGATCTTTCGGTTACCTTCGCCCCAGATAAAACCATTGAATTTTAGTGCCGATTTCGCAAAATGAGGATCATCAACTTCAAGCGTAAAACGTTTGGCTTCATCAAGCAAATGTTGCTGTTGCAGGCGTACCGGCATTTTTGGCGAGTAACAGATAAGCTGCCACAACAGGTTTACCATATTTGGCGCTTCGGCTCCGTTAAGGGATTTTACCTGATTAAATACCGTCTTTAACTTTTTCATAAATAGATACAGGATTTCACCCGCAAAGTAAACAATTGCTCTTCAAAATATACCGAAAGGTATTTTGTTTACATTTTCGCGACGAAACTCTACAAATGAGTTGGGAAGTAATGGCAATAAGTCGTAAGCAAGATTGAGTGTAGATATATTATAAAATATGTCATTGCGAGCGAAGCGCGGCAATCTCGTAGCCGTGCATATCCGATCTGTATAGCTACGAGATTGCTTCGTCGTTCCTCCTCGCAATGACATGGGGTGAATAAAGCCGACGACTATTTCCCTCTTCCCAGCCAAAGCAGCGAATTGATGATCAGCTTATCCACATCATCATTGGCAAAGGTTTGCGATAGCTCTTTATTAGTGCCGCCGTCGTAATCCATAGCATTGTGACCAATGTTAAAGTAAACCATTTTGTACTTTTTGTTTGTCCAGGCTACAGGGTAATAGCCACTATGCCAGATCTCGTATTGTTTTGGGCCTGTGCCTAAAGGAAAACTTGTTGAATCAACCGATAACAAGATGTCTATATCCGGGTTCTTGCGCAGATCGTGTTCCCAGCGGTACCATTCGTTAGGATTTGTTTTGAACGTTTTAGGCAAACCTTTAGTAACCGGATGCTTTGGATCTTCAACCCTTAATATGGCCGGGGTTGGGTGCCAGGTATTGCTTACATATTGCCCGGAGCCTAAAAACTCGTTATGATACCAGTCCCAGTTTTGTGGAAAATCCGAAGGCGTAAGCGCGAAGGCCGAGAAGTGGAACCCCATCCAGGCACCACCTTTTTTCATATACTGTTCAAAAGCCGCACGCTGCTCAGGATTATCGGCACGGGTATCTAAAAATATCACCACCTGGTATTTGGCTAAAAATTCAGGGTTCATGTTTGCCCAGTTATTGGTGCTATCGTAAGTGAAATTATACTTCTTCGCCATTTCAGGGAACCAGTGGTTAGCCTCATGCATAAAGCTGATATGCGCCAGATCGTTCCGCCCGGTGTAAAAGGCTATTACTTTAAATTTCTTTCCCTGAGCATTAGCCATACTCAAACTAAAAAATGCCATACAAAGCGCAATGGCAAACATCAGCGCTTTACTGAAATTGGTTTGGTTAATCATAATATATCCCTGTGTTTATAATGGTGCTATAAAATTAAAGCATTTATAGAGATGACAGGAGTAAAAATGCGGAATGAGAGGTGATGTAGGGGTTGATAAATATTGATGACCACATCTACATCGGCGGAAGCGATGTTTAACTGTACTTCATAAAAAATATGTCATTGCGAGCGAAGCGTGGCAATCGCACGGTAGCATAACCACCCTGTATAGTATGCGATTGCCACGCTTCGCTCGCAATGACATGGTTTTTATCCCGTTGCCCGTGTCCCCACGGGCAACACGTACCTTACAACACCATCTGCTCAAACAACCTGTTCAAGGTAGCTTCAGCATCAGCTGTCATCCCAGGATGCACTTTTGATGCCTGTACCACTGTACTACGTGTTGCCGTAAGCCAGCGGAAACGCGATGGTTGATCCAACTGCGCTATAGGGCCTGCATCTTTCTCTCCGTTGCAGATCCGCTCAAGCGAATTGATATTTTCCTTCAGACAATCCAGGTCCAGGTCGCCGCAAAAAGCAGCAAGCCGTTCGTCGTCAGGTTTGAATAGTACTTTTAAAAACTTTTGTTTTGGACAAAACAGGATCACTCCTATATTGATAAATTCTTCACGCTCCACCCTTGGTACAACGCGGATAACTGCGTACTCAAATACCTGCATATAGGGCTTGTTTTGCGGCGTTAACAAATACTTCTGAAGCGGCCAGCCGGGTTATTAAAAACTCGGCGTAGATATTCCGTACTTCGTCAGGCGTTTCTTCAAAATCCCTATAGGTGATCCATTCGTCAGGAATCAGCGCTACTATATCACGGATCTTTTCGGGCGTTAATATCGCTTTAAATTCGGCGTCAACAGTATCTAACTGATTAGCACGGGCCAATAGCACATGATCTTTCACCTGCAAAAACGGACGAGTAGCCATTTCTTGCCAGTTGTTCCAGGAGTGATGGAAATACAGCGCGGCACCGTTATCAATCATCCACAGCTCTTTATGCCATATCAGCATATTGGTATTGCGCGCGGTACGGTCGACATTGGTAAGCAAGCAATCAAACCAAACTATTTGCGACGCCAGTTTAGACTCAACCACGGTAACAGCAGGATCAAAAGTGATTGCGCCCGATAAATAATGTAGCGCGAGGTTAAGCCCTACACTAAATTTCAGCAGGTCCTGGATCTCTTCATCGGCCTCCGAACGACCGAAAGCTTCATCCAGGTTGGCAAAAACCAATTCGGGCACTTTAAAACCTAACAGTCGTGCTATCTCGCCGCCAATCAATTCGGCAATGAGGGCTTTTACACCCTGCCCCGCTCCGCGGAACTTTAGTACATATAAAAATTCGTCATCAGCTTCGGCAATGGCCGGTAATGACCCGCCCTCGCGCAACGGCGTTACGTAACGGATCACGTTAACGGTGCGGAGCTGTGGTGGTGTGTAGTTCATAGTTTTAGTTAAGCAAAAGTCAGCGTTAGGGATTGCAGCGGATACCGGCCCGAGCGTAATGCCTGCAGGCGTATGAGCGGAAAGCCCGGCCAACGCCCTAATTAATCTTTAATTGAGCTTAGGTTTTAACCAACAATCATTCGCCGCTCAATTGCCGCGGTGGCTGTTACTTTTGTCTTGATACAAAAGTAACCAAAAACCGAGTGAAACGAGCTCATGAGTACCTATTAAAACAGAATACTTAACGAATAAATCAAGTCAGCAGAGAGGTTTCTTTGCCGCACAAGTCCGCCCACTGCCCACCGCTGGCCTTTGCCCGGCAAAGCGGATAAAACCACGGGCTGCAAACAGTTGCCCCACTTCGTTCGCTCGTGCCCAACCCTTCTGCAAATATTTACTATGCCCCTGCCACTACACTACCCACCACTGTTTTACCCGCTTTCATCCGAAACTTATCTGCTGACGGAGAAACAATATCTCATTACAATAATAAGATTCTAAAACAACTATCCTGTCAATCCTTAAATCCCCAAAATCATGGTTCAGAAAAAAAATCAGCGAAATCAAAAAAATCAGTGATACCTGCTGACATAGGGCTGTCATTAGCCTGCCGTTACTTTACATCAGAAAACAAAAACACAACACTTATGGACACTTTAAAATCATTATTGCAGGAGATGGAACAGGAAGCTCAAACCACCGAAAAAATGCTGAGCCGCATCCCCGACGATAAATACCAATGGAAACCGCACCCAAAAAGCATGACCATTGAACAACTCTCTACCCACATTGCTGAATTACCTACCTGGGTAAGCCTGACCCTACATACCGATGGACTTGACTTTGCTACCGTACCCTATGAACCAAAAAAAGTAAGCGGCACAGCCGAATTAATGAAACTATTCGAAGATTCATTGGCCGATGGCTACTCCAACCTGCAAAAGGCCGATGTCAGCACTTTCGATAAGATTTGGACATTGCGCAACGGAGAACAAATTCTGAATCAACGTTCGAAGGCTGAAGTAATCAGGATGACTTACTGCCAGATAGTGCACCACAGGGCACAGTTAGGCGTTTATTTACGTTTGTTGGATATTCCTATTCCGGGAAGTTATGGCCCGAGCGCGGATGAGCAGGGCTTTTAAAAAGACGAGGAAAAATAAGATCAGTTAATAGTTAATAAAAAAGCAAAGCGGGCAAAAGCAAGCTTTGCTTTTTTATTTCTTTTTGCACTCAACTACGGTGCTTTGAGAGCTTGCCTGTATTAATTTCTTCCAGGAAGCCATTTTCGTTAATAGCATATCGGGCCTCTGAGGTATCGGTATCTATTTTGTAATTAACGGTCTTTACTTTTTTGTTCCTGATCCTTTTGCCAAAAATGAACATCGGCAAAATGAAAACCGCAAGCAGGACTACAACTTGTAACAGGGTTGTGTACATAACGTCTAACATAAAAATTTAAGTCTGATTGGTACCTATATAACGTTATTGGGGCCCAAATGGTTCACCTTTTTAGTGATATTTTGTATCAATCATTTGTATGTATAGCTAAATGTGTGCCATACTTATATCTGACGTTGTATGTTACCTTAATATTACACTTAAGTTGATATTTAATTGATTTATAACGAAATGAACTAATCGCTGCACTATCATATTGATAATAGCGCCTATCGTTTTGAAATAAATAATATACAGTACAGTTTCGTGATTTTAGTACAGTAGCGAAGTATCGTGAAAGTACGAAATTTGATGGTTTGGGAAGCGTCCGTGAGGACACGGACGCGGGGTGGATCAAGCAATTTTATTTCTCCGATCCGTGTCCCCACAGATCGACTGTTCTTTATAACCCGTAAAACGCTATCGCGTTTCCGCCAAAAAACGACTCCCGTTCTGTAGCAGATAGCCTTTCGGCATAAAGGTTCATCACCTCCATAGTTTTTTCATAGCCGCCAGCCAGTAAACATACCGGCCAATCAGAGCCAAACATTACCCTGTTGATTCCAAAAGCGTTGAAAATAATATCGATATATGGAATAAAATCAGCAGCCGGAGTATTGTACCAGTCGGCTTCGGTAAGTAAGGCCGATACTTTACAAGACACATTTGGATAGCTTGCCAGCTTTTCGATATCCTGTTTCCAGCCGTCAATTTTACCGGCTTTGATGTACGGTTTGGCCATATGGTCGAGCACAAGCTTTTGATCCGGGAATTCGGCTGCTAACTGTGCGGCATAAGGCAAGTGATTGGGGAAGATCAGGATATCATAAGTATATCCGTATTTACTCAAACTTGCAATCCCTTTTTTAAATGCGGGATTGAGCATGTATTGCTCATCGGGTTCGGACTGTAAGATGTGCCTGAAACCTTTAAGCTTTTCATACTTTTTAAAATGATGCAATCTTTCATCCAGGTCATCAGCCTTCAAATCAACCCAGCCTACTACCCCTTTGATAAAAGGATTGACAGAAGCCAGGTCAAGTAAAAATTCGGTTTCTTTTTCCGACTGATCGGCCTGAACCGCTACACAGCCGTCTATGCCGTGTTTTTGCAATACAGGTAACAGGTCTTCCGGATAAAAATCCCGACCTATTACCTGCATATCTTCAGTAATCCAGCTGTCCCTTACCGGGTTGTATTGCCAGAAATGCTGATGTGCATCAATTTTTAGCATACGCTATTAAGTTTTGCTTTGATTGGCCAAGGCCTTCAATACCCAATTCAACCACGTCGCCCGCTTTTAAATAAATTGGCGGCTTCATACCTAAACCAACACCTGCAGGTGTACCCGTTGAAATGATATCACCTGGCAACAAGGTCATGAACTGGCTGGTATATGAGATCAGGTGCGGCAGGTTAAATATAAAGTTTGATGTAGTACCGTCCTGCATGGTTTCGCCGTTTACAGTTAACCAAAGACGCAGGTTATGCGGGTCGGCAATTTCATCAGGCGTAGCCAAAAACGGACCAAGCGGCGCAAAAGTGTCGCAACCTTTACCCTTATCCCAGGTACCATTACGCTCTAACTGAAACTCACGCTCGCTCACGTCGTTATGCAATACGTATCCGGCAACATAGTCCATAGCTTCAGCTTCTTCAACATATGAGGCTTTTTTACCGATAACCACAGCCAATTCCACTTCCCAATCGGTTTTAACCGAATTTTTAGGGATCATAATATCATCAAACGGACCAACAATAGCGGTAGTTGATTTCATGAAGATAACCGGCTCCGGTGGCAGTGGCGCATTGGTTTCTTTGGCATGGTCGGCATAGTTTAAACCAATACAAACCAGTTTTGAAGGACGGGCGATCGGGCTTCCTAAGCGTACATCTTCGGCAACTTCAGGCAACAGGTTATCTTTTACAAAATCAGCAAGACGGCTAAGTCCATCAGTTTCAAAAAACTGCTCGGTGTAATCTTCGCCAAAGGCAGATACATCATATCTTTTATCATTTTGTATAATTCCCGGCTTCTCGTTACCTGGCTCGCCAAATCGTATAAGTTTCATATTATCGTTGTATTAGTTAGTTGTCAGTTTAATAATAGTATCGTTAGGGTCAGTTGCAACACCACTTAGGTATACAAACACGCCCTCTGTTTGTTGTTTAAATTTCACCGCGCTACCATCCGCCAGTAAAGAGGCTTTAGTTACCTTACCTTTTAATTGCGGAATGAAAACGTATGGCTGTTGTGGCGGCGTCATCACATGCACATAAAGGTTTTTATCTTTTTGTGTGATAACTCCCCAGGGTTGCGCAGGGATGCCGCTGCCACGGGTACCATAAATAGCTTCGCCATTTTTTTGTACCCAGGCGCCTACAATGGCCAATGTATCGGTAAACTCAGGTTGAATTTTGCCGTTTGGCATTGGGCCTATGTTTAATAAAAAGTTGGCGTTTAAACCTGCCGCATTCACCAGGTAATGGATAATGCGTTTGGATGATTTAAAGCTCCTGTCAGTAATGTTAAAGCCCCAGCTATTGTTTATGGTTTCGCAGGTTTCTAAAGGTAGTGTGCCGATTTTTGATTTACCGCTGAAGCCTGTGGTGTTGGCTCCGGGCAAATCTTTTTCAAACATCTGGAAATCTTCGCCTTCCTTTGGTTCAAGGTGGTGGTTATTACCTACCATTATCGCGGGGTTCAATTTATGGATCAAGCCATAGATCTCGTCATAATGCCAGTTAACATCACGCTCCCAATGGCCATCAAACCAGATGCCCTTAACACCGGGATATTTGGTGATTAGTTCGGTAAGCTGGGCTTTCATGAAATTGATATAGCTGTCCCAATTGCCGTTTACAGGTTTACCGTCCGCAATCGGGCTACCATAAGCGTAGTCTTTACGTCCCCAGTCCAGCAGCGAATAATAAAAATGCAGTTCGATACCCTCTTTAACACATTCCTGCGCCAGCTCCATCAACGGATCTTTATGGTAAGGCGTGGCATCAACAATATTATATGGCGATGCCTTGGTACCAAACATGCTAAAGCCATCATGATGGCGAGAAGTAATGGTGATATACTTCATGCCTGCTTTTTTTGCAAACATCACCCATTCATGGGCGTTAAAAGCCTGCGGGTTAAAAAAATCGGCCAGGCGTTTATAGCTATCATAAGGAATATGCTTTTCATTCATTACCCACTCGCCAGCGCCAAGCTCACTGTAAATACCCCAGTGGATAAACAGTCCGAACTTCATGTCCTGAAAGTTTTTCCTTGCGGCAAGGTTATCGGCAGTTGGCGTGTAGGTTTGAGCGCCCACGCGTATCGCGCCAAGCAGCATACCCATTAATAATAGCTTTTTTATCATATTAAATCAGGTTTTAATTGTTCAGGGTGATAAAGCCGCCATCGATAGGATAATCGGTACCGGTAATGAAACCAGCTTCGTCCGAGCAGAGGTAAAGTGCCAAAGCCGCTACTTCTTCCGGTTTGCCCATCCTGCCTATCGGCTGGCTTTTTGATAGCTTTTCAAAGATCTCTTCTTCGCGGCCTGCATAGTTTTTAGCGATGAAGCCATCAACAAAAGGCGTATGCACCCTTGCCGGCGAGATACAATTACAACGGATGTTATCATGCAGATAATCGCGTGCCACGGACAGAGTCATGGCGTGAATAGCGCCCTTACTCATGGAGTAAGCAAACCTGTCGGTAATACCTACACTGGCTGCTATTGAAGCGGTGTTCAGGATTACGCCGCCACCGTTGTTTTTCAATACCGGGATAGCCGCGAAAAGACAGTTGTAAGCACCTTTAACATTTACATTAAATACACGTTCAAAATCTTCGGTACTGGTATTATCCGCGCGACCGATGTGTGCTATACCCGCGTTATTGATCAGGATATCGATCTTGCCTATTTTGGTGAAAGTACCAACTACTTGTTGTTGGTTACTTACATCGCAGGCATAGCCGGTAGCTTTGCCGCCAGCCGCGGTTATTTCGTTCACGGTATCTGCCGCGGCCTGATCGTTTAATTCGATGATATGAACTTCGGCGCCTTGTTGTGCAAATAATGCGGCCATAGCTTTACCTATGCCACTGCCGCCGCCTGTTACAATTACTGATTTATTGGTTAGTTTAAACATAAGTATCTTTTATTTTTTGTGTTTGTCATTGCGAGGCACGAAGCAATCGCACGAAAGCACAGCTGCTCTGTATAGCATGCGATTGCCACGTCGCGTCCCTGCTCAGCCTTTTTACTCCTCGCAATGACATGTTTACGATCTTCAATTTATAGCCGTTGTTGATGTTACCAGCAACAACTTTCTTTATTTACAACGACACCCCTCTCTTCCACGGAATAAAATCGTCCTGGCCAAGCTTTACCGATTTCGGTTCTGCTTCGCCGCTGGCAACTTTTATTACGTAATCCAGGATCCGCTCACCGGCTTGCTGTATGGTTTCGGCGCCTTCGATGATGGTTCCGCAGTTGATATCTATAATATCAGGCATGCGCTGAAACATGGCCGTATTGGTTGATAGCTTGATAACCGGCGTAACAGGATTGCCTGTAGGCGTGCCCAAACCGGTGGTGAACAGTACGATATTGGCACCCGCCCCTACCTCGGCTGTAGTACTTTCTACGTCGCTGCCCGGAGTACATAATAGGTTTAAACCGGGTTTGGTTACTTTTTCAGGATAATCCAATACGGCTGTTACAGGCGATGTACCACCTTTTTTTGCTGCCCCTGCCGATTTAATGGCGTCGGTAATTAATCCATCACGGATATTGCCCGGCGATGGATTAGCGTAAAAGCCAGAACCATCTGCCTCTGCACGGGCGTTGTAGGTAGTCATGAGGTGCATGAAGCGATTGGCTGTCTCTACATCAATACAGCGGTCACTCAACTCCTGCTCTACACCACAAAGCTCCGGAAACTCCGACAGGATCACCGAACCGCCCATGGTAACCAGCAAATCGGATAAATAACCCAATGCAGGGTTGGCCGAAATACCCGAAAAACCATCCGAACCACCGCACTCCAAACCAACACAAAGTTTCGACAATGGCGCAGGCTGGCGTGTAGTTTCATTAGCTTTCACCAAACCGGCAAAGGTTTGCTTTAAAGCTTGTTTCAATAGCTCACTTTCGGTACCAACTTTTTGTTGTTCTAAAACAACCAGCGGCTTGCTGAAGTTAGCATCGCGTTTGGCAATTTCATTTTGTAAAATACTTACCTGCGCGTGCTGGCAGCCCAAGCTCAATATAGTTGCACCAGCTACGTTAGGATGCGTGATATAACCAGCTATTAAACCGCAAAGCGCGTCAGAATCTTCACGTGTGCCACCGCAGCCCAAGCTGTGGCTCAGAAATTTGATGCCGTCGATATTTTTAAATAATCGTTTGGAGTTTGGCTTCTCTTCAGTACCCTGGATATCGGCATTCAGGATCTCCTCTACAGATTTACCTGCCTGGTAAAGCTCCATCAGTTGCTCAACATCGCCCTCATAGCTCTTGGCTTTTTTATAGCCCAGTTTATCAACCAATGCTTCTTTTAACACGTTGATATTCCTGTTCTCGCAGAAAACAAGCGGTACTACTATCCAATAGTTGCCTGTACCAACCGAACCATCGGCACGGTGATACCCCATAAAGGTTTTGCCATCAAAATTGCCGGTATCGGGTTTGTGCCAGTTCAGTTTACGCTCGCCAAGGTGAAAACCTTCGGCAGCGTGATGTACGTTTTCCGTAGTAAGCAAACCACCCTGCGGTATAGTAGCAGAGGCCTTGCCTACCAATACCCCGTACATGTAAATTTCTTTGCCTTCGGGCAATTCGTTAATAGCAAACTTGTGCTTTGCCGCTATTTTATCTACCAGTGGAAAAGTCTGTCCATCAAACGTGATAACTGTTCCCTGTGCCAAATCTTGTAAGGCAACCAGTACGTTGTCATGCGGATGGATCCTTAAATATGTTTCTTTTTGTGTTGACATTATTTTATATGATCGGTCCTTCTTTTTATAAGGACAATATTTTTTAGCTTATTGCTGAAGCGTAAGTTCAATTACCGGTATTTCGTAATTAGGCTTCTGCGCGGGCAGCGTTAACTCCAGATCGTCGCCGTTAGTTTCTTTATATAAAAGCTCTGAGCTGTCGTTCAAAAACTGCGCGTATTTGATCTTGCCTTTGTAACCAGGCAATACCAGTTTACCCTGCGGATAGCTGAACAATTGTACATACAATTTACCGGCGGCTTTGTTATAAGTAAGTTTAGTTCCTTCGGGTATTTTATAGGTATCGGGAGCAAATGTGCAATTGTAAATAGATTTGCTGTTGGCATGCATCCAGTAAGCCAAACTATCCAGCGCATTAGTAGCACGATAATCAAATTCGCCGCGCGCGGTTGGCCCAACGTTTAATATCAGATTGCCGCCATTGCTTACCGAAGTAATTAAGAGGTCGAGTAATTGACGGTGGGTTTTCCAAGTATGCTCATCCCTGTAGTATCCCCACGAACCTGAAAATGTTTGGCAGGTTTCCCAGGTTTTTCCGCGGTATTTAGCCAGCTCGGCGGTGCTTACCTGTTCAGGTGTTTCAAAATCGGCTCCGTCTTTATATTCTTCAAGGTTAAGGCGGTTATCTACAATAATACCCGGCTGTAATTTTCTGATCAGTTTAAGCAATTCAACTGATCCCCACTCATCTTTACCTTTACCATGGCCATCCTTGCGCGGGAATGAGAAATCCAGCCAAAGGATGTCGATTTTGCCGTATTTGGTTAATAGCTCGGTGATCTGATCGCGCATATACTGGCGGTATTTAGCCATGTCTCTTCCCTTGTTCAGTTTAGCGTATGATGCATCACTTTTATCAGCAGGAGACTGTGGATGGATCTCATCAATAGTATATTGTGGGTGGTGCCAGTCTAACAGCGAATAATAAAAGCCAACTTTTAAACCTTGCGCCCGGAAAGCGTTCACATATTCGCGCACCAAATCGCGTTTAGCCTTGGTATTAGGGGCTTTATAATCAGTAAATTTTGAATCGAACAGGCAAAAACCTTCATGATGCTTGGTGGTAAGCACTGCGTATTTCATACCGGCCGCCTTGGCTTGTTTGGCCCATTTTTGTGGATCAAACAGGTCAGGATTAAACTGGTCGAAATATTTCTGATAGCCGGCATTATCAATTTTTTCGTTGTGCTTTACCCATTCGTGACGGGCCGCCTGCGAATACAGGCCCCAGTGAATGAACATACCAAAGCGGTCGTCCTTCCACCATTCCATGCGTTTATCTTTCTGCGCATCAGTTTCGGTGCCTATCATTTTTTGCGCGAATACCGATGGGGCCATCAGTAATGCAACCATCAGCAGTAATTGTAATTTCTTTAGCATAGCTATCCTGTTTTATAATGAGAAAACTTTATCCATTAAAACCCATTTAGCACCCGCGGGCGCGTTTTTTACCGGCGATTGGTAGCCCCACATCAAATCTTCCCACTCCTGCACTTTTGAATTTGCCGCATCCATTGCTGCCGACTTTTCAAAGCTGAAAGTATCATCAACCTCCATGATCATGAACATGCGGGTATCAAAACGGTAAATCTCCATATTAGTGATTCCCTTGGCAGTAATGCTGTCATGAATTTCGGGCCAGATGGCTTCGTGATATTTTTCGTATTCGGCAATGAGTGCCGCGTCGTCTTTCAGATCGAGGGTTAAACAGTATCGTTGGCTCATAGAATAGCTCTCAAAAAAGTTTATATCGGTAATACAAAGAAATAAGGTTTACAGGTAAATAAGTATCCAAAATTGGCCAAAACGTTCAGCTTTTTTGGCATAGGACCGCTGATGTATTTTGATTACGCTGATTGCGTTGATTTTTGTCTGAATCAGAATTTTCAGAATTAGAAAATTTTCAAAACGCAAATCAATTAACAGGCGGCCGTGAGGACACCGCGGCGGGGAAAAGATAAAATTCGACAAATTCTTTAATTCGTATAATTCAGGTTCAGACAAAAATCAACTCCGCCCTCGCTCGGCTCCTGCCGAGTGTGAGCTATTTACCGGCCTCTGGCCGAAGTGGATAA
The DNA here is from genome assembly GCF_003351025.1 of Mucilaginibacter endophyticus. Classification (GTDB taxonomy): domain Bacteria; phylum Bacteroidota; class Bacteroidia; order Sphingobacteriales; family Sphingobacteriaceae; genus Mucilaginibacter; species Mucilaginibacter endophyticus. The sequence goes on along the minus strand of NZ_QPCG01000001.1, from coordinate 933,900 downwards.
TACCAGCTTCGGCGGCCGGAGGCCGATGGATAGTGGTCGCTCGGCTGGAGCCGAGCGATGGCGAGAGCGTAATCAACGGTCATTCATTCCTCAACGAATTTGTTGGATTGGCCAGCGCAGCCCTGAACGTCAAATAAAAAGTAGTTGCCACTGCTATAGCCACCAGCGCGAAAACCGGTAGTACAAACTGCCACCAGGTAAGTTGAACCCTGAACGCGTAACGATTAAGCCATTGATTAATGAAGATATATGCCAGCGGAACAGCCACCAAACTTGATATCAAGATGAGCTTTACTACATCCCAGGTAAGCAACGAGATAATGTTTTGTACCGATGCGCCGAGCACTTTGCGTACACCAATCTCCTTAGTGCGCCGGGCGGCTGAATATGCCGTTAAACCGAACAAGCCAATGCAGGCAATAAATATAGCCAGCGAGGCAAACAGCGTAAACACATGCCCAAACTGCGTATCCTGGGCATACTGACGGTTGTAGAAATCGTCAAGGAAAAAGAAATCGAACGACGACTCCGGGAAGGTATCATTCCAGGTGGTTTTGATATGCTCAACCATCTGGCGCATGTTGTTGCCGTTCACTTTTATGGAGATATAATCGGCCGGGATCCATGGTAGTTTGGGATCCATGAACATAATAACCGGAGTATAGTTTTTTTGCAACGATTGTTGGTGATAATCCTTCACTACACCGATGATCTCATTAGGCTCTTTCTCTAATGTTTCGATCCATACCTTTTTACCCACGGCGTCCTGCGGCGATTCAAAACCAAACTGTTTTATAGCTGCTTCGTTCATCACCAGGCCAACAGAATCTGTTGGTCGGTTTCTGTCAAAGGCCCTCCCAGCTATTATCTGCAAGCCATAAGTCTTGATAAAATCATGATCGGCACGCAGCATTTCATAAGTACGTTCCTCCGACTTAGGGGCTCCGAAGCGCCTGTCTGCTAAAAACTTACCTACTTCCTTGCCCGGTACCGCGCCTGAAAGCGTAACAGCCTTTACACCAACAAAGGCCTGCAGCGTAGTTTTAAAGCTGGCTGTTTTCTGATTATAATTTGGCGTATTCACAGGCATTTTCACAACAATGGTTTGATCGATGTTAACGCCGGTATTCTGGCTGTTCATGTAAACTATCTGCCTGTAAACCGCGAAGGTGCCCGCAATAAGCAATACAGAAGCCATAAACTGGAATGCCACCATACCGCGGCGCAGAAGTATCCCGCTTTTTGAAAATGCAAAACGGCCTTTTAATACCGCAATAGGCTTCATGCGAGCGAGTACTGTTGCAGGATACATACCTGAAAGCAGGATACCGCCTATAAAAACAGCCGTAAGTTTCAAATACAAAGCACCGTCAAATAACAAACCGTACGAGCCTTCACCATATAAATAGTTCATAATGCCGTAGCGGCCGGCTAATACCAATATCAACGCGACTGCCAAGGCAGCAAGATTGATGATCACAGATTCGGCCAGGAATTGCATAATGAGTTGCGGAGCATGCGCGCCACTTACCTTGCGGATACCTACCTCCCTCGCCCTATCTACCGATTTAGTGGTAGCCAGGTTGATGTAATTGATGCAGGCGATGAGCAAAATGATATAGGCTATGATGCTCAGAAAATCTACCGCGAAACGGTTTCCTTTTACCTCAATTTCATTGGGTTTGGCTGGATTCAAATGAACCTCGGTAAGCGGAACAAGCTTAATTGTCCACTTCAAATCTTTTAGTGAAAGGCCGGTTTTATAGCGCTCGGCCAATGCCGGAAACTTAGCCTCAACCGCCGCCGCGCTGGCATGTGGCTTCAATTTCACAAAGGTGTAACTTTCATGCAGGTACCAAAAATCCTTTTCAAACCTGGGTATGGTAGCCCATGATACCAGGAAATTAAACTGCATGGTTGAGTTAGCGGGCAAGTCTTTAAACACACCGGTAACCATGCAATGATAGCTATCGCTCAGCGTGGTAATATCCAGAAACTTACCCATCGGCTCCGCATTACCAAAATACTTTTTAGCCGCCGATTGCGAAATTACTATGGAGTTAACTTCATTGAGGGCGGTAAGCTTATCGCCCTTAAGCATTGGGTATGCAAAAAAGTTAAAGAAATTGCTATCGGCAAAGCACACGTGCTCTTCCCTGAATTTAATGTTGTTGTATTTTACTACCCGTTCGGCATTATGCCAGTCTATACGGGCAAATGATTCAATTTCCGGAAAGTTGGCCTTCATAGCGGTAGCATAGCCATTGGTGCTGGTGGGCCAGCTATCGCTCAGGTTATCGCCACGGTAAAACTGGCTTTCAACCCTGTAAATATTGGCGGCATCTGGATGCATTCGGTCAAAACTCTTTTCAAAATTCACATAGGCGAATATCAATATGAACGCCGCCATACCCAAGGCAAGCCCGGTAACATTAATAAATGTGTAGGTTTTGTTTTTTACAAGGTTGCGCCAGGTAACAAGCAGGATATTGCGGATCATATGGTAAAAGGTTGAGGTTTACAATATAAGGATCAGAATTTCAGAATTAAAGAATTTTCAGAATAACATTAAAAAGCGTCATAGAAATTATTAAAAACCAGATAAGCAGGTAATGACAACTATTATAATTTATAATTCAACAGAAAGGATTCTGCAAAAACTTTCTATGTCCTCGGGGCGACACATTCACTGTATCGTTCTGCGTATTAAAGCCCCCCTACTCTTCGCCCTTCAAAGCCTTCAACGAATAAAAACTGTCCCGCCAGTAAATGCCGCCCCGGGTAACGGTCAGTATTGATGCTTTTAAGAAATGCCAGGCTAAAAAGAAAGCGGAGAAAGGGATCATGAACGCGTACCACCATTTGTTGGGCGGTACCATGATCATATAAATCATATGAAAAAGTAGCATGATCCCCGCCATAATGCGGATTGTTGTATCGCCAAAAATGAACATCAAAGGCATTGGCAAGGCTACCGACAACAACATATTGATCACGTTAAAAATAGCTTGTGCCAGGCTATAGTTAGCCACGGCAAACGAGTTTTTCTGTACACCGCGGCCAAACTCGCCAAGGCTTTTGTACCATTCAAGGCAAACATATCCAAGGCCGGCCAAAACATCCTGACGGAAACCATCATGCTTCATGATCCGGCCGAGTTGCAGGTCATCATCCGGGCGGAGCTTAATACGCCGGTGAGTGCCGAATTTTTCATAAGCTGTACGCCTGACCAGGTTAAATGCGCCAATGCCCGATGAGGCTTTTGATTTGGGATTTTTAGCTTCCCAGGGGTTCATATCAATCATGAGCATAATGCCGAAGGTTGCCAATACGCTGTTTAAAATCGCGGAGCGCGATACCACTTCAGGCAATATGGTCAAATGATCAAGCTGTTGCTTAACCGCGTAACCAACCGCTTTATTGACGGCATCAGGATGAAAAACAATATCGGCATCGGCAAAAAGCATCCATTCGTCTGTATTGCTGAGATACCCCTGGTATAGGGCATTGTTTTTACCAAGCCAGCCATCGGGTAAAGTAGTGATGGTAGTAACTTGGAGCTGAGGGTAGCGTGAGGCGAAACTTTCCAGGATTTCGGCAGTCCGGTCGGTTGACCGGTCATTAATTACAATAATTCTGTGGTTGGGGTAGTTGATGTGGCAAACGCTCTGTAACGCTTTTTCAAGATCTTCTTCTTCGTTACGCACCGGTATAATGATGGAAAGGGACGGCGGATTATCCATCAGCGGCTGCAGGCTTACCTGTTTAATTTGCCTAAAACCCCATAATAGATAAAAGTTTAAACCTAAGGTTGTTACAAACAGTATTACGCTGTACCAGAAAAGTATCATGATAAAATAGGTTTGGATAAAGGTGAGTAAAAATCAGTAATAATAACAGCAAAAATCTACATATTGCATTACCAATTTTAATACCTCATGGAAAATATCAGCCGCAAAAAATTCATTGCTTCAGCCGCGTTGGCTGCTGCCGGTTTACCTTTAGGATTAAGTGCTTTAGCTAAGGAGGCAACTCATTATCCCGGGCCGTTAGTAAGCAACCCATCGCCGGAAAAAAAAATAAAGGTGAGTATATTTTCCAAGCATATGCACTGGCTCAATTATGCTGAAATGGCCGCTTTGACAGCCCAGCTTGGCTTTGACGGTATCGACCTTACAGTAAGGCCCGATGGTCATGTGCAGCCCGAGCGTGTCGCCGATGATCTGCCCAAAGCGGTTGAGGCAATTGAAAAAGCCGGACTTAAGGTATATACCATAGTAACCAATATTAAAACCCCCGATGAAAAGGATACAGAACCGATCCTGAAAACAGCTTCTGCGCTTGGTATAAAATATTATCGCACCGCCTGGTTTAATTATGATAAGGCTATCAGTGTACAGGCCAACATCAAGGCTATCAATAAACAGATGGCCAGTCTTGCTAACCTCAATAAGAAATATGGCATGCATGGCGGCTACCAAAATCACTCCGGCGACCTATTTGGAGCATCGCAATGGGATTTGTGGCTAAGCCTTGAAGGACTTGATCCTAAAAATATCGGTTGCCAGTATGATGTACGGCATGCGACCACTGAGGGCGCCGACACCTGGCCAGTAACGCTTGACCTGTTAAAAGCTTATTCTAAAACCATCAACGTAAAGGATTTTTACTGGGAGAAGAAAGCTGACAAATGGCAGGTGAAAAGTGTGCCATTGGGCGAGGGGATGGTTGATTTTAAAAAATACTTCGGTTTGTTAAAACAATACAAGATCAACGGCCCCATGAGTCTGCACTGCGAATATCCATTAGGCGGGGCAGAAGATGGTGCTCGTAAGCTAACTATCAGTAAAGAGGATTTTTCGGTGGCCTTAAAGAAAGATTTGGTTAAACTGAGAGGCTGGCTGGCGGAGTATGATTTGTAGGGCTGCCTCGGCGCAAAAAACAAAAACCATGTCATTGCGAGCGAAGCGTGGCAATCTCGTAGCCAATGCATATCCGATCTGTATGGCTACGAGATTGCTTCGTCGTTCCTCCTCGCAATGACATTTTATTAATCTACGCTAACTAATCACCAGATTTTTTTCCTTTCTAAAAACTTGCTTCATAACAAATTTGTTACTAAATTTAATAAAGGCACCCAGGTCGTTTAATCTCTCCGGTTTAACCCCAGGCTGCCGGTAACCAATTATTAAACTAAAAGGAGGGCTTTATGAATCTGGTTCATAAAATTGAACATTGGGGCGATACTCATCACCCAAAAGCTTTGGATATTGTACGCATTATTCTTGGTGTATTTTTGTTGGTAAAAGGCATTACCTTCATGGAAAACACCTCCTACCTGCGTGGCATCATCATTGATCAAAATGTTATTGATGTATCGCCGGATATGCTGATGATCCTGGTATATTATGTGTCATTTGCCCACATGGTAGGTGGCATATTGATAGCTATGGGCATCTTAACCCGCCTGGGCTGTATAATCCAGATCCCGATTCTGGTAGGGGCGGTATTTTTGATTGGCATTTTTCAGGAGCCGATTAATGCGATGTTGTGGCCAACTGTTACAGCGCTCGGCTTGCTTATACTTTTTACCATTATAGGTTCCGGCCCATGGTCATTAGATAAGGTATTGTCATTTAAAGGGTAACTGGGGCAGAGATTAGAGGTTGGGGCTTGGAGATTGGAGATCAGTGATTAGCGATTAAGTAGTGCTCCCTTACATAAGTAGTACCCCCTTACATAAGAAACAAAAAAGTCAGGAGCCTCTGGTTATGAGACTCCTGACTTAAAACTCAAGACTTCCGACTTAAATTAATATCCTTTAACCGCTTCATCCACATAGCACCAAAGCCAGCGTTCGCCGGGCTCGGCAGATATAACTACCGGGTGGCCTGTGGCATGAAAATGCTTGGTCATGTGGGTATTGGGCGAGCTATCGCAGCAAAGCGTAACGCCGCAGGTTTGACAGGTACGCAGGTGCAGCCAGGTTCCGTGATGTTTTACGCATTCCTCACAAACGTAATCTTTCGGTTCGGTTATGCCTTCAACAGCTTCAATGTGGGCGCAAGTTTCTTCCATAGGAATAGGTGTTGTTTAATGATTTATACTTCAGCCAGGTATTTATGTACAAAACTTATAGCCATTGAGCCTTCGCCAACTGCAGACGCTACGCGGTTCATTGCTCCTGCACGCACATCGCCGGCTGCAAATATGCCGGGGCAGCTGGTTTCTAACAGGAACGGATCACGTTTTAGCTTCCAAACTTTGCCGAAATTCTCATAGCTGCGCAACTCCCGACCTGTTTCAATAAAATCTTTATTGTTTTTAATGATGTCGAGCTTTATCCAGTCGGTATATGGTTTGGCACCAATAAATATATACAGTGCGTTGGCTGTTTTAACCTCAGTTTCTTTGGTTTTGCAATTCTGGATAGTGATTTTTTCAAGGCAATTGGTGCCTTCGGCTTCAATTACTTCTGTATTTGGCAAAACCTGTATGTTAGGCGTATCCGCAATCTGGTTGATCAGGTAAGCAGACATGGTAGCTGTCAGATCATCCCTGCGGATAATGATATGTACATTTTTTGCAAATTTAGACAGGTACATTGCTGCCTGCCCGGCCGAGTTACCTCCGCCAATCACAAACACTTCTTTGCCTGTACATGCCGAAGCTTCGGTAGTGGCGGCACCGTAATAAATACCCGCCCCGGTAAAATTATCAACACCTTTAACTTCCAGCTTACGGTAATCAACGCCTGTAGTAATTACAACAGTACGACTGATGATCTCCGGGCCATCATCCAGGATAATGGTTTTGTAGCCATCTTTTTGTTTGATATCGCTAACAGATTGTGGTGATAAAAACTCGGCACCTAAACGCATAGCCTGGCTTATAGCACGACGGGTAAGGTCGGCTCCGCTCAAGCCTGCCGGGAAACCCAGGTAGTTTTCAATGCGTGAACTGGTACCGGCTTGTCCACCTGGTGCCTTGCGCTCTATCAATAAGGTTTTTAATCCTTCAGATGAACCATAAACAGCAGCTGCTAATCCTGCGGGGCCGGCTCCTATGATTACCACATCGTAAACATCAGTAAGCTCGCTGGTGTTTTTGCCCATTTTATCGGCAATATCCCTGATGCTCGGCTTGGTTAAACAACTGCCATCCTCAAATATCACCATCGGCAAATCGTCGGTAGTGCGGTTATTGATGGTCAATAAATTCGCCGAATCGATATTTTTTTCGATATCGAACCAACGATAAGGGATCAGGTTACCGGCCAGGAAATCTTTTATAACATGCGATTGAGGAGAGAACTGGTATCCTACCAGTTTCATGCCCACAAACTCGGGAATGTAATGACTGTGCCAGTCGTCGAGCAGATCGTTTATTACCGGGTAAAGCTTTTCTTCTGGTGGGTTCCAGGGCTTCATCAGGTAGTAGTCCAGCTGTACATCGTTAATGGCTTTGATAGCAGCATCGGTATCAGAGTAGGCGGTAAGCAATACCCGTTTTGCCTCGGGGAATACTTTTTTGGCTTTCTCTAAAAATTTAACGCCTTCCATTTCGGGCATACGTTGATCGCACAAAAACAGGGCAACCACTTCCGAACTGTTTTTCAATTCGATAAGGGTTTCATAAGCTTCCTTTGCCGATGTTGTGCTTAAGATCTTATATTCTTTACTATACTGCGATTTTAAATCGCGGCTTATTGACCGCAATACCTGCGGGTCATCATCTATAGAAAATATTATCGGACGGCTCATAGGGGTAAATATGCAGGCAAATTAACTAATATTTTTGGTAAAATCAGTTTTTGCTAACCATTTATCGGGAAGCAAACTATAAACTCGGTATGGCCGGGTTTTGATTTTACTTTTATTGAACCGCGGTGCTGCTTCACTATGCGTTGCACCACTTCAAGGCCCATACCGGTACCTTTGCCCATTTCTTTCGTTGTGAAGAAGGGATCATAAATCTGGCTGATGTTATCTTCCGGAATGCCGGGGCCATCATCAATAATGGTTACTTCAACAAATTCATTATCTTTTTTTGTGCGGATGATAAGTGTGCCTTTTTCGTTAATTTCCATGGCATCAAGTGCGTTATCAACTAAGTTGGTCCACACCTGGTTAAGCTCGCCGATAAGGGCTTTAACTTCGGGCAGGGTATCATCAAACTCTTCAATAACAGTGATGTTTTCCTTCCTGATCTTGTAACCCAGCATAGTAATGGTATTACGGATACCGATGTGGATATCAGCGTATTGCTTATCCTGCGCACGGTCCATATGGGTAAATGTTTTAACTGAGCTCACCAACTCGGCAATGCGGCGCGCCGATTCCTGGATATCCTCAATCATTTTTTCGCCCATAAGCTTACTGCTAAGCCAGCCCATAATGATAGGCACTGCATGTTCGGGAATATGGGATTTTAGCGCTTCAAGATTTTCGGTGGTAAAACTAAAATCAACAAAACTTTCAGCTATATCGTATGCATCCTCAACTTCGTTATCTTCCAACCATTCGGATATCTCATCTTCAAGCTGGGTGCGTTGTTTTAGTGTTAAACGGGTATAGCATTCTTTTTTGTTCAGGATTCTAAATAGTTCGTCGGTAAGACCATCTACCTGTTCATCACTGGCCCTTATAGCAAACATGTTTTTCAGATGAGCGGGCACCATACGGAGGTGTTTCCTTAACGATAAAGAATCGCGTACAATGGCCGATGCCGGGTTGTTAAGTTCGTGTGCCAAGCCCGCGGATAACTTACCCAAAGCCATCATTTTATCGTTTTGCTGCTGCATAGCTGTAAAATCACGTACGCGAGTAGTCATGATATGCACCAGGGCCTGGGTAAGCTCAAAATGGTGCTGGATCATTTCCATGATATCCGCTGTAGGATAACTTAGCAGTGTTAATTCGCCAACAGCCTGGGCATAACCTTTGGCTATCAAACCGCGGGAGTAAGGCATATAGCCGGTGATGCTGCCTTTTTCAACCAGTGTATAATCGCGGCGCGATCCCTGTTGCATCATAAAGAAACGCATATTGCCTTCCAGTATAAAATGCGGACCTGAAAGGTCCTGTCCCGGTTCCATGAGATACTCACCATCTTCAAATGTTTGCACTTCACTTTTGTCTATCAGCCACTGTAGCTGATCGTCGGGTATATTGGCTAAAGCTTCAAAAGCTTTTAAGTCTGATACGGTTACCTGTAGTTCACTTACCTTTTGCATAACTTAAAAGTAGGGAATATTATTTAATGATGTAAAAATGAGGCAAAAAATTGCAATCAGGTGAACTGCGATTGAAGTGGTTTTGTTTACCTGAACAGGGATTTTGTCTGAACCTCGATTTGGGGAGATTATTGGATTACCGTGATTCGTGTCCTATCGAATCATTTGATATTATGAACAGTTGATATACCTGAAGGCGATCGTGGGGATTTGCTGGCGATCGTGGGGACACGATCGCGGGGGAATCACAGAGTTTGGGTATCTTCAAGCTGCATTCAAAAATCCAGGAATCAGGAAAATCCTATAAATCCCGGTTCAGTTCCATTTGCTCAGGAACGCTCCAAAGGCTTCTTTATACTGGTCACCAACAGTAATATTCACTTTGCCAATTTGCAAGGCATTGCGGGTAATAGAGTTGATTTTATTGAGTGATACAATGAACGAGCGGTGTACGCGCATAAATCTTTTAGCAGGCAATTTCTCTTCCAGTGCCTTTAAGCTGGTAAGCGATAACAGCGGCTTCTCCTTATCCTGCAGGTAAATTTTCACATAGTCTTTTAAGCCTTCAATATAAAGGATCTCGTTAAGGGCTATCCGTACCAATTGATATTCGATTTTTAAAAACAGGTATTCCTCTTCTTCGGCAGGGGCAGCAGAAGCTGTAACAGTAGTACTGTTTGAACGATTTATCAATTCAAAATAACTTAATGCTTTGTTTGAAGCATGCAGAAACTCCTCATAATTAAAAGGCTTAAGCAGGTAGTCAAGCGCATCAACCCGGTAACCTTCAATAGCAAACTGATTGTAGGCCGTGGTGAAAATAATTCGCGGTTTGTTTGCTCCGCGACTGTCAAGTACGCGTGCCAGTTCCATACCGTTAAGGTTAGGCATCTGGATATCAAGGAAAATAAGGTCCACTTTTTGATCCTGCAAACCTACCAGGGCCTCGACAGCACTGCTGAAGCGGCCAACCAGTTTCAGAAAAGGGGTTTGCTCAATAAAGGCACAAACCAAGCCCAGTGCCAGGGGTTCATCGTCAACAGCTATACAGTTAATGATCATGACAGGTTAAGGGTTAAATGAACAGTGTATGTGTTGGCGGCGGCATTTTCGTTAATATCCAGTTTATACTTACCGGCATAAAGCAGATCAAGCCGGCGAATGGTGTTGGTTAGCCCGATGCCTTTATTTTCGCCGATATTAAGGTTGTGGTCTTTGTAGATGCCGTTTTCTACTTTCAACCCCAGTACTTCATCATGCTGACTGACAACAATCAGGATGGTACTTGGTTCTGTGGCACTGATACCATGTTTAAAGGCGTTTTCTACAAAAGGTAAAAAAAGCATAGGGGCAATGGTTAGATCATTAGCCTGTTCAGGCGGGTTGAAGGTAACCGTTACCTTTTCTGTAAGGCGCAGTTCCATCAGGCTGATATAATCTTTTATAAAAGCTATCTCCTGGCTTAATAAGGCAGTACCATGTTGCGTATCATATAGCACATATCGCATCATGCGCGATAATTGGTGCAGTGCCTTGCGCGATGTTTCGGCATTGACGTGGGTAAGTGCGTAAATGTTATTAAGTGTATTGAAAAAGAAATGCGGGTTGATCTGGGCTTTCAGGAACGATAGCTCGGAGCTTATTTTTTCCTGCTCGAGGGCTGCACGTAGCCTGATGTCTGATTGCCACTTTTGTATAGCAGTAATACTGGTGCTTATACCCAAAACCAAAGCTATGATAACCGTGCCGAAAATATCCCAGCCTCCCCCACGCCCCTTTGGTTTGGGCGGACGGTGGTCTTTATGGAATATGGCTTCCATATGCTCATGCATATGAAGTGCCTTATCTGCCCATTGATTAAGCAGTAAAAAAGCGATCACCACTACTACTACCGTAACCAGGTACATGGCGGTACGGTCATGCAGTAAAAAACGTGGCACAAGTATCCGGTTATTAAAATAATAGGCTGCAACAAGCAGGAAAAATGTGATGGCTTGTTTTACCCAAAACTGGTATGGAAACTCAACATTCCAGGTGAGCGGTTGATAGAAGAATAGCAACAAGCCAAACACCACCCATATCAAAATATGGATAAGTACAGTAATGGTATTGCTTTTTGATTTAAGGCTCATTTAAATTACTTTATGACATTACGCCGAATGATAAATCTACATATATAATTCAGCAATATTACAAACCTGGCATGCTTAAAGGCAAGCGTAATCGCCAGGCAGACAAAAAATACCGACGAACGCTTTAAATCCATCTTTGAAAGGTATATCCTGCTTTGGGCGTGCTAATCACCCTCATTTATAGGTAAAAAAGCTATTCCCGTCGATACATATATGGTACCGGTCTATTCTGTTTTTTACACTAAAATGAATGCTATTGTTTTGCGGCTGTTAATCAGCATAAAATGAAAATCCTATACTCCTTAGCAGTAATCATTGCCTTAGCGTTTGCAATACCGTTTAACGTAAAAGCCGAACCCGGTCGTACAATTAGAGGTGTCGTAAAAGACTCAACCGGTTACCTGGTTGCCGGCACCAGCGTAAAAATGCTTACCGGAACCGATAGCACTACCGTTATTACAGGTGCCGACGGTACCTTTACCTTTAACAACGTAACGGTAAACCAATTTAGTTTGGTTTTTAGTTCGATAGGTTATCAACCGCTTAGACGCAGGTTTGTGTTGGCTAATGATAATAAGCCGGCCAATTTGCCTCCTGTTGTCCTGAAGATAGAAACCACCATGCTTAAAACTGTTGTGATTGCTGATGTGAACCCGGTAAAGCTTAAAGAAGATACGATTGAGTTTAACGCGGATGCTTACAAGGTGCGTGATAATGCCCCGGTTGAAGACGTGATTAAAAAGCTGCCGGGCATGGATGTGGATAAAGACGGCAATATCACTGCCCAGGGTAAAAGTGTAACCAAAGTAAGGGTTAACGGTAAGGACTTTTTTGGAGGCGATGTTAAAACAGCTACCAAAAATCTTCCTGCAGATATCGTGCAGAATATCCAGATCATCGATGATTACGGTGATCAGGCCAATCTTACCGGGGTGAAAACCGGCGAACCTGATAAAGTTTTGAACATTACCATTAAGCAAAATAAAAACTATGGATACTTTGGGCAGGCCAGCGTAGGTGGCGGCCATGATGCTATTCCGGGTGTATCAAGCGATAAGGAGAGCAACAGGTACGTAGCGTCGGCCAATGTGTTTAGTTTTAATGGTAACAGGCAGCTTGCTTTTTTAGGTAACCTGAATAATACCAATACAAACCTGTTTACTTTTGGCGGCGGCGGGCCGAGAGGCGGCGGCCCTGGTGGGCCTCCGGGAGGCAACAGCAATTCATCAAACGGGATTACTACTGCCCGTTCCTTTGGTTTTAACTATCGCGATAGCTGGGGGAAAAAGATCACTGCTTATGGTAGTTATAGCTTTGCCGATAATTCGGTGAATACCATCAGCAGTACCATTCAAAACAACCTTTCGTCGAGCAATCCAAGTACCAATACGCAAACTAATAATCAGCAGGACGAAAAGCTAAACCATAGGGTTAATTTTAATATCGAGTATAAGCCGGATACCGTAAATTATGTAAAAATTACGCCAACGTATGCTTACGCGAGCACCAATACCACATCTGACGCTACCAGCTTACTGCTCCGGAATTCCGAAACTATTTCAAATTATTCGCTTGCCAATCTGAGCAAATCAACCGAGCCTAATTATGGTGCTAACGTGTTGTTTAATCATCGCTTCAATAGCCACGGCCGAAACTTTAGTGTAAATGTTGGTGCTGGCAGCTACAGCATTAATAAATATCAAAACCCGGTTTACACTTATATTGATGGTGCCCGAAATGCCCCTCTGAACCAGTTCATTAATACAGATAGCCGTACCGATAGTGTGGGAACTACCTTATCATACATGGAGCCTATCAGCAAAAAAGGGTATCTTGAACTGAACTATGCGTACCACTACGCTTACACCACTGCCGACAGGGCGACTGATACCCTGGCCGATGACGGCGCAAGGAACAGGTATGATCTGCTAAGTAATAATTATGCTTCAACCTTTATTACCAACCGCTTTGGGCTGAACTATCGTTTTATCGAAAAAAAGTATAATTATACCTTAGGTATAGTTGCACAGCCAACAATTTTACGTGGCTCATCTGTTGTTGACGCGCAACCTTTTAAAACCAATAACAATACTTTTAACTGGGCGCCAACCGCACGGTTCATTTATAACTTTTCGCGCAGTCAATCACTTAGTTTAAATTATAACGGCAGCAGCAATCAGCCTACATATACCGAATTGCAGCCGGTTACCGATTTCAGCAACGCATCATACCCGGTACAAGGTAACCCCGATCTGAAGCCGGAGTTTAACAATACCCTTTCCTTAAAATACAATAAGTTCAATTTTGAAAGCGGCAACGTGTTTTTCAGTAACCTGTCGTTCATTAAAACGGATAATAAAATAGTAGCCAATACCATTACTTATCCCAGAAACTATGCACCAAACAGTAAGTTGGCAGGAAGTATTTTAACCCAGTATCTGAACGCTGATGGTTATTATTCGGCACAGGGATTTTATGTGTTTGCCAAGCCCTGGGAAAAAAGGAAATATAATTTGTTCATGATCGGTAACATTTCGTACAATAACAACGTCTCATATATTAGTAATGTTGATTCTGCTACCTATAACATGACAACCGAGAAGAATATAGCCAAAAATTTGGTACTATCTCAAGGCGCGCGCTTTAGGGTAAGCATTACCGACGTTATTGACGCCGAAGCAAGTACTACATACAGCGTAAATACCTCAAGCAATTCTATCAAACAGGCCAACGTTAACAGCAATTTTCAAACCCTTAACCTGGGTGTTAACGGCAAAAGCTATTTCAAAGACTGGACAGTAAGCTATGATTATTCAAAAATGATCTATTATGGCTATACCGGTGCTACAAACCCCAATATTTTGAATACCTACGTAGAGCGTCGCTTTTTGAAGGGGAACGCGGGGACCTTGCGTTTTTCGGTAATGGACGTGTTTAATGAAAATACCGGTTATACAACTACGCAGAACGGTAGTTATATAACCCAAACAAACAGCAACAGATTAGGACGTTACTATCTGTTAACATTTACGTTGAAGCTACAGAAATTTGCGGGTAAAAGGCCTACTCCAGAACGTGGAGGCCCGGGTGGTCCACCTCCGGGCGGCGGCCCCGGCGGACCGCCACCGTTTTAAAGAACGGCAAGGCTCATAAAATATTAAAAACCTTCCCATCCCTGAGAAAGATGGTGAGTTCAGATCAAAGCATGATGATCTGAGATTTAGTTGAGATGTTATCATTTGATAACTACAGGGCGTTTCGGGGTGAGATACGGAACGCCCCTTTTTATTTAATTATACGTTAAGTTGCTCGTTTGGGTTTTATTGTTTTTTAATATTATTTACACAAATCATACTTTATTTTCGTGTTTCAGGTAAGGTAATATCGGGAGCTGGCTTAAGGCCTTAAACTTTTAATTAATCGAAAAGTGATAGTTTATTCCTGCTTTAAAACCATTTTGCTTGACTGAATAATCTCCTGCTGCCTTACCACCGCTGTTTATTGATGAAGGAATAGCATAGGATGCATTAACCTCAAACGCCTTGTTAATAATCAGGCCTGCTCTTATCGGAAACCCTAACCAACTTTTATCAAGTGAAAGCAGGTTATTATTTGTTGAAATTGTTTCTGACGAGCTCACTAACTGTGTGTATTTTGAAAAGTTTACTGTTACGCCTATGCCGCCATAAAATTTAACGGCATTGGTATTATATAAGTAATAAATAAATTGAGGGTAAGCGGTAATATTGCGCTGATCGAAATGGTAAGTTATTTTTGGCTTATCGGGTTGACCATAGTAAAGATCCGCTACTGTTTCATTGGAGGCCGTCCAATACATTATTTCCATCCTTAATACGGCCCGGCCTATCTTGGCGTTTGTATAAAAGTTAACGCCTGCCGAAAATGTGGGGCCGAAGGTTGTTTTGCTTTCGCTGGCATTACGAAATGGTAGCTCGCCTTCAAATTTAAATTTATTGGCAGACGCTCCTCCGCCAATAAAAAAATCAAAGGACGACAGCGTTTCGTAGTGCGTATCATCCTCAGGCATGTTGTTTATCATTCGTGATATTTTCCTCAAGACTGGAGTTTTATAACTGGCTTGTTCAATTTCTTGTTTTAGCTCTGCCGATGATGGGTTATATTTTGTAGCCAGGTCATATAGCTGGGGTATAAATTCATTCTCGACGTGGGTAACGGGGCCCATGTCAGGAATAAAATATTGTTTAAATAACAACTCATAGGTTTTGCCTGCGTTATTGTCGGCTATGAAAAACCGCATTTTAATCGCGTCGTTATAGGAGTAAAGCGAAACGTTTGGGCCCTTTTGTTGAAGTTTTAAGAATATGATATCCTGCTTTTTACTTGAATCGCGGCCACGCGACAATCTTGAAATATTTGTTTCATCGGTACTAACAAAGCCGCTGTAACGCTGGTATGCTACCGAGTTGGTTATTTCAAAATAGGTGATATCACTCGGCGTATAATTTTTTACTTCAGCCCCGTTTAACGCGGTTTTGAAGTTGATAATTGTTGGGTTGGCATCCCACTCTTTTTCGTTAATAAAACCATGGATAACTTGGCCGTTAACGCTTATTACATAACCTGGTTTGAAGTTAGTTTGGGCTTTTGAAAAAAATGAAAATAAGATCAATAGTAAAATTAACAGGCACTTAGGTTTCATCGTAAATTGGTTCGGGTTTAATTGTTAGTTGAAGATAATGTTAAAAGTATATAAATTTTATACTTTCACAATAAATGAGCAATTTTTACAGTTTTTGTCTACATTTAGCCCATTGTTTGTAAATAAAACTGAATGAAACCGCTTTTACTCAAAGTATCTGCCGATCCGGCGCATTCCTTTAGCGTAAGACATGATGTATTGCCGGATATCAATAACCGTTGGCATTGCCACCCGGAATTGGAGCTCATTTATTTCACAAAAGGCGGCGGAACGCAGTTTATAGGTGATAGCATTAAACAGTTTGAAGCCGGTGACATGGTACTGGTTGGCTCAAACCTGCCGCATTACTGGCGCTTTGATGATGTACATTTTGATCATAGTAGCGACCAGGTGCCGGTTGATACCATTGTAGTGCATTTTTGCGAAAATTTTTGGGGCGATCAGTTTCTTCAACTTCCCGAAAACAAGCTGATTAAAGTATTGTTGGAACGCTCCAAACGCGGTTTACAGATAACGGGCGAAACAAAAACACAAGTAGCCAATATTTTGGCCGCTATGCTCAATACCGATGGTGCCGAAAGGATCATCATGCTGCTCAAAGCATTGAATACCATAGCGGGTAGTTCGCCACTTAACTATTTAACATCTATTGGATTTAAGTATGATCATAATGAATCGGAAAGCGACAGGCTCAATAATATCTACGAGTACTCGGTACGCAACTTCCGCAAAAAGATCTACCTCGAAGAAATTGCCGATATAGCCGGCGTAAGCGCCAATTCATTCTGCCGCTATTTTAAATCAAAAACCCGCAAAACGTATTCGCAGTTTGTGATCGAAATAAAGGTGGGTTACGCCTGTAAACTGCTCATCGAAAACAAGCTCAATATCAAGCAACTTTGTTACGACAGCGGGTTCAACAACTTCTCTACTTTCCATAAGCATTTTAAACAGGTAACAGGTAAAAGTCCGCTGATGTATCAGAAGGAGTTTACTAAGAAGGGGGCGGCATAAAAATATCATAATGAGGTGGAGTAAATTTGCTCCCCTTCACATCCCGTCTTTCAGACATTGTATCACAAAAGCACTTCCCCTTAATCAAACCCTAAATATTCTTTCTGGTGCACTTCAACCGAGCCGGACACGTTATCGTGATTGAGGAACATCACGATATGAAAAAAGTCATTATCAAAAATATAGATATCGTTTTTGGCATCGGCTCCCTGAAGGCGCATTTTTAGGCCCATATGCTTGGCCTGCCCTATCAGGTTAATGATATGTCGTGATGTGGAAGTGGTATAGGTAACTGTGCGGAGTACAGCTCCGCTGCTGAGTTTGCTGCCAACACCTATCACTACGGTTTCTTCCTTGTTATCGGGGCCTATCTTGTTCAGGTGTTCAATGCTGTTGCCGTCAACATCCTGGATATATTGTCGTTTGAACTTTTTGCCGAGGGTAAGATAGTTATGCGCTTCGGCATTGGAAAGATTGGAGATATTTGCCAGATCATTAACGGTTACGCTTTGGGCAAACAAACCCGCACCACAAAACAATAATAAGGCAACTAACAGGATTCTCTTCATTTTTAACTTACCAAATATACTTTTTTTACTATTTAAAATAATCGCCAGGATGATACGTGCGCTGTGCATGTTTTAAAACATCTTTTTTATAAAACAGCACATCCTTAAACTTGCCATCAATTATGCCCTGTTCCTGATCGGTAAAATTTTTCGATGCCGGATCAAAGGAACTGCCACCATTTACGATGCTTTTTGCCCTTAACCGTGTACCAAATTCTACAGCGGCGATAAAACTATTACCCGAATATCCATAGCGTTTGTTAGTATTCATGGTACGACTTTGGAACGACGGCAGCTGTCCGAAGCCCGATCCGGTTAAACCAACAGGTACACTGGGTTTGCTATCATCAAAGGTAATGCCATCATCTGGTCGCTGGTAGCGGTTCATATTCCCCCACTCTACTTTCCAGGTACCAAAACGGGTTTGCAGATTTTTGACAACATCATTCAACAAAGTCAATTGTTGTGTTAGTGGCATCGTTTTAATCAGCGTTTGAAAACGACGGACAATAAATGTACCTTCCTGATCTGTTTGGGGCGGCGGCAGGGCTTTCATCATCAAAGTGCCCCATTCAATAGCAAGCGAGCTGGCTACAGAATGGATGGCAGTATTCCTGTCCCATTCCTGCAAGACCTTTATCGGCTCGGCAAGCGATTGTTTCACCGAATCCGGAGTTGCATCATAGGCTTTAAACAGTGACGGCAGCAAGTCATCAAAAGCAGCAAGGTGATGATCGTAACCTTTAGCTACCAGGTCATCAAGCGTAAGTTTCTTTGCATCCTTTAAGATTTTGATAGCCGTTATCGCCCTATAGTTTTCTCCATCCGGCCCCATGTAAACAGGATATTTATTTTTATCTGGACTTGCTGAGCCGGATCCGGTAAACGGCGACGAATTACAGTTCTGGATCCATCCCGTGGCAGGATTAGTGATAGTGATGATCTCGCTCAGCTTGTGAACTCCCTGCCATTCAGTCGCAGATGTGCTGCCATCAACCGGTAAACTCCAGTCATACTTAGGGTTGCGCTTAGGAATATAGTTTCCGTACCAAAAAATGATGTTACCCTTATCATCGGCATAAACGGTACTGTTAGTGGCGTTTGATAGCAGGTTCATGGCTTTTTTATACTCGGAGAGGTTATTGGCTTTGCTTATCAACCATGACTCTACCAGTGCATTATAAGACCGATTATTGGCTTTAAGCGCCAGCCATTGGCCGTTTCTTGCGCCCAGCACCGGACCATGATGCGTATAATAACCTGTAATAATACGATGCTCAACCTCATTTCCTTTCTTTATGTTAAGCGATAACTCGCGCGAAACCACCGGCCTTAATTTACCATCATATTCATAATACCATTTCCCGTTCTTATTACTCACCTTTTCGGCATACAGATCAGCAACATCGGCATACGCACTGGTATGCATCCAGCCGCAATGCTGATTAAAACCCTGGTAAATAAAAAACTGGCCCCAGGTAACTGCCCCATAAGCTTGAAGTCCTTCATTGCTCACCAATTCAACCTCGCTACGGAAATAGAACGGTACATGCGGATTGATATACAACAAAGCATGGCCGGATGCCGATTTGGATGGCGCAATAGCAAACCCATTCGATCCGGTTTCGCGCTCATTTGGCATATCATAAATATTGTCTTTAGGTTTACCGGTTAACACACCCAGTTTTTCGGGTCCAACACTGTAAAAATCTTTTGTTTCACTTAGTTTGATTCCACCGGTCTCTGTTGCAGCAACACTGCCATCGGTAAACATCAGCGCGTACCATGGTTCAAAGTGCTTAAATACCTGTGGCTTTACTTCTGGGTGTTTGTACAGGTAGTAGTTAACGCCATCGGCAAAAGCATCCAATAACTTCCGGAACCAGGGGGCACTGATTTTATAATCTTTAATGGCATCTGCACTATCGGCAATTAATTGCAGCTGCACATCTGTGTACAAATTAGCCTCGCCATCAACCTCGGCCTGTTTGCCCATTTGGTAAAGATAATTGCGTTCAATACCTTTAAAATTATTTTCACATTGGGCATACATCAATCCAAAAACAACGGCGGCATCTGTTTTTCCATAAATGTGAGGAACTCCCCAATTATCACGAATGATAGTTACCGATTGTGCTAATATTTCCTCCCGTTTTATTTCTTTCTGATTAATTTTTTGAGCAAAAACCAAAACAGGAAGAAACATCAAAACTACCACAAAAACAGTTTTCATAGTAACAGTAATTTTACTGAACAAATTATCCATATAAATGTGAAGTAAACGAGGCTTTTTAAAGATTTTGAGGTAAATTTGAAAATTAATTCATAATAATTACATCGCACCGCCGTTTTCATTCAAATATTTACAATCGGCTTTTTGGAGAGTAATTATTACTATACTGCTAAAACGGTATAGTTGATTGTTATTGAATTTTCTGTACCGGTTTCTGTTCTGGTATCCGAATATAAGAACTTAGGTAAGCATTTAATATGATATCTGAGATTTAGTTGATTCAATATCATTTGAGACGTGATATTGTATGCGTTCCGGGGTGAGATACGGAACGCATTTTTTTTGTTGGTTCCCTGGTTCATTAGTTCAGTGGTTCATTGGTCTTAGCATACTACTCCTCAGCTTAACTTCCGATGTTACCAGCCATAACTAATGAGCTACTCACTAATGAACTAATGAACCGGTGAACTAATGAACATCAACCGGATGCACCCATTTATCCTTGTACCACGCCATTGCCAATAGCACCATTCTGTTATAAGTTTCTAATCCTTGAGGTTGATTGTTGGCCTTCAGGAAATTATCATAAAAAATGCTGCTTATAGCGCCCAGTTTATTTTCGTAGGCAAGCCAGTAGTTTCGTTCGGTAACATAGTCGCTGCGCACTTCTTTGCTGATCATAGCTTTAAGCTCTTTATGAGCAACTGTATCCCGTGCGCCAAGTGAGTGCATGAATTCCTGAACGGCAAGGTGGTATGCCGAATAGCGCAATAACCTGTCATGCGATTTTACGGCAATAATAAAACCGGCAAAATCAGCCTCGTCCTCTGCCCCATACCCCATCTGGTGCGACATTTCATGGCAAACCACAAATGGCCTGGTAAAAACGGGCATCTGGTAGTTTACCTGCGCTTCGGAAGTAAAAGGATTATAATACCCCGAAGTACTTATATAATTTAACAAAGGCGTAAGTATTGATGGTTTTATGTCCGGATTATATGCCCGGAAATTAGCCGAATCTTTGCTGATGGTATAAATGGCGTGCCGGGCGGTATTGTAAATATGCGTATTGCTCTGGGCCCAATCTGCAGGTGTTAACCGTGAGCGGGTGATGTTGGCGCTGTCTATCAATATCCGGGTTACAGCTTTAAGATCGGCAGTGGTAAAAGCGGTATCCCGTAGCCCAAATCGTTCGGAAGCCGGCAGCCTGAAATAGTTCATTCCCCATAAAAGATAAAAAGCCACAATACCAGCCTGTACACCTATAATCAGTCCTAAAAAAAGCTTGCCTGCCGTTTGAAACTGCTTTTTAAACAACAAGACTATTAACCTGATCACCGCATAAATCAAATAAAGCACTACAGCTATGTATACAATATCGCCAACGCTAAACGGGAATACATTTAAAACGGAATGAAAAATCCGGCAAACAATGATGTAAAAGCCATTGGCGTAGTAACGTTCAACGGCGGCAGGATGATCTGCAAAGAGCATCAGCAAAAAGATAGCTAATGCCAACGATAATATAATGATGATCCTTTTTAGTACAGGCTTTTTATTGGTTCGGCTACGCATTGTATCGGGTAAATATAGTGCTTTACCGGCATCTTAAAAATAGCTGGGTTGTCACATGCAATGACCTTTTTCATGCAAAAGGCCCCCGTTTCCGGGGGCCTTCAAAATTGTGAAAACTAAGGTTACCAAATATTTTTATTTTACAGAAACCGGAACTACAATTTTATCCCAGAACATGCAGAAGCTTTTTGCGTCTACAGTATAAACTAATCTTTCGTGCATTGGCGCTGCTTTGGTTTTAACATCTACGCGCAGGGCATCTTTTGATTCATCATATTTAAACGCGCCCCATTGTTTAGCAACCTTGTTAAAAATAACTGTCCAGGTACCGTTTTCGTTAGGGATCAGAAAAAAGCCATAAGTGCCGGCAGCCAGTGATTTACCTTCAACTTTAATATCTTTTGTTGTTGTAAACGTAGTAGCTTCGTTAGCACCGGCACGCCAAACTTTGCCATAAGCTTCAAGTCCGCCCCAAATTTTACGGCCTTTTACCGAAGGGCTTCCGTAGTTAATAGTAATGGTTGAACCTGCAGCTTTACCGCTTACGCTATCGCGTGGGCTGGCTGGTTTGTTTTGAGCAAAAGTTACTGTTGATAACAATAAGGCAAAAGCGAACAGGAATGCCGCCTTAAGCTGAAATGATTTTTTCATAAGATTTCTCATAATTATTTAAGTATAAATATAGATTGAAATTTGGTTTAAAAGCAACTATTCATTCAAATACCTGTAAGAGGTGATTTCAACACATAAAACACTGAAAATAAACATGTGGTGTTTAAACCATTTGAATTTTATATTGTTTAATTAATTGAAAGATCATATTGCAGTTAGGAATAGACCGGAGGGGTTCATAGCCCAAAGGTTAAACAATTGTTGTGGTTTTTTTACCCTGCCTACCATGGCAGGGTTTTTTATTTACCGCCATCACTGTACCTTATACGTTAATACACTACGCCCTATATTACCCGCCTCATCAATCCCTTCTATCACCACGCGATAAGTACCCTTGCCATCTGCATTAAAAAAATCAAGCGAAACATTGCCATCTTTATCTGTCACCATATCAGGGTTCCAGTATATAGTGCTTCGAGTATCGGGCTTGTTAGCTGTTTGTTGCGAGCCTTCATAAACAGGCGAATAAAATGTACGTGCCTTATAAAATCCCTGTGCTGTATAATACAACAAACCTGGCAAAGCAATGTCCTTTACCATTCCTGAAGATGCTGACTTTCTCATTTTTATTATCAATACACCGTTTGCTCCCCTTATGCCATATATGGCAGCATCACTATTTTTTAACACTGTTATGCTTTCAACATCAACTGGATTGTAATTATTAACACTCGTTCCTGCAGGCATGGCGGTATCATCAGCAATGATAAGCATCGGTCCGGTTTGCATAACAGCATTTGCTTTATCTGCTAAAAAAGGCACCCCATCCCTCAGTATAACTCCAGGTAAGCGTCCTTCCAAACCGGTAGTCAACAAACTCTGATCCCGCACGTTTTTGTCGTCCAATGTTTCCGTAGTATGTTGCCGTTCACCAGCTCTTTTATCACTATTTATAACAGCATTAAACCCTCTCTTATTTGCATCAGCTAAATAAACAGGTTGTTGCATTGTTTGATCATTTCTTGTAATATTTGAATCTTTCACCGGACTAATGATATCTTCAGTATTAATGTTTGCTAACGTTGGCTCCAGATAAACGGATATATGAGTATTATTTCCCCCTGTAGCTGTTTTAGCTTGTATCACAAACGTGGTTTCGTCACTATATACCATGTTCCTAAAAGCAAAGTTCCCTTCATGATCGGTGTTTTGGGACAGTAAAGCTCCGCCAGCCCGGGGCATTAATGTAACTATACCGCCATCAACCGGCTTTCCAGTTGTTGTTTTTACCTGCCCTGATATATCAAACCCATTTTCGGCACTGTACACTTTGGCCGGTTTTTCATTGCTAAGTAGTTGCTTCCATTCAAATCTGCTATAGTTTCGGGTAAGCATCAGGATATCCAGGTTGGCCCGGGTATCGTTGTTAACATTAACAAAGTAGTAATTGGGCTGCTCAATTTTTCCTTTTAGATCGGAGGTTAATAAGAGGTTCGATAATATCGTATTTTCGTCATCTTCAGCGCTGGGTACTTTACCGGCATACACTACTGTTGCCGATAGATAACTTTTAACCGCTTCTCCGTTTTTATTTTTTGTATTAATGGAGATATGCACTTTTCCTCTTTCCGAATATAAAGTCTTATCGCAGGTTGGAGCAATTGTTAGTAAATCGGGATTCTGGATAAAGGCCAGTCGCTCATTAAGCAGTTCACCTTGTGCCGAAAAAAGTGTTACCTGTACCACTCCTGTTTTAAAATCTTTTTTATTGAGATTTAAATCAAGCACCTGGTTATCAAGAACCGCCTTTACCGACCTGACAGCACCAGCCGAATATATGATTACCCCTATCTCTTTGTTTTTATTTTTAAGGTAATAAGCTTTATTGGCATTTATCTCAATACCGAGCTTATCAGCACTATCATTGTTAACCATTAACGTGATCCCCTCGTTATCAGCTTTGGGCAAATCAACTGTAGCTTTAGTGCCATCGGCATAAGTTAAATTGGCCTTATATGTTTTACCGGCTTCAGGAGTAATAAATATAAGCCCCATACCAAGGTGAGTCGATTCAAATTTAGTTACTTCCGCATTGATATTATCAACCACAACACCTTTAACATTAACACCCAATCCATTTGTTCCAACGGCCTTAAAGGCCAATTTGGCCGGTATGCTGCTCACAAAACGTCCACCTTCCGGAAAGAACTCGACCCCTGCTTTTGCAGTCCCCGCTTTATTTCCTGCAGGCAGCCCGTTATTAATGTTTATCTGCCTATCAAAAAAATTCACCTGGCCGTTATTCAGCATCCATTTGGTGTACGCCCTTATACGATAGCTCCCCCCGGGTAATGTATTGGAGAGGCTAAAATCACCTATCGCTAAACCATTAGCCAGTTGTAGCGAAATGGATTTCAAGAGAGAACCGGTGGGGCTGATAAGATCAACATGTAGTATACCGCTTAATTTTGATAACTCATGCTGTTCGCCAAGGGTAACATAAGCTTTAAAATAAAGCGTATCGCCGGCGTTATAATAAGGTTTGTCAAAATGCAGGTAAGGTTTTTCAATTGCTTTGTCTGTAGATAAAGTTTGCAGGCGCGATACAGCGGTATCCAAAGAGATAACAGGCGATAACCGTTGGCTATTTTGCGATAAAACAGGCACACAAAAGCACAATGCCGCTAACAGCAGTAATATTATTTTTTTCATAACAAGGAATAATGATAGGTTTAAACTGGTTATATAAGAGTAATTAAATGTAGGTATTTATTTCCAAATAAAGTACTTATTTAAAACCAGTTATATTTCAAACCCATAACCTTACTGCTATTGCGTCAGTTCGGCGTCCTGTTTCATTTCTTCCCAGTAAAGTGTTTCAAGATAAATACCGTTTTGAATAGCTACGCGTGCACGTATTTTTTCTAATTCAGCCTTAACTTCTTCATTGCTGAGCTCCCGGCCCAGCGAATGGTAATAAATAGCGTAACCGGTTTTGCTGTTTACGCATTTAAAATGTTTATCCCCGGCTTTCATAATCGGATTAACTAATATAATCACAAGTAGCAAGCGCCGGGATTTGTTTTAATTGAACTTAAATGTTACACAATTTTCTTCATATTACCAGCAGGTTTCTTTTTACTTTAAATCAGCAACTTACATCGATATTATGACTGCTTTATTACATTGACTTAACCATTCTTAACATTAACTTAACATTTTGCATTGTATTAATAGTTACTTTTACATGCTGAATAATTTATAGTGACATATTTTAAAATCCACTTAATATAACTACTGTAAATTCACGACTGATAAAACAGATCAATGAAGAGCACTAACTCAAAATCGATATTTCCGAATTCTAACCAGCTTTTTTACGATTTATTCAACACAGCTGTGGCTAACGTTACCGAAATGGCCAGACTGTTAGACGAAGCCGTAAATTCCCCAACTTCATATGAGCAAAAATTCAATTTTGCCCATATTGATAAGCTTAAATTTAAAAGCTACGAGATAACGCACAGGGTATTTTCAGAATCGGGCCGCATGCTGATATCGCCGTTTAACCGCAAGGATATGTGCGATCTGGCATCGGCAATTGATGACGTAGCCGACAGGATCACTATGGCTGCCCGCAGGATAAATCTGTATAACGTACCTGTTATTACTCAGCCAATGATAGAGCTGTCCGCGCTGATACTGCAGACCAGTACCGAGCTTGAAAAAGCAGTAAACGCAATGAATGATCTTAGCAAATCCGCTATCATCTTTGAGCTTTGCAGCAATATTAAAAAGCTGGAAGCTCAGGCCGACTCAGTTCATAATAAAGCCTTTGCCGATCTGCTTAACAACGAAAAAGATCCTATTGAGCTAATTAAATATACCGATGTTTTTGCAGCCATGGAAACAGCTACAGACAGCTGCGAAGATACAACCCTGATCATTGAAAGTATTTTGATCAAAAACGGGTAACCTCACCCAACCCTCTCCAAAGGAGAGGGCTTTATAATAAACGGTATTAAACAAAAAAAGCGATGAATTGTCATCGCTTTTTTTGTTTTTTCAAGTCCTCTCCTTTGGAGAGGATTTAGGTGAGGTTATTTTCCTTTTTCAGATTGAGGGCCATTGTCACTACCGCCATTATCCTGGTCGTTATTTTTATCTTTCTCCCTGTCTTTCTTAAACTCAAGTTTACCAAACTTATAGCTCAGGCTTATACCAAATGATTGCACAGGTACCAATCTTACGTTGGTTGAATAAAAGTTACTGCCAAAGGTTGATGAGCTTTGACTAACATATTTGGCGAAAGGGTTGGTTGCAGTTAGCCCAATACTTGCTTTTTTATCCCAGAACATTTTGCGCATAGCAAAGTTGTAGAACACAAATTTAGGGTTAGTACCCTGAATGCCTTTTTGTGACGAATTATAGTTACCAAAAAATTCGGCGCTTAAGTCATGACCAAAGCTATATTGCGCGTTAAGGTTAAGGCGATAAGCAAAAGCACTTACATTGGCAAAGCCCGGGTTGGTACTGCGCCTGTCGCTGAAGATCATGTTGGTACGCAGGCTTAACTTGCTGGTTACCGGTACTGAAGCATAAATATTGATGCCGATCCTATCTTCAGAGCCTATGTTATAACGCTGGTTGAATGATACGTTTCTGTAAGTTTTATTGTTAACCTGCAACGAATCATAATAGGTAGTAAATTGCTGAATGTCATCCGTATTATGACGGTAAAAAGCAGCAATATTGATGTTGGCTCCTTTGTCAAAAGCTTTGTTGTAACCCAATTCGAAGTTATCTCCCTTTTCAGGTTTCAAGTTAGGGTTACCGGTGTTGATGTTATGCGGGTCGCTGATATTCAGAAAAGGGTTCAGATCACCGTAATCAGGGCGCTGGATGCGGCGGGTATAACTTAATTTAACCGACTGCGATCCGTTATTTCCAAATTTGTGCGAAAACACCAATGATGGTACCAGGATATTATAATTAGGAATATTCACACCCTGAAAATCGGCCTTAGTGTTGGTATACTCATCACGTAAACCTGCTTTTACATCTAAAAAGCTATTAAACAACGATGCTGATCCCGAAAGATAATAGGCATATATTTTACGATCATAGGTAAAGCCGTAGGACTGTCCGGGGTCGAGGCTAAAAACGCCATCAGTACCAAGTGTATTTGTAACCACACTATTATTAATGTGATTAAAATCAAGCTTACCTCCGGTTTCAATAGTTACCTTTTTGCTTACAGGATGAGTGTAATCAACAGAGATATTGGTTTCACGATCTTTACCCGGATTGGTATTTGTTAAACCAGTAGACGGCTTAACACCGTTTAAATAATCTGTTTGCTGCGCGGATGCAAAGCTATTATTACCAAAACTTTCGGTATAAAGTACATCAAGTTCCTGGCCTTCTTTTTCAAATGTTTTTTTGTAGCCCACGCTTACATCAGTTGAGCGGCCATTAAATTTGCTGCTTGAATTACGGATATCGGCTGTATCTGATATAAAAGCTCCTGTGGCCGAAACAACTCGCGAATCCTCATTGGTAGTACCATTACCATGGTTACCAAAATGATTAAAGCCAACTCCCGCGGTAAGGTTATCATGTTTGCTGATATCCCAGTT
Source organism: Mucilaginibacter endophyticus (assembly GCF_003351025.1). Lineage (GTDB taxonomy): Bacteria > Bacteroidota > Bacteroidia > Sphingobacteriales > Sphingobacteriaceae > Mucilaginibacter > Mucilaginibacter endophyticus. The sequence continues at coordinate 906,210 of NZ_QPCG01000001.1, read as the reverse complement.
AAAATTGATGCCCGATTCATATCCGTTGCGCCTGAAATTGTTGCTGCCTTGCTGAAAAAGGGTGGTTTGATTTCCGCTGCCATCGGTCGACACGCGGTTACGTGTGTTAGGAGCATCGGTATTGATTTGAGCATTACCGCTAAAAAACGCGTTCACCCCAAAATTGCCTTTACGGGCATTCAGGTTAAATGAACCGTTTTCGCGGCGGGTACCTGCAGATAGGTTAACACTACCGTTAACGCCCTGCACCTTGCTATCTTTCAAAATAATGTTTACTATACCTCCCGTACCTGCGGCGTCATACTTTGCACCCGGGCTTGTGATAACCTCGATACTTTTGATCTGGCTGGCAGGAATACTGGCCAAAGCATCAGCAAGGCTGGCGCCGAATATACTTGACGGTTTCCCGTTGATCAGGAAGCGGATATTGGCATTTCCCTGCAATTCTACGTTACCATCTATATCCACGGTAATTTGCGGAACCTTTTTCAAAATATCAATGGCTACCCCACCCTGCGCACTTAAATCGTTTTGTGGGTTATAAACCATTTTATCAATACGGTTTTCAACAGTAGGTACTTTAGCTGTTATAGTTACTCCTTTTAATTCGTTAGCGATGGGAGCCAGTTTGATCTCTCCTAATGCTACCACGCCATCTTTAACTATCACATGTTCGATAGTAGCTTTTTGATAGCCTAAAAATTCGGCGGTTACTTTATACTCCCCGGCAGGGATATTATTAATAGAGAAATTCCCTTTAGGATCGGTACTGATACCATTAAACGGCGAAGCGGCGCCTTGTTTAAATACAGAAACGGTGGCATAATCTACCGGTTGTTTTGTGGTAGCATCGGTTACTTTACCTGTGATTTTCCCCTTAGCTCCGGGGGTTATTTGGGCGTGTAAGGCGGTTATAAAAACAAAAGAAAATAATATCAAAAAAACAGACTTCATTATATGATGCGGGTATTTGAACCACAAATTTTATAAGAAAGATTGGATTAAATCTGAATTAAGTTGTATTGAAGTGTATTTGTTACAATATGGTTTTGCTATGTATATACGCTTGTTACATTGTATATGAGCCCGTTACAAAAAAATTAGAAAATTAATACAATTGTGCCCCCAATAATAAGCAACGCGCCTATGGCGTTTTTGATGGTTAAGGGTTCGCCCAGGAAAATAACAGAGAGCGCGATGGCTAAAGCCACACTCAGTTTATCAACCGGGGCAACCTGGCTTACCTTGCCCAGTTGCAGTGCCCGGAAATAACAAATCCATGAAAGCCCTGTAGCGCAGCCCGACAAGATTAAAAATGTCCAGTTGGTTTTAGTGAGGCTGCCAATGCCTGCATGCCCGCCTTTAAAAAGCGCAATGCCCCAGGCCAGTATAAGGATAACAACGGTACGAATGGCCGTTGCCAGATCGGTATCAACTCCTTTAATACCTATTTTGGCAAAAATTGCAGTAAGCGCCGCAAAAAGTGCCGAAAGTAATGCGTAGATCCACCACATAATGATCAGATTTTGTATTTAACTTGCAACAAGCTAAAGGCAAATTTTCTTATGTATTCTGTATAAAATCTGTGAGCATAATTTCATGAAGCTAAGCACTAACCAAAAAATCCAAAATCCGTACAAATTCACCTTATACCTTTACGCTAAAAAGATTTGAAATTACTGATCATTGAAGATGAAGAAGGCCTGCGCGAAAGTATTGAAGAGTACTTTACCGAAGCCGGTAATATCTGCGAGACCGCGGCCAGCTATACTGCCGCCCTTGCCAAGGTTGAACTGTACAGATACGATTGTATCCTGCTGGATATTACCTTGCCCGGCGGCAATGGTATAGATATATTAAAAGTACTTAAAAACAATAATTATACGGATGGTGTGCTCATCATCTCGGCCAAAAACTCATTAGATGACCGCCTTCAGGGCCTTGATCTGGGTGCCGACGACTATTTAGTAAAACCCTTCCACCTTTCGGAACTTAAGGCAAGGGTGTCGGCCATCATCAGGCGTAAAATGTTTAATGGCAGCAACGTACTTAACTTCAACGAGCTCAGCATCGATCTGATGGCTAAAACCGTAGCTGTAAACGGAATACCTGTAAAATTTACCCGTAAGGAGTTTGCCCTACTTATCTATTTCATATCTAACAAAGGCAAGGTAATCTCCAAAAACGCCATTGCCGAGCATTTATGGGGCGATGGCATCGACCTGGCCAATAATTTCGACTTTATTTATTCGCACATCAAAAACATCCGAAAAAAAATAATGGAAGCCGGCGGTAAGGACTATATTTATGCAGCCTACGGTATGGGCTACAAATTTGCCGATCAATAATGAAGCTTTCCGAAAGGTATAACCGGGTAAACTTAATAGCCACCATTGTTATCATGCTGATAACAGGCGCTATTTATTACCAGGCTATCAGCCTTATTCTTACCAACCAAAAAGACAAATCGCTTGAGGTTGAAGAGCAGGAGGTTTTTGATTATGTGAAGCTCAATCATCACTTGCCCCAGGTTTTTGAATCAAAAGATCAGCAGATCACTTTTGTTTCGGCCGAACCGAACTCCATTAAACGTGAGTTTTTTAATACCACTTACTATCGCGAAAAAGATGAACCCGAATCTGGCAGGGGCCTGGTTAGTTCGGTAACCGTTGGCGGCAGGTACTATAAGATCCTGATAGTTGAATCGAAAGTGGAGACTGAAGATCTGATCCAGATCATCTTCGCTATCACCATTGGTGTTATTCTATTATTACTACTGGTGTTGGTGATCACCAACCGCCTTATCCTGGGTAGGCTTTGGCAACCTTTTTATAGCATACTTAGTGAACTAAAGCTATTCAACGTTACCGATAATCGGGAAATGCTCTCGCCAAACTCGTCTATCGACGAATTTAATGAGTTGCAGGCCGAAGTAACCGCCATGGCCGAAAGGGTAAAAAAAGACTATAAAGACCTTAAAACATTTACCGAGAACGCCTCGCATGAACTGCTCACGCCTATCGCTGTGATCAATTCTAAATTGGACACACTAATCCAGACAGAAAACTTCAGTGAGCATCAAAGTAAACTGCTTAACGACCTTTACAGTGCGGTATCGCGGTTGAGCAGGCTCAACCAATCGTTATTATTACTGGTTAAAATAGAAAACAAGCTATTAAACGACCGCCAGCACCTGGATTTGAATGAACTGATAGAAGAATTATTATATCAACTGGAGGATATTTTTAGTGATAAAGAAATAACCGTCACTTCAATCCTCGGCGAAAAGGAAGTAGAGGCCGGAGCTTATTTAATTGACATTCTGCTCAGCAACCTTGTCATCAATGCTGTTCGGCACAATGTTGAAGGCGGAGAGATCATCATCAATCTCACGGCCGAAAGCCTAACCATTAAAAACACAGGGGAAAACATCACCCTCAACCCTGAAAATATTTTTACACGCTTCCATAAATCATCACATTCCGAGGGCAGCGGACTTGGGCTTACCATCTCCAAACAAATCTGCGAAAGCCTGGGCTATCAGCTCATTTACAGTTATGAAGCACCGTACCATATTTTCACGGTTAACTTTTAATTTGTTACAATGGCAGTACCAATTTTTTCCAGAATTATCCTGTAGCTTAGCTATTATTTAACACAACATATATTATTTTGACCATCCGGATAAAATGGGTTTTCGGCTTTTTATTTTGCCTGCTTAGTGCTGTTACACAGGCACAAACCTACAATCTCGAACATTATTTGGAGCTTGCCAAAAGCAATAGTCCGCTATTAAAAGACCTCCAAAACCAGATAGCCTCTGGTCAACTGGATAGTCTCCGTATCAAAGCTGGTTACAGGCCCCAGGTAAGCGCAAACAGTACCGGGCTTTATGCTCCTGTTGCAGGAGGTTACGGCTATGCTCCCGCTATTACCAATGAACATACACTTGCGGCCTTGCTGGGTATCAATCAGTCGTTGGATAGCAAAAAAAATATTGCTGCGCAGATAGATGCGGTTAAACTGCAATCGCAATCGGTGCTCAATACCTCCAAAATATCCGAGCAGGATTTGAGAAAGGCTGTTACCGCGCAATACATAGCCGCTTTTGGTAGCCTGCAGCAGGTAAAATTTAATCAGGAGGTTATTTCCCTGCTCAACCGCGAAGAAGAACTGCTTAAAAAACTAACCCGCACCAACGTTTATCGTCAAAGCGACTACCTTACCTTTTTAGTTACCCTTAAGCAGCAGGAACTTACGCTATCGCAAGCGCGCTTACAGTATAAAAACGACTATACCACACTCAACTATTTAACCGGCATTGCAGATACCAGTTATATCGAGCTTCAGGACCCCGGCATTCAAAAAAACATGCGGGCAGATATCAGTAACAGCATCTTTTTCAGTCAGTATAAAACGGACAGTCTTAAACTGGTAAACAGCCGTACACTGCTTGATTTTAGTTACAAACCCAAGATAAACCTGATGGCCGATGGCGGTTACAACTCCGACTTTTTGAGCGGACCGGCCTACAAAAACTTTGGTGTAAGTGTTGGATTCAGCTTCACGCTTCCATTATATGATGGTGGTCAGCGCAAGATCCAGTACCGCAAGCTTTCATTAGAAGAAGATACCCGACGTAACTATAAAGCTTTTTTTGATACACAATACCGTCAGCAGCTTGCACAGTTAAATCAGCAAATAGATGGCTCCGAAAAGCTGATTGCTCAGATAGACGAGCAAATGAAATATACCGAAAGCCTTGTAAAGGTTGATACCCAATTGCTGCAAACCGGCGACGTACGTATGGCCGACCTCGTATTGGCTATTAACAATTATCTTGCTATAAAGAACCTTAAAACACAAACCACTATTAATAAGCTGCAACTTATTAATCAGCTCAATTACTGGAATAAATAACATGAAATTTAAACACATATATCTGGCTGCCGGGATTTTAACATCGCTGTATAGCTGCAAAGGCAATACCCAACCTGCAGATGATGCTGGCGACGGCGGCGCTGCTGCCCAAACACCGGTAACCGTAACCACCGTTGCCGATAGTGCCATGGTTGATTATATCGACCTGAGCGCCACATCTGTATTTCAGCAAAAAAACATTGTTAAGGCCAATGCCAACGGCTATATCCAAAAGGTAAATATCCTGCCTGGGCACTTTGTAAACAGAGGTGAGTTTTTATTCAGCATCAAAACAAAGGAAGCGCAAAGTATTGGTAACAGCATTAACGTCCTGGATACCACCTTTAAGTTTTCGGGCATTAACAAAATAAAAGCCGCCGGTAATGGTTATGTTACCCAGCTAAACCATCAGCAGGGTGATTATGTACAGGACGGTGAGCAACTTGCCGTAATCAGCGACCGCTCAAGCTTTGTATTTGTGATGCAGTTACCTTACGAGCTTCGCTCCTATCTAAAAAACAATCAGGATGTACAATTAACACTTCCCGGAGGAGAAAAACTAACAGCACAGGTAAGTTCAACAATGCCCGCTGTTGATTCATTGTCCCAAACACAAGGCATTGTGCTTAAAGTAAACAGCACCAATCCTATCCCCGAAAATTTGGTGGCCAAAGCACGTATCGTTAAATCGGTACGGGCGCATACGGTATCGCTACCTAAATCGGCCGTATTGAGTAACGAAACCCAAACCGAGTTTTGGGTAATGAAACTCATTAACCCTACAACCGCGGTAAAAACACCGGTAACAAAGGGTATTGAGGCGGGTAACAGGATAGAGATCTTAACACCAAAATTCTCGCCGGGCGATAAGATTGTAGCAACGGGTAATTACGGACTTGCAGATACGGCTAAAGTTAAAATTACGGAGTAATGAAGGAAAACCAGCGTAAAAATTACTTCATAACCCATCGCAAGCCCTTAGGCCTTGTGCTGGCCCTTTTTATTATGGGCGGTTTGTTTGCCTATTCTAAATTGCAAACCTCCCTATTCCCGGAAATCACTTTCCCTAAAATAAAGATCATTGCCGATCAAGGCCTGCAGCCGGTAAACAAAATGATGGTTACGGTTACCAAACCGTTAGAGAACGCCATTAAACAAGTACCCGACCTGCAACTGGTACGCAGTACCACAAGCCGTGGCAGTTGCGAAATTTCTGCATTGTTTAACTGGAATGCCGATATCGATCTGAGTCAGCAACGCATCCAATCAAGTATTGACCAGATCAAAAACGATCTGCCACCAGATGTAAATATCAGCGTGGCTAAGATGAACCCATCCATTTTACCGGTGAGTGGTTACACGCTGGAAAGCCATAACCTGTCGCCTATTGAGTTAAGGCAATTGGCTACTTACACGGTAAAACCATTCCTCTCGCAGGTTGACGGGGTATCTGAGATTAGGGTAATTGGCGGTAAGCTGAAGGAATACTGGCTCACGCTTGATCAGCAGAAAATGACTTCATTGGGACTAACGCCTGATATTATCAGTACCACGCTTGCTACCACCAACTTTGTAAAATCAGAAGGCTACCTGTCTGATTATAAGCGCATGTACCTTACCGTTACCGATGCCACTATCAATGCTAAAGATCAGCTGGAACAATTGGTGATAAGCAATAACCGGAAAAGGATAGTGCGCCTTAAGGATTTTGCAAGCATACAGGTTAATGAAGGTATAGAGTACACCCGCATTAATGCCAACGGGCACGATGGTGTACTCATAGCGGTGATAAAACAACCTAATGCTAACCTGATATCGGTTAGCAATGACATGGCCGATAAGGTTGATGCGTTAAAAAAACTGCTTCCGCACGGCGTAACGATCAGGCCCTATTATGTACAGGCCGATTTTGTGAACGATTCGGTAAAGAGTGTAAGCGACAGCCTTTGGATAGGTCTGCTGCTGGCCATTATCGTAGCGGTGATCTTTTTAAGATCGTTTAAAGCAAGTATCACCATATTAATCACCATCCCGGTTACGCTTGGGCTTACCCTGCTTATACTATACTGGCTTGGCTATACCTTCAATATCATGACCCTTGGCGCTATTGCGGCATCCATAGGCTTAATTATTGACGATGCCATAGTAGTTGTTGAGCAGATTCACCGGGTACACGAAGAACACCCCGATGAGCTAAGCAGCCATCTGGTTAGGAAAGCCATTGATTACCTTTTCCCCGCGATGGTGGGCTCATCTATCAGTACCATCGTAATCTTTATTCCTTTTGTGCTGATGACGGGTGTGGCCGGGGCATACTTCAAGGTGCTTACCGATACTATGATCATTACCTTGCTAAGTTCATTCTTTGTAACTTGGATCGGTCTGCCGGTAATTTACCTGCTGGTTACCCCTAAGCCTAAATTAAATGCCGCAGCGAAAGCTAAAAAAGAGGAAGTACATACCATAAAGCGTCAAAAATGGGTAAGCTTTTTTATCCTCAGGCCCTATGTAAGCATTATTATTATTGCAGTTTTAGCAGCTGTTATTGTGATAGTGCCTCCGATGCTGGAAACCGGCTTCCTGCCTGATATGGACGAGGGCGCCATTGTGCTTGATTACAAATCGCCTCCCGGAACTTCATTGGAAGAAACCGACCGCATGTTACGTCAGATTGAAAAACAGATTGTAAAACACCCTGACGTAACAGCATACTCACGCCGCACAGGTACACAAATGGGCTTTTTCATTACAGAACCCAACAGCGGCGATTACCTTATCCAGCTTAAAAAAGATCGTACCAAAAGCACAGAAGAGGTAATAAGCGACCTGCGCAAAATTGTTGAAGAAACTCAACCGGCGCTGGAGGTAGAATTTGGCCAGGTGATAACCGATATGCTTGGCGACCTCACCACATCGGCCGAGCCTATCGAAATCAAAGTATTTGGTGATAACCAGCAAACATTACAAAACCTATCCCGCCAGATAGCCGGACTGGTTGAAAAGGTTAAAGGTGCAGCCGACGTACTACCAGGCATCATCATTGCCGGTCCTACGGTAAGTATCCAACCGCATTACAGCAAAATTGCACAGTACGGCATTACCGCCGCCGATTTGCAAATGCAGATTCAAACAGCGCTGGAAGGCAATGTAATAGGCAACTTATTGGAAAAAGAACAACTGTCCCCTATCCGCATGGTTTACCCGGGCAATCGTTCGCTTAACGTAAATGATATCCATAACCTGCATATATTTTTACCAAACGGAAAGCTTATCCCGATAACCGAACTTGCCGCGGTGGAATTAAGGCCAGGCGATGCTGAAATAAACCGTGAAAACCTGCAAAGCATGAACGTGGTAAGTGCCAGGCTGGAAGGCAGCGATCTGGGTACGGTGATAACCGCCATTCAGAAAACCATACATGATAATGTAAACCTTCCAACCGGTTATCATGTGGAATATGGCGGCGCTTATGCCCAGCAGCAGCAATCGTTTAAAGAGTTACTTATTATCCTGGTAACTGCTTGTCTGCTGGTTTTTGGGGTGATATTATTCCTGTTCAGGCAATTCAGGATAGCGCTACTTATTTTAGTGATCGGCATTTTGGGAATTGCCGGCAGTTTTCTTGCTTTATTTATTACAGGAACGCCGCTTAACGTGGGCAGCTATACCGGGCTAATTATGATTGTAGGTATCATTGGCGAAAATGCCATCTTTACCTTCCTGCAGTTTAAAGAAAGCGCCATCGAAAGCGAAAATAAAAACATTGATGAAGCTATAACCTTTGCCATCAGCACCCGTTTAAGACCCAAACTAATGACTGCTTTGGGGGCTATTATAGCGCTTATGCCACTTGCTTTAGGCATAGGCGCGGGAGCACAATTGCACCAGCCACTGGCTATTGCGGTTATTGGAGGTTTTTTAGCGGCATTGCCATTATTACTTATTGTTTTACCGGCTATGCTGCGTATATTGTACCGCAAAGGGTTTACAACCCATTTAAATGAACTTAATGAAAGCCACAACGGTTAACACAGCATTTTTACAGATTCGGGATTTAATTTCATGCCAATAAACAATCCCGAGAAATGAAAAAACAAATTCTGGCTGTGGCTATGCTTATTGCTGGCTTGGCTCCTTTTAAGCTGAACGCGCAAACCTATGTAGCCGATAAAACTATCGCGCTTCCGGGCGATGGCGGTTACGATTATCTTGCTATAGATAAGGTTAACCGCAATCTTTACGTATCGCACAGCACATCAGTAAACGTAATCAACCTTGATACTGAAAAACCTGTTGGTGTTATTGATAACATGAAGGGGGTACACGGTATCGCCATAGTGAACAAACTAAACCGGGGTTTCATCAGTGATGGCAAAGCCAATTCGGTAGTAGTCTTTGATCTGAAAACTTTTAAAACAATCACTACAATAGCTCTGACAGGCGCTAATGGCCCTGACGCCATTATGTATGATCCATACTCGGATCGTATTTTCACTTTCAACGGCGAAAGCGATAATTCATCCGTTATTAATCCGGCAACACTTAAGCAGGTTGGTACTGTAGCTCTTGGCGGCGGCCCGGAATTCGCGGTATCGGATGGCAAAGGCAGAATCTATAATAACCTTGAAGATAAAAGCAGCCTGAATGTTATCGACAGCAAAAGTCTTAAAGTAATTAAAAACTATCCCCTTGCCCCTTGCGGCGGACCTACAGGCTTAGCGCTTGACGCAGTTAATCAAAAATTATTCACTGTTTGCCGTGAAAATAAAGGCGTAAGCGTTTTCGACATCAAAACAGGTAAAGTAACCACAACCTTGCCAATTGGCGCCGGTGTTGACGCTGTAGCTTATGACCCGGAAACTAAATTAATTTTTTGCTCATGCGGAGATGGCGTTACAACTATCATAAAACAAAAATCTGCAGATGAATATGAGGTTGTCCAATCCCTGAAAACCGCCGAAAGGGCCCGTACTATGGCGCTGGATACAAAAACCCACAAGATATATCTGAGTGTAGCTCAATTTGAACCCGGCACACGTAAAGCCATTCCCAACACTTTTAAAGTGCTTGTTTTCAAACAAAACTAAAGTAAACTTTATATAAAATTTACATGAATTGATCATGAAGATTTTGCATATTCTTGTTTTAGTTAATTAATTTTTACAAAAAAATGAACTTTTGTGCACGTTATCAGTATATTTAACGTTTTAACACTATATGATTAAAAAGACTGATTTTGTTTATTCCCAGGAGTCTGAACCTCATCGCATCCGTACAAAAAAAATCTTGAAAGAGTTTCCGCAACTGCGTAAGCTTATCGGTAAAAATCCAAAAACCATATGGGCCATTATTGGATTGGTAGCTTTCCAGGTAGTATTAGCCTGGTTTGTGCGCGATCAATCATGGTGGATAGTTTTCGGGGCGGCCTATTTGCTTGGCGCTTTTGCCGATCATGCGCTGTTTGTAATGATACACGAATGTACACACCAGTTACTTTTTAAAAATCGTAACGCTAACCGTTGGGCATCCATGTTTGCCAATTTGCCGCAAATACTGCCAAGCGCAATTTCATTCGAAAAATATCATATCAAACACCATTCTTTTCAAGGTGTACATGAACTTGATGCCGATTTACCAAACCGCTGGGAAGCAAAACTAATCAGTAATTCATTTTTTGGCAAAGCAATCTGGCTGCTGTTTTTCCCGGTATTCCAGTTGTTCCGCCTATCACGTTTAAGGGAAATTCACCCGTTTGATGGCTGGATCCTGACTAACTGGTTATTACAGGCCGCATTTACAACTGCCATAGCTTATTTTATGGGCTGGCATGCCGTAGCGTTTTTATTGTTAAGCTTTTCATTTTCAGTTGGTCTTCACCCGCTGGGTGCCCGCTGGATCCAGGAGCATTACCTTACTGTTACCGAAGAACAGGAAACTTATAGTTATTACGGTAATTTCAACGCGGTAGCCTTTAACGTAGGCTTCCACAATGAGCACCATGATTTTCCTTCTATCCCATGGAACAAACTTCCTGAGATCAGGAAAACCGCTCCTGAGTACTACGATACTTTATACTATCATACCTCATGGACTAAGCTGTTTTTCCAGTTTTTGTTCGATAGGGAGATCTCGCTGTTTAACCGTATCCTGCGTAAAGATCGCGGTCGTGTAGCGTTAACAGACATTTCAAAACCAGATATCGATCTCACCAAAGCCGAGCCAACAAAGTCGGAACTTGTAGAAGTTGAAAAATAAGAAAATCAAAAAGGACCTTAAAAGGGTCCTTTTTTGTTAACATTGGTTTCCATAAAAACTACCTATTCATTTCAATTACTTCTTGTATCTTACTAACTAATTTACGTATTTTGCTAATAAAATTAGCAAAATGAAACATATAAGCGTAGCCGATCAACTCCTGATTTTTAGCCGTTATATTGGTCAGCAGGTTGTAATCATTAGTTTATTAAATAACAGCAACGTTAATATCGGTACGCTTATAGGTGTAAAACATAATGCCATAGCTGTTAATATTGATGATGTGATACGCTGGATCCCGCTTTATGATAACTTTAAACTTTGCGAAATTAAACTGCTTCTGAAGCCATTAAAGAAATTAACGCCCGAAGTTGTTTCTGCCGCCAATGATCTCCCGGTGAAAGCGTTCATCACCCCTTACTACCAGCAGCAAGGTTATGACATGCCTGTTTTTATAGCACCCGGCCATCCTTGCAACTGCAAATACGTTCAGGAAATTGAACTGGCAGACTACCGTAGCCCGACAGAAATATTCCGGCAAAACGCCTTATTACATGCTTTTGAATCGGCATAAAAACTTCATGGTACGAATATTGCTCATTTTGCCTGTTGTCGACTGTTAAATTTTCATATAGTCGTAACAAAATCAAATAATTAATGTCAACTTCATACTAATGCGCTTTATTTGCGTTATTGTTTGCAAGAAACAGAATGAGCCGATCAAAAAAATTAAATATATTACTACCCATCATATCCCTGCTTTTTATGGGGGCCTTTGCCAAGCACAGGCTACTCGACAAGCAGGACATTACAGGCACCCTTAATAATAAGGAAATGGATGAAACGTCGGGCATCGCGGCCTCGTCCCTTAATCCGGATACTTACTATGTACATAATGATAGCGGCGATACCAGCCGTTTTTTTGCAATAAGTTCAACAGGTAAGCTAAAATCAACTATCTATTTTAAAGGTGATAGTATCCACCAACTTGGCGTACAAGATTGCGAAGACATAGATGTTGGCCCGGGCCCGGAAAAAGGCAAAAGCTACGTTTACATTGGCGATATAGGCGATAATGCGCAAAACAGGCCATTCATTACGATTTACCGTGCAATCGAAAAAAAATCGTGGGCTACAGACAACGCTGCAAATGTAAATACCCCGGTTGCGAGCGCAAACTTTAAATATCCCGACGGCGCTAAAGATGCTGAAACCATGATGATTGACCCTATTGATAAGCAATTGATCATTGTTAGTAAAAGAGGTGATACCGTTGGGGTTTATACCACACCCTTAAATTATAAAGCTCATACAACAACTGTATTAACCAAGCGCTGTAAACTGTTCTTTTCGGGTTTTAAGCCTTTTAAATGGATCACAGCCGGTGATATCTCCAAAGACGGGCAACAGATACTACTGAAAAGCTACGACAAGGTTTACTATTGGCGCCGCCAGCATAACGAGCCTATTTGGGACACCATGGTTCGCCAACCACGTGAATTGGAATACAAGGTTGAAAAGCAGGGAGAAGCTATAGGTTTTCAGCCCGATGGTAAAGGCTATTACACCACCAGCGAGGGCGTTTTTTCGCCAATATATCATTACGATGTACCCAATTGATCCACGGTAATTACAACATAACAAAAAGGCCTTTATCTATCCGATAAAGGCCTTTTTGTTATATAAATTTCTTTACATCACACGGATAAGCTTTACGCCATGCGGTGGTATTTTAAAAGTATATTTATGGTTCACTGCTATCAGGTATTTCTGCTCCCAGGCATCACGCGCTTTGGTAAAGCCTTTTAACAGCTTATCGTTAGCATCAAGGTTAACAGTTTGGTATTTGTCAGATGTATTGAAGAAACCTATAGCCTTTTCGCCTTTGGTAAGTTCTTTCATCCAAATCTGCTGCTCATCGGTTTTAGAAACCTGCCTTGCACCTTTACCTAAAGCATCCTGATCTATGGCCAGCACTTCATCATTGGTCAATAAGCTAAGTGTAAACCTGTCCAGGTGCCCCATATCACAACCAATTAATAAAGGCGCTGATAGTAGGCTCCATAAACTGATGTGGGTATATTGTTCATCATAAGTTAAACGGCTGTTGTGCAGGCTTGGGCCCCATCCTACTTTACCCACCACCAGCATATCCGGATCATTAAAATGTCCCGGGCCCGCATAAGGTGAAGCTGGATCTTGTCCAAAACCAATATCGCTCATACTTCTCCAGGTATCCTGAATATCGCCGGTAGTACGCCAGCTGTTACCGCCGGTTTCGGCCCCCCATTTCCAAACATCGCCCCAGCCATACTGGCAAAAGCTAAACATAATATCGCGGTTTACCTTGTTTAAAGACGAGCGCATCAATTCATAAGGTTTCTTAAGCGCCGGCAGATCAGGGTGCGGCGGTGTAACTTCCGAATACGAGCACCAGTCATATTTTAAATAGTCAAATCCCCAATCGGCATAAGTTTTGGCATCCTGGTCTTCATGTTGCCAGCTACCCAAAAAGCCGCCGCATGTACGTGGCCCCGGCGATGAGTAGATGCCGGTGTGTAAACCAAGGCTATGTACATAATCGGTTAAACCTTTCATATCCGGAAATTTGCTGTTGGCTACAATAGCTCCGTCAGCAGCACGATTTTCTGCTTCCCATCCATCATCAATATTAATATAGTTCCAGCCATAAGCACTCAGTTTATCTGACATTTCTTTGGCCGATATTTTCACCTTCTCATCATTCACGCTTAATCCCCAGGCGTTCCAACTGTTCCATCCCAAAGCCGGGGTAAGGCCAATTTTATCGCCAATGCTAATGGTAAGCATTTTTGTTTTGTTACCTAATTTATTGGTAACAGTAAGTGTTACCGGGTAATCACCTTTCTGGCTTACCACGCCTGTAATGATACCGGTTGCGGCGTCAAGTTTTAGACCATCCGGCAGTCCATCAGCTTTATAACTAAGCGGCTTTTTACCTGTAGCCGGGATCAGATACAGAAACGGATTCCCCGGCCTCGCACCATAAACATCGGCACCGTTAATTTTGGGTTTGGCCGATGGGTAAGGCGTAAGTACATAAGGTGTAGTTTCAGTTCTAACAATTTCCTTCCCCGATTTCTGATCACTGAATGTATAGGTAATGGTATATGATTTTTTAGCTAAACGGGCAATCACGAACGAATAAGTGAATGGCTTACCGGCAGTAAAGTTTGCAGGGTTAGATTTTTCGTAGATCACCGCACCGGTCTCCGGATCGGTTACTTTAAAAGCCAAAGTGCCCTGGTATTGATACTTATTGGTGGTGATCAGTTTAACCGCTTTGGCCAGGCTGTTATTTTCGCCAAACGTAAAATCGCCATCGGTATTTACCGACACGTGATCCATTACATCGGCCATACCGATGCTGAAATTATCGCCATAAATACCGCCATCACCACCGGTATCATAAATACGAATGGCCAGTACATTCTCTTTATCCCACAAAATTGCCGGATCAGACGCTGAAATATTATAAGTACGCGGACCATAATTACCATCTTTTATAGTTCCGTTTCTACCGCCATACTTAGCAATCAGCTTTCCGTTCAAATATACCTCGTCATTATCATCAACGCTGGCAAGATTTAACCTCAAACTATCCTTTAAATACGCCTTTTCTTTGAGTGATGAAGGGATCACCACATGAATGCGATACCAGCCGAAACCATCATAATTTGGATGCCCCTGTGGCTCCCAGGAATGGGCGACATCAATATTCTGCCAGTTTTGATCGTTAAACGTTGGCGACGACCATTGGGTAGAGTCGCCAACGGCAAATTTCCAGCCCTTGTTAAGCTGAACGTCCTGTGCCGAAGCGGCCAGGCAACTACCGCCCAGCAAAAGCAGCGCGGTAAAAATCTTTTTTATCATTATAGGTTGTTTAATAGTGTATAGCGAAACAGGATTTCGCCAGGTTAGTGTATGCTTTTTAAAGGTACAATCATTTTGAATAATTAGAAATGTATTGTTAACATTTATATCAAATTATCAACAAAAACCTTACAAATACACATAAAAGTAAAAAGGTGCCTTTCCTATATGATACTGGGTTGCTTTAGTACAGTTTTTGCCATGTAATTATCAAAGATACCGACGGTAAACTTAATGTACAGTTTACGTTCTGGTTTAATATCGATGATACATTTACAGCCGAAATCAAAAGTTATGAAAAAAGCTTTTTTAACCTTAGCCCTTATAACAGCCTGCTTCGTGGCCTGCTTTGCAGCCATTGCCGGAATGGCCGGTAAATGGGAAGGTAAACTTGAAACAGAAACCGGCGAGGTTTATCCGTTGCTTTATAATTTTCAGATAGATGGCAATAAGCTTACCGGCACTGCCAAAACTCCTAAAGGTGACATGCCTATCGAAGATGGCAAAATAACAGGTGATAGTCTTAAATTTACAGTTAGTATCGAAAATATTCATATCGCCCACACAGGTAAATTTTATGGCGATTCTGTTGGTGTGGATATCGAAGCTAACGGTTCAAAAGCCCATAGCACTTTAAAAAGAGCTCAGTAACCCTGATTTTCCTGATTTAAGGATTACACGATATTTAAATAGCACAAAATATCATGTAATCATTTCATCCTATAAATCAAGGTTCTTATATTTATCTCAACCAAAATTCAATTTTATGAAAAAGATTTTTACTACTACTTTATTGGTAAGTTGCTTTATGATTTGCCTTGCGGCAATAGCTGATTTAAACGGCAAATGGTCAGGTAAACTGACTACAAGCGATGGCCAGGAATATCCATTATTATATAACTTTAAAGTTGACGGCGATAAATTAACCGGAACAGCTTTAACCCCGGAAGGAGATGTTGACATTAAAGAAGGTAAAACCAACGGCACCGATTTTTCATTTACCGTAGCTACCAGCGGTATCGTGATCCCACATACCGGTAAATTCATGGGCGATTCAATCAGTGTTGAACTGGATATCAACGGTTCAAAAAGCAGCTCGGTATTAAAAAGGCCGGTTGAGAAGAAGTAAGAATGTGCCACTAAGCGGTAAGGGCCTGTCAGTCTGAGCTTGTCGAAGATTCGCACGGATGCCCCACCCACCATGCTTCGACAAGCTTAGCATGACAGCAGAGCCACACTATTTAAAATATAAAAAAGAAAAACCTTACCGCTTGGTAAGGTTTTTCTTTTTTATTTAAACTTAAAGGCAACAAAATTGTATATAGTTTAAAATTACTGCATATAGGCATCTGCTTAAACTATATCAACAATGAAAAAGGAGTTCCTGGCGATTAGTGCGTTTGTTATTATTACCGTTTTTAGTTTTATTTCAATGGCCGATATCAACGGCAAATGGATAGGTTCATTAAAGCTTCCCGGCGATGACCATTTCCCCTTAAGTTATACTTTTAAGATAGATAGCGGCAAACTTACGGGTATAGCCCATGCTCCCCAAGGCGATGTTGCCATTACCGATGGCATGATCAACGGCGATAATTTTTCGTTCAGCATCCCGGTACCGGGCGGCAGTTCGCCCCATACCGGTAAGGTTTACCAGGACTCTATCGGTATGAACCTGGTTTACAAAGGCCAGCATATGCATGCTACGTTGAAACGGGGGCAATAAAGTGTTAAGTTCTAAGTCTTGAGTCGGAAGTCAGTTTCGAATGGAGACTTTGGACTTTGGACTTCAGACTTTCGACTTAGAACTTAAGCCTACCGACTTTTAACTAAAGTTGCGGATTAAGCTCGCAGGGTGTACCTTTGCGCCATGCTGCAACGTATTACAGCCTATTTACTCATCTTTTCGCTGATCACGGTCAACTTCTCGCGATTATTCATTTTCGCGGGTTTTGAACTGAACAGGAACTACATTGCCACCAAGCTTTGCGAAAACAGGAACAGACCCTGGCTGCATTGCGATGGTAAATGTTACTTCGCGAAAAAGATCAAACAGGCAGAGGACAAGCAGGCCAGCGACGAAAGGCAGTCGCAAAAGAGCCTCTTTCAGGAGGTTTATGTCATCAGCTCAACTGATGTTAAATTCCACTCCAGCCTGTTGCAGGTTATTTCAACCCCCTACACCCCAACCGTACCGGCCGATCGCCCGGTTACGATATTCCAGCCTCCCCAGTTAGGATAATCATTTCATTTTTATTGGTTTTTGATTGATGGTATAGGATAGCTATGTCAGTTATACAACTACAACTATGCTATTGCTATATCTACGTGGTAATTGCGCACGTATGGCATATATCCATTCCCTAAATCAAAAAACAATTGTCATTGGATTTGAAAAATGACAATTGCGTCCCTCTGTAGACTGAATCTGCATAGTTCGCGATTGCTTCGTCGTTCCTCCTCGCAATGACATATAGTACCCTACTCTACCCATTTTTTACACCGGGAGGCAACTCCTGTAATACTATATAATGAAACGATATTTAATCCTACTTATAACTTTTATACTTACTAAAACACTGGCTTACGGCCAAACAACACTCCAGGGTACCGTTACAGATGCCATTACCCATGAGGCCATCGCAGGCGCATCTATCTGTAAAACTGATGCTAAAACAGGCGAAAAGCTGGGCATGACCAATGCCAAAGGCCATTACAGCATCAATGTACAGGGCATCTCCCAAATCAAATTTGCCATGGTGGGATACAGTGCCCGCATTGTTGAAGTATCTGCCATAAAAGGCTCAAAACTTGACGTAGCGTTAGAGCCTTCAACTGTGGATTTGCAACCTGTTGTAGTAACGGCAAGCCGCGAAGGCCAGGCAAGGCAAGACGCTCCTATTGCCATCAGCAAGATTAATTCGACCCAGATCAAGGATACCAAAGCAACAGCGCTTTATCAGTTGCTGAACAAAGTAGCCGGCGTTTACATGGTGAACCTGGGCAACGAGCAACATACCATGGCTATCCGCCAGCCTATTACTTATAATGCACTTTATTTGTATATGGAAGATGGTGTGCCTATCCGCCCTACGGGAATCTTTAACCATAACTCGCTTTATGAAATTAACATGTCGGGGGTTAAAGATATCGAGGTGATCAAAGGACCGGCATCATCACTTTATGGCAGTAACTCCATTGGCGGAGCGGTTAACTTTATTACCCAGGGACCGCCTACCGGTTATGCAGGTAATGTTTCTGTTCAAGGCGATAATTACCATTACCGTCGTGTAGATGCCGATGGAGGGTTTACGCAAGGTAAGTTTGGCTTGTATGTAGGCGGATATGTAGCCCACCATGCCGATAGCTGGCAGGATTATTCTGATTTTGATAAATACTCTGCCAATTTCAAAACCACTTATGATTTCAGCGCCAAAACTAAACTCACAACTTCGGCAGCGTATAACTACCTCAATACCCAAACTCCTGGTAGTTTAGACAGCGCCCGTTTTTATGACCGCAGCTATGGATCAAACCAGCGCTTTACCTATCGTAAGGTAAAATCGTTCCGTGCCAGTACACGTTTAGATCATCAGTGGGACGATAAGAACAGCACTTTTGTAACCCTGTTTTTCCGCGGCAATTCAACCGCGCAATTGCCAAGCTATTTTATATCCGATGTTCGCGATGCAAACGGCGTTTACAAAAGCAGCAACGGGCAAGTGAACGATCAAAAATTTAACAGCTACGGCTTACTGGCGCAACACCGGGTTGATTTTGATTTCCTGCATTCGAGATTAATTGGCGGTGTTTATATGGATGATAGCCCGAGTTCATACTATGCTCAATACCTTGACATAACCAAAGATGTAGCCAACAACTATTACACCAGCTTCACCAACACCGGCAGGTATATCGATAATTACAAGATCAAGTTATTCAACACAGCTGCTTACGTTCAGTACGAGATCAAGCCAGTAGAAGCTTTGCGTATAGTAGGCGGTTTACGTTATGACAGGGTTCATTATAATTTTGACAATGAGATCCCCGCAGGGCAAACCAAATATAAACAGCAGGAAACCAACAATTTTAATATTGTGGCCCCCAAGCTGGGCATCACCTATAACTTTGGTAACAACAAAGGTATTTATGCCAACTACAGCGTAGGTTTCCAACCACCAGAAACCGGCGATTTATACAGCTCTCGTCAGCTTACACAACTTAAACAAGCTACTTTTGATAATTACGAAGCAGGCGGCTGGTTTTCGGCATTTAATAAAAAGCTATACTTTGAGCTAAGCATATTTGATTTGGAAGGCCATAACGAGATCATTAACCAGTTACTGCCTGATAACACCACCCAAAACCAAAACGCCGGTGCTACACGTCACCGCGGCATCGAATACTCGCTTACCGTAGCCCCTGTTAAAGAACTAACCTTCAGGTTTAGCGGTACCAACGCCAAACATACCTATGTTGAGTATAGCGAGGTGACCACCAATTACACAACAGGCACCAACACCGTAACCAACTATGATGGCAAGCGCATGAACAATGCTCCGGCCTGGATAGCAAACTCCGAGCTTACTTACAAACCACAATACCTGCCCGGCTTTAGGATAGCAACAGAGTGGCAGCACATTAACCAATATTTTACCAACCCAGCCAATACCAAAACTTATTCGGGTTATGATATCTATAATCTGCGTTTAGGTTACGATGTAAAAAGCAGCGTGTTGAAAGGCGCGGGCATCTGGTTCAATGTATTGAACTTAACCAATAAGCTTTACGCCACAACAGTAACCAGCAGCCAATACGGCGATACTTACAACGCCGCCCCTCCGCGTACATATACCCTTGGCATCAGTTATTCATTTTCAAAATATTGATCAATGGCATCAGCAGCAGTAAAAAGCAAGTTTTATAAATGGCACCGGATGTTGGGCTTAATAGCCCTCATCCCGGTAATATTCTGGACATTGAGCGGGCTTTCGCACCCGTTCATGTCCAACTGGTTCAGGCCGTCAATTGCGGAAGAAGTATTTAAACCATTGCCGCAAAGCGAGATGAAGCCGGCACTAAGCATTCAGCAGGTGCTGGATAAAAACAGCATTACAGCTATCCGGAATTTTGGACTGGTTAATTTTAACCATAATACCTATTACCAGGTATTGGATAAAGATAGCGTGTACAATTACTACTCGGCCAATGATGGTGTATTATTAAAAGATGGTGACAAGCTATATGCCACTTACCTGGCACGCTATTTTACGCAGGATTCGACATCTAAAATCAAAAAAATAGATTACCAAACAACATTTGATGGGCAATACCAGCCCATCAATCATCTTTTACCTGTCTGGAAAATCAGTTTTGATCGCCCGGATGGGATGGATATTTACATTGAAACCGCGCAAAGCCGCATGGGGACGTTCAATAATAATACCCGTAAGGTTTTCCTGTGGCTGTTTGAGCAGTTCCATACCTGGCAGTTTCTGGCCGATATTGGCGGAGATACTTTCCGGAATGTAGTATTGCTGGGCATTATGATAGTGATGCTGTTCGCCCTCATCAGCGGCCTTACCGTTTATGGTTTAATGTGGAAGAAATTTAAATCCGTCACCCAAAAGCGTAAAGAAAACGGCAGCGAGGATAAACGCATTGTACATCGTTATCACCGGCAAATTGGGATAATCGTTTCCTTTGTGATGTTTACGTTTGTGATCAGCGGTGCATTTCACCTTGTAGTAAAACTGCACAATACCGAAACACCAAAGCCCGATTACGGGCAGGTGATAGACAGGAAACAGTTATCCATCTCAAACCTGCAAATGCCTATTGCTGATAGTCTTGTAAAAAGAGTGGCCATAGTTAACTTTAGCGGTAACACATATTACCAGGTAACCGATAACAAAAAGCATATTTCCTACTTCAATACCTTAACCGGCAAAGAACAAATTAATGGAGATGAGGATTATGCCCGCTTTTTAAGTACCTATTACCATACCGTCCAGGATCCGGATAAGTTTTATGGCCGGGTAAAAGTTAGCCAGGTAAAGCAGTTTGATAACGAGTATGGATTCATCAACAAACGCCTCCCGGTTGAGCGGGTGAGCTACGCCGATGGCAGCAATTGGTACATTGAAACAACATCGTCAAAACTGGCTACAAAAGTTGCAGGTATTGACAGGGCCGAAGGGCTTTCTTTTATATTTTTACACAAGTATTTCGGCATGACCTGGGCGGGTAAGGATATCCGTGACATTGTGAGTATGCTGGCTGCCTTAGGTGTGCTGGTAGTATCATTATTCGGCCTTGCCTCATTCATTAAAAACAAGTAATCAATGAAAAAAAGCTTTATCATTTTGGCTTTAGCCAGCCTTGCACTTGGCGCCTGTAGCAGTTCGGTTAAAAGCACCGGCAAAACCGACAGCACCGCCACTGTAAAGAAAAAAGGTAAGTACACCTGTACCATGCATCCCGATCTTACTTTTGACAAACCCGGTACCTGCCCTAAATGCGGCATGGCTTTGGTTGAAAGGGACACTACAGAGGATAAGAAATAAAGACGATATCTGTCCACAACGTTATTGCTAGGCACGAAGCAATCCCCGATTAGCAGCTCCACCCTGTATAGTTCGCGATTGCTTCGTTCCTCGCAATGACGCTTTTATAGTATTTTAAAAGTTCGTAACAATTGAGCGGTTCACCCGTCTCATTCCTACAAACAAATCAACTTATCCGCGGTTATACCCCTTGTTACAAATAATTCATTAATTTTGGCGCTGATGAAAAAGGTGGAAGTATTAAAACTTATTGACTTGGTTGAAGAGATCAAGAAACTTGATGAACTCATACAACAAAGTCGCAGTAAGAAAACTTCTGATTTCGTGATCAATCAATACGAGGCTAAAAAACTTAAACTCATCGGCTCAACCATTACAGAACTGGCCTCTGCTCCAATTCAATCCATTGAAAGCTATCAGCTTATTCAAAAAATCCTGAATAAGTATTACCCTAACGTATCAGAAGATAGCCTGCTCAGCAATGAAGATATCAGCAAAATAGCTACCGCTATTTAATCAGGTTGTTTATTAAAAAGGCGGGTAGATAGATGCCGTTTGCTCCAGCGATTCGTCTCCTTTCCAGAAAGTAGTACCGGGATGGAAATGTTTCCATGAATGCCAGTACTCCTGGTAAGCCTGTATTTTGGCAAGGCGCTGCCCTTTTTGCAAACCGGAAAGGCATAAACCATCCCAATCCCAAACCGAAGCTGTTTCTTCATCGGTAAGCATGCCTTTATCGTCCAATTTAAAATGAAGCGTTTTGCCGTTTACCGAAGTATTCCAGGCGTGATAGCTCAGGCTGTCCTTTTCGATACCAATAAGTAGCGAGCTTTTGTTTAGTTCGTCATTAAGCAGGCGTTTGGCATACATGTGGCGCCAGTCGTAGGCCTTCGCTCTTCCGTTGATGATCACCCCAATAACCCAGCTTTTACGCATCAGGGAATCTTTATTTTTTAAGGTACTATCGCGATCAACAAACTGTACGCGGTCATAGTTTTTTAAGTCGGCATAATCAGCAGTATATAACCTGTCGGGCTGCAGGATCAGCGTTTCGGGATGTTTCTGTAACCACGAAGCAAGCGTCATCTGCTCATAGGGCAATTCCGTTAATTGCTGACCTTTAAGTTTACCAACGGCAGCATTCCCTGTAGCCTGATACCACCATGTTTTTGTGCTTTCGTCCTCAATAATAGCGTTATAATGCCTTGCCCCCACCAGTCTGAAGTTTTGCCTCACTCCGTTGATAAGCGGACTGTAGACCCTGCCGGTACGGCACATGGTACAATAAGTAACCAATACAGGTTTATTACCTACCTCATCCTGTAACTTATGATGATAACCGAGATATATGAGTGGGTAAGCCTTTGCTACGCCGTTATTTACCACACCAACCACCAGGTAGTTTAGTGGCACATGATTGCTCAAACCGTTTGTAAAAACAGCTTTTTCTGTTTCTTTAAACATGGTTTCGGCTTTATACATATAATCGGTGATGTAAAAGCTGCCTAAACAAAGTACAAAAACAGCAGCTTTAACGGCCTTTTGTTTAAAGGTATTTTTATTGTAGAATTTAAACAGATACCAGACGATAAACAGCATTCCGATCAGGCGCAGAGGCATAATCACTTTTTCAAGATAATAACAAACGGTTATGGCATTAAGATCCTGACTGCCGGGAAAGGGCATTAACAGATAAGCATGAATAAGACCCGGCACTACCAGCAGGATAATGCCTATCCAGAATATTTTAGCACTGTTCCATCTCATGCTTAGTCAATAAATCTTGAGCAATGGGTTTAATCTCAAAAGTTTATAATCGGTTTATAATTTCCTAATTTATAAAAATTTACAAATACAAAAAATTATCGTAGAAATAAAAAAGCAACTGGCTGTTATAGCCGGCGCTTAAATTTTACTTTGCCCTTACGGGGATAGCAACCGTAGCTATTAAATTTGTTTAAACACTAAATAAGAAATGATGAAAGTAGAAATATGGTCGGACGTGATGTGCCCGTTTTGTTATATAGGCAAACGCAGGTTTGAGGAAGCACTTGCCGGGTTGGATGGAAAGGATCAAATTGAGATTGAATGGAAAAGCTTTCAGCTAAATCCCGATCTTAAAACCAACCCCAACATCAGCATTAATCAATATCTGGCAGATATAAAAGGCTGGACACTTGATCATGCCGAACAGATGAATAATCATGTTACCCAAATGGCGGCTCAGGCCGGCCTTACCTATGATTTCAGCAAATCGGTAGTAGCAAACAGTTTTAACGCGCACAGGCTGGCTCATCTGGCAAAAAAACATGGCCTGGGCGATGCTGCCGAAGAGGCTTTGTTTAAGGCATATTTTACCGAAGGCCGCAATATTGATGACAACCAAACCCTTATTGAGCTGGGTACAGCGATAGGCCTCAACGCCGATGAAATTAAACTAACGCTTGAAACCGACAGCTATGCCGATGATGTAAAACACGACATTGCCGAGGCTCAATACTTAGGCGTACGAGGCGTTCCGTTTTTTGTAATGAACCGTAAATATGCGGTTTCCGGCGCGCAGGAAGTGGCGGTTTTTAAAGATACACTTGCCAAAGCTTTCGCGGGCTGGCAACTGGAAAACCCTAAACCCGCATTTGATATTATTGAAGGAGAATCATGTAGTCCGGACGGAGACTGCGGCTAAAAAATCTTCACAAACCTTTTCACAATATATTTGTATCCAAAAAATCATATTTGCGTACAAAGGGTTAAAATACTTATATTTAAATTATTAAAACCATAAACTATCACACCCTTTGTATGCATATGAAGAAAAATTACCATAAAGTAATTACTCTCCTATTTATAACAGCCTCCATAAGCAGTTGTAAACTCGATCCACCACTTGGCCCCGACAAAGAAACAAAAGCAATTGCAGTAACCCCGACTACCGGAACAGGTACTGGGACGGGAACGGGTACAGGAACTGGTACAGGTACAGGTACAGGTACAGGAACAGGCACTGGTACAGGAACAGGTACAGGTACAGGTACGGGAACAGGTACAGGTACAGGTACAGGAACGGGTACAGGCACCGGAACGGGTACAGGTACGGGTACAGGAACTGATCCCGGGGCTACCAATATAACCGGAGATGGATTAGCTATAGGCGCTGTGGGTACTATTATATTTAAGATCGACGGAAAGACTTATACCGATAAAACAACCTCTTTTTCAGTCATTCTTGATTCTAACACCCCACCGGTACCCGACGGGGACGCATATATAACCGGTGGTGGCGACTATGATTTGTTCCTCGGTTTTGATGGTAAATCTACAGGCACATTCAACCTGAAAAAATTAGCCATTGGCGAGCTTGAGCTTATGCCAGGCTTAGGAAAGGTAAAAGTTACACAATTTGCAACAAGCGGCTACCTCGGAACCATTCAGGGAACATTCCAGGCCGATATGCAGGATTTCTTTACTGACGAAATTCACCGAAATGTTCAGGGCTCGTTTAATTTGAAACAATAAGGCTCAAAACACAGAAACCCCGGCTTATATTTAAGTCGGGGTTTCTATTTTACCGCAATTATTCCACCTAAAAGTAAAAAACGATTTAGCTTATTAAAAGTATAATTAATTACCTTATATTTGTGTGGTTTATTCATAGTGTCAAATTGACACTATGAATACTATTTTAACATGAGCAACTTACCCAATTCAAAAGATACCATCAACAAACTTACACTACGTATTGCCGTAGGGGCTATGTTTTTTATGGCGGGGTTAAGTTTCTCAAGCTGGGCATCGCGCATTGCCACTGTTCAGCAAAACATGGGCTTGTCCGAAGCGGGTTTAGGTGCTGTATTGTTTGCTTTGCCTGTTGGTTTGATGTGCTCCTTGCCTTTCTCCGGTTGGATCATTACCAAAATAGGCAGTAAAAAACTGGTTATTGGCGCTCTATTAGTTTACGCTATGGCAATGGTAACTTTAGGCCTGGCGCAAAATACCTTCCAGCTTATCATATGCCTGCTTTGCTTTGGCTTTGCAAGCAACTCCGTAAACATAGCTGTAAATACGCAGGCTGTAGCTACCGAGCAGCTTTACCAACGTCCTATCATGGCATTTTTTCACGGCTTGTGGAGTCTGGCCGGTTTTACCGGTGCCGGCATAGGCACTTTTATGATAGCCAAGGGGATTGCCCCATTTCATCATTTTTCACTAATGCTGGTAGTGATAGGTATTGGTGTTGCAGTAGCCGCCCGTTACCTGAAAGATGATAAAGTGACTGATGCAGGCCCCGTATTTGTAATGCCGGATAAATCACTTATCAAATTAGGTATTATCGCTTTCTGTTCGATGATTTGCGAAGGCGCCATGTTTGACTGGAGTGTGATTTACTTTAAGAAGGTTGTACTTGCTCCGCAGGCATTGGTTGGTATAGGATTTACCACATTTATGTTCACCATGGCGGGTGGCCGCTTTGTTGCCGACTGGTTCGCGCATAAATTTGGATTAAAACGTACCTTACAGGTCAGCGGTTCGTTAACTGCCACAGGCTTGTTAATAGCAGTTGCTTTTCCTCATGTTTATACCGCTATGGCAGGTTTTTTACTGGTTGGCGCGGGCGTGTCATCGGTAGTACCAATGGTTTACAGCGCAGCGGGCAAATCAAAAACAATGTTACCGGGAGTAGCTTTGGCAGCTGTATCAACCATCGGCTTCATGGGCTTTTTAGTTGGCCCGCCGGTTATCGGTTTTATAGCAGGTATTGCCACACTTCGTGCTTCATTTATCCTGATTGCCTGTATGGGAATCTCGGTGGTGGTGGTATCAACCATGGCCAAAATCGATTCGGATAAAACCCAGGAAAAATTACCCGACGAAACTGCAACCGTTGATTTTAGCCCTCCCGTTCCAGATCCTCAGCAGCTGGATTAAGCAAGTACTCAAACTGCTCGTATCCGTTGTGGAAAACAAACTTCAGCCTCTCCTTCGGTAAATTAATATCCAAAGCCATCAGCGCCAGCGTTTCGGGCAGGTTATCCCTGATCAGTTTCAGATCGGTAACGTGGGGCATCTCTACAAAAATATCATCTCCCTGCGCTTTTATTTCCCAACCATATACGTGGGCGTTTTGCAATGTATTTATCCATTTTTGCTGATAGTTGTTCATAGCTGATATTTTATTGGTAAATACTTTACTGCCGCTTTTTGTTTTACCCGGGTGGTATTCGAAGGGGCATTTCGTCAAGAAATCAAACTTAATTACTTATTTTAGGCAACAATGAAACAAAGCTACCCTATTGATAAAATTACACAGCCGGTAAGCAAATTCATAAACCAGGAACATACAGGTGGTATTGTGCTTTTTATCAGCGTCATTATAGCCATAATATGGGTAAACTCACCTTTTCAGCATAGTTATCATGAGCTTTGGGATCTCAAACTGTCCTTAGGCTTTGATAAATATGTTTTAGACCATCCCTTGCACCTCTGGATCAACGACGGCCTCATGGCTTTGTTCTTTTTCGTGATTGGCCTCGAACTGAAACGTGAGTTTATGGCCGGCGAATTATCCTCAGTAAAAAAAGCATCACTCCCCATGTTCGCTGCTTTAGGCGGAATGCTTGTACCTGCTTTGATCTTCTTCCTTTTCAACGCGGGTAAACCATCGGCCCATGGCTGGGGTATCCCGATGGCTACCGATATTGCTTTCGCATTGGCCCTATTATCTATGGCCGGCAAACATATTCCATCATCAGTAAAAGTTTTCTTGTCTGCATTAGCAGTTGCTGATGACCTTGGGGCCGTTTTAGTTATCGCCCTGTTTTATAGCAGCCATATAGCACTTATGCCGCTTACTGTTGGAGTTTGGTTATTGGTGCTGCTGCTTATTGGCAATAAAATGGGGATCAGGAGCACTCCCTTTTACCTGATAATAGGTTTTGCTGTTTGGATAGCCTTTTTACTCTCGGGCATTCATGCAACTATTGCTGGTGTACTGGTGGCCTTTACAATACCGGCACGCACACGGATCAATGAGGCGGGCTACGCTCGATCGGTAAAACAATACCTGATTGATTTCGAAAATGAAATACCCAATAACAGCACCCTTATTACTCCCGAACAGCACCATCTTATTGATAACATAAAGAAACTAAGTCTTGACGCCGAAACTCCTCTTCAAAAAATTGAGCATGCACTGCACCCCTGGGTAGCATTTGTAATTATGCCGCTTTTTGCTTTAGCTAACGCGGGAATTGTGATTGGTCATGACTTTTTTTCGTCGCTTATTAATCCGGTGAGCATGGGTGTAACCATTGGCTTGCTGGCCGGGAAGTTTACCGGCGTATTGTTATTTACCTGGCTCATGGTAAAGTTTGGCGCTCAACTCCCCGCAGGTTCAACCTGGAAACAAATGACCGGCGTGGCTTTATTGGCCGGCGTTGGGTTTACCATGTCGTTGTTTATTTCGGCGCTGGCTTTTGACCAGGCCGAAATGATTGAACAGGCTAAATATGGGATCTTATTAGCTTCATTATTGGCGGGAATATCGGGATTGGTTGTTTTAAAGCAGAAAGCGTAAGGCTAAAAGCAAAACGCCTTCTTTTTGCTATGAACTATCATCCATGAACTATGAACTACTGTTTCCAGTTAGGTTTACCATAAATACTTAGCGGCGTTATCCTGTTTTGAAAAATGGTTTGCGTACTTTTATAAAACTTTATAAAATCATCGGCACTGGTTTGACCGGGATAGGGCACATAGTAATGATGATCATTTCCGTTGCGCCAGGCCATTACATATGAAACTTTATGTTTAGCAAGGGTTTTCAGTAACACATCTGTCCACCAGTTAGCAATGGGTATACCTTCATAGCCGGTTTCTGGCAGGCATGATATTTTACGGTGCTTCGCGGCGATGGCATCAACAATACCCAGGCGTTTATCCAATTTAGCTTGATAACCTTCAACGCTTTGCGTACAATAATTATCGAATCCTATAAAATCGGCATATGCATCGCCCGGGTAGCGTTCCAGAAATTCATCTTCCGATTCAAAATCGGCCGCCGAATATACAATGAGCAGGTTATGCAGTTTCTTTTTATCCCGCAAATAATCGATAGTAAAGCGCCACAGCGTTTTAAACTCCTCGGGCGTACTGGTGTTTTTACACCACCAAAACCAATTGCCTGTAAGCTCATGAAAAGGGCGGAACAATATAGGGATTGCTTCGCCTTCCGCCCCTTTCATATCTGCTAAATAATTTGCAGCCCGATCCAGATAGGCAACGTAAGCACTATTAAAGGTACCACCCGGAATCAAATCTTTAACCGTATGCTGCGTTGTATCCCAGGCCGTTTTACCATTGGCAGGGTTATCCATGTGCCAACAAAAAGTATTGATCCCTCCGCGCGTGTAAACATCTTTTACAAACTGTTTTTGTTGTTTAAAAGCAATACCGTTGATATCATGAATACTATCATGCTCAATCCGGGCCAGGTCCCAGCCATACATGGCCGGGTATGCCCCGGTAACGCTTTTCACATCTGAGCGTCCAGGCTCATCGCGCCAGCCAACCCCATAAGCTAAATCATCGTGATGTCCAAATATTATACCAACATTCAGCAAACGCTGCATACTATAGAAAAGCTGCCGGGTTTCGGCAGTAGCTTTTTTATCAGCAGGTTCAAATAGTTGCGCATTGACAGTTGAACTACTAACCAACATGCATAAAATAATTATTCCTTTAAAAAAACTATTCTTTGGCACTTATCTTCTTATTGATGCTTATGATTCAGCATTTGAAATTAAAGCTTTCCGGCTAAACTTCTGCCCGCATTATTTCTTATCGGCTACCAAGAACACCACTCCCCTTGCCGGCACATTTACTTTGATACCACCACTGGTAGCAGTTGAGCTTGCGGCGATGGTTTTATAATTTGAAGGGCCTCCATACGCAATGGCTGGGCCATTATCATTCACCAATACCTTAGTCGAAAACTCGCCGTTATCTGTACCTCCTTTTAGGGTGTAGTAATAGTAATTACTGCCTGTATAATAGTTGTTAAAGCTGATATTCACCACCTGATCGGTTGTGCTTTTATTAACCAACACCACACCCGCTTCGCCCGAATTAAATGATGAGGCATAGCTCACAATATCCGAGCTTCCGCTTACCGACGAACTGATCATTCTATCACCGAAGAACTTCTGGAAATAGTACATATAATAAAACGCAGGGCGTGGCGTAAAATCCGGCGCATCGGGCTGCCCATAGCTAAACAGACCATGATCGTCACCAGCAGGCGTGGTGCTCCAACCGTTTGCCAAGTCCCATCTGCTGGCCTGCCCGTACTGGTCTTTAATAATTTCGCCTAAAACCATTACAGCATGTACACCTGCAATGTTGGAAATCTGCTGCTTTGAACCCGACGAAAATATATTCCATTCGGTAAGTGAGATAGGTTTCTGTGGTATCCCAGCGGTTTGTATCGCTCCCTTAACATAATCCATCATTGTTTTTGATGATGCCGGCGCGGTGTTAAGTATAGTTAAGGCGTTTGAGTTTTCATTATAGTTGGTGTAATAGTTATGCACTATAAAAAAGTCGGCCTTGTCTCCTATCTGCCCCAACACACCGGGGTTCCAGTTAGCTACAATGGTGTGATTTGAATTATCGGCACTTTCATGCAGCACAGCGCCAATTTTTATGGCTGTACCAATATCAGCGGCAGCTTTACGCATCGAGTCGGCAAAAACTTTAAAATGTTTCCCGTACAAATCGCCGGTAATAATCGCCGGTTGCCCATCCTTGTTTTTGCTTACATCAATGCGGTAACAGGCTTCCCAATTGCCATAACACTCATTGCCAACCTCCCAATATTTTGTTTTACCCTTATCATAACGCACCCACTGCGCGGCAAGATGCGCCGCGGTAGCAACAGGATCATCGCTGGTACCATACCTTGCATAGGCATAATTTACCGTGATAATACCGGTAGTATTTGTTTTTTGAAGCAGATTGTAATAATTGCTTAAACTCAACGACCAGCCATCATTCACATTACCACTCCAATAACCTGTTCCGCTATCAACCGAACCATCCGCTTTCAAAGGATGATCTGGCACATCGGCAGGTTTAGCGGAAGCAGGTAAATCCCAGAAATAGATATCTGAGATACTTCCTCCCGGTGCGCGGATAATATTTGGCGAAAGGTTGGTGATATTGGTTACCGTGCTGGCATCGGTATACTGCCCCGTAAAAGGGTTGATATTATTGCCGAACAGGTATTTAGACACTTTTGAAACCACCTGGCTAAAATCGGCAGTAACAGTTATTGAGGTACTGATTGTTGGCTTTGCGGCATCAACAGTAGCCGGTTTAGTGAAGGTTTTACCCTGCCAATCATCAAGGAAAAAACCTTGTGTTGCCGATACCGAAGGATCGGTTGGCGCTGTGATAGGGCCAGTCGCCCCGCCATTACCCTGATCAACAACAACCGGAGCTGGATCGGGCGCAGGCTTGCTGCCTTTTTTGCATGCCACCATAATCAAGATGGCAAAAGGCAAAACCGCTATGAACACTTTTATTAATTTCATTTCAATGTTTTTATTCGTTTAATAATTTCTATACACGCCCGGCTGTTATGATACGGGCATTTCCAGAGGCCGGCCTTATCTTCGCCCGGCATAATACTGCCATCGGCTTTAATGCCCCAAAACCATTCGCCGTTTTGTTTATCTAATATTTTATCTTTTACAAAAGCCCAGTTATTGAGGGCAAGCTGAAGGTATTTTTCATTACCGCTCACCTGCCATGCATTGTAAAAACCAACTATGGCTTCGGCCTGTACCCACCAGTGTTTTTCTTTAATGAGATGACCTTCTACCGGCTCATATTCATACCATAAACCGCCATCTGCATCCAAACCTTGTATAGTTGCTTCTGCTATCGCGATGCAAACGTTATTGATCTTTGCTATCATTTCATTGTTACCGATAACTTCGGCAGCCTCCAGCAAAAGCCAGGTAGCTTCAATATCGTGTCCATACGATACGGTGTCCGAACGGCGGTTCCAGTTCTCATCAAAAAACAGCACAAGGTGCCCCGTTACAGCATCAATAAAATGATCAAAGAAGTTATTGATCAGGGTTTCAATCTGTTGTTTAAGTCCATCATCAGGCCAGATGCGGTACAGGTTGGTATAAGCTTCAAGTACGTGCAGGTGGGTGTTCATGGTCTTTTTTTCGTTGGCATCCTTGGCGCTTAACCTCAGATCACCAAGCGGTTGCCAATCGCACGTGAAGGCTTCGAAGTACCCGGTTTTATCCTGATCATAGCTTTTGGCTACCAAAAGCCGATACAGGCTAATGGCCTCTTCCCTTACCGTTTCAAGCTTTGAGGCGATATAGTATTCACTTAGGGCATAAATAACAAAGGCATTGGCATATACCTGTTTCTTGGTGTCAAGCCTACTGCCCTTATAATCAACTGACCAGTAAACACCACCAAAGTCGTTATCAACAAAGCACGTTTTAATATAATCATAAGCCCGACTGGCCGCCCGCAGGTAAGCCTCATCAGGGTTTTGATTATAAGCAGCCGAAAAACTCCACAGGATCCGCGCGTTTAGCACCGACCCCTTGGCCGCGTATGCTGTAACCTGATTATCATTATCAATCTTGCCCCAAAAACCACCATTCACTTCATCAACTGTATAGCTGAGCCAATAGCTAAGGATGTTTTTTAATTCATCTGTTAGCTCGATGCTAAAGGCATGAAGCTGATCTTCTGAAATGATGTTTAATGATTGAGCCATATTATTTATCGTAGTTTACAGGCATACGCCTCCCATAACAGCATTTAACACGCGTTGAATGGTGTATGGTTTTAGATGTTTAGTAATTAGTTAGGTGTTTGTAAGGATGTATTCCTTAAACAAAGAACACACCCCTACACTCTCTCAAGAGGGGAATCGCACCACCCCTGCTTAAAAGACGAAGAACATATAATCAGAGGCTAAGAGTTCAGGCGCTGGCTTCCTGTAACTGACCCAAGCCTTTGTTTTTATCAATGATGTTATATACCGCCTGTACTGACGAGGCCGAACGCAAGGCATCCGCAGGTGTATTCATCGCATAATCAATCAACTTATCAACTGTAGTGGTAGCAACATGCATGCGGGTATCTGATGACGCATAATAAACATATACCGTTCCGTCCTCATCGGATATCCAACCATTGCAGAACACCACATTAGATACATCACCTACACGCTCATCTCCAACCGGGGCCAGAAAGTATCCCGCAGGCTGGTAAATTACTTGAGTGAGGTCGTGCAGATCGGTCATAAACAGATATAGTACATAGCGTAAACCCGCGGCCGTATTACGTACACCATGCGCAAGGTGCAGCCAGCCTTTTTCTGTTTTAATAGGTGCCGGCCCCTGCCCGTTCTTGGCTTCGTAAACTGTATGATAACTTTTGTTATGAATGATGGTTTCTGTATCAACTACTGCGTTCTCCATAGTATCGCACAAGCCAAAACCTATGCCACCGCCGGTACCGGCGCTTATAAAACCATCCTGCGGACGCGTATACAAAGCATATTTACCGTCGACAAATTCAGGGTGTAAAACCACATTACGCTGCTGGGGCGAATTGGTTTTCAGATCGGGCAGGCGCTCCCATTTTACCAGGTCTTTTGTGCGCGCAATACCACAGGCTGCAACCGCCATCGACTGATCATGTGACGGCGCTTCAGGGTCACGACGCTCGGTACAAAAAAGCCCGTAGATCCAGCCATCCTCATGCAGGGTAAGACGCATATCGTATACGTTAGTATCCGGATCTTCAGTTTGAGGCAACTCAATAGGATAATCCCAGAATTTAAAACCATTGACACCATCTTCACTTTCGGCTACGGCAAAAAATGATTTACGATCGACCCCTTCAACGCGGGCTACCATAAGGTATTTGCCGTTGAACTTTATAGCACCCGCATTAAAAACGGCGTTAATACCAAAGCGTTCCATTAAATGCGGATTGGTTTTGGCGTCAAGATCATACCGCCACTCCAGCGGGGTATGGGCGGCTGTAAGCACAGGATATTTAAACCGGCTGAAAATACCGTTGCCAGTTTCCTCAACCTGATTTTTCCGGTTAATTAATTGCTCTTGTTCGGCTTGTAATTGGCTTAGTCTTTGGTTAAATTCCTGCGTCATATAATTTTTTATCAATAGTCTTTTAATTTATCCCACCATGTTTTTTTCAGTATGGTTATGGTAACCACCAGTATGGCTACGGTAACTATGAGGGATGTTTTTTGTGCCAGTATCAGGTACATGGGCAATATGGTAAGGCAGCATTGTGTTATGGTACCGATAACCATGTTGAACATATTCAGCTTAAAGTTTTTATTAGGCGCAAAGGATGGATCACTTTCCAGCACCATAGCCTTTACAGGCCCCCAGAAGCCCCATGGCCTCACCGTTGTATAAAACGACCGCAGCACGGCCACATCTGTTGGTGCTGTGGCATAAGAGCCGATAATTGAACCCGCCAGCGAAATAGCAAACAGCACCGGGAACCAGTACAACAGCTCAACAGACGGGATAATGAGCGAGAAGATCATAGCCGATAAGATCCCCGAAAGCATCCCATAAAAGAACCCGTTGGCATTAAAGCGCCACCAATGCCATTTAAGCACATTACTCGCTATATAACCGCCATAAAGAGCCGACACTATCCATTGCAATACACTGTTCACATCCTTTACAAAAAAGCCGAGGATCACCCCTACCGCTACCACAAAAACACCTACAAGGTAATTGGCTGTAATGATTTTTTTTGTAGAGGCCTTAGGATTAATGTATTTAAGGTAGATATCGTTCACGATATAAGCCTGTGCCGCGTTCATGGTGCCGCTGAAAGTGCTCATGAAAGCGCCTAATAAACCTGCCAATAACAGGCCGACTAAACCAACAGGTAAAAAGTTATTGATCACGGCCGGCAGAATGCGTTCAAAATCGATAGCACCATGGGCATCTTTCAAATCCATTTGGTGATAAAACAGCAGCCCCAGTATGGTCAAGCTCACAATAAGCGAATAGCGGATAGGCAACAATATGATATTTACAAAGCCGCTCATTTTGCTGGCCTCTTCAGGCGAACGTGTAGAGAGGATCTTTTGCATATCATAATTGGGTGCCGGCCCGGCCACTGCCGCGAAGAAGCCTTTAAAGGTCATCATCATGAAAAACAAACCGAACAGTGAGTAACCATCTGCTTTGATCTTATTATTTACTTCGTCGATAATCCCTGTCCAGCTCAAGCCGAGGTTTTTACCAAAGAAGGGGCTATACCAGCCATCAGGCACATTGAGGTGGCTCCCGTTAAGTTTACCGGCAGCTATAAAACCAATCCACACGCAGGCCACCGTCATGATGCCGTATTTGATCATATCGCCAAGCACAATACTGTGCATGCCGCCTATGATAGAGTAAAACATGGCGAACAGTGTAAATATGATGCCGTACACATGCGGCACATACTGAGGCGCAACGCTGAAAGGCACGTAAGCTTTAATCAAATCCCAGGGAATAAATATTTCTATAAACTTGCCCAAACCTATAAATCCGTAAGCTAAAAAACCAAAACAGCTTAACAGCGCGAACGCAATAACCACCACATTTGACCCTGTTACGCCCGGCCCTGTTTTGCCAAAGCGCGTTGCAAGCCATTCGGCACCGGTAGCCGCGTTTGACCGGCGAAGCCAGCGCGACAGGTACATCATTAAAAACACCTGGTTAAATACCGGCCAAAGCCAGGGGATCCAAATGCTTTTCATGCCGTAAACAAAGCACAGGCTCACCATCCACATGGTGCCGCTGATGTCGAACATATCGGAGGCATCACTTAAACCCAACTTATACCAGGGTAAAGATTTGCCGCCAAGCATATAGCTTTCCTTGTTTTCTCGGGCTTTTTTACGGTACCATAAACCAATAAAAATGGTGCTGAGCAGGTATAAAACTATAATGGCAACATCAAGCAGGTGTAACTTCATCTTGTCTGAATTTGTCTGAACCGGAATTTTTTGAATTAAATAATTGTCAGAATATTAATCCTGGTTTAAAATGGTCAAATACAATAAATTCGACGAATTCATAAATTCCAAAAATTCGAGTTCAGACACCTTAATTGGCCTTACCCAAAAATGAATTTATTATCAGCAATTTTATAATACTTTTTTAACCTTATATTTAACTTTATCGACCGGATGATATATTTTTAACTAACTACCCGGTCAAATAAATACCAGTTAAATAAATACGCGGTTTCCGGTATAGGTTTCCCTGAACTCCTTGGGAATACACATCTTTTTGCGCTTAAAGATCCTGTTGAAATTTGAGATATTATTAAAACCACATTTGTAAGCTATTTCGGCCACAGTAGTAGTTGAATCAATAAGCATCCTGGAGGCGTGACCAAGCCTAATCTCGTTTAAACTATCAATAAAGGTTTTACCGGTGCGTTTTTTTATAAACCTGCTAAATGAAGCTTCGGGCATATTCGCAATTTTAGCTACCTCAGCAAGTGTTATTTGCTTATTGTAGTTGAGGTTCATATGCTCAAATACCTTCTCGATACGACGACTATTGTAATAAAACTTTTCATTGGTAAAGCTTGGATCCGACAGCATTTTCATGTTACGAGAGATAGACAGATCATGCAGGATAGACAATAGCTCCAACACTGAGTCGAACCCTGTTTTTTTATCCAACTGTGTTATCCTGTCCTTAAGCGCGTAGATAGTCTCCGCCGAAAAAGAAATCCCCCGCTGTGAGCGCTCCAGCATGCTTTTAACAAAGCTCAACTGATTGCGTTTCAGAAATTTTTCATCAAACAGATCTTTATGAAACTGAATGGTAACCTCAGTTATATCCTCGCTCTGGCATTGGTGCGTAAACCAGGCATGATATAAATTAGGACCAATCAGCGCCAGCTCCACCTCTTCAATCACCTCAATATGACCACCCACTACCCTTTTGGCGCCCTTGGCATTGATAATTAGGTTAAGCTCATACTCGTCATGATAATGAAGCGGAAAGTCGAATTTCTTTTTTACCCTCGAAAAAATAGTAAAACAATCACTTGGAGTTAGCGGAGTTATCTCTCGCATTACATTACTTGTCATCATAAAATCCCACTAAAATAAGTTTGCTAATTGATGATACTAATTTAACACTTTTATACTTACAAAATATCAATCGCACAATTAAATATTAATTTTTTGTTACCGGATCGCTCATTATCGCCTTCACGGCAACATCATCAATCAAAAATGTACCCGTAGCATACCCCATCACCAAAAGCAATTTAAACCGAACAGCTCCGGCAGGGATTAAAACCTCTTTCGAAGCCAGCTCCCAGGCATGGTCGCCGGTTAGTGTAACTATATTTATACCCTCGCCAACCTTTTTATCTGCCTTATCCAAAAACTCGACACTAAAAACCGCCCCGTTCCAATCATCTTTGCCTTTCATTACATTGATGGTTTTAAGCCATGCGCTTACTTCCAGCTTACCGGCCTTTTTAGGAATAACTACCTGCTGATCAACCCCCAACCAGTTTGCAGCATTTGTAGCGATGATAGCACAACTGTTTTTACCTGTTTTCGCATCCCAGGGAGTAAGTTTAACACCGCCATCATTCCAACCATACATTTCCTCTTCAAAACCACCGTTGGTAATCAGGTTCTTTTGAGCATGCACTTTGCCTGCCGCCAGCAGCAGTAGTAACATACAGACTATTGAACTATAAACTTTCATACTGTTAAATTTTGAAAGTAAGGGTCGCCGTCGCTTGCACGCCGGCGACCCTATAGAATTTAAATAAACCCAAGATCATCAACATAGAAGGTTGCTGGTGCCGCAACGCCTAATGTTTGGAAAGTAATTTCGGATATGGTTGCAGGGTTGCCCAAACTGCTTAACGGGATGGTAAAATCCGTGTAAGCGCCCGGTACAATAGTAAGCGGCACCGCCTTATCATAACCACCATTTACTACCAACTGCACCCTATCGCCGGTTTTGAAGTTGGCGCCACCATAAATTGATACTTTTATTGAGGTTAAGCCCGATGCCGCAACGTTTAAAGTAGCACCGCCGTAACCTAACTGCAATGCACCATAACCGTTATCAACATTAACTGCAATAGCATGTGTACCGCGTTTTACATGGGCTGTGCTGGCATAGTCGCGGGTACTGCCGTATCCGTCATAACCGCCGCCATTACCACCCCAGTACAGCGTAAGGTCATCGCCATAAATCAAATACTTAAAGCCGAATGAAGCCGCAGACTTGGTTGTACCAC
Organism: Mucilaginibacter endophyticus; assembly: GCF_003351025.1. GTDB lineage: Bacteria > Bacteroidota > Bacteroidia > Sphingobacteriales > Sphingobacteriaceae > Mucilaginibacter > Mucilaginibacter endophyticus. The sequence goes on along the minus strand of NZ_QPCG01000001.1, from coordinate 868,189 downwards.
CCGCTGTTGTTACATATACATAAGCCTGTACAATACCGGCAGGCACCTTAACCTTTATTTCGGTAGCTGTTGGTGTGCCTACAATTTCGGCCGGGGTATCATCAAACTTAACGCTGATAACATCATTAAATACGCTGCCGGTTATAGTCACAATATCGCCCGCGCCGGCTGCAAGTGGCGCAAATGTGGTAATTACCGGAGGTGGCTGCGCTATGCTAAAATCATAATCAACCTTACCTTGCGTGGTTACAACTGTAAGCTTGTTTGACTGGCTTGGCCCGAATGGCACATTTGAGCCTATGGTAACAATAATGGTTTTATCGCTTACCAGGGCAGGGTTAAAATAAACCTCGGTGCCGTTAAAGTATACATGCGTGGTGTTCAACAGGTTTTCGCCAATAATGGCATATTGGGTATTTAAACGCCCCTGCGTTACCGTCGAATCAAACTTAACCAGTTTGATATCATCATAAACATTGGCCGAATCAAGGTTTACCGGGTGTGACACATTTTTAATGGTATCTGTTTTGCTGATATACCTTACCCTGGTAATTTTAGGTGCGCCGGTGCCACCGGTACCCCTATCGTTATATTTACGGCACGAGGCCATACCAAATACCATCAAAACCGACAGCATCCAGTAATATGTTTTGGATTGTTGAAATATCTTTTTCATGGTTTGATTATTTAAATACATAAGGTACCGGTGCGTCTTTTAACTTAGGGTTTGATGCTACTTCGGTAGCCGGGTATGCCAACCGGAAATTAGCATCCGTAACAGTCGAATTATATTCGTTGCCATAACGCTGCGGTGGTGTGCTGTTATCAGAGGTCCCCCTATCCTGATTTTTGATTATGCTGATAGCTATCGGGTGCGAGGTTACGTTATACCCATCCAGTCGACCCAGATCAAACCAAAAATCATTTTCAAAAGCAAACTCACGCCTTCTTTCGTCCAGGATATCATCACGATAAAGCTCTTTTGGCGTATTAGCCGGGGCACCAGCCAATTTAAGAGCCGGGTTTGGCAAATAATACCCGCGTTTAATAGTAGTAAGATTGCCTAAACCAGCCCGGTTCCTGATTTTGTTGATGGCAGCCAAAGCTTCCGGATCACTGCTGGTTTTAGCACCGGCCATAATGGCTTCGGCCTTGATCAGGAAAACTTCGGCGTAACGCATCATGTAGGTATTGTTCGCGGCAGATTGCGCCGCGCCCAAACCTCCGTTATCTGCAGGGGTACCAACTACATATTTTTTAACCTGGGCATGCGTTCCTTGCGAGTTCGCGTTATCGGGCAAGGTGTAACCTCCCGCAGCCTGGTTTATTTCGGGATAATGATCGCCAGGGAGCATAATGGTAGCTTTTCTGCGCAAATCGCCTGATTCATACATATCCTGCAGATCGAAAGTTGGCGCCAATACGCCGTAACCATCGCCTGTACCGGTTATGATTGAATTGTACGCGAATGAGGCCTGTTGCGGATTACCCTTTCCATACCCACCGGTTGCCGACCATTGCAGCTGAATAATTGACTCTTCATTATTGTTATTCGCGGTTAAGTACAAATCGGCAAATGTTTTACCGGCTACATCAACACCGTATAGCTTAAACTCGCCGCTGCTGATCACTTTATTGGCTTCGGCAAGCGAATTTTGATAATCCTGCATATACAGGTAAACTTTGGCAAGCAATGCCGATGCAGACCCGCTTGAAACACGACCCGATGACTTACCACTGCGCGGCCCCATCTTGGTCAGGTTATCCTCAGCAAACTTCAAATCGTTTACAATAAACTTATACACATCGGGGATTGGGTTGGTATTGATCTGGTAGTTTGATACATAATCCAAACTGTTTTCGATGATAGGTACCGGCCCCCAGGTACGTACCAGATGGAAGTAAGCCAGGGCACGGAACAAATGCGCTTCACCGAGGGCATTATTTATCACTGCCTTATCAACGCCTGCACCTACTTTTACGGGCAGGTTATTGATCAATGCATTGGCCTGGGCTACTACAATGTACAACGAGTTCCACGCGCCACCCAACTCAAAGTTGGCATCGGTAACCGAGAAATTTTCAAAATTCACAATGTCCGACGAGTAGGTACGGCCATTGCCGCCCATCAGCTCGGTTATTGACCAGCCCGCTTTACCGCACCAGCCAAACCAAACCGCGCTATACAGGTCATTAGTGCTGGCAACCACCTGGTCATTGGTTTTATAGTAGTTATCCAGTGTAATGGCACTTTGCGGCGGACGATTAAAGAAGTCCTTTTTACAGCTACTTGTAGTAACGCCTGTTACAACCGTTAGCCCTAATAAATATTTTATATATCTTTTCATATCAGGTTCATCCAAAAATTAAAATTCAGCGTTAAGTCCAAATGTGATGGTACGTGGCGAAGGATACCTGCCGATATCAACACCATTCAAAAACGCGTCCTGGTTTATTGATCCAATTTCCGGGTCGAGGCCTTTGTATGGGGTAAACACATACAGGTTTTGACCACTCACATAAACTTTAAGACGGTTAAGCTTGATATGCCTGATCCATGATAGTGGCAGATTATAGCCAAGACTTACATTCTGCACCCGCAGGAATGATCCGCTTTCGATAAACCTATCAGAATTTTTCAGGTTAGGATTATCACCACCGCGTGGTGCCGGGATATTTGAGTTAGCGTTTTGAGGTGTCCAGAAATTAGCTACTGAAGCCAGTTGATTTTGGTACAAGCCTGATAACCCGCTGATAGAGTAGTTAAGCACATTAAAGATCTTAGCACCGTATGATCCGTTAAGGAAGAAAGACAAATCGAACGATTTATAACTGAACGAGTTGGTGATACCATAAGTAAACTTAGGGTTACCGCTGCCTAAACTGGTTTGATCGGCCTCGTCAATTTTACCATCGTGGTTCAGGTCTTTATATTGAACATCTCCAAGCCAGGTACCTGCCGAATTATTAGCCACCGGGCGACCAAACTGAATTGGCGCGTTACGTAACTGATCGGCTGTTTTGAAAATGCCCTGAACTTCATAACCATAAAACTCGCCCACCGGACCGCCTGCTACTGTACGGGTAACCGGCAATGAAAGGAAGCTTACACCAACACTCCTGTTAATGAACGGCACGCTATTAGCAAGCGACACCACCTTGTTTTTATATTTCGAGAAGATCAGCGTTGTGTTCCACCTGAAATTGGTTGTAGCGATATTCCTTGAATTGATGGTGAATTCAACACCGCGGTTATACAGTTTACCGCCATTAACATACGGCGGCGCAATTACGCCTGTGCCTGAGTATTCGGCACTCTGGCCCAACAAAAACGCCGGTAGCGAAGCCTGGAACAGGAAGTTTTTTGATGTTTTGTCGAAGTAATCAACGCTGGCATCAATCCTGCCGAATAGAGAGAAATCGATACCAATATCGGTTTGAATTGCGGTTTCCCAGGTTAGGTTGGGATTTGCAACCTTATCAATAGTAAAACCTGTACCTAAACCGGTAGTTAACGAGTTTAAGGCCGAACCATACAGGTAATTTGGCACCGCCTGGTTACCAACCTGACCATAGCCTACCCTTAGCTTCACGTTATCGGCAAAAGTTTTTATCCCCGAAAAGAAAGGCTCTTCAGACAATCGCCATGATACCGCGAACGACGGGAAATAACCCACCTGGTGTCCCTCGGCAAACTTAGATGATTTATCACGACGGATGGTAGCAGTAATACTATACCTGTTATTGTATGTATAAATAGCCCGCGCAAACTGCGATTCGAGTGCCTGACCATCTTTATATTCGCCGTTAGTAGCGGTTTTGGCATCACCAAGGTTCAGCGTTTTAAGATCGTTGCCTAAAAAGTTCTGAACACCGGCATCAACACCGCCCCAGGTTGATTCATTAACCTCATAACCCAGTAAGCCAACAACATTATGCTTTTTACCAAAAGTGTGGTTGTAGTTTAAATACTCCTGCCAACCCCAGTAAACGGTATTGGCAATATACTCGTTAAGTTTTGCGGTTGGGTTAACAAACAGCGGCCCGTAGGTATACGATGGCTGGAAGATCTTGGCGTTTGACCAGTTGAAATCGCCGTTTACCTGGCTTCTTAATGACAGGTCGCGGGTAAATTTCATTTCGGCATAAACACCGCCATTAAAATTACTGCGTACCAGGTTATTGTAAATATCCAAGGCCTGGGCTACGGGATTGATTTGTCCGCCTTGTTGATTAGCCTGTGGCAGAGGACCAGAAAAAGATCCGTCAGCGTTACGTACGGACTGATCCGGGGCGCTTAACAAAGCCCCATAGATAACCCCATTGTTATCGCCGATTGAAACATTTTGATTGGTGCGGCTGCCAGAAATAGTTGTACCAACCTTCAGCCAGTCCTTTACCTGCGAGTTAATGTTGGTGCGGATAGTGTAACGCGTAAAGTCGTTACCCAAAATGGTACCCAATTGCCTCAAATAACCACCCGAGATGTAATAATCTGTACCTTCTTTACCACCTGAAATAGAAACCTGGTGGCTTTGCATAGGCGCGTTCCTGAAAATTTCGTGCTGCCAATTGGTACCGTTACCCAGCAAACTCGGATCGGCAAATTCACCACGTTTTTGCGTACCAATTACATCGGCCATGGCGTTTTGCAGCGTTGCGTACTGCTGCAGGTTCATCATTTTTAAAAATTTGCCCTGCTCCTGGTAACCTACATAACCATCGTAATTAACACGGGCGCTACCATTTTTACCGCGTTTGGTAGTAATGATGATTACACCGTTGGATGCCCGGCTACCGTAAATCGCTGTCGCCGATGCATCTTTCAACACATCGATAGATTCGATATCGCTTGGATTGATGAGCGCAAGCGGACTTACCGCATTCCCATCATTATTGGTAGTTAACTGAGGCGAACGGCCGCTGGTTGATTTATTAGTAGCATCGCCCGAAATTGGCACACCATCAATTACATAAAGCGGCTCGTTTGATAAACTTAAAGACGTTACGCCGCGCACCCTAACCGAGGTTGAACTACCCGGAGCACCCGAGTTTTGGGTAATGGTTAAACCCGCGGCTTTACCTTGCAATAACTGATCAATACTCGGCTGCGGAATATTGGCAATATCTGCAGCTTTTACTGATGATATGGCACCATTAACGTCCTGCCGCCTTTGCGAGCCGTAACCAATGGCTACTACGTTAACATCAGTAAGCGCTGTAGTGGTTGATTTAAGGGTGATAGTAAATATTGTTTTACTGCCTATGACCACTTCCTGCTTTTCGGCACCAATGAAGGTAAAAACAAGCATTTTGGCATTGGCCGGTAAGGTTAGGCGAAATTTACCGTCAACATCGGTAATAACAGTTGTCTTACTATCTTTAACAGCAACTGTAACGCCTGGCAGGGTAACGCCCTTTTCGTCTGAAACCGTTCCCTGCACCACCGTTCCCTGGTTTTGTGCCATCCCCCGGATGCACACAAACATAAAGGAGAACAGCAAGGCTATTCGTAGAATTTTTCCCATAATTGATTGTTAGTTAGTATTTGATTTTATTTAGATTTTCAGCGTTTATATATACAGACTGGAAATACCGCTTATCTCCTTGCCGATGCCCCGCGCACAGAAAATAATTCATCTGCGCCTCTGAAAGCATCTGTTCCATCAATCACCCCCCGAGGGTTTATCCTGTCCTGTAAATTGGTTTGTTATCTTTTAGGTTTATATCAACCCTTGCCTCAGCAAATGTTTATGGTTAATATTTATCATAACGATGGTAAAATTATACGCAACCAACAGCCCGGTTGTGGATAAATGGGGGCACAAATGTCAACTTATATTAAAAATCTCATCATCAATTACTTAATGTAAAATATTGATATAAAAAGGTGCTAATAGTTACAAATGTGTACCCATTTGCATTACCTATAAAGACATTTTGATGCGATAATAGTATCACCAAGGGCGATTTATCCGTCGATAAAAGGAGGTGATTTTGAAAATGAAAAAAGTAAAGATCACAAGTATGCGGATTGCAAACACCTACCACAAGCGAGGACGCTTGCGGTAGCCATAACAGTACTGGCTTTACTTGCTATAAAATAAATACTAAAGCTGAAAGCTTTAGTCATGCAACACCACGGGTTACGCTTTCGCTAAACCCGCGGCAGTATTTAAACCCACGGCAGTGAAAAAATCAGCGTAATGAACGTAATCAGAAAAATCAACGGTCACTCCTGGTTCATGGCCTCCAGATACTTTGAGGGGATGCTGTTAAACTCAGCTTTAAAGGTGCGCACAAAATATTTCTGGCTTTTAAAGCCTACTTTATGACAGATTTGAGATATGGTAAGGTGACCGGTTTCAAGCAGCTGCGCAGCACGTTTAAGACGCATAGACCGCACAAGTTCATTTGGTGTTTTACCGGTCATTTGAAGGATTTTTTTATACAGGGTATACCGGCTTACAAACATCTCGCTGCTCAACTCCTCTACCGAGAAATTAGGGTTAGAGATATTGGCATCTATCAACATCAACACTTTTTTAATAAACAGCTCCTCCGGCGAATCAACCTGGAGTTCTGTTGGCGTAACGTCAACCTGTTTTTGATAGGTTTTACGCATTTTTTCCTGCTGACTGAGGATATTTTTGATTTTAGAGTGAAGGATTTCGAAGTTGAAAGGCTTAGTCATGTAATCGGTAGCACCGGTTTCCAGTCCTTTAATCTGTTGTTCTTCTCCTGTTTGGGCGGTAAGTAATATCACCGGTATATGTGACGTACGCGAATCACCCTTAATTTTACGGCATAGGTCGATGCCATTCATCTCGGGCATGCTGATATCGCTTACTACCAGGTTAGGATGCTGGGCCAATGCCTTTTGCCAGCCTTTTTTGCCATTTTCGGCCTCGATAATATTAAAGGCATCTTTCAGGTTATCCTTGATATAAAACCTGAAGTCCTCATTATCCTCTACCAACAGTACTGTCGGCTTCTTGATATCACGGGTTTCTTTGGGCTGAGCAGGCTTTGTCAAATCACTATCCACTATAAACTCCGTGTCATGCTGCAGGTGATGTTCTGTATCGGTAAACAATGCTTCATCAAGCTTTTGCAATGGCAGTATCACCGTAAAGCAACTCCCCTGGTTATGCTCACTCTCTACAAAAATTTCTCCCTGGTGTAGTTTTACAAACTCCTTTGTAATGGCAAGCCCTATCCCGCTGCCCTGGTTTAACATAGAACCCGGGATATCATGCTGAAAGAAGGGATCAAAGATTCGCTCTCGCTTTGCCGCCGGGATCCCTATACCTGTATCTACCACCCTGATCTCCAGCAGATATCCATCCTCTTCATCGCCCTGCTTCAGACTAAGCAGCACACTTACTTGTCCGCCCTCATGCGTAAACTTGTAAGCGTTTGAAAGCAGATTGAACAGGATCCGCTCAATTTTATCATGATCAAAACTGGTAACAAATTCATCAATATCGGTATCAAAAACAAACCTGATATGCTTTTGATCGGCAATATCGGTAAACGACCATGACAGTTCCTTAATAAAGCTGATGATATTTCCTGACCGTTTATAGAGTTTGAGTTCCTGATATTCCATTTTCCTGAAATCCATCAGTTGATTAACCAAATTCAACAAACGTTTGGCATTCCGGGTGATCATAGTAAGCTGCCTGCGGGTTTCAGGATCGCTAACCTGTTTCAGGATCTTATCAACCGGGGCCATGATCAGCGATAGTGGAGTCCGGAATTCATGGCTTACATTGGTAAAAAATTTGATCTTCATCAGGTCGAGCTCATGCATACGCTGGGCCTCTTCACGTTCCTTTTCGATAGAAAACTGCACCCGTAGCTTTTTAATGCCCCTTTGTCTGAAATAAAATAACGCGCCAATACCAATCAGAGCATAAAGCACATAAGCCCAGGTAGTTTTCCAGAACGGCGGCAGGATCCTGATATGCAATGCTATTTCCTTCCCGTTCCAGAACTCATTGTTAGTTGCCCGTACTTTAAAGGTATAATCGCCTGGCTCAAGGTTATAGGTAGCCTTACGTAGTTTATTATCAACCGAGATCCAGCCATCATAGAAACCCTCCATAGCATATTGTAGCTTTACCTTATCAGGATTGAAGAACGTAAGCGCCGCAAACTCAATCGAAAACACATTCTGATCATAATTAAGCACTATTTCCTTAAGCTGGGAAATAGATTCGGGTAATATTACCCGTCCGTTCACCTTTTCGCCTACCGACAGGCTTTTATCAAACAGTTGAAAATCGGTAAACAACAACGCCGAACTACTTTTATTAAAATGCAGGGCCGAAGGTTTAAAAATATTAAAGCCGTTACCACCTCCAAAAATCAGCTCCCCTTCGCGGGTTTTCACCGATGAATTTTCGGCAAACTCGCGCCCCTGTAGCCCGTCGGCTTCGTTATAGTTTATAAAATGGAATAGCAGTTGAGGTTTACTCCTGTCAACCACAATATTTGACAATCCATTAGGCGTACTAACCCAGATATTATGACTTTCATCCTCCCTGATATCTATCGTAGTATTATCAGGCAGGCCGTCCTGTTTGGTAAGCGCCGTAAACTTTTTGGAGCCTGGATCAAAAATATTGAGCCCCTCACGGGTACTGATCCATATCAGCCCCCGGCTATCCTCTAAAATATTATTGGTATTATTATTTACGAGGCTATTGGGATCTTTATCATCATGCAGGTAATGGGTAAACCTATTCGTTTTTTGATTTAGCATATCTACACCATAGGCCGTTACCACCCATATATTTTTTCGCCTGTCCTCAAGTAGGGCACTTACATAGTTTGAATGAATGGTATTTTTGGTGATATCGCCATCAAATTTATAGCTGGCTGCCACCCGCCGGTTCCGGTCAAGCTTATTTAAACCGGCAGACAGAGTACCTACCCAGAGGTTTTGGCCGCTATCTTCCATAATGGAGCAGATCCGGTTTTCAGAAATGCTGTTTGTAGCGCCGTCGATGTGCTTATAGTGTTTAAACGTTTTGCCATCGTAGCAATCAAGCCCGCCGTAATAGGTGCCAATCCATAGTTTTTGCTCATGATCAATGAACAGGCAAACTATCACATTATTAGTGAGACTATTATTATCGCCGGCATTATGCAGATATTGTTTAAAGCTGCCTACTTTACGGTCCCAATAAATAAGTCCGCCGCCGTTGGTACCTATCCAAATATTGCCCAGCTTATCCTCGGCAAAGTTATTTACATCGCTAAAAGGCAGGCTGTTTGGATCGCTCAGGTGATGGGTATACCCCGCGAATTTGATAATACTGGGATGATAATAGCTGAGCCCCCTTTTGTAGGTACCGCACCACATAATACCCGAATAATCGCGGTAAACACAAGTAACGCTGTTTTGCCCAACAGTTTTATTATCATCCTCACGATTAAGCAGGTAGCTTAATTTGAAATTTTGCTTATCAAGCAGGTTGATACCGCCGTGGTCTGTGGCTATCCACATCCTGTTTTGATCATCTTCTGCCAGATCAGATACCACATCAGTATTTAAGCCGGTACCTGCCGGGCCTTTGCCAATATGTTTAAATACGCCTTTTTGCATATTGAGGTAAAACACCCCTGATGAGTAGCTCGGCACAAACACCCAGATATCATCCTGCCTGTCGATATATATTTTGTATGATGAGCTCAAGCCAGGCGGCAGCTCGCCCAGCGCTTTACGATAATTAACCTTATAAGTAACCGGATCAAGCCTTTCCAAAACACCGGTGTTGGATACCAGCCAGATACCTTTTTTCGAATCGACTGAAAGATCAGTGACCATGTTGGTGAAAATGGATTTGTCATCATTATCCTTATGCACCAAATTGGTAAGCAGTTTTGTTTTAGGATCATACTTGTACACCCCCTGATTTTTGTTGCGGTGCAAAAACCAGAAGTTCCCAAACCTGTCATTCTTAATAGCTGCGATATAGGGGTCATACAGCTTTATTTTGTAAAGGAAATCTTTATAGTTACGGGTAAATTTTTCGGTAGCAGGATCATAGATATTGAAGCCCGTCCGGGTTTCGATCCATAATTTATTTTCGGGACCGGGATTTATACTAACAATGTAATCGTCGTCTAAAGTGGTGGTATCATTGCTGGCATGCTTAAAAGTTTTGATCTTGTAACCATCGTACTTATTAAGCCCGGATAAGTTGCCAAACCACATAAAGCCCTTATCATCCTTGTAAACACAGTTAACCTGGTTATGCGATAATCCGCTGTTAATATCAAGCCTTGAAAACTGAAATGAATTTGACTGCGCGCTCAATGATGCTGATAAACACAGCATAAAAAGGCAACATATCAAAATTTTACACTTCATTAACGATATTTCAGGAGCTATACTGCGCTATATAAATTTTAACCTTTAGGTTTGCAGACAAATAAATTTAAACTTTTAACCCAAATGGTCAAAAGGATTTAATTAGCTGTAATTTAATCTGCCATTAACACTGTATTTGATAATTTGCCCGCTTAAAACCGGTGCGTTTTTTGGCCGGGGTTTTGCTACAGCATTTATAATTGGTTTATTATCAAATTTACTTTTTATACAGAGGTAAGATATAATACTTTTTTTACAATATTTAGTTTTAAATTAACAAAAACGTCTAAAATTACTGTTAATAACATCAAAATAAAGCATTGATTTATAATACTTTTATTTCATTTTACTTATTAAGCAGAAGTTTTTAAAACGATTTAAAAAGTATTTCAATCAAATAAAACGATTACGGCAAACAAACTCAGGCCGGGTTTTGTAGAAGTAACCGTATATTAATACAAGTACCTATTGAATGGACAATACGCAAAGCATACCAAAGCACACAAACAAAAGATTAGCGAAGCTTAAACAAAGCCTGAGCGACTTTTTTTTGACGCTTTATAATATTAACAAATTTATTCTTCGCTTTTTTAGAGAGGCCTTTGTACCACCCTTTGAACTTAAAGAAGTTGTACGCCAGTGTTACGAGGTTGGTGTACGTTCATTTACACTGATATCCGTTACAGGCTTTATTGTTGGTGTGATATTTACCAAGCAATCAAGACCGTCATTATCGCAATTTGGTGCCGAGTCATGGCTACCTTCGCTGGTATCTATTGCCATTATGCGTGCGCTTGCGCCATTGGTTACAGCGCTTATTGCTTCAGGAAAAGTAGGTTCGAGCATTGGCGCCGAACTGGGTTCTATGCGGGTAACCGAGCAGATAGACGCCATGGAGGTATCGGGTACAAAACCATTTAAATACCTGGTATGTACCCGCGTTTTAGCTACCACGCTTACCATTCCTATTTTATCAACATATACCGGCTTTGTGGCCTTGTTTGGCGGTTATTTAAACGTTACCCAAAACGAGGGTACCACCTGGACAACTTTTATCCAGGAAGTTTTTGAACCACTCACTTTTACCGATTTTGTGGCATCGCTAATCAAATCAATTGTATTTGGTTTTACCATTGGTATTGTTGGATGCTACCAGGGCTATAACTCAAACAAGGGCACCGAGGGTGTGGGCAAAGCGGCAAATGGCGCGGTAATTACCGCTATGTTCCTGGTATTTATTGAAGAAGTTATTATTGTACAGATAACCGGCTGGTTCCGCTAATTAACTGAGATATGAAGAAAGCAGCAGTACAGGCAGATCATAACAACCCGGTTATCAGCATCAGGGGCTTAAAAAAAGCGTTCCAGGATTATGCCGTACTTCGCGGTATCGATCTTGACCTTTACCAGGGCGAGAACCTGGTTGTGCTTGGTCGTTCGGGTACCGGAAAATCGGTGTTGATCAAGATCATATCAGGTCTGCTTAAGCCCGACGAAGGTATGGTAAAGGTGTTTGGACAGGATATCGCCCACGTTACCGAGGATGATCTACAGAAACTCCGCATCAGGATAGGCTTTTCATTCCAAAACAGTGCCTTATACGATAGTATGACCGTACGTAAAAACCTGGAGTTTCCGCTGGTACGTAACAAACGTAACCTTACCCGCGGAGAGATTAACACTTCGGTTGAAACTGTACTTGACGCTGTAGGGCTTTCGCAAACTATTAACCAGATGCCGTCTGAGCTATCCGGTGGTCAGCGTAAACGTATTGGTATTGCCCGTACACTGATATTGAATCCCGAGATCATGCTGTATGATGAACCGACTGCCGGCCTTGATCCTATTACCTGTATCGAAATTAATGACCTCATCAACGAGGTACAACAGCGTTATAATACATCGTCCATTATCATAACACATGACCTTACCTGCGCCAAACAAACCGGCGACAGGATTGCTATGCTTTTAGACGGACAGTTTCAGCGTACCGGCACTTTTGAAGAGGTATTTAATACCTCCGATAGCCGGGTGAAACCTTTTTACGACTACAACTTTATTGAATAACAACATTTAGATAAGATATATACCATTAATATGGATCCAGCAGAAAACAGAAAATCAATTATAGTAGGCATATTCCTGGCACTCGGCCTTATATTGTTCATATTGGGCGTATTTACCCTGGGTGGTCAGCAAAAGGCCTTTGTTAAAAATATAAAGTTAAGCGCCATATTTACCGATGTTGCCGGTTTAAAAAAAGGTAACGCCATCTGGTTTTCGGGCGTTAAGGTGGGCACCATCAGCGCTATCAAATTCATTGGCCCATCAAAGGTTGAGGTTAATATGAATGTTGACGAGGCAACCCAACAATACATCCGCCGAAATGCGATGGCCAAAATTGGTTCAGATGGTTTAATAGGTAATAAACTCATCGTAATAGAAGGCGGCACTGCACAAGCCCCGGTAATTGAAGATGGCGATGTACTGCAATCTGAAAAAATGCTCTCGACCGATGATATGCTTAAAACCCTGCAGGATAACAACCAAAACCTTTTAGCCATCACCAATGATTTTAAATCATTAAGCCACAACATACTGCAAGGCAAAGGTACCGTAGGTGCTTTATTGGCCGACAGTACTATGGCTATACAGCTACGTGGCGCTATGCGCAACCTGCAGGCCACTACCCAAAGCGCTGCTTTAATGGCGGTACAACTTGATCAGTTTAGCCGTAAAATGAATACCAAAGGTGGCCTTGCCGATAAAATGCTAACAGACACGGCTACTTTCGGCCAGATCAAACAAGCGGTAACACAGCTACAGCAAACTGCGGCAAATGCATCAACGCTTACCAATAACCTTACCAAGGCAAGCAACAAGCTTAACAGCACTGATAATGCCCTTGGCGTATTGCTAAACGATCCGAAAGCGGCAGTACAAACACAATCAGCCATTAACAACCTGCAGGCGGCATCTATCAAATTAAACGATGATCTTGAGGCAGCTCAGCATAACTTTCTGTTACGCGGCTTTTTCAAAAAACGTGATAAAGCAAAAGCTGATAGTTTAAAAGGTAAGCAATAACCCCCTCTAAATCTCCCCCGGAAGGGGAGACTTCTAAATTTAAAATCTTTTAAATTCACTCTTTAGGGTGAGATACAAAAACAAAATGCGTTCCGTATCTCACCCCGGAACGCAGTCTCGACAACATCTCACTGATATCGATCAACTAAATCAGGTAAATCTCACCCTGTATCTTACTATACACGCATATCGTGCCATTGTTTTAAATAATTAAAAATCAGAACTTTAAATAAAATACAAGTTCTTAAAATGTCCGATTACGCACATACATTGTCCAATATCGGATCATATAACCCTATTTACGCCGGGTATCCTCACCAGCATCGCCGATAACAGAAAACTACCGGCAACTGCCAGCGGACCAACAATCAACAATTTATAGCCCGGATCTATTGGCCAGCCTATAGCAATAACTGATAAAGAGATCAGCACTAACGGGTGAAAAATATATACTCCAAATGCAGCCCGTGACATGCTTTTACCCGTTACTGATTGCCTTGTCCACCTGTGCTTTGCAATAATCAATAATGCAGCCATAATAAACACACCTGTAAACTGTTCCCAACAGGCATACATTAACGACTGCCAGTGCCCTTCTCCGCTCAAGGTAGCGATGGAACTGTGGGTAATTTCCTTCACAAAATAAAGCGCAGGAAACATGATTAAAATCATAAAAGCTGCCAGCCAGGCAAATACCCGGCCTGTTTTTAGATTAAAACTGCTGAGCCAGTTGCTTCGTGACGCCATTATCCCCATACAAAACATGGCCATGTATTGCGGAAAATGCCCTAACTGGAAGCCGACAGGCTTGAGCACCCACCCTACCGGGAAAACTATGCGTACAATATAGGAGGCTACCCCTAATCCACCGGCAAATAAGATAATAGCAAAAGCGGATGGCGCTTTTTGGGACTGTTGCCTTTGTGTTTTTGTAATTGAATCCATCAGTACAAAAACCAAACTGAATAACAGTAATGCAGCCACAAACCAAAGCACTCCAAAATCTATCCAACCATCAAAACCACTCAGGTATTGGAGATAGCTAATTTGATGACCGTCTGCAAAGCGATAAACAATATAGCTCAACACCGGCGACAGGATAAACGAATAAAATAACAGCGGAATTCCTAAACGTTTTAACCTATCGGCAGTAAAACGCGTAGCACCTTTCTTTTGTAATGACGACGCTGTAAAATAGGCCGAAATAAAAAAGAAAAATCCCATAAAAAACGACTGATTAACGGCAACAAACAGCGTCATGGGAATAAGTGCCGCTGTATGCGTGGTTTTATCGGCAAAGTACCAGCCTCCGGGGGCGCCATAAGTGATAAAAGCATGATGCAATACCACCAGGATAGTTAGTGCGATTTTTAAATTATCTATGTAAAGCAACTTCGAGGTTGCCGAATATTTGACGTTATTTTCAGCGGATGGGGTATCACTTAACTGCATAGATTAATTTGCTGTGTATCTTTCGATTTATAAGACAGCAAAGATTTCTACATGTTACACTCCCGAACAACGTCCTAGTAAACTACTATACAATCACATACAACACACAGGAATGTGAAATACCCTCGCCAGCTTCACACATTTTGCACAATTTTACTTTAATTTGTAACATAATTTTTATATATTTCGTTGAATACTAAAAATATACCACTTTAATTGACCCCTGATTTGAACTCGCAGTTACCAATATCTGCATCCATGGCCCAGAGCAAGTTGGCGGCCGTCCGAAACTTATATAACAGTTACGCGGCAAAGCTTTTGGGGTATATTCATGAGGTGGTACAAGATAAACAGGTAGCAGAACAATACCTGCAAGCTGTTTTTAATGATGTTCCAAACGAGATTGAGGAACTTTCAAAAACCGGCGTAAATGCACTTTGTCGCCTGCAGATCATGGCACGACAAAAGCTGGTTGTTTTTTTTAAAACCTTTGATAATGAAACAGACCGGCAGGCCTGGCAAAATATGTCAAGGATTAACAACAAACATATAGCATTGATGACATCACTGCAACAGCAGGTTTTTCTTGGTGTTTATTATCAATGTAAAACAACATCAAATATTGCCAAAGAGCTCAATAATTCGGAAGAGCAAATAAGAAAAACGTTAAAAGAGTGTTTTATCATTATCAGAACCAGGGGAAACAATGAAAGAGTACATTGATAGTGGCATACTTGAAGTTTTTGTAATGGGCGCGGCTACCGACGAGGAAGTGAGAGAGCTGATGTACATGAAGACGAAATACCCTGAAGTAGATGAAGCTCTTAAACAATTGGAAATAGATATGGAGAGAATTGCCGGCAATATGGCCATTGCTCCTCCTCCGGGAATTTGGGATAAGATTGACAATGAAATTGATGACCTCATTCGCCGGGACACCTACACAGCGCAGCCTGTAAAATTCCGGACAGATCATGGACATAATGGCTATGAAAGAACAGTTCAGCCAGATCAGTTCATCTCCATTGAATCTGAATCAAACCACATGCGCCTGCATAAATCATGGCGCTGGGTATTTGCCGCTGTGTTTGTATTAGGAAAGATTTTCTTAGGTTTCGCGATATATTTTTACCTCGAAAACCGTCAAACTCAACAACAATTGCAGGAATTAAAAACCGAGATCAGGGAGTTGAAAAAGAAATAGAGACCAGAGATTAGAATTCCGTCCCTTTGTTTAAATATTGAAGGCATCCATAAGGGTGCCTTTTTTATTACCTATTAACGCTAACTTTAACTTATGGAAAACGATTATATAACCAGCGTAAAAAAGCAGTTCGCCTATTACAAATCACTGGGCGAAAAAACGTTTGAACAACTTACCGACGAGCAATTGAGTTGGCAGTACAACCCTGAATCGAACAGTATTGCCATGATCGTGAACCACCTGTCGGGCAACATGGTTTCCCGTTGGACGGATATTTTCACCACCGACGGAGAAAAACCAACCCGTAACCGCGAGGCCGAATTTGCCACCGGTACACCTACCCGTGGCGTTATTTTAGATACATGGAACCGGGGCTGGAAATGCCTTTTTGATACACTCGACGCGCTAACTGTTAATGATCTTGACAGGATCATCTATATCCGTAACCAGGGGCATACCGTTATAGAAGCCATTAACCGCCAATTGGCGCACTACCCCTACCACGTTGGTCAGATCGTTTTTTTAGGGAAGATGCTCTGCAATGAAAACTGGCGCTCGTTATCAATACCCAGGGGCCAATCTGAAAATTATAATGCCGATAAATTTGCCCAGGAAAAACGGAAAGTGCATTTTACGGATGAAAAGTAACAGCTAAAAATTGTCATTTCGAAACGAGGAACGAGTGAGAAATCTTATACGCCTTGCAAATCCACCATGCAAACTTTAAACATAGCGTATAAGATTTCTCCTCCCCCCTCCCAACTTCCCTACACGGTTCGTCGAAATGACAGGGCTTAAAAAATAATTACCATAAAACACAAAAGGCATTCCCTCGCGGAATACCTTTGCTCAATTGATCGGTTTAGGTTAAAAGCCTCGTCAATTTATCATCAGTACGGTTAGCTCGTGAAACCAGATGCTATCGCAGCCGCTAATCCCCGAACCTCCAACCTCTGATGTCTTTAAATAAGGTTTAGGTATAAAGAACGCTTTATCTTGATTTGAAGATGGCTACTAAGCGCCAATCTCCAACTTCTGATTTCTCTTCAACAAAAGGTTTAGGATTTGAAATTATATGTACTCTCCCTCAAAAATCTCTAATCACAAACCTTCGCCATGATGCATAATTTGTAAGGATTACATAACCCAGTTACAATTTTTATGCAGACGGATATTTCAATTATTCGCCTTTAGCGTTGGCGTCGCCTTTGCCCTGGTTTTCGATCTGCAGTTTTTTTAGCATTTCGGTGCCTATAAGGGCATCAATCATACCGCCACTACCGCCGTCTTTACCACTTACCAATATTTCAGGTACCAACCTGATGCCCGCAGCGGCCAAAGCTTCGGCCACACGCACTATAGCATATTGTTCGGTACCCATGGCTTCGGTTTTTTGTTTAGTAACCTCTGCTTCGGATAAACCTATGGCTTTGATCTTAGCGCCCTCGGCCAAACCGTTAACCTCTGTAGCGTTAGCATCAGCCTTGGCGTTCACAGTTTTAGCTTCGGCATCAGCCTTGGCTATGGTGATCCTTACTTCGGCATCGGCTTTAGCGTTGATGGTTTTAGCTTCGGCCTCACCTTTCGAGGCGGCAACCCTTGAAGCGGCCATCTGGGTATTGATCTCAACCTGGCGGGTTGATTTTACTACCTCGGGCTGCATATCGGCACCGGCACGGGCACTTTCAAATTCCTTACGTTCAATTTGCGCATGGCGCTGTATCTCGTAAGTAACCTTTTCCTCTTCGGCCAACTTACGGTCGGTAAGGGTTTTCATCAGCGCTGCCGGAGGTACAATATCACCTATCAGGGTATCTACGCCAATTACATTATAGGTTTCCAACACGCGGCCAATGTGTTCGCGGGCATCTGTTTGCCTTTGGATACGATTGGCCAGGAAGCCGATCACATCACTTTTTTGGGCCGAGTTACGGAAGTAGTTGGCAATAGTTGGTTCCAATACCTGCGATACCAGGTTTTTCATTTTACCAAACCTTGCAATCACTTTTGGTGCTTCGTTACGTGGCACGTGAATAATTTGTGACACATCAAGGTTGAAGGTAAAACCATCACTTGACCTTACTGTAATAGTACACAGGTTTTTATCTAACTCGTGCGATTCGGTACGGCTATCGGCCCAGTTCAATACGATATTGGTTGTTGGCACAATCTCAACAGCATGGGTATAAATGTTGACCGGGTGCTTACCAGGGTCGAGCGGCTCATCCCAAACACCTTTTTCGTTGCGTTTAACAATATTACCGTGCTTAAAGTTATCACCACTGGTATCCTTGCCTTCCGGCCCTACGAACGAGTTCACGACGCCCACATAACCGATAGGTATATAGATCATATCTACCTGCTCAACACTCACAAACCAAGGGTTAAGGTAATAGGTACCGGCCAGTATCACATCCTCCTGCAAACCTTTACGGCCACCGGCATTAATGAAAGCTATAGGATCCTGGTAGTTTTTATGCCCATGTACCGATTCGCCGGCTATTTCACCTTTATTCAGCGGCTCACCGTCGAGGGTAGTAATAATACCCACTTTGTTTTCATGGATCTGGGTAATAGGCACCATCTCGATTTCAAATAAAAAGGCATTGATACGATAGCTACCCGGGGTAAGAAAAGCTGCCTGCGGACCTTTCTGACCTTTATTATCCAAAAAGGCAATGGCATCCTGAAACTTATCGCATTCAACCGGTTTGCCCAATACACGGCCGGTATCAAATGACGCACCGTCCTTAGCTTTTACCAGGCCCAGTTTGCCTTGCTCAATGATGGTAAAAGGTTGCATTACTATGGTATACTGCCATGGCCACATCTTCCAGTAAAGGCCCGGAGCAAGCGCTTTGGCCTGCATACCGGCTTCCCCTTGTGTAGCAATGATACGGCCATCTGGCAATCGGCTGTTACCTGTTAAGGCAAACTTTTTGATCACCAGGCCAATACGGTCATCAGGAACGATGACCATGCCGCAAAATACGCGCAAAACAAATTTGTACATCAGCAATAACACTATGACAGGTATAACCCACCACAGACTAACAATTAGATTGTCCATTTTTTTAAAGATTGTTTTTGATTTTTTTAACGGAACCCTTAAGGTGCGGGCCCTCACAATACTTATAGCTTACCTGGAAGAGTACCTTGGCTATATAGTGTCATTAAGACAGTTGCAATTATGCTTTGTTACGAAAAAAATTAAAAATATTTTACGTGGCACGTCAAATCCATGTAATTAATTGATACACAGAAAGTAAATTTTAGATCAATTTTTATAAAAACATTTAACAACAGGCGTAGTTAAACCAATACAGATTGTTTAATATAAACTTAACTATAAAGCCATGAACACCGCTGATGACATCAAAAAAGAAGGTAGCAAGGCAGGTACTACTAAAACCGGGGCACAAAAATCAAAAGAGCTTAAAACCGAAGGCCCATTAAGTGAAAAAGATGAAGTGAAACAAGCCGAAGAACGCGCAAGAAAAAGAGTTAAGAATAAATAGTATAAAGTTGATAGTTCTGAGTCAGGAGTCACAAGTGCGGTTTTTCACTTCCTGATATAGGAACCATGTGGCTTTTGAAATAGTAAATTTCAATCTCACTCTCTTGGTTTATGCTTCCAATTTTAAAAGCAATTGTATAGTTTTATCCAAACATTTTATGTTATGATAAAACAAGGCTTTTTATTGTTTGCAGCCGTGATGCTGTTTCTGACATCATGCAAACCAACAGTTTCAGTTACTACGCTTACCGGCAAATGGAAGTATGTAAAAATTGAACATCCAAATGCCAGTCCGCCGGATACTGTGAAAAAAGCCGAGTTAGATGAAGCTGTGCCTTATATTCAGTTCACCCCCGAGATGAAGTTCCTGATAGTTTGGGGTGGCAAATTTCTCTCGCACGGAACGTTTACCCTTGATGGCAGTAACATGAACGTAACCGAGAAACTGCCCGATGGAAAAACCCGCAACTTTGTTTTTACCATATCTGAGTTAACCGAAAACAAAATAATATTTGAAAGCACCGGCCCCGAAGGATCAAAAGTTACAGCGTTAAGAGCAAGCAAGTTTTAAGCGAAATCAGGAAATCAACATACATGGCGTAAATTCTGCATGCAGGCCACAAGGCACAGCCTTGCGGCAGCGTTTGCAAGTAATTTTTAATTCATGTGTATCCTGTAATCAGGAAAATCAAGGTTCTTATTCTTAATGCGCCACCATAACATCGCTGCTGGCTTCAACCTTGTGTTTGATGAACCGTTTGCCTATAAACACAATTAAAAGCGCCAATATTGATGAGCTAACCATAACAGCCGCCATTGGCAGCGAGCTATGTTGTTTTATCACCGAGATACCAATAGATGACAGCGCTCCCACGGCCATCTGCGATGCGCCTAATATCGCGGAAGCCGAACCTGCATTTTTTGTAAACGGAGCGAGGGATAATGCGGAAGTATTTGGCGCAGCGATGCCTATACAGCATAATACGCCGAATATCATAGCGATAGTGCCAGCTATTCCAAACCAGTGATTTAATGAGCCTATAAAAAACACGGCTGAAATTATTACCATAAAAATCAAAGCTGCGCCGATCATTTGTTCGCTTTTGTATTTCTTGATTAACACGCTGTTTAACTGGCTTGAGCCGATAAAACCAACCGAAAGCCCGGCAAAGATCCACCCGAACTGGGTTTCACTTACTTTAAAACCTTCAATAAATACAATTGGCGATGCCGAGACGTAGGCAAATAGCCCCGCAAATGCGAACGCGCCGCCTATGGCATACGTTACAAACTGCGCATCTTTTAAAACTGTTATAAAGTGACCAATTATAGGTCCCGGTTTTAAAGAATACGACGGATCGGGCTGGTAGCTTTCAGGCAGCCAGAATATCACGGCCAGCAGTATCAGTACCGCTATAATGGTTAACACCAGGAAGATGATCTGCCATTCAAACGCCGCGGTAATATAACTACCCACAGTAGGCGCAAGCATTGGCGATGCACCAAGCACCAGTATCAGCAATGAAAATACCTTGGCATTGTCTTCAACCGGGAACAGATCGCGTACCATAGCCATGGCCGCTACCGTTGCCGCGCAACTGCCTATCGCCTGGAAAAAACGCAGCACGATAAGCATCTCCAGCGATGTAGAAAAGAAACACCCCATCGACGATACAATATAAAGCCCAAGCCCCCAATACAGGGGATTTTTGCGGCCAAACCTGTCAAGCAGGGGGCCGTAAAGCAGCTGCCCTACTGCAATGCCAATGAAATAGCTCGATAATGACAATGCTACTTCGTCGGTAGTTGTATGCAGGTATTTGGCAATGGCTTTGAAACCCGGCAGGTACATATCGATAGAAAAAGGCCCAAGGGCTGTGAGCGACCCTAATATCAGGATCAGCACAGTATATTTTTGTTTGGTCATGCGTGTTTGGTTCATGGTTGATGGTTCATAGATCATAGTCCATGAATCATCGCAATATTAGATTATAGTTTGTAGTGATTTTTAACGTTCAGGCAGTCGTTCATAGGTTTCTCTCTATGAACTATGATCCACGAACTAAAGCCGCTAAAATGCCTCGCCTAAATTAAGACTTATTGACGAGAAGTTTTTACTTACTCCGTAATCAAGGCTAATATTGGTACCTGCTTTTTTATTAAACTTAAAACGCAAGCCTGTACCACCGGCAGGGTGCCAATATACAAATGCATGGTTTTCAGGCTCAGTAACCGAGTTTACATTTGCAAATACAACAAACCCAAGCAAGCCGTTACGGGTAATATCCCGCCTGTACTCCGTTTCAAAATAAACAAGCCTGTCGCCCCGGTAACGGCTTTGCGGGAATCCCCTGCCCGACCGCTGATAAGGCTCCCATCCAAGACTGGGCAGGTTCAGATATGGCGTGCGGGGCGTAAGGGTTGTCCAGAAAAAAGCCCAGAAAGCCAGTACATTTTTGGGGCCGGAGTTGGTTAACTGCAGGTACTTGCGCATATCAACGTATAACGATCTCCAGTCGGTATGGCTACCAAAAGCTTTGGCGTTAACACGGTAAACTACATTGGCATAAGCCCCCGGTAATGGATTGATAGAGTTTCTGCGCGAATCATATAGCAAATTGAGTGTAATGCCCGACGAAAAAGCATCCTGATCAGCAGCTGTGCCATATTTATAGCCGGTAAACTTTCGCAAATTCTGATCGCCGTTACTTTCAATATCTATATAATAGTCAAGATTATAGCCTAAACCAGCATAGAAATAAGGCTTGATCTGTTTCAAAACACTTTGATAAAAGCGGAAATAATTATAGTTCACTAAAAATTTATCTTCCACTCCCTGCTTACCGCCCAAGCCCCAGGTATATTGCGGGTAAACCATCAGCCGCGTATCACCCTGAATATTCCACTCATTATTATTGAGCCAGATATTTGAGCGGATAGGTAAGCCATATCGGCCTTTTAAATTAAAATAAGGGGTGAAAGTAAAACTTGATAAATTGGTAGTAGCAGCATCGCCAAGGTAAAAACCTGCCGTTGTTGAGGTAAACAGCGCCTTGCCACCGCTGCGTCCATCTGTTGTTGAGGTAGGGAAAACAGAAAAGTAGATCTTTTTTCTTTCGGTGGTTTGCTGCCGGGGCTTAATTTTAAAAAGCGAGCGCACAATATCAATTACATCCCGCTGCGGTACTGTATCTTTTTTAGTACTAATAACGGTATCTGTAACCGTCTCCTGCGCCAGCAACATAGCCGGAATTAAGCATAAAACAATTACAAATAATCCTTTCCCCATCGTATTACTAAACCTGCTGTTTGATCGTTAATAATGTTAATAACGGATAAAACATCCCAATCGCTTCAATTTAGCTAAATTTTAATTTAAATAAAAAGGCCTGTAACTATTAAAAATTACAGGCCTTTTTTACAAGCAGTTAAATTAATGGTAAGTTGTAGTTTTAGTTACCGTTGTTTTGGTTGTGGTATAATGGTGGTGAGGATGTGCCCTGCGCCACGCAATGCGGGCGGCACGTTGCCTTTTTTCCTCGCGCCTGCGGGCTTCATTACCAATAATGTAACCGCCACCGGCACCAAGCGCGCCACCAACCAAAGCGCCACCGGCACTATGTGTAATTAGTCCACCTGCAATGGCACCGCCGGCACCGCCAATAATAGCACCCTTACCTTGTTTGCTGATCCCTTTTTTTTGAGTTGTTTGTGCACCGGCATTAATACTGATAGTTAGCATCAGGCCAATTAAAAAGCACATATATATCATTAACTTTTTCATTGTGGTATGTATTTAATAAGCGTTAACAAATACACTTATGCAAATAGCAGGCCGTTATTGAAAATAGCTGTTTAAAAATCCAACAAACTGATGGTTAGCTGACAAAGATTATTTCAGAAAATCCACCACCGCTTTTGAAAAATCCGCAGTACGACTGGCGCTGTTATGATCCCCGGGAACGTGGACCAGTTTTGAGCCTGGGATGAGCTTATTAAGGGCAACCTCGTCGCCATTATCATGATCTTCGGTTCCGTCAATCAGCAGCACCGGAATTTTAACTTTAGCCAATTCCTGTTTACTGGTAGATGGTTGCCATTTTTGTTGATAGGCCAAAGCGAGTTCATCGAAAGGATTACTGCGGATGTATTTGATCATCCCATCAACATCATGAAAGCTGGTATCTCCCATTAACGCCTTATAGGCATGAATCCTTCGCGGCCATTCGGGATTAGTATAGGCATCGCCCATGCCACCCATTACGGCCTTTTTTACGCGCCTATCCAGTACAAATACCCGCGAAGTAATGATAGACCCACGTGAGTATCCAACTATATCATATTGCTTCAAACCCAGACTGGTGGCCAGGCCCATAATGTCTTTAGCTTCGGCATCATTGGCATAACCGGCATCGGTGTGCGGTTTATCTGAGTGCCCATTACCACGTTGATCCAATATAATCACTTTGTAGCCTGCTGTCAACAGATCATTGTATAGCTGTCCTTTTTTCCAGCCTTCACCTGTCCCCGAAAAGCCATGTACCAATATTACCGGGAAACCATCGCCCTTTACCTCGTAATAGATCTTAACGCCATCAAACGAGTTATAGTAGCTGCCGGATGCAGCAACCTGCTGTGCCCTAACAAAGTTGCCCATGATCAGCATCAAAATAAAGAGGTATAAACCTGCCGATGACTTTTTCATAACAAGTACAGTTTTTATTTAACAAACAGATTAATGATCATGACGCCTGCAAGCCCAATAACAGAAACAAGTGATTCCATTACCGACCAGGATTTGATAGTATCTTTAATACTCAAATTAAAATACTCTTTAAATAACCAAAACCCAGAATCATTTACGTGCGAGAATGCCAGGCTACCTGCGCCAATAGATAACACCATTAAATTAGGATTAACATGGTTTTGTAAAACCAACGGCGCTACAATACCGGCAGCCGTTAAGCCGGCCACTGTAGCCGAACCCAGGCTAATACGGATAATTGCAGCTATTACCCAGCCAAGCAGCAAGGGAGGTAAATTGAGCGCTTCCAATTGCGATGCTATCTGGCTGCTTACGCCACTGGCAGTTAAAACTTCTTTAAACGCGCCCGAGCCGGCTATGATCAATAATATCAGCGCCACATCTTTTACAGCGTCGGTAAAGCTGCCTGCAAGCTGCCCCATGCTTTTGCCCTGTTTTACACCTAAGGTATAAGTAGCTACCAAAAGGGCTATAAGCATAACAATTGAAGGATCGCCGAGGAAAGTAACGACTTTTGATATATCCGGGTCTTTAATGTTGAGGTATGGGAAGAATGCCGTAAGCATCAGAAGTAAAACCGGTAGCAGAGCGGTAAAAAAACTGTTAAACGCCCCGGGAAGCTTTTCGGCAGGTAATTCCTCGGCCCTGAAGGTGGCCAGCGGCTCTGACGGAATTTTTTTAAGAAACTGGGCAAACACCGGACCAGCCAATAAAATGGCCGGAATTGCAATCGCTAGGCCGTAAATAAAGGTAGTTGCCATATTAGCATGGAACAACGCCACTAACGCCGATGGCGAAGGGTGCGGGGGCAAAAAACCATGAGTTACGGATAATGAGGCCAGCATGGGTAAGCCGATATATACTGCGGGCAATTTGTATTTGTAAACTACCGAAAATATGAGCGGGACCATAAGCACAAAGCCAATGCCGTAAAATAGCGGGATACCTATAATAAACCCGGCAACTACCAGCGCCCATTGAATATATTTTTCGCCTACGGCATGAACAAGCACCCCGGCTATTTTTTGCGCAGCCCCGCTTACTGCAACAAGTTTCCCAAGCATGGCGCCCAGGCAAATAATGATAAGCAATTGCCCCATAATATCGCCCATGCCTTTCTGTACAGATGCGGTTACTTTATTAATAGGGATACCCAGCAATAAACCTGCAATTATTGATACAATCAGGAACGCGATAAAGGGGTTTACCTTAATAAGGCTCACCAGCAAAACCAATAGGATGATACAAAAAAGGATAGTTAACAATACCATTAAGTTATATATTAGGTTAGGGCTTTACACCACAACATGCTGTTCTGGTGCCAACTAAAGTAATAACAAAATTTGGGTTTAAGATTTTAAATGGTAAATGCTTTTAACTATAGCGATATTAGCTGTAATACTGGTACTTTTTAGTCATTATTCACCTAAAAATCAAACAATAGGATAAGAACCACAACATGTTTTTATTGGCTTCATATAATTATATAAAAAATAGTTTTAATTTTGCATTAAAGTTTTATCCGATTAAGATTTAAGCCCAAACCACTATTTACAGAATTCTGTATTTTTAACGAGCATACTTTAATACCTTTTCGGCATTCATTTCTTTAATTTTTATTATGGTAAAGCGTATTTTAGTATTGGATGATAATCAGGACATCCTTGATATTGTTCATGAAACCCTTACTTACGAGCAGTTTGAAGTTAAAAGTACATCTATAAGTACCGATGTACTTCCCTTGCTTGAAAGTTTTGAGCCTGATTTGGTTATTCTGGACTATCGGGTCGCCGGCACAAACGGCGGCGAAATTTGCCGTAACATTAAAGTTCATCCCCGGTTTGGCAATACTCCGGTAATTATCTTTTCGGCTTATGTTAGTAACGATAGCGAGTTAATTAGCTATGGTTGTGACGCCATAATCAATAAACCTTTTGACCTGGCCGAACTTGTCGAGAAAGTTAATAACCTGCTTTAATGCCAGGGGCAATTTCTCAATTTTAGGCATCAGATCGATTTATTCTCTTCTTTGCGTTAATAATTTTTAACTTTTATTATCTGCCTTCTCAACCTGTTTCTCAGGTGTAATTATAAAAAAATTAAAAAAAAGAGAAAAAAGAACCTACGGTTGTAAATAAGACTCTATTTCCGACTATTATTTAAGCTTTTATCAATATTTCACCAAGCCGATTAAAATATTGACAATTATCTTAACTTTGATATATAAGTTAATATTAAACAATTAGTTAAATACAATAACCCCTGATTGTATTATGGTACTATCGATAAATGAACAAGAAAAAACGGAACTAAAAAAGGCTCCGGTATGCCCAAGATGTAAGTCAGAACTCGACAACCGGGTTCCGAGAGGATTTCTTGTTAAAAATCTGCTGTTTTTCCTTCCTTTAAAAAGATATATGTGCTACAGATGTCAGCGCAAACGGTATGTATTGAGATAGTTAGTTTAATAAATTTCAAAAAAAGAAACTTTTACCTACTTAAAAGTATTTTTCTATATTTTC
Organism: Mucilaginibacter endophyticus; assembly: GCF_003351025.1. Taxonomy (GTDB): domain Bacteria; phylum Bacteroidota; class Bacteroidia; order Sphingobacteriales; family Sphingobacteriaceae; genus Mucilaginibacter; species Mucilaginibacter endophyticus. The sequence goes on along the minus strand of NZ_QPCG01000001.1, from coordinate 841,258 downwards.
CTACACTCTAATAATACGGATATTGTATTTTGCATCCGTCTTATTTAAAGTTTGTGGAAGAAAGCGAAGTTACCTCGAGAAAAAGATACTACTGTTCAAAGTGCGGACAACCTTATCATTTCCAGATGAAAAGGAGTTGGTTTTTGAAAAATGTGTTATTTTTTATACCAGTCAGGAAATATTTTTGTGCCAAATGCAAAAAGTCAGCACACATTTTCATAAACAAAAGCTAATCTATAAATTCCCCTTCACGCCTCTTCGGGCTCGTCTTTTCAAAAGAAAAAGGCGTTTGCCTGCGCATGACCAATTATTCTGTTTTTTTTGACACCGACCTTATTTGTGTACAATAAACTGTATAGTCGCTTTTACTCCTGGGAGGATGCTATACTTATAAAGTGCGTAAAATATCCGTAATAAAATTTCAAGCTATTAATAAATAACGCTTGGTATAAAATTTGCTTACAAATAATTGTTAGTTATTGAAAAGACGCAATATCTTACTGAAGATCAAACTTTTTTGCTGAACCATTTTTTATTTTTACTTATGCGACGGATATTAGCGGTGGACGACGATAAAGATATTTTAGAGATAATAAAATATATACTGGAAGATTCAGGTTACGAGGTTGAGACCTTGACTGAAGGTAAAAGCTTGTTTGACCGTATAAAACAGCACGAACCCGATTTAATTTTGCTTGATATTATGCTTGGCAATTTAGATGGGCGCGAACTTTGCAAAACCCTTAAAAACCAGCAGGAAACTAAAAATATACCCGTTATATTAATCTCGGCCAGCCATAACCCGGGCATACTTACCCAAGCCGGATCACCTGATGACTTTATAGCCAAGCCCTTTGATATTGACGTGTTGCTAAGCGCAGTAAGCCGACAATTAAAAAGCGCCGCCTGATATATTATTATAAAAAAACGGGGCAGGCAAATACTCGCCCACCCCGTCAAATCAAAACAAAAACTAAAAACTACACATTTATATTAAATGCCGTTTCCCGTTTAGCGCGATTACGCAGCTTAAAGAAAATGACAAGGTTTAGGAAATGCATACCACCCAATATTAAAATTATCCACCCCACTTTATAGCTTAGTACCTCAACTACAACCTGCATACTGCCTATAGCGCTATATTCTTTAAGCGCCAGGCTCATGTAGCCTATGTTTATCAGATAAAAGCCAACTACCAGCAGCTTATTGACAGAATCGGCCAATTCGTTGTTGCCGTGAAAAATATCCACCAAAAATATCCGGCCATTTTTAAACAGCACCCGGGCAACCCATACTGTTAATGCAATGCTTACCAACAGGTAAATCACATAAGTTAAAATAAAGTAGTTCATGACATTTTAAGATTTATTTATTATTAAAAATTTAGAATTTTCAGTAAAAATTGAAATTATTACTGAAAAAAAATTTATTTAAACACTTTCAGTATCGAACCAAAAAACCAGTTCTCTTCAGCTTTCAGCATAGTATCTAATGTTTTGTTCACGTTGTTTGCCAGCTTGTTGATATCAGTAACCGTTGTTTTAAAGGTTTTATAAGCCGGATCTTTTGCATCACCTTCAACTGCTCCTAACTGATCAAGTATTTTAATAATAGGTGTAAGCTCACGTTTTTTACGCTCTTCTGCTACACGGCGGGCAATAGTCCACACATCTTTCTCGGCATAAAAAAACTCTTTACGCTCACCTGTTTTGTGTTGCTTTTCAACCAGTCCCCAGTCAATCAAATCACGCAGGGTCATATTGGCATTTCCGCGTGAAATACTTAGCTCAGCCATTACCTCTTCCGTAGTCAAAGCTTCCGGCGAAATCATCAGCAAGGCGTGCACCTGGGCCATCGTGCGGTTTATCCCCCACTCTGATCCCAGCTTACCCCAGGCTTCAATAAACTTCAGCTTTGCCTCTGCCAATTCCATTCACAAATATAGATAAGTTTTTAAACTTTCAAAAAAAAATGAAAATAAAGGCTAAAGGCTAAAGGCTAAAGGCTAAAGGCTAAAGGCTAAAGGCTAAAGGCTAAAGGCTAAAGTTGAACGAACTAATACAATTCAGGTTTCAGAACATTATCAACAACGATCTACTCTTTCGTCTCATATCTCTAATCTCACATCTAAAATCTAATTCCTCAACCATCCATCTATCTTCCTGTTCCACTCCTGTTGATAATATTGGTTTGTGCCATGGGTGGTTTCTGCGTCATATTGATCCTGCAATTGGTTCATCTCCCGGTACGAGTCGAGGTATTGTACATTAATATAACCATCATAATTACCAACCGGGAGTTTCATATCCATAAGTGCCTGTTTAAAATGCTGTGCAACCACCTTTACAATATCAAAATGTCGCTGCTCGTGATTCAGCGCGTAACTGGTTCGGCCTTCCGGCTTCACCCAGGCGGCACTTTTAGGTAAAAATACACGCATACTTATCCGCACAACAACCACAGATTTTACTACCTCTACTTGCTCGGTGTAACCAAAACTGGGCAGAACCTCAGCAATATACTTTTCACTTCGCGGTTTGTCCTTAAAGTCATCCCAGGTCAGCGGCCGGTTTGCTGAATAATAAATAGTATCACCTTCCGGCCGTTCCGAATAGTCACTGAAGATTAGTCTTACTGCTTTAGCAAGTTTAATATTAGTATCGGCTTCACGATTCATCCATTTATTAAAAAACTCAAGACCGGCTTCCAGCGAGCGGCTTATCAGTTGACCGGTATCGTACTGCTGCGCTGCATTACGATAATAGGTTGTGGCGGCGGGATAATCAATCAAATGCACATTTCCCTCATCCTTTTTCAATTCAAACCATAACTGTATTTCCAGCCGCCCTTCTACACGGCCATCTGCCATAACAGTTTCGTTAAGCCTCAATTTTTTAACGCGGATAACAACCGGGCGCAAAGTTTTATTAGCGGGAATGGCATAATCAGTAAATTGCTTAATAGCAGCAGCGGCCCCATCCCGAAAATCAACCTTATATTTTTGAGTCGATGAATTGCCAGTAGTGGGCAATAGCCAGGCAACAGTATTTCGGTCGGGCCTGTCATCAATAACATTAGCTACATAAAACTCCGTTACTTTTTCATTTAAAGCCCTGTTTGTTAAAACAATTTCGGCGTTTATTTTTTGTGCATTTGAATTTAACGGACAAAACACAAGCATGTATAAAATCACCGGCAACCACAGTCCCGCCCTGTTAAAAACGCTATTCATAATTAATAAAAACAAAAGATGGGGAACCTTACCCCTAAGGTACTATAATGCTCAAAACACAAATAAATTGCACCGTTTAACGCTTAATCATTACCTTTGATTATCCGCTGCCGGTGCCACGGCAATACTCAACAATTTTAAAGTTTTCCACACGGATATTATCTTTAGTATTACCTTCGTTAAAAGAAGTGTTATCCACAATTGTTAATTTCTAATGTGAAAAGCCTCTTTTTGCTTTAGCTATTTTCGCACTATCGTTAGTACGCGCTTTATGATCAAAACAAGATACATCACCCTGCTCATTCCCGTATTTTTAGTTTCAACAGCACGAGCCCAGCAAAATCCTTCCACTCAAATCTACCGCACTTATCATGCGGCTTTGGATCTGATGGACAAAGGAAAATTTTCTTCGGCTGCCGAACAATTCCGCCTGGTTGAAGCTTACAAAATTAAAACAAGTACCCAACCTCAGTTTGAAACCGAGCTATCACTCACCAAAGAAAACTGCCAGTATTACGAAGCCTATTGTGCCCTTAATCTGGGTAATGATGATGCCGAAAGCATGTTCCTGAGGTTTATAAAAGAACATCCCGAAAACCCGCTTACTAAACAGGCTTTTTTCCAGATAGGTAAATCATACTTTAAACAAGGTAAGTATGAAGATGCTATCAGGTGGTTTAATAAGGTTGAAGCAGGTGAGCTTAACGGACATGACAATACCGAGTATAAATTCCGTAAAGGCTACGCTTACTTTGAGTTAAAAGACTACAAAAACGCCCAGCTACTTTTTGGCGAAGTTAAAAATAAGCGCACCGAATTTACCGAAGATGCTACTTACTACTTTGCCTATATCGCTTACCTGAATAAGGATTACCACCTTGCCCTGGTAAACTTTGAAAAGCTTAAAAACTCTAAAAAATACGAAAACAGCTATCCTTATTATATTTCGGCCGTTTACTTTTTAGATAAACGATATGACGATGTGATCAACTACGCGGTGCCTATCGTGAACAGCACACATCAGCAAAACGAAACTGAAATGCTGCGCATCATAGCTGCATCATACTTTGCCAAGGCCGATTATGATAACGCGGTTAAATACTATGGCCGCTTTGAAGATCGCGACCAGGGCCGTACCCAAAACACGCAGGACAGCTACCAGATGGGTTACACCTATTTTAAAGTAGGTAACTATGCCAAGGCAGCCAGCGAACTGGAAAAACTGGTTGAGCAGCATGACGTTTACAGCCAAAGCGGTAACTATACATTGGGCGATGTGTTCCTGAAAATGAACAATAAACAAAGTGCGCGTAACGCTTTCCTTAATGCATCAAAATTGGATTATGACAAGCAATTACAGGAAGATGCGCTTTATGAATACGCCAAATTATCATACGAGCTTGACTTTAACCTGCAGGCCTTAGGTGCTACAAGGTTATACCTGGCTACCTATCCGCGCTCAAAACGTATTGACGAGGTTAAGGTATTATTAGGTGAAGAGTTATTGAACTCGCGCAGCTATAAAGAAGCGGTGGAGATCCTGGAGCCTATCCCCAACAAAAACCAGAGCGCCCGTTTAGCGTATCAGAAAGTTACTTATTACCGCGGTCTGGAATTTTATAATGAGCGCGCTTTTGAAAACGCGATAGGTATTTTCCTGCGTTCGTTAAAAGATCCGGTTGATAGCAAAACCGAAGCGTTAACTAATTACTGGATGGCGGAGGCTATGTTCGAAGTTCGTAAATACGGGGAATCTGTTGAAACCTTTGAGAAGTTCCTGAGCATGCCTGAAGCTAAAGAAACAGATGTATCTAACTATGCAAACTATGCATTAGCTTACGCTGCCTTTGGCGACGAACAGTATAAAAAAGCAGCTACTTATTTTGAGAAGTTTTTACAGGGTGATGTAAAAGACGCGAACACCCAAAACGACGCCATCACCCGCCTGGCCGATAGCTACTTTGTAATGAAGAGCTATGGTAATGCCATGACCTATTACAACCGTATTATAGCCATGCACAACCAGGGCGAAGATTACGCGTTGTTTCAGCGTGGTATGATCCAGGGTTTACAGGGCTCGTTAGATACCAAAATCAGTACTTTAAATGATGTATTGAACAAATTCCCTAACTCTGATTATGCCGATGACGCGTCGTTCGAGATTGCTTACACTTACTTCCTGAAAACTGACGGAGAGAAAGCTAAGACAGATCTGCAGGCCATGATCCAGAAATACCCTAACAGCAGCTATGTGCCACGTGCATTGGTTACTATTGGTTTGATTGATTATAACGCCGGCAATGATGATCTGGCTGTTGAGTCATTTAAAAAAGTAGTTCAGGATTATTCATCAACCGATGAAGCAAAACAATCTTTAAAACAGATAGAAAAGATCTATACCGATAAAGGCGATGCCCAAACGTTTATTAACTATGCAGGCACTACTCCTATCGGTAACTATACCACATCTGATCAGGAAAGCATCATGATCACTGCAGCCAATAACCTTTACCTTAAAGGCGACTGGCAAGGTACTGTAAGCGCCGTTAATGCTTACTTTGATAAATTCCCGGGCAAACAGATCTACGAAAAACAAGCCCGTTTTATCCGTGCGCAAGGTTTAGCCGCATTAGGTCGCACAGACGAGGCTGTTGTTGATTACAACGTGATCCTGAACGACTGGACCAGCGCTTACAGTGAAAAAGCGTTGATCAGCATGGCTAAACTATACATGCAGCAAAAGAAATATAACGAAGCCGTTGTGTTCCTGAAACGTTTGGAAACCAATGCCGAATACAAGGCCGACTACACCTTCGCCATCACCAACCTGATGTATTGTTACTCGGAAATGTTGATGACCGACGATGCTATAAAATATGCCGAACTGGTTAAAACCAACGACAAAACATCGCAGGAGGATAAATTTAAAACCGGACTTTATGAAGGTAAAGCTTACCTGGCAACCGGCGATACCGCCATTGCTGTTAAGCAATTTACTTATACCGCTACAAACACTAAAACTGTTGCCGCTGCCGAAGCCCGTTATAACCTTGCCCTTATTGAATATGAAAAAGGCCGGTACAAAACAGCGCAAAAAATGTGTTTTGACCTGGCTAAAGAAATGCCAAACTATGATTACTGGGTTGCCAAAACATACATTTTGTTATCAGACACCTATGTGGGCTTAAAAGATAGCTTCCAGGCAAAAGCAACCTTGCAAAGTATCATTGATAACTATAAAGCCGATGACGACATATTACCTACTGCTAAAGAAAAACTGGATAAACTGAGTGGCCGCAAAACCAAGGCACCTGCTGCAAGTACAAAAGAAACTACCCAGCCAGATACAACTAACAAACAGTAACAAAGAGTAATATAAAAAAAGACAAGCAATGAACTCAAGATACACATATACGCTGCTTACCTTAATAATAGCATTATACTTTGTTCCTGCTCAGGCACAAACAAAGAAACCCGCGAAGAAAGCAACTGTAAAAACCGCTACTAAGAAACCGGCTGCCAAACCAGCGCCTAAAAAGGCCGCTCCCAAACCGGTAACAAAAAAAGCTACAGATAGCAAAGGCTTAGGTGATGCTGCTGCAAAAGCCGCGGCAGATACAACCAAAAAAGGTGGTGGCAATAACGCTAATAACGCTGCCAATGGTGGTAGCTTATCAGAAGAGATTGTAGTAACTACAGCATATAAACCGGTACTGGCCGATGCAGTAAAAATCCGTCGTAATCCCGATCTGGAAGATAAAGTGCCGTTTAAAGCGCCATTAACCTATGCCCCGCTTGATAAACGCCAGGAGCAAAATTCCGAAATCAGGCAGTTGGATCCAATGAAAAGACCGGCTGAGCAGGATTCGATCTTAACCAACAACTATGCTAAAGTTGGTTTCGGAAACCTGAAAAGCATTTATGGCGAAGGTTACTTTGCAAACGGTCGTGACGAGGCTTTACAATTTGGCGGTTTTATCAAGCACCTGTCGCAGTCAGGTTCGTTGCAAAAACAAACCCAGAGCCGCGATGACATTGGTGTATTTGGTAAAAGCATTATTGGCGATAACAACATTTCAGGTCGTATCAACTACAACCGTTTAGGCACCTATTTTTACGGTTATAACCAGGATGCTCCTGACAATAATTTTGTGCCAACCAAACAGCATTTCAACACCATTAGTGGTGAGGTTGAACTGGCAAAAAACTATAAAGACGTTGAAAATGATTTCACCTATGCCGTAAAACTAAAAGGCTATGCTTTCAGCAATGCTTACAACGCACGTGAAAACAATATCGTGATCTCAGGCTTCCTGAACCAAACTGTTAAACAATTTTACGCCGGCTTAAGTGGATCATTAGATTTAGCCACTCAGAAAGATAGCCTGTACAACCTTGGTAACAATATAGCAAGGATTAACCCTTACATCAAATTCCAGGGCGATAACTATAAGATAGATGCAGGTGTTAACATTGTTAAAGAATTTGGCGATTTTGGTAAATTTTACATTTTCCCCGCTGCTAAATTAGAAGTACAGGTAATCCCTAAATATGTACGCCTGTTTGTTGAAGCCAAAGGCGATGTAAACCGTTCTTCATTGCATGATTTTGCCATGATCAACCCATTCCTTGGCCAAAACATCAACATCAAAAACTCAGTTGATCAGCTGGATATCAGCGCCGGTTTAAAAGGCACCCTTGCTCCGGGCTTAAGCTTTAAAGCTGCCGTTTATCGCAACAGCATTAAAAACATGCCTTTAATGGTGAGTAATTTCTTAGCCGAAGGCAACAAATTCACGGTTATTTATGACGATGGAAAAGCCCGTGTAAACGGCTTTAACGGCGAACTGGATTTTAAAGCAACCGACGACTTTAATATTTTCGGCCGTGTTGAAATAAAAGATTATCAACTGGCATCAGAAAACGAACCATGGAACCTGCCTAAATTTTTATTAACCGCGGGTACTTCAATACATATCGACAGCAAACTGACCGTTAGCGGTTCATTACTTATCCGCGGTTCAACTACCGACAGGTTATCGGTAATAGTACCAGGTACTGCGCCGGGTACCCCTATGGCTTACAGCCAGGTTAAACAACCAATTAAGGGCTTTGGCGACCTAAGCGGCAGTGTTGAATACAGAATCAATAGCAGGTTTTCGGTATTTGCACAGGCTAATAATATCCTGAGCAGTTCGTACCAAAATTGGTTGTACTACCCTAACTACGGATTTAATATATTTGGCGGTGTAGGCTACGCGTTTTAAGCCCTGTTTGATGTTTTAAAATTTAGCGTATTTTTACCGGATGGATATAGCCAATTATTTAAGCGAACTACTTGGCCGGTACACTGAAGTGAGTGTACCCGGCCTGGGCTGCTTTTCGCGGCTCCGTGTAAATGGCTACTATGATAATGCCCAGGCAACATTGCACCCTCCCGGTCATAAACTGCATTTTGATCAGCAGCAAAAAGACGATGAAATACTGACGCGATATATTGCCGAAAAGAAAAAGATCTCTCTTGCGTCGTCTAAATATTTCACCGAAAAATATATTAACAGCCTGAAGCAAGAACTGGCCCTGCGCGAAGTACCTTTTGCCGAACTGGGTTGGTTTTATTTACAGGATGGCAAAATAGCCTTCAGGGCGCAGGAACAGGGTATCGATCCTTTATTTTTTGGTTTACCAGCAATTCAAATCAACAAGGTAAACTATGTACCGCCACCACCACCGCCGCCACCTTTACCTTCTGCAATACCATTACAGCAAACTTTTACACCGCCGCCGGTAAGCACAATTTCGCTTGCTAATGAGGCGGAATATGTTGCCGATGAACCGGAAGTTAAACGCAGCTCAAACATCTGGATTATTGTTGCTTTGGTAATAATTGCCCTTGCTGCTGCGGTATTTGGTGTTTATAAATATAACCCGGCATTATTACACCTTAATGATCGGGATACAACTGAACAACCAAAAGTTGAAACGCCTAAAGCAGCTCCTGTAGTTAAACAAGACAGCACAAAAAAGGACTCAACTCCTACAACCGCGGATACGACCAAGGCAATTTCCAAACCTGTTGAAGCGTTAAATAAACCAACCGCCAATGCTGATACTGTTGCAAAAACTGAATACGCTATTTTTTTAGGATCATTTAAAACGGAAACTAAAAGCGAAGAGGCTGTTAAAGACTATAAAAGAAAAGGCATTGATGCCCGCATATTGAAAGGCCCAGGCACCGGTCCGCGTATTAAAATAATCATCGGAGGATTTGCATCATCTGATGAAGCTGAAACCGCGAGAAAAAAACTCATATCACAAGGAAAAATAACTAAAGACACATACTCAAAACAAATTACTGACACTACGAAATGACTTTATTATTAATACAGCAACTTACAGATACCGCCAAACATCTGGCAGACACCGCAAATCACGCCGTAACAACTGCAGCAGCACCTGTCGAAGAACTTCGTTTTGGCGACTTACTGATCAAAGGCGGTTGGGTAATGATCCCGATAGGTATTTTAGCTGTATTGGGCCTGGTAATATTTTTTGAGCGTTACTTTACTATCCGTAAGGCATCCCGCGACGAATCAAACCTGATGGTACAAGTCCGTTCAAGTATCCATTCAGGCAACCTTGAATCGGCAATTGCTATTTGCCGTAACAACAACACCCCACTTGGCCGTATGTTACAAAAAGGGTTATTGCGTATCGGTCGCCCAATAAAAGATATTGAAGGCGCTATCGAAAACGTTGGTAAACTGGAAGTATCCAAGCTGGAAAAAAACATTGGTATTTTAGGTATCGTAGCCGGTATCGCACCGATGTTCGGGTTCCTGGGTACTATTGCCGGTGTAATCAAGATCTTTTATGATATCTCAAAAACCGATAACATCAGTATGGGTGTAATTTCTGGCGGTTTATATGTAAAAATGGTAACATCTGCAGCCGGTTTATTTGTAGGTATCGTAGCTTATGTTTGCTACCACGTTTTAAATATGATGGTTGATAAAGTGATCCTGAAACTGGAAACCGATGCCATTGAATTTATTGACTTGTTAGAGGAGCCGAGCAAATGAATTTAAGGAAACGACACAGGGGCGCATCGGCAGAGGTACATACATCGGCAATGAACGATATTATGTTCTTCCTGCTGCTGTTTTTCCTCATAGCATCAACAGTTACCAACCCTAACGTTATTAAGCTGGTATTGCCTAAATCGTCAACCGGGCAATCAGTATCTAAAAAAACGATAACGGTATCGGTAACCAAGGACCTGAAATACTACGTAGATAAAAAAGAGATCCCGGTAGATGCCCTGCAAACTACACTGGCAGGCTATAAAAACCTGGCTACCGAACTTACTATCGTTCTATATGTTGATAAAACTGTAGCCATACAGGATGTAGTACAGGTAATGGACGTAGCACAAAAATTGAATATTAAACTGGTTTTGGCAACAGAGCCTAAGGGATAACAGTGGCAGTTTCGGTTTAAGATTTGCAGTAGCTTATTGCAGTAAGTTACTGTAATTGTTTAAGCAAACTGCCACTTATTATAAAAGTAGCAGCTGTTATGTAGTAGCAGTTGCAGTAGTAAGCAGCAGTTGCAGTTTGAAGTAGCAGCCTCCTTTGTGGTCTTATAACCTTTCCAACTGCCGCTATAAACTGCCACTGTTACTAAAAAAAACTGCTAATTAAAAATTGCACTAATTTAAAAATGGAGTACAGGGAAGAAAATAACTATCCGAAAGCATTTATAGCAACAGGCATTATCATGGCTGTGCTAATAGCGGCATGTTATTTTATTGTGTTTAAAAATCCACCGGTTGAAGAAAATGGTACGGGCGGTATCCTTGTGAATTATGGTACGGTTGACGAAGGTATGGGCGATGATTATATGAGCACCGAAGAACCTTCTGTAGCCGAAAAAGCCAATCATACCAAGCCAGATAAGGTTACCGAATCAAAACCTACCGAAGAAAAACCTACTCCCGAAAGCAGCGAAAAAACAGTAGTTACACAAAATAATGAGGATGCGCCGGAAGTAGCCGCACCTACAAAAAAACCAAGCCAGAACGTAGCCCCTACGCCTCCGGTGAAAACGCCGCCTGCCAAACCTACAGTTAACCAAAACGCCCTGTACAAAGGCAAAGCCTCGACCGGTACAGGCGAAGGTGATGGTACTGGCAAAACTCCGGGTAACCAGGGTAAAACCACGGGTACTACGCTCACCAATAACTATAATGGTACGGGCTCGGGCAATGGTGGCAGCCTAAACATGGCGCAACGTAACTTCGTAAGCCGCCCTTCTGTAAGTGACGATAACCGGCAAAGTGGTAAAATTGTAGTTGATATCGAAGTTGATAAAGATGGCAATGTAACCAAAGCTACTGCTGGAGGTAAAGGCACTACTATATCTGATTACGCCTTGTTTAAAAAATGTGAGGATGCAGTACGTAACTCTAAACTCAACCCGCTTGATAACGCTCCAGATATACAGAGGGGTAGCGTTGTTTTTGTGTTCAAAGTAAATTAATTCGGTACTAGCAAATTGATCATAGTTCATGGTTTATAGCACCGTCGAAATAATATTACAATTACCCGTTGTCTTTTACTAAGCTTCAGTGCTATTTTTGCCTGATCAAGTAGTGGTTCAAACCATGAACCATGAATCATCACCCATGAACTACGAACAAACCATCCAATACCTCTACACCCAGCTCCCCATGTTTACACGTGATGGGGCTTCGGCATTTAAAAAAGACCTTACCAATACGCTTGAACTTTGCAGGCGGTTGGATAATCCTCAGCATAAATTTAAAAGCGTACATGTAGGCGGCACCAATGGTAAAGGTTCAACATCACATATGCTGGCTGCCATTTTGCAAACCGCAGGCTATAAAACCGGGCTTTATACTTCTCCGCATCTTAAAGATTTTCGTGAGCGTATCCGTGTTAACGGTCAAATGATCAGCGAGCAAACAGTTATTGACTTTGTTGAGGATCATAAAACCGATTTTGAAGAAATAGCCCCCTCCTTTTTTGAAATGACCGTAGCACTTGCCTTTGACGTGTTTGCAAAGGAAAAAGTGGATATAGCCATCATTGAAGTTGGTTTAGGCGGCAGATTAGATTCAACCAATGTGATCACCCCGCTCCTGTCGGTAATTACCAATATCGGATGGGACCACATGAATATGCTGGGTAATACACTCCCGCTGATAGCTGGCGAAAAAGCGGGCATAATTAAACCGGGCATTCCTGTTATTATAGGCGAGAAACAAGAAGAAGTAGCCAAGGTTTTCACTGATAAAGCGGGCGAAACTAATAGCAAAATCCGATTTGCATCAGAACAATGGATTACAGAAAAAGTGAAAGGTGAAAGGCAAAAGGCGAAAGATAACGCCGAATTATTGGAGCTCCACATCCAAAGTAAAAACTCCGAACTCAAGACTTACGACTTAGCACTTGACCTCCCCGGCACTTATCAGCTTAAAAATATAAAAACGGTTTTATCTGCAATTGATGAGCTACGTGAGCAAGGTTTCACTATTGCCGACGATGATATACAAACAGCACTAAAACAGGTTAAAACCCTTACAGGCTTACATGGCCGCTGGGAAACCTTAAGTCATAACCCACTTACCATTTGTGATACCGGGCATAACCCGGACGGTATTGAGGAAGTCATGAAAAATATCGCATCTGTTAAATACAACCACCTGCACATGGTTATTGGGATGGTGAACGATAAAGACATCGGGAAAGTATTGCCGATGTTTCCAAAAGATGCAACCTACTATTTCTGCAAACCGGACATCCCCCGCGGCCTGGATGCTGAAACCATGAAAACCCAAGCGCAGGATTATGGCTTAATCGGCGAAGCCTACCCATCTGTAAAAGAGGCACTGCTATCAGCACAAAAAAATGCCGGTAGTGATGATCTGGTATTTATCGGGGGAAGCACTTTTGTGGTGGCGGAGGTGGTGTAGTCTGAACTCGAATTCATCGAATTAAAGAATTTATTGAATTTTGATAGAAAACATTATTATTCTGTCTATTCAATAAATTCTTTAAAATTACGGCTCAGATAAAAACTGTCAAAAATACCTTTATTAATTGCTTAAAGTTCTATTTTTACTTCTCCAATCCTTACCTTAAAATATGACATATATCGCATCTGCCAACAGGTATCAAACCATGCAATACCGTCGCTGTGGTAACAGCGGCATCAAGCTTCCGGCTATTTCATTAGGCCTTTGGCACAATTTCGGTCACGTTGATGTTGCCGACAACTATCGCAAAATATTACACCTCGCTTTTGATAGTGGCATCACCCATTTTGATCTGGCCAACAATTACGGCCCTCCTCCGGGCTCGGCCGAAGAAAATTTTGGCAAGATCCTGAAAGAAGATTTCCGTGATTACCGCGACGAACTTATTATATCGAGCAAAGCGGGTTACACCATGTGGCCTGGTCCTTATGGCGACTGGGGCTCCAAAAAATATCTTGTTGCCAGTCTCGATCAAAGCCTTAAACGTATGGGGCTTGATTATGTAGATATTTTTTATCACCATCGTCCCGATCCAAACACACCGCTTGAAGAAACCATGGCTGCGTTGGGCCTGATCGTTCGCCAGGGGAAAGCTTTATATGTTGGTATTTCCAACTACCCTGCCGAACTGGCCTCTAAAGCTATTAAAATACTTAAAGAACTGGGCACGCCATGTCTTATTCATCAACCCAAATATTCCATGTTTGAGCGCTGGGTTGAAGGCGGCTTGCTGAATGTTTTAGGCAACGAAGGTGTTGGCTGTATCCCATTTTCGCCATTAGCACAAGGATTGTTAACCGATAAATACCTGCACGGCATCCCGGAAGATTCAAGAGCGGCACGGCCAACAGGCTTCCTTCAAAAAAGCCACATCACCGACGAACGCCTGAGCCAGATTCGGGACTTGAACACTCTGGCAGTGCAGCGCGGACAATCACTGGCCCAAATGGCGCTTGCCTGGATCCTGAAAGACGAACGTGTAACATCGGTACTGATTGGCGCCAGCCGGCCAGAACAACTATCTGATTCTTTGAAAGCCCTGGATAACATCCAGTTTTCGGCCGAAGAATTGGCAAGGATAGAAGAAATTTTGGCCCCCTAACCCCTTAAAGGGAAAATAATTGCGGATGACTGCTTCCGCTTTTTTGAAAAGCTTCTCATTAGGGTCTCTCCCAAAGTACCCTGATGAGGAGCTCTTCCGTCAGTTTCTACAATTGGAATTCCTCATTGGAGGAACTCGTTTGTGGCAAAATAAGCGAACAATTTTTTTGCCTCGTAGAAGCTATCTTTCACAGTTTGATATGTATTACAGGGTAGCACCTAACGATGCATTTCAATTATTTTAACCTCATTCTACAAATAGGTAGCGCCTACGGCGCATTAGTAAAAATCAATAACTTTTTCCGTCTGCTTCTACAATCACAATTCCCCGTAGGGGATACCTGTTTGTAGAAAAATAAGCAAACATTTTTTTGCCTCGTAGAGGCTACCCTTCGCAGTTTGATATACATAAGCAACCGGGTGGCACCTAATGGCACATTTCAATTGTTTTAACCTGGTTCTATAATAGGTAGCGTCTACGGTACATCGGTAAAAATAATATAGATAGAAGCCTACGGGTATTTCAAATCATAAAAAATACCTATTTTCAAGTCCCCTTTACGGGGCAATTTAAAAGGCTAATATGAGTACAATAAACTGGGGTATTATAGGCTGCGGCAATGTAACTGAAAAAAAAAGTGGGCCGGCATTCAAAAAAGTAGAAGGCAGTAACCTTCTGGCCGTTATGCGGCGCGATGCCGAAAAAGCAGCGGATTATGCCGCACGCCACGGTGTTGGCAAATGGTACAGCGATGCCAACGAATTACTAAACGATCCGGAACTGAACGCCGTCTATATCGCTACTCCTCCTGCGTCGCACCTCGGCTATGCAATTGATGCGCTTAAAAAAGGTTTTAATGTTTACGTGGAGAAACCGGTAACCCGTAATTCGGCCGAGGCAAAGGCTATGGCGGCGGCTGTGAGTGAAAGTAGCTCGAAACTTACTGTCGCGCACTATCGTCGGGCATTGCCCATGTTTTTAAAGGTTAAGGAACTGATAGATACGCAACTTGTGGGTGATATCCGTACTGTACAGATCAGGATGTGGCAAAGCCGCAAACCCAGCCTTGTTGCCGATGTGGAAACCAACTGGCGTGTACTGCCCGAACTATCGGGTGGTGGCTATTTTCATGACCTTGCCCCTCATCAACTCGATCTGATGTTGTACTTTTTTGGAGAGCCTGAACTATATCATGGTTTTTCGCTTAACCAATCCAACTCAACGCCTGCCGACGATCATGTATGCGGGCAAATCCTGTTTAAAAACAAAGTGGTGGTTAATGGTTCATGGTGCTTTAATGTAGCCGAAAGCGAAACTACAGATACCTGCGAGATAGTTGGTACCAAAGGAAAAATAACCTTCCCGTTTTTTGGCAACTACATCAGCTGGAAAACCGACACTGAAGAAGAAACTATAACTTTTACCCATCCGGAGCATATCCAACAGCCGTTTATCACAAAAATAGTAGCTTACTTTAAAGGCGAAGGACCTAACCCCTGCCCCATTGAAGAAGCTGTAACGCTGATGGATATCATCGACGCGTTCACTTTAAAGAAATAAATGAAAAACCTAACCTTATCGTATCCGCCCATGCCAGCAGGGGCTGATAAAAATGTAGTTAAGCCTTCAAAGGCTTTTAAAAATCGTGTATACCTTGCGGTGGGCGCTATTCTATTATTTATAGTTTGCTATCTGCTTCTATTTTTAGGTTCGCTTGGAATAGCCATCGCATTCGGATATATAGGTGTAGCTATAATGATGGCTCATCCGGCGTTTATAACACTGGCTGGGGGTATCGCACTGATATTATCGGGGCTTATGCTGGTCTATTTTGTGATCAAGTTTATCTTTAAACGTACACGTATCGATAATTCGGATATGATCGAAATAACAGCCGATCAGCACCCCGCATTGTTTGACTTTATCTCCAAAATCACTGCCGAAGCTCAGGCTCCCAAACCCAAACGGATCTACCTGTCGGCAGATGTAAACGCCGGTGTATTTTATAGTTCAAGTTTCTGGAGTATGCTTCTGCCGGTCAAAAAAAATCTAAAAATAGGTTTGGGGCTGATAAATTCCATAAACCTTTCGGAGTTTAAAGCCGTGATGGCGCATGAATTTGGCCACTTTTCTCAGCGAAGCATGAAAGTTGGCAGTTATGTGTACAACTTCAATAAAGTGATTTATGATATGCTATATGATACCGATGACTATAGTAAACTTATTAGTGGGTTTGCACGGGTGCACGGTGTATTTAGCCTGGCGGCCTCTCTGAATATCAAGCTTATACAAGGCATGCAGTACGTTCTCCGTAAGGTATATATTGTAGTGAATAAAGCCCATCTTGCATTATCCCGAGAAATGGAGTTTCAGGCCGATGCCGTTGCCGCGTATGTAAGCGGATCAAACCATATTGTTAGCTCTCTGAAACGTATCGACATAGGACAGGCTTGTTACGATAACCTTATTAATTACTCGCGCACCAATATCAAGCAAAATAAACGGGCGGATAATCTCTATCCTCAGCACCTTGAAATGATCAAACATTTTGCTGGCTATCATAAGATAATGATTGATGATACTTCCCTACCCATTATATCAAGTGACTGGAATTTTCCGGGAAGCAGCGAAATAGTAATTAAAAATCAATGGTCTTCACACCCCACTAATGAAGAACGTGAATTGAATGTTAATCGCATAAACCTGATAACCCAGCCTATAACAGAATCAGCCTGGGCTCTTTTTGAAGACCCGTTGAAAGTACAAATGCAGCTTACCAATCACTTGTATGAAATTGTTAATACAGATAAAAATGCCGAAACAATAACGCTGGAAGCTTTTAAACAGGATTTTTATAGTAAGATCAGTGAAAACTCTTTTGACCCGAAGTACAACAACTACTTTGACGACAGGCTCATCACGGTTTTCAATATTGATGAAATGGTAACAAACTATAGCCATATTCAGGAACATACTGCTTTTGAAGAATTGCTGAATGCTGAAAACAGCAACCTGCCGTCAAGGGCAAGGCGTATGCAGGGAGATATCGATATATTTGATCAGCTTAATACTGCCGATCATATCAAAACTTTTGATTTTCGCGGTACAAAATACCACCCAGATGATGTTCATAATCTTCAAGAGTCACTTAAAGAGGAATATGAGGCCGTACAAAAACGTGTAGAAGAGCTTGACAAACAACTCTTCCTGTTTTTCTATACACGTTCGGCAGGCATCGATCGTGAAAGGCTTGTTGTTCAATATAACCGTCTGTTTAAATATCAGCAGGAAGCAGTTACCGATTATGATATGTATAATAACATCATGCGTGCCCTTGCTCCGGTTTATAATAAAATGACTGTTGATCAAATTCATGATACCATTGCAGAAGTTTACAAGCAGGAACGGCATGTTAAAAACCGTATAAAAGAGATCATTGCCGATGAAACAACCCGCGGATACTTTAACGACGAGCAAATCAATACTTTAGAGGGATATCTTGCGGCTAAACATACTTATTATCTTGAACCGAGATACGATAACAAAGCTTTACAAAACTTTAACGAGGCCATGGATGTCTACGTTTCCGGCGTTGCTAAACGCAATTTTGAAATAAAGAAAAGCCTGCTTAATTTTCAGCTTGAGCTAATTAATTGAACTTACCCTAAATCACAATGAAAAAGATCATTATCCTGCTTGTAGCAATAGCCGCCTTTGGCTTTGCGGCAAAAGCCCAAACTTTCCACGTTCCTGAAAATTATACTTTGAAAGAAAAAGCAGACTACACTAAGTACGAAGAAGATGTAATAAAAGGCATTGACTGGCTTCAGGATACACCCTGGGCGCTTGAAGAGCAAAAACGTATGGAAACTAACGCTTTTCTGATGAAATGGATACAGGGAAGCCCGTCGGTAAGCATAGAAATTAATAACAGCGTAGCAAAAATGACCGAAAAGAATCCGCAGTTGCTAATGACCTTTATGGGAGGCTATACCAAATACGCTCTTCAAAACAAAAGTGCCTTTGATAAAAATAAGGCAAATCTGGCAGCGGTGAAATCAGTTATTGATAAATATGTTATTGAAACAGATCATAAAAGCAACAGCCTGCTTAACAAACTAACCAAAATTGACAAAGAAGGTAAGCTGGCCGATTGGATAGCTTCTGATTTTAATAAAACAAAGTAGCAAAGTTCAGGCTCATCGAAAAACTTGTAACCACTTTCAATGAGCCTGATTCTCCCTTATTAACTTTTCTTTTTAGGCACCCTGGCCCCCTCTTTCCTCGCCTCGGAAAGGCCTATTGCTACAGCCTGTTTCTTGCTGGTTACTTTTTTACCGCTGCCACTTTTCAGCTTGCCTTCCTTCATTTCGTGCATGGTTTTCTCAACCTTCTCCCCCGCTTTTTCTGAATACTTTGCCATAGTCTTAATTTTTAAGTAAATGATATTATCACGATGCAAAATAATTGCCAAAATTTAAATTAGCAGCAGTGGCAGGTGTTAGTGACAGTTTGTTCGTTCTGTTACAGTTGTAAAACTGCTACTTAAAACTGCAACTGCTACTAAGTCCGCCGGTATCGATAAGTTAAATGTTTGATGCCTTTTCATTCCCCTGTTTCCAATTATTTATTATCTTCAAAACATCTGAAATAATTGCGTGTTAAGCCATCATAAAATACCCCAACATTTGCCCATATGCCAACAAAAAAACTCTTAGCCCCATTTTACGAACGTCTTGCTTTAGTACTTATCGGCTTCATTGCCCTGGGCTATCTGGTTATTGTGGGCAAGGACCTACTCGATCCTATGATCTTTGGTTTCATATTCGCCATATTGCTATTGCCGGTATGCGAGTTTCTGGAAAAAAAATTAAGACTTCCCCGCAGCATGGCCTCGTTGGTTTCAATACTACTGCTGGTTGGCGTAATTGCTGGCATCCTGTACCTTGTTGGCTCACAGATCTCCAATATGGCCAATGACTGGCCAATGCTTCAAAAACAGGTAAAACAATCCATACAGGACCTCCAGGAATGGATCCAGCATGCTTTTCACGTTAATGCAGCCAAACAAATGGCCTATGTAGATGACACTGCTAAAAAACTAATGGAATCGGGTACCGACGTATTGGGTACAACTTTCGGGGCAATTTCATCGCTGATGCTGTTTTACGTGTTCATCCTGATCTTCACTTTTTTCATATTACTGTACAGGCGTTTGCTTATCCGGTTTATAGTATGGGTTTTCAGGGATGAAAACGAGCACGTGGTAATGGACATTGTTGAAAACATTCAAAGTATTTTGAGACAGTACATTTTAGGCCTGTTATTGGAGATGGTAATAGTTGCAGGTGTGGCCATTACTGTTTTTTGGATGATAGGTATAAAATACGCGGCATTATTGGGCATCATTGTAGGGCTTTTCAATATTATACCTTACATAGGCATCTTTACGGCCCTGCTGCTAAGTACCGTAATTACTTTCGCTACTGGCAGTCTCAGCAATACTATAACAGTTGCTGTAAGTGTTATTGGCATTCACGCGGTAGACGCTAACTTTTTGCTGCCAACCATTGTAGGTTCAAAAGTAAGGCTCAACGCGCTTATCTCTTTTATCGGTATCATTCTGGGCGAAATGATCTGGGGGCTTTCGGGTATGTTCCTATCTATCCCAGTTATTGCCATATTCAAAATTATATTTGATCGTATTGAAACACTTAAACCGTGGGGATATTTGTTAGGTGGTGATTATGAGTACAAAAAATCGGCGGCAAAGGCTATGAAGACAGAATAAAATTCCTAAAAGGAGTAACCAAGGATTGTAAACTTTCGTTTAAATAAACTAAACTTCTAAGTTTGTAAAACTATTGATACCCCTTTAATAATGGAAATTGTAAGAGATACCCCTCGGGTTATTTACAAGTGTAAAAAATGTAACGAACCCTTACAAAACCGGCAGAAACGTGGCCTGTTATTAAAAACAACTTTGTTTTGGCTTCCTATTCGCAAGTTTTTTTGTGAACGCTGTCTTAAAACGCGATACGTTATGTAGGCTTGCGCCATAACTGTTTATAAAAACAAGTAGCATTTTACTTTGATTATTTAGGCATATCCTTAATTTAGTAGCGTAGCATATTAAAGCTAAACTACCTAAAAATGAATTTCAAGCGTAAATTACTACCGCTTTTATATATTTTACTATTCCCTGTAATTGTATCAGCACAAACGTCAAAAGGCACGGCTTTTAAGCTTGTACCTTTAGGTGTATTGGGAGGCATCGATGAAAGTAACCTGTCGGCCTATATGCTTGCACCTGCAGGTAGCAATAGTTATATCTGTCTTGATGCCGGTACGTTGCATTACGGCATTGAAAAGGCAGTAGCCAATAAAAGCTTTAATGTAGCTGCAAGCACTGTAATGAGGCAGTACATTAAAGGGTATTTCATCTCCCATTCGCATCTTGACCATATTGCCGGGCTTATCATCAACTCTCCCGAGGATAGTACTAAAAATATCTACGCGCTTAACGACTGTATTGAGACTATAAAAACCCACTACTTTACCTGGAAAAGCTGGGCCAACTTTGCCGATCAGGGCGAAACTCCCGCTCTTAAAAAATACCACTATAAAGTATTGGAACCAGGCGCAGAAACCGATATCGAAAATACCGAACTTAAGGTAAAGGCATTCCCGCTTAGCCATTCCAATTTAACAAGTACCGCCTTTTTAGTAAATAGTAACGATAATTACCTGCTTTACCTTGGCGATACGGGTCCGGATGAAATAGAAAAAAGCAGTAATATGCAAAACCTGTGGCAAGCCATAGCTCCATTGGTAAAAAACAAAAAACTGAAAGCCATATTAATTGAGGTATCTTTTCCTAACGAGCAGCCGGATAAAACCCTGTTTGGTCACCTTACCCCAAAATGGCTGATGGACGAGATGAATAAACTGGCCTCATTTACTGGTACTGATGCTCTTAAAGGTTTAAATATTGTGGTAACGCATTTAAAGCCGCCAGTTACCAGCATCAGTAAAATTAAAGTTCAGCTAAAAGAAGCCAATAAATTACAGTTAAACCTGATATATCCGCAACAAGGTAAAGCGCTCAATTTTTAAACCTAAAATATCTGCACTATGAAAATACTTAAACCCGTTTTTTTATGTCTGCTGATGATAGGCAGCTTCAGTTTGTTTGCACAGCAGGGCAAAGTACTTGAGGAGCAAAATTTTAAAAGCAAAATTTTAAAGCGTAACGTAAACTACGTGATATACCTCCCACCCGATTATGAATCGGCAAATCGCACTTACCCGATAGTTTACCTGTTGCACGGTTACACTGATGACCATACCGGCTGGCTACAATTTGGCGAGGTTAACCGCTATGCGGATAAGGCCATTGCCGATGGCACTATCCCGCCAATGATCATAGTAATGCCTAATGCCGATTCGAGCTGGTACATCAACTCGTACGATGGCAAGGAAAAATATGAGGACTTTTTTATCAAGGAGTTTATGCCCCATGTCGAAAAGATCTATCGTGTTAAAGCCGAAAAAAAATACCGTGGCGTAGCTGGTTTATCTATGGGTGGCTATGGTACACTGATCTACACACTTAAACACCCCGACCTGTTTGCCGCGGGCGCAGCTTTAAGCGCTGCCGTATTCCCCGACGATCAGCTGATCAACACTCCCGACGATACCTATAATAAAATATTCGCTCAGCTTTATGGCCGGGGCTTAAAAGGAAAAGACAGGGTTAATAATGCCTGGCTAAACAATTCGGTTTTAAATATGGTACAAACCAAAACTACCGATGAACTAAAAGCTGTAAGGTACTGGATAGATTGCGGCGACGACGATTTCCTGAGCAAAGGCAATTGTTTGTTGCATATCGCCCTTACTGAAAAAAATGTACCGCATGAATTCCGGGTGCGTGATGGAGACCACACCTGGACCTATTGGCGCACAGGCATTATCAACGCCCTGGCATTTATTGGTGATAGCTTCAGACAAAAATAATTAGGTGGATGTGCAAATTTCAGATGTGCAGATATGCAAATGATAATTTGATTGAATAAATTATAATATGAGTACTATAAAAAGGATTTTGCTGCTTTGCTTACTGTTTATTTCGGTAAATGTATTTGCGCAAACTACCGGTAAAGTGATTGAGGAGCAATACGTAAAAAGCGATATTTTAAATCACAACGTAAAATACGCGGTTTACCTGCCTGCCGATTATGAAACATCCAACCGCACCTACCCGGTGGTATACCTGTTGCATGGCTACGGAGATGACCATACCGGCTGGCTTCAGTTTGGCGAAGTTAACCGCTATGCAGATAAAGCCATTGCCGATGGTACCATCCCCCCTATGATCATTGTTATGCCCGATGCAGGAACAAGCTGGTACATCAATGCCTATAACGGAAAACAGAGTTACGAGGATTTCTTTTTTAAGGAGTTTATACCAGCCATCGAAAATGAGTTCCGGATCAAAAACACCAAACAATATCGTGCTGTGGCCGGTCTGTCTATGGGCGGTTTCGGCACCTTAGAGTACAGCATAAAACACCCCGAGATGTTCTCGGCCGCGGCCGCTTTAAGCGCGGCGGTACGTACAGATGAAGATTTTATGGCAGTAACCGACGAGCGTTGGAAAGAAGCTTACAGTAAAGTATTCGGCCCCGATCTTAAAGGGAAAGAACGCCTTAATGCAACCTGGCAGGCTAACTCTATATTAGGCTTGGTGCAAAGCAAAACAACTGATGAGCTTAAAAGCGTTAGGTACTGGATAGATTGCGGTGATGATGACGCCCTGAGCAAAGGAAATAGTTTGGTACATATAGCCTTAACAGAAAAGAAAGTGCCTCATGAATTCCGCATCAGCGATGGCGCCCACAACTGGACTTACTGGCGCACCGGTATCACCGACGCGCTGGCATTTATTGGAGATAGTTTCAGGCAGAAGTAAGAGATTTACGTTAAATCAAAAAGAATCGTCATTGCGAGGTACGAAGCAATCCCCGATTAGCAGGTCGTACCTGTAAAGTTCGCGATTGCTTCGTACCTCGCAATGACGTGTTGAAGATGTGACGCGTAATTTAAATTCAATCACTCAAAATATCCTCACACTTCCCTTTCAGCGCTTTTAATCGCTTATCCAGTCCGCTTAACCCGGCGTCATCTCCGATGTTCTTGTAAAGCGTTTTGATAAGGGTAAGCGTGTTATCATCTGCATCGCAAGCCTGGGCTTTTTCTAATTGTGGAAGTGCTTTCTTGGCGGCTTTAATATATTCTGCATCGGCAAATGGGGTACTCAGCGGCTTATCCGCATCCGGGAAATTTTTAAGATACAGGTATCCTAAAGCACGGTGGGCCACATAATAATCAGGCTCAGCAGCCACAACGCGCTCATATAGAGGTATGGCGTTTACACTTTGGTCATCATCTTCATAAAGCTTGGCCAGCGAGTTGAAAAAATTGATTTTTACTTTGGCTGATAGCTTAGCCGTATCCTGCATAATCTGCCGGGATAGGTCCATCGCCTTATCCTGCTCGCCCTGCAGGCGCGCCAGGTTAAAATCGAGATACTTATTGTAGGCATCTTCGGCAGTTTGAGCATATGCTGATGTAACGCTCACTAATAAAATTATGGCTACCACTATTTTCCTGAACATGATTACGGGCTTGGTTTTAGCTATAACGCCGAAAAAAGTGGTTTAATATGAATTCATTGGTCTATAAAACTTTGAACATCTTAACCAAAGGTAAAATAACGCCATCGGGCATGGGCTGATCAATATTTTCCATGGCTTTATACCCCATGGCTTCATAAAGCGGTACACCGGGCAATGTAGCACCCAATTGCAGGCTTTTAAAGCCATTGCTTTGGGCGGCTGTTTCACAAACCTTCATAATGTAACTCCCTATCCCCCTCCGGGCGTAATCAGGATGAACAAAAAACGCCCTGATTCTTGCAGCGTCATGTTCGGGGTCGAGCAGTGGGTCTTCAATTTCCTTATGCTGATCGCCGCCATACAGGGTGTTGCGTTTGCTCCAGCCACCGCAGCCAACGGTAATACCATCTATTTCAGCAACGTAATAAGTACCATCAATAACCAACTGGGTATCTACTCCAAAAATGTATTTAATAGCACTTTCAATTTGCTGCTGGTTATAGTAATTAGCGCTTAACCCACGAACAGAAAGGGCAATCAGCTCCTGTAGTTCAGGTATATCATTAAAGGTTGCTAAACGGGTTGCAATTGCAGACATGCCGGTAAAAGTAATACTTTGGCCAACAGTTCAACATTTGACATTAAATAATTACCTGATTCTGAAAATTCAACACTCCTTAAAACTTTGATTCGGACAGATTTCCCTTTCAAACCTCACCTTAAAATCATTTTATCCGGGCTATAAATATTTTACAAAAACCGTACATGCACACTGCTTGTTAGTGAGCATATTTGTAAAAAAACAAAAGTATGTCTACACTTTTTTCTCCCCTCAAAATAAAAAACATCGAACTTAAAAACCGCGTTGTAGTATCACCTATGTGCGAATATTCAAGCCAGGACGGCTTTGCTAACGACTGGCACCTGGTACATCTTGGCAGTTTTGCAACCGGCGGTGCGGCAATGATCATCACCGAAGCCATCGCTGTATCGCCCGAAGGGCGTATTACTTATGCTGACCTGGGTTTATATAAAGACGAACATATTGAGAAATTAAAACAGATCACCGATTTTATAAAAGCTCAAGGTGCTGTTCCTGGTACGCAATTAGCTCACGCCGGTCGCAAGGCCAGTCACCAGAGGCCCTGGGATGGCGGCAAACAGATTCCATCTGATCAGCCCAACGGATGGCAAAGTGTTTCAGCAAGCGCCCTTTCTTTTACTGAAAGTGAAGAAGCTCCGATAGCACTGGATAAGGCAGGTATTGAAAAAGTGAAAGCCGATTTTAAAGCCGCTGCTGTAAGAGCAATAGCCGCCGGTTTCCAGGCGATTGAATTGCATGGAGCCCATGGTTATCTCATCAACCAGTTCCTTTCGCCATTCAGCAATCATCGTACAGATGAATATGGCGGCAGTTTTGAAAACCGGATCCGCTTATTGCTTGAGATCATCGAAGATATCAAGCAGGTATGGCCCGAAGAAAACCTGCTATTTGTACGTATTTCGGCAACCGAATGGGTAGACGGTGGCTGGAGCGTCGATGATTCAGTAACTTTGGCCAAAATCTTAAAGGATAAAGGCGTTGACCTTGTAGACTGCTCAACAGGCGGCAACATACCAAATGTTAAAATTCCATTAATACCAGGTTATCAAGTTGAATTTGCTGAGAAAGTTAAAAAAGAAAGCGGTATACTTACAGGTACCGTAGGTTTGATCACCAAATCTGACCAGGCCAATGAAATTATAAAAAATGAACGTGCCGATCTGGTGTTTTTTGCAAGGGAAATGCTCCGTGATCCGCATTTTGCCCTACGCGCGGCGCACGAGCTTGGCGAAGAAATAAAATGGCCGGTACAATATGAACGGGCCAAATGGCATTAATTGGTTAATGGCTAATAGTTCATGGTTCATAGCAAAACCTAAAACTATTACCTAAAAATCAAACCATGAACTATGAACCATAAACTATGAACTAATATAAAACAACACACTATGAAACGTACAGCAAACGCACATTGGAACGGTACATTACAGGCAGGTCAGGGAGAAATCACTACCCAAAGTACTGTATTAAACAAAACCCAGTATTCATTTAAAACCCGCTTTGCCGATGGCATTGGCACCAACCCTGAAGAGTTATTGGCTGCTGCTCATGCAGGCTGTTTCACTATGGCTGTTGGCGCTGCTTTAACCCAGGCAGGCTTCACACCTAACGACTTAACTACTGATGCTATCCTTGATCTGGATATGCAGGCTTTAGAAGTAACCGGCATACTTTTGCAATTAAAAGGAGCTGCAATTGACGGCGTGTCTGAAGAACAGTTTAAAGCAATTGCAGAAGGCGCCAAAGCTAATTGCATTATTTCAAAAGCATTGAGCGTGCCAATTAGTTTAGAAGTTACTTACGCTTAATTTCGTTCAATAGCAGTAATAAAAAGGGGATTGTGCACAGCACAACCCCCTTTTTATTACTGCTACATCAAGATCTTGCATTTGTCCTGCCTTAACGCCTCCCAACTATAAAAAAGATAACATATAAACAGTAACAGCTTGCGCCCTTAGGCGCTACCTGTTTGTAGACCACCGCTCGAAAAATATTTTGCGCCGTAGGTGCAACCCAATATTCACCATATTCGCCAGGGTAGCCCCTACGAGGCAAAAGGTTATTACTTTGATTTTTGCTACAAACAGGTATCCCCTACGGGGAATTTGAAACCATAAAACACGTACGCACTATAGTTTTTAACATAATAAAGCCGCCGGTTTCGCTCCCGGCGGCTTTTCAGCACAATATTTAATTAGGGGTAAAATAAGCGATATTTATAGCATGAATACCAGCAACATGGTAATATGTACCAAAACGCTGAATGCAAACAAACCGAGTAAGCTCCGGATGCCTAAACCACCCATGCCGGCTATAATGTTACCAAAGAACAGGACAAGTGTAACAGCCAGTATAGCTATAGGAGCATTATAGTAATAGAGCAGAAAAGCTGGTATAGGCAGAAAAAGAACACCCTGTGAAACAAGAGAAAACATAAACCAGATGGTTTTATTAGGAGCCTGGCTATCGGCAAAGGCTATTAGTTTAGTCCAGATATTGTTATTGGCTTTAATATTAGCGGTATTGGTATTTGCAGCGGTCCATTCAGGAGCATTTATTTTTAAAGTTGCCATGATTGTTATCTTTTAATGATACAAAGATGGCCTGAACGGCTCAGCCGTGCCATGACCAGAGAACGTTAAAAAAGTGATCGTAATCACTTTCTAAAGTAGCCACACCCATTAGAAAAAGAAATGTCATTGCTTCGTTCCTCGCAATGACATTTCTTGGTTTATTTACCCAAATAAAGCTATTTACCGGCTGTATTCAGAAACGCAAGGATCTTCTTGGTCTCGTTTGGATAAATAGCGATGCGATGGGTACGCACCAGGTAAGGTGATGAACTTTTACCTGAAGTATCATTAACCGCGATTGTATTTGATGGTTTAAGCGGCATGTGGCAATCAATACAATTATTTTGCATCATGGCACTTAACTTAGGTGCAACCTTGCACAGGTTATGGTTGGCTTCGGTGTGGCAGCTCATGCATTTTTTTGAGTACAGGGCAAGATTACCGCCATTATTTACGTGCGTGTTATGACAGGTACTGCAATCCATATTGCTCATTAAATAACACTTGCTGGCCGTTAGTAACCCATTCTGGTTACCATGCACATCAAGCGAAGCCGCGTTGGTTTGTATATTTAAATAATCGGGCTCCTTGAAACGGGCCAGAGTATCTCCCATTTTAAATTTAAAGGTTGATAGCTGGAACGCCTGTTTGCTGCTTGAGTGGCACACCCCGCAGGCATCCATTTTTTGAGCGCGGGTAAGCGAAGCAAACCGGGTGATATATTTAGCGGTCTTTTCTTCAGGATACGCCTCATGATAATTCACGTGGTTAGCTGCCGGGCCATGGCAACGTTCGCAGTCGATACCATAAATGATAGATGCCGGCTCAAACTCGATCTTGCGGTTTTGCAGATCTATATTTTGTTGCGATGCCTGCCTGATGAATGATGCGTGGCACTCAAAACATCTTTGCAAAATTGGGCGGTTAAAATCTGGCTTAGTACCATCATAACCAGGGCTGTTTGCCCAACCATGTACCGTATTAAAATAGGATACCGGCAATTCAAACAACTGCTTATCCTGCCAGTACATATAGGTTTGCGCCTTGTTTACCCCAAAAGTAATATCCATTTTATGGGCAACAGTTTCTTTATTGTTGGTATAGCTTACCTGGTAAAGCTCGCCGTTACGCTTTTCCATTTTAACAACAGTACCATCGGCATATTGCAACGTGTTTCTATTCGAATCGAAACTCCCGTGTACAATTTCAGCAGATGTTGGCCGTGAAGAAAGATAGTGCGCTGTATGCAGGTAACTATTATAAACATCCTTATGGCATTTCTCACAACTTGCCGATCCGGCAAAGATCTCTGCCCTTGGATCCTGCGGCTTATCGCTAAAGCACTGCACCAGTAAGAAACTCAAAGGTATCAGTAACAACAAAGCCAAAAAGAATGTGCGCTGCTTAAGCATAATATTACTTATAAACCTGACGAGGAAATGCAATACCCCTCCATATAAAGATAAAAAGGCTGCCATGTAACATGACAGCCTTTTTATTAATTACCGGTTAAATTAATAACCTGGGTTTTGTTTGATTTTGGTGCCGTTAAGCGTTTCGTTTAACGGGATAGGCAATATCTCGTTTACACCTGCTTTAAAGCCTTTAAATGCAAGTACTGATGGTGCCTGGCCCCAACGTACAAGGTCAAACCAACGGTGACCTTCTGTAGCCAGTTCAAGCCTGCGCTCGTCATAGATATTTTGAAGCGTAGCAGGTTTTGAGGCTAAGCCAACACGAGTACGCACTGCGTCAAGCAAAGTTTGTGCACGGCTTTGGTCGCCACCGCCATTCAGGTTAGCTTCAGCTTCCATCAGGTAGGTATCAGCCAAACGGATCTCGATGTAGTCATTAGGCCAGTTCAAATCGGTTGTACCTGTTGTAACTTTGTTAGCCAACACCGGCGCATATTTTTGGATAAAGTAACCGGTATTCTGATAACTTGGCGAATAACTGGTTTTGGTAGCTTTAGTTAAGCTGTCGATGTTAACAACAGTATAACCATAACGTGGGTCGCCTTTTAAAGCAGTAGCCAGTTGGGTTGTTACCGGGTTAAAACCATAACCACCACCATAATAAATTGGGCCGGTATAGCTACGCGGGCCAATCATTTGGGTATAAATATTTGATTTAAACTGATCCCAGTTGGCCCAGGTATAGCTTTGTGTACCTGAGTGTACCAGTTCAAAAATCGACTCACTGTTGAACTTATTTGTTGGGCTGAAAATCGCACCGTAATTCGATAACAATTTATAACCATAGTTGGTGTTCACATCTTTCAGCATGGTAGCTGCATCTGCCCATTTCTTTTCGTACAGATAAACTTTGCCCAATAAAGCTTTGGCTGCGCCTTGTGTTACACGGCCGCCATCACTTGTAGGTACAGTAGCAGGTAAACCCGGGATAGCCGCTTTCAAATCGGTTTCAATTTGAGTGTAAACAGCTTCTGGAGTAGCCTGTACCTGGTCGTATACGTTAGTCAGGTTTAATGAGTTAAGAATTAAAGGCACGTTTTTAAATAACCTAACCAGGTCAAAATAATAGTGTGCACGCAAAAACTGACCTTCGGCAGTATAGCGTTTTAACAAATCAGCGCTCAGGCCCGGTACTTTAGGCAAGTTTTCCAACAATACATCGGTACGGTTAACACCCTGAAAATTGATTGCCCAAAATTGATTTTGAGGACCTTGTGCCGGCGTTAATGTATAATTGTTGATTACCTGCCACTGAGTAACGTCTGATGCGCTACCACCGCCTGCAAAACAATCGTCAGAAGCTGCGTTTAATGCACCAAGCGGATCAGAATAAGTATTATCGATACCACCGGTTTCAGTTACCAAAGGGTCATAAGCAGCAATTACCGCTGCAAAAGCCTCATCAGGATTTGCATAATAGTTTGATTCTAAAAACTGCCCTTTGGGCTGCAGTTCAAGGAATGATTTTTTGCACGATACCATGGCACCCATTCCCATCAAAGCCAACCCTGTATATATTATATGTTTCGATTTCATGATAATTGTAATTTGTTATTATAAAGTGATATCCAAACCAGCCATAAAAGTGCGGGCCTGAGGATAAAGACCCATATCAATGCCGCCGCTTATTTCCGGATCAAAGCCTTTGTAACCTGTAATAGTTACCAGGTTATTGCTGCTCAGGAATACCCTTACCCTTTTAATATCAGCTGATTTCAACCATGTTGCAGGCAAATTGTAACCTAACTGCAAAGTTTTTATACGGAAGTAAGCGCCGCTTTGCAGGTAGAAATTTGACGGGTTTTTAAAGTTGTTATTAGGATCGGCATCACTTAAACGCGGATAATTACTACCGCTGTTATCAGGCGTCCACGCGTTAAGTGCTGCAATAGGATAGTTTGCAGATGGGATATCTAACCTGCGGTAAGCCTGGTAAATTTTGTTGCCCCAAACACCTTGTCCAAATAATTTGATATCAAAGTTTTTGTAGTTAGCATTAAAGTTAATACCATAAGTAAATGTAGGCAGCGGATTACCCAAAAACTGACGGTCGGCTTGGGTGATTTTGCCGTCACCATCTGTATCCTGCCATTTAAAGTCGCCTGGCTTAGCATTTGGCTGTATCAATTGACCATTTTTGGTATAAGCATTAATCTCGGCCTGTGAATGGAACACGCCTAACTCTTTGAAACCATAAAACTCGCCGATAGGCTGACCTGGCGTGATACGGCCAATTTCATAAGTGCTGCTTTGCACTGTACCCTGATTAAAGTGATCAATCTGGTTACCCAAGCTTACTACTGTATTTTTGTTGTATGAAATGTTACCGCCAACGCTGTAATTAAACTCACCGATTTTGTTGGTATAGTTAAGGCTTAACTCCACACCTTTGTTTTCCATGTCACCAACGTTATCAGATGGTTGGCCTGCAAAACCAGCGTATGAAGGCAACTGCACATCCTGTAACATGCCTTTTGTAAGCTTTTTGTACACATCAAAAGTTACGCTCAGGTTATTGAACAATGTCGCGTCGAAACCGATATCTGTAGTATGGGTTTCTTCCCATTTCAGGTTAGGGTTAGGCGGCTGGTTAGGACTGTAACCAATACCCACGGCGTCACCAAAAATGGCGTTACGACCGCTACCGATTGTTGCAGCATACCTGAACGGCCCAAGGGCCCTCTCATTACCTACAGAACCGTATGAAGCACGTAGTTTGAAGAAATCAACAAAAGTATTTTTAGGGAACCAGTCTTCACGGCTTACTACGTAACCAACCTGACCGGCAGGGAATGTACCGTAAAGGTGGTTAGCACCAAAGCGTGATGAACCATCACGACGGATGATACCAGAGAAAAGGTATTTCTGATCGTAATCATAAGTAACCCTGCCAAAGTATGAAGCAAGGGTATGTGGCTGCACATCATCTAAACCAAGCGCGCTTGCCGCAATCCTGTTTGCTGCAGGTAAAGCGTAAAGTATCGACGCGTCGGCAAGTGAAGTTGCAGGTTCGCCTAAGAATGAGCCTTGCAAGCCTGAAGCAGTGGTTTTTTGAGCACTTGTACCTACCAAAGCTGTCAGGTTGTTTTTACCAAAAGAACGGGTGTAGGTAATAGTATTATCTACGTTCCATGATAAGTTCCTGTTGTAGGCCTGGGTTTGGTTGGTTGTAGTATTTGATGTACTTGAGTTAAGATAGTACAAAGGCGTAAAACCGTCAGAGCCGTAGTACGCTTGTTTTGCACTAATCTGCGACCTTAATTTTAAGCCCTGAATTGGTTCAACTTCAACAAAAGCACTACCTAATAAGTTTGTAGCATCGCTATAGTTACCCAAAACAGTTTGAGCATAAGCCAATGGGTTGGTGATCTCCTGCCCAACATAACCAGATATACCGTAAGGCAAACCTTGTCCGTTACGGATGATATTTGCTTTCTGATAATCACTAACATTTGGCTGACCGTTAATATCACTAACAGTAACCGGGGTAATAGGATCAAGGTTTAACGATGAACTTAACGGGCCACCAAATACGCTGTTGGTATTACCGAAAGCTTTGTTTTTGGTATATGAGTAAGTAAAGTTTTCGCCAATGGTTAACCATTTTTTAGGCTTGTATGAAGTATTAACAGTAAAGTTAAACTTTTTGTAACCTGAAATCTCCGGCATTACCACACCTTGCTGATCAAGGTAACCGAATGAAGTGTAATAGTTGGCTTTTTCAGATGCACCACTGATGTTCAGGTTATGATTTTGGATAAGCGCATTGTTATCAAAAATCTGATCCTGCCAGTTGGTACCCGTACCAAATGATGCCGGGTTAGCAAAAGGAGCCGCTGCACCATCATTTGTTTTAGACTCATTCCTTAAAGTAGCATATTGAGAAGCATTAGCCAATTTAACTTTGCTAACCGGCGACTGGATACCTACGTAGCCGTTATAAGATATCTGCGCATCACCTTTTTTACCTTTTTTGGTAGTTACAATGATTACACCGTTTGATGAACGTGAACCGTAAATAGCGGCAGAAGCATCTTTCAACACCTCAATTGATTCAACATCATTAGGGTTAACGTTATCTAAACCGCCATTATCAACCACAATACCGTCGATAACATATAGCGGATCGCTGTTTAACCTTGAAGTAACACCCCTCACCCTAATTTGAGGCGAAGAACCTGGAGAACCAGAGCTTTGCACAACGCTAACACCGGTTACACGACCGCGAAGCGCGTCGTCAACACGGGTAACCTGTTGATCCTGCAGATCGCTCGCTTTAACGCTGCTGATAGCACCGGTAACCGTTACCTTTTTCTGGGTACCATAACCTACAACTACAACTTCGTTAATGGCTTTCACATCTTCGGCCAATACAACGTTGATAACAGTTTGATTACCAACTACAATTTCCTGTTTGGCGTAGCCGATAAACTGCACTACGATAACAGATTGCGGACCAGCAACCGACAATTTAAAGCCACCATCGGCACCAGCTGTGATACCATTTGTAGTACCTTTTTCGGTAATGGTAGCTCCCGGTACAGGCTGACCTGTGTTATCGGTGATTTTACCTGTAATGGTAACGTTAGCGGCAGCCTGCTCGGTGATTACTACACCTGGCTCAGCGGCGTTAACAGTTGGCGTGGTAGCAGCCTTTTTTTCAAGCACTACCCTATCGTTCATTACATCGTAATTGATGCCGTTGTTTTTAAACACCTGGTCAAGTACGGTTTTTAATGTTTGGTTATTGATATCTAATGAAAAGTGTTTATCAGCATCCAGTGAGCTGGCGCTGTAAATAAACTTTACATTGTTATTTTTTTGAAGGTACTGTAAAGCCTCAAGCATAGTTGTGTTGCTGAGCGTAACATTTACCTTTTTGTTAAGTATACCCTGAGCTTTAATTGGGCTTGCGTAAGTCATGCTGCTTACCATTATTGCTATCAGGACCTGGCTAAAAGTGATCTTCATGATTTTACCCCATGGGATGGGCCTTCGTAAACGAAAATTCATATATTTGTTATGTTTCTTTGTTAAAAATGAGACAATTAATAGCCCGCACACCTCCTTGAGGTGTTCTTAGCGGAACGGGCTTTTGATCCTTAAAACTTAGGGGTGCTCGCAACACTTCTAAGTTTTTTTATGCAGATCATTTCGGGTGTGTTTTGCTTTCTTCTTTAGGTTTGTAGTTTTTTGTGCATCTTATAATTTTGAGCGTTTAATAGAATTGGTTATTTAAGTTCAATATGGTTGTTCACAATAGCGTAGTCAACGTTGAGCGATTTCTTTAGCGCGTCAAGCACGTCAGGTAAGTTAAATCCTTCAAAATCTGCATTCAGGATATAATGGTTTAGCCTTTCGCTGCTTACTTTAATATTAACATTAAAACTTGAATCAAGCACCGGGATGATATCCCTCAGGGGTTTATTATCAAACACCAGACGGGTACGCTGATATTGCTTTACCGTTGATTTTTCTTCAACAGCCTGCGCAGTCAGGGTATGCTTATCGTTTAGATAAACCGCCTTTTGGTGCGGATAGATCATCACCTCATCTTTAGTAAGCCTGGTTGTAATAGCACTCCCCTTAGCGCTTACCGAAACTTTACCGGTTAATACGGATACATCGGCTACATTACTTTGCTCGTTATCACGTACCAGGAAGCTGGTTCCCCAAACTTTGGTAACTATCGACCGGCTGCTGATAATAAAAGGACGCTGAGGATTTTTAGTCACCTCAAAAAAGCATTCACCGGATATGCTTACCATCCTCGAGTTGGTGGCAAACGCGTTAGGATAGCTAATTTTTGCCGATGGGCTTAACCAAACGGCGCTACTATCGGGCAGGGTAACTTTATAAATATGACCGGTGTTATTGGCAACGTTAAACAGATGAACGTCGCTTACTGTGGCTGCCACCAGGTGTTGATCTTTTGCTTTTTGAGTATACAAAACAGCAACAGCAGATAGGGCGAAAACAACCGCAGCGGCAGCCGCGGCAGCATACCATTTCCGGAACGGCCTAACTTTTGGCTGCTCTTCAGTTACAGGCAGATTAACAAGATTAAGGTTGCTGATAATACTGAAATAGATATTCTCCTCCAGTTGCTTTTCTTCGGCAGGAGAAAGATCCGAAACATGATCATTTTCATGCTCAAAGCCGAAATACCATTGCTTTACCAAAGCTATCTCGGCCTCGGTGCAATCGCCTTTAATGTATTTCTCAAGCAAATCAATGCGTATAGGTTCTTTCATGAAAGAAAATAATTCCGGTTTATAAATCACATGACGTACGGGAGATAGTGTACCCCCTACACCTCTTTGATATTTTTTTTAAAAAAATATCAAAGAGGTGTTATTACATCATTAAACACTGTAAAACAGAGAATTACTTCTTAGCTATAATTTCAATTTTATGCCACCATTAACTACAAATCCATCTAAGGGCGCATAAATATCCTTAAATGTGGGATTGGTAATGCTTCCGGTATATATCGAACCGAATTTAGTTTGGCGGGTATCAGTAAGGTTTTCGAAGTTTATAAACAATGAAAAACGCTTCCACATCTTCTCTGCCATAAATCCGGCCGTCCAGTATCCACGGCCTACCGAACCATCACTCAAATGCTGCGGACTGAAATAGTATGCTTCGGCTCCAAGTTTTAATTGATCTTCTATTTCGTAAACCAATACGTTGTTAATCCTATGGCGGGATACCAAAGGGTAGTTAATTATCTTATCACCAGTATGTTGGGTAACATCTGCAAAAGTATAACCTATAAATAGCTTAAACTCATCATAGGTTAGTTTAACATTGGTTTCCATTCCTTTGGTATTTAAATCACCGGGAGGTTGCTGGTATTGCAGGTTACCATCGGCAAGTGGGGTAAGCAAAATAGGCCTTTCAATACGGGTGTAAAAGAAAAGCTGGTTAATGTTCAGGCTCACCATGTTATCAAATAAACCGGTTTTGTAGGTTATATCATAATTGGCACCATAAGATCGTTCGGCTTTCGTATTTGCCACATCTATAGGCAATACATTCCTGAACTGTATCCGCTCTGCATCTTCAGTAAATACAGTTGGCGCCTTATAACCAAGCCCGCCTCCTAAACGGGTCGAAAAATGATTATTGATCTTATACAAACCAGAAATTCTCGGTAACAAAAAGAAACCATACTTATTATGATAATCGCCCCTTAGCCCTGATTCCAAAGTAAAGCGCTCAGTGGCATTCCAGGTGTTTTGTACAAAAGCCCCAATGGTACCATAATTGTAGCTTCGTAACGCGAAAGCACTATTTCTGTCTTCGGCAAACTTATCGGTCAGGTAATTTATTCCTGCAACCCAATCGGTTTTACTACTGTTATAAGCATAATTGGCCTCGGTGTAAGAGGAAACCTGCGAGCCCGAAAATTTGTAAGACGGCAGGCCGATGCTACGGTCAAAATAACTCAGGCTGTTTTTAACGGTAAATTTCTCCCGGTCATTAATGGTATGACCAAGCTCCAGTTGTGAGCTGTACCGGCCCGTTTTATTCACTTCAAAATAAGAATGCTGCGCATCGCCATTACCTTTCAGATATTGCATATCGCCTCCGATCCTGTTTTCGACGGTTGAATTTATACCGGCGATCAGTTGTGTGCGATCATTAATATAGAAAAACAATTTAGGGTTAAATGTATAGCGGTTAAACCGGGGGATGGCTGATAAGCCAATATCCGAAGGATCATAAGCTGTACCATGATTATACGCGGCATAAACAGTTGCGCCAATTTTATTGAACTTTTGCGAATAAAACCCGCTCGCGTCAAGCCCCAAAGCTGATGTGCCGTTTAACAGGAAATTTAGCTGACGCTCATTAGTTGGTGTTTTAGATACCAGGTTTACGAGCCCGGCAATAGCACCGCCACCATAGAGCGTAGACGACGAACCTTTAATAACCTCAACCTGCTTCAGATCAAGCGGGGCTATTTGCAATAGGCCAAGCCCGCCAGAAAAACCAGAGTACAACGGAAAGCCATCACGGATGATCTGCGTGTATTTACCATCCAAGCCCTGTATCCGGATGCTCGAATTACCGCTGGTTGCCGAAGTTTGTTGTGTTTGGATACCCGTACTCTCGGCGAGCAACATACGGATATCTCCTGGTTTCATGTTCCCTTTTTCGTCCAGTTCTTCGCCCGAAATCACTTCTACCCTCGTAGGTATATTTGCGATAGTGCGACTGCTTCGAGTAGCGCCTACTACAACCTCGGCAAGGCTTTCCCCTTCCTCTTTCGCAGGTTGCAAAAAAATAAATAAAGGAACCTTCCCACTAAGCGGGAAAATAAGGGTATCTGTTCTGGTTTGATATCCGATAAAGCTATACCGGATAATTTGTTTACCATCCGGAACGCCATTAATAATAATCATTCCGCTTGTATCGGCTGCAGCGCCTTTAGTTGTTCCGGATATTAAGGCGGTGGCGCCAATTAATGGTTCTTTTGTTTTTTCATCTTTAACGATGACTTTAAATGTGTTTTGAGCGTAAGTTAAAGCAGTATATAGCAGTGCAATAAAAAGCACAGTTATTTTTTTCATGATGTTGGTATAAATTAAGTGAATACAGAATTTGGGCCGGGCGGCCGGGTATTAACTTAATTTGGGAGGTAACCAGATAGTAGAAGAAATTTTAGTAATACGTGGCTGGCGGTACGCGGCATATTCATTTGATGTGCTTTCAACAAGCATTGGTAAGCTGATAATAACAGCTTTGCCGGTAATAAAGCCCACGCATGATCCACATGTAAAAAAAGGAGAACAGCCTAAACATTCTTTTTGAACCGGGGCCTGTTTGCTGGTCTTCTCCTTGCTCAACGCCAGGCAATCACTATCCGTACAGCATGGTTTAGCTGAAAGGATAATAACATACAATGACAAAATGAGACAAATAATTTTCACTTGCCAAAGCTATTTAATTATTACCGGCTTGAAAAATGATTTATAAAAATCAATTAATTTGGATTGATTAAAAGAGATTAAAGCCTGTGCAACAGCGCTGCAATCACCCAAAGCAAATGGTGACTTAAACCAACCCGAAGCCTTTTTATAGCCTTAGTAATCTGGTTTTCAACAGTTTTTTCTGATATACCGAGCAATTGAGCTATTTCCTTATTTGTTTTATACTCTTTACGGCTCAACTCAAAAACTGAACGGCATTTATCGGGCAGGTGGCTGATTTCGGTTTCGAGGGTATGGGTAAGATCACGCAGCATGATCGTGTCTTCGGTTCCGGTATCGGTCTCGGTACTTAATAGTTTAAGTGCCTCGGTATGTTTGGCGCGGATGCTTTGTTTACGGTACTGATCAACCACCTGGTTTAAAACCGCCAGGTGCAGATAACCGCCAATAGTAGTATTAATTTGAAGTGTGTGCCTTTTATGCCAAAGGTTTGAAAATATCTCCTGAACAACCTCCTCGCACAGTTCCTTGTTTTTCAGGCGCTTATAGGCATCACCGTACAGTTTTTTCCAATAGCGCTGGTAAATCTCCCTGAACGCACTAAGCTTATCCTGCTGCAGCAATCCCAACAAATCCTCCTCAGTCAGCCTGGTAAAATCGTTCATTTGTTAAATAACGTGGCAATTAGTGTTAAATGATTGGCAAAACTGAAAATAATTATGGCAACTAACAAGATGTGAATTGTAATACTTTTAACATAAAACTCTCCATTATGTAGCTTTGACACAATGAGATAATAGATTTACTGTGTTGATTTTACAGGGAAGAAATTGAGAATTTCAGCTTATTTCATTCGATTTTAAGCGAATTTATATTGACCGTAAATTGACGCAAAGCAAATATTTCTGCCGTTTAGTGAGATAAAATATCGTTAAGGAGATAGGGGCAGTTTGATTTAATAACGGGAGGTTGAGTGTTTATGTAATATTTATTTTGGTGGGGATTTGTCATAAATAAACTTTAGAAGAAAAATAAAAATAATTAGGTTTATGTAATATACCTGATTAGAAGATGTCATAGCCACAGGCCGGTATCCGCTTCTATCCCTAACGCAAATGTAAAGTGTATTATATAAAATTGTGCTAACTACAATCTATCCTCCACATAGTAATTTCTCATTTAGTCAATTCATAAAGCTTTAACCTGAACCGATTGATTCCCTGCCAAATCCACTGCTCTTACACTCAACTTACTGTTTCTACCTGTCGCAAAATAATTCAACGGTGTAAACCCTATCCGTTTACCATTGCTGTAAATATTGTAACCCAGTACCCGTTTATTATCCGTAGATGGCTGCCACTTCAAAACGCCTTTTATTACTTTAACCTGCTTTGGGGCAGTCGGTGGTATTTTATCTGGGTTGAGCTGCATCACACAGTTCATTAGGGCGCGGAAGGTATGGTAAGTCCCTTTCCAGATTTGGCCTTTAAGGGCTGTTTTATATTGAGGCTGCTTGTCAATGCCACCCTGGTACCAGTCGCCGTGCTCATGATCTATCAGATAAGTTTGGGTATATTGCCAAAGGTTTTTAAATTGATCAAAGTATTGGTGCTTATCGGCAGGATACTTAGCGGCCATAATAAGCAGGGTGTTTAAACCTTCGGCCTGGGCCCACCAGTTTTTGGTATCTTCGGTAATGGTAACGCCGGGGGTATCTTTAAAATAATAGCCCTCATCATAAAAGCCGCCCACTTTATTATCCCAGCCGTGATCCAGGGCATCATCAACCATTTTTTTACCAACCGCTAATGTTTTGGCATCATCCTCCAAACCCAGAGCATGAGATGCTTCGAGCATGAGGTAAGCCGTCTCTACGTTGTGCCCGTACGAGATATGGTCGAGGCTATGGTGCTGTTTATAAACTGCCATACCCGAATCACGAAAAGATACCGGGGTCCAATCCGGTTGAAAAAACAGGATGAGGTTACCCTTATTGTTAGTGATCTTATCACGTACCAGCAGCAGCATTTCTTGCAAACGGGTTTTCAGTAATGCATCAGGCCATACGCCATACAGTTCTGTAAAAGATTCCAGCAGGTGGATAGATGAGTTTTGATCTTTATACCCTGTTTCGGCAGTTGATTTTATGATGACGTCCCTTACAATAGGTGTCCCATCCCGTTCCATATGCTGATAATACCCTTTATAAACGGGATCGTGCGCGTGCTTTTCCAGCCACCAAAAACATTGTTTAGCCAAGTTTAAGGCACTGGTATCGCCAGAGGCCTGGTAATAAGCCGCAAGCGCGTAAATAGCAAACGAATTACCATAAGCCTCTTTTGGAGCGAAACCTCCTTGCTTAGGGTTCCCCTGTTTATCGGTAAAAATGTAAAAGCCACCGTACTCCTTATCCCAAAGTTTATCCCGCAAAAACTCGTAGCCATGGCTTGCTCCTGCCATGTAATACTTTTTACCGGGGAAAAGCTCGGCGGCTTTGCTGTTACTCCAAACATGGCGTGCCTGGGTCACAATCATTTTATCCTGGTTTCCGGTTGGCTTAAAATCATAGGTAAAGGCGCTCAAAAACCCACCATCCGCCGTATCAATCGCAGCCGGATACCAGGGCTTAAGCAACTCATCAACCATGGATTTTTGCATTTCATGGGCTATTTTCTTCTTTTCGCCCAGGTTATTTTGCGCAAATGCTATAGTTGCAGTGCCCACCAAAGCCGCAAGCAAACTGATCTTCAATTTCATAACTTACTTTTTATTTAAAACGTGATCGGCTGCTAAAACCAGGAACAGGTAATCGGTGGTGCCTCCACCTAAAACATATTCGCCTTGTTGCCATAAATAAGGCCAGTTGAGCAATTCAGGAAAATCGGGACGAATAAGCGCCGTGCCCGAAGTAATACCTCCGGGAATGTAAGAGCGATCTGCCCGGTTAAAGCCGTAAGCCGTAGTCATTGATCTTGCACCTACTCCTGATACAAATGACGCTGTGTTAGCACCCGGATGGCAGCCCAGCACAAAATCAATAGCGTGCAGCATATAGGTATCGCTGAAAACCGACGGAAAACCGCTGTATAAAAAGTATTGCTTATACCCAAAATTCTGGATCCCCCAGCCTGCACCCCAGATATTAGGCTCGTACGGTACGCCATAAGGTGTTTTAGCCCCCTGCTGCTGAATATTTGCGTAAAGCTTTTTAACCGCTTCGGTTATTTTGCTATGATAGTTTGCATCACTAATTAACCCCATGGTACGACCAACCAGCCAGCCGGTATTGTCAA
The DNA here is from genome assembly GCF_003351025.1 of Mucilaginibacter endophyticus. Lineage (GTDB taxonomy): Bacteria > Bacteroidota > Bacteroidia > Sphingobacteriales > Sphingobacteriaceae > Mucilaginibacter > Mucilaginibacter endophyticus. The sequence goes on along the minus strand of NZ_QPCG01000001.1, from coordinate 800,297 downwards.
TGTTAGCGGCTATTGCATCGGTATTGCCAACCAAATAATCGGCATAAGTTTTATCTTTTGTGGTGATGTATAACTCAACAGCCAAAGCAATACGATGGCGTAAGGTTTGATCTGTTGTGTTTTTCCAAACCTCCTGTGCTATTTGCAGGCATTGGGTGGCCAGCGTATCGTTATAACCCTTCATTACGCGACTTGCAGCGGCCAGCGCGGCAGCAGTTTCCAACGAGCGACCGGGATTATCTTCTGTAAATACCCACCTGTCATCGGCCGCGGCAGAGGTTTTCAATACGGGATCGGTATTGTTGGCGTTGGTTACAAAAGGTTTGTTATCGGTAATATTAGCGGCATCGCCTAAAATGGTGTACTGCCTTATGGTTGGCTCAATAACACCGCGATAAAAGCGCCCCATAGCCTGGTAGCCACCTGTTATGGCCAGTAAACCATGCTCAATCTGTTGCAGCATATCCGGTTTGCCATCGGGTTGATGAATCTCTACAATATGGTTCTTTTGGTCGATGGTTGTGTTATCATACTTTACATCAAAAGCCTCGTAAGCTAATGTAAGCCCGTGCACGGTTTCGGCCTGCGATTCAACTCTTAAATCAAAATCACCGGCATCGTGCCAGGCTCCTCTGTCAAGAAAAGGTACATTATCGCCCGGTTTATATTTATTGAGTGTGCTATGTCCCTGGATATAACCATCAAAATGATTGGAATCAATTGGTGCCATCCTGGCATCGTCCATATGGCATAGGCCATGCCATACACGGTATTTTTCGTTAACACGCATATGGCACATCTGTATTGGCAAAAAGTATGAAAGTGTTGGTTGCCAAACATCATTTTTAAATACATCGGTACTGATCTGGAAGGGCTCCGTTTGATAGTTGCCATATTTAACCACGTACATGCCCGGTTTAGTGATTTTTGTAAAATCAAATTGCAGGTAATGATATCTTAAAAAGTCGCCCCAGTTAGTTGGGATAGCTTTTAAAGCCGGGATCAATCCTCCGTTTTCAGCTACTCTTAATAATGATACGGGCTGTACCTTTTTATCATTTTTATCCAATTCAATAACCGCTATTTTTTGTTGTGCAGGGTGATACCCTACCTGCGATACTTGTATCACCGGCTCCGATTGCCAGCCATCCACAGCATTTGGGGTAACCAGCCACTCTATAGCATTTTTTGATGCCCCTTTAGCTACTAATGATCTTACTACAAACCAGCCATTATTGTGCTTAGCCCTACCATCAAGCAGTTGCAGGTTACCGCCCAAAAGGTTTTGGATAGTCATGCGCTGCAGATCAGTTTCTGGTACTATGGTAAGCTTTTTACCCTCTGCCATCGGCATTACCTGGGTCTCTCCTTCCGCGTCAGTATAGGTTTGCCCGTTGGCCTGCTGAGGGAAAATGCCGAATTGCTTATCCATATAGTACGATTTTCCAAACAGGATACCGGGGAACAACTCAAGGTTAAAACCAACCTTACCAATCCAGTTATCTGGCAGGGATTTATCTAAATCCACTATAATTTTAAAGGCCCTCCCGACAGGAATTACCCTGATGTTATAAGCAAAATTCAGATCGGGGTAAATAATAGGATTAAAGCCATGACGGTTCATGTCCGGGTTAGGGAATTCCATGCGTACGCTTACCTCGCCGGTATTTTTGTTCACCACCCGCTTGCCTACCTTAGGTATAGGTGACCACTGCCCCGGCGTAGGTTCAAGCCTGATATCCCCATTGGTGGCTACGCGCTGTCCGTTTTGAATAATGCCTACGCCACCCTGATGCCCTTCCGGATAAAAATCATGGGCAAGCATTACGTTTACACCCTTATATTCAAGATACTCCTGCGCGTTAAGCTTCATTAAATTAGCTGCAGGTTTAACCTGGGCATTCAAAAAAAAGGGAAACGAACAGCAGGCAGCAACAATGGCGGTGAAGGTAAATTTAAATCTCATCGGGATAATGGTTAGCCGGTAATATGCAATACGATATTTGCACGGCTAAAAATAACGCCACAGTAAAGGCACGATGTAATGATATATTAACCTTTTGTAGCTGATTTTATACGACAACACAGATTTTACAAGATGTTGCCGCCCCTAAAAGCGAAGAAACACCACAAAACGCTAACTACCAGATAATTAAAATAAAAATACCTACCACTGGGTATTCATTTTGTGCATTTATTAATTAAATTTGGTTACCAATAATACCTGCGTGCCGAAAAAGGGATCAAAGAGTAGGCAACAATCATCCAACCCATGGCCTTATTATTAGTTCTTGCCTTAATGGCGTCGCTGTCGCTAATTCCTCTGTCGTTAAAAAAACGGCTAATTAAGCTACCAGCAAGCGCGTTGATATTGATGATTCCCATTTGCGCCGCCGCCCAAACAGGAGCAGGCGACAGTACAAAAACAGCCCCGATTAAAGCAGATTCCGTTAAAACTGCCACCCTCCCCGATTCGATATTAAGCATTACTAATTTAAGCGGGCGAAAAGATTCGGCCAGGCTTAACGAGATCATTGCTATCAGGATAAAAACCAAATTGCCTATCGATTCATTTAAAACGCTTTATGTAGATGACATTAAGGTGGGAGAAACTGCATTCTGGAGCAGTAACGACTATGAAAAGATCATTTACTTTAAGATCGATGAATCTGTACAAAACCTTGCCGTTCAGTTTTTAGCCAGCAAATCTATCGACAAAGCCCGTATCCCCGTCTATTTTTCGGTCGGCGATTCGCATGGCTACATTACCAAAGGCCTGATCAAAACCCAGCTTGAGGTTAAACAAAAAATAAACCGGGTTTGGGTATGGATAATGGCTGTTGTTATGGCCGGCTTCCTGGCGATGGGCCTGAAGAATAATATTTTAAAAGACGATGCCAATATTTACTACAGCCTCAGCCGTACGCAATTATTGTACTGGACGGTGATCTTTTCCGGCGCTTATCTGTACATCTGTAACGAAACCGGGGCGCTGCCCGATATTCCGGGTTCATTACTGGCTATCCTGGGTATCAGTGCTGCAACTATGGCCGCGGGCAAGGTTATCGAAAACGATCAGAAACCCAAAACAGATATTGACCCAAAAGCACACAGCGAAGGCTTTTTTCACGATATCCTGTCCGATAGGAGCAGCATCAACATTCAACGCCTCCAAAATGTGATGTTCAATGTTTTGTTTGGGTTGATCTTTATCCAAAGAACAATATCATCAAACCTGCTGGCTGATTTTGACAACAACATTCTATTGATGATGGGGATAAGCGCCGGTACTTATGCAGGTTTAAAAGCCACCGAACCTACCAAAGATCAACCGACAGAACAACACGACTCCACCACCGTTGGCAACGAACCTCCTCCTCCCCCCACAGACAAACCTACTGGAGATAACGCCAATGGAGGTGCAGACAAGCCAAATTAAACCGGGCGGGCAGACTATTTACTGAGCCAAAAACTCGTTGATAACCGCGAATTCCTGTTCCGGCTCTTCAACCTGAGGGTTGTGGCCCGATTTTTCAAAGATCACGAATTGTGCCTGCGGGCAGTACTCTTTATATTTAACCGCCATCCATGGTGTTGCTACCCGGTCAAAGCGGCCGGTTACAATCAGGATCGGCATTTTCAGGTTTTTAAGCTGCTTGCGGTAATCGAAAGTGCCAATATCGCTGCCTACAATAAAATCGCCGTCTTTACCCACCATCTGATAGTAAACCTGGCTATAGTGCGGGTTGGGATAATAGCGGTTGCTTACTCCTTTCTTGGGTTCAAAATTGCCGGGGTTGTACGCATATAAAAACCCGTAGGGCACTTCGCTGTATATGGCCTGATGATCCCGATCACTTGATACAGCTCCTTCGTTCCTGATCTTCATCAATCTTTCCCAAACTTCGGGGTAGTTGGTTTTTATTTCATGGTTGGAGTTATCATCGTTTTCCTGCCACATTACAAAACTGTGAAAGGTATCGGCCAAAATAAGGTGGCTCAAATGTGCAGGGTATTTAATGGCATAGCCCTGTGCAACAACCCCGCCATACGAATGCCCTAACACGGTGATCTTATCCAGTTTTAAAGCTACTCGCAAACCTTCTATATCATCAATGTCACGCGCAAGGCTATATTCTGTAACATTCTTAGCCGAATCAGACTTACCACGTCCCAGCGCGTCGAAATAAATTAGCTGATGACGATTATTTGCCAATGAATCAAAGCTGCGCAGACCTAAATGGGTACCACCCGGACCACCTGCAATAAAAATAATCGGATCTCCCTCTCCTACCGTCACTACCCATAACTTCGATCCATTTACAGTGACGTACCTGCCGTCTGTCCAGCTGTCAACGTGTTTTACCTGAGCCTTTGCAAGGTTTGCAGTTAAGAATAATATTATGATGATATATAAGTGTTTCATGCTTTTGTTTAGAGCAACTAAAATAAAAATTTAAATGATAACCCTTAGGGGCTCTATGAGAGACCCTAAGGGGACGAAAATTTACGTTACTAATAAGAATTGTCATTTCGAAACGAGGCACGAGTGAGAAATCTTATACGCCATAAAAGCCGGATTGCATGGTTCGCCAATTTGTAGTGTAATACTTCGCCACTGTCTAAACGACATTTCCCTCAAAAAAACAGCGCCCCGGATCTCACCCCGGAGCGCTTCATAGTATAGAATTTATACTAATCAACTAAATCTCAATTCATCATTGAGAATCGGTTGGCTATTTCTTTTCAGAAGCATCAATTCACTCGTCTGAAATCAATATTGGTGATTTTGATACCTGTTGTACCCAGGCTTGACCCACCCGAACGGATCAACACATAAGCAGTACCACTTGTAGGGAATGATACCACGTTACCACTGCCGGCACATGATATTGCCGACAATAAACCGTTGAAAGGTGATTTACCGCAGCCGTTCCAGGTGTTCAGCGCTATACGGGTACCTCCGTCGGCATAGTCACTTGCCTCAGAAGGCACACCCTGGCCTACATAAACTTCAAACCAGCAATCGGTAGCGCCTGAGCCGGCTACAGTCATGTCAATTTTATATTTTTTGTTGGCCCTTACCTGAACAGGCTGAACTAGACCTTGCTGGCCCCAGTTACCGCCTGTTGCCAATACACTGCCATCGGCATTTACCTTAAAGGTTACACCATCGGTACGGTGATAAATTTGCCATTTGGTATTATCTATCACATTGGTTTTGGGAGTAATAGCATCTATCAGGTCTGCAACACTAAAATAAATGACAGCCCTATTCATATCGGCATTCACTTCCTGCTTTGATGAGTTTGCAATTTTAATACCCAGCGCAGCTACTTTACCGTCATACTTGTTCAGGCTGGCAATTTTTATTTTAGGAGTAATGCTCCCTTTCATAATGTTATTAGTCAGCTTCACGGTATCCTTTGCGGCCAGTGTAAAATCAGCCGGATCAAGTACAACCGTGTTAGCGGGCAATTTACCGGCTGTAACAAGTCCAGCTATAGCCGTATTATCGGTACTTACATCAACTGTAAGGGCTTCAAAGTTTGATTCGCCACCCCTGTAGACCGGGATAGAAAAATTAACTGTGCTCGTTGAGCTATCAACCTTAAGTGAGCTTCCGGCCATAACATCAACCAAACCATCAGGTTTCTCAGAATCGGGCAGGTATACTTTTACAGCAGGGTCCGACTTTACACCGTTCAGGTGCTCCTGTTTACAACCTGCAACTCCCAGCAACAGGCATGCCGCCGAAAGCTTTACTAATGATGCATTAATTTTCATGAAAATATTTTTTACATTATTAATTTAAATCATTTAACAGCCCATCGCCTTGATTTAAAAGCGATGGGACTGCACGTATCTACCAGCCCGGATTTTGCGTCCAGCCTGTTTTTGAAATCTCTGACTGCGGTATTGGATACCATTCCATTTTAGCAGAAAACACCCTGTCTTCAAGTTTCTTCACGGTGTAAACACCTGCATTGGTAATATCAATGCGATTAGCCGGCTTGCTGAAATAGCTTACACCTTTTTTCCACCTGCGCACATCCCATAAGCGGTTGTTTTCAAAGCTTAACTCAACGTTACGCTCATGCTCAATAGCCTGCTGATTTAGCTGAGCCACCGTAAGCGCAGGCATTTGTACACGCTGCCTAACCTTGTTAATAGCCTGAAGCGCTGTCATACCATAACCCTGCGGATCTGCGTCCGGACCATAGGCATTAAACATGGCCTCGGCATAGCTTAACAAAACATCGGCATACCTGAAATACATCCAGGCGTGATTGGCAGTTGTATTGTTGATCAGATCGACAGATTGATTAACCCATTTTGACAGGTAATAACCTGTTTTAGTAGCATTTTGCTTAGGCAAACCACTGTTACCGCCAAAATAGGTTTGGATAGAAGTTCCCTTAAAGGTTGCACCATTGTACACAATAGTTGCTGCAAAACGTGGGTCACGGTTGGTATAAGGAGCAGCAGCATGGGCTGGATTAGTCCAGTCAAACGGAACCGAACCGGTAATGGTGCTTCCTGATTTCACAAGTACTTCGTAATCGCTAACCAGGTTTTCGGCCGGTGTAATGCTGTTACCATTACTGTTCTGAAATACAATAGGGAAGTTATTGTATTCAATCAGATTCATGGCGCCATACCTGCGGAAAAAGATAGCCTCGCCGGATGAAGTATTATTGGCGCCAAAAAGGTTGGAGTAATTGGCATCAAGCGAATAACTGCCCATTGCTATCACATCATGAGCCGCTGATGCTGCCTGTGCCCAGGTAGTAGTTGAACCATTTGCGGTAAACAGCGGGCTTGCGCCGTAAAGCAGGGCTTTGGCCTTTAAGGTTTTGATAGCCCCATTGGTTACCCTACCCGACTCATACCATGAGTATGGCGAAAGATTGGCCGGGATAATAGCAGCTGCCTTATCGCATAATGAGGCAATGTATTTGATACACTCGTCAACTGAATTACGTTGTACATTTTTCCATGAGTTAGGATCATTATAATCAAGCGGCTGCTCAAAAATAGGGACGCCACCATAGCGTTTTACCAGCTCAAAGTAAAAGTAGGCCTTTAAAAACAGGGCCTCGCCTTCCATAAACTTAACGTTATTGCGGGCGTTATAGTAAGTGGTTGAATCTGTAGATGTAATTTTATCCTTGATGTAATTGATATCAACTTTCCCCTTGTTTTTAAGATAGAGGTTTGCCTGGCGGATGCCATCGAAATTAGTTGCCCAAACATTATCCGGGTTGGTGTACTGGTTCCAGGTGCCGTAATTAAATACCTGCACAGGATCAACCGAGTTAGTAGCTTCGGCTTCATCAGTAGCCCCTTCAAGGTTAAGGTTACTTATGCCATCGGGCAGGTAACTGTATGTATTCCACATCTGTTGCTGTACATAGGTATAGTTTGAGTACAACTTATCGGTGGTAATGTCGGCCTTAATGGTTTGCACCTCAAGGTAATTGTGCTTACATGATGAGTAAAGCAGCGTGCCCAGGGCCAGCATTGTTATTGTATATCGATTTCTTTTCATTTCCTTGTAATCAAATTTTAATACTACAATTTCACTTTCATACCAAATGTTACCGCTTTCACTAAAGGATAGCCCATTGAAAGGCGCTCGGCTTCAAGGCCTTCTATCTTATCCCATGTAAACAGGTTGGTACCATTCACGAAAACCCTTACGGCATCCAGCTTCCTTAAAAATCCGCGCTGTGGCAGGGTATAGCCTAATTCAACACTGCGCAGTTTCAGGAAGTTGCCGTTGCGCATCCAGAAATCAGATTGCTGATCATTGTTAGGATTTGCAAGCGTTGATAACCGTGGAGAAGTAGCAGTAGCCGCGTTTTGAGGTGTCCAACTGTTTGCCGAAAACTCAGAGATGTTATTATTGAATACAAATGGATGGGTATAGGTGTAAGCAGCATCGAGCAAACTAACGGTACGGTGCAATACGCCTTGCAGGTAAGCATCAAAATCAAAACCAGCGTATTTGAAACCGAGGTTAAAACCTAAGGTAATTTCAGGAAGTACCGAATACTTCATTGGCACCTTATCATAATCATTGATGATACCGTTGCCGTCCTGGTCTTTGAATTTCAGGTCTCCGGGCTTAACATTGGTATATGATGATGCTACGATACCTGGCTTAAGGTTACCATTGGCATCAAAATCCGATTGCTGGTAAAAACCGGTGTATACCAGCCCCTTCATTTGGCCAATAGGGTATCCCTGAGTATACAGGTAATTATATGGCTGCGGGTTTTCTGAACGCTTAACTATTTTATTACGGGCATACGCAAATGAACCGCCTACATAATATTTAAATTTGTTATCATTTTGTTCATACTTCAATGATGCTTCCAAACCTTTGTTATGTACCTCGCCGGTATTGGCATATTGCAGGTTAAAGCCGGTATAATCAGGAACACTTGCTGTTGGAACTTCAAGGATGCCCGTACGTTTTTCGGTAAACACATCTAATGTACCCGAAAGATTTTTCCATAACGTGAAGTCTAAACCAAGGTTAAGGGTTGTTTTTTTCTCCCAGGCAAAATTCAGGTTAGCAAAAGGGCCTTCGGTCAAGCCACCGTGCCCGGTGTTACCTGTACCTGTTACCCAACCAGGCGCACTAACTGCAAATTGCTGGTATAAAAAGCGGTAAGCCTCATTAACGTTACCTACAGTACCATATGATGCACGCACCTTCAGGAAGTTAATGGTTGAGTTATCCTTTAGAAAATCTTCTTTTGACGCTATCCAGCCTAAACCTAAAGCAGGGAACCAGCCATAACGGTTGCCCGGCGCAAAATCTGCCGAGCCGCTGTATGAACCTGAAAGATCAACGATGTATTTTTTATCGTAGTCGTAAGTTACATTACCAGCGATGCCTTGTGTACGTACCTGGTAAACAATACCGTCATGCGTATACCCCTGCCTGCGCGCCTGGATCATACCGGTAAAGGTTGATTTGCCGAAGGTACGGTCGTAATCAAAACCTACCCTTACTGTTGTACGGTTCCAGTGAGCACCACCGCCGTCGCTGCTCGACTGGCTGATCGGTGTTACCGGGGTTGAGCCATAAATAGCTTTGCCCTGTGCATCCTGACCGGTAATTTCAAATGAATTTACCGAGAATTGTTTCTGATAAATACCTACATACTGGTTGGCAAATGAAACCTCACCTTTAAGGTCGAGGCCCTTAGTCAGCTTATCCAGTTTTTGCACAAAGCTAAAGTTGGTTTGCAGGTTACGTGTGTGTGATTGGTAAACACCATTTTGCTGTAAAAGCTGAATAGGGTTAAATTTATACACCGAGCTGTTGCCCCAGGTGCCATTAGGATTTTTAACCGGGAAAGCGGCAGCCGGAATGGCCATGATGTTATTGAACACTTGCGCCGCTGTGAAACCCGATGGTGTATTCCTGTCTTCGGTGATACCGCTAATGTTGGCTGTTACTACCAGGTTTTTATTCAACTGCAGCTCAATATTTGCCCTGAGGTTTAACTTGGTGTATTTGGCATTAGTACCAAAATCCTTATCAATGATATCGGCGTTTTTGTATAAACCTTCAAAATTGGTATAGTTCATCAGTACAAAAAACTTGGCTGTGTTGTTACCGCCACGGAAACCAAAGTTATAATCCTGGATAGCCGAAGTTTTTTTAAGCAATTCATCATACCAGTTCACATTTGGGTGAAAAGGATCGTTGGCAGCTTTATACAACTCCGGATTAGCATATTTAATTGGCAAACCATCGTTTGTTAGCGCATTGTTATAATTGGTAGTATAACCGTAAGCATCCATCACCTTCGGCAGGTCAATAGGGCTTAGTATGCCATATTTACCGTTTACAAATACCTGCGTTTTATTTAAAACAGCGCCTTTTTTGGTGCGGATACTTAATACGCCCGAACCACCTTCAAGGCCGTAAACAGCCAGCGCGGCAGCGTCTTTCAATAAAGTAACTGATTCAATTTCATAAGCCGACAGACCGCTAATTGCGCCCATATCAACCTGGAAACCATCGAGGTAGATCAACACCTGGTTACCCTGAAGGTTCCAGCTGCTCACCCCTCTCATATAAAAGGTTGGGTTATCATAACCTGGCTCGCCCGATCCGGTAACTACGGTTAAACCCGGAATGCGGCCCTGTAATGTATTAAGCAGGTTACCCGAGGTCATGCGGGTTAAGTCTTCGCCCGAAAGCGTGAAAACCGCGCCGGTATTACGCCATGCTTTATCTATTCTCAAGCCGCCGTCAACAAAGTCTTTATACGAACTTGCCTTTTTTATGGTATCGGCCGGTGCCTTAACCGCTGTTTGGGCGTTTACCGCCGAAAAACTGCAGAACGTAAGCATCCAGGCCAAAAAGTTTTTATAATCTTTTTTCATTGTTTTTCACTAATTGTTAATGTGTAAAAGCCTATTACCAACCTGGATTTTGTCCGTCCCAGCTACTATTGCCTAAATACCTCAAACTGATCTCGGTACTTGGGAATGGCACATAGTAGTATTTGGCAGGAAACACCCTTGTAACAAATGGAACTGTTGTCCATGTACGTTTTAACTGTCCGCCAACGTTCCTGGCAGTAGTTTGAATACCGTGCAACACCGTATTCAATACAGTTTTGGCTTTTAACCAGCGGTTCAGGTCATTATAGCGGTGTCCTTCATAAGCAAACTCAATGGTTTCCTCATTCTGAACCGCGTCCCTGAACGCATCAATAGTGGCCGGGTTTTTATCAGGCATCCCGGCACGTTGCCTGATCTTGTTCAGATAATTTGCAGCTTCGGCGCTTGGGCCCTGGTATTCATTAAGCGCTTCGGCATAACCAAGGTAAAACTCAGCAAGGCGGAAAACCGGCCAAGCAAAATGGTTATCGGTCATGTTATCAACCCTTGCAACAAATTTGTAGGTTTCAGTAGCGTAACCATCTACACCGGCATCACTGCTGGCCAGGTTACCATCAGTACTGTAATCGCCTTTTTTGTAGTAAGCAAGGATACCACGCTGGCTGCTGTAGTATTTACCATCATAAGCAATGGTTTGATAAAAGCGAGGGTCAAGGTTCCATGCGGCGGCATCAACAGGTAAATCGGTACCACTTGCAGGCATTGTCCACTTTGTACCATCAATTTTTTCATACTGTTGTATAAATTCGATAGGTACATTGTTTTTAACCCCCCACTGCGCTAAACGCAATTTTGACGAAAGGTACTGGCCCCATGCAGAACCATCGGCCCAACCAGCAGAACTCGGAACCTGGTTGGAAGTATTAACCAAAATAAGCTCCTGGTTGGCAAACACATTCCATACCGATTCGTAGTCACCTAATGTAGCGTAAGTTTCGCCGGTTGTTAGCGGATGTCCTGTATTAAGTAGAGAAACACCACCGGCAGCAGCGTTGTCAATTACATCTTTAGCAGCTTTGGCAGCTCTGTTCCAGCGCTCTTTATCATAGCTGGCATAAGCTAACACCGTATCGCGGGTGTCATTAAACCTTGCGCCAGATACATCGCCTTTCATGTTACCAGGAGTGTTATAAAGCGGACTTGCGGCATACAGCAAGATCCTTGCTTTTAAAGCCATAGCTGCCAGCTTGGTAACGCGACCAAAATCGGCAGTTGGACGGGTGGCCGGCAACATTGACGCGGCCTGGTCGCACCATTTAACCACGCTATCAACAACTGATTGTACCGAACTGCGCGGGATAGCAATTTTCAGGGTACCATCAAGCGGTTTATTTACAATAGGCACACCGCCGTAATACCTGAATAATTCATAATGCTGCATGGCACGGCAAAACAAGGCCTGGCCCTTAGTATCAGTTTTCCAGGCGTTATCGGCATCGGCTACTTTATCTATATTTTTCAATACCAGGTTAGCTTGCCTTATACCTTTATAGTGCCAGTAAAAACCGGCACCGTTATCCTGGCCAAAACCATAATCGCAGTTATTATCGGCACTCATATTACCGGTAATGTATGAACCGGTGTTAATGGTATTTGAAGCCCAGTCATAAGACGGGTGGATGATATAAAGCTGATCGGTAACTGCTTCGGGGCGGCAGCCGTCATAAGTTTCGGGAAAGTACCCCCTAACGCATAACATATACATTTGGGCTACCGCATATTGCGCCTGGTTGCGGGTATCAAAAATGGTATCAACTGTTACCGCACCGCCCTTAGGCTTTTCAAGAAAAGTTTTTTTACAGCTTGTTGAAAGCATACCACCTATGAAACAAGCCACAAGCAGTAAAATAATATTTGTTCTTTTCATCATTGCTATATTTTATGATTAAAAATTAACATTAACGCCTACGTTATAGGTGCGGGTAAGCGGATAACCGATGTAACCTAAGTTTTCAGGATCGCCCCAGATCTTGTTTGGCGACCATGTATACAGGTTATATCCGTTGATATAAAAACGAGCCGAGCGGATACCTACTTTTTTCAGAAGCTCGGGCTTAAGTGTATAGCCTATTTCCGCGTTTTTCAATCTTACAAAAGCAGTGCTTTTCAAAAAGAAGGTATTGTAGGCGGCATCCTGATTATAAGCGGCGATAGGGAAATCAATACGGTCGCCATGGTCGTAACGGTCCTGGGTGTACCTGTTCAAATCCACATCAAATAATGATTGTTGTTTGTTGAAGTGCAGCTCCTGCATAGCATATTTGGCCACACCTGATTGCCCCTGAAACAAAGCCGAAAAATCAAAACCATGAAAGCTAAAGCCAAATGAAACACCGTAGCTCAACGTAGGCAGGTCGGTTTTACCAGAGCGCACGTAATCCTTTTCGTTGATGACACCATCACCGTTAACATCTTTAAGCCTAACCTCACCCGGTTGCAAAGGCGCACCGGCATAACCCAGATCTTTTTGATAAACCGGATCACCGGCTGCGTTGTTATATGGTTTGCCATCTTTATCAACAGCCAAAACAGGTTGAGATAATATTGGGTTACCATTAGGGTCAATTTTATATAGTTGCGACCATGATGTGTAAAGCCCATCGGCCTGCAGGTATGATCCTTGGTTAATAGGACGACCGGTAGCTGCCTGGTACTCTAAGCCCGGCGCAATGGCTTCATCTTTAAACAGGATCTTGTTGTGGTTTGTTGAGGCATTACCTTTTATCCACCAGGTAAATTTACCCGGAGCACTGGTATAGCTCAATTCAATCTCATCGCCCCAGTTCTTTACTTCGCCCAGGTTGTACGGAGGCAAAGTTGCCTGTACTATGCCCGGTACGCTGCCTCTATATGAAAGAATGTTTTTACGATGCTCATTATAGTGATCATAAATAAGCGAAAGACGATCGTTAAACAGGTGTGTTTCCAAACCAATGTTTGATTTGGTTGCGGTTTCCCAGGTTACGTTAGGGTTACCCAGTACGTTTTCCTGCGCTCCCTGAATTTTGTTACGATCATTAAGTGTACCAAATGTGTAGCCACCGCCGGCATTGTAACCGTTTACATATTGCCAGGTATCAGGCAGGTAAAGATAACGGGCTGAGGTGTTTGTACCGGGAATATTGATACCATCGTTCCCCACTTTACCTAATGATCCGCGGACTTTCAAATAGGTTATATAATCGGTTTTAGGGAAAAACGACTCGTTGCTGGCAATCCATCCTAACGAATATGCAGGCAGGAAACCAAACCTTTTACCTTCAGGGAAATTTTCCGAACCGTTGTAACCCATGTTATACTCGGCCAGGTAGCGGTCGGCGTAATTATAAGTTACCCTACCCGATACACCTTCGTATGCGTGCGGAAGATCATACAGTAAATTAGGATCATATTTTTTTTCGGCATTGGCAAGGATCAAACCGGTAACCGTATGTTTTTTACCAAATACACGGTTATAGTTGATAGAGAACTCACCGTATACTTTACGCCATTTATCGGTGTAAAAATCTGTCCAACGAGCTGGTGCAACGTCATTTGTGAGCTGTACCAGGATAGGATCAAGCTTATTTCCGTTAGGATTTGGACGCAAGCCATACAATAGCGGGGTGTATTTACCACCGGTACGGCTCTGGAAGTAACTATCATAAGCACCGCGCGCGTTTACCGATAAACCAGGAGTAATATCATCTAATTTATAGGTTAATTTGATGGCCGAGTTTAAGGTACTATTGGTTGTAATATTATAGTTGTTGCTATTTGCGATAGCGTACAGCGGGTTAAGCTGGTCGTTTTGATTGGAGAAAGGCACTACAAACTTACCGTTGATAATACCGGGAGACCCAAGCGGTGATGACCATAAAATACGTTTTTCCCAGGTGTAGCCATCGTTATCCATACCGGTGATGGTTACATATTGGGTTGATACATCTACCGATACCCTGAAATCGCTGTTTACATCAAAATCGAGGTTTGAGCGCAGGTTATAACGTTTCTTTTTAAACTGCATCTCGTCAGAAAAAGGCATATAATCGGTATTAAACAAACCGCCTTGTGCCAGGTAGCCTAACGAAACAAAATATTTGGTTGCCTTGGTACCACCGGTAATGTTGGCGTTCACCTGTGTTTGAGGAGCAAACTTATTGAAGATCTGTTTTTTCCAGTCCTGATCAGGGTGTCCATAAGGATCATAATAAGGGTTTGCCTGCCCGTTAATAGTTGGCGTATGCGCGTTTTGATAATACTTCAGGTCTTCGGGCGAGTAGTAAATGGTAGCATCCTTGATCCAGTTAGCATCACGTTTGGTAACGAAATCATTCCAGGTTTTTACATCGGCATCCCTTGAATGCTGGACCCAGTAGTTTTCATAGCTCTGCTCATTTAACAACGTAGCATACTGGTACGAGTTAACAAAGTTAGGCATGCTCGAAAACTGTGAGATAGCTGTCTGGAATGTTGCACTCACTTTTGGCGCACCTTCTTTACCACGTTTGGTAGTAATGAGGATAACACCATTTGCGCCACGCACGCCGTATACCGCTGTTGCAGAGGCATCTTTCAGGATACTGATAGATTCAACCTCGTTAGGGTCGATGTCGTTGTAGCTGTCGCGGGCAATACCATCCACCATGATCAGCGGCGCCGTTTGACCGGTGTAAGTACCTACACCGCGCACATATAATGTAGCACCGTCTGCACCGGGTTTACCGCTGGTTTGGGTTACCGTTAAGCCCGACAAGCGACCGGCCAGCGCATTACTCAGGTTAGCAACCGGCGACTGCACCAGGTCTTTGGTGCCAATTGATGTAATAGCGCCGGTTACGGTTTCTTTTCTTTGTACACCATAGGCCACAACCACAACCTCGGTAAGGTCTTGTGGTGCATCTTCAAGTATTACACTTATTTCAGACCGGCCATTAAGGGCAACTTCCTTAGTTCTGAAGCCAACGTAGGAGAATACCAGGGTGGCGTTTGGTTCGGTAACGTTAATGGAATAATTACCATTAATATCGGTTATAACAGCAGCCGTTGAACCCTTCTGTTTTACAGTTACACCAGGTAATGGCAGTCCTTTGCTGTCTACAACTTTACCATTGATCTTTTTAGGCGCATTGCTTTCGGCCGCTGTTTTTCTGCGGATGAGAATGGTTTTGTTATCAATGGTATAAGTTAACGACTGGTTGCTTAAACACAGGTCCATAACCTGGTTTATAGTAGCGTTAGTAAGATCAACAGTTACCGGTTTAGCCAACTTAATGTCTTCAGAATTGTACAGAAAATCATAATTGGTTTGATTTCTGATCTCTTCAAAAACTTCTTTTAAAGTTGTCTGTTTAACCTTTAAAGTAACTTTCTGTGCATAAGTTGCGGCAGACACCTGTAAGAAGGTAACTGTTAGCAAAATGAGTGTCAGTTTCATAATAAGCACAGGTTTATATAGGCGCCCACGATGTTTGCCGCAAGTAAATGCAGTAAAATTTTTATACATTTGAATGTCAGTTTATTAATAAGTGGTTGTAATCGCTGCAATTAGTTTTACTATCTGGCATTGCCATAAAACGGCTTAGGTCAGGGGCGGTCCGAAACGCTCCTGGCTTTATTTTTTATGCTGATAGATAATTGGTTGGGGATATTGAAGAGTGTAGATCTATTGCATAACGGTGATCCTCCTTCCTGTAATTTTAAAATGCACGTTACCTATTTGTTCGAGGCTTTTCAGCAGATCTGTTATGCTTTTTGAACGGGTAAACGTACCGCCAAAACGCTGGTTAGCAAAATTGCCCTGGTACTCAATATCTGCATCATACCAGCGGGATACCTTTTTCATGATATCCACTATATTATCATCATTAAACATGAAATAGCCGTTTTTCCAGGCCATTGCCTGATTGAGGTTTGCTTTGGAAACAGCAATAGCATTGGCATTACTGCTTATAACAGCCTGCTGGCCCGGTTTTAACAATGCAAGGCTACCGCTTTTACTGATCTGTACCGAGCCTTCAAGCAACGTGGTAGTCAAATCTTTATCATCAGAATAAGCGGAGATATTGAAATGTGTACCCAATACTTTTACCTGCACATTGTTCATTTCTACATAAAAAGGCTTGTCTTTATTTTTTGCAACTTCAAAGTAGGCCTCTCCGGTAAGTTTTACGGTACGGCTGTTGCCGGTAAATTCGGTTGGATAGCTTAATGACGACGACGAGTTTAACCAAACCTGTGTACCATCGGGCAATACCACCTGATACTGGCCGCCCGGCGGTATGGTTAAGGTGTTATACAATACGGCGTTAACACCTGCATGAGTGGCATTGGGCAGTACATCATAAACCAACTTACCATCACCAACTTTATTTACCTGGCTTTTTCCGGTGCTGGCCAATGCACCATTAGCCGCGCTATCCAATACTATACTTTTGCCGCCGGCAAGCGTAAGGATGGCTTTATTACCACCCGGAACAATCTTGGCAGCTCTATTAGCCGCTACTTCATTTTTAACCGCTCCCATTTTTTGGCGGCGAACAAAGTAAAACCCAACAGATGCAAAAATTAAAACTGCTGCAGCAATTTTAACCCAGCCGGCGTATAGTTTCATTATATTCCTTTTCCCGATAACAGGTACAGGTACAATGACGTCGTCTTTAAAGCGGGGATCGGCCTTGATATCGGCTAATACTTTTTGCGCACGGGCTTCATCAAATCCGGGAGTGCCCTCAAGGTTCAGCATTTCTTCGTCAACGGCGCCCGATACATCATCCGGATTATTGTTCAGATAACTGAGCAACTCTTCACGGTCGGCATCGCTTATAGCGTCGTTAAAATACTGTTCAAGTAAACTCCTGAGCCTATCGTTATTCATGTTTTTGGTTTATATACAAATTCCCCGGGAGGGGCATTTGTGTATAGAACACACAACTCAAAGCATAGGACTACCCGAATGTGAAATATTTTTTAGAAAGTGTAAATTTCTAAAATGATAGAGAGTAACTGCCTATAAACAATACATTCTAACATTCCGGTTATCTCTCATATAAATGTTGTTCAATTATGAACGGATGCTGTTCACTTTTGATACAATATCAAAATCCAAATACCTCACAAATAACTAATAATCAACATTTTATGAAAATGGCATCATATTTACGAATAATTTCGTATAAATTTAAAACTCTCCGGTTATGATCAGAAATTACCTCAAAATCGCTTTGCGCAACCTGGTGAACAATAAAGTTTACAGCGCTTTGAATATCATAGGTTTAGCTACAGGTATGGCTGTAGCCATGCTCATTGGTTTGTGGATTTATGCCCAGGTTTCGTATGATCGCTTTTTGCCAGGGTATCAGCTGGCCTACAGGGTAAAATTTAATGTTAATAACAATGGCGAGATCAACACAGTTGGCTCTACAAATTTACCCCTTGCCGATGCCTTAAAAAAAGACTTTCCGGAGATTAAATATGTAGCGCAAACAGACTGGATGGGTTCACACCCGCTTATGGTGGGCGATAAAAGGATAAACGTTAACGGAGCAATGGCCGGCAGCGATTTTCTGAAAATTTTTCAGTACCCGCTTATAAAAGGTAATGCGAATGCTGTATTAAATGATCCATATTCTATTGTGCTATCACAGGCCACCGCCACAGCATTATTTGGCAAAGCCGAAGCAGTTGGTAAAATGGTAAAGATTGATAATTTCCATGATCTGCGGGTTACCGGTATCCTGAAAGATGTACCTGCCAATTCAACCTTTCAATTTAGCTTTGTTGTACCTTTTGCCTATTATTCAATTACCAATGATGAGGTTAAGCAATCGCTTACCAATTGGGACAATAACTCGTTTCAAACTTTTGTGGCATTGCAGCCCAACGTATCATATGCCGAACTGGCACCCAAATTAAAAGGGGCTATGGTTAGGCACAGTCCAAAATATTATGCACAAACCAAGGCCGAGCTTTTCCTGGAACCGTTGAAAGACTGGCATTTATTTTCCGAATACAGAAATGGCACGGTATCGGGAGGCTTGATAGATTATGTGAGGATGTTCGCGCTCATCGGCACGCTGATCCTGATCATCGCTTGTATCAATTTCACCAATCTGGCTACCGCCCGATCCGAGAAGAGGGCCCGTGAGGTTGGTGTGCGTAAAGCCATTGGCTCCAGCCGCAAAAACCTGATCTTTCAGTTCCTGACCGAATCCATGACCTTAACCTTTCTGGCTTTTTTGTTATCACTGCTATTCGTGGAGCTGGCATTACCGGCATTCAATAACCTCACCCATACAGAAATCAGCATTCCGTTCACTAATGGTACTTTCTGGTTGCTTATGATAGGCTTTGTTATTTTCACCGGGCTCCTTTCGGGCGGGCGACCGGCTTTTTACCTCTCATCCTTTAATCCTGTTAAAGTTCTAAAAGGAACTTTACAAACAGGCAAAGCGGGTAACCTTCCGCGCGAGATTTTGGTAGTACTGCAGTTCACCTGCTCTATAGCGCTGATCATTAGCACTATGGTTATTTATCAACAAATAAATCATGCTAAAGACAGGCCTGTAGGTTACGATAACAACCGTTTGGTAATGACCGATGCCACAGGCGACCTTACTCGCAACTACGATGCATTTAAGAATGAAATGCTGGCATCCGGCATGGTGAGCAGCGTTACCAAATCCTCAAGTCCTGTTACCGATATCTGGGCCAATAATAGCGTAACAGACTGGTCGGGCAGGTTACCCGGCGAAACATTGAGCCTTGCTATCATTGGCGTATCTGATGCTGATTATTTTAAAACGCTGGGCATGAAAATAGAGCGCGGGCGTGATTTCACCGGCAACCTTGGGGCCGATTCTCTGAGTGTGATACTCAATGAGGCGGCTGTTAAACGCATGCGATATAAATCCCCTGTTAACGAGGTTATCACCTGGCATACTGTACAGCAGCGGGCTACGGTAATCGGGGTGGTTAAGGATGCCTTAATGGCTTCGCCATATTCAAACTCGGTACCAACTATCTTCATTTACCAGCCAAGCTGGTCGAGCGTGGTAACATACCGGCTTGCTTCAAAAGTAAATACCCATACGGCATTGGCTAAGCTTGCCCCGATATTCGGTCGTTATAATCCAACCATTCCTTTTCAGTATAGTTTTGTGGATGAAAGCTACGCCTCAAAGTTTGACTTTGAATCGCTTATAGGGAAGCTGGCCGGTTTATTCGCCTCGCTTGCCATTATGATTTCCTGCATAGGCCTATTTGGCTTAGCAGCCTATATGGCCGAAAAACGCACCAAAGAGATTGGTATCCGAAAAGTATTGGGGGCCACCGTACCACAGGTTTGGATGCTATTATCTAAAGAGTTTATAATTCTTGTGGTTATCAGTTGCCTGATAGCAAGTCCGGTTTCCTATTACTACCTCCATGCCTGGCTGTTAAAGTATCAATACCGCATCAGTATTGGGCCAGATGTATTCCTGTTAGCCGGAGCAGGGGCTATTATTATTACTTTGCTAACCATCAGCTTTCAGGCTATAAAGGCAGCGTTAATGAACCCGGTAAAAAGTTTAAGAACGGAATAGCTCGAATTAATCAAACTACATGGCTTTAAGCTTGGTGCATTCTGTTTCAGCTTTTGCTTTATGGCCTTTTAAACAAAGCATCTTAGGCCTTTTAAACAAACCTGCGTGTAGCTATTTGCGAGAACTTTGCATTATAAATTTTCAATGCAAATGACAACAACAAATTCAAATAGCAATACCCAGGTACTGGTAACAGGCGGTTCCGGCTTTATCGCGGTATACTGCATTCTGCAACTTATTGAAGCAGGTTATAAAGTAAAAACAACGGTACGCTCCTTAAACCGTGAAGCCGAAGTACGCGATATGCTTAGGACCGGCGGCGTTGAAGCTGGAGACCGTTTATCTTTTATAGCTGCCGACCTGAGTGCCGATGCCGGCTGGGCTGAAGCAGTTGAAGGCTGTACTTACGTAATACACGTGGCATCTCCTACCCCGCTAAAAGGATATAAACATGAAGACGAGATGATCATACCCGCCAGGGAAGGCGTATTAAGGGTACTGAAAGCGGCCAGGGACGCCGGTGTTAAACGAGTTGTATTTACTTCGGCATTTGGCGCGGTTGGTTTTGGCCACAAACCACGCACCACCCCATTTAATGAGAATGACTGGACGCCGATAAATGATAAGGTACCGGCTTATCAAAAATCAAAAACACTTTCAGAAAAAGCCGCGTGGGAGTTTATTAAAACCGAAGGCGGGGGGCTGGAAATGGCTACGGTAAACCCGGTTGCGGTTGCAGGCCCTGTTTTGGGCCCCGATTATTCGCATTCAATACAACTGATACAGAACATGCTATTTGGCAAATTAAAAGGCTGCCCGAGGATAAACACCGGTTTAGTAGATGTACGTGATGTAGCCGACCTTCACTTACGGGCCATGACCAACCCGGCAGCAAATGGACAACGTTTTCTGGCTATTTCGGGCGAAAGCTTATGGACTATTGACATAGCGCGCATTCTGAAAAGACGCCTGGGGCATCATGCAGATAAAGTTACGGCGAAAAACGTGCCTAACTGGCTAATACATTTATCCGCCCTGTGGAACCCCACCGCAAAAGTTATCGCGCCTATGCTTGATCAAAATATGAATGCCACCAGCGAAAAAGCACAGCGCCTGCTTGGCTGGTCGCCCCGCCCTGCGGAAGAAGCCATTGTTGCTACCGCTCAAAGCCTGATACAATTGGGAATAGTAAAATAAAGCTTTCAGCTTTATGCATTTTGCTTTCAGCCTCAATAAATAACTATTTTTACATTAATGGAACAACCGGGAGCGGCCAGAAGGTCGATGGTATTTGTATCCTGTAAACGGGAAAAGCATTACAGTCGGGAAGTGATCCTTCCGTGGCACGCATTGGTGTGCGTACTATCGGGCGAAATGAGGATCGCTTCGGCCGACCGGCTGTTTATCTTTCATCCGGGAGATATCATCCTGTTGCCGCGTAACCAGTTGGGCCGGCTGAGCAAAGTGCCCTTAAACGGTGAGCTTTTTAAATCGATATCAATCTGTTTTCCGCAGGAAGCATTACAGCGATATTACGCCACCCTTACGCAGGTTCACGTTACCCCGGCAGAGCCCGAGATTAAATATTTCAATCAGCATCCGCTGCTCGAAAGCCTGTTTGGGTCTTTACTCCCCTATTTTGAGATAGCTGATGATTTACCTGAGGAAATAGCGAATATTAAAATAACCGAAGCAATTGCGGTGCTTCGTTCTGTCGATAAGTCGGTTGATAACCTGCTGGGACATTTTGAAGAGCCCGGTAAAATTGACCTAACCGATTTTATGGAGAAAAATTACATGTTTAACCTCACCGCCGCCAGGTTCGGCTATCTTACCGGCAGGAGCTTAACCACCTTTAAACGAGACTTTAAAAAAGCCTTTGGCAATACACCAGAAAAATGGCTCACCAAAAAACGATTGGAAACTGCCCATTACCAAATAGTGGAACAAAACCGCAAGCCATCCGAGGTATACTTTGAATTAGGGTTCGAAAACCTTTCACATTTTTCATACGCTTTTAAAAAGCAGTTTGGGTATAATCCAACGCTTTCGAAAAGTAAAAGGGAGATAAGTGAAAAGTAAGGTTAATGTACGCTAACGCTCTGCCTTGTATTGTCCTAAACCCGCCCTGCATTTGTCACCTTAGCGCGCTCCAAAAAGCAATATTTTAAATTATGTTTGTTATGTAATCTGGCATTTCAGATACCATTTCTTATCAAAAAATATCATGATTCTGAAAAACAAAAACGCGGTGATATACGGGGCCGGTGGCTCGTTGGGTGGTGCAGTGGCAAAGGCACTTGCGGCTGGCGGTGCAAAGGTGTTTTTAACCGGCCTCAATCAGCAATCCATCCAAAAGGTAGCGGACGAAATTATTGCTTCCGGCGGCTTAGCCGAAACAGCCATTGTGGATGCCTTTAACGAAGCAACAATTGAGCAACATTTACAGCAAATAGCAAGTAAGGCCGGTACAGTTGATATTTCTTTTAATGCGGTTGGTGTTGATGTAGTACAGAATATCCCCCTTACCGAAATATCTGCCGACGATTTTGTAAAGCCCGTTACCCTAACCATGCAAACCCGTTTCATGACCGCAATTGCAGCAGCCAGGGTGATGATGAAGCAAAAATCGGGAGTAATTTTATCGCTGACAGCTACACCGGCAGGTATCGGTTATCCGCTTACAGGCGGCTTTGGCCCGGCTTGTAGCGCTGTAGAAAGTTTTTCGCGTACACTTGCTTCCGAACTGGGCGTTTATGGTATCCGCGTAGTTAATATCCGTTCAGGAGGTTCGCCGGATTCCAGGGTATTTAAAAGCGCTATTGATGCCATGCCGGATGTTATGGATCCTATCATCAAAAAAATGGAAGGCGATACCATGCTTAAAAAGTTACCATTAATGGCCGATATCGCCAATACAGCGGTTTTCCTAAGCTCAGACCTTGCCGGCCAGATAACAGGCGTCACTATCGATGTAACCGGTGGTACAACGGCAGCATTAAATTACAGGGTAAACAGACTTGATTGAAAGGTTTAGGTGAAGGAATTGCCTTTAATTGATCCAGAAGAACAAGGCAAGCATAAAAATAAGGTCGGAGTATTGCAGTTGCGATTTGAGGGTTTTCAATGCCTCAACCATATGATTTTTCACTGTGTTTGGCGAAATCTGCAACTGATCGGCTATTTCTTTGTGGGTGAGATGTTCTACCCTGCTCAGCCTGAAAATAAGCTGTTGCTGACGCGGAAGCTTATTGATGATCCGCTCGGTAAACTGCTCCAGATCGCTTACCAGCAAATCTTCCTCGGTGTCATTATGAACAGTTGCTATGTGATTTACCAGCTTACCCGAAAGCTCGCGCGACTGGCACATCTGCCTCAAGGAGTTTAATGACAGGCGCTTGGCGATAACGTAAAGGTATAGCCAGATATCGCCCATGGCATTCAGCTTGTCGCGGCTGGTCCAAAGGTTAATAAAGCACTCCTGCACTATTTCCTCGCTCTGTTGTGCATCCTTCAGAAAGCGAAAAGCCAGGCGGTAAACCTTACTGCTGTACGTTTCATAAATCAAATCAAAAGCAGCCTCATCGCCTGCTATCAATTGTTGGATATGACTGTTGTTAATACTCTTACCCACTGTAGTTTAATATAATTGGTGAGATAAAAGTAAAAAGTAAATTTTAATTTAACATATCAAAAACATGATAATAAATTGAAGTAGTGCTGTTGTAGTGGTACTTTTTTAACAAAGCATTATGCTTTTACAACTGATTATCAGCAACTAAGGTGTAAAAACTACACTATATGACATGTAGAATCTTTTCACGAAAGCTATAATTTGTGGAAAAATAAAACGAAGCCGAATGCATTTTATTGCCCCGAAACTAAAAAATTCCAGTTTGTAAATATCATGTTACTATACTCTTACCCTTTCCGCAGCTTATTCTTCAGATAATTACGGATAGGGATATCAATGCAAATCATGACCACATAAGCTAAGCCAGTTAACAGTATCACCCCCACCGGGATCATAGTTATCATCTGGCTCATTGAAGGTTTCTTTGCTTCCAGATAACTCAAAAACAGCCATAAAAACGGATAGTGGATCACATACAGCGGATATGAGATATCGCCGGAAAATTTACAAATTTTAGCAAAGCGGGTATGCAGCCCGGCCCCAGCGCCAAGCGCCACCAAAACCGGAAAATAAAAGATCACGATAAGCGGATCGGTTATATGGTTTGTTTCATCTGAAAAAGGTACCAGGAAAGCCATCAACAACAATAACCCGATAACCAAAAAACCTAAACGTGATTTAATGATAAAATTTGAGCGATACACCAATATCCCCGCCAAAAAGGAGTAGCAAACCCGGATTGCTCCGCCTCCAAAATTATCGCCGCCATAACCTACCGCGAGGCATTTTGCCGTTGAGGCCTCATAGCACAGCAAAATAGCTGCAATTACAGTCAACAACCACAATCCTTTATTCCGGATTTTAACCAATACCAAAGCATAAACAATATTGGCAATGTACTCCCAAAACAATGACCATGTTGGCGGGTTAAGATGGAATAGGTTAAAATACCGCTCGTGAATAAGCGGATATGGAATAAGCAAAGAGGAACTCAAAAACATAAGCAATGTTTGCCCTATACCATAAGTTGCATAAAGATTACTGAACGGATCAAAAACAAAAGCAAGTAACCCAATAACCGAACCTATAACCACCAGTGGGTGCAAACGAATAAGCCTGAGCTTAAAGAACAGCGGGAGGCCTAAACTTTTCAGTTTGTTATCATAGGCGTAAGCTATCACAAACCCAGACAAGCAGAAAAAGAAATCGACGGCGAGATAAGCGTGCGCGATAAAGCTTTTATTATAATCAGGAACAACAAATTCCATAAAATGGAATATTACAACTGCGATGGCGGCGATACCGCGGAGGCCATCTAAAATTTCGAAATGCTGCTTGGTTTTTA
Organism: Mucilaginibacter endophyticus; assembly: GCF_003351025.1. GTDB lineage: Bacteria > Bacteroidota > Bacteroidia > Sphingobacteriales > Sphingobacteriaceae > Mucilaginibacter > Mucilaginibacter endophyticus. The sequence goes on along the minus strand of NZ_QPCG01000001.1, from coordinate 775,321 downwards.
CTACTGGTGGCGCTACTACAGGTTCTGCTATTTCCATTGGCTATTTAATTCAAACGCCTGTAATTGGCAGGCGTTGCAGGTTAAAACAGCGGCAAACATCAATAAAATAACCTTTCCACTTTTTATCCAAACAACACATTGAGATGAATTGAAGAAACATTGATACGATTTAAGGCTTATAGGTAGAAGTTGACCGGACTGTTAATTTCAAATCGCATTTGCTATGTTTACATACATATACCATTTACCAAACCATATGGAATTTTTATCACTTGAGCCTTTCGTACCTTCAGGAAATGATTTTGAAGGTTCAAAACAACTTTTCCAGGAACTGGGATTTAAGATTAACTGGGATTCGGGCGACTATATCGGATTTCAAAAAGACAGCTGCCGCTTTATCCTACAGCGCTATGATCAGCCCGATTTTGCTCAAAATTTTATGCTCAGCGTCAAAGTAACTGACGTATCGGCCTTCAGACAAATGGTTATAGACAAGCAACTGCCCCAACGCTTTAGTATCCGAATAGGCGAAATCAGTCAGGAAAGCTACGGCAAAGAGTTTAACATTATAGATATTGCCGGGGTTTGCTGGCATTTTGTAGAGCAATAAATTATCGCTATAACAGTTTACCTTTTATAACATATTTTCTCCCTGAACAATTTATAGGTTATAAGAGGTATTATTAACCTAAAATAAAATTGTACAATAATGGGAAAGTGCTTGAAAAAATAAAATCAAAAACCTAATAATCAACGAATTAAACAATATCACATTTTTCACACTTTGGCTTAATCAGCTGCAGATATCTGCCACTTACAAAATACCATTATAGCTTTTAGCTATATTAGTGGTGATCTAAATCTGACCTAATGGCCAAAACGCTTTTATATATAGATGACAATCAAATAGATATTGCCATTATTAAGGGAATGCAGGAAAAATATCTTGCATTTGACGCTGTAACATACAGTACCAACGCCGAGCATTCTATCCGATATATCAGGGAGCATTTGCAAAATGCAGATGAGCTGCCCGATGTTATTTTTCTTGATCTTTATATGAGCCCATTCAGCGGCTGGGAATTTCTGGATGAGTTTAAAAAAATACATCCCCTGATAGGTAAAACTATTGAAATTTATATCGTAACCTTCTCAATATTGCCAAAGGATCTGATACGCTCAAAACAGTATCAGCATGTGAAATCATATTACACCAAACCGGTTACCAGGGAAACGTTTACAAGTTTCAGGGTTAATTGATAACTAACCCTGAAACAACCGATTTTCTTTTATTTTCCGGTCATAAACCCTATCGACTTAGCTTCTACATGTTTGGTTACTACACCCTCAATGTAAAGCTGACCATCTTTAATTTTATAGTCGAGGGTACGTTCGTCTAATTTATAATCGTCATCTTTAAAAAGGTCTTTCAGTTTGGTAAGCAGCTCCTTACGATCAAACACCGGGCTTATACTTAACTGATCGTTAACCGGTTTAAGCGCCACGCCATCTACCTTGTATGAAAATATTTTTGACTCCATTTGTTAAAGATAGAATTTCTTTCACAAGTCCGCTATCCCGATACAGTTTACCAATCTGAGGTAGAGCCCCCACTACTTGAAAAGCTCCCCTCTGATGAGGATGACGAGCCTCCACTACGTTTATAGCTATCATCAGAATCGTTATTATCATCCGAAGATGAGTCGCCCCAATTTCCCCAGTTAGATGGTTTATTATCTTCTTCATCATCAACCTGTCGGGAGCTGTCGGAACCGCTTATAAAAACCGAAGAACTTCTGCTGTTGTAATAATTACCGCCGTGATAATGACGATGCCGCCAGCGCCAAAACCATGAAGGGCGGGAATATGAATAATCATCTGATTCATATACAACCGTTCTATTTCCACGCCCGGTGGTTATTGACTTTATCCCTTTAATAATCAACCACACCAAACCCAAAAACGTGAGCATTGTGACGACACAAACTATCAAAACAATCAAAATAACAGTCCCGTCCGAAACCTTTGCGTTGTCAGGCTTTTCTACTACTGCCGGTTTATCTGCCTTAACAGGTTCTGGAGGGGGAGGCACAAAATATTGGCTGAGCCTGCCGACAAAATCATGCAGGCCACCATTATAATCGCCTGTCTTGAAGTATGGCTTGATAGCACTAAGTAAACCCTCACGTTCGATTATAGTTAACCGGGCCAGTGCCATGCTATCCAATTCTATCCGTTGTTTGTGCTGATCAATAGCAGCAACATACACAATACCATTATGCGCTTTACCTACATGCCATTTTTTCCCTATAAGTTTTGTGTATTTCTCGATGGTATATTTAGCAGGCACAGTTTTTACCAATACTATAGCGATCTGTACGGTAGACGCTTTTTCGATGCGATAAATTTCTTTATTTAAGCCATAAACCTGATCGGCTGTTAATACGTGCGCGAAATCGTTTACATAAGTATTTTTTTGTGGTTTAGGTATTTGCGCAAACACAGACTGAACTAACAGCAATGCGCAAAACAGTATTTTTTTCATGATGATAAGGCCGGTGTCAAATACAGCTCATCTAAGGTAAAATAATTTATTAGCTGTACATACAATCCTGTAAAAACGTATTCTATTTCTTTGGATAGGGCTGTTTGCCCAAATACTTTTTTACCGAATGACCGTATAACAAGCTTTTATCAGATAATGGCTGCCTTTCTGTAACGCTGTTCGATTGGCTGCCAATATCATCCCTAGCCTTATAAGCTTCAGGCACCCATTCTAATTTAAGTTTGCAACCCGCGTTCATACATCCGCTTATTAACAGTTTAGATTTAACAAACATAAATGTAAATACGGCGGGCCGCACACATTCATCAATTACAAAATGTATTCACTATGCCAGGGCATCTGCAGCAAACTGCCTGCAAATTTTCACCTCTTTTACCGCGTCTGATCCTTCAGGGATCTTGTATTCCAACTCAATAGTAGCCGGGAATTTATAGTGATTGTTTTTAAGCAAAGCTAATACCTCTTTTATAGGTGTATCGCCTTGTCCCCATGGCTGATTTGGGCCATCTTTAAACTTACGGTCTTTAATGTGCATGCTGGTTATTCGGTCGTGATATTTTTCGATGAACGGCACCGGGCTGCTGCTGGTACCAGCTACATAGTGACCGATATCAAGATTAATACCATTGTATTTCGACTGGCTTAAAGCCGTATCCCAAAGCGTTGGTGTGGCCTGGGTATGGGCATGATAGCCAACCATCATTTTATGTTTGGCTGCAATATCACCAAGGCGTTTAGTCTGGGCTTCGTCAGGCAGTTCAACGGTTACGTGGTTTACTCCAAGAGCTTTTCCCGCATTAAAGGCATAATCTATTTCGGCATCGGTATTTTTGGTGCCGAGGGCGTTGGGTTTCCAGGCGTAAATGCTTACACCTGCATTATTGTACATTTTCCTGATCTCCTTAAACTTATCCATTGGGGCGGCGACACGCCATTCTGCCATCTTCTTGCCAAAAGCGGTCCAATCCTCATTGGCTTCACGCTTAGGTGCTCCGGCATAAGCTTCAGCAGCGTCACCCATCAATTCAATAGCGTTGATATTGCAATCGATACAATATTTCAGCAAATCATCGATAGTGCCTGGCATACTCCGGAACGAGTAGGTAATCACCCCTATCTGCACACCATTAATAAGCGAGTTAGGTTTATCGGCGCTGTTCAAAAAGCTACCGGCAAATGATGATCTTGAAAATGCTAAGAATCCGGCTGCGGCAAGCGCGCTATTGCCAATAAACTTGCGCCTTGATAAGTTTTGTTGTTTCATGAGTTATTAGGAGAATAGATTGGTTTACACCAAAATACTTAATTAAACCATCGCTGCAAATTATGTATTGAAACTGTTACTATCTGGAATTATATGTAGCGTTTCTTACTTGCCTTTCGTAAAGCATTATAAACATTAGGATATGAAAAGGCTACTTTTATTTTGCGTGTTTGCCGCTTTACTAAGCTGTAAAAAAGATAAAACACCTAATAATGAACAGCTTATTGGCAAATGGGAGTATCGCGGCTCAAGCTGTTACTGTGCTACTCCTCAAAATTACAATGCTGTAAAACCCGGCAATGGTAACATTATTGTGTTTACAGCAACCACTTATCAGCGGTTAAATAAAGATACGCTGAAAAAAAGCGGCACTTATCGCACCCGCAGGTATGATAACGCGCACGAACAGATCATGTTTGATAACGATACCTCGGCCAACAGCATCACGTTTTTCCGGATAGAAGGTAAAACACTAACATTTTACGGAACAGTCCCTCTGGCCGCCGACGGCCCGGAAGACCATTACGAAAAGCTGTAGCGCTAATTTACAGGCCAGTGAAAACACAGCAAATACCCATCGGGATCAAGCAGATAAAATAGCTTTCCAGCCATAACCTGTAATTTGGGGTTCTTTAAGGTGCATGCCATTGTCTAATAAATAACGATATAACTTATCAATATCCGGGTGGCCGAAATACAATGACGTATCCGTGTGGGCAGCTATGCGCTGCTCGTCCGGATCCGCCGGCCGGTTTGGCTTTTCATACGCTGTATTAAGCATAAGCTCTATGCTGTTGAGCTTCAGTAATACCCAATCCACGTCATCTCCCTCGCCCGAGGCTTGTACTACTTCAAAACCGAGCACATCCCGGTAAAAACCTAAAGCAAGGGGCATGTCAAATACCTGTAACAGTGGGGCTAAGCCTTGTATTTGCTTTGTAATGTTATCGTTCATATTCGCCCTCTAATAATTCAATCAAAAATGTCCTGCAACTATTACTTTCTGAATTAAAGCCATATATCACCATTAAGTAAATGAGTGCCAGTATCCCAAATGGACCCAACGATACAAAATCAAACTTACCAGATTGTAATGTACCCAACCAGCTCATCAACCCCACGAATAGTAAAAATGTTGCCACTCCTATCATGATATAGGATATCTCATTATGCATGGCCATAGTTATATAAACTCTACTCCCTGATTCTGTTGCTTCAAATTTTCCCTTTATTAAAGGAATAAACGAATTACGACCAACAATTACAGGCTCAATTTTAAACCCGTCGGCATTTACATAGCCTTTAAAAGGTGCGGGATATATATTGGTTAATTGTTCGAAGAAAGTTACCGGAGAAGCCGGGGTCACTTGTTCTATCATTCTTGATTTTACTTCGTCGAGGTTAAGCGTACTTATAACAGAGAATTTTTCATAGGGCCACCAATTCATGCGTAACGAGTATATTTTATTTAAAAATACTAATACAAGTTAGTAAAACCTATTTTATGAAACAGACGCCCCTGCACGAAAACGAACGATACCTGTGTCAGAATGATGCAAACCCGAAATTCAACACAGAGTTAAAATACTGACAATCAACACCATAAATACATGGCACTTAATTTGAGTTTATAAAAATGATTACTATAAATGTCATGAAATACGGCAAGCAATTAGAAAGGCGTACGTTTAACCAGGACCGCTTTGAGATACTTATTAAGCGGCAAAAAAACGGTACAGCTACGTTTAACGAGCTTAGTGAACTGGATGAGATTGTAAACCGTGACCCCGAAATCCGCGAAATTGTTTTGGAAGAAATGCAGGATGCGGATAGCCCCAAGCCTCCGGATGAAGATCAAATTCAAACTATTGATAAACCGGTCAGGAAAAGTTTCATTGAAAAAATAAAGGCATTCATTAACCGGCTATTTACTGCCGAAACTGTAAGCATAAATCCCTCTATTGTTGCCTAACCATTATAAAGCCCGCAAATAATTTTAATAACGTAAGCCATTCAAAACAAAAACGGAACAATCTTTATAGATATGTTTGCAGCATCGTTATAAAGCACACTGTTTATGAAAATTGTTCAGCAAATGCTTCAGCTCAGGGAACGCAGAAGAGGTTTTCATCTCATCACCTCCGAAGTGGTTAATGCACTACCCCAGCTCCATGAGTTTAAAACCGGCATTTGCCAGGTATTTATTCAGCATACTTCGGCCTCATTAACCATTAATGAAAATGCCGACCCAACCGTACGGCAGGACTTTGAAATGTACTTTAGCAAAGCTGTGCCAGAAAACGATCCGGATTATTTACACGATGATGAAGGTTCCGATGATATGCCCGCTCATCTGAAAGCGGCTATGCTCGGCAGTTCGGTAACTATCCCTATCCGCAACGGCAGGTTTGCCTTAGGTACGTGGCAGGGTATTTATCTGTGCGAACACCGTAACCATGGCGGCAACCGCATGCTGGTGATAACCGCCTGGGGAGAATAAAATAATTATAAATAGCATTTATGATTGTAAAAAGGACAATTAATTTACACATTTGACTAACTATTGTAAATTAATACTTTTTTAACCGGTATAACCCTGCAAATTTGTCGGCTTATATCAAATGTTATTTTATATTTGTTTTTACCATAAAATTATTACTGTTATAAATGCTCAAGTACTCCAAGCAAACAAGGTTATTATTAGCTGTTGATTGTATCATTTTTGGCTTTGATGGCGAAGTTTTAAAAATTTTACTGATAAAAAGAGGTTTTCAGCCTGAAAAGGGAAACTGGAGTTTAATGGGCGGCTTTGTTCAGCCAGATGAAAGCCTTGACCAAAGTGCCAATCGCATCCTTAAGCAGCTAACCGGCCTGGAGGGCGTGTATCTTGAACAGTTATATACTTTTGGGCAACCCCAGCGCGATCCTATTGAGCGTACGGTATCCGTTGCATATTTTGCGCTGGTTGATATCCATAAATACGAAGCCCAGATCAGCGATGATTACCAGGCCGAGTGGTTTCAGCTTAAACGTGCCCCCAAGCTGATATTTGACCAGCAGGAAATGGTTGAGCAAGCCCGCAAACGCATTCGCTATAAGGCGGCTATGCACCCTATTTTGTTTGAGCTTTTGCCTACTAAGTTTACCATTCCTCAATTACAAACCCTTTACGAGAGTGTGTTTAATACCACTATTGATAAACGCAACTTTAGCAAAAGGGTACTGGCAACAGGTTTACTTATTAAACTGGCCGATAAAGACAAAGCAGGCTCAAAACGCGGTGCTTATTATTACCAGCTAAACATGCAAAACTACTATGCCAAGTTCCAGGCGTTCATGAACTTTATTCCTAATCCCGATTCTTTATAGCCTTTGCAGGTAAAACGTTCAACTTAAACTAAATAATATATCAACAATATCTGCAGTTTTATACCTGCCGATAATTGGATAATGCTGTGCAACAGTTTAATTAACCGTAGCCAATGCCTATTTTATTTAATATTTTCCAACCATACTATTTTTTGATACGTATAACGGTTTAGGCTAAATTTAAACCCAAAGCCTGTTTGCTGATATCCGTTGATGAAAAAAACCGTAAGCTTCTTAGTATTGCTGCTTCTTGCTGTATCCGTGTGTTTCGGCCAGTCGAGGGAGGTTAATAAGCTAAAAAAAGATCTGCCTTTAATTCACGATAGTACTAAGTATGTAAACGCGCTTAACCGGCTGGGCATGCTGATGTACGAGCAAAACATCGACAGCGCTTTTTACTATGCTAAAAAAGCCAGAAGCATAGCCGAGCGGCTTAACTACAAAGCAGGCAAAGCCGATGCCCTCAATGCTATAGGTATTGTTTACGATCTGAAGGGTAACCTGCAGCTTTCACTGCGTTATTACAATGAAGCTTATAACCTGTATAAAGAGTTAAATGACACCTCAAACACGGTACAGGGACTAATGAACATTGGCCTGGTATTTAACGAAAACCGGGAGGATAAAAAAGCTATTAACTTTTTTAAGCGGGCGATAAACATGGGTAAAACCCTGCAACGCGATTCTATCATGTCGTTGGTATTATGCAACTACCTCCTCTTGTACCCGGAACAGATCCCAAAAGACTCGGTTGAAATTTATTTGGATAAAGCCCGTGAAATAGGCACCAGGTTTAAAGATAACCGGATGCTGGTTGAAGCCGACCAAGTGCAGGGCTTATTATACCTGCAAAACAACGAACGCGAAAAAGGCGCTGCGTTGTTACAAAAGGCTGTGAATAATGGCCTGACCATGGAGCTTTATTACCTGAGCCTTGATATAGTCATGAACCTTGGCGACCTGTACCTGGAGCCCAATATCAACAAAGCTATTGACTACTACAAACAGGGCCTTTCCATTGCCGAAAAGAGCGGTTACCATTATTACGAAAAGATCTTCGGAAAAAAACTGTATGATATCTATATCGCTCAAAACAACCTGCCTGAAGTACAGCGTTATAGTTCAAAACTGTTGAAGTTATATGACGACGAAGAGAAATATACCAATACATCGGGCTTTGATTATATTGATTATGCCCTGAAAGACCAGCAACTGGAAGCCATCACCATCCGGAGCCAGAACAGGCAGGTACTGGCCATTGTGCTGGGGATTTTATTCATAATTACCGCTGTTACTGTAATATTCACCTATCGTTTATATCGCCTCAAGAAAAAGCACGGCCAAACATTGGAAGAGCTTAACCGTACCGTTCAACTCAGGAACGAGAAACTGGAAATAGACCATGAATTTAACAACCGCCTGGTATCTATCCTGGCGCATGATTTCAGGCAACCCATAGGTGCACTCAAAACACTGGCAACGGTATTAAAAGACGCTGATTCGTTTACCCGGGATGAGTTAATGGAACTGGTTGATACCATGGAACATTCATCCAATATTTCGCTCGAAATTTTCGAGAATATCTTACAATGGATCAAGCAGCAGCTATCGGGGTTTGACTATAAAGCCGTTCCGCTGCCATTAAAAGAGCTTATTGATGAGGCCATCCAACCTTTTAACCTCATAAGCGAAGATCATAAGCTTAAGCTGATAAATGCAGTTGACCCGGCCATTATTATTCATGCCGATAAAGAACTGGTGCAGTTTATCCACCGTAACTTTATACACAACGCTATCAAGTTTTCGCCCGATAATTCAACTGTTACCATAAGCGCGTCGAGTGATAAGGATGTAACCGTTTGCGTACAGGATGAAGGTAAAGGCATCTCGCCCGATAAGCTTCAACTGCTGTTTAATTTTAAAGCCAATATGCAGTACAGTAACGAAAAAGAAAAAGGCGCGGGTGTAGCCCTCATGATCTGCAAGGACTTTACCGAAAAAATGAACGGTCGTATCTGGGTGGAGAACAACAGGGTAAAGGGTGCAGCTTTCTGTTACTCCCTGCCGAACGTTCGTTGATATATTATTGTAATTTTTAAATTACCCACTGGTAAGCAGTAATTTAAGTTCGTAAATTTCAAGGGCAAATACTTTTGCTATAAACCTGTTATAAACCTATAATTTATGAAAAAGTACTTATTACTGTTTGCAGCGTTGCTGCTTTCTGCTTATTCCTTTGCCCAGCAAATCCCTGCCCGTTGGGACGAGCTTGTTGCTTCTGATTTTCCGGCAGCGCTCGAAAAATCTTCAAAAACCTGTATCCTGCCTATCGGCATCCTGGAAAAACATGGCCCCCACTCCCCGCTCGGCACCGACCTGATCCACGTACGTGAATGGGCGGCACATGCGGTTAAATCCGAATATGCGGTGGTTTTCCCCGATTATTTTTATGGGCAGATCAACGAAGCCCGTCACCAACCTGGAACATTCGCCCTGCCAAGTAAAGTGATCTGGGATTTACTGGAAGCCACCTGCGATGAAATAGCCCGTAATGGGTTTGATAAAATAGTGATCCTGAACGGGCACGGTGGCAACCCGGAGTTTATCCAGTTTTTTATGCAGTCGTTACTCAACAAAAGGCACAATTACGCAGTATATTTTTATAACCCGCATGGTGCCGATAAAGAATACACAGATCAATACCGCAAAATGCATAAATCGGCAATCGAGGGTGATCAACATGCCGGTGAAAGTGAAACCGCATCAATGTTATACTATCGCCCCGATTTAATGAAGATGGACAGGGCAGCATCACAATCAGGCGAAAACCAACACCGTTTAAACCTGACAAATGTTTATACGCCCATCTGGTGGTATGCCGCTTACCCTAACCACTATGCCGGCGAAGGTGCCAAAGCCACACCGGAGTTTGGTAAATTTATAGCAGAGCATGAAATTGCCAGTTTTATCCAGGCCCTTAAAGCAATCAAGGCGGATACCAGTACCATTAAACTGCAAAACGAGTTTTTTGACAAGGTGGATGCGTTGAATAAGTAAAAGTAAAAAATGTCATTGCGAGCGAAGCGTGGCAATCTCGTCGCCAATGCACGTCCAAATTGCAGAGCTACGAGATTGCTTCGTCGTTCCTCCTCGCAATGACATAGTTTTAATTACTCTTCCTTCCCTCCCAAAACCTCGTCTATCATCCCAAAGGCTTTTGCTTCTTTGGCTATCATCCAGTAATCCCTGTCAGATACCTCATGAATGCGTTCATAACTTTGACCGCTGTGTTTGGCTGCTATTTCATAAAGTTCCCTTTTCATTTTGGCTATCTGTATAGCAGCTATTTCAATATCCGACTCCTGCCCTTGCGCCCCGCCCGATGGTTGGTGAAGCATCACCCTTGAGTGTGGTAACGCTGCCCGCTTGCCGTGGGCACCGGCACAAAGTAACGTGGAAGCCATGGAGGCGGCCATGCCGGTGCAAATGGTAGCAACATCGGGCGAGATAAATTGCATGGTATCATAGATCCCCAGCCCGGCATATACCGAACCTCCCGGCGAGTTGATATAGATCTGGATATCCTTTTTGGTATCGGCCGATTGCAGGAACAGTAATTGCGCCTGTATGATATTGGCTACCTGTTCATCTATCGCGGTGCCCAGGAAAATGATCCTGTCCATCATCAGCCTCGAAAAAACATCCATTTGCGATATGTTCATCTGGCGCTCTTCCATAATATAGGGCGTCATGCCCATATTTATTTTGCTGTTATTTACCTGTGCGATAAACCTGTCAACATGTAAACTTTGGACACGGCGATGCCCCACCGCGTATTTGCGGAATTCATTTTGATTGATATTCATAAAATTTAGCTTTTAGCGTTTGCGAAATAAACGCATGATCTTTTGCCTGAAACCTTCGTGTTCCGGCTGGCTGAATAGTTTTTGATGTACCGCTTCTATCTCCGCCCGGAGGCTATTTCGGCCATATTGCTGTACCAGGTTAAGGGTTTGCTTATGCCACATCACCTGCTGTTTAAGTTCGGGATTGATGATCAGTTTAGCCTCAACCAACAGCGCCTCATCGGGTGCTGCCTGCCCAAGCACATGATCGTCAATTGCCTTTATCTCATTCAATGAAGTCCTCATAAGCCAGTGATTGTTCTTTAACTGTTTCCCTTACTTTCTCAATACACTTGTACTTCTGCACAGTAGCCGAGCGCTCGCTTCCGTAGCCAAATAAACCGGCGAGCTCGTTCATCGATAGTTTATGGTAGTAAAAAGCACTTAGCAACTCCATGCATTTTTTGCCGGCAGTTTCCAGGTAGCGCATCAACTTATTGGTCGATGGTTGTTCTTCGGCTTCATCGCTGATGTCAAACCCATAACTATCAAGCGGCAGATTGTTACTATCATCCCTGAACTTTTTAAACCAAAGGTGTTTGGCAATACCCAACAGGTAAGCTGTTTCAGTGGTATTTAAGGAAAGTTCGCCGGTAGTTGTTTTCTCGTAATAAGCAACAAGCGCGTCCTGAAACACATCTTTTGCATCATCAAAAGAGCCGCCCATTTTGCTTACATATTTTGCTACCGCAGGGAAAGCGCTTTTGTAAAGCGCTGTAATGAGTTTTTCCCTTTGCATTACCGGTTCGTCAAAAACTATCTCATTTGCCATGATCATCGCGTTTAATAGTAAGTGCGCAAAACAGATGATATATCACCGTGAATTTAGAAAAAAAATTGCCTCACCCAACCCTCTCCAAAGGAGAGGGCTTATTTCTTTGCAAAAAAAGATGCTAAACCCTTTTCTTTGGAGAGGCGGGGCAACGCTCTTTAAATTAAATTACCGATAAGCAGTTTAAAACGCTATTTTTAGCGCCTCAATTATTGGTGCTTGAAAATCAGCAAAATGATATTATCAAACATCAATTCAAACAAGGTAACAGCAACATAAAAATGAAAGTTTTAAAATTTGGTGGGACATCAGTAGGTAGCCCCGCCCGGATGAAAGCGCTGCTTGACATCATTAACCCGGCCGAGCGCCAGGTGGTGGTACTGTCGGCGGTGTCAGGCACAACAAACAGCCTCGTAGAAATTGGACAAGCATACATCGCCGGCGATAAGAAGAAGGCGGCACAGCTTATTACTATCCTGAAGGATAAGTACGAAATTTTTATTAAGGAACTGTTTGTCAAGCCTGAGTTTTTAGCCCAGGGCAAAGAGGTTATCGACTACCATTTTTCGTTGCTGAGCAACCTGGCTAATGATCTGTTTACCAATATCGAAGACAAGATTATTGTTGCACAGGGCGAACTGCTATCAACAACCCTTTATCATGTTTATTTAAAAGAGATTGGCGTACCGTCGGTACTGCTGCCTGCTTTGGATTTTATGAAGATTGATGAGGATAACGAGCCTATTGTTGATCACATTACCGAAAACCTGCTTCCGCTGCTTGATAAACACCCGGAAGTAAACCTATTTATTACCCAGGGCTACATTTGCCGCAATGCTTATGGCGAAATTGATAACCTGCGTCGCGGTGGTAGCGACTACACCGCATCACTGATTGGTGCAGGTATCCGCAGCGAAGAGGTACAGATCTGGACGGATATTGACGGTATGCACAATAACGATCCGCGTATTGTTAAAGGAACTCAGCCCATAGCCCAGTTATCATTTGATGAGGCTGCCGAGTTAGCTTATTTTGGTGCGAAGATCCTGCACCCGCAAAGTGTATTCCCTGCCCAGAAATACAAGATCCCTGTTCGTTTACTAAACACTATGGATCCTAAAGCTCAGGGAACCCTGATCACCAACTCAAGCGAAAAGGACAAGATCAAATCTATTGCAGCTAAAGATGCCATTACCGCCATCAAAATCCAATCGAGCAGGATGCTTTTGGCCCACGGCTTTTTGCGTAAAGTATTTGAAGTGTTTGAGCGCTATAAAACATCTATAGATATGATCACCACATCAGAAGTAGGTGTATCTGTAACTATAGATGATACCACCTATCTCGGTGATATCACTAAAGAACTGAACGCTTACGGGTCTGTGGAGATCGACGTAAATCAAACCATCATTTGCGTGGTAGGTGATTTTGGTGCCGAAAAGCATGGCTATGCGGCACGCGTGCTGGAAGCTGTTAAACATATCCCGTTGAGGATGATATCATACGGTGGCAGCGATCATAACCTGTCGTTACTGGTAAAAACCGAGGATAAAACAGAGGCTTTGAGGAGTTTACATAACAGGTTGTTTTAATAACCTCTCCTAAATCCTCTCCTTTGGAGAGGACTTTATAAACAACATTCAATTAATCTCATTAAATAGCCCTCTCCTTTAGAGAGGGTTGGGTGAGGTAAAATATACTACAATGTTCACAAGTAAAACTATAGATAAATTTAACGGCTTAGATACCCCGTTTTATTATTACGATCTGGAGGTGCTTAAAAACACCCTGAGTGCCTGTCGTGACGCTTCTGCCAAACATGGCTTCCATGTACATTATGCCATGAAGGCCAACTTTAACCCAAAGGTTATTGATACTATTCAAACCTATGGTTTTGGTGCCGATTGCGTGAGTGGTGGCGAAGTAAAGGCTGCCATTGAGCATGGCTTTGATAAAAGCAAAGTGGTATTTGCCGGCGTAGGCAAATCCGACCGTGAAATTAACCTGGCACTTGATGCCGATATCTTCTGCTTCAATGTGGAATCTATCCAGGAGCTTTTTATTATTGATGGCCTTGCCAAAGCCAAAAACAAAAAGGCAGGTGTTGCTATCCGCATTAACCCAAACGTTGATGCCCATACCCACCATTTCATTACCACCGGCCTGGACGAAAACAAATTTGGTATCAATACCTGGCAGTTGCCGGATGTGGCCGCTGCTTTGCGTAAATGCGATAACCTGCAATTTTTAGGCATCCACTTCCATATTGGTTCACAAATCACCGATCTGGAGGTTTACAAAAATCTTTGTACCCGCATCAACGAAATGCAAGACTGGTTTGAAGATCGTGGTTTCCCGATCAAAGTACTTAATACAGGTGGCGGTCTTGGGGTTGACTACTATAACCCGGATAACAACATAGCCGATTTTGAAGCCTACTTCCAGGTATTTAAAAGCTTCCTGAATGTTAAGCCCGGACAAGAAGTACATTTTGAATTGGGCCGCGCGATGGTTGCACAAAGCGCCTCATTGATCTCACGTGTGTTATATGTTAAAAACGGTCAGAAAAAGAATTTCCTGATATTGGATGCGGGTATGACCGAACTAATCCGCCCGATGCTTTACCAGGCCTATCACCAGATAGAAAACTTAAGTCGGAAATCCGAAAGTCCGGAAAGTTTAAAATATGATGTAGTTGGGCCAATATGTGAAAGTACCGACTGTTTTCAAAAGGATGTAAGTCTTCCGGAATCATTCCGCGGCGATTTGATCGCTGTACGTACAGCGGGCGCTTATGGCGAGGTGATGGCTTCGGGCTATAACCTGCGAGACAGGGTTGGCAGCGTTTACTCGGAATAAGCAGACTAAATTGGTCATTGCCGTTGACTTTAGTCAACGGTGCTATAACATTCAACAAGGGCTTTAGCCAAAATACCACTTGCACAGTTCGTATTTCGGCTAAAGCCCTTAATTTTATGCTGCTTTTACCGTTGACTAAAGTCAACGGCTATGAATAACTTCCATACTAATCATCTGCAAATAATTAAAACTGGTATCCCAATCTGAACTGAAAAAAGTATCCACCCTCGGCTATCAATACATATCTTTTTAGCTGCATAAAGTAGGCTACGGTAACTATCCCGTGGTTTAAGGATGAATAGGTATAATTGGAGTTTTTATTCCTGTAAATATTATCGGGACCAAAAGTACCTCCTGCAAAAACGCGGAAGCCAAACTTTTTCTCGGCATTATAACCGGCATGAAAAACAACCTCTGTAGTACCACCCAGTGTAAACAGATCGGTACGGGTATCGGTAAAAAAATTCGGCTGATCGGTTACTGTTTTTCTGAAACGGGCATAATCACCGAATTCATGACTGTAAACCGCCTCAAAACCAATGATCCGGAAATCAACATTCCTTCCTTTTATAAAATAATCTCCAGATAAGCGTAACCCTCCCGCCCCGAAAAATTTATCCCGGAAATAATATGGATCACCGGGCTGGAGTTCACCGTTATGATAACTCCCTAAAACGCCGAAAGCACCATAGGCCAGGTTAACATGATCAAAGGTATTAGCATGGCTCAGGTTAAACTGCCCGCTTGTGAGATTGTCTGCCGGATTAATATTGGTATCATAAGTAATACCTGCCGTGATATAAGTGGCAGATTTACTGGTATCAGCAGATACCGGCTTAGGCAAATAAGCTATATCACTGCGATGCAGGGCCGGCGCATATACATGATCACTACAGGAACTGGCCAGCGCCGCTATGCCCAATAGGCAAAAAACTAATTTAAGGTTCATCGTAACAGGTTCAGATCAAGGTTTATAACTAAACAATGATACGATGAATCCTTTAATAAAGTAACAGTTGGTCAAATTTATTCTACCAAACTGCTGAAAAAGTTATCAGTAAAATCTTCTGCAAAATGGATTACATTTTGTAAAGCTACAAATTCATCTTGCTGATGAGTGGTGGTTAATACAACAGCTTTCATACCCGCATTAGCAGCAGCTTCCGCGCCTTTAGGTACATCTTCAAATACCAGGCAATCAGTTGGCAGTGTGCTTAATAGTTCTGCTGCTTTTAAAAATGTTTCGGGGTGGGGCTTGCTTAGTACCACGTCATCGGCACTAACAATTGCCTTAAAATAATGCCTGATATTAAGGTTATCCAACACAAAATCAATATTAAAAGGAATAGCCGCCGAGCCAATTGCCATTGGAATACCGGCTTGATAAGCTTTCTCCAAAAACTCATGCAGGCCTGGTAACAGCGCAAGGTGCGGTAAAAACTCATCCTGGTAGCGTTGCTCTTTCAGGATAGATAGGCGATCCATTTCTTCGGTAGTAAAACGATTGGGGCCAAACATACGCACCAGTACTTCCTGGTTTTTACCATACATCTGTGGCTTTACTTCATCCCAGGTAAAATTGCCACCCAGATCATTATTTAAAAGGTATTGCCATGCTTTAGTGTGGAACGGCATATCATTGATCATGGTGCCGTTAAGGTCAAATATAAAGGCCTTCATTTGTATTATTCAATTTTATAAGAAGATGCAAACCACAGTCGCGATTGCCGGTGCAAACTTAACTTTTTAAAAACTAAACTTATAACCGCATCGTATATTCTTTAAAACACATGTGATGTAGGATACGCGATACATAATGTGGCTAAAAAATAAGACGGATAATGTGGCTATTGTTTTGATGGGATCTATTTTTTAGCGAGCCCGTTGGCCTTAAAGCTAAAGGGCTTTTTTCCATCTTCTTCCAACTTGCCAAATGGTTAAAAAAGTGCCTTATCCGAAAAATTTTAACCCTCATGAATCTTTACATTAAACAATAATTAATTTTACAATTATTTTCATTTTTTTTGTCATTTATACATCTATTGGCCAAATCATTGCGTATTTCATTACAAACAGGCTTATATTTTACCAGTGTATATGCTTTCTGTTTTGAATTAGATATTTAAAAATCTACTAATCTTATACAATGAATGACGAACCCCTGCGTCTGCATGCCGTTAAGAGATTTAAAGATCTGGATAACGATATTGTAGTCGATTTAAATGACATAGTAGGATTAGCAGCTCAGATCTGTGGCACCCCCGTTGCCCTGGTTACCTTGCTTGATTCGGATATGCAATGGTTTAAAGCCTCCACCGGTACCCATATTAGCTGTACCCCGCGCGAGGTTGCATTTTGCAACCACACCATAGCCCAAAACAAGGTGCTGGTAGTGCCAGATCTGCTTAACGACGAACGTTTCAATACCAACCCCCTTGTGGTTAATGAGCCCCTTGCCAGGTTTTATGCCGGCGCTCCGCTAATCACCAAGGATGGCCACGCCCTTGGCAGCTTATGCGTTATCGATTTTAAACCCAATGACCTCAATCATCAGCAGGCCAAGTCATTAAAAACGCTGGCAAAACAGGTGGTAAATCTTATGGAACTTAATTCAAGCCTGCGTTCGCTTGAGCAGCAGCACCAGCATTCCCAATCGCAAAAGGCATCCATCAGCGAATCGGAGATGAAGCTGAAAGCAATTTTCGACAGTTCAAAAGACACTCATATCCTGGTTGGTCGTAACCTGGAGGTTATGGCATTCAACAAATCGGCTTCGGTGTTCATCAAAAGTGTATACAATAAAAAACTGGCCAATGGCGATAACATCATTGCCTATACAGAACCGACGATGATACATAGCTTTTCAAAGTATTTTGCTGTGGCATTAACCGGTCGTTCTATAAAACGCGAATGGGAGTTGCAGAGCGGGACACCCAATGCATGTTGGAAAGAAACTTCATTTATCCCTGTAAAAGACAATAACGGCGAAGTGATCGGCGTAGCCATCAACTCAACCGATATTACCACACGTAAAAGGCACGAAGAACAGATCAGTATTCAAAACGAGGCGCTTAACCGGATAGCAATTATACAGTCGCATGAGTTGAGAAGGCCGGTGGCATCATTGCTTGGTATTTTAGACCTGATGCGGATGGAAAACATTGATTTTGGCTATTTTAATATGATTGAGCATACGGTTAATGAGCTGGATGAAAAGATCAGAGCTATAGTAAAAGATTCGGAGGATACCATACAAGGGCACCATTTAGCTATAGTTGCTTAAATTTCAAAACCTTAACAAGACAACTACTGTCCAATTATTCAGTTTGTATCTAAATTGCATTCGGGGGTTTGCACGATTACGGTAAATTATATCTACCTTGGCGGCATTAATAAATAAAATAATGCAAAATCAAGGAACAGTAAAATTCTTCAACGAAACAAAAGGTTTCGGATTCATCGTGCCAAGCAATGGCGGTCCGGATATCTTTGTTCATTCAACAGGCCTTATCGACGAAGTTCGCGAAAACGACACCGTTGAGTACGAAGTTGAAAATGGCCGTAAAGGTCTTAACGCGGTAAATGTAAAAGTTATATAAATTATAATATAATCATTAAGCCTACCAGGCACTCAATTTTTTGGGTGCCTTTTTTGTTGCCTTACTTTTTGTTAATGTGCTATGTGTATAAACTTAATATTTGGATACTATCTTCAAATAAAAACTGGCATTGTTGTTGTTTAACCTATGATATCATAAATCGATTACACATAAAACAAAGAAAGAACATGAAAGATCAAGCAAAAATTATAGCAGCATTATTAGTAGGTGCTGCAGCTGGTGCTGCTTTGGGTTTATTGTTAGCGCCTGAAAAAGGCACCGAGTTAAGGGGCGACATTGCAGACTATATAAATGACCTGGTTGATACCGCCAAGACCAAAGCTCAAAACACAGCCGGCGAAATCAAAGATTACAGCAGTAATGTAATTGATAAAGCTAAAACCAAGTTTAGCGGCACGGTAAGCGATCTTTGGGATGCAAAAGATAATGCCGTTGATGCTGCAAAATCAAAAGCTCATGATCTTGCAGACAAAGCCAGCGATGCTGCTGAAAACGCGAAAGATAAAGTTAAAGCAACTGCCAACGATTGGAACAATTCTGTACAAAACGCATAATATTTAGTACTATCATAAAATAATAAAACCCGGCCAATGACCGGGTTTTATTATTTATAAACATTTTTATTATTTATTCCAGGTATTGTTGCTTTCATCAGCATCCATAAATATGCCGCCATCTAACGTAACCGATTTGATTGCTTTAGCAGTTTTGATATCTACCGAAATCTGTTTTTGATTTTTTTCCCAAACAGCCGGTGTTTGATGAATGCTTTCAGTTGAGCCATCAGCATAGGTAACCTTTACATCAAACGGAACCGCAAAGCCACCGATGTTTTTAATTGATGCGGTATAACCGCCTGATGATTTGCTTACGCCTTTCAACGACAGATCAATGTAGTAATTGGTGAAGAACCAGTTATTGAAAAACCAATCGAGGTTTTTACCGGTGATATTGCTCATGGAGTTAAAGTAATCCCATGGGATAGGGTGTTTGCCATGCCAGCGATCCATATATCCGTGTAAGGCTTTTTTGAACAGATCGTCGCCCAGCATATCTTTCAGGGCAAAGTAACTTAATGATGGCTTACCGTAAGAGTTATTACCATAACCTCCTCTTAGTTCGCTTGATGGTGTAATAACCGGCTGATCCTCGGCAGTTGAGGCATCATGGATCCACCTGTCAACACGGAAATCTTTGTATAATGCTTCAGCTTTTTCCTTACCAACTTCTGAAGCTCCTATCAGCAATTCGAAGGTTGTAGCCCAGCCTTCGTCCATAAAAGCGTAACGGCTTTCGTTGATACCCATGTAAAAAGGAAAATAGGTGTGCGCTATTTCATGATCCTGTACAAATTGCGAAAAACGAATGTCATTGGTATGGCTATCGTTTACCATCATGGGGTATTCCATATCTGCAAAGCCTTGAAATGAGGTCATTTTAGGGAATGGATAAGGTACGCCCGGCCAGTTATGCGACAACCACCCTAACGAATGACGACCTGCCTGTACAGCGTGATGAAAATCTTCAGAGCTGTCTAAAAAGGCGGCCTGCATACTTGCACGGCGTTTGGTAGCGTCATCAACCACAACACTTGCTGCATCCCATACATAATGATCACTAATACCTACGGCCATGTCGCTGATGTCATTAGCGGTCCACGTCCAGGTATTCATATCTTTTTGAGCAGTTACCTTATGCGCAGCCATTTCTGCCGCCGAAGCAACATGAATGGTTGAATCGCTGGTGAAGGAAGCCTGCAGGCGTTTTGCATACTCTGGTTGTAATACTTCATTAGGGTTTTGCAGCGTACCTGTAGCCCAAACCACATAGTTTTTAGGGGCGGTTACGTGCAGCGTATAATCATTAAAGTCGTTATAAAACTCCTGCGCATCAAGGAAAGGCAACCTGTCCCAGCCATTATAATCATCATATACTGATACTCGCGGATAAAAATAAGCCAGGTAGCAGGTGGTTGAATCAATCATACCCTCGCGGCCACTTTGCTTAGATAGCTCAAAATGCCAGCCGATATCCAGCTTAACCGAATCATGCGGCATCAATGGTTTACTTAGGCTTACATACTGATTTGTTGAGGCAGATGGAACTTTATTTACCTTGCCATTAATTAAAAAATTATCAAACTGAATACCCGGTGTAAGATAGTCTGCCCCAGCATCCCCAAAACGCGCCGAACCTGGTTTGTGAATATTCAGGATCAGCTTCATGTTAAGTTTTTTTAAGGTATCAGGGCTGTTATTAACATAAGTAATCTGTTCTGTTCCTTTTACGGTACGGTTTTGAGGTACGGCAGTAATACTGATGTTATAGCGGCCGTAATTTTGCCAGTAATTTTTGCCCGGGCGACCATCGGCCGATCGGGTTTCGTTTTTAAATGCCTTCTGTATATCGCGTGGCATATACAGGGATTGGGCCTTAACCTGAACAAATACAATGCAGGATAAGGCAGATAAAATAATGGGTTTGATCATGAGTCTTAAATTTCAGTGGCCAATTTAAATCAATTGGACTAAATAACGATATGCGGGAAGCATTTATCAATACAATCAATGATAAAAAACTATTGATAAATCGTTATATCATATCACATTTGTAACAAAGCTGTCACAATGAATATTTATGAATAAATATTTTGCGGTATCGGATATATTTTTTTTTACTTTGTTATCAGTTATTTTAATAGGGGTATTAAATAACTAACATTTAAGCCATCTGCGCTATGCGGATGGCTTTCTTTTTTTCAAATCACTAATCGGCAACTATATATTCCTTGATAATGAGCGTAAAAAGCTCGTCATTATCAATTGATTCGTCTTTACATTCGGTAAGTAGTTGCTGAGCCTCAGTATAGTTAAGCTGTTTAGCTACCATAATAAGCATATGACATGAGGTTATATTAATATGCTCAAGCAGTTGCAGATACATCATAATATCCATATCCAGTAATACCGGAATTGACTGTGCCTCATCAAGACAAAACTCATCCTTAACAATGGACTTTATAGGGTTACAGTTCTTATCTGAAGGGATCTCATTAATTAGTTTATAAACGTGCTTCATGCGATCGATCTGCTTTTTGATATCATCCCAAAACTCCTGTATCCCCTGCTGTAGCGCAGTAAATGATGCAAGACCTTTCAGATGTTCAAGGTGCTTATCAAGGTAGCACTTACCAAAATAGATCCGGTTTAGATTGTGGACAAATACTTGTTTTAACAAATCATTATCCAGTGTTTTAGGGGTATTGTTGCTCATGGTATGAAAATAAATGTATATGGTTAAAATTGAGATTTCTAAAAGCTGTTAATCATTCAATTACTGCTAAACCTAATTAAAAATAAGCAAGTTTTATTATCGGTGGGATGTGCCCGGATAAATTAACTTTGCACAGTAATAACATATGCTATGAAATATAAATTAGGCGATTTTGTTCGGTTTGTTGATGAAAAAATGGAAGGTTTTGTTACCCGCATCATTGATGAGCAAATGATAGGCGTTACCGGCGATGATGATTTTGAGATTCCGGTACTGGCCAGCAAGGTAACTTACGTACATGGTTACCAACCTGCAGGATCAACAAAAAGCACCGCTGCAGCCGGTGAAAAGCCTGTAACACCGGGTGAATTTGTACAAAAGGGTGTATATATAGGTGTAATTACCGATACCCGTGCAAGTTCGGTAGTTCATTTTCACATCATCAATGAAACATCTTTTCAGTTACTGGCTACCTTAACAACAGATAAACAACAGGTATTTAAAGGAGAATTTGCGGGGATAGTAGCCCCTAAATCAACCGAAAACATATATTCGGCACAACTGGCCGATTTGCAGGTGTGGCCTAAATTTATCTTCAGCGCTTTATTCAGCACCAAACAAAATATTGAACCGCCTGCTCCTTTGGCAGTGCATGAAAAATTTAAAGCCAAAGATTTTTCGACTACTAAAAAGAACATCCCATTGCTTAATCAACCGGGATGGCTGATCAGGCTTGATGAACCCGAACTGGTTATTGATGCACAAAAACTAAAGGAAAGCTTTTTTGAAACGCCTACCGAAAAAATAGTGATTGAAAAACCGGTTAGCGAAGTTGATCTGCATATAGAAAAACTGCGCGACGATTATCAGTTTTTAAGCAGTTCGGAGATCATGGAAATTCAGCTGGCCCATTTCCATAAGGCCCTGGATGCTGCTATTGTTCACCAGTTGCCTGATATTACCTTTATACACGGCGCCGGCAACGGAACCTTGCGCAATGAACTGCATAAACAACTGGGCAGGCATAAAAAAGTACAAACCTTTATGGATGCCCGTAAAGAGAAATTTGGTTACGGAGCTACCAAGGTGCTGTTGAAGTAGGCAATGATTCTGCTTCAAAAGACTTACGAAGTTTTGGAAACTTCGTAAGTCTGATAGCTATCTATAATAAAAAGCACCTCTATCCTATTGCCCCCTCAATTTTATAAACTACAGCAATATCATCTGGCTTTACAGCAGGAGTTTTAATTTTGAGACCTTCGCCCGTTTGCTCCCAGCTTAATTTACCCGGATGTCCTACCATACTTACATTGCTGATCTTTTTACCGGATAACTGCGCTGACGCACTCGCCAGGCCTTTGATCACGCTACCTTTTTCGCCCGGCCAGCCTAAAGCTATAGCGTAAAGCGTATTGCCTTTTTTAGTGAACCTAATATCATCGGCAGTAAAAGGCTTGCCCTTACCTTCGTTAAAACCCTGGGCATCTAAAGGAGCAGCTGATTCGATAGCCGGGCCTTCGCCAAAAATAGCCCACGGGCGGGTGGCGTAAATAGCTTCGCTGTTAATGTGCATCCATGCTGCTATCCCTTCTACAATTTTACGTTCTTCGCTGTCAATGGTACCATCTCCTTTTACAGGGATATTCAACAACAGGTTGCCATTTTTGCTTACTACATCAGTAAGCGTATGGATAACGGTTTTAGCGCTTTTATAGCCCTTATTTTCAAAGATCCGGCGGTCATAGTGCCAGCCACCAATGCAGGTATCTGTTTGCCATGGCTCGGGCTCAATCTGGTTGCTTTGCCCACGCTCAATATCCCATATCATACATTTACGTTGCTGCTCGTCTAAAATCTTGCCAAACAGGGCGGCGTTTAATTTCCCGTGCTTTTTAACGCTGGTATTGTACATGTGCGCGGCAATCTTTAAGCCCGCATCATTCACCGGCCAAAGCGGAAGCGCGGTATCATCAAAATATATCAAATCGGGACCATACTTATCAATAAGCTCGATGGTACGGTTCAGAAATTTATCGCAATAAGCTTTGCTCGGCATGCTGGCGCCATTTCCCCAGTTCCACTCCCGGTGTATAGCATGGTCATCCAGGCTGTCTTTGCTCAACTCATGATTTTGAGCATACAATTCCTGTGGGTCATAGCCGCTCCACCATTTACCGGCACCGTCTGATTTTGTTAGTTTTCCATCATACGGAATGCCTTTCATTGCCCCTGTTTTATCGGAGCGCTGCGCAACTTCCAGCCAGGTCCAGGTGTGGGCGGCATGTACTGTTACACCAAATGGTAAACCCCGTTCCTTTGCAGCTTTGGCCCAACCACCTATTAAATCCTTTTTAGGCCCCATCTTGGTAGAGTTCCATGACTGATAGGTACTGTTATACAGATCAAACCCATCATGATGATTTGCCAATGCCATAAAGTACTTGGCTCCGGCGCGCTTGTACAAATCAAGCAACTCACCTGGCTGCCAGTTTTCGGCCTTCCATTCGTTTATCACATCCTTAAAGCCAAACTTTGACGGATGTCCATATTTTTCGATGTGGTATTTATACTGATCACTTCCTTCCTGGTACATACCACGGGCATACCAATCGCCACGTTCGGGCTGACACTGTGGCCCCCAATGTGCCCATAAGCCAAACTTGGCATCCCTGAACCAATCGGGCACTTTATATTGCTTAAGTGATTCCCAATCGGGCTTAAACGGTCCATCGGCAATTCGCGGAACAGGGTTAGCGGCCAACATCCCAACCGAACCAAAAGCTTTTGAAAGGTAAAAGGCAGGTACGGCGGCAGCCACACCTTTAATCAGATCTCTTCTCTTCATAGGTTTATAATTAATTGTTATTTAAACACTTAATTACTTGCAATTTAAGAGATAATCTTTTTAATTCCTTATTTTTTTGAAAACCAAATTTCAAGGTTTGGCAGCTTTAAAGTTTGATGCGGCGAAGCCGGATCATGCAATTTTAAACTTACCGGGTAAAGCCTGTTTGCCTCGAAGGTTTGCGGATCGAGATCTTTTATATAGATATTTTGCGGAATACTGTGGCTAATGGCAAAAGGCGCATTCTTTTTAAAGTTATTGAACACCTTTATCAATAGCTGATTATTACCAGGCATTAAATCAAAGCCGATAATATGATCTACAGATCCGGCCTTGCCAGGGTTGTTATTAATGAGCATTTGTTTGCCATTAAACATAACAACAATACCATCACCGCTGGTGATTTTAACCTGCGCATAAATCAAGCCTTTCGCTACCGTAATATTCTGCAGTATATAATAGGCATCATCCATACCTGCCGGTAAATCAATAAGCTGTCCGTTTTTGTAGCTATCCATGCGTTGCCACGGTTTATCGGTATCATTTGTATAGGGTTTGTTAATATCAATTTTATCGCTGCCGCCATTTAAACCACCCAAGCCTGCCGAATATGGGCCGGTGATATACAAAGGCCCCCATTTAATTTTAGCAGTATCAGCTTTGTACTTCATCAACCTGTCGTTATCAAGCTTGATTGTGGTAGTTACATTGTTAACGGCAAGATCAATCACATTACCTTTCTCCTCGTCGGTATATTTGATAGAGGGGCGATATTTACCTGTCGCGGTAGGTTTGATTGTCCAGGCTTGCTTTACAGTGCTTTTGTAATTGCTGTTATAGTCGATACCCGATGAACTGTAGTAATTATAAGCGTTATGCTCATCCAGTTCCATGTGGCCGTAGCTGCTTTTGATAATATGGACAGGCTGTACTCTATAGCCCTCGGCAACATCAACGGCTATTACTTTGATCTGTTTTTCGTTATCAAAATTAGCAGGCAAAGTTATTACAGCATCAATGGCAGTCTGCTTAAAATTAAGCGATTGCTGTTCGCCTAAAACAGATACACCATTTATTTTACCTTCGAGGCCTGGCAAGGTGATCAAGCCATCAGCCGGTACCGAGGTTACAAAAAGATAAAGCTTGTTGGGTTTGCTGGTTATATTACCCCATTTAAAGGAAGTAAAAAACGGATCGGCAGTGGTACCGTAAACAGCTTCGGCATTTTTATGAAGCCAGGCTCCTATCTTCAATAAAACATCTTTTTCAAAACCTACTACAGAGCCATCACCTTTAGGGCCGATATTGAGCAGATAATTACCTCCTCTGCTAATCACGCGGATCAGGCTTTCCAGTTTCTCTTTGTACTTTTCATCTTCGCTGCCGCGTTTTTGCCATGACCGGTAGCCCCAGGTTTCGTCAAAAAATGAAGCCGGCGACTGCCATGGTACCCCTATAGAATAATCTGGATATTGGTTATCGCCCATAACAGCAAAATCGCCCTGATCGTTACCCAAGCGGCTACTCACCATGCAATCGGGTTGCAGACGATGTACCAGTTGGTAAAGCTCTTTACTTTGCTCAGAACTTTGAGACCCCATATCAAACCAAAGCTCAGATATGGTACCATAGTTTGATAACAGCTCGGTTACCTGCTTTTTGTTATACTCATGATGCTCCGGCGTTACATAATCTGAATTATGGCTTGATATAGGCGATGCCTGTGGGTAATGCCAATCGATCAATGAAAAATATAACCCAAACCGCAAACCATGTCTTTTGCAGGCTTCGGCCATTTCTTTTACCACATCGCGCTTAAAAGGGGTTGCATCAACTACGTTAAAATCAGTTGTGGCTGTTTTAAACATACAAAAACCATCATGATGCTTAGATGTAAGCACTATTGAACGCATGCCGGCGGCCTTTGCTAACAGGGCAATACTATCCGCATTCCAGTTTACCGGGTTGAAGTTTTTAGCCAGGTTTGCATAGGTATCGCTGTAGATACCCGCGTGTGCCTGGATTTGTTCGCTTAAACCACGAGTTACAGGTTTGCTATCCCAAACACCTCCTAAAACCGAGTAAATGCCACCGAAGTGGATAAACATGGAAAACTTCTGTTCCTGCCATTGCTTTACCGACGATGAAGGTGGTTGTGCGTGTGTGAAATGAGCGCAAATAAGTAAGGGCAGCAAAAGGAATACAATTTTTTTCATGGTGACTGATTGAATAACCCAAAGTGTAAAAAAGTTGTTAATAAACAAAAAAGGTCACAACTTAAAGTTGTTTTAAGGTTTACACAATTGCACACTTTTACACACCAGCTTAACATATTTTACACTTTTGTCAATAAAAGCGCTACATAATTGTGAAATAACCTTCCCATATTGCAATTTTTTAATAAAAATTTTATTCCGATCTTTGTAATAACGCAACCAAACCCTAATACAATAATGAAAAACCCACTTGCTTAATTGGCAAGCACTTATAAAACCTTTTAAAAAACAATATGGCAGGATCTATACAAATTCAACCAAATATCCATTGTGAACCTTGCAAAGAATGCGGAGCACGCCCTGTAATTGAACAAAGCCGTAAGGGTTTTTCAGTTGCTTGCCCTACAAGTAAAAAGCATTATTCAACTGCTCCCGGCCTCGTAAATATTGAGGAATGGAATAGGTTTAACAAAAAATCGCCAGTGCTTACAGGCACTACTTACAACAGCAAAGCCTCATAAAAAACTATTCGCAAAAAAGGAGTAAACCTTTTTTAGTTTTGGGTATTAGCCAATAACAAAACCTACTATGGGGATACAATGGCATTAATTGTATTCATGTTATGCATATTGTAGATACTGAAAATGACTCTTCAAAGAAAAGGCATAGACGCACATTTTGCCCAATATGCCAAACTAATACCGGTCAAAGGATCAAACGACCGGTACTGTTAAAACTATTAACATTCTGGCTACCTGTTAAGCGGTATTTTTGTTACAAATGCAACAAAAAATACCTGGTGCTTGAGCGGTAGGGAAATCATCAGGCGGTACATCTTAGTCTACGCCAATGTTTCATCTCCCAAAAAGCGGTGCTGTTTGTTTACTCCCCGATTTAAGGTAATCGGCATAGCTTTTCCTGATGTAGCTGATCATATCATAATCACTCATCTTTTTCACTTTTTTAATATCAGGATGATACTGGTTCATGAAGTTCTGTAGTGAATCGCCTTTTAAGCTGGTTATTGAGCTTACCTTTTCCGGCGAAAAAAACCTGTCGACATACTCATCTTGCTCGTCCTTAAGTAAGATCTTTTGCAGCTTTGATTGAGGGGCTTTGTTTTTACTCAGCATGTCAATTACCGAAAGCAGGTTGATGCTTAAAATGGTCGCAGTACTTTTATCTGCATTGATGTGATTGCTGGGTTTACCAAAATCAAGATCGGCCGGACGAGTTATAAACGCGTCTTTTATGGTTGAACCGCGATAGGCAAAAACAGAGGCAAACTCCCTCCGGTTTCGTAATGAGTCGGCTTTGGCGTTACGCCTGCCCCTGATTTTCACCTCACTCAAAACAGTTGCATCCGGTTCAATGTAACACCTCAAAGTATCAAACTTTAAAAAACTAATGATGAGCCTGAATGGCTTGTATCCTATACTGCTGATCCGCAAAGTATCGCCGGGCTTTACGCTTGCCAACACAAATTTCCCTTGCTGATTACTTATGCTTTTTGAAGCCGTTGAGCTGATAAAAGCGTTAGCTACTGGCAAATAAGTAGCCTTGTCAATCACAATTCCCTTAATACGCTGGGCAAACAGATTTACTGACAGGAGTATCAATATTACTGTTAAGGTAAGTTTCAATGTTTTCATGACGGGTTCAGTTAACAGGTAAAGTAGGTACCTAAATATAACACATAAATTGCTAAAGTGTGTGCCTTTAACAAAAATTAACAATACCCAGAATGATATTTAGCGACAGCAGATTACAGACTCAACGAAATAGCATTATTATTACGCAACTATCACTTTCTCACTCTTTTTCAATTGTTGGTTCTTTACTCCATCTCTTACCTTTATAAATCACTACCTCCCCTTCAAATGGGTTATCGTTTTCATTCTGTTCCTGTTGTTCTTCAATTTTCCGGATCATGCTGTAAGGTGATTTTGTTCTGATCAAATGCGGTTGTTTAAGATTATTTGTTACAAAAATTTCCTGTTCCTATAATACCAGATAATCATCCCCGTTTCGGTAGACATTCCTGTCGATCCATCTGAATGTAGGCAACAATAAAGCTAATATCCAAACAGCGAGCAACAACACTGCAACACACCCCGATAGTAGTTTTACAAACAGAGCAAATCGGTTTATGTCTTTAATACAAATGCATAAGGCAACCAGAAAACCTATCAGGCCCAATAACCCTGTTGAGAAACTTGTTAACCCGTAAGCTATACCGCCTGTGATCTGGATTGAGAATACGGCTTCTCACGGCGTTAGGCCAAGTATCATCGTAATTAAAAATATCACAATAAGTATTATCGCCTGTTTCCTATGCCTTAAAAACCTGGTCATATTTAAGAAAAGTGTCAGTTAAGTTACTTGCTTAACAATTATCCTGCAACGTTAAAACAATTATTAATATCACCCAGCAAAAAGCCTTCAGTCTTTTCGACTAAAGGCTTTGATAACGTTCTTGAAACTATCCCTATGCCAAAAGTAATCTCCATAGCTAACCGGCTATTATGACGCTCAATAATCCTTTTTACAATAGTAAACCTTCGTATTGGCTGGTGATGTTAAGGAGACGACTAAATTGGATTTATTGCCAACAATGTAATTCGGGTTTTAAGGAGGCATAGGAATAGCCAAAACGTTAACGAATAAATAATTACCAGGAATCAAAACATTCCCTTAAAGGCAGCGAATCGTTCCGCCATCCACACGGAGTACCGAACCGCTGATATAGTCGGCAAAAGGGCTGCACAGATAGGCTACGGCACCGGCAACCTCCTGAGGCTCACCAAACCTGCCGGTATCATTAGGGATCAGTTCCTGCACAGCTTTATATTTTATTTCTTCCGGATCGGTTCCCCAACCAAATTTTGGCGCTGCGTTTTGTAACCACTCCTCAACCATCGGGTTGATGATCGCGCCCGGCGAAACAACGTTAGAGGTAATACCAGAATCTTTGAGGCTCCTGGCCAATGAAACCGACATGTTGTGGCGGGCAGCCAGTGTCGCGTTATAATGAGGCTGTTCTTTTATCGGCTGTATGGCAAGCCCCCCGCCAATATGGATCACCCTTCCCCACCCAAGATGTTTCATTTGTGGAACTATCCGCTGTACCATCCGCACGTAAGAAACTACGTTATTATTGTATATCGACAACCAGTCTTCGGTGGTGGCTTCCCCCCATGATTTGTGTGAGGTTTCGCCTGCATTATTAACCAGGATATCTATTTGTCCTGATTTAAGCGCGGCTGCTGCAACAACATCGGCACCCTCATCTGTCGAAAGATCGCCTATAGCCAATTCAGCCGATCCTCCCGCATTCAAAATAGCATTTACTACTTCGCTTGCCCTCCCGCTGTTGCGGCCATGAATAATAACTGTTGCGCCTTCACTTGCAAGCAGTTTTGCAATTGCCTCGCCTAATCCGGAACTTGAGCCGGTAACCAGGGCACGTTTGCCCTTTAATTTTAAATCCATTTTATTATTTTTATTAGTTTATAGATATTTCTTGTTTGGTGCATAACCAAACGACTTTTTATAAGCAAATGAGAAGTGTGACAGATCTTCAAATCCTAAGTCGAGGTAGATGTCTGAGGGTTTTTCCCGTTTCTCCTCAATCAGGAACCGGGCTTCCTGCAATCTTTTTTGTACAAGCCACCGGCTCGGGCTGATTTGATATAGCTTCTCGAAATCACGCTTAAATCCGGAAAGGCTCCGCCCGGTCAAAAACGCAAACCGTTCAATACTCACATTGTACCGGTAATGGCTGTTCATAAATGCCTGCAGATCTATTTTGCCGGGCTCGCTGAAATCAAACAGGATATTTTTAAATTCGGGGTCATTTTGAATGAGCAATAAGATCAGCTCCCGCGTTTTAAGCGCGATAATCCGCTCATCTGGCTGCCCCTGTTGCAGATATGGTATAAGGGAATCGGCAAAGCCTTTGAGCAGAATACCTGGCCTGATCAGCGTAGCCCCGCCGGATTGATGATTTTCATCGGCAACCAAGCCGTATAGATCACTCATTTCGCGTAATGTGGCCTGGTCAATATGCACCGCGACGGATTTGAAACTACCACCAACAGGGCTTTTTACATACCTGGACAACTGGTTTCTTTTGAAAAACCGGAAGTCGCCGGCACTAAAAATGTATTTCTTATCACCCAGCCATACCTCGTTAGTCCCGCTAATGATGTAACTGAAAATATGATCGGTGACAAAAGCCTCCCCCTCTATTTTATTGCCCGAATAAGAATTCAAGAGCAATCTGGGGCCGGAGCCACTTTGCTTTTCATGGCCTTCCGGGTTTTTATTCTGACATTCCATGATTTTCATTTGATTTCGGGAACAAAGTTCGGCAATAGCGTGCCACGGCGTTTTGTTATAAAGCCCAGATTGCTTTGTTGAAAAGTCCAGCAGTAGATTACAGGCGTAATTCAATGGCTATCCTGAAGATTTCAGAAAGGACAGTAAGTTATTAAGGGGGGCCATTTATACCGGTAAAGACGGGATAAATGTAATGGAGATCCGGGTACCGCCTAAATTCTCAAACTTAATAGTGGCATTAATCTCGGCGCTCAATCCCTTCATTAACTCCATTCCGAGCGAGTTATAATTTTTGTTGAAAGGATCATCTGCGAGGCCGATACCGTTATCCCAAATTTGAAGTTTTAGCTGACCGTTGTTATTAACCAATATAACTTGAACTTCACCTGATTTGTAGCCCGGAAACGCATATTTAATGGCGTTGGTAACTGCCTCGTTGATGATCAGGGCCAGTGGTATCGCGCAAGAAATGTCAAGCGCAACCGGATCGATGTTAAACTTAAAACCTACGAAGCCCTCAACCCCAAAACTTTCCTCCAGATTATTGATCAGCTCGGGTATGTACTCAGCCATATCAATTGTTTTGACATGATCTGTTTTATATAACTTTTGATGGATCAGGGACATCGCGAAGATCCGGTGCTGACAGCTTTCAACAGCTTGTAAGGCATCATTTTCAAGATATTTTGCCTGAGATTCCAGCAAACAAACAACCGTATGCAAATTGTTTTTTACGCGGTCATGCACTTCTTTCAACAGCCATTCCTTCTCACGGATCAAAAACTGAAGCATTTCATTTTTACGGTAAATCAGCCTGTTATTCCTTTTTGCGGCTACCCACTGCCGATAAATAAGTACCACAATAACAAACAGCAACGCCGAGCCAATGATAGTCCGGATCCGGACAGAACTGGCATGCGCCAGGTTCAATTGCCTAACCCGGGCCGAATTTTTCAGCTCTTTGATATACTTATTCTTTTGTTCTGTAGCGTAGGCAATCTGTAAGGCTTTAATCTGCCTGTTCTTGACCGAATTGAACATCGAGTCTTTTATCGCATCACTCCGCCGTAAATACGAAATAGCACTTTGGTAGCTCCCTGTGGCAGAATCTACCCTGAAAAGCAAGAGGGTAACATCCCGGATATTCTTTGCATTGCCACCTGTTTCATATTGCTTCAGCGCCTTCAGCAGGTAGTATTTTGCTGTGCCATACTGTTTTTTCAGGAGATAGAAGTTCCCGGCAGATTGATTTTTCTCCGCTTCACTATCTGCCAGCAGGCAGGAATGGCATTTTTGTGCCATCCCGGTTATGCCGAATAACAGTAAGAAAATAATTGTGATAAATGTTCTCATGGTGGTTTTCGGAATGCTGACCTGTTTCTGCCTGCGAGCTTTATAGGTTTAGGTATAAATTTCTTTTCGATCAGAAAATTTGCTTTTAATACAATCAGCGTTCTTTTAAGCATTAACCAAACTGTTTGGAAATACCCAGTTTAATCATTCTTGATTTAAGCGTTGAGGAATTGATGTTAAGTAACTCTGCGGCACCTCCCGTGCCGTATACTTTCCAGTTGCACCTTGCCAGTGTATCCAGGATATGGTCACGTTCATTATCAGCAAAGGTTTTGATGCCTCGTTCTTTAGCATTGCCGGCTACGGGCGACGGCTTCAATACGGGCAGGTTCACCTGGTTTATGATGTGCCCGTCACAAAGTAGCACAGAACGTTCAATAAGATTAATGAGCTGCCGTACATTGCCTGGCCATGGATAACCGAGCAGCACCTTCTTAACCGAATCAGAAAATCCTGTGATATTTTTTTTATTGGCAGTTGCGAAGACACTAAGATAATGCTCCGCAATCGGCATAATGTCCGCCTTTCGTTCCCGCAATGGTGATAATTCTACCGGGAATACGTACAAACGGTAATAAAGATCAAGCCTGAACCTGCCCGCGGCAATCTCTTCCTCCAGGTTCCTGTTAGTTGCCGCAATTATCCGGACATTGACATTCTTCCGTTTTCCACCAACCGGGCAGATCTCTTTTTCCTGCAAAACCCGGAGTAATTTAGATTGAATTTCCAGCGGCATCTCACCTATTTCATCCAAAAAAATAGTGCCGCTTTCTGCTTGTTCAAACTTGCCCACCCTTTTATCTACCGCCCCGGTAAAGCTTCCCCTTTCATGCCCAAAAAGCTCAGATTCGATGAGGGTAGGCGATACGGCGGCACAATCAACAATAATGACCGGCTTTTTACTGCGGGCCGAATGGTTATGAATAGCCCTTGCTACCAATTCTTTCCCGGTTCCGCTCTCGCCCAGTATCAGCACCGGGCTTTCTGCTGCCGCCGCTATCTGTATCAGCCTAGTAACATCTTTCAGGCCTGAGCTTTTTCCCGCCATTCCGAAATTACCAGTACCGGCGCCTTTTAAATCAGCAGGGCTTTTATATATCTTAGAAACTTTGGCGAGCGAAAGATGCTCGGCGTGCAGGTTGGTAGCGATATCAAGCATAGCCAGCACATCTTTTTCACGGAATGGTTTAACCAGGAACCCGTATGGTGAGGTTTGCTTGGCAAGCCTAAAAGTCCGCTCGTCCGAATTAGCCGAAAGGTAAATGAAAGGTATATTACGTTCCTTAATTATCGGCGCCAGATCAATGCCTGTCTTTTCGCCTTTTAAAAAGATATCCAACAGCACAAGATCAGGCAAATCGGAATTAAGGGTGTTAAGCGCTTCGTCAAAAGAGCGGGCGACAGGGCAAACAGCATAGCCCGCTCCCTCTAATACTTTACGTAAATTATTTGCCTCTATAAACTGGTCTTCTACTATTAATATTTTACTTTTCATGTCGATGTTTTCTGAATTCCGGCGCTGTGTATATTCCCTGTTCTATGGGTATGGCCGGACTGCTTAAAAAATATAATATCACCTGCAGCTCGCTAATTATTTAGTGCACTGCCTAAAACCGACTCGCGGTAAATACAAATGCTATGCCGGATGGTATCTGCCTAATAGTCAAAAAAGTGCGTCAATACCAAAATCATAAAATCACGAAGTATCATGATTTCAACATGAGATTTAATGATAAGAACACTTATAAGCCCCCTATTTCAGTTCTTTCTCACAGATGTCCATCTGTTTTAACCTCATCTCATGATACCCTGACCATACCCCGGCTTCTTCAGTGTTCAATCAATGTTGCAAGCGTTCCGCTACCGGTTACTATCAATGCTTCCTTATCAAAATTATTCCGGGGTAGACAGGTTACTATGATCCGGGTTCCGTCATGCGTTTCAAAACTTATCTCGGCATCTATATCCTGCGACAAGCCTCTCATCAGTTCGATGCCCAATGATTGATTAGTATGCTCATTGAAATTGCGGGGCATTCCTATCCCGTTATCAGCTATTGTCAAAACCACCTCGTTGTTATATTGATATAATATAACCGAGATAGTGCCATCCTCCGCAGGAAAAGCATATTTGATGGCATTGGTTACCGCCTCGTTAATGATCAACCCAAAGGGTATAGCATAGGCCACATTAAGAAACACAGGGGCTATATCGATATTAAAGTTAATCCGGTCTGCAAGATCAAAACTTCGTTCCAAATTAAAAATGAGTTCGGGAATGTACTCAGCCATATTAATGGTTTTTACATCATCCGACCGGTAAAGCTTTTGGTGGATCAACGACATTGCGAAAATCCGGTTTTGGCTGGTTTCAATAGCTTTCAGCGCATCATCTTTCAGGTTTTTAGCTTGTGACTCCAATAAACAGATAAGCGTATGGAGGTTATTTTTTACCCGGTGGTGTACCTCTTTGATCAACCATTCTTTTTCCTGGAGAAACCGCTGCAAGGATTGATTTTTCTTTTGGATAAGCTGGTTATTTCTTTTTGCTACTAACGAGTTTCTATAAAGTAACACCGCTACAACCACGAGCAGGCAGGAACCTAAAACAACCCAATTTCTTGATGCCTCAACATTCCTTAAACTTAACTTTTGGAGTCTTGCAGCGGCCTGTAACTCGCTGATGTCCCTGTTTTTTTGTTCGGTATCAAAGGATACTTGCAATTCCTGTATTTGCTTGTTCTTTTCGGTATTGAAGATGGAGTCTTTTAATTGGTTGCTTAATTGCAGATAAGACACGGCACTTTGGTAATTACCGGCAGCAGAATCAGCTTGAAAAAGCATCAGATAGTTACGTTTTAAATCGTTCTTTTTTCCGGAGACCTTAAGGTACTTTAAGGCTTCAAGGAGATAAGGCTTTGCGATGTTTTGCTGATGTATGTTCAGATAAAAAGATCCGATATCCTGAAATCCTGAAGCTATTTCCCGGGCAGAAAAATCATCTTTTTGCCTGCGTACCAAAGCAATCATATCCAGATAATTCTTTTCGGCAAGCGGATACTTTTTGAGTTGCTGATAACAATCGCCAACTAACGAAAGGTACAGTAGCCGTGAAGAGGGATCAAATGTTTTGTATTCATCAGGCGTTATCAGAACAAATTTCAGAGCATCACCCGGTTTTCCCAAATCTAAAAGCCGCTCTGCTACCTCACTTTTGGCCTTGATAACAATGTCCGGGTTTTCGTGACTATTCACAACAAAAACGTAAGCCTTTTTTGCCCATTTCAAGCTTTCGGACAAGTTGCCCAAATCCTTCTGGATCTCGGCAATCCGGATATAAAAGTCATAGGCATAAGACGAGTCGGCCGCAAGCCGCATGGTTTGCTCTGTTTTCAGCGCGTAGTCCAGGGCATGGGGATAATTACCTTTTTTTACATAAACCAGCGATAGGCGGTAATAAGCAAACAGCAGGCTCATGTATGAGGCTTTCTGATCCGGATTGATTATTTGCAACAGTTCCTTTTCGGCCAAACTAAAATTACCCTGCCAGATATGGATATCCGCAATGTTGGTAGCGATGTCAAATATCCTTTCCCGGTCGTTTAGCTTTTTAGCCAGTTGTAACGCCTGCTCAAAGCAATACAATTTAAACTGCATTTCTTCCTTTCCGCGAACAATATTCACTGCCAGCTGCGACCACGCGAGACACTCTCCTAAAATATCTCCTGATTTCCTGCACCTATCCACGATGGGAAGAAAAAGCTCTTTCAGGTCAAGGCCCTGATTCCGGTCGTACGCGGTTTGCGCTGCTAAAATGTCAATTCTATTCCGGAACTTGTTCACCCTGAACTTTGCATTCAGCATTTGGGCCTCTTTTAAAAACATATCGATAGTATCTGTCCGGCTCTTTTGATAGGGCATATATTCGTAAGCCTCGGCCAGATCTATTAGTGTAGCTATCCGCGCGGTATCAGCAGGCATCGTTTTAAGTCTAACCAATTCATGTTCAGGCCTATCCTCTACTTTCTGGGCATGAATGATACTTGCCATAAACATGAATAATAAAAAAATAAGAGCCCTGACTTTCATATTGCTTTATGTTTAGATCCGTGTGACTGAACTTTCATCTTTAGTCTGGTAATATTAATAGCCTGGATTCTGTGGTCCGATACCCGGATTAGCCTTAAACTCAGTTAAAGGAATTGGTAGAATATATTGCTGATTTGATGTAATTGTTGGCCTTAGTTGGGTTACAGTTGCCAAAGGGAACCGCAGCAGGGCCATCCAGTCTGCGCCATCCTCACCTACAAGGTTTCTCACAATTTCATAATAATTCTGGAGTAACATACTTTCAGTAGTGGTTGCATTGTCAACCGCCGAAAAATCTGTCACACCAGCCTTGCTCATTACTGTTTTAAGTAAAGCTCTGGCTTGATCAAGGTTGCCACCCGACCTGATTATGGCTTCCGATTCCAGCAGGTAAACCTCGCTTAAACGGAAAGCGTAAGCGGTTTCGGATAATTGAGTTGGCATAGCGCCATAGGCAATGTATTTCTGAAAATGATAGGTATTGGGGATTATAACAGTATAGATAGTTTCTTTATTAACCATCCATTGGCCTCTCGGATCATTGGCCAGCAGATCTTTCAGTGCTTTTTTGGCAACCCACAGATCGGTTGTCCCCGGATAATACGCCCGGCTAAGGCTCGCAATATACTTCTCCTGTCCGGCAAAGGGCAGAATACCTAAAATCACTTCTGAACTGGCAAGACCTTTAACATAAAAAATATCTTTTAAGTTATTTTCCAGCGAGTAAAAACCCGATTGCTGGATGGCCTGGGCTAACGCAATAACCTGGGCATAATCACCCGAAGTTCCGCGACTCATTAGTACGCGCATTTTTAAAGCCATGGCGGCCCATCTGGTTGCATAATAACGCGGATTTGTTGCCGGCGCGTTGGCAATAGCAAAGTCCAGGTCGGCAAGGATAAAATCATAGCTTGTACCCACATCGCTCCTTGCCTTTGCAATATTACTTACGGCAGAAGGCTGATCACGTATAATGATGCCAAACTTGCTGGAAACATCCCACCATTGTGCAAAATAGCCCATCACCCGAAAAGCACCGTATGCCCTTAAAAAACGGGCTTCGCCAAGTATTTCATTTTTCCTGTTGCCGGTGAATGCGCCGGCATTGAGATTGGTTACCCCACTAATAACTTCATTCGAAGCTTCAATCAGCTTATAGGAATTGTCCCAGATGGCCTGGCTAAAAGTGTTGTTGTAATTATTAGATTCATTGGGATCAACCGTGGTATAGCCGTCACCTATAAAACCGGCAAATACGCTTCCGGGAATTTCATTATATGTCCAGTTTGTAAAATTATTGACATTCCCGTTTGCAAAACGAAAATATGCGCCGTTCAGAACGGCCTGTGCCGAGGCTTGATCGGTAATCGCGTTCACGTTAACCACCTGGTTTGCCGGTACAGGGTTCAATGCCTTTGAGCACGCTCCAAGTGTAATTGATGCAACGAGCGCCAGGATTGTTATATTGATTCTTCCTTTGATCATGCTTATTATTTATAACTTCAACCTTAAACCAAAACTATATTGACGCGATGTGGGATAAGATGCGTCATCGGTATACCCGCCAATCAAACTGTAGGGATCATTACTAACCTCCGGATCGGGCCCGGGATACTTTGAAACAATGAATAAATTATTCCCCGACAGAAAAAGAGTGGCATCATGTATATGGAGTTTGCCGGTGATTTTTTGAGGCAATTGATAATTGACCGTTAACGACTTAAGCTTGAGATAAGAAGCGCTGAATACCGCGAAATTTGAAATACCCGGCAAATTCGCATTTCCCTTCAAGGTAAGTGACGGATTATTTGAAGTAGTATTTGTAGCGCTATAATGATCTAAAATAGCTGTGATATGGTTTGATTGATCAAGCAGGGATATATCGTTGAGCCTGGGAAGATAAATGAGATCTCCTCCGTATGAGAAGCTGAACAAGGTTGTTAACGTAAGATTTTTATAGGTAAACGAATGGGTGAGCCCGCCAAAAAATTTAGGTTCGGCATGCCCTATAACCATACGTTCGGCCTGTCCGGCATAAGGGCCGGTTTCAATTTGTTGGTAAATTGGTGTTCCTAATGGCGGATAAGAACTATTTTTATCTTGCTTTTTCAGAACGCCTAAATATTTATATCCGTAAATTAATCCTACCGGTTGCCCAACTGTTAAAATCGTGTTTCCAAGATAAAGTGAATTGAGTTGTTCGTCAGAGGTCAACGGTCCTGCAAAGGGATCTGATAGTGCCTCTTTCAACTTGAGTACTTTAGACCGGTTTCCTGATATGTTCAGGGCGGTGCTCCAAACAAAATTCTTGTTTTTTATAATGTCGCCACGCAGTTCAATTTCCAGCCCCCGGTTATCAATAGTGGCATAGTTTTGCAGCGCTGATGAAAAACCCGTACTGGTAGGAACAGGTAATGCTACCAGCAGGTCTGCCGATCTTTTATCATAATAACCAATACTGCCCCGAACCCTGGAATTAAATAACGCGAAATCAATCCCCGCATCTTTCTGGAAGGTAGTTTCCCATTTTGTAAGATCGCTGCCCAGTTTTGAGGCAATCAAGGCGTTGCTACCCGCATAAGTAGCCGATGAATAAAAAGTATAAAAGAGATTATCGCGGATATTTTGAGTGCCTGTTAACCCGCTGCTTACGCGAAGCTTTAACTCATTAAGCCAGGAAACATTTTTCAGAAAACCCTCCTGGTTTAACCGCCAGGCCAAACCAGCTGAAGGGAAATAACCTACCCGGTTGTTTGCAGGGAATTTGGATGATGCATCAGCCCTGTCTGTAATTGTTATCAAATATTTATTCTTGAAAGCGTAGTTGGCACGGAGATAAAAACTCAATAAAGCGCTACGATCATTGAGTTTAACAGGCAAAGAAGATATTGTTGCCGGAGTCCCGTCAGGAAGCGTTCCGCTATTTGGGCGATCCATACCCGAAACAGAAAAAGTATTTGTTTTTGATTGCTGCCAGGATGTGCCGCCTAATAGAGTGAAACGGTTATTATCATCAAACTGCTTATCCCAGGTCAGTGTGTTCTCATAAAAAAAAGTAGTTTCCTGGGTTTGCCCGGTCGTGGAGATCCCACCTTTGGAACGGGGATCAATGGTAGCGATATAGAGCGCATCCGGCACGTAGTTTTCCTGACGGTAAGTGGTATGATTAACTGAAAAAGTACTTTTAAACCTTAACGATTTTAAAATGGCATATTCTA
Organism: Mucilaginibacter endophyticus; assembly: GCF_003351025.1. Lineage (GTDB taxonomy): Bacteria > Bacteroidota > Bacteroidia > Sphingobacteriales > Sphingobacteriaceae > Mucilaginibacter > Mucilaginibacter endophyticus. Next base: position 735,632 of record NZ_QPCG01000001.1, on the reverse strand, counting down.
AGGAAGCAGAGCCCAAAAGCAAGGCAGTTGATGCATGATTCTTTCCCTGCAACAAGCTAAACGGATTTTGAACGCCCTGGGCTACGGTACCGGCCAAAATTCCGGGAATAAATTGCGTCGGCGAGCCATCCGCGGTAAAAGGTGCTAAGTTAGGAGGAGCAAGCGATGCTGAGGTGTACACCCCGTTACTGATGTTGTTTTTGATAAAACCATAATTGAGGCTGCCGCTCAAACGTATCCGGTTAGCAAGATCGTTGTCAATGTTTACTTTTCCTGTGAAACGGCTAAAATCTGTGCCCAGCACCGTGCCAGTTTGGTCATCATATGATAATGAAGTATAATACCTGGTATCCCGACCACCTCCCCGTACGCTTGCATTTGCGTTCCTGCTTACACCGGTACGGGTAACCAAATCAATCCAGTTGGTACTGTTACGAAAATAAGAGGGGACATTTAGGATAGAATCAGCATATATATCCGAATAAGGCGCCAGCTGCTTATTTAAATTAGCTGCCCCTTCTTTAAGTATCGATTCATATTGACTTCCGTTAAGCACCTTTATAGTCCTGGGCGTGCTATAGGTTTGAAAATAACTTGCATCTACAGATGGCTGCTGGTTGTTTATGCCTTTTTTTGTAGTGATAATAACCACACCGTTAGCCGCCTTTGAACCATAAATGGCGGTTGCCGATGCATCTTTAAGAATATCAATAGATTCGATATCGTTTATATTTAAACCGGCAAGCGTATTCAGCCCGCGGGAAAATGAAGATCCGACGGTGGTTAACGTCGAAGGATCAGAAGTTAAACTTTCAACCGGGTTGATCAGATCGGCCGCTGCCTGGATATACCTGTTCTCTATATTAAGCTGAACTCCGTCGATGACATAAAGCGGGTCGTTACCGCCAATAATTGATGCCCCTCCCCTTATCCTGATTTTAGCCAAACCTCCCGGCGAGCCATCGCCTTGTACGACCTGAACACCTGCGGCTTGTCCGGAAAGCGCCTGATCTATAGTAGTAAATGTGGTGTTTTTGATATTATCCATATTCACCGAGGATATGGCACCGGTAAGATCTTTCCTTTTTGAGGTGCCATAACCAACCATCACAACCTCTTCAAGCTCGTTTATACTTGGGTCCAGCTGAATAGCAATGTCATTACCATCTAAATTCCTGGCCTGAACACGCTGGCTTTTATAACCGATATAATCAAACGAAATGACAGCGTCCTTATCCACATCCTTCAAAAAAAACCGGCCATTTTCATCTGTCATGGTACGGTTCGCGGAGCCCTCAACAGAAACCGTAACTCCGGGCAGGGGCTTTCCTCTTTCATCTTTTACTACCCCGGTAAGCGATCTGAAAAAGGATTTGACCTTTTCCATAAATTCGGCAGGTTTTGCTTTAACAATAACTGTTTTGCTCCTGATGGTATAAGTAAGTGGTTGCCCGGCGAAAACCTGCACCAGTACATCTTCAAACTTCCCTGAAGTCACTTTTAAGGTGACTAACCTGGCTTGTTTTAAGTCGCTCTCGGCATAAACAAAATTATAACCGCTTTGGGCCTTAAGCTCCTTAAAAACCTCTTTAAGCGGTGCTTTATTAACCGAGAGGTTTATTTGCTGAGCATAAGCGTAAGCGCTAAACATTAATATATTTAAGATTAGGAAGATGCGTATTTTCATTATTGAGAAACCTTTATCCGGTTTTAAGTACTGCGAGATTATTTAGATACAACTATTTGTCTTCCTTTAACATGAAAGCGGACTTTCCCGGTCAGCTCCAGGATATTTAAACTCTCTGAAACATTCGCATTCCGGTTAATTGTCCCTCCAAACTTATCTTCGGGGATTGGCCCCTCATAGGTTACCTTCATATCATACCATCTGGCAATTACCCGCATAATATGCTGGATATTGTCATCCTGAAAATCAAACTGATCATTTTTCCAGGCTACAGCCTCAGTGGTTTCTGCTTTACTTACTATGAAGGCATTTTTACCAAGCACAGCCTGTTGCCCCGGTAATAGGAAACGAGTGGCTTTATTTGCGGTACCTGTTACTTTTACCTTACCCTCAAGCAGTGTTGTTTTAACGGCAGGGTCATCATCATATGCGCTGATATTAAAATGCGTTCCCAAAACCTCTACGGTTTGATTATTGCTGGCTACCCTAAAAGGTTTCGCGGCATTGTGTGCCACCTCAAAATAGGCTTCACCCTTTAACTCAACCCGGCGTTCACCACCATTGAATGCCGTAGGATACCGCAATGATGACGCAGCATTGATCCAGACTTTGGTTCCATCAGGCAGTACCACAACCTGGTAATGAGCGCCGCTTGGTACCAGCAGGGAGTTATAGGCGATCACTTTGTTATCGTCCTGATTCTCAGAACCTTGTTGATAATCCAACACACCGTTGGTCAACCGGGTAACTAAACCGGGACTTTGGCTGATCAGCTGTTCGTTTTTAGATTTGTGCAGGGTTACTTCCTTACCGTCTGTAAGGATCAGCGTAGGGAACCTCTCGGTTATCGCACCAATGCGATTTTGGTCATTATCACCCGGCTGTCCTGTTCCATTATGTTTTAGTAAAACGAAGAGACCAACCGATAAGATAAATACAATTGAAGCCGCGACTGCAATTCTTGGCCATAAACTCCTCACCTTAGGTTGGGTTTGCAATCCTGCACGCTGCCGCGTTCCGGCCCAAAGCTCGGCCGCCAAATGATCAAACTTATCATCATCAGAAAGCTTTCTTTTATCCGACTCAAAGATGTACCAGTTTTCAACTAACGCGCGTTCTTCGGGAGTAGCTGTATTATCCAGATACTTTGCAATTAATTGATCAGCGTCTTGGTGATTCATCGTTTTTAATACTTTAAAAAATGATATTTAAAGCAAAAACACATGAAAATGCCCTGGGGGGTATCGTAGCTGAAAAAAAAATTACACTTTTTTAAAAAATGAAAGCAGCATCAGGAGACTGACCGCCGTATCCGGGTCTTTGAGGTTAGCCCGGAGCCTTTTAAGCGATTTATGAATTTGCTTTTTTACCGTTTCTTCTGAAGTGCCTAAACTTTCGGCAATTTCTTTATGGGTTAAATTCTGTTTGCGGCTCATTTCGAATACCTGCCGCATTTTGGGTGGCAGCGCTCCAATTTCCCTGTCAATGGCCGCCAAAAGATCACGCTCTTCCAGGTAATGAAGCGTGTCTTTACTTGCTTCGTTCGCAAATTGCGCTAATGAACTCAGGTAATCGTTCCGGAATTTACGCTGACGGATATGGTTTAACACCATATTACGCGCCGACACATATAAATAACCGGCTAAATTGCCTTGTGCCGGAATTTTATCCGCTTTTGTCCATAACGTACCGAAAAGTTCCTGTAAGATATCTTTGGAGTCTTCTTCATCTCGTAGCATCTTATAGATATGGGCATACATCAAGCGCCAGTAACGCCTGTAAATTTCGGTATAAGCCAACTCATCACCCGATCTGAGCAAATCGGTAAGTTCGGCATCGTTATATACGGTGTAAGCTAACATTCTGATCGCCAAATATAAAAATTATCCTGTTGGCCATTGGTTTCATGCATTACATCATGAGATTTCCATGATCGTAGATAACAAAACTTACACACGAGGTAGTCAACATGCTGCGAACTACTTTGTCCTGTTCAAAGGCTAATTTGCCAAATTCAACAACCTTTCCATTTCAACAGCGCCTTTAATGGGCTTAATTTGAGCATGCAAATAAAATTAACCCTGCGAACAGACTATTATAGTAACGATCACTCTATGGCTGTTACGCATTTTGTTTGAAAGAAAAAACTTAACAAGTATTTACTATGATGAATAATGTTAATGAACGAATGAGCTTTGTAAACAATGATCATTCGTTAAGGATAGCCATTTTTGACGATAACAAAAACATAAGGAACACCATGGTAATGATCCTCAATTCGGAGATCATGTTTAACGTTGTGGGTGTGTATGACAATTCTAAAAACAGTATCAAAAACCTGATGAGCACCAAAACAGACCTGGTGATCATAGATATCGCCGCGTCTGGCTTTAGTGGGATTGAAACTATAGAGCGGCTAAAACGCGAGCTCCCCTACATCCAAATTCTCGTACAAACAAATTTTGAGGATGACGCGCTGATATATCAATCCATCCTGGCCGGTGCTTCCGGGTATATTTTAAAGAACGGTTTGAAGCTAACTTTAGTTAAGGCTGTTAAAGAATTAAGAAACGGAGGTTCGCCCATGAGCCCTTCCGTCGCCCGCAAGGTAATCAATATGGTCAAGCATAATATATGTCATTTCAGTCCTGTTGAACAAGCGGCAAACTATAAGCTAACCGGAAGAGAAAAGGAAGTTTTGGCCTGCATTGTTAAAGGCAAAAACTATAAAATGACCGGCTATGAGTTGAATATCTCTTACGAAACCGTTCGCAGCCATATGAAACACATCTATGAAAAGCTAAAGGTTGCATCGCTTACAGAATTGGTTGCCAAATCTATCAACTTTAATATTGTTTAAATAACCAGGCGAAATCCTTTGGCCATCACCCATAAGGTAATAACTCACAAATGGCATTATTTACGCCATGTAAGCCGCTGTTAAAGAAAAATCTTTTTTGTTGAGTTTTGTTTGTTTGGTTTAGAATGCGGTGTCAAAGCCGCATTCTTTTTTTAAAACAAAAAAGGGCGCACAAATTTGCTTATTTGTGCCGCCCTTAGCATTCATCACATTTTAGGTTATGCTACATTGATCGTATTATATTGGTTCAACAACTCAACCAGGTATTTTGCGCAAAGTTCCCTGGCGTCGTATTGCTCCATCTCATCTGCCAAAGCAGTAATGTTATTCTTGTAAACAGGATCGGCTATTACATTTACAACGGCGTTCCTGATCTCATCCGGGGTTGGTCTTTCTGTTTTCAGGTCTATACCGTATTTAAAGTACCCTACCCGTGCGCAGATTTCCGCTTTACCCTCAAATAAACCTGCTGCAACCATAGGCAGCCTGTTTTTAATACCTAATAGTGTTCCGCCGTAGCCTCCGTTAGTGATGTAAACATGTGCAAAGGGCATCACCTCGTCAAAAGGAATATAATCTTCAATGATCAGGTTATTATAGGGGTATTTAGTTCTTAACTCCTGTGTCTGGTTTCCGCCGGTTGTTGCTATCACAAGGGTGTCAGTCCCTTTAAAGGCTTCTAAAGTAGGTTCCAGCAGTTTCGTAATATCATTTTCGATAGTGCCCTGTGTAACAAGTACTACTTTTTGATATTCATCAAGCCTCTGGTCATCCCAGCGGTTTTCGCTCGTCCGTGCCGAATAAGGAAGTAAGGAGCCTATGAAACGGACGTTTTGCCCCATGTTGCTGCGGGTATATTCAAAAGAAGGCGAACCTATCTGAAGATATAGATCTGACGTCTTTATCAGCATATCAAATACATTTGTCCTTTGATGCTGGATATCATAACGGCTTAAAAGCAAAGAAAGACAATCAATATGTTCTTTATAAACTTCCTCACTAAACGTCTTATTCAGGCGGACTATGTTCTCCTGTTCGCCGGTATTTGAAGGGGGATAAAAACCGGGGCCGTAAGGTCCTAAATCGTCCGAGCTTTCGGCCAATGGAATGATGCCGACTGATATCACCGGAACATCCAGCATGGCAGAAAGATACGGAATAGCCGGGAACATACTTTCGGTCACGATAGCATCAAACGGAAACTCCTGCTGAAGATCCCTGATGTCCTCAAAATGATCGGGCCCTGGCTTAATAAAGATATTGATCATATCAAAGTTTGCCTTCTGCCCTGCATCGGTTAAAAATTTTCTCTGCGGAAACAAATTGTGGATGTTGTTGGCATTAATGTCAATGGCCTTCAAAAAAGGGAAATGCGGAATCCCAAGTTGTTTTAATTTGGCTTCATGCACTACTGAGGTATACCAACGCACATCAGCGCCGCTATCTGCTAAAAATTTCGCCAGGCCGGTGAGCGGGTTGAAATGTCCGTCTGCCGCTACCGTCGCTATCAGGATCTTCTTTCCTGTCAATCCATTTAATGTTGTCTGATTCATATAACGCTTTGTATTTGTCAACACCTTTTACTTGCAGCAAATATGGCCCGACGCATGCAAAACAGCTATCCCCTAATGTGGTGAGTATAATAACCCAAAGTATAAACGGGCAGGTATCAGTTTATACAATATTTTGATTGATGGCTTTTGCAACCACCTCTGTCAATGAGGCTACATGCAATTTTTCATAGATCTTTTTGATATGGCTCCGAACCGTTTCGTAAGATATATTCAGCTCATAAGCAATCATTTTATAGCTAAGGCCGTTTACAATGGCGCTTAGCACTTCTTTTTCTCGCGGGGTAAGATTATACTCTTCGCTGGGTTTCCGGCGACTTCTTTCGCCGCTGCTCTGAAGCAGTTGAAGTACTTTCCTGGCGATGGACGGGCTCATGGGGGAGCCACCGGTTTTCAGTTCCTTAATAGCTTCTGTAAGGGAGCTATTAAGCTGATTTTTCAGGAGATAACCCGCAGCCCCAGCGCAAATGGAGTCAAAAACGCGTTCGTCATCTTCAAAAACCGTTTGAATAAGAATCGGAACATGCGGAAACTCCCGGGTTAAGATCCTCACCGCTTCTATACCATTAATGCCGGGCATCTCTATATCCATCAAAACAACATCGGGCCTTGAGGTTAGTACATTATCCACACAATGTTTTGCGTCACTAAACGTACCGACCACTTCAAAATCCGGGTCGGTGTTTAATAACATGATCACGCTGCTCCGAATATTCTTATTATCATCAAATATGGCCACCCTGATACTCATAGTTTTATATATTTATTATTTAATCGGTTCAAAATCTGCTGCATGCTGTAGTCACAAGTTACCGAAGGTAAAATTTATGGTTGTACCCCGCCCGGGCGAGCTTTTCACAACCAGTGCTCCGTTAAGTTCAGTGACACGGCATTTTATATTGCGTAATCCATTCCCTCCTTCAGCAGCAGAAGCTGCTTGTGCCAGTTTATCTTCGTAATTAAAACCTACGCCATCATCACATACCTTTAAATTAATTTTACTCCCCTTTAGCTGTATATCCACTGCTATTTTTTTGCAATGTGAGTGCTTGATGGCATTATTTAAAGTTTCTTTGAGGATCAGGAAAAAGTTCTTTCTTGTTTCCATTTCCAACGTCAGTTTCAACAACCGCTGATCGCAGGCCAGGGAGAATGCGATATTTTTGGCTACACATAATGGTTGTGCATAAGACCGGATCTTTTGTATCATACTGCTCATATGATCATTTTTGGGGTTGATTGACCAAACGATATCTGACATCTCCGAAATGGTATCATCGGCGGTTTCTCCTATTGTTTGCAGAACCTCGCTAAGCTTTTCTTTCTTTTGTTGCTGCTGATAGATGCGCGCGACTTTACTATAAATGGAAATGCTGCTTAAGGTTGAACCGATCTGGTCGTGCAGGTCCTGCGCTATCCCATTCCGGATGGATTGACGCTTCAAGAACTCATTAATACGATAACGATAAAATAAATAGCAAAGCGGCCCGATAATTAAAACGATCAATGTATAAAACCACCAGGTACGCCAAAACGGAGGGTTTATAATAATAACTATTGATGCAAATTTATTAACAACGCTCCCTTTCCAGTTAGATGCCCTTACTTTAAAAAGGTAACGCCCGCCGGCCAGGTTTGAATAGCTGGCATAGTTTCGCTTATCAGCATCTACCCAATCTTTGTCTACACCTTCGAGTATATAATCGTAATGCATGTGATTGCTGCTGTATTCCGGGGCCGAAAACTCAAGAGAAAAATAGTTTTGGTTATGATTTAACCTGATGGTTTTGTTTTCAAGCAAATGGCTGTATGAGGTATTGAATATCTTAAAGTCGGTAAAATATACGTCCGGTTCGTTTTCAATCTTCCCTATACCCGCGGGATTAAATTCAATATAAAAGTTCCTGCCGGCTGCATAAAAGTTTCCTCGGCAGTCACGGTACATATACCCTTTAACACCTCCGTTCGATTTTAAATCCGGCAGATCATAGCAACTGTACACACGGGTTTCCGGATTATACTCATGCATATGGCCATTACAGATCATCCATAAATTTCCGCGGGCATCTGAGCATATACCTTCCGTCAGGTTGCTTGATCCGGGAATATGAGAAAATCGCAGCTCATTTTTATCAAAATAGTTAAGCCCACCGCCATAGGTGCTTATCCACAGGTTTCCTTTTCTATCCCCCTCAATGTCATAAACATCATTACTGCTTATGGATTCATGATCGTATATATCGTTTGTAAAATAGCTGAAGATAGTAGCCCCCTGCTGCAAAGCACCTAAACCATATTTATCGGTAGCCAGCCACAGGGTGCCATTTTTATCCTTGTAAAATTTCTTTACTACGTTGTCCTTAACATTTAATGTTTTTATTCCCTCCTGCGCTATCCCCGAAATCCATTTTTTGTCCACGAAATCATAATATGTCAAATAATGTCCGTAAGGCGATACAACCAACGCCGGATGATTTCTGATGGTATCGCGTACAATGGATACTATCCTCGACCCCATCAGCCTTTTCATCAGCATGTCATCATTGGTATTTGGCAATAGCGTTGCCCGGTTCAAGGCAGGGTCATACCTGAATAAGGAATAATCAGTACCTAAATAGAATGTACCATCATTATCTACATAAAACTTGGTTACCGATAAGGCATTTCCCTTGTATGCTACAATCCGATGCTCGTAATTATCGCTTTTACTGTGCTTGATATAAATGCCTTCACTTGTTGCTATCCAAAGGGCATTATCTTTAGGGTTACGGTAAAAATCGAAGATGGTGATATCTTTCTTTGCTGGTTTTGGCAGATTATACTGATTGAAAGGTGAATAAACCGGGTCGTAAATACTGATCCCGTTATCTGTACCTATCCATATAATTCCGCTCCGGTCGGTAAACACCACGTTGATATGGTCATCAACAAGCGAACCCTCCTGATCGGTATGCCGGTAGGTGATAAATTGCATTTCGGCAGGATCAAATGTGGTTACGCCGCTACCCTGTGTGCCCATCCAGATCTTCCCTTGTTTGTCTATGGCGAAGGAGGCGATGACATTGCGGGGGATTTTCTTTTCGGCCCCACCCGGAAGAAATACCTGCTCAATTCCGGTGTGTAACTGATAAGTATATAGTTTTTTATCCCGGTCGCCGTACCACATTCTGTTATTGCGGTCTTTAAAAATCGATGCTATTGAACTGCGGGGCAATTTACCGTCGGTGTTAATGTAGTGCTTATCAATACTAAAACCCAGAGTATGCGTATTGATTTTCAGCAAGCCGCCATCTTCCCGACCGGCCCACAAAGTATCTGTCCCGGCCATAGCCAGCGAGAGGATATCTCTGCCGCCTGATTTAACGGGCACATCAAATCTTCCACTCTTTTTATTCAGCCGTACCAGAAAGCTGTTGCTTGTAGCCAGCCATAAATTACCGTTATTATCCTCCGCGATTTTATTGATATGATTTTCGGGGATTCCGCCGGGCCTGTGCGCGTTAAACTTGTATTGCTTAAATTGTTTTGATGCCTCCAAATGGTAATCATACCGTGTTATTCCTCCATCAGCAGTCGCAATCCAGAGGTTGCCTGCTTTGTCTTCAAGAAGATCGGTAATGATGTTACCTGATACGCAAGTAGTATCATTAGGCTGGTTTTTATATACCGTAAAAAAGTGGCCATCATAACGGTTCAGCCCGTCCTCCGTTCCAAACCATAAAAAGCCGCGTTTATCCTGCAGAATGCAATTGACTTTAGGATGTGATAAGCCGTATTCTGTTCCGATATTCCTGAAAAAAGGAGTTGAGGCCGGGCATGAGATAGAAAAGCCGGTCAGTAGTAACCAGATAAAAATCTCAGCGATAAAAAGAACAAACGGCTTCACGGCGAATATGATTTGTTAACGGGTTCTACAGGAATTGAAAAAGCAAAATTGCACTTGATGTAATTAAAGTTTTATAACCAATAGTGGGGACATTATAGCCGGTAAAATGACAAAGCTTATCAAGTGGCTATCGCGAAATATTTATTTAAAACACCGGGACGGTCTGCAAAACAGGCCGCCCCGGTGTTCTATTACAAAGCAAAAAAAGATTATTTTTTTCCCTGGTCTTTGGCTGCGGCTTCAATTACACGCGCTACAGCTGCGGGTTGCGACATAAATATGACGTGACTGCCCTTAACCTCGGTTACTACCGCGCCGGCACGTTTGTACATAGCACGCTCCAATTCAGGATTGATAGCTTTATCTTCAGTAGCTACAACTGCGTAAGTTGGTTTGCTTTTCCAGGCGGCCTGTGTTAAAGGTGCAACAAAGCTTGAACCTACAATTGGCTGCTGCGAATCAAACATAAAGGCTGCCTTTGCCTCACTTAGGTCGGCAGAAAAACATTCATGAAAAAGCGCTTTATCAAAATAAGCATAACCATTTTTATCGGCAGGCAGGATACCATTTTTAGGAAGCGCCGGGCCAGATTGGTAAACATCTAAAGTTGATTGACCAACCTCAGGAGCAAAAGCCGCAACATATACCAGGCTTGCTACTTTTGGAGATACACCGGCTTCGGTAATTACCGAACCACCCCATGAATGACCTACTAATACAGCCGGACCATCTTGTTTTTCCAGGGCGCGGTTAGTAGCAGCAACATCATCGTTTAAGGAGGTAAGCGGATTTTGAACAAGTGTTACGTTATAACCATCTTTTTTCAAGATCTTGTATACGCCCTCCCAGCCAGATGCATCGGCAAAGGCTCCGTGTACTATAACAATATTTTTTACAGAGGCTGTAGTTTGTGCAATGCTGTTTTTAGGGCTAAATGCAAATAAAAGCGCTGCTGCAGCGGCTAAAGTTAATTTGGCGAAATTAGTTTGAGTCTTCATTTTGTTGTGTTTTTCTTAATTTTTACTCAAAATTATGATCCGCCACTGCCTATAATCAATCTATCTCCGTCAACCCGACAAACTCGTCATTGAATTAGACATTTTAAATATTGGATGATTCCGGGCTCCTGTCTTGCAACGAAAACCTTTGTTTTTTTACTTTATCTAAGCGCAAGCGGACATTCCGGCTTACTATTATTATCTGGAGTAACAGGTCAAATCCGATGCATATATTCAACCTACAACACTCCATTTTCTCTTATTGTACCGCCAATCATATTCCTTGTCTATTCAGCATAAACATTGACCATTCCGGGGGTTCGTTTGTCTGTTTAACCATGTTAAGGATTGAGTATAACAAGCCACAACGATACTTTTGACTCAGTTATTTAAACAAAACAGGCGTTAAACGCCAGAATATACCTTAAACAAAAACAGTCATGAAAAAATTAATCTTAGCCGCAGTAGTTTCATTATTTGCAATAAATACAAATGCTCAAATGGCCCAGCCCCAAACATTAAACACCACAGAACAGGCGGTTACATTTACCGTCAATGTAACTTCGATGCTGAAGATCACCATGCCGCGTGTTGGCCAGGCCGAAACCGCAAAATTAGCAACTGCTTATACAACACTTCCGTATTATAAATTCGCTAATCAACAACAATCTTCGTCGTTTAGTAACCCTTATAGCAATGAAGATATCCGTATCAGCCTTCATGCTATGCCAAATCACACATTCATCAAAACCCAGGATGATATTGAACTAAGCGAAAGGCTCAAAGTTATATTCCCTTTAAATAGCTTTGCCGGTCAGTCAGCTAAAGTGAGTTTTGCCAGCAATCACTTCCCCGAAAATCACAACTATCGTTTAGAGAATATGGTAGCCGGCATTTGATTTCAAATACCAGCGGTCCTCGCTCAATTACTGTGCTTTTTTTTGCTCGGCGGTTACTGCAATTTCAACACTTGCCCCCAATGGCAGATCAGCCACGGCAATGCAGGTTCGGGCCGGGTACGGGGCGTTGAAATATTTGGTGTAAACCTTATTAAATTCGGTGTAGCGGTTGATATCTTTTAGATAGATGACCACATTAATTACCGAAGAAAAATCAGATCCCGACTCTTTCAATAACCTCGAGATGTTTTGCATAACCTCATTTACCTCGGCTTCAAAGCTTGTGGTAACCAACTTACCGGTTGTTGAGGACATCCCAACCTGACCGGATGTATAGACTACCCCGTTACTTACCTTGTAAGCACTGTAAGGCCTAACCGTGTTAACAGATTGAGCACTCGCGGTGATGGAGAAAGTCGCCAAAAAGAATAATAGTGTTAAACCTGATCGCATCATGTTATCGTAATTTAAATTCCAACTGAATTGTAATCAGCAAAACTCATTTTTCCTGCAAAAAGAAAACATCCCCACTTTGGGGGATGCTTGTCTTATCAAATCATTGAAAACAGGTTATATATTTTCGGTGTAATCAAGGTTGGTTCCGAAGCTTTCTTTTATCCCAAACAGTGCCCAAAATGCAAGGATCAATGTAATCGCGCCTATAACTATTCCGGCAGATACCAGTGAGCCGTTAAAAAGCCCCCTGCAATATTGAAAGCAAAGCAGCAGCGGCACAACAGCTCCCCTCACAAAATTAGGCACGGTGGTAGCCACTGTCGCCCGGATATTGGTGCCAAATTGCTCCGCGGCGATGGTTAAAAAAAGTACCCAATAACCGGCAGCGAACCCAAAGAACGCGCACACAACATAAAATTGAAACAAACTGAGATTCTGGAGAAACAAGTAAACCGAAATGGCGGCCATTGTAAGTGTCAAAAATATGGCAACCACTTTTACACGGCTCTTCAGGTACTGACTGAGCAAACCACTGCATATATCGCCGATTACAGTACCACCATAGGTTACTGCTACGGCTGTTCCGGCGCTTACTACGCCTTTTACATTTAGTTCTTTACCAAACTCTGGCGATAAAGTAATCAGGATCCCAACACCAAACCACAGTGGCAGGCCAATTAAAATACATTTAAGATATTTTACAAACCGCACACGGTTAGTAAACAAAGCGAAAAAATCGCCCCGCCTGATACCCGACTTTTTCGACTCGCTGAACATACCGGATTCCGACACACTTATCCTAAGCAGCAAAAGCAATATGCCCAGCACACCGCCTATGATAAACGCGGTACGCCAATCAAAATAAACCGCAACAAAATGAGCCGCAATAGCACCGCTGATCCCTACCCCGGCAATAATGGTGGTGGCATAACCACGTTTTTGTGCCGGCATCAGTTCAACAACCAGTGTAATCCCTGCGCCAAGCTCGCCGGCAAGCCCGAATCCGGCAATGAAACGGAATACAGCGTATAAATTAACAGAATCCACAAATGCATTGGCGATGTTGGCAAGCGAATATATCAGGATGGATCCGAAAAGTACAGTTAGTCTTCCGCGTTTATCTCCCAATACCCCCCAACATATCCCCCCTATCATTAAACCTGCCATTTGTACGTTTAGTAAGAAAATGCCCGGTGCAACCGCCCCTGCTCCCGTAAAACCTAATGATTTTAAACTCGGTATCCTTACAATGCTGAACAACAGCAGGTCGTAAATATCTACAAAGTAACCTAATGATGCCACTATGATAGCGGCAAGTGGAAGCGTACTCTTTAACGAGATGTTCCCTTGACTATTTTTCATATATATCTGTATTAATTTTTCAAGCGTAAATCCTGCCCGTTTTAAAAACGTCCAAAATTTTCAGCGGCACAAAAGTCGCGGAATAACATGCTGACGGGTATTACCAAAAATGGGGAGATAAGACGCTTAACCAGCTGTCGCAAGCACATATGCAATCTAACCGCTTTTAGGCTCTCCTGCCCGGATTAGGGGATATACAGGCTTTTCGCTGACGGATACTTTTGCATTCTAAAATTAAGATGACATGCAAATCAACCAAAGCGATGGCAATGGTTTCAATATCAGCATCAGGACCATACCAGCTGACAATAACGATACTGAAACCATTAAACTTTTTTCGGCCGATGACCTCGGCGAACAGGTCAAGGCATTTATCGCTTCTGCATTGCTTCCGGGGCAGGACATTCATATTGCCGTAAGCTTTGAGAAGTGGGATAACACCTGTGTGCTGGAGGAAACCGTTTACCGGATTATACCCAATAAGGAAACAGGACAAAATGCAGACTACAACAGAAACTATTGGATAGAAACTAAGATCAAATAAATAACAATGTACCGGATACTATTTTCCACTTTAATACTGATTGGCATTTTCAAATCAGTAAATGCGCAGAGCAATAATGCTCTTAACAATTCAGGCGCTTCATCACCATTAAAAAACGCGTCAGCTATTATCGGTAAGCTAAATCCGCTGTTCATTGAAACAACTTTTCAGGGATCGGCCCCATACTATAAGTTTGGCCTTGATTTATCCAGCACAAAGTCTGTGATGCCGGATGTTATACGCACTGGAAGCAATTGGTATGCACAAGGCAAAAGCACACAAAAAGCAGTCAATTTTGAAACGATAGACTATGCGCAACTGGTGCCGGTATTGATTGCGGCGATGCAGGAACAGCAAGCCCAAATTGCCGAATTAAAGCAACAAGTTGCCGATTTGAAAAAAGAAACGGCAAGCCGGTAGTACCATGGCAACGAGCCTTAAAGATAGGGACTAAGATGTCTAAGTCAGAGTCCAATTTGTCTGGTTAAGCTATGTATCGGTGGTTACGGGTATCATTAAGGGATACTTTCGCATAGTTAATTAAATAAATTACTATGAGAAACCTAAAAACCACCTTGCTGTCCGCGTTTTTTTGCGCCGCTATGGGGCTGTTTACTTTGCAAAGTAAAGCCCAAACCCAATCTGCCGTAAATAAGAATGATAAAAGCATTCGTCCTTTTCATGTTCATGTTACTGATGAACAACTCGCCGACCTTAAAAAAAGATTGCTTGCCACGCGCTGGCCTGGTCGCGAAACTGTAAATAACGAATCGCAAGGCCTGCGTAAACAACAACTTCAAAACCTGGTGAACTACTGGGTATCTGACTATGACTGGCGCAAAGGCGAAGCCAAATTAAACGCGCTGCCTATGTTTGTGACCAATATCGACGGTCTTGACATCCAGTTCATTCATGTGCGTTCCAAGCACCCAAAAGCCCTGCCGCTGATCATGACCCATGGCTGGCCTGGTTCGATATTTGAACTGCTGAAAGTGATTGATCCGCTTACTAATCCAACAGCTCACGGCGGTAAAGCGGAAGATGCTTTTGACGTGGTGATCCCTTCTTTACCGGGCTTTGGATTTTCCGGCCAACCTGCTAATACCGGTTGGGATTCTGATCATATTGCACGCGCCTGGGGCGAATTGATGAACCGTTTGGGTTATAAACAATTTGTATCACAAGGAGGTGATTGCGGTTCTGTTATCTCGCAACGTATGGCATTACAACACGTACCGGGCCTTTTAGCCATTCACATCAATATGCCTGCTACGGTACCTCCAGATATCGCTGCGCACCTGACTAATGGAGACGCAACCCCTGCCGGGCTATCTGACAAAGAAAAAGCTGCTTATGAATCGTTGAACAACTTCTATAAAAATAATTGCGGCTACTCTGCTATGATGGTAACCCGCCCTCAAACTGTAGGGTATGCGCTTGCGGATTCGCCGGTTGGCCAGGCTGCCTGGATGTACGACAAAATAGTTCAGTGGACATACAGCGGAGGCGAACCTGAAAAAGTACTTACCCGCGACGAGATACTTGACGATATATCACTATATTGGCTAACCAACAGCGCTACTTCCGCTGCTCAGATCTATTGGGAAGATCACTCCAATAATTTCAACGCGCGTGAAATTTCAACACCGGTAGCCATTACCGTTTTCCCTGGCGAAATATATCAGGCACCAAAATCATGGGCCGAACGCTGCTACCACAACCTGATCTACTTTAATGAAGTGAACAATGGCGGGCATTTTGCAGCCTGGGAGCAACCACAAATATTAGCAGAAGAGATCAGGGCGGCATTTAAATCGGTCCGTTAAAAAGTCATAAGTTTCTTAGTGAACCGATACAACTAAAAGGCTATGGAATAGCTAATACAATGCTTTCAAAGCACACCTAATATATCTGATACTTCATAAAAAGGCAATCCCACTACCCGGGCTTGCCTTTTTACATTATACTCACCGCCCCCATCATGAAATCTCATGATTTCGTGAAATAGCCCCGATTTCCCGCCAACGCAAAAACCAATCAAAATACTGACAATCAACAACTTAATACTATTGGTATATCATTTGCATTTATGAGTTATCGTTTACACCACGAAACCCGCATCTGCAATGAAAACAAAACAATGGAATATCAGCCCGGGCATCGCGTTACAAAAGCGCGGTACAGCGCCTTGTTGCGAAATACCGATTACACGACCCGGAGAAACCAGCCACTTCGATAGTGCTTTTTATGGTTTTATCCGGCTTTACCTTGACTCGATAAAACTTTATATCAGAATTTTTAAAACGACAACTAATGGAAACAATCTTTATTTCCACCCATTTGATCACAGGCTGCTGTTCAATTATCATTATACACTCACTGCTCGATCAAAATAAAGATTACAAACAAACAGGAATTAAATCGACCGATAAGTGGTCCCTGTTATCTATTAAAATGTTTATGGCGAAGTACCTGATGAGGGCTCGCCGGGAAAGCTATCGGTTTAATAAACTAAAATGAATTTGTGCAATGGAAAACTACAACGCTAAAACAAACACGGTTACCGACTTCCAGAAAAAAGGATTTGATTCGGACTTTATTTTAATTAAAGACTGCCTCCTTTACATTGGAGGCAATGACACAATTTATCATAATGAATTAAATCACAACAAGGTTGTGCTCAAACAAAACAACAATCTGCACGAAAACCATATCGTGTACGCTATAAAACCTCATGAACATCATTCAGATCGGTTGGATCCGGATGATGTTGTTTATCAACAGAAAACAAAGCGTTGGAAACAAAGTTTTTTAGTATTCAAAAACCCCAAATACACCACTGTTGCAACAGATAATATCGCTTTCTTTTACATCAGGAATAACTCTGTATCGATGGTGTGTTTTGATAAGCAGGAATATGTGCTCAGTCAGTCACTGGATCAGATCACTGGTTCGGTTTCCCCCGATCAGTTTTTTCGCGTCAACCGTCAGTATCTTATTAATTTCAAGGCAATCAAAGAAGCGGAACTTTATTTCATGCGTAAACTGCATATCAGGTTGGTTATTGAAACACCTGAAAAACTGCTTATTAATAAAGAAAAATCGCCGTTCTTTCTGTCCTGGATGGAAAACCGTTAACCCCCTGCATCTACTTACCTAAAAGGTCATTCCTCTGTATTGAAGAATGACCTTTCATTTACTCTGATATTTACTTTAGCCTCGGGTGCTCCTTAAATATCTAATACTTGCCAGAAATTTATTTGATCAGTGTTTTAGCTTCCAGAAATTCCTCCAGGCCGATGACACCATTTTCCCGGCCGATTCCTGAGTTTTTATAACCACCGAACGGGGCCATGGGATCATGTTTTAGTGTATTGATAAGTACCCTGCCTGCCTTAAGCTGAGAAGCAACATTTGCCGCCCGCTTTTCATCAGCAGAACTAACGTAGGCCATCAAACCATATTCAGAATTATTGGCAATTTGTATCGCTTCTTCTTCATTACTATAAGCAATTACAGACAGTACAGGGCCAAAGATCTCTTCCCTGGCAATGGTCATCTCATTATTGACGTTAATAAAGATTGTTGGCTTTACATAATAGCCCTGATCCAAACCTTCGGGATGACCTAAACCGCCTGTAAGTAGCTCTCCTCCTTCACTTATTCCGGTTTGAATATATTGCTGGATACGATCATATTGTTTTTGACTTGCAAGCGGTCCTATTTTGACATCTGCCGAAGAAGGATCACCAACAATAAACTTCGCCGATTCACGGAACAGCAAGTCCTTAACTTCATTAAGTTTTGATTCCGGCACCAATAATCTTGTTCCGGCAATGCAGGCCTGACCGTTGTTCATAAATCCGGCTTGCAGTGCCATAGGGATAGCTTTGGCAAGGTCAGCATCTTCCAATAAAATATTGGCCGATTTTCCACCAAGCTCCAATGTCACCCTTTTCATGGTATCTACCGCCTGCTTCGCCAGAATTCTGCCAACTAAAGTTGAACCGGTAAACGAAATTTTAGTAACCTCACTGCTTTCCATTATTGGCTTGGTAATAACTGCACCGTTCCCGTTAACCATATTAACAACGCCATTTGGCAAACCAGCAGCAGCAATACATTCCATAATGATTTCGGCCTGCCATGATCCAAATTCACTTGGTTTAAGGATTATGGTACAACCGGCCGCCAATGCCGCCGCAACTTTAATAGCAATTGAACCGGCTACGGCATTCCAGGGGGTAAACAATGCTGCCACCCCAACCGGTTCCATGATAACTGTTGATTCATTCACCTGCTTTGAAAATGAATACTGCTGAAGCATTGCAGCCTGGTTTGAAAAAGTCGTAGCAGCAATCAGATTAGCCCACTTTGCTCTTTCACCGGGAGCTCCATATTCCAAAGTTGTCGCATGGATGAGATCATCTATCCGCTTTTCAATCTCGGCGCTGATTTTTGTCAGATATTCAACACGTTCATTTATTGTGCTTTTGCTATATCCTGGCAACGCGGCCTTTGCCGCCTCAATTGCAGCCAAAGTATCCTGTTCATCAGCATAAACAATTTGAGCTATTTCTTTTTTGTTAAGCGGAGAAATGACACTTACAATTTCGGTACCGTGGGGTTCAATGAACGCTCCGTTCACATAAACACTTTTTATCGTTTTCATAATTAAATATTTAAGATAGAATTATGAAACGAAGGTGGTATCTCTGCGCCGGAAAGTATAATGCTTTCACTTCAGAACAGGCAAAATACCTGCTGAACCAGACATTAAGCATGATGGCCTGATCCGGGGTGGCGCTGATTTGCAAATGTTATTCATGATTTCTTCAATTGCTGTTCGCTAAACCAAATTTCGCACTGTTCATAAAATTCAGCAGGCTGTTCAATCCATGGCATGTGGCCACAATTGCTGATAACGGCCAGCTTTGAACCGGCGATATTTGCACGGATCCTTGCGGCCTGTGATACAGGATCGCAAATGAAATCATCATCGCCAACAATTATCAATACAGGTACGGTGATGCGGTGCAATTCACCAAGCAAATTCTTTCCCTGGAAACCGTTTGAATTAGTGTATGCGAAAACGGTATCATTCAGGTCGAGATTTTGAAAGGTCTTCGCGGCGAGGCTGGGGTCATGAAAATAAAATCCGCCCATGGTGCCGATGATCTCTTCCAATGTACGCGGCGTTTTATCTGTTCCCATTCCCATCATAAACGCGGTAGCCTTTTCATAATACTCCGGGTTTTCAAGGTAAAAGGGCTCTGTCTTTTTCTTCATGATCCGTTTCATCATTTCTTCGGCGCGCAGTTCATCCGTAGCTGCAATCGCGTCGATGGCGATAATTCCTGATAGGTTTTCGCTGTGCTGAATCCCATACTCAAGCACCTGGTGGCCGCCCCCCGAATGGCCTGCGATATAAACTTTGGATTGCCCGAGGTAGATTCTGAGCGCGTCTATATCGGCTATAAAGTTATCGAGTGCATATTGTGTACTGTCTTCCGGCCCGGTCGATCTTCCGCTGTGCCTCGTATCGAAATACACCATGGTAAAATATTGCTCAAAAAGCGGTAAAGGCATAATATAATTTACCGATGGCCCCCAACCCGGTGATGGAAGCAGCAATACCGGGCCATTACCGGCCACATAATAATGTATAATAATGTCGTTTACTTCCGCGAAGTGTTCGCCCTCTGCAAGGCGGTTTGGAATGCTGATTTTAGTTGTCATATTATTTTCAAGGTATCTGAAAGGTTCTGTTTGTCCGGCAAATCGGACTATTCCAGAACTTTAATTATAGTGAAACAAAATTCAGCGCTTCAAAACAAATCGGCTATCACCTAATTCGGGGACGTTACAGGAATTGGCGGTGAGTTTATATCCCTCATTTTGGTGATTTCCCAAAACAGGAGCGACGGATACTTTTGCTCCCCTCAGAAATTTTAAAATCATGGAATATTCAAAAACTTACATTGCCAAAGACGAACATATAGATGTTCAGGAAATCATGGATGGCCTTTACTATCCCTTTTACATGGAATACTGCAGGCATGATTATATCAGGGAAATACTGGGGTTTGATTTTGAAACGGAGGCTAAAAATGGCATCTATATGGTGCTTTCCGGTTATACCATCAATTTTATCAGGTCCCTGAAGCGGGGCGACGAGTTCAAAGTTACCTGTGCCCTATATAAAGATAAAGAGGGCTTGCCAAAGCTGCATTTTAAACAGACTATCGTTTGCAATAACAAATTAATGACGCAGGCCGTTTTCACGGGCACCTGTGTACCGGCAACCGGCGGAAGGCCTTACCTGCCGGCATCGGTACTTGAAAAAATAACGGATGCCCCGGTACTTGAGCAGTAAATTTTTATGATCCCGCCTCTGTCACGGTCCCATTCGGCAACCAAAGTTGGCTATTTCAGCATCCAATTTGTATAGTTCGGCAAGTCGTGATTAGGCAAGGCTGCCTCAAAAAATACTTTTGCAGCGTCAATTAAGGCATAAAATAATCTATCTATGAAAAACAGAACGCTATTCAGGTCCACAAAACAATTGATCATTTTATCCATCCTGGCTCTCGGCTTTGCATCCTGCAAGAAAGACAACGGACCGGGTAAAGGAATATCAACCGCGATTGTTGATTATCATCAAACCGCTCCTACTAAATTTATTGATGTAGCCGGCAACAGCTATGCTTACCGGGTTTTGGGAGATAAGGATGGCATCCCCCTGGTTATATTATCGGCATTGGGTGGTTCAATGGATGACTGGGATCCGGCAATCACCAACGGCCTGGCTCAAAAGTACAAAGTGATCATCTTTGATAACCAGGGCGTTGGCTCATCTAAAGGAACAACACCGGATAATATTGCAGCGATGGCCAGCGATGCCGCCAATTTCATTAAGGCATTGGGCTATACCAAGGTTAATATTATGGGCTTCTCGATGGGAAGTTTTATCAGCCAGCAATTGGTGCTGACGCATCCCGAACTGATCAATAAAATTATCCTTACAGGAACAGGCCCTAAAGGAAGTGAAGGGCTTTCAAACCTGCCTAATTTGTTAGCTGCCGCTGCCGGCTTAACTCCGGAAGAAAGCCTGTTACGTTTTGCTTTCACAAGCTCTGCAAAGAGCATAGCCGCAGGAAAAGAATCCTATGCCAGAACACAAAAACGTACTACCGACCGGGACCTGCCTGTAAACGAGCAAAGTGGCGGGGCCCAACTAACAGCAGTGTTGGGATGGGCGCAACCTTATCCCAACGCGTTTAGCGAATTAAAAACAATAAAACAACCGGTGTTAATAGCCCAGGGACAGCAAGATATCCCTGTTCCTGTAATTAATGCTGTAAACCTATATAAAAACATCCCCAACGCCGACTTAATTACTTATCCTGATGCCGGGCACGCGGCAATATTTCAGTATCATGATGAGTTTGTGCAGGAAGCTATAAACTTCCTCGCCAAATAAGTTGAATTGAATTAAAATACCGGTATAGCGGCACCTGTGGTTCCTGTCAAAAAAGGTCATGTTCAAGAAAGGTTCACAAACCGCGGCCAGGTTACAAAAAGATAAATCTTATTGTGCCTGGCGCCGGTATTTATATCCCAAATTGGGCCCCTCTAAAAAAGCTATTACAACCACAATTTATTTGGCAATAGCAAACACAATTACCATATGCTTAATTATAGAAAAACCGGCCATAGCCAAAGCGCTATCATTTTCGTCCATGGCAATTCACAATCGTTGCATACCTGGGACAGCTTAGTTATCCAAAATGTACTTCAAAAGCATACGCTCATCGCTGTCGATCTGCCCGGGCATGGTTTATCATTCAGAAGTAATAACCCGGATGCAGATTATACAACAAAAGGGCTCGCACAGCACCTCAATGCATTTTTAACCCAGATACATGAAAAAGAATTTATCCTGGTAGGAACATCACTTGGTACAAGCATCATTGGCGAGATAAAAGCATTTCCGCTCAATTGTAAGGGAATCTTTTTATGCGGGGCTATGCTTACATCCAGGAGCATAACAGTGAAAGATATGATCCAGCCCGGCGTTTCGGCTGCCGCTGCTTTCAAAGCAACTCCTGCTGATGAAGAAATAGACTTTTTGGTTGACCATTTTATTTTCAAAGACAATCAACCTATAAAGGATCATTACAAAATGGTATTCAAAAAAACAGATCCCCAGTTTAGAGCAGCGCTCGGCAATTCGCTCAGAATGCCCAACGCTACAGATAAAATTGCCAATCTTATTGCAGCCAATCTACCAATCGCTGTTGCGTATGGCTCACAGGAGCGGCTTATTCAAACTGATTATCTTGAACAATCAGGTCTCCCAAAATGGAGAAATAAGATTTTTAAGATCCCGGAAGCCGGTCATTGTATTGAACTGGATCAACCTGCCGCGCTTGCTATGCTTATCGGCGCTTTCGCCTCGGACTGTTTTCGATAAGAAACCAATGGTTTACGCTGGTTAATTACAACCGAGTTACACGTTGATAACCTCCCCAAAACAGAGGATATATTCCCCCTCTTTGTGGTATAGATAGTGCGATCGGGCGGATCTAATTTTGAGCATCATTAAAATTCATTCCTATGACAGACGAAAAATTAAGGTACAATGAGGGCACCAAAGGGACTTTGCCCCCAATAAAAAACAAATACGATTTCATTATTGTAGGTGCCGGATCTGCAGGCTGCGTTATCGCGCGCCGTTTAGCGGATACCGCAGGCGTTTCTGTACTATTGCTGGAAGCAGGTGGCTCAGACGCCGGAATAGAAAGCATTGCCGAGCCGATGCAATGGGTGCACAATATTGGCGCCCCGCATGATTATTTTTATGCTTATGAGCCAACAGCGTTTATCAACAACAGGGTTATACCTGTTCCGCGTGGCAAGGTACTTGGTGGATCCGGAAGTATTAATGCCATTACCTGGACGCGGGGAAACCAAGCCGATTATGATGGATGGGCAGCAGCAGGAAATACCGGTTGGGATTACAATTCGGTATTACCTTTCTTCAAAAAAATTGAAGACTGGGAAGGTGGAGCAACCGACTTCCACGGAGCAAACGGCCCAATAGCCATTGAAAATGCCAAAAACCTTCATTTTGTGCCAGCTGCTTTAATTGAGGCCGGCCGAACTTATGGCATGCCGGTACTTGAGGATACCAACGGACCAGCCCCCGAAGGTGTAGGAAAAATGGTTCTAAATGTTCGCGATGGCAAGCGGTCGAGCCCAACCGAATACCTGAAACCGGTGATGGATCATGATAACCTAACTATCCTGACGCACGCCAAAGTTTTAAAGCTTAATTTTCATGATACCCATTGCCTGGGCCTCAACTTTGAGTTAAATGGCGAGATGCACACTGTATTTGCCGATAAGGAGGTTATACTATCTGCAGGTGCTATAGACACGCCCAGGATCCTGATGCTTTCGGGGATAGGCGATAGCGAAGAACTTAAAAAGCTTGGTATAAAAAGTGTAATTAATTTGCCGGGAGTAGGTAAAAATTTACAGGATCATCCCCTGGTTGCAGGTTTGTGCTTTGAAGCAAATATTCCGCTCGGTATCCGTAATAATAACCTGGCAGGAAGTACCGCGCTATGGAAAAGCAAACCGGAATTACAAGTACCCGATTTAATGTATTTACCATTACAGGTGCCTTACTTAACTCACGAGATTGCACAACAATATGATGTACCCGAAAATGTTTTTTGCCTGGTGCCAGGCTTGGTACGCCCAAAAAGTAAAGGGTATCTTAAAATGAAAACAGCCCGTCATGATGGCCCTCTTGAAATTCAGCCAAACTTTATTTTCGAGCCCGAAGATTTGCAGGCCCTGGTTGCAGGCGTAGAAATTGGCATGGAGCTCATTTCGCAGCCAGCTTTCAAAAACATTACCAGTAGATGGATCGCGCCTAAAAACGTTATCGGTAAAAAAGCCATCGAAGGTTTTATCCGGGATGCCCTTACCTCCTATTTCCACCCGGTAGGCACTTGTAAAATGGGCGTAGGATCAGATGCTGTTGTTGACAGCCAGCTAAAAGTGCATGGTATTACCGGGCTGAGAATTGCTGATGCTTCGGTTATGCCGACTATAACATCCGCTAATACCAATGCGGCTACCATGATGATTGGAGAAGTTGTATCGCAAGCTATTATTAACGGGTTATAAGCCTTAATTATTTAAAGGCCCGCAAAATAAATCATAGCGGGCCTTTTTCTCTTATCACAAAAGGCCAGTCTTTTTGATTTTTTAATTTAAAAGTACTTTTAATTACAAAGTTTATTTTTATAGATTTGTAACTAAATGTACTGGGGATGAGACCTTCAAAAAGTAAATTCAAAGCTTGCTATGCTTAAACTAAGAGCCATTTATGATGAAGCGAAAGCCGACAAATGGTTCCAGCGCTTCGCGGTGTTTTGCCGCATCGTTTTGGCCATAAGCTTCCTGCCTACCGGAATTGTAAAGGTCATGGGTCAGCGTTTCGCCGAAGGCCTGCCGCATAATAATCCTTTGGGGCATTATTTCGACGCATTGCTGCAAACCGGTTATTATTACACCTTTATCGGCATCGCGCAATTGACCATTGCGATCTTCCTATTGGTTCCACGAACAGCCTTACTTGGTGCAATTGCTTATTTTACGATGATAGTCAATATCACCGTACTCACCTATGCTACCCGATTTGACGGCACACGGCTCATCACTTTTATGCTACTGGCATGCTTGTACTTATTGATCTGGGATTATGACCGTTTAAAATATATCTTCATCAAACCAAGTCCAAAGGCCACATCAATAATTACAAAGCCCATCGGCAAACGATTGCGTGTCTATTTTTTTGGCAGCTGCATCGCGGTAATCGCTTTCATCATCTTTGGCACTTTTTATCTCTATAAGATTGTACCGGGTAATTCGGAAGAAGAATGTCGAAACCAATGCGGGAGCGGCAAAAACACTAATGCCTGCCAGGTTTTCTGCGACTGCATTTACAAGCAAGGCATGCCGTTGGACAGCGCTTTGCTCAAATTTGAGAAGGCCAGATCCCGGCGAGGAACAAGTGCTGTTCTTGATAAGTAAAGCAGGCTATCTACCTACTTTTACAAATCCGCTCAATATCCGCTCACTAAAAATGCAAAAAGCTGCTTATACTTAAATAGGCAGCTCCTCATACAATCCCATTTGGATTCGAACCAATATTATAGCACCTTAAAAAACAAGTACTATTTAAAGTGCCAATAAACAATCCTGGTTGGGTTCATTATATTGGGCTGGGGCGGTAAACAAAAGCCCCACAGGCTTGCCAGGCAAGGCACTGCGGGGCGGCAACCGCTACGTTACAGCTCTTTATCCTCAAACATCTTCGCGTCGCGGGTATTTTTTTGAACGGCAATGGCCGAAAACAAGCTTAAGCAAAATGCCATGGCATAAAAACCTTTCTCACTCCGGGCCAGATCTGCATTCCACAGGCCAATAGTTAACAGGATTATTGCAGCAATAGTGGCAAACCAACTCAGGCCGTAGTAAAGATCTGTTACAGCAAGCCCTTCAGACCTGTCCCTAACGCTTTTTTGTACCGAGATAACCGCGAATAAGCCAAACAATAAAATGGTGAAGTAGTAACCCTTTTCGTTCAATGCCATACCTGCATTCCAAAGGCCTATGCAATAGCCTACCATTCCTGCCAATAAGGCAAACCAGGAGGCGCCGATAAACGCGGCGGTTGGTTTAAATGGATTTCTGACCTTATCACCATATTTTACATTGGTTGAAGTTTCTTCTGTTTTGTTTTGTAGCGGTTCCATGTTTGTTTTGTTTTATTGATTAATATGGAACCAAATGTCGGGCGGAAAGCAGAGGTAAAAAAGTCATAATATCAAAATTACTGACGATATAATTTATCATTATCTTATCTTTAACTGAAACAAAATAGCTAATATGGACTCGCTTTTTGAGTTAACACGCCTACTCAATGACGCTGATAAAAAGCTTTTTAAACAGTTTTTACAGCAAAAAAACAAACGGTCAGATGTAAAAAATCTACAGCTACTTGATTTAATAGAAACTGACGATATATATGGTTTAAATAATCTCTACGAATCGGATAAAAATAACGATGCGTATTATGCTCTACGTAAACGTCTGCAGGATAATTTGCTGCTATTCCTATCGCAGAAAACTTTTGAAAGCAGTCATTCCGACACTTACGACGCGTTACGCCTGGTAGTAGTGGGACGTTTTTTATTAGAAAATGATGTGATCAAAATAGCCTTTAAATGTTTGGATAAGGCCGAACGACTGGCTGAACATCTGGAGCAGTTTAACTTATTGAATGAGCTTTTACTGTTAAAACTCCAGTATGCGCATCTGCCGGGAGCAGAAAACCTTGAAGCGTTGACCGCGCGCCTTTTACGAAACCAGGCGGATATGCAACGCGACGCTAAGCTCAATATGGCTTATGCCTTTTTGCGACAGGAACTGCAGGAGATACACCTGAAAGGAAAGATCGTTAATTTGACGGCCCTGATGATAACCACCATCCGGAAATACAAAATTTCTGCGCAGGACCTGATGACCTATAAATCCATTTACCAAATCCTTTTCATAGCCAATGAATATGCGGCAATACAGCAGAATTATGGATTGATAGAGCGCTACGTCAACCGCACTAATCTATTTATACAGAGCCATACATATAAACAGTCCTATCTTTTTTACCATATATC
The DNA here is from genome assembly GCF_003351025.1 of Mucilaginibacter endophyticus. Classification (GTDB taxonomy): domain Bacteria; phylum Bacteroidota; class Bacteroidia; order Sphingobacteriales; family Sphingobacteriaceae; genus Mucilaginibacter; species Mucilaginibacter endophyticus. The sequence continues at coordinate 708,611 of NZ_QPCG01000001.1, read as the reverse complement.
CATCATGTACTTTTTGGCTAACTTTCATTTGAGGCGAAAGGATTTCGTAAAGAGTGCATCCTATCTTAAAGAAATGATGGATTTGATGTTAACGGATAGCCGGTACTACACTTTGTTTTATCTACGCTATCAACTACTCTCTGCACTTAACCTGTTCTACACAGACTTTGCCGACGATGCGATTACTTTGTTGAAGAAATCGCTCTACAATACAAAGCACAAATCTAAACCGGAAGACATAGAAGATTTACAAATATGCCTGACCATGTTTTTAGCCCTCTGCAACAACCGTGAAAGTTTGAAACAGCTAACCTTACTGACGCGCACTGATGCCTGGTATGAAAAAAAGATGGGGATGTTGTGGACCATTCGAAAAAACCTGATGGAAATTTTGATACAGGCACAGTTCTCCAACATTGAGCTGGCTATGTCCCGGATAAGCAGCTTCCGACGGCGATATAAGAAGTATCTGCTAAAAACTTCCGAAGAACGTGTGCTATTGTTTCTGAGCCTGGTAGAGAAATATTTACTAAAACCCGACATAGCTTTTGATCCGGCATATAAAAAAACTGTTTTAAACATGCTAAGCAAAGCCGAGAATAACGACATTTTTACCCTAAGCTTTATTGCCTGGTTGATAGCACGCTGGGAGAAAAAAACAGCTTATCAAGTGGTACTGCCCTTTATGCAAAATAACAACCATGCTCAATAATGCGGGCAGACATGCCTTAGGTTTTTCCTTAAGTTTGGATAAATCCAGCTCACATATTATCCATTAACAATACATTAAATTTATGGCCGTCGGGGTCGGCAAATGCAAATCCATAATAGTTGGCTTCATCCCGCTCAACATTCTTTAATATAGTACCTCCGGCGTTTTTTACCTGCTCTGACCATTCATTCACTTCAGCCTCGGTATCGGCGGCGAGGGTGAAAATAATTTCGCTGCCTGTTGTTGAGGCGGGCGCCAAATATTCATCTATTTGTGAACCCTGTTCAAAAAAGTGGATCACGAAATTATCATCACCAAAAAGGAAACTGGCTAACTTCGGATATTTATTAGTTCCGTTAGGGGTAAAACCCAGTTGTGTATAAAATTGATTAGTGCGCTCCGCGTCTTTTACACTGAAATTAGCCCAGATTTTTTTTGTTTTCATATTGTTGATGTTTATTAGCCCTGATAAGCTTTTTGCAAAGCAGCCATGTCAAATTTCTTCATAGGTAGGAATGCTTGTGTCACCCGGTCAATTTGCTGGGGCGTACCATTTTTAAGCACTTCAGACATAAAGGTTGATGATATCTGCCAGGATACACCATATTTATCCTTGAGCCAGCCACATTGCCCGGCTTTAGGATCGGCCGAAAGTGCCGACCAGTAATAGTCTATCTCTTCCTGGGTTTCGCATTCTATCAGCAGGGAAACAGCTTCATTAAATCCAAAGCCATGGTTATGAGCGCTATCCATAGCGGCCAGCCAGGTTTGGTTTATATAAAAATCGGCAAAGAGCAATGTACCTGCCTTATCCGGCCCCATATCTTCGGGCCGTGAGGCAGTAGTACCTCTTTTACTCTCCTTAAATACCGAACAATAAAAATCGATAGCCTCTTCGGCTTTGCCCGCTACCGCGCCGGTGAACATCATGGATGGTATAATAACCGGCCTTGGTTCCCCTGCAGGGTTTGTCAGGATCAGTTGCCATGACACACCGTATTTATCGGCCACCCAGCCATAGCGCTCACTGAATGGGTAACGGTCAAGTGGCATCATTACTGTTCCGCCAGCTGTTAACTTGCTCCATACCTCGTCGATATGCCGTGCCGCGTCCGGGTCACGCGAAGGATCAAAATTGATCATAAACGAAATTGAAGGGTTAAACTTAAATAGCGGCCCTGCGCTAATAGCCATAAAAGGTTGTCCGGCTATGGTAAATTCTATAATATCGCAATCGCCGGATGGCGTGTTATGCAGCTGGTTAACATAGCTGATAGCTGAATCCGGCATTAAGGCGGCGTAAAATTCGGCGGCTTCTTTGGCCTGGTTGTCGAACCAAAGGTGAGGTTTAATGGGTAACATAGGCGATTTTTTTTGGTGATAAACAAAGTTAAGCATAGCAGGTTTCGGGTTTCGGGGGCATTAGCGCCAAATGTGAGGGTGATTTGCGACTCTCCTCAATACAATGTATAATATTCTCCTGCAACAGTAAAAAACCAACGCTGTAGCTCGTCCGTTAACTGGTATGAGTTTTGGCGGGCAGCTGACAAACAAACCATCAGGGCTCAAAAAGTCAATTCCTACCCTAACTTATAAATCTAATTAAATAAATATCGTATCCCTACCTGCATCGAGTAAGTAGAATTTAAACTAACGTCATTTTTAAACGTTTCAGTTACCAACCGGCCACCTACAGTAGCCAGTTGAAACGTTGGCTTAGTATTGCCGCCAGGCCTTACATCGGCGAGGTTTGCCGGCATTAAAATGGAGCTGGCATTCACCAGCTTTTTCAATCCCCAGTTTTTATTAAGCAGGTTCCCAATATTAAAAATATCCCATGATAGCTGGAGGGTATGTTTAACAATTTTATCGCTGAGGATAAAATCGTGGGTAAGTTTAAGGTCCCACTGATTTCGCCAGGGTAACATTGCGCCATTCCGCTCGGCATATTTACCTTTACGGGTACGCAGGTACGCATCCTGGTCAATATACTTGAAAAATGCCTCGCTTTGCTGGGTTGCAGTATAAGTTATCCTACCCGGTTGGTTTACTGTTAACGGAACAAAAGTAATTTCCGACGGACTGCGCGGCACATATATCAATGATTTATTAGTACCGTCGTGTGTAAAATCCTGGGCATAAGTATAAGAAAAACGTCCGTCGACAGCTCCCTGGTAAACCAGGCCGACGCTTATTCCAAATTTTTTAAGATAGCGTTTACGATAAATAAGCGAAGTAACTACCCTGTTCGGGCTCACATAGCCTGCATAACCCAATTCGGGTGTATTGATGCCATTAACAGTTGGTTTGGCATACAGAGCCGATAAGGTTTGGTCGCCATCGCCATCATTCAGGTTTTTTGCCATGCTTTTGATATAAGCTGCCGACATAGAAAAACCGCCTATAAACCTTCGTTCCAGTTGAAACGTTGCAGACCAGTAATACCCCCTTGATGAATTGCTTACCACTACAGCGTTAAAGGGCGAGTTACCATTAACGTCAGGCTTTCCGGCAGTATTTAAAGGATTAATAAAACGCCGGCTATTGGCTGCCGGATACACCAAACGGTTATCCGGGTAACCTGCAATATCCAGCTGCCTGGGGGCTACGAGGTTAGCATCATTAAAAACTATAGCATTAATATCTTTATTGTAAAGCAGTTCGGTAGTGGCTATAAATCCTGCTGGTAAACGGGCATCAATGCCAACACTGCTTTTCCAGGTTTGCGGCATTTTAAATTCTTTTGATAAAACGCTGGTAATTGCAGGTAAGCCTGGCTGCTGCACAGCAACGTCGGACACATACCGTTGTGGGTCCGGACTGAACGGGCCGGGCGTATTTTGCTTGCCCTGCCAGGTTTGAGTTACCTGTTGCAAACCCGAGTACCTGGCCTGACTAATGATCCATACAAAAGGAATGCGACCCGTAAAAACGCCTGTTCCGCCACGCAGGCGAAGTTTTTCGTTAGCCCCAAGATAAGCCGAAAAGCCAATACGGGGCGATAATAATAACGATACAAATGGTAATTGTGAAGTATGAAGATGCAGACCGTTGGCGAACGTAAGCTTCGCGATACCTTCATTTTCGGCAAGGCCTTCCGGGAACCATGGAATATCAAATCTGAACCCCGTAGTAATGCTTGAACGCTTGCCAAGTATAATCGTATTCTGAGCAAACAACGCCAGGTTGGCGTATTTGAAATTGTATGATGGCTGCGCCGTACCCGGAATCGTAGAGTAAGTAATAGCGTAGTCAACCGGCGATTTACCGGATGCAAAATCATCCCAGGATGCAAAAGTATAGTACCCTGTGCCAAAAGGGATATAGGTATTGCTGGTGCGGCTGTAATCAACCTGCGCCCCAGCCAGCCAGTTATTTTTATTGTGGTTCCAGTTAATATAATCAATGAGCGAAGCCAAAGTTACATTCCGGCTGTTTCCATAAGTAAAGGGCTCATACCCAAATGAGGTAAATGGGATACCATCCTTCAAAATATCAACAAAAGGAAACGGTTTACTATCCGATTGCCTGGGCTCGTACTGCCGGGTATACGATGCTCTTAGCGTATTGTAAACGCCTGATTTGAGTTTAGCGTTCCACTCGGCAGCCAATGAATAAAAATTAGATTTGGTGCTGAAGTTAGAATTGCTAAAAGGCAAAGCATTAATATTGCGTCGCCCCGCCCCTGCCGGAAAAGCGGTTAAAGGACTGCGCGAACCGTTAACCAATTCGGGACGGGTACTGCTTAGCTGGTTATACCTGATGCTGAACGTGTTATTATCACCTATATTCCAATCTATCCGCCCCAATATTTTATAACTTTTATTTTCAAACTCGTAGTTACTGTAACTGCCCGGGTTGTAGCTATAAGTATTGCGCAGATAATTGCCTATTTCGTTCAGTTCGGTAACTGTTGGTCGGGCAGTGTTAGGCCCACTACCGTAGGGCATATCATTTGTAGCGGGGATCAATTGCTGCGGATTGTATTTTTCGACTTCACTCTCGGCACTTAAAAAGTAAAATAACTTATTGGCTACCAGCGGGCCACCAATCCGGATTCCGTCCTGGTGGTATGACAGATCTTTTTTATCAAATGAGGCATTTCCGGCGCGATACCCATAGCTGTTTTGATTTCGGTAAAAACGATAAACAGATGCTTCTGTTTGATTGGTACCTGTTCGGGTTGTTATATTGATGGTGCTGCCGATAAAGCCCGATTCCCAAATGGCATTAAAGGGTGCAACGTTTACCGAAAGCCGGTCAATTGCATCCAGTGATACGGGCTGGGCACCGTTGCCAGGCAAATTATCGCCCACGCCAAAATTATTGTTAAATTCTGAGCCATCAATCGTAATGAAGTTTTGCCGGTAATTTCCTCCTGCAATAGCCGGCCCGAAAGACTGGGGTGTAAGCCTGATATAATCATTAATACTTCTTTTAATAGTAGGTAAGCCGCTTATGTTTTGCATACTGCTTTTTGTGGCCGGCCCGGTTTGCGCTGTTATTAAAACCGGCCGGTTTAAAGGAGATGCGTTTACGTGCACTTCGGAGAGCTGGGTTTGTTTGCTTTTTAAAATTACATTAAGTACTTCGGGTTCATCCAGCGTCAGATAAAAGTTTTGCTGCAGGAAAGGCTCATAACCGGTGCAGGAAATCTCAATTTGATACGGGCCACCAGGCTTAAGATCGGGCAGGTAAAAGCGGCCTGTTTTATTACTTGAACAACCATATTGTGTTGAGGCGGGCATATAGGTAATGTGCACCACAGCCCCCTCTATTACTACTTTATTGGGATCACTGATAATACCAGACAAACTACTTTTGGTTGTTTGCCCCAAAAGCAAATAAGGTAACAGGAACATAACCCAAAACAAAAAACACCTTAACTTAAACATACCATTTAGTGTTACCGGGCATTACAAGGCAATATGTTTTCGGCAATGGAATAAGTGGGTAAGAGTCTTTTCATAAGCTTTAATTTAAACATCAAAAACGGACAGGTAAAACCTGCCCGCTTTTGATAATTGTTTTTATTGTTTGTTTACATTGTATTAAAATGAATACCGTGCGCCCAATTGAATCTGGTATGGTGTACCGTTTGCAGTTGTTACGCCCACGTTTTCGTTTACACGATAATTGTATTGTTTAGATGCCTGGTTAAAGCCGGTAACCGTGTATAAGGTTTGCTGGCCAAGGTTATAGTTAACACCTTTGTTTTTGTTAAGCAAGTTGGCAAAGTTGAACACATCGGCAGTGATGGTAAGCTGCTGGGTTTTATAAGTATGAAAGCTTTTTGCCAGCCTAACATCAAACGTACCCGAAAAAGGGTTGCTGCCACCGTTTCTGTTGGCAATTTTTCCGATACTTTTCCTGATGTAATCTTTAGCACGGTTATCCGGGTTGTTCAGCACTTTTTCCATCGAAGCCTTTACAGCTGCCGGGGTGTTCGGGTTGTTTGGATCAAATACGAAGGCCAGGTCATTATCGGTGCCGGGGCCGCCAACAAAGTCGCCGTTGATATCCGAATCAACAGTTAATGAATAACGGGTACCACCGCTGCCGGTAAACCTGCCACTGAATGAGAAACCTTTCCAGGTTGGGGTTGAACCGTAAACCACAATTTTGCTCCTGAACTGGTTATCCGAATAATCCATCTCGCTCAAATCGCGCGGATCTGATTTGATTGGGCGAAACGTGGATGTATTGGCTACGTTACCGTTGTATGATGTATTATCTTTTGTATTGTTCCAGGTGTAGCTGAACGACAGGAAGCCATCTTTATAGTAACGAAAATCGCCATCAAATACAAAAGCCTGCTGGTTTAGCTTAGCACCGTTAGTTAAAATAAGGGTACGGCCAACCAGTTGCGTTTTACGCCCCTGAACGTTATCGGTAACACCTGCAGATGAAATGGTATTTGCCGGTACAAACACCCCGCGGTTAGCTTCATTTGAAAGCGTAAAATAAGGCTGATCAACAAGGTTACGATCCAAATAAACATAGTTATTGGTGGTACGGCTCACCAGGAAGTTTACGCCTAAACGCAGATAATCGCCAAATAAGTGGTTATAGCTTAAGTTGGCTTTGTAGATGGTTGGGATCTGCAAATGCGGATCATTAAGGTTGATGGTTGATACCGTTGGCGCGCCGGGAATCAGGCCGGGAGCCGTCGACGGATCGTTACGGTAAGCCGGGAAATTTGGCTTAGGAACCAGGTTGGTACCGGTATTTGGCCTCGTGATATCAATTGAGGCAACTTTGGTACCGCTGTTTTGGATATTGTTTACCTGTGCATAGTTAATTGGATTGGCCGAAAAAATACCGCCGCCTAAACGGATAATATCAGTCTTTTTACCCTGCACATCCCATGAAAACTGTACCCTTGGCTGAAAGTTATTCCAATCGGTTGGATTGGCATCTGTTCTTAAACCTAAAGCTTTATCAACAACCGGGTTATAATCGCCTTTGGTTAAATAGCTGGTTAAATCCCAACGCAAGCCAAAAGTGGCGCTGATGTTTTTTACCGGTTCAAACTGCACCTGGCCGAAAGCAGATAGGTTTAAAACATATTGTTGTACCGATGGGATACCGTCGATAGGCACTTCACGCACAAATCGGGTTGGGTTCAGGTCGTCAAACTCTTTAATATTGTTAAAAATAAACCTGCCGTTTTGTTCGTTCGAGATATAGGTATTGAGGTAGGTAAGCGTATTATCGGTACCAAAGGTAAAGTTGTATTTCCCTTTAGTGAGGTAACTGGTGTTCACCAATTGCAGTTGGTTTTCCAGGTCGCTCTCCGGTGTAAAACGCTGACCGCCTAATTGCACCGAAGTACTACCGATGGTTCCGTTTGGCAGGGTTGAACGCACGGTAACAATAGCACGCGGAATATTTGCCGACGGCAGTTGATTATTTGGCGTATAATCGCGTTTAGCGCTTTGCCATTGCAATTTCAACTCGTTCAAAAAGCTGGAACTAAACTGTGTACGTAAGGATGCCAGCGTAGTGTTTTCGCGCGATTTGAAGTTACCATAGGTTTCAAACAGATTAATGTTTGAGTTATCATCTGTACTGTTCGGATTGTTCCAATCGCTGTAATTGTTCCTGATGGTTAAACGGTTTTTATCGTTGATCTGCCAGTCGATACGGGCAAAAAACGTATTGGCGGTTGTTTTTCTCGGAAACTCGCCAACTTGCGGTCCACTGCCCAAACCGTATTTTGCACGGCCGATATTGATAACGCTATCTAACATGCCCTTACTGATGCGCAGGGATATAGCATCAGCGTCTGACTTGATATCGGCAATGTAAAATGGCGCCGACTGCTCCTGACGATCAAGAGCCGTAAAGAAGAACAATTTATCCTTAACAATGGCGCCGCCTAAACTAAAACCGTATTGATTTGTAGTAAAGTTTTGTTCGCGCCTGTTACCGCGGATATCATAGGGGCTGGCCAAAGCATCTGAACGGTAATAATCAAAAGCCGAACCTGTAAGCGTATTGGTACCCGATTTGGTAACCGCGCTCACGGTACCACCACCCGCACGGCCTTGCGATACATCATAAATATTTGTTGATACCTCAAACTCGCGGATAGCCTCTAACGAAAGCGAGTAAGGGCCACTGCCTACCGCACCCGATGTAAGATTACTGCGGGCGCTGGTACCGTCGATCAAATAATTGGTTGATGATGGCAACTGGCCGCTAACCGACCCACCGTTTGATGTTGGTGCAAGCGATAACAGATTGGTAAAATTACGGTTCAGCGCCGGGATCTGCTGAATGGTACGGGCGTTGATAGAGGTGCTGCCGCCCAAACGGTCGTTACGGCTGCTTAGGGTGTTGGCCTTAACTACAACTTCTTTCAGGCCGAGGGTGTTGTTCGACATTAAAAAATCTACGATAACCCTATCGCCCTGGTTAATCGAAATTTCGTTTTTAACCTGCGAATCGTAACCTACAAAAGAAGCTTTAACTACATACTGCCTGCCTAAAGGCAACTGACGGAAAGTATATTTACCCTCGTTATTGGTTACACCCGACGAGCGGAAGCCGTTTGAGGTATTTTGAATTAAGATGTTTACACCGGGCATAGCCGCGCCTTTAGCATCCTTTACCTGGCCGGAAATGGATGCATCTGTTGATTGGGCAAAGGCCGCGTTACCTGTTGTTAAAAATAGTATCACCATAAGTGATATCGGGACTTGGATAAGGAAATTTCTTTCCAGGATTTTTTTTCTTAATTGGATAAAAAGCTGCATATTTAGTTGCGATAATTAATTTTGACAAGTTAATTAAATAGGCTGGTGCTGCTACAGCGCCCGCTTTTGCAGCCGGAAGTGCGGGATCACCTCCGGCTTTTTTTGTTTATTGATTTTCTTTTATTTCATGTTGCTTGCTGAAGGGTTAATGATTAAACTGTTAGGGGTAAGCTCATAGCTCATGCCGGTACGCAACGTTAGTTCACGCAGCGAGGTGCTGAGATCCATAGTACCGAGATTTATACTATATTGATGCAGATCAAGCTCCGGACGTTTGACGATTGCCCGGATATTGAAATGACGCGAAAGTTCTTCTGCTATCTGTGGCAGGGTGAGCTTGTCTAAATAAAGTGTTCCGTTTGTTTTCCAGCCTTGTATCAGTTCAGGAGATTTTAATAGTATTTGACTCTTATGAACAGCTGCACTATAAGCCAATACTTGCCCCTGACGAATTGACCGGTTTAAAATTTCAGGTTTGCCTGAGCTGTTCAAACGCTCAACAGTTATTTCGCCGGAGGCTACTTCAACCCGGTATTCGGTTTCCGGATGATATGCCCTGATGTTAAAAGAAGTACCGATATCGCTGGTAACGAAGTTACCGGTTGTAACAGTAAAAGGGTTATTGGCATCGTGCTTAACTTCAAAAAAAGCTTCGCCCCTATCTAAATAAATTGACCGTTGTTTAAAAGGCGTAGGTACCCTTAAGGTTGTAGCCGCATTGAGCCAGATCACTGAACCGTCTTCCAGTTCAATTTTTTGAACCTGACCATTTTTGGTTTGGTATGTTTGAAATGCCAATGCAGGTTTGTCAATACCAGCATCACGCTTTTTGTAATATATCCCGGCGATGGCGCCTGCTAATAAAACGATACTGGCGGCGCGAAACCAGCCAGTCTGGCTAAGCTTGCGGACTATACCAACCGGTTTTACCGGTTTCATAATACGTAGGCTTAACTCATTATAGATCCGTGCTTCATGTTCCGGCTCTTTGAGCAGATCAACAATCTCCCCATTGTGGTGCTGATCAAACCAATCGTCAATTATTTCTTTTTGCGACTGATGAATTGATCCATCTTCGTATTGCTCAAACAGGCGTTTTAGCGCCTCGTACTTTTTACTCTTCATTCCATAGCATAGCGCCCGAAAAGTCAAAAAGTACTTTAATAAATAGTTAAGCTTCTATTAACAATTACAACACTGCATTTACTACCAAAACAGATAGGTAAATCAACGAGCCCTGCTCTACAGAAATCCGCAACCTGCGCAGTGCTTCGGAGATATTATTCTTAACGGTTTGCTCCGAAAGCTTCAGCTCAGCCGCAATTTCACGAATGGACTTATCCTCATAACGGCTCAGCCTGAAGCATTGCCGCATATTAAACGGCATTTTTGAAAGCTCGGCATCAACGGTTAGGGTTACCTCTTTTAACAACAATTGCTCATCGCTATTATCAGATAGCTTTATAGCTTCGGATAATACTTCTACTCCCTGCAAACGCACTTTATCTTTTCTGAATGCCGACATTACATTGCTGCGGGCAACCGTATTGAGGTAAGGTAAAAAAGAATCACCGGCGTACAGGTTTTCCCTGTTTTTCCAGAGATATAAAAAAACGTCCTGCAAAATATCTTTGGTATGGTCTTCATCGCGGGTTAAGCGGTAAACAAATGAAAACAGGCTTTTCCAGTGCCGGTTAAACAGCATCTGGAAAGCCTGTTCATTTCCGAGGGCGATATCCTGCAGTAATTCTTTGTCAGACTGATTGATCATATAACAGATCGGAGAACATTAATAATTAACCCTTCGTCAATAATTAAACAACGCCACCCATTAACGGGTCGGTTTTGGTTGGCGCGCCCGTTTCAACACGCCCTGCAAAACGCTCTTCAAAAGTATCGAACCCTTTTAGCGTTACACCCAAATCATACCAGTTGTGGCTTTTAGTCACGTTTAAAACCAACTTTGCGTTTCCGCCTGCAGGGATTACCTGGGTTTGGGCTTGTGCCTTATAGCTTTTATCGCTGATCACCACGGTATGCGCTTTTTTATCTTGGTTAGTAATATTAATAACCACATTACCCGTAAGCTTAGCTGCGTTTAAACGGCTTGCCTCGTAATCGCAGGTTATTTTGATTTGTGGGTTGTTATTATTACCCGAAAATTCACGGTAAAAACCGTTAGGGCCATAAACCTTTAGATGGTAAGCACCATTTTCAAAATCGCCTATCTTCCACTCGTCGGTTAAAGTATCACCGGCGGCGGCACTGTAATCCCATGCGCGCAATTGTTCTTTTTGATACGGATTAACAGCATACACCCTAAACGGCGAACCTGCTGAGCGTTGACCGTACACTTTGTTACCAGCTTTAAAAGCTATCTCGTAAGTATTGTTCGCTTTATTAAAATGGCCATTGGTGTACAACTCATAAGGCAGCGCGCACGATGGCTTAACGCCTTTTTCCTGTTTGGGAAAATATAGCGATTGGGTATGATCTGTATTGATCTGCTCAATTTCGGCAGCCGATAGCTTTTTAAAGTTTGCCGGGATATCCTTAAACTGCGCCTGGTGGATATCTTCAATAAACTGTTTCTTCTCTAAAAATACAGGACCATCTATTTTCTCACCGTTATAAGGGCGGAATGCCGATGTAAGATCGCCACAAATGGTACGACGCCATTCGGTAATATTTTCTTCTTTTACCTTTTTGTTGAGTTTCTTCGCCAAAAACTCTTCAACAAACTGTATCGATGAGGTATGATCAAATACTTCCGAACATACGTAGCCACCGCGTGTCCATGGCGAGGCGATGATCATCGGTACACGGTAACCTAAACCAATAGCAGCTTCGCGGATATTAGTATCTGTTGCCGAAGGGTTGGTTTGCTGTTCTTTGGTAACAAAATCAAGTTTTGGATCGATCCCTGCCGATACTTTGCCAGTGTGTTCTTTATAAGGGTTTGGTACTATGTACGGAGGTACGTGATCAAAATAGCCGTCATTTTCATCATAAGTGATCACGAATATGGTCTTCTTCCAAACTTCAGGATTTTGCAATAGGATCTCCATAGCTTCACTTACATACCAGGGGCCAAACCATGGCTCGCCCGGATGATCGGAGAAATTGGCAGGCGGCATCAGCCATGACACTGTTGGCAGTGTACCATTTTTTACATCCTCCCTAAACTGATGAAATACGTCGCCTTTAGGCACATTCAGTTTACGGTTAGTACCGTTGTCATCATACTCAAGCGCTTCGAGGCTGTGATAATCAGGATTGCTGATATTAGTAGTGAAAGCTTTATTATTTAACGACTGCTGTGTTTTAGGCAGGTTGTTAAAGTTTTCTTTGGTGTATTTAGCCTGGGCCAGTTCAATATTGGCCAACAACTTTTTCGCGGCTGTAAGACGGGTTACAACCCTACCCTCCTGGGGCTGTTTTTCAAGATCGGCAATTTGTTTTAAGGTATTCTCTTTTTTTGATTGCAAACCGGCAATGCCACCCTCATGCATGCGCACATTGTATTGCTCAAAATACTCCAGTACATTGGTACCAAAATTACCTAACCAGGCTTCCTGCTCGTTACCAAAATCAAGACCCATGGTCAGTTCGTTTTGATAAACCTTCCAGCTTACACCGTGTTCTTCCAAACGCTCGGGAAAGGTTGTCCAGTTTAATACCGGATAGTTATAATTGTCAATATTCCATAAATGGGCAATGCCTTCAGGTTTATTGGCCTCGCGTACGGTGCCTGTCATCCAGTAATAACGGTTAGGATGGGTACCGGTTATGCTTGAGCAAAAGTTTTGATCGCATACCGTAAAAGCATCGGCAAGCGAGTAATAGAAAGGAAAATCGGCACGGTTGCAATAGCCCATGGTTAGGGGCATATCGGCAAAGTTTTTATTACGAGCTTTTTTTACATCAAGCCATTTATCGTATTTACCGTTATTCATGGCATCGGTTTGATCGCTCCAGCCGTGCGGCAGTGAACCCATCCAGGCTATTTTGGTATCCTTTACATCTAAATGGAAAGGTCCGTAAGTATCGCCTTTCTCATTGGTTTGCAGCCAAACTTTATTTTTATCGGGAAGGTTGATGGCGCGGGGATCGTTATATCCACGTACACCTTTAAGGGTACCTAACTGGTGATCGAACGAGCGGTTTTCCTGCATCAGGAACACAATATGCTCGGCATCATAAAAAGTACTGCCCGGCTCGGGATTTACAGCCAGTGCTTTCTGTATCACAGGCGGCAACATATTTATAGCAGCGGCGCTGCCCGACAATAAAGCAGCTTTTTTTAAAAAGTCTCTTCTTGAATTCATTTTATAAATTCTTTTAATTGCTTAATATTTTTTGAAAAGGTACGGTACGAAACTGGGAAAGTTTTACCCATACACTAACAGAGATTTGAGGATAACCGGCATATCCCGCTGCCATTTATCCGCGGCGAATATCCGGCACTGACGTAAACTTTATGTTATGGAGCGGTTACCAAATCTTTGTTTAACATTATTGATACATTAACATGGGAATATAAAAAACGCCGACTAAAGCATTGGGCTTTGTTAACGTTTATATCATTAAACGGTTTGTTTATGACCAGGGAGATAGCCCGTGGAATATAGCCTTGGCTATTATAAGGCCGACAGTTTTGTTTACACGGCGGAAAGCAGGAGATAATCTCTGACACGGAACCATTATCGCAGAAGTGGGTCGTGGTAAACGTTGAAAAACAAGCTACTTCAACAAAAATGGCAGAATTATAAGCAAGTAAACTATATCCGACTGCGCAAATTGATTCTTAAGATTCTTGAGAGCGGCAACCAAATGGTTTCTTACCGTATTCCTCGAAATTTGGAGTTTATCGGCAATCTCTTCATAGGATAGCCCTTCTTCTCTGCTCAGCCTGAAAACAAGTTGTTGCTGTGCCGGAAGATTACAGAAAGCGGATTCGGCAAATTCAAGCAGGTTGTTTATTTCAACCGCTTCCTCTGTTTCGTTATGAGCATACGTAATCGATTGCCAAAGTTTTTCAAGACCAGATTTTGTCAGGCTGCATTGCTTAAGAGTATTTAGGGTAACGCGCCTTCCTATAGAAAACAGGTATGGCCCTACCGGATAAGCCTCATTTAATTTTTCGCGGTTCAACCAAAGGTTAAGGAAAGATTCCTGTACCACTTCTTCACTTAATTCCTTGCTCTTCAGGAACTTGAATGCGAAATTATAAAGCCTGGCGCTGTAAATGCGGTAAATCATTTGAAAAGCCACCTGATCTGCCCGTTTCAAACGTGCTGCATATAGATCATCCATGCTTTCTAACTTCTTCACTGACAGAGGTAACTAACGGTTAGTTTTTATCAAATCTAAAAAACATTTAATAATAAAGAAATAACACTTTGTTAAAATGGGTATAAGAAAAGGTGTTTTGCCATAAACTTCATCATTTTTTCAGATTTGATATCTCCATCGAATTATCCCGCATTTGCAGATATAATTAAAAAAAATTGCGGCCTGGGTAGTCCTCCCGTTAAAAAAAGATGTATTACCTGTTAAATTACCAATTATCGCCTGTACTTGTGCCGGCAAAATTTAAAAACGTGAATAAAGAATATCTTGCATTTTTGGTTAATGCCTATACTGAGAATACGATCAGCCGGGAAGATTATGATGAGCTAATGGCCTACATTACAACTGCCCAAACCAACGATGAGCTTAATCCGATACTTCAAAAGATCTGGGAGCAGGTTAACGAGGAGCACCTCTTTGACCAACAAAGGCAGGATTTTATTTTTCAGCAAATCACCGGTAGCCCGGAATTCATGGAGAGTGTGAACCAACAAAGCGCCAAAGTAGTAAACTGGCGAAGATGGCTGTCGGTGGCAGCGGGCACGCTTTTATTATCGGTTAGTAGTGTGGCTGCCTGGCATTATTTGCAAAGAAAGTCCGAAGCACCACAACCATTGTATACCGTTCGTAAGGTTCCTTATGGTAAAAAAGTCCAGGTGCAATTACCCGACAAATCGATGGTTTGGGTAAATTCCGGAAGCAGTATTAAATTCCCTGTCACTTTCGATGCCGATAAAAGAGAGATTTATTTACAGGGAGAAGCTTTTTTTGACGTAGTACATGACAAGGCAAGGCCTTTTATCATCCATACCGGTAAAGTATCAACACAGGTGTTGGGAACAGCTTTCGACATTAAGGCTTATGGCAGTACCATGAGCGTAACAGTAGCCCGGGGAAAAGTCAGTGTTGGCACCCCGGAAAAAGTGTTAAGCGTACTTGTTCAGGATCAGGCCATGAATTATTCGTTTAAAAGCAACATCGCGAGTACCAGACGTGTAGATGCTTCTAAATTGAAATGGATGACCGGTGAATTGACGTTTAACAATACGTCATTAAGAGAAGCGGCCGGGGATATTGAACGCTGGTTTGACGTACAGATCGCTATTGAGTCCGTCCGTCCGAAACTGACTGACAAACGTTTCTCGGCAACTTTCCTCGATCATGAAAATATAGACCAGGTACTGAAGGTACTGGGCGAGCTTTCCGGTTTCAGCTATCAGCGTACCGGCAGGCAGATCAGGATACAACAACACTAACAATTATTGTAAACCCAAACAGTGAAAGGAGCCATGAAAAGATAAATTAGGAACAACACCAAGTCAATAAAAAAACCGTTGCAGCGCCAACCGCAACGGCATTTTCGCAGGGTAACGGAAGTACCAGTTCCGCGGCCCAAATGAGATTAAACAAGTTTCGCAAACCGCTTAAAATCAAAGTAAAATTATGAAATTTTTACTACATAAGTTTTTTTTCCTGCCTCCAAAGGGCATCATTCCATTAAAAACACTTCTGACCATTATGAGGTACACCACCGTTACCTTAACCGTTATATTGGTTTGCTGTAATATGCTTTTTGCCAGCGTAACGAAGGGGCAAACCATAAAAGATGTGAGCATCATTGCAAAAAAGGCAATGAGCATGACGCTCAAACAGGCGCTGAAACAAATTGAGAAGCAAACGGATTTCAGGCTTGCTTATAAAGATGAACAACTCAAGGCTTATAGTGAAGTAACCTTACCGAATGGAAAGTACACCGTTGAACAGGCTTTACTGCAAATACTGAATGGCACCGACCTGATGTATAAACAACGCAATAACTACATCCTCATAGTGCCAAAACCACAAACCGCGCAGCAGCCGGCGCCGGAGCAGCAACAATACCTTGCCGCAAATATCACTGTTAAGGGTAAAGTAACAGACAAGGCGACCGGCGAACCACTTATCGGTGTTTCCATCCGCATCAAAGGCGCGCGCGACGGGGTTGCTACCGACGTGAACGGTCAATTCTCGTTATCAACGCCTGAAAACGCAACATTGGTGGTAACTTATATCGGTTACCTTACACAGGAGATAGCCGTAAACAACCAAAACGCTATCAACATCGCCCTCGAACCATCTGCTAAAGGATTAAGTGAAGTAGTTGTTGTGGGGTATGGTACGCAGAAAAAGGTGAACCTTACAGGCTCTGTGGCAACAGTGAACGCCGATAAATTAGAAAACCGCCCGGTAGTGAACCTTGGTGATGCACTGGAAGGGCTTATTCCCAACCTGAATGTTTCATTGAATGGCGGCCAACCCGGAACCGGCGCAACATATAATGTCAGGGGAACCACAACGCTTGGCACCTCAACATCCACAGGAACAGCCAAACCACTGCCAACAAGCACTTCTCCGTTGATATTGGTTGACGGTGTCGCACGTGATCCAAATTTGATCGACCCTAATGATGTAGCCAGTGTAACCGTTTTAAAGGATGCCGCGTCTGCAGCAATATATGGTGGCCGTGCCGCCAACGGTGTAATACTCATCACCACCAAAACAGGCAAGGCCGGTCAAACCCGGGTAAGTTATTCGGGATCATATACCATTTCCCGTCCTACCCAACTGGTTGACCAGGTGAACTCGCTGCAATACATCAAAATGTTTAACGATGCTAACCGTACTGGCCTGGCAAGCGGCGGCTACACCACAAGCCCTTTCACGCAACAAGATTCGACGATGGCTGTCGCATATTTCAATGATCCGGCCCACAACCCTACAGGATACCCGGACCCGGGCAATCCTAAAAAGTATCGTTATGTAGGCAATACAGATTGGAACAAAGTACTGTTTCCGGGATGGGCACCGCAACAGCAACATAATATTTCGGTATCAGGCGGGCAGGGCAACTCTACTTTCCTTGCCAGCATGGGCTATTTCCGGCAAGACGGTTTGCAGGAATCGGCACATCAGGTGTACCAAAGATACACCCCTACATTAAAGTTAAATACCGATCTCGCTAAGTGGGTTTCTGTAGGGTTAAACATGTCACTGACCCATACCGACAACAACCAACCTGCCGCAACGCGGATCAACCAGGGCGGCGCCTGGCTTTACTCCAATATCCCTCCTGTAATGCCTGTGTACAACCCGGATGGCAATGGCCATTTCGCTGGCCAGGGAAATTATACTAACCCGATGGCGGTGAACGCACTGTCGGGCCGGGACATTAACCAGCAAAACGACTTCTGGACAACAGGTCGCCTAATCCTTAAACCAGTGAACCATTTAATGGTAAATGTGGATTACACATGGAATAACCTATCCGGTTTCCGCAAAGCGAATTTGATTCCCTTCAATGAATACGGCGTAGATGGAACATTCCTGGATATTTACCCATGGACCAATCCGTCGCAGGTTATCGAAAACAAGACCAATAACAATTACAATGCGCTGAATGCCTTTGCAACCTACGAGAATACCTTTGGTAAAAAACATTACCTGAAGGCATTGGTGGGTTACAACCAGGAGTATCAACACTATGTGCTGGGATCATCTTTCGCAAACAACCTGATTGACCCAACGGTACCATCAATCGGACTCAACAATTCAAGTAAGCCAATCGTTGCCGGGCTTGAAACCGAATATGCGCTGGTAGGCACATTTTCGCGATTGAACTATATATATGACAACAAATACCTGGTTGAGGTAAATGCACGCTATGACGGCACATCACGTTTCCAGCCAAACAGCCGCTATTCTTTTTCTCCTTCAGCTTCAGTAGGCTGGAATATTTCGGAGGAGTCTTTTATGGAAGGGATCAAAGGAACACTGAACCAACTGAAGCTACGCGCATCATATGGTCAACTGCCTAACCAGCTGGCCCCGGGTAACGGTGCAACCGGGCAAATCCTCAATATGCTCGGCCCTTCATTGGCATCAGCCAACTTCCAGTATCCTTATATTGCAGTGCAACCAACCGGGCTTGCCAATTACCTTATTAACGGACAGCAGGGGGTATACGCCGCCGCGCCGGGGCTAATCAGCCAGTCTTTTACATGGGAAAAAGTTCAAACCAAAAATATCGGTCTTGACTACTCCCTGTTCAATGACAAGCTGAATGGTTCATTTGATTATTTTACAACAAATATCAAGGATATTCTGGTACCAGGCCAGCAGGCTCCTTCTACACTTGGTGCACCTATCCCACCCTCTAACTCGGCCGATGTACGTTCTCATGGCTGGGAAATTAGCATCAACTGGCGCGATAAGTTATTTGATGATCAACTGAACTATAGCATGACACTTGGGGTTTCCAATAGTTCAAATACCCGGGTAATTAAATATAATGGCAATCCAACCAACAGCATTAACGATTTTATCGTGGGTCATGACCTGGGCGATATTTACGGGTATATTAACGACGGCTTTTATAAAACAGATGCAGAAGCTGCCACTGTTGACAATTCGGCGCTTGCGGGCTACAAATGGCTTGCCGGCGACATTAAATACCGCGATCTGAATCACGACGGTAAAATCACCTATGGAGATAATACCCTGGGTAACCTTGGCGACAAGACATTGATTGGTAACAGCACGCCACATTACAAATTCGGGTTTAACCTTAACCTTTCTTACAAGAACTTCGATTTTGCAACCTTTATTCAGGGTGTGCTGAAGCAGGATTTCTATCCCAACGAATACGTTTTCTACGCATTCAGGGATGATGAATACAGCATTCCGTCACAACTGTCAACCGATTATTGGACACCCTCCAATCCTAATGCGTTCTTTCCGCGCATCCGGTTTGCAGGCGGTGGTAACGAACAAAGCCAGGATAAATATATTCTGAATGCAGCCTATGCACGCATTAAGCAGCTCACTCTGGGCTACAGTTTGCCATCAGCAGTGGCCAAAAGAATCAAATTGCAGAGAATACGTTTTTATGTAACCGGCCAGAATTTGTTTACCATCACATCATTGAACAAAAACTACGATCCGGAAACGGCAACCAATTTTGGTACTTACCCGCTTAACAAGTCTTTATCATTCGGACTGCAGGCTACTTTTTAAGCCGCATTGCCCTATTTAGCATCGTTAGGAATCAAAAAAACAAATCAATGAAAAATAAATTCACCTTATATATAGCCTTAGCAGCAACGTTAGCCGTTGCTTCCTGCAAACGGGAAAGCTTTCTTGATCGTCAGCCGCTCAGCAGCATTGTGCCGCAAAAGTTTTTCAAAAATGAAACGGACCTGCAATTATATTGCAACCAATATTACCCCGCACTCACTATTCAAAACTTTCAGCGTTTGGACGATAACTCCGACGATAAAGCCAATGCATCAATCAATTCATTATTGGCTGGTACTTATACAGTACCCGGACAGGCGCTCCACAACTACACTTCAGACGGCACAACAGTAGATTTCAATTCGAACGCTGTCAGCAACAATAGTAACGGAGGCACGGGAAATGTAAACGGATCAGGCACGGAGTGGGACTTCAGCCTTATCAGGGCATGTAACTTTTTTTTAGAGAATTACAACAGGGCCGATCTGGCTGCTGCAACCAAAAACATTTATGTTGGAGAAACGCTGTTTTTCAGGGCTAATGATTTCTGGAAAAAAGTAAAAGCTTTCGGCGATGTTCCTTATATCAACCGGTATCTGGTAGATACCTCCAAATCTGCTTTGTATGGTGCCAGGATGCCGCACAAGCAGGTAATGGACTCGGTGTTGAAGGATCTGAATTTTGCTGTAGCCAACCTGCCGGTAACCGCTACCGACGGGCGATTGAACAAGTACGCTGCTCTTGCACTTAAAGCAAGGGTTTGTTTATGGGAAGGCACTTATCGCAAATATTCCGGAGTCGGTGATGCAACCAGCTATTTGCAGGCGGCATCTGACGCTGCTGAACAGCTGATGAGCTCCAATCAGTTCGGCCTCTACACCACCGGAAACCCACAATCAGATTATTATAATCTGTTTATACAAACAGATCTGACCGGCAATAAGGAAAGCATCCTGGCCGCGAAGTACAAACTCAATATCCTAACCAACGATGTTGACCGCCAGTTAGGCCAGTCAAGCGATGGCTACAGCAAGGATTTTGTAAATTCAATCTTATGCTCAGACGGTTTGCCGATATCACGTAGTCCCTTATATAAAGGAGACAACACTCCCGATGATGAAGCGACCAATCGCGATCCTCGTTATAAACAGCAGATAGCAACCCGCGGCTTTGATTTCCTTGCCGGTGACCTGATTACACTTCCGCGCATCGGAACCACGGTTACTTCTACCGGTTATCAACCCATTAAGGGACGCTCAAACAGCCTGGCCGCGTGGAATGCAAATCAATCAGAATACGACTTTTTCATATTCAGATACGCCGAAATCTTGCTTATAGAAGCTGAAGCCAGGGCTGAACTGGGCACCTGCACGCAGGATGTGCTCGATAAAACCATTAATTTGTTACGTGACAGAGTGACTATGCCGCACATGACGCTGGCAACGCTGGTTAAAGATCCTCAATCAGATTTCCCATCGCTGCCGGTATTGATTGACGAGATCCGCAGGGAGCGCCGCGTAGAACTCGGTAGCGAAGGATTCCGCCTGGATGATATAAAAAGATGGCGCGCCGGTACACTGATCAACAATCCGGCTACGATATTAGGAATGAAACTGACGCCGGCCTTACGGGCACAATATCCTGCCAACCAGGTCAGCAGCATTGTTGTGGATGCCAATAACTATATCCGGATATATCCCAATATCACCGCCAGGAACTGGAATGACAAATTCTACCTGCTGCCGATACCAACTCAGGAGCTTTCGCTCAATTCAAATCTGAAACAAAATCCGGGATGGTAAGCTAATTATCTTCTGCATTGTCAACCCTTCAATCACCCGGCCGGTCAAAGTCCTTACCAGACCACCGGGTGATTACTACTCCCTATTGAAATTTATGAAAAAGAGACTTTTTGCGGCGATGCTATTTTTTTGCACGTCCCGGCTTTTTGCACAAGCCCCTTCACCATATGGAGCATTACCTACGCCGCGCCAACTGACCTGGCAGGAAACGGAAATGTATTGCATCATACATTTGAGCATGGCTACCATGACCGACAAAGAATGGGCTTACGGAGACGAAAACCCTGCAATATTTAACCCGTCAAACTTTGATGCGATGAAAATTGTAGCCGCCGCCAAAGCCGGTGGCTTTAAAGGGATAATTGTTGTGGCAAAGCATCATGATGGGTTCTGTTTATGGCCCACTAAAACTACCAGCCACAACATATCTGCAAGCCCCTGGAAAAATGGGAAAGGTGACCTGCTGAAAGATTACCAGGAAGCCTGCAGAAAACTTGGGATGAAAATGGGCGTATACCTATCTCCCTGGGACAGGAACAGCGCCCTTTATGGTTCTCCGGCTTACGTTTCAACTATCTATCGTCAGCAACTAAAAGAATTGTATACCAATTACGGCCCGCTGTTTATGTCATGGCATGACGGAGCCAATGGCGGCGACGGCTATTATGGAGGCAAACGGGAAGTAAGAAAAATTGACCGGTCTACCTATTACGGCTGGGACACAACCTGGGCAATAACAAGAAAACTGCAGCCGGGCGCAGCAATATTTGGTGATGCCGGCCCGGACGTTCGCTGGGTGGGCAATGAAGAAGGTTATGCAGGGGAAACATACTGGGCAACATTTACGCCTCAGGCTGCTGATGGTAAAGTCCCTTCCAATGGCAACGTCAGGTATGAAGAAAGCCCAACCGGCACACGGAATGGCAAGTACTGGATACCTGCCGAATGCGACGTTCCTTCGAGACCCGGCTGGTTTTATCATCAATCGCAGGATGGACAAACAAAGTCGGCCTACAAGCTTATAGATCTTTATTATAAAAGCGTAGGCCGTGGCGCCTGTCTTGACCTTGGCCTTTCGCCGGACAAGAACGGGCAGCTTACCCAGGAAGACATCGACAACCTAAGGAAGTTTGGCGCTATCCTGAAGCAAACATTCGCCGTTAATCTGGCAAAAGGCGCAACATTCCAGGCCAGCAATATACGGTCAAATGAAGCAAATAAATTTGGGCCACAGTTTTTAACGGATGATGATCGTTATTCTTACTGGGCCACAGATAATAACGTCGCGACCCCAAGTCTGGTAGTTGACTTGCATCACCCGGCAACTTTCAATGTAATCCGTTTACGCGAAAACATTAAACTGGGCCAGCGTATTGAAGGTGCAGCTATAGATATCTACCAAAACGGCTCATGGAAACAAATAGCTGCTGTAAACAGTATTGGCGCAAACAGGTTAATCAGGCTACCGCAAAACGTTATTACTACAAAAGTCAGACTTCGGATCACAGCTTCGCCGGTTTGTATCGCGATAAGCGATTTCGGTTTGTTTAAAGAACCCGAGCACCTTTCTGCACCGGTAATAAGCCGTAACCGGGATGGCTTAGTGGATATCACTACCGAAGCTCCGGTTTCGGAAATCCATTTCACTACCAACGAAGGCGAACCGGATAAAAACACCACGAGGTTTACAGCACCGTTTGCTTTCAGCGGGAGCGGCACCATCAAGGCAATTGCTATTGAAGGAGGCAAGCAAAGCGAGAAAACTGTAAAGTTTTTTGGCCTAAATAAATCCGGCTGGACAATCAAAGCGGATACCGCCGGTAATACCGCTCAAGCAGCAATGCGGGCTATTGATGATGATGATCATACAATCTACATCACCAAATCGTCAGCTATATCTCAGCCGAAGGCAATCACTGTAGATATGGGCAAAGAATTGACGATAAACGGCTTTTCCTATTTACCCCGCCAGGATAAAAAAACTGAAGGGATTGTTGACCGCTATAAGTATGAACTTAGCCTGGATGGAGTACAATGGTTCACCGTAGCAGCGGGCGAATTTTCAAACATCGCGGCTAATCCAATTGAGCAAAATATTAAAATTAAAACGCCGCAAAAAGCACGTTACTTTAGGTTTACGGCACTGCACGTAATTGCAGGCGGCCCTGCAACCATTGCCGAAATCGGTGTTTTTTAAAATCATAGTCTATGAAAAAAATCTTTTTTGCACTGTTACTTATTATACCGTCACTTATCCGGGCACAAAACTCCCATCAATTCGCGCTTGGGAAAACTGATTTTCTGCTTGACGGCAAACCATTTCAAATCATTAGCGGAGAAATGCACCCGGCACGAATTCCTAAAATGTATTGGCAGCACCGTATCCGGATGGCCAAAGCGATGGGGTGTAATACGATTGCCGCGTATGTTTTCTGGAACTATCTCGAAACAAGCCCGGGCACATTTGATTTTAGAACTGAAAACCGGGATATAGCAGAATTTATCAGATTGTGCAAAGCTGAGGGCATGTGGGTACTATTACGCCCGGGACCATACGTTTGTGCTGAATGGGATTTTGGTGGACTGCCTCCCTATCTGCTTAAAATACCGGACATAAAAGTCCGCTGTATGGACCCCAGGTATATGCAAGCCGTAAGCCGTTATGTGCGTGCACTTTCGCAGGAAGTAAAAAGCTTACAATGCACTAATGGCGGCCCTATACTCATGGTGCAGGTAGAAAATGAGTACGGGAGCTATGCGAACGACCGGGACTATATCAAAACCCTGAAAAACCTTTGGCTTGAAAACGGCATAAATGTTCCCTTTTATACCGCAGACGGGCCGGCAGCCTTTATGTTGGAAGCAGGAAGCGTTGATGGCGCCGCGATAGGCCTCGACAGTGGTATCAGTGATGCCGATTTTGCAGCGGCCACCAAACAAAACCCCGATATACCATCATTCAGCAGTGAAACCTATCCCGGATGGTTAACCCACTGGAAAGAAAAGTGGCAGAAACCGGCTACTGCCGACATTGTGAAACAGGTTACTTACCTGCTGGAGCATAAAAAATCGTTTAACCTTTATGTTGTACACGGCGGTACAAACTTTGGTTATTATGCCGGGGCCAACGCATTTAGCCCAACACAATACCAGCCCGATGTAACCAGCTACGACTATGATGCGCCCATCAGTGAACAAGGTAATGCTACTGAAAAGTACAATGCGTTACGAAAACTGATTGCTCAATATGTCAGTTATAAAATTCCGGAGATTCCTAAACCGATACCAGTAACGGAGGTGGGTGCTTTCACCATGCAGCCTATTAATACTGTATGGAACGTATTGCCAAAAGCCATCAGGGCTCCGCAGCCTATGCCAATGGAAGCACTCGATCAAAACAGCGGCTTTATTCTTTATCGTACTAAGCTTATCGGCCGCAAAAGCGGTATGCTTACCATTACTGAACCACATGATTATGCCCTGGTTATGCTGAATGGAAAACTTATCGACACTGTTTTCCGTGATGGGGGCAAATGGACAGTGAAGTTGCCTGATACAGGTGTCAAAGATCCGG
Organism: Mucilaginibacter endophyticus; assembly: GCF_003351025.1. Lineage (GTDB taxonomy): Bacteria > Bacteroidota > Bacteroidia > Sphingobacteriales > Sphingobacteriaceae > Mucilaginibacter > Mucilaginibacter endophyticus. Next base: position 683,858 of record NZ_QPCG01000001.1, on the reverse strand, counting down.
TTTTGGACATCCTGGTTGAAAACATGGGACACATCAATTTTGCCCAATATATGATTGATCGCAAAGGAATTACCGATCGTGTTACGCTTGAGGGAATGACGCTTACCAATTGGGAGATTTTCAAATTACCCATGGACCAGACATTTATAGCACAGTTACAATCAGATGCCTCGGCTAACTTTCATGACGGCGTATATTTTAGGGGGAGTTTTGCATTAAATAAAGTAGCTGATACCTATTTAGACCTAAGCAACTTCAAAAAAGGTATCATATGGGTTAATGGACATAACTTAGGCCGTTACTGGAATACGGGACCGCAATTTCACCTTTACTGCCCGGCTGCGTGGTTGCAAAAAGGTGATAATTCGGTAATCGTATTTGACCTTCATCAAACCGAAGCGACGACAATCAAAGGTGTAAAAAGCCTGGAATAAACTAAAAATCAAACCTGTAATTAGTAACAGTATCGCTGTTACCAAATTTGCTACCTACTTTATTTAAGCCCCGGTAAACAGTTTACCGGGGCTTTGTAATTGTTTTCTTCGAACCGGAAGAGTTAATACAACCGCATTACTGACTTGATTAGCAACAGATAGCCTAAAATAAGATGGACAAATCATTAAAAAATGATTTGTCCATTCTGTGTGATCCAAATTGGGTTTAGTTCGAACAAAAAGGAGATGACCAGAAATCGGCCATCTCCTTATTACATAAGCGGGTACTTCCCAAACTCTCTTTAAAAATTTTGAATCATTTTAAAATTTGGGATCAAAGTTGAAGTAAATCGGGTTTGACAGCGCGACCATGTTACCAGTTACTTTTGCAGATTTTGGCACTTCAGGGTAATCAGTTGAAGGGCCTTCAACAATAAGACGGTAATACATACGCTCAACTAATTTAGGTGTATCGGTAAATTCAACCACAGGGTTGCTGCCCGGCATTTTATAACTGCCAAACTTACGACCGTCTTTAATTACATTAATGGTATAAGTGCTATCTGTTTTTACGTTCCCTTTAAGCTCAACACGGAATTTAATTGGCTTACCGGTAGATTTCGCATTATCGCCCATCATCATATCCATTTTTCCATCTTCGTTGATATCAGCGTAAAACTCTACGCGCGGGGCATAAGGGTTTGCGCTTATCGAAACACGGCCATTAACCAATGCGTCTACCACACTTTGCGCATCGTGCTTAGCCGCAAAAACCCAGGTGGTTGGCGTACCAATGTAATTTACATCGCTTGGTCTGTGAACATCGCTACCACCACGAGCAGTAACTCTGCGGCCTGATGCAAGCATGTCTTCCCAGATCAGGTTTGAGTTGGCGTTTTTGGTCCACAGGCATGAGTTCCAAACCTCCATCGCATCAACCAGGTCGTAAGAAAAACCGAAGTGATCTTTAGGACCGGCCGGGTGATTGGCCGATAAGTGGATACCCAGCTCTTTTTTCACTTTGGCGATGTCGGCATCGCGCTGATCGCGTACATCGTAAAACTTCTGGTGATCATACGGCTTGGCCGAGAACACGTTACCATGACCACGGGTGGTGGTCCACTCGGCACCGTAAAGCATTAACAAAGAGTTATCAGATTTAAAAGCGGTATCTGCCCAGGTATTGTGCTCCACATCACCCAAAACGTGGTTGTCATGATCGGTAATGCCAATAAAACCAAAACCTACAGATTTAGCAAAAGCTTTAATTTTTGAAATAGGATGACGCTGAGGGTCGTAACCGCCCTCAGAGCTGTAGCTGGAGTGCACGTGCAGGTCGCCCTTCATCCATTCGCCTTCAGTTAAGCTGGCAATTGGAGGAAGTGCACCCAATGGTTTTGACGTCCAGGGGTTAACGTGATTTGGCATGTGTTGTTGTGCAATTGCCATAGTGCCGGTGCTGATCATTGCCAGTACTGCAAACGCGGTGCGAATATTTTTATACATATAGATTGATGATTAAAGTGGTTCTACAATTATTTACTTGGATAGCCAGGATTTTGTGTCAAAGTAGGGCTGCGTACAATTTCCGTTACCGGGATTGGGCGTAACAAATACTTAGTATCAATTGCGGCAGGGTGATTATGAGCGGTGAAAGCATTGTATTGCGCTGCGCGGGTAAGCAATGTTCCGGTACGTTTCAGGTCCATCCAGCGGTTTGACTCACCAAAGAGTTCGCGGGCCGATTCGTCGAGAACATCCGTTAATGTGGCACTTCCGGTAAGCAGATCATTTCCGCTCAGCTTGGCTCGTGTGCGCAGGTCGTTGATCAATCCGGTAGCTAACCCACCTTGTCCTTGTTTAACATATGCTTCGGCCAATAACATCATGGTTTCGGCACGACGGAAGATGTAGGTATCGCGGTGGCCTTGTGGGTCGACACCAGAGTTGGTATAAACTACTACCGTTGGGTCATAAAACTTCCAAATAATTGGATAGATGGTATTCGATCCAAAAAATTGGTGATACTGATTGGGGTTCACCACATAATACGTGGGTTTGTTAGCTGCCAGGTAGGCGGTAATCTCGTCGGCCGTCATCGCCACGCGGGGCAGGTAGATCACGTTATCACCTGTCTTAATCGCGCCATTAGGTCCTGTTGCATTGGCAGCAGCCACGATGTGTCTTTGTAAAAACCGCTCAGACGCCCGGTAATCAGTAGCAGCATATAGGTTGAAAAGGTAAGAAGAAGGCTGATAAGAGGCATCCTGCCGCCAGTACGGCGCTGCCAATGCACCACCCGGAAACCTGTCTGTCCAAAATTTGAACTGCTGGTAAAGGTTGTTGCCGTTTTTGTTGTTCGCATCAGTGGCGGAATAACGGACCGCAAAGATGACTTCTTTATTGCCACCAACCGAGTATTGGTCGCCGAAGAGTGCATCCCATGTGCTGAGTGTTGATTTGTTCATAGCGCCCTGCAGATTGCTAACGGCATTTGCCAAATCGGCCGATTGCGCATACGATTTATAGCTGCGTGTAAGCAATACCTTGCCAAGCAGGTGCTGGGCCATGGCCTGGGCTATGCGTCCATAGTCGCTTGGGTCGGCCGGCAACTGGGTGAGGGCTTGATTAAGGTCGGCCACAATTTGTTTATACACATCTTCTTCAGAAGAGCGGGCAAAGTTGTAGGTAGCCTGAGTTACTTCACTGGTAATCAGCGGCACGCCTCCAAAAGTCTCCACCAGGTTAAAATAGGCATAGGCGCGCAGGGCCAGTAGTTCGCCGGTGCGGGTGGCGTATACTTTCGGGTCTATATTATCTTTTATTGCAGCTCCGCGTGTTAGAGCGGTGTTAGCCTTGGAAATCAGGTTATAGTTATCAGTCCACCAGCCCAGGCTTTCGTCGCCTGTAAATGTGGTGTAATCGTTAAGTGGCAATTGGGTGTCATCTACCACTCCCGTACGATCATACATATCTGTACCGTACCACATGTGGTTAGTATTCTGCAACAATGGGCGCAGGTATCTGTATGTTTCGTTCACCAGCTCCTCATACGAGCTTTGCGTAACGAAATACTTGTCACTCGTCACCGATGAAGGGTTTACCTCATCCAGTTTACATGACTGGGCTAAGGCCAGCAACGAAACGGCTACGATATAATGGATTATTTTTTTCATAATTATATAATATAATACGCTTGATCCTGAATGAATTAAAACGCTAAATTGAGTCCGAACATAAACTTACGTGTCATTGTATAGCCGTAGGTTTGCGTATCCTTACCTGCATTTTCCGGGTCCCAGCCCACATAATGGGTAAAGATGAAGGGGTTTTGACATGAAGCGAATACGCGCAACTTGCTAAGCCCTATTTTGTTTGTCAGGCTCTTAGGCAGGTTGTAGCCAGCATTGATGTAACCCACCCTTACGTATGAAGTCTTTTGATAATATAATACTTCCATTGGGCCCGAAGGTACTCCGGGGCGTACCCAGGTGCCATTGGTATTTTGAGGGGTCCAGTAGTTGAGTTTCAGCACATTGAAATTCTCGTTATCCTCCAGCGAGTACGACCCATGGAACTGCGAATATGAATATTGTCCCTGGCGTGTGGTCACCGTAAATGCTAAGTCAACATTTTTATAAGTAAAAGTATTGGTGATACCTCCTGTCCATTTAGGGAAAAGTGATCCTTTAAATACCTTGTCGGCATTGTTTATGGTACCGCTGTTATCAATATCACGCACTTTAATACTACCTGGTGCCAGTCCGTATTTCTTCGCTTCCGCAGCCTCGTTTTCGCCCCAATAACCAACCTGGTCATAGGTCCATACAACCCCCACGGGTTGCCCCACAAACCAACCATTGGCCTCATCGCGTTGTGAACCATCTGATAGGCTTACGATTTTGTTGCTATTGGACGCAAAGTTGAGCGATGTATTCCATGAGAAGTTATCGGTTCTAATATTGACCGTGTTTAGGGCAATTTCAATACCCTTGTTGTTAACCGAGCCCACATTATCTGTCAGGCTGGTAAACCCGTTAAGTACAGACATCACCCTGTTCATGATAACGCCGTTGGTGCGGCGGTTGTATATGTCGATCGTTCCGCCGATCCTTCCTTTGAAGAGTTCAAAGTCTAAACCAAGGTTAAACTCGTTAGTACGCTCCCACGTCAGGTTTTTATTTGCAAAGCGCGTTATAGACGATGTGTTAACCACATTTGAAGTACCAAAAAGGTACCTGGCATTAGCTACTGTTGGATAACTGCTATAAGGCGACACGCCATTATTGCCCGATACACCATAGCTAAAGCGCAATTTCAAATTAGAAAGCGGGGTTTTGTCTTTCAAAAACTCCTCTTCAGAAATTCTCCAGGCAGCGGCTGCTGAGGGGAAGAATGCCCATTTATGTCCTTCCGCAAGTTTAGAGCTACCGTCTGTACGCCCTGTAGCGGTTAAGAGGTAACGTCCCTTATAGTCGTAGTTCAGACGTCCAAAATACGAATCCAACTGCTCTTGTATATAGCCGGTAGACATGGAAGACATTGTTCCGGCCCCCAGGTTATACCAATCATAAGCATCGGTAGGGAATGCTCTTGCCGCCTCGGCCGAATTCATGATGGATGATTTATAATAAGACGATCCCAAAAGGAAATTTACAGTATGATCGCCCCAGGTTTTATCGGCTTGCAACAAGTTGTCCCAGGTATATTTTACTGTGCGTCCTGCCTGGTATTGGGCACTGCTGTTGGCCAGCGCACCTGCACCGGTTTTTGTCATCGACCCGATGTATGACCCATATTCAGTATGCGTGATATCTGGAGCAAAGGTGGTGGTAAACTTCAGCCAGCTCAGCGGTTTCACCTCAAGGTACACGTTTCCAAAAGTATGTGTGTTGTTGGTTTGCGTATGCCTGTTCTTTTCTTCTATAAAGGGATTGGTAATGGTTGTTATTCCATCCGGATAGAATTTAAGCGACCCATCGGCATTATACTTATCAGACAGCGGATTGAGGCGATAGATGGTACGGAAGGTTTCGGGGCTGGCTTGCTTAGTAATTTCGTAAGCCGTATAGATGGTAGTCCCGATTTTAAATGTTTTGTTAATCTGCTTATTTAGCGATGCATTCAGGTTATAACGGGTATAACCGTCGCCACTGATTTCGCCATTTTCCGAATTGATTGCTGCGCCCAGACTGTAAGTAAGCTTTTCTGCACTTCCATTCACGCTCAATGCATGCGATTGCGAGTAGGCCGTTTTCAGGATCTGATCCGGCCAGCTGATAGATTTGCCTGCTTTATAGTTACTGTATGCCGCCTGACCCAGCAACTGCTGCAGGTCGGGTTGGTAGTTAGGGTTAGTATAGTTTTGTCCTTTGCTACGGTCTATACGATATTGTACCCATTCATCTGCATTGGTGAAGTGGGGCAGGTTCATGGCATTGCTTATCGAGCCTGAGCCTGTATATTCTACAGTATTTTTGCCTTGCTTTCCTTTTTTAGTAGTAACAATGATTACACCATTTGCACCGCGCGAACCATAAATAGCCGTTGAAGAAGCATCCTTCAATACGTCGATCCGCTCAATATCGGTTGGTGAAATGTCATTGATAGAATTAACATAGATTCCATCTAACACATAAAGCGGTGGATTAATGGCACTTAAGTCTGTACCCGATTTAATGGTGTTTTGTCCGCGGATGGAGATATCGAAACCTCCACCAGGCTTAGTACTATTTGTTACGATGTCTACACCCGGTAGCTGACCGGCCAGCGCCTGCACTGCGTTATTGAAGTGCGTAGCTACAATCTTATCATTAGATACAGAACTCAGCGCACCGGTAAGGTCGGTACGTTTCTGTGTGCCGTAACCCACAACAACCACTTCGTTAAGTGCCGAAACATCTTCCGTTAAGGTAATAGTGAGGTTATTGTGATCGGCAGGTATTTCAATAGTTTTGTATCCTACGTATGAAAACACCAGCACCGCGCTTTCATCAGGCACGGTGATTGCAAAATATCCATCTTTATCGGTTGAAGATGCCGCGTTGAATGACTTCCCCTTTACAATAACCCCAACCAGCGGGACACCCTTTTCATCGGTTACTTTACCGGTGATTTTACGTGGCGGAAGTGGTGTTTTCCGTTCTTTAACCACAATGGCTTTGTCTTCCCTTGTAATGGTGTACGTTAAGGGCTGACCGTCGAAGATCTCTGCAAGAGCCTCATCCAGTTCGGCATTCTTTAAATTAACAGTAACCGGCCTGGCGTTTTTAATTAGCTTCAGGTTATAAAAGAAATCATAACCGCTTTGATTACGAATATCATCAAATACTTGTATCAAAGATGCTTTGCTTCTGTTAAGCGTAATCCTCTGAGCATAAGTACTTGCGCTTACCTGAACGATGGCCAATGTTAGTATGATGATACTGAGTTTCATAATTAACAGGCATTTTTTTAAGACATGGTAAGAAATACCGCGTGCGACTTGTAAAAAAGTTTTATACATTTGTTATTAGGGTTTATTCAAAAAATATTATTCGTCGTATTATTTTTTTCCCGTTGAGACGGACGGTAGGCCCAAGCATTTGCCAGCGGTGGTTCCAAGCACCTCTGGCTTTTTTTTGAGCTACCGTTTGCTAATTAGGATTATTGCATAACGGTCACCCTCCTTCCTTCTACTTTAAAGTGAACATTTCCGGTTAACTCCATAATTTTCAAGGCCGAAGACAGGTTCCTGTAGCGGGAGATCTTTCCGCCAAAACGTAAAGACGGATCCACATTGTTGGCGTACTTCACTTCAATGTTATACCACCTGGAAATTTTCCGCATTACATTTTCCAGGTTGTCATTGAATTTAAAATAGCCGTTCTTCCAGGCCATCACATCTTCCAGATCAATTTCATTAGTCACTTTTGTGCCCGCATCGCTTACCTGCGCCTGTTCGCCGGGGATTAGTATGTGCGAATGGCCATTATTTGAGATTTTTACCGAGCCTTCCAGCAGTGTAGTTCTCATAATAATATCATCATCATAAGCCATAATATCGAAATGTGTTCCAAGCACTTCAACCGTCTGCCCTCTGCTGCTTACTTTAAAAGGCATTTGTGCGTTATGGGCAACCTCAAAATAGGCCTCCCCCTTAAGCTCAACTTTCCGTTCGTTACCGGTAAAATAGGTTGGATAGGTTAGGCTTGATTTAGCGTTCAACCAAACCCTTGATTGATCGGGCAGGATAACCTGCCATTGTCCGCCGGTAGGGGCTTCTATAGTATTGTATCCGGGGGCAAGATCATCGTGAGCTGCCCCGCCCGGCAATTCATAAGCTATCTGACCTTTAGCCGTTTTAGCTATTTTCACGTTAGCTTGCACAGCAATTTGCCCGTTAACGGAATCAGTTAAAGTGATTTTTTGACCATTGGCCAGTGTGAGAACTGCCTTATTACTACCAGGCCTGATATCATTTTTTTGAGCGACGATATTATTTTTATCAGGTTTTGAGGTTGAGTGAAAAAGCACTGCTATGGCAGACATCACTATAACTACAGACGCTGCTGCTATTATTGGTTTCCATATCGTTCTCTTCCTCTTTGCTATTAAAGGAATTATGGTTGATCCGGCTATTTTTTGCTGAAGCTCCTCAAAATGGGTATCGCGCAAACGTTTATGCGATACATCACCCAGCAAAATGACAGTCCTCCTGAGCTCTTCCATCCGCATCGCATCTTCAGGATGGTCTGCTAACCATTTGTTCCAGTATCTGACATCATCGTCGTTCCGTCCGAAACAATAGTTCAGGAAACTCTCCTCATGTAGTAAATGCGCAAGATCTTTGTCCAACATTTATGGTAAGCTTTGGACAATAGAGCAGGAAGCCTTAAATTTTACCTATGCTTTTTTTAAAAAAATTAAAAAAAGAAGACTAAAAAGGGAAATTGCCGCAGAAAGCACACTCGCATATTCAGGACCGATCAACTTTCTGAGCTTCTCAACAGCGTTAAATATGGTATTATATGCCGTTTTTATTGAAATTTCGTTCACCAACGCTATTTCTTCATAGGTAAGGCCGAGATAAAATTTTTGGTATACAATTTTTGTTTGGCTATCAGATAATTGATTGATATACCCATCCAATACCTCTATAGCTTGTTCCCGGCTTGTCCGCTGAATATATTCAGCTTCTGCGGAAGGGTAAGCCGGCATTTCCGGCAGGTCCTGCAATTCCAGGCCCTCTTCTGCACTAAAGCGTGGTTTACGGAATAGATTACGCAAAAAGGCTGTTACCAGGTAGTTATGATGGTTCTGAATGTGTTGCAGCCGTATCCGGTTTTCGAATACGTAAAGGAAAAGATCATTGATGCAATCTTTTGATTTATCAAGTGTTGCCCCCTTAAGGTTACCCAGATAAATCAGGTAATCATGATAATGACAATAAAGCTTATAAAAGTCGTCATCATCCCCTTCCGTAATGAAAGTGTCCCAATGTATTCTTAACGCTATACCGGACTTTCCGTAACTGAACATCACCTTTGAATTGTGGGGAAGCAATTCGGCCACAAAGTTGGGCGCTGTTTATGCATTCATGGTTTAGGTAGTATTATCAATTTGTTAAGGCTTGTATTTTCGCTCGCTCCACAAATACACCTTCAAAACTTCAAATCAAGACACAGAACGGGTAAATTAGCCCAAATATCAATCCATTCAATTAACTTACAAGTATTAACAGCCCGTTTAGGCAACACAAAAAGCCTCTTAGATAAACTACGAGGCTTTTTGTGCAATTAAAAGCGCAAAATGTCAACAGAACTTTAATAAAAAGAAATATTTAATCACTCCATGAAGGATAGTTCCGAAGTTAAAAATATAAAACACGCTTCAGTAATAATTGACCACAACAAGACCGGCGATGGCTATAAAGAGTAGTGCCGCCCGCAAGCCGATCACCCGGTCCCAGCGTTGCTGTAATTCTCTGATATTATTTACTATCCTGCCGAATTTTACAGCATCAACCATAATATTATTAACAGGCCTGGCAATGGTAAAGTATATAGCAAGATGCGTTAGCAGGGCAGCTAATGATATCGCGGCTAATTGCCCCTGGAAAGTATGTAAACCGGCAACCATTACCTGCAATAAGGTGCTCAGGATTGCTGCAACGCCGACTAATGGCATTCGGGCATCTGCCACTTCATGAAAATGGCCCATTACATCGGCTACGGATGCATCTTTACTTTTAGCAGCGGCCTTTTTGCCGACCAAGGCAAAAAACACATCGGTTCCGAAGACTACGGCGGTGGTGACTATCGCTAAACCGTTGAAAACATGTAATAAGGAAGTGTTCATGACTTAGTTAGATTTTGCTTTGAATAAAAAGACGGCTGTAACCGCCATATATATTGCTGTAATACCGTGGATCAGTAAATGAGTTAGGTCTTTCGGACCATTTACTGCCAGAACAGTGATACAATCAGATACGGGGATAATGACCGCCGCGCAGAATGTAAAAGCAGTAGCTCTGGGGTTACGTGCAAGAAGAAAAATGAGCACTACGATGCCGGAAAAGATGTCCCGGATGCCCTTGATCCATCCATAAGCCAAAGCTTCCTTAGTATGTACTAATGGGATGCCGAATGCTTCGGCACCCACTTCAGGCGCAAGTATAAACCGCAGGCCGAGGAAAATAATACCTGCAACTACTGCAGCAGTGAGCCAGTAAGAGGCCGAGCGCGGGCCCCAGGAATTGATAGTTTGAGTTTTCATTTGCTTTATTGATTCGTTTAAGCAAATTTCGCCCCATCCAATTTTTTATGCATTCACCCAGGTTAATAAATGCTATAGGGCCGCTCTTTTCCGTATCCGGGATAAAGATTGGGGTTTGATGCCCACGTAAGAGGCGATGTAGTATTGTGGTACACGCTGGTTAATGTCGGCAAATGTTTTGAGAAAACGCTGATAACGTATTTCAGGCGAGTCTTTATAAAAAGATGATAGCTGCTGCAGCACACTGACAAAAACCTGTTCGATACCAAGTCTGCCCAGGCGCTCGCCTTCCCCCACTTCACGATAAATTTGCTGCAGGCCGTCATAGCTAATAACGTAAAATAAAGTATCCTCCAATGCCTGGATATTCTTGTTGGATGGTGCCTGCGGAAGGAAGCTCTCGTAATCGCAAACAAAATCCCCCTCCCTGCCAAAATAGTAAGTACCCTCATTGCCGTCCTCGTTAATATAATATCTGACCAAGCCTTTCTCTATGAGGGCTACCGAACGGCATACCTGTCCCTCCCGTAAAAAAAAATCTCCCTTTTTGATGCTCCTTGCACTGAAGATCTGTTTGATCAGATACGCCTCATCATCCGAAATGTGAATGATCTGCCTGAGCTTGTCTATGAGCTTTTCCATAAGAAGATTATTAAAAACAACTATTTGCCTATGAGATCCTTACAGGCATTACCAAAGGAAATTTGCGCTTAACAAATTTCCTTTGGTAATGGCTACTACACAAATACCCAATCATTTCCTATCTGATTTAGTATGATAGCGAATCTAAACTTATAAGTTTTTTAGTTCAATTATTGACAGTTAGTGAACAATAAAAAAGTTTAATATTCCAAGCACCGTATTTCGTCAAACCAATCTTATCATAGTCGAACTTATTTATCATGCAACGCATTTTGACGTGCAATATGTTGATAAAGCTTATGCAGATAAGTTATTAATGGTAAAAGTTGATGAAGAAAGTGTTGTTTATACTATGGATAAAGAACAACTGATGGCATTTATCCCGTACGACATCCATCGTTTCGTAGTCGTCCCGGAGCATTTGCCGCAAGAGGTTGTAGAGTAATGCCCAGTAACGTTTGTAAATTTCGATATATGCGCCATCCCTGCCATTTTGTAAGAGGACGACCATGCCGCCTGGTTTAATTTACCATACCATTTCATCATTATCGGGAACCTTAATGTAACATTTTTCTGATAGAAAAATAAACATGCAAATTTTCTTTGGCTATCCTAAACCCCGTTTGCCCGGCCTGTTGAAAACGCCAGCCCTTCCCCAGGGCATCATGTTCGGCCATATCCCCAACTTTGGTTATTTCCTACAGGTTTAATAACATCTATTTTCGATTAATTATTTAATCAAATTTAATTACTATGAAAAAACAACATGAACTTCGTTTACCCGGCCTGGATACACCGGTCAACGCCCCGGCATCTGAACTGGAAGTCGTATCTCCCAATCTTACACTGATCATCGCGAGTGTCGCGATCGTAGTGATCATCAACTCTTAAGCGTACGCTTTAACAGCAGCCCGCCTGTCGCCGGGAAACCGGCGGCGGCAGGGTTTGCACCTAATCAACACTTCGCATATGGATCACGGAATCGATTTATTATCCGGCTCAGCACAACAAGAGTTGCGTTACCTCTTTCAAAACGAACGCGTAAAAAGCCAGTTGCTGATATTTCTCCAGGAAAGGAAACGCCTGATCGATATCATCAATGAAACGGTCCGCTCAGATGAAAGCGGCACACTAAGCAACCTGGGGCCGATGATGCAGGATATGTCGGAAAAAGTATCCGGAATCCTCGGTACCATGGGCTACGGAAAACACCAGGAAGCCATTGATCACTGGTTCCGGGAAATCTATAAATAACATCATGGACAACACAGATAAACAGACAGCCGGTCCCGTCGACCGGCTCAAAAGTGTACCCGCGCTGAAAACTTTTGCAGACCAGGCCGAACTAATCCTGACCGGCGGGCACAGGAACAGCTTTTGGGATTGCGAAACCGCTTTCAAAGCATTACTCGCGTCCGGCTTTGTCATCGACCTGCTGAATTCAGAACTGGACCTGATGTGTTCCAGTAACGCCTATATCCCCGTCGGCGGCAGTTCCGAGATCGACATGGGCGTGCTGCTCAAGGACAACTTCTCGCTTTGGCTGAAACTCCTGGAACCCGGTATGAAACTATCTGATAAACTATTCAGCACAACAGAAGACCTGATGGTCGCGCTCATTGATTTCCAGGGCACGGGGGCCCTGAAAATGGAAGCGTTTGAGCAACCACATCCTTTTCCGAACAACATACCCGAAAAACACGGCCCACTGATCAGGGGAAATAAAACGGAACTGCAAGCGGGTGAAATCTACCGTATCCGGGCTGCGGCAGACATCTTCCGGATCGTTTCTGTTGACAAGCCGGTACTTTTATTGACATTCTCATCAGTTTGCAGGGTACCTCTCCGCTGGGAATACAGCAGGGAAACCTGGCTGCCGCAACGTGCCACGGCCTCATCCGCCCGATCTTCGAGGATCACCTATGTCGCCGAACTATTGGGGGAAATCGGTGAAAGTTCTTCGGTACCCGTTCTCCTGTCCCTCGCAACACATGAAGACCATTATGTCAGGTGGGCCATGATCCAGAATATCTTCCGCCTCGATCAGCAGGAAGGGCTTCGCCTGCTTGAAAAAGCGCTGACCGATGTACACCCACATATAAGAAAAGCAGCCAGGCTATCTATTGGCACCATCCGATCTTTAAACAATAATTAATATGGCCATTACCATCGCATGTTCAACCGAAAAATCGATCACACTCCCGGAATACATGGAGTTCATCGCTGACCTGGATGTCAGGGACACAGACAGGGTGCTGGCATCAGCCGAACAGTTAAAACAATTGTCCAACAACAGCACCTTTCTGACCGAAAGGGTGAACCAGGAACTGGCAGACCTGGCCAATTTCCAGAAAGCCAATGATTACTCCGCCCAGACGCTGCAACTGGGCAGGGGACGCAACTGTTTTGTCAGGGCCAATATGTGGTTCCCCAGGTCAGGGAAGACTGATGATGTGGAATGGGAGAACAGCCTGTTCGCCTATGAGCTACCGCACGATCATAATTTTTCGTTTTTGACCGTAGGGCATTACGGTCCGGGGTATGCGACAAGTATCTATGAATACGATCCTGAAAGCGTTGTCGGTTACCCGGGAGAGCAGGTAGCGATTTCCTTCCTGGAACACACCACCCTACCGGCAGGCAAGGTGATGTTCTACCGGGCCTCAAAAGATATCCATTCCCAGGAAGAACCCTTCGGGTTTTCCATATCCCTCAACCTGATGGTCAACAGCCCGGAACTGGCCATGCGCAACCAATATTGGTTTGACCTCACGAACGGCACGATAAAATCCTGTATCCAGAACGCGGGTTCCGCGAGGTTGATGGTCTGCCGAATGGCCACGTACTTGCACAACGGGCAAACCGCCGATCTCCTTGATCAGATTTCGCAAAAATACTTTCACCCGGCCACTCGTGGCATGGCCTATCAGGCGCTGGCGACTATTCACGCCGGAGATTCAGAACATATTTGGCAAAAAGCCCTCCGGGATACCGCGCCACTGGTCAGGTACCGGGCCGTGCAGGCCCTCGAAAACCGGTAAGCGGCAGGCAGGTTGAAAGCCGGAGCGTTCAGCCTGCCTGCTTTTTTAGAGCTTGTACCTTCAGGTAGCTAAGACTGCGCCAGACCCATTCAAACAGCCCGTAAATAAAATACGGTAACCATAAGTCGCTAAAACTGATCTGGAATACCCAAATAGCCAGCGCTACTCCGATTGGTTCATAACGCTGCGGTCGCCGTAATAACCCAATCCAAGAAAAATGACCATGGTGAAGACCCTATTCCTAACAATCATTACTGCATCCATACTTAATTTATTAATATACGGGCTTGAGTAACTGATTGAAACTGGATTATGTGTTCTCGGTATACGAAACTGAAAAACAAAGGCAGGTTATTATGACTTTATTTCCGGAGCATTTCGCTATAGAAAACGGTTTACTTCGAACCGGTAGAGTCAATATTGCAGCGTAGTGTATTTATCTGATTAACAATAAATTGCCTCAAAATAAAATTGGACAAATCATCAGAAAAAATGACTTGTCCAATTTCGTGATCCCATTTGGATTCGAACCAAAGACCTACAGATTAGAAATCTTTAGGTTATTTTGAAAAATTTGTCGTATCGTGTTTATGGTTAGCAATTTAAGAATTATAAAAACACGGTCAAAATTTTCTGTACCATATTCGTACCACCCTGCAAATTGTGTGGTATATTTTTCAGCTTGCATCTAAAATGAATCCTCTTTAGCGATGATTTGGTCGGTAATTTTCGAGTCACGGTTATTCAAGTGCAAAGGACTAAATATCCTTGTTTCACTGGTTCGATCCCAGTTGATACAACAGAAATCTTCTTATCTGCCGCTAAACATGTATCAAACAATTTGCATTTTATTTTACTTAAAACAAAACAGAATACCTTCGTAAATGATAAAAAAACTACTGAAGTCAGACGGAGAATGGCTGCCGGTTTACTAATAGATTAATGGAAAGACTTTGCTACCAAAAGATTTTACTATACCCCGGTTAATGATCAACGGGAGTACCTACACCGTGTTATCTGAAAAACCCGATGAAGCAATTATCAGGATAAACGGCGAAAAATTAGATATTTACAGCACCGACGGCCATATTGCCAAGCCGTTTGACTTCCTGTACTTTTTTAAAAAAATATAGAAATACGCCCGGCACTGAGGGTATCAATTGAATCCAGGTAGCCTCAACGCCCTTTATAAATTCGAAGCAATCGAAAATTGCTGGAACAGCCGCCTGTTCAAATTTATTGAGGGCTCGGCGGAATTTGCCAAAAAAGATAGCTAATTAAATAGCAAATAAGTAAGCCCCTTGCATTATTTAAGGGGCTTACTTATTTGCTATTTTTAGAAGAAGCGTATCAAAAATCGAGACAGGGCACCTCAATTGAAAGGCAAAGACAAACCTTTACCAGACCGTTTATCAATCCTAACCGCTTGCCAGTGTCCTTCTTTTCGTCTTGAAAATTCATTAACGCTGTTTGTTACAGTCGAGACGGAGTTAAACAATAGCCATCCCTTCTGAGATCCTCTATTTTGTTTTACCAGTTAGGATTTTGTTTTAGATTAGGATTTAAAAGCAAATCCTGGGTTGGTAAAGGATAAAGGTAATCCCTGTCTTCATTAAACTTTTTAGGAAGATTTGAGTTGGGAAGAATATTCCCACCCGCTGTCCCGTTCTCCAACGTAACATCTGTGCCTAATTTCAGGAATTGTGCATTTGGAACATTGGGCGGCGTATCGGCGTAGATAACTACATCTGTTTTTCCATCGCCATCCAGATCATAATTTCCAAGTCCCGGAAAGTACTCACCTTTAAACTGATCGGTAACCAAATGTCCTTCTTTCCATCGCATTAGGTCATTCCACCTAAATCCCTCCATTACCAACTCAATTCGGCGTTCTCGACGGATCTCCAATATAACGCCCTTATTTGCCCCGTTAACATGAGTATATTGAGCTGCGAGGTAAGGATCAGGATTGCCGTTTGCAGTTGCCATATTCATAGCTGGCATAGCAACACGATCTCTCAAACGCTTCACAGATTTATCAAGATCGGCTTGTGTCAATGTGCCTAATTCGGCTTTAGCCTCGGCAAAATTCAGTAATACTTCGGCATACCTGAAAATTGGCAACGGGTTTGGTGACTTACCAAGAGCGTCATTTGCCTGTGCGGTTACAAATTTGGTTAACTGGTAACCAGTTACGGTACCGCCAAACGATGGTGCCAGGGCAACAGTTCCGTCTACCCTTTTGTAACCTGGTGTACGTACTGTTTGCGATAAACGGGGGTCGCGGTTTTGTGTTTCTTCAAAAAACTGTTTGGTTTGATAGCCCGGAATATCTGTAAAACGAGATCCGTCTTTCATCAGGTAGCTGTTTACCAGTCGTTTTTCAAGCCCTGGTTTACCAAATGAAGGCGATATGGCATAATAATTTACGTTTTGAAATATTTGCAGGTTAGCACTGAACTCTCTCGCCAGTATAACTTCGCCTGGATTTACTGTTAACGAATTAAAAAGTGTAGCATAAGCTTTATCAGGCGTACTTGTATAAATAGTATACGGGCCCTGATCAATTACCTGTGCACCGGCATCAGCCGCCAGCTGAAGAAATTTATCGGCATCGGGCAATTTAAATTCGGTATGATATTTCCTGAATGTTCCTTCAAATAAACATAACCTTGATTTTAAAGTTAGCGCTGTCCATTTGTTTATCACATCCGGTGATTGCGTTGAAGGCAGGTTATTGATAGCAAAATCAATATCATTCAACACAGAATCCATAACCATGGTTCTCGGATCGCGCGCTTTGGTTAATGCCGCGTTATCCGTTACTTCAATAACTTTAGAATACCACGGCACATCGCCATACCGTTGCACCATGCTGGAATAAAAGAATGCCCGAAAAAATTTAGCAACCGCTACATATTTATTAGTAACAGACGGCGCAAGTTTACCCCGTTGATAATTTTGCAGAAAGTAATTCACGTTCCTCAAATTATCCCAGTTCCAGCCACCGCCTGATACCGGTACGGTTCGTTTGCCGGTAACCTTATCGTCAAGATAGGTAAGTATAATATTATCGCTATTTTCGGTATACAGACTGTAAAACCCGTTATCCTCACCATCAGATTTAGGCAGCATCTTATCGTAAAAAGACGACACATAAAGTTTTAACTCATTTTCAGAATTAAAAGCATTATCAGGCGAGATCTGCGAAAGCGGCTCTCTATCAAGCGATTTTGAACAGCCTGAAAACAGCATTGCCCCGGCTATTATTAAATATAATATTTTTTTCATGTCGATTTAGTTAAAAGGTTACATCCAAACCCAAAGTGTAAGTTTTTAAATACGGATAAGATCTTGCGCCTACGTCTGTAGCATCGGGATTGATCGACTCCGGATCGATGTAGTTATTTTTAAGTTTGGTGAAGGTGAACAGGTTTTGACCGGTGAAGAAAATGCGGAAGCGTTCCATTTTAAATCTCCTAACCAGTTTTGTTGGTAAATTATAACCCAGCGTTGCCGTCTTTAACCTGATGTAAGCAATATTTTGCATGTAGGTATCATTGTTAAATGATAATGTTGAACCCGGATAAGCGGCGTATCCCCTGTTAATCGGGAAATATGAGTTAGGATTTTGCGGCGTCCATAATTTGGCCTCATAATCTTTAGGGATAAAGGATGAGTATGGCCTGCCAAGTGTTCCCCAAAACATACCGGCTTCGGTGTTAGGATACCAATCCTGTTTACCTACACCCTGAAAAAACAGGGATAAATCAAAGTTATTCCAGTTAAAACCCGCGTTGATACCAAATGAGTAACGTGGCAACGAGTTACCAACCTTTTTCAAATCGCCATGATCTTTGAGGGTATTTTTACCGTCATTAATTATACCATCGCCATTCAGGTCCTTAAACTTAACATCGCCCGCCTGTAAATTACCCCATTGACCTGGCGTACCTACACGTTCGCCGTTAACGTAATCCTGGTTTATTTTCCAGTTTTGGGCCTCTTCGTTTGATTTAAAGAACCCATCAAGACTGTAGCCCCACATTTCGCCAAGCTCCTGGCCTGCATAAAAATTATTCAGCAATCCGTTAGGGTTATCAAATTTGGTGATCTTAGCCTTGTAATCAGAAAGTACGATACCTAAGTTGTAGTTAAACGTTTTACCCATCAGGCTAAAATTATCGTTCCATTTGATATTTAAATCCCATCCTTTGGTAACAAGATCGCCGGCGTTTTGCTTAGGTGAAGCTGCTCCGAACACCGAGGGCAGGGTTTTACCGTCAATCAGCATATCCGTAGTTTTGCGGCTATACCAGTCAAATGTAGTTTGCAAGCGGTTGTTCAGAAATGCCATATCCGCTCCAAAGTCAAGTGATGTAGATTTTTCCCAGGTAAAATTAGGCACTACCGGGTTTGGCGCGCTTGTTGTTTGGGTTTGGTTGCCGTTTGTGATCCAGTTTGACTGGCCTGCGTTAATTACAGGGATATAAGGGTAAAGACTGCTGCTGCTGTTACCAATATCCTGGTTACCCAATGAACCATATGAACTTCTTAACTTAAATTCGCTAACCGCAGGTTTAAGGCTTTTAAAAAAGCTCTCTTCGCTTATTCTCCAGCCGCCCGAGATGGAAGGAAAAAACCCAAATCTGCTGTTGCTTGGAAAACGGGATGTACCATCATACCTGCCGTTTGCTTCCAACAGGTATTTGCCGTCATAATTATAATTGATCCTGCCAAAATAACCTAATAAAGCCCACTCCCTGGCGTTACCGCCGGCTTGCTGCGTGCCGGTACCTAAATCAATCTGGTTAAGATCTTCAGATAACAGGTTTTGGGCCTTTAAGTTATTCGTTTTATATTTTTGGAGTTCGTAATTGTAGCCGCCAGTTATTTTTAAGTTACTGCGATTGATCTTTTTTTCATAAGTAGCATAAATATTTATAGAGTGGTGCTGGTCAAGCTCGGTATTTTCTCTGTACTGATCCGTACCATCATGGTTAATTACCCCCGGCACAACCGACCATGGAATAGCGTCATTACGCAAAAAGCCAGAAGAAGGGCTTAACTGATAAGCATAGCTGGTATTTAAAGTCAACCCTTTGATAATAGTGGCTGTAAAACCTACAGTATTGGTAATGTCATAGTTGCTATTACCGCCAAAACTTTTTCCGTTTTGTAAGTCGGGATACTCACTCGCGCCGTAATTGTTTAATCCGGTACGAAATGTGATAGTGCCGTCGGGATTTCGTGGCACATATGCGGCCATAGCATGGTTGTAAAGCCCCGTAACAACATACCCCTTACCAGGGTAAGCATAATTGTTGCCCGGGTAAACATAGTTATTGGCGGCAAACTGAGTATTTGAAAAAGCGGTAAGCCAGCTGGCTAAATGCGCGTTGATCTTTGCCCGGTAATTGTAGGCATTATACACATCTTCGCGCAAATCTTTTTGAAACAAGCCTTTTTGCTGATAATACCTTCCCGACATTACAAAATCAACCTTATCATTACCCCCGGTAATGTTAATATGATGATCCATAGCCGGGGTAACGTTTTTAAACAGGAAATGCCACCAATCTGTACTTCCGTAATACACGTACTGATCTTGCCCGTTCCTGTTTTGAATAACCACGCTCGGTAATGATTTATCAGTTTGCCTCAACTTTAACTGGGCGTAATCTTCGGCATTATAGCCACTGTAGCTTGTTCCGTTGGTACGTGAAAAAGCCTCGTCAACCAGGCGCAGCTGGGTATAACCATCGGTAATAAAATCAGTTTTGGTAGTTGGCGTTTGTAAACTATAGCTGCTGCCAAAGCTTACGGTAAGTCGTCCGTTTTTGGCGCTTTTGGTGGTAATCAATATCACACCAAAGGCAGCCCTTGCACCGTAAATAGCGGCCGAGGCTGCATCCTTCAAAACGGTTACCGTTTCCACATCGTATGGATTAACCATATTGATATCGCCGGGCACGCCATCAATCAATATCAGAGGCGAACCGCTAACATTGGTAATAGATGCATAACCACGTACGTTGAACTTACCCTGGCTACCCGGATGGCCATCGCCAAAAGTAATGTTCAGATTGGGTACAGTTCCTTCAAGTGCCTGGCCAATGTTGGCAACCGGCCTGTCATTAAAAACTTTGGCATCTACCTGGCTTACTGCGCCTGTAAGGTTTACCTTTTTCTGCGTGCCGTAGCCTACAACCACTACCTCGTTAAGACCGTTTTGTGACGGCAGCAGTTTAACATCAAGCGATGATGTTTCACCCGCTTTAATCTGTACATTTTTAAATTGCTGGGTTTGGTATGAGATGTAACTCACCTCAACCGTATAAACACCTGCCGGAACCTCAAGCAGGTAATTGCCGGCCTCATTACTTTGTATAGCTTTATTAAGCTCTACAATGCGGATAGTCGCAGCAGGAAGGAATAAGGATTTTTCGTCAATAATTTTACCTACTAACTTACCGGGCTGCTGTAGTTTAATTTCTTCGCGGCTAAGCGCGTTGATCACGATGACACCGTTTACTTCCTTAAACCCTAATGCCCGGGGTTTCAGTAACTTTTTCAGTACGTTTTCAAGTGTTTCCTGTTGAAAATTAAGCGAAACATCCGTATACCTGCTAATTACCTGGCGATCATAGGCAAAACTTACCCTGCTTTGATCCTGAAGCTCCTTAATGGCGGCTTCCATTGTTGTGTTTCTTATATTAATAGTAACCCTTTTATCAAGGAGTTGGCCGCTGGCGGCATGTGCAGGCAGCATTAATGAGGCCGTGGTAAGGATACTTATTAAAACAAAAGCAATCCTCATGATTTTAATGATGTAGTTATTAAATTTAAATTTCATACATTGTATGGCTTTTAATTGTGAACAGATTTGAAGCATTGCCGTTACAGCGGCGTTATGAAGAGATGGTTGTTACAGCAACTGTCTCTTTTGTATTTAATGGCAGATTTCTATGGTGTCCCTCCTTTGTTTAATTTTTAAATGGTGAATTGCAGTTATTACCTCCAAAGCTTTTATAGGCTGCATGGATGTGCTGAGCGTGGCAGTGAAATGGCTGGATAAAATGCTTTTTTGATGCGTGGTTATGTTAAGGCCATAATTTTTCTGAATTAATACAGCCATTTCTGCAAAAGCGGCATCGTTTAACACCATATTACCCTTTTGCCATTCCAGTACTTCGCGGTCAAGCGGTGTCAATGTAATCTGTGATTGCTTTTTATCAAAAACAAGCTGCCGGTTACCTAAAAGGTATTGAACAGGTTTACCTTTTATAAGCACTCCTACCTTACCCCGCGTAACCGCTACCAACATTTTGTTGATATCGTTATAAGCACGGATATTAAAAGCGGTACCCAACACCTGGGTAGTTATGGGGCCGCTACTTATAATAAACGGATGGGCTTTATCGTGCTTTACGTCAAAATAAGCTTCGCCATCAATAATGCTGATGTTCCGTTTGGAAGCATAGTTATCAGGAATACGAATGGTGGTGGCGCTGTTAAGGGTTATTAATGAACCATCAGGCAGGGAAACAAGGCGCCGCTCACCCGCTTTGGTTGATACGGTACTAAAATGTAAGGGCTGTACCTGTTTCTGATTTCCCGGTTTTAACTTCCAGAAAAGTAACCCCGCCGAACTAATCAGCAGTATTGAGGCCGCAATTTTTAACCATTGGTAGTTTAATTTGCGTATGGTCGCCTGTTTATTTACCAACCGGGCATCTATCAGCTGCCAAATTTCTTCTTTTACCTGTTGCTCCTTAGTATCATCAAGTGCAGGCGGTTTTTCATCATCAAGTAACCGGTACCAGTTGTCGACAATGTTTTTTTCAACCGAAGAGCTCTGCCCCTTCAAATAACGTTTAAATAGTTGCTTAATCTTTAAGCCATCCATGAGTCATGCTTTTACCTCCTTATCTAAGCAGACGGCTTTTGGTACTATACCATAAAAGTTAACGTTATGTTAAGTTTTTTACTTATGCGAAGTATACAGTAAGGCAAGCACGGGGATAACCCAATCGCCGGTTTGATGGTCAAGCACAATTGCGCGGAGCCTTTTCAGGGCATAAGAGATTTGGTTTTTCACCGTTTGCTCAGATAGGTTGAGCTGCGTGGCTATATCGGCAATAGAGATTTCTTCTTCCCTGCTCATCCGGAAAATCTGCTGCATTTTTTCCGGCATCGTTTCAATGGCCGAATGCAGTATGGCGCTTAACTCTTTACCTTCAAAAAGCAAATCGGGACTTACTTCAAACAGGGCCTCAAAAAAGCCTGAGCGTTTTATTTGCGCGGCGCTATTGGCATAAAAGCTTATAGTTTTGTATTTGAGGGCAGTAAACAGGTACTTGTTTATATCTTCTTCCTTTGTAATGGTGATCTGTTGGCGGCGGTTCCAAAACGATATCATTACTTCCTGTATCATATCTTTGGCTTCGTCCTCGTTTACATTTTTACAGGCTTTAATATATAAAGCTTTCCAATGTCGGTCGTACAAAATCCGGAATGCTGCCTGATCATCTGCACGAATTGCCTCCATCAATTCAAGATTGGTAAAGGAGGCCGGATTTTGAACTATCACGGTTCAAAACTACAGCTATATTGTTTATTTCTGAATGGGCCGGATGTTATGAATTTATTAAGAATCCGGCATTAACGAGCGAACTATGTATCCCGGTCTGATGTGGACGCAGAGTATTAAGTTTTTTTCATAAATAAAATCAAATATTGGATTTAGGTAATGCCCCAATAGGTTACTTATCTTTAATAGTTACTTTGAAACTTTTAGTAAATTTTAAATGAAAAAGTCAACAAAACTGAAAGAACCGATCGCGACTGCCGAGGCAGAAGTCGAAAATATAATAATATAGGCATTACTGAAAGACCCAGACAATTATCGCAGCAGAAAGCATAAACTACCTACACAGCAACAAAGCAGCATAAATACCATTACAAGAACACCCAAAAGAAATAAACGCGGGTTATGATAGGGCCTGCTATCTTTTATATAATCATCCATTATAATCTGCCAATAATTGTGAGGTATATCGAATTATTTGTTGCCTTTTCGCGCAACCTTTTTTACTATATAATAACTGCTTCTTCATCCAGTCGTTTTCCTGACCTGATAAACTGCCCGGCAAGTACAGCAATCTCCTCCCTGGTAATGGCCGCAGGTTCCTGTAACTGACAGTTTAATAAGGTCATCGAAACCGTTATCATTCCCCGGGTTGTTTTTATGATCATTTGTTCATCAAGCCTAATGTATGATTTAAGCGTACCAACTCCCTTGTTACACGCCTGTAACCTGATTATCAGTTCTTCTATTACGTATGATGGCATATTTACTGTTATAAAAATGGATGATAAAAAACCGGAATGGACTAAGCCATCCCGGTTTGCAAAATATCGTCATTGCGTTTTATTTCAGGAAAATCTTCCTTACGGCATTGTTGGTCATATCTATAAAATAAATATTACCCTGCCTGTCCATAGTGATATCTCCTAACGAGCCTGATTTAGCCTGGTTAAACGCGCCATCAACATTGGTACCCGCCGTAAATTGTACTACGGTGGTAACCTCTCGGGTGGCGATATTTATTTTACGGATCGCCTTATTTATATAATCAGACACATAAATAGTACCGGCACGATCAGATACTAATCCGTTTATAGCGCTGAACGCGGCTGCCGACCCTATGCCATCAGCAAAGCCGTAATTTGAGCCAACCCATCTATTTAAAGAACTATTGGTAAGCAGGTTATAACTATCAAGATAATTCCCCTCGTTACTCACCTTATATAAATAACCATTATATGGAGCCGGACGCGAATCATCCTGCGAAGCGATAATACTCACAGCCGAGCGGGTGCCCTCTTTATCTATTCGCCATGCGCCGTTAAAACTCCCCATTACATAAAGAATCCCGGTTTCATCAAACGACATTTTGTTGATGGTTCCTAAATTACTCACGAAAGTACTTACCATGCCCTGCGGCGTTATTTTACGAACCTTTGTACCATCGCTAACATAAAGGTTATCGTTTTCGTCAATGTCCATACCCGGGTTGCTACTTAAGTTAAATAATGCTTTATCACCCGGGCCTTCAACATAACCTCTTTCTCCGGTTGGGCTACCGGCAAATAGCGTTACTGTCCCATTCGTTGCTATTTTCTTAATGCGGCTTTGCTCTACCTCTATCACAAAAACGTTGCCTTTGCTATCAACAGCCAGGCTACCTGAACGGTATGTTGCCAGGGTTAACGAAGTGTTTCCAGGGCCGCCGGCAATGGTTATCACACCGGCCCGTTTAAAGTCGGTTGGAGCGAGTGCTTCAACACCACCGGTTACCACTTTTACAGGGCCTGTTGATAAACCTTCCGGTGCAATTACCTCCAGGCTTGCAGCCGTGGCGCTTATCACTGTAGCGGCAACACCATTAAAGGTTACCTTGTTCAGGCTTGCGGTAGTATTAAAACCTAAACCGCTGATGATAACATGCGTACCTGCCAAACCATTTTCTGGGCTTAAAGAGGTAATACCAACCGCTTGATCTTTAAAATCAGGCCCCTGCACGGTTTGGTCGTTTACACTCACAACCACCTTGCCATTACCAGTACCTCCCGGAATGGTTAATGTTAGTTTAGTTGCCGTGGCTGTTGTAAGCGGAATTGTTACGCCATTTATAGTTACCTTATTCTCATCCAGTATGGCGCTAAATGTAGTTCCAACTATGGTCATTACTGTTTTTGCAGGCCCGCTTAATGGCGTAACTGTTTGAATAACCGGCGGCGGCACCATGGTAAACACCGGACCAACTATTTTTTGCCCGTTTATAGTTACCGATAGCGGCCCGGTTTGTACCCCATCCGGAGCAAACACTAAAATATGATCTTCGGTGGCTTCCTTTACCACCGCCTGTTTACCATTAAAATCAATGGTGTTACCTGCAATGGTATTTTCAAAACCGCTGCCATCTATACATACAATAGTGCCTTTACCTCCCGTAAGGGGTTTTATAGAATTAACAGCCTGGTACTTGAAGCTTTGCCCGGTAACATCTTTACCATTAACAGCAACCTTTACCTGGCCTGTGCCAACGTTAGCGGGTATCTCAACAACTAAAAGGGTATCAGCGGCGCTTACTATTTGTGTGGTTTTCCCATTAATGGTAACTACAGCCGGTCCGGTAGCACTGCTGAAACCGGAACCCGATATACGTACATGAGCGCCTGCGGAACCGTTGGCAGGGCTTATTTTACTGATACTCAGATCTTGGTAAGTATATTTACCCACGGTTAGCGATGCGTTGTCCAGTTTAAGGGCTATATCACCGCTGCTGCCTCCTTTAGGTGCACGGATCACCATTTCGGTAGCTGTACTGCTTACCACATCTGCGGTTGCACCCGCAAAGGTAGCAGATATGCTGCCGCTAAAACCGCTGCCTGCCACGGTAACCAGCGTACCTTCGCCACCGCTGTTAGGGTAATACTCAGTAACTTTAGGCTGGGGCGTTACGCCTTTATCCTTATCTTTTTTACAGGCTCCCAGCATAATTACCATAAGGCAACACACTATGCTAAAAAACCTGATACTGTATTTTTTCATATTGTTGTTTTTTTAAATTCCTGGTTTAAAAAGTATATCGTGCGCCCAGCTGCATTTGCGTTCTGGAGCCATAGTAATCAATACTGTAAGGCTTACCAGGTGTAGTGAACTGGTAAAGCGGATAGCCGCCCGCGTTTTGCTGCGGAGGGAATAAAACCGGGGTTAAACCTACACTGGCTGTTGAGTTAAAGGTATTTGGCGAAAAATACTGAACGCCCCAGTTTTTATTGATCAGATTGGTGAGGTTCATTACATCGGCTGTGATGGTAAAAAACTGTTTGTTATCAGCGTTCAGATAAATGTCATGGGCAATGTGCAGATCGGCCTGAACATTCCATGGTGTGCGGCCTTTGTTACGTTCGGTAAAATTGCCCCTCCTGCTGTTCAGGTAGCTATCTTTATCTATATAAGCATTGAAAGCCGCTGCCTGCTGCACTGCTGTACCGGCGGTTGGGCTATCCTGGAAAAAGCGAATGGCTTCATCCCTTGTTGGGATATAAACTAAACTAACCTGCTGCGGCAAACCCTGCACACTGTTATTAACTACACCATAGCTAAACGGGCTACCCGATTGCGCACTGAAAAACAAGGAAATATTGGTGTGCCCAGCTTTAACCCAGTTTTTATTGTACCCAATATTGGCAACTATCCTATGCCTGATATCGAAGTTACTGTTAGCTAATGTTGGATTATTTGGAACCAGCGACTGGTTTAACTGCCAGTTTGATTCCATAGAGTTACGTACCCCGTTCGAAAGATCTTTAGACTGACCATAGGTGTAAGATACCGAAGCCTGCAACCGGTTGGCAATAGTTTTACTAACCGTACCGCTTAAGCTATAGCGATAGCCTTTGTTGGTATTGCTCAACAAATAAGTATTTGAAAAACGAGTATCTACAGTGCCGCTGTAAATAGGTTGCTGCCTGTTTTTATCGTACGGATAATACGTAGGGTTGTCCAACACGTTCAATTGCTGAAACAATACATCTTTAATGTTTTTGGTGTAGATAGCCTCAATGGTAAATTTCCACTGATCGGAAGTGGTATAATCGCCGGCTAAGCTGGTGCGTAATACCTGCGGCATCACAAAATTGTTATCAACCAGATCAACCTGGGTTTTGCCGCTGTTGGGGTTATTGATCACCGCGCCGTTGGCCTGGATAAAATCGGCAATGCCATTCGGGCCACCTTTTAGCGGGTTGCTGCCAGCTACAAAGGGTTTCTGATCGGCCTTTTGGTCGAACGCGCCATAGCTGTTACCTGTATTATAGTAGGCGTAAGCGAGCCAGGCCATCGGGATACGGCCGGTAAACAAGCCCGCGCCGCCACGCAGAATCAGGCTTTGATCGCCAAACCAATCGTGACGAAAACCTATGCGGGGCGATACCTGCACCTTGTTTAAAAAGTTATTGGTAATTTTTTTAAGCGGCGTGTAAGTGTAAGTAGTACCAAAGTTGGGATCATCCAAAGCGGTACGGGTTTTATCGCTTAAAAAAGGCATTTCGGGCAAATAGGTCATATCGGCACGTAAACCGGGGATCACTTTAAATTTATCCGATACCGTGATCTCGTCCTGAACGTAAGCGCTGTACATGTTCACATCAAATTTGGCACCCGGATTATTCAGGATATAATCGCGGTTGTTATTGGTGTAATTGTATGCGCCGCGTACGCGGTAAGGGTTATTATTCAGATAATCTTCAATACTGTTGTAATCAACGCGGCCATTCCAGGCGTTTACAAAACCGTAGGTGATTTTGTATAACTCGTTATGGGTACCAAAGGTAAAGCGATGGTTACCTACCGTCCAGTTCAGGTTGGCGGTAAGTTCCAGCGTGCGCTGCTTCATATCAAATATACTGGCTTCGCGATCGGTACCTAAGTAAATGGTTGTACCCGGTGTGCGGCCCATAATTTGTACCTGCGGCAGACTCGGGTCGCTGGTTGGATCTCTCGAATCATTTACCATGGTGTATCCTACCAATACATTACCCGATAGCGTGTTGCTCAACCTGCTTTTAAGCTCGGCAACGGTTGAGCTTTGGTTATTTTTTTGCAGATAAGCCATACTGCTAAACCTGAAATCCTGCTGATCACGATCCATAATGGTAGCCTTAGACAGGATGGTGTTATTGCGTACCACCAACTGGTTTTTATCGTCAATGTTCCAATCCAACCTGTTAAAGAATTTGGTTGATCGTGCGTAGGTATTGAAATTACCTGCAGTACCCGCGTTAAACGGGGTGGCATCGGCAATGGCTTTAGCATCGGCAACGCTCAGGATCTGGCTGGTTTCGGCCTGGCCTGCCAATAATTGGGCAGGGTCCTGGCGGCGGGCTATCTCCTCGTTGGTAAAAAAGAATAGTTTATTTTTAATAATAGGAAAGCCCAGCCTGAAACCTGTTTGATAATCATAAAAATCGCTGTTCATTTTACCCAGCGTTCCTACCCTGTCATTCCCTGTCAGCGCGGCGTTACGGCCAAAACCATATACCGAGCCGCTAACCGTGTTTGTACCGCTGCGGGTTACCGCGTTTACCGAACCACCTGTAAAATTGCCTATCTTCACATCAAAAGGTGCCAGGTAAACCTGCATATCCTCAATAGCATCCAGCGATATAGGGTTGGTACGGGTGGAGCTTCCGGCCATGCCCGAAGTACCCGACTGCCCGCCCAATGACGGGCTAAAGCCGATAGCATCGTTATTAATAGCACCATCAATAGTTACGTTATTGTAACGAAAGTTACTGCCGCCAAAACTATTATCCTTGCTGCCCTGCGGTACCAGCCTGGTAATATCAGTTATACTGCGCGATACCGTAGGCATATTACGCACCTGCGTAGCACTGATATTTTTACCCGACCCATAAGTACTGGCCTGTGCAGCTTTTTTGGTAGCTTTAATTACAACCTCCCCAAGTTGCTTTGCTGCATCGGCAAGTGCGAAGTTGACCTCGTAAGCCGCACCGAGCCTAATGGTAATATCCTCCTTTTTTTGCGATGCCATACTTACCATGGTTGCCTCAACGCTGTAAGGCCCGCCTATACGGAGATTAGTTAAATAAAAGCGGCCGTCCTTATTGGCTGCAGAGGCGTAACGTGTGCCTGATGGCAAGTGCACAGCAGTAATGGTAGCGCCCGGCAAAGTCAAGCCCGAAGCATCTGTTACCGTGCCGCTTATGGTACCGCTGGTTTCCTGCGCGCTTACCACAAAGGGCGATAGCAGCAACAGGAGCGTGAATATCCTTTTGAGTATTTTGTATATCGTCATCTCTGTAATGTCTTTTTTTGAGTTATACTTATTGGGTTATTTTTAGCGCACCGTTAATAGTGTGTAAAACCCCGCTCCCGGTCAATACATCCTGTTTGGTAAGTTGTACTGTTGATGTATTTCCGCTTCCCTTTAAGTTGATACTGTAAATGGTACCGCCTTGCCCGGCTGTAGAAGATATGGTTATCGCTACCGAATTTCCGTCCTGCATGGTTTGTTCGGTTTTGTTAGCCGCGCCGGCGCTTAAAACATAATCGTAAACAAACCGCCTGTCGTTCAGAATATGGTAGCGCAAAAATGTTCTCAGGGTTGCAGGATCTGCTTGGTTAATGGCGGCTAAAGTTGGATAACCGTACGAGATCATGGCCGCGTTACCCGGCGCGAAAATGGTGTAAGGGCCACTGCCTTGTAATGAGCTGATGAGCCCGGCCCTTTGAAGTGCCTGGTAAAACAAACTCAGGTTTTTATCGGATGCTATGGCATCGGTAATTTGTTCGTAAGTATAGGGTTCAAGCATCCGGTCAATCACCTGGATCAGTCCGTTGCTTGCCTTTATATTTTGCGATAGTACCCGCGCGCCGTTTATGGTAAGTACGGTATCGGCACCGTTTATCCAATGGGTAACAAAAAGCTTACCCCCATTTGATGATTTCAGCTCCTGGTTAAATAGAAACGGAAGTTTGTTCAGTTCGTACTCGCCGTTAAGGATGTGATAATTGAGTATGGATGAAATCCTTGCCGGGTCCGCACTTAAAACATCTTCAGCACTTCCGTAGCCAGCGCGCCCAAAGGCGTCATCCGAGGGTGTTAATATTGTAAAAGGCCCGTTACCCGCCAATTTTGCGCGTAGGCTAACAGCCGTTAACCCGGTGTTAAAAACAGAAAGGTTAAAGTTATCGGCAATAATAGCACTCAGTTTATTACTATCCTGGTTCGCTTTTTCCTGCTTATCTTTTTTGCAGCTGCCCATGGTAAGGGCAAGCAAAAGCAATAGCATATATTTATAGGCTTTCATTAATTTTTTGTTTAGATGTGTGTTACCAGCGTTTAAAACTTAAAGTTTTTTGGCACCATAAAATGATCAACTACATGTATCGGTCCCATCAGCGTATTGATGTCCGGCTCGGTGATTTTTGCCGCCGGGTGGTTTGAACCTTTTACATTCACGGTAATGGCTCCGTCCTGCTTACCAAAATCAAGTGGCATCGGGTAAATAGGGTAAGTGCCGTAAGTACCCGAGGTTACTACCGTATAATTGTTTAGTACAGCATTGGTTAAATCGGGAGAGTAAAAATTGAGGGCGTTGATATCTCCGCGGCCATAGTTTACATCATAAAAAGAAAACATGGTACCCCAGCGATGATAACCCACCAAAGTATCAGTAGCAAGGCCACCTACAACCGAATAAGTATCCCAATCAACAGTAGGAAGCGGGTTGCGATCGTTTAGTTTCATTACATCTTCAACGGTTTTGTAACCGGCAGCATGAAAAACAGCATCAGGTATGGCGTAAACTGATGAAAAGGTTACGTTGTAATTTGCATAGTAAGGCAAAAGCACCAATCCTTGGGTAAAATCATGAACAACGATACCAAAGGTTAACTCGTTGTATAGGGCATCATTTTGTAAATTAAGCTCGATATACATTCCAAACCGGCCGTCATCCTGTAAGGCCTGCAGCAAGGTTTTGGTTGGTTTGTGCAAAACATGGTCTATTGGCCATAGCAAGCCGTCTTTAGCTTCGGTTGGTGTTAGCTTACCACAAGCTTTACCGTTAACAAACAATGTCCCGTCCTCAACTTTAATATATTGAAGATAAGAGTAGATGTCAAATACATCCGGTCCGCCTATCCCGGAAGCAGGTGCAACTTTCAGGTAAGGGTTTTGTAGCAGCGACAAGCCTTTAAAGCTATCCTTCCTGGTTTTGATATCATCTAAACTTAAGCCGGATGATATGGTGTGGTATAACAGGATACTATCCAGCAATGCAGGCGTGGTTTTGTTGATCACATCAAGCGTTAGGCCATCTGCAATAAAAGCGGCATCTGTTGGCACCAGCAAAGTAAAAGGTGCTTTGTTTCCCTTAGCTTTTATAATGCTGTTCATATCGCTGCGTTCCCAGGCGGCTTTAAATAAAGTGTAGGGCGAGGCTGCAAGCGCTTCTTTTAAAGTAATTGTTATATCCGTATGCGGGATAGCCGCCCCCTCGGGTACGGGCATAAATTCGGCCTTCCGGCACGACGCTATGCTTAGCGTGAGCAAACAAAAGGCAATAATTCTTATCAGTTTCATAGCTGTAAATCTTTAATATCGATCAATGTTTTAAAGCCTGTTCGGGTAGCAGCAGCAGGCCTTGCATATCGTGAACAAGTCCGTTATCTGTTAGGTTATCTGTTAAAGCCGGTATAGCCGTTACAGCGGGGTATGTGTCGTAAGGATAGCTGAGGGCTGTTTGTAAATGTGCCGAATAGGTTACCGCAGCTGTATAGAAATTACGGGTGCTGCTGATAATGAAATACCAGGTATCATTTTCCAGTTGCCCATTGTAGGTGGCCTCGGTGTTAATAATGTAAAACACATTATAATCTGAGATAAAAAAGTGCTTGTTATGTAATATGTAACTACCAAATAACCTTTCACCAGAGTAGGTTGCCGGGTCTAAAGCGGCTACAGAGGCTTCAGTAATACCATTAGCTTCAAACACGCTGTTTTGCGGCGCGAACACGGTAAATGGACCTTTGTCCGAAAGCTTATCCCAAAAACCGAACTTTTTAAGGCCGCTTACAAAAATGCTGTATTGCGGGCGTTTGGCCAGCCACGCTTGCACGGTGCTGTTAGGCGTAACCTTCATTACCTTATTCAATACGTGAACAACACCGTTAGCCACAGTAACATCCTTCCGCGTTACCGACGATCCGTTGAAGTACAGGTCATTTGCCGGATAGGCGCTGTTATTGGGTGCATAACTTGCCAGTGTGGCATAAACATCGGTTCCGGCCAGAGTATGGTAACGGATATCAACTCCATTAACCGGTACCTGGTTAAAGTTTAATTGCTGATCAAGCACATGGCGTTGTACCATCGCTTTTAAACTATCAGTGTTCATCTTATCAAAATCAGATGCCTTGCTGATGCCTATTTCGTTAAAAGCTGTATTGCTTGGCACAAGCAGTGTAAATGGGCCTTTGCCGCGTAAGGTTTCGGCCATGCCTGATTTTTCTACAGCTGCCGAAAATAGCGTGAGGTCGTAATTATTCTTTACAAAATCAGATGCCAGCCTGAAGTTTTCGTTCGGTTTGGCAATTGCCAGGTCATCGTGCTTGCAGGCGCTGAACAACAGTATCAGCAACGCGGGGATGAGCGGCAACAAGTTTCTTATCGGTTTTCTATTTTTCATTTAGAATATGTTTTTGATAGCTGATTGCCTTGGTTAATAAATTGGAGGGGCATATTTACGTTGTACCGTGGTGAGATAAATATTACCATTAACTATCTCGATGGTATTTACCGTAGCAAACGAGCGCGGATTATAAATACCTGACGGGATATTCACGATCATATTGGGCAACAGGGCGCTGTTTTCTTTACCTTGAATAGCGGTTTTACCTGTCAGCAGGCATTCTACGGGCGCCCAGTTTCCATCAGTTTCAGACTGAAAAGGATAATATGGATTGTTGGCCGGATGCATGCCCGGTGCCATAAAATCAAGGTGCTGCCAAATGGTGGTGTGTATTCCGTCTGATGTTCCGTCGGCAAAAAGCGGGAAGCTGTAGTATGGGGTTACCTGCAATACTTCTGAGTTTCGAATTAACGAGCCTAAAAATTTTTGTGTGTATCCGGGCAAAGGAAATGCTATAGAGGGCTCTGTTTTATACAGCGTATAAAAAATGTTCATGTTATCCTTTACCCCGTTTTGCAGCGCACCTGATTTTTTATAACCTGTTTTAAGGCTTTTGTCAGCTTCCTGGAAACCTTTGGCGCTCATGTTATAAAAGTTAACATACACCATCGAATCGGACAGGGGCAGCTTATGAAAGTTTTCCTGCCTTAGGTAAATGCCGTTCTTTTTGGTTATAAAATCCTTTTGCAGTACATGCAAGGTGTACACCTCTTTGGCATCCAGCGTTAGCGTAGTATCTATCAGCACACTTTTCTTTAACCGCGGTTCGAGGTCAAAAAACGGGGTGTTGTTTACCGGCCTGAACATGAACATTACGCGGTGTTTGCCCGAAGGGATCTGCGCCCAGCTGCTCAAGTCAAAACCGTTTAGTACCGGGCCTACCAATACATTTTCTTTACCGGGATATTCCGGATTTTTATAGGAAATACTTGTACCTGCATGCGATGGGTACGGCGGGGCGTAAGGATCTCGCTGATCCAGGAAATCACCTTTAACGGCGGCGCTTACCGGCATCCCATCCTGATCGGTCTGAGGGTCGATCAGCATCGTCAGAAAGGGAACCGGTTCGTCTTTATTTTCAAGTGATATGGTATAGTTCAGGTTATTAAATACCCGTAAATAGGCGGGGCTATCTATCTTTCTGTATTCTACCTTGCTACAGCCCGAAGCTAAAAGCAGCAGGGCCACAGCACTCATCATTATATATTGTAATCTTGATCGTAGCATATTTTTTTATTTGCTGTGTTTTACAATGATCATTTTAGCTTTATCTGCCGCGGATGCCTGCGCACCTGTTTTACCAACAAGGGCTATAGTATAAAAACCGGCCTCATGGTTAGGCAAAATTCCTTTTACATAAAGCGCCGTACGGGCAATGAGGTCTTTACTGTTAATCACGGGGATATCGCTGGCCCATGTACCTGGTACTACCGCGGGTGTTGAGCGGAATGCCATGATCTGGTAAGGTTTTGCATCGAAACCTGCGCGGATGTAAGGAAACTCAACAGGAACCTTGCCGGGTTGCAGATTAATTACCGCGCCTTTATCAAACCCATACTGGCTAATAAAATCCTGCGCGTTATCGGTAGTGAGAGTTAAGTATGGAACATCCGTGCTCAGGTTCAGGAAACGCATGCTGAACGAAAACTCGTTGCTGTAACGGGCAAAAGTAGCATCATCGGTAGCGTTGGTTACCAACGTTCCGCTTAAGTCATTTGCCACGGCGGCGATAACTGGTTTGCCATCCGCACCGGGGTTTAGCCAAAGTGTATAGTTGCTGTTTGCCTCGGCCTTAACGTTGGTATTGGCCAAAACTGTACCTGAAGCATTTACTGCCTGGATATCATATTGCCCGATAATGAAGGTGTCATAATCGGTATGCGCCGTGTAATCAATAGCTGCGCCCAGGGGCTTACCGTTTACCATGATCTTAACACCATTTACACCCGGCAGGGTATTCACGGCCTGCATCCTGAAGTAGGTAACATTTACAGGTTCGCTGATATCGGCTATCAGCCTTATGCTGTTTTGGTGTGCCGTAGAGGTTTCGTCAGTTGTTGTTCCGGATAAAGGAACATTAAATTTCCTTGGCGTAACCACCATGGTGTAAACGCCACCCGGCGCATAAGTTTTAATAGGGGCATAATAAAGGCCCGGGCTATGCACGATATCTGAATTTACAGGGTTTAAAACTAATGTAGATTCGTAGCCGGGTATCTGCAGACCGCTTGCAGTAAGCACTTTTAATTGTGCTGTAGTGTAAGGCAAATCGATATAATCAGAATAAGCTCCGGAGGCTATTTTGCTGGTTTGGGTACTTACGGGCGTACCGTCGGCCCAGGTTAAGGTTAACGGGCTAACCAGGTTCTCCAAACGCGAATCATCTGTAGGAGTTCCGGTAAGATTAAGTAGCCTTATCTTAAAATGCGAAGCATCAGCAGCCGGCGCAATTGAACGCGGAACTTTTAAATACGCGGGCAAGCCGGTTACCTGCATATAGGCTTGAGATGGCAGCAGGTAATAATCTACCGGTTGCTGCGCACCTTCTTGCACGCCAAATTCAACTTTGGTTGGCGTTTCCTGGTAACCGCTTGTTTCGGCTATGAATTTTGCTGCACCATTATTTAAAAGTTCCTGCGGGATGCTCCAGGTGGTACCAAGCCTGCCATTGGTTGGAAAATATTTGGTAGCCGGATAACTATCATACAATGGGGCGTTCTTGTCTCGTATTACATAGTTTGTTAACGTATCGCCGTTAACCTGCAATTGGTTGTAGCTGCCAAGGTTAACAATACGCACAGTAGAGTTTTTACGCGCATCGGTAACGGCCCGGTTATCAATTACAGTATCGAACTTGGCTTTTTTGCAGGAAGCTGATACCAGCATCAAAGCCAAACAAGCCGCTAATACCGGGTTGCTTAAATATTTATTCAGTTTTTTCATGGTTACAATAAGTTATAGGTGAAACCAAGCATGATCTCGCTGCCACGCTGGTAGCTGCGGTTAATGTACTCGCCGCCATACCATTTACCGCCGGTACCGGGGTTGGCATACACCGTTTTCACAGCCGGATTAATCATGTTTTTGATGTAACCTTTAAACAGTATTTTGCGGTTTAATCGCTGACTGAAAACAAAATCCAACACCGGCACAGGGCGGGTGTACAGGTCGGGTTCGCCGGTTAGATTTATCTGGACCAGGCGCTCGCCTACCATATTAAATGTGCCGGTAAAGGTGGTTCCCCAACGCTTGTTTGTATAGTTTAACCAGCCGTTTACAGAATAAGGCGCTTGCTCAAACAGCGGACTGTTATCCGGCGAGTGGCGATCGATAGAGCGGTTGGCCTCTAATCGCTGAGGCGATTTTTTGATATCGCTTTGCGCCAGCATCAGGTTGGAACCGATGAAGAAATTATTTAAAGGGCTCCATAACTTGCCCAAATCTTTAACAATCTCTACTTCCAATCCCCATACCTTACCTGTGTTCGGATCGTTTTCAAACCGGATGGTTGGGTATTCGGGATAGGTAGCCGCAAGGCCGCTGGTTTGCAGGCTGAACACTTTGTACAATTGATTTTTTATCCGTTTGCCGAACAATGAAAAAGAGAGTACTTCACCTGCTGCCGGGAAGTATTCCCACCTAAAATCAAGGTTTTGGGTTGATTGATTGATCAGGTTGGGGTTACCAACAACCAGGCCGCCCTGAAAAGCATCAAACTCAAATACATTAGTGATCTCCCTTAACTCGGGGCGGGCGAGTGTTGTATTAAAACCGGCCCTGAAGTTCATGTTCTCCTTATAGTTATAAGTCATGTTTAGCGAGTAATATGGCTTATAGCTTTGTTTATATACCGAGTTAGGATTAGTTAATGTAAGTGGGATATGCGAACCATCCGGACGGGTTGTGGTCAGCGCCGGATCAAGAAAAACACCCGAAGTATCAACCGCCGATTGGATATTGGTTGATTCGAACCTTACACCGCCTGTCACCCTTAAATCTTCGGTAAGCTTCATATCAAGCATAGCATAACCTGCCTTGGTTTCAAAAAAGCCTTTGTAGTTGTTAGGCGATTTTTGACTGTTGTATAAAAAGCCGCCAATAGGTGCCGCGCCTTCCCCCGTTCCGGAAGCTGTTGGGTGGATACCTATTACTTCTGAACTTACCAAACGATCAAGGTCGCCTTCTACCCTGTACAACGATTGCGCCCCTAAAGAGGAAAAATTCGATCCCGGCAAAAACAACACGTTCTCTGTAAATACACGGTCGCGGTTAAGGTAGTTTACACCAACTTTAAATTCCTGTTTTTTACCTAAAAACTTAAAAGGCAGGGTCAAATCGGCCTTGTAGTTATAGTTTGTTTCGGATAGGTTGCGGTAGCGGCGACCGTTGGGCTCGGCCTGGATAATGCCGTAAGCACCAAAACCGTTTACGTAACCCGACGATAGCGCATATAAATGATTGGTATAAACCGACCCGGGATTGGTATTTGTAGAACCTACCGTTGGATCTGCAATGTAAGCTCCTCCCCTCGGCGTATAATCTGCAAGGTTAACAAAGCGATAATCGGGGTCATTCTGACCGGCTTTTGAGGAGGCAACATTATAACTTAAACGTGGCGAATAAGCTCCCTTTAAAAATTTATGCTCGCCTTGTAAGTTAAAGGTGTTCAACTTACGGTATGATTGCTTTAAGGAGTAAACCGTACTTTTTACTTCTCCCGGCAAACCGGTATAATCATACTTACCGTTTAAATTGTAGGCCTGTGTTTCGCCGCCCCAGCTGCCTAAGTACTGCATGCTGATCTCATGTTGCGGACTAAAGCGATAGGTTAACCCTAATAAACCGCCATAGTTAAGTGTTTGGGTACCGGTATTTTCTTTATAGGTTTGATACCTGCCCATGTAAAGGTTGTTGGGCGTGATATAGTTAGGAATATTACGCGGACTGTAAACCTGCGGGTTACCGGTAATTACGCCCTGATATATACTGTATTGCTGCACATCACCGCCAGATATATCGGTAGTGCGGCTGTAATAGTTTACACCGGCAACCACACCAAGCTTGTGCTTTTTAAACAGCGTATAGCTATTACCGAAAGATGCCGAATACAATTGATTAAGTGGTGCCTGCTTGTAACGGGTAGTTAAAACGGGATCAAAACCCTGCATAATGCCGTTAATCCGGTTTACCTCCTGCCGGGTTTCGGAACTGTAACCGCTGTTGGCTATCATTTTTTGAATTTGCGACAGGCCGCCTTTGTACTTGGTACCCAGATCAAGAAACTCTTTGCTCAAATCTTTTTTATTGATCTTTTGCCCAAAGAAACCCATATCGCTATTGTAAAAACTGTTAAACTGACCACCTACGCCAATATTTGAGTTGAAGCCTGTTTGCGACACAACTTCAAATACCATGCTATCGGGTACTGATTTGGTTTTCAGTTCCACAATACCTGCGGCGGCATCGGCCGGTTTATCGGGTGTTACCGTTTTAAAAATGGTGATGTTATCCAGCAGCGATGCCGGTACCAGATCGAGAGGGATAGCGCTGCGATCGGGATCTGACGAAGCAAGTCGAATACCGTTCAACTGGCCGATCACGCTCCTGTCGCCCAGGCCGCGGATGGCTACATATTTATCGTCAGTAACCGTTACGCCCGATACCCTTTGCAGGGCCTGCGTGGTGGTGATACTGGCAGTTCGCTCAATTTGCGCGGCCGAGATGG
The DNA here is from genome assembly GCF_003351025.1 of Mucilaginibacter endophyticus. Taxonomy (GTDB): domain Bacteria; phylum Bacteroidota; class Bacteroidia; order Sphingobacteriales; family Sphingobacteriaceae; genus Mucilaginibacter; species Mucilaginibacter endophyticus. Next base: position 645,969 of record NZ_QPCG01000001.1, on the reverse strand, counting down.
CATCCTGCACAATGGCAGCTTTTTTTCTTTCGGCCAGTACAGAAATTTCGGTATTGGTTCTTCTCCTGGCTTGTACGGTTACCTCACTTAGTTGGGTTGATGAGGCTTTTAAGGTGATAGTCAACTCACGATCTTGCGGACCAACCTTTACTTCCCTGGTTTGATAACCTATATAACTTAATACCAACGTTGCCCCGCCTTCTGGCAGGGTTATTTTAAAACGCCCACTGGCGTCGGTAGCGACGGCAGCACCGGTGGTTTTTACCTTGATGGCAACACCTATCAGCGTTTCGCCGGTTTTTTCGTCTTTTACGGTACCTGTTACTATTAACGGTACTGGCTTTATGCCTATCACCACATATCCTTCTACCAGTTTATATTCCAAACCGGTATGCGCTAACAGGTTTTTAAGAGCGTCCCTTACCGAAATATGTTCGGCAACCAGTGTCACATTCTTTTTTTCGGCATCCATAGTTTGCTCCTGGAAAGAGAACCTGATATTGCCTTGTTTGCCTATAACTGTCAGCCCTTCTGTCACGCTCACATTTTTTAGCTGCAAGCTTATCTGGCGATCAAGGTCCTGACTTTTCACATTGCTTGCCATCAGCATACCTATAAAAGTGAGCCTGACAACAATGAGCACAAAAGAGCATTTCATAAAAAATCGGATTGAAGGATATTCTTTTAATCCTTTTTGCATATTTTTGAGCATAATGAAGTTATTCGCCGCGAGGCGATGATCTGTTAAATGGCCATACCTGTTCAGGGCATGGGTTATTTATCTAAACCGAGGGAGGTCGAAAATCACACGGTTTATAAGCATTACACGTTCCCAGCCTGTTGGCCGGGGACGTTTTTTGTTTGTACAAATGGTTACATATCCAATCCTTTCGTTATTGTATTTATTCCCTGAATTGTTATTAATTGATATTTACCTGCTGACCGGATATGATGAAATCAAAATGGGCAGTTGCCGCCAGCACTTTCATAATTTTATTTAATGGCATATCGGCCTGTAAGGCAACAGATATTTTTTTATTGGCGATAGCCGGCTTGCGGTATAGTATCTTCACATTATACCAGCGCTCCAATATCAAGGTAACATCCTTAAGGCTGCGGTTATGAAATGAAAGCAATGCATCCTTCCAGTCGCTCACCTCGGTAATCACCACTGCCGAAGTAATTGCCTGGCTGTTATGGTAGGTAACCATCTGCCCCGGTATCAGCACAGCTAATGATTTAATTTTATTCCCCCTTACATCATCAACCCTAACCTTACCGGTAGCAACAGAAACAGATAAGGGCTGATTTTTAAAGGCGTCTATTTTAAATGAGGTTCCCAGCACACGGGTTTGCACTGTACCGGTATGAATGATGAATGGCTTATGGGGATTTTTAGTTACCTGGAAAAAAGCTTCGCCCTCTAAAGAAATCTCACGGGTATTACTTGCAAACTTATCGGGATAATGCAACCTGCTGCCTGCCCCAAGATAAACTTCCGAGCTATCTGGCAGCACAATTTTTGATCGCTGACCTAATGGGTTCACCTGCTCGTGAAAAGCTATTTGTTCTTTTACCGGTACTTTGCGAAAACGCGTTATACCATAAATAGCTGCACCCAGTATAAACACTGTCCAGATGGCAACATGGCGCAGGTAGCGTTTGTTAAAGATAGATACAACGCGCGGGGCCTGTTCGGGTATTTCCTTCTGCGATTGCTGATGCAGCTTTTGATAAAAAAATTTTAGCTTGTCTTCAAGATGCGGCTGGTCGATATCGTCTTCAGGAATAAGGCCTGTTCCTTGTTCCTCCAGCACCTCATCAAATAGTTGCTGCGATCCCGGCTTTGCAATAAATTCCCTGATCTCTTCCAGTTCGGCAGGGGTATATTGGCCTGAAATATATTTCCGGATAAGTGATTTTATGTTCTTGTCTGATTGCATTTAAATGGGCTCTCAAAATAGAAAACACCATTTAGCTGTTGCACCACCTATTGGTTTTGAAAAAAATTAAAAAAAAGATGCGAGGGCTATCAGCATCACCGTAACATCGGCATGCTCGCTCAATTCGCGGCGTAATATGCGGAGGGTGATCACCATATAGTTTTCGATGGTATTAACGGAAAGACCTGTTTCTTCGGCTATCTGCGCGTAGGTCATGTTCCGCTCCCGGCTCATCCTGAAAATTTTTTGGCGTTGCGGACTAAGTTCGTTCAGTTTTTGATGATAGATCTTTTCCAGCTCAACGTATTTTAATTTATCATCGGTAGCGCCGCCCACAGGTGTATCCTGAAGCGTTAACAGATCGATAGGAATAGTGCTCAGGATTTTTTTGCGGTAGTAGTTATAGATAGCGTTTTTGATGGATCGAAAGAGGTACGGACGAAGATCGGTTTCTATTACCAGATCACCTTTTTTTTGCCATAGTCTCAGCATTACATCCAGGGTAAGTTCTTCAGCAATTTCCCTGTCTGGTACATTTTTCAGGGCGTAGTTAAAAATAGGGTCATGATAGCGTTTAAACAGGATATCGTAAGCACCGGTATTGCCGCCTTGATATTCATCCCACAATAAACGATCTGAAAAATCCTTAATTACCTTCGTCATGCTTAACCAAACAAACCCGCGCAAAAATAAACAGGGTTGCCCCCTCATCACATTAACTCAATATTAAGTTATCGTTCTATTTATATAGCAACATTGTATGATGCCGGGTGAATGTTCAACATAGTATAAATATAGCACATTACTTCCTTCAAGTAGTTTTGTAAAGCGCCCTGCCCTCATTGCACGAATCAATAGCGCTGCTCCCTTTCAGCTATTCAATATCACGCTAATAACAATCTGAATTTTAGCATGGAAAGTGGTCATTTCGAAATTGGCAAGTGCGTTAAATTGGATGTGATTTATCCACAATAATGTCTATTTATAAGAAATTGGACGTATTTTATTTATGCGCCCCTTTTTCTTTTAAATATTTGAGGCACGCTGCCGGTAAGTTGGTTTGTATTACGTTCACAAATTGGGTGTTAGTTAACAGAGCCTTGAAACCTGTATTCGTAGATGATTGCAGATCATCATATTTGCCCAACGCGTTACTCCATATGCGTACATGTTTATCTCTGATAGAACGCATCTGACTATCGCTATAAAACGATTCATCAATATGGATAACCCTGGCAATGTTCATATTTAATATAGCCTCCACATCAGCCGGCGTGTAAGCACGGGGCATTATTTTTATCTTTTTATTTATCTCATGTACTGTAACCATTTTTTTATAATCATATAAAAAGAATAGAACCTGGTTTACGGTATTGGTTTTTTCAATAATCTCAAATGTACGCTCAAGCGCATCATCATCATCAAGCTTAAAGTCAAGGTCGACCAATATTTTACCTCTGGCTGCCATAAGATATTGTTCCAGTGTGGGAACCTTCTCGTTAGTGGGAGTGCCATCTTGCAAAAGTCGTAATTCGCACAATTGCTTATACGTGTAGTCGGTCAGTTCACCTTTACCGTTGGTGGGATGATCAACCTTATCGTTATGCATAATTACCAGCACATGATCTTTGGTTTGCCGTATATCCGTTTCAACAATATCCACTCCAAGCCTTATCGCTTCGTTTAGCGCAGCAAGTGAGTTTTCCGGATAAAGTTGGTGTGCTGCACGATGTGCAGTTACCATTATTTGCTCCGGGTGATTAGCGAAAACATCAAGTAGCGAGTCGGCCTTGGTAGTTTGAGAGTGGCATTGTCCGGCAATGAGCACAAAGTATATTAGCACAAAAAGGCATTTTCTTTTAATTACTGTTTTCATTTGGCATTTTTAGGTGAAGGGGAAGCAAAAGGGTCGAGAATTTATCTCAACCCTTTTTGCTTTAAATAATTGATTAATGCTTCCGGCTGGTCGGTTTGTAAGCCGGTTAAGTCTTTGGCTATCGCTTCATCCCAAACGGAAGGACCTTCAAAACCGCTTTGCCCGTCTGGCCAGGCGGGTACGTGGCGGCTGTTTGCAGTGGTAACCAACTCTTTATTATATTGTTTATAGCCGCCATCTAATACATCCGGGTGGGCCTGGTTAATAAATTTGATAAGGCTGGTGTTATCTCTCACCTCGTCTGATAGGCTTAACATGAGCGGCATTTTAGGCGCCACTGTTCGCCAATCTGTAAACTGCTCTGCCTTGTTAATGTACACCAGCACTTGTAGTTCCATGCCATACCGTTTTAATACGGCATAAGCAGCCCGCGCATCTGCCTCTTTAAAATCAATGTAGATGTATATTTTATTTTTGCACAGCTCCAGTATCTCCTCAAAAGTGGGAATGGTTAAAGTTTGAGCCTGATCTTTCGAATTGATTTTTAATTTCTTGATCTCAGCCAGTGTCATGTCTTTCACCAGGCCTTTTCCGTTGGTCATCCGGTCAACGCTTTCGTTATGCAGGCTTATTAACTTGCCGTCTTTTGTAGTGCGCAGATCTATTTCAACATAATCAGCGCCATCTTTTATGGCTTGTGTATAGGCAAGCAGCGTATTTTCGGGATTATTGACATGATCCCCGCGGTGTGCAATTACTATAAATTTATGGCGGAGAGCCGGAACAGGATTAGGTATATAATCAGCCTGCAACATTGTAGAGTCCCCGGAAGGTTTAACCGGTAGTGCGGTTTTACTTTGCCCTGCTAAAAATTGAGAAACAATTACCGGCACTAATAATATCGTTTTTTTCATGGTGATTATCTGTTATTATTAATAGTAGTTTCATATAATACGTTGCCGCTGTCGTTAATAGCTTTAACACTTAGTTGCCTGGCATTTATAGAAAAATACATGAAACCATGCTCAGAAGCCTGGAAACGACAGTATGGAATACCAGCGGTAACCTCGGTAAGTTCTGATCCTGCGCCTGATATAAACTGGTGCGTATAACCATCAGCTTTTAAATGTTGCAAAGAATGCTCGTGACCCGATAAGTAAACATCAACCTTATGCTTTTCAAGAATGCCGGATAGCGCTTTCCTGATAGCAAGCGTATCGTAGTTTTTAATTCTTGGGCCAACGGTGTAACAGGGATGGTGACCAATAACTATTTTCCACTTTACGTCGGCAGATGCTTTGGCAAGTGTATCATCTATCCACTGCAATTGTTTTTTGGGTTGGCGTTCTTCAAAATCATATACAATGGGTTGCGTATCTATAAACACAAACAGCACTTTTCCATCTACCTTATTGATGTTAACTTCTTTACTGTAGTACAATGCAGGCATGTTCCAACGGCGGCTTATTTTGCTGTAACGCACCTGCGCATCCGGATCGGTGCCGTAATCATGGTTACCTAATACCGGGTACCAATCATCCTGTAGTGAATGCGCCGTGTAAACATTTTCGAAAGAGTAATGCCAAAGGGGATCGTTTTCACTTACCACACCCTTGGGATAAAAGTTATCACCTACCGAAATAATGAATTTGTTGGCATGTGTGGCAGCCCATTTCCCCATCTGGTCGGCTACCTCTTTTTGGTGATATTCGCCGTTGCGGCCCCAATCGCCAATGGCTAAAAAGTTGAGGGGGTAATTTTCATCGGCAACAACGGCACCTGATAGGTCGTCACTTTCCAGGTGCGTTTCCCTGCTACCTGCCAATGTTTCAAACGGGGCTATGATTGATGCACCCAAAGCGGTTAGCGCCGTACCTTTAACAAAATCTCTTCTTTTCATTTCTATTATTTTTTATTGATAAGCTGATTGGGCTTACCTTTTCTCTTAATCAGATCAAACGCGTCGGCAATTTCGCCGGTAGCCAGGTATGCTTTAAATTGCAGCATATCGCCGTCAATGTTTATTGTTTGGTAAACCTGGGTATGATTAATAATGATATCGGCCCAATCCATCGGTTCGGTCTCGTACATTTTTGAACCGCTTACCGATACCACGTAGGCCGTATGCGAGGTATCTTTAGGGCCACCATTAGTCAGCTTTATTTTACTCATACCACGGGCATAGGCATGGTCATGTCCCTGCAATACAATATCCACTCCGTACTGATCAAAGATGGGTTTCAAATGCCCGCGTGATATTTTGTTATCCCGCCCTTTTTTAGTTGAATACATAGGGTGGTGCATAAACACGCATGTCCATTGCTGGCGGTTCTGCTTCAATACATTATGCAGCCAATCCACCTGTCTTTTTATGCAATCATCAGATGGGGCTTCCTCTATCATCTGGGTATTGAGCGAGATAAACCTTACGCCTTGTATGTCGGTATAATAGCAGCTTCCTTTCAACAACTCATCATCTGGTCCGTTGTTGGGCAGACTAAATTGCTGGTTCCAATAAACAGACAGGTGAGGCTTACCTTCTTCGTGGGTATATTCGTGGTTACCAGGTGTCATTAAAGCTGGCATACCGGCATGGATATAATTACCGGCGGCAAACCAATCGCCCCATTCATCATCCTTGTTCGCACGATTTACCAAATCACCGGCGTGAATCATCAATTGCGCGTCGGGTGCCGTGGCGTATGCTTTGCGTATAACACGGCTCCATAAAGGCTTGATGCCTACTTGCGCATCCCCCAAATAAATAAAGCTCAGTTTGGCCTTGTCAAGATTGGCTTTGGCCGTGCGGAACTGGAACCACTCACTCCTGTTTTCACCATACCCAACGCGGTAAGCGTATAAAGTATCAGGCTGAAGATCATTTAGTGTAACCCGGTGGTTAGTAAAACTGATATCTTCAAAACCGAACTTTTTTGAAACAGCGTTTACCGTTTTAGCTTTCGATATAAATTCGGGATGGGCGTCGGCTATAGCATATTCAACCGAATTTACTTCAGATGTTAAAGAGGTACGCCAGTTAATCGTAATGCTAACAGCGGGATTTTCTGTTATGGTAAGTATAATACGGTCGGGGATTTCGGTTGCCGTATAATTTACAGTTTCGGAATCTTTATTTAAAAGCTTCACCGGCGAGCCCATAATAGGCAGTAACGCGCCCATTTTTAAGGTGCGGCCAATAAAACTCCTTCTGGCTATTTTGCTCATAAAACATTGTTTAAAAGGAATACAGGGCAGCGAGGGCGAATATCCCCTGCTGCCCTATCCTCGTTGTTTATTGTGTAGGTGTTAGGAAAAAACTTATTTGAGGTACCACATTTTGGTATTGATATCATCAGGCCCAAATACTGATACAGCAGCCTTGTAGCTATCAAAGTTTACGTTAGGCTCTGCGGTTGGCCATCCGTATCTTACCGGGAAGGTTGATTGAAATGCCATTGGCCCTGTTACAAATTGCGGATATCCTGTACGGCGGAAATCAAACCAACCTTCAGACCCGCGGAACAGCATTGCTAACCATTTTTGGATGATGAGCTGTTTTTGCGTACCATCATATTTTACCAATGGCAAATCATAGTAACCCTGGCTTACCGCACTATTTTTTACACCGTAGTAATCCATCGACGCTTCGATACCATCGTGATAAAGCGATGCAGCAGTTTTTGACGACACCGTTATTTTACCGGACTGGACGGCTTCGGCTAAAATGAAACATACTTCGGGATAGATCATTAAACTGGCTTTTAAACCTGTTGATTTATCTTGTCTGAAATATGACGATAGTACTGACTGGTGTGTTTCTCCGCCATTATAATCAGCAGGGCTTGCCAGGGCGTGAGGCACACCTACATACTGGTTATGATCAACAGTTGACCCCGTAGTTGATGCCACCGGTGCCACCCACACCGCCAACCGCGGGTCGTTTCTCGCTACCAGGATATCCACTAATTCTTTGCTTGCTTTTGTTTTGGCAAAATCGGCATCAATCATATTTTTTGGCCCGCCGGGCCAGCTATCATCTGCTTTTACACCCTGGTAAATAACCTCGGCATTATCTGTATTGCTCGTAAAAATCGGATATTGATCGGCGTTGTTTATTATCTCCTGCATCTCAGTAAATGCGTTAGCATAAACTTTTGAGCAACGTAACAGCATCCGCAACCTTAAAGAGTTAGCCAGTTTGCGCCACTGTAGTGCTTTGCCTGCGTAAAGCGCATCGGCGTTGGCATCAATGCCGGTACCATTTGCGCGTAACTGCTCATTGGCATCTTTTAATGTTTGCAAAAGGCTCATATAAATATCCTGCTGCTTATCGTAAGCCGGTTTAATATTGCCAGAGCTTACAGATTGTAAAGCCTGCGAATAAGGTGCATCGCCCCACAAATCAGTTAGGTAGCACATGTTAAACGCCATCAGGATATTACCGGTAGCTACATAAACAGGCTGCGCCGTGGTGGTTGCTTCCTGCTGCATGGTTTTAATGATCATGGCGCGCTGATAAATATCATCCCAGTCAACAGATGTCCAGCGGAAGGTTTCGTAATCATTGTTTCTTACCAGGGTAATGTACCTGCCAACGGCAGCCGGCCTTCTGTCAAAAGCATTTTCCTGGTAAGCATAGGCGGTTTTGGTAATGGCCTCTGTGAAATGGTATTCGGGCCGTGTGGTGGCAGGGCTATTATTGTTTGTATTTATTGCTTGAAAATCTTTGGTGCACGATGTAAAAACCATCACAACCAATGCTAAATATAAAATAGAATGAAGTTTCATGATTGAATAGTTAGAAGTTACAACTCAGTTTAAAACCGTATGAACGGATGCCGGGTAATGCAAAGTGCCCAACCCCCTGGTAGCGTGTATCTGATATACTCATGGTTGTTTCCGGATCAAAACCAACCGTGGCCTTAGTCCAGGTGTAAAGGTTATAGCCAATTGCCGAAACAGACAGGTTGCTTATAAAAGGAATATGACGCAGCAGGTTTTTACTTAAAGTATAGGTTAACGCTACCTCCTTTAATTTAAGGTAGGTTGCGCTATAGGTATCATTCTGATAGTATTTCCAGTGCTTATTGTCATAATAATCAGCAGCAGAGATAATGATATTGTTTGGGCGGTAAGTACCGTCGGCATTGGCAATAACACCTGGCATAATCATACCATCGTTTCTTTTTACACCGTCGCCATCGGTCCAGGCTAAACCGCCATGCGCGGCGTCGCGGCCTGGAATAGTAGTGGCGAGATAGCCGTCGTCTATCAAGCCTTTGGCCGCATATGAGTAATATGAACCACCGTTGCGCCAGTCTAACAATACGTTTAATGTTACCGGGCCATAACTAAAGCTGTTATCGATACCCAACATAAAATCAGGATTGTAATTACCAATCTTTTCAAAATCGGTTGATTGCTGCATTAAACCATTGCTGGTAAGTAAAGCCTGGCCGGCATAAGGTCCGCTGGTTACTTTTTTCCAGCTTCTGGTATAAAAATCGCCCATCTGGGTTCCTTCCTTAATCAGGTACTCAACGTTGCTGCCATCGGTACTACCCAAAAGGTAATTGGTAATGCCAGGTGTTAAGGTTACTACCTTATTGCGGTTGCGGGTAAAGTTAAACTGGGTTTTCCATGTAAATTTACCTTTAACCGGCGTTGCGTTTAAAGTAACCTCAATCCCCTCGTTCTGGATATTACCGGCGTTGATGAGCTTAGTGCTTGCGCCAGAGGCGATAGTTGTTGGTACCTGAATAATTTGGTTTTTATTATTGGTTTTGTACCAGGTAAAGCTCAGCCCTAAACGATCTTGAAAAAAACTAACATCGGCACCTGTTTCGTATGATGTGGCTATCTCTGGTTTCAGCTGGCTGTTTTTTTGGTTAAAGCTCATCGAAGCACGTTTTACAGCACCCCAATCGGTATCAAAAGGCACAACGCTGTAAAGCTGGTAAGGATCTGTATCAGAACCTACCTGCGAAATGTTTCCGCGTAATTTTAAATAAGATAATTTATCCCATTTAATACCCAATAAATCAGATGCGATAACACTTAGTGATGCTGATGGATAGAAATAAGAATTGTTTTCCGGAGGCAGGGTACTGCTCCAATCGTTACGCGCGGTAAGGTTTAAAAAGATCGATTGCTTGTAGCTGATCTCTCCCAAACCGTATAAACTATTGATGCGTTTTAGCGAAGCGCTTTCTGAATAAATCATAGAACCCGCAGCAGCGTTTGACAGGTTGTAGATACCCGGCAGCGTTAATGTGCCGGTATAGTTTTGTACCGAGCGTATTTTTTGATCCATCTGGTTAGCGCCGCCCGAGACAGAATAGTTGAACAGGGAACCAATTTTTGATTTATAAGTTAATAAGAAATCACTGTTCTGTTCTTTAAAATAATCGTTTTCGGTAAGGTAAGCGCCGGTAGGATTACGTTTAGCGCTGAACGGACGTTTTTGATTTACATCTGTTGAGTAATAATCCAGACCCGTACGCGCGGTAAGGGTAAGGTTATTCAACAAATCAACCGCAAGCTGTACGTGGCCTGTTAAACGGTTACGGTTAAATCCGTTAGTTTCCTGATAAGCAATTAAAAAAGGATTATCATCGCTTGATAAGGGATTGTACTGTTTAACGCCTTCTTTACCTGGCGCCCAATAGTTACGCAAATCATTTATGTTGATGTTAGGCGCTAACTTGTAAACCTCGTAAGTTACACTTTCGCTGTTGGCAGATGGACGGTTATCGCTCTGGTTATTGGTGTAAGCAATATTGGCGTTAATTCTGATTGATTTTCTGATATTGTAATTACCTGAAAAATTAAGGTTGTTACGTTTCATATCCGTATTGGGCACTATACCTTTGTTTTGCATATTGGTATAAGCAATTCTGAAATCACCCGCCTCACCCGATTTTGATACCGCGATATCATTAGTGAAGGTGTGCCCTGTGTTAAAAAAATCTTTTACCCGGTTTGGGTATGAAACCCAGTCTGTTGCAATAGGGTTGCCGCTGGCATCAAGCGGGCTGTTCCACTGTACCAATTTTTTTCCGGTGTTTAACCGTTGGCCCCAGGCACTTGTGCTAAGGGTATTGTCAGATGCCGGCGAATCGCCTGATCCATACTCGTTTTGCAGGTTAGGAAACAAGTAAGCGCGATCAAAAGTGGCGGTTGAGTTAAAACTAATCCCAAGACCTTTTTTTTCGGCGCCCGATTTTGTAGTGATCAATATAACACCAAAACCGGCACGGCTACCATATAACGCCGCAGCGCTTGCTCCTTTAAGCACGGTGATACTGGCAATGTCATCGGCGCTTAAATCACCCATTGGGCTACCATAATCAATGTTTTGTTTGCCATCGATACCTGCTGTTGGATTTTGCAGGCCTGGCGCAACCGGGATACCATCAATTACATAAAGCGGCTGGTTGTTTTTGGTAAGTGATGATTGCCCGCGAATGGTAACCATAACACTCGATCCCGGGTCGGCAGCCGAACCTCTTACGTTAACACCTGCTATACGGCCAGAAAGCGCATTCAAAACGTTTTGTTGTGGTACGTTACTCACGTTGGCAGCAGTAAGCTGAGCGCTGGCGTAGCCAAGTGATTTTTCTCGTTTTTTAATACCTAACGCAGTTACCACAACTTCGTTAAGTGAATTGGGTTGGGCTTTCATCACCACCGTTAAAGCAGCCGAACGGTCATCCCCTACCAAAACGTTTTTTACTACCTCTTTTTGAAAAGAGATAAATGTAACTTCAAGTGTATATGACCCGGCAGATACCGGGATGTTGAACAAACCATCCTTATCGGCAGTGGCAGATACACCGGCCTCTACCACGCTTATGGTAGCGCCAGGCAATGGTTCACCAGCTTCATCGGCTATCTTTCCCAAAATATGGCCTTTCCCCCCAGCGTTTTTACCGGCATTTGCCAGGCTGAGGATAATATAATTATCGATGGCTTTATATTTAACCGGTAAATCGGCAGTAAGCCACTTCAAAGCATCGGCAACGGTTGTTTTCTTTTTTCTTACGGTGATTTTTTTCTCCATCAGGGAGTTCACATCCTGATCGAACGTAAATTCAATACCCTGTTGGTCTTTAACCTGCTTTATAAACTGTTGCAGTGTTACCTGGCTGCTGTTAAATGTAATGGCGCGTTCGGTATTTTGCGCCTCTGCACGCGGAACAATTGCGCACAGCATAAAAACAAGCATCAAAAATTGATACCTAAATATTTTTTTCATTATTTTAGTGTTGATTATCGCAGGGGGTCAAAAACCTGCATTTTTGTTAATTGAATCTCCAAATTCAGTTGATATTCTGCGCCCTGCTCCAACGGGGCGCATATTTTTTTTGTAAAGTTTCCTTTTGGGGTACCTCCTTGTTTAATGGGTTTAATCAATATGTATTTCGTTATTAGTCAATTGATAGGAAAATCCGGCAGTTTGCGATAAGATTACCATTACCTGCTGTAACGTCTTCTGTTTAAAAGCGGCAGTGACCTGCTTGCCCGGATTATTGTTGTTTTTGCCGAAGGAGATATGCGCGCCATAATACCGTTCCAGTACCGGGGCTATATCACGGATGCTTTCCTGGTGAAATATGAGCATCCCCTTTTGCCAACCCAACACGTCATCGGGGTTAATATGATCTGTATTAATAGTGCCGTTATAGCTTAACCTATCACCGGGCAATAACATACTTGCATGCGATGAGTTGGTAACATTTACGCCCACTTTCCCGGTTGCTACGCTTACAGTTGTTTTTCTGTCGTGTGTGTAAGCGCTTACGTTAAATGAAGTTCCCAATACCTGAACATTTAGTTTTTGGGTATGGACTATAAAAGGATGTTGAGCATCGTGTACTACATTAAAAAATGCCTCACCGTCTAAATAAACCTCACGTTTGCTCCCGTTAAAAACATCTTTATAATATAGCGTACTCTGGCTGTTCAGGGCAACTTCGGTACCATCTGTAAGGGTGATCTTTTTTTGTTGCCCTGCTGATGAAGATACACTCAGCAAAGGCTGATTATTTGAAACGGGATTGCGATTACTGAAAAACAGGTAACCTGCCGAAAGCATGATCAATATCGCGGCGGCGGCACCCAAACTCCAACGCGGGAAGGCCAGCTTTTTAACCGGTTTAGTACTACGGTTTATGCGGTTCAAAACTTCATCTTGCCTAAAGTTCAACGTATCCGAAGTTTCGGTATCATCATTTAAAGCTTCCTCCAACAAAACAGCTTCCCATTCGGCATCGTATTGTCCGGATGTGATGATCTGTTTTACCTGCTCCAACTCCCGCGCGTTGCAGTTGTTGTTAGCGTACTTACGTAATAATAAAATGATTTCCTGGTTCATATTCCTGTCCTACATTGATAAAGACACCCAGGTTAGGCGGTATAACTATCGCCTAATAAAAAATATTTTTTATTTTTTTAGTAGGAGGATAAAAGCAGTCATTGCCCCTATTGCACCTGTAGCTAACAGGTGCTCTTTGATAGATTTAAGCGCCTTTACTATCTGGTTATTAACCGTGCTGTCGGCTATATTGAGTTCGCGGGCAATTTGTTTGTGGCTCATGCCCTCGCCTCGTCCCATTTCAAATATCAGTTTTCTTTGCGGGGGCAGGTTATCGATGGCCTGCTGTGTTTTGGCAAGGGTTTCGCGATATTGGATGGTCTCTTCAGTATTCTGACTGAATTCGGTCGCGTTGTTCATTATTTCATCAATGTAGCGGCCTTCAACCGCCTCACGCCTGATGAGGTTTAATAGATGATTATGGGCGAGCCTGTAAAGGTAAGATTGAATGGAAACCTGAATATCCAGATCGGCAGCGTTATTCCAAAGCTTAACAAAAATATCGTGAACGGCATCTTCGGCTATATCGTTTGATTTCACAAAGCGAATCGCGTAGCGATAAATTTGTTTGGAGTAAGCATTATAGATAGTTGTAAAAGCGCCCTGATCCAAATCTTTCAATCTGTCCAGTATTTCCCGCTCATTCAATATCGTATTAATTTTATCGGCCATCTGCATCCAATGTTTGGATACGGGCAAAATTATTAAACCGCGTTTTGAGCCTGCGATAAGGAATCTTTAAGTTATTGTAAACAACCTAATATTTTAACAGCTCTTATTATTGATCGGTGGAAAGTGAAATATAGCAGCTTCTTCCTGGCTGATTTGTAATAAGCGTGTTGACAAACGTTGGAATATAATTCTTTCACTAAAGAATAATTCAAAAAATTATTATCAAAATAATTTAGATGCGTGGCCTTATTGATAATATTTTTGGAATAATCCGTAAATCGTTTCAAATATCTTTGGTAGTTCGATTCCGTTTATCAGGCTGGCCAGGGAAGGATGATCATTGTTCTTCCCGAGAGCTTACGGCGTTATTGATAGTTATCAAGCCGGCGGTATTTTTGCAGGACAAGTATCCGGGATATTTTCGCAAACTGAATGGCTATCTCTTACAAAAAATGCCGGCAACCCAAATTACGGCTTTCCAAAACAAACTTTTATATTAATTTTATTCCGGATCTTCAAACCATAACCATTTCCGTTTTCAAGCAATGTTTGTTATCGTAAGAAATCCGATAACCATTTTCGCTATTGCTTTTGCCTATACCTTTCGAATTGAAAAACGTCTATACTATTTATCCTGACCTGGTTCTCAGGACGCCATTTTTAAGTTATCTCGACTATGATGTCGCTATCAATAAAAAAACACTCACCAACGCGTATCTTCATTTGGCTATTTATCTCGCGAGCCCGGCGTTTTATGAACTGCTTTCATCGGGCGGGTTTGAGCCTTCAAACCTTGATCCGAAAGTATTGCTAAGCCTCGCCAAATACTATAACCGGATGAGTTTCCGGGCGACACCCTTTGGAGGCTTTTCCAGTTGTACGGTTATCCGATGGACGACAGACGAACAGCTGGTACTCGATTCCCGGGAAAATTCCATTATGAAACTTAAACTGGACAACGAGCTTGTTACCCAAGCGGTCACCGCCGCCCGGGCGAAAATCCGCCATGACATTACTTACGTGGTTAACCCGACCTTATACCAATTAAACAAACATTTCCGCTACATTAAATCGTCAGAGCATACCAGGGACGGTAAAATCTCCTATTCAATGGAATCTTTCGAGTGCGATACGCTCACGCGGCGCCTGCTTAAATATGTCAAGCAAAAACCAATCAGGCAGGCTGATATTTTAGGCTGGATCGGGTCGCGGACTGGCTATAATGAAGAAGAATCACTGGATTATCTTAACTTGCTGGAAACTGCGCAGATCCTGAAAACAGACTGGACACTTAATATTACCGGACAGGACTACCTGGACCGGATTGCCAATTTAAAAGCGCTGCCAAAAAACAGTTTACCTGCCAAATTGCAAACTTACAATAAAGCGTTGCAGGTTGCCGGCTACCCGCAGACCGCCATGCTAAAGGATTTGTCCGCCAGGATCAATGTCCTGATGGAGCAGCAAAACCTGCGACAGCCAAGAGGCAATTTTTATGCAAATACATTCAGACCGCTTTTGTCCGGAGGCCTGCATATGAAATATCAGGACAAAATCCTCAACACCGTTGACGCGCTAAGGCAACTGGTGCCGCCTGCACAACCGCAAACCATGCGGCACTTCGTTAAAAACTTCAAAGAACGATTTGACAAACAAAGGATCAGGCTTTTAGAAGCATTGGACCCCGACGCAGGGGTAGGCTACGGAAACCTGACGACCATGTTCCAGGAACCCTTTTTACTGGAGAATATACAATTCCCTGATTCCGCTATTCAAACCCAGTCCATTGAATGGACAGCAGCACACCGTTTTTTACTGCAAAAATGGAACGAAATGAACGCAAACAGCCTTCCGTTTCTCGCGATAGACGTTTCGGAGTTGAAAATGCCTGAGCAAAAAAACGATCTTGCGTTGCCGCCTTCGATATGCGTTATGTTCAGACTGGCGGGCGAACATCTGATACTGGAAAGCGCCGGAGGAGCGTCCGGCACTTCCATCATAGGCCGGTTTACCGCGCTCGATCCCACGTTCCTCGGGATTGGTCAGGACCTGGCAAAGATGGAGGAAAGCAACAACCCGGATCTGTTATTTGCAGAGATTGCGTTGGTCTCGGATGCCCATGTCGACAATATTAACAGGCGGGCGGCGGTCTATTCCTATGAAATACCAATAAATGCACACTCCGGTTATCCATTGGACAAGCAAATCCATTTAACAGATCTGTTTATTTCTGTAGTGGAAGACCAAATAGTCCTCGAATCAGCATCCTTAAAAAAAGTAATAATTCCAAGGCTAAGCTCTGCCTATAACTTCAATAATAACGATCTGGCTATTTTCCGGTTCCTGTGCGACCTACAGTACCAGGGCCTGCATGCTAACTTAACTTTTGACCTGGAAAACTTTTTCCCCGGCATGGCACATTACCCCCGGGTCACTTTAAACGGGGTTACCATTGCTGAAGCGAAGTGGCATCCGGGAGAAGAATTGACCAAGATCTCGAACCTTAACCCGGAAAATGCAATAGCAGAATTTTCAAAAATCAAACACAGGCTCCGTCTCCCGGATCTGATCTGTGTGTCGAAATCCGATCAGCAACTTGTTTTTGACCTCGCTAACAAGGATGAGCTATTGTTTTTCTTTGCCGCTATAAAAGATCTGAAGAAACCGCTCCTGAAAGAGTACATTTTACCGGATGCCACATCAGCGAAAGTCAGGGACGGCGCCGGTCAGCCGTATACCAACGAGATGATTACTTTTCTTTACCGCCAAACACCGGCGTATTTAAACAGGCATGTTCCGGCGGTCCCGGTAAAAGCAGCAACAAAGCGTGCTTTCCTTTTAGGCAGCAGCTGGCTTTACCTGAAAATATATTGCACAGCAGCCAGCTCCAATGAACTGTTGACCGGGCAATTATTACCATTGATCAGGAAGTTCCCTAAAACAGAACCGGTAACCTGGTTCTTTGTCCGGTATATCGATTCGGGCTATCACATCCGCTTCCGCGTGAAAATCGAAGAACCGGGGATCGGGCCCCTCATCACTCAATTTAAGGACCGTCTATCGGATGTCTTTCGTTACCAGATCATAAAAGAATATCAGGCGGACACTTATCAGCGCGAACTGGAGCGTTACGGCACTGATCTGATAGAGGACGTGGAGAATTTCTTTTACCAAAGCAGCAACCTGTTACTCCGGTTCATAGCAGCAGGCGGAGCGGACCTGTATGGAGAATACACTATTGCGATGGCGACCGTTATTGAAATGCTGGAGATTTTCATTCCCGAACCTGACGGGCAGCTGAATTTTCTCAGCCAGATGCGGGATTCATTTCTTATGGAATTTATGGCAGATAAACCACTCCGGCTTGGCCTGGATTCCAAATACAGAAACCTGAGAAAAGAAATGGAAAGCCTGCCGCCTGAAACAAACTTATACCGGCGACTGCGACTGAAAGCACACAAAAGCGAATTTGACCGGTCTGTTAAAAACCTCGCAGCGGCCGTTATCAATGAAGACAAACATCGCCGCAACCAGTTACTGGGCGATTTAATCCACATGCACCTGAACAGGGCATTCGCCAGCCACCAGCGAAAACAGGAGCTGGTCGTTTACCACTGTATTTATAAATTAAAGGTATCCGCCCGTGCGCGAAATAAACGGCCGGCCCAGCCGGATTTAGCGGCCGAAAAACAATATGTATAATATCAAATACAAATTTTTCATTCGTTGAGCTTTACCAGGTAAAACATTAAAATGCAGGATTACCATATGCCTGCTAACGCATCTGCTTTCGCTGCTTTGGAACGATACATCCGGTGCAGGAAAGCATAAATAACAGTCTCATAAACCCGCTGGTGCCCCCTGAAGACGCGATTGAGCAACATATGGATATGGGCTGCGACAAGGTCATCGATACGCGCTTTTCCTTTTCCATTGTTTCTTTGTATGATTATATCAGCCAAAGGCCGGACCCCTGCCCTCCAGTTGTTGATGATCAGATCCAGACCGCCGGAGCCATTTTGCAAATTATCCAAACCTGAATTCAATATGGCCGTCTTCTCCCTGTATAACTTATTGATCCGGTCTCTCATTGCAGCGCCGAACTCTTCTAAATAATTGCGTTCCAGCCCCCCAAAGAACTTCAATTTATCATGATCGCCATACCCGAAAATGCCCGCCAACTGATCGGCGGCATTTATAGCAAACAACAGCCGCATGTCAAAATTCTCTCTCAACCAACTCAACGCGTTCACGGTCAGCACGCTGTCATGAAAAAACACCAGTTCTGAGACTGTCATCGAGAGCTTCCCGTAGCGTTCCACTTCACGGCTGTAAGTGTCCGTTTGCAATTTCCATATCAAATTGTTAGCCAGGCTCTCTTTCAGAAAATCCCGGACATATTGGATAACGGCACCCGTATTATCAGGGTCTGACAAATGAATTCTCAGCCGGATATGCGGATCGGGGTCATTATAACGGATAAAGAACCAATGATCGGCGATTCCTTCAGCTAACAAAGCTGCGGTTAACAACCGGATCTCATTTTGCAACAAAGCATCAGCAGTTTTTTTTCCGCAGTAAACTTTAAAATACAGCCACTCCGATCCGATCGGAAAGCTTCTGGGCCTGAAATCTGCTGTTTCCATTGCGCCGTTATCAACATTCTCCACAGCAACATCCCCCTTTTCGCATTTCAGCACCGCGATCATTTCATTGGTGAAAGCTTCGCCCTTTTCGTTGCGCACGGCAGCGCGCCCGTCATCGAACAAAAACTCTTTCAGTACAACACTTTCCCGGTTTTTAAGCATAGTGCCGAATACCCTCAGGCTGAACTCATCTTCAAAGTTTATCAGAAGTTCGTTGTCTGCCTCGATCAACAATACAAGCGCCGGCAACCGGTATTTGGTTCTCCAGTCAAATATCCGTCGCCGGCCCTCATCTCCTCCAGGATCAGCATTAAGGAGCGGATAGATATCTTCAAAATCAATCTTCGATAATTGCCATGTGGCCCGAAAGACGATCACCCGGCCGATCTCTACGCGGGGCAGAAACTTAAATTCACCGGCCAAAGCGCCCCAGTGAAAATAAAGCCCGTTCTTCGATCCCTGAAACTGAAGGTCCCCGAGAAAATGGTAAAGCGGCAACGCTTTGTGCCGGAAATTGTGGGCGTTATCTATACGGGGTATAATCTCCTGATTTAACGACCGGGACCGTAAGTATAACTTATCATTACGAATGGAAAGATAAAGATCGCTCAGTGCAATTTGTTTATCCCGGAAATGGGATTTATTAGACAAATAGGCGATCTCAAGATCACGCATCATCGGTTTCACCAGCACATTCCCGGTCCTGCTTTCCGGTAGATGTGAAAGCACAGCGATGAGGGAAGGCCCATAGTATTCCTTCTCTGTTTCAGCAACCTCAACGGCGATCCGGCGGATATTGTCATCAACAGCGGCAAAACGACCCAGCATATGATTCGCCGAAGGGCCACTGATATGTTTAATAAGCAGCGTGTAGTCATCTGCTGAATCCATAACATAGCTGAAGGTCAACGCTAAAGTTGCAGGCAGCGTAGCAGCCGGATCTTCCAATCCTTTTACATCCGCCTCGCTGAGCGTCACGGTATATTGATCCCCGGCTCTTGCTTTCAACAGCAACCGGAACAAAAAGGACTGGTACCTGTCCCACTTGATATCCCTTGTTTCACTGCGCTTATGCTGACTGTTCAAACTTTCCAGAAAGGGGTCGGCATTTCCGGTGTGATTGGTGTGCGCGCCGTAACCAATCCCCCATTCATTGTCAAGAGCCTCCAAAAGCGGCACTTCCTGATATTCATACCTGGCAAAAAAAAGTTTTTTAAAAGTGCCCAGATCAGACTCTTCAAACGGAGGGGTGACCACACGAAGGACCTCTACCGCCCGTAACAGCGACTGCTGCAAAACAGACTTTTTATGCTCTTCAGCGGCAGTATTCCCGATGTCCCGGAATGAATCCGTTTGAAATAATTTACCCAGGTCATACGGGACATTAAACGCATCAAGCCTGGCAGCTATATCCAGATACCGCTCTTTTTCATTTCCGTTCCCGAGGTCAAGGTCTTGCAACCGGCGCTGCACGTCGAGCAACAGGGTTACAATATCCTGCAGCCTGTCATCCGGATGATCCCGCTGCAGCCTTACCAATGTCCGCAAGGTACTTTCAAGCAGTTCCCCGCCGGTTACCGATGGTTCGAGCTCGCTAACCAATAACTGACCGTCGATCAGCTCGTTGGCAAAAGCCCGGATATCTCCCTGTGTTTGTTCATCGTCGTCGAATACAGCCATAAGCTCTTCCAGTGTTATACCCTTGTCCGCACAGGAGATCAGGCGCTCGATATATTCATCAAATTCAACCTCGCATAACTGATGTACCCTTTTTTTACCGGCAAAAAAATACTCTACATAACGGAGCTTATTCCCGTCATGATACAGGCTCGTATTCGGATAATACTTTAGATAAGGCCTGATGAACTCCGTTTGCTCCAAATGCCGGACCAGGGCACAGGTAAATTGCATATCCAACCTCGTGCTCCGTTTTAATTCCTGATTCGCTATCAGGAATGAATTGCCCCATGCTGCTGCGCCGCACCCGGCGAACAAACCGAATGGTGTACAACGACTGTGCATGCGGTAAATATATTTGAGCAGCGAAACGGATAACTTCTTATCCGGCTCCTCAAAAAACCCATTGCCCGTTTTTTCAAATTCAGCAAGCAGTTCCGGCGACGAAAGGAACAGGGCTTCGCGGACCCTTTCGTCATGAAGTACCGTCTTCAAAGAATCGCGGTTAAACGCCTTTTTAAAAGGCCTGAGCGGTGTTCTGATCACCAGTTGAGGGTGAAATGAATATTTCAAAGTGTGATATGCTTAATGGTATAAAAAAATTAAAGGCCCGAAGGTCCCATGCCCCTGGTAACAGATCTGGTGAGCCGTTGAAATAACGTAGATTCACCGGTTATGACTTCGGCATCTCCTTTCAATGCTTCCCGGACCCAGCCGGGCAGCGTCGTGTTTTCCCGCAGGCTTACAAAGGCAGAACACGGTAAACCTTCCGCGGATAAGTCATTGATCCTGCTGATATGGCCGTCTACACGGCCGAATTCTTCAAAGGGATAGCCATCTATTTTCACAATGACCTGCTGCCCCACCCTAATCCTTCCCAGTTTATCCGGTGGTACGATCATGATACCAAATAACTGGCCCCGGACCGGATTTATATGAAAGACCTCCCGCCCGGCAGCTATCTCATCGTTCTCCTGGATATTCCCGGTGTACATCAGCATCCCGGATACAGGAGCAGTTAACGTATATTTGAATTTCCAATCCTCAATGGCCGTGATCAGGGCCGTCACAGCCTGTTCAAAACCGGCTTTATTCACCGCTATGAGATTGTCGAGTTCAAATAATTCTTTCCTGACCGCCGATACAGCGATCTTATTACTGATCATTGCGTTCTCATTTTGAATCAGCGGCATTTTTTTTGCGAGATAACTACTCTCCTGTGCCCTCATCTCCGCTTTTGTTTCCACATGTTGTGCTTCGAGCCGCTCATGCATGGCGTAATCATCCCCTGCAAGTGAAACGTTTCGCTGTGAGAGCGCCTGCTGTGATTGCAGTTTTTGATATTGCTGCACTAAATATTGCTGATCCCGCGTAAGGGCTGTTCTTTTCTGCCGGTAATAGGTCTGCCTGCTGCTATCGGCGTACGCCAGGTACTTCTCGTGAAATCTGGCAAAAGCATCCTGAACGTCGCCCAGCTGATCCCCCCCAAGCAACAATACCGAGTCGCAATCCGGCTTCAAACCGGCGGAAAGCTGTTTTTTCAATTTAAGAAGTAAGGGTAACAAGCGTAACAAATGCACATGATCTGCAGAACTTTCCAGGTAAGCCAGTGTAGTACCACGCTCTACTATGGCTCTGTCACTGACCAGTATCTTTACGAGCCGCGCATGCTCCTGCACACTCACCGTTTTCGCCTGAGCCGTCGAACTGATGGTGATGCGGGTAGTAACCGTTTCCGGGTAATGGATCAGCAGTGCCAGCATGGTGAATAACAGCGAGCATACCAGCAGCGCATTAATCCCGGACCTCAACAACCAGGGGGGCACTGCCGTCAACATTTCATGAAGTTCTTCGGAATGGCCGCCCCTGGCGAGCTCATCGTCCTGTAGTTCTGAATTCATAAACCCAATGCCAGTTGATCTTTAACCAGATTATAATAGTCCCCGCGAAGGGTGATGAGTTCTTCATGCGTCCCTTCCTCCGCAATCCTCCCCCTGTCCAGGAAAACAATATGATCCGCATCCCGGACCGTGCTCAGCCGGTGTGCTACAACGACCACTGTCCTGCCGGTAAAAAAAGCTTTTAAATTTTCCATTATTGTTCTTTCATTACTGGCATCCAGTGCGTTTGTAGCCTCGTCAAAAAACAAATAATGAGGGTCTTTATATACCGATCTGGCGATAAGTATCCGCTGCCGCTGCCCCTGGCTGATACCGTTACCCTCAGGGCCTATTTTGGTCTCCATACCCATGGGCAACTGATCTATCAGATCCTGAAGGTTTGCAACCCTGACGGCATGTGCCAGCCGATCCCGGTCAGGCCGCTCATGTCCCACGGCGATATTTTGGGCGATCGTGTCAGAAAATATAAAGCCATCCTGCATAACGACCCCGCATTGGGCGCGCCAGGTATCGAAAGCGATCCTGCCAAGCGGCTGACCGCCAACCCTGATCTCTCCGCCGTCAGGCTCATAAAAACGTAGTAATAATTTCAAAACCGTTGTTTTACCGCTCCCGCTTTTTCCGACGATAGCCGTAGTCTTCCCGCTCCGGATCCGGAGCCCCACCTTATCGAACACATGCTTGTTTCCGGCTCCTGGATAGCTAAAGCTCAGGTCCCTGACAGTAATTTCTTTATCATGGGGAATGGCGTTATTCCGTCCGGCAGCAACCGGCTGTTCGTCTTCCATACTATGGATTTCGTTTAAACGCTCCAGGCTTATTTTAGCGTCCTGGTATCCCTGCACGAAACCCAGGAATTCCCGGACCGGAGCATTGACCTGTCCTACGATATACTGCACGGCTATCATTCCGCCAAAACTGAGGTGTCCGCTAATTACCGATTTAGCACTAAAAAATGTAATCAATACATTGATACCCTCGGAGATAAAGGTCAATCCACCCTGCTGGTACTGGCTTAATGAAAGCAGTTTTACATTAAGCTTGAATATCAGGGCCTGTAAATGTTCCCATTGCCATCTTTTATGTTGTTCACAACCATTGAGTTTGATTTCCTGCATACCATTGACCAGCTGCACAATGGCACTTTGATTCTTTGCTCCGGCTTCAAAGCTTTTGTAATTCAGCGCCCGTCTCGGTTTCAGGAACAATAAAACCCAAAGCACATTGGAAACACTGGCGGCCAGGAACAACAAAAAGATATAAAAATTAAAATAAGCGAGCACTAGTGAAAAAAGCGCCAGATTAAATAAGGAAAATACCGTATTGAGGGCCGGCCCGGTCAAAAACGTTTCGATTTTCTTTTGGTCATTCATGCGCTGCATAATATCCCCCGTCATTTTGCTGTCGAAGAATTTCATAGGCAATTTCATCAGTTTGATTAAAAAATCTGTCAGGACCGAAATATTGATCCTCGTGCTGATGTGTAATAATATCCACGCCCTGATAAAGTCAACCGTCACTTTTCCGGCAATCAGGGTCAGCTGCGCAATAAGTATCACAGTAATGAAACTAACGTTACGCGTTTCTATCCCGGTGTCCACGATGGACCTGGCCAAAAAAGGTATGATCAATTGAAAAACGCTGCCTAACAAAAAGCTTAGCGCGAGCTGCGTAAACAATTGGCGGTAACGACTGATATATTGTAATAAATACGACCAGGAAACCGCCCTGTCCGCAGCCCCCACCCCTTCGGATTCCCGCAGCCGGGGCGTTGGTGTAACCTGCAGCGCGATACCTTTGCCTGCCGTCAGCCAGGCCTTATAAAAGTCGCTGCCATCCAGTTCAAGCAAACCGGCCGCGGGGTCTGAAACCCAAAACTTGTTTTTTTTGATGCGATACAATACCACAAAGTGATTTTGCCTCCAGTACAATATACTCGGCAGGCTGAGGTCATTAACCTGGGCGTCCCCTATGCTCACAGCAAGTGTGCGAAAACCGATTTTTTCCGCGGCTTTACTGATTCCCAGCAGGGATACGCCGTCACGGTTGATCTCACATAAATTGCGGATGTCCTGGATAGCGATATTAACTTTGTAAAATCTGGCGATCATTTTGAGGCAGGTGGGCCCGCAATCCATTTGATCCGGTTGTTTAAACCAGGGAAATTTCTTCAATGCTTTCATCATCAACCACCAGTTCTAATTTGATCGCATGGCATCCACAGGGTTCATGCGGGATGCCGAAACCGCGGGGGCGATACCGCTGATGATCCCGATCACTACCGCCAAAACCGATGCCGTAAAAAGCCGGTCCGGACCGAGGGAAAGACCGGCAGCGGATACCTCGTTGACAAGCGCGGTTATCAGGCCGGATATCAACACCCCCACCACGGAACCAAGCAGGCAGAGCATGATCGCTTCAAAGAGATATTCAAGTAATATGTAATAGCTCTTCGCCCCGATCGCCCTTTGTACGCCGATGATCGATGTACGGCTTTTAACTGAGACGAACATGATATTGGCTATGCCGAAACCTCCGACAAGCAATGAAAAAGAGCCAACTATCCAGCCGGTAATTTCCATGGCATGATACAATTTGCCAAAGGCGTTAACCAGGATCGTCGTATTATTGATCGAAAAATTGTCTTCAGCCTGAGCCGGCAGGCGTCTTACCGACCTCATTAAAGATTGGATCTCAAATTTAAGATCGGGATCTTCCGTACCGCTTTTCGGTTTGATCATGATAGCCGGTTGATAGAGCTCCAGGTTCAGGTTGAGTACCTTCGCCGCAAACCCATTGGGAATGTAGATTTTATCATCGGCAGAGTTATTGAATACATCCTTTCCCTCCTTTTCTATGATCCCGATCACCTGCACTTTTCTGCCCAGCAAAGTGATGGCCTGCCTGTCAAAAAAATTGCTGTCCAATCCCAGGCTCCGGTAGATATTCCAACCGATCAACGCCACCTTCAAACCATTCCTCTGATCGTTTTCATTAAATTTCCTGCCCCATCTCAGCTTAACTTCACTGATTTTGTCAAAGTCTGCGCTATTGGAAGAAATGGTGCCGTTATTAATGTAGTTATCCCCATACTTAATGGTTTGATTGGTGATCGTATTATTAAAGGAAATATAACAAGGTGTCTGGAGCCGCCGTTCCAGGAAATTAAACTCGCTCATTTTTACTACGGGCCGGTTCAGGTATCTCCACCAGGGCACGTCATCCGTAAACTCCCATGGGTATTTTTCGATGTAAGTCACACTTGTGCCAAACTTGTCAACACTGCGTTGAAGGCTCCCCTTCATATGATCGACAATAGAAAAAATCATGATCAGCATGAAAATCCCGATGGAAACACCGAGGATCGATAACAGGGATTTCATACCACTTTGTTTCAAGTTCTGGAAAGCCCGGGTAAAAGCAGCGGCCAGCATCCTGACAAAAATCATTTTGAGCTAAGTTTAAGAAATGAAATAAAAAGTACGGAGGCCGCAAGCCCGAGCATACTCAGCAACAGGAAAAGTATGGTCTCGGTAAAAAAGGTCCCGTTGTTTTGCCAGCGGTACAAAAGATAACACGACAGAAATGCAGCAGGCAGGGTGGTGTTGATCCCCGTCAGCAGGTAATCCAGCAGTTGAAAATGAACCTTAGTTTTACGGATGCTAAAAAAAAGCAGCAGCAATGTCACGAGCAGGGTGCTTCCTGACACAGACAATAAAAGGCCAAGGCCGATTGTCCAAAAGCGGCCGGCGATAACTGAAATGATAAGCGAGCAGCAGGAACACAACAGAATCGAAAACAATATATACGTCAATATTTTCATAGTAATCATAGTTTCCCGGGGGAACGGAAGGCCGTTAAGCCCCCGCGTCAGCGGCCGACATGGCTAATTTTTCATTCAGGACCTCCCGGAACAATGTTTTATTGTCAACATGAAAAGCAAGCTCCCGGTAATTTTTCACCTTCCCATAGATAAAATATAAACGGCCCGGCTCATGAAGCTTCAGTACCAGGTTGAAGCTATCCAGTTTTTTCAGGGGAGAAAGCGGCTGTAACTCCGAACGGTTCTCTGCTGATGGCCCGGCGGCTTCCAGCACCGCGATATTTTTTAATGGAACCGTTGTTTCGGAAAGCAGCCCATATCTCAGGATCAGCGAATCGCCGGTGATTTCTATAGGTCTTTTAAAAAATGCCCTGGCCATTCCCCATAACTGCAGGCCCGCGTATATACTGATCAGGGTAAGTACCCAGGCTATTTTCGGGCTCCATTTGCTTAACAATAAATGAAATGCCGTGGTTTCTATCGCAACCATAAATATCAGCACCCCGAAAAGCGCAATAGTCCCCGTCTCCTTATGGTAACTGAACCTGCGGTCGTCATAAACCATTTTCTGATGGTTAAAAAAAAGATAATACATCGCCGCAAGCTCGGAGGAAACAATATCCGAGACCCGGTTGGGAATGATCGAAAATGAAATCCGCTTTAACTCCGTATAAAAATCCCCTGATGTATCCCCTGCTTTTTTATAAGCGCTCAAAGCTTTCTTTACCCTGATCACTAAAAAAGCTATACTTAATACTTCGATAACAGGAACGATCCAGATCTTCAGCTGGCGCAACAGCCCCTGACCTTCTGCAGGCACCAGCCAGCTCGCTGCCACAATTCCTGCGGTAAACAATACAGAAGCAAGCACCTTGCTTCCCCCTGTTTGTTTATTGAACAGCAAGGGGACCAGCGGCAAAACAATAACCAGGTCTAAGGTCATACCGATGTCCAGGGGTTTGCCGTAGCGATGCGGCGCATGGGTGACGACCAGAACAACCAGAATAACGGTGCATATGGAAACGACAGCTGCGGGAGGCCAGAAGGAGTTTGTTATTTTTCTTACATACATCGATGAACAGTTAAGTTGTGGAAATTCAGGTTCAGCTTTGGCGCTTCCTGAGTCCGTTATATAATGTGCCGTCTAAAAACAGCCTGGCATGACCGGAAACAATCTGGTGACCGTCCAGCATTGCCTCGTTCCAGATCGCAGTTCTTTCATTCGTTAAAACAGATAATGCGTCAAAAGCTTTCAGTCTGACATAGGGTATTTCATGTTTATGCGCCAAATCTTCCAGCAGGTTAACGGTTTTCGCATTCCCGAATTTGGCGGCCAGGTTAAACATTAAATATCTGCCTGTGCCATTATTAGCAGCGGTACCGACAATTTTCCTGTTTTCCAGGTCGAAATAGAACTGCTCCCGCCTGACAATATTCAGTGTTGTGGGTAAAATATTGATAGAAACAGAGTAATCTTCCGGTGGGAACTGGGAATGAATATCCCTGGAAGCACGATATAACATTGCTTTACCTTTTGGCAAACGCGTCTTTTCCAGGAACGTCAGGTCAACGCTTTCACCGGCATAACCGATAACGGAGTCCGGATCATATTCCCATAATTCGGTTCCGTAGCCTGAACCATAATAACCAACGGTAAGAAAATCAAAGTTATGGTCATGGGCCCGCAAGTAAAAATATAACTGGTCCTGCCATTGCCTGATATCCTCCCTTTCAGAGGAAGGGGGCCAGATATTCAGCCGCATATAATAATTAGCATGTTTGAACAACATCAGGCTTTGCGCTGAATGCGTATTATTGGCCTGGAACAGCCCGGTATCACTCAGCTCATCGTGAATGATGTCCGTTATAAATGACGCGTTATTCGATAACATCTGCAGCTTTTCGGTACAGGCGGCGAGTGTTTCCACATCATCGGGGTCGAGTGTGGCGGTAACAAACTCGATCAGTTCCTCAAAAGAAATGGTTTCGGTTGTATTGAGCGGATAGGAAATTGCCATAATTAAGCGTTTATTAAATTTTGTACCTGTACTAATGCCCCGGCAACTGATTTTTGGATCTGGGGATGCGGATCCTTTTTAAGATATTCCAGCGCTTCAACACCTTTGTTAAAATCGATCAGCATAATGGCCCTGGCCGCTTCCCACCGGACATTATAATCTTCATAATCCAGAAAATTCCACAGATGGGGAAGCGAAGCCGGGTCCCCGAGTTCGCCCAGTAAGCGAAGGGTATGTTCCAGGCGGGAGGAAATGGTGTCCCCGGTAATGATCTGTTTGGGGGTTTGGGTAAGCGTATCGTATTCCCACAGGAAAGCACTTTCATCTTTTGATGTTACGACCAGCAGGATCATGCTTTTATCCCCGCTTTCCTTAAAGACAATGATGTCCTCATGGGCTTTAAGTGACAGGATTTCCCCGTTAGCAAAAACAGCGTCCTTCGTAACCAGTTCCATCTTTCTTGATTTATCCAGTATGTCAAGGGGATAAGGATCAGGCTGACGAAACATATCATACCTGATATCGCCATCCGTCAATGACAGCATCAGGCGGTCTGCCGCAAAACCGGCGCACAGCGGTTTATCGGTAAAATCCAGTTCGTTGCTGTAAAACAGATTGAACGCACAGTAATCGCAATCAAACAAATTGATAAAGGTGAAGGAACCCGGGTTAGGAACATAGACCGTTTTTTCCAGCAACTGCGTTAGTTCATAGTCAATCAGATCATTTAAAAAACCATCACCCGCAAGCCGCTGTAAACCGTCTTTCAGGCAGGCGATATCCCGGGTAGGGTTTTCCTTGATCAACCTGCAAAAATCCCCAAGGCTTTTGATGGTATTGATACGGTTCAAACCCGCCTTTGAAAAATAATTATCCATATATCGTAAAGATCAATTGTTATCGTCTCATCTGACAACCGGCCAGCCTCCTGCACGGGACCACAGACCAATAATGTCAGTATAATTTATGTCCGGGATTTTAATTGAGAATGAGCCTGTATATTTCAACAAGCTCATTCCGGTAGCTTACAGCGCTATGATAACAACTACCACAAGGCTTACTACTGCTTGTGAACTTTGCTCACTTTGCACAGGGCTTACGTTTACTTCAAGGTCGTTTAAACGCACTCTTTTAAAATTCGTGTTCATAAAAAATGTTTATTAGTTTGTTTGTCCCTACATTGTCGTATTCGGGGTTACGTCTTCTACTCTGTCAAGGATTTTCGAAGAATACCTCCTCTTAAGGTCTTACCCGGCAGCGATCACGGGCACAATTCGCTCGTGATCGGCGTTGGCGGGTTCGGGTCACAACACAGGAAACCGGTACACCTCAGGTTCGAGGTAGTAAACAGCGCCTCCTGGTTTCCGCCTAGGACCATCGCCTGTTCTGCTTCCGTCAGCTTTGTAACGATCTCTTTCTTGAACCTTGGTTTTAACTTTTTCATTGGTTTTGTTTTTGGTTTTTTCCTACTCTTTCGGCTTTTCGGATTACGCCATTCCGACGCTATGTTAAACAGATCATCGTAATCAGTTCATCTGTCAGGAAAGCAGGAGACATTGATCCCATCCTTCCTGTTGAGGGTTAAGAAATGAGCCGTAACTCAACCCAACCCCGATCAGACCCTCGAGCAAAGTGTCACATGGTTTGAAATATCTTTTGGCGAAATTGCCTACCAGAAATTCATACTTATCCGATCCGTAACGTAAAGTATCCCTTAGCCAGAAATCACGGGCTTCCCTGAAAACAGGCTGGCCTGTAGCATCCCATACTTTATTGAATATGAACGAGATGCCGGAAGAACCATGGCAAAAACCGGCATCCACGACCATCGTATTATCCGGCGACCTCCTTGTTGTAAGTTTCTCCAACCCCTCCAGTGCGCGCGCTTCCAATCCGGTATCTCCCAGTAAAACAGCTGCCGAATAGAGTGTGTACCATATCCCCAGGTCACCGTAACACCAGGCCAGCCGGCTCCGGGTTTGCATTTGACGCCCCGCATGATAATCGTCAACGGAAATCATATTCGGAAAACAAGAGCCGGTCAACCGCGGGTCCCGGACATTGGCCAAAATGAACCGGACGGTCCCGTCCATCAGCCTCCGGCAATCCGCCTCCCGAATTTTGCTTTTCACACAGCTGCTGAAAAAACGCAGCAACCCGGCTGCACCATGGGCAAGGCCAAGATCATAATAAGCCCTGGATTCACCTTCTTTCTGCCGCTTCCACATGACCTGATCGCCCCGGGACACTTTAACATGGTCCAGGTAATCGATAATCTCGGCAACCGGCCCCGGATTGCCCCTGGCTAAAAAATATCTTCCTATCTTGAGGGCGCCGTTGAGCTGATCATAATTACCGAACCGGAGCAACCAGGTCATTGCCGGCTTCAGGTAACCATCGATATCAGCCAATATCTCTGTTACCTCGGCAATCTCCTGTCGTCCTAAATAAGACAGCACCCATCCCCAGCCCGATAAGGCCAGTGAAAAATCAAAATTCCTATTCAGGGAAGCCTCGATCCTTTCCATGCTGAACGCCAGATATTCCGACACTTTATCCAGATAAACCTGCTGACGGCTCCACAAAAAATGCTGCGCCATAAACAGCAGGTTGCCGGACATGCCCGTATAAACATCAATTGATTCCGGGATCTGGTCCAATCCGAGGAAATAAGCAGTTATTTTTTCCGATTCCCTTAAAACCTGATTTCTTAGATTTTCATCCATGACACCGGTATATTACCTGGCAACATTTAATATACCGGAGAACGTCGTCAGGATAGTGGTAGCTGTAGGGTCCTTTGTTGTTTCAATAGTGTAATTGTCATTTTTAAACCGGTAGATCGATTTAAGTTTCAGTTTAGGTTTATATTTATTATTTGTTTTCATAATTCTTTCTGAAACTATATAATCTGCAACTGCAATAAAAATTTATTCCATAAACTTGCGTTTGGTCTATGCAAACAGACTAAATACCTCATGAAGACTTTTTTTAAAACCTATTCCACCCCCTTAACCCATATATTATGCTGGACCATATTCATAACCTATGAAATATTATTTATCACCACCATTACCGGTAAAGCATTTGGATTTTCGGATTATTTCCTGCCTTACCTTATCAATATATCCTTATTTTATTTTCACTCCGGCTATGTCTTAGGCTCCGGGCACAAAGCACAAAGACCCCTCCCGATCCTGATCCCCGGCCTGATCCTCGAGCTCCTGGCTTACCTGCTGATCATTAAGGCAGTTGCCGACACCGAATCCCTGATCAAAGGTATCAGGCCGGTCTTCTTTCATTTCGACAAGCTGGCAGTGTTACGCTCCTTATGGCGCGGGGTCTACTTCATCTTACTCAGCACCGCATACTGGTTCGCCAGAAGATCCCTGGCCCAGCAGCGCCAGATCGCCGGTATGGAATATGAAAAGCTTAAAAATCTGATCGAAAAAAAAGAGCTCGAAAAAAACCTGATCCGGTCGGACAATGCCTACCTGCGGTCGCAGGTCAACCCGCACCTGTTATTTAACACCCTGAACTTTATTTACGGTGCCATCTATGAAATATCAGCGGAAGCCGCACAGTCGGTGATCCTGCTTTCAGATATCATGCGTTATTCGTTAAATGAAATCAACGACGACGGAAAAGTGCCCTTGAACCATGAAATCCTCCATATTAAAAATTATATCGCCATCACCGAGCTTAGAAAAAAGAACCGGCTCGGGATAAGCATTTTCCTTCAGGAAGATTGCGGTAACCAGCGCATTATCCCTTTGATCCTCATGACACTGGTGGAAAACCTGCTTATGCATGCCGATACCGACGGGAACACCGGTGACGCCTATCTGCACATCGCCTGTGAGGGAAACCTGTTGACCTATACCAGCCAAAACAGGAAAAAGCAATACAAAACACCGGGACACGGCATAGGCCTGTCCAATGTCAGGGAACGTTTAAAAACCTACTATCCGCATGGTTTTGAACTGGAACTGGACGACACCCCGGATTTCTACAGATTAAACCTTCAAATCTTATTATAAACATGATGATCACCTGTTATATCGTTGACGACGAAACCTACGCGATCGATATTCTTGAAAAATATATCACAGGCGTACCCTGGCTCCAACTTATCGGAAAGTCACAGAACCCATTACTGGCGTTAGATACCATCAAAAAAGAGCAGCCAGCCATTACCTTTCTGGATGTAGATATGCCCCAAATATCGGGTATCGAATACGCCGACCTGATCGCTGCGGCCACATCTATCGTTTTCACCACCGCTTTTCCCAGCTATGCCCTGAACGCTTTTGACAAAAACGCCAGGGATTTTTTACTGAAACCATTTACTTTCAGCAGATTTCTGCAAGCCGTGGAAAAATTCAAAAAAAGCGAACCGGCACCGCAGCCCCCTGCAGATCCAAAGCCCCCCAAAGACTATGCATTCATCAAAAGCGGGAACAAAAGCAAAATGGTGAGGATCCCGTTCAGCGACATCAATTACGTTGCCGGGGCAAGCAATTATATCACCTTTTACCTGAAGGGGGAAGAACATCTTACCCACATGACCATGAAAGAAGCAGCTGATCTGCTAAAAGACCATTCTTTTTTCAGGATCCACAAATCCTATATCGTCAATATCGATAAAATCAAGGTGATCGAAAACGGCAGCGTGATATTAACCGACAAAAGCATCCTGCCCATAGGCAATACTTACAAAGAAGCATTATTTGAAAAAATATCCCCCGGCGACCACCATTGAGCATTCCACCATTCAGCTTTTATAACAGCTATGGAACACCGGTTTTAGCATAAGCGCGTCAGGTTTGGTAAAGCCGAATAAAAGGCATATCATCCTTTTTACTAAGCAATCTTCTTGTCGGCGGAGACGAAAAACCGACCGACAACAGTTGTGGGCAAAATTCCCGCTGTACTGCAGACTTAATCCGCATAAAACAGGTTAAACAGGAGTATGGTCACATCCATGCTCCTGTTTTTCTTCGCCCAGATTTAGGTACCAGGCCAACCAGAAAACCTGTCAATATTATAGAACCCCAAACCAGTAAAGCGACTATCAGTACAAAAAAATCACCTTAAACATTTTAAAGCATTAATTAACAACCTGAGCACCGCAAAAGAAACAGTTCCTAAATAATTCCTGGCCGCCAACATCTCCAACCATGGCGGGCTCATCATCAACTGCTTTTATTGGCACTATTGTCAAGATTCAGGGTAATGTTCAGAAAACCGAAGAACTTTCCAGATTTATCATACTTGGCCACTAATTTAAACCATGGAGATTTCGCCGAAGGGCGGCCCTGGATCGTCAGGCTGCCGATAGGTTTGAAGCCATCCTCTTTCGTCTGTTTGCCGGCTATAATAAAATCACTTTCAAAAGCCAATTTAGCTTCCAGCAATGATGCCGCAGCCTTATCCGTAAACAGCACCCGGTTCAAACCGATCTGCAAAGCCCCTATATGCCTGTTTACTGGTTTATTAGCTTTGCTGGTATCCGTGCAGATCGTGTCGGCGCCCGTAATATTCAACTCCCAGGAGCGTATTCCATGACTGTTACTCCATAGCCCTTTCAGGTATTGCACGGCCGGCACATGTGAAAACTTCACTCCACTTGTGACATAAGCATAATTGTAACTAAACGTGAGGATAGGGGCCTTTGCAATCCTGTCACTCACTCTTTTGTAATCAGTTCTTAAATAGGTGTAGACCTCCACAAGATCTTTGCCATGAAGCGAGGACGCTTTCGCGGCAATCACTTTATTCACCGCTTTTGCGTACAGCTCCAGTGTGGGGGAATTGTCTGAAGGTGCCTTCCCATTTTTTTCGACACTATATAAATAGGCCTTCATCTCTTTCGCCAGCGGAGCTTCGAAATAGACCGTTGTTACAAAACTGCTAAAAAGATCCAGATGTGAATTTTTAACAGCGGCCTGTTTATCGACATCAAATACCCGGTATTTTAAATTCCCGCTGATATCCGCAAGTAAGAGATCTGCGAATTTTCTGAAATTAACGTCTGACTTAACATCTGGCGGCAGGTTTTGTAAGCCAATAAACGCGATTATATCCTCCAGTACACCGGTTTCTTCATTCCTGTCAAAATGCTGCCTGGCGATACGGATGATACCTGTGCTGATATCCGCCTGTTTGCTGTCATGGTAATGCTGTAATTCAGCCGTGAGCACTTTCTGAATACTGTCACGGGTTTGCTGATCCAGGGCACTCCAGAAGTTTACTTCCGACGCATCCCTTTTATTTAAAACATTAAAGCTTAAACCAGCCGAAAACCCGTTGATCGTACTGTTTTTATCCAAACCGCTTCCTATCAGTAATTGCGTATTACGCTGCCAGTGATGGTTCAGGTAATAAGTGCTTTTATTTTTCTCAACGGAGTCTTTCCCGTCCAAAGCGAACAAGGTTGCTTTAAGCGTTACTTTCTTATCCGTACTCGTCACGTTACTGGCCACAGCCTGCAGATAATTCGCCATAACCTGTTGCCTTTCCATTGTTTTCACTTGCTCCGCGCCATGCAAGGTTGTCCCCTTATCAGGCTGGGCAGGTAAATTGACTGCCTCCTGCCCGGCGGCCCGCTGTACCAATATCATCATGATCACAGCTACCCAGCTCAGCCTTCTCATTCGGCGGTCACGAATAAAACGATATTGTGCGGCGGGATATCGCCTGAAGGAAAATTGGTATCAATCTCTCCGGGTATATCACCAGTTATAGTCAAGGCGATATTTCCCGTGGCTCCGTCCGGGGAACTTCCCTTAACCCCCAGGATGTGATGGCCGATGTGAAGATCCAGAGACTTCGGCCCCTGGTCATCCTGATCAAAGATCAATTGCACATTGTTTTCGTCGCTGGTGATAATCAGCTGACCTCTCCCTCCTGAAAAGGCTGTGTTAAAGGTTACTTGTCCCATGATAGTGATAAATAAGGTTGTCAGCCACACCGCGCGGCTGCTACGTAAAAATAAATTTATTTTTACTTTATCAATTGATTTTCAGTTATTTATATTTTAAACCACAATGAAAATAAGTACTAATTATTAAGTTTTTAAAAAATACTTATTGTCAGACTATTATAAATTAACTAAAGCAATAAATAACCGCCGATCAGCATCCATTTCGTATCCGCCAGCCTTCAAAGTTTTTATTATCAAACTACTAATCAACAACTTACAACTTAAAAACTCAGCAACACCTCTTGCTTTTGTTCTTTTCTTCCGTTATTTTTAAGACTGTAAGGCCACAGGCGACGATCATCACATTGTTTGGTGATATTTTGCCTGAGGTACCGGGTTCCTAAATCATTATCACCAACTTATATGTCAGAAAAGAACCTTAACCAATCGACAGGCAGCGCTGAAAAAACACCATCCGATAACACCGGTCAGGCAACAGCGAAAACTACAACGGAGAAATTTTATACTTTTTTCGATGATCATCACATCAGGTTTAGCTATGATCCGATCTATTCTGTCATCCTGTGCGGCATGGCAGGAATGATTATCGGAATCATGCTCTTTTCGGCTGGCGACCAGTCATATGGTGAAATCGTGCTTGACAACAAAATCAGCTTGACAGAGTTAATGCTGAGAAAAAGGCTCGACAAATTACAGGCGGATATCTGCGTTTGGAAAAAATCAAAGGAGGATCTGCTCAACAAATCTGGCCAGGCCGGCACCCCGGCCAAAGGCAACGATACAGCAAAAGGCGATAAAAATACCGCGGCTTCACAACAACGCGCCGGCACGACATCCAGCAATCTTATTACTTCAACGTTAACGGACGCTGTCAAAGATATTATCAGGAACATCCAGCGCGCGGAAATAGATATACGCATGACAAAAAAGGAACTGCTGTTCCTGCAGAACGGCAATGCAGATACCATCAGCTATTTCAACAAATACATTTTTATCAATCGCTCAGCTTATCGGCTTGGCCTCGATCACGACGGCTGGAAAAGATCAGCAAACCACATCATTTTCAAAGAACTGCATGCGCAACTCATCGATACCTGCAGATCGGTTCGCGGTTACCCTTTACAAACCCCGTGTACCTTGAGGCTAAGAATAAGTCACCGCACACAAAAAATTGATTTCTTTACCGACTACCCGATGTTCGCCTTATGGTTGCTCTTTGGCATCACCCAAATGACGTTTTGGGCAATGGCTATACCGTTGATAATCGGATCTGTCAACAATCTGAAACAGGAGGCCGGAAACCGTTATCGGGTAGACACCGTAAACCTTATCTTTAATTGTTTTATGGCTGCATTCCTGACGGCAATATTTATCTGTCTGTTTTATAATTTCCTGATTGACAAGCCCATCATCACCGATGATTACTTTCTGAACGGCTATCGTGGGAGACTGGCGGCATTTGGAATTATAGGTTATCTCACCGCCAGCTTTTGTTTCGGCGTTTTTGTCACAATTGCAAAGGAAATTAGCAGGGTAAAGAAATCTATCCCCGGCGAAAGACCTGTGGATATCGCTGCCAGAACCACCAGGTATCTTGCGCTTAAAAGCGTTTTCCAGGGGTCATTTCTCTGTAGCGGCATTATTCTCAGCCTATCAGTACTTTGGGTTGGGATACTGATCAACGCGCTCAACAGCACCGAAGCCTTTCGATTTTATTTCAATCTCTCCGGTAAAAACCTGATACCAGTTGACTTTGTCTACCTGCTGGCCCTGATGAATTCGTTGCTGTTACTGATCTTTTATATGCCCGTCAAACTGAGGTTCGACAGCCTTAAAATTACCGTAAGCGGCACTGACGAACAAGACAATTCAAAAGTGAGCGAACTTTTCAGCGGGCTTTCGGGCAGCATGGCACCGCTTCTGGTCACTGTATCTCCGCTACTGGCGAGCCTAATCCAGAATCTTTTCAAATTATTGGGTTAAAGCGGTCAGTTAACGAACCGGTTCTCCGGGCTTTATCTTTCACTACAGAAAATCAATAAAGTCACCGAACCGTCATATGAGCTTTTCATATTCTAAATTACCAATATTCGCACTCGCTTTATAAGACCAGGCAAGCGCTAATTTTTTCCTTTGTTACACACGTAAGCCCTTAAGAGATTACCACGGGTTTTGCAGATCAGTCCGTAATAATAGTCTGATTGGGTGGGGTCTTTTGGCCCCCCAATACCATATTGATAAATAAATCCATTATAATTACTTTTCATAGTTTGTTAACATGGACGAGGTGATGAACATTACGGAAACCTTTTGACTCTGAAAATAATCTACCAAGCTGTTCCGAACCGTGACATGATTGGCGGCACTGCCCTCACGCCCTTGTTTCCTGAGCGTTTCAATATACTCATCGCAAAATTGGATAAAGTTGATCCCTTCATTTATTCCGGCAAGGTGATCACGAAGTTGGTCCACATTTAAGAATTCAAGTTTTTCATCCAGTCTGCTAATCTCCAGTCTGTATTTAATGACTAAACTAAGGAGCTGTTGTTCGATGAACGGGTCTCTTAAGGTTAATTTCTTTGTCAACTGTTTTTGAGTGACAAAATGTTTGGTATTAAGATACCGTTTCACTCTTTTATGGGTGAGCCGGATTTTAACATTATAGGTGCCATCTGCTTTGAGATGGTGGGGTAAAATTTTACGCATACTGTCGCCATGCACAATTTTTAGCAGCAAAACTTTTGTACATATTTGCACCGAAGTTTTTACTTAATTCAATAAAAATTCTTTTAAACTGATTGAAAACACGGAAGTGTTTCAATATGGGCAGGCGGTGCAAAATGCCCTTGTGCATGAAAAAAACGTTTCCTCCGCAAGGATACGGCTTTTTCAGATATCATCCCAAATAGCATTTGAACCTAAGACCTACAGATCATTAGTCTGTTGCTCCCCGCACGAAAAACAACCAATAAAGTACTTATTTCCAGTATTTTATAAAACTTCAACAAATACAAATATTCATTTTTGTACCATATTTGTATCATTTTGCAAAAAAACACCACCGATTTTCTTTATAAGAACCTATAAATCAATTACTTAAAAAAACAGATAAAATTGAGGGAAATTTCAACGAAGAGAAGCTTTTTTCTACAAATAAAGCCTTGAATATCAAGGCTTTATTTAGTGATCCCATTTGGATTCGAACCAAAGACCTACAGATTAGAAATCTGTTGCTCTATCCAGCTGAGCTATAGGACCATCGCAATTTAATTACAAATATACACATGGTTTCGAACCCATGATATACTATATATTTTTTTGCGGTGCAAATATGCAAATTTATGCTGAAAATAACAATCAATTTGCTAATTGATTTGCTACAAGCTGTTTAACAGCCTATTAACGCAAAACAGGCTCCGGTTTATTTTTGTTTTTGATACTGCTGCAAAACGCGTCCGTCCGTCTAAACGTGTAACAGTTGTCCGTTGCCCAGTCAATAAAATCACTTATCCGCCGGGCAAAAGCTTCACCCGAGTTTTTTGAAACATAGCCGGGAAAACCAAACTTTTCTTTATCGTGCAGATTGGTAAATTCCCAGGGGTGAAAATACAGGTTCAGATAGCCATCCTTTTTATGCGCTGCCGAAGCCATCCTCTTTAATAAAGATAGCGGCAGGTTATGAAAGCTTAGCCAAAACAGCGGAAAACGTACTACAGGTGAAACCGAAGCTGGGATCTGCAGTACATCATGATCATAAAACCAGCTGCGTGGTTTATTAAAGTTATTGTACCGTCCCGGCAGCCACGTTGGGTTTATTGACGAATTATACTCGTAACCGGCTTTTGCAATTTCTGCTTCATCAACAGGCATCATCCGGGCCATCCGGAAGCCTGTTACTTCCGTTCCTGAAATATCCTCTAATGCCAGTTTCGATTGCCTTAAATGTTCGGTCTTAAAATCTGAATGATAATACCCGTGCGATGCTATCTCATGCCCTTCGGCTACCATTCTTTTGATAACTTCGGGTTTGTTGATGGCATAATTAGCGGTACAAAAAAAGGTAGCTTTAATACCCCTCTGTTTCAGCAAGTTGAGTATAATATTGGTACCCTTTGTCGAAATTTCAAGCTGCTCATCAAATGATATTGATTTACCGTACTCAAACGGCATATCAAACTCCTCAACATCAAAGCCTAATAAGATCATTATTTACAATAACAACGTTTGACGAACGGATAATATAATGAGGCCTGTGTTTAGACTGCATAAATATCTTGCCTACATACACTCCTATTACACTCATCACCAGCAACTGCAATCCTCCAAAAAAGGCAATAGTAGCAATAATTGAAGCCCACCCTGAAACAGCGTATCCTAAAAAGTAACTTACCAACACATACGGTATATACAAAATAGCCAGCGACGAAAAGAACAACCCTATTAACGATACAATATAAAGCGGCCTTGCGCTAAACGCTACAATGCTGCCAACTGCAAGCTTAACCAGTTTTGGGAAAGAATAACTTGCCTCGCCGGTATGCCGTTTTGATGGTACATAAGGGATGCCTATTTGTTTATAACCAGCCCATTTGATGATACCACGGAAAAAGATCTCGTATTCGTCAATCAGCTTAAGCTGCTTTACCACCTTCTCGTCAATCAACCTGAAATCGGCAGTGCCGTTTTCCATTTTAATATCAGAGAGCATGTTGAGGCCCTTGTAGAATAATTTTGAAGTAACCTTCTGATAACCTTTGCCGTGCGGATTTTCGCCTTCACGATAGGTATAAACAATGTCATAACCATTTTCCCAAAGCTTTAACATCTTCAGGATCAGTTGCGGCGGGTGCTGTAAATCGGCATCCATAGTTATCACGGCATCACCCTGGGCCATGGCTATACCTGCTTTAAGGGCATAATCTTTACCAAAATTGCGCGAAAGCTCTACATAAAAAACATTGGAATGCAATTCGGCATTTATCTTTAACTCGTTTAGCGTATTGTCCCGGCTTCCATCATCAACAAATATCAGCTCATAAGCATATCCTGTAGGAGAAAGTGTTTCGCGAATTTGCTCAATCAAATAACTAATGTTTTTTTCCTCATTATGCGATGGAATAACAATAGATATCTTTTTATCAAGGTATGTCATAGTTATACTATGGAATTTTTTTAAATTGTAACAGGTGGTATTTGTAAATAAAGATTATATTTGGTTGCTTTTCAGCACACTTCTTTTACATTATTAACCTTACGATAAAGTGTTACAAAACGTAACTGTCGTAATCAGTTTTAATAAAAAGTGCAAAATATCTCAAATGTAACTTATCTGTTACAAACATAATTAATAAT
Organism: Mucilaginibacter endophyticus; assembly: GCF_003351025.1. GTDB lineage: Bacteria > Bacteroidota > Bacteroidia > Sphingobacteriales > Sphingobacteriaceae > Mucilaginibacter > Mucilaginibacter endophyticus. The sequence goes on along the minus strand of NZ_QPCG01000001.1, from coordinate 605,739 downwards.
TATTTATTAACATGCAAATCTTTCTCGTTTTACAGTAAAAAACAATACGCCAAGGCTTTTATATGGTGCAGTTCTTAAGCAATAGCCGGTCTTAGTGTACTTTCTTCTTCTTTAGCAAAATTACGGGTGAGTGTTTCGTAAACTATTTTAAGCCAAATCAAAAAGCAGGGGATCGATTTTAGCTTATAGGGCACTATATACTGCTTCCGGATAAAGGACGGGAACAAATCAGATGGCGAAAGGCTTGTCACCAACAGCGCCAACACCAACAGGAAAATCTCGAAGCCGGTAACCGGGCGGTTCAGGTTCATAAACCAAACAGCCACCCCAACAAAAGCAATAATATAGGTTGATGACTCGGCCGAGCTGCTGAATATCACGGCGAAGATCAGTACCGACGAGAGGATCAGGCGCTGGTATTGTACAAACTTATATGCCCCTATGCGCAGGTACGATAAGCCAAACAGCACCAATGCCGGCCCTATCACGTACATGTTTTTAAGATCCTGGTAATTGAAAGTTTTGCGGATAAAGCCGGTAACACAAATTTCCTGCATAGATGAATGCTGGTTATCCGAGTTTTTAATCACCAGGTCGGTATACCAATCGCGGTAAGTTTGCACAATAAACGACGGCGACGAAATAGCCATCGGCAAAACAAACAACACTGCCGACCAGAATATGAAGCTCAGCACAAATTTGGGCTTGTTATTTGAAAAGAAAAAGAAAGCCAGCCCAACTATGCCATAAAGCTTAATGAACGCGCCAAGGGCTATCATCAGTGCCGCCCAAAAATCCTGCTCACGCTTTATAAAGTTAAACCCTAAAATAATAAGCGCCGCTATCATGGGGTTGCTTTGCACATTGGCCGATGCCGTCATTAACTCATGAGCACACAGCAAAAGAACAATCACGTACTGATCTTTTTTTAAAGGCAATAACTCAATAGCCTTAAACAGCACAAACGCGTTAAACAACACCCATAAAATAACACCAATACCATCGGGCAGTATGGCAAACGGGGCCATGATTATTGAAAACACCGGCCCGTAGTGATTGAGATCGTAATAATGCTCGGGCTGATAAGCGTACAGGTTGTGCTGATGAATGGTGTTTAAAAAGTTATATTTAAAGATGGTGTAATTGTTGAACCCCTGATGGGTTAAAACGCCTTTGATTACCAAAAATAGACTGAGGCCAAACCATAAAGAATAAACAAAAGGTTTGTTGCTGATGAGTTTAGCAAGTTTTTGCACGGATTTAGGGGTCTTTAAAATTTATGCGAAGATATAAATATGTCACACAATTATTACAAAACCAGAAATTAACTTAGCTGCACTATATTTGACCAAACCCAATCATTACCATGAATTCAAACCTCTCTCCCATTAACCATAATCCCAATCGCCGTAAGTTTATCGGTCAGTTAGGCTTAGTAGCGGGCGCTGCCGCCTTATTGTCAGCGCCATTTGCTGCCGATGCCCTTACCAAACCCGATGCAAATATGACCGTAGGACAAATCATCGATCTGTTTATGAAGCAGGTGCCCGGCGCTCCGTTCCCGAACACGGTTGATACCTTAAAATCGGGCAATCGCGATATTGTGGTTACCGGCATAGTTACCACAATGTTTGCCACCATTGACGTTATTGAAAAAGCGATAAGCCTGGGCGCTAATTTCATCATAGCGCATGAGCCCACTTTTTATAACCATGCCGATGAAACCACCTGGCTGGCCAATGACGATGTATATCAGTATAAGAAACAACTACTGGATAAGCACAACATAGCCGTATGGCGCAACCACGATACCATCCACAGCCTTAAGCCCGATGGTGTTGGCCTGGGCTTGTTGAAACAGTTGGATTGGGTAAACTATTACCAACCCGAAACCGGTAACCTGTTAAGCATCCCTGCTACATCGTTAAGCTCCCTTATTGATACACTTAAAAAGAAACTGAAGATTGAAAAGGTGCGCTACATAGGCAATCCAACACAAAGCTGCCAGAAGGTATTGCTGCTTCCGGGGGCGGCGGGTGGTAAAAGGCAGATCACCGAGATGAGCACCAAAAAGCCCGACGTACTAATCTGCGGTGAAATATCCGAGTGGGAAACTGCCGAATATGTACGGGATGCCCAGGCCAAAGGCGATAAGCTTTCGCTCATTGTATTGGGCCATATCGCCAGCGAAGAACCCGGCTCAGAGTTTATGATAGGCTGGCTTCAGCAAAATGTACCCGGTATTAAAGCTACACACATCCATCCCGGCAATTCACTATCATTTATGTAACACATTTGTAATACTAAATACACGTTTTAGCATTAATTAAAGTCAATATTTTGCTAAATATGGTAACATTACGTACAATTGTAAATTACTCTGTTTTTAACCGTCGACAAGCTTGCTTATATGTAAACTTTACAGTTAAAAAAAGGTATAGTTGACCTGATTAATTATTGATAACATTGGCACGAAAGCGCCATTTAAAGTTTAAATTATATAAAAAAGTAGCTTTAAATTGAATAAAAATCGCAATTTTTATTTTTTGAATTACTAAGTGTTTTTTTTACAATAAGTAAATCCTACTTTTAACCGATTTTTAAAAAAACAAAAATTTATGATCATAATTGCTGACGGTGGCTCAACCAAAACAAATTGGTGCCTGGTTACCGAAGAGGGAAAAAAAGTTTACTTTAATACCGAGGGTTACAACCCATACTTTTCAAGTACAGAGTATATTATACAGTCACTGAACGAGAGCCTGCCAACCGATCTTGAAAAAAACCAGATCACAGAGGTAAATTACTACGGTGCAGGTTGTTCAACCCCCGAAATGCGCAAAATTGTTGAAGAAGCTATGAAAGTAGTTTTCGTTGGCGCTAAAGTTAATATTGGCCATGACCTGCTTGCTGCTGCCCGTGCCCTGCTTGGCAACACCGAAGGTTTTGCTGCTATATTAGGTACCGGAACCAATACGTGCATTTATGATGGTAAAGAAGTAGTTCATAATATTGATTCAGGTGCATACATTCTTGGCGACGAAGGCAGCGGTTGCTACATCGGCAAAAAACTGTTAACAGACTACCTGCGTGGTTATATGCCAGAGCCTGTACGTGCCCTTTTCTGGGAAACTTACAAACTTACTCCTGATGATATCAACGAGCAGGTTTATACCCAGCCACGTGCAAACCGTTTTTGCGCAAGCTTCAGCAAATTTGTTTACGATAACAACGTACACATCGAATATTCACGCAACCTGGTACGTACCTCGTTCGAAGATTTCTTCCGTAACCTGGTAACCCACTACCCTGATTATCAAAAATATACTTTCAACTGCATTGGCTCGGTAGGTTATAACTTCCGCAACGTATTGGAAGAAGTAGTTACAGAAAACGGTATGGTTGTTGGCAACATCATCCGCTCGCCTATAGATAACCTGGTGAAATACCATTTGGAATTAGCACCTTCTTCTTTATAATTAGAAGCAAGAATCAAGACCTAAGACGTTAAGATTTTAAGATAAAAAAGGACTGGAAGATTTTCCGGTCCTTTTTGTTTACATGTATTCCCCTACCACCACGTCATTGCGAGGCAAATGATGGTACTGTCGTCCGTCCGTATACCTGTGTCACTACATCTTTTGGACATATGGTGGACAGCGCACTTCTTTTTGTCTGAACCGGGATTTAGGTGAATTTTTTGGATGAACAGGATTTTTGTCTGAACTCGAATTAAACGAATTATTGGAATTCATTGAATTTGCTAAGCATTCTGTTAATTCATTAATTCCATAAATTCGAGTTCAGACAATTTTGCGTTAGGGATAGTAGCGGATACCGGCCTGTGGATAAGGCCTGTGCAGTATGAGCGAATAGCCCGCCCGTCTGCTGACGGGAACGCCCATATTCTCACCACGTCATTGCGAGGCACGAAGCAATCCCCTACTTTACAGAGCGGCTAAGCAATTGCACTTCTGGCGCAAGTATGAAGCGCAGGCCAATGAGCGTAGTGGCTACTTGTGCCTTTATCAAGTTTGTGCGTCCGTCCGTCTCCCTGTGTCTAATGTTTATTAAATTGTTCAGACGTATACGGCACAAGTAGCCTTCGCTTTTCCTCACGCTTCATACTTGCGCCAGGAATAAAAACAAAAAGGGCTGGAAAATCTTCCAACCCTTTTCTCTTATAATTCTATTTCTTTCCTGACTCTTGATTCTTGATTTCCTGAATCTTTCCCAACTTCCGGACCTCCGACTTTCGGACTTTCCCGACTCACACCAAATTCATCTCTCCCTGAAAAATCTTACCGTACTTGCGTTTGTCAAACTTGTACAGTTTGGCTGCGCGGTATGATACGCCTTTCTGCTTCTCGTCAAGCTCTTTCAAAAAGCCGTAGCTCAGCATTTTTTTGCGGAAATTGCGTTTATCCAGCTTCTTATCTAATACAGCCTCGTAAAGCGACTGTAGTTGTGTTAAAGTAAATTTTTCGGGTAGTAATTCAAACGCTATCGGCTGATAGTGCAACCTGCGCTTTATTTTATTGAAACCTGTTTTGAAGATCTCGCTGTGGTCAAACGCCAGCTTAGGCAGCTCGCTTACCGGGTGCCAGAACGCTTTTTTGGCGTATTGCGTTACCGGGCGTAACTCTTTCTGACCATTTATGCGGATCAAGGCGTAGTAAGCAACCGTAATTACACGGCCCTGCGGGTGACGGTTTACCTCGCCAAAGGTGTGGAACTGTTGCATGTGCAAATCGCGCAAGCCCGTAAGCTCGTATAATATACGCTCGGCGGCATCATCAATGCTTTCGTCCTGCTCCACAATATAGCCGGGCAGTGCCAGCCAATCCTTGTACGGCTCCTCATTCCTCTCAATAAGCAAAATTTTAAGCTCGCCGGCTTCAAAGCCGAATATCACGCAGTCAATAGAGAATACGGAATCAAACTTGGGTAACATTAGTTCCAAACTATTAGTGAGATTTAGTTAATAAGTTTAAATATATAGCCTTAATCTCTAATCCAAAAAAAAATAAATAAAATTTAATGGTGTAATTTACACACAGTATCTTCGTACCGTAAACTTAAGGAGTGAAAGATGCGTAAAATATCAAAAATAGGGGTTTTAACTTCAGGTGGTGATGCCCCCGGAATGAACCCTTGTATACGTGCCGTGGTTAGGACTGCACTATACAACGGACTGGAAGTTGTAGGTATAAGGCAAGGTTATAAAGGCCTTATTGACAACGATATGTACGAAATGGATAGACGCTCGGTAAGTAACATCCTTAACCTGGGCGGTACCATTTTAAAAACCGCGCGCTGCCTGCCTTTTAAAACCGACGAAGGTATGGAGCAGGCTTACCAACACGCCAAAGCCCGTGGCATTGATGCCCTTGTAGTTATTGGTGGCGACGGTACTTTTACCGGCGCACTGCGCTTTTCGCGCAAATATCCCGACATTGCCGTAATGGGCGTTCCGGGTACAATTGATAACGACCTTTGCGGCTCAACCTATACCCTTGGTTTTGATACCGCTACCAATACCGTTATTCAGGCTATTGACAAAATCCGTGATACTGCCGATGCGCACGACCGTCTTTTCTTTATCGAGGTAATGGGTCGCGATTCGGGCGCTATCGCCCTGCGTGCCGGTATATCATGCGGTGCCGAGGCTATTTTACTGCCAGAGCGTGCCACCGCCATTGATGATTTGATTGCCAACCTGAAAGAAGGGCACATGAACAAAAAATCGTCGAGCATTGTAATTGTTGCCGAAGGCGACAAAAATGGCGGTGTTTATGGCGTGGCAAAAGCTGTACAAGAGGAAGTTAAGAATTACGACATAAAAGTTACTATCTTAGGCCACTTGCAACGGGGCGGTGCACCATCAAGCTTTGACCGTATTTTGGGCAGCAGGCTTGGTTTTGCAGCAGTTAACGCTTTGATAGCCGGCGAATCACAAAAAATGGTAGGTTTGCAGGCAAATCATATCCTGATGACAGACCTTGAAGCAGCACTTAACCATCATGAGTTTAAGCTTGAAGAAGATCTTTTACAAATGATGGATATATTATCGATATAGATTATTAATGATTGCAGTTGTTTATAGCGGATCGTACTTTGCACATTGGAGGCTCACTGATAAGGGAAGAACTGTGGCTTCCTTTAAAACCAATGGCATAAACCCCTATTTTAACGACGAGAAGCATATCCTTCAGCTCCTCAACAAAAACATTAACCTCATACACCACGCCGAAGAAATAAAACGCATTTACTTCTTTGGCGCAGGTGCATCATCCGATGAGCGGAAGAAGATAGTACAAAACGCTTTTGAGGCATTCTTCAAATTTGGTAAAATATCTGTTGAGCATGATATTGCCGGGGCTGCCATTGCCTGTTGTAAAAACGAACCGGGCATTATCAGCATTTGTGGCAGCGGCACTAACGCCGCCTGGTATGATGGTAAACGTGTTTGGCCTAATAACTACGGTTTGGGCTATATCCTGGCCGATGAAGGATCGGGCAACTGGCTGGGGCGGCAACTCATTAAAGAGTTCATGAACGATACCCTGCCCCCATCGCTTCGTAAAAAGTTTATCCACAAGTATGATGCCGACCGTAAAAACCTGCTCGAAAAGGTTTATCGCCAAAAACAACCCGCTTTATTTTTAAGCTCTTTTACCGATTTTTACCTCGATAATAAGAACGATCATCATCTGCAAAACGTCATAAAAAAAGGATTTAGCAAGCTAATTTCTACATATTTGTTACCTTTATATCAGCAACACCAGGGTACGTCTGTTCACTTTGCAGGCTCTGTTGCTTTTAATTTCCAGGAACACTTGTATGAAGCTGCCGCCGAAGCTGATCTGCAAATCACTAACATAATTAAAGAACCCATAAATAATTTATTAACCTACTATTCAAGTAAAAATTAAAAAATCATGAAAATAGGAATTAACGGTTTCGGCCGTATTGGCCGCCTGGCATTCAGGGCTGCAATTGAAAGACCAGACATTGAAGTTGTTGGTATTAATGACCTTGTTGAGCCAGATTACATGGCTTACATGTTAAAATACGATTCAACCCACGGTCAGTTCAAAGGTACTATTGCTGTTGAAGGCGGTCATTTGGTTGTTAACGGTAAAACCATCCGCGTTACTGCCGAAAAAGATCCTGCTAACCTTAAATGGAATGAAGTAGGTGCTGAGGTAGTAATCGAATCAACCGGTTTGTTCTTAACTCAGGAAACTGCTCAAAAACACATCGACGCCGGTGCTAAAAAAGTAGTAATGAGCGCTCCAGCTAAAGATGATACCCCTACATTTGTAATGGGTGTTAACCACAAAGCGTTAAAAGCCGATCAAAACATCGTTTCAAACGCTTCATGTACTACCAACTGTTTAGCTCCTATCGCTAAAGTATTGGACGATAAATTTGGTATCGAAGAAGGTTTGATGACTACTGTACACGCTGTTACTGCAACTCAAAAAACAGTTGACGGCCCATCTGCAAAAGATTGGAGAGGCGGTCGTGGTGCTTACCAAAACATCATCCCTTCATCAACAGGTGCAGCTAAAGCAGTAGGTTTAGTTTTACCTCAGTTAAAAGGTAAATTAACAGGTATGTCATTCCGTGTTCCGGTTGCCGACGTTTCTGTAGTTGACTTAACTGTACGCCTGAAAAACGGTGCTTCATACGAAACCATCAAAGCTGCAATGAAAGAAGCTTCTGAAGGCGAATTAAAAGGCATCCTGGGTTACACTGAAGACGAAGTGGTATCTGAAGACTTTAAAGGTGATGTACGCACTTCAATTTTCGACGCTAAAGCCGGTATCGGTCTGAATGATAACTTTGTTAAAGTTGTATCTTGGTACGATAACGAGTGGGGTTACTCAAACAAACTGATTGACCTTGTTCAGGAAATTGGCAAATTATAATTGCTGATTTTATCAGATATAAAAACGCCCTTCGGATAACCGGAGGGTGTTTTTTTTGTTTGTTCTCCCCCACGTCATTGCGAGGCACGAAGCAATGACGTGGTGAAGAGTGGCTAAGCAAATTACCCTGTAAGTCGGGGATTGCTTTGTGCCTCGCAATGACGGTTTGGTGGTGAAGATTGTCGTCTGTCCGTAACACCGTGTCACTATGCTTTCTGGATGGAGGTAGACAGTGGTTAAGCAAATCTCCCTGTACAGTTTGCGATTGCTTCGTACCTCGCAATGACGTGGCGGAGATTAGAAGCGGGGTACTCAAAAATAAATCTCCAAAACCCTGCTTAATATATTAATCCTGTTATATTTGATTGCATATAAACCAAACTCATTCCTGTGATTTGGGTTATCTATTAACACCCTAACAGGTTATCTATATCATGGCCAAAAAAACAACTCAAACCGAAAACCCCTTACCGGAAGCAAAACCCGTAAAGGAGACAAAAGCCGTCACTAAGGTCAAAGCCGATAAAGTAACGCCTGAAACAGGAAGTCCGGAGCCTAAAAAAGCAGCTAAAACTAAAGCCGTTGCCGCCGAAAAGCCAGCTGCTGAAAAGAAAGCTGCAACAGCTAAAGCAAAAACCGTTGCTGCCGAAAAGCCTGCTGCTGTCAAAAAAGCTCCTGCACCGGCAAAAGCCAAAGCAGTTAAAGCTGAGAAACCTGCAGAAACCACTCCCATTCAGCAGCCTGTAAAGCTTAAAGCTGTTGAACCATATAGCCGTTTTACCGATTTTGACATCAGTTTATTTAAATCGGGAAAGCATTATAAGCTATATGAAAAACTGGGTTCGCATGTGGTTGAATACCAGGGTGTTGTGGGTACTTATTTTGCCGTTTGGGCTCCAAACGCGCAATACGTATCGGTAATAGGTAATTTCAACGGCTGGAGCCGTGGTTCGCACAGTTTGAATGCCCGTTGGGATTCGTCGGGGATTTGGGAAGGGTTTATACCTAATATTGGTGTTGGCGAAACCTATAAATATTTTATTAACTCATCAAGCGGCGAAGACCTGGAAAAAAGCGATCCCTTTGCTTTGCGCTGGGAACTGCCGCCACGTACAGCATCAATAGTTGCTGATACCTATTACGAGTGGAAAGACCAGGACTGGATGAAAAACCGCCAGGAGCATAACGGGCTGGATAAACCATACTCGGTTTATGAGGTGCATTTAGGCTCATGGGCACGCAACTGGGAAAGCCCCGATGAGTTTTTGACCTACACACAGCTTGCCGAAAAAATGGTGCCTTACGTTAAGGAAATGGGCTTTACGCACGTGGAGTTTATGCCGATAATGGAACACCCATATTACCCAAGCTGGGGTTACCAGGTGAGCGGTTATTTTGCAGCTGCATCGCGCTACGGTACGCCACAGGAGTTGATGTACCTGATTGAAGAGTTTCACAAAGCCGGTATTGGCGTGATACTGGATTGGGTGCCTTCGCATTTTCCGGGAGATATTCACGCATTATACAGGTTTGACGGTACGCACCTTTATGAGCATGCCGATTCAAGAAAAGGTTTCCACCCCGATTGGAAATCATATATATTTAACTATGGCCGTAACGAGGTTAGGGCATTCCTGATCAGTAACGCCCTGTTTTGGTTAGACAGGTACCACGCCGACGGCTTGCGTGTAGACGCCGTAGCTTCAATGCTTTACCTTGACTACTCCCGCAAGCATGGCGAGTGGGAAGCCAACATGTACGGCGGTAACGAAAACCTTGAAGCCATATCATTCCTGAAGGAATTTAATGAGGCGGTTTACAGCCACTTCCCATCGGCACAAACCATTGCCGAAGAATCAACTTCGTTTACAGGTGTTAGTCGCCCGGTTTATTTGGGCGGATTGGGCTTTGGTATGAAGTGGATGATGGGCTGGATGCACGATACCATTGGCTACTTTAAAGAGGACCCGATACACCGCAAGTATCACCATAACGAAATTACTTTTAGTACGATATACGCCTTTACCGAAAACTTTATGCTGCCGTTTTCGCACGATGAGGTGGTGTATGGCAAGGGCAGTATGCTGCGCAAAATGCCTGGTGATGAGTGGAGGCAGTTTGCCAACCTGCGTTTAATGTACAGCTATATGTTTACCCATCCGGGTACCAAGCTATTGTTTATGGGTGCTGAGTTTGGACAGGGCGATGAGTGGGATTTCAGTCGCTCGTTACAATGGCATGTGCTGCAGTATCCAAATCACCGGGGCATTAGCGAAACGGTTAAGGCGCTTAACCACCTGTACCGCGATGAACCTGCATTGTATGAAAAAGCATTTGCGTTTGATGGTTTTGAATGGGTTGACGGCGGCAATGCCAATGATTCGATACTGGTATACCGCCGTAAAGGGCATGATAGCAAAAACGACCTGATGATTGTGCTGAACATGACGCCGGTTATTCGCAGGGATTACCGCATAGGCGTACCTGCGGCAGGTAAATGGAAGGAAATATTTAACTCCGACCAGGAGAAATACTGGGGCAGCGGCATCATCAACTACGATGCGGTAAGCACCGAACCTGTTAAATGGCATGGCAAAGCGCAGTCAATCAAGATCACGATACCTCCATTAGGGGCAACTGTATTTAAACTGGCGCCAGATGTGCCTGCTAAATACGAATTGAAGAAGTAAGAGCCGGTTTAGTGAGCCTTGCTATTCTTAAGACTTACGAAGTTTTTAAAACTTCGTAAGTCTGTTATAACTTTAGGTGTTGAGGGCCTGTCATCCTGAGTGATGTCATTAAGTTAAGAGATTGATAGGGTGCACCAGAGGTGCAAAAGGTTTGTAGCAGTAAGATATACCCGATTTTTAGTGTGCCAGAGGTACACAACTCCGGTGTTCCGTACCTCCGGCACGGTTGTTTTTGGGTATATTATTGCTACAAACCTTTACCCCCTCTGGGGGATTTCCCTTAACTTAATGCCATTGCATCCTGAGCCTGTCGAAGGACGTGCGCAGAGGCCCCTACCCGCTATGCTTCGACAGGCTCAGCATGACACCCTGTTTTTAGTTAAGCTATGCGGTTTTGACGACCATAAGGTGCTGAAACAAGTTAAGCGCGATGTTGTTAAGTGAATAAATAATAATGAATCCCAAATTCAAATATCTTTATCTGATAGGCGGCATAGTAGCCACTATACTGCTTATTGTTCAAATTGTTACTACGTATCCCACACCCAACACGGTAGGGATAATCCTTGGCGCGTTGCCTGCTTTGGCCTTGTTTTACCTGTCGTACAAGGCATATCATGTTAAAAAGGATAATGAGTTGATGTAAGGGCGCATGTACCTGCTTGATAAGTAAACCAGATTGTCATTTCGAACGAACAGCTAAGGGAATGTGTAGGATTTCTCTTTCGCCCCAGGGCACATACCAGCCCCTACCCTATCGAAATGACAATTTTTCAGGAAAGAAACATCGTCCGTCAGTAACACTGTGTCACTATACTTTTAGACCGTTGCAGACATCAGCATCTTTTTGTCTGAACCGGGATTTTGGGGATTTTTTTGTCTGAACTCGAATTAAACGAATTATTGGAATTTATTGAATTTACTAAGCATTCTGTAAATTCATTAATTCCATGAATTCCGGTTCAGACAATTTTGCGTTAGGGATAGGAGCGGATACCGGCCTTGTGCGTAATGCCTGCAGGCGTATGAGCGAATAGCCCGCCCGTCAGCTGACGGGAACGCCCATATCCTTCACCACCACGTCATTGCGAGGAACGAAGCAATCCCCGACTTACAGAGTCGCCGAGCAAATCCCCCTGTACAGTTCGCGATTGCTTCGTGCCTCGCAAATGACGCTTTTTTTATTGCTTAAGGCGCAAGTAGCCTCTGCTTTACCCCCCTTCATACTTGCGCCAGAGAAAAATAATAAATCCGAAATGGAACATCCGAAATCCGAAATCAAACTACCCCAATACCGCACAATCACTGTTCGAAAACGAACAGTTTCGTAGATTGCATTTTAATGTAAATAATTGATAATCAGTGAATTAAAACCAAGGCATGCAATTGGCTGAATTTCAGGCATAAACCGTTACAATTATGCTTAAAAATTACCTGCTGGTTGCTTTCAGAAACCTATCTAAAAATAAAGCCTTCTCTGCTATCAATATAGTAGGGCTGGCCATCGGTATGGCAGCATGCCTGCTCATATTGCAATATGTTAGCTTTGAGCTTAGTTATGATAATTTTCATGTTAAAAAAGATCGTGTATTCCGCATTAACCAGGATAGGTACAACAACGGTAAGTTAAGTACCCAATGGGCGGGTGGTGCATTTGCCCCGGGCAACGCCTTTAAAACCGAACTTCCCGAAATTGAGGAGTACGTAAAAATTGTAGGGGCGGGGCAAACCATTGCTACTCACAAGGAGCAGAAAATGGTGATCCAGAATGTGTACTACGTAAGCGATGCCTTTTTCAAAACGTTCAGCTTCCCGCTATTAAACGGCGACCCAAACACAGCACTAAAAGAGCCAAACACAGCGGTAATTACCCAACAAATTGCCGATAAGCTTTTTCATGGCGTAAACCCGGTTGGCCAAACGCTGTACATCAATACAGATAAGCCGCTTAAAATTACGGGCGTGATGAGTAACATGCCTGCCAATACGCACATGAATTTTGATATCATGCAATCATATGCTACGCTGCTTAAGGAAAATCCGCCTAATAAAGATTATAACATTGATAATGCCTGGCTAAATGATGGCTGTACAACTTACCTGCTGCTAAAGCCTGGTGTTGATCCGCGTAAGCTGGAGGCTAAGTTTATCCCGATTGTAAAAAAGGCTTATGATAAGTATCCCGGTTCGGGCGAGGGTGGCATTTATACACTGCAGTCAGTTAAGGATATCCACCTGTACTCTAACCGCATGCTGGAGTTTCAGCCCAATGGTGATGGCAAATCGGTATACCTGCTTTTGGGCATTGCCATTTTTGTGATCGTCATTGCCTGGATCAATTATATTAACCTGGCTACCGCTCGTGGTATTGGCAGGGCTAAAGAGGTTGGTGTACGTAAAACCCTGGGCTCGGCAAAAGCGCAGCTCATTGCCCAGTTTATGTTGGAAGCCATGATGCTTAATGCCATGGCCATCGGGCTTGCTTTGCTCATCATTATGGCCTGCTTGCCGGCATTTGCCAGTATTTCGGGCATGCAGATGGGCTTTACGCTGTTTGCCAAACCGGCTTTCTGGCTGGCGGTGTTAGGGATATTTGTGCTGGGCTCATTCTTCAGCGGTTTTTATCCGGCACTGGTGTTATCAGCCTTCAGACCGGTTGAAATAATGAAGGGCAAGATCCTGGCATCTCCGGGCGGAGTAGTGTTGCGTAAGGGTATGGTGGTATTTCAGTTTGCGGCATCTATATTTTTGCTGATAGGCTCACTTACCGTATTCAAGCAGCTTAAATATATGCAGAGCCAAAAGTTAGGGGTAAGGATAGATCAGACTATTGTTATTAAAGCACCGCTAACTAAGGTAGATTCGTTTTACCGCAGCATGAGCTCATTTAAGCACGAATGCCTGGCGCAAAGTGCCGTTAAAAGCGTAACGGTATCAACCTCAATCCCCGGTCAGCCGGTTGGCTGGAATGCCGGCGGGATCAAACTTGTAGGTTCTGATCAAAGTACCAGCAAGCAATACCGCATTATTGGTGCCGATTATGATTACCTCAATGCTTACAATATTAAACTGATTGCCGGTCGTAAGTTTTCAAAAGCGTTTGGCGATGAGCCGCATAAGGTGGTATTTACCAAAAAAGGGGTGGAGCAATTAGGCTTTAGCAAGCCTGCCGATGCCCTGGGCAAACGCATTGACTTTTGGGGACAGGTTTATGAGATAATAGGCGTGGCCGATAATTTTCACCAGCAATCGTTACATGATGCTTATGATGCCATGATCTTCCGTTGTATCCCTGATGTGCGGGGTCCGGTGTCGGTAAAGGTAAGCACCACCAACATGCCCCAAACCATTGCCGACTTACAGAAAACCTGGGCTGCCTTTTTCCCCGGCGATCAGTTTGATTATTTCTTTTTAGATCAGTTTTTTAACAAACAATACCAAACCGACCAGCGCTTTGGGCAGGTGTTTGGCGTATTTACCGGCATAGCCATTTTTGTGGCTTGTTTAGGCTTGTTCGGCCTGGTATCGTATACCATTGTGCAGCGCACTAAGGAGATAGGTATCCGCAAGGTGCTGGGTGCTTCGGTAAACAGTATTTTGGGCTTGCTGTATAAAGATTTTGCCCTGCTGGTAGTGGTTTCCTTTGTAATATCGGCACCTATAGGTTGGTATGCCATTCACCAATGGTTGCAAACCTACGCCTTCAGGATGGATATTAACCCTTTCCTGTTTGTTATTCCGTTTTTCCTGGTATTGCTGGTAGCCTTTGCAACGGTATCATTCCTGAGCGTAAAAGCAGCCTTAATGAACCCGGTAAAGAGTTTGAAAACGGAATAGGGAGGGAAGTCAAGAGTCAGGAAGTCAAGAGGTCAGGATTTAAGAGGCAGGAATCAAGAGACAAGAAGCAATCTCTTCACCACCACGTCATTGCGAGGTACGAAGCAATCGCAAGCTGTACAGGGGGATTTGCATGGCAGCTCTGCTTATTGGGGATTGCTTCGTGCCTCGCAATGACGGGTTGGTGAAGGAATTTCCCGGTCTTTTTGATTCACAGTAATGGATACAGGAAGACGGACGGACGACAGCATCATCCTCCCATCCGCTTTATTTCCCCAGCAAATCGGTTATAGCTTTCATGTGCCCAACCAGCGCATCCAGTTGTTTAACCGACATGGTGGAGATCAATGTCATGATTTGTTTTTCAGAAGCCTCGTTTAGCCCGTTAAAAACTTCCAATCCGGCATCGGTAAGTGAAAGCAGCGATACACGGGCATCATCTGCCGAGGGTTTGCGGGCTATTAGGGCTTCCTTCTCAAACTTTTTTAATATGCGGCTCAGGTAGCCTTTATCAATACTTAAACGGTAAATGATGTCTGACGCGCTTAGCTCTTTTGCCGTAAATATTTCATAAAGTATGCGGGCTTCGGCAAGGGAATAATCGCTGTTGAGCAAATGTTTATCAAGCAAACCAATCAAATCGGTATAGAAACGGTTAAACGTTCGTATTGCCTGAATATGTTTTTGAGTGCTCATATCTGCTTACCGGTTTAACACTAAATCGTACCGTTGCTCCACCAGTTCTTTTCCGAAAGCGTTTGATGGCTTTTCGTCGCTAAGCTTAAAGCCGTACCTGGTGTACAAAGCAATTGCCGAGTGCTGTTCTTCGGTTGTCCAGAGATAGGCGCTGGTGTAGCCTCCCTGCTTCATGAAATCCAGAAATTCCTGCATCAGCTTTTTTCCCAAACCTATGCCCCGGTATTGGGGCAAAAAAATGAAATACCTAAACTGCAAAACATCACTTCCGCGGTGTTGCGCAATCAAGAAACCGATGATCCTGTTTTCATGCTCACAGATCCAAACTTTATCTTTTGCGGTATCGTACTCAAGGGCAAAGTCTTTTAAACCCTGAAGTACGTAAGCTTCAAAGTCGAGTCCGTAGCCGCATTCTTTAGCGTACAGATCGCCATGAACGTGTGCAATGTAGCCCAGATCGCCGGGAAGCAGTTTGTTTCTGATTTTTATAGAAGCCAGATCTGGCTTTAATATCGTATCCATAATGTGTGTACTTGTGAAAAAATGTTTCTGATAACAAAGTTGAATAATTTGGTTGACTTTGTCAACTAATATTAAACAGAAAAATTTACCTGCACGTCGTTGTGGTCTTTGCAATAATGTCTGAACCGGAATTTATTGAATTAGGAGAATTTATTGAATTCGATAAGCAAATTCAATAAATTCCAATAATTCGTTTAATTCAAGTTCAGACAAAAAGACGCGCATGTCCTTAGGTTCTTTTTGGATATTGGACACAGGGGAACGGACGGACAGGAATACATGATGCCTTTATACTTGCCTACCCCCATATACGGCGGCCAGAGGCCGTGAAATAGTTGCCACTCGGCCGGAGCCGAGCGGCGGCGTGTTGGTAATCGCATGCTGTATCATCTAAAAACGTCATTGCGAGGTACGAAGCAATCGCAAACTGTACAGGGCGGATTTGCATAGCCGCCCCCTCTCCACCATGTCATTGCGAGGCACGAAGCAATCTCGTAGCTATACAGGGTGAACATGCATTGGCTACGAGATTGCCACGCTTCGCTCGCAATGACATGGCGGTAAAGGTTTTGTGAAACGCTACGTCATCACTCCCTGCTGCCGCAAGCAAGGGTGCTTAGTTGGCGATTGCTTCGTGCCTTGCAATGACGTGGTGGTGAAGACTTCCTCCTGACTCTTAAATCTTGACTCTCAAATCTTACCACGGGCTTTCGCCATAATCACTGAAGAATTTACCTGTAGGGCCATCGGTGCCTATCATGGCGTATTTAACTATTGGTGCAGCGCCGTCTTCTACCGGTTTGGGGCCACGGTTGCCATTAAACTCGGTGTTGGTATAGCCGGGGTTTACCATGTTTACTTTAACCTGGTCTTTAAGGTCATAAGCCAGGGCAACGGTATAAGCGTTCAGGGCTGTTTTTGACGGACCGTAAGCTGCCGATTTAATTTCGTAGTGCTCCCATTCAGGATCGTTATGGTAGGTTAACGAACCCAGATCGGATGTTACATTAACAATACGGGGGTTCGGCGATTTTTTAACCAGATCGATAAAGATGCGCACCGTGCGGATAACGCCGAAAAAGTTTACTTCAAAAACCTCTTTCATGGTATCATCGCTTACGGTATCTGCCTTTTGCGGGAATGAACCGGGGATACCGGCGTTATTGATCAGCACATCCAGATGATTGATCTTAGCTGCCAGCTCATCATGAGCTTTTTGTACCGATGCCTCGCTGGTAACATCTATCAGCAATAGTTCTACATAGTTTATCCCGTCGGCTTTAAGCAGCTCAACAGCCTTTTGCCCCCTATCCTGATCACGACTGCCCAGGTAAATGTAGTAACCGGCCTTAGCCAGCTGACGGGCACTTTCCAAACCGATACCCTTGTTAGCACCGGTTATTAATACTGTTTGTTTTTCCATAGTACAAAGCTATGGAGGGCAGCTATTTATACCGCTGCACATAGCAGGGCATTAACTGTACATTTCCCGGATTTGCATTCTGTAAGCTATGGGTGTGGTACCGGTAAGGCGTTTAAAAAAGCGGTTAAAGTAAGCCGAATCCTCAAAGCCAAGCTCATCGGCAATTTGTTTTACCGATAACCCGGTATGCAGCAGGCGGCGTTTGGCTTCAACAATAAGCCTGTCGTGAATGTGTGTGATAGCCGTTTTACCGCTTTGTTGTTTAATAACATCGGTAAGGTGACCGGGAGTAAGGTTCAACTGTTCTGCATAGGCGGCAACATCGTGCTGGGTGGCATAATGCTCGCCAATAAGCGCCTGAAAGCTTTTAAGCAGGCAATAGTTTAAAGTAACACAGGTTTCGTTATACTGCTCGCTGTACAGCCTGCTCAGGTATATCACCAGCACCCGCAACCACGAGGTAAGCATCTGGTTGCGCCAGGTGCCATCGGCATTAAACTCAACCAGCATTTCGCGCATGGTATCTTCAATAAAAACCAGGTCGGCAGGGTTAAGCTTTATTTCGTGAGCAGCAGCAGGGTTTTGAATAATGGGAAGTTGCTTGAGTATGCGGTTATCTTCCAATTGCAAAAACTCATCGGTAAAGCTCATCATCAGGCCCTCGGTAGGGCCCGCATGCTCTTTAAGGTGCACCTGCTGTGGCACGGTAAAATAAAAGGTATCTGGCTTTACGGTATAGGGTACAAAATCTATCCAGTGTCGGTTAGCTCCGCTTTTAATCAGTACAAACAGGTAATAATCCTTACGGTGAGGTTGCAGAAAGGCAGGGTCGAGCTTAAACTCGCCGCATTGCCCGCCAGCCTCGCGCACATCAATCATGGTGCTACCCTGCCCATCTTTTTGTTGCAGGGCAAAGGTTGGAATTACAGTTTTTTCGGGTGCAGTTAAAACAGGCATAAAGCAAATAACGCAATTAGTTGATACTGTGTAAACAGCCAACCAACAGCCAATTGTAAATGTTTGGGGATTGAGGCGCCTAAATAAAATATATCATTGCGGCGATGCAATAAATTCGAGTTCAGCTAAAAGAAAACAAACTGCAAACTGCCCACTTTAAACTGCAAACTGAATATGGGCGTTACCTCCTGCCCGGGCTATCCGCTCATACTGCACAGGCCTTAACCACAGGCCGGTATCCGCTTCTATCCCTAACGCAAAATTGTCTGAACCTGAATTCATGGAATTAATGAATTTACAGAATGCTTAGCAAATTCAATAAATTCCAATAATTCGTTTAATTCGAGTTCAGACAAAAAAACGTGCATGTCCTTAGGTTCTTTTTGAGTATTGGACACAAGGGAACGGACGGACGCACCAATAAAACCCGTCATTGCGAGGCACGAAGCAATCGCGAACTGTACAGGGCGGATTTGCTTAGCCGCTCTGCCTCCGTGCGATTGCTTCGTACCTCGCAATGACGTGGCGGGAGAGGATTGCCCAGTGTTTCGATGATGTTGTGGTGAGGGGGTAAATAAAAAACGCCATTGCTTGCTATGGGCAATGGCGCTATCAAATGACTACTTTTACTTATTGATTTGCAAGGCTGCAGTTACCTTTAGCCTTTCAGCTTTAACCTCAATTAAGGTTATTTGCTTATTTCAATATGTTTAAAGTTTTTGGTGTACTTAAACTCAACGGTTTTATCTTCATTTACCTGAAACTCTTTTACATCCTTGCCATCTACGGTTATCTTAGTTGGCGCGAATGGTAAGCCTATCAGGTTAAAATGATAACCATCGTAACGTGGAGTGTATAAACCTTCCAAGCTTTGATCAATAGTAACTGATCTTGAGCTTCCATTTACCACAAATTTCTTTTCGAGGTAAATGTCCTGCTCGTAGGCAAAAGTTTCGCCGTAATCTTCAAACAGGAATGAGTTTACTTCGTAATCTGTGTAGTAGATATTCAGCTTCACTTCTTCAATTTCCTTCTGACCAACGTATTGCATTACCGGGTATTCGGGAATTACTGAGCCTGCTTTTACAAACAAAGGCATGGTTTCAAGCGGGGTATCAACCGATACTTCCTTACCGCCGTCAACAACCTCGTAAGTCCAGAAATTGTACCATTTACCTTTTGGCAGGTAAACGTTACGCTTAAGCTGACCAGGTTCCATTACCGGGCAAACCAAAATCTTATCGCCATAAGTAAACTCATCCTGGCGGAAGTGGTTCAATTGCGTATCCTGCTCGTGCATTACTATCGGCCTCAAAATAGGGAAACCGTAACGGTGATGCTCCCAGAATATGGAATACAGGTATGGGATGAGGCGGTAACGTAACTCAATAAATTTACGGTTGATAGCGGTAAACGGTTCGCCAAAGCTCCATGGCTCACGCTCTTTGGTATCACCTGCTGAGTGTGCACGCATAAACGGCGAGAAGGTACCCATCTGAATCCAGCGGGTAAACAGTTCGCCATCGGGCTCGCCGCTAAAGCCGCCAATATCGGTACCACAAAACGGTATACCTGAAATTGATAAGCGCTGACACTGGATATTGCCCAGTTTCAGGTGCTCCCATGAGGCCACGTTATCACCGGTCCACACGGATGAAAAGCGCTGTACGCCCGAGTAACCAGCCCTTGTAATGGTAAAAGGGCGTTTATTTTTCATGATCTTGCGCAAACCCTCATAGGTTGAACGCACCATCTGCATACCATAAATATTATGTGCTTTACGGTGCGATCCGCGGTAACCATCATATTGGTGGCGCACATCATCGGGGAAGGTACCTGCACCAAATACGGCAGGCTCGTTCATATCGTTCCAAACACCGGCAACACCCATCTGCACCAGTTCGTCAAACAAACCGCCCCACCACTCACGAACTTCGGGGTTGGTAAAATCGGGGAACTGGCAACGGCCCGGCCATACGTGGCCTTCCATAAAGTAATCATCGCTACGGCGGCAGAAATATTTTTTTTCCTTACCCTCTTTAAACACCGAATAGTTATCATCTACACGGATACCCGGATCAATAATTACCACGGTTTTAAAGCCATCGGCAGCAAGCTCACTGATCATTTTTTTAGGATCGGGGAAGTACTTGCGGTTCCAGGTAAAGCAGCGGTAACCATCCATATAATCGATATCAAGGTAGATACCATCGCAAGGAATCTGGTTTTCGCGGAAACCTCTGGCTATCTTCCTCACCTTAGCCTCCGGATAATAGCTCCAGCGACATTGGTGGTAACCCAGGGCCCAAAGCGGCGGCATGGGGTGTGTACCGGTTAAGGTATGGTAGCTTTTTACCACGTCCATCATGTGAGGGCCGTGGATATAGTAGTATTGCAGTTCGCCGCCATCTGCCCAGAAACTTGTTTTAGTCCTGTCTTCGGCTCCAAAGTCAAATTGCGCTTTAAATGTATTATCAAAAAAGATACCGTGTGCTATGCCCTCGTTTACGCTGATGTAAAAAGGGATACTACGGTAAAGGGGATCCTGGTTCCACTGGAACGAGTAAGCATCGGTATTCCAGTTTTTAAGCCTTTTGCCACGCAGGTTAAATTCGGTAGGTTTATCACCCAAACCAAAAAAGCTTTCGTCGGTTGCACAGGTTTTGGTGCAAAACACATAGTAGCCACCATCCTGTACGTTCTCTTCCCAGTGCATAGGCACAGCATCCATGCTGGTAACATGGTTGCTGCTATCCGAAAAAGAAATAAAGAAGTCTTTTTTACGGATATGGCAATTTACTTTATAGGTTGATACCCTGAACTCGTTGTCGTCCTCATGTAAATTGTAATCTACATGCTTGTTAGGCAGCTTAGGTACACCGTACGAAAAATCATCAAGAAACACGCCGTGAGGTGCTAACCGTACCCGGATAATTTCATCGGCTACAACTATAACCTCAACTTTGGCATCGCCGTCAGTAAAGTAGAATTTATTCCCCGATTGTGAAGCCCGGGTAGGTATACCGAGATATTTTTTAACTACTGGCTTAATACCATCGGCAGGGTTGTTAAGATGGTGAAACTCCTCTTCTTCCTCTATCAGGTTCTCAACTTCAACCAACTTACTGGTTATCAGCTCCGGATTTGGTGGGGTATTACTTTCCATTTAAATGTATTAGTGGTTCCGCAAATATGTATATAGTGTACTTAGTACGCAAGATACAAACAATTGGTTAACCAAAAATCATTAACCGTGCCAATTACTTAACTTTTATTCACAGCAGGTTCAATAATCTGAATTTTACGGCCATCCTTAACAAACAGCACAGCTATAGCCGCTAAAAACATAAATATCCCTGCCATTACTAAGGCGTAAACAGCATGTCCGCTATAAGCATATTTCACTATCGGCCCGCCTATGACACCATTTACAATTTGAGGAAAAGTGATGAAGAAGTTAAATATCCCCATATATACCCCTATTTTGGAAGCAGGTATCGAGCTTGATAAAATGGCGTAAGGCATAGCCAAAATACTGCCCCAGGCCAGGCCTATCCCCACCATTGAAAGCACAAGCAGTTTAGGATCGGTTATAAAAAATACAGAGATAAGCCCTACCCCTCCCATAACTAAAGAAAAAGCATGAGCACGCTTGCGGCTTAGTTTTTTTACGATACGGGGCAATAGCAGCGCGTAAATTGCCGATACCGCGTTATACACACCAAACAATACGTTTACCCAGTTGGCGGCATCATTATAGGCTACCGATGTGGTATCGCCCGCCGGAATATGGTATACATGATCGGCTACGGCAGGGGTGGTAAATACCCACATAGAGAAAAGCGCGAACCAGGAGAAAAACTGCACCAGGCCCAATTGTTTCATGGTTTTGGGCATATTGGCCAGATCGCTGAAAATTTCGGATAAACCACCTTTATGTCCCGAATCGGATTCGTCCTTTTCATGAAAGGTAGCATAAACCTCGGGCGGGTATTCTTTAGTACGGATAACCGTCCATAAAATAGCACCTATCAACACCGCCGCGCCTATATAAAAAGAATATAACACGTTGTTAGGTACGATGCCCTGTTCGGCAGTTTTTCCAATGCCAAACCATTCGGCAAAAACATAAGGCAACCATGAACCTATAACCGCGCCTACACCTATCAAACAGGTTTGCATGGAGAAACCGGTGGTATGCTGACTATCGGGCAGGTTATCGGCCACCAAAGCCCTGAAAGGTTCCATAGCTACGTTGAACGATGCATCCATGATCATGAGCATGCCCGCCCCTACCACTATAGGTGGAATAAGCGCCGCCAGCATAGATGAGTTTGGCATAAAGAACAAAGCTAAACCCGATAAAATAGCCCCGGTTAAAAAGTAAGGCCTGCGGCGACCAAGGCGGTTCCAGGTCCTGTCGCTGTAATGACCAATGATAGGCTGAACAATCATACCCGTTATAGGAGCAGCCAACCAAAACCACGACAGATGCTCAACATCGGCCCCGAAAGTTTGCAGGATCCTGCTGGCGTTACCTGTTTGCAGGGCAAAGCCAAACTGGATGCCCAAAAAGCCGAAGCTCATGTTAAAGATCTGCCAAAAGCTTAATCGTGGCTTTTGAGCGATGGTTGGTTTATTTTGGTTCATTGGTTCAATAGTTCACTGGTTCATTGGTTCACTGTATGTCCACACTTGTCTAAAAGTACAGTAACACAGTGTTACGGACGGACGACAACCCTTAACGCCCTCTTTTTCCGCGTCATTGCGAGGTACGAAGCAATCCCAAACTGTACAAGGGCGGCTATGCAAGCTCCTCTGTACAGTTCGCGATTGCTTCGTCGTTCCTCCTCGCAATGACGTAAAGGGAGCGGCTAAAACTCCAGCAACAATCCGCTCATGGCCGGCAGGCTTACTTCAACACCGTTGCGTATATCATCGGTATTGAATTTAGCACCGCTTAGCAAGTCGGTGAATTGTTTATGGCCGCTTTGGTTTAATTTTGTTAACAGGTCATCCGGAAGCTTTACGGTTAGTTTACGCTCGCTCCGGTTAAAATTGGTTATCACTAATATACGCTGGTTATTGGTATAACGCGCGTAGATATACAAACGGGTATCAAACCCCGGCTGCCGCTCATTAGCCATCATCAGCTCATAAAACGCTCCTGATTTAATAGCCTCGCTGTTATGCACCGCCGTAAGCAGGTTATGATAAAAGCCACGAAGCTTTTGCTGATCGGCAGATAGTTGCGCGCCATCATACTCGTGGTTATTCACCCATTTTTGATGCTGAGGTACTCCCCAATAATCAAATATAGAAGTACGACCGTCATTACCGCTAAAACCTTCGGTACCGATGGCGGGCTCCCCTACTTCCTGACCAAAATACACCATTACCGGGCCGGTGTTCAGCGTGGCGGTAACAATCATACCTGGAACGGCAAGCCATGGGTTGCCTGCAAAATCATTGCAAGCAATGCGTTGCTCGTCGTGGTTTTCCATAAAGCGAAGCATATGCTCATCTATACCTTTACTATCGTGGTTCCAAACGGCGTTAATTTCCCAGGTTGATGAGTTATGCTCATCGCGGGTAAGGCGTTTAATGGCATCGTACAGACCTACCTTATCGTACAAATAATCAAATTTGCCTTTAAAAATATAATCGTTGTATTTGCCTTTGTCATAAGCTTCGCCGATAAATACTAAACCGGGATGCTCTGCCTTAAGCTTAGGGATAACCCATCCCCAAAACTCAATGGGCACCATCTCCACCATATCGCAACGGAAACCATCAACACCCTTTTCGCTCCAGTAATGCAGGATATCATAAACCTTGCTCCAAAGTGGTGGAATGGGATCGAAATGACCACGACGATGATCCATATAATCAACCCCGTAGTTTAGTTTCATGGTCTCGAACCAATCATTAATTGACGGCGCCGCGCTGAAAACATCGTTACCGGTAGCTTTGGCAGGATTCTCGTCAAACTTTCCATCCTTCAACGGGCTTTTGAATTCATCCCCTCCGGGATTATAGCCCGATGGCACCACAAAGGGCTGACCGGGTATATAATAAAAGTCGTTCTTCGGGCTAAAACCCTTGCCTTTATCATCATCCTCACCAAAATCACGTACACCGGCAGGTTTAACATCTGATGCGTAAGTACGGGCAACGTGGTTGGGTACCAAATCCATCAATACCTTTAAGCCATTGTTGTGGGTACGTTTAATCAGCGCTTCATACTCACCAATCCTGTTATGTACATCAACCGCCAAATCGGGGTCGATATCATAATAATCCTTAATAGCATACGGTGAACCTGCCCTACCCTTCACAATATCCGGATCATCGGCTTTAATGCCAAACTGCGAATAATCGGTCATGGTAGCATGCTCAATAACACCGGTATACCAAACGTAGGTAAAACCCATCTTTTTAATTTCCTGCAGGGCTTTATCGTTAATGTCGTTCAGTTTACCAACACCATTTTCTTCAACAGAACCATTGGTTTTATTAAGCGTTTTGGTATTGCCGAATAACCGTGGCAATAACTGGTATATAATGAGCTTGTGATTGGTAGTTTGTTCCATGCGTTTTTTAGTATGATGTGTTTTTACCTGTGCCAACGTAATAAGGGGCAACATTGTTGCAGCAATAAAACAAGTAAATAGTTTATTGCTTTTCATTACGCCTCAACCAGTAATTCATCATTGGCTTTCACCAACTGCTCTTTACCATAAACCAATACGGTTGCTTCCACATCCGACGAGTTTTTAATCTGCACGCCCTCTTTGCTCACTTTGATGTTAAGCAACGCACCACGGAAACCGATATGGAACGAGAATGACGACCATTTTTCTGGTATGAACGGTTGGAACGCAAGTTTACCATCACTAACACGCATACCTCCAAAGCCTTCAACAACAGCCATCCAGGTACCAGCCATTGAGGTAATGTGACAACCATCCTCGGTATCGTTGTTATAATCGTCAAGGTCTAAACGGGCTGTACGCAGGTAAAACTCGTAAGCACGTGCTTCGTCGCCAAGCTTGGCAGCTAAAATAGCGTGCACACATGGCGATAATGATGACTCATGCACTGTACGCGGCTCGTAGAAATCAAAATTACGGCGAATGGTATCTATATCGTACTGATCTTCAAAAAAGTAGATTCCCTGTAAAACATCGGCCTGTTTAATATAGCATGAACGCAATATCCTGTCCCAGCTCCATTTTTGGTTGATAGGGCGTTCTGACGCTGGCAGATCTTTCACCAGGATCTGCTCTTTATCAAGGTAGCCATCCTGCTGTAAAAACACCTGGCGTTTCTCGTCGTACGGGTAATACATCTTTTTAACGATATCGCTGAAACGGCCAAACTCAGTTTCTTCATTCAGGTTCAGCTTGCTCACCAGGGCGGCATATTTCTCCGGCTCAGTAGCTTTTATCTTATCAGCAACATCAATGGTATATTGCATACACCAGGTAGCTATGGTGCTGGTGTACCAGTTGTTATTTACGTTGTTCTCGTACTCGTTTGGCCCGGTTACCCCCAGCATTACATATTGCTGCTTATCATCCGACCAGTTAACCCTTTGCGACCAGAACCTGGCTATGCCCAGCAATACATCAAAACCGTAATCGCCCAGGTAAGCGTCATCGCCGGTATAACGCACGTAATTGTAAATGGCAAAAGCAATAGCCCCGTTACGGTGGATTTCCTCAAAGGTGATCTCCCACTCGTTATGGCATTCGGTACCATCCATGGTAACCATCGGGTATAAAGCCGCGCCATCTTTAAAGCCCAACAATTGCGCGTTTTCAATGGCTTTACCCAATTGTTTATAACGATAAAGCAACAAGTTACGGGTAACCTTTTGTGGCGCTGTTGAAAGATAGAAAGGCACACAATAAGCCTCAGTATCCCAATAGGTAGAGCCTCCGTATTTTTCGCCTGTAAAACCTTTAGGGCCTATGTTCAGACGATCATCCTCGCCGGTATAGGTTTGGTTAAGCTGATAGATATTGAAACGGATAGCCTGCTGCGCCGAGGTATCACCTTCGATGATAATATCGTTATGCTTCCATTTTTCGGCCCAGGCAGCAGCTTGCTCAGCCAGCATGGTATCAAAACCTTTTGCGCTGATACGGGCTAAAGTAGCGTTTAACTGATCAACCAGTTCTTCCTGTTTATAGTTTTGTGACGATAGGTTAGCGGCGTATTTAATCACCGTAATGCTTTCGCCCTGTTTGGCTTCTAAACTAACCTTAGCTGCTACATATTTTTCTTTTTCGATAGCCTCGGTAGCTGGTTCAATAGCTGCACCATTTTGCAGGATATTAAACTTCATGCCCGTAGCAACCACAAAGCCCGTTTTTTTGGTGCGCATTACAATGTAACCGCCATCAGCTTGTGTAGCTTTGCTTACTTCATCCCAAAATTTTTCATCGTAGTTAGAGTCTTTGTTCACCACATCGCCATCAATTGATGGGGTTAGGGTGATAGCGCCGCTGAAGTTTAAAGGGGTAAGGGTGTATTTGATGGCGCCGGTTTCATCATCGGCCATGCTGCAAAAGCGGATGGCTTCTACCTTAAGTTCTTTACCTGAGGCTGTTTTAGCACGGAAATCGCGTTTAAGATAGCCTTCCTTCATATTCAGCTCACGACGGAAACTGAACACTTCGCATTTGGCAAGATCAAGTTGCTCGCCATCAATCGTAACATCAATACCCACCCAGTTAGCGGCATTCAGTACTTTGGCAAAATACTCAGGGTAGCCATTTTTCCACCAGCCTACACGGGTTTTATCCGGGTAATAAACCCCGGCCACATAGTTACCTTGCAGGGTATCGCCGCTGTAAGCTTCTTCAAAATTGGCACGCTGCCCCATACGGCCATTGCCCAAACTGAATATGCTTTCAGAAATTTTATTGTAATGAGCATCGAAGCCTTCTTCAATTATCTTCCACTCATCAGCTTTTATGTAGTTTTTCATTGAGCCCCCTCTAAATCTCCCCCTAAAAGGGGAGACTTTTAGTTTAATAGTTAATAGTTTATTATGCCTCCATGCAATTCAAAAGCCCTCTCCCTTTAGGGGAGGGTTGGGTGGGGCCTTACAGTTTATACAATTTATCCAGTGTCATTTCATCCAAACCTTTAATAACCAGGTTGGCGCCTTTAAGCACATCGGGCGAACCAATGCCAACCACCTTCATATCACCGGCAATGGCGGCTTCAACACCTGCTATGGCATCTTCAAAAACCACGCATTCTTCGGGTAATACCCCCAGGGCTTGCGCACCGGCTAAAAACACTTCCGGGTCGGGCTTGGCTTTACTTACCTTGTTACCATCAATTACAGCGTCAAACATATCGGTGATGCCAATTTTTTCCAATATGGTCATGGAATTTTTACTGGCCGAGCCAAGCGCTGTTTTAAGCCCCACCGCACGGCAGCTTTTTAAAAACTCTTTCGCACCGGGCAAGATCTCTTCGGGTTTCATCTGGTTTACCATTTCCATGTACCAGGCGTTTTTTTGGGTAGCCAGCTGCTCCTGCTCGGCTTCGGTTTTAGTAACACCGCCCCAACCTAATATCAGTTGCAGCGAACGCACACGGCTTACGCCTTTCAGCTGCTCGTTCTGATGTTCGGTAAAATCAAACCCGAGCGAGTTAGCCAGCCTTTTCCAGGCTTTATAGTGATAAACGGCAGTATCAACGATTACGCCGTCAAGGTCGAAAATACAGGCTTTTATAGTATTCATTTTTTTGGGTAAAACACAGGGAATTAGTCCCCTAAAGATATTATTTTAATGAGTAACGCCGGGTATTAATTCTAATACTAAAGTTGTCTTGGCCGGTATTGTTACCTTATCCAGACCAACCATCTCATCCGTTAGCACATTCTTTGCTTTTTTGGCATCGCCGATACGCTCAAAATATCTTGAGGTAGTGGTTTCCTGATCTTTTTCACTGCTGTTGAATATGATCATCACCGTTTTTTGAGCATCGTACCTGAAATAAACATAAATGCCATTTTCGGGTACAAACTGCATCATTTTACCGGTTTGCAGGGCTGTAGTAACCTTACGGTAATTGGCAAGCTTGCTCACATAGTTAAAAGCATCGTTTTCCTTTTTGTCGCGACCTTCGGCAGTAAATTTATTCTGCTTATCGCCGGCCCAGCCTCCGGGAAAGTCCTCACGTACCAAACCATCGGGATTGGAATAGTTTTTCATCAGGATCTCATCGCCATAATACATTTGCGGTACGCCACGCATAGTAAGCAGCATAGCCATAGCCGATTTGTATTTAGGAATATCTTCGCCTACCATAGATAGTAAACGGCTCATATCATGGTTATCCATAAATATGGTGTTTCGGGTAGCATCCTGGTATAAAAAATCCTGCGCTACAACCGAATACAGGCGACCAACACCATCAGTCCAACCATCTTTACCGTTGATGGCTTCATAAATAGCATCTTTTAAAACTCCGTCGGTAACGCCTGGAAGTTGGGTATCAAACCCGCGGTTAACGGTATTACCTTGAGTAAAAAATGCCTGGTTAGCAGCCGACCATACCAGCGTTTCGCCAAATATGGAAAGTTTAGGAAATTCGGCCTTTACATCTTTAGCCCATTTTGCCATATAAACAGGTTCATTATATGGATAGGTATCCAGCCTGAAGCCATCGATACCGGCATACTCAACCCACCAGATGTGGTTTTGGGTGAGATAGTTTTGTACGTAAACATTGTTCTGGTTCATATCGGCCATGCGATGATCAAACCAGCCATCCTGCATCAGCCTGCGGTCCATAGGCGAAGCATGTGGATCCATCACCGCAGCATCACGGAAGTTTGATTTGGTGTATTGTGGCCATTGATGTACCCAGCTTTTCATCGGCATATCCTGTATCAGGTAACCTTCGGTACCGGCGTGGTTGTGCACCAGGTCCTTAATCACCTTTAAACCCATGCTATGGCATTTTTCAACAAACTTTTTATAAAGATCGTTGGTGCCGTAACGGGGGTCTATCTTATAATAATCGGTAACGGCGTAGCCATGATATGAGGCGTGCGGCTCATCGTTTTCAATTTCGGGAGTAAGCCAGATAGCGGTAACACCTAAGTTTTTCAAATAATCAAGGTGGTTCATGATGCCCTGTAAGTCGCCGCCATGACGGCTAAACATAGAATCGCGATGAATGCCCTGCTCACGAAGGTTATTGAAGGAGTCGTTAGCGGCATCGCCATTGCTAAACCTGTCAGGCATAATCAGATAGATCAGATCTTTACTGGTAACACCCTGCGCCCTACCCGCCGACTTATCACGTTTGTTAAGCGTGTAACTGTAGGTAAGATCTTTTTCGCCTGCTTTTTTAAATTTTATCGGGAACGTTCCCGGAATAGCCGATGAAAAAATTTGCAGGTCGACAAATAAATAATTTGAATTTTCGACTTTGTGCACTGCTTTAAGCTTTACACCAGGGTAGCTTAAAGATACGCTGCGCTGCGCGATGTTGCTGCCATGAACCACCAGTTGCAGGTTTGGATTGCTCATGCCAACCCACCATGACATAGGCTCAACGCGCTCAAGTGCAGGCGTTTGTGCCTTTACACCCAAAGCAGCCAGCAAGCAGCATAAGGTGGATAGTAAGGTTTTTCTCATATAAAAAAATGATAAAAGGATAATTGGTTGGGTTGCGAAAAAGTCCGTAACCGCGTTTCAAATTTATAATAAAATTAATTGCTTGTATGAAAAATTTACAGATAAGTTAATTGGGTAATGATGGTGGATTTAAAACACTCGAAAGACGCTGTTAACAAACTTTGTGCTTTTATAACTTACACCGTCGCCCTCTTGGCCGGGCGGGGCCAGTTACTTTACCTTGGATGCAAAGTAACCAAACATCAAGACAAAAAAATGCTTCCCCTCACAGGCCATACTCCCTGGCCCGCTTTTTTGTCGGGCCGGCGCGCTTTTGTTTTCACTAAAAATATGTCATTGCGAGGAGCATGCAATGGAAATGAGCTCGGCGCGACGTGGTAATCGCATGCTCTACAGGGCAGGCATGCTGCCGTGCGGTTGCTTATTCCTCAATGACATAGTTTGAATGTATATCGTCTTTCTTCTTGACTCTCATTATCTTGTTTCTTTCCTCAAACCCGTCGGCAGGTAAGCTTCGGATGAAAGCGGACAGAACAATGGTGGCCTGTGCGGCTGGAGGGGCATAGCAAGTTTTTGCAGAGGGGCAGGCCAATGAGCGAGCGAAGCAGGGCAAAATAATTGCAGCCCGTGGTTCTGCCCGGTTTGCAGGGCAAAGGCCAGGGAGAGGCAAGCGGGTAAAAGCCGGTGCGGCGAAGAAGCCTATCTGCCGACTTGATTTTTGGTTCTTTTTATCAAGAAAAAGAACAAAGCCTTCCCGCGGCAATTGAGCGGGCCAATGACAATTAACTACAACTAAAGTTCTTACAACCCCAAGCTCCCGAAATCTGTTAATAAATTTTTTTTATGTTTATTTGGATTGATTACAAATAATACCAATATTTGTATCCGTTATATGATTGCGACCACCGAACTAACTTTATGGACCGACGTTTTCAGCACCAAAACAGGTGCAGTTTACCAGTGCGATGCGGAGCGTTGCTGGTATGTTGATTTCGCCGGTAAAGTTGCAAGGTTTGATCACCGTAATTTCCTGAAATTGCGCAAAGCAGTTTACGCTATCGACATTGAAGAAAAACTGCTTAACACTACTACCGATCCGGATGTTGAGATCATATTCATCTGCGCCTGCGATCATTGTTATGTGCTTTCACTGGCTCAGATCATCAACCTAAAGGAGCTTTTAGAAGGTACTTTTGTGATGCTGGAACTCAACCATATTATTCATGACCGTCTGTTCAGTAACTCACTGTAATTTAGACCAATTCTCGTTATAATTTAGATTAATTTCATATTATCATTAAATTAAACTAATATGCTTTAACTGCATTATTATTGCATCATAATTCCCGCAATAACGCATATAACGCTTAATTTAATAAAGTCATGAAAGACCTACTCCGCATAAAAAGCCTGATATCATCAGATATCGAAGCGCTTTTAAATCAGCAAGTTAAGAAAGAAGCACTATCATCTTCAATATATTTAGCCATGGCTTCATGGTGCAACCGTAATGGTTATGATTTTTCATCTGAATATTTTTTCAAACAAGCAGATGAAGAACGCCATCACCAGCTAAAATTTTATAAATACATCCTTGATATGGGCGGCAATGCCGTATCTCCGGAAGTAACCGGCATTAAACAGGAGTTTAACTCATTCCGTGAAGTGTTTGAAGAAGCTCTTGACCAGGAGATCAGCGTAACCAACTCTATTAAAAATATCTACGCTCGTTGCATGAAAGAGCAGGACTTTATTACTATGGAGTTCCTGAACTGGTTCCTGAAAGAGCAACGTGAGGAAGAATACAAAGCCCGTCGTGCACTGGAACTATTCGAAGTTATTGGCGAAGAAGGTACCGGCAGGTGGCAGATCGACAAACATGTTGGTCAGATAAAATATGACAGCGAGGCGTAAGTTTCACCCTGCCCTCTCTAAAGAAGAGAGTTCAATAAAAAAGGTCCTTTTGCAAATGCAAAAGGACCTTTTTTATTATCAGCTATTGTCATTTCGATACGAGGAACGAGTGAGAAATCTTATACCTCCTGCATATTGATTTGCAGGGCGTATAAGATTTCTCCTCATCCTGCGCTCACGCCTCCGCGCTGTTCGTCGAGATGACAATGGTTTTAAATGGGAATTAACTAAGTTTCCCTTAATCTATCAGATCCATCAGTTTCAGAACCTCTTTAGGATGATATTCCTTTAACCAGGTATTGCCGGGCTGAATACTGCATATCGGAGCGTACTTGCATCTGTCGGTACATTCGGTTTCAATAACCTCCAATTCTTCGCGACCGTGATGGTGCTTGATATACGATTTGGCCAGTTTATACATATCCTTGCCGCCGCGTTTTCCGCATTTACTGCCTACACATACGTACAGCACTTTATCAGGTATGGTAAATTTGCTCATGGGATTAAATTTTACTTACCACAAAGTTAAGGATATGTTATGTGATTTTTAAGCAATTACAAACCACATTAGTTTAATTATCCTGCCAGCTTGCTTTTAATAAAGCCGGCAGCCTTAGTATATCCACCTTCGGCTCCATCAACAAAATGGATATGCCCATCTTCCAGATCGCGCACGTAGCATGACATTACTGATTCACGGCTTACATGGAAACCAAAATACAGCTCACCTTCATTTTCAAGTTGTACTAAAATATCCTGTAATTTTTTTCTTTGGGCTGATGTTCCGGATATTACGGTATTGATCTTTCCGTCGATAACCAGCGTGTCCGACATCTCAACCAGGCGGTTTAAATAGTGCTTCCCTTTTTTGGTATTGAACCAAATATAACCGTAAAGCATTATAACCCAATCTTTGAGTAACTCCATTACTTTTATGTTGCCCAGCTTCACCTTCATTTCTCGTCCCAACCAGTCAAAAGTCGACTTAAGTTTCAGCTTGGGAATCGATATAGGCTGTCGCATTTCCGGATCGCCATAAATTTCATCGATATAGCCAATCACTTTTTTGAAAACTGCTGCCTGCTTGCTTTCATCCAGGGCAACTACCAACAAAGACACAACCTCATCCGTATTTTCGGGCGGCGGTATCTTGTCCCACCTGCATTGCATACCAGTAAGGTCAAGTTCTCCCTCCTGTGCCATATAATCAAATGATTCGCCTTCTTTTCCTTTAATTATTTTTTCGGCAAAACTTAAACCATTGCCGAGGATAATTGGGATTGTAAAATTGCCGGAAGTGCAGTATTTACTGATACATAATTTGTATCCCTCATCATAAACCCTTTTAACGGGCACAATCCCAGTCCGCAGTTCAAAATCAAAATTTTTCCGGGCATTATCCTTATACAAAGCAAGAGCCTTCATTACATCATTAACTATAGGCCCCGGAACAATAAAAGTAGCCCCATCACCACCAAAAAAGAACGGCACAGTGATATTATGCTTAAAAGCGATATTAAGCACGGATACGATACTGCCTGTGGCCACAAAGTTCACGTTTTCGTGCTGCCCGTTGCTTACTGCGAGTGTACTTCCTTTAATATCGGTGATGATGATATGCCAGTCGTCAGGCACGTTATAAAATAACTCGTCTTTAATAAAAAGCTCACTAAGTGGTATAGTGTTCACTTTCAAATCGGAATAAAAGCTTTGATTGGCAACTGACATTTCTCCTGAAATAAAAAACCGGCGAATTATGTTTTAAAGATCGTGTTCAATTACGAAAAACAGTTCCATTTTGATAGAAAAAATATTTTCAATTGACATAATATTTCAAAGATAAATTCGACATTCAACAAAGGTTAATCCTACCTCTTATAACCATCAAACAACAGCTAAACAAATGAAAGCTATCGAAATTATTTCTATCCCTGTAACCAACCAGCAGGCAGCAAAAGACTTTTATCTTAAATTGGGTTTTGAAACTATAGTGGAAGCCAACTTTGATAAACAAACCTGGATCCAGATGTCGTTCCCCGGTTCGCTTGTTTCTATTACACTTGTTAACTGGTTTCCTGAAATGCCCGCAGGGAGCGTACGTGGCTTTGTAATTAAAACTGATGAGCTGGATAAAGAAATTGAAGAGCTTCGTGCAAAAGGCCTCGAGGTGGCCGATGCCGAAAAAACACCCTGGGGCAGGTTTGCCACCGTCAAAGATCCGGATGGTAACGCGTTAAGTTTGCATGGGAAGTAGAACCGGGATTTGGGGGATTTTTCGGATTCATTGGATTTTTTTCATCTAATCTGATAAATCCGTTCATTCGGTTTATCTACTTCTTTGTCCCATCAGATCGCTTAATTCATCAGTCCTAAAAACCTCTTCATTCCAGTTCGCTTTTTTCAGGTAAATCCAATAAATCACTTAATCCGTTTAATCCTGGTTCAGAAAAAAAATCCGCACTTTTACCTCATGCTAAAAAAATACTCCTTCTTACTATTCGCTCTTTTAATCATCGTTATTGCCGGCTGTAGCCCAAACAACACCAAACAAAGCGATGCAGATGTTTATAAAGTTGTGAAGATAAAGGATGGGGATACATTGGGCTTGCTCAGCAGCGACAACCAGCAGGTTACCGTAAGGCTTGCCGAGATTGACTGCCCCGAAAAATCGCAGGCGTTTGGACAGGCAGCTAAAAAATTCACTTCTGATCTGTGCTTTGGTAAAGATGTAAAGCTTATCGGCAATGAGCATGACCGCTATGGCCGTACCGTTGCCCAGGTGGTACTTACAGACGGGACGAACGTAAATTACGCATTGGTAAAAAACGGTTACGCCTGGCACTATAAAGCCTATTCCAAAAGCACGGAACTTGCTGCTTTAGAACAGCAGGCCCGCGAAAACAAACTGGGCCTATGGCAGGATGCCAGCCCTACCCCACCCTGGGATTTCCGCCGGGAAAAGAGACAACCCAAAGCAGATTCGCTTCAAACTCCCAAGCCTAAAAAACATTACCACAAGCGTAAGCCAAAGCTTGAATATGCAGCCTAAATAGTTAACTTTAGGGGCATATCAACAACAATGAAATTCACTAAGGCATTCATATCCATTTCCATAACGCTCGCCCTGATCTGGGCACTGCAATCAAAAATTGGCACTGTTCCTCCTTTGGGTAAATTCCTGAGCCCGGCAGATGGCTTTTGGCAAAATGCCGAAAGCAAACACATTTTGCCTAAGCTCGATTTAAAACTTAAAGGCTTGCAAGGCAAGGTTACCATCAAGTTTGATGAAAACCATATCCCACACATTTTTGCCGAAAACGAACACGATCTGTACTTTGCCCAAGGCTACATGACCGCTACCGATCGCCTTTGGCAAATGGACATCCAAACCCGGCAGGCAGCCGGCAGGCTGGCCGAAGTTATTGGCCCCAAAGTGCTGGATATTGACCGGTACCACCGCCGCATGGGCATGGTTTACGGTGCAGAAAAAACCATAAAAGCCATGATGGCCGATCCTACAGTCCGGAATATGATCCTGGCTTATACCGATGGTATCAACAGTTATATCCACCAGTTAAGCCCACGTGATTATCCAATAGAGTTTAAGTTACTCAACTATGCCCCTGAAGAATGGAAACCCATAAACTGTGCTTTTTTACTAAAGCTAATGTCTGAAACATTAGCCGGAGGTTCAAACGAATTTGCCATGACCAATATCCTGCGCAAATTTGGCCCAACCACTACCAATGATCTCTTCCCAGACTATCCAATGCACGAAGATCCCATCATCCCGGTAGGCACAAAATGGGATTATTTTAAACCGCTCACCATCCCTAAGCCATCGGCCAATTTCCTGGCCAACATGACGGATAGCAGCAATACCAAACCCCGCGTTGAAGGCATAGGCAGTAACAACTGGGCCGTTGCCGGCAGTAAAACCGCAAGCGGCTATCCTATCCTGGCTAATGATCCGCATCTTAACCTCACGCTTCCTTCTATCTGGTACCAAATCCAGCTTTCGGCGCCGGGCATGAATGTTTATGGCGTATCGCTACCGGGAGCACCTTGTGTTATCCTGGGTTTTAATAATAATATCAGCTGGGGCATTACCAACGTTGACGCCGATGTACTGGACTGGTACCAGGAAAAATTCAGGGATACCAAAATGGATGAGTACTGGTATAACAACAAATGGAATAAAACCACCCGTCGTATCGAAAAAATTGAGGTATTAGGTAAAAAGCCGATTTATGATACCGTGGTTTATACCCACCATGGCCCCGTAGTATATCAAAACGATGCTCAAAAAGCAGATGGCCCTGATTTTGTTCCGACAGGGCATTCACTGCGATGGATAGCTCACGAACCATCAAACGAATTGATGGCCATGTACCTGCTTAATACGGGTAAAAACTATGATGATTATCGTAAAGCGCTCACCTTTTTCAGCGCCCCGGCATCAAATTTTGTTTTTGCCAGTAAAGATGATATAGCCATTACGCCTAACGGTAAGTACCCGCTTAAATATAAAGACCAGGGCAAATTTATTTTAGATGGAACCGACCCTGCCGACGATTGGCATGGCTGGATCCCATTTGAGCAGGACCCAACTGTTAAAAACCCGCCGAGAGGATTTGTGAGCTCGGCCAATCAGTCATCAACAGACCCAAGCTACCCTTATTACATCGATTGGTCGTTTGCCTCGTATGAACGCGGTAAACGTATTAACGACAGGCTTACCGCTATGACTAAAGCCACTGTTGATAGCATGCGGATCCTGCAAACTGATGTATACAGCATCCGCGCTCAGGACATTTTACCAACGCTGTTGAAATATATCAACCCTAAAACACTTGATGCCACTCA
Organism: Mucilaginibacter endophyticus; assembly: GCF_003351025.1. GTDB lineage: Bacteria > Bacteroidota > Bacteroidia > Sphingobacteriales > Sphingobacteriaceae > Mucilaginibacter > Mucilaginibacter endophyticus. The sequence goes on along the minus strand of NZ_QPCG01000001.1, from coordinate 569,222 downwards.
AATTATAGCTTATCATGAGATTACCAAATGGGACAAAAATGTTTCGGCCAATTCAATTGGAGCCACCGTATTTGGCAATTGGTGGTCGCAGCTATATACCGCCATCTGGGCCGATGATTTTGCCGATAAAAACATGCAAAATAACTTCCCGTCGATGGACCGTACCGAACGCTTATTGTTAAAAGAGCCCGATTCCAAATGGTTTGACGATATCCGCACACCGGCAAAGGAAAATGCGGCAGACATAGTTAATAAAGCGTTTGAAGCAGCTGTAAAAGAAATTGTGGACAAATGTGGTAAACCAGGGCCAGACTGGCAATGGGGGAAATTTAAAAAAATGGAAGTAGCCAGTCTGCTACGTCAGCCTGCTTTTGGTTCGGGTAATTTTGAATCTGGCGGCACGGGCACAACAGTCAATGCTCTAAATGATGGCCACGGCCCGTCATGGCGCATGGTGGTACAAATGGGGCCAAAAGTAAAAGGCTACGGCATTTTCCCGGGCGGAGAATCGGGCAATCCGGGTAGTTTCTTTTATAACGATATGTTTAAAACCTGGAATGAAGGACAGTTAAAAGAACTTCTTTTCATGCAATCGGCCAGTGAACAATCGCCCCGTATTAAATCAATATATACATTAACCGATAAATAATAGCAACATGTTATTCCTCATTATACTTATACTTTCGTTTGCCAGCGGATATTTTTTACCCTGGTGGATAATTGCCATCATATCATTTTTAACAGCCCTTTTTATTGGCACTACCGCAAAAAGCTCCTTTTGGCAGGCATTTGTAGCGGTTTTAATTGTATGGATAGTACTGGCACTTTTTAAAAGCATTCCTAATGATCATATCATGGCTACAAGGATAGCTCATTTGTTTCACTTGCCGGGTTGGGGCTTTATACTTGCAATAACCGGAATTTTAGGCGGATTGGTCGGCGGAATGTCTGCATTATCAGGACTGCTGCTCAAACGAGCCTTTCAAAAGCATTGAATAAAAAATGCCCGGCGGAAAACGCCGGGCATTTTTTATTCAATATTATTTTATTTATTAAAATGAAGCTAAAGTTTCCTTTAATGTTTTAACTGCTTCGGTAGTGCTGGTTGCCTGGGCAAAAATATCCTGCGATGTTGCTTTTGCTCCATAGTAAGCGGCGTTCGAATCCTTATCGATACCAAGGTTTGAACCATTGATGCTTATACCTGCAAATAAGCCTTTGCTGCGCGAATAAGAATACACCTCAGCCTGTAGTTTATAATCGGTACTTGCGGTTGAACTGCGACCAACCGGACCAGCAGCTGCCGAAATATCACCACCGATGGTGAAATCGCCGTTTTTAACCTTAGTTAACACGCCCTTATCACGGAACACCAATACCAGGTCTACCGATTGTACACCGATCTGCAAACCAAAGCTACCGCCTGTAAGGGTGATAAACACTGGATCGCTCCATTTACCGTTGCCCAGTTTCACCATAGCTACACCTTTTCCGCGTTTGCCGCCTATACCAAAACCTGCGTTAATCATCTTTGGAATGATCACAATACCTTCGTATTGTTCCAGCAACTGGTGCGGAATACTTTCTTTCATTTTGGCAAACTCTTTAAGCACATTTGATGCGTTATGAATACGCTCCGTTTGCTTGCTGTCGTCATCGGCCGGCTTTGCCGATATCATTACAAAAAAGAGGCCTAACAAAACCGGTAGCCTCAAAAATTTTAATGTTTTCATGGGGATGGATGATTAATATAATTAATTGTTGTCTGCTTCTATACTTAACTAACCCCCAAAACACGTACTTGTTTTTTAATTTTATGTAATCTCAAAGTCAAACACGCTCAATTTTGCATATAAAACAGCATGCCTGGGCATTTCTGGCATGCAAATATTCTACGTTCTTATTTTCGGCAAATATTTCGGCTATCAGTTCATCCACATCGGCATCGCCAACAAGTTGGCTTAAAACCATTTGTTGAGCCTTGCTGTAACCGATAAGTGATAGCGGAAAGCTCTTTTTATTAGCTTTAATCTCGGGCGGAAAGCAATAGATATCACTGTATTCTTCAACATCATTGGCATTGATAAAAACCGGTCCTGGTTGGTTATAGGCGTTTTCCATTTCAAACGGCGAATGTTTTAGTAACAGTCGTTTATCAACATTACGTTCAAAAGGCTTAAGCGAAACCCGGCAAGGCCCAAGCCCGGTTGCCAATTGCTCAACTACTTCGCCTCCAAAATCGTCAGTCATGGTGGTTCTTATTCTTTGGGCAAATGATTTGGATAATGGTACAATTTTAAATGTGTTCATGATTATTGTTTTTGATAAATCAAAGGTCGGGCGGTAAACGAGGCCATTCAACCCGAAACTTGCGGTGTTTTGAACCTTGATTTTGAACCATGATTTATAGGATTGGAGGATTATCCTGATATCTTGTCATTTCTGTATCAAATAAATTATGGTCCATCCAACATCATGTAAATCCCACAATCAAGCGATTCACAGTTCACCCTGCTATCATGTAAATCCTATAATCAAGCGAATCATGGTTCAACTCTCGGTTTTCCTTATCTTTGCCCCCAATGAACAAACCCGGTAAACAGCAGGTATTTTCTATCAGTACCGAAGAGCAATTTAACGATACAGCGTTGCAGGTTTTCAATTACCAGGCAAGGCATAACCCGGTTTACAGGCAGTTTATTGAAGGGTTAAAAATTGATCCGGCATCCATTACCTCATATGGGCAAATCCCTTTTTTACCTATCGAGTTTTTTAAATCGCATACCATATTAAGTACTGATGAGCCCATTGAGGTTACCTTTACCAGTTCGGGTACTACAGGTATGATCACCAGCAGTCACCGGGTAACAGATACGTCCTGGTACGAGGATAGTTTTCGTAAAGCATTTACTATTTTTTATGGCGATATTAAAGATTACACAGTTTTAGCCCTGCTCCCATCTTACCTGGAGCGCGAAGGTTCATCGCTCATTTACATGGTCGACGATCTGATTAAACAATCAAACAATCCCGATAGCGGCTTCTTTCTATACAATCACGATGAATTGTTTCATCAGCTTAAAAAACAACAAGCGGCCGGGAAGCCTACACTTTTGATAGGTGTAACTTTCGGTTTGCTTGATTTTATTGAAAACTACCAGATAAACTTTCCAGAGCTTGTGGTAATGGAAACAGGCGGAATGAAAGGCAGGCGCAAAGAAATGATCCGCGAGGAATTGCATGATATTTTAGGCAAAGGATTTGGGTTAAAACATATTCATTCCGAATACGGGATGACCGAATTATTATCGCAAGCCTACTCTAAAGGCGATGGTATTTTTAACTGCCCGCCCTGGATGAAGATCATCATCCGGGATACTAATGATCCACTTAGCACGTTACAAACAGGTAAAACAGGCGGTATCAGCGTTATAGATCTGGCCAATATCAATTCTTGCGCGTTTATTGCCACACAGGATTTAGGCCGGATTTATGCTGATGGCTCTTTTGAGGTATTAGGCAGGTTTGATCAGTCGGATATCCGAGGCTGCAATTTGCTGATCGCTTAGTAATATTTGAGAATCAGGAAGTCATGAATCAAGAGGCAAGATGCCATTATATAGGACTTCATCTTTTTTCTTGATTCTTAACACTTGATTCTTGACTCTTTCACAGGTATAATTGTTATTTTTGCGCGCATCATAATTGCTAAAAACATGATTGAGAAATTTTTAACAGAGGAACAGGATCCTAAAGCAGTTGAAAAGGTTTATTCACGTCTTGTTGATCTGCTATCAACCGGCGAGGAAATTATTTACATAGCCGTTCAGAAAAAGCCGCTGGTTAACCTTTTTCCCGACTGTATAGCTATAACCAACAAACGTGTATTGTTTTTCACCCCGGCAAACCTGGGTTTATCCATCAAGTTTGTTGATTTTGTTTGGAAAGATATTGTTGACGTACACACCAAAGAAGAGATCATTGGTGCGGTATTCAGCGTAAAGACCACCGGAGGTGGCGAAATGGCGGTTGATTACCTTCCTAAAATTCAGGGACGTAAACTTTATCAATATGCCCAGGAACGTAAAGAGATTGAACGCGAAGCCCGCCGCCAGCGCGAGCTCGAACAAAAGCGTGCCGAATCAGGCGCTGTACAGTTTGAGAGTTCACCTGCTGCACGTGCATTTGTACCGCCAGCGTCACCACAACCTTTTTCTCAACCTAACGGCTACGCGGCACCTGCTGCTCCGGTTGCTCCGCCTCCAGCAGCGCCTGCACCTGTTGTACAGGAAACACCGCCACCAGCGCCGGCAGCAAAACCAGATGAGCTTACCGAAAAGTTGAAAAAGCTAAAAACATTGTTCGATAACGGCCTTATCTCACAGGAAGAATATAACGCCAAGAAACTGGACTTGCTTAGCGACCTATAATTTGTCATTGGGTCATTATTAAAAAAGCGATGGATTAGCATCCATCGCTTTTTTGTCATTAGGTCATTGCTCAAAAACTTTTGCAAAAAATGACTTAATGACGATTCATCAAATGATTCAATGACAAAACTAAAGAAGTCTCCTGTCAAAACTGAAAGGCTCTCTTTTTAAAAGCTTTACTGTTAAAGCATCAGGATGCAGGGGATTGAGCAGGTAGTTGTATTCTGCCGGTACTATTGACGAAGGCACTTTCATTAATAAATATTTCTGCTTTTTGAGAAAGGCATCACCAAGTTGACGCAAAACCACAGGACCGGAAATATCGCGCCAGTCTGTAGGTAATTGTTCAATTTCAACAGTTACTATTTCAACATCAGGTACTTCAATTTCGGTAAGGCAATAATTACCCGGGATTGTCAGCGGATCTAAATGTACCAGTACTTCAAGTACCGCCAATGACCGCGACGAGGCGAGGTAAAGCATCGGCTTGCCCTCGCTGTTCCAGCGGCCACCATACAGACGCGCACCAGTGCCACTTAGGTCCGCAGCGTAATTGCATTTGCTAATACGGTAAAGTATCATCAGGCAAAAATACCGTGCTCTATACGACCGAGCTCTTTAAAAACCATATCAAAGCCGGCAGATGTATCAAGGATAGTTACAGGCGCTTCGCCCCTGAAAACAACAGATGGTGTTTTAATCCAGATCTTAAATTTATCCATCGATTCAAAAACCTCTTCACCGCGGGTATAAAGCCGCGCAAGTTCAATAGCCTTTTCGGCATATTCTGTTTTGATAATGGCATCATCCTCATAGCGTTGTAAGGTACGCTCGGAAATATGCAATATATTAGCAAGCTCCTGGATATTTAAAGAGATTTTTTTGGCGAAGGAAAGTAACGCGCTTTTAGCGAAACCTTTACGTGCCAAACCAATGATATCAAAATCAGAAGATGCTTTTACAGATTTTGAACCATTCAATAAACTATAAAATGCAGGCATTGCCCCCTGAACAGCATAAGCCGCCATTGGTTCATTTACCTCATTTTTTGCATCCGGCTTTGATTTATACGACATATATACAAATATAATTACCATTTGTCGTATTTACAAATACTGCACAACAAAAAAGGCAATGGAAAATTTCCATCGCCTTTTTTGTTCATTCGATTATCGGTCAAAAGCTATCGCCAAAATGACTAATGACAATTTATCAAATAACTTGATGGCTAAAATTACTCTGCAACTATCAGGAAATAATTCTTTTTACCTTTTTGTGCTACGATGAATTTTCCACCAATCAAAACTTCAGTGTTATAAACATCGTCGACGGTACCTATTTTAACTTTGTTGATAGCAACGCCACCACCTTGTATCATCTTTTTAGCTTCACCTTTTGATGCAAAAACCGCTGTTTTAGCAGCTAACAGATCGGCGGCATTAATACCCTCTTCCAGTTCGCTTAAAGCTACGGTATAGTTAGGCACGCCCGCAAACAAGCCCAACACTTCGTTTTCACTCAATTCATTTAAAAACTCGATGCCAACATTACCAAATAAAAACTCAGATGATTTTATCGCCTTTTCATATTCAGCTTCGCCATGCACACGGATGGTGATATCCTTAGCCAATGCTTTTTGCAGTATACGGGTATGTGGCGCGGCATCATGCTCCACTTCCATCGCCTCAATAACCTCGCGATCAAGCAGTGTAAAAATGCGGATGTATGATTTAGCGTCAACATCGGTAGTGTTTAACCAAAACTGGTAAAACTGGTATGGTGAGGTACGTTCGGCATCAAGCCAAACAGCGCCGCTTTCGGTTTTGCCAAACTTGGTACCATCTGCCTTTTTGATCAGGTTGGTAGTTAAGGCAAAAGCTTCGCCGCTATCTTTACGACGGATAAATTCAGTACCTGTAACGATGTTACCCCACTGGTCGCTACCGCCCATTTGCAACGAGCAGTTATGATGTTTCCACAAGTAGTAAAAATCGTAGCCTTGCACCAACTGGTAAGTAAACTCGGTGAACGACATACCGGTGTCGCCCTCCAAACGTTTCTTCACCGAATCTTTAGCCATCATATAGTTAACTGTAATGTGTTTGCCCACATCGCGGATAAAGTCAAGAAAAGTAAAGTTTTTGAACCAATCGTAATTGTTAACCATTTCGGCACTGTTAGCGCCGGTGTTAAAATCAAGAAAACGGGTAAGCTGTTTTTTTACCGCCTCCAGGTTATGCTGCAACACATCCTCTGATAATAAATTACGCTCGGCCGATTTACCTGACGGATCACCCACCATACCGGTAGCACCGCCAACCAGGGCATAAGGTTTATGGCCTGCGCGCTGAAAATGGATCAGGGTCATGATCTGGGTAAGGTGACCAACATGCAATGAATCGGCAGTTGGATCAAACCCAATATATCCCGAAGCCATACCTTTATTTAACATCTCCTCGGTTCCGGGCATTTCGGTATGCAGCATGCCGCGCCAGCGTAATTCTTCAACAAAGTTCATATCAAGTTCAGTTTCAAAAAGGTGCAAATATAAAAGAATAATTGGGTGGATAGCCAGTGTTTGTCAACTAACCAAAGGTTAACTACAGGTAAAATCTGTTTCAAATAATTACTTATATTTTGTATCTTGAGCAAAACCGGGTATTTTGCAGGGCAAGGCTTATGAATTTTTTATCGCATTTTTATTTCGACAGGGATACTACCAACTATTACCACGTGCTGGGAACAGTGCTGCCCGACTTGTTGAAAAATGCCGATAAAAACATTATCCTTCACCCCGAGAAACTACACCATACTGATACCGAGGTTAATTCCATCATAGCTGGATGGAACAAACATCTGGATGTAGACCGGTATTTTCACTCATCTGATTTTTTTACCACACGTTCGCATGAACTTAAAAAGCTGCTGGCTCCGGCCTTAATTGGATCACCGGTTAAACCTTTCTTTTTAGGGCACATTGCTCTGGAGTTAATTATTGATAATTTACTGCTAACAACAGGCAAAATAAGTGTCGCGCAGTTTTATGATCATTTAGACGGGTGCAAAGACGATAAAATAAAGAGTTTTTTAACTTTTGCCGGGCTTGAGGATACCGCCGTTTTCTTCAAGTTTTACGAAGGCTTTAAAAAAAGCCAATACCTGCATACATACGCCGAAACCCACCAAATAGCTTATGCGCTTAAAAGGATCTGCATGCGCGTATGGAAAAATCCCTTCACACCTGAGCAGGAGGTGATCATGGATGAAATATTAAGCAACTACCGGGAGGAAATGCTGAATGATTTTATGCAGATTTTTGAAGAGATAGATGGCAAGCTCGGATAACAGTCGCACTTATCAACTAAGGGCATTAATAAGGTTCGAAAAGTCCTCTTTTAAAAGCAATTCGTAAATATCCTCAACTTCCTTCCAACTTTTAGCCTGGTATTTTATTCCCTGATCATTTACGATACAGATCATCTTTAGTGATTTATCTATCTCCAAAACATAGTCTTCCTCTTCCGTTCCAACCCAAAATGCGCCATGTTCGCCATCCATTGATTGTATCTGAGCAATAGCTTTCCGCACATCTTCCATGTCAATATCGTCTTCGTAATCAGACCATGCCCTTTGCAAATACTTAGTCATAACTCATTAATTTATAGCACCAATAGCGGCGCAAAACATATTATCAAATGGTTTACTCAACGTAAAATCCCCTCTTACGTTAACCTGTGTCCGCCTAATCTCCTAAAAAACTTATAAAAGCACCTAAAATATAAGCAATTAACATTAAAAAATTTCTTTTTTCAATAAAATATATCCGTACCTTTGCAGTCCCAATTAACAAATTGGGAAAAGGAGAAAAATTATTTAATGGCAAAAAAACAAGAAGCAGAAAAAGAATTAAAAGCGAAAGAAGCTGAACTGGGTGCAGTTAAAGCGGCTGGCGAAAAAGAAACAATTGAATCAGAAGCTGATTCAATATCTATCGAAGAGATCAAATCAAAAATTGCAGCTACACCAAGCGAAGATTTCGACTGGGATGCTGACGACAAAAAATTTGGTAACTACAGCGATGACGACCGTGAGAAATTTGAAAAATTGTATGATGGAACTTTCAGCTCTATCACCAAAGGCGAAATCATCACCGGTACTGTTGTTAACGTTAACAACAAAGATGTTGTACTTAACGTAGGTTTCAAATCAGACGGTTTAGTATCAGTATCAGAATTCCGTGACACACCAGATCTTAAGATCGGTGACAAAGTTGACGTTTTTGTTGAGTCGCAGGAAGATGCTAACGGTCAGTTAGTACTTTCACGTAAACGCGCAAAAACTCAAAAATCATGGGAGCGCATTAATTCAGCCCTTGATAATGATGAGATCATCACCGGTTTTGTTAAGAGCCGTACTAAAGGTGGTTTAATTGTTGACATTATGGGCGTTGAAGCCTTCTTACCTGGCTCACAGATCGATATCAAACCTATCAGGGATTACGATGTGTATGTAGGTAAAACTATGGAATTCAAAGTTGTTAAAATCAACCACGAATTCAAGAACGTTGTGGTATCGCACAAAGTGCTTATCGAAGACGATCTGGAAAACCAAAAAACTGAAATTGTTGCCCGCCTTGAAAAAGGTCAGGTATTGGAAGGTACAGTTAAAAACATTACCGACTTTGGTGTATTCATTGACCTTGGTGGTGTTGACGGCTTACTGCACATTACAGATATTTCATGGGGCCGTATTGAGCACCCACGCGAAATTTTGGCATTGGATCAAAAGATCAACGTTGTTGTTCTTGACTTTGATGACGAGAAAAAACGTATTGCTCTGGGCTTAAAACAATTAACCCCTCACCCTTGGCAAAGCCTTTCTGAAGATATTCAGGTTGGTTCAAAAGTTAAAGGTAAAATCGTTACCGTTGCTGATTACGGCGCATTCCTTGAAATCATCCCTGGTGTTGAAGGCTTGATCCACGTATCAGAAATGTCATGGTCACAAAACCTGCGCAACCCTCAGGAGTTCCTGAAAGTTGGTGACGAGATCGAAGCTCAAGTATTGACTTTAGACCGCGAAGAGCGTAAAATGTCATTAGGTGTTAAACAATTAACTCCTGATCCATGGCAAAACGCTGCTGAAAGGTACGCAGTTGGTACTCAGCACGTAGCTACAGTTAAAAACATGACCAACTTTGGTGTGTTTGTTGAACTGGAAGACGGCATCGACGGCTTGATCCACATCTCTGACCTTTCTTGGTCTAAAAAAGTTAACCACCCTAACGAATTCACTAAAGTTGGTGAAAAATTAAATGTGGTTGTACTTGAACTTGATGTTGAAAACCGTAAACTGAGCTTAGGCCACAAACAGCTTGAAGAAAACCCTTGGGATACTTTTGAAACTATCTTCACTATCGACTCGATCCATGAAGGTACCGTTATCAAAGTAACCGACAAAGGTGCTATCGTAGCTTTACCTTACGGTGTTGAAGGCTTCGCGCCAACCAAACACCTGGTTAAAGAAGACGGTAAGAGCTTAAAAGCTGAAGAAGCTGCTGAATTCAAAATCATCGAATTTAACAAAGAAAACAAACGTATCGTTATTTCACACTCACGTATCTGGGAAGAAGCTCGTGCTGATGCTCGTGTACAAGAATTTGAAGCCCGTAAAAAAGAAGCAAAAGCTGCTACTAACGCGGTGAAAAAAGTGAAAGATTCGGTTGAAAAATCAACTTTAGGTGATCTTAGCGTATTAGCTCAATTAAAAGAGCAAATGGAAGGTGCTGAAAACAAAGCACGCAAAGCTCCAGCCGCTAACAGCTCTGAAGAAGAAGCATAATTTTAGCTTAACCGCTTTACATAAGCCTCTCTGGTTATCCAGAGGGGCTTTTTTGTTGAGTTTTATACGGTGTACAAAAGAAAAAAATGTCATTGCGAGGAGGAACGACGAAGCAATCTCGTGCTTCGCTCGCAATGACATCCTTTTAAAAATATTCAAGTCATCTTTTCATTTATCTTTGCCCAATGGCCACCGGAGAAACCAACCTCAACACCCTACTCAAAAACATGACACCTGTGCTTCATGAGGGTGATTATGTTTATTGTACAACGTCTTCATTGAGCAACATTAACACCGATAATATTATAGCCTTTTTTAAAGAGAAGGAAGCGTTTACCCTGATCCTTAAAAAAGAAACTGCGGATAAGCTAAATTTAGCATACACATACATTGCCGCCTGGATCACCTTAACCATTCATTCATCGCTGGAGGCAACTGGACTTACAGCCGCGTTCGCAACCGCGCTGGCCCAGGAAAATATAAGCTGCAATGTTGTAGCAGCTTATTATCATGATCATATTTTTGTAGCGAAAAAAGATGCGGAAAGAGCAATGGAAGCATTGAAGAAGTTATCGGAATAGTTTTATTCACACAATAAAAAAATATCATTCTGAGCGACAGCGAAGAATCTTCTTCAATATGCAAAGCCGTTATGCAAGGTAAAGAAGATGCTTCGTTCCTCAGCGTGACAATAAGAGTAGATGTCATCTCACCTTTACAGATCCTTTTCCCATTCAGAACAACAAAAAGGTAAACTCGCCCCCTATTCAAAACTCATCCTCCAAAACTCAAAACAAATTATTACTTTTGCCCAAATCCACCCATACGATGCAAAATCTAACACTGCTCGACGGACAAAAGTTTCAAATCACCATACAACGTTTATGTCGCCAGTTAATTGAAAATCATAACGACTTTTCAAATACAGTATTAATTGGTATCCAGCCACGTGGCATTTACCTGGCTAAACGCGTTGCCGAAGAACTAAGAAAAATCCTTCCGGATAAAACCATACTGCAAGGTGATCTTGACATCACCTTTTATCGCGATGATTTCCGTCGCCGTGAATCACAACTGCTTCCTAATCAAACTAAAATAGATTTTATTATTGAAGGTAAAAAGGTGATCATGATGGATGATGTACTCTGGACAGGCCGCACCATCCGCGCTGCAATGGATGCTTTGCAGGCATTCGGTCGCCCGGAAAAGGTAGAGCTTTTAGCATTGGTTGATCGCCGCTATTCACGTCACATCCCGGTATCTGCCGATTATGTAGGCATTGAGGTTGATTCTATCGCGTCGCAAAAAGTGGTGGTAAGCTGGAAAGATACTGATGGAGAGGACAAGATAGTTCTGGTATCAGAATGATTTCGGAATTCGGATGTTAGATTTCGGATTTATTTAATTTAGAATTTTTCGATTTGATAATCTAATAATGGATAAAGTAGAATTAAAACAGCGAACAAAAAAATTCTCGATAGACGTTATCAAGTTTGTCGAGGAGCTTCCGCGAAAGCGTTCTCTTGATATATTATCACATCAGTTACTAAGAAGTTCCACTTCAATAGGTGCAAATTACAGATCGGCATGCAGAGGAAAATCAACCGCCGATTTTATAAATAAAATTATAATAGTTGAGGAGGAAGCCGATGAATCGGTTTACTGGTTAGAATTAATGGAAGAATCGGGCTTGATAAGTTCAATTATTTACCTCAACTAAAAAAAGAAGCTAATGAACTTACCGCTATATTCACTGCAATTGGTAAAACTGCCAAGGAAAAGCAACGAATAAGCAAATAAGAAATTAAAAAATAAAAAATCGGCATTCGAAAATCAAAAAATAAAAAATCCGAAATCGAACATCCGAAATCCGAAATCAAAATAACATGGCAGGACTGAGCACACGACACTTATTGGGTATAAAAGATTTGAACCGGGCAGATATTGAGCTGATATTTGAAACTGCCGATACTTTTAAATCTGTTTTAAACCGACCGATCAAGAAAGTGCCGTCATTGCGGGATGTTACCATTGCCAATATCTTCTTTGAAAACTCAACCCGTACCCGTTTATCATTTGAACTGGCCGAAAAAAGGCTTTCGGCAGATGTGATCAACTTCGCGGCCTCATCATCATCTGTAAGTAAAGGCGAGACACTCATTGACACGGTAAACAACATCCTGGCCATGAAAGTTGATATGGTAGTGATGCGTCACCCTTATGCCGGTGCGGGAATCTTTCTTTCAAAACATGTAAAAGCGCAGATCGTAAACGCTGGTGATGGTGCACATGAGCATCCTACCCAAGCCCTGCTTGATGCTTTCTCTATCCGTGAAAAGTACGGTGATGTAGCAGGTAAAAAAGTGGTGATTGTGGGTGATATCCTGCATTCACGCGTAGCGCTTTCAAACATTCTGTGCCTTAAACAACTTGGTGCCGAAGTAATGGTTTGCGGACCAACTACATTGATCCCTAAATATATTGGTTCATTGGGTGTAAAAGTTGAGCACAACCTCATTAAAGCCCTTAACTGGTGCGATGTGGCCAATATGCTCCGCATTCAGCTGGAACGTCAGGACATTAAATATTTCCCTTCACTAAGGGAGTACACTATGCTTTTCGGTCTCAATAAAACCATACTCGATTCATTAGATAAAGAGATCACGGTAATGCACCCCGGTCCTATCAACCGTGGTGTGGAGATCACCAGCGATGTAGCCGACAGCAAACAATCCATCATTTTGGATCAGGTAGAAAACGGTGTTGCCGTACGTATGGCAGTACTTTACCTGTTGGCCGGTCAAACACCAACCATATAAGCAGCATGTTTCAGGTATGAAATTCAATTTTAAAACATATCTGAAACATACTTATAAAACCGAACTGGTTTATCTTGCCGTTATTGCGGCGTTGTATTTTTATGACAACAACAATCTTATCTTCCTTTTATTTTTCCCGTTCTCGTTTGTACAGGGCTATTACCGTTATCAGTACAAACTAACTCAAGCCGAAAAACTCAAAGCCCGTGGACTTACCGAAGAGGATATCGATAACATCAGTTTTGTAAAAAAGTGGGAGCACTCGCGTAAACGTGGCATGTGGAATTACTGCATTATCGATGGTGGCTTTATCTTCGGTTTGGCTTTATCATTAATCACAAGTATCATATGGTTTAAATTAAGCGGCAAGACTGATCTTCATGCGCTGCTTTCCGAACCCGGCGATATGTTTGCATTTATTGGTTATAATTATATAATTGGTGCTGGTATTGCCGTTATCATATTCCGCATGAAATGGAAATACAACGAAAAACGTTTTGTGCGCTTGACCGATCCTTTGGCCGATAACTATTTCGCCAAAGATTATCAGGATATATAAGTCAATAGTTTTGAGTCGCGGGTCTTAAGGCGAATCCTTATTTCCAACCTTAAAGCTTATGTCTAAAGGCCAAATGATGCTACGTATAACACTAATAACCTTCTATGAAACTCAGGTTCTGTTTTATCTTACTTTTATTTATCCCGGGCATAACCTTTGCCCAAAGCCATCAGCAGTTTAAAACCGATTCGGTGTTTGTGTTGGTAAAAAAGTTTTTCAACGCCAAACAGGCCGACTCCATTTATAACTTAACCGGAACAAATTTCAGGCATGCCGTGAGTGCCGGACAATTCCGCAGTCTTTCCGAGCAACAATTGTTTCCATTGAATGCAATCAAGGGTTCAAGCGTGATCAGCTTTGTTAATAACAAAGTAAGCACGTACAAACTGGTATTTCAATCGGTGACATTACAGCTGCTTATGAGCCTTGATGCAAGTAATAAGATAGAGCTTTTCCTGTTTCAACCCTACAAAGACATCACTGCCGATAAGACCGTACAAATGCCGACATCAAACAAATTGCTTACTGTAACAGATAAACAGGTTGATGAAATTGCACGCCCTTACATTCAAAAAGCTAATACTGTAGGCTTAAGTATAGGCGTATTCAAAGATGGGCAGATCAGCACTTATAATTATGGCGAAACAGCACGCGGCAATAATCAACTCCCAACTGTTAATACACTCTTTGAGATTGGCTCCATTACCAAAACATTTACAGCTACTCTCCTGGCCTACTATGTTAACGAAGGTAAAGTGAAACTAACCGATCCTATTACAAAGTATTTGCCCGATTCGGTAAAAACCAATTCCGCGTTAAACGCCGTAACATTGCAAACTTTAAGTAACCATACATCCGGTTTGGCGCGCATCCCCGAAAACCTTCAGTTTGACTCGACCAGTGCGGCAAATCCTTATAAAAGTTATAATAAGCGACTATTATACAGCTATCTGAAAATGTGTAAACTCAATAGCAAGCCAGGCGAACAATACGCATATTCCAACTTAGGGGTAGGTTTATTAGGAACGATATTATCACAGGTAAGCGGCAAAACATTTGATCAAATGGTTCAGGAAGTAATTTGCTCGCCTTTAGGTATGAAAAATACTGTACAGCATTTAAGCGCTTTGCAACTCCCCCATTTTACCAAAGTATACAGCCAGTATGGCGATGCTACAGTTGCCTGGGATTTTGACGCTCTTGCTGCTTGCGGAGCCCTCCATTCAACAATAAACGATTTGCTGATATACGCAAAAGCTAACACGGCAAATGGCACAGACAAGCTATCAAAGGCTTTTGAGCTTACACATCAACTCACCTACAGCAAGGACGCGAAAATAGCCCTCGGCTGGCACATCATTTTAGTTGACGGCGTAGAGTACATTTTTCACAATGGTGGCACTTACGGCAGTAGCAGTTTCTTAGCTTTTAATGCCGATAAGAAACTGGCAGTGGTTGTACTATCAAATGCCGCTGAAAGTACGGATGCTGTGGGCACCGGGATCATTAAGAAGTTGCAGGCGGAAAGTAAATAGTATAAAACCATGCTATTGCGAGCTAAGCCTGGCAATCTCGTAGCCAATGCATGCCCGACCTCGATAGCTACGAGATTGCTTCGTCGTTTCTCCTCGCAATGACATAGTTTTTATAAAAACAGAAGCCCGAAAGCTTTTCAGCTTTCGGGCTTCTGTTTTTCCCTTCGCACTATCCATAAGGCTGATTCAAATCAACCTATTTTCAAATTATTAATATTTCAGGGTCGATCCGTTTCTGATCTCATCTGATGCTGATTTTACCAGTTTATCATCAGCTTTCAGGTCGCCACCGAAGATTTCGACGCTATCGCCATTGGTAAGGCCTTTTTTAACATCAACCCAAACAGCTTTGTGGTCAACAACCTTAATAACAAAAACCTTTTCGGTTGAAGTTGCTACCGCTGATTTCGGTACAACGTAAGTGCTGTCGCCATTAGGTAGTGGTACACTCACTTCGGCAAACATATGCGGAATCAGTTTTTTATTTTTGTTGTAAACGTCCATCTCCAGGCGTTCTGCGCGTAATTTTTCATCAAGCGCCCCAGCTATACGTTTTACCTGCGCGGTAAACTTTTCGCTTGGCAATGCCCTTACAGTAAAATTAACTTCGCTTTTGTTGCTTAGCGCGCCGGTATAAATTTCCGGTACTGAAACAACTAAACGCATCCTGTTTTGATCCTGTACGGTAAACAACGGATCAGTAGTTTTACCACCCGGACCAACATAGGCGCCCAGGTTAACGTTACGGCTGGTGATCACGCCATCAAATGGCGCGCGGATCTCCAGGTAAGCCAGATTAGCTGATACTTCTTTCAAGCCAGATTTAGCGGCATCAACGTTAGCCTGATCGGCATTCTTTTTAGCTTCGGCCTGTTCCAAATCGTTTTGAGAAACCGTACCCGGAGTTTTGCTGGTGCTTACCAACCTGTCGTAAGTAGCTTTACTGGCAAAGTAAACAGCCTCATATTGCTTAATACGTGATTGGGCCGATGCCAATTGCGAATTAATTTCCGGCGCTTCAAGCACAGCCAATAGCTGACCCTGTTTAACTTCTGACCCAATATCAACCAAAAGCTTTTTAACGTAGCTATTGGTTTTGGCATACAGGTCAACCTGTTGGTAAGGGATCAGCTCGCCCGGAATAGTGATGACGCTGCTTAACCTGCCTTTAGTTACCGGTACTAATTGTACGGTTGGGGTTTCAACAGCTGCCTGCTGTTGTTCCTCTTCCTGCTGCTCCTTTTTTTCGTTATCATCTGAGTGGCAGGCGCTCAGGGAGCTTACTGCCATAGCTAAAACAGCAAGCAGTAATATTGATTTATTTTTTAGCTTATTCATGATGGTGCAAAGGGACATAAAATTTACTTTCTTTATCTTCTGGGTCTAATGAAACAGATTGGGTGCTGGCATTACCTTGTACCCAGGCAAAAACCAATGGCAATATCAACAGCGCTGCAAAGGTTGAAGCGATAAGGCCGCCAATAACGGCGCGACCCAATGGTGATGTTTGATCACCACCTTCACCTAAGCCCGATGCCATAGGGATCATACCTACAACCATTGCCAAACTGGTCATCAAAATTGGGCGTAAACGCAATGCTACTGCTTCACGTGCTGCTTTTAGCGCATCGCCATTGTGTTTGCGAAGCTCCTCGGCGTTGGTGATCAATAATACCGCGTTTGATATAGATACCCCCACCGACATGATCATACCCATGTATGATTGCAGGTTGAGCGTAGCACCTGTTATTTTAACCAGCAACAACGAACCAAACAATACCGCAGGTACAGTCGAAAGTACCACAAATGATATTTTGAACGACTGGAAGTTGGCTGCCAGCATGAGGAATATCACCAATACAGCCACAACTAAACCGCCCTGTAAGCTATCAAGCGTAGCTATTAAGGTTTGGCTCAAACCGTGCAATTCAACTGTCAGACCACGCGGAGGAGCTCCCAATTCATCAAGGGCTTTCTGTACATCGCGGGTGGCGGTACCAAGGTCCTTTTTGTTGATGTTGGCAGTTACCGAGAGCGTTGGTACAGCACCTACGTTATCATCTTCACCAAAGGTTGTACCTGTTTTAACATCAGCAACATCGCCAAGTACCGGGCGTGCCTGGTTTGCCAGTACCGGGATCTCTTTCACATCGTTCAGGCTGGCCATTTGATATTCCGGAACCTGTACCTGTACAAGATAGCTTAGGTTCGATTTCTCATCTATCCAGTTATTCTTTTCGGTAAACCTTGATGATGATGTTGACGCGATCAATGAACGTGAAATATCATTTAAACCTACGCCTAACTGCGCTGCACGCTGCCTGTCGATATTGATATCGATAGTAGGATAGTTAAATGATTGTCCTATTTGTATATCACGCAGGTATTTGATGCTTTTTAGCTTTTCAATGATCTTAAACGCGTACTCAACGTTTTGCTTTTTGTTTTTACCGGTAAGCGCAACCTCAATAGGTGTTGGCGAACCCTGGCTCAGGATCTTGTCGGTTAGCTCAATAGGCTCAAACGATAATTTAATATCCGGCAATTGTTTAGCCATCTGATACCTGAATTTCTCTTTCAGATCATCAAGATTAACCTTATAATCCTCTTTCAAACTCACTTGCATAACTGACTCCTGCGGACCGGCCATGAACAGGTATATCGGGTTGGTTGAGAATGATGACGGGTGCGAACCGACAAAGGTAGATGTAATGTCAATATTATTCTTACCTACAATATCACCTAAAATATGTTGTGCTTTAACCGCTACAAGCTCGGTACGCTCTAAACGGGTACCATCCGGTGCACGCAGCCTTACCTGGAAGGTTCCGGAATTTACCTTAGGCAATACGTCACGACCGATAGTATTAAGCAGTAATACAGCAAGGGCAATTGCAGCTATTCCATATATTGATACGATCAATGCGCGTTTAGGCAACATGCGGTCCATCAGGCGCATAAAGCTATCCCTGAATTTATCAAACTTGGTCACTTTATGACCTTTGTGCTCAAGCACAGCCTTCATAGCCCTCTCTTTCTGCTCCCATGGCTCACCTTCATCTTCTAAAGCGAAACCATCTTTGTGGCTATGATCTTCGTGTTTATTAACCATGATCCAGTTGGCCATGATAGGTACAAAGGTTTGTGCCAGGAAGTAAGATACGATCATGGAGAAACCGATAGCAAGCGCCAGCGGCAGGAACAACGCTCCCGGGATACCGTTCATGGTAAAGGCTGGTGCAAACACCGCCAGGATACAGAACAGGATCAGCAATTTAGGGAAAGCGATCTCCTTACAGGCATCCCATATAGCTAATGCTTTAGGTTTACCCATATCAAAGTGCTGGTGAATATTCTCGATAGTTACCGTCGATTCATCCACCAAGATACCGATAGCCAGCGACAGACCGCTCAGCGTCATGATATTGATGGTTTGATGCGCCAGTGACAGGAAGAAGATTGCGGAGATAACACAGGTAGGGATGGTGAGGATCACGATAAGCGCGCCGCGTTTATCACCCAAAAACAACAATACCATCAAACCTGTCAATACAGCACCTATCGCGCCTTCTTCGGCCAAACTTTTTACCGCGTTGATTACGTAAACCGACTGGTCAAACACGAACGACAGTTTCACATCCTCTGGTAGCAAAGCCTGGAAGCGGGGAAGCGCTTTTTTTAAGTTTTGCACCACCTCCCATGTTGAAGCAGTAGCCGATTTGGTGATAGGCAGATAAACTGACCGTTTGCCGTTGATAAGCGCGTAACCGTTGGTGATATCGGCACCATCTTCAATAGTAGCCACATCTTTCATAAACACGGTTTGAATGCCGTTTTTATAAAGTGGGATATCTCCAAAATCCTGAACCTTTTTAATGGTAGTGTTAGCCGGCGACAGGTAGTTATAATCGCCGATACGAACGTTACCTGCAGGCGTGTTCTGGTTATTCTCGCGCAGGGCGGCCACGATCTGGTCGGGCGTTAAGTTGTGCGAGCGTAGCAGGTTAGGGTCTGCTTTGATCAGGATGGTACGTTGGTTACCCCCAAAAGGCGCCGGAGCAACAAGGCCCGGAATTGAGGTAAATGACGAACGTACATAAACCAAAGCATAATCGAGCAATTCGTTATTGCTCCGGGTGGCGCTGCTCAACACCAGCTGACCAACTGGCAATGTTGAGGCATCAAAGCGCAAAATGAAGGGCGGCTGCGACCCCTGCGGGAAGCTGGCCTGGGCCCTGTTGGTATACGCCGTGACCTCCGCCGCGGCTTGGGCCATATTAGTGCCCTCGTAAAAAGTAACTTTAATTAACGTTAAACCCTGAATATTTTTCGTTTCGATACTTTTTACGCCCGATACGAAAAGCAACAGGTTAACATATTGCTTACCAAAGTAAGCCTCCATTTGGTTTGGGGTAAAACCGCCGTATGGGTGCGATACATATATAACCGGCAGGTTAAGATCGGGAAATATATCGATCTTGATAGTCCGCACCGCATTTATACCGAAGAAGAACAGCCCGGCTACTAAAACCAATATGGTAATTGGTTTCTGCAGCGCCCCTTTTATCATTCCCATTGTATATGTGTGTAACTGTTAAAAATTATTGATGAATAACCCAAAATCGCCGGTGGCTGCTGATTTGAACAGCAACGCCTGCCATACGTTGTTAAGGGCTATGTATTTGTCAACTTCGGCCCGGTTAAGGGTATAAAGCGCCTGCGTAAAATCAACTATGTTTGAAAGTCCGTTTTTATACAGGGTATATTTCTGAATGTAAGCGTTGTTGGCAGCTGAAACTTCAACCGGTACTTCGTTCACATTTTTAAGGGCATTGCCTATGCGCGTTTCGGCCAGGGAGCGTTGCGCTTCCAGTTGCTTATCAACCAGCTCGTAATCGTTTTTCAATTGCTCTGATGTAAACTTTTGCGATTGTACCTGGTAGTGGGTCCTGAACACGCTGGTGAAATTCCAAACCATACCTATACCAAACAGGTAGTTATAACGGGTTGGATCAACACCTGCGCCATAGCTGCCGGTGTAGCTATCCTGGTTAGTGCCATAATCAGATTTGAAGCCCGATCCCCTGCCCTGGTAAACACCAAACAAACTAAAGGTTGGCAAGGCGAATGTGCGAAGGTATTTAGCTTGCTGATCGCTCACGTTTACCCTGTTTTGATAAAATTTCAAAGTTGGGTGATCTGTATTGGCAACAGCACTTACGGCCTCAAGGTTATTCGGCTGTTTAGTAATGAAAGCGCTATCCAGTTGAAACTCCTGTGCAGGGATCCCGAGATAAACAGAAAGCTGGTTACCTTGATCCTGTACCGTTTGCTGCGCGTTGGTTAAAGCAATCTTGGCGTTAGATACCTCGGCGTTGGCCAATGACGAATCCACACCCGGGTTTAAGCCGTTCTTTACACGTGCAACAACTACCTTTTGCAGGTCCATGGCGCGGTTAAGATTATCCTGCTGCGCCTTGGCAAGCTGCTGTGCTGCCAGTAAGTTTAAATACGTGGCTGCAACGCGTACCTGGTGCTGAAATTGCTCCTGTGCAAGATCTGTTTCATCACGCGATACAATGGTTTTCTGTACGCCAATCCTTTGCTTTGATCTGCCAAAGGCGAAAAAGTCCCAGCTAACGTTGGTTAAATACAGAGCGCCAAAAGCGGCATTCCAATTTTGCTTGGCCAATACCGGCCCGGATGAAGCTACGGAAAGCCCTCGGTAACCATAAGATGGTCCGTTTTGGCCGTTCACTGTGCCGTAGTCCTGCTGCGCGGAAAAATTTACATCCGGCAGATACTCCGTTTTTGTTTCTTTGAGGTATGCCTTAGAGGCGTTAAGCTGGTTTGCCTTCGACTTGATGGAAGCATAGTTAGCAAGGGCCATTTGTTCAGCATCCTTAATGGAAAGGACTTTTTGCTGCGCTTGTACGTGTAAGACATATAAAACACTCAAAAAAAACAGGAGTAATTTTTTTGAATTTGTGTTTAACATGAGGTGTATTTTATACACGGCAAATGTATGCCTATATGATTCATGAAAAAAATGAATTAATTTTGTGCAAATCATTAGCAAAACTAATAATGAATATCGCATTACATCATTTCAGGTTAGTTGACACCATTTCAAAAGAGGGTTCGCTGACAAAAGCAGCGAGCGCTTTACACCTAACTCAATCGGCCCTGAGCCACCAGTTAAAAGAGCTGGAGAAGGAGCTGGATATAGAGGTATTCCATCGCCAGGGAAAGAGGCTTCAATTAACTGAAGTAGGCTACCGTTTTTTACGAAGTTCGGAAAAAATTTTGGCTGAAATACGTACTCTTGAAGAAGATATTAACAACTATAAAAATGGTAAAACCGGCAAGCTAAATATCAGCATGCAATGCTATACCGCGTACCACTGGCTGCCCGGCGTAATTAAAGATTTTAAGAGCCAATGGCCTGATATTAACATAAATATAGTTTCGGATGCAAGCCGCCGACCGCTTGAATATCTGATGCGAGGCGACCTTGACCTGGGCATTGTGCGCACCCAAATGGTGAACACACAAATCGTTTACGAACCCATTTTTGAAGACCGTCTGATAGCCATCTTACCGGCCGATCATCCACTGGCAAAAAAGGCCGTTATTGACATCTGCGACTTCCAGGATCAGGAGCTGATTCTGGCCCTTTATGACCCCTCTTACCAGGAGACTCCGATCATCGAAACACTCATCCAGGAGCAGCATGTAAAGCCCAAAACATTGAGCCGGATCCACTACACAGATGCCACCATTGAGATGGTAAATGCGGGCCTCGGAATTAGCGTTATGGCCGACTGGATTGTGAAGCCATACCTACCCGGTAAACACATTGTTACAAAGCCGCTGCACCATAGTATAGCAAAACGCACCTGGTACGCCGCCACCTGTAAGGATACACCCGCAATTCAGAACTTTTTGAGTTGCCTCAAGAACCATTTCTGCAAAACCGAAATGCTTTGTAATGAATTTGACGACGTTGCCGACTCTTATCCCGAACTACGTGCGATATAGCCTGACGCTATTCATAATATTTATCATGAACGGCCTTAATGCACAGGTTGCATTAAGGCCGTTTCCGCAACATAGCCGGTATACTACCGGTACCATTAAACCTAATCACATCAGTCAACAGCAACTGGATAAACAAGTAACTGTTTTTTACGATCAGTGGAAAAGCCGCTATATAAAACCTGGCTGCAACAAGGATCAATTTTACGTTTGGTTTGAAAAGCCCGGTAAAGAGTGTGTATCCGAAGGGCAAGGCTATGGCATGATCATCACCGCGCTGATGGCTGGTTATGATAAGCAGGCAAAAACCGTTTATGACGGCTTATATAATTATTATAAAGCCCATCCGGCCAAAGCATCTCCTTATTTAATGGCCTGGGCCCAGCTAAAAAACTGTAAAAACCACGATAGGGATGCTGCCACAGACGGCGATATGGATATAGCATACTCTCTTTTGTTAGCGGATAAGCAATGGGGAAGCAAAGGCAGTATCAATTACCTGCAGGAAGCTAAGAATGCGATGGCGGCAATTATGCGCTATGAGATCAATCCGAAAACATATTCTGTTTTACTAAGCGATGGCGGCGACGGAGATAGCGAGGATTATTATGATATGCGCGCTTCTGATTTTATGCCTGCCAATTTCAAAGCATTTGAAAACGCATTAAAAACCGGCAAATGGCAAAAAGCTATTGATAACAACTACCGGTTATTTAGTTATATGCAGAAAACTTACAGTCCGGATGCCGGTTTGATGCCCGACTTTATAAGAGGCATAAACTCAAAACCCCGGCCTGCCCAGGCTAACTACATGGAATCAAAGTACGACAGCTATTATAACTACAATGCCTGCCGTGTTCCATGGCGGATAGCTACTGATTATTTGTTATATGGCGATATACGCGCAAAAGCTTTTGTAACCCCAATAAACCGTTGGATCAGGCAGACTACCAATGGCAATCCTGATAATATTTCGGCCGGGTATACGCTTGAAGGTAATGATATTAAAGGGCGGTACTTTGAAGCGTTGAGTTTTATAGCACCATTTGCAGTATCTGCAACGGTTGATCAAAGCAATCAGCAATGGCTTAACAAAGTTTGGGATTACCTTGTAGCGTTTAAATTGAAGGATTATGATTATTACGACAATACCATCAAAATGCTGGATATGATCATCTTGAGTGGGAATTACTGGCGGTACTGATGAGCTATCTTCTTCATGTCATTGCGAGGAACGAAGCAATTGCACGGAAGCATATCCGCCCTATACAGCATACGATTGCTTCGTTCCTCGCAATGACATATTTTTATTTATTCATAATCTAACAGCATCTCAGCCGCCCTTAAGCCACTGGTAAGTGCTGCTTCAACAGTACCCATGGCCGTGCCTTCGTATAAGTATTCGCCTGCAAAAAACAGGGTATCTCCTATCGGATGACTGATGATCTTCCTTGCTTCGGCAGTTTCCGTGGTATCGTAGCTGTATGATCCGCGGCAGAAAGGGTCAACTGTCCAGTTGATTACATTCCAGGTGAGGAGTTTCTCTTTCAGTTTCGCGATATCTATCTTAAAAATATTGGAGATGGAACCCAGCGCCTCTATCAGCATATCTTCGTCGCTGGTATTCAAACGGGCAGCTGCTGGAGGTCCGCCGAGCCAACCGGTCAGTAACGGACGATGTACCGGCATCTGTGTCCACCAAACGGGGATAGTTTCTTTCGAGAACAGGAAACCCATGTCTTCGAGGTTGACTCCGGCCATTTGTCGCGTTTCATCACTACACCAAAAGGCATCGTCAAACTCCAGTAATACTTTGATTACAGCACCAAAACCAAGCGATTTAAGAGCATTTATATAATAATCAACCGGAGGATCAAAACTCAGGGTGCCCTTCAACCCCGCTTCGGCCTGCAAGATGCCAAGCGGTACAGCAACCAGCAATTGCCTGGCCTGATAGGTTATGCCGATATCTGTACTTACGGTAACATGATGCTGCCCCCAGTCAATATCTTTTGCTACAGCATTAAGGTAGATATGCCCGCCTGCCTGTTTAAACTCATTTGCCAGATAGCTGATCAGCATGCAATAACCGCCTTCTACACGGTACTGCGCGTCCTCATGCTCATTTTGCCACTCTTTACGGATGGAGAAAGCGCTCGCCTTTTTAGGGTCGGCATTATCATAGCCTGACACATATGCCCTTACCGATTCCCGGAGACCTTCATACCGTTCTCCGGAAAATTCCTGCTGCATAAAAGCCTCCATACTCATATCATTTTTGAGCTGCATAATACGCTCCAGAAATTCATCCCAATGCTCAATAACGTGCCCTTCAGCTATAAACTTTCCATCATCATACCTCCACATTGAAGCTGAAGCCGGAGTATATTTAATGTCAGCCTCATTAAGCAAACTTTGGGTCACGGGCAAATCGCCGTGAATAAACTCGGCACCCAATTCGGCGGGCTGCAATGATGTGCCATGCTCCAGTGTATGGATACGACCGCCAAGCCGGTTACGCCCTTCAAGCAACACAACATTCTTCCCCGCTTTGGCAAGCGTACGGGCCGCCATCAACCCTGCTGCTCCCCCTCCTATGATAATTACATCCGTATTTTCCATATGCAAAATGTGTTGAGCAAGATAAGCAGATTTTTAAAGCAGTACTTGTATGGTAGGTAATTCTTAAACAAAATTTAACTTTAAACAACCTGGCATAAGTTATCCTACCCACAATTCAACACGCAATACTTACACCTAAAAATCGGTATTTAACAAAACGACAAAGGCCGGATGGAGTATCCGGCCTTGTAATTTTGAAATCAATAAGTTTACTGCAGTGCAATCACCTGCTTATCCAAATTCCAGCCTTCAAGCAATACGGTTGGCTTTGCAGCGCCCAGTTTGGCAACCGGCGCACTTACGGCTACCGTAGTACTTTCATGCGGTGCAATAGTGAAATAATTACCTGTCCAATAGCTTGGCATCACTTCTTCCCCGTTTTTCATTAATTGCGGACGAACGAAGAATGCCAAATGATTAGAGTTGTTGGAAAACTGGATAGTCCATTTGTTTTCACTCGCACCTTTTTCGGCCCTGACCACTTTAGCCTGTACCTGTGCATGCTTCATATCATTCAATGATGTAAAGTCGTCAGTGGCCGATAACCAGTACGCATTGTGTGATATCGTTTTTCCTGCAGCATCGGTCAGGTTAAGCACCACAAAACTTACGCCTTTGGCAGCTTCAAGCGCATCTTTAAGTTGAATCACTTCTTTAACTCCGGTTTGCGCCAACCCAACATTGCCAACTTTTGCCGATTTGATGAGTTTACTGTTGATGTCATAAATATCGGCAGTAGCGGTTAAATTACCAGTTGCATGATGTGTACGGTTTATGATTGCTATCGATGAATTATCATAGTTATATTGAATGTGGATAGGTTCGCAGGCATTTTGCAGAGCGTAATAGCCGGCATTAGGTTCCAGGTACCAGTCATAAATTTGCCAGATAACACTTGGCAGGGCCGCATTTAACTTCCAGAGCATAACGCCTCCGGTTTCGTTAAGCTTATGGCCATCAGCTTCAAAAATGCCCCGGTAACCCGTAGCATTCATCAGCTGCATTTTGTCGGAGAAATTGACGATGCTATTGGGTTTACCATACCTCTTGGCCATCTCTTCATAGTATTTATCATACTTACCCGCGCCGGTAGCTGCATCATGGTATCCCCACGAATTATTAAGTGGGAACGGCAAATTAGTATCCCAAACCAAATTAGGAATTATCTTAGGTAAGGTAGTATATGGAGGCTGCGATGGCAAGCCGGTTTCGTCCTTAAACACCCAATCTCTGGCATCATTAGCCAGCTTGTAATAATCTTTAGGGTCTTTCCATTCATACGGACCACCGCTGTAAACACCCGATGGCATATCATCTGGCCATGAGCCCTTCCAACCGGCAGGCAGTTTGGCAAAACCCGATGAGCTTGGGATAAACGGCCTTGTACCATCTAAAGTGATGATATCATTGCGCATCACGTCATATAATTCTTTACGGGCATGACCTTCATTACCGCCGGTCCACACCAGTAAGCTTGGGTGATTACGGATGCGATAGATGGTACTTTCTACGTTTTTAATGAATACGTTACCTTCCAGCGGCCAGTCAGGCGAGCCCTTAAACTCACCCTGGGTATCGCCTGTGATCCAAAAATCTGACCATACCATTTGGCCATATTTATCTGCAGCATTCCAGAAAGCGTCAGGTTCTGTAACTCCACCGCCCCAAATACGAACCAGATTTACGTTGGCATTGCGGCACAGGTGCATCTCATAATCATAACGGGCCGAATCGCGGTTTACCATCATATCCGGCACCCAGGCACCACCCACCAAGTGTACTTCTTTGCCGTTTACATAAAACTTACGGCGCACAAAGCCATTAGCGGTAGTTTCGGCTTTTGAGGCAACCTTGCGGATGCCAAATACAAAAGTAGTATCGTCGCTTACCGTAGTACCTTCGGCATATTGCAGGCGAATACGGTACAGGCTTGCTTTTCCATAACCATTAGGCCACCATAATTTAGGCTGACGGATGATCAGTTGGCTGATCTTATCGGCGTTTAACTCAACACCCTTTTCTGAACCACCAGGCACAACAACAGGCTGACTAAACTGAACCCCGGCGCCAACAAAATTCTCAGGCTTGATACTGATGGTTAACTTACCACCATGAGTAGCAGCAGTATTGTTGGTTAAAGTTAAATTCAGCGAAAGCCTGGCAAGGCCTGTATCGGGCAGATTTGGCAAATCAGTAACCAGTTTTGGCCTGCCGATAGTCACCGCGCCGCTGGTACGCAGAAAAACCGGTTGCCAAATCCCCATATTACGGTCGCGCACCGGGGGGATCCAATCCCAGCCAGAAGAGCAAAGCATGGTTACGTTTTTACCTATATCGCCTGTTGGGCCACCATTTTCATAAAATGGACCGAGTGCTTTTAGTTGTTCCTTCGCGGGGTAGCCCGGATAATCGAGCGGGTAGATTTTTACAGCAAGTGCATTTTCTGTGCCGGCTTTAACCGCATTGCTTACGTCGAGGTTATGCTCGGCAAACATGCCGGCCATTTGGGTACTATCGGCAATTTGTTTCCCGTTAAGCCATACGGCAGCTCTATAGTTTATACCTTTAAATATCAACTGAAAACGGCGTCCCTTATCTGCCGCGGGTACTTTGAAAGTAGTACGGTACCAGTAAGGCTTTTTCCACGGATTGGGATCATTAGGTAAATGACTGTATTGCTCCAGGTTATATTCTTTATTGAACTGATCGGAAGCGTCGGGGATCAGCATGTTATTCAGTCCCTGGTACGGATCTGGATAAATATGATTAGCCACCAGCCCGGTTAATACTGTTGAAGGTACTTTTACCGGGAACCAGTATACCGGCGAATGGTATTGTGTGCTGGAAAGCTCGGCACCGGAAGCACTTAACAATGCAGAGGATTGCAGATCAAAATTGCTTAATTTAACTTGTTTTACAACTCCTGATTGCGCCGAAACAAAGGCGGGCAAAAGACAGGTAGCCACAAAACTTAAAGCAGAGCGGATACTTTTGTTCATGTAGTATATCGATAAATAGGTATCGTAAAACTACTTAACATACAACCAGATACAGATGTACTTATTTATCAATTTGTAGTACAAATGATACATTTTCTGGTTTTAGTAAAACAATTTAGTTGTTGGTTATAACACCAACAACAGCATGGATTCCTACTCAATGACATTGAAGCAATTATTACTGTAATAATATCACAACTTTCCAAACAGCTCTTCAATAACCTTAGTACGATAATCAAATATCTGCTCAATCTTGCTTTTAACAAAAACAGCATTGGCAAACCTGCCTATCGCGCCGTAAGGGATAGCATAATGCAAAAGGTCGGTCATGTGAACTCCACTCTCAATCTCTTTAAAATGATGCTGGTGATGCCACAAAGCATAGGGGCCGAAACGTTGTTCATCAACAAAATATTTTTTATCATCAACATGGGTGATCTCGGTCATCCAGTCCATCTTAATACCCAGCAACGGCGATATTTTGTAGGTAATGATCATGCCCGCATACATTTTGCTATCGCCGGTGTAATCAGATGTAACTACAAAACCCATATCCTTCGGAGTGATCTTAGCCAGGTTTAAGGGCGATGAAAAAAATTCCCAGGCATCGTTAAGAGTGATGGGAATTTTTTGTTCTCTTTTTAAAACGTATGTTTTCACGATAGCGTAACAAGGTTGAAGGGTGAATGTTATAAAAACACAAAAGAAACTGAAGCCGCCGCTCGTGTCCCGCGAGTGGTAACTATCAAGCGGCCTCCCGGCCGCCGGGCTACGGAGGCCAGAGGCCTGGAAATAGTTGCCACTCGGCTGTAGCCGAGCGGCGGCAAAATTCAATAATTTATCTATCTCTCTTCCTTCCCTATCGGCAAATCCCTTCTTGACCATTCGCTCCATGAACCCACATAAAGCTTGGCACCTGCGATACCTGCGTAATCCAAACCCAACAAAGTATGGCAAGCGGTAACACCCGATCCGCAATGAACAATCACCTCATTATGGGCCACATCGCCAATGGCCGCATCATACGCTTTACGTAATTCGTCAGCAGGCAAGTACCTGCCATCCGCGCCGAGGTTATTATTATAAGGCAGGTTAAGCGCACCAGGGATATGCCCGGCAATCAGATCCAAAGGCTCTGTCTGCCCTAAATATCTTGGTGTTTCGCGAACATCTATCACCACACGCGAAGGGTCTTTGGCTGCTTCGCCTGCTTCATCAATCAAAACTGTATCGGCATACTCATGTGTTACCGGGTACGGATCAACCGGGGTTGGCGTGTAAGCCTCGGTGCTTAGCTCAACACCGGCATTTTTAGTCGCCTGTAATCCGCCGTTCAGTACCTGCACATTTTCATGGCCAATAGCCCGCAGCATCCACCATAAACGGGAGGCCGCAAATGCGCCCGACTTATCGTCATAAACCACCACATGGCTTTGAGGCGTAACACCCCAGTTGCCTAACTGTACAGCAAATTCCTGTATGTTGGGCAGCGGATGCCTGCCGCCAAAAGCGGGATCTTCGGGTTTAGTGGTAAGGTGCTGGTCGAGATCGGCGAATATCGCGCCTTTCAGGTGACCGGCCAGGTAACGCTGATAGGAGTCTTGCCCTGCGCGGGCATCAATGAGAATAGTATCCTTGCCGGCCAAA
Organism: Mucilaginibacter endophyticus; assembly: GCF_003351025.1. GTDB lineage: Bacteria > Bacteroidota > Bacteroidia > Sphingobacteriales > Sphingobacteriaceae > Mucilaginibacter > Mucilaginibacter endophyticus. The sequence continues at coordinate 539,732 of NZ_QPCG01000001.1, read as the reverse complement.
GCCGGATCGTTGATTTCAATTAATGACGACATAGGTATATCTGATATGTTTAAATATCAAATATAGATACACCGCTTTTAGTTTGGCAAATTTACTGCACTATTTTGTTGGCGCAGTATGAACTTGCAAAAGCCTCGGGTTTGGCCTTAAACACAAAACCCATGCTCAGGATGTAACCCATAGCCTCGTGCAGGGCCGCGTTACTTTTAAACATCGGATTGGTATTAATGTCGGCATGTACCTCAAGGTCCACATCGTACAGGTCAAGCAAATCACAAAGCTTGTAAGCAATGTCAATTGATTTTTGCACTTCGCTCAGCATCCTTTCTTTAATGCTCATTTTTTGCGATGTGCGTTCCTGATGGATGAACATAAAGGCACCACGTTTTTCGCGCAGAAACACGATCACCGTCGCGAAATCTGTAATAGATCCCTTAACTTGAGAATCGGTGCCGATACATACTTTGAGTTTGTTACCAAGGAGGGCTTCGCGTTCAATTGCCTTTTCAACCTCTTCCATAATGGGCGATTGGATTACTTCGCCGCTGAATTTTCTCCAGGTCATAAAAATTATTTTAGGTAAATTTTAGGCGACCTTTTTTATGGGTCTATAAAAATAAGCGATTAGCTTTCATATTAACGTAAATAACATGTGATTTATTTGTTAACATTTAGCTGATTGTTAACACGTTGGGGGATTTTCGGGTGAAAGGTGAAAGGCGAAAGGTAAAAGGTGAAAGGTGAATAGTACCTGACGCTCGGCTCCGGCCGGGTGTTAGCAGAAAGGTTGTCTGAACCCGAATTTATCTAATTAAAGAATTTTTCGAATCTTTTAAATTCTGACCATTCCACAAATTCTAAAAATTCGAGTTCAGACAACTGTAGCGAGGACGCGAGCGGCGGCGGGAAGTCACTGTTTGAAGTCGTTAACAGAATCGCCTACAGCTTTCCCTTCGCCTGTAGTTCAAGCGGGACAACATCAATCAGCTCAAGTGATTTTACCATATCCTTAGTTCCGATTTTGTATTTTTTAAAATGTGGCGTTTGCAAATGAGCTTTGTATGCAACCGTATCGGCATATATTTCAAAAACAGTGATATTAGCGGGGTTGTTCTTGTCCGCCACGGCGTGCAGGGTTAAAACGCCGGGTTCAACACGTACCGCGGTTTCAATTTGCTCCTTCAGGAAAACTTTATAATTATCGAGCTGGGCAGGGTCTATTTGTAATTTGGCAATGTGCACAACCTTGTCACCTTGCTGGGCCGAAGCATTTTGATTAGTAAATACCATAATTAAAAATACCAATGTGATTAGCAGCAATGCCTTGATGTTTATTTGTTTCATTTTGAGTTGGTTTGAATAAATGGGTAGCAGGGATGTATATTCAAATATGCCGATATTTTTCATGCACTATATTATACCAATTACTGTTTTATTTACCATTATCACTGTTTAGCCCGGCAAACAAAATCATAAGCTGTAATTTTGATCTGTTTAACAACAACTATAAAACAACACTATGGAAATTAAACGAAACGGCTCGCAGGCATCAGGCAAAGGCCCGGCCGAATATTTTACCGGTTCAGTACGTATCGATCCGCTGATGAGCCCGCCAGAACCTTCACGCGTGGCTATGGCTTTGGTTACCTTTGAACCGGGTGCCCGTACGGCCTGGCATACTCACCCATTTGGGCAAACATTAATTGTTACTGCCGGTGCAGGATGGGTACAGCGCGAAGGCGATGCTAAACAAAATATTTACCAGGGAGATGTAGTTTATTTCCTGCCGAACGAAAAGCATTGGCACGGCGCCACCGATACCACTGCCATGAGCCACATAGCTATACAGGAAAAATTAAACGGTTCGCCGGTTGACTGGATGGAGCAAGTGAGCGAGGAAAGCTACAAGGGTTAGTTTTAACAAGCTATTGATATTAAACCCATAACCAACATGTCATTGCGAGGCACGAAGCAATCGCACGGAGGCGCGACCGCTCTGTGCGATTGCCACAATGACATGGTTTTTATTTAAATCAAGCTAACGCAGTTTTAATCCGATTCTCAGCCTCAAGTACCAGTTCAGCTACTGGAGTTTTGCCGGGTTCAATGGGCTCCAACACCGTCCAGGTTACTGCGGTAAAAGTATTAAGAGGAAAGTAGCCGTACTTCATAACCTTCCAGGCATTATTTATTGCAATTGGAACAAGCAAGGCGTCGGGACATTTTTTTAGGATAGCGGCAATACCTGCCGAGTGAAATGTTTTAACCGTACCGTCTTTTGAACGGGTACCCTCAGGAAATATCACTGCCGACCAATTATTTTCCTTCATCCTTGCGCCCAACTTCATTAATTCGGTCATAGCTTGCCGCTGGTCTTTCCTGTCAATGTTAGCGCCTCCACCATGTTTCAGGTTATAGCTGATAGAGGGGATATTTTTAGTAAGCTCAATCTTAGAAATAAATTTGGCGTGATATTTACGCAGATAATAGATAAGCGGGGGAATATCAAGCAAACTCTGGTGGTTGGCCAGAAATATGATCGGGCGCCCTACCGGCAAATTTTGCTCATTGATAAAAGCTACGGTATCGCCGAGTAAATAAAAGGTCCTTAACAGGAACAGGTTTAGTATATCAACAACCTTTTTATGTGCGGTGTAGCCAAACACACGGAAACTGATCCACTGTAAAGGATGAAATATAACTAAACACAGGGAAAATGCAATGGCGGTTAGCGGTGTTAAAATAAAGCCTAATAACTTTTTCATCAGTGGGCAAAGTTATATTTTTTTAAACAAAGCGGTAATTTACAAACGGTTTTCTGTGAGGAGCAGCTGTACTTTGAGCACCGCTGCAACCGTCATGGCATCGGTAATTTCGCCATCACAAACCATGCGGTACATATCGGCAAAGGGTACTTTTTTTATGATAAGCTGCTCGGTTTCCTCGGGTTCGGCCTCAAATTGTTCAAGACCACGTGCCAGGTATAATATACTCAACTCGTCACTTACCGAATTGCTGAGGTGCAGGCGTTGAATCTCTGTCCATTGGGATGCTTTTAAACCTGTTTCTTCCAGCAATTCTCGTTTGGCCGATTCAAGTGGATCAGTACCTTCCGGACCACCACCTTCCGGCATTTCCCAGCTATACTGGTTTAACGGAAAACGGTACTGCCCCACAAGGTAAGTGTTCAGCTCTTCATCTAAAGGTAAAACGCCTATAGCTAAATTTTTATAATGAACCTTGCCATAAATACCGGGATTACCGGCGGGATTAATAACCTGGTATTCGGTAACATTGATCCAGGGATTATCATAAATATTTTGTTCGGAGGTTATTTTCCAGGGATTATCTTCAGGGTGATGCATGGCCTAAAAATAATGGATTAGGCTTGATGGAAGGAATAAAATTGAATTTTAATAAAAAAGGCGGTTGTGAGGACACAACCACCGGGAAAAATTAAATTAAATAAGGGACAGCGGTTGTGAATACACTCACCCCAAGATCGTGTCCCCACGACCGGATACAAATCAAGCTGCAGCTATCGCTCTCTTCAATGTAAAATAAAATGTACTGCCCGATCCTATTTCGCTATCTACACTGATCTTGCCGGCCTGGGCCTCAATAAAATCTTTGGCAATGGCAAGGCCTAAACCTGTTCCGCCCTGCTCAGATGTGGTGTTAGGCACTTTAAAATAGCGCTCGAACAACCGGGGCAGATATTGATCTTCAATACCTTTGCCGTGGTCTGTTACTGAAAACTCTATTTCATCGTTTTTATGCTTTTTAACCACCAATTCTACAGTCGATTTTTCATGACTGTATTTTATGGCGTTTGAGAGCAGGTTAATGAGCACCCAGGTAGTTTTATCCAGATCGGCATGCACTTTGGGCAAACTTTCATCACATTTCACTTTAATCTCAACATGCTTCTGATCTGCAATAAACTTAATGGCTTTCACAGCGTAATCCACAATATTTTGCGGGTGCGTACTGCCGAAGTTGAGTTGCAGCTTTCCGGTTTCAACCTGGGCCATATCCAACAGTTCACCCGTAATGAGCAGCAAGCGGCGGGTATCATCATCAATATTGCTGATCAACTGGCGCTGTTCGGAGTTTACCTCGCCAATGCGTTCATCTTCCAGTAGTTTTAGGCTCATTTTTATAGATGATATCGGCGTTTTTAATTCGTGCGATATGGTTGCAATAAAATTGGTTTTAGCCTCATCCAGTTGCTGATATTCGGTAATATTTTTCAGGATGATCACCTTCCCTATTACTTTATCCTTACTGCTTACCGATAATGACTCGCGTGAGTAGAAACCCTCATGATTATCGGCAAAGATGCGCAGCTTGGCCTGATCGTTCACCAGCAGTTTCCGCATCAGGTCGTTCTCTAAAGCAATGTCAGGTGCATATTCACCATTAAGTTGACTGGCTTTCATACCAATCAGGTTACAGGCCACCTGGTTGGCAAATATGATCACCTGTTTCTCATCCAAACCAATGATAGCATCCTGCATAGAGTTAATGATGGTTTCAATCCTCCTTTTCTCAAACAGGATACTGGCCAGGTTACTGTTCTCAAATTCGTCAAGCTTACGGGTCATGTTATTAAAAGCCTCTCCCAGTTCCCCAAATTCGTCGTTAGATTCAAAGTGGATCTGCTGATGATAATTTTTATTTGATACCTCTTTTATCCTTACTGTAAGCTCCTTGATAGGATTAGCAATGTAACCCGGGAAATTAACCGCGAAGCTAAAGGCTACCAGAAACAAGAAAGCACCCAAAAATGCTACCAGTAAAGATCCTCGTTTTGAAGTGGCATTAGCCACATCATTCTTCCTGGATATAGCATCCATGTTAAGCTTCATGATGCCATACAAATATTGATGTAGCTTGCTTCTCAGCTGGTTTTGTACGGTTTCTATATTATCGGAATGCTTAAGCCTTTCATAAACGGTGCTTGCCGAATCGGTAAGTTGCTGCTCACCAACTTCGGTAACATTACGTTGCTGCATGATCATATTCTGATCAATAGTTTTTACTTGTTGCAGAGTAAAATTACCGCTATGTAAATCCAAAGCTGTTAGTACATTTTGAGCATACTGCACACTTTTGTAGTTATCTTTCAATATCGCGCCCGCGTCTGAAGAGAGCTGGTTAAGGAAATATATCGACATTCCGCAGCAAATTAATGCCAATGTAAACAGGAAGCCTATCCCTGCCCGGAGTTTATTTTTAATTGTCATGGCTATGAGAGTATTACAAGGTCAATATCAGTTTTGGACATTTTATTTAGTAGCTGTGTAAACACGGCTGTTTTCATAATAAGCTGGTAAAATTTAAACCGCGGCTTGCCGATGCAAATCGTGGTGATATCATATTTTTCGGCCGTTTCCCAAATGGTGCGGGCCACATTATCGTCTTTTACTTTCAGCACCTCGCCGCCCAGCTGCGTGGCCAGCTTCATATTATTGATAAGGTGCCTTTGCGCGGCTAAGTTAATCTTATCGCTGCTCTCGCGCGAGGTTTGCACATACAGCAAGTACCATTTTGAGCGATAATATGACGACAACCTTGCCGTTTTACGGATAATGACCTTAGCCGACTCATCATTGGTGCTGATACAGGCTAAAAATAGTTCCGGCCGCAACTTAATGGTTTTAGGCACTTCAATGTCAATCTTCCGCTCAACCTGGTGAGCCACCTCGCGCAGGGCCAGCTCACGTAATTGCAATATCCGCTCCGCCTGGAAAAAGTTACTCAGCGCGGTAGGGATTTTTTTTTCATCATAGATCTTGCCTTCTTTCAGGCGCTCAATCAGTTCATCGGCCGTCAAATCGATGTTTACCACCTCATCGGCCAGTTGCAGCACTTTATCCGGTACCCGCTCATTGATGGTAGCTCCGGTTATCCGCTGCACCTCTTCATTAAGGCTTTCCATATGCTGGATGTTTACCGCGCTGATCACGTTGATACCGGCGTTCAGGATCTCCATCACATCCTGCCAGCGTTTTTCATTACTGCTGCCTTCAATATTGGTATGGGCCAATTCATCAACTATAACCACCTCGGGCCGTAAGCTGATAACGGCTTTTAAATCCATTTCCTCCAACTCCTTCCCTTTGTAAAACAACTTACGGCGGGGTATAACAGGCAAGCCTTCCAGCAGGGCATGGGTTTCTTTCCGGTTATGGGTTTCGATGTAGCCAATTTTCACGTCGATACCGTTGCGCAGCAGGGTCTGGGCCTCCTGCAGCATTCGGTAGGTTTTACCCACACCCGCGCTCATGCCAATGTATACCTTAAACTTTCCCCGGCGCGATTTTTTAATCAGCTCCAGGAAATGCTCAACCGACTGCTCTTTGGTTTCTTCGCTCATAAGGCAATCCCTTTAAAAGGGGAGACTTTTAAATTTATCAATTTTATTTTTCAATTCCCCTCTTGAGAGGGGGAGCACTGGAATGGTGCGGTTGCAGGGGTGTGTTTCATCGCGTGACGAATAACACACCCCTCCTCCCCCTTTCAAGAGGGGAATCGCACAGTCCCGGCGCTTTTGCTTTTAGATTCGTTGTTGATAATCATCAAACCATGTCATTGCGAGGCACGAAGCAACCGCATGCTATACAGAGTGGCTTTGCTTCTGTGCGATTGCTTCGTCGTTCCTCCTCGCAATGACATAGTTTATATTTCTATTTCTTCAAACCATCCAGCGCCACATTCAGCTTCAATACATTCACTTTAGCAGGGCCAAACAGGCCTAACCACGGGCCTTCAGTTTGTTCATCAACCAGTTTGTTTACAGCATCTACAGAAAGTCCGCGAACTTTAGCTACACGTGCTACTTGCACTTTTGCACCTGCAGGAGAAAGATCGGGATCCAGACCACTGCCCGATGCAGTAACCAGTTCGGCAGGGATCTGTGAGCGGGTTACGCCAGGGTTATGCTTCATAAAATCGTCGATACGACCTTCAACCTGTTTCAGGTAATCAGGGTTTGAAGGCCCCTTGTTTGAACCTCCTGAGCCGGCAGCATTATAGTCAACCGCTGATGGACGGCCCCAGAAGTATTCGTCTTTAGTAAATTTTTGACCAATGTTGGCATAACCAACTACACGGCCTTTATAAGTAACGGTTTCACCATCGCCTTTGCCTGGAGTAAATTTACCTATACCGGCTATAGCTAAAGGGTATATGCCCGCTGTTAATACAATGAGTATTAAAGTTAGCTTGATGGATGGCAACAAATATGTTTTCATTTTATTTAATTTTTTAGAGATGAGTTTGGGAACGTGGGGTTTGTGACGGATGGTAGTTAAAGCTTATCTGTCGCCTTAAAGCCATACCCCACGTCCCCGGCTCATTTTTTTATATGAACAATGAAACAGCTAAATCAATTAATTTAATACCTATAAAAGGTATAATTATACCGCCTAAGCCATAAATAAGCAGGTTACGGCGTAACAACGCACTTGCACCTATCGGCTTGTATTCAACACCACGCAAAGCCAACGGTATCAGCAACGGAATAATGATGGCGTTAAATATTACCGCCGAAAGAATGGCCGACTGTGGACTATGCAGATCCATAATATTCAGCGCCTTTAATGCCGGCATAGATACCATGAACAAGGCCGGTACAATGGCGAAGTATTTGGCCACGTCATTAGCGATGCTGAATGTGGTGAGCGTACCACGGGTCATTAATAACTGTTTACCTATCTCCACAATCTCAATCAGCTTGGTGGGGTCGTTATCAAGGTCAACCATGTTACCGGCTTCTTTGGCGGCTTGTGTACCGCTGTTCATGGCTACGCCAACATCAGCCTGGGCCAGCGCGGGGGCATCGTTTGTACCGTCGCCCATCATGGCTACCAATTTACCGCCCTGCTGTTCTTTTTTAATGTAGTTCATTTTATCTTCCGGCTTAGCTTCGGCAATAAAATCATCTACACCGGCCTTTTCGGCAATAAACTTGGCGGTAAGCGGATTATCGCCAGTCACCATCACCGTTTTAACACCCATTTTACGCAAGCGCTCAAAACGTTCGGCAATGCCGGTTTTGATGATATCCTGCAGTTCGATAACGCCCATGATCTTTTCGTTTTTAGCAACCACCAATGGGGTACCACCGTTTGATGAGATCTTTTTTACTTGTTCTTCTACATCGGCAGGAAATGGGTTGCCGGCTTTCAGGGCCATGTTACGAATAGAGTCGAAAGCACCTTTACGGATCCGCAAACCATCCGGAGTATCCAAACCGCTTGAACGGGTTTCGGCAGTAAACTTGATGAACACCGAATCGGCAGGGGCATGAATTTTCAATTTATGGGCGCCTGTTTCAGCAAGTTCCACTATCGATTTTCCTTCGGGGGTTTCGTCAGCTAAAGAACTCAATACGCAGGCCATTACAAATTCCTGTTCGTCCACACCGCTTGCAGGCCAAAAATTGGTGGCCTTACGGTTACCTATAGTGATGGTACCGGTTTTATCCAGTAGCAAAGTATCTAAGTCGCCCGCGGTTTCAACAGCTTTACCGCTTTTGGTGATCACGTTGGCGCGTAAAGCCCTGTCCATCCCGGCAATACCGATGGCCGATAAAAGGCCACCGATAGTGGTAGGGATTAAACAGACAAACAACGATATAAAGGCGGCTATAGTGATGGGCGTGTTAGAGTAATCGCCGAAAGGCTTCAGGGTAACACATACAATCACGAAGATTAATGTAAAACCTGCCAGCAGAATGGTCAGGGCAATCTCGTTAGGGGTTTTTTGACGGGAAGCACCTTCTACCAGCGCGATCATTTTATCCAGAAAGCTTTCGCCTGGCTGGGTAGTTACCATCACTTTTATCCTGTCGGATAATACCTTGGTACCACCTGTAACTGATGATTTATCGCCACCTGCCTCGCGGATCACCGGGGCAGATTCGCCTGTGATGGCCGATTCGTCGATAGTAGCGATACCTTCAATGATCTCGCCATCGGTAGGAATGTTATCACCGGTTTCGCAAATAAATACGTCGCCTTTTTTAAGCTGTGATGACATCACCCTCTCTTCTTTACCGTTAACCAGTAAACGGGCGGGTGTTTCTTCCCGGGTTTTGCGCAAACTTTCAGCCTGTGCCTTACCACGTGCTTCGGCAATGGCCTCGGCAAAGTTGGCAAACAATACAGTTAGTAATAATATGATAAACACGGTAAAGTTGTAACCAAAGCTACCCTGGCCTTTATTAGTAAGCGAAAACAGGCTTACAATAAGCATTACAACCGTACCAATCTCTACGGTGAACATCACCGGGTTACGGAACAGGACGCGTGGGTTTAGTTTAATGAAGGACTGTTTTAAAGCATCCCTCATCTGATCGCCCTGGAACAATGTATTTTGAGTTGAGTTCATGATTATTTTAATGAAAAATGTTCAGCAATAGGACCTAAAGCCAGTGACGGGAAGAATGACAGCGCTGCAATGATCACAATCACCGCGAAGATCATCAACCCAAAGGTTGAGGTATCGCTCTTTAGGGTACCGGCTGATTCAGGGATATATTTTTTGTTGGCTAACAAACCGGCAATAGCCAGCGGACCAATTATCGGCAAGAACCGGCCCAGGATCATCACGATACCGGTAGTGTAGTTCCAGAAAATATTGCCATCGCCCAGTCCTTCAAAACCTGAACCGTTGTTGGCTGCTGATGAAGTGTATTCGTACAGCATTTCGGAGAAACCATGTGTGCCTGGGTTATTTAACCACGCCGAAGGTTTAACAACCCAATCGGCACCTGCCACGTTAACCGCAACGTATGATGAAATGGCCAAACCTACCAGGATAATGAAGGGGTGAAGCAAAGCTATCAGTGAAGCTATCTTCATTTCCCGTGCCTCAATCTTTCGGCCTAAAAACTCTGGTGTACGACCAACCATCAACCCGGAAATAAATACCGCTACAATAATGAAGATGTAGAAGTTAAGGAAACCTACACCGCAACCACCGTAAAAACAGTTGATCATCATGCCCAGCATCATCATGGTGCCTGAAACCGGCATAGCGCTGTCATGCATAGAGTTTACAGAACCGGTAGAAATAATGGTGGTCATGATGCTCCAGTAAGCTGAATTGGCTGGGCCAAACCTTACTTCCTTACCTTCCATAGCACCCGTAGGCTGGCTGATGCCCATTTTAGCGATAGCCGGATTTCCATGCAGCTCGGCATTCATGGTTGGGATCAGTAGCATGAGCATTCCCAGCGTCATCACACCGAAGATTACGTAGGAGAATTTCTTTTTGTTGAGATAGAAACCCAACGCGAATACCAAAGCGATAGGAATAATACATTGCGCTACCAACTCTACAGTATTGGTTAAATAGTTCGGGTTTTCGATTGGGTGGGCAGAGTTTGCGCCAAACCAGCCACCGCCGTTAGTACCCAAGTGTTTAATAGCAACCAATGGAGCAACCGGTCCGCGGGAAACGTGAACGGTATCACCCTGCATACTGATAAAGGTGTCTTTACCTGCATAGCTGGTAGTGATACCATTGAAAGCAAAGATCACGGCTATTACAAATGAAATTGGCAATAACACACGGGTGATTGATTTTACAAAGTACTCCCAAAAGTTGCCCAGCTTATCGGTAACCTTATCTTTCATGGCCCTGAACGCCACCACCAGCGCGGCAATACCTGTGGCAGCCGATACAAAGTGCAGGAACATGAATACAAAGTGTTGGGTAAAGTAGGTAGCACCGCTTTCGCCCGAGTAGTGCTGCAGGTTACAGTTCACTAAAAAGCTGATGGCGGTATTAAAAGCTGTATCTGCCGACTGTCCTGGGTTTGCATCGGGGTTAAGCGGCAAATGGCCCTGAGCCATTAAGCAAACAAAAGCATATATTAACCAAACGCTATTAATGGTAAGCAGGGCCAGCAGGTGCTGTTTCCAGTTCATTTCGCGTTTGGTGTCGATACCGCTGAAGCGGAAAATAAAACGATCAAGCGGGGCAAGAAAATCAAGCCAGGTTTTTTCGCCCTTAAATACCTTAGCTATGTAGCGGCCAAGGGGAATGGCGATAGCTAAGGTGAGCAGGTAGGTGAAAATTACACCCGTTAGTTCAGTGTTCATAGTTTAATTTTAAAATTTTTCGGGTTTGAGAAGTACGTATACCATGTAAATGAACACGGCTATTGCTACGATGAATAATGCGGCCATGACTTTAGATTTTTTCGAAGTATGTTACAGATTTAAAGAAGATCCAGAATACCACTACAAATGTGGCCAGGTAAGCGATTGTGAGTAAAGCATCCATTTTTATGTGTTTTGCAAAGGGCTTTGCCAAGCGGATGCCAAGAAAATTAAATTCTATATAAATAATTGATTATTAATTATTTATATAGATTCAAAAATGTAATATTATTTATTTAAAGGGAATTAAACTATCATTTTGATAGTTGATTATCAAAGTGGGATTGCGTTTTATGTCATTGAGAGGAGGAACGACGAAGCAATCTCGTAGCTCTACAGGGCTGCTATGCTTTCGTGCGATTGCCACGCTTCGCTCGCAATGACATGATGGAGAAAGCCTGCGTATTCCGGCGGCCAGAGGCCGCTTGATAGTCGACACTCGGCTGGAGCCGAGCGTCAGCGGGAGTGGAAAAAAAATTAAAAATCCGAAATCAAAATTCCGAAATCCGAAATCATTCCAAATTATATTCCTTCAACTTCCTGTACAGTGTAGCTACACCGATATTCAGCAGGTGCGCAGCTTCGGCGCGGTTACCGTGGGTATGATTTAACACCCGTTGAATATGTAGTTTCTCTACAGAAGAAAGGTCAAATGCCGAAATTGGGGCACCACTTTTTACCTGTTGCTGCTGAACTTCGTAAGGCAGCAGACTTTCATCAAGTACATTGCTATCGGTCAGGATCACCGCACGCTCTACAATATTTTTTAGTTCGCGGATGTTGCCGGGCCATGGATAGGCTTCCAGTTTTTCAACAAACTCGTCGCTTAGCGTGTTTACCTGCTTTTTTACTTTAAGGGCGAAGTGCTGCATAAAGAACTCGGCCAGTAGTTTGATATCTTTTTTACGCTCGCGCAGGGCAGGCAGCGTGATCTGGAAAACTGAAAGACGGTAATATAAATCCGACCTGAAGTGGCCGTCATTGATCTCATTCAGCAAATTGCGGTTAGTGGCCGCAAGGATACGTACATTAACCTGCGTAGGCTTGGTATCCCCTATTTTAATAAACTGCTGTGACTCGAGCACACGGAGCAATTTGGCCTGCAGGTCATGGTCAAGCTCACCTATCTCATCTAAAAATATGGTACCGCTGTTAGCCTCCTCAAAAAGTCCTTTTTTATCTTTTACAGCCCCGGTGAATGAGCCTGCTTTATGGCCAAACAATTCGCTTTCCAGTAATTCCTTAGTGAAGGCGCTGCAATTTACCGCTACAAATGATTTGGCGCTGCGGTTGCTGGCCTGGTGAATAGCTTCGGCGAAGATCTCTTTACCAGTTCCGGTTTCACCTAATAATAAAACTGTTGTATCCGTAAGGGCAACCTTTTGGGCCAGCTTAATAACATCGGTAATGGCATTAGATTTTCCGATCAACCTGTCGAAACCAAACCTGTCGTTCAGCTTACTTTGCAAGTCCATTACCTGCTGTTGCAGCAGGGCTTTATCCATGGCTTTGCTTACCAGCGGAATGATCTTTTCATTATCATCCCCCTTGGTGATATAATCAAACGCCCCAGCCTTAATGGCTTTTACGCCATCATTAATGGTACCATATGCTGTAAGGACAATTATTTCAGTAGTCGGGTAATTTTTCTTGATGGTTTCAGAAAGGGTGATACCATCAATATCGGGCAGCTTAACATCGCTCAAAACTACCTGGATGCTTTCATGCTGCAGCTTTTTCAAGCCTTCCTTGGCAGTGCCGGCAGTAATAACCTCATGGCCTTCCAACTGTAAAATGCGCGCCAGCAAGTTGCGCAGGCGTTCCTCGTCGTCGATAATTAATAGCTTACCTTTTTGCACCGTTGATTTCTTTTTTGATTACGCTGATGGCGTTGATGAAACAGTCGCAAATATAAACCGTTGATGGAATGATTACGTTGATTACATTGATTTTTTAAGTTGACCTAAAATTCAGATCATATTCATCTGGAAAGTCCACTCAAATACGGGTTCAGATAATCAGCGAAATCAACGGAATCAAATAAATCGGCGGTCACCACCTCGCCCTTCTCGTCGCCCGCATTAGTTGCCTGTGGCGTTTGGCATCATAGTAATCGCTGGTTACCAATATGGCATGAATTACGCCCGGAATCCAGAAAAACAGGGTTAAAAATATATTGAGTATAAAGGCACCAATCCTGCCTGTGGTAAGGATGGCGACAGGTGGCAGTAAAAAACACAGAAAATATCTCATGGCTACAAATAATCTTATTGTTATTTATTTGTTAGATCATCAATAGCAAGTTTTGTTACTGTTTAATTTCTTCGCCCAGGTTAGGCGGCAGCTGATCGCCGTAAAACAGTGCTTTTAATTCGGTGGCATCGTTAGGGTTCATTTTACCGCCCAGTATCAACCTTAACTGGCGGCGGCGAAGCGCACCTTCAAATAATGCCTGTTCTTTTTCGGTTTCGGGCAATAACTCCGCTACGGCTGTTTTCTGCCCGTCTTTATCTAAGGCGACAAAAGTGTAATAAGCCTCATTGCTTTTTACTTTGGTACCCGATGGTATATTTTGGGCCCACACGTCCATCCTTACCTCTACCGAGGTAGTGAACGCCCGCGTAACCTTAGCCTCAATGCTTACCACATCGCCCAGCTTGATGGGGGCTTTAAATGATACATTATCTACTGAAGCGGTTACCACGATACGGTTGCAATGTTTCTGCGCGCAAATGGCAGCAGCAATATCCATCCAATGCAACAGGCGACCGCCCATCAGGTTATTCAATGTATTGGTATCGTTGGGCAATACCAACTCGTTCATGATGGTGTATGAGTCCTGCGGCGTTTTTGTGGTCATGTCAGTTAGATTTGGGGTAAAGATAGGAACCTGGCTGTAAAAAGTGTCATTTCGATGCGAGGAACGAGCGAGAAATCTTATACGACAAGCTTTTACGAGTGCTATATTGCTTTGCAAGGCGTATAAGATTTATCTTTCGCCCCATCGCACATTCCAACCCTCTGCTCTATCGAAATGACAAAAATTATTAATTGGGTTTAGGTCGGGCTCTACCTCTTGGTCATCAACTCCCTGAAACCTACCAGTTCATCCCATCTTGCGCCTGGCGGACGATAGTAGGTTAGCATCTGGTACTCGTTCTCGGTTTCAAAGTGACTGCCCTCAAATGGTACATCGTCGGCTTTGCCCGTTTTGGCATCCAGCCAAACATATTCATAGTCGTACACGCCTTGTTTTAACAGCATGTTTACGGTGTACCTTCCATTATCAAGTGGGTGCAGTTTATTACTTTCTTCAAGGCGATAGTTATTAAACTGCCCTACTACATAAGGAGCACCGTCTTTGGCATCCTTGTTGGTTGATAGCGTGAAGTATACATGCGCGTAATCAGCGTCGGTGGCCGGGGTTGTGCCATCGTTATTCAGTATGTAAAATTTACCGTCGTTATCGTACTGAAAAACATAATTAGGCTGATCGCGAACGGGGTCGCCAAGCAGCACAACTACGTTTGTTGAGTCTTTATAAATTTTGGCCACCCTTTGCGAGTTAAGCTTTAATGTACGCATATCAAACAGCCTAAACTCGTTTCGGCCCGGAAAATCATTAATAGCTACATCATTATAAATCAACTGCGTGCCGCGGATATACGTAGGCTGCCCGTTAAGCATCGCCGTTTCTGTACGGGCATTTTGCATAATAAAGGTACGCAGGGCATAAGCAGGGTTTTGTACCACAAGTCCGGAGTAATCAACCGTAAAATTGATCTTCTGATTAGTTTGCCGGGTTACATTATTGGCCGAAGGTACCAGGTCGGCAGCTATCGATACCCGTTTGCCCAACACATATAACCTGCGGGTAAGCACCATTTTGTTTTGATCGCCATCTTCATACACCTTCAGCACATAATTACCCGATATTTTAGGGGCGATATTATTGTTGGGAAGCGAGATTTCGTAGTGCGTATACTTCTGCATGGTACCGGTGGAATAGTTGTAATTGTACAACCTATCGTCGTTAAAGCTTTGCAGATATTCGGCAGATGAAAGATTTGATGAGTTCCAGTTGGCATCACAATGCTCAATGGTATAATAGTAATTACGGCTACCACCGCGCAGGTCATCAAAAGTCAGCAGTACTTTTTCGTCCGATCCTAAATTGATTACCGGGAAAGAGCCCTGCTTAGCGGTATTATAAAACTCAACGCTCTTTATGGCCGGTGAGTAAACGTTGTTATTATAAGAGGATTGCGCGAAGGTTTTTTGCACAAGCATGGTAAAAATCACCATACCTAAAAATATCTTTGTCAATTTCATTCGTGTTCTATATCTATTTTATCGCGTTGCCAATACTGTTTAACATCAAAACTAAACAATGCAATTGATAAAATAAGGAATGGAATTGCTGATCCAAAGGTAAACTCAGCAAGGCTATCGCCATTGAAAATATCATGAGTGAGAAAAAACAGTCCTATCCACATAATAAAAAGCGCTATAAGCCGGGTAATTATATGCTCTTTATGTGTTGCTATAAAAAGCAAAAGCTGTCCAATAAAAAGCATCAGCGCTGATGCTGCAATTGAATTCTCATAGCTATTTGACAGGCTGAACGACAACTTGTAACCACCTTCATTTGCAAAAGGCAACATTAGCTGAAACATTACCAAGGGTCCAACACCATGTCCTGCACCAATCAAAATAAGAGAACTGGAGATTAACACGGCTATGGCAAGCCCACGATATTGTTTGATCATTTACTAATTAGGTTTTATAAACGAATATAAAAAAGCCGCTATTGCAATGCAATAACGGCTTTAGTTCTATAATCCTTTTAAAGCCCTCTCCTTTTGGGGAGGGTTGGGAGGGGTATTACGATTCCAACTCCAAAATCTGCTCGGCCAGTGCTTCCCACTTTTCCTGAATTTGTTTCAGTTCGGCTTGTTTAGCGGCGTAGGCGGCGTTGGTTTGTTTTAGTTTGGCGTTATCGCTATATATTTTCTCGTCGGCCAGTTGGGTTTCAAACTGCTTTACCTCTTTTTCGAGGTTAGCAATCTGTTCTTCCATTTTGACCAGGTCCTGGTTCAGTTTTTTAAGCTGCTGGTGCTTGCTTTCGCCTTGTGGCTGTTTAACAGGCTCAGGCTTTTTCTCTTCCTTTTTAGGCTGAGGTGCGGGTGCGGCAGCTTTGGGTTCCAGTTTGCGTTTGGCGTTCCATTCGTCAAACTCGGCATAAGTACCCGGATAGATCTTGATCTTCTGATCTTCAATAAACCAAATCTTGTTGGCTACGTTATCAAGGAAATACCTGTCGTGCGATACCACAATGAAAGTACCTTCATATTGGTCAAGCGCCTGGATCAGGATATTTACCGATTGCATATCCAGGTGGTTGGTAGGCTCATCCAGTACCAGGAAGTTAGCATCTGCAGTAAGCGCCTTAGCTAAAGCCACGCGCGATTTTTCGCCACCCGATAATACCTTGATCTTCTTGAACACATCATCGCCGGTAAACAGGAACGAACCTAAAATGGTACGCAACTCGGTATCGGTATGTTTTGGAGCGAATGCCTGCAGCTCCTGAAGAATCTGGTTTTCGAGGTGTAATGACTCCAACTGGTGCTGGGCAAAAAACGTAGTGGTTACGTTATGGCCTGTAGTCATGGTACCTGTATAATCCTTATCGGCCGAGGCGATGATACGCAGTAAGGTTGATTTACCTTTACCGTTTGCACCGATCAGGGCGATTTTATCACCTTTTTCAATTACAGCCTCGCCGCCATTTAAAATATCAATAGCAGGATATTTTTTAACGATATCCTCTAAGGTTACCACGTGCCTGCCCGATTGCTTGGAGAAACGGAAAGCGAAGTTAACCGATGGGTTATCATCATCCACATCATCAATACGCTCCATTTTATCCAGCATTTTGATGCGGGACTGCGCCATTTTAGCTTTTGAGGCTTTGGCACGGAAACGCTCGATCAAACGCTCTTCCTGTTTAATTTTTGATTGCTGGTTTTTAAACTCACCACGCTGAATTTCTTCGCGCAATGCTTTTTCTTCGAGATAGAAAGTATAGTTGCCCGCGTAAACGGTTAGTTTACCTTTACGCGATTCAACGGTGCGGTTAATAACCTTATCCAGGAACCACCTATCGTGCGATACGATAATGATAGCACCTGTAAAAGCTTTCAGGTAATCTTCCAGCCATTGGATAGACGGTAAGTCGAGGTGGTTGGTAGGCTCATCCAGCAACAGGATATCCGGTGCCTGCAAAAGTATCTTGGCCAGCATTACACGCATACGCCAACCACCCGAAAAAGTGCTCAACTTACGCTTGCAATCCTCATCGCTGAAACCTAAGCCCGCCAAAATTTCGTGAGCTTTGTATTCGATATTGTAGCCGTCAAGCAACTCAAACTCGTGTTGTTTGTCGCTTAGTTTATTTAATAGTTCTTCGCTATAATCCGTTTCCAGCTTTTTAAGCAGGTTTTCGATCTCATCGTGCAGCTGGTTCTGGCGCTCAAAGGCTTCCATGGCCACATGTACAATATTTTTATCAGATGAATAAGAAAGCAAATCCTGGTTAAGGTACCCCATGGTAAGGTCCTTAGCCATTGAAACAGTTCCGGAGGTAGGCTTGTAATCGCCTACAATAATTTTTAAAAGGGTGGTTTTACCAGTACCGTTGGCACCGATTAAACCAATTTTTTCACCGGGTTTAATATGCCAGTTGGCTTCATCATATAGGGCCCGCGCACCAATCTCGAACGTAAGGTTATTTATAGCAATCATTTACGCGCAAAGATACGGTTTTTGTTGTAAGGTTAAAGGCGAAAGGTCTTTTGGGGAAGGTGAAAGGATAAAGGTAAAAGGCGAAAGGTAAAATGCAGGTTAGCCACTTGCAAAGCTGTAGCTACCTTTTGCCTTTTACCTTTATCCTTTTACCTTAAAACAATCTTTAGCCTTTTACCTTTAAACAGTTCCTACGGCTTTCAGCCATGTTTGGGCCATGAGGGCTTCGCCGGCTACACTGGGGTGTACGCCATCAAGGTTCCAGTAGGTGGCCGGGGCGGTTTGCTCGGCTTTGTCAAATGCTGATTGATAAGGCACAAATACCGAGTCAAACTCGGCAGCTATATCTTTGGCCGCTTTGCGGAACAAATCAAACGTTGGGTACCATTTATCATCAACAGCCTTTACATTTTTTTCGGCGAAAGGCTCGCAGATCACCAGTTTAATATCCGGCAAGGCTTGTTTGGTGCGGGTAAGCAGTTTTTTATAATCGGTGATATAAGTATCAATTGTGCCGGTGTAGCCGCCGGTAAGCGTATGCCAAAAATCGTTAACGCCAATATGGATGCTCAGCACATTGGGTTTCAGGGCTAAACAATCAGTATCCCAGCGCTCGGCCAGTTGATATACCTTGTTACCGCTGATACCTTTATTGTAGATTTTTAAACCTTTATCAGCGTGTTTTAGCAACAATTGCGAAGCTGTAAGCAACGCATAGCCGGAGCCTAAAGCGCTGGTAGTATTGGGTTCGGTTTTGTTATGATCGCGGCCCCAGTCGGTGATGGAATCGCCCTGAAAAAGTACTACGTCGCCCTGGTTAAAGGTTAATTTTTTTGCCGGTTTTTCGGCAGCCAATGCCGACGACACAATGGAAGGAATGCCCATAGAGGCGATAGTACCCAAAGCGGCTGTCTTTAAAAAATTGCGGCGATAGTTTTGTACGGTATTTTTCATTTGTGGATTATAAAAGGTATTTGCCGAATTTACTGATTTGCCGCAACTATGGAAACTTTGTTCGGTTTAGTATCAGGATTTGTAAAAGGAATATTACTTAAGGCCTCAGGGTCCTCTGCGAGAGACCCTGACGGGACAGAAAGGGCGAAGCTGAAAGCTTCGGCTATACTCAACCACGGGTTACGCTTCGCTAAACCCGCGGTAGTTATTCTTTTATTTATCAGCCACAAAATTTATAGGTTTTTCTGGATCATAGCTAACATAAACCCGTTTCCAGGGGGCATCATCAATTAATTTCCATTTATGGGCGGTACCTGTAGTATCCTGCGCTACCAGGATCTCGCCGGGCTTAAGTATAAACTTTTCGCCTGGATACGTTTCAAATTCAAGTATTCCTGTAATAGAAATCACATATTGATGCGTAGGGGCATTGTGATAATCATAAAACGCATACGGTTCCGACTCCTGGAACCTGATGGCCAAAGCTTCATTCAGCGGACCTAATTCAACCATACCTTTTTCTATGTGCGAATGACCGTCTTCGCCGGTATATAACCTGTAGGCTTTTATCATGGTGGCTAAACTAACATTTAACTGTTAATACCACCTATTTGCTGTGTAATTATTGCAAAACGGTTATCATATCAACACAAAATGTTCATTTTGTTTAGTTTTAAAAATTATGGTCTTGCGATGAAACTTCCGGCCCTTTTAACGGTTCAATAAAACATTATGCCAGTAGCTGTATCTACCAAACGTTTTCAATTTTTGCCGTACCTTATCAGTCTGCTGATTGTTTTGGCTATCGGATTTGTGGCCTCACTGGTAACCCGGCCCGAAATTGCGGGTTGGTACAATACCCTCAAAAAGCCTCCGTTTAATCCCCCATCCTGGCTATTCGCGCCGGTTTGGACGGTAATTTATATCATGATAGCAACCTCGGCTTACCTGGTTTGGAAACAACGCAGCCGCAAGCCCGCTTATATCATAGCCCGCTCGGTATACTCTATTCAGCTTACTTTAAACTTTTCATGGTCAATCATATTCTTCGGCATGCACCAGATAGCCGCTGCCATGATCGTAATCATTTTACTGTGGATCAGCATTATGATCAATACAAACTGGTTTAACAAGTTTAGCCGGACTGCCGCATGGCTGCTTGTCCCCTATTTGTTATGGGTGAGTTTTGCCAGCGTGCTTAACGTGAGTATTTATTTCCTTAACCGATAGCTCATAAAAAACACTATTTTTATTGCAGATAATTACAGCATCGATAAAGAAGCTTTCTATCAACCATGAAAAAACTCTTACTTATTTTTTGTCTTATTACCGCTGCACACAGCTTTGCATTTGCCGATAAAACCGCCATTAACAACTTTGTAGTTAAAGAAAACCCCTTCGCTGTTGACGAGGTTGCCGTGGTAGCCACCGATACAGCAGGCGTGATACAGGAAAATGTAAACGGCGTTTTCACCTTTGTCATGAACGGCTTTACCGAAGAACTGAAGTTTGACAAAGGCACAGCTTTCTATCGTCACAAGCTCGATCGTTCAAGCTTTTTGTATGCCAAGCATATGAACGATAGCGGAACACATGCCATATTGTATTACATCTATAAACACGATAGTAAACTAAGTCCTTTCCATATCAGTTGGGTACTGTTGGTGGCTGTCCCGCTTTTGCTGGTGTTGCTGGCCTATATGTTTAAGCGCTTCATTATTATCGCGGTAGTGATCTTCTGTATTTTCTTATACTTCAACTATCACAACGGCTTAAGCATTCCAACCTTTTTCGAAAGTATTATTGACGGATTGAAGAATATGTTTTAGACTCGGAGAGGTGGTAAAAGGATAAAGGTGAAAGGCAAAAGGTAGCTGCAGCTTTGCAAATCAAGTAGCAAAAGATTGCAGTGGCTTTACGAATTATTCAAACGAGGCTTATCATCTGATTTTCAATACCTTTTTCCTTTTACCTTTCAGCTTAACCTAACTAAAATGGCAATCCTATACCAAAGTTAAGCTGCATAAAGTTGTAGCTTTCGCCTCCGTTGGCTGCTTCGTAAGCTTTTTTGAATGAGCCTTTGCTGAATAATTCGCCTGCATGGTTAACCAATACCCATTGGTCGCTGCCATTAAATTGAGGGTCTTTAAATTTAAAGGCGGCATCCAGCCTGAAAACAAAGAAGCTTAAATCAAACCGGAGACCGGTACCTATGCCCATTGCTGTTGAGCTTAAAAAATTACTGAACTTGAACTGACCATTCGGGTTATCCGGCTCATCATGTAAGCGCCATACGTTACCTGCGTCAACAAAAAATGCGCCTTTAAGCTTCGCTCCAAAAAAGTTATCGGCAAGCTTATAGCGGTATTCGGCATTGGCTACAAATTTAATTTCACCAAACTCATCAAGATATTTTAAGCGGGCCCTTGTGGTATTATCCGCACCATAATAGGTTCCCCGGTTAAATTGCCCCGGTCCAAGGGTGCGCGGCAACCAGGCCCTGATATCATTGGCACCACCGGTATAGAAGTTCTTCTCAAAAATAAGCTGATTACTATTACCGTAAGGAATACCAATACCTGGGTTAATACGGAACACAAACTGCCTTTCGCCGCCTAAGCTGCGGTAAAAACGGGTATCCAGTTCAACCTTGGTGTATTGAGCAAAGGTATAGCCAAAAAGTTTATGTTGCCCTAAAGTATCTTTAGGGGCGTTTGTAATGTTACTGATGAGATTAAGAAAGTTGCCGCCAAGATCTAAACTACCGCGGAAATAGGTAAAGTTTTCGTAGCTGTTAAGCTTTATGGCATTAACCTGGTAAGTGTATTGGCTTCCCGCCGTAAAAACGGTACGCCCGATAAGATAAACGTACGAGTACCTATTTTGCTTAAGTAAGGTATCACGTGCTGCCGGATCAATTATACCTCTGGAAAATTCAATACTGATGGGCGTAATAGTATGTGATTTATATGGCGTATCAAAAAAGTCGTAAGTGATGGAATTGATAAAACTTTCGCGCTTAACCAGGTCTTTTTGAAAGAACAGTGAGTAGTTTGACGAGAATGTAGTATGCGGAACTGCGAATTTACCGAGGAAAGGAAATTTAAACGGCAACAAAAGGCGGGGATAAGTAAGCTGCGCACCAGCCCTGAACTCCTGGTTTTGGATACTGCTATGATCGTTACCTACTGTATTTCCATTATCAAAAAGGATACTCCAGTTCACTTTTAACTGCAAAATAGCAGCCTGTTTAAATAAGTTCCTGTCGGTAAAAGTATTACCTACGTTATAACCAAAACGCCCCCCACTAAACAGCACCTCTCCTTCCACACGGTCGCTCATGCGTTTCAGGGGCACTATATCTATCCGGGTATCGAGCTTATTGGAGCTATCTTTCAGCTTTTCGTAAACCGGGTTGGGCACATTTCTGAAAACGTTTAACTCTGATAAGCGCGTGGTGGTGCGTGTTTGCTTATCAATATCATAGATCTCGCCCTTTTTCTGGAAAACATAATCGGTTACTACTCTTGGCTTAAACCTTTTTGAGTAATCAACAAACCTGAATTGCGAGTCGACCTGTATGGTATCAACTTTACCAAGGGTACGGCCCTGGCTGTTTGATATCGTGATCAATGTATTGTTGATGGTATAAACCGGGTGCTGGGTTTTCCCTGCCGGATTATCAATGATCATTTTTACATCAACAACACTGCTGTTAAAGGTTGAATCGTAAGTAAAATTGATATACTGGCGGTAAAAATCATAGTAGCCGTTATGCTTCATCAACAGATAAAGCTGATCCCGGTCGTAAGCTAAGCTATCGGTATCAAAGCGCCCGCCGGGTTGTATATGCGTAATTTTATTGCGGTTGGCGTTGTATAGGTTTTTGATATTGTTATCGCCGATACTATCGGTAAACTTACGGATGCGGAACATAGGGCCTTCATCGGCAGTAAAAACTAATTCGGCCTTTTGCTTTTTGATCACAACGCTATCGGTAACCCTGCCTTTAAGATAACCACGGCTGCGGATAAACTTTTCCATCTGCAGGCGCGAGTACTCAATCAGGTTGCTATCCACAACCACCGGGGCTTCACCAATATTTTTTTTACCTTTTTTACTGAAAGTATAGTAGAGCTGTAAATTGAGCCAGTTGTTGGGTTGCTGCTCCTTATCTACATAATTTATAGCAGCTTCAGAAAATTCTTCGTCGATTCCTTTAATGGTAATTTTGCGCACCAGCGCCTGGTCTTTACGGATGCCACGGGTAATACTGCAGCCCGAACCGATAATAACCAGCAAAATACTTAATATTGTAAGGCGGTAAACAGCAGGTTTAGTATATGCTTTCAAAATCACAGATCAGTTTATTAAAGTCCTTACAACATAAAAAATTCCGTAAAGAGCATGGCTTGTTTTTGGTTGAAGGCTACAAATCGGTTATCGAGTTTGTAAATGCCGCATACCAGGTTGATACTATATACCATACCGCCGAAACTGCTCCAAAAATGCTGAATTTATCCCGAAAAATAAATTTTCAGGAAATTTCATCGGCCGACCTGGAAAAGATCAGCAGTTTGAAAACCCCGCAAGAGGTAATTGGTTTGGTTAAAATACCAAAATGGCCCGCATTAAATTATAACCTCCTGAAAAACAAGTTTTCGCTGGTGCTTGATGGTGTGCAGGATCCCGGCAACATGGGTACCATTATCCGCACGGCCGACTGGTTTGGCATTGCCGATATCATTTGCTCTGAAGACACTGTTGACGTTTACAACCCGAAAGTGGTACAGGCAACCATGGGGTCCTTAGCAAGAGTAAACGTACACTACGGCGATCTGTTAACCATCCTCCCCCAGATAAAACTCCCTTTATTTGGCGCAATGCTGGATGGTGAAAATATTTATACTACAAATTTCGGAACGGAGGGTTTATTGGCCATGGGAAACGAAGGTAATGGCTTACGCCCTGAAATACAGGACTTAATCAATAAAAAAGTAACTATTCCGCGCGTAGGACAGGCCGAATCATTGAATGTTGCCATTGCCACGGCCATACTTTGTTCAGAAATTAAGCGAAATTCGTTCAAATAAATTTGTTCGCTAAAAATAATTACTATCTTTGCAGTCCTTAAAAAAGGGTCGGATGGCCGAGTGGCTAGGCAGAGGTCTGCAAAACCTTTTACAGCGGTTCGAATCCGCTTCCGACCTCAGGGTTAAAAAATATTTAAAATACAAGACAATGGGCGTTACTCGTTTAAAAAGAAAAGACAGGAGAAATAAAACTTTTTCACGTTTAGAAGTTCAGTTCCTTAAACTGGCTACTAACCTGGAATACGGAAGCCGTTCTGCTGAGTCAAAACACAGCCAGATAGCTAAAAACAATGCAGCTTTAGATATCGCATTAGGTAAATAATTTATCTCCTTCTTCTTTAGAAGAAAAAAGACTTAAAGTCCTGCCGGTATCCGGCGGGACTTTTTTTTATGCCTGAATCTAAACCATGATTTTTAGGATTTAAGGATGGGCGTAATGCTCTCGTCTCTCCGAGCTTGTGTCCTCATAGGCTCATGTTAAATACTGTTCAATAACAAAAAGACAGTAGCGTTTCCGTGGGGACACGGAAACGGGGAGAGTTAACAGATGTTCATTTTCCCGCAACCGTGTCCTCACGGTCGCCAGTAGACAAGTGTTGGAATACATCGATGACAGGAGTTGAAAACACAGAATATCCGCGGGGCACGGGGATCAAAAAGAAAATCCGTTTAATCCCGGTTCAGAAGCTTTTTATTAATCCTGCCAATCAATCCCGGTCCCTCATAAATAAAGCCCGTATAAAGCTGCACTAATGACGCACCAGCATTTAGTTTATCAATAGCATCTTCAGCCGAATGAATCCCTCCTACTCCTATAATAGGGAATGAACCTTTTGATTTTTCATGCAGATAAGCAATAACTTCTGTTGAGCGTTTGGTAAGTGGTTTGCCGCTTAACCCACCCATTTCTTCTTTTAGTTTTGATGGCGATGATAGGTTTTCCCGACTGATAGTAGTATTAGTGGCTATTAAGCCTGCTATACCTGTTTGCTGAACGATATCAACAATATCATCCAATTGTGAGTCGGTTAAATCAGGGGCAATTTTTAGCAGTATAGGTCTGCTGACACCGTTTTTATTATTGCGTTGCTGCAAGGTGTTCAGAATTTCCATCAACGGGCCTTTCTCCTGCAGGGCACGCAGGCCAGGGGTATTAGGTGAGCTTACGTTCACAACAAAATAATCAACCACATCAAACAAACGGTCGAAGCATTTAATATAATCGCTTACAGCCTCCTCATTAGGGGTAACTTTGTTCTTGCCGATGTTTCCGCCGATGATTAAACCTTTATTAGCGTTTTTAGGATCGCGTCTGAAGGCTGCAATGCGCTCGGCAGCGATATCCACACCAAAATTATTAAAACCCATGCGGTTAACAAGCGCGCTATCTGCCGGCAGGCGAAACATGCGCGGTTTATCATTACCCGGTTGAGGCAAGGGTGTAACGGTCCCAATCTCAACAAAGCCAAAACCCATATTAGCCATCTCGCCCATCATTTCGGCATTTTTGTCAAAACCCGCGGCAAGACCAACAGGGTTCCTGAATTTAAGACCAAAAACTTCACGTTCAAGCTTTGGATCTTTCACATCCCAGATTGCCTTACTTAATGCTGTACCACCCGGGAAACGGTTAAAACGTTTGAGGTTACGGGTAACAAAGTAATGCACATTTTCGGGATCGAACTTAAACAGGATGGGTTTTATCAACTGATACATGCCGCGAAGTTAGCACATTCCAACGCGTTGAACAAACGGGATCTGTGGAGGCGATTGACACTAGGTGCGCGGGGCTTGTCATCTTGAGTGGGAGAAAATAGAGATCTGTGAAAGATAAATGACATATCCGCCGCGTCATTGCGAGGCATGAAGCAATAGCGCAGCGGCGGGTAACAACTATTGTTGTAATGAACTTACGTCATCGCGCTCCTGGCCGCGCGAGGCCAGGTACTTTTGTGGCCACAAAAGTACTCAAAAAGGCTTGCAGCAGAAAGGCTTCTTTGCGCCGACCAATCACAGACTTACGAAGTTTTTGAAACTTCGTAAGTCTTCAAAAGACACGAGGCGTAGTATCCTCTCAAATCATGTAGTTTAGTTAACAACCGTGTACAAAATACACCACAATTTTTAACGGATTTTAGCGCATCAAAACCAAATAGAAAATAGCATTTTAATACGACATAAATCACTAATAATCAATTAATTAAAATAAAAAAATCTTTGGTATCGATGCGTATCATTTTTATTAAAACGGGTGTAAATCGCAATAATTTATATTTCGCATTTTGCTTTTTTCTGATTAAGTTTAATAAATTTGAAAACTCCGGTTAGCCATAGTCCAGGCTCGTAACCAAACCGGCAAGCCTATTTAATTAAACTCATGCAAAAAAAGTATTTAATTGCCTGTTTCATAGCGGGCGGATTATTAAAGGCTGGCTTTGTCAGCGCCCAGGGTAAAGCCCCGTATTCGGCAGCAGGTAAATCTGTAAAAGTGATCGTATCTGAGCAAAATGCCGGGTACAAGTTCAAAGAAACCGAAACGCTGAAATTTGCCGACAAGCCGCAACCAGCAGAAACTGAGGTAGCAGTATTTATTGACCCTGCCAAAACATTCCAAACCATGATTGGTATCGGCGGCGCCCTTACCGATGCTTCTGCCGAAACTTTTGCCAAACTACCTAAGGATAAGCAAAAGGAATTTTTAACTGCTTATTACGATAAAGCCAGGGGTATTGGCTATTCCTTCGCCCGTACCAATATTCAAAGCTGCGATTTTTCGAGTGATAGCTATAGCTACGTAAAAGATGGCGACAAGGAGCTAAAAACCTTCGATATCAGCCATGATAAAACCTACCGTATTCCATTTATTAAAGCAGTTACAGCTGCCGCTGGTGGTAAACTTACCATGTTTGTATCGCCATGGAGCCCTCCGGCATTCATGAAAGATAATAATGATGTATTGCATGGCGGTAAGCTTAAAAAAGAGTTTGACCAAAGCTGGGCCAACTTTTATGTAAAGTTTATCAAAGCTTACGAAAAAGAGGGCATCCCAATCTGGGGCCTTTCGGTACAAAACGAGCCTATGGCTAAACAAACCTGGGAATCATGTATGTACACAGCCGAAGAAGAGCGTGATTTTGTAAAGAACTTTTTAGGCCCAACACTACAAAAACAAGGTCTGGCAAGCAAAAAACTCATTGTTTGGGACCACAACCGCGATTTGCTTTATCAGCGTGCCAGCACCATCCTGGAAGACCCTGCTGCTGCTAAATATATTTGGGGTATCGGTTTCCACTGGTATGAAACATGGACAGGTGCTGGCCAAAACTTTGAGGCAACACGCCGTACCCACGAAGCGTTCCCTAACAAAAACCTGGTATTTACTGAAGGTTGTATCGAAAAGTTCGATTTTAATAAGATCAATGACTGGTCGCTTGGTGAACGCTATGGTTTATCCATGATCAATGACTTTAATGCCGGTACCGTAGCATGGACCGACTGGAACGTGTTGCTTGATGAAAAAGGCGGACCAAACCATGTTGGTAACTTCTGCTTTGCACCGGTACATGCCGACCTGCGTAACGGAAGCCTGATCTATACCAGCTCATACTACTACATCGGTCATTTCTCTAAATACATTCATCCGGGTGCTAAACGCATCAGCGCTGTAGCCAGCCGCGATAAACTGTTAACAACAGCTTATCAAAACCCGGATGGTTCAATTGCCGTTGTGGTAATGAACAAAACCGACGAAAAAATAGATTACAGCCTTTGGATAAAAGGAAAAGCGGCCGGCACTACTGCCCTGCCACATTCGATTGCTACACTTATTGTGAAGTAATCTTTATAACGATCTTAGTTAATCAATCAACTAAATCTCTGGTATGGTGGGTCATTTATGATCCACCATTATCATTACCGGGAAATGGTCGCTTGGCTCTTTAGCCTCGTATTTGTCACTCCCTTTTGCCTTGGCCCTGTAGGTATCTGTTAAAACTCCGTAACGCTTTACCTTAAAATCTTTAGTTACAAAAATATGGTCTATCCGGCCGGTGGATTTGTCGTTAGCATTAAAATCATTAAACGTTCCGTTTGTAGCATATTTAATGGGCGAAAGTTCGTAGCTATCTTTTAGTACCCCCGAGTTGTTGATCACCGCGTAGCTATCAGAGGTTTGATCAACATTAAAATCGCCCGATAAAATGGTTGGTGAATTACCACCCATTTCTTTTACTTTTTTCAATACCAGCTTAGCGCTTTCGCGGCGGGCCACCACACCTATATGATCCATGTGCAGGTTAAAGTAGTAAAATTTAAAGCCGGTTTTTATTTCCTGGAAATATCCCCATGAACAGATCCTCGGCAGTGCCGCGTCCCAGCCTTTGTTTGGTTTATCTGTAATTGGAGCCATCCAGAAATCGCCATGCTTCAGCAATTTAAACTTACCCCTTTTATAAAATATAGCCGAAAACTCACCTTCCGTTTTGCCGTCATCACGACCTATGCCTGTATAGGTATACTGTGGCATGGCTTGCTTTAAACCGTTAAGCTGGTGTACCAATCCCTCCTGGGTACCAAAGATATCCCAATCATGAAAACGGATAAGCTGAGCAATAACAGGCAGGCGCTGTTTCCAGCCATTCCCACGTACAGAATCATCGTTTGTGGCATTATCATTGCGCAAATTGTAAGTAGCCACAGTAAGCTGATGCTGACCATAACTTACTGAAACAGAAAGCATAGTCATAAACACTAAAGAAAGTACTTTTTTCATAGGTAAATAGTTAATTCAAATGCCGCCTGCATTTGAACAAATTAAAAGCGAATATTGAGTTATATTTTTTAAGACCAAGATTATTTCCAGAAAAAGTTAATAATTAATTAAAAATATTCTTAATTGGTGTGCGGATTAGCCCGCGTCTTAAACATTGTTGCTTTATGTATAAACAGTCATTTGCAAAAACGCTTACACCTTTGGTGTGCCTGGTTTTGGCGCTGTTTTTACACACCAATGTATCTGCCCAAACAGCCGATATCAGCAAGCTGAGGCAACAAATGGCCCAAACAAAAGATAGCATCACCTATCTTAACCTGTTTAACAAGCTGGGCTTTATGTTGCATATGGAAAGTGCCGATAGCTGCTTTTACTACGGTATAAAAGGAAATGCCATGGCTACCCGCCTTCATAATGAGCCCGGCAAGGCCGATGCCTTAGCCAATATTGGTGCGGCACTATCCCTTAAAGGTTTGTATAGCCAGGGTTTAACCTATTACAGCCAGGCCCTGGCAATTTATAAAAAGTATGGCAATCACGGCGAGGTAGCGTCCATGCTCATGAACTCCGCCATTACCTATAGTTTTATTGGTGACAGCATTAAATCAATGCAGTTTACCAAAAAGGCACTTAACGAAATGTTAAAAGCCCCGGCAGATACCATGGCCAGCATGCTGTACGCCAACTATGCCGATATGAACCCGGTGCTTGCTCCGGACTCAGTAGTCTATTACCTGAAAAAGGCAACGGATGTAGCCAATCATTTTAAAGACAACCGCACCCTTCTGGTTATCGATCAGCTTTATGCCGACAGGCTCATGCAGCAAGGCAAACATGAACAAGCCTTGCCCTTTATAAAACACTCCTTACAAATTGCCCGAAGTAAAAACTGGGAGTACCACGAACTGGAGGCTTATAACGCCTTTGCCGATTACTATTTAGCAAAAAAACAGGTTGACAGCGCCATAGCCGAGTATAACATCATTTACAAAACGGCAATGGCCAATAAATTTATCTATTGGCAAACCGAAGTTTTAAAATCATTATTGCACTGCTATGAACTTAAAAATGATGCTGCCAGCCAGGCTCGCATTAATAAGCTGCTGGTAAAATCGCTTGAGCAAACTAACATCAATAGTAATGCCTTTTTGGGCGATTACATCGCCTACAATAATGCCCAACAACAGGTGAAAAGCCTTGAAGTAGTTAATAAAAATAATAGTGTAAAGATTTGGCTCCTGATTGCACTCAGCGTATTGAGCTTTGTATTTATAGCCTTACTATCGCGCATGAATGGCAAGGTGCGCCGACACTCGCGGATGTTATCGGTACTTAATGAAAAAATAGCCGGGCAAAATGAGGAGCTAAAGCTTACCGACGAATTTAAAGGCAGGCTGATATCTATGCTGGCCCATGATTTCAGGGCACCGCTGGCTTCAACAATTTCGATGATCCGTTTGCTGCGCGAAGATGAGGGCGATTTTGAAAAAGAACAATTAACGGGATTGTACGACCAGATAGAAACCGATATCCAAAACATCTTGCTCACCTTTGATAATATCCTGCAATGGATCAAAAAGCAGCTTTCGGGGTATGTTTTCAATGCGCAAACACTATCTGTAAAAGAACTCATTGATGACGCGGCCTCCATGTTCAAACTCAGCATCGACACAAAAAAAATCGAGTTCAGGAACGAGGTACTTGCTGATCTGAACTATTTTTCGGACAAGGAGATCATCCAATTCATTAATCGCAACCTCATCCATAATGCCATCAAGTTTTCACCTGCCGGAGGAGTAATTACAGTAAAAGCGCAGGTTAACGCCAATGAACTCATCGTATCTGTAAAAGATGAAGGGCGAGGAATAAGCGAAAACATGATGAAGCAGCTGTTCTCCTTCAACAACAATCAAAAAACCGATTCGCTTGATAAAGGAGCCGGTATAGCCTTAACCATTTGCAAGGAGTTCATCAATAAAATAAACGGCCGCCTTTGGGCCGAAAGCAAGGAAAAGAAAGGTACTACGTTTTATTATGCTTTGCCGTTGAGCTAAGCAGATTTTTCTCATTCACCGGTTTATTCATTCCCTCCCTCGGGAGGGGCGCGTTAGCATTGTGTGTTGGCAGGGAGGGGTTATACGTATTGCGAGATTGAGCATCTTGCAGAAACCCCTCCCTACACCCTCCCAGGGGAGGGAATCGCACTTTTCCGCCCGCTTTAAATCCTACCCAAACACTACCGTTTTATTCTTAAACACAAACACCCGGTCTTCAAAAACAAGTTTCAGAGCTTTGGCCAATACGGCGGTTTCAACCTCCTGACCGGCTTTTACCATATCCGTCCAGCTGTAGGAATGGTTTACCGGGACAATCTGCTGGGCGATGATCGGTCCTTCGTCCAGTTCATTTGATACGTAATGCGCGGTAGCCCCTATCAGTTTAACACCACGTTCAAATGCCTGCTTATATGGATTAGCGCCTATAAACGCCGGTAAAAACGAGTGATGGATATTGATGATCTTCATCGGGAATTCGGCCACAAACTCCGGCGACAGAATCCGCATAAACTTGGCGAGTATTACATAATCAGGAGTGTACTGCTTAATGGTAGCTATCACCTGCTGTTCAAATTCTGGTTTGCTTACCCCTTCATGGCTGATGTAATAAAAGGGGATATCAAAGCGCTCGCATATATCCTGCAGTTTGGCATGATTACCAATAACACATTGTACACTTGCACCAAGGGTATTAAAGTGGTTACGCACCAGGATATCGCTCAGACAATGATATTCTTTAGTGGCCAGCACCACTATTTTTTTAACAGGTTCGGGGTTTACTGCAATGTAGGCCCCTTCGGGTAATATTTTTCGTAATGAATCTTCAATCCCGGAATCTTCGCCGTCTTCAACCTCCAGACGGGTAAAAAAAACATTTTCGTTATGATCAACATGCTCACGCATGGAAACTATGTTAAGAAGGTGTTTGGCTAATGTTGCAGATATGGCAGCCACAAGGCCCACTTTGTCTTTACACTGTATTACAATTATCATGCTTTAATGATACAAAGAATTTTGCTGAATATGCAAGAAGCATTTTCTTTAAATTATTTACAACACATTGTAGCAAAGTGAAATAATATGCCGTAAAGTATTTTATAAACCCACAATTATGAAAAATATCCTGCTATTAATCTCCGCGATTGTATTATGTAGTATCACAGCTTGCAATAAAGACAATATTCCCGGCGCGGGCAGCAACACCATCATTGGCAAATGGCGCTGGGTAAAGTCAGTTGGCGGCATCGGCGGTTCTACCAGCACACCGCAAAGCAGCGGCTATACTGCTCGTTACGAATTCAATGCGGACAGCAGTTTTCAGAGTTTTCAGGACAATAAGTTATTGATAGAAGCCAAATTCCGTACAACCAAAAATTTCAAGGTTAGTTCAACCCAAACGGTGGATGCATTGTTGATATCCGGCCCTACGCTGGATACCCGCCCCGTTGCATACCTTATCAGGAACGATAGCCTCTATATGTATGATATTTATATAGCCGATGGTTATAACGAAACATATGTAAGGACGAAGTAAGGCATTGTTAATCAGTTGTCTTATATCCCCCCTTTTTACCTTTTGTCATCCTGAGGCACGAAGGATCTTCTTCGCTATGCACGGCGGCTTTGCATATTGAAGAAGATTCTTCGTTCTCACTCGGAATGACAAGCATTTACCTATTTATTACTATGCCCTACTTTCATCATATCCCGTACGGCACGCGCTAATAAGATCTTCTCGTTGTTATCCAGTTCCTTTTTCTTTTCGCTGTCATTAAACTGATAAGTGATACGACCATTATGATCGCTTTCGGCGTTTATTTCAAAGTCGTCATTTTTATATTTCACCTTACCATTAGGCGAGATCTGGGCGATGCCTGTGCTGTCGGCCGAAAAATATACATGTCCCCAGTATTCAATCCGCCTTTCTTTGCCATTGCCGTTTTCAACAATAACCGTGTGTCTTCCGCCTATGCGACAGCCATCTAACAGCGCTATCACGCCTATTACAATCAATACGTATCCTAATTTTTTCATGTTGTTATTTTTTAATGATGATTATTTTAATTGATGTTGTTCTTTTCTGTTAAGCAGCTTTATAAAACAAGCTGCCATCGATATAAACCATACCGACCAGCCCAGGTGGGCAAATCGTTGAATAAGCCCGATATAATTGTTTTCAATAGTGGCCGAAGGAATAAAACGGATAAAAATGAGCAGCATAACACCAAGGCTCAATAACGAGAGCTTTCTGATTTGCTTAAAGCTATCGCCCCGCCATAAAATAACGGATAGCAACGCACCTATATAAAGCAGCAAAAACACCGGCCCCGAAGCCGAATGCAGGCGATTCCCCGAATGAAAAATAGCCGCCCAGCCAAACATAACCGGGAAACCGACAACCCCAAACACAGGCAGGATATTAAGCTTCAACTGACTGCACGCTATAAACAAGCCGGCCATAAAAAACACGCTGAGCACGGTACAAAGCAGCGTAAATGTTTCCATCAAGGTTTCGGATTTTGTGCCGATGGCTCCTAACTCGCTTATGGTATTACTGATATGATTGTAATTGCCGTGTATAAAACCGCATATAATGGTTGAAAGCCAAAATATAATGGGAATGATGATGCCGGTATAAAGCAGAGGTTTAGTGTCCATTTTAATAATATTAAAATTGTTTTCTTCTGATTAAAACAAAGTTAATATTAAACATGGTACTATACAATACATAGTACTATATTTTTAAGATTTATTTTTTAGAGAGGATGACAAAAGTATAATGTCCAGTATCCGTCCTATCTTTCAAAGGCATATAATAAAAAAGGCAGCACATGACGCTGCCCCTTTAAAGAGTCTTAAATCTGCCAACCGCCATTGATCAAAACAATCACGTAGCTGTTTAAAATTCAAAATATTCATTGCCGTTGGTTTTAACCAACGGTAAAAAACTGAAAAGTCTTGGCTTTAGCCCAATTAAAGCGAACAGATTTAGGCTAAAGCCCATTTGTCGCTATTCATTATTCCGTTGGTTAAAACCAACGGCAATGAATATTCACATACCTGTAATTTGCATTAATGAATTTTAAACATCTTCTAAGAAAGATCAAATCTTTCGCATTCGATTATTCGGCAGAGTGCCCAATATGCTGCAACGCGTAGTTTATAAAATTGCTCGTCAACCCGTAGTCTTCAGTGCCTTTGCGGCGAATAAAGAAGAAATCACGGGTAATTTTCAATCCTTCAATAGGCACTTCTACCAAATCGCCTTCAGCAAGCTGACGGATAATTGACGGTCGCGGCATAAAGCCAAGACACTGATCGGCCAGTAGGAAATTTTTTAAAGCCTCGGTACCACCAAGACGGATTTTTACCGACAGATCGGCCGGTTTTATATGTAAGGGTGAAAGTGCTTTCAATACAGCATTCAACGTACCGGAGCCTCGTTCGCGCACAGCCAACGGCGTTTTTACAAACTGCTTTAAGGTTAGTGATTTACCCGCCAGCGGACTTTTGGCCGAGCAAACCGGGATCACCTCATCGCTCATAAAAGGTTTGTACGATACGGTGGTGAGCTTATTATCTACCTCCATAATACCGATATCAATCTCATGGTTAAGTAAAGCATTCAGAATATACTCGCTGTTACGGTTTACCAATTGCACATCAACATTGGCGTACTCGCGCTGAAAACCCGAAAGTATCGAAGGTAAAATATACAGGGCAATAGTTGTACTCGCGCCCAAACGCAAATGCCCGGCGGCTTGTGACAAGTTGCTTAACACCGAAAGATCGTACTCAACCTTCCGTTCAATCTCTGTTGCCTGTTGCAGGTATTCGTTCAGTTTATTACCAGCTTCGGTAAGCAGAATACTATTGCCTTTACGCTCAAACAGGGGCACTTTGTATTGATCTTCAAGTGCCTTTACATGCTTGCTAATGGCGGGCTGCGTAATAAACAGCACCTGTGCGGCCTTACTGAAACTCAGGTTGGCGGCAACTTCCATAAATACACGGTGAGCGAAAGAGATCATGCGGCAAAGTTAGTTTTTTACCCGTTCAAAATACTTGCCGGTAAATTTATATACGATATAGTCGCGGGTAACCTGTCGTTTTGCATTAACTAAGGGGCTATGGATAGTTTGTGTTTTGGCGTCGTAATAAATGGTAGGGATTACCTTCATATCAACTACCGACAGGAAGTTGTAATCAAAATACAGCTTGCTATGCAAACCCGTTGTGGTTTTAACCAACAGTACTGCACCGTTCAGTTTAGCGTTCTCGATAGCAAAAAACTGGATCCCCTGCGTGGCATCAACGCTCGACCGAACCGAATTATACGCTGCAAGGTAATAAGTTTTGCTCCCTGCTTTAAGGGTATAGATTTTTGAGTACCAAAACACCGGGTTATGCTTTTTCCCCACCGAATCCATTTTTAAGGACGAGAAAACCTGGCCGTTAAACTTGTACTGCAAAACGTTATCAAAATCATACCCGGTGCTTCCCAACCTGGTATCCCAGGAATAAGTACGGAACAAACCATCGGCAGATGAGGCAATCACTACCCGCTCTTTAACCAGTTCGGTAAAAGGATAATTAATGGTTTCAGGATATTTGGAGGTATAATACTTTAGCTTAAAGCCAAAGA
Organism: Mucilaginibacter endophyticus; assembly: GCF_003351025.1. GTDB lineage: Bacteria > Bacteroidota > Bacteroidia > Sphingobacteriales > Sphingobacteriaceae > Mucilaginibacter > Mucilaginibacter endophyticus. Next base: position 504,228 of record NZ_QPCG01000001.1, on the reverse strand, counting down.
TCTTGTTCATTTTTTCTAATGAATCAATAGCCTTCCACTCTTTTTTGTGGGAGCCGTAATAGTTTACCCTTTTAAAAATCCGTAACAGATCGGCCTCAATGGCCTGCGGACTTTGGGCAAACAAATTTGCTGAGTAAAAACAGCAGCAGAAAACAATTATAAACTTAAAGGTTTTCATCGGTAAACAAGATACGCAAAAAAAGCAAACCGGGCGGATATTCTGTTATCATCGTTGCCAGTTACCTGTTTTTTAGCTTTTTATTTTTTCAAAATATTGCCCGTTAAATTTGTAGGTGATAATATTGTCGGTTACTTTACCATCGCCAATAACAACAGGAAATGTAATTATTTTTTGTTCCGGATGGTATTCAAGCCCGTTTTGGAGTTCCTCACCAACATGATAAGTATAATATAATTTATGAGTTAATCCGCTCCTGGTTTTTATCAGTTTTGCCTTATCATTCAGTTTACCATTCTGAATGGCAAATACCCTGATCCCGGCTCCCATGTCATATGTATGGAAAATACCATAATAAGTAGTAAGGTAATAGATTTCGCTCCCAACCTTCAAAGTATGTAACTTATTATAGGCATATATGTAATCATCGTCGTTTTTTACAGTATCTACAATAGTGAAGGTTTTACCTGCCGACTTATATTGGATAATGTTTTCATAAGCATGTTGCGTGCCCCCGGTCATGTTATCCCATGATAATATCCTGAACAAACCATCGTCGGATACAAGACCTATCTTTTTAAATGCCTGATCAAGTGCTGCAGGGCATTTTTGGGTATAAGATTTCACTTTTGCTTCAATCTGCAAATTGGCAGTAAATAACCCGTCACCATGGGTGTCTTCAGATGAATGCTCATTCCAATAGCTAATCTTTTCAAATGCTTTGTCAAAATCGGCCTCAATGGCTTTGGGAGTCTGCGCAAAAAGATCGGCAGAAAGAATGCAAAAAATTGCAATAAGCTTTAGGATTTTCATATTAAATATTACGGCATAAAAATAGGGATAATCAAATGACTATCCCTATCCTATTCTTTTAAAAAGTAATATCTACTTACGCCTCAACCGGCTGACCGATCAGGTGCTGAGCAGCAAGGTACTCGGCAATTTGAACGGCATTAGTAGCTGCACCTTTACGCAGGTTATCAGATACAATCCAACAGTTAAGCGTATTGTCCTGAGTTTCGTCACGGCGGATACGGCCTACAAATACCTCATCTTTATCATGCGCGTCAAGTGGCATTGGGTATTTCAGGTTAGCAGTATCATCAACCACAACAATGCCCGGCGCGTTAGCTAACAGCTCACGAACTTCGGCCAAATCAAAATCATTGGCAAACTCAATGTTAACCGACTCAGAGTGACCGCCCATAACCGGTATGCGCACCGTAGTAGCAGTTACTTTAATGCTGTCATCGCCCATGATCTTTTTAGTTTCAAGGATCATTTTCATTTCCTCTTTAGTATAACCGTTTTCGGTAAATACATCAATTTGCGGAATCACGTTTAAATCGATAGTATAAGGGTAAACTTTCGGTCCGTCAATACCTTTACGCTCGTTAAATAACTGATCAACAGCTTTAACACCTGTACCGGTAACCGACTGGTAGGTTGAAACTACTACCCTTTTAATTTTGTATTTATCGTGCAGTGGTTTTAAAGCCACCACCATTTGTATAGTTGAGCAATTTGGGTTAGCAATGATTTTATCATCGGCGGTAAGTACATCAGCGTTTACTTCAGGCACAACCAATTTTTTGGTTGGGTCCATACGCCATGCCGATGAATTATCAATAACAGTTGTACCAGCCGCTGCAAATAAAGGAGCTTGCTGTAATGAAGTGCTTCCGCCGGCCGAGAAAATTGCTACGTCCGGCTTCATCTTAATCGCATCCTCAACAGAAACCACCTTAAACTGCTTACCCTTAAAAGTAATTTCTTTACCAATACTTTTTTCTGAAGCTACGGGAATTAATTCTGTAACGGGGAAGTTGCGTTCTGCAAGAACCTGCAACATTTTGGTGCCTACTAATCCTGTAGCACCTACTACTGCGACTTTCATTTTTTAAATTGTTTTTGAAATGTATCAGGCTGCTTCACAGCGCCTGTTTTTAATTAATTATGTGTTTTAAATGTTAAACCCTCAAATATGCACATTTTTTTGGTATCGTGAAAATATAAAGTCTATGGTTTTTATGGAGTAATTCTTTTTGAGCGAGTGGTTGACTGGGTTGATTAAGTGAGTGGTTTGCCTGATTCTCTTTCTGGCGCAAATCTTGAGCGAAAGGCTGATACGCGGCTGACTTGTGACTTCTGAAGGCTATTAATTTGTCTGAACCAGAATTTTTGGAATTAAGCGAATTAATGGAATGCTAAGCAAAATTCAAGAAATTCTAAATAATTCGTTTAATTCGAGTTCAGATTTCTGAGCAATTCTGTAAATCCTTAAATTCTGTAAATTCTGATTCAGACAGAAATCAACGGTCAAAAAATCAGCGTAATCAACGCAATCAAAAAATAATCAACGGTCAATTTCCTACCTTTGCGCGGTAAACTCAAAATTGCATGAGCGAAAAGATTTTAGTGATAGGCGCCAATGGCCAGATAGGCACCGAACTGGTAATGGCTTTGAGAAATATACATGGTGCCGAGGCTGTTGTAGCTTCAGATATTAATAGCCCTACCTATGCTATGCGTGGCAGCACCGGGCCGTTTGAACTGATCAACGTGCTTGATAAAGACAACCTGCACCACATATTTGACAAGCATCGCCCCACGCAGGTTTACCTGCTGGCTGCCATTCTTTCGGCAGTGGGCGAGCAAAAGCCTAAAATGGCCTGGGACCTCAATATGACCGGCTTGCTGCATGTGCTTGATTTCGCGGTGGAGTTTAAAACAGCTAAAGTTTTTTGGCCGAGTTCAATAGCGGTTTTCGGTCCGCATTCACCACAGCATGATACACCGCAGTATTGCGTAATGGATCCTAACACGGTTTATGGTTTTAGTAAACTGGCCGGCGAACGCTGGTGCGAATACTATTTTAATAAATACGGACTTGATGTACGCAGTATCCGCTATCCGGGCTTAATAGGCTGGAAAGCTAACCCCGGCGGTGGCACTACCGATTATGCCGTACATATATTTCACCATGCGTTAAAAACCGGCAGTTACGAAAGCTTCCTGGCCGAAGGTACGGCCTTGCCCATGATGTACATGGACGATGCCATCAGGGCTACCATCAGTTTGATGGATGCGCCTGCCGAGCAGATCAGCATCCGGTCATCGTATAACCTTGCAGGCATCAGCTTTACACCTGAACAATTGGCGGCAGAGATCAAAAAACTGATCCCTAAATTTGAGATCAGCTACAGCAATAATGATCCGCGCCAGGCCATAGCCGATAGCTGGCCAAAATCAATTGATGACAGCTACGCACAAAATGATTGGGGTTGGAAATTGGAATATGACTTGCCTAAAATGGTAGCCGATATGCTGACCAATTTGAAAACGATAATTTAAGGTTAAAGACGAAAGGTTAAAGGTTTTTATCTGCCTTTTTATAAACAAATATTATATTTACCGCCTTGTCTTTATAGGGCAAAGCTTTGTAAAACAACAAGGTTGATCTATGAACCATCAACCATGAACAATGAACTAAAAACACATGGGAAGAGCATTTGAATTCCGCAAAGAAAGAAAGTTTAAGCGCTGGGCCAAAATGGCAGTGCAGTTTACCCGTTTAGGTAAGGAAATTGTAATGGCTGTAAAAGCCGGCGGCGGGGATGTTAACACCAACTCACGCCTGCGTACCGCGGTGCAAAACGCCAAGGCTGTAAACATGCCTAAAGACCGTGTTGAGGCAGCCATAAAACGTGCCAGCAGCCGCGATGAAAAAGATTACGAAGAGCTTGTTTACGAAGGTTACGCATCATACGGCGTTGCTGTTTTGGTTGAAACCGCAACCGATAATACCAACCGTACCGTTGCCAACGTACGCAGCTACTTTACAAAATATGGTGGTTCCTTAGGTAAAACCGGATCGCTTGATTTTATCTTCACCCGTAAATCGGTTTTCACTTTTGAGCCCGGTGACCGTGACCTGGAAGAGCTTGAATTTGAATTGATTGATGCAGGCCTGGAAGAAATATTTGTTGAAGCCGACGAAAACGGCAACGATGTTGCGGTAATCCACACCGCTTTTGAAGATTTTGGTAAAATGCAAAAGACTTTAGAAGAAATGGGTATCGAAGTAAAATCGGCCAAGTTGGAGCGCATCCCGCAATCATTCCATGCTGTTAGCGAAGATCAGGTTCCTGAAATCATGAAACTGATTGACCGTTTGGAAGAGGATGACGACGTACAGGCTGTATACCATAATATGGCGGAATAATTCTGATATCGGATTTCGGAATTTCGATTTCGGATTTGTTTAATCATAAATAACACGTCATTGCGAGGTACGAAACAATCGCAAACTATACAGGGCGAACCTACTAATCAGGGATTGCTTCGTACCTCGCAATGACGGTTTAAATAACATATCATGCCACTATTAAACACACGAAAAGGCGAGCGGAAAGTAAAGGTAACCTTTGCTAACGGGCTGCTATTTGTTGAAACCGATGGTGGCAAACCCCAGGCTTTCCCGTTAGAATGGTTCCCGAAACTATTGAACGCTACTGATGAGGAGCGTGAAGACTGGAGCCAAACCGAAAAAGGCATCCGCTTTAATAAGCTGGATGTGGATGTAACGCTGTAGTTTAGAATCAAGACAGCAAGAGCCAGGAAACAAGAAACAACAACAATCGGAATCACGAAAACAAGACTTAAAAATTGCATTTTTCTTATTGTCTTGACTCCCGATTCTTACCTCTTAACAAAAATGGTTTTTGAAGAATTTTTAAAGAAGAAAAGAATTGACCTTGTGGCTCTTGAACAGGGTGAACCGGCTTTATTTTCTGAATTTAAAGATCATTTTGAACAAATGGGCGAAAAAAGTTTCGACCATACCAAAAAGTACTGGTTCAATAAACTGAGGCGTCAGTTCCCGATCCCAATCGAGGTTAAAACTGAAAAAGTACACATCAAAAACCCGCTTGCTGAGCAAACCATTACCGAAAGCCTGATAGAACCGGGTACGGCGTCCAAAATTGGTTTTACGCCAAAGTTCCGCGCAGCGGCAGTGCCTAAGCCAACTCCGCCTGTTCAAGAAGCTAAGGAGGAAACAACGGAACCTGCGACACAGGAAACACCATCGGGAGAAACTGCACCGAAGCCGGCATTCAAACCACGCTTTAACCCGGCCATGGCAAAAGCTAAACCGGCAACAAGCGAGGCATCGCCTGAAACAGATAAAGAACAACAAGCTGAAGCTCCTACCCCGGCTGCAGAAACGCCTGCAACAACCGCCAAACCAGGTTTCAAACCACGCTTTAACGCGGCTATGGTAAAACCAAAACCTGTGGAGACGGATATGCCACAAGCTGAGGATAAAAAAGAGGAAGCTCCGGCTAACGAACCTCAAACTCCCGCTTCGGAAACACCGGCACCTAAAATGGGCTTTAAGCCACGTTTCAACGCAGGTATGGTAAAGCCTAAGCCCGCAGAAAATGAAATGCCTGCCGAAGAAGAGAAACCTGCTGAAGAGCCTAAAGAACAGGCATCTGAAGCATCGGCTCCTAAAATAGGGTTCAAACCACGTTTTAACGCTGCTATGACGAAACCCAAACCAGCTGAACCTGAACAACCGCCAGTTGAAGAGGTAAAACTACCAGCTGAGCCTCAGCAACCAACAGTTGAAGAAGAAAAACCGGTTTCCGACGTTCCTGCACCAAAACTTGGCTTCAAACCACGCTTTAACGCGGCAACAATGAAGCCGAAAGCTTCTGAAACCGAAACAAAAGCAGAAGATAAAAAAGGGGAGGACGCGCCAACTGAAGAGCCTCAGGCTCCTCCTACAGAAGCGCCTGCACCTAAATTAGGTTTTAAGCCGCGTTTCAACGCCAAAAATCTTCCTAAAAAATCAGAGGGAGAAGAATAGGTCGTTTCTTATAAACAAGCTTATTGTCATTTCGATACGAGGAACGAGTGAGAAATCTTATACGCCCTGCTGAGTAGCTATGCTAATAGGTTTGCTTGGCGTATAAGATTTCTCTTTCGCCCCAACGCTATTGTCTCCCCCGCTCACTCGAAATGACATTTTAAAAGTATATTTCGCTTATATGGGTGCATTCGCATTATATTCCACCTATAACAAATTGTCATTTCGATACGAGGAACGAGTGAGAAATCTTATACGCCCTGCTGAGTAGCTATGCTAATAGGTTTGCTTGGCGTACAAGATTTCTCTTTCGCCCCGATGCTATTGTCTCCCCCCGCTCACTCGAAATGACAATTTTGTTTTAAAGCAACTTTCGTTTAGATAGATGTAGTCACAGCACAGCCGCCCTGTATAGTATGCGATTGCTTCGTCGTTCCTCCTCGCAATGACATAGTTTTTATGTCGTCCATTATTTACTATGCGAAAACAGCCAGTGCAACAAATCCGGCTCCTTAAAAGCGTTATCCCAACTATTGTGCCCAACGCCCGGGTATAAGGTAAACCTTGGGCTACCCCCTGCTTCTTTAATGGCATCAACCATTACCTGCGAATGGTCTGCAGGCACTACCGGGTCATTATTACCGTGGAAGATCCAGAGCGGAACTTTTTTGGCGTATTTTTTAGCGTTTAGGGTGTTGTCGCCTCCGCAAATGGCGAAAGCGGCTGCGAACACCTTAGGCTCGCGGCCAATGATCTCAAATGTACCCATTCCGCCCATGCTGAGGCCTCCTACGTACACTTTATGCTTATCAACAAAAGGTTTATCTAAAAATTGCTCTACAAGCCCCATAAGCATGATCATAGCCATAGTTGGCGGCGCATCTTCCTGGAAAATAAATTTACGCTTGTTGCTTGCCGAATCGGTAACCTGTTTTACATTGCTCCAATAACTTTTTGCCGGGCATTGCGGAAAAACCACTATCGACTCGTACATTTCCCGTACGCTATCCTGCAAAAACCTTTGGGCTCCATAAGCCAGCTGCGATTCATTATTATTTCCGCGCTCGCCAGAGCCATGCAGTACAAACACCAAAGGATATTTTTGTCCCGGATTAAAATGTTTGGGAAATAAGATACGGTATGGTAGCGTATCTACTTTGTAGATATAACTACCCCTGTCAAACGAGCTCACGTTCTGGGCCTGGGCTGAAAAAGAGAATGCTAAGAGCAAGCTTAGCATTCCGGTTACAAGTATTGTTTTGATCATGGGCTAAACAGCGTTTTTGTTTTATAACCAATATAATTACTGGTTATTGCTTTAAAACAAATTTAACTGCTTTAACCGCGTTTTGTTTATCAACTATACTGATTTAATTTTTAGCGATAGCCGGACTTTCAAAGCCAAGCTTTTTCAATCCACCCTGAACTTCGGGGCAACTCATGAAAAGTTTCCATAATAATCCTGTACGATAGTTTTCAATCATCACAACAATGGGGCCCTGGTCAATAGCCAGGTACGACTTTGCATACCAGTTATGCGATTCGCTGAAGGAATCGGTAAAACCGTATTCGCCCCAGATCTTATCGCCCAGGTCATAATAAAAATGGCGCAGCGCCTTCATTGAATATTCTGGCGTATAAGGGAATGCCGATAGCGCGGCTGTTGGCGTAATCACCCCCAGATCATTAGTTGGCGAATGCGCGTTGTAGCCTTCAAAGTTATCACTGGCAGTTAAGCCCCAGCAGTTTTCGCCGTATCCTTTAAATTTTTTAGGGTTATCAACACAGTACGCGTGGTTTATTAAGGTGTGATTTTTGTTTTGCTCCCAATAATCGGCATACTGATCTTTTAGTCCTTTAGGATTTAAGCCAAGGAACGAGTACTGAGAAAAGAACAGCGGACCACCATAATCAAATCCCAGCGGCAATTTAAAGCCATAAAAAGTTCTTCCGTTTTTAAAGAAATCGCTTTGTGCCCAGCCCCGGTGATACACGTCGGCGCTAACCGGGTAACGCTCGGCAGATGCCGCAAGCACGTAAGTGATCAAACATTCATTAAAACCGTGGATCGGGAAATTCATAGCCCAGCCGTTATTAGGGCTCCAGTGCCAGTAAAGAGCGTCACGGCCATCGCGGGTGTACCAGCTCCATTCCATTTCGCCCCACATCCAGCTAATTACATCACGAATGCGGCGCTCTTTGGGGGCATCGCTGTTAAAATACTGCCTTGCACATAACAATCCCTGGAAAAGGTATGCCGATTCAACAATATCCCCACCATCATCCTTACGGCCAAAGCGGATCACTTTACCGGTTTCGCCATTTAACCAATGCGGGAAAGCACCGTGAAATGCGTCGGCCTTGTATAAAAAGTTAACGATCTTCACCATGCGGTCAACCGCCTGCTCATGGGTGATCCATTTGCGGCTATCGGCCACAATGAGCGACATAATGCCGAAACCAGAACCGCCGGTAGTTACCACCTCGTTGCCATAGTCAAAAGAAGTATTGCTGCGCTCACGGGCCAGACCGCTTACCGGGTGACCAAAATCCCAGAAATAACGGAATGTTTGGCGTTGCACCACGTCAAGCAGGGCACTATCCGTCAGGTTTTTGATAATACCAACAGGTTTAATGCCATCTTCTGATTTCTTTGCTGCTTTTTGGGCAAAGCAGCAAATGGCAGCCAACATAAGTACCGGGGTAATTAATAGTTTTTTCATTAAGCTTTTGCGTTTGAATATGAAAAACAGGGTTTTCAATAAAAAAGAGAGGTTGCCCGTTAAACCCAACAAGGCAACCTCATAATCAAATCAACTGTGTGTATTGTTATCGGTTAATTAATAACCAGGATTTTGTGTTAATGCACCACCGCTCAGGTCGATCTCGGTTTGAGGCACAGGCCAAACTTCGTTTTTGCCCGCTGTCCAACCACGTGAACCGAAAACTGCAGTACCCCTGCCCTGGCGGATCACGTCAAAATAACGTTCAAATTCCATAGCCAGTTCAACCCTTCTTTCCTGGTATATAGCAGTACGAAGCGTAGCCTGATCGGTAGTAGTTACCTTTGGCAAAATAGCAGCGTTACCGGCACGGGCGCGGGCGCGAACCTGCTCCAACGGAATTAACGCTGCCGCAGAGTTACCCAATTCGTTATTAGCTTCAGCGTTCATCAACAACACATCGGCATAACGAAGTACAATTTTGTTTTGCTGACAACCTTCGTTAAAGCCAGAAACATACATACTGAACGGAACGTATGATTTTTGGTTGTACATCGGGTTATCGCCTGTTGCAGGGATCTTATCACCTTCTGGCGTAGTTTCGCCCCTGAAAATGATAGTAGCGTCGCGACGTGGGTCGCCGGTTTCGTAAGCAGCAGCTAAACCTGCGCTTGGTACGTTAAAGCCCCAGCCACCGCCGGTAACACCACGTACACCCTGTACCTGCGAGTATTGTGAGTTTGAAGCATCCGGATTGTTAGGAATTAAAGCGCACTGTACTTCAAATACCGATTCCTGGTTGTTTTTATGATTAGTACGGAACATTTGTTCATAATCAGGAAACAACGAATAGCCCATACCCATTACCTGGTTTGTGTAATTTAATACATCAGTCCATTTTTTAAGGTACATGGCTACCTTAGCATGTAAGGCAATAGCAGCGCCCTTGGTAGCATGGCCAATATCGGCAGCACTGTAGGTTTGTGGCAATACATTGGCAGCATCATTTAAATCTGTTTCAATAGCTGCCCAAACCTGTGCTTTGGCAGTACGTGGCAGGTTGTATTCCGACGCACTTTTAGGTAAGGTTAAACGCAATGGCACATCGCCAAAAGCCCTAACCAACCTGAAATATGCATAAGCCCTGATAAATTTAGCTTCGGCCAGATATCTTGCTTTTAAGGTTTCGTCCATGGTGATGCCGGGAACATTGGTCAGGATCTGGTTGGCAAAGTTGATAGTTTGATACTGTCCTCTCCAGAAACCACCTAATTGAGCATCGCCCGAAGTAATGGTAAAATTGTGGTAGTCATTAAAAAAGGTAGCATCGCTGGCGGTACTGCCTTTTTCCACATCGTCAGAGCCCATGCTTTCTACAGCGATAGGCGCAAAAGCGATGTTGTTCCACTCGCGCAGGTTAGCATACATGGCACTAACCGCTTTAGTGGCATCATCTTGCGTTTTGAAAAACTGGGTTGCCGCGGTATTTTGAGCCGGGTCTACATTTAAGAAGCTTTTTTTACAGCTCTGGAACGATATGATTGAAGCGATAAGACCTAAAGCAACGACCTTACGCGAATATTTTGTACTATTTTTCATCTTTATATTGATTAAAAAGTAACGTTAACACCAAAATTATAGGTAGCAAACAACGGATACACACTTGCATCAATGCCACGGCTGCCTACATCACCACCAATTTCTGGCGAGAAGCCTTTATAGCCGAACAGGTTGATAGCATTCTGCGCATTTGCATAGATCCTGACTTTTGAAATATTCAGTTTCTTCAGGAAATCGCCCGGTATGGTATAACCCAACTGCGCATTCCTCATCCTGAAGTAAGCGCCGCTTTCAACATAAAATGAGTTAGGGGCTGAGTTAGCTGTTTTACCAACATTTACAGATGGGTAGGTATTTGAAGTACCCGCACCATGCCAGCGGTTTTGATAAAAGTCTTGCGTGAAGTTTTCATTACCAAAACGGTAAGCGATATTGGCATTATAAACACTTACACCGGCAACACCTTGAAAATCTAAAGCAAGGTCGAAGTTTTTATAAGTGAATGAGGTGTTAATACCGTAGTTATATTTTGGCAGCGGGCTGCCCAGCGCTACACGGTCGCGGCTATCCAATATACCATCGTTATTGGTATCCTGGTAAATGAAATCGCCGGGAGCTGCACCTTTTTGTTTTGAAGCAGCAACTTCCTGAGGTGTTTGGAATATACCGGTTACTTTATAACCATAAAACTGACCAATTGGCTGGCCAACCACAGTACGGGTGGCTAATGCGCCATTGGCAATACCTTCACCACCATCATAAATTGGGTTTTGGCCGGTTACTACGTTAAGCACTTTATTGTTGTTGATACCAAGGTTAGCGCTAACGCTGTAATTGAAATCTTTAGACGGGTTATCTCTCCAGCCTAATGAAAACTCCCATCCCCTGTTTCTGATGCTTGCCTGGTTACCTATCAATGAGCTGTTGTTTGTACCCAATGAACCGGCTACCGGGATTGCGAAAATAGCGTCCTGAGTTTCCCTGTTATAGTAATCTGCTTCAAAAGTTAACTTGTTATCAATTAATCCGCCTTCGATACCAAAATCAGATGATACTGTTCTTTCCCAAACGATAGATGGTGGTACTATAGAGTTAATACTTGCACCCGGATAAGTTGTAAGCGGGTTACCGAATAAACCTGTCAGGTAAGGATCAGTAGCGATAACCTGTACGGTTGGGTTAATTGGTACGCCGGAGTTACCTACTTTACCCCAGCTTCCGCGTAATTTCAGGTTGCTGAATACTTTCTGATCTTTCATGAACTCCTCGTTGGTAATTACCCAGCCGGCACCAACCGAAGGGAAGTAACCGTAAGTATGATCGCCATAAAACTGAGAAGCACCATCACGACGAATAGACGCGTTCAATAAATACTTATCTCTGAACGAGTAATTAACACGTGCAAATTGTGATAACGCACGGGTGTGGATCTGGCTGCCCGGAGTTGCAAAGAAATTTACATTGGTGGTATCCGGGAATGAGCTCCTGATGCTTCCGTTTTTCACATACGGAACATAATCGGCCTTACCATCTATTTGCCTGGTGCGGTTGTTCTGAGCACTGTAACCTACCAAAGCAGTAATTTTATGATCTTTTATTTTAACATCATAGGTAAGGGTGTTTTCCCAAATCCAGTTACGTACATCGGTATGGTTGATATCCAAATTGGTTTTATTGCTTTGCTGACGCAGGGTGGCCATATACTCAGGCGTAAATGCCCTTACTTCATTCTGGCTGATATCACCGCCAAAGCTTGATTTAAATTTGAAGTTTTTAAGGAAGGTAACCTCGCCGTAAGCATTGTAAGTAAAACGCTTGTTTTTTGTTCTCTGGTTAAAGAAATCAATAGTAGCCTGTGGGTTATAGTTATTACCGTCGCCGGTGTTGTAATCATTAGGATCACCATAACCACCATCCGCTTTACGCACAGGTAATGTAGGGGCGGCACCAAACAACTGGTGGAAAATAGCGCTGTTAACATCGCGCGATACATCAGATAAAGCACTTGCAGTATAACCGAATTTTACGTTTTTAGTCGGCTTAAAATCATTTGACAAGTGAACGGTGTAACGCTGATAGTTATTTGTTTTTGCTATACCATCCTGGTTAAGATAACCGAACGAATAGTTGTAGGTATACTTATCGGTACCACCGCTTATTGATGCTTCATGGTTTGTAGTGAATGCTTTGCGCAATATTTGCTTGTACCAATCGGTACCTGTACCGTACGATGCAGGATTGGTGAATATAGGATCGCCGCCATTTAATGCCGAAAGCTCATTTACCGCAGTAGCATATTCGCTGGCATTTGCCATTTTCACCTGGTTGGTAACAGCCTGCAAACCTACATAGCCATTATAATTAATAACCGGTTTGCCTTTGGTACCACGTTTGGTGCCTATCAAAACTACACCGTTAGCTGCACGGATACCATAGATAGCAGTACTTGACGCATCTTTCAAAATGCTGAAGCTTTCGATATCCTGCGGGTTAAGGAAGCTGATATCATCATACCAAACACCATCAACTACGAACAGAGGTTTGGTATTACCATAAATAGTACCTAAACCACGAATGGTAATATCCGGCGACTTACCCGGCGTACCGCTGTTGGTGATTTGTACGCCTGATACTTTACCCTGTAAACCGCTTAACGCATTGGGTGAAGCCTGCTTGGCAACATCGGCACCTTTAACCGTAGCTATGGAACCGGTTACGTCAAGCTTTCGCTGGGTACCATAACCAATAACAACTACCTGCTGTAATTCGTTGGTTTGTGGCTGAAGGGCTACGTTTATGGTTGTTTGCCCGTTAACGGCTACCTCTTGTGTAGCGTAACCTATATAAGCTACTGATAAAGTTGCATTGCCCGGGGTTTTAAGTGTAAAAGCTCCGTTTACATCTGTTTGGGTGCCTATGGTTGTTCCCTTAACTGATACAGACACGCCTATTAAAGCCTCGCCTGTTTTGCCGTCAGTTATTTTACCTTTTATTGTAACGTTTTGTGCAAACGCCGCGTCATAACAAAGTAACAGTAACAACATCAACCCTGAAATAGTAAAAATTCTTTTCATAGTGGTTAATAAATAATACGGATTGAAAAAATAATTGGTTTATTGATTTGCAAAGCTGAACAGATAATCAGCCTTTAACAAATATTGTAACTCAACATTAATACATCTGTATAAGAATACTTTCTCAAGAAATGTTTTAACCAAGTATAACAAACTATTTAACAGCGAGTTAAAAGCACCGACACTACTACACAACATGCATGGCAGTCAATGCCTCAAATTGACACAATGAGAGGTAATGATGTAGTGTTAAAGCTCGATGAGAAACTCGGTGAGGTTCTTGTCATGCTCCAGATTTAGCTTTTTGCGCAACCTGTAACGACGAATTTCGACGCCGCGCAGCGAGATGTTGAGCAGTGACGCGATCTCCTTACTATTCATATTCATGCGCAGGTACGCGCACAGTTTAAGGTCATTTGGCACCAGGTCCGGGTGACCCGCTTTTAGCTTTTTAAAGAAATTTTCATGGGCTTCGTTAAAACTGGTTTCAAAAATATTCCAGTCGCGGTCGTCACTCATGCCCTCGTCAATCACTTTTTGTATACGGCGCAGCTGCTCGTCGGCAAGCTTCTTACCATCGCCTCCTTTCAGGTGGGTTAGCTCATCGCTTATTTTTTGCAGCAACTCATTTTTATAAACTATGTTCATAGCCGAATTGGCAAGCTCCCGGCTTTTGCTGGCCAGGTCGGCCTGCAACTGCTCGTTCTTTATATTGACGATGTGCTGCTCATTAGCTATAGCCTCCTGCTTCAAAAACTCTTCTTTCTCTTTCTGTAGTTTTTGTTGGATTTGCTGCTGATGTTTTTTCAATTTAAGCCCGTAATAATATCTGATCACGTAAAACAGCAATACAGCCAGCAGCACATAAAACACCATGGCTAATTTACCGGCATACCATGGCGGCAATACTGTAAAAGTTATTGTTGAAACAGCCGACTGATACTGATCATTGATCTTAGCCCGCACCTTGAAATTATAAGTACCCTGATTAAGGTTGGTAAACTCCTTCTGGCTTTGCGGCGCCCATTCGCTCCATTGATGCGAATAGCCTTCCAGGTAATACTGAAACCTGATTTTGGCTTGCGTGTAGTAAGGCAAAGAGTAACTTATGCGGATGTTATTTTCGGCATAAGGTATTTCAATGTTATTGCTATCCTCGGCGGCTTCACTTATTAATGATACCTTATCTGTAACATTCTCTATCCTGCGGATGAGCACATTTGGTATTTTGACCATATTGGGCAACTGGGCATCCGCATCATTCAGTATCACAAAGCCGTCATCAACACTTATCAAATAGGTTGAGTTATTAATGCGGTTGATGGTTTCATAATGCTGTACCATTTGTCCGTTCAGGATAGAAAACCTATTGGTATCAATAGTTAGCTTCCCGGTAACCGACATATCGGCCAGGCCTACCCTACCCTGGTTAATAAACCAGTATTTTTTACCTATGGCCTTAATGATTTTGCTTGAGGTTGCAAATGTTCCCAGCTTACTGTTAAGCTGCTGATATTTATAAAAACGGTCTGTAATATCGTCATACACATAAAAACCCGAATCTGACGAGAAAACGGTGCGATTATCAAGGTCAAATACATTAATGTTGTAGCTACCCGGCAAACCATGTTTTTGATCATAATAAACGTGAGATACCACAGTGCGCTGATCGGCGCTTAAAGTGAGTTTATAAATGCCCTTATAAGCATGGCTTACCCAAATCTGGCCTTTGGCATCTCGTTCAACATAGCGCGAGGGTTCACTAAAACCTGCTAATTTATGGCTGTATTGCCAATTGCCCGCCGCGTCTTTCCGGTAGATCACCAAGCCGGTATAAGTACCCTGCATCAACATATCGGGTGCCATTTTCTTGATGTTCCATCCGCCTGTTATATCCGAGATCTTTTTTATGGAGGCTCCGTTTACCTGGTAAGTCCCGTCATTATGGCCGCAAAGCAACCTGTTATCCTGCAGCGACAAATCCCATACCTGCCCCTGCGAACCTGGAATGAGCTTAAAGTCGAACGTTTGAAAGGGACTGTTATGGTTATCGGGCAGCCAATCACTGTAAAACAAGCCCTGATTAGTGCCGAGATAGATCTTTTTATCGAAAATGATGCTTGAATAAACCGTACCGAATTTGCCCGTTTTATCGAAATAAAAATACAAAGGCGAGTTAACTTCAATTCTGTCGATGCCGTTATCCAATCCGGCCCAAAGGTTTTGGCTGGCATCGGTATATAGGCTCAACACAGTATTGTTTTGCATACCGCTGGCCTTATTGATGTGCTGTACTACACGCCCCGTTGTATCAATGATTACGATACCGTTCAAAATAGTACCGTAGGCGAAATACTTACCGGCGATGGCGGCGCCATTATTTAGCTGGTACGTTGTTAAAAAATCATTAGCCTGGTTGGCCCAGGGTTTAACCGTTTTGCCATCGTAAATAAACAAACCGTTTTTTGCCGTGCCTATGAGATATTTCCTCTGTTGAAATGGCAAAATGGATAACACACCACTTGCGCCTAAAATATTGCTGCCTTCAATATATTCAGTCTTTGAGCCTTTAAGCTCAAAAAGCCCTTTGGTTAATTGTTCTACAAAAAAACGGTTACCGCTTTTAAAAAGGAACAAATAGGGCTCACGCGTTTTCACCACCTCTATTTTACCCGCCGAATAAATGTAAATGGCACCAAATGATTGGAAAAGCACCCTATTGTTATCGCAATATATTTTCCAGATTTCTTCGGTTACCGGCAAAAAGTTTTTAGGTACCAGGTTAATTAGCGAGGTATATTTTAAAATGCCTTTACCATCATTATGCCAATAGCCAAATTCACCATAGCCACCGGCATATACCCTGCCCTTGCCATCGGCACTAACGGAGCGCACTATTAAGCCGTTAGGCATGTGGTACTGCTGCCAGTATTTACCATCAAAGGAGAGCAGACCTTCGGCGTTACCAAAGTACATGATATCATGCTCATCGCGCGTTACCGACCAATTTTGATTACCAAACTGATAAGTTGCCTTGGTATAGTTTTGAATGTAAGGAACACCTACACTTTTAATATCTAACGACCACGCCGGCCAAACCGATATAAAAACAAGAACGATAATAATACACAGGGTTTTACGCATAAAATATAGCGGCTCAGTTTACTAAAGTAGTGTTTGTACCCGACAAAATAAAAAAGCCTACCCTTAAGGGTAAGCCTTGTATAATTAATTGTACCACAGCTATTATGCTATTGGCTGTAGTTTGCTTTTATTGACGTTAACCGGCTGAGGAACTTTTACATAATAACCGGTACCATCATAAACACGTTTGCGCGGATGCTCTTTACAAGCGTCACTGCAGCAGCCATCCATGGCGGTGCCACATTCATCGCACTGGGTAAAATGCTCATTGCACTCAGGGTTGGCGCAATTGATCATTTTTGGCGTTGTTTTACCGCAATTGAAACAGGTTGAAATAACAACCGGATTAACGTTGTTCACATCAACCGAAAGGCGATTATCAAACACATAACATTTGCCTTCAAAATCCTCGCCGCCCGCTTCCTTACCATATTTAATGATACCGCCATGCAACTGGTACACTTCAGGGAAACCTTCGTGCAGCAACAAGGCAGATGCTTTTTCGCATTTGATACCACCTGTGCAGTAAGTCAGGATCTTTTTATCCTTGTACTGTGCAAGATGATTGATCATATCCGGGAAATCGCGGAAGTTATCGATATCAAGCGTTACGGCGTTTTTGAATTTGCCTAATGAATGCTCGTAATTTGAGCGCACGTCAAGCACAACCACATCGTCCCTGTCTTTCATCGCCAAAAACTCTTTTGGTTCCAGGTGGATGCCGGTTTTTTGTTTAGGGTCGATAACGTTAGGATCGCGCAGACCTGAGTGTACGATCTCTGATTTATAACGCACATGCATTTTCACGAACGAAGGAGTATCTACCTCGTCGATCTTAAACTCGGTTTTGGCAAAACGCTCGTCGGCGTGTACGGTATCCATATAGGTTTTACAAGCCTCAACAGAACCTGAAACGGTGCCATTAAGCCCTTCATCGGCCACAATAATGCGCCCGGTTAAACCTAAGCTTTTACAAAATTTCAAATGATCGGCAGCAAATTGCTCCGCATTATCTATTGTTGAATAACAATAGTATAGTAGGGTATTATACATTTCCATAAAATCATTGATACTGCTGCAAACAGTGTTAAATGAGCGGCGCAAAGATACATTTTTGAGCTGAAAGCTCAAAATGAGGTAAAAGGCAAAAGGTTAAAGGCAAAAGGTAGCCGCAATATTTTTAGTGAATAGTTGAATGGTTGATTAGGTGGGTGGTTACCGATCTAAAAAATATCAAACCCTATCAACCATTCACCCAATCAACCGCTCACCAATAAACTATCTTATCCCATAAAATATCCTGAAGCCCTGGATGTATTTTTTATCGCCGGCATAGGAAATACCATAATCTACACGGAAGATGAGGCGTTGTACACCGATATAAAACTCCCGGTAGTTGCGGTTGTTTTTTGTGGTGAGGTAGTTAGCGCCTATGATTTCTTCCAGTTTGGCCTTGCGTAAAAAAGGAATGTGATTAAATAACGATCCGGCAAAGTTATGTTGATAGTGTGCCTCTAAAAACGCGCCGTTGGTGCTGTAGGTATAAAACGGCAGGAAATGGAAGCTCCCTACATAGGTAGGGTCGAATGTTGTACCCTGGTTACCTAAAAAGTGGTTGTAATCCATGTAGTACAATTTTTTATTGTTAAAAAACCCGCCACCTGATATTTTAAACGACGAATAACCAGACAAGCCAACCTGGATATGATCCTGCGAAACATCAACAGAGGCAAAGTCATAATCCACATCCGAACCAAAAATATTCTTAAAACCTTTACGGTAATTAACTTTTACCATGGGGTACCTGGACGGCAGATTGAACTTGCCGGTTGGCCGGGTTTCATACCGCTGATCGAACGTAAATAAAGCTGAAGCGTTAAACACCAAAGCCTGGTTGTCCGGAAAAAGGAACGAATGGTCATCGGCCGGGGTACCCGGAGGGGCCAGCGGGTTATTGGAGGTAAACTCCCGATCTTTAATATCCTTTATCTTACTAAATGATGTATTATACAATTGCGAACGGCTTGAATAAGATAGCCCGCCTTTTAATAAAACCCCGTTTACCACTTCGCGCTGATACCCAAAATCGCCGTAATGGCTGCGGTAATATTTTACATAGTTGTTTTCGCTCAGCAAGGTACTCAGGGTATTGAAATATAATGAACGCGTACCCACGTTGTTCAAATCAAGCACATCGCTGCCGAAATCGGCATAAAACTTAGCTGCATGGAAAGGATCATTCAGATATTCCGTAGCCACGTTGGCGCTGAATATCTTGTTAGAGAAGCCGTAGCGTACCGCCGGCGTTATAGTAAGCGAATGAAAATCATCATAAGTACGAATATAACTTACCTTGGCGTTGATACCAAAACCCTCAACCGTGTTGTAATAAAAAGTTTGAATAAAAGGGAATATGTACAGCGAGTCGCGGGCGCTTTTGTTACTTGCGGCATAGCCAAAAATCAGGTATCCCGGGTAATTGATACGATTTTTATGATGCTGTAATGAGTCGATGTACCTATCGGTTTTCTTGTACTCTTCAAACGCGTCCTTCTTTTTATAGTCGCGCGTTTCATAAGCCGTTAAAGGGATAGGGCGTGCATTTTCCCAATACTCGGGCTTTTTACTGTTTGCCACAGTATCAATCTTTAATATCTCGCCGGTAAAAAACCCATCCGGGAAGGTGGGATTAATTTTATAGTTGTTGTATACAGCGGCGTAGTATCCGCCAAACTTAAAGCCTAATACCGCTCCCTTAAAGTTATACTGGGTTGAGGCTGGCATCCAAACACTATCGGTAATGGCAATGTATTGCTGCCTGATATTTAAAGTATCTACCAGGTTAAGGTTACTTACTTTGTTATCAATAAAAAAATCAACGCTGTAAATACGCCAATCGCCTTCAACAATATAAATATCGCCCTGAAAATACTGCCCGTGGCTGTGTTTAGGCGTAATACGGATCTTATCGATGGTATGCCCGTTCTCGACAGAAGTCCCCAATAATTTATAATTGTAAAACCGCGGGCCATAAGCCGCTACCGGCGATACGAAGCCCCTTGAAGCTAAACCGGGAATAGTAAAAACATTTTCGTAAAAATTAGCCTGCAGATCAGATGCTTTTTTATAGCCGAAAGCCGTATTCTGACCGGCCATTCTATTGGCTATGGTTATTTCCCTGATCTTGTCTGGCTTTTGAAAATTATATTCGGACAATGATTCGGACTGGTAAAGGATACCGCGACCATTGGAGTCAAGATCAAGTGTTCGCTGCACCTCCTGCCCTATCAGTGATTTTGGTACGCTCAACAGCTTTTGTACACCTTTGACATAAACCGCGCATGAAAATGAGGTGGCCTCTTCCATGTAATACTTACGTTTTTTAATAACCTGCTTAATGATGGTATCTGCTGCATCACGGTTTTTCCGGTAAGTTTCAGACACTCGTTCTGTGCTAAACTGCTCGTCGGCCATTTGTACGTTGTGCTCCTGGTCATGATCGGCTATGGTAACCTGTTCTATCTTTTCGGTATAACCAACATAACGATAAATTACATTATAAGTTCCCGGGTTAAGTTTAAACTGGTAAACACCATTTTCATTAGCAGTAGTGCCGTAGGTTGAATTGCGGATATAAATGGAAACGAAAGGGATAACCTGTCCATTCTTATCGGTTATCTTCCCTGTCAAAAGGGATTGCTGTGCAGAGGCTGTTATTACGCTGAAAGCAATGATTAATAGTAGTATATATTTTCTCATATGTTACTTATGTGTAATGCTTTATGGCTTAAAAATGTTTTATTATGTACTTAATAATTATTTAAGGTTTAATAAACCCCATCAAGTGCCTGCGAATGCTTAATTTTGTACCCTTTAAAACACGCACACTATGTACAACACACTACAGCCGGTTTTACAGCAGGAATTAACCGACATTGAAAATGCCGGGTTATACAAAAAGGAACGGATCATTACTTCGCCTCAAGGTGCCGATATCACCGTACAAGGCGGTGCCGAAGTAATTAACTTTTGCGCTAACAATTACCTTGGCTTATCAGGTAATGCCAAAGTTATTCAGGCAGGCAAAGATGCTATGGACACCCATGGCTATGGCTTGTCGTCTGTACGTTTTATCTGTGGTACTCAAGACATTCACAAGGAGCTTGAGAAAAAGATAGCCGAATTTTTAGGTACTGAGGATACTATTTTGTACGCCGCGGCATTTGATGCCAACGGTGGTGTGTTTGAACCTTTGTTTAACGATCAGGACGCTATTATATCCGACGAATTGAACCACGCCTCAATCATTGATGGTGTTCGCCTGTGCAAAGCACAACGCTACCGTTATAAACACGATGATATCGCCGACCTGGAAGAAAAGCTAAAAGCTACCCAGGAGCTGCGTCACCGTATTATTGTAACCGATGGTGCTTTCAGCATGGACGGAACTATTGCTCAACTGGATAAGATCTGTGATCTGGCCGATAAATACAACGCGCTGGTAATGATAGATGAAAGCCATTGCTCTGGTTTTATGGGCAAAAGCGGTCGCGGTACGCATGAGCATCACAATGTTATGGGCAGGATTGATATCATTACCGGTACATTAGGTAAAGCTTTGGGTGGTGCGTCTGGCGGTTTTACATCTGGCCGTAAAGAGATCATTGATATGCTGCGCCAGCGCTCACGCCCGTACCTGTTTTCCAATACCTTAGCGCCTGCTATTACAGGTGCTTCAATTGCAGTACTGGATATGCTGAGCGAAACCACCGAATTACGCGATAAACTGGAAACCAATACGCAATACTTCCGTAAAAAAATGACAGAAGCAGGTTTTGACATTAAACCTGGCGTGCATCCTATAGTCCCAGTGATGTTGTATGATGCCAAGCTGGCCCAGGAGTTTGCCGCAAAAATGCTCGACGAAGGTATTTACGTGATAGGTTTTTATTACCCGGTAGTACCGCAGGGCAAAGCAAGGATCAGGGTACAGATCTCAGCAGCGCATGATATGCACCACCTGGATAAGGCTATCGCGGCGTTTACCAAGGTAGGTAAGGAGTTGGGAGTGCTTAAATAGTCGTATATTTGCCGTCCTGCGTATAAAGATCAACTCATATATTTCTGAATCCGGCCAGGAAGCAGCGATAACAACAAAAAGAATTACAAATAATACATTATAATGCAAGCTCAGATAGACCAATATACCGCCGAGATCAACGCCTTTTCGCCTGCCAATGCCGACGAACTGGAAGCGTTCCGTATTAAGTTTTTAGGCACAAAGGGGATCATTAAAGACCTTTTTGAGCAATTTAAAAGCGTTAGCCCGGAAGAGAAACGCACCTTCGGTAAGGTACTTAACGAGTTTAAACAACTGGCCGAGGCTAAGTATAACGAACTGAAAGAAAACATTGGCGCAGGTGATCAAAGCAAAGGCAATGATCTTGACCTTACTTTACCAGGCGATGGCTTCACCGTTGGCTCACGCCACCCGCTATCACTGGTTCGTAACGAGATCATTGACATTTTTAAGCGTTTAGGTTTCGTTGTTGCTGAAGGCCCGGAAATTGAAGACGACTGGCATAACTTTTCGGCCCTGAACTTCCCTGATGAGCACCCGGCCCGTGATATGCAGGATACGTTCTTCATTAAAAAGAATAATGGCAAAGACGATATCGCCCTGCGTACCCACACCTCATCGGTACAGGTACGTATGATGGAAGCAGGTAAACCTCCGTTCCGCGCTATTATGCCGGGCAGGGTTTATCGTAACGAGGCTATTTCGGCCCGTGCGCATTGCTTTTTCCACCAGGTTGAAGGTTTGTATGTTGATGAGAATGTATCTTTCTCTGATCTGAAACAAACGCTTTATCACTTTGTTCAGGAGCTTTACGGCGAAGGCACGAGGGTACGTTTCCGCCCTTCATATTTCCCATTCACCGAGCCATCAGCCGAGATGGATATTTCATGTACTATTTGCGGTGGTGCCGGTTGTAACATGTGTAAGCACAGCGGCTGGGTAGAGATTTTAGGCTGTGGCATGGTTGATCCTAACGTTTTGGAAAACTGCGGTATCGACAGTAAAAAATATACAGGCTTTGCTTTTGGTATGGGTATGGAGCGTATCGCTAACCTTAAATATGTGATCCGCGATTTGCGCCTGTTCTCAGAAAATGATGTACGCTTCCTGAAACAGTTCCAAACTGAAATGTTATGAGGAAACTCACAATAATATTACTGGTAGTTATCAGTTGCTTTTCTTGCGGAAAGGCATCTGATAACGTACCAAGCGTACCTGTTAACTTCCAGGCAGCCCTGGGTACTCCGGCTTTAAGCCCGCTTAATGTTTCGGGCGGAGCAGTAGCTATTAATGGTTATGGCGTAGCAGGGTTAATTATTTACCGTAAAGTAAATGGTACTTATGCCGCGTACGACAGGTGCAGCAGTTACCAGCCCGAAAAGAAATGTGCGGTAACAATTGATAATACAGGCTTTACAGTAACCGATCCCTGCAGCGGTTCAAAGTTTAGCCTTGAAGACGGCACACCGGTAAAAGCTCCGGCAACAAAAGCATTAAGGTCATATAGGGTAGCCGTTACCCAGTTTGAAATTCAAGTAACTAATTAATGGAAGCCGATAAAATAAAAGATAGTATTAAGCGGGCAGCACAGGAACTTTTCCGCAAATTCGGGTACCATAAAACCAGTGTCAATGAGATTGCCAAAAAGGCTAAAATTGCCAAGGCAACTATCTATAAATACTTCGACAGCAAAGAAGCCGTGTTACACGTGCTGTTGATGGACTACATTAAAGCCAGTGTTGACGACCTGGTACAAGTCAATTCAAACGACATTGATGAAGAGGCTTATCTCAACAACCTCATCATGAAAACCTGCCGCCTCTCCTACACCGTTTGTAATGAGTTTATCGGCTGGGATTTTATCCGCGAATCAACCAACTCCCAGGATTTTTTAAAGAACCTATCTAATGAACTGGAAGAACTGTTGATGGCATCGTTTATCCAGTTGCCCGGTATCCGCAAACACGAAACTTATCAGCAACGCCTGCGCTTTCTGATCAAATGCAGCAAAAGCATCGTGTTCAGCTTCGCCTTTACCTCAGTAAGTGATTCGGACGTAAGGAAAAATTTTGTTTCTTTTCAGAAAGAAATACTGCCTTATTTGGTTAAGGCGGCGGTTTCGGTTTAATCAGCCCTTCCCTTAAGTTATCAAAAAAATATTCATTGCCGTTGACTTTAGTCAACGGTTAAAGGAACGGACCTCCGGGCTTTAGCCTAAATCCAAGCAATATTTTTGGGCTAAAGCCTCTTGTCCTTAGCAATTATTCCGTTGACTAAAGTCAACGGTTATGAATTTATCTGATAGTAATCAAACCTCTTTTAAAACAGCTTTTAATTATTAAAAATAAAATTGCTTCATTTACTTTGAAATACAAAGTACTTTATACTATATTTGTCATGGGCTTAATCAAAAGCCCCTTCTTTTTAATCAAATACTTTGAGATACAAAGTACTTTATATCCAAACAATCATGATCGGGGAACAATTTCCAAAACAAACAACATCAGGCTGGCTCAAGGAGTCGGCGACTTTTAAATTGATCTTTATTGGGGTATTAGCGCTTCTACTGCTAATTCCTTCGGCCTTCATCCAAAATCTTGTAACCGAACGTGCCGGCAGGCAGGATGAAATGGCAAAAGAAGTGTCGGATAGCTGGTCGGCCAGCCAGACTATTAAAGGCCCGGTGTTGGTTATACCTTACAGAAAAGGAATAAACATGACTGATACCACAAAGCAGGCTATAGAAAATCTGTACATACTACCCGATAACCTGCACATCAAGGCCAGTCTTGCAACGCAGATTTTACACCGGGGTATCTTTGATGTAGCAGTGTACAATACGCAGGTAAAAGTAAGCGGTAATTTTGCCAAACTCAATCTTTCATCGCTGGGAATAAATGTGAACCAGCTTATTTTAAACAAAGCCAGGTTTGAGTTTAGCGTGAGCGATCTGAAAGGTTTAAAAAGTAACCCGGTTATCAAGACAAATCAACCCATACTTAACGCCGAGCCTTCGTTCGAATCGGTATTTGGCAATGGTTTGCAGGCCCCTGTTGATCTTTCATCTGTAAACGATAGTGAAATCCCTTTTGATTACACACTCGATTTAAAAGGCAGCGAAGGATTAAGCTTCCTGCAACTTGGCAAAACTACCGATGTGCAGGTAAATGGCAACTGGAGCAGCCCCAGCTTTGATGGCAACCACCTGCCCGACGAGCGCAAAATTGATACCGGCGGGTTTAGTGCCGGCTGGCGGATGATGTATTATAACAGGCCTTTTCCGCAGCAATGGACAGGCTCACAAAAAATATTGGACAACGACAAGAAACTTGCAAACGCTACCTTTGGCGTAAAACTTCGCCTCCCGGTTGATCAGTACCAGAAAACCATGCGTACCAGCAAGTATGCCATATTCATTATACTGCTCGCCTTTATCTCGTTATTTTTAACTGAGATTATCCGCAAGCAGCCGATACATATGTTCAATTACATATTGATTGGCGCCGCAATGGTTATTTACTATACCCTGCTGCTATCCTTTTCGGAGCAGGTTGGTTATGACATCGCCTACCTGATTGCCTCTGTATCAACAATAGCGCTAATATCCGTATTTATTTCCTCCCTGTTAAAAAACGGCAAAGCGGCCCTGTTATTCGCTTTCATTTTGGCTGTATTTTACGCGTTCATCTTCGTGATTATCCAGTTAGAAGATCTTGCCTTAATGGTGGGCAGTATCGCCCTGTTTATCATTATAGCAGTGCTGATGTATTTTTCGCGCAAAATAAACTGGGATAAAAATTAAGCATTGCATAAGCTAACCGGCAGAGGATTCAGCAATCTTTACCGGTTAATAAATATACCTTATACTATTTTGGTTTTTAGTTTAAAAATTACTATGTTAGCATAGTAATTTTTTATTTTATGAGCCGTGAACTAACAGAACTTTCCGACCTGATTGATGAGCAAT
Source organism: Mucilaginibacter endophyticus (assembly GCF_003351025.1). Taxonomy (GTDB): domain Bacteria; phylum Bacteroidota; class Bacteroidia; order Sphingobacteriales; family Sphingobacteriaceae; genus Mucilaginibacter; species Mucilaginibacter endophyticus. Next base: position 478,627 of record NZ_QPCG01000001.1, on the reverse strand, counting down.
TTGAAATAGAAGATATTGACGTTGATGACAACGTGGTTAATTATCTGCTAAGCCTTTTTGCTTAACAATCTTACTTCGACATGTTGACGCCTTTTAAAGGCGACCGGCTTTCTTTTGTGCTTCCCCGGGATATTCGCTCTTAGAACGAGGCACCTACGGAGCCTAAAATATTACACGTATCCAAGCTATAAACACGGGACTCCGCTGGAGTCTCTTATCTCCTGTAAATACATAACAGGACTATCTCATAAACTGTAAAACTTTTTTTGGACGAGCAGATGCTTTCAACTCCAGCGGAGTTGTGTGTTTATAGTAAAAGCAAATCTGATTTTCAGGCTCCGTAGGTGCCTCGTATAAAACGGCAAATTTAAAACCGATTCCACGGTCTCCCCTCCCATTTTCAGGATTAAATAAATAGGGTTAACTTTGCAGCCTGATGAGTAAAGCTAACAAACCAAAGTTTTTTGAGAACGTACAGATCATTGATATTGCCGAAGAAGGCAAAGGCGTAGGCAAAGCCGATGATTTTGTACTTTTTGTAGATAAAGCCGTACCCGGCGATATTGCCGATGTACAAGTGTACCGTAGTAAGAAAAACTTCGGCGAAGGTAAGATCACCGAATTAAAACAAGCTTCTGAATACCGCACCACCGCTTTTTGCGAGCATTTTGGCACCTGCGGTGGCTGCAAATGGCAGCACATGACCTACGAGGCCCAGCTTAAATTTAAACAAAAATCGGTTGTTGATGCCTTAAGCCGTTTAGCTAAGATCAACGTTGAAGGCATTATGCCTATCGTTCCATCTCCTGCCGACAGGTATTACCGCAATAAACTTGAGTTTACCTTCTCCAACAAACGCTGGCTTTACGATGGCGAAAACAAGGAAGATGGCACGCTGAACATGAACGCTCTGGGTTTCCATATCCCCGGCCGTTTTGATAAAATATTAGATCTAAACCATTGCTATCTGCAAGCCGAACCATCTAACAGTCTGCGTAACGAGATCCGTGATTTCACCGTTCAGCAAGGTTATACTTATTACGATTTGCGCAATCACAGCGGCATGCTCCGTAATTTGGTTGTACGCACCTCATCAACCGGCGAGATCATGGTAATAGTAGTGTTCGCTTATGCGGAGCAAAGTGAGATCGATAACCTGATGAGCCATGTTGACGCCCGTTTCCCGGAAATCACCTCATTGCTTTATATTGTAAACCAAAAAAAGAACGATACCATATTTGACCAGGATGTTGTAGCCTTTAAAGGACCTGAATATATTCATGAAGAAATGAATGGCATCAAGTTCCGCATAGGTCCTAAGTCATTTTACCAAACCAACTCTGTACAAGCGCTTCGCTTGTATGAAATAACCCGCGATTTTGCCGGTTTCAAAGGCGATGAGCTGGTGTACGACCTTTACACGGGCGCCGGTACCATTGCCAACTTTGTTGCCGGTCACGTACGTGAGGTTGTGGGTGTTGAATACGTACCAACAGCCATTGAAGATGCTAAAGTTAACTCGGCCATCAATAATATCACCAATACCAAGTTTTACGCGGGTGATATGAAAGATGTGCTGGTAGGTGATTTCGTAGCCGAGCATGGCAAACCGGATGTGATCATCACCGATCCCCCGCGCGCAGGTATGCATCCGGACGTTGTGGCCCGCCTCATGGAAATAGAAGCGCCTAAAATTGTATACGTAAGCTGTAATGCTGCCACCCAGGCCCGCGATTTGCTGGTATTGAAAGAAAAATACGATACGGTTAAAATTCAACCGGTAGATATGTTTCCGCATACCCAACACGTAGAGAATGTGGTGTTGCTTGTTTTGAGAGATTAGAGGTCGGAGGTTAGTTTTTTAGCAAATGGTTCATGGATCATAGTTCATAGCAAAAAGCCTTGATCAGCGCAATCAACGAAATCAAAAATCATCAACGGTCAAAATCGGTGTAATCCCCAAAAATAAAAATCAACGGTCATGAACCCTGAAGAACTGCTTAACGAAAGTAACGAACGCAATAAACCGGCGGCTGATAGTCCGCTGATAAGTTTGGAGCGCGACCTTAAATATTTTAATGAATCAATTAAAGAGGTAGCCGAAGAGATCATCAATGAAGGTCTTTCGTCTTACCCTATTTTTATAGCCCACCAGCATGAACTAAGTTTAGGCGAGTTGATACTTGACCGCCATGACTTAAACTCTGAATGGAGCATTCATGCATCTACGCTGGAAGAGTTTGTAGAGCGTGACGTTATAAAACCCGTATTAAAGGAACGTTTTGTCAATAGCTACAAAGATCCTTATCAGTACATGTGCGTATTTGTTGTAGTACCCGAGGGTGCAAACTTTGTATTTTTCCCGTACGTGAAATAATTATTGAAAGTTAAAAACTGTGGGGTTGCTTGTATGAGCCTTACTTGTATATTTACCACAGTTTAGCCAACGTTACAACAATAACATGCCTGAAAAAAAGCTTCTCATATTAAATAAGCAACAGATCCAGCAAAAGCTTGATAGGATGGCCTACCAGATACTGGAGGATAATTTTGAAGAGGATGAAATACTGATAGCTGGTATCCTGCCCCGCGGTAACCACATTGCCGAACGCCTGAAAACCATTCTTGACGGCATTGCCCCTTTTAAAAGCCGCATACTTACCATTGAGCTGGAAAAACAAAGCAGCAGCCTGAGTGCCAGCATTGATTTTGAGGTTGAAGAATGCAGCAACAAAGTAGTGATACTGGTTGATGACGTGCTGAACAGCGGTAAGACGTTAGCTTATGGCTTTGGTGTGTTTTTAGATGTGCCGCTAAAAAAGCTCCGCACCGCAGTTTTGGTTGACCGTAACCACAAAAGTTTCCCTATCACTACCGACTTTGCCGGCGTAGCCCTTTCAACCGTTATCAAAGAGCATGTTGATGTGGTGCTTCAAGAGGAAGACGCAGAAGAGGATGCGGTTTATTTGAGGTAGAATAATTAAATTCGTATAAAACAAATATATCATGTCGGTAGCTGAATTAAATAAAACAAAATCAAACCTTATAGCATGGATTGAGCAGCTTTCAGACTCAAATATGCTTACTTTTTTAGAAGGCCTTAGAAGTTCTAAGTCGGACAAAGATTGGTGGGAGCAATTAACAGATGCTCAAAAGCAGAATATAAATGAAGGCGTTAATGATGCAGAAAATGGTCGTGTTATGTCTTCAACAGAATTTTGGACTAAGCTAAAAAATGGCTAAAGACACTTTGCCAACAGTATTTTTCACAACTCGTGCATTTGCAAACGCTGAAACAATTAAAGCATACCTCCTATATAAATTCACGCAAAAAGAGGTGAATAAATTTTATGAGTTATTAGAAATATTTGAGAACATTATTGTAAAGTTCCCTCAACTCTATCCTAAAAGCGCTATTAATAGCAAAGTACACAGAGCGGTTTTAAGTAAACAGCTTTCTGTATTTTACACAACCTCCAAAAATAAAATCTCAGTTGTAGCGATATTAGATAATCGGATGAGTGATACTAAATGGCCTTAACACCTAACGCCTCTTCCAGCTTCTCAACCGACATATCTATCCCCTCAACAATATTTGTTGCCTGCAGATAAAAATCCTCACGTTCGGCCAGTTTACCGGTTATAAATTCAACCAGTTCATCGCCTTTTTTTCCTTGTAATACCGGGCGAATGGTTTTGCTGTTCTCCAACCTGTCGGCTAAGGTTTTAGGTGATAGTTTAATATACAGCGTTTTGCCGTTGGCTTTCATCCAATCCATATTATCAAAAAAGCAAGGCAAGCCTCCCCCTGTTGATACTACTATATTTTCAGGGTAATCGGTTTCCTTCAAAACCTGTGATTCCAGCTTGCGGAAGGCGTCTTCGCCAAAAGATGAAAAATATTCGGCAATACTCATTCCTGCTTTGGCTTCAAGCACATGATCAAGATCAATAAATTCGTAGCCCCATTTGGCGGCGAGTTTGCGGCTCCAGGTTGTTTTGCCACAGCCCATAAAGCCCACAATAAAGTATTTCATAAAAATTTCTTCAGCTTAATTTTACCCGCGGATCAATCCAAACATAAATTACATCCACCAGGATACTGATCACCACAAATATAAACGCGATAAACAATATAGAGCCCATTACCACCGGAAAATCCGACATTTCCAGCGCATCAACCGTCGCTTTACCCAATCCGTTGTAACCAAAAATGTATTCCACAAAAAACGAACCTGCCAGCAACGATGCAAACCAGTTGGCTATAGCGGTAATAACCGGGTTCATGGCATTTTTTAGCGCGTGGCGATAAATGATTGTCCGGTTGCTCAAACCCTTGGCTTTTGCAGTACGGATATAATCCTGACCTAAAACATCAAGCATGGCATTACGGGTAAGCTGTACAATAATAGCCAGCGGCCGCAAGCCTAAAGTAATGACCGGCAGTACAAGATTTTTTAACGTGATCACTTCGCCTTTAAAAGGATCATAGCTATACAAACTACCCGACATGTTGAGATGTGTATAATTACTCAGTACAAAACCAAATATCCAGGCAATAATGATCCCCGCAAAAAAGGACGGAGCCGATATACCCAGCGTTGAAAAACTCAGCGCCAGCTTATCAATCCAGGTATCTTTATTTACCGCGCTCGCCACACCTAAAAACACCCCGATAATGATAGCGAAGATCATAGCAGCGGCGGCAAGCACCAATGTATTAGGGATTACCTCCATCAACAGCGAAGCCACATCCTTACGGGTTTGGTATGAACGCCTCAGGTAAGGCCATTTCAGCGCCAGTACCTTGCTTTTACTTACCGGGAACAGTTTAACATAGCTATAACGTTGCTGCTCATCAGCCGTATTAAGATGGATCCCTAAAGGCGAAAGATCATTCAGATAATAGGCAAACTGCACGGGCACGGGTTTATCCAGCCCGAACTCTTTACGTACAGCCTGTAACGATTGAACATCGGCACGCTGCCCCTGGGTCATGCGGGCCGGGTCGACAGGCAGGATATTGAACAGAAAAAAAACAACAACCACTACCCCCAGCATTACTGCCAGTCCGTATACTAATTTGCGGAGCAGGTAGGGGATCATTTTATTGTTTCTGCAGGTACTGTTTTACGATATCCTCATACTTAGGTACCGAATGATAATGCCATTTGTTAACCACGGTGCCGTTCTTCATCAGTAAAACACCCGGGTTAGAGCGCACCATTGATTTCAGCGGAACACCATCTGCATAAAATACTTCGCTGATCAATTTGTGCTCCTTCGCGAAAGCTTTTGCATCAGCCGCCGAATTTGACGTAAGCAATATGGTACGGATGTTATAATTATCTGTCAGATTGATGGCCAGCGCGTTTAAGCGATTGATAGCATCTGTATCCGTTTCACTCAGGTCATAAGCTACTATGAACAGGCTATAAAACGGGCTCGAAAGTAATTCTTTAGTATAATCGTTCCTTTGTGCGTCCTGGATAGCCAGGTCACGAATTTTAGGTTCATATCCTTTTTTTACCAGGCGATTTTCCGGATCGCCGATCACTTCCCAGTTGGTATCTTTCCAGATATTGGATTTAAGGTATTCCTTGTCATTCATCACCTTGGTAGCGCCTGTCTTTTTATTTTTGAGGTGATAAGTCAACTCAAATTCATCAAGCGGGGCACCCGGCGGAATCTTCATTTCATCGGGCAGGTTAGCACCTATTTTATATGGCAGAAAATCAATAATCGGCGAAAAATTATAAGTGTATACCCCGAAACCAACCGAAACAAGGGCAGCACAGATTAACCATTTATCGCCAACCTTTGCGTTAAACAAAGGTGTGATCTGCTTACGTTTAATAAACAATATCAGCACCAAAGCCAGCAACACCATATCTTTAGTGAACGACTGCCAGGGCGTTAACGGAATAGCATCACCAAAGCAACCACAGGTTTGCACTACTTTAAAAAAGGCCGAATAAAAAGTTAAGAAGCCGAAAAAGATGATCAGCAGCAGCAATCCCCAGGCCACCTTAACAGCACGTGCCCCAATGAGCAGGGCAAAACCCAGCAGCATTTCAAGCGCACACAGCACAATAGCCATAGTAAGCGCCAGGCCGTTCAGGAACGTCATATGAAAAACCTCAAAGTATTCAACCAGCTTGTACGAAAAACCAAGCGGGTCATTAGCCTTGATCAGTCCCGAAAATATAAATAACAGCCCCACCAATAAACGGGGAATCCATATAACGGCGCTGTTTGATGATGTTTTTTTCATAAGCCTTATTTACCCAGGTGTACATTAAGCTTAATGAGCGCGAAAACAGCATAATTCAGCATATCCTGGTAATTAGCTTTCACGCCCTCCGATGCCTCGGTAAGGCCTTTATTATCTTCTATTTGTTTCACGCGGAGCAGCTTCATCAATATCAGGTCGGTTAGTGAGCTGATGCGCATATCGCGCCAGGCTTCGCCATAATCGTGGTTTTTGGCAAACATGAGTTCTTTAGTCTCGTTCACCTTTGCGTCAAACATTTCACTTACATGATCAGGATTAAGTTCGGTCGACATTTCAGGGCCGCATTCCAGCTGCATCATGGCAATCACGCAGTAGTTAACAATGCCTATGTATTCGCCGGTAATATCATCCCCTACCTTTGATATTTTCTTTTCTTCGAGGGTGCGAATGCGCTGTGCTTTGATAAAAATCTGATCGGTGATGGATTGCGGACGAAGGATGCGCCAGGCGGTACCATAATCGCGGGTCTTTTTCATGAAAAGGCCTTTACATATATTAATTACGCCTTCGTATTCTGCTGCTGTGTCTTTATTACTCAAAGGATGATGTATTTGAATGTTGTAATGTTTAAATGTTGCAGGCTTGTGAAGCCCATGCTTACAAAGTTAATTAACTTTACCACATTCAAACTTTACAACACCCAACTAACCGTGGTAAAAGATACATTTTTCCGTAAAAAAGTTACTATCAATGCAGGCGGCAAACTAATCGACTTGTCGTCGCCAAAGGTGATGGGCATCATCAATATCACCCCCGATTCGTTTTTTGCCGACAGCCGTAAGCCCGGTATTGATGAAGCCTTGCTTCAGGCACAAAAAATGCTGAGCGATGGCGCAACATTTTTGGATATCGGCGCATATTCATCGCGCCCCGGTGCGGTTGATATTTCGGCGCAGGAAGAAACAGACAGGCTATTGCCTGTAGTTGAAGCCATTGCCGCCCAATTCCCGGAAGCCATTATGTCGATAGATACTTTTCGCGCGGGCGTTGCCGAAGCTGCCATTAAGGGAGGCGCGCACATCATCAATGATATTTCGGGCGGTACGCTTGATATTGATATGTTCACCACCGTTGCCCGTTTAAATGTGCCCTATATCCTCATGCACATGAAAGGCACCCCGCAAACCATGAACCAAATGGCCGATTACGATGATGTATTTAGCGAGGTATTCGATTATTTTGTATCCAAATATGGTGAGTTGAAACGCCTTGGCGTTCACGATGTAATCCTTGATCCTGGCTTTGGCTTTGCCAAAAAAGCGGAACATAGCTATACGCTAATGAACCGCATGAATGAATTTGATCTGCTGGGTTTGCCCGTGCTTACCGGTATTTCCCGCAAAAGGATGATCTATGGTTTGTTAGGTAATACGGCAGATGAAGCATTGAATGGCACAACGGTTTTAAATACTATCGCATTAATGAAAGGTGCCAGTATTTTAAGGGTACATGATGTGAAGTATGCTGTAGAAGCGGTAAAGGTTTGGGAGGCTTGCCAGTAAGTTTCGAGTAAACAAAAAATGATGTCATTTCGACGAGGAACGAGGAGAAATCTTATACGCCATGTAAACCGGACTGCACAAATTCGTTTTGCAGGGCGTATAAGATTTCTCGTTCACCCCCAACGCTCATTCCAAACTTGCTCTATCGAAATGACATCGCTTAGTATCTTTCTTGCTTCTTAATTCTTAAAGTCCTGATTCTGAAAAGCCGGTTCCATCATCTTCAAAATGGCATCAACATATTCCCGGTCATTAGCCAGACGTGGCACCTTATGCTGACCGCCCAACTTTCCTTTTTCCCGCATCCAATTAAAAAAAGTGCCGTCAGGCGCACGGCGCACTATCGGGCGGCGCAGGGCAAGGTCTTTAAAACGTTTGGCATCATAGTCGGAATTAATACGGCGCAGGGTTTCATCCAGCAGGTCGACAAAGCGCTCAAACTCGGCAGGTTTCTTTTCAAACTCAATGATCCATTCATGGGCGCCACAGTCGTCGCCGCTGAAATAAACCGGGGCGGCGGTGTATTCCCTAATAATGGCACCTGTTTGCATACAGGCTTCTTCCAGGGCACGTTCGGCGTTGTCAATGATCACTTCCTCGCCAAAGGCATTGATAAAATGCTTTGTGCGGCCGGTGATCTGGATCCTGAACGGAGCAAGCGATGAAAATTTGATGGTATCCCCTATCATGTACCGCCACAGGCCTGCATTTGTTGATATGATGAGCGCGTAATTTTTATTCAGTTCTACCTCATCCAGGGTGAGGGTTTCAGGGTTCTCGTCGTGCAGGTGTTCGAGTGGTAAAAACTCATAAAAGATGCCATAGTCGAGCATGAGCAGCATATCGCCGGGCTCTTTGGTATCCTGAATACCGAAGAAACCTTCGGACGCGTTATAATTTTCGAGGTAATACATTTCCTCGTTCGGGATCAGCTTTTTAAACTGCTCGCGGTAAGGCGTAAAATTCACCGCTCCATGAAAGTACATTTCAAGGTTGGGCCACACTTCAAGCAGGTTCTTTTTGCCGGTTATCTCCAATATGCGTTTAAACAGCACCAGGTTCCAGGTAGGTACGCCGCTGATACTGGTAACGTTTACATCCTTGGTAGCATGGGCTATCTTTTCAATCTTTTCCTCAAAGTTTTCGAGCAGGGCAATATCCAAATGTGGTGTACGGTGAAACTCGGCCCACATAGGCAGATTTTTCATGATCACCGCCGAAAGATCGCCGAATGAGGTATCCGGACTTAATTGGCTGATCTGGTGACTGCCTCCAAGCGTCAAGATCTTCCCCGTAAACATGCGGGGATTGGGCTGGTTATTAAAATAAATGGTAAGCAAGTCCTTACCTCCTTTAAAGTGGCATTCTTCAAGTGCTTCTTCACTTACCGGAATAAATTTGCTCCTATCACTGGTAGTGCCCGATGATTTGGCAAACCAGCGGATTTCCGACGGCCACAACACATTCTTTTCGCCTTTGAGCATCCGCTCAATAAAGGGCTTTAAAGTATCGTAGTTTTGTATAGGGACCCGCTCCTTAAACTGGCTCAGGTTTTCGATACTTTTATAATGGTATTTTTTACCCCACTCGGTATTTTCGGCAACTGATACCAGTTGCTCAAACCATTCTTCCTGCACTTCATTCGGGTATTTCATAAAAAGCTCAATCTGGTGGATCCGCTTTTTCATGAACCAGGTAAATACGGAGTTAAACAGGGTCATAGGCTGTTATTGAGGAAAAACCTTTCTTTTAAGTACAAAGTTAGCCCCAAGATACACTTTCCTCACCATTTCATTCTCAGCCAATACCTCAGGAAATCCCGATTCTAATATTTTGCCTTCAAAAAGCAGGTATGCGCGATCGGTAATCGATAGGGTTTCCTGCACGTTGTGGTCGGTTATCAGGATGCCGATGTTACGGGTACGCAATTTAACCACCATCGACTGGATCTCTTCAACCGCTATCGGATCTACACCGGCAAAAGGCTCATCAAGCAGGATAAAGTTAGGCTCGGCGGCTAAGGCACGGGCAATTTCCGTACGACGACGTTCGCCGCCCGATAGCAGGTCGCCCCTGTTTCTGCGCACTTTATGCAAGCTGAACTCGTCTATCAATTCTTCCAGCTTATCTTTTTGCTTATCCTTGGGCATATCGCCCATTTCCAGTACAGCCTTAATGTTGTCCTCCACCGAAAGTTTTCTAAACACCGAAGCCTCCTGCGCCAGGTAACCTATCCCCTTTTGGGCACGGCGGTACATCGGGTCCTGGGTTATGTCTTGGTTATCCAGGTGGATACTGCCTTCATTAGGCTTTATTAAACCTACTATCATGTAAAAGGAAGTTGTTTTACCGGCACCATTAGGCCCAAGTAAACCAACAATTTCGCCCTGCGCCACATCAAACGATACATCGTTTACAACGGTACGCTGCTTGTATTTTTTAACTAAATTATCTGCTCTTAGTATCATTTTTTGTCTGAACCATGATTTATGGGATTCATGGATTACCCTGATATTTGACCGTTGATAGCTTTTTGATTTCGCTAATTCCGTTGATTAAGACTTACGGCTATGAACCATAATCCATCAACTATGAACCTAACTCACTAATCTCTAAAACCTAATTCCCTTTACATTTAACTGTATCGTTCTTCTTTCGCGCCAAACATTTTCTTCTATCGAATAGCACATTTCAAACGGCACACCAGGCCGCAATTGTTCCAGGTATTGACCGTGGTTAAAGGCAATGCAATCAAACGCCGCCGATCCTTCCTGCATTACGCTCATTTTAATATGTGAACCACCTACCAAACCGGCGTTACCACTAACATACACATTTTTACTTATGAAAACCGGGGCCATATTTTCAGGCCCGAAAGGCGCAAACTGATTCAAAATCCTGAAAAATTTGGGTTCTATCTGGCTTAAACGTAATTCGGCGTCAATTTGTATTTGCTGTATCAATTGTTCCGGTTTTATGGTTGAACTTACCACTTCTTCAAACCTTTCAATAAAAGCTTCGAGGTTTTCGGGCTCCATAGTCAAGCCTGCGGCGTACTTGTGCCCGCCAAACTGAATCAGCAGATCTTTACAACCGCAAAGCGCCTCGTATAGGTCATAACCTAAAACAGAACGTGCCGAACCGGCGACATGGCCGTTAGAACGGGTAAGCACAATTGTTGGGCGATAATATTTCTCGGTCAGGCGCGAGGCCACTATACCGATAACCCCTTTATGCCAGTCTTCATTAAACACCACGGTTGATTTACGGGCGATCAGCACCTCATCATTTTCAATCATGCCAAGCGCCTCGTCGGTAATAGACAGATCATGCCCTTTACGTTCGGTGTTGCGCACGTTGATCATTGCGCTTTTTTCTTTAGCGGCATCCTTATCTGTCGCTATCAGGAGTTCAACGGCATGTTTGGCATCGTCTATTCTGCCGGCAGCATTAATACGCGGCCCAAGCAAAAATACTACATCCGATATCGTGTATGGCCCCATCCTGCCTGCTATCTCCATTAACGCTTTAACGCCAATACATGGATCGGTATTTATTTTTTGCAGACCGAAATGAGCCAGCACCCTGTTTTCGCCGGTGATGTGCACGATATCACAAGAAATACTGATCACTACCAGGTCCAGATAGCAATTTACTTCCTCAACCGGAATATTATTCTTTTCGGCGTAAGCCTGGATCAGTTTAAAGCCGATGCCACAACCGGATAATTCTTTATATGGATATTCACAATCTTCACGCTTAGGGTCAAGCACTGCCACCGCATTAGGAATAGATGCCCCCGGCAAGTGGTGATCGCAAATGATAAAGTCGATCCCTTTTTCATTAGCATAGTCAATTTTATCAATTGATTTAATGCCGCAATCGAGCGCTATGATCAGGGTGATACCATGCTCAGCTGCATAATCAATGCCCTGTGTTGAGATGCCATACCCTTCCTTGTAACGATCGGGGATATAATAATCAATATTGTTATAAAGCTTTTTGAAAAAACTATAGGTAAGCGCTACCGCAGTAGTACCATCCACGTCATAATCCCCGTAAATCATGATCTTCTCGCCAGCGGCTATCGCCTGCTCAATACGCAGTATTGCCTTTTCCATATCCTTCATCAGGAACGGGTCATGCAGGTGCCGGTGATCTGGCCTGAAAAAATAGCGGGCATCTTCAAAGGTTGTGATACCGCGCTGCACAAGCATGGTGCTTAAAACGGTATCGATATTGAGTTCGGCGGCTAATTTTATTACATCATCATGGTTTGTATTATCCTTTAGCGCCCAACGTTTATTCATATCTTTGCAGCTTGAAACAGTAAATATACTTATGCTCTGTTAAAGAGCCAAAGTTACATTCAAAATCTGATACTACGTTTACTATGGAATTTTTTGCTTTAGGTGAAGGCTCTTATTCGGTTGATGCAACCAAGAAATTTATCCCGTTCAACCCGGAAACTGATAACCCCAAAGATCGCCCGGCTTCGTTGTTCATCCACGTTAACCCTTTCCTCATCAAAACAAAAACCGATTTGATAGTATTGGATACCGGTCTTGGTTTTAAAGATACCCGCGACGAATTAATGCTGCACCAGAACATCCGCAACGCCGGCTTCGATCCGGATGATGTTACCCTCGTAATGATGTCGCACCTACATTATGACCACTCGGGCGGTTTAGTGGTTGAACGTAATGGTAAATTAATCCCGAGCTTTCCGCAGGCCGAGCACGTGATCAACAAACAAGAATGGGAATTTGGCATGAGCGGCAAAGGCTCGTCATACCATGTTGAAATATTTGAAGCTTTACAGGCAAGCGCTAAGATCACTTTTATTGAAGGCAGCGGTGAGTTTAAGCCGGGGATAAGGTATGAGCATTCGGGGGGTCACTGCCCGGCGCACCAGGTATTTTGGTTTGATATGGAAGGCGAAAAAGTATTTTTTGGCGGCGACGAACTTCCCGAACCCGAACAGTTGCTAAGAAAATTCATAGCTAAATACGATATGGATGGCCGCAAAGCCATGATGCTGCGCGAAGAATATGGTAAAAAAGCAGCCGCCGAAGGTTGGAAATGCCTGTTTTACCATTCCAAGTCATTTGCTATTGGAACGGTAGAAACAGAAGGTGACCATTTTAAAGTTAAACCTTTTTAATTTTCAGCAGCTACTTCAAAAAGCTCTTTTATTTTTTCAACATTAAGCGGTTTAGAGATAAAATCCTTCACCAGCGGGTATGAACGCGCTTTGTTGATATCATTGCTAAAAACCGACGATGAAATAATGTAGATCTTGCTTTTGCCCAGCGGGTCAAGGTTGAGGCGCTTATACTCATCCAAAAATTCCCAGCCATTCATGATAGGCATATTAATGTCAAGCAAAATATAATCGGGCAGTTTATTAGGGTCTTTACGCTGAATATCTGAGAGTTGCTCAATCGCATACTTTCCGTTCAGGCAGGCCATAATTTCCGTATTCAGTAAAGCTTTCTTTATCAGTTTTATGGAGATGAAGTTATTTATTTCGTCATCATCAACCAGTAATACACTAATGGCTTTATTGTTAATGTTCATATCTATAATTTAAGCGCTCCCTCTTTATACGAGGCTACAATTTAAAAAGTTATATTCCTTTTAGTTGTAAATACTAAAAAATAATATCTCTCACAAATCCAGTTAAATAACCCATTCGGGGCCATTTTATTTTATTTTGAAAAATAAATAAAGTCAGCAAAAAAGGAAATTAAAGGCAAAAACTAACAGTTGAATATTATATTTTAAAAAGTATAATCACGCTCAACCTTACAAACACGTACCGTGTAATTTTGATACCACTTTTCGCGCCCCTGCTGCTGAGCAAACAGGTGACGGGCATTAGCTTTCCAGTTTTTAATTGCTTCTTCCGATTGCCAATAAGACACCGTTATTCCAACATTGTTACGGGCCGATTCTATACCAAGAAAACCTTCCTGCTGCCGGGCCAGCGTTTCCATTTCAACAGCCATATCGCCATAGCCTTCATCTCCCGGAGTGCGTACCGAAGTAAATATCACCGCGTAATAAGGCGGTTGAGGAGTTGGAGCGATAAGCTCTTCTGATTTTAGATGTGCAGATTCCAAATTTGCAAATTATTAAAGGTGAGATAATAGATTTTAAGAGGCGAAATATGCAAATTATCGGCGTACATATTTCAGATATAAAAATAAACATGCTAATCACAGATTTCAGGCGGTTAAGCAAAAAAAATGTGCAGGCAATTTATCATCACCTGCACATTTGCACATCTATAATCTGCACATATTATTCTATCACACTTTCTTCAAACTCATACTCTTCTAACGGAGGGCATGAGCAGATCAGCGTTCTGTCGCCGTAAGTGTCATTAACCCTGCCTACCGAAGGCCAGAATTTATTGGTAGCTACGTAAGGCAGCGGGAATGCCGCTTTTTGACGGGTATAAGGATGCTCCCATTCGTTGCCGGTAATTACGGCTACAGTATGTGGCGCATTTTTTAACGGATTGTTTGTTTTATCGGCAAGGCCATCAACCACATCGGCAATTTCATGACGGATAGAGATCATGGCATCACAGAAACGGTCAAGCTCATGCTTAGGCTCAGATTCAGTTGGCTCAACCATCACTGTACCCGCAACCGGGAACGATACGGTTGGCGCATGGAAACCATAATCCATTAAGCGTTTAGCGATATCTGTAACCTCGATACCTGCCGATTTAAATGAACGACAGTCCAGAATCATTTCGTGCGCGCAACGGCCGTTTGCACCAGAGTATAATACCGGATAGTGTTCCTGTAGCCTTGCTTTAATATAGTTGGCATTCAGGATAGCGTAACGGGTAGCATTGGTTAAACCTTCGGCACCCATCATCGCGATGTAAGCATGTGATATAATCAGGATAGAAGCCGAGCCCCATGGTGCTGCAGATACAGCATGTATTGATTTACCCCTGTCGATATCAACCACGGCATGGCCTGGTAAATAAGGCACCAGGTGCTTTGCAACACCAATTGGGCCCATACCGGGGCCACCACCACCGTGAGGGATACAGAATGTTTTATGCAGGTTAAGGTGACAAACATCGGCACCAATGTTGGCCGGGCTTGTTAAACCTACTTGTGCGTTCATGTTAGCACCGTCCATATAAACCTGGCCGCCGTTTTCATGAATAATTTCGCAAATTTCGATGATACTTTCTTCAAATACACCGTGGGTTGATGGATAAGTAACCATCAAACATGAAAGCTCGTTTTTGTATTGCTCGGCTTTAGCTCGCATATCGGCAACATCGATGTTGCCATTATCGTCGCATTTAACTACCACGATCTTCATGCCAGCCATAGCTGCAGATGCAGGGTTGGTACCGTGGGCAGATGAAGGGATCAAAGCGATGTTACGGTGAGTATCGCCCCTATCGTTATGATAAGCACGGATCACCATTAAACCGGCGTATTCACCTTGTGCACCTGCGTTTGGCTGCAAGCTCATGGCCGCGAAACCGGTGATCTCGCTCAACCAATTGTTGATCTCATCAAACAACTGCATATAACCGCCAACTTGATCGGTTGGGGCAAACGGGTGAATTTTGCTGAACTCGGCCCAGGTAACTGGTACCATTTCGGTAGTAGCATTCAGCTTCATGGTACATGAACCCAAAGCTATCATCGAGTGGCAAAGTGAAAGGTCTTTTGCTTCTAATGATTTGATATAACGCAACATTTCATGCTCAGACCTGTGGGTATTGAACAAGCTGTGCGTTAAGTAAGCCGAAGTACGCTGAAGCGCTGTAGGAATAACCGTTTCAAGGCTTGCATTGGCGCCATCGAAATCAACATCATTAATGGTTTTGCCTTTTACTTTGGCAAAGAACCTCACAATGGTTTTAATATCCTCAACCGAAGTTGTTTCATCAACAGCTATAGTAACTACCGAACCTTCGTAGTTAAGGTTCATTTCGTTATTTAAAGCTTCAGAATGGATTGGGCCTGCCAGGTGGGCTACATCAAACTTAACGGTATCAAAGTATGATTCGTTAAGTTGCTCGTAGCCAAGCTGTCCTAAAGTTTTGGCTAATAAAACTGCTAAGCCGTGAATACGTTCAGCAATCAACTTAATACCATCCGGACCATGATATACGGCGTACATACCGGCCATGATGGCCAATAAAGCCTGAGCGGTACAGATATTTGAAGTAGCTTTATCACGGCGGATGTGCTGCTCGCGGGTTTGCAGGGCCATACGCAGGGCATAGTTATTGGCGCTGTCGATAGTAACTCCAATGATGCGGCCCGGGATAGAGCGTTTGTATTCTTCTTTAGTTGCAAAGAAAGCGGCATGTGGGCCACCAAAGCCCATTGGTACGCCAAAACGTTGTGATGAGCCAACTACAATGTCGGCACCCCATTCGCCAGGAGGCGTTAACAGGGCAAGGCTCATAATATCGGCAACAACGGTTAGTTTAATGCCTTTTTCATGCCCTTTAGCGGCAAAGTCGGCATAGTTATAAACAGCACCGTCGCCTGCAGGGTATTGTACAATGGCGCCAAACATATCGTCGGTTAATTCAACGGTACGGTGGTCGCCTATTCTTAGCTCAATGCCATAGGGCTCTGAGCGGGTTTTTAAGATATCAATGGTTTGCGGGAACAGTTCTTCAGAAACGAAGAATACATTGGCGCTGTTGTTTTTACGCAAGGTATATTGCATAAACATAGCTTCGGCAGCGGCAGTACCCTCGTCAAGCAAGGAAGCATTGGCAATTTCCATACCGGTAAGATCAATGATCATGGTTTGGAAATTTAACAAGGCCTGTAAACGCCCCTGTGCAATTTCTGCCTGGTAAGGAGTGTATTGTGTATACCATCCTGGATTTTCAAGAATGTTACGCTGAATAACGCCCGGTACAATTACATCATAGTAACCTTTGCCAATAAACGACTTGAAAACTTTGTTTTTTGAAGCAGTTTGCTTTAAAGTGTTCAGGTAATCAAACTCGCTTTTTGCGGCTGGCAGGTTAAGCGGTTTGGCAAGCCTGATCTTTTGCGGTATTGTTTGCCCTATTAATTCATCAAGCGTATTTACGCCGATGGTTTTTAACATTTTGGCCGTGTCGGCCTCACTTGGAGCAATGTGCCTCGACTGAAACTGCTCCTGATAGGTTGTATTCAACTTCATGAATTAATCGTCCCTCTTAAATTTACCGCAAAGGTACGGTTTTACAAATTGAGTAACAATTAGCTAATATGATATTGACAATGCATTTACAGGAAAAAAATGTGATTTAGCTTGCGAATACCTAAACATGACGGGCCGGCGAGTTTTAACCTTATCATTATTTTTCTTTTCATTCCCGGCAAAAGCCGCAACCAACTCCCGTGAGCCTGGCAATCATCAGGTAAATACCAGAATTTCTCTCCCGCCATTGTTGGAAGGTTAATTCAAAACTTCACAAAACAAAACAACCTGTGTGACACTGTAGCGTTATTGTCAACAAAGTCGTAACTTACTATCGGACAATATCAACCAATTTATTGCCAATTAATTATAAACTAATATTCATACCCAAATCGCAACCATGAAACAAAGGTTGTTGCTGTTTACGTTATTCCTGGTACTGGCCGGTTCGCGTGCTATTGCTGCTGTATTTACAGTTACAAACAATGCCGATGCCGGACCGGGTACATTACGTGAGGCCCTCACCCAGGCAGCCGCCAACGGAACGGTTCAGCAGGATGTTATTAATTTTAATATAACGGGCAATTCAACCATAACACTTTACACGCAGCTTCCGGAAGTTACCTCCAATTTAATTATCGACGGCAGTACGCAACCCGGGCCAAAATTTGGCCGGAGCGACGCCAGGGTTTACATCATACCTGACGTAAGCTATACCTTTCCGGGCACTAAGGCCGCCGCGTTTCTCATGACCGAAGTTACCGATGTCAGTATATATGGCTTATGTGTAAAAGGCTACAGCAGCAAACTCACAAATTTTAACGGCAACCTGCTTTTCACTGCTATATCGGCTTATGATTGTGCTAATATCACTATAGGCGCACCCGATAAAGGCAACGTTTTTTGCGATAATATTTATGGCGTTTACTGTGGTACAAACTCGTTAACCGATTCAAAGAACAACGATAACATAATTATCCAATCAAACTTTATCGGTTATGACGAGTCGGGAGTTAACGTTGTTGAACTGGGCTATGCGCTTGACATTACTGCAGATAACTCGTTGATAGGTGGCGCGTCACCAAAAGAACGAAACTATTTTGCTACCGCTATAGCCCTGAACGGGATCGATAATAAGTTTATTAACAATTCGCTTTCGCTTGATGTAAACGGACAGGACAACCGTGGTAATTCATCTATTTTGTTACGGTTTCAGGGAAGTAACGCACTGATAACTGATAATGATTTTTGCGCTACACAGTTTCAATTTGTTTCAGTAAACGGATTCCTGTTTGTACGGAATAAACAAAGCAGTATACAGGGCAATTCAGGCATGTCCTTATTTAAATGCAATAATGCTTTTATTGGCGATAATAATGACAGCGATATCAATATTTTCAGAAATGATGGCGGCGCGTTTTATGCCGTGCAATCAACCAATATTACTATAGCTAAAAACAGTATCATGTGCAATACTGTACCTTATCTTATTTCGCAGGGCACAGCAATACCTGATATTAACGTACTCATCAGCAATGCCGATGAATTTTCAGGAACAGCATCGCCTGGGGCTGCCGTCTACATTTATAATGATAATACAGATTGTGATGTTTGTAACCCGGTTCAATACATAACCACAATTATTGCCGATGCCAACGGCAAATGGAAGTTTACCGGCGACCTGCACAATAAAAAAATGGTAGCAAACGCTACACTTAACAACAGCTCGTCTGAATATACACAGCCGGTTATTTCAACTTTAGCAGCTGATTATATTAAGGTTAACCCAACCTGCTTTAAAAATAACGGCTCAATCACCCTGCAAAATTTAAAGAATGTGATTGGGGTGGACTGGTATAATGACCAGGACCACCTGGTACAATCCGGCGGCCCTAAACTGGATGGTGTTGGTATTGGCACCTACTATGCCAAATGTTATAACGGCAATTGTTTTGCAAAATCTATTCCGATAACATTAACTAGCTCAAACCCCGGCGTAGATGATTCAGGGATTCAGAAAATTAATGCCTCATGCGATGCCGCAAACGGCAGCATCAGCAACTTAAAAATCATAAACACCAATGACGTTGTACCACCATTAAAGTGGACAAACGAAGCAGGCGATGTAATACGTACCACTCTTGACGTGGATAAACTTCCGGGCGGAAATTATACGCTTACCATCGACCCTGACGGATGCGCCGTACAATATCATGTTACCATTCTTAACCAGGAACTTATTCTTGATCCGCCGGTGGTTAAAAATTTTCAGCTATGCGGCCCCGGCGAAACCATTATACCGGTTAGCAACCCGGCGGCAACATCAACCTACAGGCTTTATGTTAACGAAACAGACGTCACTCCGCTTGATGAGGAAGCCAATGGTAAGTTTAAGGTAAACGTTACTACCAACAGGAGTTATTACATAAGCCGGTTTAGTAATGCCTGCGAAAGCACCCGCACTAAGGTTGATGTAAGTGTAGGCCTCTCCAACCTCAATATTGCCAATGTAATTACCCCAAACAACGATGGCGTAAACGATTACTGGCAGATAGCAGGCATGGAAAATTATCCTTTGGCAACGGTAAAAATATTTAACCGTTACGGGAAAAACATTTTTGATTCAAAAGGATACAGCCATCCCTTTAACGGCATGTATAATGGCCAAAAATTACCTTCCGGCAGTTATTACTATATCATTAACCTTAGTGCGGGGTGCGGCCTGTTATCAGGCAACTTAAGCATTATCCGCTAAGCCAGTTGTCGTAAATACATCTGGATGGTATTTTCCAAACCGTAATACAGGGCATCGCTTACCAGGGCATGGCCAATGCTAACTTCAAGCAAGCCCGGTATGTTTTCGGCAAAGTATTTCAGGTTATGCAAATCAAGGTCATGACCGGCATTTAAGCCCAAGCCTGCTTGCTGAGCAGCTTTCGCAGCTTCAACGTAAGGAGCAATAGCCAATTCTTTTCCTTGTGGGAAATGGGTAGCATAACCTTCGGTATACAGTTCTACGCGGTCGGTACCGGTTTTAGCGGCACCTTCAACCATTGCGGGAATAGGGTCAACAAAAATAGATACACGGATACCGGCTTCTTTAAATACCGCTATCATATCTTTTAAATAATGATAATTGGCGATGGTATCCCAGCCGTGGTTTGAAGTGATCTGTCCCAAAACATCGGGCACCAGGGTAACCTGTTCGGGCTTATTGGCCAATACCAGGTCGATAAATTTTTGTTCCTGGCAATTGCCTTCGATATTAAACTCGGTAGTAACAATTTTCTTAAGCTCAAACACATCGTTATAACGGATGTGGCGCTCGTCGGGACGCGGGTGTACGGTGATACCCTGCGCGCCAAAACGTTCACAATCTTTAGCAACCTGTATCAGGTCGGGGTTATTACCACCACGCGAATTGCGTAAAGTGGCTATTTTGTTGATATTGACAGATAGACGGGTCATATTTCAAAGTTAGATATCATTTAGATAAAATGCCCGATATATTTAACTTTAGGTCATGAAGCCTAAACAAATTGTTATTGAACCTGCAATACTAATTTCACTATTTGCACTTGTAACATTGGGCATCCGCTTGATTTGGATGGCCTTTTTTAGAAATTTGAATATAGAGATCGGCCTGCATGATACTTATCTTTCTTTGCCTTTCAACTGGTTATATTTCGGAATCATACCCTTTTTATTAGTTACAGTAATAGTTTATTTGATCAGAGCACTTTTAGGCCGTTTCAAAAACCAATTGGTAAATACTATTCTCGTAATAAGCAATTTAGCGCTAACAATTCTCCTTCTTAAACTATTGAAAATCGTTATGTCGCTTGAACAAAACATGGTTGGCAACTCGCGCGGCTGGACTATATACCCTCCTTTATCGGCACTTCCCGATAATCAATTATCCCGGGGACCTGGCGAACACCCTAATTTTGATACTTATGTAATAACCTTTATTTCCATTTTTATATTGATATTGGTTGTAAGCAGTATCCTCACCGGGAAAAACTGGAACGCTAAGACCCATGAACAAAACATTAGTTAAATTAATACCCGCACTATTATTTTGCTTAATAGCTTTTATTGAGCAGTTATCGGCCCAAACCATCTACCGTAAAATAGAAAACTACAAGGTTTATTACGGCTGGGCACACAATTACCCGCAGGATTGGATGATCCTACGCCGCTTTGATAATGAAGGCCATAATTACCTGCTCATGGTAAATCCGCAAACGCTGGAGACCAAAATAAACGAAAGCAGTTTTTACCAGGTAAAGCCCATGACAATGGAACAGGCACGTGATTTTTTTAAAAGCACACCTTATCAAAAAGCTTTAACCAAAGCCGAAAAACAATCGGTAAATATCCAGGATGCGGGTATTGAAAGCGGCATCCCCAAACAAACAGGTATCAGCCTCACTGCTGATCTTTGCCCCTCCCATCGTCCGCTGGATAAACGCATTTTCACCGATATCTTTACGGAGTTTAAAAAGGTGGAGCGCCCGGTTCCTATCGCACTTTCGGTAACCGGTATCTGGATGCGCCAACACCCGCAGGACCTGGCCTGGCTAAAGCAAATGCAGGCGAACCGCGAGATCTATATCACCTGGATCAACCATTCCTTCAATCACCGGGTGAGCCTGAAGGCTCCACTCAAAGAAAACTTTTTATTGGAACCCGGCACTGATATCAGTTACGAAGTACTGGAAACGGAACAAGCCATGTTACGCAACGGACTGTTACCATCAGTATTTTTCCGCTTTCCGGGACTGGTGTCTGACCAACAACTGGTTTACCAAATCACCAACTTCGGATTGATACCCGTTGGTACTGATGCCTGGCTGGCTAAAGGTCAACAGCCGCAAAACGGCAGCATTGTGCTCATCCATGGCAATGGCAACGAGCCTGTTGGCGTGAACGATTTTATTAAACTGCTGCAATCAAAAACACGATCCATAGCAGGGAAGCAATGGTTACTGTATGATCTTCGTGAAAGCGTAGATGAAGAGTTTAGCGAAGCACCCTGAGTTCAGTTGGCAGTTTGCAGTGGCAGTTGGCAGTTTCAGACATACAGCCTTACGAAGTTTTGAAAACTTCGTAAGGCTTTTTTAACATGTTATAAACTTTTATCAAGCGCGTCCAACTGCACCCAAACTTTATGGCCGTATGATTGCGGCGATGCTTCAAAATAAACTGCGGTAACATCACTGCCGGGTTTCGCTTTTTTAACGTGGATCCGGAAGTTAAGAATTAGCGGATCCTGCGTCATATAATCAGTCATTGCCGCCTTACCTTCAAAAGTCTGAGTATCTTTTTCATTTGTTTTGATATTTCGAAGTTTTACTTTTACGGGTGCAGCAATCGCGGTATCAATTTTTGCTTCTTTGAAATTGGCCTTTACCAGGCCTGTATAATAATCGCACATGTATTTTTCAAGTTGTGTTTTGGTAAAAGTGGCCTTCCCGGTAATTATCCATAAAAAAGCATAAGTCCAGTAACCTTCCGATCCCTTTTTTGCCCAGTCAGGTGAAAAGCGAATGTCCTCAGTACCTTTAAAAGGCAAGCTATTTGCAAACTGCGGAGGCAACGAAAAAGTTTCGGTATGCCAGTTTTCGGGTTTAGTTAGCGCATATGCCGGTGCGGCTTGCTGGCCATAGCAAGCGCATTTCAATAAAACGATGAACAAACACGTAAAAAACGTTTTGAAATGCATAATAGTTTAGATTTATGATCAAAGTTAAGGTAAAGCAACCTGGGTATTTGTTAAAAAGAGTTAAGAGCGCGGGTAAAATAAAAGCCCCATAGCACTCGCTGCATGGGGCTTTAAACCTAAACCTTATCACAAATCCGGGTGTAGATACCCGTTATTGAATTGTAAATATAATATGAATTTTGATAATTGTATCACGTTTGTTACAATTTTTCTCGTTTATATCATATCACATCTATTGTTACGGATTTCTTAGTTTTTTGTTACGATTAGCGAAATATTTGTACTAAAAGTTGCATAAAAGTATAGGCATACAAGCCCGTTATCCGCTTACGTTACGGTAGAAATAAACCAAAAAAGGCACGGTTTTGAAAACCATGCCTTTTATATTTAAATAGCAAAAACCTTTCAGCTTTCGCCTTTAACCTTTCACCTAAATTTAGTAACGGTAGTACTCAGGTTTAAACGGACCTTCAACAGTTACACCGATGTAATCAGCCTGATCCTGGTCAAGTACTTCCAGTTCAACACCAATTTTAGCTAGGTGTAGACGGGCTACTTTTTCGTCAAGATGTTTTGGCAAAGTGTAAACTTTGTTTTCGTAAGCGGCACCGTTTGTCCAAAGCTCTAACTGGGCCAAAGTTTGGTTGGTGAACGAGTTACTCATTACAAAGCTTGGGTGACCGGTAGCGCAACCTAAGTTAACCAAACGACCTTCGGCTAATACAATAACGTCTTTGCCATTGATTGTATATTTATCAACCTGTGGTTTAATTTCAACTTTAGTATTGCCATAAGCACCGTTTAACCAGGCCATGTCAATTTCATTATCAAAGTGACCGATGTTACAAACGATAGCTTTATCTTTCAAGGCACGGAAGTGTTGCTCACGAACGATGTTTTTGTTACCAGTAGCGGTAACCACGATATCAGCTTCAGCGATAGCGGTGCCCAATTTTTTAACTTCAAAGCCTTCCATTGCAGCTTGTAAAGCACAGATAGGGTCAATTTCGGTAACGATAACACGAACACCAGAGTTACGTAATGAATCTGCCGAACCTTTACCTACGTCGCCATAACCGCAAACAACAGCCACTTTACCGGCCATCATCACGTCAGTTGCGCGACGGATAGCATCAACCAATGATTCGCGACAGCCGTATTTGTTATCAAATTTTGATTTGGTAACCGAGTCGTTAACGTTAATTGCCGGCATTGGCAGGGTACCTGCTTTCATGCGCTCATATAAACGGTGTACACCGGTAGTAGTTTCTTCTGATAAACCTTTGATAGCAGCAACCAGTTCAGGGTATTTATCCAATACCATGTTGGTTAAATCGCCACCATCATCAAGGATCATGTTAAGCGGCTGGCGCTCTTCGCCAAAAAATAAAGTTTGTTCAATGCACCAGTCAAACTCTTCGGCATTCATACCTTTCCAGGCATACACAGAAATACCGGCAGCAGCGATAGCGGCAGCAGCATGATCCTGAGTTGAGAATATATTACATGACGACCAGGTAACTTCGGCACCAAGAGCAATCAGGGTTTCAATCAAAACAGCGGTTTGGATGGTCATGTGTAAACAACCGGCAATCCTTGCACCTTTAAGCGGCTGGCTTGGACCGTACTCTTTACGCAAAGCCATTAAGCCAGGCATCTCAGCCTCAGCCAGTTCAATTTCCTTGCGACCCCACTCTGCCAGCGACAGATCTTTTACTTTGTATTTAACGAATGCAGTTTCTACTGATGACATATCGATTTTTATTTTTGAGAGTGCAAAGTTAACTTATATCCTTGTGAAAATGAAATGTTTGGTTTGCATCTAAAGTATTATCAATTTGAAGGTTGCACCTATGGCGCAAAACTTTTATTGAGTACTTTGAGCTATAAACATGGTACTCCTACGGAGTTTTTAGAAAAACATGCTGACACTCCGTAGGAGTATCGTGTTTGTAGTATTAATATAAACGGCAATTTGGCTCCGTAGGTGCCTCCTACTATCTCCATTACCCAAACCTTACGCCTGCAACTGCTTTTGCATCTCTGCCTGCTGCATGGTAAGGTTGCCATTGTAAACCCCGCCATTTTCAACGGCCAGGTTCTGTGTTTTGATGTCGCCGGTGATACGGCCCGTAGCTTTTATTTCAAGCGATGAAGTATTGATATCACCCCTTACCGTACCGTAAACAAATATCTCTTTGGTATTTATATTCCCCTTAACCTCGCCCTTTTCGCCCAAAATGAGGCCTTCATCAACAGTTACATCACCGTTAACCACACCGTCAATACGCGCAAAAGCCGGAGCTTTTAAATTACCTTCCAATACACTGCCTTCACTAATGAGGGTTGAGATTGCCTGCAGGTCGAGCGCAACCTTCTCTTTTTTAGAAAAAATAGCCATGTTGTTTTTAGTCTTAAGTTCTAAGTAGGTAGTCGTAAGTCAATGGTTTCAAATCTTAAGTTCTAAGTTTAAAGTAATAAATAACCGGTCGCCGACTTAGGGCTCACGACTTAAGACTCAGAACTTCAGACTAAAAAAACCTATTTATTAAGGGTTAAAAAGTTTACAGGATTAACTGGTTTTCCGTTTTTACGTACTTCATAGTGCAGGTGTGTACCAGTTGAATGGCCGGTTGAACCTACTTTGCCAATATTGTCGCCAACGGTAACTTGTTGACCAACCTTTACTTCAATTTTTGAAAGGTGACCGTAAAGCGTTTCCAAATCATTGATATGTTTTATACGGATGCAATTACCGTAACCGCCGGCCCATCCCGCAAAAACAACTTTGCCGCTGGCAGTACATTTTACCTCGTCACCGCGATGGCCCTGAAAATCGATACCCGGATGAAACTCGGCATGCTCCGAATTAAAAGGATCGCTCCGGTAACCAAAAAACGAAGTGAATGAACTGATCCTTGGGTAACCCATTGGGGTAAATGCAATGGTGCTGGTTAAATGTTTAAGATAATCGTCGTACAAACTGTAAGCTTCGGTATCAGGAAGTTTAGCCGCCTCATTGTTACCACTGCCCCCGGTTCCTTTAATAGCGAAGCCTTTAAGGCCTCTTCTCTTCAAATATTCGTTTATTGTTTTAAGCTTTACTTCGATAGATTGAATATATGACTGCGCAGTAACTTTGGTATTTACTACAGGGCCCCGAGCTACCGGAATAGCACCCTTAAGCTTAGCAATTTGTGCCTGTAACTGCAGGTTTTGAGCTTCCTGTTCGGCACTTTTATGATGCAGATAAAACACCAGGCCACCAAGTACGGCAACAACTGCCGCAATACTCCATGCATAGTGTTTTAACCTGTCAAGATGTTTAGTTTTTATTTGTAATGATTTGGTATGTTGCTGGTTTTTGTTGATGATAACAACGGTACTAATATCAGATGTTTTACGCTTCATCAAGTTTAAATAAATTAGGGAATGCAAGTTATAAATTACCGATAATAAAACAATATTAAATGTATGTAAACAGGTTATCAATAGAATAGCCTTGTACGCTAATCGTCAACCAATTGTTATTATTAAGTTTTTATAAACGTAAACCAAGTATCATTTCTTATTTTTGTAATACTGATTTTATTGTAAAGCAAAAAGAAATGATGTATCCTGAATATTTAGTAGCCCCGATGCGGGAAGACCTGACCAAGGTTGGATTTGAGGAATTGAAAGATGCAGATGCTGTAAAAAACGCTATTGAAAGCGAAGGTACAGTATTTGTAATGGTTAATTCGGTATGTGGTTGTGCTGCAGCTAATGCACGCCCTGCTGCTAAAATTGCTGCCGCTAACGGCAAACATCCCGATAAACTGGTAACCGTATTTGCCGGTATGGAAAAAGATGCTGTTGATACTGCACGTAACTACATGTTGCCTTACCCACCGTCATCACCAGCTATGGCGCTGTTTAAAGATGGCAAACTGGTACATATCATCGAGCGTTACCAGATTGAAGGTCGCCCGGCACAAATGATTGCCGATAACCTGATCGACGCGTTTGAACAATACTGCTAATTAAGCTGAAGGCTGAAAGCTAAAAACATAAAAGAGCTGAGGGAAAATCCTTCAGCTCTTTTTTTGTTTGTCTGAACTCGAATTTATTGAATTAAAGAATTTATAGAATTCTCTGTTCTTCTATTCTGATAATCCATTAATTCAATAAATTTAGGTTCAGACAATTCCGAAATCCATCTAACCTCTAATCTCCAATCACTAACCTCCCTACTCCGTTTTCAAACTTTTTACAGGGTTCATAGATGCAGCTTTTATACTTTGATAACTTACTGTAAGCAGCGTAATCGCGATGGCGCCTATTGCCGTAAGCCCGAAGATCCACCAGGATAATTCGGCCTGGTACTTATAATCCTTCAACCAGCCTTCCATAAAATAGTAGGCTGTAGGTATAGCGAACAATAAAGAGATACTCACCAATACCACAAACTCTTTCGACATTAGCTGCCAAAGGCTGAAAACAGACGCGCCCAGTACCTTGCGTACCCCAATTTCTTTAGTGCGCTGTTCGGCCATGAACGATGCCATGCCAAATAAGCCCATACAACTGATAAAAATAGCCAGCAGTGTGAAAAAACCGGCCAGTTTGCCTATGCGCTCTTCATTAGTGAATTTACGGGCATATTCCTCGTCGGTAAATTTATATTCAAACGGACTTCCGGGAGCGTACTGTTTAAAAACCGGTTCTATTTTGGCAATAGCCTCGTGCGCGCTCATTTTTGGGTTTAAGCGGATATCTACAAGCCCGCCCGGGTCATTATCCAGCAAAAATATCGACGACTTGACCGGCTCGTACGGCGATGACATCACCATATCCTTTACTACACCTATGATCTTAAATTTTTTTCCCCAGTCTATTGTTTCACCTACCGCATGCTTAAAATTCATAAAACGGGCGGCAGTTTCATTTACAATCATGCTTGATGAATCGCCCAATCTGTTGCGTTCAAAATCGCGGCCTTCAACCAACTTCCACTGAGCAACCTTTCCAAACTCCGGACTAAGCGTTATCGTAGCGAAGTCGTCCTGTAAGCCGGCAGGTTTACCACGCCAGTTTAGTCCGCTATTGTTTGAATACACAGCAGTAAGCGGACTACCCGACTCGGCAATTTCAATGATAGCCCCCGATTTAAGCAGATCGTTCCTTACGGCTTCAAAATGTTTATGAATTTCATCGGTGCGCATATCTATCTGTACCAACCCGGTACGCTCATAACCGATAGGCCTGTTCTTGGTGTACTGCACCTGCCTGAAAACAATGATTGTACCTATGATAAGCGTAACTGATACGGCAAACTGCAGTACCACCAGTACCTTACGGGGTATAGCGGCGTAACGGCCGGCCTTAAAAGTACCCTTAAGTACTTTAACAGGCTGGAATGACGACAGATAGAACGCCGGGTAACTGCCCGCTGTTAAGCCGGTAGTGATACTGAAGCCTAATCCAAGCAGCCAAAAAATAGCGCTGCCCCAAAGTATATGCATAGTTTTGTCGGCAACGGTATTGAACCATGATAGCGTAAGCTGAGCAAGCAAAATCGAAATAAGAAAAGCAAACAGCGCCAATATTACCGACTCAATAAAAAACTGGCTAATGAGTCGGCTCCTTAATGATCCAACCGTTTTACGGATGCCTACTTCTTTAGCCCGCTTTTCGCTGCGGGCGGTGCTCAGGTTCATGAAGTTAATACAGGCCAGCATTAATACAAATACACCTATGATGCCAAACATCCACACAAATTTGATATCTCCTCCGGTATTAAAACCATCTTTAAACTCAGAGTGCAGATGCCATTTACTCATTGGGTGCAGGAATACTACCGGTTTAAAGCTGGCCCCTACATCGTCTCCCTGGGCTTTGATAGCATGCAATTTAAGGTCTTTGATCTCGGCAGAAACTTTAGCGGCGTCAACACCGGGTTTCAGCTGTGCGAATATTTGCCAGGAGTTATTGCCCCAACGTGTTTCAGCTCGTTTTAACCACGGCGCGGTGGTCATGTATAAATCCCACGGAGCTATAAAACCCAGCTCGCGAAATTCTGAGTTGTGCCGCATGTCTTCATAAACACCGGTTACTTTAACATTCCATACGTTATCAATTTTGATGGTTTTAAGCATCGGATCGGTATCTCCAAACAAAGCCTTAGCCAATGAAGCTGAAAGTAAAACAGACGATGGATCTTTCAAACCCTCACGTGTGCCCCTCAGCATTTTTAACGTAAGCATATTGGGCGCTTCGGCTTGCATATAACTTCCGTCCTTAGTAAGCTTTTTCTCACCATAGGCCATAATGTGTCCGAAATTCCAGGAAGAAAGCACCACGTATTTAAAATCGTGTTTATAATCATCCCTTAACTTATAACCCAGGGGTATAGGCATGGCCGTTTGAGACCCTGTTACACCGTTAAAAGTCTGGTTTTGCCAAACCTGAACTATCCGGTCATAGTTGTCGAAGTTTTTATTGTACGATAACTCATCCCAGATCCAAAGGCCAATGAGCATAGCAACAGCCATCCCCACCGAAAGGCCCGTAATATTAATAAGCGTATGCGCCTTGTTCTTAACAAGATTTCGCCACGCAACGGTTAAATAGTTTTTAAACATGATATTATATCATTAGGTCATTTACTGCGTGTCATTCGGTCATTTTTTGCTTGTCAAATTTGATAGCGCCAGGCAAATGACTCAATGACGCAAAGCAAATGGTACAATGACATATCTATTATTCACTCCTCAAATTCTTCACCGGATTAGCCAGTGCCGCTTTTATGGCATGATAGCTCACGGTTAGCAATGTGATTACTATAGCACCCACACCCGATGCCCCGAAGATCCACCAGGTTATGGTTGATCGGTATTCATACCTGTGCAGCCAGTTGTTCATGTAGTAATAAGCAACCGGTATAGCGATAAACAACGATATGGTAACCAGCACCACAAATTCCGTCGAAAGCAAACGCCACAGGTTAGCTACCGATGCACCAAGTACCTTACGCACGCCTATTTCCTTAATACGCTGCTCGGCTACAAATGAGGCCAGGCCAAACAAACCAAGGCATGATATAAATATAGCCAGCACCGCGAAAATGGCAGCCAGGTTGCCTATGCGCTGCTCGTCCGAAAACTTGCTCGCATATTCATCGTCATTAAATTTAAAATTGAAGGGGCTGCCGGGATTATATTTTTTAAACGCAGGTTCTATCTTTTTCAATGCTTCCTGCATTGGCATAGTGGGTTTAACCCTCAGGGTTATAAAGTTAACCCAACCCGGAATCATCATAAATATGGAGGCTACAGGTTTGTTATAGGGCGATTCCATGATCATGTCCTTAACAACTCCGGTAACCAAATGAGGCCTACCTCCCCATTTGATCACCTTGCCTATCGGGTTTTTAATGCCTGTCATTTTTACTGCCGACTCGTTCATAATAAAGCCGCCGGTATCCGTAGGAAAACTTCTTGAAAAATCACGGCCCTGGATAATTTTCCAGCCTATGGTATTTCCATAATCATAGGTTACCGCAATTGATGCAAAGGTGGGTTCAAACTTAGGATCTTTACCTTCCCATTCAAAACCGCCGTTGCGTGCCCAGATCTCATTAGTTGTGCTGTTAGATTCGGCCATGTCTTCAACCGCTCCTGTTTGGATCAGGTCGTTACGCATTGCTTCATAGTGCCCGTAAATTTCGGGGGTATTCATATCGATAGTCAACAGTCCCGCGCGTGAATAACCCACAGGCCGGTTTTTAGCATACTGGATCTGCCTGAAAACAACAATGGTGCCGATGATGAGCATTATTGAAACCGTAAACTGTACCACCACCAATACTTTCCGGGGCATTGAGGCTAAACGGCCAACCTTGAATGTGCCTTTTAATACTTTCACAGGCTCGAATGACGATAGATAAAAGGCAGGATAACTTCCTGCAATGATCCCTGTAAACAACGTAAAACTTAAAAGCATCAGCCAAAACCATACATTACCCCAGGGTAGCGCTATCTGCTTATCAGCGATGTGATTGAATGACGGCAACGCTATCAAAACTATTCCGAAGGTAACTACCAATGCCAGGCAGGAAAACATGACAGATTCACTCAGGAACTGATTAATTAGCTGTGAACGTAATGAACCGATAGATTTCCGGATGCCAACTTCTTTCGCCCGCTTTTCACTGCGGGCTGTGCTTAGGTTCATAAAATTGATACAAGCCAGCAGCAATACAAACACCCCGATAATACCGAACAGCCAAACCATTTCGATAAGGCCGCCTACGGGTTTCCTATTCTTAAATTCGCTGTATAAATGCCACTTGCTCATGGGATGAACCTGTATAGTTTCATCAAAAGGCTTAAAATGCGCTTTGGTAACGTTGCGTATTTTGGCCGAAACTTTATCAAAGTCAGCATTATCTGCCAGTTGAACATACAACGAACAGCCGTGGTTATCCCAGGCAGCGGTTTGTGTACTCCACCAGTTGTCTTTGTTAAAAAAAGGCATCAGGAACCTTGTTTCGTAAAACGAAGTATTACGTGGCAGGTCTTCATAAACGCCGATAACTTTAAGGTTTGTTTTATTATCAGCCTTAATGGTTTTGTTTAGCGGGTCGGCATCACCAAAAAGTGACTTGGCTACCGATTGTGAAATGATCATTGACGATGGATCTTTAAAATCGGTATAACCGCCCTTAACCATTTTCAGTGCCAGCATTGCCGGCATACCCGCTTCGGCCCAGCCACCGGTTTGTGTTATTTTTTTATCACCTACAGCGAGGATATGCGCCCCCGGCCAGAAAAGAGAAATATGTTTAAAATCGCTGCCATAGCGAGTACGCAAATCGGCACTCAAGGGTACCACGGTTGACCGGAAGGTTATCACATCGTCATTACCCTTCTGGCTCGTCATGATCTGCCCTACGCGATCATAGGTGCTGTGGTATTTATCAAACGACAGCTCATCCCAAACCCAGAGACCGATAAGCATGGCCACCGCCATCCCTACCGATAAACCCGCAATGTTAATAAAGGCATGCACCTTGTTTTTAACAATATTGCGGAACGCGATTTTAAGGTAATTTTTTAACATGGTTTTCAGTTCATTGGTTCACTTGTTCATTAGTTCATTGGTGGCCTATCACTCATGTCATTGCGAGCGCAGCGTGGCAACCGCACGGAAGCAGCGCCGCTCTGTATAGTATGCGATTGCTTCATGCCTTCCAATGACATTATTTATTATTTCTCAACTCCGAAATCGAACGTCCGAAATCCGAAATCAATCTACTCCGCCTTCAAACTCTTCACCGGGTTCATTCTTGCCGCTCTGACGGCTTGCGAGCTTACCGTGATAAGCGCTATTACCAATGCCAGCACACCGGCCAGGGCAAACATCCACCAGCTTATGCTTACCCGGTATTCAAAGGCCTGCAGCCATTTGCTCATACCCCACCAGGCAATTGGAGTGGCTATTACAAGTGCTATCAGTACCAGCTTTACAAAATCTTTTGATAACAGCTGTACAATACCGGTTACGCTGGCTCCAAGTACTTTGCGTACGCCAATCTCTTTGCTGCGCTGCTCGGCACTGAAGGCTGCCAGGCCAAACAAACCAAGACAAGAAATTACGATAGCCATCAGCGTAAAGGTGTTGATGATTTGCGAAAGGGTAACCTCACTCTCATATTGCTTTTGTACTTCGGCATCTAAAAATGAATATTCAAATGGAGCATCGGCAATGTCTTTTCGCCACAGGGCTTCCATTTTGTCAAGCATCGATTTATAGTTTTTGCTACTGGTTGATACCACCATTACATTAAACTGCCGCGGATCGTTCCGGTAAACCAACATAAATGGCTTTACTTCCATATGCAGGGAGTTGTAATTAAAATCTTTCATTACACCGGCCACCTCAACAAAACTTACCGGATCCGGCGCATATTGGGTATAAAGCCGGGTGCCGGGTGCGGCGTCAGGTTTTATTCCTAATCGTTTGCACAAAGTTTGATTGATAAGCACGCGGGTTGTATCGCCAATACGAAAATCTCTGCCTGCAATTATTTTAATGCCGTTTGCTTTGGCAAAAAACTCGTCAGTATTAATATTTTGCGCATCTGTTGCGGTAGCCATGTTGCCGCCTGCAGTATAAACCCCATGATCATGAGGTACAAACTGGCTTAGGTAATTATCGGCATTGCTTACAGTTTTAACCCCGGCCAGCTGCCTCAAATCGTTTGCAAAATTTTTCATTTTGCCTTGGGTGGTTTCGGTATAAAAATTAAATATCAGCTTTTGGTTTTGATCGAAACCCAGGTCTTTATTCTTCACGAAGTTAAGCTGGCTGTATATCACAATAATGCCTGCTATCAACACTATCGACAATACAAACTGGAATACCACCAATGATTTACGGATACCGGCAGCCGAAATATGATTGGTAAAATTCCCCTTGATCACCTTAATGGCTTTAAACGCCGACAGGTAAAAAGCCGGATAGCTACCAGCCACAAGGCCGGTAACCACCACCATACACACCAGCATTACCCAAAGTTTATAATTGGTAAAAAACGACAAGTGAATATCGGTATGGGTAATTTGGTTTAGATATGGTAGCAGTACTATCAGCAATGGCAGGGCTATAGCCACGCCAATGAGTGTGAGCATAAATGATTCGCCCAAAAATTGTTTCATCAAATCGCCCTGACCGGCACCTATTACCTTACGTACACCAACTTCCTTAGCCCGTTTTGATGCCCGTGCGGTTGAAAGGTTCATGAAATTAATACACGCCACCACTTGTATCAGCACGGCCACCAATATCATGATATACAAGAATGCCGGATCAAGCGTTTTGGTAGGTTCATGCTCAAGTCCTGGCGTTGTATGAATGATGGTTACCGGTTGCAGGTGCAATACCTTTTTCATGCCGAGCGTTTTCAGTTGATCGGCCCCGTATTTATTTAAAAAGTCGGGAAGCTTTTTTTCAAGCGCGGCAGCATTAGCATCCGGACGAAGTTTTACATAAGCGTACAAAAAGTTGTTGCCTGCCCAGGTTGTATTTTGCCTTACGTACTGACCTAAGCCACCACTGTTCATGGCTATGAACATACTCACCTTAATGTGCGACTGGCCTGCACTTTCATCTATTACCCCGGTAACCTTAAAATCATGCTTACCGAATGAATTATCAATAGAGATCATTTTCCCTACCGCGTTTTCACTGCCAAAAAGTTTATCGGCAACGGGTTTCTCCAATACAATGGTATAAGGCTCGGACAGTACTTTATTAGCATTACCGGCTACAAAATGGAAGTTGAACACATCAAAAAACGTAGAATCAACATAAGCGGCATTTTGCTGATAAAATGATTTTTCCTTGTAACGTAACAGGTGCTGCTTGGCGCCAAAACCTTCGGTAGTTACCAGGCGGGTATATTGCAATACCTCACCAAAATCGTTTTTCATGGCCAGTGTAATCGGCGGCGAGCTGGTGGCACTATTGTGTTTATCACCTGTTAGTTCAAGCGCGGTGGTAACGCGATAAATATCTTTAACATCCTTATGTTGCTTATCATAACTGTACTGATCCTGCACATACAGCAAAATGTAAAGGCAGCAAAGCGTACCCGTAGCCAAACCCACTATATTAATCAAACTAAAGGTTTTGTTTTTCAACAAAAACCGCCATGCCGTTTTTAAATAACTTTTTATCATTTTATTGGTTCAATGGTTCATTAGTTCACTTGTTCATTGGTGCTTGTCGCACAATTGTCTGAACTGGAATTTATAGAATTAAAGAATTAACAGAATGCTGAGCAAATTCTATAAATTCTTTAATTCGTTTAATTCAGGTTCAGACGCCTCTAACCACCTCTACTCCGTTTTCAAACTCTTTACCGGGTTCATTAACGCGGCTTTTATGCTTTGGTAACTTACTGTGGCCAGCGCTATCATGATAGCAGCTATGCCTGCAAGAGCAAACATCCACCACCTCAGCTCTACCCGGTAGGTGAAATCCTGCAGCCATTGGGTCATAGCGTAATACGCTATAGGCGTTGCTATTACAATGGCAATAAATACCAGTTTCACAAAATTCATGGACAGCATGGTAGTGATGTTTCCTATAGTAGCGCCCAGCACTTTACGGATACCTATTTCCTTGCTGCGCTGCTCGGCCATAAAGGCGGCTAAAGCAAACAAGCCAAGACAGGCTATGATGATAGCCAATACCGCGAAACTGGTAAAGATGCGTCCCATACGCTGTACATCGGCATACATGCTGGCAAAACGCTCATCCATAAAAGTATAGCGGATTGGCTGGTTGGGCGCAAATTGTTTCCAGGTGGCGGTAATCTGCGCGAGGGCGTTCTTCACATCACCTGCTTTTATTTTTACAGATACTATTGATTCGCTTGCTTCCAGGTGGAGTACCATAGGCTCGATACCATCACGCATGGATTCAAAATTAAAATCCTGCACTACGCCAATAATTGTTCTGCCAGCCCCGTAATTAACGATCTTTTTACCTATCGGATTTTTGAGCCCCAGTTTGCTCGCCATGGTTTGGTTAATGATCACGGCCTGTGAATCCGTTTTCATATCAGGATTAAAATCACGACCTGCCACCAGTTTAATGCCTAAAGTTTTCAGGTAATCATGATCAACATTCCAAAACTGACCGCCAACACCAGCTTCTGTTTTTTGCTTACCATCGTTAAAAAACTGGTTGCCATTGCGCTTGGTGCCTGATACAGGCAGGAAATCACTGATGGAAGCACTTTTAACTGTAGGCAGCTTTACAAGTTCATTCTTGAATGCCTTCACCTGGTTATCAAGCGTGTTGGTACCCTGTATCATCACTACCTGGTCTTTTTCAAAGCCTACCTTTTTATTAAGGATAAACTGCATCTGGTTATAAATAACCACTGTGCTGATAATGAGTATAATAGATGTTGTAAACTGAAAAACTACCAGCACATTCCTGAGGCCCGAGCTTTTGCTGCCGGTGCTTAGTTTGCCTTTCAGCACATCAGCTGGTTTAAAGCCCGACAGGTAAAACGCGGGATAAATGCCGGCCACAATACCAATCAGGAAAGCCGAAGCTAATACCACCGGAACCAGCCACCATTGTGCCCATGGCATATGCAGCGATTTGGATGCCAGAATATTAAAGTAAGGCAACATAACCCAGGCCAGTATTAAGCCTAAAACAAAAGAGAAAAAGCTATATAGTAATGATTCGGTAAGGAACTGCCTGATCAAGCCGCTCCGTTGCGAGCCAACTACTTTGCGCAAACCTACCTCCTTGGCCCTGTTGGCCGATTTGGCGGTTGAAAGGTTAATAAAATTGATACAGGCAATCACCAAAATAAAGCCGGCTACCGCGCCAAACAACCAGATAAACCTCATATCTCCGTGCGACATGCCATCATGAATATCATAAGAACGGAGATTGATATCCTGGATATTCTGCACCTTCAGGCTAAATATATCCATCACCTTGCTGGCGCGCTTATCGCCATTTTTAATCATGTTGGGCACATAGTAGTTTTTAAGAATATTGGTGCTTACCTTTTTTTCAAACTGTGCTATGTTAGTACCGGGTTTCAAGGCCATATAAATATGGTAGTTATTGGCGTCCCAGGTGGCTTGCTCACCATTCCAAAACTCAACTCCGGCAAGAGTCAACAAAAACTTAAACTCGTGCAGGTGCGAGTTTTGCGGCATATCCTGCATTACTGCCGATATTTTAAAAGGCCTGGTTTTGTTATTATTAAGGTAGATCACCTTCCCTATAGGGTTTTGGCCGGGAAAATATTTATCGGCCTTGCTTTTTGAGATAACGATACTCAAAGGCTCGGTTAAAGCGTGTTTAGGATCACCGTAAACCATGGGCACATTCAAAATGTCAATCAAGCCCTGATCAGCATAGGCAAAACCTTCCTCGTGCGTGTTATCAGCCTGATCTGCTCGCTTCAGTTCATTGCTGCCAGCACCCCAAAAAAGCGAATTAGGCATCAGGCGGCCCGATTTTTCCACCTCCGGAAAATCCTGTTTGATAACCTTACCCATAACCGAAGGCCAGTCGACACCTTTTTCGTGCGACCCGCCATCGTGATAATCGCCAATCAGACGATAAATATTATTGGCATTGGGATAACTTTTGTCAAAGCTTAGCTCATCACGAATGTACAGGGCTATTAAAAGACAGGCTGCAATACTAAACGCGAAACCACCAATTTTAATAGCGGTATACATCTTTTGCTTACGCAACTGCCTAAAAGCTACTTTCAGATAATTTTTGATCATGGCTGTACGGTTAAAAAACGGACTATATGGTTTTAATTCCCTATCGCTGTTAAAATTGGGCTTCCGGTGCACTTCCTGCTTAACCAGGGATGATGCTTTAACAGCGGGTTCAGGCGAGGCGTTCCCTTCAATATCTTTGATCTTTGCCTGGATCTTGCCAAATAAAGCTAAGCTACTATTCTCAAGCTTTTCTTCTCCATCATCCCACCATTTAGACATTAACTTTAGCTGACTGTGCAGTTCGGGATTTTCGGCCAATAAAGCGTTCAACTCGTGCAGCTCCTCATCGGAAGCTTCACGGGCCAACTTCTTTGAAGCCAGGTTCCAAACGTGGTCATCTAAGTTCATATCCCAAACAGGTTATCAGTTTATCAAAAGGCAGTACACAACTACAGTTACTAAATAAAACATGTGCCATTTATACAACTTATTAATTATCAAATATTTAAACAAAAACAAGTAGCATTACTGTACGAAAGCGTACATGCTGCGTCCGCTTTTATAACAACTGCACAGTTACCAGAGTTACAGGCTGTTAAAAAGCTTAAAGCATTACGCTCATTTACAACACATTTAAAGAGACGTTATTTTCTAAAAAAAGTAACATGTACCTACATACATACAAATAAAATTTATAGATTTGGAAAAACCTTTTACCGGTTAACCTAATTTTTCAAAATGGATTTTTTAAAAGCGATATACGATCATATTACAGGATTTTTTGGCTTAGGCGGATTATATGACATCGTCAAATCGGGCGATTATGGTAAACTGCTCACCTATGATGGCATCACAGCCTTATTGGGGCCCATGCTGCCTGTACTCCTGGTATTCGAGATCATTAGGGGCGCTTTTTATAAAAAATTCAAAGTGATCCATTATAAGATCTCATTTTGGACATACGTACTTA
The DNA here is from genome assembly GCF_003351025.1 of Mucilaginibacter endophyticus. Classification (GTDB taxonomy): domain Bacteria; phylum Bacteroidota; class Bacteroidia; order Sphingobacteriales; family Sphingobacteriaceae; genus Mucilaginibacter; species Mucilaginibacter endophyticus. Next base: position 440,676 of record NZ_QPCG01000001.1, on the reverse strand, counting down.
ATGCTTTTGTTGGTAGCGTATTATCTATAGCCATGGTAGGCTTCTGCATTGGCTTTTTTTCGAGGTTCACGATATTTAAAACCTCGTTTACCTGGTACTGGTTCATTTACGGTTATATCGTGTGGGAATTCGCGCATTTCTGGTACCATTATCTTGCACATAAGGTAAGGATACTCTGGTGCCTGCATTCAACTCACCACGCGCCCGAAAGCATGAACCTTTCGGTTACCTTCGCGCACTTTTTCCTTGAAGCTCCTTATGCTGATCTCATCCGTACCAGCATTTGCATTTTACTGGGTGTAAACCCGCCAATGCTGTTTGTGATTATGTTTATAGATGGTTTCTGGGGATCAATGATCCATATCGGCGAAAACCTTATTGAAGATGGCCGGCTCGGTTTCCTGAATAAAATTGTACTTACGCCATCGCACCACAGGGTGCATCATGCGCGCAACCCATTATATATGGATACCAATTTTTGCAACCTCCTGCCTATATGGGACAAAGTATTCGGCACTTTCCAAAATGAAGACCGCAAAATCCCGATTGAATATGGCATCAGCCGCCCTATGATTAAAAACAGCTTTTTAGATGCCTACTTTGGCGAGATCATAGCGCTGGCTAAAGATGTGCGCAACGCCCCGGGTATCAAAAACAAGTTCCTGTATATTATTATGCCTCCCGGCTGGAGCCACACCGGCGATCATAAAATGACAACGGTAGTTAAAAAGGCCTACTTTGAATCTCTTGAGCCAAAAGACCATCAACAGGAAAAGAAAACTGTAGAGCAAGGTAAAAAAGAAGAAATGGTTTAGTTTAAAGGCTGAAAGCAGAATGCTTAAAGCCGAAAGCCAACACATTCAGTATTAATTTACAGCAACTTTTTTATTACTGGCCAAACGTTATCGGCTATAACCTTATAACCTTCGGCGTTTGGATGAAGCCTGTCGGGCAGGTTAAGGTGAGCTATACCGGCAACATCCTGTAAATAAAACGGGACAAAAGCCGTGTTATTTACTTCTGAAAGCCTTCGGAAAATGGCTTTAAACTGTGCAGCAAATGCACCGGGAATAAAAGCAGGAATTTCCATACCCATTAAGGCTATTTTAACATCAGGATGTCTTTGTTTAACCCTGTCAATTATGGTTTGCAGGTTATGCGCCGTAGTTTGGGGCGGGATTCCCCTAATGATATCATTAATACCCAGTTCCAACACAAATACAGCTACAGGCCGGTTAATCCAGTAGTCAAGTCTGTACAGGCCGCCTGAAGTAGTATCGCCGCTGAGCCCGCCATTAATTGTGTGATAAGCCAAACCCGCGGCATCAATTCTTTGCTGGATCAGCGCAGGTAATGATTCATTCTTTATATCTTTAAGGCCATAGCCTGCCGTAAGGCTATCGCCAAAGAATAATATATTGTGCATAAGCAGGGTAAGTTAACGCCTGCTGTTGTCCCTGAAATTTTGAGTGCGTACGGCAATTTGCTCTAAAGTAAGCTCACCGTATTTTTTAGCGCGATCTGCCCATTCAGGGGCATTGTCAACCAGGTTATCGATGATCGATTTACCGTCCGGTCCTTTTTTGGTTACGTAATTTATGCCGTAAGCAACTGCAGCACCTATAGCAAGAGTTTTGATAAAGCCCATTTGAATTTTCTTTTCTAATATATGACAATGATAATGCCAGTTTGTTACCCGGTATACTAAAAGCTTCTATATTTGAAGTACTTAAACACAATAGCCACAATATGTTTTTTATATTTTCAAAAGTGCTTTCATTTATAATGAACCTGCTTTTATGGGTATTTGCATTTTTACTGATAGCCCTTTTTTCAAAGAACGTAAAACGTAAACGGAAATTTTTGCTTATCGGTATTATTGCACTTTATATTTTCTCCAACCCGCTGGTAATTAACTTTGTAAGCTGGTGCTGGGATATCAGGGAAATAAATGTACCAGCCGGTAAAAAATATACTTGCGCTATTGTGCTGGGCGGTTTCAGCTCAGATGATGGCAACGGCGGAGGCTTTTTTAACGCTGCTGCAGATAGGTTTATTCAAGGCGTACGATTACAAAAAACCGGTCAGGTTAGTCATCTTTTGGTAACAGGAGGAAATGGTCTTTTGATGCCTTCAGCATTCAGGGAGGGCGATTGGACGAGGGAGCAACTGAGGGAAATGCAGGTACCCGACAGTTGTATACTCAGCGAATCCAAATCGCGTAACACCATCGAGAATGCTGCATTTTCAAAAGTAGTACTGCAACAGCACAAACTTAAAGGCCCCTATCTGTTGGTTACCTCGGCATTTCACATGCGCCGCTCCTTGATGATATTTAAAAAGCAGGGGGTTGATGTTATCGCGTACCCATGCAATTTTTCAAGCCGGAGATTTGCCGTATCATTCGATGACTTCCTGCCCAATGCCGGCGCCCTGGCCGGTTGGGGAACGTACATAAAAGAAGCCATCGGCTACGTGGTAACCCGCTATTTTAAATGATCAGCCGTGCTTTAGCTGACTGGATACAAGTATTTTAGGATCGCGCTTATTATGCTTATTCCAATTGGCAATATCAACCAAACCCGGCGGAGTTTGATAATGATCCGGATTGGCACCGCATCTCACTATAAATTTACCCTTGGCCTGTGCAATTACAGGTCTGCTGCCGCAAATGATGCAAGGCTCGCAAAAAATTGATACCTGAATTTTAATTGGTTTGCTCATAATTTAAAACTAAGGTGCCACCAATCGGCCGAAAATTCAATACCAAGTAGTTGGTATTTTTTTAACCACTACCGTTTGGCCTTTTTTAAAGGCTGATGCATCATCAGTTGTTCAATATCTTTTGCAATAGCTCCCGGTTCCATGGCAAACTGAAGGTATAAAAACCGTTCGCCCGGTATTACCACGTCGGTACCATCATCCTTTATCTCCATATTAAGCTTTCGGTACGCAAAATAGGGCTTAGGCCCTCTGATGGCAGTTAGCACGGCTGTTTCATCCCAACTGTTACGGCCTATTGTATTTTTATCCATGTCCAGCGCAATCTGAAAGGCATCCTTTATCGGGCTGTTTTGTATCGAATAATTATGGGTGAGCTTAATTCCCGTCAGGATCTTTTCGCCTATTTCAAAACCGCTTAAGGTTATCGGCGTAGGCCAGTTTTTAAATACCTCCTGCGCCGAAGCTGCGTCTACATTTACATTATACTCGCTAAATGTTTTACCATCGGCACCTATGCCGGTAGCCATAGATACCAGGTTTTTCACTTTCTGTTTTACCAGTTGCACTCCTGTTAACTTGCTGTATTTATCAGCTCCTGAACGAAGCAAATCGGCCAGGTTGGTAAAAAAACCTACCGAAATAATGGTTACACTGCCATCGGCCTGGCTTGCCAGTATTTTGCGATAAAGCGACACCGCCTCAACTGCCTGGCTGTTTGATTTAATTTTATGCGGATATCCGGCTATGATTGCTTGCGCCCATCGTTGCGCGCAGTCTTTATTGGGTTTATCTTTTTTTACAATCCCTATCGGGATTTCAGGCCTCCCAAAGTATGTATTGATCACGCTGATGGTTGGCGCGGTGGTTTCAAAAGCATTGCATGATATCGTTGCTAAGATTTTTGCCTCCCCTTTATCGGCAAAGGCATGCAGCAATGCCATCGCCCCTACATCGTCATAATCACCGGCAATATCAGTATCAAAAATAACAGGGATCGGATTGTGTTTTTGCGCTTTGGAAAAGCTCAAGGTAAAAAATAATAGCAAGGTGAGGGATGCTGATCTAAGGTTCATTTTTTACAATAAAATTTTTAGGTAGATGCTAAAAGATGCTATTAATAATTGGTTATTAACAAGTTGCGATACTATAAATCTAAGAAATTAATTCGCATTTATTAAAATGATTATTCTAATCAATTAATATTAAATGCGCGGTAAAAAGAAAAATATAGATCCCGCCCCGAATTATTTAAAGCCATGTTATGCATTTGCAGTTATGGATTTTGTTCTTCAGCTATGTTCTTCGTCGGGGTGCTTTTTTAATCTCTTATCATCATATTAAATTGATTTTCGATTGTAGTTTTTTTTGTATCTAAAATTTGTCTTAAATGCTGCATGTTAACTATAGCCGCAGAAAGTTCATTAACCCCGACGCTATCTATAAGAAATTGTACGTGACCTTGAATAAGGAGTATTGAAAACTTGACATTCTTAGTCATCCCAAATGAAAACTTCAAATTATATTTCGACGTGGAGTCTTGATAGCAGAACTTTTCATAAAATTTGTTCTTATTGAGGTTGGTTAAAATCGGTTGTATTTCCTGTTGCGAGTAGTGCATGGAGATAGATTTTAAACAAGGTAGGAATATTTTTGCGCAAAATAAGCTTTGTGAACTTTCTTTTTAGGATAGGATATTATATCTTAAGGCAGTTAATTAAATTCAAATTCAACTTCAGGAATTCCTAAAAGGCTGCGATGGCTTTTTAAAGGTTAATTATCACATTATTTAATTACTTTGGCAGGTATTAATTTATAACGAACTCGCTAAACAAATGACTTATTGCCTGGGAATTAAAGTTAAAGAGGGATTGCTGGCCATTGCCGATACCCGTATAACTTCGGGGACCGATACTACTGTAAAAAAGAAGATCACAATAGAACAAAAAGATCACTTCTCGTTGTTTATCATGACCAGTGGTTTGCGCTCGGTACGCGATAAGGCCGTGATCTATTTTAATGAGCTCCTGGAAACAGCCGAGTTTAATAAAATGTACAAAGCCGTGAATGCTTTTGGCGAACAGGTGAAACGCGCCGCCCAGGAAGATAAGGAATCGCTTGATGCCTCTGGCTTACGGTTTGACCTGAATACCATCATAGGCGGACAATTACGCGATGATGATGAGCACAAGCTGTTTTTGCTTTATCCCGAAGGGAATTGGGTAGAGTTGGGACAAGGTGCGCCTTATGTGGTTATCGGCAATTCTGGCCATGGCAAGGCTATCCTTAACCGGATCCTTGATGAAGATTCGAGCCTGAAACTGGCTTTGAAAACAGGCTTCCTTTCGTTCGATTCGACAAGGGTGAGTTCAAACAATGTGGATTTCCCTATAGATGTTGCTGTCTATAAAAAGGACAGCTTCAATATTGTTGAGCAGCGCTATAACAAGCAAGATCTGGAACACATCTCAACCCAATGGGCCGAAGAGCTGAAGCTTGCCCTCGACCATATATCGGAAGACTGGATGGACGCGACATTTAACAAATTAGAAGAAATAAAAACAGAAAGTTGATAACATGAAATTCGATGTGTTTTCCCAAATGGAATATGTGGTGCGGTCGCCCGGCACATTGATTTTAAACCTACATGCATTACGCAGCCCCAATCAAACCATACTAAGCGAAGAATTTAGCTTAGAGCCGTACATTAAGTTTGAAGAACTGCAAACGCTGCAGGGCGAAAGCCGTTTAGTGCGCTTTGATGTGAGTGCCGATACGCCTGATGTTAAAGTCACTTACAAGGCTGTAGTTGATAATTGCTATGAAGTAGCCGATTTCAGTGAGCTACAGGAAACCCACGTTTCGGAATTGCCTTCGCCTGTGTTGCCTTATCTTAACCCCAGCCGCTATTGCCAGTCGGACAAGTTATACCGCCTTGCGCATAACATGTTTGGGCATATAACCAACCCTTTTGAACAGGTAGTTGAATTAACCAACTGGATCCATAAAAACGTGCAGTATTTAAGTGGTTCAACCAATTCACAAACATCAGCTTTCGATACAGTGACCGAGCAGGCTGGTGTTTGCCGGGACTTCGCGCATTTAGGTATCGCCCTTTGTCGTGCCTTAACTATTCCGGCGAGATATTTTACGGGTTATGCCTATCACCTTAAACCTGCCGACTTTCATGCCTGCTTTGAGGCGTACCTTGGCGGCAAATGGATTTTGTTTGATGCTACTCGCTTAGTGCCATTAAACGGCCTGGTCAAAATAGCCACCGGTCATGATGCCGCCGACTCGGCCATAGCCAACATTTTTGGCGACGTTACCTTTACAACCATGCAGGTAAGCTGCGAGCTTGCCGAAGACGGCTTTGAACCATTTTATTACGTTGATGGTGAGTTTAAGGGATTGTCGTATTTGTAGGAGAAATGTTAAACAAGAAGCTGTTCTTTAAAAGAAGGACTTTACGGTATTCCCGTGAACTATCATATTCCTAAAGTGTCATTTCGATAGAGCAGCGAGTTGGGTTGATGTGCGGGGCGAAAGAGAAATCTTATACTCAAAGCAAAGCGAAAATGCAAGGTGTATAAGATTTCTCCTCACCGGAGCTCAACCCCAACGCATGTTCGTCGAAATGACATCGCTTATTTACTCAAGATTTGATTTAAAAATAACCTATCCAGTAGCTTTTCGAAGATGTGGAAGAAGGCTTTCTACAATCCCCTTACCTTTTCCCTTTCTTTTTAACCGGCACTTTTTTACGCTCTTTCACCGCGTAAACCCAATTGGCTCCCAGTACTGCTATACATATCACCAATCCAAAAAACTCGCGTACTTCCTCAACCCAGGGCTTTTCGGCCTTCATGGTTTCAACAAGGCTTTCGGCGTGGTGATATTCAAACCAATCTACCAGGCCATTATTGTCAAATATTTTATAAATGGCATAACCTGTAAAAATGGCGATACCTACCGCGTATCCAATTGGATAAAATTCTTTTTTTGCCGCAAGATAGCAGAACCAGGCGCAATACAAATAAATAGGCATCCAAAGATATGGGTCGGGATCATTATACTGTAAACCCGCGAAGATGATAAAAAGTACAACCCATACAATGTTGAAGATTTTCATAAGTAAAAAGCAATTGCAATAATTTATACTGGTTTTGGCGCCTAATATGCAGGTTAAGCAATGCTAAATATATGAAAATATGTTTCGGTTTTTAAAAGCAAAAAATAGTTTTTATGCACTTAAAAAGCGGCAAAACACGACAGGAAAAATTAATGGATATAAAATGAAGCTGATGAAAATTAGATGTCGCGGGCAGATTCGAACTGCCGTTTAGGGTATTGCGGACCCCCACCTATCCTCTCGGTCACGCGACTTGAAAACTATAGAAAAAAATCACTTAATCAGATCGGTTGTGGGGTGTAGATATAATTATCTCTCTCCCGTTTTGCACAGGAGCAGGAATTAGCACCTTTTACATTATGCGGATGTACAGGTTGCTAAGACGTCTTTGGGCCTTTCCCTCAGTCTTTCTTGATAAGTTATAAAAGAACGCTTTGTCGTTGTTGACAGTGCAAATGTAATAATTAATTATATAAATCCTATAGTTTTAGTAGTTTAATTTTGCTTTTCTTTGTTCTGTATTGATTATGAGTAAAATAAATTCAGGACGGGAGAGGTTGTGATGTCTCTTTTTGAAACAGGATAGCCATTAGACCATAAAAAGAAAGAGTGCGGGCCGTGCGATTCCCTCCCCTGGGAGGGTGTAGGAGGGGTTCAGCGAGATGCCGGTCATTGCAAAGACGTATAAACCCCTCCCTTCCAATACGCAACCCTAACGCACCCCTCCCGGGGGAGGGAATTTCCGATATCTTAACTTTGTTTTTTGGTACTCCCCACACTAAAAAACTTAAATGATCACCATTTAATCTGAAGTAGTCACCATAATTTTATTAGCTAACCATTGCACCTTTGTATTGTTAAAACATTAAAACACACCATAATGAAAACAAACAAAATAGCATTAATAACCGGCGGCAGCCGTGGCCTGGGCAAAAACGCAGCTAAGCACATCGCCCAAAAAGGGATTGACGTTATAGTTACCTACCGCACTAAAAAAGAAGAAGCCGAAGCTGTTGTAGCCGAAATTGAATCAATAGGGCAAAAAGCCGCCGCTTTGCAGTTGGATACGGGCATTGTATCAACCTTTGATGCTTTCATCACAACATTAAAAGCAACCCTGAACGAAAAATGGGGACGTGATACTTTCGACTTCCTGATCAATAACGCGGGTATTGACGCGGCATCACCATTTGCACAAACCACCGAAGAGGATTTTGACAACCTGTTTAACGTGCATTTTAAAGGCGTTTACTTTTTAACCCAGAAAAGCTTGCCAGTAATTGCAGATGGCGGCCGGATCATCAATTTCTCGACCGGGTTGGCCCGCTTCTCAACTCCCGGATATGCCGCTTATGCTTCCATGAAAGGCGCTATTGAAGTGTTTACCAAATATCTTGCTAAAGAATTGGGTAGTCGTGGTATAGCCGCAAACATTGTGGCCCCGGGTATCATCCAGACTGACTTTACAAAGGCGGCATTCGATTCGCATCCCGGTTTGGAAGAAATGATGTCGAAATCAACAGCTTTAGGCAGGGTTGGCCAGCCGGATGATATCGGAGGCGTAGTAGCTTTTCTTTGCACAGAAGATGCCCGCTGGATCAATGCTCAACGTATTGAAGCTTCAGGTGGAATGTTTTTGTAGTTTAGTGAGTGGTTGATTTTTAGGTGAGTGGTTGATTGGGTTGATTAAGTGAGTAGTTATAGGCTGGATGCTTGTTTGTGAGCTTTCAACATAATCAACTACTCACCCAATCAACCATTCTCCAATCCCCCCTAATCAACTATTCACCCAATCAACTACTCACCTAATCAACCAAATCACTATCTTTCCCACAAAAAAGGCAAATGGAATTTGGTAGAGTAACAGATGAGGAATTAGCAAGGGTTGATTTTACCCTGCCGACAGATCCGCAGATAACTGTTGAAACGCTTGCAGCGGCCAAAAACGATGTACCCCTGCAGGTACATGTTGGCTGTGCTAAATGGGGACGTAAAGAATGGATCGGCAAAATCTATCCGCCAAAAACCAAAGACACTAATTTTTTAGATGAATATGTTAAGCACTTTGATTGCATAGAGCTTAACGCCACTTTTTACCAGGTTTACGGCCCCGACACTATTGCTAAATGGAAAGCCAAGGCAGATAGTAATCCCGGTTTTAAATTTTGCCCTAAATTTTCGCAGAGCATCAGCCATATCCGTCGGTTAAAAAATGCGGATGATATTACCACTACTTATTATGAAGGTATTTTAGCCTTCGGCGAAAAGCTTGGTCCACTGTTTTTACAGCTGAGCGATAACTATACGCCAAAAAGCTTCCCGGAACTGAAAGCCTACCTGGAACAATTGCCGAAAGATATCCCGGTATTTGTTGAACTGCGCCATAAAGACTGGTTTGCCGTTACCGAAAACCGCGACAGGGTATTTAATCTTTTCCGCGAGCTTAATATCGGTTCAATTATAACTGATGCCAGCGGCAGACGCGATGTGGTACACATGGCATTGACAACACCACATGCCTTTATCCGCTTTGTAGGTAACAGCCTCCATCCTACCGATTACGCCCGTGTTGATGAGTGGGTTGAACGGATCAAAAGCTGGAAAGATCAGGGCCTTAAATCGGTATGGTTTTTCATGCACCAGCACGATGAGCGCTACTCGCCCGAACTGGCCGATTATGTGGTTGAAGAATTAAACAAAGCGCTGGGCACGCAGTTAATGCGACCAACGTTTATCCAACGCGACGATAAGCCAACCGCACAAACCTCGCTGTTATTGTAATGGCTCGGTAGTAGCAGGTGGAATTTTTAAGGCCGGGTTAAAATTCGGGATCAATTGCTTCACCTTATCGGCGGTAGAATTATTCATATCCAGAAACGACCAGTTTTTGCCGCCATCGCCGCTAACCGCCAACAGGTTGCTATGCATAGCCACACGGCCTTTAGGGCTCGACATAACAATGGTTTCCGGCAGCAGGCAATGAGTTTCGGTACCGGCCTTGTAAAACTTGCCGGGCTCGCCTACGGTAATACTTTCAAAGTTTATACCAGCGGCTTTCATCTGCTGCATGGCTGCGCCCATCATGGCTGTCATTTTTTCTTTACCACCGGCCATTTGCACCGCTTTAGGATAAGTGTAATTAACGATGCCTTTGTAATCGCCCTTCGTCATGCTTTGGGCCATTAGGGTAGCCTGCTGTTTTACTACGGCCGGGTTTTGCGCGTGTAAAACCAGTGGCGACAATATGATGATCAGGAGCCTGAATACTTTTTTCATAGGGTGTTTTTATTTTTTAATGAGGATCTCATCGGCAAGTTGATCGGTGCCATCAACCTTACCATTGTATTTAAGTCCCAATATCCGATTTACTAAATTAAAAACATCAACATTTTTAAAAGAAGGTACTTGTTTACCAGTTTTAAAGGCCGGCCCCCAAGCCAGGAAGGTGGCATGCATATCTTTTACAGTGTAGGGATCATAACCGTGCCAGCCGATATTTATCTTTTTACTGTTCCATAAATTAAAAATCAGAGGATAATGCGGGATCAGCAAAATATCGCCTATGCGGTTATGCCAATCATCGGCAGTGCTGTAGTGCATATTAGCCGGCATATTGGCTTTCAGATATACATCATAATCCTTTGCTTCGGTTTTAAGGCGATCATAAGTTGACTGGATAGCCCCTTTGTCTTTGGCATACAATTCAACCAATATGCCATCACCAGAGATTTTGAATTTAGTCGTGTCGATTGCAGCAGGGATGCCAAGGGTATGTTCACGGTCAATTTTGGTCATGCCATGATCTGATACAAAAATGAAGTTAACATCAACGCCGGTAGTTTTTACTGCCTTGTTCAGCTCGTTAACTGCCGAATCAACAAAATGTACCTCATGCTCGGTTTCGGGAGCATCGGGACCAAAGGTATGGCCCGCATGGTCAACCTGTGGAAAGTAAAATGTGATCAGGTGCGGGCGCTTATCTTCAGGCAGCTTCAGCCAGTTTACCACGGCGCTGATACGGTCGTGAATGTCTATTTTATCATTATAAACATAATAGTAAGTTGGGTTGATGCCCTGTATTGCGGCCTCTGAAGCCACCCAGTAAAAACTTGCCGAAACCATTTTTTGCTGCTCGGCCAAAACCCAAAGCGGCGAGCCAAAATACCAGCTGCTGTCCTTTACCTTTTGCTTATTACCCATGGAATAGCTATCGTTACGTGCCCGATCATAAAAGGAGTTGTTAACCAAACCCGAGTGCGATGGATATAAACCACTCACTAAAGCATAATGATTAGGGAAAGTTACCGAAGGATATGAAGGGATCATAGATTCGGCCTGTACGCCTTTGGCGCTTAAACCAAGTAAATGCTGCGCGTTGTATCTTTTAGCATAATCATACCTGAAGCCATCTGCCGAAATCAGGATAACGTAAGGCTTTTTCTGTTGAGCAATGCTGTTTTTACGGTTTGGGATGATTTTTTGAGTGGTATCCTGCGCAAAGGCGGTGGTAACCAGTAATAGGCAAACTAAAAGAATACTGTACTTTTTCATGCTGAAACAATGATGCGCGAATTTATAAATACCGCGTTACCGGAATAAAAACAGCCGGTAAACTTTGGCTGTTTTTAGCATTATCTAATCAAATTTTTACATCTTGCTATAAAAGCAGCAACGTAGCTATAAATTACTTTCCTCTTAATTTAATTGCGAATGAAAATCTTTATAGCGCTATTATTGTCAGTTGCCTTTAGCTGGTCTGTATCGGCCCAAACACCGGTTGCCCAAAATGGCAGATTAAAGGTAGAGGATGGCAAACTTGTAAACGAACACGGCGTGGCCCCGCAGTTAAGAGGAATTAGTTTTTCATGGTCGCTTTGGCAGGGGCGCAAATATTTTAACCCGGGCGTAGTTAGTTGGTTAGCCGACGATTTTAAAGCATCAATTATCCGGGCCGCAATGGGTGTGCAGCCCGATGGCGGCTATCTGCAACAACCTGAAGAGCAAGAAGACCTGATTATAAGTGTAGTTGACCAGGCGATAAGGAGCGGTATTTATGTACTTATAGACTGGCACGATCATAACTCAAACCTGCATGTGAGCGAATCGAAAGATTTTTTCAGGCAGATGGCTAAGAAATATGCCGGTGTACCTAACGTGATCTACGAGATCTGGAACGAACCCGAAAAAACCGACTGGAAAACGGTTAAGGATTATGCATTGCAGATCATCCCCATCATCCGCAAATATGATAAAGACAATGTAATAGTAGTGGGCAGTCCGCACTGGGACCAGGATGTGGACATTGCCGCCGCCGATCCGATCAAGGGCTACGACAATATTGCCTATTCTTTCCACTTTTATGCCAGCGACCCCTATCATCAGGATGCCTTACGCGCAAAAGCTGATAAAGCCATCGCCATGAAATTACCGTTAATTGTTACCGAATGGGGCGTAGGTGAAGCCAGCGGCGATGGTGAGTTTAATCTGCAAAAAACACAAACCTGGCTTAAATGGACCGAAGACAACAAACTAAGCTGGACCAACTGGAACATCACCGACAAACACGAAACTACTGCCTTGCTGCAAAACAATGCCCCCATACAAGGCGGCTGGACAGAAGCCAACCTAACCCCTGCGGGAATCTTTATCAGGAATGTGTTAAGAGAGTTAAATAAGTAAGTTATTAACAATGTTAAGTTTAAAGACCATGTCGAGCGTAGCGCGGCAGTCTTATAATGTAGTGGCAACCCGGAAACAGTCAGTAACCTATTCAAGACTCCGCGTGGGTAATTCCTCCAAAAACATATCGCGACAGCAACAACGGCCAAAGCACTTAAAAACAAAAACTGTCATCGATAGAGCAAGAACGGGCACGTGCGTTGTCGGGACGAAAGAGAAATCTTATACACCATACTCGCAACGGTCTTTAAGCAGGGCTCAGGAGATTTCTCCTCGCTCCCTTCACACCACATCCCCATCCCAATTCGTCTAAATGAAAAAGGATTTCATAAAGCAATCGACTACAACTTCACCCCCCTTAAAAAGTCTTCAATGCCCATGCGTTTTTTGCCCTCTAATTGAATGTCTTTGAGCAATACAAATCCATCTTTAGCTGCAAATTTCAAATAGGTTTTGTTATCCGTTAAAAACCCGCCTGGTTGTATTGCCGGTTCTGATAACTGATATTCTGTTGCGTAAATCTTTAAATTTTTCCCATTAAGTTCCGTATAGGCAGTAGGTACAGGGCTAAGGCCACGAATTTTATTATAGATTAATAAGGCAGGTTGTGTCCAATCAATCTGGCAATCATCTTTAAAGATCTTGGGGGCGTGTTTTAATTCGGTTCCCTCGGCCAGTTGCGATTGCGGGTGCTCATTGTAACGGCCGCTTTCAACCGCTTTAACAGTTTTCACCAGTAAGCCTGCGCCTTTGTTCATAAGGCGGTCGTGCAGCTCGCCGGCATCTTCATGGCCGGTAAGGGTTATTTTTTCGGTGAACAGAATGTTACCGGTATCGATATCGTGCTTTAAAAAGAAGGTAGTTACACCGCTTTCTTTTTCGCCGTTAATGAGTGCCCAGTTAATTGGGGCCGCGCCACGGTATTGCGGAAGTAACGATGCATGTAAATTTATGGTGCCCTTAGGTGGCATGTTCCAAACAGCTTCGGGCAGCATCCTGAAGGCTACTACAACCTGCAAGTCGGCTTTTAATGCTTTTAGTTCAGCAATAAAATCTTCGTTCTTCAATTTTTCGGGCTGCAGCACTTTTAATCCGTTGGCTTCGGCATATTGTTTCACTGCCGATTCACTCACCTTCTGACCCCTTCCGGCCGGTTTATCGGGCGCTGTAACAACGGCCACAATATCACTGCCGGCTTTAATTAAAGCGTCTAACGAGGCAACGGCAAACTGGGGCGTACCCATAAATATAATTCTCATAGTATGTTTAGGTATTAGATGTCTTTATTCTGTTATTCGTATAGTAAATATTTTTTTCTTGTTTCTTTAAAAGCAGCTAAACCCGGCTGCCAGCTGGCGCGGATCTCATCTTCGGTTTTGCCTGCTTCAATCTGTTTCCTTAACTCGGCTGTGCCGGCCAGTTTTATAAAATAACCGTTAAAGAAATGATCTTTATCCGGGAAAGCCTGGTATAATTCTAAGAGCCATTTCAGGTTGATAGCGCCCATGCCGGTAATGTCATTTGGCGAAATATTTTGCAGATCGATGCCAAAACATTCCTGGTCTTTCTGCGGCGGGTTTTCGCTCATACCCGGAATACTTTTTGGTGTAAACGAAAAGCTGTACTTGCCTTTCAGTGCCGGATGCCCCAGCACGGCAAAAGGAACAAGTGTCCCCCGGCCTAAGCTAAAGGTGGTGCCCTCAAACAGGCAGGTGCTTGGGTACAATAAAACTGATAGCGGCGTATTTAAGTTTGGCGACGGGTTTACCGGTAAGGTATAAGGCAAATTATGTTTGTAATTAGCAACTTTAATGATCTTTAGCTTGCATTTTACGCCATTTTTTAGCCAGCCTTCGCCGTTTATCATTTGCGCGTACTCGCCAATGGTCATGCCATGGGCTATGGGAATGGGGTGCATGCCTACAAATGAGCGGTTAACTGTATCCAGGATTGGCCCGTCAATTAAATAACCGTTGGGATTGGGGCGGTCAAAAATCATTAGCTCTACGTTGTTCTCGGCGCAGGCCTCCATAACATAGTGCAGGGTTGATATATAAGTATAAAAACGGGTGCCCACATCCTGTATATCAAATATCATCAGGTCTATTCCCTTCAAATCTGCCGGTGTTGGTTTGTAGTGTTTGTTGCCGTAAAGCGATATTACGGGTAAGCCTGTTGTAGGGTCTTTGGCATCGCCAACGGTAGCGCCATTGCTGGCATTGCCCCTGAAACCATGCTCGGGGCCGAAGATCTTTTTTATACTAACTCCGGAATGAACCAAACTATCTACACTGGCAGTTAAATTTTTACCAATAACAGAAGTTTGATTAATCACCATCCCGATATTTTTTCCCTTAAGATAGTTAATATACAGCGGAATTTGATCGGCTCCGGGAATAATAGGGCCGATTTTTTTGTTTTTTTTGACAGATGCTGTTTTGCAGCTTTTACAATCGGTTGCCTGGCTGCACGCGGTGTTTGCAAGTAAAACTGTTATAAGGACAAATCGTAAAAAAACACAAATCTTATTCATAAAATATTGAGTTGAAACAATTTTAAAAGTGGCAGGTTTAACAGCAAAACCGCATATTTGCGAAGGTACAAAAAAACAGTTTGCCATTGAGTTTCGCCTCTTTTATATCAGCCCGTATAACATTTAAATCAAAACGCACTTTCTCTAAACTGATAGTGCGCATTGCAATTATAGGTATTATGCTGGGCCTTGGCGTAATGATACTGTCACTTGCTATCGTTAAAGGATTTAAACACGAAATCCGCAATAAAGTTCGAGGCTTTGCGGGGGATATCCGCGTGGTTAAGTTCGATCTGAATAATTCATACCAGAGTTCTTCGTTCCCTGCCGATAAGGAGTTTGTTAAGCGTGCACTCAAAAGTTCGTTTATTACCCATGTAATGCCGGTGGCTACCAAGCCGGGTATTGTTAAGGCCAATAACGAAATTGAGGGCGTAGTACTTAAGGGTGTTGATAAAAGTTACGACTGGGGCTATTTTAAAAAAATGATGGTTGCCGGCGATGTCATTAGCTTTGCCGATTCGGTTGAGGCGCAAAAGGAGATCATGATCTCACAAACAACGGCCGACAGGCTTAAACTTAAGGTTGGTGATAAGCTACTGATGTATTTTGTGCAGGAACCATTGCGTAAACGTCAGTTTAAAATAAAAGGGATCTTTAACATCGGTGTTGAGGAAGTGGATAAAACCTTTGTTATAGGCGCGCTATCGCTCATTAACCGCCTTAACGACTGGAAACCGGATGAAATTGGCCAATACGAACTGCGTGTATCCGATTTTGAACACATTAACGAAGCCGCCAACGCGCTTGATACCGTTTTGCCCGTAAAACTGAAAGAATATACCATTGAAGAAGATTATCCAACAATATTTGAATGGCTCAATCTGCTGGATGTTAATTCGGTAGTGATGCTGGTATTGATGGTAGCAGTTGCCGTTATCAATATGATTTCGGCATTGCTGATCATGATCCTTGAGCGTACAGCCATGATTGGCATGTTCAAGGCCATGGGAGCTTCCAACTGGGCTATCCGAAAGGTATTCCTCATCAATGCTACTTACCTGATAGGTCTGGGCTTATTGTTAGGTAATTTATTGGGCATTGGTTTGGGCTACTTCCAAACGTACACCCACTTTTTTAAACTCGATCAGGCATCTTATTACATGACCTTTGTACCGGTTGAGTTTGATAGCGTTGACATTATCCTGCTAAATATTGGTACGCTGATCATCTGTTTGCTGGTGCTCATTATCCCATCAACATTGGTAAGCCGAATCTCGCCGGTGAAAGCAATCCAATTTAAATAGTTTAAAGCAAGCGGTAACTTAATCCCAACCTAAAATATTCGCTGTGTGTGTTAAAGGATGCATCGCCTATCATGTCTTTCATGTAATTACTCACACCATGGGCGAAGCTTGCATTTAAACCGTAACGACCATAACTGGCAGCAGCACCAAGGCGTAAGCGGATATCGGTTGGTGCTTTACTTCTTTTGTAGTCGACTTTATAAATTTTACCATCTTTGTCCTTAACCTCTCCCTTATCCCTGCTGTTCAATATCAGGCCGATATCCATCCCCGGTAAAATATCGAGGTTAACTTTACTAAGCAGAAAACGATAACCGATGTATGGATTAAGGTTAATACTTTGGGTTTGGAAGGCTACGTGTCCGGTTACCGTGAAACTGGGATCATTTGCTGTGATGGGCAGATAGTCATAGTATAAAACGGTTGTAATAGGTGAATATTTATCTACCTCAACTTTACTTCGTAATAATTCATAACCTCCCTGTAAGCCAACAATGAACCCGCCTTTTGAAATAGTTTGAACCTGGATACTGCCGCCGTAACCAAAAGCGTTTTTATTTCCGTAAGGATTATTGGCCCGGTTCATCGGGTCGCCGGTAATTGAGCCCTGTAATACCTGGGTGGTAGCTGTTGATGATTTACCTGCGAAATGGAACAAGCCGGTGTTAGCCTGTACAGAAACTTCTAATTTTTGGGCGCAAAGCCTCAGCCCGCTAAACATTAACGGGGCAAGGATAAGGAGGTACTTTTTCATTTTTTATGAGTTGTAAAGTTCAGTTTCAGGTTTAAACCGCCTGCTCCAAATTTTATCTGCTGTGACCCAAGCCCATCAAGCGGGTATTTCAAAAATGGTTCAATAATCAGTTTGTTCGATTTTCCTAAAGGATATCCAACTCCAAATGCCACATTCAGGGTTCTGGCAAAGTAAAAGCTGTTAAAGCTTTTGTGTGTTGTTTCGTCGGATGTTTGCGCCTGCACACCTGCCGCCATTGCAAGGCCTGGGTAACTGTAACTTGCCGTATAGGCTTCGTTAACAAAAGTACCGGAGCTTACACCTGCCGATATATAGGTGTCGTTTTTTTGTGGATTAAACTCATATTTAAGGTTAACCGGGATATCTAAGCCAACCAGTTTGGCATTGTAATTTGTAAATGTTGGTGAAGCCGATACTTTGCTAAAGTCAGACAAGCTATTGTACCCGGCAACTAAAGCTGGTGAAAAAGAAACTGCCTCACGTGTATTTGTTGGCTTATTTTTATCATAGTTAAGCGTGTTTTGGGCCAGTGCCAAACCGGTTGATAGTTTAAGGTTTTTGCTCAGCCTGATATCAGATGTAAAGCCCGCGCCCGCATTTACCTGGTTCTGGCTGCCCTTTGCATAGTTGAAGAAGGTAGCAGCATAAACGCTGAATTTCACCCTGCGCTCGCCCATATCGGCATCAGGCTTTTTAGGCTGATCGTGATCGCTGGCCAGCAATGCCTCCATCGAATTAGTCTTTGGTTTAACTTTTACAACCGATGGGACGTTGTTTGCAGGAGCTGCTTTTACCGGGTTGTTATTAACCGGAGACTGTACAGCCGGATTATTGGCAAGTTGTTGTGTATTGGTTTGCGGCAATACAGTGTCAACACTGTCGGCTTTTTTACCTGCAGGCACGTTGATTACTCCGTTGTTAGCCGGTTGGGTAACAGGCGGCACATTGGTAGCAATGGTGTTAAGCGGGTTTGTAGCCAAAGGATTTGCCTGCACCGGAGTAAAGGCAGGTACTTTTATTCCCGGCTGATTTACAACCGGATTAGCAGCCGGTTTATTTAAACCATTATTATTCGCGAAGGTGTTAGCCTTGTTTGCTGATACACCACTAAGGGGGTTTGTTTTTGTAACTGAAGATTGTGTGCTGCTATTATTGCTTGCAAGGTTGGTTGCAGGCGATTGTTTAGCTGTTACAGGCGGCTGTACAGGTGCAATATTTTGATTAGTACTATCGGCTGCCGCGTTGTTTTGAGGCTGCGCAGGTTTTGACGGTTTTACCGAAAATGTTTGGCCGTTATTATTTACTTTGGTTTTGTTTGTCGCAAACCAAATGCCTATACTTAAAAATAGCAGCAGGGCAGCGGCCGCGCTTGCCCACCATAGGTAAACCGGGCGGCGCTGCTTTTCCTGAGCAGGGAATCTCTCCCTGAGCAACAGCCAGCCTTCATCAGCAGTAGTGTCTTCGTAATTATCAAACACTTCCCTGATGCGGTCTCTTAAGTCGTTATCCAACTGATCATCCATGGTTTTGTGCTTCTTTTCTTAATATATTCCTTAATCTCTCTTTCGCCCTGCTCAGGTAAACGCGCGATGAGCTTACCGGGATGCCGAGCGTAGTGGCTATTTCATCATGATCGTAGCCGTCTATCTCATACATGTTAAAAATGGTTCGCTGAATAGCCGGGAGCTCAACCATCAACTTTAAAATATCCTGTGCATTTAAATTATCAACCGGCCCCATGTTACTCCTGATAGGGGCGGCATTATCCAATTCAACATTAAGCTGGAATTTAAGGTCCTTACGCCGGCGGTCGATGGCCGTGTTAACCAAAATGGTGCGGAGCCAGGCTTTAAACGGCTTATCGGTATTGTAGCCGCCAATAGCATTAAATACTTTTATAAAAGCATCATTTACAGCCTCAAGAGCATCATCGCGGTTTAAGCTGTAACGCAAACTTATACCCATAGCGTAGCCATAGAACTGCTTGTATAGCAATTCCTGGTGTTTTAAGCTGCCTGTTTTGCATTGCCTTACGATTTCTTCTTCGGTAATGCGAGGGGGTGGATGCATTAAATGTACTTAGTTCCGCTAAATGTTGTTTTAAAAGCCTTTACGCAGCAGAAGATTTAAATGATACAAAATAAATAAAAAAAATCTGCCGATATAGTCTGCCTCTTGTAATCAAAAAAGCCGGTACCCCGAGTAGGGGCACCGGCACGGTAATTAAAACAATAGGACTTTTAGTTAATTAGTTTTCTTTAAATTGTACTGAACGGTAAGTGTATCACCATTGCTGTTACGTTGCAATTGAAATACGCTACCATCATAATAGTACTGGTAAACACCTTTAAGGTGGAATTTATTAACACCGGGCACCACTGCAGTTGAGTCATTAAACTGGATATAATATCCGTTATAAGCAAATGCTCCATAGCTGGCCACATGCTTCCTGGTTTCGGCACCTACTTTAAATAAAGAGGTAGCAGAAAGATTTAGCGCTATAGTATCCCGAATAGTATCATAGCCGGTGCCGGTGGTTTTTTTAACCAGCGCGCCAAATGTTCCGGTAAAACTACCTTGTGGTTGAGCAACCGGTACAACCTCGTTTTTTGGTGAACAGGCAACACCTAATGTTAACAGTAATGGCAGCAGGTAAAATAAATTACGTTTCATATATCTTATCTCGTTATCAATTTTTTTTAACCATTACGCACGTTTTTAACTAAACGCTACACCTCGCCGCGGTATTTTTATAGTTTTTTTGCCTCATCCCAAAAAACATCCATTTCGGCCAGGCTCATATCATGCAATTGTTTGCCGTTTTCCTGGGCCTTAAGTTCCAGATACTGAAAACGTTTGATGAATTTTTTATTGGTTTTTTCGAGGGCGTTTTCTGGGTTAATGTTGATGAAGCGTGCATAATTAATCAAAGAGAACAGCAGGTCGCCAAATTCGGCTTCTGCTCTTTCGTGATCAATGGTGCTTTCATCTTCGGCGTTAAACTCGTTTTTAAACTCCTGCATCTCTTCCTCAACTTTGGCCCAAACCTGGCTTTTCTCTTCCCAGTCAAATCCAACGCCACGGGCCTTTTCCTGAATGCGTGATGCTTTTACCAACGCGGGTAATGAAGCAGGTACGCCACCTAAAACAGATTTGTTACCTTCTTTAAGCTTGATCTGCTCCCAGTTGCGTTTAACATCCTCTTCATTCTGCACCTCAACATCGCCATAAATATGTGGGTGGCGATTGATCAGCTTTTCACAAACACTATTCAAAACGTCGGTGATGGTAAAATCGTTGGTTTCGGAAGCAATTTTAGCGTAGAATACCAGGTGCAGCATAATATCGCCAAGCTCCTTTTTTATTTCGGGCATATCGCCGCCTAAAATGGCATCGCTTAGCTCATAAGTTTCTTCGATGGTAAGGTGGCGCAGGCTTTCAAGCGTTTGCTTTTTATCCCAGGGGCAATTGGCCCGCAGGTCGTTCATGATAATGAGTAATCTGTCAAACGCTATGGCAGCGGTAGGCGCGGTTTCAGGGGCTTTTAAAGGCATAAAATATTTATAATGAATACTTATACCGCAAAGGTATGATAACATCTTTAATGAAAACTTACTGTATCATTAATTTTAAACTAACATTAATTAATTTTATTAGCCAATTGTTAATGCTATCTGATAAATACATTTTACCATGAGAAAAATTTACCTGTCTATTCTTCTTTTTGTTTCGATATTTAAAGTAAGCCATGCGCAGCAACAGCCAGTTGGCGATGTGGCTAACAGTACTTTTAGTCAGCCACAGCCTTTCCTGTTTACCGTGAGCACACTTAACCCGCAAGGCCGTAACTGGAGTTTAAACTATTCGGGCGGCTATGGCGAGCGCACCGTTACCCCATTGGGATTTGATGGTGTCGATCAAAATTTTTCGGCTAAAGGATACCTTGGCAATAAGTTTACGTTGATGGCCATGCTGGGTACAGGTTTTAGTAATAATGGCGGCGTGCGCACGCTGCAACAAGCTGAAGTATTGCGTGACTTTATCGGCGGTAACCAGCCGATGGGTTTCAGGGCAGGTGCCAGTCTGGGTTTCAGAAGAGAGTTTAACAGCGACGCGGTAGCATTTAGCCGGATCACTGCAGCTTACGAAGTATCAAATTGGAAACTTGGTGCTAACCTTCGCTTTGAAAAAGCGTTCGCGACTAATCGCGATGGATTAGACCTGATCACCAGCGTGGGTGTACATCGTCATATCTCCGGGCAACTATTCGGCGGATTTGAAGCCGTAGGGCAAGATCTGGAAGGCTTTTGGGAAGCGGATGAAGCCGAAGGCGGCGCCCGTTTATTGATTGGCCCATCGCTTAACTATGCTCCTGTTAATTCGCGTCTGGCGTTTTCGCTTTGCGGCGGCCCTATCATTTATGCTACCCGCAGTGCCGCCACCCAGGGCCAGTTTGCTTACCGCGAATTGCCTACTACCAATGGTTTCACACTGAAGTTCAATGTAGGCTTCAGGTTCTTGTAGTCTGAAATTAAAGTTTTACCGCCCTGAGCATTTCGCGTTTGCCGGGTGCTCCGGGCGCTTTTTCTACTTTAAAGCCCATGCTTTTGAGCATACGTTTCAGGTTGCCGGTAATAGCGTAGGTAACAAATACGCCGCCCGATTTTAAAAAGCTGACGGTATGACCAATAGCTTCCTCGTTCCACATCTCGGGTTGATGAATGGCGGCAAAGGCATCAAAATAGATGATATCAAATTGTTCTTCCGATTTAAAATCCAAAAGTTTGGTATGGGCGATATGCAGTTTAGTAGTTGGGTTGATCTTAATCTTCTCGGTCAGGGCATTAGCGTAACTATCGTTGAACTGCTGCCACAGCAATTCCGGAATATATTGCTGATAGCCGGTTTGCAACATCATACCGGCATTTACCGGGTAAGCTTCAATGCCGGTGTAGTTTAACTGTATCTGCTTATTGTTGCATGCATCGGCAGTTAGTAAAAAATTGAGGCCGGTACCAAAACCTACTTCAAGTATACTTGCCTCTGCGGTATCATTGCGTTCCAGAAAATACTGCAATCCCGATTTAACAAATACGTGCAAGCTCTCCTGTAAAGCCCCATGGCGCGAATGATAATGCTCGCCTACTTCGGCATTATAAATGGTATTGGAGCCGTCGGCTGTGGTGACTATGGTTAGTTCATGGTTCATAGATGATGGTTCATGGTTTTTTGGTATACTTAGTTCATGGTTTACGAATGATAGTTCATAGTTTCCTGGACTTTATTGGCCATGAACCATGAACTATCATCCATGAACTATTAATGCATTTCCTTCATCATCTCTGTTACAACCTCGCCGAGGTCATAAACCGGTACGCTTGTAATAGCTGCCGAAACAATGCTTACGCCTGCCGCCGAACGGTAACCGGCCGCGCAATGTACAACAATCGGTTTATCAGCAGGGATCTCGTCAACCCGTTCGCGTAGCTCAGGCAGGGGAATGCTGATGGCATTTTTAAATACCTTGCCTGCGGCAACCTCGCCATGATTACGAACATTAACCACTGTATAGTCGTTTTCGTTTGCTTTGAATGCGTCTAAGTCCAGATCTACCGATACTTCATCTGTATTAGCAGGGGCTAAAAGCGCGGCTTTGATATTTTGCTCGTAGCCAATTTTAGCTGTCTTTTTAATCAGGGTATCAAGCTTGTCATCGTTTTCGGCAATGAGGTAAAATTGCTCATCCGGACCGATAATAGAACCCAGCCAGGTTTCAAATTTTTCGCCGTCCTGCAGGTTAATGGCCCCGTGCAGATGGCCGCTCCTGAACTGTGCTTTAGGGCGACTATCAACTACCAAAATACCGTTTTCCAAAACACTGTCTGCATCAATACGTGGTACAGCAACAATGCTGCCCTCAAAGCCGGATACACCATTTTTATTCAACTCCACATCCCGGCCAAAGTATTTAGGCATAAAAGGCTGATCGGTAGTAAGGGTTCTTACAAACTCCAGCTCATCCATTAATTGCAAGGCATAGTTTTCGCGCAATTCGCGGCCAATGGTGCTTTCCAGATCGGGGCTCATGCTTTTGCCGCATAGCGAGCCGGGGCCGTGCGCCGGGTAAACTATTACGTTTTTAGGCAGCGTCATGAGCTTTTGGCGGGTGCTCCGGTACATCTGGCGGGCAAGCTCTTCTTTTTTTGCAGTGATGTTGCCCACGTTTTCCCTTAAGTCTGGCCGGCCTACATCACCAACAAACAGGGTATCACCGGTAAAGATGGCTGTTTCACGGCCTTCTTCATCTATTAGCAAGATGCAGATAGAGTCGGGCGAGTGGCCGGGGGTATTGATGGATTTTAGCTTAATATCGTTCAGTTGAATAACGTCGCCGTCATCAAATGTTTCGTGCGGGTACGCCGCACCGGTTAATTTACTGCAGTAAATGACAGCGCCCGTGGTTTCGTGAATTTCGAGGTGCGAACTTACGAAATCGGCATGCGGGTGGGTTTCTATAACACCTACAATGTCGGCATCATGTTGGGCCGCGAAATCATAATAAGGCTGCGGATCACGCGCCGGGTCAATAACTATCATTTTGCCTGTGCGGATCACGGCATATGAACCATGCGCCAGGCCTTTATCGTAAAATTGTTGAATGATCATATTTTGCCTGCAAAGATAATGTTTAGGCAATATGTTTTATTTGCGCAATGTTTAACTGGTGTAAATATTGATAGCCTTTGTGTAAACCTGTGAAGTTGGCTTACGATAAAATGATTAAATTTGAATATGACAGTTACTGAAATAAAGACCGAGATTAATAAAACGCTTGAAAATGTTCCGGAAGAAGCTTTAGCGGATATTCTTTCATACCTGAAACAGTTGCAGTCGAAATCATCGGGCGATATAAAATTAGCAACGCATTTGAGGCAGATACTTACCGAGGATAGCGAATTATTAGAAAAACTTGCTCAATGATAAGTGTTGAAAAAGCCGATCAAATACATAATGTACTTATTGAAAAATTTGGCGGACTGACAGGGATACGTGATTTGCCTGGATTGGAAGCTGCCCTTGCGCGGCCTTATGCTACTTTTGATCAGCATGAGTTATATCCGGATCCAGCGGATAAGGCTGCTGCCATTTTTGAGAGCCTTATTATAAACCACCCTTTTATGGATGGAAACAAAAGGATATCCTATGTATTGATGCGGTTGATTTTAATGGAAAATGGATTTGATATAGCAGCGACACAAGACGAAAAATATCAAATGGTTATTGCTGCAAGTACAGGTCAGATAAGATTTGATGAAATAAGGAGCTGGATAGTAGCAAAGTTGATCGCCGTTAAATGATCTTGCCGCTTTAATTACTAAACTGCCTCAAATGATGATCGATATGTTTATACGCTAATTGCCCCATTTGCTCCCTGGTCATTTTTCCGAAAAAGGTATGTTCAAAATCGGTTTTGGGAGTCCTGCCGTATTCTTCAACCAAATTAATCCATTGTTTTTTCTGCGCTGCTATATCACCACCTGGCTCTGTTACTTTGCATTGCGGAACGGTTGGATTGTTTTTTGCCAGCGGACTATCATCCTTGAGCATCCCCTTCAGCGCCACTTTGCCAAATAACCTGCCAATAAACGCTCGTTTATAATGGGTAATGCCCAGGTACATCTCGTCAGACAGGGTGCAATGTTTCAGCATTTGATAAACATTCATTTTACCCCATTGCGGCTGACTGTTTTCGTTAACTGAATTGATGCGGGTTATCAGGCCGTCACGGGTTTCTTTATCAAATATTGTTTTCATTTGTTTTAAAAGGTTTATACCATAAAGTTATCACGAAATTACAATATGATATAGGTGTTTTTGAGCCATATACAGGGCGGATTTATGCCAATAAGCTATAAAATAAAACAGGCCCGGCGATGAACCGGGCCTGTTTTTATAAAAAGGGTTTGATTACCAGATTTTAGTCCTGTCCTCAGGCTTCTTATACATCTTATCGCCCGGTTTTATATCAAAGGCTTTGTACCATGCATTGATATTGGTTATAGGCGCATTGGTGCGGAAACGCTCAGGCGAGTGAGGATCTGTCAGGATCCTTTGCGCTGCCGACTCCGGAGTTTGCGAAGAACGCCATACCTGTGCCCATGACAGGAAGAAACGCTGATCGGGCGTAAAACCATCAATGGTATTAGCCGATTGACCCTGTTTGGTTTTGCTGAATGCCTCGTACGCGATATTTAAACCGCCAAGATCGGCCAGGTTTTCGCCAAGGGTAAGCTTGCCGTTTACGTGCAGGGTATCAACTACCGTGAAAGCATTGTATTGGTTAACCACCTGGTCGGCACGCGATTTAAACTTATCGGCATCCTCTTTAGTCCACCAGTCGCGCAGGGTGCCATCGGCATCGTACTGGCGGCCTTGGTCGTCAAAACCGTGGGTCATTTCGTGGCCAATTACGGCACCAATGCCACCGTAGTTAACAGCATCATCAGCCTTAAAATCAAAAAAAGGAAACTGCAGAATACCTGCCGGGAACACAATCTCGTTATTAGTTGGGTTGTAATACGCGTTAACTGTTGGCGGTGTCATTCCCCAACGGGTTTTATCAACCGGTTTGCCTAAACGGCTCACGTTAAAATTGTAGCGCCATTTGCTTGCGGCACGCAGGTTACCGAAATAATCATCACGGTTAATTACAATGCCGTCATATTTTTCCCAATTATCCGGGTAGCCAATTTTTACAGTAAAGGCATTTAGTTTTTTAAGCGCACGTTCTTTGGTTGCCGGGCTCATCCA
Source organism: Mucilaginibacter endophyticus (assembly GCF_003351025.1). GTDB lineage: Bacteria > Bacteroidota > Bacteroidia > Sphingobacteriales > Sphingobacteriaceae > Mucilaginibacter > Mucilaginibacter endophyticus. The sequence goes on along the minus strand of NZ_QPCG01000001.1, from coordinate 414,739 downwards.
GTCAAGGCGTTTAATGCGGTCGCCAAGGGTTTCTTTAAGGTTATTCACCAGCTCAACCATGTATTGTTTAGCGGCTGGCGTAAAGTATTTTTCAACAAAAAGCTGACCCAGCAATTCGCCAAGATAGCTATCAACCAGGGCGCTCATGCGCTCGGTACGCGGAGTTTGTACTTTTTGACCGCTTAACGCGCTGGTATAAGCAAAGTTTGCATTAACAAAATCAGAGCTTAAGTGCGCGGCGCAGCCCCTTAACATATTCCAGCGCAGGTAAACTTTCCATTTGGCAATAGGAGTTGCTGCAAATGTCGAGTCCATGGTTTTGAAAAACGAAGGCTGACCAACTATAATGCTGTCCTGACCACCCATATTAAGGGCCGGTAATATTTTTGACCACTTTAAGTGTGGGGTTTGCTTCTCAAAATCGCTCACCAGGAACTTGTTGTATGTAACATGCGGGTCGCGCATGGATACACGACTCCATTGCGCCCTGGCCCAGGTATATTCCAGGTCATAAACTATGGCGGTGTTTTTCGCGGCCTCATCTGCGCTGCTTCCGCTAAGGGTAAATAAAGTGGTGATTAGCTTTTTTAAAGCATCCTGTGCTTTCTTCGACCGCGGATCATTTTTGAGATAATAGTCCCTATCAGGCAAGGTAGTACCACCCTGACCAAGGCTTATTACATATTTATTAACGTTTTTGTCGTCCTGGTCAACGCCCGACCTGAAAATTGGCGAGCCAATTCCGTTTACACGTTCATAGGTGAGTTCGTTAATAAAATCGTCGAGGCTTTTTATTTTATCAATACGCTGCAAATCGGGTTTGACGGGATCGTAACCGCGTTTTTCGATAGTTAAACTATCCATGCCACTGGCGTACAGGTCGCCAACACGCTGTTTCAAACTGCCTTTAGGTTCTGACGCTGAAGTTTGGCTAACTTCCTTCAGCAGACCGAGCAGTTTATCCGTATTTTCCTGGCGAAGGATATTGAAACTTCCCCAGCGGGTTTCCTTAGCCGGAATACCGTTTTGTTTTAACCAGCCGCCATTGGCATATTCAAAAAAGTCATCTCCCGGCTTTACGCTCAGGTCCATATTGGCGGGATCAATAAACTTTTGAGGAGGCGTGGCGGATTTGTGCCTGGTTTTTACGGGTTTAGGCCCGTCTGCTGCAAAAACATTTACCGACATACCGAGGCTGGCGGCCAGCAATAAATAGTTAAACTTTAATTTCATGTCAATACTTAAAAATTAAAGTTAATAAATAGCAGGTATTACGCAAAAAAAGGCGGGGGCTGGCCTTTAATGATTGAACCAATTAATGATGGCTTCGAGTTTGGTTTTTTTCAAAACATCAAGCCAAAAGCGGTGAAAAGGCATTGTTTTCATGACAATTTGAATGTTACATTTATTATAACTGGTTAATTGTAAAAATATTGTGGGAGTGATAGTTCATGGTTGATAGTTCATAGATCATGGTTATGGGGGTGGTGTATGGTTGTATAGATAATGTTTAAAAAGAAAACGTTTTTGCGTTAGGGATGGTAGCGGATACCAGCCATGAGCGTAAGGCCTGCAGGCGTATGAGCGTACAGCCCGGGCCGGAGGCAACGCCCATTGCCTGATCGAATTAAACGAATTTTGAGAATTTACTGAATTTACCTGGCATTCTGTTAATTCTTTAATTCAAAAAATTCGGGTTCAGACAAACCCGCTAACCTTAAAACATCACCACTTATTTCTTTATACGGGCGTTCCCGTCAGCTGACGGGCCGGGCTGTACGTTGCAAGTCCTCGCCTTGCCCCGCACGTTTCCTCCGCACGCTGTGGGCTTTCCACTACCATCCCTAACGCAGCCTCCGCTCTTATCCCTCTATAAACAATCAGATCAAGCCTATCTTCTTCCATCAACCATGATCTATCAACCATGAACTACCTTCTACCATGAACCATCAACAATGAACCCATAAAAAAATCCCCTAACCTTTGGCTATGAACCGCTAACTATCGTATTTTTGCGCGTTATGAGTATTGCTAAAACATATATCCCGAAAGAAACCGAAGAAAAATGGTACAGTTACTGGTTGCAGCACGGCTTTTTTAAGTCGGTGCCTGATGAGCGCGAGCCTTATACAATAGTCATTCCGCCGCCAAACGTTACCGGGGTTTTGCACATGGGGCACATGCTTAACAATACGATACAGGATGTACTGGTTCGCCGCGCCCGTATGAAAGGCAAAAATGCCTGCTGGGTTCCAGGTACAGATCACGCCAGTATTGCCACCGAAGCCAAGGTTGTGGCCATGCTTAAAGAGCGCGGCATCAGCAAAAAAGACCTTACCCGCGAAGAGTTTTTAACTTACGCCTGGGAGTGGAAGGAAAAATACGGCGGCATTATCCTGGAGCAGCTTAAAAAATTAGGCGCTTCATGTGATTGGGACCGTACCAGGTTTACTATGGACGAGAGCCTTTCGGAAGCGGTTATTGATACTTTCATTCACCTGTATAAAAAAGGATTGATCTATCGCGGTATCCGTATGATCAACTGGGATCCACAGGGTAAAACCGCGGTAAGTGATGAGGAAGTTAATCGTAAAGAGGTAAATCAGAAGCTTTATTATATTAAGTATAAAGTTGTAAGTCAAACTTCGGACTCAGAACTTCAGGCTTCAGACTACCTGACCATCGCTACCACCCGCCCAGAAACCATTATGGCTGATGCGGCTATCTGTATCAACCCTAATGATGAGCGTTACCTGCACCTGCATGGTAAAAGGGTATACATCCCGCTTATCAACCGCGAGATACCGGTGATACTGGATAATTACGTAACTATGGATTTTGGTACCGGCTGTTTGAAGGTTACCCCTGCTCATGATTTAAATGACTATGAACTGGGCCAGCGTCATAACCTGCCAGTTATTGATATTTTAAATGACGACGGTACGCTGAATGAAAAGGCGCAGATACTAGTTGGTGAAGACCGTTTTGCCGCCCGTAAAAAGATAGCTGTTTTGTTAGAGGAAGCCGGCGTACTGGAAAAGGTTGAAGAGTATAAATCGCAGGTTGGTTTTTCGGAACGTACCAACGCGGTTATTGAGCCTAAGCTATCAATGCAATGGTTTTGCAAGATGGGCGAGATGGCTAAACCAGCTTTAGATTATGTATTGAACGGCGAGATTAAACTGATTCCCGAAAAATTTGTAAATACCTACCGCCACTGGATGGAGAATGTAAGGGACTGGAATATCAGTCGCCAGCTATGGTGGGGGCAACAGATCCCGGCCTGGTACCTGCCTAACGGCGAATTTGTGATTGCGAAAAACGCTGATGAGGCGTTGACGGAAGCACAGGCTAAAAATCCGGAACTTACCGCTGCCGACTTGAGGCAGGATGAAGACGTGGTTGATACCTGGTTTTCATCATGGTTGTGGCCAATTTCGGTATTTGACGGTTTTAAAGATCCTGATAACGCCGATATCAACTATTATTACCCAACCAATGACCTGGTTACCGCACCCGAAATCCTGTTTTTCTGGGTAGCGAGGATGATCATGGCCGGTCATGAGTTCAGGGGCGAAGTGCCGTTCAGGAACGTGTACCTTACCGGTATTGTAAGGGATAAGCTCGGTCGTAAAATGTCGAAGTCGTTAGGTAACTCACCAGACCCGCTCGATTTAATTGAGAGCTATGGTGCCGATGGTGTACGTGTAGGTATGCTGTTATGCTCTCCTGCCGGTAACGACCTAATGTTTGACGAAAGCTATTGCAAGCAAGGTTCGGGCTTTGCCAACAAAGTATGGAATGCCTTTAAACTGGTAAAAGGCTGGGAAGTTGATGAAAGCCTTGCTAACCCCAATGCTGTAGCCATTGAGTGGTTTGGTAACAGGTTTAACCAGGCGCTTACCGAAATTGAAGCTAACTTTGCTCAATACCGTTTATCGGAGGCCCTCATGGATACCTATAAACTGGTATGGGACGATTTTTGCGCATGGTACCTGGAGATGATCAAGCCTGCTTATCAGCATCCAATTGATAAAGCGACTTATACGGCTACTATCCAATTTTTTGAAAATATATTAAAAGTGTTACATCCCTTCATGCCTTTCCTTACCGAAGAGTTATGGCATGATGAACTATTTGGCGAACGTGCTGAAAAAGACTGCTGTATTGTAGCGCAATTGCCCGCTATTGGGGAAATAAATTCACGCTTATTAGCTGAGGTTGAGATAGTAAAAGATATCGTTACTTCTATCAGGAATACTCGTAAAACAAAACAAATATCGGATAAGGAACCGCTTGAATTATTTGTTAAATCAAATTCCGGTATCGGATATAGCCAATATCAGGCCATCATTACCAGGCTTGGCAATATCAGCAAGTTTGAAACCGTTACCGATAAAGTTGACGGGGCTATAAATTTCTTAGCTTCAACCGATGAATTTTATGTTCCGTTCAGCGAAGAAATTGATCCGGTTGCTGAGTGCGCTAGGCTGAAAAAAGAGCAGGAATATCTGCTGGGTTTTCTGAAATCTGTTAACGCGAAACTGGGCAATGAACGGTTTATGGCCAACGCCAAACCCGAAGTGGTTGAGGTTGAGCAAAAGAAAAAGGCAGATGCCGAAGCCAAATTAACCATCATTGAAGAAAACCTGGCAGCTTTGGCTTGCTAATTGCAGAACTTACCGGCTTTGTATAACAAGTTAGCGTACAATACGTATGCTAACTTGTTCAAATTACATGGCCAATGTTAAGTTCTGAATATGAGTAAAAAAGTAAGTTTCTTCAACTTATCAATTTATAAAATCTTGTCGAAGGAGCAGCCGTTCCTTGACCAGGCCCGTATCCGTTTATTGTATTATGGGTTCTTCCTTATTTTTGTAGCCCTTGGGGCGCTATACCTCAACGTTTATTTCCAGGGCCAACGGATGCTTGCCCAAACTGCCCTGGTTTTAATGGGATCGGTAGTATTACTATTTAAATATTTAACCTGGCGGCCCGACTGGCGTGGCGCGGCACATGCCCTACTTGTGGTAGGTACTCTTGTTAATGCCAGTTTGGTTTATGTTTCTATACAAACTGTAAATATCATTACAGTACAGGTAATTATCATTGTTATCGTATTTAGCTATTACATGCTCGGGCAGCAATGGGGGCTTATTTATTCGTTGCTCAACACGGTACCGGTGCTGGTATTTATGATCATTGAATATAACAGCGGGTACGTTATCGGTATTAAGCCTAATAAAATTGATCAGTCGACCATTATCATTAGCCTGTTTGCCAATTTTATACTGCTCATATTTATCCACAGTCATTTTTATACGGCTTTCTTAAAAAACATCAAGCATCTTAAAGATAGCAGCTCGGAGCAAGCCCGGCTTTACAATAAAATGGAAACTGCTATTGAGAAGGCAGAAAAATCGGCTCAGGCAAAATCCGAGTTCCTGTCAACCATGTCGCATGAAATACGTACGCCTTTAAATGCTGTTATAGGGATGAGCAACCTGCTCATGATGAGCGGCCCACGCCCCGATCAGCGCGAGAACCTTGAAGTACTTAAGTTTTCGGCCAATAACCTATTGGCTATTGTTAATGATGTGCTCGATTTCAGCAAAATTGAATCAGGTAAAGTGGTGTTTGAAAACATCCGTTTTAACCTTATTGAGCTGATGAACAGTATTTGCGGCGGTCAAATATTAAAAGCCGAAGAAAAAGGACTGCTGTTTAAGCTTGATGTTGATAGCTCGCTGAAAAATAAAGTGCTTTTTGGCGATCCTACCCGCATTACCCAAATCATTTTTAACCTGGTGAGTAACGCTATAAAATTTACGGCGCAGGGAAACATATGGGTAAGGGTTACCTGCGTGGAAGATAGGCACAACATGGTTACCGTTAATTTTTCGATAAGGGATACGGGTATTGGTATTAAAAAGGAAAACCTCGAAAATATATTTGAACCCTTTACGCAGGAATCGTTAGCTACTACACGTGAATATGGTGGTACCGGTTTAGGGCTGGCTATTGTTAAACGATTGCTTGAGCTGCAAGGCCTGCAAATGACGGTTAACAGCATAACGGGGCACGGATCTGAGTTTTCATTTAATATGGAGTTCCCGGTATCAACAGAAGTAGTGGCTGAAGCAGTTGCCGCGCCGCAGGCAAAGCAATCGGCAGAAGATACCCTGGCCTCCCTGCGTGTGCTTATTGCCGAAGATAACATGGTGAATGTAATGCTGATGAAAAAATTGCTGAGTAAATGGAGCATTAACCCAACCATTGCCGAAAACGGTGAACGCGCGGTTGAGTTTATGCAGTACGGAAACTTTGATATCGTATTAATGGATCTGCAGATGCCGGTGATGAACGGTTTTGATGCATCAAAAGAGATCCGTAAAATGGCCGATCCAAAAAAGTCAGGTGTGCCTATCATCGCGCTTACTGCTTCGGCGCTTTTTGATATCAAAGAACAAGTGTACGAGGCAGGCATGAACGACTACGTAGCGAAACCATTTAAACCGGACGACCTGCTGGAAAAGCTTAATAATTACGCTGTGAGGAAAAGGGTGGGGTAATTAAAATATTCAATTAACATACGACGAGGAACTAAGAGAAACCTTACACACCTTGTACCGATGTTGAACAGGACGTCTACAATTTCTCACTCGCCCAAACTCATATTTCCTCGCTTGCTCTGTCGTATGACAGTTTGTGGCGACTAAATAAGTTATTTCTTCACTTCATAACTATTATTGCTCCTATCCGCATCCGGGTAGATCTTATCCGGGTCAATAATAACTTTGGCGACAGCTGCTTTTTTATCGCCGGTAAAAGTGTAAACACTACTATATTCCCAAATCTCAACAGGAAACTCACGATGCTCCTTCGAGCCATCGGCGTAAGTTATCTCAACCACTAATGGCATTGCAGCCTTGTCCATGTTTTCGATTGTAATAACTGGTTGACCATCTGCCGGACTGTCTACTTTAGTTATCTTTTGATCGAGGCGATAGTTTTCGAGAAACATGGATTTCCAGAACCAGCTCAAGTCCTCCCCTGCCGAACTATCTATGCTCCTGAAAAAGTCCCATGGTGTTGGGTGTTTATAGGCCCAGTCGCGGATGTATTTTCTGAAAGCACGATCAAAACGTTCGGGGCCCAATATCTGATTACGCAAAAGAGCCAATGAATAGGCCACCTTTTGATATTGCAACGGATAAACCTGGTTGCCTGGCAAGGCATCGGGACGGGTAACAATAGGCAACAATTTTTCAGCAAACAATGAATCGAGCGGACTATCGATCTCAACGTAGCCTATAAACTCGCCTTTGTTAAAAGCTTTGGTAGCAATTTTATCAATAAACATATTGAACCCTTCGTCCATCCAGGCATATTTACGCTCGTTACTGCCCACCACCATCGGAAACCAAGTATGCCCCAACTCGTGGTTTACCACAGCAAAATACATATTGCCGGTATCTTTAGCCGAGCAAAATACCATACCGGGATACTCCATGCCATCAAGATTTGAAGCTACGTTAACCGCTTTGTTATAAGGATATGGAAACCATTTTTCTGAAAAATGCTGCAAAGTAAATTTGATGTACTCTGATGAGCGCTTCCAACTGCCCTGCTTCTCCGACCCTACCGGATACAACGAACTGCCCATTACTCTTTTACCATCAAAAAGTTTAAAGCTTTCCATTTCCCAAACAAAGGAACGGGAAGCTGTCCAGGCGAAATCCCTTGCATTATCTAATTTAAACTTCCAGGTACAGGTAGCTTTTGCAGGCCTTGATGAGGGATCAGTTACGTCTTTCGCCGTTCTGATCTGCACTGGCGTATCACCTTGCTTAGCAGCCTGCCAGCGCTTAAGGGCTGTTGGGGTTAGCACTTCCTCAGGATTTAGCAGGTCGCCGGAGCTTTCAACAATAAGGCCCGATGGCACCGTAATATTAACCTTGAAATTACCATACTCCAGGTAAAACTCGCCATTACCTAAATATGGAAGCGTGTTCCAGCCTTCAACATCATCTAACACGCACATCCTGGGATACCATTGCGCTACGGCATAGATGTTCCCATTTTTTGTTGGGAGGATATCGGTACGGTTAACCAGGAAGTCGGCATTTTTATAATTTACCGGGAAGTTATACTTATAACGGATGCTGAAGCTTATAGACTGACCGCTTAGCAGCGGTTGCGCCAGTTCCACCTGCATGCGGGTATCGTAAATATGGTATTTAATATTTCCGCCTTTGCCATCTGCAAGCTGCACTCCTTCTATCTGGTAGCCGCCATCAGGAGTAGTTTTTTCAGGATCCTGGTAAAGGAACAATTTAGATTGAATCCCACGCGAATCTTTTTTAAATACATTTTGCTCCAATTGCAACCATAATAACGAAAGCAGTTTGGGACTGTTATTGGTATAGGTGATGGTAGCCGTACCGGTTATGATATTGGTTTTATCATCGAGTGCCACATCAATCACATAGTCGGCCCGGTTTTGCCAATAAGCGGGTCCTGGTTCGCCGGTTGCGGTACGATAGGAATTGCCTGCTGGTAACAATGGTTGTGCCGGGAATAAATCTGAAGGATGATACTTTGTTTGGGCTGAGGCAACATCGGTTGTTAATAAACACAGGGAAACGATAATTAGCTTTATGTTTTGTAGGGGTCTTAACATATTGACAATTAAAAGCGAATAGTGATGGTACTTTTACAGCCAATATAGTAAAAAATTGATGATTTGCTACAGTACGCGCGTCATTGCGAGGAACGAAGCAATCCCCAATCAGCAGAGTAGCTATGCAAATCCGCCCTGTAAAGTTGCGGATTGCTTCGCTCCCCGCAATGACGGATTATTTTTTAGCTTTCAAAATAATCAATTCCCGCCCAAAACCTCCATCACCGCGGTGGCTTTCAACAAACATTCTTCATATTCATTTTCGGCAATGGCATGGTAAGTAATGGCTCCTCCGGCATGAAACGAAAGGTATTTGTTGGAGGAATTATAAAGCAACGAACGAATTACCACATTAAAATCAAAATCATCATCCGGACTAAAATACCCTATAGCGCCGGAATACACGCCGCGCTTACTACGCTCGTATTGCTCCATCAATTGCATACAGCTCACTTTTGGAGCCCCTGTCATGCTGCCCATAGGAAAGGTATTTTTGATGGTCTGTACATTTGGAAGATTATCTTCTATTTCGCAAACCACAGTTGAGATCATTTGGTGTACCTGCTTAAAGCTATAAATGCCAAAAAGCTCTTCGGTTTTAACGGTGCCGGGCTTGGCAGAACGCGTAAGATCATTACGCACCAGGTCAACAACCATTACATTTTCCTGTAGTTCTTTAGGGTGATTACGCAGGACTTGTTTAGCCTGCTCATCGGCCTTAGTGTCATCAAGTCTTTTGGCAGTACCTTTTATAGGTTGCGATATCAACTTGCTTCCTCTTTTAGCCAAAAAGCGTTCGGGCGAGGCACCAAGGATATAATTCCCATTCCATTTGAAAAAGGTAGAAAACGGATTAGGTGAAACTTCATTCAACTTTGTGAAGATCTCCAGTGGCTCAAGGGCTACATCCTCGGCAAAAAACTCCTGGCAAAAATTAGTGACGTAGATATCACCGCGGGTGATGTGTTCTTTTATCCTATTTACAGTATCAATGTATTCCTGCCTGCTAAAGCGAGGTTTTAGGTTGATAACAGATTGTTGGGCAGACCGGACTAAAGCTTGCTCATTTATTGCTTTTAAAACCAGATCGGGATGATCTGAAATGATCTCCGCCTCATCGCCTTTTATTAAAATAAGATGTTCGGGAACAAAGAAATACAAATCCGGAAATTTTAAACCATCTGGATTGGCAGAAGTGAGGGCTTCGATTTCGTTTTTAAGATCATAACCCAGGAAGCCGGTCATCCAACCGGGGTTATTTTTCCTAAACTCATCAAGCCGATCAAAAGCGTCGCCTGCATTTGCGGTAAGTTCGGCACGGGAACCGGCCGCTATCAGTGTATCAAATTTGGAATAGGGATCATTAAATCCGTTTGAATCAAGGTAGCACAGCGTATCAAAACTTGCAGCCCATTGCAACGCCTTTTTCCTAAACTCCGGCAAGTTATTTACCTGTACAATCACCCTGCAAAAATAACCAAGTAAATGAAATAAGGTGGTTTAATGTTTTTCAATTTGCATCATCAAATGCGGTTCGTGAGGACACGAACCGCGAGGGAGCTAAATGCATAAGGCCGGTATAGCCGGCCTTATGCATTTTCTTATCCTATTTCCCGTGTCCCCACGGGCAATAAATAGTTACGCCGTGAAGGCGCGGGCAACGTATATATTATTAATGTAACGTTAAAGTCTGTTTCCTGTCCGGACCTACAGATAAATATTTTACCGGTACGCCAAGTTCGGCCTCAAGGTAATCAATATATGATTGTAGTTTAGCCGGGATCTCAGAAAGTTCGGTGATACCGGTCAGGTCTTCGTTCCAGCCATCAATTTCCTTGTATACCGGCTCCGGTTTTACCGAGCAGATATCGTAAGGCATATAATCAATCTGTTCACCTAAATAGTTATAGTGGGTGCAGGCATAGATCTTGTCAAAACCGCTCAATACGTCGGCTTTGGTCATTACCAGTTGGGTAACACCATTAAGCATAATAGCGTATTTTAAAGCAGGAAGATCAATCCAGCCGGTGCGGCGTGGCCTGCCTGTAGTTGCGCCAAATTCATGACCTACTTTACGCAGCTCTTCGCCGGTTTCGTTTTCCAGTTCAGTTGGGAACGGGCCGCCACCTACACGGGTACAGTAAGCTTTAAAAATACCTATTACATCGCCAATTTGTTGCGGAGCAATACCTAAACCAGTGCAAGCACCGGCAGCGGTAGTATTTGATGAAGTAACAAACGGATATGAACCAAAGTCGATATCAAGCATAGCGCCCTGAGCACCTTCGGCCAAAACTTTTTTGCCGTCTTTGATATAGCTGTTAACCAAATGTTCAGAGTCAACAAGCGGGAATTGACGTAAAACATCAAGCGCTTCAAAAAATAAAGTTTCGCGCTCCGAAAAATCTGCCACTTCGCCATAAAGCTGTTGCAGCATGGATACGTGCTTATCAACCAGTTTCTGGTAACGTTCTTTAAAATCGGGCAGGGTGATATCGCCAATACGTAAACCGTTACGACCAGTTTTATCCATATAAGTTGGGCCAATACCTTTTAAGGTTGAACCAATTTTGCCTTCGCCCATCTTTTTTTCATTAGCAGCGTCAAGCAACTGGTGAGTTGGTAATATCAGGTGCGCTTTTTTAGCAATTAAAAGATTCTTTTTAGCCAACAGGTCATGTCCGGCATCTTTTAATTTATCCAGTTCTTTTTTCAGGGTGATAGGATCAATCACCACACCGTTACCGATAAGGTTGATGGTGTTTTCAAAAAATATACCTGAAGGAATGGTGTTTAAAACAAACTTTTTACCGTCAAACTCCAACGTGTGACCGGCATTTGGCCCGCCCTGGAAACGTGCAATCAGGTCATAACCTGCGCTAAGCACATCAACAATTTTTCCTTTTCCTTCATCGCCCCACTGGAGGCCTAATAATACGTCAACAGCCATTAATTTCTAATATTTCTATAATAATCGTCAAATGCGTTTGTGATGGTTTGTTTCACTTTGTCCCATGTCATTCCATCTAATGACTCGGGAGCTATAGTATTTTCAGCGTCAGCAAAATAAACTACTGATCTTATGACCGCAAAGGTATCATCATAAGTATATCTATCATGATAAAATTGAAAAAGTTTTTCAAATGAATAAAACTCTAAGAGTTTCGCTATATCCCAAAAATCTTTTTTTACCCCTCTGCCTTTCACAGCATTAAGCTTTAATGCCGCTAAATCGCGAATATCTGCAATAGGGATTCCTTCTATTATTTGTGCCGAATAAGTAAATGGATCTTTGACAGAAACAAAGTCAACTTTTATATTTTCAATGAGGCATTGATAGATTGATTTAAACCTGTCGTTTTCGCTTGTAACCTGATCAAAGTTATCATTAAGCGTTTCTTTTATAAACTCTTTATCAAGCGGCTGGTCTGTAAAGAAATCAAGATCGATTGACAATCTGTGCCCATAAAGAAGTGAAAGTGCTGTACCCCCAACCAGCCTGAATTGTTCAAATCCAGGAAACGAAACTATCTTTTTTAAAAGTTCCAGTGTTGCAGGTTCAACTGTTTCTTTTCGTAGCATTTAAAATCGGTAGGTTTAACCTTAAACAGCATGCAGCAAAAATTGATGCTAATATCTGAAAGCCATAGTGCTTGTAACGCCAATTCTTTTACCTTGTTAAAACCATAAAATTTTAACAGATTATTAAAATCTTCAGCTTTTCCCCGTTCAATAACCTTTTCAACAACATGCACAGCATTTTTCTGATAATCGATACTATCCATATCTACATCCCAAAATGCCTGTTTGCTTAAAATAGGTTTGTTCATTAACAGTTAAATTTTTCTGTCACAAAAACCGTCTCTTAATTTGGTACAATTACCATAAAGATTTAAAGAGTGGTGTTTGATGTCAAATTTTAAGATATCGCCCATCATACTCTGGATCTGCTGGATACGCGGATCGCAAAATTCAACCACCTTTCCGCAGTCGATGCAAATGATGTGGTCATGCTGTTTATAGCCGTATGATTTTTCGAACTGGGCCATGTTTTTGCCAAACTGGTGTTTGGTAACCAGATCGCATGAAACCAATAGCTCAAGTGTGTTGTAAACCGTAGCGCGGCTTACGCGGTATTTTTTATTTTTCATGTGGATATACAACGACTCCACATCAAAGTGATCTGTACGGGAATATATCTCTTCGAGTATAGCGAAACGTTCAGGGGTTTTCCTGAGGTTTTTATTTTCGAGGTAAGCCTCAAAAATTTTCTTAACCATTGGTATGGTATCCTGCTGTGACATAATGATGTATTAACGGGGCAAAGTTATTAATAATTTGTGGAAAAGAGTCAGGAGATCAAGAACCAAGAGTCAAGGAGTCAGGAATCAAGACGAGAAAAATTGATCTGTCATGTTTATTATTCCTTAAACTCATTTCTTGCCTCTTGAATCTTGAATTCTTGATTCTTTCCTCACGACGCTTTCTCGATTGCCGAATCAAAACGGTTAACCGCGGTTACGCCTTTCACTTGTTTTAGGTTTTTAATCAGGGTGTCAAGGTGGCTGGTGTCATTAACATATAACATCAGCGACCCTTCAAATATACCATTATCACTGTCAACTGTAATAGACCTGATATTTATTTTAAAATCGTTTGATATTACCGTGGTAAGCTTGTTAATCAACCCCACCTCATCAATACCCGTGATGCGTAAACCGGTAAGGAAAGCAAGTTCCTGTTGGTTTGTCCAGCGGGCTTTTACTATCCTGTAGCCATAATTTGCCATTAGTTTGGCAGCATTAGGGCAATTGGTACGATGGATCTTGATGCCGTCGCTCACGGTAACAAAACCAAAAACATCATCGCCGGGGATAGGGTTACAACAGTTGGCCAGTTTATAGTCTATCTTTTGCATATCTTCGCCAATAAGCAATATGTCGCTGTCTTTGGCTTTGATATTTTTGATGAGGTTTTGAACCTGTTCCTGGTCTATTTTATCCTGCGGTTTGCTTTCAATTATTTTTTCTGAGGCCTGGTATTCTTTCAGATCCTTCATATCAAGAATACCCTTGGCAACATTGTAAAAAAGGTCCTGAGTGGCCTGCAGCTTAAAAAAGTAAGCTATCTTTTGCAGGTTTTCAGAGTTATAAGTGATCTTGAGCGATTTCATTTTACGCTCCAGGATCTCTTTACCATCCTCCGCGATTTTACGTTTTTCCTCTTTTAACGCCGATTTGATCTTGGCTTTAGCCTTTGCAGTAACCACAAAATTAAGCCAGTCTTCTTTAGGAGTCTGCTTGCTTGATGTGATGATCTCCACCTGGTCACCGTTTTGCAGCTTATAACTTAGCGGCACCAGTTTATGGTTTACTTTGGCACCAATACAGCTTGCGCCTACATCGGTATGGATCTCGAAAGCGAAGTCAAGCGCTGTAGCATTTAAAGGTAACTGGATCAACGCACCTTTGGGTGTAAAAATGAAGATCTCATCGCTGAAGAGGTTCATCTTAAAGTCGTCGATAAAGTCGAGCGCGTTGGTATCCGGGTTTTTAAGCATTTCGCGAACCTTAGTTACCCATTGATCAAGCCCGCTGTCGGTACTTGCTTCCTTATATTTCCAGTGCGCAGCAAAACCCTTTTCAGCAATCTCATTCATGCGTTTGGTACGGATCTGTACTTCAACCCACTGCCCTCTCGGCCCCATTACTGTAGTATGTAACGATTCATAACCGTTAGCCTTAGGCGATGAGATCCAGTCGCGCAGCCTGTCGGGATTTGGGCGGTACTGATCAGTTACTATAGAGTAAGCTTTCCAGCAATCAGCCTTTTCATGTTCAGGGGCGCTATCCAAGATGATACGGATGGCGAAAAGATCATATACCTCTTCAAAAGGTATCGATTTCTTCTTCATTTTATTCCAGATAGAATGGATAGATTTCGGCCTGCCAAACACATCGGCCTCAAGTCCCTGGCTTTGTAATGATTTATTGATAGGCTCGATAAAATCGCGGATAAAACGTTCACGTTCGGCCTTTTTCTCGTTCAGCTTATTTTTGATGAACTGATAGGTTTCACGCTCCATGTATTTCATGGAGAGGTCTTCCAGTTCAGATTTTATGGCGTATAAGCCCAAGCGATGTGCAAGCGGGGCGTACAGATATACTGTTTCTGACGATAATTTAAGCTGCTTGTCCCTCGGCATAAACTCCATGGTACGCATGTTATGCAGCCTGTCAGCAAGTTTGATCAGTATCACCCTTACGTCATCGGCAAGGGTAAGCAGCATTTTACGGAAGTTTTCGGCCTGTAATGAGCTGTTGGTATCAAATACGCCTGATATTTTGGTAAGGCCGTCAATAATTTTGGCAACCTTTTTACCAAATTCCATCTCAATTTCATCAAGCGTCATGTTGGTATCCTCAACCACATCATGCAGCAGGGCGCACACTATTGATGTAGTACCCAGGCCAATTTCTTCGGCGGCTATCTGGGCAACCGCAATAGGGTGATATATGTAAGGCTCGCCGCTTTTACGGCGCATATCCTTGTGGCTTTCAAGAGCCATATCAAATGCCTTGCGTATCATGCGTTTATCGCCCTTTTGCAGGGTTGATTTACAGGCACGCAGCAGGGCACGGTATCTTTTTAGTATCTCGTTCTTCTCGGCTTCCAGGTCAATCACTAAGTCTTTCATGTACGGGGTATTAGCGGTATCTAATCATAAACATGCAGCAAATAAATATTATTGCAGGTATTAGTAAAATACCAAAAAAAATTACATTATTTTTGTATTAAGTAAAAATATGAAATTTATTGGTTCTCTGTTACTGTTATGTTGCTTGATGGGTGCTGCAAAGGCCCAAACAGTTACTCCTGCTCCAGTACAGCTTGGCAAAAATGATACCATCAGAACAGCCATGACCAACCTTGACGGTGAACTTGTACCCTGGATAGTTGAACCCGAAGTTAAGATAGTTGATACCCGTATTTTTGCGAGCGAGGCCGACAGGCAAAACTATCGCCGTTTGCGCTATAACGTAATGAAAGTGTTGCCTTATGCACGTTTTGCAGGGCAAAGGTACCGTCAGTTACAACGCGATCTGGCTGTTACCGCCGACAGGAAAAAACAAAAAGAATTGGTGAGCACCTGCGAGGGTGAAATCAAAAACCTTTTTAACAAGGAAATAAAAAACCTGACAATTAGTCAGGGAGAGGTTTTAATTAAACTTATTGACCGCGAAACCGGGCAAACCAGCTTTGCCATGGTTAAGGAATTAAAGGGCGGCTTTAAGGCTTTTATGTTCCAGTCGGTCGCCAGCATATTTGGCCATAATCTTAAAGAAACTTACGACCCTGAAGAACAGAAGGATATCGAGGCCATATTAAACCAGGCCGGATATAATTCATACAGCAATTAGTTTAATGGATAATAAAAGTATTTACCAGTTTAACATTCATAAGTTAAACGGTGAAGAGATCAGTCTTTCCGAATATAAAAACAAAGTCCTTTTAATTGTAAACACGGCATCGCAATGCGGCTTCACCCCGCAGTTAAAAGAACTTGCCGCTTTAAAAGCCGATCTTGCCGGTAAGGATTTTGAAATTCTTGCATTTCCCTCAAATGATTTTGGCGGCCAGGAGCCTTTAGATGGCGAAGCTATCGCGGTTTTCTGCGAAAACTTTGGAGCAAATTATCCCATATTTCAAAAAATAAGGGTGCGTGGCTCTTATGCAGATCCCCTGTATAAATTCCTGGCAGATAAAAAAGAAAATGGAAATGTAGGCTCGGCCCCGCGCTGGAATTTTCACAAATATTTAATTGACAGGAACGGCCATGTAGTTGATTTCTACTACCCTTTCACCAAACCAAACTCATCAAAGGTGAGGCGAAAGATTGACCGCCTGTTGACAACAGCGTATAACCAATAGATTATTTTTGCGCATGCTAAAATTAGATATATTAGTTTTATCTGTACACCCCGATGATGCTGAATTAGGATGTTCAGGTACAATTGCAAAACATATTGCCCTTGGTTATAAAGTTGGTATTGTCGACCTTACCCGCGGCGAACTGGGCACCCGTGGTTCGGCCGAGATCCGCAAACAGGAAGCTGCCGCCGCTGCCGAAATATTGGGTTTAGCCGTACGCGAAAACCTGGGTTTACCCGATGCTTTTTTTGAAAACACACGCGAGCACCAGGTAAAGGTTATTGAAGCTATCCGCAAATTTCGCCCTTCAATAGTAATCACAAATGCGTACCATGACCGTCATCCTGACCACGGCCGTGCCAATGAGCTTGTTGAAACTTCGGCATTTTTAGCAGGCCTCCGTAAAATAGAAACATTTGATGCCGAAGGTGTAGCACAAGAAGCATGGCGACCAGATATGGTACTTCATTTTATACAGGACAATTATATAACTCCTGATATATTAATTGACGTAACCGGATATTGGGATAAAAAAATAGAGAGCATTTATGCTTACGGATCGCAGTTTCATAACCCAAGCTGGGAAGGTGAACCACAAACCTATATTTCAACACCCGATTTTATTGAAATAGTTACAGGCAGGGCACGTGAGTTTGGCAAAAGCATTGGGGCAAAATACGCCGAAGGCTTCACCAGTAGAAAAATTTTAGGGGTGGATAATTTATTTAACCTAAAATAATACTATATTAACTATAGATTATATATAATTAATCTATTCCAATAAAAAAGGAGCCTGATTTTTCAGACTCCTTTTTTATTAACTTTAATATGAGCAATACTTAAGCCCTGATGTATTCAAAGCGGTTATTCTCATTGCTTCGCTCTCTTCTCAGCTTGTTTTCGTTAGCTAATTTTAAAAGGATACCTGAAAGTTCAGATGTTTTAAAATCAGAGTCATACTGATCCTTACAGTAATTGGCAATAGATGATATAGAACGCTGACTATCAAAGAAATCGGTATTTAATAATTGATTAAGTATTTTGGTAGCACCCGGTTTCTTACGTCCCGCTATAGCACCACCTTCATCCTCAATACGTAATTTCCTTGCTTTTTTACCAAACATTTCAACACCTTCGGCATCTACCTTCTCCGACTCGATCATTACTTCCAGTAAACGGTCAATTATTCGAACCTGTACAGCTTCAGATTTGAATGAATTTACAACCTCGGCTACTTCAACCAGTTGCTTCTTTAATTTCTCTATGTGTTTGCTCATGGTGATTGAATAGAACTGAGTTACTTTAATAGGGTTGCAACAAATCTAATTGGAATAATAACAAAAAATATGGCCTATTTTGGAAAAAAAGTAGCGTATATTAATATGTTTTTCCTTTTACAAATAATAGATGTTGTTTTTACCTTATTAAATATTAGTTAATTCCACACGTTTCATGAGCAGGATTTAGCTGTAGCCGGTATTGATCTTCTTTACCTATTTGTTAAAAAGTGGCCGAAAGCTGTTCAAGCATTTCAAGACCGGTATCAATATGGCTTTTTTCAATGATTAGCGCAGGACGGAAACGTACGCTCCTTTCGCCACAGCCAAGGTACATAATATTATTCTCAAAACCTCTTTTAATAAAATTATCTCTTATGGTTTTATCCGGAAAATCAAAGGCTGTAAGCAGTCCCTTTCCACGCACATTACTTACAACAGGGTGTCTCCCGGCAATTTCACTTAAGCCGTTTTGCAGATATTCGCCCATCACCGCAGCGTTATCACAAAGGTTATCTTCCTCAATAATTTCCATTATTTTTGATGAGCGTACCATATCAACCAAACTACCTCCCCAGGTTGAGTTTATGCGTGACGATACCTTAAATACGTTATCCTCAACCTCATCAATACGCCGGCTGGCCAATATACCGCAAACCTGCATCTTTTTGCCAAAAGCAATAATATCGGGGCGTGCTTTTTCACCAAAGTGTTCATGGCACCAAAATTTGCCAGTTAGCCCCACACCTGTTTGCACCTCATCATATACCAGTAACGCCTCATATTCATCGGCAAGTTCGCGCAGCTTTTCTAAAAACTCTTTACGTACGTGGTTATCTCCCCCTTCTGATTGTACGGGCTCTATTATTATAGCACATATATCATCCTTATTATCCTCAAATGCCTGCCTGATCTGCGCTACTGATAATTGCTCGCGCCTTAACAGATCTTCGTGATTGGCATCGCTGTAGGGGAAATTGATATAAGGTACAGATACGCGCGGCCAGTCAAACTTGGCAAACCATTTGGTTTTATTGGGAACTGTATTGGTGAGGCTTAACGTGTAGCCCGACCGACCATGAAAAGCATGTTCAAAATGCAATACTTTAAACCCTTTTTCTTTAGTGTATCCCCGGGCAAAATTCTTCTGCACTTTCCAGTCCATAGCCACCTTCAGCGCGTTTTCGATAGCCAATGAGCCGCCTGCTATAAAAAAAGCATGTGGCAAATATTCGGGAATACCAATCCTGTCAAAAGTTTCAACAAACTGGGCGTATTGGATTGTGTATATATCTGAGTTTGACGGATTGGTTAAAGCGGCAAGCATCAGGTTTTTCTTAAACTCTTCGTCATTCAGCATTTTGGGATGATTATAGCCCAAAGGCACCGAAGCGAAACAGGTAAAAAAGTCAAGCAGTGTACGGTTATATTTTGCGTCATAAATATAAACACCCTTACTTTTTTCCATATCAAAAGTGAGGTCGAAGCCATCGGCCAAAACATGCTTCTGAAGCGAAGCCTGGACATTCTGCGGAGAAACAAGTAGGTTGTACATATCAATTTGGTTTATTACAAATTTAGCAAAAACCGCCTAAAATCAAAATTTAAGCGGTTTTTGAACCGATTGACCAAAAAGTAACTTTAAATTGTTTAAAGTTACTTTTTGTACCAAACTTAAATCCGGTACACTTGTTCCTGATTCTAAAACGTAGAAAAAACGATGAGCCAAAATCACCTTTACCGCGCAATTATGATCAAAAACCGCCCATTGCCGCAGTAACGCGATAATTAAAAATTCGCCGCATTTTCATAACAAATATTTCTTTTTGATTAAAGCCCTGAGGTTGGCTATTTAAATATTAAATTCGTACAACATACAACCAAAGGGAGGTATTATATAATAACATGGGAGAAGAACCATTACCTGCTCCAAAAGCAGCATTTAATAATATTGCTACCTGGGATTTGCTTGAAGACCTGCCCGTAGCCGTTTATACCTGCGATAAGCATGGCTATGTAACCTCGTTTAATAAAGCTGCTGTAAAGCTTTGGGGTAAAACGCTGGAGGCTAATAAAGACAAATGGTATATAAACTGGCAGATATTTAATATTGATGGCACACCGCTGAATCTTGAAGAAACTCCTACAGCCAGAGTGTTAAAATACGGCAAAGCCGTAAAGCAGCAGGAAATACTTATCAAACGCCCCAACGGTAGTATTAGTTATATATTATCAAATCCTAAACCCCTTTTTGATGAAAGCGGCCAGCTTACAGGCGTGGTCAATACGTTAATAGATATTACTGAACAAAAAAATGCCGAGGCTAAACAAGGCATGCTGGCTTCCATCATTGAATCATCCGAAGATGCCATTGTAAGCAAAAACCTCGATGGCATAATTACCAGCTGGAACAATGCCGCGCAACGCTTATTTGGCTATACTGATGAGGAAATCATTGGCAAGCACATCACAACGCTGATTCCGGAAGACCGTTATGATGAGGAAGAACTGATCATCAGTAAAATACGGGCCAACGAGCGGATAGAACATTTTGAAACCATTCGCAAAACAAAAAGCGGCGAAGAAATTCAAATTTCGCTTACCATATCTCCTATAATGAACAAGGCCAATAAGGTAATAGGGGCTTCAAAAATAATACGTGATATAGGCAAACAAAAAAAAGCTGAAGACAGGCTGCAGCAGTACGCCGAACGCCTGGAGATATTAAATTCGATAGGACAGGTTATCTCGGCAGAGCTGGATATTCAAAGCATTTTGCAAAAAGTTACCGATTCTACTACCCAGTTGTGCGGAGCGCAGTTTGGTGCTTTTTTTCACAACCTGGTTAATGAGCAGGGCGAGTCATACATGTTATTTACGCTTTCGGGCGCACCACGTGAGGCATTTGAAAAATTTGGAATGCCCCGCAATACGGCAGTGTTTCATCCCACCTTTAGCGGAGAGGGAACAGTAAGGGTGGATGACATTACCAAAGATCCCCGCTACGGAAAAAATGCACCTCATTTCGGCAAGCCGGCAGGGCATTTGCCGGTAGTAAGTTACCTTGCTGTGCCGGTAAGGGGTAAATCGGGCGAGGTTATTGGCGGACTGTTTTTTGGCCATGAGCAACCGGCCAGGTTTACCAAAGAGCATGAACAGCTTGTTTTGGCCGTAGCCGCACAGGCTTCCGTGGCGCTGGATAATGCCAAACTATACGAGGATATCAAACAACTCAATGAAAAAAAGGATGAGTTTATAGGTTTGGCGAGCCATGAATTAAAAACACCGGTTACCAGCCTGAAAGGGTACCTGCAAATCATCGCCCGAAATTTACCTGCTGAGGATAGAAACAAGCTACTGGCAAACCGCGCGCTTGAACAGGTAAGTAAATTAACCACCCTGATATCAGATCTGTTGGATGTTACCAAAATCCAAACCGGTAAACTACCTTTTACCTATGCCGATTATGATATCATAAAATCAATTACCGATTTGCGCGAGATCCTGCAACAAACCGAATCATCGCACCAGATCATTTTAAACTATCCCCTTGAACGGTTAATTATCCATGCTGACAGTCAGCGTATCGAACAAGTGATCATCAATCTGGTAACCAATGCGGTTAAGTATTCGCCCAAGGGTGATAGAGTGATCATTACTGGTGCTGTTATCAATAATAAATTAAGGATCTCGGTGCAGGATTTTGGCATTGGTATTCAGCCAGATCAGCTGGAACGCGTGTTCTCGCGCTTTTACCGGGTCGAAAACCTTGCGTCCCACATGTCGGGATTAGGAATAGGCTTATACATTTGCCAGGAAATTGTTAACCGGCATCAGGGCAGGCTTTGGGTTGAAAGTACCTACGGCGAAGGCTCTACCTTCTATTTCGAGCTACCGTTAAATACACCAACTAATTAGGGTTTATTTAAACTTTTCCTTCATCCCCAGTAATCCCCAAATGCCACCACTATGAATAGCCAGGATTCGGCTGCCGGATTTGAAATGTCCTTTAGCAATCAGATCATATAATGCATACATCATTTTGCCTGTGTATACCGGCTCAATTAATATGCCTGTCGCGGCTACAAATTGTTTAATGAAGCTAATGAGTTCATTATTCGCTTTACCATAGCCTCCGAAATGATAATCTACATGGAGATCGTAATCCGTTTGTTGAGTTAAAAAGCGATCGATCTCATCTTTTATAAAGCCACCGTTCTTAAACACAGGTACCGCGTTAAATTTTGTTTTAAGCTGATGCCGGTTTAATCCGTTAAGGATGCCCGCCGCGGTGGTTCCTGTACCGCAAGCGCAAAAAATATGATCATAACTTTCCGGCAGCTCGTCAACCAGTTCGCTGCAACCTTTAGCTCCCTCGGCAGATGCGCCACCCTCATCAATAAAAAAAGCTTGCTCATCGTGGCCAAAATATTGATTGAACAGGGCAGGTTTATCACGGTAGCTATCCCGATCGGTAAACAGTAGTTCCATACCATGCAGACGGCATAAAAACAAGGTATCATTATCAACTTCCTCTCCCCTTACAATACCCGTTGATTTAAAACCAAACTTCGCGGCAGCGGCAGCTGTAGCCATCAGGTGGTTTGAATATGCACCGCCAAAGGTTACAAGAAGTGTTTTTCCTTCAGCCTGCGCCTGTTTAAGCAAGTATTTAAGCTTACGCCATTTATTTCCCGATATCATGGGGTGGATCAGGTCATCGCGCTTGATAAAAACTTTTAAGCCGTACTCATCAAAAAAAGGGTTGTTGATTTGCTGTACCGGGCTAAAAATTTCAAGATCAATGTTCATAAAATAATACGGCGTTAATGCTATTGCAATATTACGTTTAACCTACCACAAAAAACGATTACTTTTGCGCCTCAAATGGCACACGAACCCGAACTTATTGAGCAGGAAGAACAGGACTTGTATGAACACTTACGTATAGTGGTTGACAAGGGCCAGTCGCTTTTGCGAATTGATAAATTTTTGATGCACCGCGTAGAGAACGCCTCGCGCAACCGCATTCAAAATGCTATTGAACTGGGCAATGTGCTGGTGAACGATAAAACCATCAAATCAAGCTATAAAGTAAAACCGCTTGATGTAATCTCGGTAGTACTGCCGCATCCGCCTCGTGATACCGAAGTTTATCCCGAAAACATCCCCATCAAAATCATTTATGAAGATGATGATGTGCTGGTTGTTGACAAGGAAGCAGGCATGGTGGTACACCCCGGCTATAACAACTATACAGGTACGTTGGTGAACGCGTTGGTATATCACTTTCAGCAATTGCCAACCCTGCCGGGTAATGACGGTCGCCCCGGATTGGTACACCGCATTGACAAGGACACCTCTGGCTTACTGCTCATCAGCAAAAATGAGCGCGCCATGACCTGGCTCGCTAAACAGTTTTTTGAGCATACCATCACCCGTAAATACCTCGCATTAGTTTGGGGTGATTTGCCTGAAGATGGCACCATAACCGGCTATATTGGCCGCAGTGTAGCCGACAGACGGGTAATGTCGATATACGACGACCCGGAAAAAGGCAAGTGGTCGGTAACCCACTATAAAGTATTGGAGAGAATGGGTTATGTTACGTTGATCGAATGTCAGCTGGAAACCGGTCGCACACACCAGATCAGGGCGCATATGAGGCACATTGGTCATCCTCTGTTCAGCGATGCCACTTATGGCGGCGATAAAATTTTAAAGGGTACCATGTTCAGTAAGTATAAGCAGTTTGTTGAAAACTGTTTTGAGCTAATGCCACGGCAGGCGCTGCACGCGCAAACACTCGGCTTTTTACATCCCACGTTAAAAAAGCGGGTACATTTTGAATCGCCGCTACCGGCCGATTTTGAAGCAGTACTTGCAAAATGGCGAAAATACAGTGATACAGATACGAAGCAATAGACGTTAGATAAAGCATACAAATAATACCCGGTAACCAAATAAGCACGATCAAATTAAAATATCTACCTGTCCCATGATGCCCGTATTCATCAATTTTAACGGCGAATATCTCCCTCAAAATACACCATTGCTCACCATTGGCAACAGGGGCTTTAAATATGGCGATGGCCTGTTTGAAAGCATGCGGCTAATGAAAGGCAAACTAAAATTTGCCGAACTGCATGCCGACCGGCTTCAGCGGGGCATGAAAGCCCTTAAAATTGACGGCTATTCGCAAATGGATACCTGGTTTTTAAACGATATAGTTAACGAGCTTGCCCGCAGAAACAAGGTAAAGCACGGCAGGTTGCGTTTAACGGTTTACCGCGATGCTGAAGGCCTGTATACCCCTACTCAAAATAAAATGGGCTATTGCCTGGAGCTAACCCCATCAGAAGAGCCACGGTACTTTTTGAACGAGAAAGGGCTGATCATGGATGTGTTTACCGAGTTGCCCAAGCCATCCAATTATCTGTCGAACATTAAAACCTGCAACTCGCTTATTTACGTGATGGCCAGCTTGTACAAAACCCAGAACAAGCTGGATGATGTGTTTTTGCTGAACCAAAGCGGCAACCTTTGCGAAGCCAGCAGCTCTAATATTTTCATCAATTATCAAAATCACCTGTATACCCCGGCATTAAGCGAAGGCTGTGTTGAGGGTGTTATGCGCCAGGTAGTGATTAAGCTGGCCCACGAAAACAACATCGAAATAACCGAAGCCCAGATAAATCCAGATATTTTATACGAAGCTGATGAGGTGTTTTTAACCAACGCTACCCGCGGCATACAAACCGTTATGGGTTTTGGTGTACGGCGTTACTTTAACCAGTACAGCAAAATACTGATGGATGAGTTGAATAAGTTGTAGAGATTTTCAGCGTTTTATTCAATAAAACCTATTGTCATTCGACGAACCAGTGGGGGAAGTGCGCACAGCGTGAGGAGAAATCTTATACGCCTCGTTATAAATCATGCATGATGATCTTGCCAGACGCATAAGATTTCTCTTTCGCTCCAACGCTTAGTCCTTCCTGCTCTGTCGAAATGACAACTTTTATAGAGTGTATGCTTAGAAGGAACTTACTTCCTGTACTTTTATCGCCTCCAATATCCCATCCCAAAGCGCAATGCGGGCTTGCAATGCTTCTTTAACAGCTCCAGTAGCTTCGGCCCATTTGTTATCGTCTTCACCGCAAAGTTCGGCTGTCATTTGATAAGCTAATTGTGAATGATGATCGCCATCAACTTCAATATGGCGTTCAAGGTAGTAAAGCAAGATATCGACTTTACCGGGCAATTGCTGACTCAACTCTTTTACTATGCTCACAAACATATCCGGAATCAGATCTTCGCGACCAAAGGTGAATACCGCTGCCTGCAGATAATCTTTGTTGGTAACTATAACATCAAAAGTATGTTGCACAAAGTTGCGGGCTGCCACCGGGATATTGGCTATGATCAGCGCCTCATCAATATGCTTACCGAAATTCAATTCGTTAAACAGGTTATTAATGCCTTCGGCTGTACTACCGGCCTGCTGCATGGCACGTAAATACAGTTCAAAATGGCTTGCGCGGTTACCTTGCTCGTCAATATCACTTTCCTCACCAGCAACAATTTCATTGATCAGATAACGGGTATTAGCGTTTCCTGTAGGCATCCATGGCGTAACGGTGCAGGTAAGTTTTTGCTGCAAAGCTTTTAACAGCGACATAAAGTCCCATACAGCAAACACATGGTGCTCCATAAAAACGGTAAGCTCTTCAAGCGAGGTAATATTTTTATAAAGCTCGTGATTGATAAGCTGGTCGCGTAAAGGCTGGATCTCGTTTTTTAAATGTGCAATGCGGTTACTGTAATTTGCCATGTATAAAAAATTGTATGGGTGGCAAAAATAGTAAACAAGGTGATTACTAATGAAATGATTATTTTTTTTGACGGGATGGTGATGAGGATTGATGGTAGTGCTGTATATTTAATCATAAAAACCGCCACCCTGTCGCTTGTTGCTCTTCTTTTTATACTGTTATCTTGTAATCATACCTCTTCTAAAAACAACATTCAACAGAATGCTAAACCCTTACAGGATAATAACATTGATTACAGCAGTATAAAAGGCTCAAGAGGAGATGACCTCCTGCAGGATATTTATGTAGATCAGGCAACAAAGCAACCAGAACTGCAAAACCTCGAAAACATGATAAATCATTTTAATAATGGGTCGCAAGACAGCTTGAGCAACTTCCAAACTTATGACAATAAAACGCTCTCTTACTATAGATCAGCGAACAAGGCATTAAATCATATGCAGGATACGGTTTTAAGGGATCGCCTGCGTGCATTAATAAATGAGAGCAATCATAAATATCTTGATACAATAAAAAGGTTTTCAGTTTTGATGGCCCACATTGACAGTAATAAAATAAAAATAGAAGATTATCACACTGTCTTAAAAATTGCTGTTACTCTTCCTATTATCGAAAGCTACCAGCTTAACAACATACCCGATATCAAAAGTGTAGCAAACCTTGCTAATGAAGCTCAACGACTAAAGGCAAAAACAATTCAATTAACAAATAAGCACCTTCCCAAAACCAACCAATAACATTTAGCCGCAAAATGTCTAATCAGGCATTAGAGCAACGCCCTCCTTACTTCCCCACCACTATCTTCTCACCCATCCTTACAACAATATCCGAGCCCAGCGCATAAAAAGCCGAAACAGGTTCTTTTTCAAGATATGGTTTAAATTCCTTACCATACAAGGCTGCAACATCGGCATCAAAAACATAACCCCGCACCAGGCCGGTTTGCCAGGAGATATGTTCAACCTGATACTCCATGGTTTTTGTTGCGCTTAGCCCATTGTATCCCCAGTAATGCTCTAAAATAAACTCCTCGGGACTGCCCGGCTTAATATCAACTAATTCATTACTCGCGGTAGCGCCAAGCTTGTTCCAGCGCCCCTTGAGTTTCCATTCATACAAAAATTCGGTATGATGATCTTCGGTTATAATAACAGAGCTGCGCATAGGCAACGCGCGGTAATGCTCTTTATAAAGATTATTAGCAATAAGCACGATCATGTGTTTCGGTACAATTTCGCTGATAAAAACAGCGCCACGCTTCCATTCGCTACCGTTGAAGTATCGCACATAAAAACGCAGATTCACCTCTTCAAAATTCACGTGCCACGGCCACTTAATGCCCATCACTTGTGTATCCAAAAACATAAAGCCAACCATGCTTACCAGCGCTTTGCCTTCCCAAAGATCGAGTACGGTACCTGCAGGTATGTAAGGTTTTAATATAGCGGCGTCAACCTCGTAATTAAGCATCACCAGGTTTTTCCATTGAGCCTTTAAAAATTCGCCTTTAGCCATAAAAAGAAAAATCCCGCCTTTTACCGGGCGGGATTTATTATAATGAGATAATTAGTTTTTATAATATTTCATAGCCTCCGGTATAAGCCGTTGGATATCGGCAATACGGGTAGCATCAGCCGGGTGGGTGCTCAAAAATTCGGGTTGAGCGCCGCCTTTGTTTTGGGCTGCCATACGTTGCCAAAAAGCGATGGCATTATGCGGATCATAACCGGCCATAGCCATAAAGGTTAAACCTAACCTATCGGCTTCTGACTCCTGTTTACGGGAATAAGCCAACAACTTTAACTGGCTACCTACACCATATAAAGTGCTGATTGCAGTTTGTGTGGCTTGTGATTGCTGGCTCGTTGCTGCGCCAACCAATTGTCCACCACCCTGCACCAGCATTTCCTGAGAAATACGCTCGGCCGAGTGGCGCGCAATGGCGTGACCAATCTCATGGCCCATAACTACTGCAAGGTACGCATCGGTATTAGCAACAGGTAATAAGCCGCTGTAAACAGCAACCTTGCCACCAGGCATACACCAGGCGTTAACCTCGCTGCTCTGGATCAGGTTAAACTCCCACTGAAAGCTATACTGATCGCCGTAGCCATTTTCTTTAAGATATTTTTCAATTGCGGCTGCCAGCCTGTTACCAATAACCTTAACGCGCTGCGCGTCATTACCACTGGCAACAACTTTGGTTTTAGGATCTGTAAGGAGTTGTTTGTAGCTTGCCGCCGCCGATTGGTTTACCTCGGCATCACCAACAAGACTTAATTGTTTACGGCCGGTAAGCGGCACGGTTGAACACGAAAAGATAGCCATGATAGCTATCAGGACTAATGCAGGTTTAAATTTTTTCATAATGATCAGGCAGTTGCTTTCTTTTTAAAAAAATTGACTTTTGATTCTTTGCCTCTTATTAAGCGTTCAATGTTTTTTTGGTGCGTTACCAACACAAGTACACAAATGCACATGCCATAAATCACTATCGACCGGATAGGTGTCGGGAAAACAAATGTAACGCCAATAGGATAAGTAAAGGCTGCTGCAATTGAGCTAAGCGACACGTACTTTGAGATCAATAACACCGTTATAAAAACAATTATGCATAATAAAGCGGCATGAAAATGTATAGCCAAAATCATTCCAAACAGGGTTGCTACACCTTTACCTCCCCTGAAACCTGCAAAGATTGGGAACAGGTGGCCCATAACCGCGGCTATACCCAAAGCAAGCTCATAGTTGGTATATGCGGTTGAATTGATGGCGCCTGTAGCAGACGCGCCAATAAAATAAGCGAAGTTAGTAGCTGCCCAGCCTTTAAATATATCAAGCAGCATCACCGGGATGCCCGCCTTTTTACCAAGAACACGAAAAGTATTTGTAGCACCGGCATTACCGCTTCCGTACTCACGTACATCCACTTTGTAAAAGGCCATACCTATCCAAACAGCCGTAGGTATCGAGCCGCACAGATAAGCCATTATGAGTGCTGTAACAGAGTAAACGGTTATCATTCTCCTGCAATATTACAAAATTGAAGCGGTAAAAGCGTTTTAATCTCGGCGCTTTTACCACTAAACTTTGTTTAACAATATGTTATCTGTTGTTTAACTACCCCTATTTTACAGCTTTAAGACTAAGGTCAAGGCTTTTAACAGAATGAGTAAGCGCGCCTACCGAAATATAATCAACTCCACAATCGGCATACTCACGGATGTTATCAATGGTAATTCCGCCCGAAGCTTCGGTGATGAAACGCCCTTTGTTCATGGCTACAGCTTGGCGCAGGTTGTCGAAATTGAAGTTATCTATCAAAATGCGGTTTACATTACCGGTTTGTAAAACCTGCTCCAGCTCATCAAGGTTGCGAACCTCAATTTCTATTGCCAGTTTTTTTCCGTTATCAGCCAGGTATTGGTTAGCACTTTCAATAGCTTGTCTTATTCCGCCGGCGTAATCAACGTGGTTATCCTTGATCAGGATCATATCATACAAACCAAACCGGTGGTTTACGCCGCCGCCTATGCGCACTGCCCATTTTTCGAGGTAGCGAAGTCCCGGAGTAGTTTTACGGGTATCTAAAACTTTGGTGTTGGTACCTTTCAGCAGGTCGACAATCTGGCGGGTTTTTGTAGCAATTCCCGACATGCGCTGCATACAATTCAGTACCAAACGCTCGGCAGTTAAAATGCTGCGCGAACTGCCTTCAACCTCAAAAGCCACGTCGCCATATTTTACAGGAGCACCGTCCTGTAAAAACACGTTCATTTTAAGGTTGGGATTAACCACATGAAATATTTCGGCAGCCAGCTCAACACCGGCCAGTATTCCTTCGTCCTTAACTAAAAGTTTTGCTTTGCCGGTAGCATCGGCAGGGATAGTTGAAAGTGAAGTATGGTCGCCATCGCCAACATCCTCACTTAAAGCATTATTTATAAACTGATGTATTAGTTCCTTATCCAATTGTGTACTTTTTATAGTGTCAAAAGTAACAACAATTTTCAAATGCGGGGGTTTGATTACGGTAAAGATAATGGTTCATTGTTCATTGTTCATGGCAAATCATTGACTATGAAAACTATTCGGCTCAAACAGGTGCCATGAACCATTAACTATGATCCATGAACTGTGTCACTTCACCTTTTCATCTTCAATTTTCAACTCGACAACATTGGTGCTTTTGCCAGCGTCTTTTAAGGTTATTGCAACGCGGAACTCGCCTTTATCTGTATTTAGAATATATACGCCAAAATGGTAATTACCGCCCGAGTTTACTTTATGCAGCAATTTGATGCCCTGGGGCTTATTCTTGGCGAAAAACTTATCCAATATTACCGCTGCCTGGGTTTGAGAGTAAACATTCTCATCTTCCATGATGGTTATCTCCACGTTGCTGGCAAACAGCCTGGAAAGCTCTTTGGTATTACCGGCTTTTAAAAGATTAGCCACGTTATCTATCACATCGGCATACGACGAAGCATATGGGATCAGCAACAACAAAACTAACGATGGCAAGTATTTCAATTTCATACTATAATAACGTACTAATAGGTGTTAAAGTTACAAAGGACGACTAACTGTTTAGTTGTTTTTCATGTAAGATAAAATGGCATTTCAAAACCTTGTATACTACATACTAACACGGAAGTCGCACTTTTATTTCAGACCGCTAACCTAAATTAAAAAATTATATATAAAGTACCCCGTTGCCTTTATATTTGCATTGTGGAAAACAAAAAAAAACTCGCATTAATAATACTTGATGGCTGGGGTTACGGCCGCAACGATCAATCAAACGCTATAATAGCAGCTAAAACTCCTTTTTTTGATAGCCTGATTGAACAATATCCAAATTCAAAACTTGAAGCTTCAGGAACAGCGGTAGGTTTACCTGCCGGGCAAATGGGCAACTCTGAAGTTGGTCACATGAACCTTGGCGCTGGTCGCGTGGTTTACCAGGAACTTGGCCGTATTCATAAAGCAGTTGATGATAATGAACTGCCCACCATCCCTGTATTGAAAGATGCCTTTGAATACGCTAAACAAAATAATAAAGATGTACACTTCATTGGCTTAGTATCTGATGGTGGTGTGCACTCACATATCAGGCACGTAAAAGGCCTTTGCGATGCAGCCAGACAACTGGATGTTAACAACGTATATATCCACGCGTTTTTGGATGGCCGCGACACCGATCCTAAATCGGGACTTGGCTTTGTTACTGATCTTGAAGCGCACATTGCAGGCACAGGTGCTAAAATTGCTTCTGCAATTGGCAGGTACTATGCCATGGATCGTGATAACCGCTGGGAACGCGTGAAACTGGCTTACGACCTGATGGTGAATGGCATTGGTACGCCAACTCAAAATGTTACCGACCTCATTAAGCATTCATACCTTGAAGATGTTACCGACGAGTTTGTAAAACCAATAGTTGCTACGGATGCAGAAGGAAAACCATTAGCTGTTATTAAAGATGGCGACGTAGTGATCTGCTTCAATTTCCGTACCGACAGGGGCCGCGAGATCAGTATCGCGCTTACCCAGAAATCGTTCCCTGAGTACAACATGCACCCGCTGTCTGTCCGTTACATCACCATGACCCCATATGATGAAACGTTTAAAAATGTTCAGGTTGTTTTCAACAAAGAAGATCTGACTAAAACGCTGGGCGAGATCCTGCAAAATGCCGGAAAAAGCCAGATCAGGATAGCAGAAACCGAGAAATATCCACACGTAACGTTCTTCTTTTCAGGTGGTCGCGAAAAAGAATTCGCTAACGAAAAAAGGTTATTAGCGCCATCTCCAAAAGTTGCTACTTATGATCTGCAACCTGAGATGAATGCTGCTGGTATCCGCGATGCTATCATCCCTGAACTGGAAACAGGCTGGCCTGATTTTGTTTGCCTTAACTTTGCCAACACAGATATGGTTGGCCATACAGGTGTATTCAGCGCGGTAGTTAAAGCTGCTGAAACTGCCGATAGCTGCACCAAAGCCGTTGTTGAAGCTGGTTTAGCCAATGGCTACTCGTTCATTATCCTGGCCGACCATGGTAATGCCGATTATATGATTAACGAAGACGGTTCGCCAAACACGGCACACACTACCAACCTGGTACCTTGTATTGTCATTGATAAAGACGTAAAAGAAGTAAAAGACGGAAAACTGGGCGATGTGGCGCCAACAATATTAAACATATTAGGTGTTGCCATACCTCCCGAAATGACTGGTAATGTATTGGTATAATCCAAAAAACATAAGCAAAGCCGCCCTCATGGGCGGCTTTTTGTTATTAATAGCAACTTTATATTCGTGCAGGCCCGATAACAAGCAAAGTGGCGCTAAACTGACTTATTTTGATCTGAAAGAATTTTTCAGGGGCGATTCTGCGCGGCTCACTAAGTTAAACCCGGCTGTTGTTAAAACGGTTACCCACAACGGCGTTACCGAAACTAAAACGGTACACATTGGCAACTGGAACCAGGAGCTCAATTTATTTATCCAGTCGGACATTAACCGACCTGCCTGGAAAAATAGTTATATAGTTAGCACCAGCGATAGCGCTATCGTTTACAGGGCCCGTACACCCGAGTTAAAAACCCGTCGCATTATCATCAAAAAAGCAGGCGATAAAGTGGAATGGATCCTGATCTACAACCACACCAAAAACCTGTTGTACGAAACCAACGAAAAATTGAGTTATTTTCCCGACTCGCTTTACATGATCCAGAAAACACAGCATGTAAAACTGATGGGACGTAATGACTATAAAGTGCAGGGGACTTTACCAAAAAGGTAAATAGAAAAGTTTTATAAAATTTTAGTGCTGTTTCACCAATGTACTGCCACCGGTAGTAGCCTGGATAAGTTTTTCTTTCGATTGATCAATCAACGCCGCGATATCCATACGGCTTGGGTTATCGGCAAGTACTTTTTCCAGGTCGGCAATGGAAGCCTTTAATGAGTTTATACCCCTCGCCTTATCAAAAAAACGCGAAGTCGATTGCAGTTTAAATACGCCGTATTCACGGTAAGCTATACCCCTGTTCTGGTAGTATTTATTGTCTTTTAAATCGTTGTTGATGGAGATGGCTTTGGTAAGGTCAACTATTGCTCCTAACAAATATAATTCCTTATCAGCCGGCGACGCCTGGTTATCTCTGCCAAGATAGCTTTTTGCCCTGGCCCTGTAATAATACGCGGTAGCATCGGCAGGTTTTACGGCAATTACCTTGGTGTACGCCAGTATTGATTTTTTATAGTTATCGCTATGATAATAGGAATACCCCAGCATCCACATGGCATTGGCATTTGTTGAATCAGTTATGCATGCCTTTTCCAGGTGCGATACCGCCGAACGGAAATCGCCATCCATAAGTGCCTGCTGGCCAAGACGAACGTAAGCGTTTTGTGCCATAGCCGACTCAAGCGAAGACATGATCAGAAGGGGCAGGATAACTGATAACTTCATTAAACGGATTACTGGTAAAACAAAAATGGTATTATATTAACTATCAATACATCAAAATATTATGCAATATGGCAGTTTTGTGAAAAAAAATTTCACATGTGCATAAAATTGTGAACAGCGATACTATGACTTTTTTTCATCTTTACCAATAAAATCTTATTTATTTACAATACTTGCCATAAATTTGTAACAAACATATAACCAGTACGTTAAATCAACGATTTATTTGTTGCTATTAATCGGCGTAACTTGGCACAGCTCTTGAACCATACACAGGTGCGATTCATAATCGCGCAATAACCTGTAATTGGCGTAATTGTCGTTTTGCAGGCTGACAACATGGCGTTTTATTCTATAAAATATAATTAATGAATTTCGATCCGTTTGATTTTAAAAATGCTTTACCGGTTATAAATGAGGATTCAGAATTTTTCCCGTTAATGTCATCGGAAGATGAGGAGGAGATGAATAATGAGGAGCTTCCCGATGTAATGCCTATTTTACCCTTGCGCAATACCGTTCTTTTTCCGGGTGTTGTTATCCCAATTACGGTTGGCAGGGATAAATCAATAAAACTAATCCGCGATGCCAATAAAGGCAGCCGCATGATTGGGGTGGTTTCGCAACAGGATGTGGGTATTGAAGATCCAACCTTCAGCCAGCTTAATAAAGTTGGCACCATAGCACTCATCATAAAAATGCTGCAGATGCCCGATGGTAACACTACCGTTATCATCCAGGGTAAAAAACGTTTTTATTTAAAAGAGGAAGTACAAAGCGAACCCTATATAAAAGCTACAGTTGAGCCCTTCCATGAAATAAAAGGCAAGGAAGATAAGGAGTTTAAAGCCATGGTATCATCCATTAAGGATATGGCCATGAACATCATCCAGCTTTCGCCAAACATCCCGAGTGAAGCGGGTATCGCTATCCGTAATATCGAAAGCACATCGTTCCTGATCAACTTCATATCATCAAACATGAATGCTGATATGAGCGCCAAGCAGCACCTGCTTGAGATTGCCAACCTGCGCGAACGTGCCAACCTTGTACTGGAACACCTGACACTTGACCTTCAGATGCTGGAACTGAAAAACCAGATCCAAACCAAAGTACGCGTTGACCTGGATAAGCAGCAGAGGGACTACTTCCTGAACCAGCAGCTTAAAACCATCCAGGAAGAATTGGGTGGCAACACGCCCGACCTGGAAATTGAGAGCCTGCGCCAGCGTGCAAGTAAAAAGAAATGGGCTAAAGAAGTTAAAGATCACTTTAATAAAGAGCTTGAAAAATTGGCACGTACTAACCCGGCGGCAGCCGATTACTCGGTACAGATCAACTATCTTGAGCTATTACTTGATTTGCCGTGGAACGAGTTCACTAAAGACAATTTTGACCTTAAACGTGCGCAAAGGATCCTGGATAAAGACCACTTTGGCTTAGATAAAGTAAAACAGCGCATTATCGAATACCTTGCCGTGCTTAAGTTAAAGCATGACATGAAAGCCCCTATCCTTTGCTTGGTAGGTCCTCCGGGAGTTGGTAAAACATCGCTGGGTAAATCAATAGCCAAAGCTTTGGGTCGTAAATATGTGCGTATGGCATTAGGCGGCATCCGTGACGAAGCGGAGATTCGCGGTCACCGTAAAACTTATATTGGTGCTATGCCCGGCCGTATTATTCAGTCAATTAAAAAAGCAGGCGCATCAAACCCGGTGTTTATTTTGGATGAGATAGATAAAGTAGGTAACGATTTCAGGGGAGATCCTTCATCAGCACTACTTGAAGTACTTGACCCCGAACAAAACGGCACTTTCTCTGATCATTATGTTGAGATGGATTATGACCTGTCGAATGTCATGTTCATTGCTACAGCAAACTCTCTGAGCACTATTCAGCCTGCTTTGTTAGACAGGATGGAAATCATCGAGGTGAACGGTTATACCATTGAAGAAAAAATTGAAATAGCCAAACAACACCTCGTACCAAAACAACGAGAGGCCCATGGCTTAAAAATAAAAGATGTTAGCCTTAAGGCCGATGTGCTTGAAAAGGTAATTGTGGATTACACCCGCGAATCGGGTGTACGATCATTGGAGAAAAAAATAGGCTCGGTTGTACGTGGTGTGGCCAAAAACATCGCCATGGAAGAGCCTTACAACAGCGTTGTAAGCAAAAAAGACATCGAGAAGATTTTAGGCGCCCCTATTTTTGATAAGGACCTTTACGAAGGCAACGATGTAGCAGGCGTTGTAACAGGCCTGGCCTGGACTTCAGTTGGTGGCGACATCCTGTTCATTGAAGCAAGCTTAAGCCCTGGAAAAGGCCGCCTAACGCTAACAGGCAGCCTTGGTGATGTCATGAAAGAATCGGTAACCATTGCCCTCGCCTATCTACGGGCTCATGCCGGCGATTTTAATATCAACCCGAAGCTGTTTGATCAATGGGATGTACACGTACACGTACCGGCAGGCGCTACCCCTAAAGATGGCCCGTCGGCAGGTGTAACTATGCTTACGGCGTTGGTATCGGCATTTACACAGCGTAAAGTAAAACCTAATCTGGCCATGACCGGCGAAATCACATTACGTGGCCGTGTTTTACCGGTAGGTGGTATTAAGGAGAAGATCCTGGCTGCCAAACGCGCCAACATCAAGGAGATTATCCTTTGCAAATCAAACCAAAAGGATATCCTGGAAATTAAAGAAGATTACATAAAGGACCTTAATTTCCATTATGTTACTGATATGAAGGATGTGATATCCCTTGCCCTTCTTAACGAAAAAGTTAAAAAACCAATAGATCTTACCGTTAAGGAAGATGAAAAAACTGTGATTAATTAAACAGTTTACTTACCAAATAAAAAAGCTTCACAGCATGCTGTGGAGCTTTTCTATTTTAAATGGAATGAAAAGAGCGATTCCCCTCTCTCGAGAGTAATAGCCCATGGGTTGACAATTCCCTCCCTTGGGAGGGGTGCGTTAGGATCGCGAGTTGGCAGGGAGGGGTTTATACGGCATTTAGCGAATAAGCCTATCGATGAAACCCCTCCCTACACCCTCCCAGGGGAGGGAATCGCACAACCCGCACTCTTAAAAACTTCTGACTGTCTTTTGATGGGCTATTACTCTCAAGAGGGGATTTTAAAAAGTTTGATACGGTTATACGATTTCAAACACACAAACTGATAACTGCTTTATTTGCATTGGGTTTTTTATATATTAGCGCACATATACTATATAAACCCCAATGCCTAATAAACTATTTTTAACACTGGTATGCCTGCTAAGCGCTACCTGTTTATTTGCACAAACCCGCGGTCACGAATTTGGTATCCAATCTGATAATGATTCATTCCTTGCCCAGGGATCTGACAGGTATTACACCAATGGTATTTTCTTTTATTACCGCAAAGCTTTGCCGGTTAAACCAACTGAAAAAGATCTGGCAAACAAAGTTTTGGGCTTTGAATTGGGGCAAAAAATGTTTAACCCACAATCAGGCTATGTGCGCGGGCCATTTGATATAGACAGGCCATTTGCCGCTTATACCTATTTAGGCTCGACACTCAACTTCCTTTATAAAAACGAAAGCAACCTGAAGTTTGGCGCTCAACTGGGCGTTGTAGGTCCAGCTGCCGGTGGCGAGCCGGTACAAAAGCTTATTCACAATACGTTTGGTTTTTATCAGCTTAATGGCTGGCAGTACCAAATCAAAAACGATGTGGAACTTAACCTTTCGGCCGAGTATAATAAGCTCTTAGCCAGAGCTTCGTGGATCGACCTTACATTTAGTTCATATGCCAACCTTGGCAATGGTTTTACCGGTGCTGGTGCCGGAGGAATGGTACGTATAGGCAATTTCAACCAGTTGTTCAACTCTATCAGTACCCAAAGTACGGTATCAACCGGAGGCGAGGATAAACTACTACACAAGCACGAGATCTTTTTCTATTACAAGCCTTTGGCCAATGTAGTTGGCTATGATGCAACCATACAAGGCAGCCTGTTCCGCAAACATGATGATCCTAACAGTTTGGAGGTAACTTCAGAAAAGAAACCTTTTATATTTAGTCAGCAGGTTGGCGTAGCTTTTACCACCAGTCGTTTCGCGTTTGATGTTGCTGCGGTATTCCATACCAAAGATGCCAAGGAAATGATCCGCTCGCACCAGTGGGGATCAATTACCGGGTTTTACAGGTTTAAGTAAAGAGATTAGAGGTTGGAGATTAGTGATTAAGAGAAACGTGCTACATCAACCACCATGTCATTGCGAGGAACGAAGCAATCGCACGGAAGCATTGCCGCTCTGTATTGTATGCGATTGCCACGCTTCGCTCGCAATGGCGTAGTTTTAGTGAATCCTCAAACTAATCCCTAAAATCAATTTTCCTATTCTCCTTCTTAGCCGACTGCATTTTCTTATTATCCAACCTCGCGGCTTTAGCGGCTTTACTTACTTTAGTTGGCTTTCGTACTTTAGGCTTTTGGAGGGCTTTTGTCAGCAATGATATTAATCTTTCAATTGCTTTTTCTTTATTGAGATACTGGCTCCGCTCCTCATCGCATATCACCTGCACGTAACCATCTTTATTAAGCCTATTTTGTAATTTATCGGTTAGCAGCAACTTTTCTTCATCGGTAAACAATGCGGACGAGGCTATCGAAAACAACACTTCAACCTTGCTCGAAACCTTGTTTACGTTCTGGCCGCCCTTTCCTCCGCTTCTTGATGTTTTGTAGCTCGTTTCCTTCTGGAGATCGGCTTTGGTAAAATTCATCCCCAAAAATAAGTCTAATTGCGTTAGCTCCGGCAGGCCATTTAACGATTATTTGCTAACTTAGCGGCTCTATGAACAACAATATCGTAGTAGCTATTGACGGCTATTCATCGTGCGGAAAAAGCACCCTGGCAAAAGCTTTAGCAAAAGAGCTTCATTTCATTTATGTGGATAGCGGTGCCATGTACCGCGCGGTAACTTTGTACTTTTTAAGACATAAGATCGATCTGGAGAACCATGCGCAGATAGCTGAGGCCTTACATAACATCCATCTTAACTTCCATACGCAAAATCATAAAACCTTTATCACATTAAATGAAGAGGATGTATCTGATGAGATCCGTCAGATGCATGTTGCCGAAAAAGTTAGTTCGGTAGCTGCTATTAAAGAGGTTCGCGTAGCTATGGTAAGGCAGCAACAGCGTTTAGGCCGTTCAAAAAACATCATTATGGATGGCAGGGATATCGGCACAGTAGTATTCCCGGATGCTCAGGTGAAGCTGTTCATGACTGCCGACCCGAAGATCCGCGCCGAACGCCGTTATAAGGAGTTATTGCCAACAAATCCTACCATCACCTTAGAAGAGGTTTTTGATAACCTTGCCCACCGCGATTACCAGGATACCACGCGCGAGGAAAGCCCGCTTACCCGCGCCGAAGACGCCATTATATTAGATAATACCGATCTGAGCCAGGACGAACAGCTTATGTTTGCCATAAGCCATATTGAGCCGTTTATTGCGGAGTAAAAGTTGAACCTTGATTTTTAGGATTAGAGGATTTCCTGATATATCGAACAACATCAGGAAATCTTTTAATCAAGCGCATCATGGTTCTGTTTGAATTTCTCCGCCTTAACTCCAAACCTGTTTAAAAAATCTACCCCCTCATCGCTTGGCAAGCCTTTATACTCTGCATAGGATTTGTCATAGTAAACATGTGTTATCCCTGCCGAATAGATAAGCCTTGCACATGGCAAACACGGCGATAGCGTAGTATACAGTGTAGCACCTTCAAGTCGTGCCCCGTTTTTCACGGCGTAAAGTATAGCATTTTCCTCGGCATGCAGGGCAAGCGAGCAAC
Organism: Mucilaginibacter endophyticus; assembly: GCF_003351025.1. Taxonomy (GTDB): domain Bacteria; phylum Bacteroidota; class Bacteroidia; order Sphingobacteriales; family Sphingobacteriaceae; genus Mucilaginibacter; species Mucilaginibacter endophyticus. The sequence continues at coordinate 375,666 of NZ_QPCG01000001.1, read as the reverse complement.
TACCCTTTGAATCGCGCGCGCACCCAACTCCTGGCCATTCCTCATCGCAATTGTGCGTGCCTGCAGGGGGCCCGTTATAACCGATGGATATAATCCTGGTATCGCGCGTTAAAACCGCTCCAACGTGTGCTTTAACACAGTGTGAACGCAATGAAAGGTCATTGGCCAGGTTCATGAAAATATGATCAAAGCTGGGTTTTGTCATCGGAGATCAGAGGTTAGAGATTCGAGATTAGTTAAAAATTATTATAAAAAGAAAAGAGGTTGGAGATTAAAGGCCTAACCTCTAATCTCCAACCTCTAATCTCTTAAAATTATTAATGTCCGCCTTTAACTTCAACGTGGTCAAGGTCGATACCCTGACTGCGAAGTTCGCGGCTAACTTTCCATGCAAAATAAGCAAGGTATGCAAAACCAATTACAGGCACAATGTATGAGAAGTGGATACCGCTCACGCCCGGAATAACACCGGTTGCACCATCGGCAATTTTACCTTGTAGCGGCGGAATAATTGAACCACCCAGGATCATCATAATTAAAAATGCAGACCCCTGGCTGGTGTACTTACCCAAGCCTGTAATAGCCAATGAGAAAATTGATGGCCACATGATAGAGCAGCATAAACCACCACTAATAAACGCGAAGGTTGCTACTTTACCTGTAGTGAACAAACCTGCAAGCATGAATGCTACACCTAATATACCAAGTACTGATAAAGTACGGGTTGGTTTCTGCTGACCGATAAAGAAAGCAACCACCAGGATAGCTACACAAATTGCGTAAGCATACAAGTTACTTACATTAACGCCGGTTGCTGCATTCACCAATAATACAATACCGAAAGCAAGGAAAGGGATTAATACATATAATATGTATTTAACAGATTTTGAAAGATTGAACGCATCGATAGAACCGGCAAAACGGCCAATCATCAAGCTACCCCAATATAAGGAAATAAAAGGAGCGATATCAGACTCGGCGAAAGAACCAAATTCAGGCGTTTTCAATAAAGCGCCCATGTTACTTTGAATAGTTACCTCGGTACCTACGTAAGTAAATATGGCAAGCATACCTAATATCAATTGAGGATATTGCATAGCGCCCCAGCCTTCTTTGTTCTTTTTGGCAGCGAAAATAGTGCCTACCAATGTGAATACGATTATAGCTAATGAAGCGTATACAAAATACTGACTTGGAATGCCGGTAGCCTTGCTGATCGGATCAGCTGCAAGAATCAAAAGGAACGCAACAAACATTACCAATAACGGCGTATTTGCTTTAGAGCTTGATTCGATTTTTTCATCGCTGGTAACTTTTGGTAAGTTTGAGAACCAGAAGAACAAAGCAACTGCGATAAATAGACCTGCTAATAAATAATATAGGTTATTAATTGATGATATCTTAACATCGGCAGCAGCGGTTTTTGCGGTTGCCGAGCCAAATAACACCACACCTACTACTACCGGCCCTAATAAAGCGCCGATATTATTGATACTACCCGCAAAATTTAAACGGTTTGAACCAGTTTCTGGCGGTCCCAATGCAACCACAAAAGGGTTTGCAGCCGTTTGCTGTAATGAAAAACCAACTGCTATAATGAAGAAAACAGCCAGGATAAAGCCAAATGCGCCTGAAGCTACAGCAGGGATCATACCCAACGCACCTACAGCCGAAATAACAAGCCCTAAAATGATACCATTTTTGTAACCCAACTTGTTCATGATATCCACCTTACTTGCCTGCGATGCAAAATAAAGTATCAGTGAACCAATGAAATACCCCCCATAAAAGGTAAAGTCAATTAATTGCGATTCGAACTGGGTGAGGTGAAAGTGCTCTTTACAGAAGGGTATGAAAATACCGTTAGAGGCCGCTAAAAAGCCCCAGAAAAAAAACACGGTAATCAGCGTATACAGGGCTGTACCGTAGTTTTTAGCATTGTTTTGTTCCATTTTAAAGTAGGTTGTACTGATTTGATTTTTGAATCTCTAAACATAATTCAATTTTGGTAAAAGTCTCCACTCTTTTTTAAATAAATTAAATCACAATTTTATGTTTCGTTGTTTAACTGATAAAATTGCATATTCGCAATGTTCAAAAAAGAACAAAGCTTAACTTAATGATAAAAGCCATTGTTTCGGGTATCGGGTTTGGATTAGTACTTACGTTTATAACCGGCCCGGTTTTTTTTGCGCTTATTAAAACCAGTATCGAAAAAGGCTTTCATGCCGGTGTTTCGCTTGCCCTTGGTGTAGTTTGCAGCGATGTGGTTTTTGTGGGTGCAATCCTGTTTGGTTCGCAATATATCGACGTATCCGACCATACCAAGGTCATAGCAGGCGTTGTGGGCAGTGCTATACTATTCGCGCTTGGCTTGTACTACATGTTCAAGAAAAGTGAGATCAACTACGAAAATAAAGTTCCCTCAAGTGCCGACCGCTTTGGTTACGTACTCAAGGGTTTCCTGATGTGCATTTTTAACCCTACCCTGCTATTCCATTGGACGGTGGTTATCGGTGCTGCCAGTACCACATTCCTGGTAGGTACGCCACACAGGTCGTTCCATATCGCTGTCATGTTTCTTACCATACTTATTATTCAATTTGGTATGGATACCCTCAAAGCTTTCTACGCTAATAAACTCCGTGCCCGTATTTCGGTTAAATTTATTCACCGTTTAAATGAGGTTGCCGGCATAGCGCTTATTATCGCCTCGTTAGTGTTGATTGATAAGCTGGTTACGCATTTTGTATTTGCGGCGCCTCCGGGATCGTAATAATTCAGCTGTCGTAAATAAGATCGAATCCCTGCTTAATACTTGATTTTTTTTAGAAGAAAAGACTTCTCCGCATTGTCATTGCGAGGTACGAAGCAATCCCCGACTTTACAGGGTGGATCTGCTAATAGGGGATTGCTTCGTACCTCGCAATGACGCCCTTAGATATTAAATTGTTTAAAAACAAAAAAGGCGATGAAAAATCATCGCCTTGTATATCATTTCCCCTTTAGGGAATTAAGGGATCTTACATATAAGCTCTTTGGTTTTTACCTTCCATCCAGTTAACAAAGGCGCGGTTAACAACCTTGTTACCGCCTGGAGTTGGATAATCGCCGCTGAAATACCAATCGCCAAGGTTATCAGGACAGGCAACGTGCAGGTTATCTAAAGTTTGATAAATTACCTGTACTTCACAGTTTACATTTTTAGGGGTGATGATCTGGGCGATACGGTCAGAGATCTGCTGATCTGTAAACATCGCGTAAATCTCTTTAACGTAGTTTTGAACTTCTTCTTTCGGTAATTTCTGGCTGTCTTTACATTTTTGGTAAACATCCAGGATCACATCTTCCCTGTCCATCTCTTTCAACAGGCTGATTGCTGCTTCAAAAGCAACAAACTCACCCATGCGCGACATATCGATACCATAACAGTCAGGGTAACGGATCTGCGGAGCAGATGAAACCACAACAACCTTTTTAGGGCCAAGCCTGTCAAGAATTTTCAGGATACTTTGTTTCAGCGTAGTACCACGAACAATTGAATCATCCAATACCACTAAGGTGTCGGTGCCTTTTTTGATGAGACCATAAGTTGTATCATACACGTGGGCTACCATTTCGGTTCGGTCGGCATCCTGTGTAATGAACGTGCGGAGCTTAACATCTTTAATGGCGATCTTTTCAACACGCGGCGCAACCTGGAGTATTTCGGCAACCTTCTCTTCGGTAATATCGGCTCCAAGCTTCACTAATTCCTCGTGCTGATATTTCTTCACATACTTGTGCATACCTTCAACCATACCGTAAAAAGCAACTTCTGCTGTGTTTGGTATGTACGAGAATACCGTGTTTTTGATATCGTGATCAACAAAATCCAGAATTTGTGGACAAAGCAACCTGCCTAATTGTTTACGCTCACGGTAAATGGCCGCATCGCTGCCGCGCGAAAAGTAGATCCGCTCGAACGAGCAAGCTTTTCTTTCCTGTGGCTCGCTGAACATATCTTCGGTGATCTTACCGTTCTTTTTAACGATCAAAGCATGACCCGGGCGAATTTCCCTGATCTGTTCCATCGGTATATTAAAGGCGGTTTGGATAGCCGGACGCTCAGAAGCAGCAACAACGATCTCGTCATTATAATAATAATAAGCCGGACGAATACCTGCAGGGTCACGCATTACAAAGGCATCGCCATGACCAAGGATACCGGCAATGGTATAACCACCATCCCAGTTTTTGGCCGATTTACGAAGGATCTTGGCAACATCCATATCATTAGCGATAAGTTTGCTGATTTCCCTGTTATCGTCCAATCCCTCACGTTTGTACTGATCAAACAAGCCTTGATTTTCGGTATCAATAAAGTGGCCTATTTTTTCGAGCACCGTAACGGTGTCGGCTTTTTCTTTTGGATGCTGGCCCAAAGCATATAACTGCTGCAATAACTCATCAACATTGGTCATGTTAAAGTTACCTGCAATAACCAGGTTACGGGTCATCCAGTTGTTTTGCCTTAAAAACGGGTGGCAGCTTTCGATGCTGTTTTTGCCGTGGGTACCATAACGCAGGTGCCCTAACAAAACCTCGCCGGTAAAGCTAACGTGTTCTTTAAGCCATTCGGCATCGGCCAGTTTTTCGGGAGCTTCTTTCTGAATATCCGCAAATTTCTTTTGGATGTATTCAAAAATATCAGCAACAGCATTTGAAGCCATTGAACGGTGACGGCTGATGTATCTTTTGCCCGGTTCAATATCCAGTTTAATGGTAGCAACACCTGCGCCATCCTGGCCGCGGTTGTGCTGTTTTTCCATTAAAAGGTAAAGTTTGTTCAGGCCGTACAGTGCAGTTCCGTACTTTTTCTGATAATAAGATAGTGGCTTTAGTAAGCGGATAAATGCCACACCGCATTCATGTTTAATCTGATCGCTCATGATTCGGAATGAGGCTGCAAAGGTATCATTTTAAAATGAAGTATCCTTACTTTCAATTGTCATTAATTAGTAGTTTGTTACTTTTTTGTTAACTCAAATTATTATTAATTTAACACAAAGTTATTCCCTTGAAAATTAACCACTCACCAATCAACCAAATTAACCACTCGCCTACTTTTTAAACCCAACCATCTGGTGCAACTTAACCGGGTCATAGATCCGGCCTTCTTTTATTACTCCCGATACCTTCCTGATGTCGCTGATATTCTTCAGCGGATCACCATCGATGATCACAAGATCGGCTTGTTTACCGGCTTCAATTGAACCGGTTGTTTTATTAAGGTTCATTACCGTAGCTGGTGTTATGGTTGCCGTTTTTATAGCCTGTGCCGGAGTTAAACCAGCTTCTACATAAAGTTCAAGCTCCCGGTCTACGCTATAACCAGGGAAGCCCATATCTGTACCGGCAACTATCGGCACTCCCGCGTCATACAGTATCTTAACGGCCTTCTTCATGCTTTCATACAAGGGCTTAAGCTTAGCTGCCTGCGCAGGCTCCTCACCCATATTTTTGAACAAGGCCTGAAGTGGTAGAGGCAGATTGTAGTAATTAGGTTCCAGTTTGGTTATATCATCCTTAACGTTTCGGAAAGCCAACTCAAAAACACCAACTGTAGGATCAATAACCACGTGATGGTCTTTTATAAACTTAATTGCAGCAACGCTAACAGAATCATCAAAAATAATCGACCTGTCCCTATCCCGTTTCATGATGGAATACACATACTGAATATGGTTAACCATATTCATCCCCGAATCAACACCCTGCTGCAGGGTCATGCCATTGGGGATATGCCCGGTTACAGTTAAGCCCAACCGGTGTGCTTCATCGCAAATAGCTTTTACTATAGCCGGTTTTACCGAACTGTAGATTTTGATCTGCTGAAAACCATATTCTTTATAACGATCAACCGCCTTTATAGCCTCTTCTTTAATATCAGCCTGAATAATGCCCAATGCATAAGGCCCTTTACCATCAATAATACCAGCTTTAATAATATTAGGCCCCACACCTTTGCCTCCATCAATAGCGGCTTTTATAGCGTTAATGTAGCCAAACTCATTACCGCAATCACGTACGGTGGTAACGCCTGCAGCGAGATAGGCAGGCCCCCATTCGGCCTGTTCAAAGTGCGCGTGCATATCCCACAGGCCTGGCAAAACAGATTTTCCTTTAGCGTCGATGATCTTCGCCCCTGCCGGAATTTTTACTTCGCCAACTTTGCCGATTTGTTTAATAACACCATCTTCTATTAAAACAACAGCATTAGGCGTACTTGTGCCGGTATTTACGTCAACCAGGTTGCCTCCGGTAATAGCTATCACTTTATCAACCTTACCCGTTGGCGCGGCAGCTTTGGCAAATAGTTCCATACCATAAGTAGCAGCTTTACTGATCAGTTGCGGCAGTATTTCTTCATAAGGCACGCGCATCATTTCCAGCTTGTCGCCTTCCGCGTCATTGGTGATCAGACAGATGAGCTTACCTTCCTGATCTGTCCAAACCAGTTCGTTACCCCAAACCAGTCCGCTAATAGTAAGCCGGTTTAACACAAGCGGCTTACCATTAAAAGTAAGCTGATCAATACCCGCTTTTTTGATCTGAACCGCGCCGAATGGCAAGGTATGGATACTTTCGGGCTGTTTATGCTTATTCCAATACTGAATAAGCACCTGCTGTACAGTGCCCGGCGAATATCCGGCTACCGGGAAACTCGGTGGTAATAACTTTTGAGTATATGACGAATCATTAACACGGATTGACGCTTCCCCGCCGCGGGTGGTCACTTTATCATCAATGGTCGAAAATCTTGAAGTACTTCCTTTAATAGTCAATTCAAGCGGTTCAACGGCAGGGTTTACTTTTAATTCGGCTTTAAGGGGTACCGGCGAGCCACGGTCGACAAACTTAAAATCGATGGTATAATGAACCGCGTCTTTATATTTATGTACGTAGTATGTTTCCTTGCCTATATGCTGTTCAAATTTGTGCAGGAAAAATGTTCCGCTGTCGGTAGGCAAATCGGTTTGTGCTCGGGCATTTGTTATCAGGACAGAAAAAGCTGCCAATAGTAATAGATGTCGTTTCATAAGGTCAGTAAAGTTAATGTAAGATAGTAGTTTGCCGGACATCTCACAAAAACAGTTTATACGCACTAACCAATAAACCTAAACGTAATATTGATCCGCGCACCTTGCATCTTGCTTGTTTTAGGGACCTGATGAAGCCAGTGATGCTGCGTTTCCCCCTGCATAATGAGCAAATCACCATTGTTTAGTGCGATAGAAACTTTCGCGTTCTTATCCCGTTTATGCTTAAACTGAAAAGCCCGCGAAGCACCAAATGATACCGAAGCAATGACCGGGTTACCACCCAGTTCAGTTTCATCATCGCTATGCCAGCCCATGCTATCGTTACCATCACGGTAATAGTTGAGCAACGCGGTATTGAATGTACGACCGCTTTGCCGCTCGGCCGCCTGTTTAATATCCAACAACAGCGGACTAAACCTCACCGGTACATTCACCACACCAGAATATACATAAACCTCGTCGCTCTCGCCATACCAGGCCGTAAGCCGGGGGAAGTTTACCTCCTTACCGTAGATCTTCATCTTATCCTGCTTCCATGGCGTTTCATTAACCAGTTGCTCAAACACATCCTGCTTAAAAAAATGCGGATAAAACAGCACCTCGCCATCAAAAGGCAGCAAGTTTTTTGAGGCACCGAACAGGTTTAGCTGATCATTATTAAATAGATCCATGCTCAAATATCTGTAATATCGCGATAAAAGCACCATACCGCAATGGTTCTCAAAATGATAAAACCTATCATTTTGATAGTAACACCTCATACTGAGAAAAGCTTTATCAATATGATAAACAATTGTAAATCAAAAGTCTAATAAATTCAAATAGCTAATGGCATGCTAATTGGCCATGCGCTTTCGTAATCAAAATATAATTTACGATGGTATTGTTTATCGCGGCAGCAGCAAAATTTGCACAACGGACCACAAACGTCCCCGCCGCAGCCTTTTACATCCTTTCTTTTTCCCCTAATAATTTATACAATTCATGAATTCGCACGTTAAGCAACTCACTTTCGCGGGTATGATCGTTACCCTCGGTATTATTTTTGGCGATATTGGTACTTCTCCCCTTTATGTTTTTCAAACCTTGTTGGTTGAAGGTGGAAAAGTGAACACCGCACTGGTGTTAGGCTCAATCTCCTGTATCTTTTGGACATTAACCCTTCAAACCACTTTTAAATACATCGTTATAACACTACAGGCCGATAACAAAGGCGAAGGCGGCATTTTTTCCCTTTATGCATTGGTAAGGCGTTACGGAAAATGGCTGGCTATCCCGGCTATTATAGGTGCAGGCACTTTGCTTGCCGATGGTATCATTACCCCGCCAATCTCGGTAACATCGGCCATTGAAGGCTTGAATTTGGTTCCGGCATTTTCGACTGTTATAGTACCGGGCAATAACCTGATCCTCATTATTGTAATTTCTATTATTCTATTACTGTTCTTCTTTCAGCAGTTTGGCACCAAGGTGGTTGGCTCGGCTTTTGGACCTGTTATGCTAATGTGGTTTATCATGCTGGGTGTATTGGGTACCTTGCAGATAGCTCATTTCCCTTCTATATTTAAAGCCCTTAACCCTTACTATGGTGCCCGCTTGCTGATGGATCACCCTAAAGGTTTCTGGCTGTTAGGCGCTGTATTCTTATGTACAACAGGTGCCGAAGCTTTGTATTCCGATTTAGGCCACTGCGGCAGGCGCAATATCCAGGTAAGCTGGATCTTTGTAAAAACTACCCTGATATTGAACTATCTTGGTCAGGGCGCATGGGTACTGTCACAGGCACCAGGCAAAAATTTTGCAGGCGTAAATCCATTCTTTGAAATTGTTCCTCACTTTTTCCTGCTACCGGCTGTTGCTTTAGCTACGTTGGCCACCATTATTGCCAGTCAGGCTTTAATCAGTGGTTCATTTACGCTGATCAGCGAGGCCGTGAGCATGAATTTCTGGCCAAGGATCACTATTAAATACCCGTCAAACATTCGCGGACAAATCTATATCCCAAGCATCAACTGGATGCTGTGTATTGGCTGTATCCTGGTATCGTTGTACTTCCGTACCTCAAGCGCTATGACCGCCGCCTATGGTTTCAGTATCACCATCGCCATGCTGAGCACTACCATTTTGATGTACTACTTCATGCGTTATGTAAAGCACTGGCCTGTTTGGTTGGTTACTATTATCCTTTGCGTGTTTGTAACTGTAGAGTTTTCATTCTTTGTAGCCAATGCGGTTAAAATATTAAAACGTTTATTCTTTGTAGGCTTCGAGGTTGGTTTGATCTTTACCATGTACACCTGGTTTAAGGCACGTAAGATCAACAACCGCTTTCTTCACTTTACTGATATTAAAGAGAAACTGCCATTACTTAACGCGTTGAGTAATGATACTACGGTAAATAAATACGCTACTCACCTTATTTATTTAACCAAGGCCAATAACAGTAAACAAATAGAAGAAAAGATCATTTATTCGATCATGAGCCGCCGGCCAAAACGTGCCGATACCTATTGGTTTGTACACATTGAGCGTACCGATGAGCCTTATACCATGGAATACAGCGTTGACCAGATTGAGCCCGGCAAAGTTATCCGTGTAGAGTTCCGTTTAGGTTTCAGGATCCAGCCGAGGATAAATGTACTTTTCCGCAAGGTAGTTGAAGATATGGTTGAACGTGGCGAAATCGATATCACCAGCAATTACCCATCGCTGAAACAATATCATATGGCTGCCGATTTCAGGTTTGTGATCATGGAGAAATTCTTGTCGTACAATAACCTGTTCAGCGTATCCGAAGGTTTTATTCTGAACAGCTATTTTGCCATCAAAAAATTGGCCCAGTCTGAAGCTAAAGCATTTGGTTTGGATACCAGCGAAACACGCGTTGAAAAGATCCCTCTGGTAGTAAAACCGGTTAATAACATTCATATCAAACGGGTGGATGACCCGGTAAACAACTTAGTTTCCGAGTTTGCTGATTAAAGCAATTCACCCAACGTCGCTGCGCGTGTTACCCCTCTTTGCTTTGCAAGGAGGGGTTTTATTTTTATCATTATTTGAGAAGCGATATTAAACCATTATTTGTGAGAGCGGTGCGACTATCAAACTATGTCATTGCGAGGAACGAAGCAATCGCATACTATACAGAACAGCTATGCCTCCGTGCGATTGCTTCGTTCCTCGCAATGATATAGTTTTTACTTTACAGCTTCCTTCCGCAGCTTGACTCCAACCGAACGATCGCATATTCTACGAAGCGTCTCTGCCTCCGTGCGATTGCCACGCTGCGCTCGCAATGACATGATTTTTTATTCCCCCAAAACAAAAAATCCGGCCTTTGGGCCGGAAGTTTCTTAGGTTTGGTGGTTGGTTTGAAAGTATTATTATAATTTTTCGCCGTGCTGACTAAGGTCGAGACCTTGTTCTTCCTCTTCGGCAGATACCCTTAATGGCGAGATCATGTCGGTGATCTTCAATAAAAGCAGTGAGCCAAAGAAAGCGAATATAGATACGCACACAAGTGCTACAAGTTGCACAATAAATAAGTGGGTTTCGCCAAAAAATAAACCGTTACCTGTTGTATTACCATGGTTAACTTGCTGGCTGGCAAATACACCGGTCAGTAACATACCCACCATACCGCCTACACCGTGGCAAGGGAATACGTCAAGCGTATCATCGATGCTGGTACGCGTACGCCATTCAACCACCAGGTTACTTACCACTGCCGAAATAATACCGATAGCCATTGAATGCGGTACCGTTACAAAACCTGCGGCAGGTGTAATAGCCACCAAACCTACAACAGCACCAATACAGGTACCCATTGCGGATGGTTTACGACCAAGCAGCATATCAAAAAATATCCAGGTAACACCTGCGGCAGCCGAAGCGGTTGTACTGGTTGCCAAAGCGGTAACAGCTAAAGCATTAGCGCCAAACGCAGAACCCGCGTTAAAGCCAAACCAGCCAAACCACAATAAGCCGGTACCAATCATCACATAAGTGATACGGGCAGGCGCATGGTTAGCTTCAGTACGGCGTTTCAGGTATAACGCCGATGCCAGGGCAGCCCATCCGGCCGACATGTGAACAACGGTACCACCTGCAAAGTCAAGCACGCCAAATTTGGCTAATATGCCATCAGGGTGCCAGGTGCAATGCGCCAGCGGCGAGAATATGAATATCGAAAACAGTACCAGGAAAATAATATACGAGTTAAAACGGATGCGCTCTGCAAATGCACCGGTAATAAGCGCCGGGGTAATAATGGCAAACTTTAACTGGTACATGGCAAACAACAACAACGGAATGGTTGGCGCCGCTTTCCAGGTAGCATTACCCAGCATACCTTTCATCATGAAAAAGGTTGAGGGGTTACCAATAATTCCGTAGAAACTATCGCCAAAGGCTAAGCTGAAACCGAAAATGCCCCACATTACCGTAATGATCACCATACAAACAATGCTTTGCAGCATGGTTGATATTACATTCTTTTTGTTAACCATACCGCCATAAAAGAAGGCAAGACCAGGCGTCATGATCAAAACCAGCGCTGTTGACATCAGCATCCAGGCAATATCGCCTGTATTAAAATTAGGGTGACCGGAATCCTTGAAATCTACTGACGGAAAAAGGAAAGTAAGGGAAAGTATAATTAAGATCAGGAAAAAAGGGATATACCTCTTCATGTATTCAGAAAAAATATGTTTTAAATCTGCATGAAAGGTATGATTTTTTCTAAAAACAAAAGAAATTAATTGACTTTTGTTGAAAAAAACATCAGTTATAAATATTTAAGGATAGAATTTGGGAAAATCCCCAATAAAACAAGCAGAAAACTAATAACAATAGCTAAAACAAGAAGATTATATGACCTTTCACTTGCAACTTCTGCATTTTCCGTTCTTTTCAGAAATAAATACAAAGGAATTTTAAGGTAATAAAACAACGACACCACAGTAGTTAACGCGCCGGTGATCATCAAAGCCATTAACCAGATGCTGTGCGTTTGCTCATAAGCGCTGTAAACTGCCGAAAACACAAACAATTTACCCGTAAAACCTGCGGTAACCGGGATTCCGGTAAGCGAAATGAGGATAATTACAAAACAAACCGATGCAGCAGGGTATTTTAAGCCCAAACCTTTATAATCTTCTACTTCTTCGGCACCAACAACGTTATTAAAATACGATGCGAGGGCCAAAGCGCCGATATTTGCCAATGCATATACCGCCAGATAGTAGGTAAGTGACGATAAACCCTGTACATTAAAGGTAACTACGGCCATTAAAGCAAAACCGGTGTGGCCAATACTCGAATAAGCCAACATTCTTTTCACATTGTTCTGCAAAACGGCAGCAAAGTTTCCGGCAATCATGGTGATAATACCAATGGCCGATAAAACGATGCTAAAATCAATTCCCTTCCAATCTGCCGAAAACAGGAATAAAGGCATCACATTTACCAGCAACGCGAAGGCGGCTATTTTAGGAACCGTTGAAAGATATGCTGTAACGGGTGTAGGTGCTCCCTGGTAAACATCGGGTACCCAAAAGTGCATAGGCATAAATGATAGCTTGAAGCCAACGCCTATCAACACCAATACTAAAGCGAAGGAAACGCTCAGCGGGTTCACGTTTGGCAATTGCGCTACAATATTCAACAGATCAAGCGAGCCGCTGAAACCATACAATAATGAAATACCATATAGCATGATGGCAGATGAGGCCGCGCCGAACAGCACATATTTTAAACCAGCCTCGGTACTCAAAGCCGTTTCGGAACGATAAGCCACCATCAGGTATGAGGCCACCGATACCATCTCGATGGCAAGATAAACCGACAACAGGTTAATTGCCATAGTCATTAAATGCAGGCCTAATATCGATGCGATGGAAATAGTATAAAGATCAGATACTCCCTTTGTGTGGGCTTTCAGCCTATCATCCCAGGTAAAATTCAATAGCAGGATGAACGAGAGCAGATCGATGATAATCTTGAAAAATACCGCAGAGCGTCTGAGCAGCAACATACTGCCGAAGATAACGTGATCGCCGTCAAGGATCAGGGCTACCTGCTGCAGGTCTTTAAACAATACAAGCAGCAAGCCTGCACAGGCCACAATTTTACAAAGCTTTACAGATCTGCGCCCAAATATCAGGTCGGTTATCAGCACTACCAAAAACAGCACGGTTAAATAAATTTCAGGCATGAAATAGGGAATACTGCCAAAAACATTGGTTAACTGAGCTGATATATGGGGTAGCAGATCGTGCATCTATATTTTATTGTACTATTACTGATTGATTTTTTGGGTATTTTACCTGGTATTTCAGCTTCACCTTCTTTTCATCAAGCGAATTTAACACGAAATTCCATGAAACCTTGCCTGTTGTGGCATCAGGTTTTGCACCTGATGTTTCCTGTGCCTCTACCTCGATATCTTTATTTTGCGAAACCGGTACCTGGTCTTCAAGCAACAAATTTACTGATTGACTTTTTCGGTTCTTTACATCGATGAGCCAGTTGCGCGTTTCCTTAAGGTTTGAACCAGATGACTGCCTCATTGCCAGGCCTTTTTCCATGCTACGGGTAACAACAATATTTTTATCGGTACCCAGGGATAGGTTTAACGTATCTGTAGTGGCATCGGTATTTATAAGCGATTTCCCGATATAAGTACCTTCAAAAAACAGGTTAGCCTCGCCGGAGAGGAAACTGTATTTATTCCAGTTGGTAAGCTGGGCTGTAAGGAAAACATCGGTACTTAGTTTAGGCGCTACATAATATTGGTAAGTAGCATCTATACTGTACTGGCTTATTTCAACCGCATATTGTTTACCATCGCTTGGCACTGTATAAGGGTTAGCGATATTGAACTCAATGTTGGTTTGGTTTTCTTCTTTTTTTACTTCGATAGGAACTGTGTTAACAATATTTTGCGGGCGTATCGTTGCAACAGCTCCAGTCAAATCCCTTTTATATTCCGTGCCATAACCCGCAACAACAACTTCGTTAAGCTGTTGCGAAGACGATTTTAGGGATACGTTAATCAGCGGTGCGTTAGCCTGTCTTTCAGTTGTTTCGAAGCCAATGAAACTATAGGTTAGTACAGCATTAACATTAGGTAGCTGGATGCTGTAATTTCCACCGGCGTCACTTACCGCCCCTATTGAAGTTCCTTTTACACGGATAGCAACGCCCGGTAATGCCTGGCCATCATCACCGGCCACCACCCTGCCCATTACCTTAGTTATAGGGGTTGTAGAGCCGGAGTAGTACATACCAAAATTAAGGTAAGTAGGTGTAAGTTCGGGCTTGGCGCCGTTTACTGTCGGGTTGCCTGTTGATAAAGTAAGCTTAGCGCTTTTCCAGTCTTCACCTGTTTTTTGCGATACATTGGCTTTGTAAACAATAGTTATAGGGCTGTTTACATTTTTTGCACGAATATCATATGTTGGGAACCAGCTTGCATTCCGTACCAGGTAGCTCAATGTAAAATTTGCCTGCAATGCTGCTTTTGAAGATACCGTTACCAAAACATTGCTGGTAGTTTTGGAACCTGTCCTGTTAATTTCGGCAATTTGCTTGTCATAACCTTGCAGTTCGTCGTTAAGCAGGTCAATCTGATCATTAACCACTTGCTGGTTCTTTTTGATCTCGTTTAAACGGGCTGTCTGAAAATCGAGTGTCTGTTTCAGCTTAACCGGATCCAAAGCAACATTGGTACCGTTGCTTATCGGGTTTTTAGCTAAGGTATTGGCTTCTTCCTGGTATATGGAAAGCATATTGTTTTGCAGGGCTATCTTATTCCTTACCAGTTTTTGCTTGGCCTCTATAGCCTGTATATTCTTCTGCCTGATATCATTGTCGGCAAAATCAAGCTCGTGGTTAACCGAAAGAATGGTAAAATCGCCACCGGCATTTACCTGGATGCTTTGCACATCAATACCCGGCGACAGGTTTTCAAATACCAGCGTTGAGGTGCCGGGACTGATATTCACCAATGCGGTGCGGTTAACCTGTGCCCCGTTTAAAAACACGGTTACTTTTTGAACTTTTGAGGCTACGTGCTGACCTTCGTTTGCCCTTGTTGCGGCAGCGATAAAAAATAATGCTGCGGCGATAGATAATTTTTTAAACATAATTCCTTCGGTTAAATACACACCATCTGTTATTTCGCTTACGCCCGGGTTACCTGGGGCAGCGTAAATAAAAGATGCAGGGGTATGCACTTTTCCATAAAAGAATTTATGTTGAAACACTATTATTTTTATTTAGCCTGTAAAAACTGAATTAATGCCAATACCGAATCATTGATCTTTCCAAATACAAGCGATGGCATCAAACCTAAGGCAAGCGCCGCCGCAGCCATTGGTATCAGCGCCAGCTTTTCGCGGATGCTTACATCGGTAAGCGCTATTTTCCAAACCTCGCCGCCTTTAAGCGATACTTTTCCGAAGAACATGCGTTGCAGTGTCCACAGAAAATAGGCGGCACCCAATAAAATACCTACTGAGCCGCATATAGCCATCCAGTATGGCAACAAACCGTTAACTGTTGGCGATTTAAATGTACCTGCCAATGTAAATGCTTCGGCCACAAACGCCGAAAAGCCTGGTAAACCTAATGAGGCAAAAAAAGCTACCATCACAAAGGCTGTGTACTGCGGCATCTGGGTACCCAATCCGCGGAAATGATAAATATCCCTGTCGTGTACGCGGTTATAAACCACGCCAACCAAAAAGAACAGCATTGATGATAAAAAGCCATGGCTCACCATCTGCATTACCGCGCCGCTTACACCCTCGGCAGTTTGCGAGGCAATACCCAGCAATACAAACCCCATATGCGATACCGACGAATAAGCGATCAAACGCTTCAGGTCGCGCTGGGCCAGCGCATTGCAGGCGCCATATAATATCGACACAACGCCTATTAAACCAAGCCAGAAAGCACCGGACGAGGCTATCTCCGGGAAAATCCCGAGGCAGATCCGGATAATACCGTAACCACCTATTTTAAGCAATACGCCCGCGAGTATAATTGATACCGGAGTAGGCGCTTCAACGTGAGCATCAGGCAGCCAGGTATGTAAAGGAACAATTGGTACTTTAATAGCAAAAGCAATAAACAATACCACAAAACCAACCGTACGTGCCGGCATGCCCAATATGGTTTGATGCGCGGCCGCAGAAAATACCGAGCCAGAAGTATAGTTGGCCGGGTTCATCATCTGGATAATATTAAACGTATGGCTGCCCGTTGCCGGGTCATTTACCGAAAGGTATAAACCTACCATCACCAGCAACATAAATACCGACCCAAACAAGGTATAAAGGAAAAACTTAATAGCTGCATACTCCCGGCGTACACCACCCCACATCCCTATCAGGAAATAAAGCGGCAGCAACATCAGCTCATAAAACAGGTAAAACAGGAAGAAATCTAACGCGCAAAATACGCCCATTACGGCCATATCCAGCAGCAGGAACAACAGGAAGAAGCCTTTCAGATTGCTCTTGATCTCCCATGAGGCCAGCGTAGCCACAACCATTACCAGTGCCGACATTACCAGCAGCGTCACCGAAATCCCGTCTATCCCAACAAAATAATCTATCTGCAATTTCCCCATGCTGCCCAGGTTAAGGCCTATCCATGGCAGTTTCTGAACAAACTGAAACTGATCTTCATGGTTTATCCCCGCCGAAGCCGCCCCGGTTTTAAAATTGAGATAAATATATATGCTGATGCCCAGCTGCAGCAATGTAGCCAGCAGCGTAATATATTTAAAACTGCCCCGCTGCGACGATGGCAACAGTACAATAACCAGCGCAAACAATACGGGTATAAATATGAGCAGGGTTAACAGGTTCATTAAATTCAGATCAATATTTTTAAAACAAACAGTATCAATACTATCAATAACATGCTGTACAGGTAATACTGTACTTTACCGTTTTGAAATTTACGTGCAAAATTGCCAATGCTTTGCACTAATGCCGCCATCAAATGCAAAAATCCGTCGACAATATGTTTATCGCTCCAGGCGGTAAGGGCGGCTACCATCCGGCTTGAGCGTTCAATCAGGTGGATTAGTCCGTCTATAACATTCCTGTCAAACCAGAAACAGGTTTTACCCAAACCAAGTATAGGCTTTACAATCGCTTTTCTGTAGATCTTATCCAAATACCACTGGTTATAAGATAAGCGGTAAAGGAAACCGGTTTGCGGGAACGAGAACGTATTTCTTTTTACGTAGATGGCATAGGCCGCATACATCACAAATACGCTTAATATGTTTACTCCTATAGGGATAATGGTATGATAGATATTTTCGCGGGCCATGAATTCGGCGGGCTTTAAGCTCTCAAACAGCCAGGCCTTTTCATAAAAGAAAGGATTAAGCGAAAACAGCGGGAACAAGCTGCATATTGCCAGTAATATCAAAGGTACGCGGTATTGCCAGCCGCCATCGCTGATATGGAGCTTTATTTCGGGATGTTTTTTTAACAATCGAAATTCGCCGAAAAACACTTTTACTATCAGCCTTGATACGTAAAACGCGGTGAGCCAGCTGGTAAATAGCGCCCCTGCCGGGATCAGTTTAAGCCAAGCGCTGCGTCCCTCGCTCCATTCAAAAGCCTGGATCAGGATCCCGTCTTTTGACAGATAGCCAGATGTAAGCGGAATACCAATAAGCGCTAATGAACCCACTACAGCCGCGATAAATGTTACCGGTAGCTTTTTGCGCAGGCCACCCATGTATTGGATATTCTGAGGGTCGATATCAAGGTTATTTTCTTCTTTGATATGCTGCATCTCATGGATCACCACACCAGCCACCAAAAACAGTAAACATTTAAAAAAGGCATGCGTAGCTAAATGGAATAACGACGAGCCGTAAGCCCCTACCCCCATAGCCAGGATCATATAACCCAATTGCGATATGGTTGAATAAGCAAGCACCCGCTTCAAGTCGTTTTGCGTTAACGCGATGGTGGCTGCCATAAACGCAGTAAAGCAACCGATAACCCCAAGAATGGTTAACTCGCTATCGGTAAACAATGGATACACCCTGCCCAGCAAAAACACCCCGGCAGCCACCATGGTAGCCGCGTGGATTAATGCCGAAACTGAAGTTGGCCCCTCCATGGCATCAGGTAACCAGGTATGCAAGGGAAACTGTGCCGACTTAGCCGCGACAGCCATAAACACGCCAATGCAGGCTACGTATTGCCACACCGCAGGAATCTGCCCTGAAGCCGAGATCCACAAACCATCATGGATAACCGATTTAAATACCAGGTTATCGTTTATAAATAGTGTGGCGATATCAAATGTATGGAACTTGGCAAAAATGATAATGATGGCGCTCAGTAAACCAATATCACCAATACGGTTCATGATAAAGGCTTTTTTGTTGGCCTGCACCGCTTTATCCTTGGTAAACCAGAAACCGATAAGCAGGTATGATGAAAAGCCCACCAACTCCCAAAAGGCATAGAACAACACCAGGCTATCTACAACTACTAAACCCAGCATGCTGAAGCAGAAGAAGCTGAGGTAAGTGAAGTAACGGCTATATCTGTCGTCATGCTTCATGTATGCAGTAGAATAGATATGCACCGGCAAAGCAATCAGCGATACCAGCAGCAACATCATCACCGACAAGTTATTAAGCAAGATCCCCGCAAAAACTTTGGTAGTACCAATAGTAAACCATAAGGTTTGAACGTGCTGAGGTTGCTGGTTCCAAACTGCTGCAAATACCATTGCAGACAATACACATCCAACCAAAATAGCCAGCGTTGAAATCCAACCTGCTGCTTTACTTTTTACCGGCAGGCAAAAATTGATCAAAGCAGCAAATAGCGGCAGAGCCACAGCTAAAATAGCATAGCAGAAGATGGAAGGATCTGTATATGATATCGCGTTGTTCAATTATCTTTTTTATCTTTTTGTAGAGACGCATCACATGCGTCTTTTCTGTTGTATCTGATTTATGAAGACGCATGTGATGCGTCTCTATGCTTTTTAATCCCTCAAATTTTTAATCTCATCCGGATCAATGGTTTTATATCTCCGGTAAACATTCAGGATAATGGCCAGCGCAACCGCGGTTGTTGCAGCCGCCAGTACAATGGCAAACAAGGCAAATACCTGCCCTCCATTATTCAATTTATCGTATTTACCAAAAGCCACCAGATTTAAAATGGCAGCGTTCAGCATTAACTCAATGCCTATTAAAACCTGTATCGAGTTGCGTTTAGATACAATCATGTATATGCCTGTACAAAACAGCAAAGCACCTACCAGTAAAAAATCGGTTAGCGTGATCATGCGCTGCCCTCCTTCCGTGATAAATGCGCCGCGCCTACCAATGTCATCAGCAGCAAAACAGAAATAGCCTCAAAAGGCAGCAGGTAGGTGGTCATTAAATTAACACCTATGTTTTCGATGGTGGAGTTGGCAGGTGTTATCTCATTGTTTTGTGCTATGGCCTGTTTTACCCATGGCAGGTTATCCGCATCGGCTTTAAGAATAATGTTTACTATCACGGCTAAAAACAATACAGCCAGAATAACTGCCGGTACTTTAGCCATATTAATAAATTTTCCTTTTTGCTGCTGGATCACGTTGAGCGTTTCCTTGCCCGAGAGCATAAATGCAAAAAGGATCAGCACCAAAATACCGCCTACGTAAATTACTACCTGCGTTACGGCCACAAAATCGGCAAGGGCAATTACGTATAGCCCGGCAAGGGCAAACAAGGTCACAAAAAATATAAAAATACTCCTGACCAGGTTTTTACTTAAAGCGGCATACAGCGCCGAAGCAATGGCGATAAAACTCATCACATAAAACAACAAGCGCACTAAGGTCATGCCCCGCCCTCCTTTTGTTTCATGGCGGCTAGTTTGGCAGCTTGTTTTTCGGCCTGCTGCTTATCAAATAAAGCGCGTTTTTCGGCAGCATCCTCGGGTTTCATATCCGAAAACTGGTAAACCAGGTCGCTAAGCTGAAAAACAGTTTTATCATATTGGTTAGTCATGGTGATGCATTCGGTTGGGCACACAATGGTACACAGACCGCAATACATACATTTGGCCATATCAATATCAAACTTGGCGGCGTACAAACGTTTGGTAGTCCCGTCGGATGTTTGCCCGATAGCTTCCGTAGCCTTGATCGATTCAATATCGATACAATTAACCGGGCACACTTTAGCGCACAGGTCGCATACGATACAGTCATCCATTTCCACATCCAACTGATAACGGCCTACTTCGGGCACAGGCAACTGCTGTTTAGGATATTGAATGGTATTGGTACCATGTTCAAGCTGTTTAAAGTAATTGCTATCGCTCACGGTCACAATCTCCCGTTTGCCGTTACCGGCAAAAAGGTGGCGTATGGTAAGGCTTAAACCCTTCCATGCTGTTGTAAACGCGTTTATTACTCTTTGAACCATGATTTTTAGGATTTTAGGATTACCATGATGTTTCCTGCTAACCTGCTAATTCCCTTTTTCTATTTAATTAATTACAAATCTCAATTTTCTAAATCCGAAATCGAACATCCGACATCCGAAATTAAAAATCACATCAGCCACAACCGCCACAAGCCCGATATTAGCATACAGGCAAAGGCCAGCGGGGTTAATACTTTCCAACAAAGGTTCATCAGCTGGTCAACCCTTAAGCGAGGCAATGTCCACCTGATCCACATTTGTACGGCTACCAGTGCCAGTGTTTTTAATACAACCCATAGTATGCCCCAAGCAACCCCGGTTGTCCACGTTGCCAGTTTAACGCTGCCAATGTTGGGCAGGGGCGTATTCCATGCACCTAAAAATAATATTACCGCTATCATGGATACCAGGAACATCATCGAATATTCGGCCAAAAATACCAATGCAAAACGGATCCCCGTAAACTCGGTATGGAAACCGGCAACGAGCTCCGATTCCGCTTCCGGGATATCAAAAGGTGCACGATTACTTTCGGCCAGTGAAGCTATAAAATAGATCACAAACGCCACAAGCAAATGTGGGGCTCTGAATACATTCCAGCTAAACAATCCGCCTATCTGGGATACATCCCAAAAACCCGCGAATTTGATTTTCTCAGTCGCCAGGATCCCTTGCTGGGCCGAAATCACTTGCAAGTCCAGTGTTTGGGCAATCATCACCACAGATATAATAGCAAAACCGGCAGGAATCTCATACGAAATGATCTGCGCTGCGGAGCGCATAGCGCCCAGTATCGAGTATTTATTGTTCGATCCCCATCCGGCCATCAGGATCCCTAACGTTTCGATGGAGATAATAGCGAAGATATAATACAGACCGATGTTCGTTTTTGAAGGAATAAGTCCGGGTGCCCATGGCAGCGCGGCAAAACCAAGATATACAGCTATGAATATTACCGCCGGAGCCAGCATAAACAACCATTTATCTGCAGCTGCCGGAATGATGAGCTCTTTCTGAAGCATTTTCAGAATATCGGCCAGCGTTTGCAGTGAGCCGTATTTTCCTGTCTCGGTTGGGCCAAGCCTGTCCTGTATAAAAGCGGATATTTTACGCTCGGCATATACACCGAATAATGCAAAGAAAGCTGAGAAACTAAACAGCCCGATTGCCGCGATAAAATATGTAATATAATAGTTCAACAGGAATATTTGCTTAAGGGTGCAAACTTACTAAATGTTGAGTTATTTAGAATGATTAAATTATATATTAAGTTGATAGGAATTATTGGTGAATGGTTAATTGGTGAGTGGTTGAATTGCTGCGATACGGCACGCACAGATTATCCGCCCGGGCAACCACTCTCTACTCACCTCATCAACCACTCACTTACAAGCCACCAAATCATTAGCGGATATAAATGTTGACTTTACCGGGGCTGAGAAAAATAGCGAGGCATGATGATCAAAGTCGGAAGTATCATCGGTTGTGGTGTAAAACTTACTTTCGCCGTTACGACTTATTTTTTGTTCAATTTCGGGGTGACGGTTTAAATAATCAACAAGACTTTTAGCTACTATATCGCCCTGCCCAACTACATTAATACCTTCAGGTAAATAGGCTTTGATCTTATCCTGGATAATGGGATAATGTGTGCAAGCCAGTAAAATGGTATCTATATTGGGTGACTGCGCCATGATCTGATCCAGGTAAAGCTGCACAAAGAAATCAGCACCAGGTTTATCGTACTCCCCATTTTCAATCAGTGGCACCCAAAGCGGGCAAGCCTGCTGATGCACCTTAATATCAGGAAAAAAATTATTGATTTCGAGCAAATATGACCCTGATTGTACCGTGCCTTTTGTGCCCAGTACTCCTATTTCCTTGGTTTTGGTATAATCGCCAATAATCTCAGCCGTTGGGCGGATTACACCTAATACCCTTTTTGTAGGATCAGCTATATTTTTAAGGTCTTGTTGCTGAATAGTACGCAGCGCCTTGGCCGAAGCAGTATTACATGCCAGGATCACCAGCGGGCATCCCTGATCAAACATCCACTGCACACACTCCCAGGTGTACTGATGTATGGTGCTGAACGAGCGGTTGCCATAAGGTGCACGGGCGTTATCGCCCATATAAATATAATCATAGCCGGGCAGTTGCTCTATGATAGAACGGAATACGGTTAAGCCGCCAAAGCCCGAATCAAAAATACCAATGGGTTGATTTGACATACACAAACATAAAAAAAGCGTCCCGTATATACGGAACGCTCTTATATAATTTACTTAAAGGTGATCTTATTTTAAACCTAATTTCAATTTTACAGCAGCCATTAAATCGTCGCCTGCAGGAGATACGATCATGCTAACCTGTGATGAATCCAATACGTAAGCGTAGCCTTTTTCTTTAGCCACAGCTTGTACAGCGGTTGAAACTTTATCAATAATAGGTTTACCCAATTCTTGTTTTTTAGCGTCAACCTGTTGCTGAGCGTTGTTCTGATAATCATTCATGCGTTTTTGGATGTCCTGCAATTCTGAGGTTTTTGCCTGACGTACAGCATCAGTCATTGAAGCCGCGTTTTTATCCAAATCGGCACCTTTGGTTTGCAATTCATTGTTCATAGTAGTTAACTGATCAATGAATGTTTTTTGATAGGCCTGTAATGTTGTAGAAACGGTTTTAGTTTCAGGCATCTGATCAATAACCTGGCTAAAATTAACATAACCTATTTTTGTTTGCGCTTTAGCGAAACTACCCACGAACAACATACCTGCTGCAACTAAGGCGACTTTAAATAGTTTTTTCATTTTGATTTTGTGTCCTGTGTTTTAATAATGGATAATAATTATCTGTTTTGTTTTTGTAACGTGTATCAACAAATTACTTTATCAATTACCCCGGAAACAACTTACAATGAACAGGAACATTGGCAGCTATCTTACCCCGGATTAATTACAAGTAATCTTGATTGGTAAACATAAAAAAAGCGTCCCGTTTAATCAGGGCGCTTTTTTTATTATTGGCGATTCTTATTTCAAGCCTAATTTTAACTTCACAGCAGCCATCAGGTCATCAGCATCAGGAGATACCAATAAAGTGATCTGTGATGAATCTAATACGTAAGCATAACCTTTTTCTTTAGCTACTGCCTGTACAGCCTGAGTAGCTTTATCAATAAGGGGTTTACCTAATTCCTGCCTTTTAGCGTCAACTTGTTGCTGGGCATTATTTTGGTAATCGTTCATACGTTTTTGAATATCCTGCAATTCGCTTTCTTTAACGGCACGTACTGCATCGGTCATGCTTGCCCTTTTTGATTGGTAGTCCTGACCTTTTGTTTGATACTCATTGTTCATAGTGGTCAATTGATCAATGAACGTTTTCTGGTAAGCCTGGATAGACGCTGTCACAGTTTTAGTTTCGGGCATCAAATCAATCAGCTGATTGAAGTTGATGTGGCCGATTTTAGTCTGAGCATTTGCAAAGCTGCCCGCAAATAATAAACCTACTGCAACCAAGGCAACTTTAAATAGTTTTTTCATTTTCCTTTTTCTGTGTTTAAATAATAGTTCGATTTATCTTAATTCAAATTATTTAGCAAATACTCCCGGCTTTAATCCTAACCTGGTTATAACATCCGCGCTTTTATCATATCGCGGGCTTGCATATAACATAATCACCTCGCTGTTTTTGTCAAAAATCATATCCAGGTTATCGCCTTCAGCAACTGCTTGTACAGCTTTAGACACCCTATCCTGAATTGGTTTAATCAGCGCTGTGCTTCTTTGCGAAAGCTCACCATCCGGGCCAAACTTCTGGCGTTGAAAATCTTTCGCCGCCTTCTCTTTATCTACAATTTCGGCCTCACGGCGTTTCTTCATGTCAGGGGTCATCAGCACCTGATCGGCCTGGTAGGCCTTATACAAACGGTCAATTTCCTGAAAACGGCCATCAACCTCTTTTTGCCATTGATCAGATAATGCAGCCAGTTGCTTTTGTGATGAGGCATACTCAGGCATGTGCTTTAATATATACTCCGAGTCAACATAAGCAAAACGTTGCGCATAAGCTCCTGCAAAAGCAGTTAACGTTAAAAAGGCTACTAAAATTATCTTCTTCATAAATTCGGTACGCAAATTAATTAAATCCGCCGGATAAACTCTGAGAAATTGTAAAATGGAACTGGCCTTTATTTGCATCCGGTTGTCCCGGTATTTTGTCAAAGCCATAGCCATAATCTAACCCAAGCAAGCCAAATATAGGTAAAAATATCCTTGCGCCCACACCTACCGAACGTCTTACGTTAAACGGATTAAACTGGCTAAACTGGTTCCACGCATTACCACCTTCAGCAAATGCTAACAGGAAGATAGTTGCCGACTGGCTTGCAATAACCGGGTGACGAAGCTCCAGGGTGTATTTATTGTAGATAGCGCTACCGGTGTTGGTATTCTGATTTTCGTTTGAACCTTCAGGCACAATCGAGAAGTTTTGGTAACCACGTAAACCGATGATCTCGCTACCTTGTAAAAACTGGTAGCTCTGCATACCGTCGCCACCCAATTTAAAGCGCTCAAACGGTGAAGGACCTACTTCGTGGTTGTACTGACCAAGGAAACCGAACCTCACTTGCGACATCAATACAAACTTACCTACCAGTTTAGAGAACCATTGCGCGTCATATTTAAATTTATAATACTCAACAAAGTGGTAACGCTGCTCTGGAGTAGCAATACGGTAGTTGATGTTATTAAACAATGAATATGGCGGCGTAGCCTGGATAGTTAGCTTAATGTTTGAACCCTGTGTTGGGAAAATCGGCGCATCTATCGAGTTGCGTGTCAATTCCTGGGTTAACTTGATATTATAAGAGGTACCGTTTGTAAACAGGTAACCGGTATAGTTATCAAGGCTATAATGGTCAAAGTTAAGTGAGTAGTTTAACTGGAAGTAGTTATCTGGCCATTTCAAACGTTTACCCAATGTAACACCCACACCATTAATACGCAGGTTGTTATAGTAAGGGCTTGATTTTGGATAGTACTGACCGGTTGAACTTCCCTGGGTATAAGCTGATAACGCAAAGTAGATTGGTTTTTTACCACCTAACCATGGCTCAGAGAATGTGAACGAGAAGTTTTGATAAGTACGACCGCTTGACTGTCCCCTTAAGCTCAGTTTCTGGCCATCACCTTTTGGCAGTGGTTTGTAAGCTTTAAGGTGGAATATATTACGGATGGAGAAGTTATTAAAGGTTAAACCTAAAGTACCTACCAGCTGGCCACCACCAAAACCGCCCGAAAGCTCGATCTGGTCTGAAGGTTTTTCAACTACGTTATAAACCAAGTCAACAGTACCATCCTGCGGATTGATATTGGTTGGCTTAGGCTCGGTTTTTTGCTCATCAAAGTTACCCAGCTGACCAATTTCACGCGCACTGCGGATCAATAGCTCTTTGTTGAATTTTTGACCAGGTTTAGTCTGGATCTCGCGCATCACCACTTTATCGTTGGTAACATCATTACCTTTTAACATAACGCGGTTAATGGTATACTGTGGGCCTTCGTAAATCCTCACATCAACATCAACAGTATCATTATATACCCTTGTTTGTACCGGATCGGCATTGAAGGTTAAGTAACCATCATTCAAATAAAGTGATGAAACGTCATCGTTACCCGGAGTTGGGCCACTTAAACGTTTGTTCAGCTCATCTTCGCTAAATACGTCGCCTTTCTTAACATGGAGAATCCTGTTTAACAGATCAGTATTATACTTAGCATTGCCCGAAAACTTAACATTACCAAAGTAATATTTAGGGCCTTCGTATACTTTAAGTTTTACGTTTACAGTTTCATCATCGTGTTTCCAAACAGAATCGCTCAGGATTTCGGCATCGCGGTAGCCCCTGCCCTGCATTTTTTCTATCAGGTTCTGTTTATCTTCTTCGTATTTATCCTGCTTAAATTTCTTTGAACCAAACAGGTTATACCATTTACGCTTACGGGTTTTACTTAAAAATCCGCGCAGGGTACCTGTGCTAAATGCCTTATTGCCTTCAAAAATTACATCGTTAATTTTAACCTTTGTCTTTTTATCAATGGCAACATCCAAAATAACGCTGTTAACATCACCCTGATCTTTACGCTGGGTGATGGTAACTGTAGTATTTAAGAAACCTTTTTCGTTAAAATGCTTTTTAATAATAGCAGTTGTTGTACTGATGAGGTTTTCGTTTACGATCTTGCCCACACGGTCGTTCAGTTTTTTCTGAACGTCTTCAATCTCGCCTTTACGAATACCGGTCAGATGCATCCGTGATAAACGCGGACGTTCAGATACGGCAATCTCCAGGTAAACAGTATCCATATTAATTTTCGTGATGTTTAACTGAACATCATCAAATAAACCTTGTTGGTATAAGGTTTTAATTACCTCGGCATTACGCTCACCCGGAAGGTTGATACGATCGCCTTTGGTTAATTTGGATAATTGGATCAGGATGTCTTTATCAAGATATTTTGCGCCACTAACAGAAATACCACCAATAATATAATCTTTAGGATTAAGATAACTTAAACTATCAGCCGGTATCGATTTTGACAGTGTAGGCCTCGGCCCGTTGGATATCTGGGCGAAAGCCGTAGTAGCCAAAACCGAGAAAAGAATAGCAAAAAGAAATTTATACATTCGAATATTTTAGTGGGCTAAAAATAATTTATACAGTTGTTAAAATTTGTTAAAAGTAAAAATTTAGTTCACCTGCTCGCTTGTTAGGCCAAAACGGCGCTCACGTTTCTGGAAATCAATCACTGCTTCATACAGGTCTTCCTTCCTGAAATCGGGCCATAATTTAGTTGTAAAATACAACTCGGCGTAGGCAATCTGCCATAATAAATAATTACTGATACGGTATTCACCACTGGTTCTGATCAGCAGCTCGGGGTTCGGCATATCGCCGGTAAAAAGGTTTTGTTCAAAAACCTCTTCATTAATATCATTCACATCCAGCTCGCCATTTTTTACTTTTATAGCGATATTTTTTGCTGCGCTCACAATTTCACGGCGCGAGCTGTAACTCAAAGCCAGCGTAAGCACCACGCCTGTATTGCCTGAAGTTGTATCGATAGCACTATTAAGTTCGCGGAGACATCTTTCGGGCAACATATCCAGATCGCCTATGGCGTTAAGTTTGATGTTATTTTTCATAAAACCGGGAACTTCTTTATGAATGGTAGTTACCATCAGCTCCATGATTGCCATAACCTCCAGTTTAGGACGGTTCCAGTTTTCGGACGAAAATGTATATAACGTGATATATTTAATACCCAACTTATCGGCACCCTCAACAACATCCCTAACAGATGTTACACCGCTGTGATGGCCAAATATTCTTAGTTTGCCTTTGCCTTTTGCCCAGCGCCCGTTGCCATCCATAATGATAGCCACGTGTTTTGGTAGTTTCGACAAATCAATCTGATCCAAATAATCCATATTACTCATTATCAAAAACCACCCCGTACAAACACACTCGTGTAAAATTTTCCATCAATACTTATGGTCTGCTATATTCGGTTGTTAGACTAATCAATTAAAAATTAACCCTATCTGCCATTTTTGCCACGCAAATTGACGGATTTTTCAGGGTACAAAGGTAAAACTTACTTTGTATTTTTTTAGTATCCCGCACTAAAAGAAAATGTTATTGCGAATAATACATTAAAACAAGCTAAACAGCTGTAAAAACCATCATTTTTCATAATATTTAGGATAAAATAAAAAACCGGCAGCTATTATCTGTTTGATAATAAAAGCTGCCGGCCATGAAAAGTGACCTGTAAATTTGCTTACAATAGCGTTACACTATTATATTCCTTTTTGTTTAAGCGCATCAACATCTTCGGGTTTAATATCAACTATGGCGTATTGCTGGATACCTGTAATAGCCAGCTCATCAAGCGTGCTCACCAAATTGCTGTATTGCGATTTTTCGCCGGGCTTTACCAGTACAATCATGGATTTTCCTGTTTTATCATGTACCTTCTTATTTACATCGATAAGGGCTTTGCGGATACCATCAGCATTAAAATCTGTTATCGAGGGCGCGATAATCGGATTTTTGAGCTCGCCTAAAAAGTATATTGCCTTATTATCCTTACCGAGGCATACTGTTAAGGTACGACTGGCTCCTACTGCTTCACTTTGCTCCCCCACCGGCATGGCCAGGTCCATTGCCTTTGATTTGGCTAGTGTGGTGGTCATAATAAAAAAGGTAATGAGCAGGAATGCCAGATCGACCATTGCAGTAAGATCAACACGGGCGTTTATTTTTTTTCGTTTGTGTTTTCCGCCGCCATTTTGGGGAGATGAATTTAATTCGGCCATGACTTTAAGATTTAAGGTTAACAATTAATCACAATACTAAATTACAAAACACAACACATAAACAGAATTAAATATTGTATTTTAATTTAAAAACGAATTAAATATTGTTTTATTATCCAAAAAGACATAATAATTCCAAGGCGGATCCATGCTGTACCCATGAGACTTAGCCGATTAGAAGTAACAATTAGCCGTTACGAAAGTAAATGAGATGGTAAAATTGAGAAAGAAGTAAGTATCATGCGATTTGAAATCACCGCGTTGGGAACCAATAGTTCCGGTATAAACGCCGGTCTTTTCACCCGAGCGGTCAGAAAGTACAGCGGCAAGCGCGCTCATTTTGGTTTTATCGGCGTATACTCCACTTACATCATCAAGATAATCGGTAAAGGCATAGCGATATCCCATATCGGCCATGATCGTAAATTTACCCGAAAGATTATACTTAATGCCTAAACCATAGGGAATCACAACTGTATTGTTGCCATATGGTTTCAGCTGCCCCTCGGTTTTAAGCTGCCTTAGGCCAACTTCTCGGCCATGATAATCCTGCGCCCTGGGGGCATAAGATGTTACGCCTATACCTGTAAATATATATGGTGTATATTTATTTCGTCCGGCATCGGGAATATAATTCATGAAATTAAATTCGCCGGTAAGGCTAACCTCACGCAACTGATCTTTAAAATTGAGGTTACGTTCGCGAAACTGAGGATAGCCGGAACGGTTGTCATAAGCTGAGATAGTGCCAACGCCTACATTAAGCTTAGCCGAAAAATAGCCGTCGAAATTTCTTTTACCAAATATGCCTGCTGATACGCCACTTATTTTGACAGGGTTATTGGGGTTAAGATCACCAATATAGCCTGCACCACCTATCGAGCCGCCTATTTCCCAGGTTTGGGCCTGCAGCTGATAAGTTAAAAACAAGAATATCGCTAAAAGTAGATATTTAGGCATTAATCAAATTTAGTAGTTACGGGCGTCAAGACCCCAAAGCAGTTTATTTCTTAACGTAGTTAAGTAACTTTCATTACTAAGCCGTATTAAATTTAACTGAAAACTGGCCTTTTGTACATGAAACTTAACTGTTTGATCCAAAACTTCTGTCCGCGAATCGCATGAAATGATGTAATTGGCACTCCGGCTTTCAACCTCGAAGCAAAGCTTGCTCGTATCCGGGATCACTATAGGCCGCACGTTAAGGTTATGCGGTGATACAGGGGTTACCACAATACTGTTTGACTGCGGAAAAATAATAGGGCCACCGCAGCTTAACGAATAAGCCGTTGAGCCGGTTGATGTAGAGATAATAAGCCCATCGCCCCAGTATGAATTTAAAAATTCATCATTTAAAAACACATGGGTTATAATCATGGCAGCATCATCGCGCTTATGGATAGTTATATCATTAAGTGCGAAATTATTACTGCCAAAAACGTTAGGGTTTGAGTCGACAGTGAGCAGCTCCCTGCAATCGCAGGTAAATTGCCTGTTTACCACAGCATGAATAGCCGCGGTAATATCGCTTTTATTAACACTGGCTAAAAAGCCAAGGCGCCCAAAGTTGATACCTATAACAGGGATCCCCGAATCGCGGATCAAGGTAACCGTATCAAGCAGGGTTCCGTCACCACCAAGTGTTATAAAAATATCGATAAAACCTTTCAATGTTTCGGCCGGGCGCAATACTTTATATTGTACTGTGGTTAGCTTATCCTGCAAGTATTCGTGAAGTTGCTGATGCACGTAAATATCAACACTGTGTTGTGCAAGGCTATCAAAAACCTGCTGTATAAAAGGTAAAACAGATGGCTCATTAAATGGCCTGCCGTAAACTGCTATTTTCATTTTTTAAAAAAGCGAATATCGAACTTTGAAAGTACATTAATGCAGCAAGGCATAAATAATTAATACCGGCACAACCATTACATTCCAATTGCCTCCTGATTTGCCTGTTATATGAACTATACCTCTATAAAGACAAACCCCATGCTATTGTTTGCTTATATTTCCGAATACGGGCGATTTAATTGCTTTAACAGATAAATAACTTCAAAGTAAAATAATTAAGTTTAACTATTTTGGCCTATCTTACAGATATTAAACAACGGTTATTTATATATGGATCAAACCTTTACACAAAAATTATCCCATATACAGTCAATTGCAGATGAACTTCCCTCGGCCCTGATCATACATGAGGTTGAAACTTTGCAGATAGTGTATATGAACAGTGTAGGCCTTAATATATTGGGTACAACGCTTAACGAGTTAAAGGCTATGGGGCCGGAAACCTATCACATAAAATATTTCAACACCGAAGATAGCGACGAATACGTGCCTAAAATATTACATCTTATAAAAAGCCGCACCCAGGACCATGTATCTTATTTTCAGCAGGCCCGCGCCTCACAACATGCAGAATGGCAGCTTTTTGTTAGTACCACAAATGTTTTTTCCCGTAATGAAGCAGGCGATGCCACTCACATTTTAACTTTGGCCAGCATGCTGGATCCTGTTCACCACATCACTACCAAAGTGAACCGCCTTATGGACGATATCTCGTTTTTAAGGCAAAACAACCTGCTGTTTTTAACCCTTACCCGGCGTGAGAAAGAAGTGTTGAAATACATAGCCATGGGCATGAGTTCGGCAGAGATAGGCACCAAACTGTTTATTGCCCCAGCCACCGCCGAAACCCATCGTAAAAACATCAAGAATAAGTTGCGGTTAAAAAATCACTATGATGCCGTGCGGTTTGCACAAGCTTATAATTTGGTTTAGTCTCAAGTCGGAAGTTCTGAGTCCTAAGTCAATAATTTAAATTGCAGATATCCGACTTCGGGCTTAAGACTACAAATTAAGATAATTCATGAGCGAATCATACCTGTCGCGGGCGGTATCGTTGATATCTTTGTGATTGAAGGTGGCTTTGATATCATATTCATACCTCAGGAAACTGGCTATGATGCCAGAAATATCCTGCTTATTGATTTTAAGCGTAACCTCCATCCGGGTTGAATCGGGGAAAGACTGAACGTAGGAGCTCAGGATCTGCGCATTATCCGACTCAACTATCTGAGCCATGTGCGCCAGCGAATTATTTTTATTATTAATCTCGAGCACAATGATCCCTCCCGGCTGTGCTACCGAGGTTATCTGTGCAAAATATTCTGTAATGGCGTTAATGGATATCAGGCCAAGGTAATTGCTTTTGGCGTCAAGCACCGGTACAACAGTTAGCTGCTGTTCGTAAAACAAACGGATAACATCATAAATATGCTGATCTTCCAGTACGTACGGATTCACCAGCGAAAGTGCCAATGATCCTATTGGCGCCTGGTAATCGCTTTCGCCTATAAGGTCATCCTCGGCAAGCAACCCTAAAAACTGCTCTTCGTTTACAATAGGCAAATGCCTGAGGCGAAACTCAACCATACGGTCCAGCACTTTCTGAATAGAATCAGAGGTGTGTACCGGTGGTATCGAGTCAGCTATCAGGTCAAGTGCTATCATCTACGCATTTACTTTGGTCTCTAATTTAGTTAAAAACTGCTTAAGTAAAACATTAAATTCTTCAGGATGCTCCATCATTGGGGCATGACCGCATTTATCAATCCAATGCAGCTCTGAATCCGGAAGCAATTCGTTAAATTCAACAGCTACCTCTGGCGGCGTGATCTTATCATTACGGCCCCAGATCAAAGATACCGGGATAGTGATCTTATGCAGATCTTTTTTCATATTATGCCTGATGGCCGATTTTGCCATCGCCAGCAAGCGGATCACCTTATGCCTGTCGTTAATGGTCTGGAAAACATCCTGCACCAGGTCATCAGTAGCTATAGCCGGATCGTAGAAAGTGAACTGCACTTTTTCGCGCACAAAATCTATACTCTCCCTACGTGGAAATGAACCACCAAAGGCGTTTTCGTATAGGCCCGAACTTCCGGTTAAAACCAACGCTTTTATATTTTCGGGATGTGTAGTTAAATAAACCAGTGCCACATGTCCGCCAAGCGAATTGCCAAGTAAAGTAATATTACTAAGCTTTTTAAATTTTATAAACTTATGTACAAATTTCGATAAACTTTTCACCCCGGTGCTAATCAGTGGCATGTCGTAAACCGGCAACATGGGGATAATAACCCTGTACTTTGATTTAAACTCGTTAATAACTCCATCCCAATTACTCAACGCCCCCATTAAACCATGCAGCAGTAACAGCACTTCTCCTTCGCCCTCATCGATGTAACTAAAACCGTGTTCCTCTTTAAGCACGAACTCCATATAAATATCAAAAATTAATTTCTAAATTATCCTATACCAAATTCACTTTCAGTATAAATTCCCGTTATTCCGCTGCAAAATTAGTTTATTACCAACGGCATTTAGCAAGTATAGTAATTATTTATCAATGTAGTAATGTTAAGCTTTTATTAAACAAGTTAACATTAAAACAACATAAACATTTAAAAAGCTCAGTAATAATTGAATGCCGATTGCTTAGCCCAGCAACTGTTTAACTACCTCTGATATTGTTTTGCCATCGGCCTTGCCAGCAAGTTCTTTACTGGCCATACCCATTACACGGCCCATATCTTTTACCGATGTAGCACCTATCCTGCCAATGAGTTCTTCAAGATAACCTTC
Source organism: Mucilaginibacter endophyticus (assembly GCF_003351025.1). Taxonomy (GTDB): domain Bacteria; phylum Bacteroidota; class Bacteroidia; order Sphingobacteriales; family Sphingobacteriaceae; genus Mucilaginibacter; species Mucilaginibacter endophyticus. Next base: position 342,060 of record NZ_QPCG01000001.1, on the reverse strand, counting down.
AATTTCAAACTTGCTCATTTGTTGCGGAAGGTACTCTTCAATAACCAGCATTTCGGCTATCTCAACCTGGTAAAGATCATCACGATTTTGCTCTTTATAAATATCTGCCGACTCTTTACGCTGTTTTACCAGCTTTTGCAATACTTTGATCTCCGCGTCTTCGGTAAGTTCATCAGCAGCACCTTTTTCGGTTTTAGCTAATAACAATGCCGATTTAATGGCACGTAAGCCCTGTAAACGATCTGCCTGCTTGGCAAGCATAGCCAGTTTAATGTCCTGGTCTATTTGTGTAATTAATGACATATCTTTAATTAGTGAATTGTTTTTGATGTGCAAATTTACCCCCTGAATATCGTACCCGCATTTGCCTGTGCTGTTGGCATGATCAATATATCATTGATGTTAACATGCGCCGGGCGCGATGCAATGAACCATATAGTTTCGGCCACATCTTCGGCTGCAAGCGGTTCAAAACCTTCATATACCTTTTTTGCACGTTCCTTATCCCCTTTAAAGCGTACTTCCGAAAACTCGGTTTCAACCGCACCCGGATGTATCGCCGTAACCTTAATACCGTGTGGCAAAAGATCAATCCGCATACCTTTATTTAGGGCGTCAACAGCATGCTTGGTAGCGCAATATACGTTTCCGTTGGCGTAAACTTCCTTACCGGCAATTGAACCCAGGTTTATAATATGACCTTTGCCATTCGCTATCATCCAGTTTGATACCACGCGGCTTACGTACAGTAAGCCTTTAATATTGGTATCAATCATGGTTTCCCAATCGTCGATATTACCTTTTTGAATAGGATCAAGTCCCTGGCTTAAGCCTGCATTGTTAACCAACACGGTTACTCTCTTCCATTTTTCGGGCAAGGCCTCCAGGTTACTGATGGTATCCTCGCGGTTACGAACATCAAATGATGAAATCGCGACTTCTACATTATATTTATCGTTCAGATGTTTGGCCAGCTTCTCCAGCCGCTCCAACCGCCGACCGGTTAATACCAGATTATATCCCTCGCGGGCAAAAACGTGTGCGCATGCTTCGCCAATGCCGGCGGTAGCTCCTGTAATTAAGGCAATCTTACTCATAGGTTTGATAACTATAAACAGCGAAATTATGTTTTTTAGTTTGAAATATTGTCGGTTGGGAGTAAGGTTGTTTTTGAATGTAAGTTAAAACATTCTTCCCCTATCAAAATCTGAAAAGATATCATAAACGAATTGTCATCCTGAGGAACGAAGGATCTTCTTCGCCTGGCATAGTGACTCTTAATATTGAATAAGATTCTTCGCTACCGCTCAGAATGACAGGCATTTTTAATTATAATTTATGCTTCTCTCCTACTCAAAAATCAGACTGAACATAATAGTATGTAAACCCAACCTGCTAAGAGGCGCAGAATATGGATTATTTTCGCTGACCAACACGTTACCTATCGAATTAGAGATCTTGATTTCGGGCGAAAGTTTGAAAAATTCAAAGTAGATATCACAACCTACACCTGCTTCATACGAGGCGTAGCCGCTAACATTTTTCACCAGTTTTTCGGAAAGATCAAGATTGGCATCTGAGTTTTTCTTAGAGCCGATGGTCTGACTATATTTCAATCCACCAACTACGTAACCTCTGAAATCGCCCAATCTGTCTGACTTTAATTTTATTTGCAGGGGTACATCAACCGAAGTGGTCTGCACTTTTTTATCTACATCTTCCGATGGGTCAACATATGAATAATGCAGGTATCTGTCGGCAAAAATTAATGACGGCGTGGTGCGTACTTCCAGGTGCTCGGTAAGCCTGTACCTTGTTAAAAAACCCACACCAAAGCCTGATGAATTTTTTGAGCTGATGCTATTGAGCGGCCCTTTAATTTGCACACCGGTTTCATCTAAAAAAGGGCGACGAAAATAGGGTTGATTAACGATTTTGAAATCGCTGCTTACATAAGTAAAACTAAAGCCAAAGCTCAAATCCTGCTGATCGGCACCGCCCCCCCATGCAGGTACACGCTGAGCAAGCAGTACATTGCTGCTAAATATCAGTACAACTACAAGCAGGTAACGGTTTATAATCATTTAATACCGGTGTATATTGAACAGATACCAAACGTTAAAGGCCTGCATTTGGTATTTTTAAAGCCTACTTTATCCATCAAAGCCACAAAAGAAGGTCCATCAGGAAAAGCTGCTACCGACTCGGGCAGGTAACTATAAGCCCTCGCATCCTTGCTAAACAACTTGCCTATTCCTGGTGTAATATAGCTGAAATAAAAATTATATAGCTGCTTTATCGGGAATACCTTGGGTTTAGAAAACTCAAGCACCACTACTTTGCCACCGGGTTTAAGTACGCGGTTGATATCTGCAAGACCTTTCTCCAGGTTTTCAAAATTGCGGACACCATAAGCTACGGTAACTGCATCAAACTCCGCCCCTTCAAAAGGTAGTTTTTCCGAATCGCCCAGCTTTACACCAAATTTATCGCTTAAACCGCGTTTTGTTATTTTTTGCTCTGCAATATCAAGCATGCCCCTTGAAATATCAACACCAATAATTTTTTCAGGTTTCAAGATAGATAAAGCCTCAAAAGCAAAATCGCCTGTGCCTGTAGCAACATCCAGTATCAGTTTTGGTTTATCCTTTTTTAACTCGTTGATGGCTTTTTTTCGCCAGATGATATCAATACCAAGCGACATGAAATGGTTCAGGAAATCATATGTTTTTGATATATTATTAAACATATCCGCTACCTGTTCTTTTTTGGTAGCCTGCTGGTCATGGTACGGTGTTATGGTTTTGCTCATCGCGGGCAAAGATAATGATTGTATACTGAATGCTTTAATATTAAGACAGCCGAAAAATGAATACTGAAACAGCGCTGACAAGTTAACTCACCCCGACATCGCTGCCCTCGTCACCCCTCTCTGCTTCGCAAAGAGGGGACTTTATTCTTTATTTTCTTTTCCCTCTTTGCGGCGAAGCCGAAGAGAGGGTGGTCCAGCGAAGCGCGGACCGGGTGAGTAAACTATACACCAGGAAGTTATTACCCCGATATTAAGTTGCCCTGATTATGTAAATGTTAAGTCAATTCATTATTTTTAGAAACCAATTATTGCCGGCATATGCCGGCAAATCACATTTAAAATTTGCTTCCTTATCCTTATGAAAGACGAACAAGAATCCTCGCGCCGTAGTTTCATTAAAAAACTAACCACTGCAACAGCGGCCGTAGCTGCCGGATCGGGCCTTTTGGCCAACCAAAGCCAGGCCAAAACTTTTTCTATCCAGAAACGCCTTGTAGGCAACAGCCCTAACGACCAGGTAAACATCGCCCTCATTGGCGCCGGTGGCATGGGCACACAGGATACAATTACCGCACTTCAGGTGCCAGGCGTAAAACTGGTAGCCGTTTGCGACTTGTATGACGGCCGACTGAAAGATGCCAAAACCCGCTGGGGCGCCGACATTTTTACTACCCGGGTTTATAAAGAGATCCTGAACCGCAAAGATATCGACGCGGTGATCATCGCTACTCCGGATCACTGGCACCAGCAAATTTCTGTTGATGCCATGCATGCCGGTAAACACGTGTATTGCGAAAAACCAATGGTACATGCCATTACCGAAGGCCCCGCGGTGATCAAAGCTCAAAAGGAAACCGGCATGATTTTCCAGGTGGGCAGCCAGGGTGTATCTTCATTAGGTAATGAAAAAGCTCATGAGTTGTTGAAAAGCGGAGCCATTGGCGAATTAAATTATGCCGAAGGTTTTTGGGCGCGAAGAGCACCGCTTGAGGTTTGGCAATATCCTATCCCAGAAGACGCATCGCCGCAAACCGTTGATTGGGAAACTTACATCAGCAACACCAAGAAACGCCCGTTTGATGAGAAACGCTTTTTCCGCTGGAGAAATTATACAGATTATGGAACAGGTATGGCAGGAGATCTTTTTGTCCACCTTTTTTCGAGCCTGCATTTTATAACCGATTCTGTTGGCCCTAATAAAATTTACGCTTCGGGCGGTTTACGTTTCTGGAACGATGGCCGCGAAGTGCCTGATGTGCTTTTAGGAACTTTTGATTATGGGAAAACACAGGCTCATCCGGCTTTTAACCTTTCATTAAGGTGCAACTTTGTTGACGGCACCAGCGGCACTACCTATCTCAAACTGGTAGGCAGCGAAGGCTCAATGGATATAACCTGGGACAAAGTAACCTTAAAACGCAACAAGATATTAGCTTCTGATGATCCGTTTTATCTTGATAAGCTCAAAAAAGCGGGAAGCGGCTACGCCGAACGTAAAAAAATGCTTCCGCCCGAAGAAATTGTTTACGATGCCGAAAAAGGGTACCTCGGCGGACCATATGATCACATGAACAATTTCTTTACAGCCATCCGTAACAAAGGCAAAGTAACCGAAGATGCCATATTTGGCTATCGTGCCGCAGCGCCTGCCTTGTTATGTAACGATAGCTATTATAACAATACCCCTATGTTCTGGGATCCTGAAAAAATGCAGCTTATCAAAAAATAACCGTTCACAGCAAATACCTTATTATGAAACAACAACTCAAAAAACTCGGCTTAGTAATGGCTGCCGCGGGTTTGGTTTGCGTACAAACGTCGGCCATTCCTGTTAACGACCATAAACCGGTTAAACAGGCTACCCCTGCAAAAGGTGGCTGGGTAAACCTTTTTGACGGTAAAACGCTAAAAGGCTGGCATGGCTTTAATAAAAAAGGCCCGGTAAAAAACTGGACCATTATTGATGGGGCCCTCGTTTGTCTTGGTGCGGCACAGGGCGATACCGGCAGCGATATTGTAACCGATAAAGCCTACACTAATTTTGAACTTTCATGGGAATGGAAAATAAATAAAGGCAGCAACAGCGGCGTGATGTACCATGTAGTTGAGGATCCTAAATATCACGCGAGCTATGAAACCGGCCCCGAGTATCAGATCATTGACGATGCCGGCTGGCCTGATAAACTGGAAGATTGGCAAAAAACCGGCTGTGATTATGCTATGTACTTGCCAAATGCTTCAAAAAAAGTAGCCCCTGTTGGTACCTGGAACACCAGTAAAATCGTTTTCAATAACGGGCATGTTGAACATTGGCTCAATGGCAAAAAGATCATTGCTTTTGAAGCCTGGACCGACGACTGGAAAAAGAAAAAAGCCGAAGGCAAATGGAAGGATTATCCGGATTATGGCACAGCAAAAACAGGTTTGATTGCCTTGCAGGATCATGGTCACAAAGCCTATTTCCGGAGCATTAAAATAAAGGAATTATAAAGCATTATAACTTTTTGCTTCGTGCCTGCGTATAACAGTTTTTTAAAAGACTCATTGCGAGGTACGAAGCAATCCTTAACAGCAGGCAACCATGCAATATCGCCGGCAGTGGATTACTTCGCCGTTCCACCTCCCAATGATCGGGAAAGAAATAATCTTTTGATCCCCCGTTGCAAATATAACCCGCAATGAGTTTTTTTGTTTGTTTTTATCTGTTAATTAGCGAGTTGTAACAAATTTTCTATATTTAAACGGCGGGTAAACATCGTTAAATCTCCATTTTCATCTACCGGCCATTCTTCTTTTGGCCTATCCCAATAAAGCTCAACACCATTTTGATCAGGATCGTTCAGATAAATAGCTTCAGATACCCCATGGTCAGATGCGCCTGTGATTTGATAACGCACATCGATCAACCTTTTGAGTATAAGGGCGAGGTCTTTTCTTTCAGGATATAAGATAGCTGTATGATATAATCCCGGTGCATATTCCGGAGCCGGTGAAGCGCTTTTGCTGTGCCAGGTATTTAAGCCTATATGGTGGTGATAACCGCCGGCCGAAATAAATGCAGCCTGGTCGCCGTACATCACCATTTTTTCAAACCCCAGCAAACCGCAATAAAAATCAAGGGATTTTTGGAGGTCGCTCACTTTTAAATGAACATGGCCTATGCGGGTTTGAGCGGGTATTTTATAATCGTTCATAATATTACATGTTTAAACATTCAAATTTACCTATTATTGCATTACTTTTTGTTTTCCTATTGTAAAACAAGCTTATAAATAAGCGGAGGCAATTTACACATGGGTATTACAACAGTGAACGCATTAAGTAAAAATACTACCTTTGCAGAATGATCGTAAAATCGGCCGAATTTATTTGCAGCAATAGCCAGGTAAGCAAGTTACCGCCACCCATTAAGGCAGAGTATGCTTTCATAGGGCGCTCAAACGTGGGCAAATCATCCCTTATCAATACCTTAACGGGCAAAAAGGGGCTTGCCAAAACATCGCAAACTCCCGGTAAAACGCAACTGATAAATCATTTTTTGATTAACGAGAGCTGGTACATTGTGGATTTGCCCGGCTATGGTTATGCCCGTGCCTCCAAAACCGAAAAAGCCAAATGGGATAAGTTTATTCATACATACCTGGATAAACGCGAAAGCCTGCAATGTGTAATGGTACTGATAGACAGTCGCCTGGAGCCGCAAAAAATCGACCTTGAATTTTGCAACTGGCTTGGCGAAAAAGGCCTGTCATTTGTGCTGGTGTTTACCAAGGCTGATAAACAATCGAGCGTTAAAACCGATCAAAGCATAGCCAAATTTAGAAAAGCTTTAATGGCTACATTTGAAGAAGCACCACGGTTTTTCATCACATCGTCTGAAACACAGCTGGGCCGCGAGGAAATCCTGGAATTTATTGATGTAGTAAACCAGAATTTTGAAGTGCCAGCATTTTTGGGTTCCCCCTCTTGAGAATAACAAACAATGAAAAAATACTTATCCTTAGTAACTTTTGCCCACACCATTTTTGCTATGCCGTTTGCATTTATCGGCTTTTTTTTGGCGGTGACTACAACCCAATATCATTTTGACTGGCTTAAGCTGGTTTTAATGGTACTGTGTATGGTATTTGCGCGCAACTCGGCCATGGCCTTTAACCGCTACCTGGACAGGGATATCGATATCCAGAACCCCCGTACCAAACAGCGTGATATCCCGGCCGGAAGGATTACACCGAAAGCGGCTTTAACATTTGTTATTATTAACTGCTTGTTGTTTATTACAGCAACCTGGTTTATCAATAAACTTTGCTTCTTCCTGTCGCCGGTGGCTTTGTTTGTGGTGATGGGTTATAGTGCTACCAAACGTTTTACGGCGCTGTGCCATTTGGTTTTAGGTTTGGGTTTATCACTTGCCCCTATCGGAGCTTACTTGGTGGTTACCGGTCAGTTTGCTATTACTCCAATATTCTTTTCATTATCTGTATTATGCTGGGTAAGCGGCTTTGATATTATCTATGCTTTACAAGATGAAGACTTTGACCGCAGCCAAAACCTGCACTCTATCCCCGCTTACCTGGGTAAGGTGAATGCGTTGAGGCTCTCTACCTTTTTACATGTGCTTTCGGCTGTCTTTATCATGATGCCGGCTATCGAAACACATGTAGGCTTCTTGTACTATATCGGGATAGCGTTCTTTTGCGCTATGCTGATTTACCAGCACCTGCTTGTAAAACCAAACGACCTGAGTCGCGTTAACTTTGCGTTCATGACAACCAATGGCATTGCCAGCGTAGTATTTGCCGTATTGTTCTTGCTCGACAGGATATGGATACACTAAGCGCCCTCAACAAGTTCAGGAAGTATTTTGAAAGCTTTGTTCCGCTTAATGACGAAGAGTGGCAGGCTTTATCCCAATATTTAATGGTAGATCCGTTAAAAAAGAAAAAGTTTTACGTAGAGGCCGGTAAGGTCTGCGATCAGATCGGCCTGGTTGTAAAGGGATCCGCACGTTATTACCACGTTAAGGATGGAGAAGAAATAACAGGCTATTTCAGTTTTGAAGATGAAATGCTGAGCTCATACAAAAGTTTCCTTACACGTACTCCTGCTGTAAACTATATTCAGGCACTTGAAGATTCAATCATCGTAAACCTGAGCCACAAAAACCTGCAACAAGCATGCATGAATGAGTTGCTCGGTTTTAAGATGGAACGTTTTGGCAGGTTAATAGCCGAGCATTACCTTATTTGCTACGAAGAACGTGTAACCTCATTCATTACCCAATCTCCCGAAGAACGTTACAGCCAGCTCCTCGAAACCGGTGGCGAAGCACTGTACCGAATTCCGCAACATTACATTGCCAACTTTTTAGGCATTACCCCGGTTTCGCTATCGCGGATCAGAAGAAGGATCATGAAGATAAGCGCTTGATTTGAGGTGAAAGGTCAAAGGCGAAAGGCGAAAGGTTTTTTTTAAAAGCTGGAAGCAAAAAGTCGAAAAGAAAAAAGCCCAAAGCTGAAGGCTTAAAGCACAAAGCAAATAAAATTCAAAAATCCATTTAAATTCGAAATCGAACATCCGAATTCCGAAATCAAAGTAAATCCGAAATCGAACATCCGAATTCCCTTAATTCCTTATCTTTTGTTAACGTTTTGATTTACAAAGGGCACCTACCTTTGTTATACACAAAACGAAAAAGATCATGCATACTATATTAGGAGCCGGCGGTCCGGTAGCGAACGCCCTTACCAAAGAGTTAATCAACCATAACGAAACCATCCGCTTAGTTAGCCGCAAACCGGTTAACACCAATAACAACAATAAAGTAACCTGGCAAAAAGCCGACTTGTTAAATTACGATGAGGTACTGTCCGCAGCACAAGGATCAACAGTGATTTACCTTGTAGCAGGCCTGGTTTATGATAAAGACATCTGGCGGGTACAATGGCCGGTGATCATGCAAAACGTAATTAACGTTACCAAAGCAACCGGTGCCCGTTTAATATTTTTTGATAATGTTTATATGTACGGCCTGGTTAACGGCGCCATGACCGAAAACACGCCCTATAAACCAAGCAGTGTTAAAGGCGAGATTCGTGCAGGGATTGCAGAAATGCTCATGAACGAAGTCAAGGCCGGTAATATCAACGCAACTATAGCCCGTGCACCTGATTTTTATGGCGCCCCGATTAACAGCTTTGTTGATATGATGGTGCTGAGCAATTACGCCAAAAAACAAAACGCACAATGGATAGGCAATCCGGATTGTAAACACAATTTTATTTATGTGCCTGACGCAGGTAAAGCTATGTTCATGCTTGGTCAGGCCCCCGATAGCGGCAACCAGATCTGGCACCTCCCTACTCCGCCGGCCATCACCGGTAAACAGTTTTTGGATATTGCCGCCAGGGTTTATAAAGTTGAACCAAAATATAGGCGCGTTAATAAAGTAATGCTATGGCTGTTCGGTTTATTTAAAAAGGTGGTAATGGGTACAGTGGAGATGTATTACCAATACGATCACGATTATATTTTCGACAGCAGCAAATTTGAGAAAGCATTCAACTTTAAACCAACAAGCTATGAGGATGGCATAACCGAAATATCAAAAACGCTTCATAAGGGTTGAGTATGGAGTTGTAAATAACTGTTTAAAAACAAAAAACGCCATTGCGAGGCACGAAGCAATAGCGAACTATATAGAGTGGACCTGCAAATCGGGGATTGCTTCGTGCCTCGCAATGACGTGGTGGATATACTTTTCGTTTATCAAATAAAACACATTTAAACGTGTATTATTTGCACATCTCCAACCATAATCTGCACATTTGCACATAAGCATATCTGCACATCTAAAAATTATGATCCACAAAAAAACAAGAACATATATCCCGGCTTCCCTTGATATTAAATGGGAAACGCTTGAACCTTTTTATAAAGAACTGCTTGATCGTCCTATTAATTCGGTTGAAGAACTGGAAAAATGGCTGCGCGATAAAAGCGAGCTTGAAGCTGCATTGGAAGAAGACTTTGCATGGCGCTACATCCGCATGACCTGCGATACTACCAGCGAGGAGCTGCTTCAGAAATTCCAATACTTTGCTACCGAAATTGAGCCAAAAATAGCCCCTTTCAGCAACGAACTCAACAAAAAACTGGTTGCCAGCGAGTATGTTGACAAACTGGACAGCCATAAGTATTTCGTTTTCCTCCGTGCTGTAAAAAAAGCATTGGAACTTTTCCGCGAGGAAAATATCCCGGTACAAACCGAGATCCAGGTTGAGCAGCAGAAATACCAGTCGATAACCGGCTCTATGTCTGTTCATGTTGATGATAAGGAGTTTACCTTAGAGCAGGCATCTGTATTTTTAAAAGGTACCGACCGTGCCAAGCGCCAGGAAGTTTGGGAAAAGATAACCAATCGCCGTTTACAGGATAAAGAAAAGCTGAACGAGCTTTTTGACCATCTGCGCAAGCTTCGTCATACAGTAGCTACCAACGCAGGTTTTGAAAACTTCCGCGATTACATGTTCCAGGCTTTAGGCCGTTTTGATTATACCCCGCAGGATTGCTATGCCTTCCATGCAGCTATTGAGACCGAAATAGTTCCGATCCTCAAGGCTCAGGCCGAAAAACGCCGTGAGGCTTTAGGGCTACCGACCCTTAAGCCGTGGGATATGGATGTAGATATTTCGGGCAAACCAGCGCTTAAGCCATTCCAAAATGGTGAAGACCTGATCGAAAAATCTATCCAGTGCTTCAGCAACATTAACCGCTATTTGGGAGAGCGTTTAGAAATAATGAAAGATAACGGCCTGTTTGATGTTGAAAGCCGTAAAGGTAAAGCACCAGGTGGCTACAACTATCCCCTGGCCGAAACGGGCGCGCCGTTCATTTTCATGAACTCGGCCAATACATTCCGCGATTTAACCACGATGGTACACGAAGGCGGTCATGCGGTACATACTTTCCTTACTGCCGACCTCGAGCTGAATGATTTTAAACATTGCCCATCTGAAGTTGCAGAACTGGCCTCTATGTCAATGGAGCTGATCTCGATGGATAACTGGAATGTTTATTTTGATAACGAGGAAGACCTGAAACGCGCTAAACGCGACCAATTGGTGGATGTGTTGAAAACCCTGCCATGGGTAGCCGTGGTTGACCAGTTTCAACATTGGATCTATACCAATCCGGGCCACACTGATGCCGACCGCACAACGGCATGGATCGAGATCTTCGAACCATTCGGCGCAAACTTTGCCGATTGGAGCGAACACCGCGAAGCATTGTCAAACTTATGGCAAAAACAATTGCACATTTTCGAAGTACCCTTCTATTACATTGAATATGGCATGGCCCAGTTAGGCGCTATAGCCGTTTGGAAAAACTATAAAGAAAACCCTGAAAAAGGTTTACAGCAATATCTTAACGCTCTTAAGTTAGGCTACACCAAAACCATCAGGGAAATTTATGAAACTGCAGGGATCAAATTTGATTTCAGCGCGGCTTACGTAAAAGAACTGGCTGAGTTTGTGAAAGCGGAGTTGGATAAGTTGAATTAAATAATTCGATAATACTTTATGTCATTGCGAGGAACGAAGCAATCGCATGCTTTACAGAGCGGCCGTGCTTCCGTGCGATTGCTTCGTTCCTCGCAATGACATATTTTTTATCACCACAGGTTACGCTTCGTTAAACCCGCGGCAGCTATTTATTTTGCCAATATCCTCTTATACAACGCCCAATAATCACTCACCATTTTCTCGCTCGAAAACCGGGCATTAGCCCAGTTGTAACAATCAATCCTTTTAATCTCACCAACAGCAGCAACCGCTTCCACCGCTTCCTCGACGGTATCAACCAAAAAACCGGTTTGTCTATCCTTAATCAGTTCCCGCATCGATCCACGATTAAAAGCAATAACAGGCGTACCGCAAAGCATGGCTTCCGCTACACTTAAACCAAATGGTTCATTAAAACTAATAGGATGCAGCAAAGCATAAGCTTTCCCTAAAAGATCCCGACGTTTTTCCGGTCCGGCGTGACCTATATATTCTATATCTGCCGAGAGTTGCGGCTCTATCTTTTCTTTAAAATAATTAGCGTCCTGCACTATGCCCGCTATTAGCAACTTTCGTTTACTTTTTTTGGCGATCTCGATAGCCTCGGCTGTTCCCTTATCCGGATGGATGCGGCCGAAATATAGCAGGTAATCATCCGGTTGCTCATAAAAATTAAAATCCCGGGTGTCCATGCCGTTGTAAACTGTAGCGAGGTAATCAAGCTCCGGACTACGGTCTGCATTGCTGATGGATACATAATGTCCCCTACTGTTGTATTTTTTATATACCGGGACGATCTTTGGTGATGAAAAGCCGTGAATAGTAGTGATCACCGGAGTTTTGGTCAAACCCGAGTAAGTAAGCGGCAGAAAATCGAAGTTATTATGAATGATATCAAACTGCCCGGCCTTTTCCATCAGATTACTGATATGCAGGCATTCCAGCACCTTGGCGTCCTGTGTACGGTCTTCCTCGTAACCGGCAGCACAAATGGCATCAAGCGTACCCGCTGTTATAGAGTCACCGGTGGCAAAGAGTGTTACTTCCGCGCCCAGCTTAACCATACCTTCGGCTATGTTTGATGCTATTTGTTCCCATGGCCCGTAGTGCCTGGGCGGTGTGCGCCAGGCAACAGGGGCTAATACAGCTACTTTCATTTAGCAGGTCTGTAATTTTTGACCGTACTTGTTATATTCGTATTCTAACTCGAAAGCTTTCAATACAGTTAAGTGTGATATGAGGTAAGCCAGCGTGCTTTCTGCCCCCTGGTTACGGTTTATGCCGCCCGGCAGCAAGCCATCACAGCATCCTTTGGTTTCATGATCATACAACGGGGCTCGCAGGGTGTTTTCACCAAGGAACCATTTATAGCTCAGGAACATTTTTTCGATATACTGCGGAACTCTGAAAATCTGGTAAGCCTGAAAATGCATCAGTACCATAGCCATGGTTTCTATCGCCTGCTGATCAAACGTAGGGAAGGTACCACCACGGTAATACCAGCCGTCATTACCTACCGGGCTCAAATACCCGTTTGACAATGTAAGCTGATCAAGGAAAGCCATGGTTGCCAAAGCTATTTTCTTTGCCTCTTCATTTCCCGTTATCTCGCACGAATGCAGTAAAGCCAGCGGAAGAATGGCATTATCATAGGTCATCTTTTCTTCAAACCACTGCCAATCATCTGATTGAGTATTGTTATAAGCATCTATCAGCGGCTGGGTTAAATTGGCTAATATTTTTACCATACCCTCATCTGTAGGATAGACCTGCAGATATAAACTGATACCGATTATGGTATTCGCCATTCCCCTCAAATGCTTCAGAGCTGCAAAATGCGGAACGGATTTGTGGAAGATCTCTAACGAAAATTCCCGGTATGAATTACTTGCGGCACAGCCAATTAAATGACCTAATGCCCAAATAGTACGCCCAAATGAATCTTCCGATCCAACCTCATCCAGGTAACGCCTGTCGAAACTCAGGAAGTTGCGGAAGTTGCCGTCATCGGTTTGCATGTAGTGGATATAGCTCAGGTATATTGGCAGCAATTCAAAAGCTTCCCGGCTTCCATTGCGTTGGTAAGCCATGAGTGCCATAATCAGCGCGCGGGCATTATCGTCTAAACAATAACCCTCTTTCAGATTTGGGATCCCGTATTTGGCATGTTGTACAATACCTGTATCGTCGGTCAGGCGCAAAACATGGGTTAAACTGAATTTTGGAAGTATTTCAGGATCGACTATACTATTGCGAAGGATCTTGTCACTAAAGTCGTAACGTACCAATGATTCCTGGGCCACTTTAATAAACTCGGCGCCAATAACCGGCCAGCGCAAATGCAGCCCATACTGGTAAGCATTTTCTTTCAACTCGGCAAGTACACGATCCTGGTCAAGTAGTTCAATAACTGTATCGGCCAATGCATCTGAATTTTTAAAATCAAACAACCTGCCGCGTTTATCCGCCAGTAACTCGGTGGCATGCCAATACGGGGTTGAAACTACCGCCGCGCCTGCACCAACTGCGTATGAAAGCGTACCGCTAGTGATTTGGGCTTCATTTAAATATGGAGTAACGTAGATTTCACAAGCGGTAAGGTAATTCACCAGCTCTTCTTCAGAGACAAACTTAGCTATGAAAGCGAGATTTTTAGAAACCCCTAACTGCGCGGCAAGCGATTTCAGGTGGTCGCGATACTCTTCGCCCGAGCTTTTGATAACGCCAGGATGTGTGTTACCCAATACTACGTACATTACGTCAGGGTGTTTCTCAACTATTTTTGGGAGGGCCTTAACTACGGTTTCCAAACCTTTGTTGCGGCTTAACAAACCAAAGGTTAACATTACCCTTTTATTTTTAAATGACGACAGATTTTTAACCGGGTTTTCAACCGGCGCTTCAACATCAGGAACACCATGCTCAATGATCTGGATCTTATCGGCAGGGATTTCATAAATGTTAGTCAGAAATTCAACCGCACGTTTACTCATCACCACAATCTTTGACGATTGCTCGGCTATCTCGCGGATGATGATGCGCTGCACATAGCTCGGATCTTTTAATATGGTATGCAGGATAGAGATCAGCGGTTTCTCGAGGCGATTGATCAGCGGAAGAATATAAATGCCGCTTTCGCCGCCATAAATACCAAATTCATGTTCCATGATGCATACGTCGGCATCACTCGTATTGATGTAGTTTGCCGCCCGGATATAATCTTTCTGGTGGTTTTGACGGATAACATATTTTACCTCCTCCGGGTACTCGTATTCCTGTAAATTTTCCGAATCATTAAGGGCTACAACAAATCCATTTTGTGCCAGGTTTTTCCTTTCGGGAAAATTTGAACTAATGGCATGCATTAAATTATTGTTAAATGTTGCAAGACCGCATTCGCGGGGAGGATAAGTGGATATATATGCTATTTTCATAAGTAGATTGTGTATAGATTCATTTCACTGTTCTGTTTTAAAAAATTTAATTAATTGTAAAAACAGAATGACTACAAAAAAGTGCAATAAGTGACCTGAATTATTGCTTCGGATACATCCAAGGCACTATTTTCATAGATACAGGTATAAATGCACAAACCATACCAATTTAACTCAAACTAAAATTTTGCGATATTATTTAACAGTTGTAACAGGCAAGTTACAGGGAGGGATTATTGTTATAAATGTTGTCATTTCGATAGAGCATGGCCGGGGGATCACGCGGCGGGACGAAAGAGAAATCTTATACGTCATGCAAATTCAACCTGCATAGTTGCTTATCATATTGTATAAGATTTCTCCTCGTTCCTCGTTCGAAATGACAACGAAAGGATTATTTCTTTTATTTATTGGCATAGAAATCAATCGCCTCTATAATCACATCACAAGCTTTCCTGATCTCATTTGGGGTGATAATAAGCGGCGGGGCCAGGCGCATAGAGTTACTGCAATGCAGGAACCAGTCGGTTATCACGCCGTTTTCGATACAGCGGTCAATTATTTTTTTATTAAGATCGAAATCTTCTAATTCAACAGCCATCATCAGGCCTTTACCACGAACCTGGTGTATAGCGGGGTGTACAAGCAATTCGCGAAACAGGGCTTCTTTGTTTGCAACGGCAGATACAAGATCATTATCCAGCAGAAACTCTAAGGCAGCCAAACCCGCCGCGCAACATACCGGGTGCCCACCAAAGGTAGTGATATGACCAAGTATCGGATTTTCCTTCAGCGCATCCATGATCTGGTTTGATGAGATGAATGCTCCTATCGGCATTCCGCCGCCCAGGGCTTTTGCCAGCAACAGAATATCAGGGACAATATCAAAATGCTCAAAAGCGAAAAGCTTACCTGTACGGCCGAAAGCCGCCTGAATTTCATCCAGTATCAGCAAGGTACCTGTTTTGGTACAGCGGGCACGTAAAGCTTGCATATAGGTCAAATCCGGCACGCGGATCCCGGCTTCACCCTGTATAGTTTCAACGATCACGCAAGCTGTTTGCTCAGTGATCAAATCCAGATCTTCAGGATTATTAAAGCGGATAAAGTTTACTCCGGGTAATAATGGTCTGTATGCCTGTTTAAACTCTTCATTACCCATTACGCTTAAAGCACCCTGGGTACTGCCATGATAAGAATTATGGCAAGCTACAATCTGCTGCCGGCCAGTGAAGCGCTTGGCCAACTTTAATGCGCCCTCAACAGCTTCAGCTCCGGAATTGGTAAAATAAACCGATTGCAGGTTATCCGGCAATACAGAAACCAGCTTTTCGGCAAAGCGGACTTGCGGTGTCTGTACGTATTCGCCGTATACCATCAGGTGCATATATTTATCAACCTGCTCTTTTATAGCGTTAATAACATAAGGATTACTGTGTCCCAGGCTGCTAACACCAATGCCTGATATCAAGTCGATGTAAGGTTTGCCCTCCGCATTGTACATATAAACACCTTCGGCACGCTCAAATTCAAGCAATAAAGGGAAATTGGTGGTTTGAGCGTTATTGGCTAAAAAAAGCTGGCGAAGAGTTGTCATGATGCTAAGTTCTGAGTCTTAAGTTTTGAGTCTTAAGTCGATTTTGTTGTGAATCTTAAAAAGACGTCATTGCGAGGTACGAGGCAATCGCGAACTATACCAGGCGGCTCTGCTCATCGGGGATTGCTTCGTACCTCGCAATGACGAGTAGTAGAACCCAGACTTACGAAGTTTTAAAAACTTCGTAAGTCTTAGATCCGCAATGACGCTTACTTAAATTTTAGCGACAAAGATAAACTAAAACAGATGGACGAAAATCCATCTGCAAATGTTATTTGAAATACTTTAAATTTTCAAGACAGTGAGGTAACTAATCTCTAAACTCCAACCCCTAATCTCTCCCCTAATTCCCCGCTCTTTCGCTGCGTTCGCTGAGTTGTTTGATGAGTTCGTCGTTAAACTCCTGCTCGCTTTTGTAAAGCACGCTCACCTTTTCGGGCGGAAGAATTTTGGAGAACGAATCACGGTAACGTTTACGGATCCCAACCAACTGGCTTTCGTAATAAATTTCTTTATCTATTTGCTCAGTACCGTTGGTTGATGAGGTTGAGTTGTTTAAACGCTTCAGGATACGCACAGCAGTAAGCTCCTGCTGATATTGATTATAAAGCGGCCAGAATTTGGTTGCTTCATCATCGGTAAGATCAAGCTGGCGGCTGATATACCTGTTACGGGCAGCCTCAAGTCTTTTTCCCATAGCACCCTTTTTGTTGCCATTAGGGCGAACGGGATTAAGCTCGGGCCTTGAAGGTGTTTGAGCCGGAACAAAGCGGTTAACCTGCCCCACAGCTTCATAGCCTATAGCCATAACAAATAGCACAATACAAATATGCCTGATCAATTTACTCATTAAATATTTCCTCTGTTTAATTATCTATATAATCCGACAGATCTTCGTCTGCATTACTTGTATTACTTTTCTGATTAGCATCCATCAGTGTACGGGTATCGCTTGCGTCCATGTGCAACTGAAGGTAGCTTTTTATTTCATCAACCGGAACTGATGATACCTGCTCGTGTAAATAAGAGTGGTTATGATCTGAAGGCTGTAAATCTCCCCTGAAAATAACACCTACGCCAAGTATCAGGGCAAAACAAGCGGCTGTAGCATACCTGATGGTTGGTGATGACCAAAGCCTCCTTACCATGCCTTTTTTCTGTACAGGCTTAGCTTTATTAATGCTTACAACGTTATCTGCTTCCTGCTCCTCTTCTGCCTCGGCATTTACGGTTTTATCCAAAATGCGTTGGCTAAGCTTGTCAAAATAGTTTGCAGGCACTTCAAAGCCCTCATGCTCTACGTTCATAGCTTCCTCAACCGCTATGCGGCTTTGGATATTGGCGCTCAATTCCTCAAAATAATTTTCAGGAACGGTAAAGCCTTCATCGCCCATGGCCTCCTCCACCGCAATACGGCTCTGGATATTACTGCTCAGTTGGCCAAAGTAATTCTCGGGAACCGTGAAGCCTTCATCGGCCATACTTATAGCTTCCTCTACCGCAATGCGGCTTTGGATGTTACTGCTCAGTTCGTCAAAATAGTTTTCGGGCACCGTGAAACCCTCGCCCGCATCCATGGCTTCATCTACCACAATACGGCTTTGAATGTTGCTGCTAAGCTCATCAAAATAATTTTCGGGAACGGTAAACCCCGAATCACCTGCGCCAAAAGCACTTTCAATATTTATGCGGCTCCGGATATTGCTATTTAACTCGTCGAAGTAATTTTCAGGTACCGTGTACCCTGCAGATGGATAGTTCTTTAATCCCTCAAGCCTTATGCGTGTTGTAATGTGCTGCGCTAACTCATGGAAATAGCCATCAGGCACCGTGAACGGGTTAGTTTTGCTAACCTGTTTCAGCGCGATGAAATCATCCAGCCATTCCCTATTGTCCATATCGCTTTTCATACACAACTATAGATTACTATTGTGCTAAAAGGTTTAACGTAAATTAAAAAATTAATCTCTGCCAAGCAAATGAGCTTCTATCTTTTTGACTGCCAGGTGAAAAGATGCTTTTAAAGCCCCCACACTGGTACCCAAAACCTGCGACATTTCCTCGTACTTCATGTCTTCATAGTATTTCATATTGAAAACAAGCCGTTGTTTTTCGGGCAGGGTAAGCAATGCTTCCTGCAGTTTACGCTGCGCGGCGTCGCCGTTAAAATAGGTTGAGTCGGCCAGTGTATCGGCCAGCTCATAAGCAACATCATCCAACGAAACATTATTTTTTTGTTTTTTCTTATTCAAAAAAGTAATGCATTCGTTGGATGCTATCCTGTACATCCAGGTGTACAGTTGCGCGTCGTTTCTGAAACCAGCCAGGTTTTTCCAAACCTTTACAAAAACATCCTGAACCAGGTCATCGGCATCGTCATGATCAACAACCATACGACGGATGTGCCAGTATATTTTCTGCTGGTATTTTTTCAACAACAGGTTAAATGCCTCATTCCGGGTCTTTCCGTCCTGAAACTTGCTTAATATCTCTGAATCTTCAACCTGTACCGACATTTTTAGAATTTTATTAATGTTAAAGGTTTAATTAACCTTTTTTGTTTTTTCTTTCTATCACCTTTTTAACCGCTGCCACAATATGCTCGGCATCTAAGCCGTATTTTGTCATCAGTTGTTCTGGTGTACCACTTTCGCCAAAGCTATCGTTAACAGCTACGTACTCCTGTGGTGATGGGTTGTGTACCGCAAGTACCTGCGCAATGCTATCACCCAAGCCACCTAAACGGTTATGCTCTTCGGCAGTAACTACGCAACCGGTTTTAGCAACTGATTTTAATACAGCCTCTTCATCCAGCGGTTTAATGGTGTGGATGTTGATGATCTCGGCATCGATACCCTGCTCAGCCAAGATTTCGCCGGCTAAAATAGCCTGCCATACCAGGTGACCGGTAGCAAAGATACTTACATCTGCACCTTCGTTCACCATCCATGCTTTACCAATTTCAAATTTTTGATCAGGATCGGTAAAGATAGGAACAACCGGGCGACCGAAACGTAAGTAAACCGGGCCGTCATAATCAGCTATCGCGATAGTAGCAGCTTTGGTTTGGTTATAATCGCAGGTGTTGATAACGGTCATGCCTGGTAACATTTTCATCAGGCCGATATCTTCCAGGATCTGGTGGGTAGCACCGTCTTCGCCCAAAGTTAAACCAGCGTGTGAAGCGCAAATTTTAACGTTTTTGTTTGAATAAGCTACCGACTGGCGGATCTGGTCATAAACCCTGCCTGTAGAGAAGTTAGCGAAAGTACCGGTGAAAGGGATTTTACCACCGATGGTCATACCGGCAGCAATACCTATCATGTTGGCTTCGGCAATACCTACCTGTACAAAACGCTCAGGGAATGCTTTAATAAAATCGTTCATTTTCAATGAACCGATAAGGTCGGCACAAAGAGCAACAACCTGATCGTTTTTCTGGCCTGCTTCCAGCAACCCGGCGCCAAAGCCCGAGCGGGTATCTTTTTTATCTGTGTAAGTGTATTTTTTCATTTTGCCTACCCCTCCCCTCTTTCAAGGAAAGGAATTTGGATTTTAAATCGTGATAACCAAATTGATGTTTTTTTGACTCTCCCCCTTTAGGGGGCCGGGGGGCTAATAATCGCCCAGTGTTTCCTCTAACTGATCTAACGCCAGTTTAAGCTGCTCATCATTTGGAGCAACACCGTGCCATTTGTGGCTGCCTACCATAAAGTCGACACCATAACCCATTTCAGTATGCATCAGGATCATGATTGGTTTGCCTTGTCCTGTGCGGCTTTTTGCTTCTTCAAGCACCCTAACCACATCGGCCATATCATTACCTTTCATATCCAATACATCCCAGCCAAAAGCTTCCCATTTAGCGCGAAGATCGCCTAATGAAAGTACTTGTTTGGTTGGACCATCAATTTGCTGACCGTTAACATCTATAGTCGAGATCAGGTTATCAACATGATTGTGAGGAGCAAACATCGCGGCTTCCCAAATCTGGCCTTCCTGGATCTCTCCATCGCCATGCAGGGTAAACACCAATGATTTATCACCATTTAATTTTTTAGCAAGCGCGGCACCAATAGCTACCGATAAGCCCTGGCCTAATGAACCCGAAGCAATACGGATACCCGGAAGGTGCTCATGTGTAGTTGGGTGACCTTGTAAACGCGCGTTCAACTTACGGAAAGTAGCAAGTTCCGCCTTATCGAAGTAACCTGCGTGTGCCAGTGTGCTGTAAAATACAGGCGAAATATGGCCGTTTGACAGGAAGAAGATATCCTCGCCAACAGCATCCATATTAAATTTAGGATCGTGGTTCATTACCGAAAAGTACAATGCGGTAAAGAAATCGGTACAGCCCAATGAGCCACCAGGGTGACCCGATTGACAGCCGTGTACCATACGTACAATGTCGCGCCTTATTTGCGACGCGGTTTTTTCTAATGTTTGTAAGTCTGCTTTCATTAATGGAATTTAGGAACTGCTAAAGTAGCTATTATGATTGTGTTTTTAACACTTATTTTACAAGATCAAGCACCTGCTGTGATGAGGCCTTAGTATCAACCTTGCTAATCACGTGCGTAATAACTCCTTCTGCATCAATTATGAATGTAGTACGTGCCGTACCCATGTATTTTTTGCCGTACATATTCTTCTCAACCCAAACGCCATAAGCTTCAACAATTTTAAGCTCATTATCGGCAATAAGTGTAAATGGCAGGCTGTATTTGGTTTCAAATTTTTTGTGCGATTTTTCATCGTCGGTACTTACACCTATTACTTCATACCCTTTGCTTAAAAGCGATTGATAATTATCCCTGAAATCGCATGATTCGGCGGTACAGCCTGGGGTATCATCTTTTGGGTAAAAATAAAGGATCACATTTTTACCTTTGTAATCGGCAAGGGATACTTCCTTACCGTTTTGGTCTTTAGCGGTAAAAGCGGGTGCTTTATCGCCTTCTTTTAATGTTGTCATGTTTTATTTAGGTACTTATCTGGAAAAATCGGCGGAAAATTCCGAAAAATTATTCTTGTTATCAACTAAAGTCAACTTAAACACGTGTTTACCGGGTGCAATATCGTTATTAAACGTGTAACTTAATATTTTACTTTTATAATCGTGCTCCATTAGCACCCATTTACCGTCAATGGTGCCGGTATAGCTTTTAATTCCTGATAAATTATCACTCATCCTGAAGTTAATACTGCGTGCAGCCTTCATATTGCTTCCGTTTTTGATATTAAGTGGACGGATAACCGGTGCTACTGTATCTACCTTAATATAATAATCGCCAAAGGCACTCACCTGCGATATCACGTAACCATCCTTAAAATAACCTCCCTGGCAGCCTCCCCACGAGCTCACAATAACGGCTTTATCGGCATACTTACCGAGGTCAACATCCGGCTTAATCCAAATCTCATAGCTATCATGAATAGGCGTTAACCTGTTATGGATATGGTGCATGGCCGAATAAGCACCTGCTGGTTTTGCCGATGCCGAATATTGAAAATCCAGGTCATCATACAAATTACCTGGCATAATGATCACTTTCACCTTATCATTGCTAAACTCGCTTCGCTTATCATAGTAAAACATGGTGCCGGTAGGTTTTACAGGCTGAGGGTTTGTAAACGGAGAAGATTTTACTTTTAGCTTGAGCGATGATGTATTGCCTGCAACATCTTTCACTACATATTCAACATCGTGCATAGCATTGTCATCAAATGTAATAATGCCATTGTTTACCGATTGCGGATACAGCGAAATGCGGCTTCCGGGCAGAATGAAACATTTCTGCATCCACCTTCGCGATGATTCGAAGGCTGGGTAATCGATATAAGCGTTGATGGCATGGGTTTGATCAAACGCGAAACGCTCGACAGCAAAGGTGTATACCGTTTTACCGTCCAGTTTTAGTTCGATGGAATAAACACCGTTATGATTAAACGATGTGCTGTTCATATCGGTGGTATTAATACCAAACCCGATATTGCCGCTTAGCTCCAGCGTTTGCGGCTTAATAAGATGGTAATTACCGCCTGCACCGGTCACTCCTAAAAACTCCTTAGGAGTTTTTTCGCTGAAAGGTTTCCCGTTAAGGTGATAGATGCCGATAGCCGTGATTGTAGGCGGTACTTTATCCGGAATGGTTAGCCCGAACAACTGCGCGTTAATGGTTTCCTCGGTTTTACTGTCGCGAATTTCGAAGTGCACATGAGGACCGGCCGATGCGCCTGCATTACCAGAAATAGCCACAACCTCATCCTTTTTAACCGGCACCTGCGTTGGCGTCAGGTTAAAATCGGCCTCATAGGTTTGATGATCGTACTGGTATTTTTTAACCAGATCAATAACCGCCGGGCTAAAACTTTCCAAATGGCCGTAAACGGTGGTGTACCCATTAGGATGGGTAATGTAGATGGCCCGTCCAAAACCACCAAACTGCACACGTACTCGTGATATATATCCTTCGGCAGCGGCATGTACTGGATAGCCGGTACGCTGATTGGTTTTAAAATCCAACCCGGAGTGAAAATGCGAAGGCCTTAGCTCACCAAATGAGCCGGCAGTGGTGGGAGGTGTAAGATCAAGCGGATACCTGAAATAGTTTTGCGGGTACTGCCTGCTTTGTATAATATCATTCTGTGCAAATGTGTTTGAATAAAGCGCCAAACACATTGCACCTGTAACCAATAATTTTTTGATCATGCTTATTTAACGTAAAAATCAAGCATTTTCTCATCCTCAAGATATCCCTCAAGCCTGTCGCCGATTTTTACTTTTGATACACCTGGTGGGGTGCCTGTAAATATTAAGTCGCCCTTTTTAAGGGTGATGTATTTTGAAACAAATGCGATGATGCTCTCGAACGAGAAAAGCAGATCGCGGGTATTGCCCTGCTGACGTGTTTCGCCGTTGATATCCAGTTTAAAGTTGATATCATAAACCGACTCAAACTTGCTTTTAGGCACAAAATTGCTGATAGGCGCCGAACCATCAAAAGCTTTGGCTAACTCCCAGGGCAATCCTTTTTCTTTATGACGGGCCTGAACATCGCGCGCGGTGAAGTCAATCCCCAAACCAATTTCCTCGTAATAGTTAGCGGCAAATTTTTCGCTGATATGCTTGCCTTCCTTGCTGATCTTTAAAACCAGTTCTATTTCGTGATGAACATCTTCCGAAAAATCAGGATGATAAAAAGGCTTGTTTTCTTTCAGCAAAGCTGTGTCGGGCTTCATGAAGATAACCGGAGTGGTAGGTACCGGGTTATTGAGTTCTTTGGCGTGTTCGGCGTAGTTGCGGCCAATGGCAATAATTTTCATAAATGAACGCTATAATCGCCAAAGCTAAAAAATTTGATGGGTTTGGGAGAACGTTTGTAATGTTGTATTAATTATTTGACCTGCCTCAAGTAAAACTTACGTTGCAAAGTTGCGTACCTATGGCACGCGATAATACCCAACCATCCAATTGCTACAAACCTTTTGCCCCGCTGGGGCAGCCTGAAAGGTGAATAACCCATATCGTTAATCA
This sequence comes from Mucilaginibacter endophyticus, assembly GCF_003351025.1. GTDB lineage: Bacteria > Bacteroidota > Bacteroidia > Sphingobacteriales > Sphingobacteriaceae > Mucilaginibacter > Mucilaginibacter endophyticus. Next base: position 318,116 of record NZ_QPCG01000001.1, on the reverse strand, counting down.
TATCACAAACATAGATCGAAGTCTCTGACTTCGATCCACTATGCCTGTAGTCTTCAGACTACAGTAATTTTATTAGTTGCAAACTACACGTATATTTAATTCGAAGTCAAATACTTCGAACAGCTATTTTTTGATTAGCTTAACAAATGAAGGGTGTTTAATTAATAACCGAAATCCTTTTGATAACAGATTCGGTGCCGGCTACTACGCGTACAAAATAAAAACCGCGCACCAGCTTATTGCTGATAGGGTAATTCAGATTATGATCGCCAGATTCAACCCTTTGCGAAAACAGGGTGGAAATATCGTTACCCAACACATCCATTATTTTAATGGTAACGTTGGTATTGCGCGATATAGAGTATTTAAGATTAATTTGATCGGTAACCGGATTTGGGTACAACTGCACATCACTTAACAGCTTGTCATCTGGCCTTGATACATTCAATTTAACATTTGAAGTAACAGCAGGTTTTAACGGAGGAAGCGAAAGATGCAGGCCATTTTTTAAATAAGATGTCTTGGCGCCCTTGGTTTTACCCCTAAGATACACGGTATCAGACTTTAGCGTATGCCCATCAACTACAAAGGCGAAGTTCATGAAAATTGCCATCGCAATCATCACGATCCACGTATACGTGTAAACATAAGAATATGTAAAATTCCGCCTCATTATTTAGTATGATTCTACAAAAGTATAAATAATGCCCTCATCCCATTAAATATTAATGTTTTTGTAAAACTTTTTAACAAATTTTAACAAAATGTGTAACCTTATTGTATTGTAGACACATTATTTCCTTATACGTTTAATCAGTATAATGGTTTAACCAAAAAAATTAATATTTTTGCCATCTCTAAATCATAAAAGTGTCAAATCATAAAGATCTGCATAAACTGTCGGCCGCTGGCTTCCTGATCAGTTTAGGAATAATTTACGGTGATATTGGTACCTCCCCATTATACGTATTTAAGGCCATAGTTGGCCAACGTCAAATTTCAGAAACGTTAATTCTTGGAGGTGTTTCGCTTATTTTCTGGACATTAACCCTGCAAACCACTTTAAAATATGTGGTAATCACGCTAAGGGCCGACAACAAAGGTGAGGGTGGCATTTTTTCGCTGTTCTCATTGGTACGTCGTAAAGCAAAATGGCTTATTGTTCCCGCGGTAGTGGGCGGTTGTGCCTTGCTTGCCGATGGTATCATTACCCCGCCAATTACCATATCATCGGCTATTGAAGGTTTGCAAACTTATTACCCCAATTTACCAACTGTATATGTGGTAATGGCCATTATTACAGTACTCTTCATCATTCAACAGTTTGGTACATCACTGGTGGGTAAAGCATTTGGGCCTATTATGTTCCTTTGGTTTACTATGATGGGAGTTTTGGGACTTACTTATATCGTGCACGATCCATGGGTTATCCGTTCTCTGAACCCGTACTATGCATTTAAATTGCTTACTTCAAGCTCAAGTGATGGCGCGTTTATTATACTGGGTGCCGTGTTCCTGTGTACTACAGGTGCAGAGGCCCTATACTCCGACCTTGGTCACTGCGGTAAAGCAAACATCCGTGTAAGCTGGGTGTATGTTAAAATATGTTTGATCTTAAACTACCTGGGGCAGGCGGTATGGCTATTACAGCGCAACGGCCACACGATGGATTTGAACTCTAACAATCCATTTTACCAGATCATGCCGTCATGGTTCCTGATCTATGGTATTGGTATCGCTACCGTGGCTGCAATTATTGCCAGCCAGGCGCTTATATCGGGTTCATTTACACTTATTGCCGAGGCCGTAAGGCTTAACCTTTGGCCAAAAGTGAGGATCAATTACCCCTCCGAACAAAAAGGGCAACTGTATGTACCAAGCGTTAATTGGTTACTTTGGGCCGGTTGTTTAGGTGTAGTACTCATCTTCAAACATTCGGACAAAATGGAGGCTGCTTACGGTTTAAGTATTACCGTAGCCATGCTCATGACCACCATACTGGTATCTAAATTCCTGAAACGTAAAAAGGTTCCTAATTATATCATCAATACCTTTTTAGCGGTTTACCTGCTTATTGAAGGTACTTTCCTTACCGGTAACCTGCATAAGTTTTTAGATGGTGGTTGGTTTACCTTGTCAATAGGCTTCGTTCTGTTCACTGTAATGTGGACATGGCATACTGCCCGTAAAATCAGGAACCGCTATGTTAAGTTTGTTGAGATTGAGGATTATTTCGATATTATAACAGAGCTGAGCCTTGACGAAAGCGTGCCTAAATATGCCTCGCAACTGGTGTACTTAACCAGCGCCAATTTCAATTCGGAAATTGAATCAAAAATTGTTTACTCAATACTGCAAAAGCAACCTAAACGTGCCGATGTTTACTGGCTGGTACACGTTGACGTTGTGGACGAGCCTTACAAACGCGAATACGAAGTTGACCACCTGGTACCAAATAAATTGATCCGTATTGACTTTAAGCTCGGTTTCCGTGTTGAGCAGCAAATAAACCTGCTATTCAGAAAAGTAGTGGAAGACTTGGTTAAAAAAGGCGAGGTTGATATTACCAGCACCTACAAATCGCTGAACAAGCACAAAATAGTAGGCGACTTCCGTTTTGTGGTGATCGAGAAGATCTTCTCACGTTCGCATAACCTGTCGTTTGTTGAACGCTTTATTATGGATTACTACAAGCAGCTTAAGAAAGTAAGTTTATCTGAGGAGCGTGGTTTCGGCCTCGACCTGAGCTTTGTAACGGTTGAAAAAGTGCCCCTGGTACTTGCTATACCTGAAGCAATTGAAATACACAGGGTTAATTAAACAGCCTTTTTAATATTGAAAGCCTTCCGGAAACGGGAGGTTTTTTTGTTTGGTATTAATTAACTTGTTATTGCGAGTAACGAAGCAACCGCATGCTATACAGGGCGGCTATGCTTCCGTGCGATTGCCACGCTTCGCTCGCAATGACATAAAATTTCATCTGCGGTAGTGTCGCTTTTCTACGCGCCCATTTCCCAGGCCATTCGCATGTACTTCCGTACTTCGTTATTAATATCTTCCTTAAAATACATCCTGAAGTAGTGGTTATACTGATTGGTGCCCGGTACCTGCTTTATCTTGCTGAAGCACAGGTTATCGTCATAAGCCTGTTTAAAGGGAAATACCACATCAATAAAGTTTTTGCCTAATTGGGAGATATAAGCAAAGTTTACCCTCGCCCCCAAAGCTATCATGCTTTTGGTGGGGTAAACTTTGACGGGGCCTATCTGCAGATATTCATCAACCAAATGATCAAACAAAGCTACGGTATGCGGCGATTTACCGTTTAGCGCTTCTGATAATTCCCTGTCGCGACATGAGTGTACCTGGTTAGTGGCTGTAAATTCACGTTCGCATAAGGGGCAGGTCCACATGATATATTTACGCGGTTACAGATTCTTTACCCAAGGCGCTGTTTTTATAGCTGTAGGTACCGTAAACAACCAATCCAATTACCAGCCAAATTAAAAACCTTAGCCAGTTGGTATAACCGAGTTCGGTCATGAGATAAAAACAACTCATCAGCCCCAAAACCGGGATCAGGGAGAAGTTTTTGATAAAGCTATAAACCGCGATGATGATGATCAGGATAAAGAAAAGATAGTTAGGGAAATTGTAAAGGAAACCATCAAAACCAAGATAGTACTTTTTGGCGTCGCTGATATCACTGGTTTGCCTTAACGCAGTATTGAATTTATCTTCTTCTATATCTTTAAAATATTTTTTGGCGGAATCTGGCTGGGCAACAACGTTGGTATTATAAAGCTGATTAGTAGTTTTAAGCAGGCTTAGCTTGTCATTGTTATCCATATTGTCAATAATGTCGCTCCTGTCCTTAAGCTTTTTAAACTGCATCATTTCAACCTGGGCAGCTGGCTTAAAATAAGCCACCGAACCCAAAATGATAAGCGTAAGAATTGGCACAATGAATTTGCCATTTACATATGGTAAGTGAAATTTACCTTTCTCTGCTTCCTGACGGGGAAGCAGCAACACACCGCCGCAAACCAATACAAAGGCAAAAAGGGTACCTATGCTGGTTAGATCTGTAACCTCGGTAAGGTTCATAAACAGCGCCGGTATAGCAACCACAAAGCCGGTTACCACAGTAGCAAAAGCAGGTGTTTGGTATTTTGGATGGATACGTGAAAACGCTTTAGGCAGTAAACCATCACGGCTCATGCTCATCCAGATACGCGGCTGTCCTAACTGAAATATCAGCAATACACTGGCCGTTGCAATAACCGCACTGATTGAGATCACGTAGCTTATTTTATTTAAACCAACCTTCGCGAAAACAAAAGCCAATGGGTCGCCAACCTGCAGATCTTTATAGCTTACCATACCGGTAAGTACCAATGCTATCAGAATGTACAACACCGTACAAATCACGAGTGAATAGATCATACCGCGGGGCAGATCACGCTGAGGCTTTTCGCATTCTTCGGCGGTAGTTGATATCGCGTCGAAACCGATATAGGCAAAGAATACACCCGATACACCTTTCATAACACCGCTGAAACCGTTAGGCATAAAAGGGTGCCAGTTGGCAGGTGTAACGTAAAAAAAGCCTACCACTATCACCGCTATAACGATCACTATTTTGAGCACCACCATAGCATTGGTAGCCTTTTTTGTTTCGCGGATACCTACGTAAACCAGGTAAGTAATGATGATTACAATTAACAGGGCGGGTAAATTAGCTATGAGTTTAAAGTTGCCAAAGCCCGGCGCCTGATCCCAGGCCAGCGCTTCTGACTTTACCTTATCACTGATATCAGCCAGATTTTTGCCCGCGGCAAGAACCTGCTCATGGCCACGTAAGGCCGAAACATAGTCCATAGTTAAAAACTTAGGCATGTGGATATGAAAACCTTCAAGCAGGTTTACAAAATACTCGCTCCAGGAAATAGCTACGGCAATGTTTCCGATGGCGTATTCCATTAATAAGTCCCAGCCTATGATCCAGGCAATCAGCTCGCCGAACGATGCATAAGCATAAGTATAGGCACTACCCGCAACCGGGATGCGCGAGGCAAATTCGGCATAACACAAAGCCGAAAAACCGCAGGTAACGGCTGTTAAAATAAATAAGATGGAAACCGCGGGGCCACCATGAAATGAAGCTTCCCCAATTGTCGAAAATATCCCCGCCCCTACAACGGCCGCTATGCCCATGAGGGTCAGGTCTTTTACATTAAGTTCTTTTTTGAGTTGGGATGATGTTGTACCGGGATGCTCACTATCACTAAAACCGCACTCAACATCATTTAAAATTTTCGCTACTGACTTTTTACGAAAGATACTTTTCGACATGTAGTTTAATTAATAAGTCTAATCAATCTCAAAATTAATCATTTTTTTGCATTGAATAAGTATATGCTTACTTTGCAGCATGAAGATAGGAATAAAAGACGTGTTGTACAGGATCCGCCCTTTTTTTATCCTTTACCTTATCCTCTTAGCTACCTGCTTAACTATCAAACTGCTATACAGCCGTGAAACTATTTTTTTCACAGTTAACAGTTGGAACCAACCCTGGCTTGACGCCATTGAACCCTACGTTACAGACATTGGAGATGGCACCACAGCCGTAGTATTGTCGCTTTTTATGCTCCTGTTCAGCTATCGCAGCTGGCTGCTGCTGGCATCAAGTTATGCTATAACATCTATAGTTGCGCAGATCCTAAAATACATTTACATAGCACCACGACCAAAGCTTTACTTTGAAAGCCAGTGGAGCAGGGTGCATACTGTGGAGGGCGTTTATATACTGGAAAAATACAGCTTCCCTTCCGGGCATACGGTGAGCGCTTTTTCGGCAGCACTTGTTATAACTTACCTTTGTAAAAACAAAGGCTGGGGAATCCCAGCCTTGTTTGTTGCCATTATGGTTGGCTATTCAAGAATGTACCTAACCGAGCACTTTTACGAGGATGTACTTGCAGGCTCGGCTATCGGTGTGTTTGTTACTATTTTTTGGCTTACCTGGCTTGATGGTAAACAATTCATCCAGTCGGCCAAATGGAACAGGGGCCTGCTCCATTTATTGAAGAAAGCCCCTGCTGTTAATTAAACTCCCGCTTCCAATTGCCTGTTTTTACGTTTGATCACGGTTAATATAATGATCAGCACGATGACCGCGCCGCCACCATAAATACCTATTTTGGCTGGAGCAGACATACCTTTAGCGTCAGACAAATACTGGTCACGACGATCTAAAGTTGGTGCGATCTGAATAGAACTTGAAAATTGTTTCAGTTCTGCCTTGGCAAGGTCGGCCCTTTGTTCGGGGTAGTTATACTCAAAAGTATAAGTTGCATCCTGGGTATATAGCAAGATAAAATTCCTTAACTCAGGAGACTCTCCTGTTGAACCGCTGTTATCAATTCTCAGGGTAAATACTTTACCTTCCAATTTGCCGATGGTAGTATCACGCGGATACATTACACTACCATTAACCGATTGTTTCTGGATACCATTGATGTAGGTTTTAAATACATCTTTCAGGTCTTTCTCTTTATTTAAGGGTTTGTTGTTAGCGTTTGGTACGCGTAAAACAAGAATATTACCTAATGATCCGGTACCCTGGTATATCTGTTGACCTAATGTATCCTTTTTTGTGAAGCCCTGCGGTAATGAAACAGTAACAAGGCTATCTATCTTTACAGGTTTAAGTGCCTGGCTAAAACCTGCAAGCGAAATCAGCATTATGCTTAAGCTTAAAATTATCTTTTTCATATTTATTTAACTTAAAAAAGAAGATTAAGTTTTAACTAATAATACATAATGAGTTTCAAATGATAGCTAAATGACTTAAAATCAACAGTTAATAAAAAAAACAAAAAGCTTAAAGCAGAAGGCTCAAAGCTTTTTCTTGAGGCATAAGTTTAAATGATAAAAACGTCATTATGAGTTTAAAAACCTAATGAGATTTTGCAGGATGAATAACAATGCAGAAGACTTACGAAGTTTTGAAAACTTCGTAAGTCTGGATTTTATAGATTGACGTGGATAGCTGCGACTTGTAAAGAATATAAAAGCTTTCAGCTTTCGGCTTTAAACTTCCTTCAGCTTATTCAATAGTTCATCCAAGGATACTTCGGCAAAGGCGGTTGAAGAGTCGGATACGCCATACGGGATAATGAGTTTATTGTTGTGCACTATTGCCCCGCATGAGTAAAGTACGTTTGGTACATAGCCCTCCCGTTCGTCGCTGGTGGGGATGAGTAGTGGCTCTTTTAAACGCCCTATCTCTACAGCAGGATCATCAAGCTTTAACAATGTTGCCCCCAGCACGTAACGCCTCATGGGGCCAACGCCGTGGGTTATCATGATCCAGCCATTGGCAGTTTCAATGGGCGAACCGCAATTACCTATCTGCACAAACTCCCAGCTAAACTTTGGTTGCTGTAGCATCACCGGCTTTTCCCAGATATTGATCTTATCCGAATACATGATGTAGTTATTACAACCATCTATCCGCGATATCATCACATACTTGCCATTCACCTTCCGCGGAAAAAGAGCGAGGTTTTTATTCTGCGCGCCTGCACCATACAAAGGCATGATCTTAAAATTATAAAAATCGGTTGTCTGCAACAGTTTAGGCATAATCAGCGAGCCATCGTAGGCGGTGTAGGTAGCATAGTAAAGTTTGCTGCCATCATCGTTGATAAACTGCACAAAACGGGCGTCCTCTATGCCCTTACGTTCATACTCGGATATCGGGAAGATCACCCTGTCGGAAATATCTGTATCCAGCGAAAAAACAATTTCATAATAGGAATCGGCCAGCCATAGCACTTTGTCGTACTCGAGGCGCTTCATATCGTTTTCCTGTAATCGTTGCGAATCCATGATAATCCGCCGCAGATTGGCATATTCAAAATGATGATCGAGCTTTGATTCCAGTTCGTTGATCACATCAATGCTGATCTGCGTAATGGCTGCCTTTTCAAAAAACAGTTTCTTATTGTAAACCGCGTTCCGCACAATTTCGGCTTCGTCAATATAACTTCCGGCGGGTTGTATGCTGATGTTATTATCCTTATCAATCATGGCCCGGCGAAAGGTAATGGATGAGATATGCCCCTCACCTACCGCCCTGAAACTGATAATTACCCGGCGCTGCCCGTCTTCGAGTTCGGTCTGATCGGGATCTTCAATTATTGATGGATTAAAAAACGCTGCTGACTCGATAGAATATTCATGCGTAAAAAACGATCCGATGAGCAGTTTACGGTTAACCGTTAAAGTATCAAAATCAATATTCAGTTCTAAAAACAGGGGCTTGAGTTTGCTGCAATGCCTGTTTAGTACGCGGGTGATATTACGGTGCCTTTTAGAGTATTCCTGCAATATTGGCGATACTATGCCGAAGGCCTCATCCTCGCTGATGAGCATCACACGCTCAATAACTTCTTTAGCGCGGTCGTTTCCGTTAAAAAAAAACCTTGCAATTACACGTTTCGGATCTGGATTTACACGGATGGGTTTGCGTTCGATAGAAAGTCTCATACGATGAAGTGGTAGCTTTTAATTGTAACAGTAATTAGCGTAAATTGATTTATGCTTTTTTAATTTAAACGCAACATTTAAAAAATGACATTCCACGGGCCGTGATAAAAGCCTATCTTCATGGTTTGTTAATCTTCGGTACGGTATTTTGCCTGCCGTGAACAATCCCGATCCTGTAACCCATTTTGAATGCACAGTTATGAACGTGTTAATTGTTGAAGACGAAAAAGGCCTTGCGCTTGAAGTTGATGAATTTTTAAGCCATGAAGGTTTTACCGTTGAACATGCCCGAACTAAAAAGTCGGCATCTGAAAAAATCTTCGTAAACAATTATGATTTTATCCTGCTCGACCTCGGTTTGCCCGATGGCGATGGTTTCGATCTGCTTAAAATGCTGAAAGGCATGAACAACCGCGAAGATGCTGTGATCATCCTCACGGCCCGCGGTGCTGTTGACGACCGGGTATCGGGCCTTGAACAAGGCGCCGACGATTACCTGGCAAAACCATTTTCTCTCAACGAGCTACTGGCGCGCATGCACGCCATTACCCGCCGCAAGCACCGCCTGGAGAGTAATGATATCAATGTAAAAGGCTTAAAGATCAATATCCAAAACCGCACCGTTACCTATAACGACGAACGGATAGCGCTCACTAAAAAAGAATTTGAGATCTTTAACTACCTGGTTTTAAATAAAAACCGTGTAATATCACGTACTAACTTAACTGAACACGTTTGGGGCGATGTACTGGAAATCAATTCCGACTCAAACTTTGTGGATGTGCATGTTAAAAACCTGCGCAAAAAGCTGTCGGCATATATCCCTATCGACTGGTTTGAAACTGTGAGAAGCATCGGTTATCGCATCAACATCTGAAACAAAAAACCTTATGAAATTACAGGTAAAACTGGCCCTTTATAATACCCTAACCAAATTAGCCATTATACTTTTTACGGGCCTGCTTATCCTGCTTTCTATCGAGAAGATTTCTTATGACCACGTAGAGTTGAGGCTTGAGGAGAATGAACGCGAAACGCTCAAAAACCTGAGCTCAAAAGAAATCAATAGTAAACTTTCAGATCAAAAACCCTATACTGATTATAATATATTAAAAGAGGAGTTCATTATAATTAAACCGGTTAAGTTTCAACCCACAGAAACCCAGGCCGCGAGATTTACAACCGAAACCCGAACAAGCGAACAGGTTACGCAAACATATCGCATACTAACCCATCAGTTTAATTTCAACAATCATACTTATCTGCTTGAAATTGGCGTTGCTATTACTTCCATTGAAGAGTTAAAATCAATCATAAAAAGGTTTACACTCTTAACACTGGTAATAGCACTTGCCCTTACTTTGGTAAGTGACCTGGTGTTTACCAAATTCCTGCTTGCTCCGTTTTATAAGATCATTGACCGCAAACTGATCAAGGTAAATGACCCCATGAACTTTGATTACGAAAAAATCCAGACAACCACACAGGATTTCGAGCTGCTTGACGATAGCATCAGCACGTTGATGAAAAAGATCAGTAACCTGTTCAGTCTCGAAAAACAGTTTATTGCTAATGTATCACATGAGCTGCTTACGCCTATATCAATTATCAGTTCCCGACTGGAGAATATCTTGCTACAGGAAGAGCTTAGCGAAGCCAGCGAAAACAAAATGCACGCTTCGCTGAAAACGTTAAACCGGCTTAAATCTATCATTAACAGCCTTTTGCTGATATCAAAAGTTGAAAACAATCAGTATGCAAAAACCGATGTGGTGATGATAGCCGGTGTAATTATGGAGATTGAGGAGGAACTGGAGGACCGACTGGAAGAAAGACACCTTATTTTTAACAACAACATCAAATACATTTATTCGCTTATGGGTAACCGCCCGTTGATGCATACTTTGCTGTTTAACCTCATTAATAATGCTATCAAGTATAACAAGCCCAAAGGCAGCATTACTATTGCCGACGAATTAAAGGAAGACGTTTACATACTGGAAATCACCGATACCGGCGCCGGCATGGATCAGCAGCAGATTGAAAACGCTTTTAACCGTTTTGAAAAGTTTGAGACCGAAGAAAAGGAAAGCTATGGCCTGGGTTTAGCTATCGTAAAAAGTATCACCACATTCCACAACATCAGGGTAAAAATAGATTCGATGAAAGACAAGGGTACAAGTGTGTACCTCATCTTTCAGAGGGAATAAGGCTTCACCTAATCTTCACATTGTATCAATACCTTTACAAAGTTTATTTTATAAGTAGATCCCCTATTTAACTATAGAGGCTGTTTCCCCGATGGAGATGGCCTTTTTTGTTGAAATAATCCATTCATATCATCTTATTGCGCTTAACCAGGTAGGTGTTCAGGATATGCTGATAACCTTCATGAATATCGGCGTCAACCAGGTCGATATGATATTGAGCACACTTGAGCTCCAACTGATGACGGTATTCTTTTAATGATGCTTTATAGGCGTCGCGGATCCGGGCAGGGTTTACTTTTAGCTCTTCGCCGCTTTCAATATCTACAAAATGATGCGGACGGTTATCGAAATTAAACTCCAGTTCCTTTTGCTTATCGGTAACATTGAAGATCACCACCTCGTGTTTATTAAACTTCAAATGTTGAATAGCAGCAAATAAAGCCTGCTGTTTCTCGACGTCCAGATTATTCTCCAACATATCGCTAAAAACAATCACTAATGAACGCTGGTGAATTTCCTGGGCTATATGATGTAGTACGTTGGTAATATTGGTTTGAGTATTTACCTTGGGACTGCCATACATTTTTTCCAACTCGGCATATAAATAAAACAGGTGCGTAGTGGTTGATTTAGCCGCGCTGATCCAGTCTATCTTATCCGAAAACAGGCAAAGCCCAAACGCGTCGCGCTGTTTTTTAAACAGGTACATCAGCGAAGCAATAGCATAAACCGAGAACTGAAGCTTATTGGTGCCCGTTTCAGGAAAGTTCATTGACGACGAAGTATCCAGCAGCAGAAAACAACGCAGATTGGTTTCCTCTTCAAATTGCTTAACAAACAATTTATCGGTACGGGCCAGCAACTTCCAGTCGATATTTTTGACAGACTCGCCATTGTTGTATAAACGGTGTTCGGCAAATTCAACCGAAAAACCGTGGAAAGGGCTTTGGTGCAAGCCGGTGATAAATCCTTCTACTACCTGCCGGGCCAGTAATTCAAGATTGGCCAGTTGCCTTATCTGCTGATCTTCGTTTAATTTGGGCATAGGCTAATATAGGGACATAAAAAAAGCGTTGCAATTTTGCAACGCTTTTCATTAAAATATGTTGTGTTAATGCTACAGCGCGTAGCATCAAATAAGCATCTATGAGTTATGCTAACTGTTTTACCAGTTTATCAGTTAATACTGATTTTGGCACAGCACCGATTTGTTTATCCACAATTTCGCCATTTTTGAAGAACAATAAGGCAGGGATGTTACGGATACCGTATTTTACAGATATACCTGGGTTGTTGTCAACGTCTACTTTACCAACAACAGCTTTGCCTTCATATTCTTTAGCAATATCTTCAACTACCGGACCTACCATCCTACACGGACCACACCATTCTGCCCAAAAGTCAATTAATACCGGTTTGTCTGATTTCAGGACAAGCTCGTCAAAGTTTGCATCAGTTATTTCTAAAGCCATGATTTCTATTTTTTAAATTTTGTACTTACAAATATATGCTATTCAAATTGCTTGCCACAAGTGCGTTACTGACATTGTGACAATTATATTATTATAATACGCGCAGTTAACGCATGTATGACCATTTGTCGCATTTGCACCTCAAAATACCACTTTGCGACATGACGTATTTACACAAATAACCTGTTTCCGGAGCATATTTACAACTGTAGCGGCGGGTTACTTTTTAACATTGGGGGTATTAATTAACATTACGGATGTACAATATGTTGATGTCTGAACCCGAATTTTAAAGAATTATTTGAATTTATTGAATTGGACTTTTATTCTGCTAATTCGTTCGATTCCTTAAAATTCGAGTTCAGACAACAAAAAATGACCGGAAGCTACAGCCGCCGGTCATCAGTTAATAAATTGTCCGTGTCCTCAATAACAACGCTCACATTACCCAAATTTGTGAGGACCCGGACAAATATTCTCTTTTATTAATTAAGCACCTTTTAAAGTGGCCATACCACCATCAGCAATTAGTTCGGCACCAGTTATAAAGGTTGAATCGTCTGAGGCGAAGAAGGTAACTGTTTTAGCAATCTCCTCTGCTAAACCAAAACGGCCCATCGGAATTTGCTTTACCAGTTCGGCGCCCATACCTTCAAATTGTTCCTGGGTTAAGCCTAATTTATCGGCAGTATGTAAAGGTGTTACAACCGGGCCGGGGCTTACAGAGTTAACCCTGATACGACGTGGCAATAACTCGGCTGAAATGTTTTTAGCTAATGAAAGCAAAGCTGCTTTACTTGCTGCGTAAACAGTTGCACCGGCCATACCGATATGCGCGTTTATTGAGGTATTCAGGATGATAGAGCCACCATCATTAATTAAAGGCAATAATTGCTGAATACTGAAGTAAGCCCCTTTAAAGTTGATGTTCATGATATCATCAAACATCTGCTCGCTCATTTGTTCGGTTGAATTGAACTGACCGATACCGGCATTAATAAACACAATGTCAATTTTTTCGGCAACGGCTTTTACTTTTTCGCCTAATTGGTTCACCTGGTTCATGTCACCACTGTCGGCAATTACACCTTTAGCATCAGCACCAAGTATTTCAAGTGCCTCATTAATTGAGTTTTGATTTCTGCCGGTGATGATCACTTTAGCACCTTGTGCAATGAACTCCTGTGCTGTGGCCAGGCCTATACCACTGTTTCCGCCTGTTATTACTGCTGTTTTTCCTTGTAACTTTTTCATTATCTTTGTTATTGATACATCAAAGGTACAGTGAGTTACGGTGCTGGTCAAGAATGCACCATTTTGTGCGGAACGTACTTTTTGGTAGGTTATAGACCGGTTTGATGCAATCGATATATCGCCTTTTTCATTATGACAAAAAACAGACATTCTGATCATTCCTGCACCATGGCAGCGGCCCTGAGCGTGATCAGCGGGAAGTGGAAACTGAGTATAATAAACCAATTATTATCCGGACAGAAGCGCTACAGCGAGATAAACCGGGCCATTCCGGGTATGACCGAGAAGATGCTTTCACAACAGATCCGCGAACTGGAAGAGGATGGTATTGTAAGCCGCCATATTTTCCCCGAAGTGCCACCAAGGGTAGAGTACTCCCTTACCCCCATCGGCCAGGAACTATCATCCATATTTTATACCCTCGAAAGATGGGGCAGTCATTACATGACCATCACTAACGACAACGGCGAAGTGATCCAACCTGATTATACTTGTTATACTTTGGTGAAACAGGATGATGAGGTGGTGAAGGAAAGTGTATAAGGCTTGCGCTCGTTGCGTTGTAAACGCAAACCCAGGCTACGCACTCGTTACAAACATACCGTGCACCCATAAGTTTTTAATAAAAAAATGTCATTTCGATAGAGCAGGGCAGGCCTAAGCATGGGGGCGAAAGAGAAATCTTATACGCCCTGTACAACAGTTTTACATGGTTTAGAGCTGGATGTATAAGATTTCTCCTCACCACATCCGCACATTCCCTCACCGGTTCGTTCGAAATGACATCTTCTTTTATTCATAATAATAATTAAAAGATGTGGGTACACGGCAGGTTACAAACGAGCGCGAGTTGAGAAAGGTTTAACTATAGAAGATTCATCTTTCGAGCGATTCCTAATTTTTGCCTTAAACTCTTCCCATGGGATCCCTTTCACCCTACCACTTTCATAATCATCAACCCTTGATTGCATTTCGTTTAAGAAACCCTCGTCGTTCCAATGATCTTTCGGTACTATCTGTTTCTTATCACCCATAATAAAGACTTTTTAACTCAACACCGGCTCTTCATTAGTCAAGCTCAGTATCCCGGCCATAAAATCATCGCTTGGGTTTACTTTGAATGATTTGGATGAGAGTTCTACCAGCATCACTTCTTCCCTGTCCTTAATCTGGAAACGGAGCTTGCAGTTTTTTACCGGGTACTTTTGGTTATTATCATCTATCATATGCTGAATGTCATCAAGCAGTTTACTGTTGAGCATATTCACATCAATACAAACCGTTAATGATTTGGTGAGCTTATCCCTCATTTCAGATAACAGTTCCATCACCCCTATCCGCAAGTCCCAGTTATCCTTCTGACGGAATTTTTCTTCGATGTTTCCTTTAATGTGCAGGAAGTAGCCCTCCATCATCATATTACGGAACTTCACATAGTCATCGCCAAACAGGGCAAACTCGTACGATTCATTGTAATCCTCAAAAACAAACGTACCAAATGGCTTACCCGTTTTTGTCATTTTATGCTGAACGCTTGATACCAGGCCACCAATCCTTAACTCACCACGACGGCGCAGCTCATTAAATGCCGCCGTCACGTCTTCGCCGCCTTCGCCTGAGCGGGCCTTTTGCATCAGTTTCAGGTCGCTGATGTTGGCATTACAGAAACGCTTCAGCTCAACTTTATAATTATCCAAAGGGTGACCGGTTAAATAGATCCCGATAACCATTTTCTCATACTTCAGCTTTTCTATCAGCGCCCATTCCTCAACATCGGGCATAGCAGGCTCAGGTACATACGAAGCTACCGAACCACCAAACAATGATGACTGCGAACTGCTTTGCACATTCTGATAATCGTTAGCATATTTGATCAGACGTTCGACACCGGTCAGGGTACCCAACTCTGTTTTGGCAAAAAACTTAGCACGGGGGATTTCAAAACCATCAAATGCGCCACCGTACACCAGGTTTTCATACGATTTACGGTTAACGCTACGGGTATTTGAACGGCGGGCAAAATCATATACCGTTTCAAACGGGCCGTTAGCGGTACGTTCTTCAATAATACTTTCTACCGCTTTATCACCCACACCTTTTACACCCGTTAAACCAAAACGTACCTGACCACGTTTGTTCACCGCAAAGGCCATGTCCGATTCGTTGATATCTGGCCCCAAAACCTCAACCCCCATGCGGCGGCACTCCTCCATAAAGAAGGTAATTTTTTCAATGTTATTTTGGTTATTCAAAACCGCCGCCATATATTCTGACGGATAGTGCGCTTTTAAATAAGCAGTTTGGTAAGCCACGAAAGCGTAGCATGTGGAGTGCGATTTATTGAACGCGTACTGGGCAAACGCTTTCCAGTCGGTCCAGATTTTGGTAAGCTTATCTTTTGGATGGCCTTTGGCAACTGCCCCGTCCATAAACTGGGCCTCCATCTTGTTCAGTACCTCAATCTGCTTTTTACCCATCGCCTTACGCAAAACGTCGGCATCACCTTTACTAAAGCCTGCCAACTTTTGCGATAAAAGCATCACCTGTTCCTGGTATACGGTAATACCATAAGTTTCGCCCAGGTATTCTTCCATATCAGGCAAGTCGAACACGATAGGTTCGCGGCCGTGCTTACGGGAAATAAAGTTAGGAATGTACTCTATCGGCCCCGGACGGTAAAGGGCGTTCATGGCTATCAAGTCTTCAAACTTATCGGGCTTAAGCTCGCGCAGGTACATTTGCATACCATCACTTTCAAACTGGAAAGTACCGTTGGTATCACCACGCTGATAAAGCTCATAAGTTTTAAGGTCATCAAGCGGAATGTAGTCAATATCTATCACTACACCATGATTTTGCCTGATCATGCGCAGGGCGTCCTTAATAATGGTAAGGGTTTTCAGACCCAAAAAGTCCATCTTAATTACACCGGCATCTTCAATTACACGTCCATCATATTGCGTAACCAACAAGTCCGAGTCTTTAGCTGTAGCTACCGGAACAATATCGGTAAGGTCATATGGGGCAATGATGATACCCGCGGCGTGTACACCGGTGTTACGTACAGACCCTTCCAACTTTTCGGCCTCACGCAGTACCTGTGCCTTAAGGTCATTACCATTCAGGATTTCTTTTAGTTCCGGAACCTGCTCAATGGCATCTTTAAGGGTGATACCCAAGGTTTCCGGTACCAACTTCTTCATTGCACTTACGTCGGCCAACGGCATATCCAACACACGGCCTACGTCCTGGATACTGGTACGGGCAGCCATAGAACCATAGGTAATGATCTGCGCCACCTGATTTTTACCATACTTATCAACCACGTAGTCAATAACCCGCTGACGGCCTGCATCGTCAAAGTCCGTATCAATATCGGGCATCGATTTACGATCGGGGTTCAGGAACCTCTCAAACAGAAGGTTATACTTCATAGGATCGATATTGGTAATGCCTGTACAATAAGCCACCACCGATCCGGCTGCCGAACCACGGCCCGGACCAATAAATACACCCATATCGCGCCCTGCCCTGATAAAGTCGGCCACAATGAGGAAGTATCCCGCAAAACCCATGGTACGGATAGTGAACAACTCAAAGTTAATGCGTTCCTCAGTCTCCGGACTAATATCTATATAGCGCTCCTTGGCACCCATAAAAGTAAGGTGCTTCAGATACTCCCATTGGTTAAGGGTATCTGCATCGGGCGTATTGTGAATTTTAAATTCGTCGGGGATGATATAGTTAGGTAGCAGGATATCGCGCTTAAGCTTTAGCGTCTCTACCTTATCAACAATTTCGTTGGTGTTATCCAATGATTCTGGCACGTCATGGAACAGCCGTCCCATTTCCTCCTGGGTTTTAAAATAAAACTGATCATTAGGAAAACCAAAACGATAGCCTTTACCACCCTCTTCATCGGTAGCTATCGGGGTGCTTTGCATATCACCTGTGTTTACGCAAAGCAAAATATCGTGCGCGTTCGAGTCCTGCTGATCCACATAATGCGAATCGTTTGAACAGATCACTTTTACATTATACTTTTTAGCGTAGGTGAGCAACACATTATTGATGATTTGCTGCTCGGGGATCTCATGGCGCTGAATCTCGATATAAAAATCCTCGCCAAACAAATCAAGCCACCATTTAAATTCCTTCTCGGCATTTTCGGGCGTATCTTTTAAAATAGCCTGCGGTACTGATGCACCAATACAGCAAGTAGTAGCGATGATACCTTCGTGGTATTTCAGGATTAATTCTTTATCAATACGTGGCCATTTGCTGTACAAGCCTTCCATATACCCTAATGAGCATAGCTTAACCAGGTTTTTGTAACCTGTAGGGTTTTTAGCCAGCATCAGCTGGTGGCGGCGTACGTCCTTATTTTCTTTGGTAAACTGTTTTTTATGCCTGTCTTCAACCACGTAAAACTCGCAGCCTACAATGGGTTTCACATTGTGTTTACCGGCTTCGGCCACAAACTTAAATACGCCAAACATATTACCATGGTCGGTAATAGCAAGGGCTTTCATCCCATCTTTAGCGGCTTTTTTATACAGCTTGGATATATCGGCTGCACCGTCAAGCAGGGAGAATTGGGTATGTACGTGGAGGTGAGAAAAATCAGGCATAGTAAATCCGTTTCAACAAAATCTTTATGAGGTACAAAGTTAAAACAAGTTAAGGATGTAGACTGTTAAAAAATAGCGCTGTGGAAATTTTTAATTAAAGCCGGTCCCGCCCTTTTGTAAATTATATAGCTACACACAGCAAACTGCTATACTTAGCATGTTATTTGCATATATTAAGCAACCCTATCATCACCTTTGAAATACATATACAATTGAAAAAAATACTACGAATAACCCTTAAAACGATACTTTGGATACTGGTTAGTGTAGTTCTGCTGGTTATCCTTGTAGTAATTTTAATACAGGTACCTGCTGTTCAAAACTTCGCGAAGGATAAAGCAGTAACTTTTTTACAGAATAAAATACATACCAAGGTTAAGATTGGTCATATAAGCCTTGGTTTGCCCAAGCTGTTGGTTTTGGAGGATGTGTATTTTGAAGACCAGAAAAAAGATACCCTGATTGCCGGCGAAAAATTAAAGGTTGATATCAGCATGCTTAAGCTGTTACATAGCCAGGTTGAAGTAAACGAGATAAACCTGCAGGGCATCACAGCCAACGTAAACCGCGGTGCCGACAGCGTGTTCAACTTCGACTATATTATGAAAGCTTTTGTTGGCGAACAAAAGAAAGAGGTAAAGCCTACCGATACCACATCAACTATGAAGTTTTCTGTTGATAAGATCATCCTCGATAAGATCAACGTAAAATATAAAGACGCCATTACCGGCAACGATGTTAAGTTTTTGCTTGGGCACTTTGATACCCGTGTTAAGGATTTTGATATGGATAAAATGAAGTTTACCATACCCAAAATCACGCTGAGCGACGTTAACGCCAGGATCATCCAAACACCAACCAAAGCAATCCCACCACCTGATACCGCAACTACTCCACTTAACATGGATCTGAATTTAGGGGTGATCGATATCTCTAAAATCAAGGTTGATTACCAAAGTGCGGAGATGGGCGCCAAAGTAGACCTCAGCAAATTTTTGGTAGAGATGGACAAGATCGACCTGAAAAACCAAAAGGTAGGCATCAAAAACATTGAATTAAGTGATACCAAAGCAGGGCTCAGTTTAGCCAAGCCCAAAACCGTTGTTAAAGAGGTTGTTAAAACCGTTAAAAAACTGGATACACTGGTATCCTCCCCTACCAAATCGGCATGGCGGGCTACCATTGGTAAAGTCACCTTTACTAACGATAACATTAAGTTCGATAACGAAGCGCAAAAGGCTATACCCAAAGGCCTTGATTTTGGCCACATGGATATCCGCAACCTGAACGCCGAAGCCGAAAATATCTCTTACAGTCCCGATACCATTTCGGGCAAGATCAACACTTTTACTTTTGCTGAAAAAAGCGGCTTAAAGATCAATAAATTCCATACGGCGTTCCTGTACGGGCCAACTACAGCCTACATGAATGATCTGTTGTTGGAAACGCCAAATACCACCCTGCAAAAATCGGTTCAGGTACGTTACCCATCTATTGATGCCATCACCAAAAACATCGGCGCGCTTGGCATCAATGCCAATTTGGATGGCAGTCGTTTAGGATTGAAAGATGTTTTATTGCTGATGCCTACCATGGCGAGTATGGAGCCTTTTAAATCATCGCCGGGTACGGTGTTTAAGATCAACGGCAGAGTAAGCGGGCAGGTTGATAACCTGGATATTCCTAATCTGGAAGTTACCGGCTTAAGCAGTACCCATATTAAGGCATCGGCAAAGATGAAAGGTTTGCCCGATGTAAACAAGGCTACCTTTGATGTTAACATTGCCGATTTCAGCACCAGTCGCAGCGATATAGATAAACTGGCCCCTGTCGGGAGCATTCCATCAAACGTAAGCATTCCCGAAAAAATGAACCTTAAAGGTAACTTTAAAGGAAGCATGTACACCTTTAACACCAAAATGAGCCTGCGCTCAAGCTATGGCGCGGTTGATGTGGTAGCTGCTTTAAAGAATGGGCAAAACAAAAACGCGGCAACTTACACCGCCAATATTAAAGCTAACGAACTAAATGTTGGCGCGCTTACCAAGCAACCGCAAATGGTTGGCCGCATTACCATGAGCGCCAATGTTAAAGGCACCAGCCTCGACCCTAAAAAGGCAAGCATAGCATTTAACGGTAACGTAGCTAAAGCATACGTGAAAGGTTATACCTATCAAAACCTGGTCATGAAAGGCACATCGAGCAATGGCGCTTATACCGCTGTTGCCACCATGAAAGCCCCTAACATCAACTTTAGCCTGGATGCTAAGGCTAACCTTAATAAAAAATATCCGGCAGTTAAGGCCACTTTGAATGTGGATAGCATCAACCTTAAAAACCTGAATTTTGTAAAGGATGATATGCGTTTTCATGGCAAAGTTGTGGCCGATGTACCAACCGCCGATCCGGATTATCTGAATGCCAACATCCAGGCAACCGATCTGCTGGTAGTAAACAAAGGCCAGCGGATCCAGATGGATACCATCAGCCTGATCTCAACGGCCAGCGCCGATAGCAGCACATTGCGCCTGAAAACCCCTATCATGTCTGCCCATATGGCCGGTAAGTATAAACTTACCCAGATAGCCCCGGCCCTGCAGGATGTGATCAATAAATATTTCAATACCGCTATTGCAGGCGGTCAGCAGGTTGCGGTAAAAACCAAAGGCGGCAAAACCGTAAAAACCAAGCCGGCGCCGGTGGTTAAATACGATGCACAACAATTTAAGTTTGAAGCCCGCCTGGTTAAAACCCCGCTGCTTAACCAGTTTGCTCCGGACTTGAAACAACTCGATCCTGTTTTACTAAACGGCAGTTTCAACAGCCAAACCGGCGAGCTGATTGTTAAAGGCTCGATACCCAAAGTGGTTTACGGCACCAACACTGTTAATAAGGCATCACTTAATATCAATACCAACAACAACGCGCTTAACTATAATTTCTCGGTTGATGAAGTTAAAGTTGGTTCCTCTGTCGATCTGTTATATACCAGCATTTCCGGTTCGGCACAGGATAACAAAGCGGGCGTAAGCATACAAATTCGCGATGCGGCCAAAAAAGAACGTTTCCGTATAGCGGGTACCTTTAGCTTATTGCCAAACGAATACCAGTTTAGCTTTAATAAAGATGGCCTGTTGCTTGATTACCTGCCATGGGCGGTTAGCGATGATAACTTTTTACAATACGGGCCAAAAGGGATCCTGGCGCATAATTTTACCATTACAAACAGCAACCAGGTGCTTAGCGTTAACAGCAGTACGCAGGAGTTTAACAGTCCGCTGAATATCAAATTCAACAACTTCCATATCGAGGCACTTACCAAAATGGCCAAGCAGGATTCGTTACAGGTAGGCGGTACCATCAACGGCGATGCTACGGTAAGTAATTTCCAGGCCTCACCGGTGTTTACTGCCGCCATCAACGTTAATGATTTTAACTTTAAAGGCGATACTGTAGGTAACATCGCCCTCAAAGTAAATAACCAAACCGAAAACGCCTACGCCGCCCAAATGAGCATCACCGGCAAAGGCAACCAGGTTGACCTAAACGGCACTTACTATACTTCGCCCGAAAGCCGCTTTGACCTCGATTTGAATATTGTGAACCTAAGCATGAAGAGTATTGAAGGTTTCAGCTTTGGCAGTTTGCGTAACGCCACCGGTAATATTACCGGGGCACTTAAAATATCGGGTACCACCACAGCGCCATCCGTTCGGGGTGATATTAACTTTAATAAGGTGGGCTTCAATGTGGCCATGCTCAACTCCTACTTCAGGATGCCACAGGAAAGCATTACGTTCAACAACGAGGGTATCCGTTTTAATGATTTTACTTTAGTTGACTCGACCGGCAACAAGGCGGTGGTTAGCGGCAGCATCTACACCAAAACCTACACCGACTTTGCCTTTGGCATGGATATCAATGCCGATAATTTCAGGGTTACCAACTCTACCGAAGCTGATAATAAACTTTATTATGGTAAGCTTTATGTAGATACCCGCATCAAGATCCGCGGTAATATGGCCAAGCCGGTTGTTGATGCTAACCTCACCGTGAACGATAAAACCGATATGACCTTTGTGCTGCCAACCAATGACCCGGCGGTTGAAGACCGTAAAGGTGTGGTTGATTTTATTGATAAAGACGCGCCAAAAATGGACTCTATCCTATTGGCAAGACAACTGGACTCGCTCAAAAAATCGGATGTTACAGGCCTTGATGTATCGGCTACCATCACCGTAAATAAAAACGCCGCGTTTACCATTGTGGTTGATGAGCGTAACGGCGATATTGTACATCTGAAGGGTGAAGCCAACTTAAATGGCGGTATCGACCCAAGCGGCAAGATCAACCTTACCGGTACTTATGTAGTTAACTCGGGATCATATAACCTGGCTTATGCCACAGTTAAACGTACTTTTAACTTTAAACAAGGCAGTACCATAGTCTGGACGGGCGACCCAACCAGTGCCAATATCGACCTTACCGCTATTTATGTAGCCAATGTACCGCCGATAGACCTGGTAGCCAACCAGCTTTCGGATGCGCAGAACAGTACGATGTACAAGCAAAAACTGCCTTTTAATGTTAATCTGAACCTGAAAGATCAGCTGCTTACACCAAATATCAGTTTTGATATTGTACTGCCTGATAGCACATATTCGGTATCATCAGATGTGGTGAGCACCGTAAATACACGCCTTACCCAGATACGGCAGGATCCTAACGAGCTTAACAAACAAGTACTGGGTGTTTTAGTATTGGGCCACTTTATCGGCGATAACCCGCTGCAGAGCCAGGGAGCGGGTACATCTATAGAAGGTACTATTCGTAATAGCGTAAGTAGCTTATTGTCCGATCAGTTGAACCGTTTGGCAGGTAGCCTGATCTCGGGCGTTGACCTTAATTTTGGCTTAACATCTGGTGAAGATTATTCGTCGGGAACGGCAACCAATCGTACCGATCTGAACGTAGGCTTATCCAAACGTTTCCTGAGCGACCGGTTGACGGTTAGCGTGGGCAATAACTTTAACCTGGAAGGTAATCAACCAGGGCAAAAAGCATCAAACATTGCCGGCGACGTATCTATAGCCTATAAATTAAGCAAGGATGGCCGTTACACCCTGCGCGCCTACCGCCGCGACGAATTTATAGTGATACAAGGCCAGATCATTGAAACCGGCGTAGGCTTTACCCTAACTGTTGACTATAACCGTTTCAGGGAGATCTTCCGCAAGCGTACCCCTGAAGAACGCAGGTTGCGCCGCCAGTATCAGCAGGAACAAAAAGAGAAAAAAGAAAAACAGGACGAGGCGGATAAAGCGCTGGAGCAAAAGAACATGCAGCAGCAACAGGACAACAAACCGCAAACCACTTCAAACTAAGCCCATGACCAAACATTTAAAATATATACTGCTTTCATCATGTGTTTTACTGAGTGCCTGCAGTACCACTAAGTTTTTGGCGCCGGGCCAAAAGTTATACACAGGCGGCGAGGTAGTGATCAAAGATTCGGTTTTGAAAAAGAGCGAAAAGAACGCCCTTAGCGAAGAACTTGGCGCTTTATTACGACCTGTACCCAATAGTACCATATTAGGAATGCGTTTTAAATTATGGCTGTACTTTAAAACTAAAACCAATAAAACTAAAGGCCTTGCCCACTGGCTTAATAAAAAAGGCGAGCCACCTGTGCTTATCACTTCTGTAAACCTTGATCAAAACAGCAAGATCCTCCAAAACAGGCTGCAAAATGAAAGCTATTTCCAGGCACAGGTAAGCGGGGATACAGTAAGCAAAAAACCAACATCAAAAGTTGCCAAGGCGGTTTATACGGCAGTAACCGGACCGGGATATAAAATCAGGAAAGTGGTATTTCCACCCGGTAACCGGACTATAGATACAGCTGTTACAGGAACATCGGCAAAAACACTGTTAAAGGTTGGTGATAAATACAATCTTGATGTTATAAAAACCGAGCGCCTGCGGATTGACGCAAGATTGAAGGAAGAAGGCTTTTATTACTTCTCGCCCGAAGACTTGATCATGCACGTGGATAGTACCATAGCCGGTCACCAGGTTGATATATTTGTGGCTGTAAAAAATGAGACCCCTGGGCGCGCGCAAAATATTTATACCATCAACAACATTTACGTTTATCCAAGCTACTCATTAAGGGATACTTCGCTGATGAAGGATAAAGCCGTTTTTTATAAATGGTATAATATTGTTGAGCGCCGCAATACGGTGCATACCTATACTTTTGCCAATACAGTGTTGATGCGTCCTGGTCAGGTTTATAACCGTACCGCACATAACAACTCACTTAACCGCTTCATTAACCTCGGCCCTTACAAATTTGTAAAAAACAGGTTTGAGGATGTATCTGCCGATTCATCAAAACTGGATGTTTACTACTTTTTAACTCAATACAAAAAGAAATCACTCTCGCTTGATGTGCTGGGTCGCACAACATCGGCCAACTTTACCGGTACGCAGGTAAACCTTAACTGGCTTAACCGTAATGCCTTTAAAGGAGCAGAATCTTTAAAAATAACACTTTTTGGAAGTACCGACGTCCAAGCGGGTGGACAAAACTCCGGTTATAACGTATACCAGGCTGGTATTCAAACCACACTTTCCTGGCCCCGCTTTATAGGGCCGATATATCCTAAAGCAGCCGATGCCTATATTCCGCATACAAACTTAAGCCTGGGCTACTCCATTGTAAACCGTCAAAAACTGTATAACCTAAATTCCTATAACCTATCATTTGGTTACCAATGGCGCGAAACGGAGCACCGTTCACATGAGCTTAACTTGATCAACTTTCAGTTCGTAAATCCGCTAAGCGTATCTGACGAATATAAAGCGAGTATTAACCCTGCCAACGGCCCTGTTAATCCTGCTTTAAAACACGTTATCGACAAGCAATTTATATTAGGCCCAAGCTACAGCTATACCTTTACCAATACCAACGAGGATTATCGTACCAACACATTTTACTACAATGGTAAAGTTACCCTCTCCAACAACATATATGGCTTAGTAACCGGGGCCGATAGCGCGGGCGGCAAGCCCAAAAAACTTTTCGGGGCTATATTTAACCAGTTTGTAAAGTTGGAAAACGAAATCAGGTATTTCCATAAAACCGGACCAAACAGTACTGTGGCCACAAGATTTATAGTTGGCGTTGGTTTACCTTATGGCAACTCTACACAGTTACCATACAGTCAGCAGTTTTTCATAGGCGGACCAAACAGCTTACGGGGGTTTAGGGCAAGAGCTATAGGACCGGGTTCATTTGATCCGCAAACCGGTGTAGGTACCGGTGGTTTCCTGGCAGATGAATCGGGCGATATCAAAATAGAAGCTAACGTTGAATACAGGCCTAAACTGTTCAGTATTGTACGGGGTGCATTATTTGTTGATGCAGGTAACATTTGGTTGCTGCACTCAAATAGCCAACAACCCGGAGCAGTGTTCAGTAATAAATTTTATAATGATTTCGCTGTCGACTGTGGTTTTGGTTTAAGGTTTGATTTAACGGTATTGGTGTTACGTACCGATCTGGGTATCCCCTTACGTACACCATACGTACGTGCCAATGAACCACGTTGGGATTTTAACTTTAACCGCAGCGTATTTAACCTTGCCATTGGATATCCGTTCTAACTTAACATAACATTCAAACAGAAAAGCCCCGGTCAGCAAGCCGGGGCTTTTCTGTTTGAATCCACTGCTTTAATCTGCACATTTGTAATTCGTAATTTTCACACCTACCATGATTATATCTGTTCCTTTACAAATCATCGATCTGCATGGCGATGGTTTTCATCCGCTGATTGAAATCACCTTGTTTGGTAAAGCCTTTATTATGGTACTGGATACCGGCGCGTCTAAAACCGCTTTTGATCAAACCTCATTAACAGAAGCCAATGAAACCATGAACATACTGGCCACCGAAAAGCTCTCAACCGGGCTTGGCACCAATACTATGGAATCTTTCACGGCAACGGTAAGCGACATGTACATTGGCGAACTACCAATCGCCGAATTTGAAGCAGCCGTGCTTGACCTCTCCACCATTAATAGCGCTTATGAACAAATGGGCCATCCGCAGGTATTAGGCGTTTTGGGCGGCGATATTTTAATGAAATATAAAGCTGTTATTGATTACGGAAAACATGCAGTAAAATTAAGTAAGCCGCGATCAGCTAAACGCCGAATTATGCATCTTGCTACATAACTGGCCTGTAGGCCTGATAACAATTGTCCATTACCCCATCCAATCTTTAGTACACCTTTAGTTAAAACCGATCTATAGTTCGAGCAATACAACCATTAGCAATTATAATTTCTATATAAACTAAAAAGAAAGACAATAATTCTTTAAAAGAATACTTTTTTGTAATTTTATATTAATAACCAAATAACCTTTTATTTACATATTGCGTATAGGTTAATAGCACTGGCCAGTTGCTGAAAATTTTATTCTTCATTTACATCTAAACGTAACTAAAACGATGAAAAGAAAACTATTATTAGGGGTCGGGCTAAGCGTGATCGTGAGTGCCTGTGTACTATTCTCATGCTCAAAAGACAAAGGAGCAAAAACCACAACTACCAGCCAAACGGCAATTCCGGATGATGTGCTGAAAACTATTTCAAACTTAGGCTTCAGTACCGATGAAGTGCGTAAACAGGGCGACGGCTATCTTGTTGAAGGCGATATCCTTTTAACCCAGGCCAATTTATCAGAAGCGAGCACCAGCCCTACCTTAAGAATTGCCGATGTTGAGCAGTACCGTACCACCAACCTGGTTAAAAACCTGCCCAGAACGGTAACCGTGTCGGTTTCAAACTTACCTACTGTTTACCTTAACGCGGCTACCGCCGCGGTTGCGCGTTATAATGCGTTAAACCTTACCCTTAAGTTTCAAATGGTAAGCAGCGGAGGCGCAATCCAGATCATTGGCTTTAACCAGGGGCCAAGTGGTGGTTACATCACCTTAGGCTCATCGGGCTTCCCTACCTCATCGGGCAACCCGTATAATCAAATTCAGATGAATACCAATGAGCAGGCTTACGGTGCAAACCCTGATCTGGGTTATGTAACTTCCGTTATCCAGCACGAACTTGGCCATTGCATCGGTTTCCGCCATACCGATTATATGAACCGCGCCTTTAGCTGCGGGGGCAGCCGGAGTAATGAAGGTTCAGCCGGTATTGGCGCTATCAAAATTCCCGGTACACCAACCAAAGCTGATGCCGGTTCATGGATGTTAGCATGCTCAAGCGGTACCGACCGTACATTTAACGCTAACGATCAAATTGCGTTAAACTACTTATATTAATATCGCCTATAGTTGTTTCACTATCTCAACTAAATAGCTTTATCAAAACCACTAAAGGGGACACTGCAGTAACCCTTTAGTGGTTTTGAACATATCACCGCCTATGACAAAAAGAATACCTGTTACTGTATTGCTCTTTTTTTTATGCCTTAAAGTGTCATGGTCACAAAAACACATGGGCGATGATGCTATCAACTCCATTTATAAGACATCTGTTTCCGCTCCCCAAAATACTACATCAAAACAATACTACCTCGTTAAGTTTAAAGACCCGGCACATATTGATAGCCGGAAATACAACATCACCAAACGCATATCCTACAACTATTACATTGTATCGTCGGTCTCGGCCATCAATGGCGATGCTAACGTCATCAGTACCAGCCCTGCCGCCCCACTATGGAAAGCTTCTGATAACCTGGCGAAAAACTGGAAACAACATCCGGCACGCACACAAGCCATTGAGGTTACAGTTACTGCAGCCAATGATACAGTGATCAATCACATCAAAAACTCCGGTACTATTACCAGCCAAACTGGCAACCTTATACATCTCAATATCAAATTAGAAAACCTTCCGGCGTTACTACAGCAGGATTATATATTATTCGCTACCGAGGCGCGCCGGCCTCATGAAGAACTTGCCATTAGTGATATCGATCTTGGCTTAAATACCATGTCGGCCATAGGGGCTAATTTCCCGGACATAACAGGGTCCGGCATTAATGTCTCTGTAAAAGAAAACCGCTACGACAATGACCTCGACCTTTTAGGCCGCAGCTTCAAATCATTTAAAACATCTGATATCACTTCGGGCCATGCTACCACTATGGCAACACTAATAGGCGGCAACGGCAACTCATACATTAAAGGCTTAGGAGTTGCACCTAAGGTAAACTTCACCTCATCGTCATTTGAACAATTAATGCCGGATAGCACTGCCATTTTTAAATCGTACAATATCTCGGTGCAAAACCACTCTTATGGTACGGGCATTGAAAACTATTACGGCCCCGAAAGCGCGGCCTATGATCAGCAGATCTTTGAAACCGACTCGCTGGTACATGTATTTTCATCTGGCAATGTTGGCACTTCGGCACCCGAAAGCGGTGTTTACAGCGGTATAAACGGAGTGGCCAACCTATCTGGCGATTTTAAGCAGGCCAAAAATGTATTAGTGGTAGGTGGAACCGACAGAATGGGCAATCCTGAGTCCTTAAGCTCGGCGGGGCCAACGTATGATGGCCGCATTAAACCCGAACTGATAGCCGATGGTGAGGATGGCACCTCTGGTGCAGCCGCCCTGGTATCGGGCACGGTTGCTTTGCTGCAACAGGCCTATAAAACACAATTTAAACAGTTACCCTCTGCCGCATTGATAAAAAGCATACTCATCAACTCGGCGGATGAGATTGGGCCACAGGGGCCGCAGCATAAAACGGGCTTTGGCTCATTGAATGCGCTTGAAGCTTTACGCACTATTAATGATAAGCGCTTTTCTTCCGGCTCCGTGAGCAATAACACGCAAATGAATTACAATATAACCGTACCCTCAAACTGCAGGGAGCTTAAAATTTCATTAGCATGGAATGATCCGGCTGCAGCCCTCAATGCGCCAAGGGCATTAATCAATGACCTCGACCTTAGCGTCAGCACACCATCCGGTCAGGAAATTTTGCCATGGGTACTCAGCAGTTTCCCTTCTGCCGATTCATTGTCTGCTCCGGCAAAAAGACAAGTAGATACCCTGAACAATACAGAGCAGGTGAGTTTACAAAACCCGACAGCGGGTATATATATAGTACATGTTAAAGGCAGCCAGGTTACGGCCAGCACGCAAAAGTTCTATGTTACCCACCAGGAGACCATGGCAAACCGGTTTGAATGGATCTACCCATCAGCCGGCGACCAGCTTTTTGCCCGCGAGGATAATTATCTGAGGTGGCAAAGCTCATTCAACGCAACATCGGGTACAATAAGTGTCAGCTTTGATCATGGCCTTACCTGGCAAGCCATAAGTAACGCTACCTTAAAAAACCGCTACTATACCTGGGCGACACCCGATGTTTTCACTAAAGCCATGCTTAAAATGGTTATCGGCGACCAGACTTTTATAAGCGGCGAATTCAGCATCTCTAAACCACTTACCCTTGATGTTGGTTATAATTGTAGCACCGGCACCCTGCTGCAATGGAAACCTCAACCTGGCAGTACAAACTATACCGTTTATACTATTAAAGACAACCTGTTACAAAAGTTAGCCTCAACTACCGATACCAGTATTATTGTATCCGCGCAGCAACAAACCTCAACCTATTTTGCCGTGAGTGCTACCGGTAATGGCTTTGAAGGTATAAAAAGCTACACAATTGATGCTACTACACAAGGCGTTGGCTGCTATGTAAAAACATTACTGGCAAATGTGGTTAACAATGCTATAGTGCTCAACCTACAATTAGGTAGCGTTTATAATCTTAAATCCATCGCTCTCGAAAAAACAACCTCCGCGGGCAAATACTATACTTTAAACACTATACCACTTACCACATCGATTAGTTACCAGTACACCGATAATAATCCCCGGCAGGGAAAACAATATTACCGGGCAAAGCTTACCACCACCGCAGGTGATATTATTTACTCCAACATTGCCGATGCCACTTATTTACAGCCGAACCAGTTTGTAATTTACCCTAACCCTGTTGCCGGGCAAATCAATATCCTGAGCGGCGACATCAATAACTACGAGTTTAAATTATACGGTAGCGATGGTAAGTTAAACACAGTTAAAAGCTTTAACGAGCTACAAAACACCATCCCGGTAAAACTTGTTGCAGGTGTTTATATTTATACCATTGAACTAAATGGCAAAGTAGTTTATAATGGCAAACTGATAAAGATTTAAGAGGCCCCACTGAAAACCAAGCGGGGGCGGGCGAGTTCCAACAAAAAGGCCCGCTTCAAAAGAAGCAGGCCTTAAAAAATATATCAACTATCCCTCCCCATTTAAGGGATTGGGGGGCGTTGCTTACGAGTCTATCTTAGCGTATTTAGCGTTGCGCTCAATGAACTCGCGGCGCGGGGCAACCTCATCACCCATCAGCATGCTGAAGGTATGGTCGCACTCAGCAGCGTTTTCAATGGTGGCACGCTTAAGGGTACGGGTTTCGGGGTTCATGGTAGTATCCCAAAGCTGGATATCGTTCATCTCACCCAAACCTTTGTAACGCTGTACGTGCACACTATCTTCCTTGCCAGAGCCTTTAAGACGTTGTATAGCGGCATCGCGCTGTACGTCGTTCCAGCAATATTCGTGCTCCTTACCTTTTTTAACCTGGTAAAGCGGCGGCGAAGCAATATATACATAACCTGCCTCAACCAGCTCCTTCATATAACGGAAGAAGAAAGTAAGGATCAGTGTAGTAATGTGCGAACCGTCCACGTCGGCATCCGTCATGATGATGATCTTGTGGTAACGGAGTTTGGTCATGTTAAGGGCTTTATCATCTTCAGGTGTACCGCGGCTTACGCCCAAACCGGTAAACATGTTCTTGATCTCCTCGTTTTCGTAAATCTTGTGCTCCATGGCCTTCTCCACGTTCAGGATCTTACCACGTAATGGTAAAATAGCTTGATACTCGCGATTACGGCCCTGTTTGGCGGTACCACCCGCCGAGTCACCTTCGACAAGGAATAACTCGCAAAGGGTTGGATCACTATTGGCACAGTCAGACAGTTTGCCCGGTAAGCCTGAGCCTGTCATAACGCTCTTACGCTGTACCATTTCGCGCGCTTTACGGGCGGCGGCACGGGCAGTAGCGGCAAGGATCACTTTATTTACAATTAAACGGGCTTCTTTAGGGTTCTCCTCAAGGTAATTACCTAAAATTTCGCCTACGGCTACGTCAACAGCACCCATTACCTCGTTGTTACCCAATTTGGTTTTGGTTTGGCCCTCAAACTGAGGCTCGGCTACTTTTACCGATACTACCGCTGTTAAACCCTCACGGAAGTCGTCACCACTAATCTCAACTTTTACGTTTTTCAACAAACCTTCCTTATCAGCATAAGCTTTTAAGGTACGGGTTAAACCACGACGGAAACCCGCTACGTGGGTACCACCCTCAATAGTATTGATGTTATTTACGTACGAGAAAACGTTCTCGCTATAGGTATCGTTATATTGTAAAGCCAGCTCAACCGGGATACCGCCTTTATTACCATCCACATAAATAGGTTCAGGGATGATTGGCGCACGGGTACCGTCCAAAAATTTAACAAACTCACGTAAACCACCTTGTGAATAAAACTCTTCCGAACGGAAAGTTCCGTCTTCAAGGGTTTCACGCTCATCAGTTAAGCTCAGGCGAATGCCTTTGTTCAGGAACGAAAGCTCACGCAAACGGCCGGCCAGCGTATCGTACTTATACTCGGTAGTAGTGGTAAAAATTTCCGGATCGGGCTGAAAGGTTTGGATAGTACCTGTTTTATCAGATACACCAATTTCCTTAACATCAAACATCGGTTTACCACGCTCATACTCCTGGGTAAAGATCTTGCCTTCGCGGTGAACAACAGTAGCAACGTGTGTAGATAGCGCGTTAACGCAACTTACACCCACACCGTGCAAACCACCCGATACTTTGTAGGTATCCTTGTCAAATTTACCACCGGCGTGCAAAACAGTCATTACAATTTCAAGCGCCGATTTACCTTCTTTTGTATTGATACCCGTAGGAATACCACGACCGTTATCAGATACGGTTATGGAGTTGCCAACATGTATAGTAACTTTTATATCATCGCAATAACCGGCAAGAGCTTCGTCGATAGAGTTATCAACTACTTCATATACAAGGTGGTGCAAACCTTTAACGCCTGTATCACCAATGTACATCGACGGACGCTTGCGCACCGCCTCTAAACCCTCTAAAACCTGTATGTTATCTGCTGAATAATTGGATTTATCCTGAATTTCTTCGCTCATATTTATTTAATGAAACAATCTTCAAAATTACAAAAAATACCCCGTATTAACGATTATTTGTGGATAAAAGTACCGTTGTGGAATAGATTTGGGATGAATATCGCGATTGATAACTGAAGATAGATTGAGGGGATTTTGACCGTTGCTGGAGTTGCAATATAAAATCCATAAGTCGGAGAAATCCGTTTAATCCTGGTTCAGAAACAAAAAGCCGCTACCCATCTTATGGCCGGTAGCGGCTAAACACCTATCGTTCCTCACCTAAAAGTTATTACAAATAGCCGATCCCATATTTATGGTCAGGCTTTCGCTTTCATTGTTGATTTGTTGGGTGGTACCGTAATTCTGGCCGTCATAAGTAACCTGAAAATCATAGGTCTCTCCTTTTTTCAACGCTGTAGCGGTCATATTACCGCTTTCCATGTATCCAAGATATTGATAAACCGTCCCTGATCCTGTTTCTCTGAAAAACACATACATACTCGGGCGTATTACCAGGTCGGGGCTTGAGGAACACGTGCCGGTAAAGTTTAAACTCACCGGATCATAAACAGGCAACGGCTTTTGTATTACAGGGGCACTGTTAACCGTACCTGCTTTGGATAGCGACACATCTACCACCTGCTGTTTTTGATCAGCTGCAAAACTTATCGATTTACTTACCGTATTATAACCTGGTACCTTTACCTGTACCGAATAAGTTTCAGGCTTGCCTGCCAAAGGCACAGCGGCAGGGCCAGGACCAATGGTAATTACGCCATTATTGATATTAAACTGCTTGTTGCCCGATATTTCATAAATATCATCGGCATTATCACCACTTACACTTAAAGTACCGCTTTTGAGCACCGCCTCCGGGTTTGAGGCATCGGTAACATGGATGAGCGCGGTATATTTTATTACATTAGTATCTACTACTATTTTAAGATCTTCGGTTGGTTTTTTACAAGCCCCGGATAGCAGCAACAACACAAAAAGCAATTTCTTTATATTTTCCATAATCATAATAGTGTCTATTGTATTCTAAAATTGAAGTTTAGTTGAACCACGGGTAAAAACCGGTACCCTTTCAAATTTTGCTGCAATTGCGCCGATTGACTGGTATTGCCCGAAAGAATACCTGAGGCAGTAATATTGGCATCTGGTTGTTTCAGAAAATAAGTACCTAAATCAAGGTTAACGTTAAACGTGCGATTTGAAAAAGGCTTTAATAAACCTATACCAGCGTATGGTGCAAAACCTCTCCAGTTAACATTCATGTTAAGGTTGCCAACTTCTTCGTTATTTAATACGATATCCCCATAGGTGTAATTGTCTTTAGGTTGTACCGCTATGTTACCTTTCGCGTTAATAAAATAACCGGCGCCGCCAACCAGTCTAAAACCGGGAGCGCTTTTAAACGGAATAAAATCGGCAAGTAAATGGATATTGGAGAAATTGGCCGACATCTTTGAGTTGGCGTTGAACCCCGAAACACTGAAAACATTATCGGCCGACACCGGTATAATATTAGCCCCTAACCGTAACGACATTTTGGGTAAAACGCCGTATGCAAACTCGGCTCCTACCCCTTGTGTACCCACACTAAAGTGCAGTGATTTCTGATTGGTTACCTGATCGCGCCAGTTAGCATTCTGAGCCTTTGAACTTTTACCCAGCGCAAATACCAAAAGCGGCAATAAAAACAGCTTCTTCATATTCAAAATAGTTTTAATTATTCAGGAGATCAATTGCGCGGCTTAGGGAGACCTTTTAAAAAGATATTTGAAAAATGTTTAATTTTAATTTACTTTTTAAATCATTTAAGAAATAAAATAAACTATTATTAAATCACACCCTATTACGGAGAATACTTTAAAAGGTTTAGAGGATTCTTATTTTTATGAAATCTGCAATTAATTGCGCAAGTCGTCAATACCATTGCCACTTCATATTATCTGCACATCCGATTAGGATACTTGCTCTGAAAGATTATCTTTGTCAAAATTTTACAATATTTTCAGATTGACAGAATGAAAACCAGTGCTTCAGTTTTAACCAAACTCACCTTAGGATTAGCCATTGCAGGCAGCATTGCCGCTTGTAGCCAAAATAAAACCGCCGATAAACCGGCTGCTGCTTCAACCACAGCAACATCCGATAAAGAAACTATCGTTTTTGTAAATTCAGATTCACTGCTGAACAAATACGATTACTTTAAAGATCTTTCAAAGCGTTTGGAAGATAAAGGCAAAGCATCACAAACTGATTTGCAAAACCGTGGCCAGGCTTTTCAGCGCCAGGTTGCTGAGTACCAAAAAAACCAGGCTACCATGCCTGCCGATCAGCGTCAGGCTACCGAACAGCAGTTACAACGTAAACAACAGGAGCTGCAAACTTATTCACAAAATGCAGGTGCTGAGTTTCAAAATGAACAAGCTTCAGAAAATGCTAAGCTGTATGACAAAATCGCCGATTTTGTAAAATCTTATGCTAAGGAAAAAGGCTATAAACTGGTATTAACTTATTCAAAAGCTAACCCAACCGTACTATATGGCGATCCTTCATTAGACGTTACGCTTGATGTTGCTAAACGCCTGAACGAAGCTTACGCTAAAGACAAAAAATAAAAGATTTGAAATTTTTGATGATAAAGCAATTAAAAAACGAATATCATCTTCAAATTATCAAATTGTCAGATTTTCAAATCAAGACCTCAACTTCGGTTGAGGTTTTTTAATTTAGGGCAATATGGAAAACACGGCACACGAAAAATTTATGCGCATAGCCATTGAACTGGCCGAAGACAATGTTAAGCGCGGCATAGGCGGCCCGTTTGGGGCAGTTATAGTTAAAGATGGTATGATTATAGCCCGCAGCGCCAACCGTGTTGTACCTACTAATGATCCTACTGCTCATGCCGAAGTTTCGGTGATCCGCCTGGCTTGCCAGGAGCTGGGGACCTATAATTTAGCCGGTTGTGAAATTTATACCAGCTGCGAACCCTGCCCCATGTGCCTGGGCGCTATTTACTGGGCCCGCATTGACAAAATTTACTACGCCAATACCAAAGCAGATGCCGCTGCCATAGGCTTCGACGACCATTTTATTTATGACGAGTTAGGCTGTACTATGGAAAAACGCAGAGTGCCTTTTGTACAAATACTCAGGGACGAAGCGCAAACCGCTTTTAAGCTTTGGGAAACAACCGAGCACAAGGAACATTATTGACCGGGATTTGGGAAGATTTTTATTTTAACTGAACCAAGATTTGGCAGGATCTATCAGATGAACGGAGATTTTGCATTTGCACCGATAGATACGCAGATGAAAACCCATTAATCCGAAAAATCCGTTTAATCCAGGTTCAGGCTATTCTTCTTCCTCCTTATCAAAAAAGTTATCTTTCAGATCATCAATCTCACGCCTTTCAAGCTTAGTCGGCCGACCGGTGCCACGGTCGCGTTTAAGTACCGGCGCCTGGAACATGGATTTAAAGGCCTGAGTTTGCTCAACCGGGGTTATATCTTCATAAAAATTCACAGCGGTTTTGGCATCAACCCGGTTCTCGAGCAAGCCGGTTACCTTTACCACTTTACGTTCAATACCCTTCACAACATGATAAACATCACCAATTTTTACCTCGTATGATGGTTTGATGTTTTTACCATCCAGTTTTATGCGCCCTGCTTTGCAGGCATCAGAGGCCAGGGTACGTGTTTTAAAAACACGGATAGCCCACAGGTATTTATCTATTCTTAGTTTTTCTTTTTCGCCCATTTTATCAGTCCCTTTCATTATCTAACCTGGTAGCCCTGAAGTAGGGCAACAGTAAGATAGGACTCCAAATTTACAGCTTTTGATGCAGCTACGCCATAGCTTGTTGTGCTGAACAAACGTTACGTTCATTAAATTCCGCAAAACTTATTTGGGCAAATCTCTTTTTATGAATTTACGATAAAGATATTCAGCATAGCCTACGCTTATGTAATCAGGAAATTTCCAGTTTGGGTAATATCGCTTTTTGATACTTTTAAGTGTACCGAAAAACAAAACACCTAAAATAAGCAGCAATGCAAATCCAAGTAAAATAACAGCAAATGACGCGATATGGTCCATACGTTTTGGGGGAGTGGGGGATTAATAGTGATAAATTAGAAGGTAAAATTTACTAAGGCAATTTCTTATTATTTAAAGAAGACTGTTATACGCTAAACAGCACACCAATGTTTATCTTATTTCCCCCTGAAAATAGTATGCAGCTAAAACAAGTAAGCCTCCCCGACACTCGCTGTCCGGAAGGCTTTTGACACCTAATTAGTTTAAACGTTGGTTTTCGTTTATATAAAATTAAGGCTTACTTAACGTTTTTTTATATACTGTTAACTGATTGTCCGAATTTTGTATACCTATGTGTAAACCAATACACTGACAATCAAAATATTATACGTAATCTGTCAATTATACGCATTAGTTTTCTCAAAATATCGCTCATACGGTATTGAAACATTAACTTCTTATATTTTTCACATTATCATCAACACAAGCCTATCGATTTAACGGGGGGATTGTAAATATCTATCTAATTTTCAATGATTTGATTAAAATAAATACTCCCAAAAGTAGTATATCTTTTAAGATGGGAAAGGCAATACTGTTGCGCGAATTGATTTCTCTGATAAAAGAGATTAGAAGTTAGACAAATGGAAACTGAACCAGGATCGGAGATTAGAACGAATACATACAAAATGGTTGATGTTACTAAATGAATCCCCCGATCATAAAAAAAGAATTGGTCAAGTTAATGTGGCTAATTTGCAGCAAATAATCACAATTGGTAAAATCGGCTTTAATTGGGAGAAAGAGCACAAGTTTGTAGCGGAACGTTATGAAGCTGCCAAAACAGATTTAATTTTATTAATTACCGAACAGATCAAAAATCCGGATTAAAGAAACTGACTATTTCAAATACTGCACAATTGCGTACAAAGCCAATAAAATATCATTTCGTTGTATTAATTCCCCCTCCTCATTTCAGTATTATCTTGCTAATGGAAATACACTCGTTCTTTATATTATACCCTGTTGGTCATTAGCAGGGTATTTTTATTTTCTAAGGCTTATCCGGCTTGGTGATAGGAATCTCTTATTTGGTCTACCGACCAAATAATACAACAGCATGGAAATTACGATGTGTTTTCAAGCCTGCCGCATGACATTCAATCTTTCAAAATCAACTATTTTTCCCTAAAAATCCTTTAATTTGCCAAAAGTTTAATTTTACCAATGCAAGATCTTAAAAAACTGATTGAAGAGGCCTGGGAAGACAGGAACCTGCTTAACTACAATGAATATACCAACGCCATCGAAACCGTCATAGACCGGTTGGATAAAGGCGAAATCCGTGTGGCTGAACCAATTGGCTCACGCTGGCATGTAAATGAGTGGATTAAAAAGGCGGTTGTTTTGTATTTCCCAACCAGGCAGATGGAAGAAATTAAAACCGGTCCTTTTGTTTTTCATGACAAAATGAAACTCAAAACCGATTACAAACAAACCGGTGTTCGTGTAGTACCTCACGGTATTGCCCGCTACGGTGCACACCTTGCCAAAGGCGTTATCATGATGCCATCGTACGTAAACATTGGTGCTTACGTTGATGAAGGCACCATGGTTGATACCTGGGCTACTGTTGGTTCATGCGCGCAGATTGGTAAACACGTACACTTAAGTGGTGGTGTTGGTATCGGTGGTGTATTGGAGCCATTACAAGCTGCTCCGGTTATTATTGAAGATAACTGCTTTTTGGGTTCACGCGCCATTGTTGTTGAAGGTGTACATGTTGAACACGAAGCTGTATTAGGTGCAAACGTGGTATTAACAGCGTCAACCAAAATTATTGATGTTACCCACAGTACTCCTATTGAGTATAAAGGCCGTGTACCTGCCCGTTCGGTAGTAATTCCGGGTTCATACACCAAAAAATTTGCAGCAGGCGAATACCAGGTGCCTTGCGCTCTGATCATCGGCACCCGCAAGGAATCAACCGATAAAAAAACGTCATTGAATGATGCCCTGCGTGAAAACAACGTAGCGGTATAATATAGTCTTAAGTCGCAAGTTTAAAGTCATAAGTGCCTGATGGATCAATTTACCATCTTCCACTTATGACTTTTAATTTAATAAGGCGACTTTTGACTTAAAACTTTGAACTTAAGACTTCAAATGAAGATAGGATACGATGCTAAACGGGCTTTTTATAATAATACCGGCTTAGGCAATTACAGCCGCTGGTTAATAAAAGGTATCGCATCGATCAATCCGTCAAACATTTTATACTTATACACACCAAAAGCCAAAGCTAATCCCCGGCTTAATTTCATTGGCGGTTATCCCAACATTCAAACCGTTACCCCCAAAAGCAAATGGTTTACCTCGTGGTGGCGCAGTAAGGGTATTATTAAAGATCTTAAACGCGATGGTATTGAATTATACCACGGGCTAAGTCACGAACTTCCTTCGGGTATCGAACAAACAAACATCAAATCGGTAGTTACCATGCATGACCTTATCTTCATGCGTTACCCCAAACAATTTGGAGCGGTTAATTACCGCATTTACCTCGCCAAAGTTAAACATGCCTGCAGGGTTGCGGATAAAATCATCTCCATAAGTCAAAAAACGAAAGACGATCTGGTCGAACTCCTTGCTATCGACCCTAAAAAAATCAAGGTTATTTACCAGGGATGTGATCCTGTTTTCGCGGTTGAACAAATCGCTGAGCAAAAATCAACAGTAAAAGAAAAATACAACTTGCCCAATCGCTATATATTGAGCGTTGGCACCATCGAAGAACGTAAAAATCTGCTGCTAACCGTTAAGGCTTTAAAAAATGTAGTCAATGATATACCTTTGGTTGTTGTTGGTAAAGAAACCCAATATACCCAACAGGTTAAAGCTTATATAACAGCCAACAATTTAAGTTACAGGGTAATATTTTTAAAAGACGTTACCTTTGCAGAGTTACCGGCTGTTTATCAACAGGCATCGGTATTTGTTTATCCTTCCAGGTATGAAGGTTTCGGCATCCCGATACTGGAAGCTTTAAACTCCGGCATCCCGGTGATAGCAGCAACGGGCTCATGCCTGGAAGAAGCCGGCGGACCGGACAGCCTATACGTTAGTCCGGATGATGATGCCGGTCTGGCCGAAAAAATAAACAGTGTACTTGCCAATGAATTATTGCGGCAAAACATGATAATTAAAGGTCGCGCTTATGCAACCAATTTTACTGAAGATAAACTAAGCCGGCAGTTAATGCAGCTTTATCAAAATATTTTGAATCATGATTAAAGACGAAGTAGCCAAAGCTTTAAAAGTTGTACAGGAAGGCGGTATTATCCTTTACCCTACCGATACCATTTGGGGTATAGGCTGTGATGCCACCAATACCGAGGCCATTCAAAAAATTTACCGTCTTAAACAGCGTGATGAAGCCAAGAGCATGATCATTTTGCTGGATACCGAAAACAAACTGGAAAGCTACATCAGCGAAGTAAACCCACTGGCTTACGACCTGATTGAATACGCCGAAAATCCTTTAACCCTAGTAATGCCGGGAGCTAAAAATATTTCGCCTGCAGTTATTGCTGCCGATGGCAGTGTAGGGATAAGAGTGGTAAAAGACACTCCCTTTTGTCAGCAACTGATTCAACGTTTGCGCAAACCATTGGTTTCTACTTCGGCCAATATCAGCGGCAAACCATCGCCCCAGTATTTTTCACAGATAGACCAGGAAATTATTGATGGTGTTGATTATGTAGTTGATTTGGAGCAGCACAGTAAAGAGATTAAAACTCCATCAACTATCATGAAACTGGCACCTGACGGACGGTTTGAGTTTTTGCGAAGGTAGAGATTAGAGGTTAGAGATTAGGATTAATCGGCCAACATATAAAAGACACTACTGAACCGCTGTCGGAAGTTTCCAACTTCCGACCATTATGCCCGGAGTTTGCAACTCCGGTTGCAACCCGATTTTCAATTTACAAAGCCAATTATTCTTAAGAGTTTTAACTTAAGACTTTTGACTTTACAAAGCCATAGTTACCAATTAATCTTACCTTTGTACCCTTATTATCGTTTTTAAGCATCCAACTATGCAGCAACACCTCAGGCATCCCGTATTTTCTGTGATATCTCGTTTGGCGGGCGAACAAAATGTACAGGCTTATGCTATTGGTGGTTTTGTACGTGATATCTTTCTGAACCGCCAGTCGAAAGATATTGACATTGTTGTTATCGGTAACGGCATCTCATTTGCCGAAGTTGTTGCCAGCACGCTTAAAGTTAAACTGGCGGTTTATAAAAACTTTGGTACGGCATCACTCAAATACCGCGACCTTGAGATCGAATTTGTGGGCGCCCGTAAAGAATCGTACCGCCGGGACTCGCGCAAGCCTATAGTGGAGAATGGCACTTTAGAAGATGACCAGAAACGCCGGGATTTTACTCTCAACGCGCTGGCCATCTCACTTTATCCGGATACCTATGGCGAATTGCTTGATCCGTTCAACGGCATTACCGATCTGGAAAACAAACTGATCCGCACGCCGCTTAATCCTAATGAAACTTTTTCTGATGATCCGCTGCGCATGATGCGGGCCATCAGGTTTGCTACGCAACTCAATTTCAGGATTGACGATATTGCTGTTGAGGCTATCAAAACCACCGCCGACAGGATCAGCATCATCTCGCAGGAGCGTATTACCGATGAGCTGAACAAGATCATCCTATCGCCGGTGCCATCCATCGGCTTTAATTATCTGTTTGATACCGGGCTGCTGCACAAGATCTTCCCGCAAATGACTGCACTTTATGGCGTTGATTATGTAGATGGCAAAGGCCATAAGGATAACTTTTATCATACCCTGCAGGTGCTTGATAACATTTGCGAAACTACCGACGACCTTTGGTTGCGCTGGGCTGCTATTCTACATGATATAGCCAAGCCTGCCACCAAACGTTTTGAACCAGGCCACGGCTGGACCTTTCACGGCCATGAAGACCGCGGCGCACGCATGGTGCCCAAGATCTTCGCTCAGCTTAAGCTGCCGCTTAATGAAAAAATGAAGCAGGTTCAAAAACTGGTACAACTACATTTGAGGCCCATAGTGCTCTCGCAATCAATAGTTACCGATTCGGCGGTGCGGCGTTTGCTTTTTGAGGCAGGAGACGACATTGAGGGGCTCATGCTGTTGTGTAAAGCAGACATCACCACCAAAAATGAATATAAGATAAAAAAATATCGTAACAATTTTGAGCTTGTTCAACAAAAATTAAAAGATGTTGAAGAGCGCGATAGCATCCGCAACTGGCAGCCACCGGTTACGGGTAACGATATCATGACCATATTTGGTATAAAAGAAGGACGCGAGGTTGGCATAATCAAAAATCAGATCCGTGAAGCCATACTGGAGGGCGAAATTCCCAACAACCGGGAGGCTGCTTTAACATTCACAATTGCAAAGGGCCTTGAAATTGGCTTAAAAGTTGTAACTACCCCAAATTAAATTAAAACATTATTATTTTTGTCCAAAATCTACGATAAGCAATGGCAGTATACAGGTTCAGGGTTACTTTTGAAGACTACGATGACGTTACGAGAGAAATTGATGTAAAATCAAACCAAACTTTCGAAGACCTTCACCGCGCAATTCATCAGTCAACCGGCTACAATCCGGAATTTCCTTCATCATTTTATATTAGCAACGATCAGTGGACCAAAGGTGAAGAAATTACTTACCTGCCCAATCAAAGACGTATTGACCGAGGCGTGTCATTAATGAATAAAGTAAAACTGTTAAGCTTTATTGATGATCCGCACCAAAAATTTTATTATACATTTAATTTTGATCGCCCGTTTGATTTTCATGTCGAACTGATGAAGATCATCTTAGATGAAACACCAGGTACATCTTACCCAGCTGTTGTAAAATCAGTTGGAGAAGCACCTAAACAGTTTGGCAATACATTTAATCCTACCGTTTTACCGCCAACTACTGAGGATTTTGATTTCCTTAATGAAATGGCCTTTAACCCGGAAGATGCAGAAGATTTTTCTGAAGTAACTGATACAGATGAACTGCCGGAAGAGAAACATACCGGTGGCAGCGAGGAAGAAGAAGAAGAGGAAGATGAGTTCAGCAATGAATTTGGCGACGATGAGGGCTTTGATGACGATGAAAGATCGCGTCGCAATAGTGATGATTATTAATCACAAAAAACGAGTATATAAATTATATACTCGTTTTTTGTGTTAAGCCATTCCACTCGTTTCGTACTTTAACCATCTCATAATAACTTACCCCCATTTATCAATGAACAACAAAAATTACTATGCCATAATTATGGCCGGAGGAATTGGAAGCCGCTTTTGGCCGATAAGCCGTACATCACACCCTAAACAGTTTATCGATATCCTTGGTACCGGTAAAACTTTAATACAGAATACCTACGAACGATTCCTGAAAGTATGTCCC
Source organism: Mucilaginibacter endophyticus (assembly GCF_003351025.1). GTDB lineage: Bacteria > Bacteroidota > Bacteroidia > Sphingobacteriales > Sphingobacteriaceae > Mucilaginibacter > Mucilaginibacter endophyticus. Next base: position 275,130 of record NZ_QPCG01000001.1, on the reverse strand, counting down.
AAAGAAAATATTTATATCGTTACTAACGAAAACTATACTAAGCTTGTAAAACACCAGCTACCGGATTTGGAGGATCAGCAGATCCTTACAGAACCTGTAATGCGTAACACTGCTCCCTGCGTTGCGTATGGTTGTTTTAAAATTGAAAGCCTTAACCCGGATGCGGTCATTGTTGTGGCCCCATCCGATCAGCAGATCCTTGACGAAGATGCATTTGTGACTTCTATTGAAAAATCGTTACAAACAGCAGCTTCAAATGATTACCTGATAACCCTGGGCATTAAACCATCAAGGCCAGATACCGGTTACGGATACATCCAATATACCGGCAATGTTATCAACGATGAGTTTCATAAAGTAAAAACCTTTACCGAGAAGCCAACCCTGGAGATAGCCAAAACCTTTATTCAAAGCGGCGACTTTTTATGGAACGCCGGCATTTTTGTTTGGTCGGCCAGGTCTATTGTTAAAGCTTTTAACCAGTATCTACCCGAAATACACGAGATATTTGCCGATGCAAAATCTGCTTATAATTCGGAAAATGAAAAACCCCATGTTCATAAAGTTTATCAGCAATGCGTTAACATCTCGATTGACTATGGCATTATGGAGAAAGCCGATAACGTATATGTGTTGCCTTCGGATTTTGGATGGAGCGATTTGGGTACCTGGGCGTCTATTTATGACCTTGCCGAAAAAGACTATGTAGGTAACGCTGTTATCCCGGCCGAAAAAGTAATCATGTACGATTCATCAAACTGTATGGTAAACGTACCGGGCGAGAAACTGGTAATACTACAAGGTCTGCATGATTACATCGTAGTAGAATCAAATAATTCCCTGCTCATTTGCCCACGCAACCAGGAGCAAAACATTAAGCAGGTTGTTGCCGATGTAAAAAATAAATTTGGAGCATTGTATATATAACCTGATACTTTTTTTGATAAAAATAAAGCTGGGCCAATGAATATAGCACATAGTGATAAAACCCTTATTGTGGTTGCCGGCCCTACCGCAGTTGGCAAAACTGCCGCCGCCATTAAATTGGCCCAGCATTTCAATACAGTAGTTGTTTCGGCAGATTCGAGGCAATTTTTCAGAGAGATGAGCATTGGTACAGCCAAGCCCGATGAAAATGAATTGGCCGCCGCCAAACACTATTTTATCAACTCACATTCTATATCTGAAAGTTTTTCTGTTGGTGATTTTGAAAAGCAGGGGCTTGCGCTTTTAGATGAATTTTTTAAAACGTATGACAAGATAATCCTCGCCGGAGGATCAGGCTTGTATATTAAAGCTATTTGCGAAGGCTTTGATGATCTGCCTGTTGTGGATACCACTGTAAGGGAAAAACTAAACCTCGAACTTGAAGCAAAAGGTATAATAGTATTACAGGAAAAACTAAAACAGGTTGACCCGGATTATTATAATGAGGTTGATTTGAACAATCCACAGCGCATCATCCGGGCTTTAGAAGTTTTTGAAACTTCGGGTAAACCATTTTCCTCTTATCGCAACGCAACTGTCAACAAACGGCCTTTTAATATAATCAAACTAATGCTTGACATGCCGCGCGAAAAACTGTATGAGCGTATAAACCTTCGTGTTGACCTGATGGCTAAACAAGGACTGGTACAGGAAGTACAATCCCTCTTGCCCTATCGCCATTTGAATGCTTTAAACACAGTTGGCTATTCCGAAATATTCGATTATTTCGACGGAAAAACAAGCCTCGATGAGGCACTGTTACTTATAAAACAAAATACCAGGCGCTTTGCCAAAAGACAGCTCACCTGGTTCAGAAAAGATAAAGATTTTATCTGGTTTGATGCCGGTGCCCCTAATGTCGTCGACCAAATGATCAAAACAATAGAAACACCGGCATAAATATTTATTGCGGCAATAAGCTTTGCAAATATTTTCCGTAACCGCTTTTGATATACTTTTCAACCAATAAGCGCAACTGATCATCGTTGATAAATCCGCGGCGGTAAGCAACCTCTTCAATACAGCCAATTTTTGTGGACTGGCGTTTTTCAATCACACGCACATATTCAGTAGCGTCGCTTAACGAATCAAAGGTTCCCGTATCCAGCCAGGCAGTACCTTTATCCATCACACCAACATGCAGGTTGCCCTGTTCCAGATAAAACTTGTTTACGTCGGTAATTTCGTATTCACCACGCGGAGACGGTTCCAGATCTTTAGCTATTTGGATTACCGAATTATCGTAGAAGTAAAGACCGGGAACGGCAAACTTTGATTTAGGCTGAAGTGGCTTTTCTTCAATTGATAATGCTCTAAACTCGTCGTCAAATTCAACTACGCCGTAACGTTCCGGGTCTGCTACGTGATAGGCGAAAATGGCAGCGCCCTCAACATCATTGAAACTACGGATCAGTTCGGCGAAGCCGGTACCGTAAAATATATTATCCCCTAATATCAGGGCTACTTTGTCATCGCCAATAAACTGCTCGCCTATTACAAAAGCCTGGGCAAGTCCGTTGGGTTTTTCCTGTATAGCATATTCAAACTTGCATCCAAGTTCAGCACCGTCTCCTAACAAGCGTTTAAACCCGGGATTATCTTCCGGAGTAGTGATGATCAATATTTCCTTAATATCGGCCTGCATCAAAACAGACAGCGGATAATAGATCATCGGCTTATCGTAAATAGGCATCAATTGTTTGCTTATGGCCCTGGTTATAGGGTATAAACGTGTACCTGAACCGCCCGCTAAAATAATTCCTTTCATAAATATGTATGTTTTTTGGTATGCCTATAAACGTGATATCCTATAATTATTGTTAAAATCCTTCAATTACTTACAGCTAAAATAAATATTTTTTTCAGCTTTATGGTTTACGTAAAATATTACTGCTTTGTTTAATTTATGCCTGATTGCTATAATAAAACCCACAAGTTAAATTCCAAATAGATAGCACTATAATTAGCATAATTGCGTATAATTGCAGTTTAAATGCAAAATCCTACTATTTAGGTAGGGTTAGCAGTGTTTTATCGGTAACATGCATAAATATTATCTTACTCATCTGCAGGAATTAGAATCAGAGGCCATTTACGTTATCAGGGAAGTGGTTGCGCAGTTTGATCGTCCTGCCATCCTGTTTTCGGGCGGGAAGGACTCTATTGTTGTAACACACCTGGCAAAAAAAGCATTCTGGCCAGCTAAGATTCCCATGCCCCTCATTCATATCGATACGGGCCATAACTTTCCGGAAACTATGGAATTCAGGGATAAGTTGGTTGAAAACCTCGGCGTACAGCTTATTGTTGGCTCTGTTCAGGAATCAATTGACAAAGGCCGCGCGGTTGAGGAAAGTGGCATTAATGCCAGCCGTAACGAATTGCAGATAGTGACCCTGCTTGATGCCATTGAAAACCATAAAATAGATGCAGCCATTGGTGGTGCCCGTCGCGATGAAGAAAAAGCACGCGCCAAAGAGCGTTTCTTCAGCCATCGCGATGAGTTTGGCCAATGGGACCCTAAAAACCAGCGTCCCGAGCTTTGGAATATCTTCAACGGCCGCAAACGCATGGGCGAGCATTTCCGTGTATTCCCGATCAGCAACTGGACTGAGATGGATATCTGGAACTACATATTACAGGAAAACATAGCCATACCTTCTTTATACTTCGCGCACCAGCGTGATGCCGTTTACCGGGATAATACCTGGCTGCCTGCTTCCGAGTTTTTACAGCTTCGCGATGGCGAAACTATCGAAAACAAATTGATGCGTTTCCGTACCCTGGGCGATATCACCATTACCGGCGGTATCGAATCTGATGCCGACACGCTGGAAAAGATAGTTGCCGAAGTGTCCGCTACCCGCAGTACCGAACGCGGTAACCGCAGTGACGACAAACGCTCGGACACCTCAATGGAAGACAGGAAAAAGCAAGGTTATTTTTAAATTTGATTCAATAAGTCTTTGGGGCTCAATACCCAAAGCGAAAAACATACCACCACAATGGAATTATTACGTTTTACTACAGCCGGTAGTGTTGACGATGGAAAAAGTACCCTTATAGGGCGCTTACTGTACGATTCAAAATCCATCTTTGAAGACCAGATGGAGGCTGTAAAACAATCAAGCGAACGCAAAGGTCTTCAGCATGTTGATTTATCGTTATTAACCGACGGCTTACGCTCAGAACGTGAGCAGGGTATCACTATTGATGTTGCTTACCGTTACTTTGCAACCCCTAAACGCAAATTTATTATTGCCGATACTCCGGGCCATATCCAGTATACCCGTAATATGGTTACCGGGGCTTCAACCGCAAACCTTGCGCTGGTACTTATTGATGTGCGCAAAGGCGTGGTTGAACAAACCTGCCGTCACTCGTTTATCGCATCGCTTTTAAGGATCCCTCACATTATTGTTTGTGTAAACAAGATGGATTTGGTTGATTACAGTGAAGAAGCTTTTAATAAAGTGGTTGAGCAATACGAAGCCTTTGCCGCTAAAATTGATGTTAAAGACATCCGCTTTGTACCAATGAGTGCCTTGGCCGGCGATAACGTGGTAAATGACTCAGAAAACATGCCATGGTACAAAGGCGAAAGCTTATTGCATACCCTGGAAACCATCCACATAGCCAGTGATGAAAACCACTCAGACGCCCGTTTCCCTGTGCAAACAGTGATTCGCCCGCATGCTGATGAATATCATGATTACCGGGGCTATGCAGGGCGTATAGCCGGAGGCATTTTTAAGCCTGGCGATAAGATAACTGTATTGCCATCTGGATTAACATCTGCCATTAAATCTATCGATACCTATTCGGGCCTGGTTGAAGAAGCTTTCGCGCCCATGTCGGTTTCTATCACTTTAGAGGATGACATTGATGTAAGCCGTGGCGATATGATTGTAAAAAATGACAGCGAGCCGCAGGTAAGCCAGGACCTTGACGCCATGATTTGCTGGATGGCAACCCGCGGACCACGCCCGGGGGCTAAATACCATCTTAAAACTACCACACGCGAGGTAATGTCGATCATCAAAGAGGTTTATTATAAACTGGATATTAACACGCTTGAAAAACAGGAAGAGAATACCGAGATCAAGATGAACGAAATGGTGAAGATCCGTTTACGCACTACTCAACCGGTAGTATTTGACGAGTATCGCAAAAACCGCATTACAGGTTCGTTGATCCTGGTTGATGAATCAACTAATGAAACTGTAGCTGCCGGTACTTTTCTATAAAAGAACCTAAAAGTTCATAAAACAAAAATGCCAGGTTTTGTTTAAGACCTGGCATTTTTGTTTTAAAAGCATCTCCCCCTATTCTGCAGAAGTTAATCGTTCAATACATATTTTCAGGCTATCACGCCAGTACGGAATTTCTATAGCAAAGGTATTTTTGATCTTAGCCTTATCCATTACTGAATATGCCGGACGCTGAGCCCTGGTAGGGAATTCAGAAGTACGTATTGGTAAAACTTTAACATCGGTAACTGATATATCAAATATGCCCATAGCAAAATCATACCACGAAGTTACGCCCTCATTGCTATAATGATAAACACCATAAGCCTTTTTACCTGATGTTATAATATCCAGAATCACTTTCGCAAGATCGATAGCGTAAGTTGGCGTCCCTACCTGATCGGCAATAATTTTAAGTTCATCGCGCTCTGCGCCAAGCTTCAACATGGTTTTTACAAAATTGTTACCATATTCCGAATAAAGCCAGCTGGTGCGAATCGTATAATATTCATCAAGGATTTCGGTTATTGCTTGCTCCCCTTCCAACTTGGTAAGCCCATACACACTAATCGGTTCGGCAAGGTCTTCTTCTGTGCGCGGTAAGGCTACATCTCCTTTAAAGATAAAGTCAGTTGATATTTGCACAAGGGCTGCCTTGTGCGCTTTACATTGCCTGGCAAGATTAGCCGCGCCTGTTTTATTGATGGCAAGAGCCAGATCAATTTCATCCTCAGCTTTATCTACAGCTGTGTACGCTGCACAATTAATAGCAAAAGAAGGTTTATATTTTTCAAAAACAATATCCAGTAAATCTTCGCGCAGGATATTAGCTTCATCTTCGGGCAAAAAGTGAATATAATCTATCCCTCTTTCTCCTGCTACTTTCTTTAAGCAGTTACCCAATTGTCCAAATGCACCGAATACAATAATATTTTGCATTTTCCTGATGTTACTTTTGATTAATCGTATAATTAAAACCCAAAATCCTGGGCATCTTTCAAAAACGGTAGCTCAAGGTCTTTTTCTGACACCAGTACCTCGGTACTGCTCAGTTGCCAATCAATATTCAAGTCAGGATCAGCATAATGCAGCCCCCCCTCAGATTCTTTATTATAATAATTATCGCACTTATACTGGAATACGGCTTCATCACTCAACACAATAAAACCATGTGCAAAACCACGTGGAATAAAAAACTGGTCATTATTTTCTTCAGACAAAACAGCACTGTAATGTTGGCCATATGTTGCCGAACCTTTTCTAAGATCAACGGCTACATCCAAAACCTCACCTTTAGTTACCCTAACAAGTTTGGCCTGAGCGTGTTCGCCTTTTTGCAAATGCAGACCACGCAATACTCCACGGGTTGAATAGGATTGATTATCTTGTATAAAATTGATGTCGAAGCCGGTGGCATCGGCAAATCGCTGGCGGTTAAAAGATTCAAAAAAGTAACCGCGATCGTCATTAAAAATACGCGGCTTTATTATTAAACATCCTTCAAGCGGTGTCTGTATTATAGTCATTATAAAATATTTTCTTATAGCATTAATTACACTATCGGGACCATGTATAACAATTAGCTAAATCATTTTCCAGTTTAACGGGTAAGTTGTTCATTCCCCTAATTTAGCTTCGAGCATGTAAAACTAATACTTCATTATTGAGTTTGCGTATTCTTTATACCTTATATCAATAAATAAAGTTACAAACGGCATTAATGGGATATAAACCAAAAGCAACAGCCCAAAATGGACTGTTGCTATAAAAAGTCTATATTTAAGAAACTAAATAGTTCTTTAAAATAAATTTTTACTTATTGTAATAAGCAAAATCTTTATGGTGTATTTCCTGCTCAGGTAACGATTTGAAGTATTCTAAGGTGATCTTCAAACCTTCACTCCGGGATACCTTTGGCTCCCAACCCAATATGGCTTTAGCCTTGGTGATATCCGGACGGCGTTGTTTCGGATCGTCTGTAGGCAATGGCAGGCTGATCAGCTTTTGATCGGTTCCGGTCAGCTTGATGATCTCCTCGCCAAATTGTTTGATCGTGATCTCATCCGGATTACCAATGTTTACCGACTGGGCATAATCGCTCAGCAATAGCCTGTAGATACCTTCTATCAAATCATCCACATAGCAGAATGACCTGGTCTGTGAACCATCACCAAACATCGTCAACGGTTCGCCCCTTAGTGCCTGACCGATGAAAGCCGGCAATACCCTGCCGTCATTCAGCCGCATCCTTGGCCCGTAGGTGTTAAAGATCCTCACGATCCTGGTTTCTACACCATGGAAGGTGTGGTAAGCCATTGTGATGGCTTCCTGGAACCTTTTGGCTTCATCATACACCCCTCTCGGACCTACCGGGTTTACATTGCCCCAGTATTCTTCCGGCTGCGGACTGATGTTCGGATCGCCATATACTTCTGATGTCGAAGCGATCAGCATCCTGGCTTTCTTGTTCCGGGCCAGGCCCAGCAGGTTATGTGTACCCAGTGAGCCTACTTTTAAGGTCTGGATCGGGATTTTTAAATAATCGATCGGACTGGCCGGTGACGCGAAGTGCAAAATATAGTGCAGATCGCCCGGTACATATACAAACGTGGATACGTCATGGTTATAAAACTCAAAGTTCTCCAGTTTGAATAAATGTTCGATATTTCTCAGATCGCCCGTGATCAGGTTATCCATACCGATCACATGATAACCTTCTTTAATAAACCTGTCGCATAGGTGCGAGCCTAAAAAGCCGGCAGCACCCGTGATTAATACTCTTTTTCGTAATGTCATTAGCTAAGTTATTCAACCCTTGTCAAGGCTATACTATGATGGAATACTATATTATTAAACTTTAGTACCAATAGCCTGTACTATAAATCCTATAGATCTTAATTCATCTGCATTAAGCAGGTTTCTACCGTCAAATATCTTAGCCGGCTTCAACATGCTATCATATATCCTTTTCCAATCGTAAGTTTTAAACTCATCCCATTCGGTTAGCACCGCAATGGCGTGAGCGCCACTACAAGCTTCATAAGGGTCGTTAATAACTGTAACACCTTTTTTATTTTCTTCAGAAGATCTTGTAGCCAAGTAATCAAGATCAAAATAAATCTGATCTGCAGATACCTTCGGATCATAAACGGCAATATTTGCCTGCTCATGCAATAAGTGATCAGCTACGTAAATTGCCGCAGATTCACGTGTGTCATTGGTATCCTTCTTAAATGCCCAACCCAGGAAGCTGATTTTTTTACCATTTACTGTATTGTAAAGCTCTCTGATCATCTGGTTAGCAAACCGCTTTTTTTGATGATCATTCATGATAATAACCTGTTCCCAGTAATCAGCCACCTCCTGTAAACCATAGCTTCTTGCTATATAAACAAGGTTCAAAATATCTTTTTGGAAACAAGAACCGCCAAAGCCAACCGACGCTTTCAAGAACTTAGGGCCAATACGGCTATCAGTACCGATGGCTCTTGCAACCTCGCTTATATTTGCTTCGGTTTTCTCGCAAAGCTCAGTTAATGAATTAATTGAGGACACCCGTTGTGCAAGAAAAGCATTTGCAGTAAGTTTTGATAACTCAGATGACCAAACATTTGTTGTTAAAATACGTTCGCGAGGAATCCAGTTGGCATACACATCAACCAGAGCCTGAACGGCAGCCTGTCCTTCAACTGTATTATCGCCTCCTATAAGTACACGATCCGGGGCGTCCAAATCCTCTACCGCTGTTCCCTCAGCAAGGAATTCAGGGTTTGAAAGTATTTGAAACTGTGATCCATTACCTGTGTGAACCAGAATATCCTTTATCGCACTTGCTGTACGCACAGGCAATGTAGATTTTTCTACTATTATTTTATTATCCTTTGCAACACGTGCAATCTGTCGTGCGCAAAGCTCAATCCACTTCAAATCAGCTGCCTGCCCTTTACCAGCACCATAAGTTTTGGTTGGCGTATTAACTGATATAAAAATCATTTGAGCCGCTGCGATAGCGGACTCGACATCGGTAGAGAAAAACAGATTCCTGCCTCTGGCTTCAGCTACCACTTCACTAAGCCCCGGCTCATATACCGGAATGTTATTTACATCGGCATCATTCCAGGCAGCAATACGTTGTTCATTAAGATCCACAACGGTTACTTCGATATGCGGGCATTTTTTTGCTATCATGGCCATTGTTGGCCCGCCCACATATCCTGCTCCAATACAACAAATTTTAGTAATTGGGGTCATATTTTTATAGGTATTCTTTTAATTCGCTTAAATTATTTTGCAATCACTTATTAAGCAATAGCGTACTTACTCAAAAAATCTTTATAGGCAAGGGCAATACCTTCCTCAAGTTCAATAGTATGTTGCCAGCCTTTACTATGAAGCTTGGATACATCCATCAACTTTCTGGGCGTGCCATCTGGCTTTGATATATCAAAATCTATTTCGCCAGAATAACCTGTAGCATTTTTTACGAGCAGGGCGAGGTCTTTTATGGATATATCTACTCCTGTACCAACATTAACCAAGCCGGGTTCGTCATAATTATTCATTAAATAATAACAGGCTTCTGCCAAATCATCAGCAAATAAAAATTCGCGTTTGGGCAAGCCTGTTCCCCAAATAGTTACATTAGGGATGCCATGTTCTTTTGCCTCGTGGAAACGACGAATCAACGCCGGCAAAACATGCGAGTTTTGAGGATGATAATTATCATTGAAACCGTATAAATTAGTAGGCATTACAGAAATGTAATTGCAACCGTATTGTGCGCGATAAGCGTCACACATTTTTATTCCGGCTATCTTGGCGATTGCATAAGGCTCATTAGTTTCTTCAAGCGGTCCGGTCAGCAGATAGTCTTCCTTTAAAGGCTGAGGTGCCAGTTTTGGATAAATACAGCTAGAGCCTAAAAACATTAACTTCTTTACCCCATTGAGGTATGAATTATGAATAATGTTATTTTGGATTTGTAAATTATCATATAAAAATTCGGCTCTATACGTGTTATTAGCTACAATTCCACCCACTTTAGCCGCAGCCAAAAAAACATAATCGGGCTTCTCTTCGGTAAAAAACTGGCTTACAGCAACCTGATCGCGTAAATCAAGTTCTGAAGATGTTCGTGTTACGAAGTAAGTGAAGCCTTCTTTTTCCAGTTTTCTGAAAATGGCAGAACCCACCATACCCCGATGACCAGCTATGTAAATTTTAGCATTTTTTTCCATAGCAAGGCTTATTCAAATTGGTTTTTAATAACGTAACCTGATTCTTTAAGCAATTTTTCTCTTCTAAACAAATCCACATCAGCGGCTACCATTTCCTGAACTAAGCCACGCAGATCATATTTAGGTTCCCAACCAAGTTTAGTTTTCGATTTTGTTGGATCACCAATAAGCAAATCAACTTCTGTAGGACGGAAATACTTTGCATCAACAGCAACTATTTCCTTGCCAATTTCTATTTGAAAATCAGGATTACTACAGCTTACTACATATCCAACTTCATCTACTCCCTCGCCTTTAAATTCAACTGTTATCCCTAACTCAGCGAAAGCTAATCTCACAAACTCCCTAACCCTAGTTGTAACACCAGTTGCAATTACGTAATCTGTTGGAGTTTCTTGTTGTAAAATCAGATACATTGCCTCAACATAATCTTTAGCATGCCCCCAATCTCGTTGTGCATCAAGATTTCCAAGATATAACTTATCTTGCAAACCCATTGCAATTTTTGCTGTGGCGCGGGTAATTTTACGAGTTACAAATGTTTCTCCACGCAATGGGCTTTCGTGGTTAAATAGAATACCATTACATGCGTATATACCGTAAGCTTCCCTGTAGTTTACAGTAATCCAATATGCATACATTTTAGCAACTGCATACGGAGATCGCGGATAAAAGGGAGTAGTTTCCGATTGAGGTACGGCTTGTACCAAACCGTAAAGTTCAGATGTAGAAGCTTGATATATCTTTGTTTTCTTCTCTAATCCTAATATGCGTATGGCCTCAAGCAACCTTAATGTACCGATACCATCAGCGTTTGCTGTATATTCAGGGGTATCAAAGCTTACTTTCACATGCGACATCGCACCAAGATTATAGATTTCATTAGGCTGAACCTGCTGAATTATTCTGATAAGATTGGTAGAATCGCTTAAATCACCGTAATGCAGGATCAGATTTTTATTTTCATCATGAGGATCCTGATACAAATGATCAATTCTGTCTGTATTAAAAAGAGAGCTTCGTCTTTTAATCCCATGGACCTCATATCCTTTGGAAAGCAAAAGTTCTGTTAAGTAAGCACCATCCTGCCCGGTAATTCCCGTAATTAAGGCTATTTTTTTCATGATTTAGAAGTTAATACATTTAAACAACAAAAATGCAATTTAGTTTATAAATATAGCGTTTTTTTGACCATATTGTAAAAATTTAAGCAAATAAGTTAAGAATTGGCATTTAGACACTTTTCAATCTTCTTATTAAACATTGCTTATGTAGTAAATTGACAACTTGTCGCTATTATTACGGTATTGAATATTATTTTTTGATTTTGTACGTTTATGCTAAAGCCTGCGACAATTATACTTGTTCTTAATTAATTAATAGCAAACAACAGATTAATATATTCACAATTATTCTGTTGACTATTTAACAAACTTCACATAAATTCATTATTATTATGAAAAAAATCATCCTCACAATTGGATTTGTTTCTTTTAGTTGTTTTTTTTTCGCAGGCGCAAGTAAATATCCCCCCCTCTCTGGTAGCCAGCAACAACCATCGCTAAAAAATTCTGCAAAGTTTCCTATTGGTGTTGCAGTTGATATTCCGGCACTCATCAATAACGAAGATTATAAAAATATTGTAACTAATGAATTCAATAGTGTAACTACAGAAAACCAATTAAAATGGAACAGGGTATCTCCGGCACCCGGCGTTTTCAATTTCAAAGGAGCTGATGCTATTGTTGATTTCGCAGCACAACATAATATGCGTGTGCATGGGCATGTGCTTATTTATTTTGAATCGCTACCACAATGGGTGCAAAATTTTCAAGGAGACTCGGCTGCCTGGGAGCAGCTTTTTAAAACTCATATACAAACCATAGTAAGACATTATCGTGGAAAAGTAGCATCATGGGATGTTGTTAATGAGGTAATTGATCAAAACGGTAATCCAGCGGTAAATGATGGGCACAGAGGAGGTTCGGTAAATGTTTGGTTGCAACATTTGGGCAGCGACTATGTAGCAAGAGCTTTTACTTATGCACATGAAGCTGACCCCAACGCAGTATTATTTTATAACGACAATGGACATGAATCCTATCCAAAAAAATTGGCTGCGATTATAAAAATGGCCAATGATCTCAAAGCAAGAGGAATACCAATTGGCGGCCTGGGGGTGCAAATGCATATGAATATAAATGTGACTCCGGCTAACGTAAAAAACGCTCTTACACAAATGGCACGTACCGGTTTACAGATACATATATCAGAGCTTGATATACGTTTAAATCCTAATAATCTACCAGATACATTAAGCCCGGAAATTACAAAACAAGGAGCACTATATAATTGCCTTGCCAGTGCATATCGTACTTTGATTCCTAAAAGTCAACAATACGGAATAACATTTTGGGGAGTAAGCGACAATAACAGTTGGATAATTAATGCAATGCATCAGCATGATTCGCCTTTGCTTTTCAATAATAAGTATGGTAAAAAACAAAATTATCAGTTGTTTATGAAAGGACTGAGTAGCAACTAAAAGCCTTACAGGGGAGTGCTTTACCCCCTCTTTTCAAAATGGAATGCTATGCCCGATGAAGAGGTTAGTCTTATTAGTAAAACGGGAGCACCAAGAATCGTTTATACCAAATCCTCTTATATCCAACACCAACTACCAGAATAAATCAAAAAAAGAGGCTGTTCCATGCTTTTGAAACAGCCTCTTTTAGGGGATAGATAATGTATTGATAGAAAGTAGCTAACTTTCTATCAATATAATTTTAGAACTCTCTTTATAAATGTTTTTAAGATTTTCATGCCGTACCAGGCATTGATCAATAACACCTAATTCATACAAGATTTTAGCACTTAAACTAAGCCGTTCTACCCGGGTTGCGAGCTCCACAAAAATTATTTTCGCGCCACAAAAAACTTTAGCAATTATTAAAAATGGCACAGCTACTCCCGCACCAGTGGTAATGATAAGCCGCGGGCGCATCTTCGGAATTACTTTAAGTGCCAATAAAAAATTCCGAAAAAAGTTAGGGATATTGCGAATTGTTGGATGGTGAGCCCAGACAACATTTTGATTTTTCAACTCAATTTCGATATTTTTAATTCTGAAAGTCACCCAAACCCTGTCTTTAAAGCTATTGTAAAAATCCTTTAATAGCTTCATGCTATTATAATGCCCACCTCCCGAACAAATAAGCAATATTTTTGAATCAAAGCTTATCGGGTCCTTATCGTTTTGAGAGTTCGTTATAAGATTATTAAGTATGTTAATCGTGTTAGCATGATCTATAGTAAATTCAACAAATTTTGGATGCACCAATTTATCCCGAAGATCGCCCAGAGTAAAAGCTATGCCTGCCCCTTTGCTATTCAGTAATCGGGCTAATTCAAATTGATGCCCGTCAACATGCTCACCAAGTGTATGATCTCGCGGAATTAATATATAAGGCTTCTTTTGCTCAGTAGCCTGCAATATTGTTCCTTCGCCACAATGCCCTATAAGTATATCAGCTTGATTAAAATAGTCTATGAATTCAGCCTCTGTAAGAAACTTAAAACTCTTTATATTACCGGCCTGAGGAATATAATTACAAGAACCGTATTGAATAAAAAACTTATAGTCAGAAAATTCAGCTGCTATAGTTTCCATCCAATGCATTAATCTGTCAAATTGGTATTTTTCACTTCCAACAGTACAAAAAACAACTTTTTCCTTTTCCAATCGCTTTTAAAGTTAAAAATCAACCTATCACTTAATTATAAAATTCTCGATACCAGTCTACAAATTTACTAATTCCTTCTTTTAATGTAGTTTGCGGTTTATAACCTGTATCTTCAATTAAGCTGTTAACATCTGCATATGTGGAAACTACATCTCCCGGTTGTATCGGTTTAAACTCCTTAATTGCTTTTTTGTTTAACTTATGCTCTATTGTTTCTATAAAATCAATGAGCTTAACCGGGCTATGATTTCCTATATTGTATATGGCAAATGGTGCCGGAGAATTCGATGGCAACGGATTGTCCTGATATTCATCCGGCTTACCTGCTGGTATTACATCGACTAACCTAAAAACACTTTCAACAACATCATCTACATAGGTAAAATCTCTTGACATATTACCGTTGTTATAAACAGAAATAGGCTTTTCCTCCGATATTGCTTTAGTGAATATCATAGGTGCCATATCAGGCCGCCCCCAGGGGCCATAAACGGTAAAGAAACGAACACCAGTTGTTGGCAATTTAAATAAATGGCTATAAACGTGCGCCATCAACTCATTGCTCCTTTTTGTTGCGGCATATAACGAGATAGGGTGGTTGACGCTGTCTTCAACAGAGAATACTGGTCCACTGTTCAACCCGTAAATACTTGAACTACTTGCGTAAACAAGATGCTGTATTTTAAATCTGCGGCAACATTCAAGTAAATTCAGAAAACCTTCTACATTACTTTTAATATAAGCACCAGGATTTTCCAAGCTATATCTTACTCCAGCTTGAGCCGCAAGGTTTACCACTATCTGTGGATTTTCTGTCTTAAAAATCTCGTTTAAAGCGGCTTCGTCTTCGAGCAACAAATTATAAAAACGATAACCTGGATACTTGGTGCTGATGGTAACATTATTATAAACAATATTATCTTTTTCTATTCCAGCTTCTGCTAAACGGCCATATTTCAAGTTAATATCATAATAATCATTGATACTGTCAATTCCAACTACTTCAAAGCCCTCATTTAAAAACTTTGTCGCCAAATGGAAGCCTATAAACCCCGCAGTACCGGTAATAAATATTTTCATGGTTGTAAATGTCGTTAAAGTAGTATATATAGAAGGTATATTATTATTGACTAATCATTTTAGAAGCGTCCTTTTTGAGAGCTACTTCTTCAAAAACCTTGATCAAGCTATTGTAATGAGTGGACTCCGAATATGTTGTATTTGCCTTTTCGAAAGCTTTTTCACCCATCTGTTTAGCCAATTCAGGATTATTAAATAAAATTTCAATTTTTGATCTCAGGCTTTCCGGATTTTTATATTCAAATAGCAGTCCAGTTTCGTTTTCGATTACGGCTTCTTTTAAGCTGCCAATGTTGGTAGCTACAACACATTTACTAAATGCATAGCTTTCAAGCATTGTATTTGGAAGGTTATCGTACCACTCAGATGGAACAACTGTAAAAAGACATGTTCTCAAATATTCCTGAATTTCATTAAAGTTCATCGCTCCTAAAAATTCAATATTATGTTTTTTATCTTTTAAGTAATCCTTTAAATGCACATCGTATTCACCATCCGAAGAAAATCCAATGATCTTCAGATTAAAGTCTGTATTTTCAAAAGCTTTTACTAATGTCATCAGCCCTTTTTCTGGCACTATTCTTCCTATAAAAAGCGCAAACTTCCCGTATGTGATCAAATCGTTGTTAACAAGGGTATTGTTGAAAAATGTCGGGATGCAGTGTACTTTTTCTGGCTTTACCCCATATTCGAGGTATTTAGACATTGTAAATGCAGATGGGAATATAAATGCATCAACTTTATCTTTTATCCCGATAGATTGCAATACCAACAATGAGGCCGTTTTTATGAACGAATTGACATAAGAATCATTCACACACCTATGCTTCACATTGTTGAATAATGAACCATGCAAACATTTTTCACATATTTCGCCCTTACTGTATAGATAAAAACTGGATGTTAGATTCTGACACATATAACCAAAATCAGAAATCCTATGTATTACAGGTATGCCAAGATCCTTGGCTGCGTCAACAACACTGCATGACATCTTGTTTCTAAAGTGCAATATGTAAACAAGATCCGGATTTACATCCTTCAAAAGCTTCTTAAGTTTATTTTTTGCCTCGAAGGAATATATTATCCTTCCAATTACCTTACTAACGGTTTTGAGATCTCGTTTGTACTCATGTCCATATACCTCATCTCCGCTCCCTATTGGGTCCATAAAATATTCTTCATATTCTGACGGCTCGTTTCTATTATGCTTAATGCTAAATGGAATAACCTCATGATTGTTTTTTTCCAACAAATCCATGATATTAAACATATATCTTTCAGGTCCACCAGAAACAAAGTACCTGTAATTAACTAAAACAATTTTCATAATACCTAAATAATTACTTTATAGTACACCATATTCGCCTGTTTTCACTCCCAATTTAATTTCAACAGGCTACTCAACAAGAGCAACGCAAATTCACTACAAACTAAGTAGTTAAATATTCAATCATCAGTTCAAGATGCTCATCCTGGATACGGCTAACTTCTTCATACCTCCGTAAGCCTCTTTCCTTAAATTTATTATATATTTCCAAATCGCCTAATTGCAATATCCTATTCTTAATTTCAGCCGTGGAATAAGGATCTCCATATAAAGCAGCGTTATCACACACTTCGGATATAGAGGTAAACGGCGATGCAATAACCGGCACACCATATTTCATTGCATCTAATGGCGGATATCCAAACCCTTCGTTCAAGGACAAGTAAATAAAGGCGTGAGCATTTTGGTAAAGCTTTTTCAGAAACGATTCACTTACAAAATCGTAGAAAATAAAACGATCTATATTTTTTATTTGACTGGTATACAGTATTTTATTCCCCACTCCTGTTATAATCACTTTTTTGCCGCTTTCTTTGCCTTCTGAAAACAACTCATCTAAAGCCAAAGCGGCTCTCAAGTTGTTTTTGAGCCACCGGTTCCCATTAACCATCAAAAAATATTGAGATTCATTAAACGTTTGAACATTAGTATCTTGCTCATGATCACTAATATTCGCTACGTTAGGGCTGTAAAAGGTCCTAACTTCCGTTGTTTGTTTAGGAAAAAACGTCCTTATGGCAAACCTCGAATGATTTGAAACCGTAACTATTTTAGCATTTTTCAACAGATTTAAATGATAGTTATACTTTTTTTCGTATACACGCTTTTGTAATAAAATTTTCAGAAATGCTACAAGCTTTTTCTTCAAGCCTCTTATGTATTTAAGAGATTCAATCCTCGGAGGTATCTCTAAATCTCTTAAACCATGTATTGTAATTATGACTTCGCAATCCAGTTTAAACAAGTCTAAAAAATTAAAAGCAATACTATACGGCAAGGCAAAATAACACCGGTTTATTTTATTGCCCGTTATAATCTCCTGAATAGATTTTTCTCTAATATCTACAAGAGTAATCTGTTTCCCCACCAACGCGGCTTTTATATCTTCATCAAAAACTTGATTTGAATCAAAAAGCGCGAAGATTTTCACATCTGTATAATTTGATTTTACAAGTTCAAAAAAAAGCCTTTTAGTGTACTTGGCTCCGCCATGTACTTTTTCGCCCATAAGGGGATGGGCAGCAATTAAGTCAAAAAGTAAATTCATTAGTTTTATTATACTTATTAAAAATCATCTAAACTGTAATCACTGCCTGTTAACCAATCCTTGCCTTTATTATTTTAGCAGGATTACCAACTGCCACGGAATCTACCGGAACATCTTTTACCACGATACTTCCTGCTCCTATAACTGAATTATCACCAATTATAATTCCACCCAAAACACAAACATTGGCGCCTATACTTACGTTATCGCCGATAACTGGGCATGATTTACTCATATCACCTTTATTGCCTATTGTGGTAGAATGTCTTAGTGTGCAATTTTCACCTATTACCGTATACCTGTTCACTACTAAAGTTTGACCATGCAATATTTTAAGCCCTTTTCCAACTTTTGTGTTAAAAGGCAATTCTATCCCTAGTACCCATTCTATAAAAAAGCGATAAAATATCAAATAAGGCAAAAAAATTATCTTCAGAACTTTTCTTCCCGCACAATAATTCCCGATTCTAAAAAGCAATGTAATTATTTTGCCTTTAGTATTTTTATTGTTGGCTGCCCAATCCTGAAAAATAAACTTAAAATATCCCATTATTTCAATTATAAGGCATTATAGATTATTAGCTTTATTTCTTATCGCTATACAGCTTACTTTTGATCAGAAAGTCTTTGACCCGACTTTTAAAAGTGTAATAGTGAATTTTTAAGATTGTTTTAGCGAAAGGCGATGCTCCGTTTCTTAATAAGGCGCTTTTTATATCCCTTAAAAATTTTCTTGTGCCGGTGCTGGTTTTTGTACCTTCCCATTTTCGGAATCCAGTTATAGATTTTTCGTTATATGAATATATTGAGCCATGCTCCAGTAAACGTAACCACAAATCCAGATCCATACAGTAATGTATGGATTCATCAACGTAATTAACCTTTTGAACCAATTTTAAAGGATAAAAAGACCCTTGCTGTGTAACGTCATAGTCCTCATTAAGCAGGTATGCTTTGTCCTTAATGAAACGCTTTTTTACGCGAATCAAATTACCTGTCCGGTCAATATGATCAACTAAGGCTCCGTAATAAACAGCCCCGTCATTGTGTAACTGGTAAAGCTTTACAATTTGTTCAACACATTCCGGGTACAATATATCATCAGAGTTGATCCAAGTAACCAATTCTCCTTTAGCCAATTTAAAACCTTTATTTATGGCATCGCTTTGTCCATTATCTCTTTCATGTATGACAATGTCAATTCTGTCCCGGTAGGTATTAACTATATCCATTGTATTGTCGGTTGATCCACCGTCAACAATTATATATTGGATATTTTTGTAGGTTTGATTTAATACACTTAATATCGTTTCTTCAATAAACTCCCCCTGGTTATAAGAGGGGGTAACTACAGTTACTAATGGTAACATCATTTTAAATATTAAAAGTTATCATGTTATTTACTCCCAATTTACATCTCGTTTGATGATCTTAGCTGGATTCCCGGCAATCAATGTATTCTTCTCTGTGAATTTTCCCCTTATAACAGAGTTAGCCGCAACAACGCAACCATCTGCAATAGAGCTTCCCTTATATATATAACAACTACAACCAATCCAAACATTGTTGCCTATAGTTATCTCATTATTATTGGATACGTCTTTGCCTTCGTATGATAACACATGAAAATCCTCATCAAGAAATTGTGTATCCCAGGCTATCGAGCAATTATTCCCAATGCTTAACTTATGCATTATAATTACATGGCTATTCGCATTTATGAAGCCCCCCTCACCAATCTCTACAACCCCTTTAGGACCAATATCGAACCTGCACCCTTTTGCTATTGAATAATTTCCTTTAATAATCAGCCTGCCTTGTACATTTAAGTAAGTTGGATCTTTTTTAAAAACAAACCCAACTTTTTTTAAGCCTACCTTTAGCGTACCACCTGTGCTGATATTTTTTATGCCATTGAAAAAAACATTCGAACTACATAAAATGCTCTTTCCATAAACTAACTTATGCCATAAATGTCGTATAGTTACACCTGTAAAACTCGTTTTTACAGCCCGGCTTTGTGCATATATATTTTGAATCTTATTCATTGTAGTTCATAAATGCCTAAGCAACTGAATTTGTTACCTTAACTGTTAAAACATACATCATTGAAAAAAAGAGTATTACCGGAGGTATAGTGATCTCTATACCGAAAAATGATGTAAATAATAATACCGACAGGTATATCCCCGTTAAATAGGACAATGTATATTCCCTGTTTTTAAAGAAAAATTTGATATACCTAACAAACATCCATATAAACAATCCGATACCTACTAAGCCGGTTTGTAAAAGCAATAAAGACCAAACAATATCTGCGGTGTCAACCTGTACTATATGGTTCTGATCATCAATTAAGCCAATAAGAAAATCCAGCTTAGTTACTATATGTGAATTTTCATTTACTAATCCTATACCAAATAGCGTGGTGCCGATACCTTTATCTATAACATACAGGAAACGCTCAGAAAAGTGAAAAGCCCTGAACTGTGTTGTGGATAAATCTCGCACATCGCTACTACTGCCTACATCATTTAAGCTTATCGAACCAGACAAATTTTGTATATCTGCAAATCCCTGGTTTAATCGCTTACTCTGCATTTGAGACAGGGCAAACATAAAAATCCAACTGGCCAATACTATTAAGACAAAATCCTTGACTTTAAATTTACGGTTGTGGAAGAAAACCGCTATGCAACCTACTATTGCCGCTACTAAGTGATTTCTATCAAAAGACAGAATAATAGCTACAAATAGTACGCCAGCGTAAGCAAAGTATTTTAAATTAAAATTGCCAACGATCTTATTTACGCAATAGAATAAAACAAACATACCGTAATATGGCAGATTGTAAAACCGCGAAAAAGCACCGATCTTTTCCTTTGAAATCACACTATCATTTCTGAGGGAAGCCAGAATTGGAGTTCCGATAATGGCCTGGAGTATAAATAGTACCCCTCCTATAGCTACCAGGAATACAACTGGTTTCATAGCCTTCTGAAGAATTTTATAATCGTAGTTAATAAATAAAATTGGCGAGGCAAAAAATAAGTACAATCTGAATACAGATAACACAACCTGCATTTCTACTTTCAGAATAATTAACGAATAAAAGACCAGAAATGCTAAAAATCCAAAAAATACCCGTACCGGCAATGTGAGATATTTTTTTATCGGAATACTTCTATATTTAGTAATTAAAGTAATAATTATAATTAACGAAAGCCAATCATACGGCTTTGTGATGACGGGATCAAGCTTAAGAAGGCCCACCGGCACCAACTGAAAGCACCCTGTCGCCTGCAAAAGTAATATAAACAGGTTCTCTGAATATCTTTTGGCTAAGAGGGTAACCCAATATGCAATAAAAAGTAGTAAGCCAATCATCCGGTACCTATATTCTATTTACTTAAAAAATCTGACTATTCCCTTTGATTATACTCTCCTTGGGAACGGTAATGCATTATAAGATGTGATTTTGTTTTTCAACTTTAGATCACTTCGCTTTTGGTTGTCGCTATAGCCCTTATAAATTTAGCTGGGTTTCCTGCCCATATCTCATCAGGTGGGATAGACTTTGTAACAACGCTTCCCGCCCCTACAATTGAGCGTTCACCAATAATTACACCTTTCAATATAATTGAATTTGCACCAATAAACGCATCGTTACCAATCTTAATTGGCCGGGTATTGATCTTATCTATATCGTGAATTCGCCGGGCTTTGTACTCTAAAGGGTGAAAATCTGTATCCCATATACAAACGTTACCTCCACAATTTACAAAATCTCCTATTTCAATTTTATTTGAGCAATAAATAGATACTCCGGAAAAACCGCTGCTATTTCCAATGGTCAAATTAGCATTCTTTGAAATGTAAATAGTACAAGCTTTATAAAGTCCAACCATATTTGACCGCGTAGAACTATTAAACTTCAGATGATCACCAAACTTGCATCGTCCATTATTTAACAGAATTAACTTGCCGTTTATTTGAGGCATTACTCCAAACTCTACCTTTTTAGCCTTTAAATTCATTGTATTATAAAGTCGCAACATGACCTCTTTAACATAATCAACAGGCAACTTAAATAGAATTTTCAATAGAGTTTTCATAAATTATCAGCAGTGCTTGTTTAAAAAATCGCTTACATTAAAAAAGTTTTTTTCTACATCTTTATGTACTGCTTCATCTTTATTCCACCATTCAAGCTTCAATAGCTTTTCAATTACCTCATCCGAGAACCTGAATTTTATAATTTTTATCGGGGATCCTACAGCCACGGCATAAGGGGGTATATCCTTTGATACTACCGCGCCCGCGCCAATTACACAGCCATCGGATATTTTAACACCATCCAAAATAGTAACGTTAGCACCTATAAAAACATCGTTTCCTATTTCTATAGGCTTCCGTTCCTCAATTTTATTACTACTGCTGTATGTAAAACCGACTTGTTTTAAAGTCGAATAAAATATTGGAGAAGTAGCTATTCCATCAATTGGATGAATCCCCCAACCACAAAGTAAATTTGGCCCTAACGAACAAAACTTCCCTATAGTAGTGTATGATATCCTGGCATTAGGCCCAATAGCAGTGCCATAGCCTACTTTCACTGATTTTAAGTAATGAGCTTTGTGAATATTGGTGTGCTTATCTACCTGACTATCTTCGGAATAACTTGCAAAATAATTCCAGTCAATCCTCTTCTGAAAAAGCGATTTTATTAGTGCTTTTAGATTGAAACCTAAATTATACAAATATTGCAATTTCATTTAGCCCAAAGTTTTGTTGCAGTACCGTTTATTATTTTGTTAGACTGTATTGAAAAAACAATTCCCAATACTAAATATATTATAACGTTGGCAAATGTAACGCCGACTATTCCGTAATGCTTGCCTAAAATAATAGCCAATGGCAAATTGATTATTGAGCTCAGTATAACCATATAAAGCTGCAGTCGGACTTTACCTGTTCCATTCAAAAAATATACATGGATAATTTGCCAGCAATTAACGCTTATTTGTAATGCCATAGCCAGGGAGATAAAAAACGGGATCTCTATGGAATTGTGCAACCACACCTTATATATTAATGGAGATAGTATCAATAGCACAAAGTCTAACCCAGTTAAGATACACCAGTATTTTTTCATCTTTTTTAACGTGTGCTTTATCCAATCCATATCATTTTTGGTATACGCATCGGTAAAGGCACTCCAAAGAGGTGTTATGATAATGGTAAATACCATACTTATGGTTGAGAATAGTTTAAATACCACATTAAAAACTGTAACCTGTTTTGGCCCCAATAATTGAGTTATCACTATATTATCTGTCTGGAATAAGATGAGTGCGCCAATTTGTATAATAAAAAATACTCCTCCAGTATTTAAAAGTGACTTTGCATGTGATAGATTAACAGATTTTATCTGCGGAGCAAAAACTTTGTAATCAGTAAGATAAAGCCATATACTGGCCACCAATTGTACAAGTACAGGAATTCCTCCAAATACTATCAAAAGTTTTATCAGTGACCCCGCTGTAACCTTCTTCATTACAAAAATAGTTAAACAGCATATGATCTGACTTATAGAACTGATCAATGATACTTTTGAAGGCTGATGGTTTGAGGTGAGGACTATGTTTATTAACTGAACAACAAATTGAACACAAAATATTCCGGCCAATAATAATCCCAGCAAACTAAAGCTTTCGTTAGACAACACATTTGAGTTGAGTATAGCCCCCCAATTAATATATTTGTAAAATATGCTAAATACCGAGAATAAGATTAAGGCAATTATTAGTAAAATAGCATATGTAGTACTTACGTACATTTTGGCGTTCTTATAATCACCCAAAGCATTGGCTTCAGCCAATTTATTCTTTAAGCCATTTCCTAATCCAATATCAAAAAAATTAAACCACGCAATAATTGTACTAAGCGTTAACCAAATGCCATACTGTACGGGGTTAACATAGTCAATTGTCATCGGAATCAATATAAAGCCAACTGCTATATTCACCCCTCTAAGTAAAACAGAAACTGCAACGTTTTTTTTTGCCTTTAACGTCCGTTCGTGACCGTTAGAAAAAAAACCTTTTATTTTTAAAGCAATACTTTCCATTCAGAAATAAACTTACTTATTGGACCGTTTTATTTACCGTCACTTGAATAACCGTAACCATAACCGTAACCATAGCCGTAACCATAGCCGTAACCATAATACCCGCCTTTTCTGTCTTTGATATCATTAACGACTAAATATGCTCTCCTAAACTTCTTTTCAGCCACTAAGTCATTTAAGATATTCAATTGAGACTTGTAAGTGTAGCCTTGTCTTGCTATATACAAAGAAACATCTGCGTACTTTTCAATAAGTAATGCGTCAGAAACCAAGCCAACAGGGGCTGTATCTATTATTATAAAGTCGAACTGTTTTTTTAAGTCATCTATCAAATTCTTTAGGCGCTCATTTAAAAGCAGCTCTGAAGGGTTAGGTGGTATAGGCCCCGCAGAAACCATAAAAATATTTTCTGAAAAATATGTTGGCTTAATAATATCAGCTGTGGACATTGAGTTTGAAACCACATAATTAGTAAAGCCATGGTTTGAATCGATCCCTAAACTTGAAGATAATTTTGGTTTACGTAAGTCCAATTCTATCATCACAACCTTTTTACCACTCAGCGATAGCACGCTGGCAAGATTTAAGCTTATGAAAGACTTCCCTTCACCGCTCATACTTGATGTAATCAGGATAACATTTGACTTATCATTATTTAGTAAAAACTGTAAATTGGTTCTTAACGCCCGGAATTTCTCTGAAGCCACGCTTCTTGAATTTTGAGTCACAACCAATGATTGATCGCTCGAATTGTTTCCAATTTCTCCAACGATAATTGTTTTCGAATGTTTAATTATATCTTCCTTATTGGTGATCTTGATATTTAAAATATCCTTCAGATAAATAAATATCCAAGGCAATACTATCCCTGCCAAAATTCCGATAGCCAGAATAACAAGCCTCTTAGGTTTATAAGGAAGAAAGTCGGCCTTTGCTGGATCTATAATCCTTGCCGTAGACATGCTGGATGTTCTGGAGATAGCCGTTTCTTCTCGTTTTTGAAGCAGGTACAAGTACAACTGCTGCCTCAGATCCTGCTCTCGTGAATAATCAAGAAACTTCCGCTCTTTTGCCGGAACACTTTTTACCTGGTTGTTTAAACTGCTATTTTGCGCTTTAAGAGTATTAATCCCTACTATTAAACTTTGTTTATAGATATTAAAGCTTTTCACCAGGTTTTGACGAGCCATTTCAATTTGCTCATCTATATTTTGCATAACGGGATTGTTATCCTTGTATGAAAGCGCCGCCTGCCCTCTCTGAAGCAAAGCCTGATTATATGCTCCGATAGCTGTTGCAAATACGGGATCCGGAACAGCCAATGAACTCGGTATTATTCTTTTATTAGCCGGATTATCTATGTAGTTTGAAATATCATTCAAAACCGATAATTGTACTTGTTGTTCATTCAGTTTCTGATAAAAGTCAGAGGCACTGCTTACCAATGCTTTAGATTGTTCATCAACATTTGCGATGTTATTTTGCTGCTTAAACTGAGTAAACTTAGTTTCAACGCCACTCAATTCGTAACTTACTATTTTGAGCCTGTTATCAATAAATGCCAGCGTACTATCTGCAATTTCCTTTTTGCTTTCCAGGTTGTAATGCAAGTACAAACTCATCAACTTTTGTAATATGGCTTCCCCTTTTTTGGAAGAAGGATATTCAAAAGATAAATTAAGTGTGGTACTTTTTTTATCGGTTAACTCAACCGTATAGTTTTTTGACAACTCATCAACCTTACTGTCAACTGATTGTACAACTAACTTATAGTCATCAGGTACAATAACAACAGCTGGCTTTTTATTAACAACTAAATCAAACTGGCTGGTTTTTACCGTTCCTCCAAAGGGCACAGAAACATCGATATCTTCTTTACTATTTGTAATGTGAATGAGATTATCTTTCAAACTGATAGAGAATTTTCTCATCTCAATAGTATCTTTTTTCTGAATCAACCGAATATCAAATGGAGAGTCATTAAAAAGTTCGATCGATTTAAGATTTTCCTTTCTGTATAAGGTGACATTCAATTGCATGTCTTTAACAACATTTGTCATTAAAATATGCGACTCTAATATGTCAATTTCATTATAAGCGTTATTACTGGTTCCCAAAAGATCGGAAAAGTCCATAAAAGAGCTACTGCCCAATGAAGTTTTACTATCGGGTAAACTGCTTTGATCCTGCACTGTAATTTTACTGTTGATTTTATAAGCAACAGCAGCTATTTGTGAATACACAAAAGCTAAGCATCCACAAATTATAATTCCTGCTACAAAAAGAAGCCAATGGTTTAATACCTTAGAAATTAATTCTTTAATATCGAAAGATCCCTGTTCGTCCAAAATGTTTTCTGTATTTTTAAACTCCATATTATTTGAATCGATAAAACAACCGAGCTGTATTTTTATTTAGACCTCTATAGCTTTATTTATACCACTAATTGCAATTATTTCGCCCTTGTGGCTATCACTATCAATAACGATAAAAGTGCACCTGCTATAGTAACATATTTAGCTTGGGCAGCATCTGTTGCATCCGATTTAGCCTTCCTTGGCTCTACATATATATAATCGTTTTGTTTAAGGTAGTAATATGAAGAAGACATGATGTCACTCTTCTTTAAGTTGATCCTGTATGGAGTTTTTGTGCCATCAGGATTTTCCCTGATCAGTAGCACGTTTTCTCTTTTTGCGAATATGGTTAAATCGCCGGCCATAGCTATAGCGTCTAATACACTAACCTTTTCATTCGGTATAACATATTGGCCAGGCTTTAATACCTCACCCGCAATACTAACTTTGAAATTAGCAAACCGGACACTAACCGTTGGATTGTTATAATATTTTGAAGCTTCTTTTGTTATGACCTCTTTTAATTCGGAGGTACTATATCCTACCACATGAATTCTTCCAAGGATAGACATATCTATATTACCATCTTTATCAACAAGATAGCCAGATGATGCCTGAGGCAAACCCAGTGCAGACTGACCAGAGCTACCACCTGCAAGACTACCAAGTGGCGCTGTTCCTGTTGCAACATTTCCTCCATTTACATTTTGAGAGGCTATAGGATCTATTGTTTGCACGATGATAGACAAAATATCATCCACCTGAATTTTAGGTTGTACATAAACGGCCGCAGGAATTAATTTCAACTGTCCAGAATCAGGTATATCCTGAAAGTATTTAACTTTCTTCGTTGATGAACAGGATAATAGCCCTGCGGAAATGAATAAAATGAATAAAAGTAAAAATGAATTTACGATGTAGGATTTTCTCATAAAAATAGGACTTCCATGTTTTTATAGGTATAAGTTAAAAACGTTGCAATATATACACTTTTTTCTCAAAAACAACACACTTTTATTAATTTTTTTATAAAAACGCCTTTAGCATAACTTTTTATTAATCAAAAGTGCGTTTTAATATAATATTGAAAATTATGCCTGGCCCATTGTATTACCAAAATTCATTGGAAAACCAGGATGATCAGGCTGTACCTTAATACGACCGTTAATAGATTCGTATTTTTCGATGTTGTCTTGCAACGCAGAAAGAAGGCGTTTGGCATGCTCAGGAGTCAGGATGATCCTTGATTTTACCCTGGCTTTTGGAACCCCGGGCATGACCCTGATAAAGTCTAATACAAACTCAGAGGTTGAGTGAGTGATAATAGCAAGGTTTGAATAAACACCTTCTGCAATTTCTTCTGATAGCTCAATATTGAGCTGATTTTCATTTTGTTCTTCCATGCTACTAAATTAGCAAAAAGGCGTTCTTTGTTAACCGCCTTTTTACGTGGTAAATGCTGCGGCAAATATAGCTTTTAAGAATATATTCTACCCTATATCTTGCTTTCAAAGTGCCGAACGTAGAACAGAAGTATTTCGCTTTTGTTTTAACTATTTAAAAAAAAATCATAAAAAAAGCCTCCCGGATAACCGGGAGGCTTAATAAATTATTTAAGTAGCTGGCAATTAAGCTTCCAACTCTTCTGCTTTTGAAGCCATCAGGCGGTCAAACTCTTCCTGTGAGCCTACACGGATATTTTCGTATTCGCGCAAACCGGTACCTGAAGGTATTAAGTGACCTACAATAACGTTTTCTTTCAGGCCAAGCATGTTGTCTTTTTTACCTGCGATAGCTGCTTCGTTCAGTACTTTGGTAGTTTCCTGGAACGATGCTGCAGAAATAAACGACTTGGTGCCTAATGATGCCCTGGTGATACCTTGCAGTATCGGGCTCGATGTTGCAGGGATAGCGTCACGCACTTCAACCAATTTAAGGTCGCGGCGTTTCAATACCGAGTTTTCATCGCGTAAACGACGTAATGAAACTATCTGACCAGATTTCAACGTAGTTGAATCACCTGGATCAGTAACAACTTTCTTGTCGTAAATTTCATCATTCTCAGTCATGAAATCCCATCCGTCAACAGCTTCACGCTCTAAGAAACGAGTATCGCCCGCATCTTCAATAGATACTTTTTGCATCATCTGGTGAACGATAACCTCAAAGTGTTTATCGTTAATTTTCACACCCTGTAAGCGATAAACTTCCTGGATACCGTTAACAAGGTATTCCTGTACAGCGGCAGGGCCTTTAATAGCAAGGATATCTGAAGGTGAAATTGAACCATCTGACAATGGCATACCGGCTTTAACAAAGTCATTATCCTGTACAAGGATGTGTTTTGAAAGTGGTACAAGGTATTTTTTAACCTGGCCGTCTTTTGATTCAATGGTGATTTCGCGGTTACCACGTTTAACACCACCTAAAGTTACCACACCGTCAATTTCGGTTACTACAGCAGGGTTTGAAGGGTTACGTGCTTCAAATAACTCGGTTACACGTGGTAAACCACCTGTAATATCTCGCGTTTTACCGGTTGAACGAGGAATTTTAGCAATAACCTGACCTGTTTGCAGCCTGTCGCCTTCATCAACAGCGATGTGGGCGCCTACAGGAATGTTATATCCTTTAATGATGTTACCTTTATTATCGGCGATCTGGATAGCAGGGTTTTTAGTTTTATCCCTTGTATCGATGATCACTTTTTCACGGTGACCGGTTTGCTCGTCAGATTCTTCACGGAAAGTAATACCTTCCAATACGGCATCAAACTGGGCAATACCTGCAAACTCAGATATAATTACCGCGTTGTACGGATCCCATGAACAGATACGATCGCCTTTGGTGATCTTGCTGCCATCTTTCACATACAGGTATGAGCCGTATGGAATATTGTTGGTAACAATTACTTTATTGCTTCCGGCTTCGATGATACGGAACTCGCCCGAACGGCCTAATACCACATCAACAGCGCCATCTTCGGCAGTTTCATAAGTTACAGTACGTACGTTCTCAAACTCGATGATACCATCAAACTTAGCGTTGATCTGAGATTCAGCAGCGATGTTTGACGCGGTACCACCCACGTGGAATGTACGAAGTGTTAACTGTGTACCCGGCTCACCGATTGACTGTGCTGCAATTACACCAACCGCCTCGCCTTTTTGCACGCGTTTACCGCTTGCAAGGTTACGGCCGTAGCACAATGCGCATACGCCACGTTTGCTTTCGCAGGTTAATACCGAACGGATCTCGATACCTTCTAACGGAGAGTTCTCGATCTTTTTGGCAACCTCTTCGGTAATGTCCTGACCGGCTACTGCTAACAACTCGTTAGTGATAGGGTCATGAACATCATGAAGCGTAGTACGACCTAAAATACGGTCATATAATGGCTCAACAATATCCTCGTTATCTTTCAGTGCAGTTGTGTAGATACCCCTTAAAGTACCGCAATCAACCTCACCAACAATCATATCCTGGGCAACGTCATGCAACCTACGTGTTAAGTAACCAGCATCCGCTGTTTTTAACGCCGTATCCGCCAAACCTTTACGAGCACCGTGGGTTGAGATGAAGTACTCCAATACCGACAAACCTTCTTTAAAGTTTGAAAGGATCGGGTTTTCGATAATCTCACCGCCTGAACCTGATTTCTGAGGTTTCGCCATCAAACCACGCATACCTGCAAGCTGACGGATCTGCTCTTTAGAACCACGGGCACCTGAGTCAAGCATCATGTAAACAGAGTTGAAGCCCTGGTTATCATTGCTCAGGATGTCCATCACGTTTGCAGTTAAGCGGTTGTTGATACGTGTCCAGATATCGATGATCTGGTTGTAACGCTCGTTGTTGGTAATGAAACCCATGTTATAGTTGTTCATTACCTCATCAACCTGCTTAGAAGCTGTATCAATCAGGGTAACTTTTTCTGCAGGGATATTGATATCCTTCAGGTTAAATGATAAACCACCCTGGAATGCCATTTTAAAGCCTAACTCCTTAATATCATCAAGGAACTGAGCGGCACGTGCCATACCGGTGATTTTTACTACCTCACCAATGATATCACGAAGTGATTTTTTGGTAAGCAGCTCATTGATATAACCTACCTCGATTGGTACATGTTGGTTAAACAACACGCGGCCTACAGTAGTATCAATAATTTTATTTACGATTTTGCCATCGCGCTCTTTAACCAAAGCTTTAACCTTGATAAACGCATGCAGGTCAAGTTTTTTCTCGTTATAAGCGATAATTACTTCCTCTGCAGAGTAAAAAGTTAAGCCTTGTCCTTTAACCACACGTGTTTCGTCAGTTTTACGGCCTTTGGTTATGTAGTACAAACCAAGTACCATGTCCTGAGATGGTACAGTAATAGGTGTACCGTTGGCAGGGTTAAGGATGTTGTGCGAAGCAAGCATCAGAATTTGGGCTTCCAAAATTGCCGCGTTACCAAGTGGTACGTGAACGGCCATCTGGTCACCGTCAAAATCCGCGTTGAATGCTGTACAGGTTAATGGGTGCAATTGGATCGCTTTACCTTCAACCAGTTTTGGCTGGAACGACTGGATACCCAACCTGTGCAGCGTAGGCGCACGGTTTAGTAATACAGGGTGTCCTTTCAATACGTTTTCCAAAATATCCCAAACTAATGGGTCTTTACGGTCAACAATCTTTTTGGCAGATTTTACTGTTTTAACCACACCACGCTCAATCATTTTGCGGATGATAAATGGTTTAAACAACTCGGCAGCCATATCTTTTGGTAAACCGCACTCGTGTAATTTAAGGTTAGGACCTACAACAATTACCGAACGCGCAGAGTAATCCACACGTTTACCTAATAAGTTTTGACGGAAACGGCCTTGTTTACCTTTCAGGATATCCGAAAGTGATTTCAAAGCACGGTTACCTTCAGTTTTTACCGCGTTAACTTTACGTGAGTTATCGAATAACGAATCCACAGCTTCCTGTAACATACGTTTTTCGTTACGTAAAATCACCTCTGGTGCTTTAATCTCGATCAAGCGTTTTAAACGGTTGTTACGGATAATTACACGACGGTAAAGGTCATTCAAATCTGAAGTAGCGAAACGGCCACCTTCTAGTGGTACCAACGGACGCAATTCTGGTGGGATAACCGGAACGATCTTAACGATCATCCACTCAGGGTTATTCTCGATCCTGGTTTTAGCATCACGGAAAGCTTCAACAACCTGTAAACGTTTTAAAGCTTCGTTTTTACGTTGCTGAGAAGTTTCGTTGGCTGCCTGGTGACGCAGGCTGAATGATAATTCATCAAGGTCAAGGCGTTTTAATAACTCTTCCAAAGCCTCGGCACCCATTTTAGCAACAAATTTCTGAGGATCTTTGTCGTCAAGGTACTGGTTTTCTTTTGGAAGGGTATCTAATACGTCAAGGTATTCTTCTTCAGTAAGGAAATCCATTTTGTTGATTCCGTCTGCTTCTTTAATACCTGGCTGTATAACTACGTAACGCTCGTAGTATATGATAAGGTCAAGCCTTTTTGTAGGCAGGCCTAATAAATAACCAATTTTGTTTGGTAATGAGCGGAAGTACCAGATGTGCGCAACAGGCACCACCAGGTTGATGTGGCCCATACGCTCACGACGTACTTTCTTTTCGGTTACTTCAACACCACAACGGTCGCACACGATACCTTTGTAACGGATACGTTTGTATTTACCGCAATGGCACTCATAATCCTTAACCGGGCCAAAAATACGCTCGCAGAACAAACCATCACGCTCAGGTTTGTAAGTACGGTAGTTAATGGTTTCCGGCTTTAAAACTTCACCGCTTGAACGCTCAAGGATAGACTCGGGAGAGGCTAAACTGATGGTAATGGTGGTAAAGTTACTTTTGATTTTATTATCCTTTTTGTAAGACATAGTCTACTTTGATTTTTTAAAGGTAATTTTTAGGCGAAAGGTAAAAGGCGAAAGGTAAAAGGTTTCGGAACCTGTCCTAACCTTTCACCTTTGGCCTTTAAGCTTTAACCTTATTCTAATGTGATATCCAAACCTAAGCCGCGTAACTCATGAACCAATACGTTGAATGATTCAGGAACTGATGGAGTTGGCAGGTTTTCACCTTTAACAATAGCCTCATATGTTTTGGCACGGCCGATAACATCATCCGATTTAACGGTTAATATCTCCTGCAGAATGTTTGATGCACCAAATGCTTCCAGTGCCCAAACCTCCATCTCACCAAAACGCTGACCACCGAATTGCGCCTTACCACCCAATGGCTGTTGAGTAATCAATGAGTACGGTCCGATTGAACGGGCGTGCATCTTGTCATCAACCATGTGACCTAATTTCAGCATGTAGATAATACCTACAGTAGTTTGCTGATCAAAACGATCACCTGTTAAACCGTTGTATAAGTAAGTACGGCCTGATTCTGGTAAGTTGGCTTTCTTAATCCACTCTTCCACCTCTTCATGGCTTGCACCGTCGAAGATAGGAGTAGCGAATTTAACACCAAGCTCTTTACCGGCCCAGCCTAATACGGTTTCGTAGATCTGACCCAAGTTCATACGTGAAGGTACACCCAGCGGGTTCAACACGATATCAACCGGTGTTCCGTCTTCAAGGAAAGGCATATCTTCGTCACGTACAATACGTGCAACAATACCTTTGTTACCGTGACGACCGGCCATTTTATCACCTACTTTAAGCTTACGCTTTTTAGCGATGTAAACTTTAGCCATTTGTACGATACCTGATGGAAGCTCATCACCCACGCTGATAGCGAATTTATCACGACGGTAAGCACCCAGCTCTTCATTGTACTTAATGTTGAAGTTATGAAGAAGGATCTTAATCTGATCGTTTTTATCGTCATCAGTAGTCCATTTAGTTGGGTTAATATTATCGTAATTAAGCTCAACTAATATTTTTTGGGTGAATTTAACACCTTTAGGAACCTGTAACTCTTTATAAACGTTGTAAACACCTTGCGAAGTTTTGCCGTTAACGATCTCAAACAACTTGTCGATCAAGGTATTTTTCAGATCTTTTACAGCTTTTTCATGCCTTGTATCCAATTTCTCTAACTGTGCTTTTTCTTCAGCTTTTGAAGTTTTCTTAGCACGAGAGAACAATTTGGTATCGATAACAACACCGGCAATTGACGGTGGGGTTTTCAATGAAGCATCTTTAACGTCGCCTGCTTTATCACCGAAGATAGCACGTAACAGTTTTTCTTCCGGTGAAGGGTCAGATTCACCTTTAGGGGTGATCTTACCAATCAGGATATCGCCTTCTTTAACCTCGGCACCAACACGGATGATACCGTCTTCGTCAAGGTCTTTAGTAGCTTCTTCTGATACGTTAGGGATATCTGGTGTTAACTCTTCCTCACCGCGTTTAGTGTCACGAACTTCAAGTTCGAACTCTTCAACGTGGATTGAAGTAAATATATCCTGCGATACAACACGCTCAGAAATTACAATCGCATCCTCAAAGTTATATCCCTGCCAAGGCATGAACGCTACTTTAAGGTTACGGCCTAATGCAAGCTCACCATTTTGGGTAGCGTAACCTTCGCAAAGTACCTCACCTTTTTCAACCCTTTGGCCTTTTTTAACAATAGGCTTAAGGTTCATGGTGGTGCTTTGGTTGGTTTTCTTAAACTTGGTTAAGCGGTAGCTTTTGCTATCTCCTTCAAACGAGATCAAACGATCAAGTTCATTACGGTCATATTTAATACGGATCTCGTTAGCATCAACATACTCAACCACACCATCGCCTTCGGCGTTGATCAGGGTACGAGAGTCTTTTGCCACACGGCCTTCCAAACCGGTACCAACAATCGGCGCTTCAGGACGTAACAATGGTACGGCCTGGCGTTGCATGTTTGAACCCATCAATGCACGGTTAGCGTCATCATGCTCCAGGAACGGAATAAGCGAAGCCGCGATAGAAGTGATCTGGTTTGGGGCGATATCCATTAAATCCAGACGCTCTGGCTCAATAACCGGGAAGTCACCCTCGAAACGTGCTTTTACACGTGGCAATTCAAACTCACCTTTGTCATCATACACCGCGTTTGCCTGGCCAATGGTTTTACCGTCTTCATCCTCAGCAGATAAATAGATAACCGGCTCGTCAACCATAACTTTACCTTCAACCACACGTTTGTACGGAGTTTCGATAAAGCCTAAGTTGTTGATCTTGGCGTGTACGCAAAGTGAAGAGATCAAACCAATGTTCGGGCCTTCCGGAGTTTCGATAGTACACAACCTACCGTAGTGGGTGTAGTGAACGTCACGAACCTCGAAACCTGCACGCTCACGTGACAGACCGCCGGGGCCTAAGGCTGACAGACGACGCTTGTGCGTGATCTCTGCAAGTGGATTGGTTTGGTCCATGAACTGTGACAACTGGTTTGTTCCGAAGAACGAGTTGATCACAGATGATAATGTACGCGCGTTGATCAGGTCGGTTGGTGTGAACACCTCGTTGTCACGAATGTTCATACGCTCACGGATGGTACGGGCCATACGTGCTAAACCTACACCAAACTGAGCATAAAGCTGCTCACCTACGGTACGTACACGACGGTTTGATAAGTGATCGATATCATCCACCTCGGCTTTTGAGTTGATTAATTTGATCAAGTATTTAACAATCGCGATGATATCTTGCTTAGTTAACACCTTGGTATCTTCAGAGGTAGTTAATTTAAGCTTGCGGTTGATGCGGTAGCGGCCCACATCACCCAGGTCATATCTTTTATCTGAGAAGAATAAACGATCGATGATACCACGTGCTGTTTCTTCATCAGGTGGTTCAGCGTTACGTAACTGGCGGTAGATATGCTCAACCGCTTCCTTCTCAGAGTTGGAAGTATCTTTCTGTAAGGTATTGTATATAATAGTGTAATCACCGCTGGTTGAAGCATCTTCCTTATTAAGGATGATGGTTTTAACACCAGAGTCGATGATCATATCAATATGGTCGTCTTCCAGTAAGGTTTCACGCTCAAGGATGATCTCATTACGTGGGATAGAAACTACCTCACCGGTATCTTCATCCACAAAGTCTTCGATCCAGGTTTTAAGTACCCTTGCAGCAAGCTTACGGCCGATATATTTTTTCAGGCCAGATTTGCTCACTTTAACCTCGTCGGCCAGTTCAAACAACTCTAATATATCTTTATCAGAATCATAACCAATGGCACGAAGTAACGTAGTAACCGGGAATTTCTTTTTACGGTCAATATAAGCGTACATCACGTTGTTAACGTCTGTAGCAAACTCAATCCATGAACCTTTGAAAGGGATAACACGGGCAGAGTATAATTTTGTACCGTTGGTATGGCGGCTCTGACCAAAGAACACACCTGGCGAACGGTGTAACTGTGATACAATTACACGCTCAGCACCATTAATAACAAATGTACCTTTTGGCGTCATGTATGGGATAGTACCCAGGTATACGTCCTGTACAATTGTTTCAAAGTCTTCGTGCTCCTCATCATTACATGACAGGCGAAGCTTGGCTTTTAACGGTACGCTGTAAGTTAATCCGCGTTCGATACACTCTTGTATATCATAACGTGGCGGATCAATAAAGTAGTCAAGAAACTCCAGGACAAAGATGTTTCTTGAATCTGAAATAGGAAAGTTTTCGGCAAACACTTTAAACAGACCTTCTTTGTAACGGTTGTCGGAAGTGGTTTCCAATTGAAAAAATTCCTGGAAAGATTGTAACTGAACATCCAGAAAATCAGGGTAATCAAGTACCTTTCTGCTGGTTGCAAAGTTTACTCTTTGATTATTATTGTTTGCCAAGGTATTTAAATTTTAGTTTATTAATAAACTTGATAGATGTGAGATCTGAGATGTGAGATTTGAGACTAAAAAATATGTTTTGAAGATCTGTGTTCCTGTTAAACCCGCAGGAAGAAGATCTCATATCTCATATCTCATATCTATTATCTTCTTCATCCAAACCTTTATAAACAGCAATAGACCCCGACCAATATGGTCGGAGTCTTGATGCTATATTTTAGTAGGTTAAATTACTTAACCTCAACTACTGCTCCGGCTTCTTCTAATTGTTTTTTCAAAGATTCAGCTTCTTCTTTAGTTACACCAGTTTTAAGTTCTTTTGGTGCACCGTCAACAAGATCTTTAGCTTCTTTCAAACCAAGGCCAGTTAAGTCTTTTACTAATTTAACAACTGCTAATTTAGCGCCACCAGCTTCTTTCAGGATAACGTCAAATGCAGTTTGCTCAGCAGCAGCTGGAGCAGCGTCGCCACCGTCAGCAGCAGGAGCAGCAACTGCTACAGCAGCAGCAGCAGGCTCAATACCATACTCGTCTTTTAATATTTGAGCTAATTCGTTTACTTCTTTTACTGTTAAGTTTACCAACTGTTCAGCAAACGCTTTTAAATCCGCCATTTTATTTAAATTTTTACTTTTAATGCTTTTTGTTTGTTATTATCGAACCTTATTATCGAGGCGTTCGTTAACCTCTTTCCTGTAATGTTTTTACGAGGCCTGCAATTGTTGTTCCGCCTGACTGAAGAGCAGAAAGAACGTTTTTGGCAGGTGATTGAAGTAAGCCAACAATCTCGCCGATCAATTGTTCTTTCGATTTCAGCTTGGTTAAAGTATCTAACTGGTTATCACCAATAAATACTGCCGAATCAATATAAGCTGCTTTTAAGATTGGTTTCTCACCTGTTTTCCTTAATTGTTTGATCAGCTTTGCTGGTGCAGTTGCTGATTTTGAGAAAAGGATTGATGATGAACCTTTCAACACGTCAAATATCGGGCTGAAATCACCGCCAGCAGCTTCCATAGCTTTTTTAATCAAGCTATTTTTAGTTACCTGCATTGTAATGTCGTTTTCGAAACATTTACGGCGGATATTGTTGATCTTGGCTACAGTTAAATCAGAGGTATCAGTGATATAAAAATTACCATACTCTTTGATTTGCTCAGTAAGGGCTACAACAAGGTCGTATTTTTCTTCTTTATTCATGATTAGATCCCCGCTACTGATTTAGTTTCAACTGTAATTCCTGGCGACATAGTTGAAGAGATATGAATACTCTTGAAATATGTTCCTTTTGCTGCAGAAGGTTTTAATTTAGAGATTGTTTGCAATACTTCTAATGCATTCTCATAAATTTTATCTGCAGAGAAAGATGCTTTTCCTATTGAGGTGTGGATGATACCGGTTTTGTCAACCTTGAAATCGATTTTACCACCTTTTACCTCAGTTACAGCTTTACCAACTTCTGGGGTAACTGTACCTGATTTAGGGTTTGGCATAAGGTTACGCGGGCCTAAAATACGACCCAAACGACCAACTTTAGCCATAACACTTGGCATAGTGATGATAATATCAACATCAGTCCATCCGCCTTCAATCTTGGCAATATAATCATCCAAACCTACGTAATCTGCACCAGCGTCTTTAGCTTCTTGCTCCTTATCAGGAGTACAAAGTACTAATACACGTACAGTTTTACCGGTTCCATGAGGCAATGTTGCAATACCACGCACCATTTGATTGGCTTTACGCGGGTCAACACCTAAACGAACGTCTATATCAACTGATGAATCAAATTTAGTTAAGGTTAATTCCTTTACCAAAGCTGATGCAGCTTCTAATGTGTACGATTTGTTTGCCTCAATTTTGGAGAGTGCCACTTTTTGATTTTTTGTTAATCTTGCCACTGTCTTTAAACTGATTTGTATAAATTAATTAATTCCAGGGAGCTGTACCTGATACGGTAATTCCCATGCTGCGGGCAGTACCTGCCACCATTTTCATGGCCGATTCAACTGTGAACGCGTTCAAGTCAACCATTTTATCTTTTGCTATAGTCTCAACCTGTTCCCAGTTAACACTGGCAACTTTTTTACGGTTAGGCTCAGCAGAACCACTCTTTAAACCGGTAGCTTCCAATAACTGGATAGCAACGGGAGGGGTTTTGATGATAAATTCGAATGATTTGTCAACATAAACAGTAATCAAAACAGGCAATACTTTTCCAGCTTTGTCCTGGGTGCGTGCATTAAATTGTTTGCAAAACTCCATGATGTTCACACCTTTTGCACCCAATGCAGGGCCAATTGGTGGTGATGGGTTTGCGGCGCCGCCTTTAACTTGCAGCTTAACCATTGCACCGATCTCTTTTGCCATTTTAATTTACTTTAATTATAAACTCAATGTTAGTACGTGGAAGCTTAGTAACATTTAAGATTTTTACGGTTTGATATTAATTTTAGCTTACTTAACGCTTTCTTAATATTTAAACCTTTTGTATTTAATATTTTACCTGTTAATTTATCATGTGATAATACCCGCCTTCCAGTCGGGTACAGATGACAAAAAAACTATTCTTTTTCTACCTGCATGTAATTCAATTCAAGCGGCGTACGACGCCCGAATATCTTTACCATTACTTTCAGTTTCTTCTTCTCTTCGTTAACTTCTTCGATAACGCCGCTGAAACCATTGAAAGGCCCGTCCATAACTTTAACAGCCTCACCTACATAGTAAGGTACGCTCATAGTTTCACCCTGGGCACTCATCTCATCAACCTTACCTAAAATACGGTTAACTTCTGACTGGCGAAGCGGGATAGCATTTCCGGCTTTATCACCCAGGAAACCTATTACGCTGTTTATGTTTTTGATAATGTGTTCGGTTTCGCCATCTAAAACAGCTTCCATCAACACATAGCCAGGAAAGTAGTTACGCTCTTTAGCTATCTTCTTTCCATCGCGCATTTGGTAATACTTTTCAGTAGGTATTAATACCTGTGGTACCAAATGACCGATGCCCAAACGGCTAATTTCGGCATCGATATATTGTTTAACTTTTTTTTCCTTACCACTAATAGCCCTAACTACATACCATTTCAATTGATCACTCATCTGCTTCTCCCCTGATATTATGTTAGTGATGTGTAAAACAGTTTAAGCAAATAATTAATGATCTGGTCCATACCTAAGATAACCAGCGCAATAATTACAGCGGCAACCAATACCAAAACAGCGCTGCTTTGCAGCTCGCGCCATGTAGGCCAGGTAACCTTTTCGGTTAACTCGATGTATGACTCTTTAATATATTCAGCTACGCCTGCCATTTTTATATTGTGCTTAAGCACGGGAACAAGGATTCGAACCCTGATCAAAGGTTTTGGAGACCTCTATTCTACCGTTGAACTATTCCCGTGTGTTATTTTATAATAAGAAAACATAAGTTTGCCGTTGAAGGCTAAACTTATGTTTTCAAATTAACCTTTTATTGAAATATCAATTATTTCAAGATTTCAGTTACCTGACCAGCACCTACGGTACGACCACCTTCACGGATAGCGAAACGTAAGCCTTTTTCCATTGCGATAGCGTTGATCAACTTTACAGTGATTGTAACGTTATCACCTGGCATAACCATTTCTACACCTGGTTCTAATGAAATCTCACCAGTAACGTCAGTGGTACGGAAATAGAATTGCGGACGGTATTTGTTGAAGAATGGAGTGTGACGGCCACCTTCTGCTTTTGATAATACGTAAACTTCTGCTTTGAAATCGGTGTGAGGAGTTACTGAACCTGGTTTGCAGATAACCATACCACGACGGATATCAGTTTTCTCAATACCACGTAACAATAAACCTACGTTGTCACCAGCTTCACCGCGATCAAGGATCTTACGGAACATCTCAACACCAGTTACAGTTGATTTCAAGTTTTCAGCACCCATACCAAGGATGTCAACTTGCTCACCTGAGTTGATTACACCACGCTCAATACGACCAGTAGCAACAGTACCACGACCAGTGATTGAGAATACGTCTTCAACAGGCATTAAGAAAGGAAGATCTGTCAAACGTGGAGGGATTGGGATGTAGCTATCAACAGCATCCATCAACTCCATGATTTTACCAACCCAGGTAGGATCGCCGTTAAGACCACCTAATGCAGAACCCTGGATAACTGGAATATCATCACCTGGGAATTCGTAGAATGATAATAATTCACGAACTTCCATTTCTACTAACTCTAATAATTCCGGATCATCAACCATGTCAACTTTGTTCATGAAAACAACAAGTGCAGGTACACCTACCTGACGAGCTAACAGGATGTGCTCACGAGTTTGTGGCATCGGACCATCAGTTGCAGCAACTACGATGATTGCACCGTCCATTTGGGCAGCACCAGTAACCATGTTTTTCACGTAATCCGCGTGACCTGGACAGTCAACGTGTGCGTAGTGACGGTTAGCTGTTGAATATTCAACGTGGGCAGTGTTGATGGTAATACCACGTTCTTTTTCTTCAGGAGCCGAGTCAATTGAATCAAATGAACGAGCTTCTGATAAACCTGCATCAGCCAAAACTTTAGTGATAGCTGCGGTAAGGGTTGTTTTACCGTGGTCAACGTGACCGATTGTACCGATGTTTAAGTGCGGTTTACTGCGGTCAAACTTTTCTTTTGCCATGATCTATAAATTATTTTGTAGGTTAATTTTAACTTTATATGTAATGTTTCAATAACACCGAGCCAACAATGGGATTTGAACCCATGACCTCTTCCTTACCAAGGAAGTGCTCTACCCCTGAGCTACGTCGGCTTATTTTCTTTTTTTTTAGTTTACAGCTATCAGTTGTTTGCTTGCAGTTACTTTACTGCTTACGGCCTACTGCTATCTGCAACCGAGCGGAAGACGAGGTTCGAACTCGCGACCTATAGCTTGGAAGGCTATCGCTCTACCAACTGAGCTACTTCCGCTTGTTAAGCTTTTAGTTTGTTATTTCCAGCACTTGTTAAGTACCAAAAGTTCATTCCTCAAACCTCCTTAATCAAGTCAGCAGTTTACAATCCCGTTAGCTTTACACTAACCGCGAACTATAAACTGCCTACTTAATATGTGGGGGGAGAAGGATTCGAACCTTCGTAGCCGAAGCAACGGATTTACAGTCCGTCCCATTTGACCGCTCTGGTATCCCCCCAGTAGTTTATCCCGGATTAACAATGTCCAAAATTGAAGCTAAACATTATCTTTCCGAAAAAAACTGAGCCTCCTATCGGGATCGAACCAATGACCTACTGATTACAAGTCAGTTGCTCTACCAGCTGAGCTAAGGAGGCTTATATTTAAATTTGCCTTTTCGTTATTTTAAACCGTGTGTGGCTTTCGGTAACGGAGCGCAAAAGTAATAAGCTTTTTGATATTTTAAAGAACTATTTTAACTTTTTTTTGAGGCGTTAAATACCTCCCCGAAAGGGACTGCAAATCTACAAAAAATAACACCACGTCAAAATTTTTTATAAAAAAAATTCGGCAGGCTAAAAACCTGCCGAATTTGGCTCAATGTAAGCCCCTCTATATCACTAAAAACCGTCCTCTGCTGCCGTTAAAACAGCTTTTTTGGCCGTAGCATCAGCAATGGCTTTCTTTTGTTTATGCTTCTCAATTTGCTTCCTCAGGCTCTCAACTGCCAGGTCGGTAGCTTCCTCAAAACTCTTACATTTCTCTTTAGCGAAGATCTGGTTTCCTGGTAGCAATAATTTGATCTCCGTTATCTTATTACATTCATCTTCCACATTCTCAAGCTTTAAGTAAACCTCACCGCTAATAATATGATCATAAAACGTATCAAGCTTATCTGCCTTTTTCTGAATAAAATCTAAAAGTTTCCTGT
Source organism: Mucilaginibacter endophyticus (assembly GCF_003351025.1). Classification (GTDB taxonomy): domain Bacteria; phylum Bacteroidota; class Bacteroidia; order Sphingobacteriales; family Sphingobacteriaceae; genus Mucilaginibacter; species Mucilaginibacter endophyticus. The sequence goes on along the minus strand of NZ_QPCG01000001.1, from coordinate 233,033 downwards.
CTGCGGTGAAATGAATTGACTGCACTGTAATTTTCATGTTTCCTCCTTTTTAAGCCTTTGGATGGGCGAGTTTATAAATAGATTTTAGTCGTTCAACTGAGTTGTGCGTGTAAATTTGGGTAGCGCTGAGGTTAGCATGGCCCAAAAGTTCTTTAATTGAATTTAAGTCGGCCCCGTTGTTTAGCATGGTGGTTGCAAACGTGTGCCTGAGCACGTGAGGGCTCCGTTTATTTTGAGTTGATATGTTGGATAGGTATTTCTGCACTATTAAATAAATCAATTTCGGATAAGCATCGGCTCCTTTATTTGTAACGATAAATGTAAAGGAATTGTTATTAAAATTTTGATTTTTCTTTAACTCCAAATATTGAGGCAACAGGATCTTCAGCTCGTTATTGATAGGAATGATACGTTCTTTATTACGTTTCCCCAATACCTTCACTACTCCCCCATCAAGGTTAAGATCCTGTTCTTTAATGCCTAACAATTCGGCAAGGCGTATACCGGTGCCAAACAACATCTCAATAACAAGTTTATCGCGCAGCCCCGGAAAGTCGTTTGTAAAAACGTCATCGCTATCTAACATTTTTGTTAAACGAGCATCTTCAACCACCACGGGCAGGGTTTTGGCAATTTTTTGTGAATGGATACGCGATGTCGGATTAGTTTCAACGATGCCTTCCTGCAGTAAAAATTTAAAGTACTTGCGCAGCGTAGCCATTTTCCGGTTAACAGAACGGCCAGTAAGTTTTTGGTCAAGCAACTCAACCATCCAGTTACGGATGTCATGATAGCTTACCTGCGATGGATGGGTGATAACCGGCTCGGGCCCAGGATTGGCACCGCCGGGATTGTTTAAAAAGCGCACAAACTGATCCAGGTCTGACTGATACGCGGACACAGTATGGACTGAATACCGCTTTTCATACTTGATGTACTGGATAAAACGCTCTAAAAACATAAAAAACTATTTATACATCCGGGATTATGAATGTACAAATAGTTTTAATATAGTGTTAAGAAAACTATAAAATTTTACAATTAAACAGTTTCTTGATTCAATGTCTGTTTGTAGATAGCATGTTTAACAACATGACGACGGGTTACAGATTTTTTTTCGAAAGCCTGACGACTACGTAGTTCTCTTAAAACACCTGTTTTTTCGAATTTCTTTTTGAAGCGTTTCAATGCTTTATCTAATGATTCGCCGTCTTTTACGTTAATAATGATCATAATTCCTAAAATACCTCCTTTCAAGGGAGGGCAAAGATAATCACAATGTTTTGAATATCAAAGAGAGAGCAGGAATTATTTTTTGATTCTGAAGATTATACACTCAACGCTATCAATGACTTTCAATTTTTATGATCATTTCTTTAAAAGTGTATCTAAATAATCTTTCAAGCCAGGATTTGAAGGCAGCGGGCCATAAAGCATCACCACTCTAAAATTCTTATCAATAATTACACTCCGCGGGACTGACAGTACCTTATAAGGTTTTAATGTTATGATGTCTGCAAATAGCTGCACGCCTTTTGCATTAGTTCTTTTTAAATAATCTTTCCATAGCTTTTTATTGTCGTATACACTAAGTGCAACAAATGCAATATCCTGGTTACCTTCATATTGTTTTTTTAATTTTTCAAAGCGGGGCATTTCTTCAAGACACGGGCCGCACCATGTAGCCCAAAGATCAATATAGATAACCTTGCCTTTTAAACTACTCAGTTTTACCGGCCGATTATCGGCGTCAACAGCGGTAAAATCCTCAGCCAGATCTCCGGTAGTAAATTCCAGCTTGTTGCTAAGTGTTTCGCGGGCTGCTTCCCTGTACCGGCTATTCTTTATCGAATCTATTTTAGGTAAAAAGGTAGCCAACACTTTTTTATCATCGATGTGATTTATCTCATAAACCAACTCATAAGCATATTGCCAGTCTTTTATCCGGGCGTCAACAGGGGTTTGATTTCTTTTATAACTATCGAGGATGCTGTAATAATTACTCCTGAATGCTTCAAGTTTGAGATTGTCGACTTTCATGAGATTTACAGCATATTTGTCCCATAAGGGATCAAGCAGCTTTTTTGATTCAGCAAACACAGAGTCCCTTTCACTATCAGATACCCTGTTTCCCCTGATAAAAAACCCGGCTAACAATTTAAAGCTGCTAAATAGGTCGGCCTCTATACGTGCCTTTTCAATATCAGCAAAATCCTTTGGCAGCTTTTTGGTAGCTTTAAGTTTATCACGCCGTGCCTGGGCTAATTGCAAAACCGTATCCAGGGTTTGCCTTAGCGTACGCCTTATATTAAGACCTCCATTCAAATACGAACCTGATTTGGGGAACGGTACAGTCTTCAGGTAATCATCGGCCTCGGCTCCGGCACCATGCAACACGGATTTCTCGGGTGCATTGTAATCCACAACCACATTCAGCACGTCACCAGGCGAAAGATAAAGCTCATTTCGTCCCAGAAAAAAATAGTTAGCTTCCTTTAAATTGAATTTGACAGAGAAATACCCGTTTGTATCAGGCATGATCTGTAGGTTACTCTCAAAAGGCTTTAAATATGATAGTTCAGAATAGTCAAATAGTATAGCCCGGTCATTAAAGTTCACAAGTTTCCCGGATATAGTCACTTCATTATTTCCGTGTTTTAAGTCGGATACATTGAGAAGACCGCGTGAAACCGGATGCTTATTAACCTTCACCCCATTATCAATTTTAATAACAGGCTGTTTTTGCTGAGCAATAATTGGATTGTGAAATAGAAAAAGTAAAAACAAGGGCAAGATAAATTTGATTTTCATGAAAGGTTTAAGATTATATAAACTAAGATAGCCTGTTTTATAAACGCCATTTGTTAAATAGTCTTAAATATGAATGATCTCTCCCTTAACTCCTAACCCGCTTTTGATGGCAAACGTTAATAAACAACAAAGGCCGCCAATGGCAGCCTTTGTTGTTTTAAATATACTTTGGGTTCAATAATTATTGTTTATCCCAATATACCCTTGTATTAAGTGCATCTGCACCCTGACGTGCAATCACAGCATTATAATTGGCCGTGTTAAGATCACTTTCTGTTTGCGGGTATTGTTGCCTGCGCGGGATTTTTTGGCCCGGGCTTAATGAACCAGGAACCGGATCAAGCAGCTTAGGCAAACCTGTACGACGGTACTCTGCCCATGACTCCCAACCATTGCCTAAGAAACCGGCAATCCATTTTTGAGTCATGATCTGATCCATTGCTGTTGCAGCCGAAAACTGAACTGATGCCTGAGCAAGATAAGCAAGTTCATTAGTTAGAGTAACACCGTTTTGTTCCAATGACGCTTCTACGCCTTTATTATAGTAATCAGCGGCAGCACCGTCACCACCGGCTATCCAGCCAAGGTGGGCAGCTTCTGCCTGTGTAAACATGATTTGTGCGTATGAAGTCCAAACAGTTGGTGAAGCCTGACCAGAAACAGCTATACCTATTAACGATATGTTGCCTGGTTTGCTACGTGTACCTTGATTATAATCGCCCAAAGCATCGCCATATGTACCATACGGTAAACCTACGTAAGTACCTGCTGCAGTTGGCGCCGCATAAACAGATAACCTTGGGTCATGAAGATTAGTTAGTGTGTTAACAACTAAACTGCTAACCGCGTAATCATAACGGTTACGGTAGTTAGTATAGTAAGGGTTTTCGTTAGTTTGAGCAGCAAGGTAAGCGTAAACCGCGTTTTCGTTATTTGAAGCCATTAGACCACCAGCTACGGCTTTGGCATACTCTGTTTTGCCGGTAGCCGGGTCAACTTTCGAAAGCCTCAAAGCCATGATTGCATGTAATGAGTTGGCCCAGTGTTTCCATTTGGTGACACTTCCGCCAAATAAAATATCCTGTTGTCCATCGAAAAATGCCCCGCCGTCAAACTGAGCCTGCGCTTCGTCAAGCTCTTTCATTAAAGCTGTATACACATCTTTTTGAGCGTCAAACGCCGGAGAAAAGTTAGCCTTACCATTTAAAGCCTGTGAGTAAGGAATATCGCCCCAACGATCGGTAATAGTCAGGTAGATAAAAGCGGTTAGAATCCTGGCCGTAGCAATTTGATTGCTGGTAGAGCCATACCTTTTAACAATTTCCTGATCCTTTTTAGTTGGATCTGTGTTAACTTCTATTATCGTTTTCAGATCTTTTAACGGACCGGTATAGTAACCCTGATAATCGTATTGTTTCAATGAAAACAATGACTCATTGGTGTAAAAGGTTTCTGCCAGGTACTGCGAATACAAATTGCCTGTAAACGCGTTGATGTTGGTTGTAGCACCCGCACCACTAACACCGCCCAGGTATTGAATAGCACTGGACAATAAAAAGCCAGGCAGCGCATTTGGCGATTGGTTGGGGTTAACATTCAAGTCGCCCCCGGTTTTACATGAGGCCAGGATAACTATACCCGCCCCAACTATATATTTACTAATCTTAGATATTCTTTTCATGATTTGTGCGCTAATTAGAACGTTAACTTGATGTTAAACCCTAAATTTCTTGTGTTTGGTAACTGACCACCTTCGTAGAAAGAGGTTTGTAATTGAGATGGGTCTACTCCTTTTAATTTAGAATAGATCATCCAAGGGTTTTGAGAAGTTATGCCAAAATATGCTGTTTGGAACGGCAACCTACCCAGCATTTTTTTAGGGAATGAATAACCTACGCTAACTTCTCTTAATTTGATGTAAGAAGCATCGTAAGTCCATTTTTCCCAGATTTGGCTATATGACTGCTCATACAGGGTACGTGTTTCAACGTAAGTAGTGTTAGGTGTACCGTCTTCATGAACGCCAGCAACTAAAACACCGCCACCATCGGCAACTGGGTTACGTTTTGGATTGCCTTTAGCATTGTTACCTACAGTTTCGATACCTAAACCAGAACCGTTAAGGTTTTGCTGGGTAACTGACACAAATTTGCCGCCTTTCTGGAAATCAAGTGAGAAAGCCAGGATAAAGTTTTTGTAGTTAAACGAGTTGGTAAAACCACCGGTGAAGCTTGGCAGCATGCTTCCTAAATTAACGGTATTGTTTACAATAGGTAAGCCGTCGTCACCAACTATGATGTTACCGTTTTTGTCGCGGGTAAAGCCCGATCCTATAATCTGACCATAAGATTTGCCTACTATACCATTAACACCAAAGCTTGGTGAACCAACAAAGCCAAAGCTTTGGGTACCTGCAGCCTGATTGCCGCCCGAAGCTGTATAACCACCTAAACCATCAGGAGTAACTTTCAGATTATTAAGGCCAGGGTATAGTGATATAACTTTATTTCTGTTGAATGAAATATTGAAATCAGAATTCCAGGTAAATTCTTTCGATTTAATTGGTGTACCGCCAAGAGTGATCTCGATACCGTTGTTCCTGATCTGACCTGCGTTGATCACCGCTGTAGAGTAACCAGAAGTTCCGTTTACCGGAAGTGGCAGGATCTGATCTTTTTGAGTACGTGTATAGTAGTTGAAATCAAACCTTACACGGTCTTTAATGAAATGCAACTCGGTACCAATCTCATAAGATGTAGAAAGCGATGGCTTCAGGTTTGGATTAGGCAGCGTGTTTGGCACAGTTTGAATTGCAGCGTTACCCACTTTTGTAGGTCCGTACGGTGTGGTAGTTAAGTTATAAGTTTGGTAAATTGAGTAGATAGGAGCATCAGAACCCAATTTAGCAGCCGAAAGCCTTAATTTACCAAATGTAAGGATGTCATTTTTCGGCATCAGTTCGGTGAACACGAATGAACCTGATAAACCGCCATACCAATATGAATTATTATTTATCGGTAAAGTTGATGAAATATCATTACGAGCGTTGAAATCAAGATATAAGAAATCTTTATACCCGAATGAAGTAAAACCGTAATAGCTGTTTATCCTTGATAGTGCTTTGTAACTAAATGATGTTGGAGCATTTAAAGAGTTGGTAAGCGTATACAATTCAGGGATAGAAAGGCCACCATTTGTATTACCAGAAGTATACAGGTAACGGTCCTGACGGGTTTCGGCATATAAACCGGCTTTTACAGAAAGATCTTTAAAATTGTGGCTATATGCTAAGTTAGCAACATAGTTATTCTCTTTGTAAGTGTACTGGCTTTGTGAATATGAATCGGTGTTAACAGTACCCGAACCTACGCGTGAGTTATCATCACGGTTTAATAGATCTTCCCTTGCAATTAACGACAAAGATAGATCCTTAGTAAACTGGTAAGAAGCAGTTAAGTTACCAAATACACGATTGTTGTTTGACTGTGAAGTATTCACATAAGCCTCAGTATATGGGTTATCCCAGTAGTGTGGCGTTAAGTCGTCAGGACTTGTGATGTTCCATGAAGTATAAGTACCATCAGCCCTTCTGTAATTCTTAAGCTTGTCAATTTCAACATCCCTGTGAAACCACTGGCTAAATGAACCGGCAGTTTGAGTACCGTAACCTTCCTGAGGTACGTTATTTGAATTGATTTGCGAAAAGTTGAAGTTAGCGCTTACTGTTAATTTCTTGGTTAATTTAAGCTCGCCGTTTAAACCAACGTTGTTACGTTTTTGGTTACTGTTAGGGGTAATACCAGTACGATCGATGTTAGTATATGATACCCTGAAGTTGTAATTATCGGCAGCTTTTGAAAAGGCAGCATTCGTATTGTAAGTAACACCTGTACGGTAAAAATCACGTACGTTGTTTGGCTGGGCCACAAACGGTTTTAACTTACCAAAGTCAGGATTTGAAGGATCCCAGAAATACCATGGCGCATACAGGGTACCGTCCATTTTAGGGCCCCAGCTTTCATCAACACCATAATCGTAAATTTTTACACCATTAAATTTAGCAAATGATGCCGGAGATCCATTGTTAGGATCGTAGGTGTAAGTATCCCATTGCGTACTTGTACCACCGCCATACTCATTTTGATATTGAGGCAACTGATAAACTTTTTCAAAGGTTGTTGATTGGTTTAATGAAACACCAATCCCTTTATCGGCGCCTTTCTTCAAGGTTACCACAACTGCACCTTCAGATGCACGCTGACCGTAAAGCGCGGTAGCAGCAGGGCCTTTAAGCACCGTTAGCGACTCGATATCATCGTTGTTGACAGCGTTAGGATCGGTAACAACACCGTTAACCACGTAAATAGGATTAGCACCTGATAATGAATTGACACCACGGATACGAATAGTTGATGTACCAAATTTAGCGCCGGAGCCACCTAACACCTGTACACCGGCAATTTTACCGGCAAGGGCAGTGTTAAGGTCAGATTGCTTGGTTACTGTGAGGTCATCACCTTTTACCTGCTGCGCGGCATAGCCTAATGATTTTTGCTGCCTTGAGATACCTAAGGCAGTCACAATCACCTCATTAAGGCCTTTAGCCGACGCTTCTAAAACCACTTTCAGGTTTGCTGAAGCTCCAACAGGAACATCCTGAGTGGCATAGCCAATAAAGCTGAATGATAAAACCGCGTTGTTAGGAACGCTAAGTGAAAATTTACCGTCGACGGTAGTTTGAGTACCGGTTGTTGTACCTTTTATTTTAACCGATACACCCGGCAGAGGAAGACCGTCCTCTTTGGCTGTTACCGTGCCGGTAACAGTGTGATTTTGCGCAAAAAGCTGTGTTACAGCGAATACGAAACTGCACAAAATTAGTAGTAATCGTTTTTTCATAGAAAAAATTTAGCTAATAGTTAAGACGGCAAACTTAATATACAAGGGTAAAATAAAACAACAGCCGAATGTAATATTTCCTTTACAGGAATTTATTTAACCATAGAGAATGTTTTAGGAAATAACTAACAAGAAATTACCTTTGCCGACGTTAATACCACATGGCCGATTAGATCCGGCCGGTAATAAGTCAGTTAATATTGTTAATTATAAATTAGGAAAATGCGCGAGGCATTTTCCTAATTTGCTTTATAAGCGTCTGTATATCAAACTGCAATAAAATTAACTGCAACGATAGATTAAATAGAAAAATCTGTGTGTAAAGACGCATAAAACCGCGTCAGTTTTAGCCTAAAAAGCCCGGCGAAACCGCCTCTAAGAAGAAATTATTTCCCTGAAAAAGCATTAAAAACATTACTAAAATCATGTTTTTAAGCTTTAAAAATAGATGTAACAATATATTTACGTGATAAAAACCACTATATATGGCTTTAAACCGCATACTAAATGACAAAAGCCTGACAGAAGACGATAGTAAAATTGTCTTCCGCCAGGCCTTTTTGATCGTTTACTAACCTTTCAACACTTCCCTGCTGATCACTATTTTTTGGATTTCACTTGTTCCCTCCCCTATTGTACAAAGTTTGGCATCGCGGTAAAATTTCTCCACCGGGAAATCCTTTGTATAGCCATATCCGCCAAAGATCTGTACAGCTTCGGTAGCTGTACGTACCGCCGTTTCAGAGGCAAAATATTTAGCCATGGCCGATTGTTTGGTTACCGGCAAATGCCTGTTCTTTAAATCGGCCGCCTGCATTATCAATAGTTCGGCAGCTTCTATTTCAGTGGCCATATTGGCCAGCTTAAACGCTATCCCCTGAAAATTACCAATAGGTTGCCCAAACTGGTGGCGTTCCTTGGCATATGCAACAGCGGCATCAAAGGCGCCTTTTGCTATTCCTAACGACAGTGCCGCTATCGAAATTCTGCCACCATCCAACACTTTCATAGCTTGCTTAAAACCTTCACCCTCAACACCCAGCAGGTTTTCTTTAGGCACACGGCAGTTATCAAAAATAAGTTCGGTAGTTTCTGAAGCACGCATGCCCAGCTTATTTTCCTTTTTACCATGAGTAAATCCCGGTGTACCTTTTTCAATCACCAAAGCCGAGATGCCGTGCGAATCGCCTTTGTTGCCGGTACGTACCATCACCACGGCAACATTGCCCGATTTGCCATGGGTTATCCAGTTTTTGGAACCATTTACCACATAATGATCACCATCCAAAACAGCGGTAGTATTCATACCCAACGCGTCCGACCCGGTATTGGCCTCAGTAAGCCCCCAGGCACCAAGCCACTCGGCGGTAGCCAGTTTAGGCAACCATTTAAGTTTCTGCTCCTCGTTCCCAAAGGCCAGGATATGCCCCGTGCAAAGCGAATTATGAGCAGCAACTGATAAACCTATAGCCCCACAAACTTTGGCTATCTCACTTATTACGGTTACATATTCAAAATATCCGAAACCAGAGCCACCATATTGTTCAGGTACGAAAACGCCCATCATGCCCAATTCGCCCAGTTGCTTAAATAAGTCGATAGGAAAATGCTGGGCCTCGTCCCACTCCATTACATGAGGTTTAATATAGCGTTCGGCAAAGTCTTTGGCCATCTGGCCAACCATTTGCTGATTTTCGTTCATAGCAAAATTATACCCATCGGTATGAGGGGTATCAGTTAACATCGCATCCATACATTTTATAATTGGTTACCAACAAAATAACGTATAAAAAATGACATTGGTTTGCCTGTAAAAGCCTGCAAATCAAGAACGCTTTGGTATTGGGTATGAATTATAGGTTTAGTTTAAATAGGGTGGTTTTGGGGTAGAAAAATTGGTAAAAATATTTTTCAGGAAAATATTAATATAATCACTGTTTTAGTATCTCGCTACTAAAACAGTGATTATAAATAGAGTCAGGAAAGCTTGACATTTATGTTTCGTGCCTTTTTTAGGTCATAGTGTTATCTTCGGCCGGGCAGCACGCTCATAGGCTCGCAGGCCGGTATCCGCTCCTATCACTAACGCGAGGGATAGTAAAGAATTCAATAATTAATAATCTGCCAACACCACCAGCTTATCGCAAATAGGTGTTATACGATCCCGGCCATTCAGAAACCCAAGTCCTACTACAAAGGAAAAACCGGCAACAATGCCCCCCATTTCTTTAATAAGTTCGCTTGCCGCGGTTACGGTTCCACCGGTAGCCAGCAAATCGTCATGTAATAAGATGTGCTGGCCCGGTTCAAAGGCATCTGTATGCAGTTCGATAGTCGCGGTACCGTACTCCAGTTTATATGCTTTTTGTTTTATGGTGAACGGCAGCTTGCCGGCCTTGCGCACCGGAATAAACGGAACACCTAATTTGGTAGCCAAGGTAAGCCCAAACAGGAAGCCCCTGCTTTCAATTCCTGCCACAACGTCAATACGGGTACCCTTCAACTGCTCAACAAAAGCGTCAACAATGTTTTCGCACAGTTCGGGATCTTTAAGTATGGGGGTGATATCTTTAAAAATAATTCCTGGTTTCGGAAAATCGGGAATATCCCTTATGGCTGCTTTTATTTGCTGAGCTATCATTTGAAAACTAAATAAGGCCCAATTTTACGCAAAATTCCGTCATTAAGTATGGCAATATTTTTCAGATCGGTCAAGGTATTGTAATTACCATGCTCATCGCGGTAAGCGATAATGGCATCCATCTGCTTAAAACTCATATACGGAAAACGTTTGAGATCATTAAAAGTAGCTGTGTTAATGTTCACTTTAATAATATGCCTGCCATCTACCGCAACCTCATCTTTTATCTGGTCGTACTTTTCCAGGTCAAGGCCATAAACTTCCTTTAACTGCTCCTTGCTGTAAAAGCCGCCAACCCGCTGACGATAACGAACAATACGCCGGGCGAACGCGGGGCCTATCCCGTGGATCATGGTAAGCCTCGCTGAATCAGCACTGTTGATATCAACTACTTCGCCCGGCTTAACCTTATTGAGATGCAGGGCAGCACCATCAGGTAAATCAATATACGGCTCAAGACGCTTGTATTCGACCGGACTGATACTGTACATTTTCTGCACATCTCCTTTGGTAAAAAACCGCCCGCCTTTTTCTTCGTAATGTTTAATCACCTGTGCCTGGTGCGCTGTAAGGCCAAGCTTTATCCAGTTTGCAACGGCTAAATTATTGGGATTAAATTTAAAGAGTGTAACGGGTAAAACTGTATGATTGGTGGCAGAAGTATTCTCATCAGCTATAAGATCGCCCGTTTTATTGGCATCGGCTACTGCTTTATCAAAAGCCTTAAAATTTATTGTATTATCTTTGTGGTTTGCCAGGAATACATAGGGGGCCAACAAAACCATCGCTATTAAAATAATCAGCACTACCATTCCGTTCCATTCTTTTTTTGTGATGGACAGGTAGCTTTTAACTTGCGGCCTCATTTATATACATTCCTGCCGTTAAATTAAATAAAAATTTAGGATATTTATTTGTTAAAACATACTGCTTATAAACAATGAAAGTTATAACCACCGAAGAGTTTGCCAAAGCCACCAAACTGGATAAGTTGAAAATGCCGGGCCTGGCCGCTTTATTGATGGAATTAATGAAGATAAACCAGGTAAACGACCTGTTTGCACAGGCGCAACCTAAACAAGGACCTGAGTTTGTTGACGCAATATTAGAGGGATGCGGCATCGACATTGAATTTGACGAGCGCGAGCTGCGTAACATACCTAAAGACGGAAGCTTTATTGCCATAGCAAATCACCCTTACGGGGGTATCGAGGGCATGGTGCTGTTGAAAATCCTTTGCATGGCCCGCCCCGACTCGAAGTTGATGGCCAACTTCCTGCTCAAAAAAATCCCAAACCTTGCCGATTATTTTATAGGGGTAAACCCATTTGAAAACGTTGAACATTCATCAAGCATAAGTGGCCTAAAAAACACACTTGAATTGTTAAACCAAGGTACGCCGATAGGTATTTTCCCTGCAGGTGAGGTTTCAACCTTTAAAGTAGAACAAAAACAGGTGACCGACCGTATGTGGCACCCCGTTGTGGGCAAAATCATAGCTAAAGCTAAGGTACCTGTTGTTCCAATCTACTTCCATGGTAACAACGGCTTACTGTTTAACTTCCTGAGTTTACTGCACCCTACCCTGCGCACAGCCAAGCTACCCTCAGAGTTATTTAACAAGCATGGCCATACCATTAAGTTGCGTATAGGCAAGCCTATCAACGTAACCGAAATTCCTGATTATACTAACAGTACAAAACTGCTTAACTTTTTACGTGCCCGTACTTATGCTTTAGGCACTGGCCTGGAAGAAGAAAAGAAAATCTTTAGCCCGCGTAACCTGTTTAAAATTAAACGTGACGCGGAAGAAATTGCTCCTGAAATTGATAGCGCTATCCTTGAAAAAGAAATAGAGCCGCTAAGGGAAAACTACAAGGTTTGGACCGAAAAAAACTACGAAGTATTTATTGTTCCTACTTCAACCATTCCGAATGTAATTCGCGAGATTGGCCGTTTAAGAGAGATCACTTTCAGGCAAGTGGGCGAAGGAACAAATAAAAGCATCGACCTGGATGAATATGATATTTATTACCATCACCTTTTTATCTGGGATTTTGAGGCCAAAATGATTGTAGGTGCTTACCGCATTGGATTGGGGGATGAGATCTTTTACAGCGTGGGCAAAAAGGGCTTTTATGTGAATGAGTTGTTTAAACTTAAAACGCAATTTATTCCGGTATTGCGCCGCAGCCTTGAACTGGGCCGCTCGTGGATCCGCAAAGAGTATCAAACTAAGCCTTTACCGTTATTCCTGTTATGGAAAGGCATCCTGAAATTCCTGATAGATAATCCACGTTACCGTTACCTGATTGGGCCTGTAAGTATCAGTAACTCGTTCTCCAAGTTTTCGAAATCACTTATTGTAGATTATATCAACCGCAATCACTTTGATCATGAAATGGCGCAGTACGTTAAACCGCGCAAAAAATTCAAGGTTGATTTTGCCAAAATTGATACCGACCTGCTCATGGCCGGCGAAGACAGTTTTAAAGGCCTCGATAACCTGATATCGGAAGTAGAAACCCGAAACATGAAAGTGCCGGTATTGCTTCGTCAGTATATTGCCCTGAATGCAAAGATCATCAGCTTTAACATCGATCCTAAGTTTGCCGATTGCCTTGATGGCTTCCTGGTGCTTGATCTTGAAAAAGTACCACAGGATATATTGGATAAGCTGGGGAAAAATTTATAAGCACCCACCTCACAGTAAAAAAAGAGAGACACCCACGACGGGCTTGTCTCTCTTTTTTTATAAACCGTTATTATACAATTCCTCTAAAACAAAAAGGCCTCCGATATCGGAGGCCCTTTTGTTAACTATATTTTGTTTTACAATTACCAGCTGTAACGTAAACCAAATTGCATTTGCCAGCGTGAAGCGAACAAATCAACTGAGTATGGTAAACCTGGGTTGGTAAAATTATAAGTTGGGTATGAAGCCACATTACCATTTTTAACAAATGCAGGGCCACCAGCTGCACCAGGCAAGGCACTTACCGGCGTTAAACCAACACTTGCTGAAGAGTTGAATGTATTTGCTGAGAAATAATATTGGCCCCAGCTCTTGTTCAATAAATTGGTAAGGTTGATGATATCATAAGTAAATGTGATCATCTGTTTGTGTTTACCGTTACCAAATTTAAAGTCTTGAGTAAAGCGGAAATCTAATTGATTGTTCCAAGGTGTGAAAGCAGCATTACGTTCGGTAAACTGACCACGACGTGAGCTTAAATATTTGTCGGCATCAACGTATGCGTTAAATGCAGCTATCTGTTGTGCGGCAGTTTGTACTACTACACCATTTTTCACTTGATCCACAATCATCTTAGCTGTTTCATCTCTGGTTGGAATGTAAGCCAGGCTCAATTGCTGACCTGTTCCATCGATAGCATTCGGATAAGTATCCCAGGTATATGGGTTACCACTTTGTGCGCTAAAGAAGAAAGAGAAGTTAGCTGTATAGTTGTGTCCGGCATCCCAATCGTGTTTGAAGTTCACGTTTGATACGATGCGGTGACGGATATCAAAGTTTGAATTGGCTAAGCCCGGATTGTTAGGATTCAAAGCCTGGTTCAACTGCCAGTTTGACTCCATTGAGTTACGAATACCATTGGTAACATCTTTAGAGTGCCCGTAGGTATAGGCAACCGAGAAGTTTAATGCGTTCAGTGGATCAAACTGAGTAAATTTCGCTACTTGTGCAGTTGCACTGTAACGGTAGCCTTCGCTGGTATTTGATAACAAATAAGCGTTGGTATATTTTGAGTTGATTCCTTTGTTGATGAATATCGGCTGCTGGTGCTGGGTATCATAAGGATAATAAGTTACGCTATCCTTGGTATTTACTTGTTGGAATTTCAAGTCGTGGATAACTTTAGTATAAATACCTTCGGCAGTAAATTTCCATTGGTTATCAGTTGTATAATCAACTGCTAAGCTGCTTCTCCATACCTGTGGCATTTTGAAGTTATTATCAATCATATCCACCTGGGTAGAACCGGTAGCACCAGTATTAAAGTTACCTTGTTGATTAACAAAGTTTAAACCGCCATTAGAAGGAGCCTGAATAGGGTTAGTACCAGGAGTAATCGGCGATGTAGCTGATGGTTTTTTATCATAAGCTCCGTAAGTAGCACCGTTGTTATAAAACGCGTAACCAAACCATGCAAAAGGAACACGACCGGTAAAGAAACCGCTACCACCACGTAAAATAACACTTTGATCACCGTTGGCATCATAGTTAAATGATACACGTGGGTTCCACTCTATGTTACCCAGGTAATTTTGTTTGATATCTTTTGGTTTGGTATAAGTATAAGTAGTGCCATAGTTTGGATCAACCGGAGCACTAGTTGTTTTATCGCTCAATGGTTGTTTGTTTGGCACACCCGCATAATCGGCACGTAAAGCTACAGTCAACTTAAAGTTGTCAGTTAACTGAATATCATCCTGTCCATATAAACTCAGCAGGTTCACTTTAAACTGAGCTGAAGGATGCGCTAAGATATAATCGCGTGTATTATCTGTATAATTAAAGTTTGCACGTACACGAGAAGGATTGTTGGCAATAAAGTTTTCAATGCTGCTATAAGCCACACGACCGTTCCATGCGTTAACGAAGTTATAAGTAATATTATAAAACTCGTTGTGAGTACCAAATGTAAACGTATGTTTTCCTTTTGTTAAGGTTAAGTTGTCGGTAAACTCAGCAGTTTTTTGGTGCATATCAAAGATAGCGGCTTCACGGTCGGTACCCATGAATATGGTTGTACCTGGGGTACGACCAGTGATCTCGATTTGAGGTAGCGCTGGGTTTGAGTTAGGGTCACGATAATCATGAACTGCAGAGTAACCTAAAACCAAGCTATTGCTTAAGTTACCTGAAAACCTTGATTTCAATTCCGCAACTGTTGAAGTTGAGTTATTGTGTGAAGTATAATCAATACCGCTGAAACGGAAATTTTGCTGATCGCGCTCTAAGTTTGTAGCTTTTGAGCT
The DNA here is from genome assembly GCF_003351025.1 of Mucilaginibacter endophyticus. Lineage (GTDB taxonomy): Bacteria > Bacteroidota > Bacteroidia > Sphingobacteriales > Sphingobacteriaceae > Mucilaginibacter > Mucilaginibacter endophyticus. The sequence goes on along the minus strand of NZ_QPCG01000001.1, from coordinate 217,681 downwards.
GATGGTATTGTTACGGATAGTTAACTGGTTGTGATCATCGATATTCCAATCTAAACGGTTAAAGTATTTGTTTGAGTTAGAGAATATCGTAGTGTTGTTATAAGTACCTGGATCAATACCATTTGGGTGGGCAGCATCTGTAGTAAATGCCTTAAATGCTGCAACCAATTTATCACCATCAGCCTGGCTTAAGATATTAGCCGAACCATTGTGATCAAGACCACGGATAACCGGATCCTGCCTGCGGGCAAGCTCCTCATTGGTAAAGAAGAATAATTTATTTTTAATGATTGGGAAACCTAAACGGATACCGGTTTGGTAATCATGAAAATCGCTAAGTTTTGAACCATCACCGCCTAAAGCAGCTTTGGCATTGTTAGCGCCCACCATAAATGATCCACGGCCGTAACCATAAACAGCACCGCTAAAATCATTTGTACCGCTACGGGTTACAGCGTTGATACTACCACCTAATACGTTACCAATTTTGATATCGTAAGGAGCAACATAAACCTGGATGTCCTGGATAGCGTCAAGAGAGATAGGGCTTGTACGGGTACTGCTACCTACCTGACCTGAAGCGTTGTTCTGACCACCTAATGATGGGCTGAAACCGATAGCGTCATTGTTGATAGCACCGTCAAGCGTTACGTTGTTATAACGGTAGTTGGTACCCTGAAATGAGTTATTGTTACTTTGAGGGGTATTTCTGGTTAAATCCTGCAAGCTGCGGTTAATTGAAGGAGCAGTACGGATCTGGTTTTGACCAATACGGGTACTTGCACCTGTTTTTGCCGGACCAGCAGAAGCTTTTACTTTAACCTCTTGCAGCGTAGTAGTTTCGTCCTGCAATACAAAGTTTAAAGTAGCGTTACCTAATTGAAGTGTCAGGTCGCTTTTTTCGTCTTTTTTGTAACCGATAAAAGTAGCGGTTACGGTGTAAGGACCACCCGGGTTAATGTTGTTAACCGAGAAACGGCCTTCGGCATTGGTTTGAGCACCATACCTGGTACCAGTGCTGGTGTTAAGCACAGTAATGGTAACACCCGGAAGTGTAGTACCTTTTTGATCTGTGACTTTACCAACAAGTACCGAGGTGGTGATCTGAGCGTTTGCAACGCCCCCAACCCCAATAATTATTAGTGTTAAAATAAGAAAGTAGAGCTTTTTCATTTGTGATTTTTTATTGCACAAAATTGCCCAGACAATGTTAAGTTTACATTAACACCAGATTATTATATTAACAACTACTTAATGATTTCTTTTTTGCTTAACATAAAAGCATCTGCGAAAAAATAAAAACCACTGATTATCAAAAAGATACAAAACAACCCCAATGCATAATGTTAATTTTTCCCTCAATTACAGATTGAGCATAAATTACACAACTATGCACATTAAGACTAAAACCTGACACTATTAAGCCAATCTACCTAATTAATGATAATTAGGTTTTTAACAAATGCTTAATAAACGATATGATAAGATCAATTTTTGATTCTCAGCTTATTAAGCAATTGATTCAGCAGGTATGCCGGCGCTATAGTTAGTGATTTGATATTGAGTTTGTTTTTGGCAAACTCCGGTTCGCGGCTATTGCCTATGAGCAATGCGCTTACAGAAGGAATAAGCATAGAAACACATAACAGCCACATAGCAGGCCCTCCAGTTTGCTGCCACGCTACCAGCTCCATTATACCGTAACTAAACCCTAATAAAACAAACAGGATAAAGTAGGATATAATTGGTGAGAGTTTTAAATAGAAATAGATGGCAATAGCTATAACAAATGAGGCCCAGTTAAAATATCCATTATAAATTCCTAAAAAGCCCAAATGTGGAAAAGGAACGGCCCAGATCAACCCGAAGAGGCTAAACGCTAAAGTCGGGATGCAGATATAATGTATTATACGGTTAACGTCATCCTGGTGAGCTTCTTCATATTCTCTGAAATAGCGATCAACCGGGCGTTCATCAATATTTACCGTTGCTTTTTGTTTGTTGTTAGTTTTTGCGGCCACGCTGTAAAAATAAAAAACCCCTCCGGTTTTGTGCCGGAAGGGTGCTGTTTAATTTTATAATGATTACTTGGCAAATGCTACCGAGCGGGTTTCCCTGATAACGGTAACTTTAATTTGACCAGGATAAGTCATTTCTGTCTGGATCCTGTTTGAAATATCAGCAGCCAACACTTCCGATTGCGCATCGCTGATCTTTTCGCTCTCAACAACAACACGCAATTCACGACCGGCCTGTATCGCGAAGGTTTTTTCTACACCAGGATATGAAAGCGCTAATTCCTCCAACTCTTTCAATCGTTTGATGTAACTTTCAACAACCTCGCGGCGGGCACCAGGACGTGCACCTGAAATAGCATCACAAGCCTGAATTATTGGTGATAGCATTGAGGTCATCTCAATTTCATCATGGTGAGCACCAATGGCGTTACAAACTTCAGGATGTTCTTTATATTTTTCGGCCAGTTGCATACCTAAAATAGCGTGAGGCAGTTCCGGGTTATCATCTGGCACTTTACCAATATCATGCAGTAAGCCGGCACGTTTAGCAAGCTTTACGTTAAGGCCCAACTCAGCAGCCATAGTAGCGCAGAAGTTTGCAACCTCGCGCGAGTGCTGCAACAGGTTTTGACCATATGATGAACGGTAACGCATACGGCCAACCATGCGGATCAGCTCGGGGTGTAAACCATGAATGCCAAGGTCAATCACAGTGCGCTCACCTATTTCAACAATTTCTTCTTCGATTTGCTTTTTGGTTTTGGCAACCACCTCCTCAATGCGGGCAGGGTGGATACGGCCGTCGGTAACCAAGCGGTGCATTGCCAAACGGGCAATCTCGCGCCTTACCGGGTCAAAACCTGATAGAATGATTGCTTCCGGAGTATCGTCAACAATGATCTCGATACCGGTAGCAGCTTCCAAAGCACGGATGTTACGACCTTCGCGACCAATGATGCGGCCTTTGATCTCATCGTTTTCGATATTGAAAATAGATACCGTATTTTCAATAGCGCTTTCGGTAGCGGTACGCTGGATAGTTTGGATAACTATTTTCTTAGCCTCTTTGGTGGCAGTTAATTTAGCCTCGTCAACAATATCCTTGATTTGGATCATGGCTTTTGTGCGGGCCTCCTCGCGCAGGGTATCCACCAATTGGTTTTTAGCATCATCGGCAGATAAGCCGGCAATGGTTTCCAGTTGCTGGATGTGCTGATTTTTCAGGTGCTCAACCTCGTCCTGCTTTTTAACCACTACCTCTGTTTGTTTCTCAAGGTTTTTACGGGTGTTGTCAAGTTCGCTCTCCTTGCGGTTAACATTTTCCAGGCGCTGATTTAATGATTGCTCCTTTTGCTTAACGCTGTTTTCGCGCTGGTTTACAGCGTTGTTTTTATTGTTAACTTCCTGCTCGTGCTCAGCTTTCATCTGCAAAAACTTCTCTTTTGCTTCAAGGAGCTTATTTTTCTTCAGGATCTCGGCATTATTTTCAGCATCTTTTAAAATCTTCTTCACTTTATTCTGAGCTGAGGCTTCCTGGTCTTTGAAAAGCTTTCGAAGCAGGAAGCGGCCAATCAAAACGCCAATGATGGCGCCTACAAGCAGGCCGATGATAACGTATAGTAATATGTCCATTTTAGGTTTGGTGGTGTTGTATATATGTATGTAAATAAAAAAACCGCAACTAACTTTTAAGTATCATGTATTTAAAACTTCATTTCGGATATTGGGGACCATGGGTTGGTTAACGTTAATCGCAACTAACGCATGCCTCTTGATCCGCTTAATATTGAAGCGTTAAGTTTTTAATAGTGAAACCTAAAATTTAACTGCGGTTAAATCTTAATGTGCTCTTGTATATTATGTAAAGAACGTTTATTACTTCGAAAAAAATTCGGTCAACAAATGATCTAAATGATAAACTTTTTCTGTTACCTCGGTATCCTCCACGGTAACTTTCTTTTCAGCCTTCAATGATGATGTTGCATAATGCAGCACACACATTGAAAGTAAATCCTGCTTATCCCTAACCGCATAATTTTCTTGATATTCTTTTATCCGGTCGTTGATCAGCTTAGCCGCCCTGCGTATTATTTCTTCTTCTTCCATGTTAACCTTTAAGGGGTAAACACGGTCAGCAATATTTATTTTTATTGAGATTTCTCCCATTTGAGCTTTTCACTTTTTGTACTATTTTTTCAATAATACAATACACTTATCTATTTCCTGCACAAAGTCGTTAATTTTTTGCTTAATGTCAACACTTTTTTCATTTGTTTCAGAAAAAGACTTAGCAACTTTAACAACTTTTAATTTTTCTTCCAGTTCTTTTGTCTTGGCCTTACTGGCATTAAGGGCTACTGTAAGCGCCTCGCTCTCCAGTTTTAAAAGATCATTTTCTTCCTGCAAAGCAGCGCACAGTTCAATCAGGCGCTCGGTTTTATCTACAATTTTATTTAACTGCTCTGCTAATGAGGCCATGTTTTTGGTTAATTGGTTGATTAAGTTGATTGAGTTTAATGAAGCTCGTCAATCAGGAATAACCTAATCAACTACTCACCCAATCAACCATTCACTTAACTACTTCCTGATTTCCGCTCCGGCTTCTTTTCCTAAATTATAAATTAATTTCTGCATAATAGAATCAATTGCCTTATCCGTTAACGTTTTCTCGATATCCTGAATAATGAAACTTAAGGCATATGACTTTTTACCTGCAGGCAGTTTATCACCCTGGTAAACGTCAAACACATCAACTTCTTTAAGCAATTTACGCTCGGTACGCAGGGCAATTTGTTTCAACTGGCCAAAAGATACACTTTGGTCTATCAGCATAGAAAGATCGCGCCTTACAGCCGGGAATTTTGAAACATCCTGGAAAACGATCTTATTTTTACGGATGGCGGCCAATACAAGGTCGAAATTGAAATCGGCATAAAACACCTCTTTATCAACATCGGCCTTTTTCAATGAAGTACCGGCAACCGAACCAAATTTCACCAATTGCTTACCATTAAGCATGTATTGAATGCCAAACGACATTTTTTTGCAGGTTGCATCCTCAACAGTGAAGTTACTGATGTTCAGGCGTTGTAAAACGCCATCAACTACAGCCTTGATGTTGTAAAATGATACAGGTTTTGATTTCTGGTTCCATTGCTCGCCTGCATTAGCCCCTGTAATGAAAATGCTGAAACGCTGGGTTTCGATATATTTGTCATTTTCCAGTTTATACACTTTGCCAAACTCATAAAATTTCAAATCCGAGCTACGGCGGTTTTGGTTATAAGCGATAGCTTCCAAACCAGAGTACAACAAGGTTTGGCGCATTACATCAAGATCGCTGCTCAAAGGGTTCAGGATCTTAACGGCAGTATCCAGGTTATCTGAATAAGCAGATTTGGTAAGCGAGTTAGCCAGGATCTCATTAAAACCGTTCGCGCTCAACAAATCAGATAACTGATTTTGAACGGTATCTTTCTCCGGACGGGTAGAGTTATTTAGCGATGCCCTGATCTGAGTAGGTATCTCGATATTGTTATAACCATAAATCCTCAGGATCTCTTCAACCACATCCACATCGCGGGTAACATCCACACGATATGGTGGTACTTGTAACGATAGCGAATCCGCAGTTTCATTCACTATCTTAATATCAAGTGCCGTGATGATACCTCTGATCTCATCATTGCCAATCTTCTTACCAATCAATTTATCGATGGTGTTATAAGTGATCTCTACGGCGAAGGGTGCAACCGGAGCCGGATAATGATCAGAAATTTCTGACGATACCTGACCACCCGCCACCTGCTGAATCAGCAATGCAGCACGTTTTAATGCAAAAACGGTCATATCCGGATCGGTGCCACGCTCAAACCTGAACGAAGCATCGGTTTTTAAGCCATGCCTTTTTGAGGTTTTGCGAACAGATACCGGATTGAAGTAGGCACTCTCCAGGAAAATATTTTTGGTTGATTCCTTAACACCCGATTTCGCGCCGCCAAATACACCAGCTATGCACATAGGCTCTTCGGCGTTACCAATCATCAGGTCATCGGCAGATAACTTCCTGTCAACCTCATCAAGTGTTTTGAACACTGTACCTTCGGCATAGTTTTTTACCAATACCTTGCCGCCGGTTATTTCATCGGCATCAAAAGCATGTAACGGCTGACCAAGCTCATGCAGCACGTAATTGGTAACATCCACAATGTTATTGATAGCACGGATGCCGATAACAGCCAAACGCTCTTTTAACCATTGTGGCGATTCTTTAACTTCAACACCACTGATGGTTAAACCCGAATAACGAGGTGAAGCCTGTTCGTTCTCCACAATAACCTCTATGGTACGGTTTGTGTTATCAACTTTAAAAGCGCTTACATCGGGCTTTTGAATACCTATTTTCAGGAAAGCGGCAATATCCCTTGCAGTACCCAAATGCGAGGCCGCATCGGCACGGTTAGGGGTTAAGCCAATCTCGTACATGTAATCGTCGCTCAGCTTAAAATATTCTTTAGCTGGAGTACCCACAGGTGCATCTTCCGGCAATACCATAATACCTGCATGACTGGTTCCCAAACCTATCTCATCCTCAGCGCAGATCATCCCGTGAGATTCTTCGCCCCTGATCTTCGATTTTTTGATAGCAAAAGGCTCACCACTGGTTGGGTAAACTGTTGAGCCCACCACCGCAACCACTACTTTTTGTCCGGCAGCTACATTAGCCGCGCCACAAACAATCTGCAGGTCTTCGCCGGTGCCAACATCAACCTTAGTAACATGCAGGTGATCAGAATTGGCATGGTCAACACTTTCCTTTACGTAGCCAATTACCAGGCCTTCCAGTCCGCCAGGAACAGCCTGTACCTTCTCCAGACTTTCAACTTCCAAACCGGTTCCGGTAAGGATGATTGAAATTTCCTGAGGCGTTTTATCAGTATCAATAAATTCTTTAAGCCAGTTATAAGATATTTTCATTATTCCGAAATGATAATCGGCAAAGATATAAAGATTTCGGATGTGAGGTTGGTAGATATGCAGATTTAAGCTGATTCTTGATTATGCAAACCAATGTTACTTGTTCAACAAATAAAGCTAAACCCTGAATCGAAATCTTGGCAATCAAATATAAAATAACTTACATTGCATTGTTAATCCAAAGATTTTCCCGGAATAAACTTCAACCATTTCCATCAAACTATGATAAAAGATACGCTTAAAGCATTGATCATCCGTGACCTTGAAAAATTAAAGCAGGAAATAGAAGCTTACCAAAACGAGACAAAGCTCTGGCATATTGAAAAGAGTATATTAAATTCTGCGGGCAACCTTTGTTTACATTTGGTTGGCAACCTTAACACCTATATCGGTGCAGAATTTGGAAAAACCGGTTATGTAAGAAACCGCGTTGATGAATTTGCGCTAAAAGATGTACCGCGCTCAGAATTGCTGGATAAAATAGAACATACAATCCTCATGATCGAAAAAACCTTCGATATGATTTCAGACGATCAGTTGAACGAAAAATACCCGGCTGAAATAATCCTAAAAGATGCATCTACCGAATACTTTTTTGTTCACCTTGCCATGCATTTAAGCTACCATTTGGGTCAAATAAACTACCATCGCCGGCTGCTGGATAATTGACTATAGTTTGCACACCTTCAAATCACATCATCCCTTCGTCGGCTAAACTCAAATAGCCTCCATCGGTAATGATTAAATGATCAAACACACCGATGTCAAGCATCCGGCCCGCGGCGCTTATTTTTTTGGTAAGTTGGATATCTTCGTTACTGGGTTTCAGGTTACCAGACGGATGATTATGGACGAGGATCAGTCCACTGGCCTGGTATTGCAGGGCTGAATAAAAAATGATTTTAGGATCGCATACTGTTGCCGATAAGCCCCCCTTACTGATGAGCTCTTTCCCTAATACTTTATTGGAACGCCCTAATAGTATAATCCAAAATTCTTCGTGGTTCAGATCCATCAGGTGCCGGCGCATAACATTGTAACCATCCCTGCTGGAAGTAATCACCTCAATGGCGCCCGATTCAGACTCGTTACGGCGGCGACCGATTTCAAGCGCCGCGATGATAGATATAGCTTTGGCCTCTCCTATCCCTTTAAATTTAGACAGCTCGGTTATTGAGGCCTTGCCAAGTTTGTTAAGATCGTTATCATAATGATGCAAAATACGCTTACTCAACTCAACCGCGGTTTCGGTACGGCTGCCCGAGCCAATCAATATCGCTATCAGTTCGGCATCGGTAAGGGCGCGGCGCCCTTGCCCGCTTAATTTTTCCCGAGGCCGATCTTCCTCGGCCCATGATTTGATACTAATCTTGCTTTCGTAGTTTTCCACGCCCTGAAAGTATGAAAAAGCGCCAAACAAAAAAAGGGACAGTGTTGGTACACTATCCCCTTAGTATATTTTAAATAGCTAAGATTAGCTTAAGCCGTTAACAAATTTAGTAAGCTTTGATTTATTGTTCGAAGCTTTGTTTTTGTGAATAACGTTCTTTTTAGCCAAACGATCAAGCATAGAAATTACTTTACCTAACAATGCAGTTGCATCAGCTTTGGTAGTAGTGTTTCTTAATTTTTTAATAGCGTTCCTGGTTGTTTTAGCCTGGTACCTGTTACGCAGACGCTTCGCAGCGTTTGCCCTGATTCTTTTTAATGATGATTTATGATTTGCCATCTCGTATAGCTTGTTATTCTTTTCTACTTATTTTAAGGACTGCAAATATAGGGCGATTAAATTTAATATGCAAATGGTTTTTTGATTTATATTTTGAAGTAATTGAATTGATAATGTGCAGGATTACCTATTACCTTACAACCCCTGCCATACCCTTTTTAATAAGCTATTAACTTAAGGTTTACAAAGTGTTCATACAACACATTGATTTTTGCAGCGTTATTAATAACTAAAGTTATCGCATCATGGTTACCAACAACACCACCAGGTTTAGCAACCGGGTTGAAGATTATGTAAAATATCGTCCAGGCTACCCTGTTGAAATTGTTAAATTTTTACATGATACCTATAACCTGACCCAGGACAAACTTATTGCAGACATTGGTGCCGGCACAGGCATATCTACTGCCTTATTCCTGAATAAAGGCTACAGGGTAATTGCAGTTGAACCCAACCTGGAGATGCGCGAAAAAGCTATCGAATTATTAGGTGCATACCACGGCTTTATTCCCAAAAGCGGCACAGCCGAAAATACAGGCATTGAGGACAACACAATTAGCGCCATTATAGCCGGACAGGCCTTTCACTGGTTTGACGCAAAAAAAACCCGCATCGAGTTTAAAAGGATCTTAAAGCCGGATGGCATCGTTGCACTTATCTGGAATGAAAGAAAAACAACGTCGGCTTTTGAACAGGAGTATGATGAGCTTATCATAAAGCATGGCAACGATTACGTAAAGGTTGATCACCGTAATATCGATACTGAACATATTGAAGATTTCTTTAACCCCGAACCAGTTCACCTCGAAATATTTGCCAATAAACAGATTTTTGATTTTGAAGGCCTGAAAGGCAGACTGCTGTCATCATCATACATGCCTACGCGCTACGATGCGGGATACCAGCCAATGATCAATGATTTGCAAACGCTTTTTGATAAATTTCAGCGCGATGGGGTTATTGTAATTAATTACGATACCAAAGTGTATTCGGGTAAATTATAAGTTGAGCATTATTCCGTACTGGTGAAACAATCGAATGCGGGTGTTATCTAATAAGCAAAACATAGCTTATAAATACCACTTTTAAACATGATATACTGGATCATCATTATAATATTACTGCCCTTCATATTTATTTTAACGAGCCATTTAAAAAGCAAAGCACAACAAAAAAAGAAACTTGCTGAGATTAAGGAACGCTGGGGCAAACCCATAATTACGAGCAGGAATTTCAAACCGATCAGCAACTATTTAACAACCTATAAGGGCTCAAGCGAGATCTCAACAGATACCGCGACTGATCTGGATATCGATAGCGTATTTGAATATATCGACCGAACAAACTCAAAACCAGGCCAGCAATACTTATACAAACAACTTCATTCGCCGCAAATTTCGGAAGGTTATTTTAAAACGCTTGAACCACAGATCGATCTTGCTGCAACCAACAGAGAACTAAGAGAGCAAACCGAGCTTAAACTATCGGAATTGGGCAGTAATGACGCCTATTATTTACCCGAACTTTTCAAAAAGCCCCATTATTCCATTTTTCCTGCTCTCGGCAATTTTTATATCAGCATAGCGCCGTTTCTGATCATTGGCGTGGCCTTCAGCCTTTTTATAGTTCCTAATCAGTTTATGTTTATGCTGTTGCTGATATTAATGATAACAAATGTTATTATTCACTACAGCAATAAAACCCAAATGCTTAATTACACGCATTCCTTACCACAGCTGCTGATTTTATTCCGGGTTGCAAACTGGCTTAAAAATCACAACCTGCTCCGGGATGACGAACATACCTGCGCCAGCATGGTTAATATGGGCAAACTCAAAAAATCGTTAAATTACATCACCCTGCAAAACAAAGCGGCTATCGACCCAACCGATATCTATTATCTGGTTACCGAATGGCTAAAGATGTTCCTGCTTATTGAGCCGCTGGTATTTATCAAATCCATCAGCAAAGTGAACAAATACCTGGATGATATAAAGGTTATTTACGAAGCAGTGGCCGAAATTGATGTAGCCATTTCTATTCAGTCGGTACGCGAGGGAGCGCCCCATTATTGCAAGCCACAAATAACAACGGGTAACGACAATATTGTTATTAATGATCTTTATCATCCCCTTATTCCAAACTGTGTATCAAATTCTATCTCCATTGATAATACACAGGGCGTGTTAGTCACCGGGTCTAACATGTCGGGTAAAACTACTTTCATCAGGGCTATTGCAATTAATGCCTTGTTGTCGCAAACTATTAACACCAGTTTTGCTACAGTATACCAGGCACCTCCTCTTAAAATATTCACCAGTATCGATATGACTGATGATCTGGGTGATAATAAAAGCTATTTCCAGGCCGAAGCCATGGCTGTTAAAAATATAGTTTCACAAACCATAGCCAGCAAGCCCGTAAACAGCCTGGTGATCATTGATGAAATTTTCAGGGGAACCAACACCATTGAACGGATAGCCGCGGCCAAAGCTGTATTAAGCTATTTTATCCAAAACCAAAGTTTTGTATTTGTATCAACTCATGATCTGGAGCTGGCCGAGTTGTTGGGCAGCGATTATAAAGTTTTCTCGTTTGAGGAAGTGATAGGTGATGACCGGCTGGTATTTGATTATAAGATAAAAGAGGGTCTGCTTAAAAACAGAAATGGCATAGCGGTTTTAAAAGGCGTAGGTTTCCCGGAGAGTATCATTGACGATGCCAATAAAGTAAGCACCCAATTGCGGAAGAAGTATAATTTGTAATTTAAAACTCCCCTTTAAATTGCATCTTTAACCCATGAACCGCCGTATCATTTTAAGCATAACAGGAATCTGTTTAATCATGTTATGCTCATCATGGGGATTCTTTGCACATTACCGCATTAACCGATTGGCTGTTTTCACGTTACCTAAGGCCATGTCAGGCTTTTACAAGGCAAATATCGATTATATAACAGAACATGCCGTGAGCCCCGACAAACGCCGCTATGTTGACTCATCAGAAGCACCCCGCCATTTCTTTGATGCCGATCACTATGGTAAAAAGCCATTTGAAGCCATGCCTAAAAAATGGAAGGATGCGGTAGCCAAATACCCTAAAGATACCATCATTAAATACGGCACCGTTCCCTGGGCTATCCAATACCAATATTACCGGCTGGTGCGGGCTTTTAAAGCGCACGATACCACCGATATACTTAATGCCTCGGCATATTTAGGGCATTACATTGCCGATGCCCATGTGCCCCTACACTTGACCCAAAACTATAATGGTCAGCTTACCGGGCAAACCGGCACTCACGCCCTTTGGGAAAGCCGTCTACCAGAATTGTTTGCCGATCATTATAATTATTACGTTGGTAAAGCCAGGTATATCGATAATCCACTTAACGAGGCTTTCCGTATATGCAAGGCTACCTATAAACGTGTGGATACTGTTTTGCGTTTTGAGCGCATCCTAAACAAAACCTATCCGCAGGATAAAAAATACGAATTGGTGCAACATGGCAAAAGGCAGATCAGTGATTACTCGGTAGCCTACAGCCAGGCCTATCATAAAATGCTGAAGGGGATGGTCGCAAGGCAAATGCGGTCCTCCATACTTTCTGTAGGCAGTTTCTGGTATTCGGCCTGGGTTGATGCCGGGCAACCGGACCTGGATAAGCTTATCGCTACGCCATTAAGCCATGAACAAAAAACAAAACTCCTGCAAGAAGAAGCACTGTACCGTTTAGGCAAAGCACCGGTAATAAAATAATTAACAATCAAATACAGTAGCATCCCGGCTTTATCTTCCTCTACACTCCCTATATAAACTTCGCCAAAACAACGAAGGGATAACTTCGGCTATGCCTCGTTTTACATTATCACGGTACTAATACGCAGTTTTTCTATTAGGTATTTATACGCTATTAGCCGGTTTACAGCCCTCCTAACTTAGTTAAATAAATCAGAAAGTTGATTTGCCTCTCCCTTGTTTCTCGGGGCCGAAAGCCAGAAAGAGATTTAGATAAGCAGCAGGCCATATCAAGTGACTGTATTTTTTATCACTAAATATTTACATCTATAAACTATTATCTTATGGCAAACTTAACTTTAGCACCACGATGGGCATCGAGCGTGCTGCAACTCGGAAACACCGCATATGTTGATTGCGGTACACCAACCGTACTTAGCAATTTAACCTCCTTTACACTGGAGGCCTGGGTAAACGTGTCAAGCCTGAACGGATTTCAATCTGTAGTAGGGAATGTTGATAACGCGGTTGGCGGACAATACCAATTATTTATAGAATCAGGCTATGTTTATGCCTACGTAGGCATTGCTCCATACCTGATCAAATCAACCTTACCTATCACTATTAACGAATGGCACCACCTGGCCTCGGTATTTGACAGTACAACATCCAGTTTATCATTATATGTAGATGGAGTAGCTGTTGCGCAGAGTACTTTTTCAGGAACGTTGCCAACTAATGGTACCAATGTACTGTTGGGTGCCGTAATGCAACAGGGCAGCCCTATCTGGTACTTACAAGGCCAGATCGGCCGGATCATGATCTGGAACACCACACGCGACGCCGAAGATATTCTCAATGATTCGGTACAGGTAAATAATTACAGCGCTGTCCAAAATCCAAACCTTATCTTTTACAGCGACTTTTCCGAAATGCCGGGAGTTGACAGTTCGGGGAATAATATAGCCCTTAACTTCAAAAACAATGTACAATACGCGTTTAATGTTCCATCGGTTGTATTGGGAGCAGATGGCTATGTTGATTGCGGCTCCTTCCCCGAATACAGCATCCCCGGAAATGCGCCTTACACCATTGAAGGATGGTTTTTCCCCGGTAGCAGTAGTAATGGCATTTTGTTAAGCTATGGGTTAAACGGCGCATGGGAATACCGGGTAAGCTATCAAAACAACCAGGTTACAGGCCAGCGCAACAGCGACAGCATCTCTTTATCATCAGCCGCTTCTGTATTACCGCTTAGCTATTATCATTTCGCGCTTAGCTACGACAGTGATGTTAAGGCACTAAGCCTGTACGTAAATGGCAACCTTCAGGCTATTGATTATTTTCCTTCGCCGGTTACTGCCGTTCCGAACGGGCATGTACTCGTAGGTGCTCAGTACGACTCGAATGGAAATATTATCGACAATTTTAATGGCTCTATTCAAAACCTCCGGATCTGGAATGTATGCCTTGAACAATCGGAAATTGTTCAATGGATGTACAACGATGTGATAACCGATAACCGCTTAATTTCAAATTTTGACTTTACCGTTAACCCTCCTATAGATACCACCGATAAATCGACATTGGAGCTGGATAACGGTGCTGTACAGCAACTCCAAACCGTAAATGTTTTAACCACCGAGCAGATCGCGCTTTTGGGAATACCACAATCCATCAATGCCATCTATCTTAATCAAAACGTTGAAACACCGGTACCGCCACCTACAGACATATTATTTAGCAACCAGCCCCAGGTATTTACCGAAGATCATAAAGAAGAAAGCTGGGCTCAGTTCGAAGAATGGTTCGGCAGTAAAAATGGAGGCCCTGCAACCGAAGGTTTTCGTCAGCAATTTGATAACGCCTATGAAAAGGCCAGGCAAATGTTTGATGAAAATGCCAACTTATCCCGCGTTTTTACCCGTACCGATACCAATGGTATAACCCGCATTATTTACCATGGTGTAAAAGCCGACATGCTTGTTTATGAGGGAGCCGTAGGTGCTGAGTCGGATTGTACCTTATGGTGGATCCAATTCATCTTCGCGCTTACTGTAGGCTTCCTGCAGGCTGTGGGGCTGGCACCTACCACCGGCAATATAGCCACCCGTATTTATAACCTGCTGCGTGCAAACCAAACGGTAATGAATGCGATGAGCTCAATGGCCGGAAAAGCAATCAGCGCTACCGCTGCCATCGGATTTGTTGGTGTAGTATATCAGCAGGGATTAATGTGGACCATTATCAAATTTGTGCTGACATCTGCAGGATGGTACGCCTTATTCTGGATCCTGCGCAAAGTGATAGCCATTGTAACAGGCCTTGAGGCGGCAGCCATACTTGCCGGCTTTATTGTATGGGCTACTCAGCTTACCATACTTTCACTTAAATACAATACCTCATGCGGTCAACTTCTTCAATCAACCAAAGTTTCACCTTCTTTTAATTCATAAGCTATGCCAACTTCAGCACCTATTGTCGCTATACCTGTAGTAGATACTTCAGCAAGCATGACATATTCAAATTATGTTGCAATCACCGTCATCGATACCAAGGCTTTCCTGAACAATGCGCTCCCCGGCGATTATATCGGCGTGGCATCCTACGATGTTAACGGAAGGGTAACCTACAACTTAACCGTGGTTGATCAAAACCTCACCGTACCTGTTGCCGCGGCCGCGGCTGTGCAGAACCTAAGCTTCAACGGAAACTGTACCAATATGGGCGGCGGGCTGCAAACGGCAGTAAACATGCTTTCAACAGCTCCATCCGGTGTAAATAAGGGCCTTGTACTGCTTTCAGACGGTTATCAAAACTGCGGCACCAATCCCATACCCCTGCCTGCCGGAACCCCTCCCGTATATTCATGTGCAATGGGGCCTGCGTCTGACCAAAACTTAATGCAGCAAATTGCAACCCAAAGCGGCGGTCAGTATTATTATGCACCCTATGTTTACAACATGATGCAGATCTATAACCAAATCAGGGCGCAAACTCCAGCAGCACAGCTACTTGCCAACAGCTATAAGGTGGCCCAGGCTTATGATTACCTGATGATCCCTGCTACGGTATCTGCAGGTAACGATCTTGGACAGTTTTCGGTTGTATGGAGCGATACTAAATACACCTACACAAATGGCCAGCCCGGGCTTAATCAATTAAGTGTAACACTGGTAACACCAGCCGGTGTGGTAATTACGCCAATGCCTACTTTACAGGGAGGCGCCTATGTAGTGTTTAATATTCCTAATCCGGCCGTAGGCCTGTGGTACATCCAGATCATGTATGGAGGTACAACCCCGCAGGGTTTAACAGGAGGCGCATTTGAGTATGCCCCTTCGGGCAACGCTGCCCCGCTTCAACTTACGGTTGATGCACCTTCGGTTGTACGTAAAGGAGAGCCTATTACCTTTCACGCTCACCTGACTGATGATGGGAAACCGGTAACCGGACAACAGGTACACGCTTTTGTTACCCGCCCCAAACTCAGCCAGCATAGTGCAATTAAAGCCTATGCGGCGGACCTTAAAAGCATAAAGCTACCCGAAGAAACAATGGATACTATACAACATCCTGACTTAGCAAAGCTTGAACTGCTTTACAAACAGCGGTTGGCCGAGGAAGACCTTTTGCCGCATATAAAAAGCGGAGGTATTTTGGCAGCAGCAAAACAAGGCGGCTATTCCGGTTCAATACACGAAACCCATGAAGCCGGAAGCTACACAGTTGAGCTGGAGGTAACAGGATTTTCAGACAAGTCTAAAACCCCATTTTCACGAACTCATCGTTTTAACGTAGTAGTTACCGACGGTGATTGAATAAACCACACTTCCGTTTAATATGCAAAAGCCGTTGCCCGGAATTATATCCAGACAACGGCTTTTTATATTTTCATCTTTTAACAGCTTTTTACCGCCCTTCAGAAACCTTAGCAGTACGCCCTTTTATGGCGGCAAAAATTGGCGGTAATATTGATATCAGGATAATGATTACTCCTACCAACGAAAAGTTTTTAGCTATGATATCTACCTGACCTAATTTGTAACCCGCAAACAGGAATACGATGATCCATGATGCGCCACCGATGATGTTATAAAGGCTATAACGTAAAAAAGGCATCCTGCCAACACCGGCAACAAAAGGCGCTATGGTACGGATAATAGGCATAAAACGACTAAAAATCACCGCCTTGCCCCCGTGTTTGTCAAAAAATGCTTTGGTTTTAAGGTAGTATTCCAGCTTCAGGATCTTATTTTCTTCCTTAAAAACTTTTGGGCCAAGGTAGTTGCCTAAAAGATAGTTTACGGTATTACCTATAAATGCAGCGGCAATAAGTATAATACCTAACAGCCAGATATCTAAACCAGAGCTACCACCGGCAATTAAAGCTCCGGCTGCAAACAGCAGTGAGTCGCCGGGTAAAAAGGGGGTTACAACAAAACCAGTTTCGGCAAATATGATCAGGAAAAGAATGAGATAGGTCCATCCCTGGTAAGCGCTGGTGATTTGTACCAGGTGCTTGTCAATATGCAGTATAAAGTCGATGATGCTTTTTATTACTTCCACAGGCGTAAATTTTGCCCAAAAATATAAATATTAAACAGAAAGCCGCTATTGAAGTGTCTTACTTAGCAGATTATTAGTGAGTACACCTGCACCAAAGGCCAATGAATCGGCTGCGCCAACAACACCTTGGGTGTAAATGGTATAAGCCCGGCCATCCTGTATGGTTATATTTTGCAGGGTCGCCTCAATTTTGGTAGGGGTACGGGTTGCCCTGATGGTAAAGTTATAATTACCAGCAGTAAGATCGTAATATGGGGTAACCTTATTAAAGGTAGTGCCGCTAACCATAAGCGTATCGTTTGCCCTCAGATCGAGTGCGGCTGTACCAGGAGACGTATGCACAAACCTAACTTTGCCTTTACCTATAGGCGGCAAACTGGTACTGTCAGACAATATAAACGAACTGACAAAGGAACTATCCTTCCTGTAACCGGTTATAAACATGGTATATTTCCGGTTGGCTTTGAGCGCATTATCAAACTGAAGCAAAATTGTAGGTGCAGTAGTTGCAGTACGTAACTGTAAAGGCGCTTCCAATGTTGAAAGATAAAAATACCCCGAGCTGTTAGGATACGTATATGTAGTAGCGCTGTACCTGATATAATGCTGATAAAGATATACAGGCTGAATATCGGGACTTAAATTAACTATCTGGAACTGCGTATTGAGGCCTACTGACGATGCATTCCCCCCCTTGCCGCATGATGATATGCCGCATAAAAAAAGGCCGCACATCACAGCTACAAAAAACGAAACCAGAACCTTGCTCTTATTTTTATTAGCCATTAATGTAATTATTGATTAGTAAACAAACCTGTTGCCAGGCCGGTACTTTTATTGCCAAAACCGTAGTAGGTATATACCTTGCCGCCAACCAGCTGCACGGTATCCCTAACAATAGTACCCGGAAAAGCAGCCGAATGCATGGCCATATTGTGTTCTCCCGGCGCTACCAGGTAAAAAGTTGAGGTAGTTTTAAAACCGAGGTCTTTCACCTGTTCGGTATCTATGGCAACTTTATTAGTTGTACCTTCAAAATGCACACTGATATTTCCCGCGTCTGGTGAAGCATTTACAAACCTGATTTTGGCCGATGGTACTTTACTTGTATCGCCCACGATGATATCGGTAGTTTTAAATACCTGGTCTGATGCATTGCCTGCTATGTAAAATGAATACACAGAATCTTTACTGAGCGTTAAAGGCAAACTGAACAGTGGGTTAGGGTTGCTTGGACCATCTAACTTAACCGAATAATTTTGTGTTCCGGCTTTTACCAGGATATAACCCAGCGTACCGCCCGGATAAAAAGTTGTTGTATTGTTGATGCGGATACCGTTCTGGTAAACATTAACATTATTAAATGTGGCGTTGATTACGTTTAATGATGATGTTGATGAATCCACTGCATCGGGCTTATCATTATTTTTTTTGCACGATGCTATGCAACCTGCCGCCGCGGCAATCATCAAAAAAACTTTAACCTTTATCTTCATATACAATTATATGCTATAACTGCTTAGTGTAACTTTTGGTATCGGGTGCTGAACAAAAAAAGTCCGGTTTTATGTTACCGGACTTAGTTTTGGATTTATAATTTAAGTTTACACTTAAGCATAGCTATTGAGCATCACCGGCATTACCAGCATCAGCACATCTTCATTTTCATCTCCGCCTTGTGGCAACAATAAGCCCGCACGGTTTGGAGTCGACATTTCCAAAGATACTTCTTCGCAGCTTAAGTTCTTTAACATTTCTATCAAAAATCTTGCATTGAAGCCAATTTCCATGTCTTCGCCTTCATATTGGCAACTCAGGCGCTCGTGAGCTTCGTTAGCGAAGTCGATATCTTCTGACGAGATATTTAGCTCGCTGCCATTTATTTTAAGCCTTACCTGGTGGGTGGTTTTATTAGCATAGATAGCCACACGGTTTAACGAACCCAGGAAAGTAAGCCTGTCGATGTTTAATTTATTAGGATTATTTTGAGGGATAACAGCCTCATAATCCGGGTAACGCTCATCAATTAAACGGCAAACCAGGTTAATGTTGCCAAATTTAAAGAAAGCGCTGGTGTTGTTATATTCAACCGATACGTTAACATCATCGCTTGGTAATGATGATTTAAGCAGGGTTAAAGCTTTTTTAGGCAAAATGAATGATGCTGTGCTTGCGGCTTTAGCATCTTTACGACGGTACCTTACCAGTTTATGCGCATCGGTTGATACAAAGGTAAGCGCCGATGTAGTAAGCTGGCAGTAAACACCTGTCATGGCCGGGCGCAGCTCGTCATTACTTACCGCAAAAATGGTTTTGTTAATAGCTTCAGCTAAAACAGAAGCAGGCAGGTTTACCGATGAAGCGTTTTCAACAACCGGGATCTTAGGAAAATCCTCACCGTTTTCGCCGCTCAGTTTGTATTTACCATCACCAGCGTTTATTTCAATGGCAAAGGTTTTATCATCAACCGAAAAAGCTACAGGCTGCTCGGGTAACGATTTCAGGGTCTCTAACAATATACGCGACGGGATAGCAATCCTGCCGTTTTCTTTAGCCTCAACAGGCAAAGAGGTGGTCATGCTGGTTTGCAGGTCGGTAGCAGAAATGGTCAAGTTCCCATCCTTTATCTCGAACAAAAAGTTTTCCAATATAGGCAACACAGTGCTGCTGCTCAATGCGCCGCTCACCGCTTGCAGTTGTTTGAGTAATGTTGAGGTAGAAACAATAAATCTCATGTGGTTGTAATTAAGCAATCAAAAATATAAAATTTAACGGGCATACTTTTGCCTGCGGAGATAATGTTGAAAAATAGCACATATTAACACTAATACCAACGGAACAATGTTATTAACCAACTGCCAATACATTTTTTCGCTCCGAATACGCGCCCTATCAAGCAGGCGGATCTTAATTTCCTTGGTACGCAAGGCTATCAGGCCCGAATCATCGGTCATGTAATCGGCTATGTTGAGCAGCAGATTTTTGTTACCGTAAGTTTGATGCGTATAATGATCATACCCTAACGGATATGGCGAACCATCGTTACCTACCTGGTTCTTTAAAATATCGCCATCACTAATCACAATCATTTTTGTAGGCTCGCTTTGCGATAGTACAGGCACCTGCTCTTTTAAGCCTTCGGGCAGCGGACGGTTTTGCCAGTCGCTGGTAAAACGGCCTTCTAACAGTACACCGGTTATTTTAGGTGTACTTTGAAAATCTTTAGGGTTTGGCTCCTGCTCCAGGGCCTGCAATGATAATATGTGCGGGGCAGTTAGCTTTTTATTATAGGGCGATGATGTCAGCAACACCGTTTTATTAACGTTTTTGGTATCGAGGATATCGATAGAACTTGCAAACTCGCTGCTGATACCATCCAGATTTTTCACTACCGGGTGTTTACTTAGCGGAATAAATACCGGGTAATATAACCATGGCAGCATCTGTATCTGCGCCTGCCCGCCCACGTTGCCGGTACTCACCGGTATCTGCGAGCAGTTCATATCGGCTATCAGATCATAGTTAATGCGGATGCCATAACGGAAAAGCTGATCATCAAGGTTAAGCTGCTTGGCGAAAGCCAGTTGTTCGCCCCCATGCCCTCTGAGGCTATCCAGTTCGGCGCTTACCTGGTCTATTGCCCATAATACGCGGCCTCCGTGCATGATGTACTGGTCGAGTTTAAATTTCTCTACCTCGCTAAACTTTTGATCGGGCTTGGCTATTACCAGCAATTTGATCTTTTGCAGATCGGCAAAGGAAATAGCGCTGAGGTCTACCCTGCCTACCTGGAAACCTTCACTAAGCGTTTTCATGGCATCGTTCAGTTGCAGGTCGGTTAGTTCATGGTGGCCCTCGGTAAAGCCTATTTGCGGTCGCCCTCCGGCATCGGCTTTTTTTATGGCTGATGAAAAAGCGTATTCAAGATTTTGGATAGAGTTATTCAGCACTTCATCGGGCGAAAGACCGATACGGCTTAATAACAGCTTTACCGGGATATCCTTCCCTCCTGCCGATACCAATGCCGATGGAAATATCAGCTTTTGCGTTACGCCATTATCGGTTTTAACACTCAGGTTTGTTGGCTCAACACCTTCGGCAGCCATGTTCTGGATCACCTCGTTTTGCTGATCATTATTTAAACCCTTCAAGGGGTCGCGAAATTCAAACTGGATCTTACCATGGCTATAAGCCTGCAGATCGCTCAGCATATCGCGGGTAGCGCTTTGCAGGCGTTTAAAGCCGCCCGGCAGGTTATCGCCCTGTAAATACACTACCACCTTTACACGTTTTTGCAGCTTATCCATAATTTGCGTGCTGATGGGAGAAAGGGTAAAGCGTTTTTCGGCAGTAAAATCAAAACGGGTGAAGGTAAATGCAGATATCATCGCCAAAACAAACAATACCAGGGGTATACCTATCATCGTAGCATTACCTAAACCTGCCTGGCGTTGCTTTGCCAGTACAAACAGGGTAAGCCATATAAAAATACCGGTAGTGATGATAAAGTAAACCAGATCGCGGGTATCCAACACGCCACGGCTTACCGAATCATAATGCTGGGTGATACCTAAGTTCTGCAAGCCCAGATCCTGCAGGGATAACAACTGACTGATAGAATCAAACCCGCTGTAAAAAAAGAAACACAGGAAAACGGAAATGGTAAAAGCGATGATCTGATTTTTGGTGACAGATGAGGTAAACAAACCTATCCCCACAAATACAGCACCCAGCAAAAACAAACCGATGTACGAGCCTATTACAGCCCCGGTATCAATATTGCCATGCGGCATACCCAGTGCACTTACCGAGTAGTAATAAACCAGTGTTGGCAGCAAAGCAAAAAGCACTATTAATAAACAGGCCAGGTATTTGCCCAACACTATTTCCCAATCTTTTAAGGGGCGGGTAAACAGCAGCTCAAAAGTACCTTCTTTCCGCTCCTCGGCAAGAGAGCGCATGGTAATAGCCGGGATCAGGAACATGAACAGGTATGGCGCAGTGCTAAACAAACCTTCGAGCCCGGCGTAACCATATTCCAATATGCTCGACTCGGGGAATACCCATAAAAACAAGCCCAGCACCAGTAAAAATACACCTATGGTAACATAAGCCACCAATGAGCTCAGGTATGATATTATTTCTTTTTTAAGGATGCTCAGCACGTTATAATATATTGTGTTAAGCGCCGAAATTACAACAATATTGCGCCAAAGCAAAGTGCGTTTGGGTATAGGATATCGGAATTTCGATTTCGGATTTAGTTAATTGGCTGTGAAACTCAAAGGATAAAAGTATGGGATTGAGCGATTCCCCTCTTGAGAGGGGTGTAGGGGTGTGTTTCTGCTTTGATAAGTCAATCTCCCCCCTGCTACCGCTCATTCCTTCGCTCCCCTCTCAAGAGAGTAATAGCCCATGAAAAGGCATAATCGCTAAATCATCCCGTATATCGACTCACCCCGACATCGCTGCGCTCGTCACCCCTCTCTACGCAAGCGTAAAGAGGGGATTTTATTTCTTTATTTTTTCTCTCCCATCTCTGCCTGAAGGGCAGAGATGGTGGTCCAGCGTAGCGTAGACCGGGTGAGTCAACTATACAGCCTGCCATTTTCCGTTGCTGCCTTTTCATGGGCTATTACTCTCAAGAGGGGGATTTAAAATCCGCTGAACTTACTGCATCAAATAAATATTAAAGTGTCCGTCCGCTCCGGGAACCAACCATCCCGGCCAAAGCCGGACAATTACCAAAGCCTAAAACCTGTATTTATAAGCCACATTTAACACCAACTGACTAATGGCGTGGTCGTAATCGGTATTTTTATAGCCCCTTTCAAACTGCAAACCAAAATCAAGCCCATGATGCGGCCCAATTGGTACAACTGCTCCTGCCCCTCCTGCATAAATAAACGAAGTACGGGCCCTGCTATTGATACTGAAAGCGCTGCCGGCTTCGGCATTTACATAAAAGTGTTTTGCCCAGTAATATTTTAAGCCTGCAGTTACCGGCAGGTAAGCGTAAAGATTATGATAGTTGTTATCGTAAAAAACGTTTGACGAACTACTTGAAAATAAATAATCTGCGTTTGATTCGGTAAAAACCAAGCCGGTAGCTGCTGTAAAATGCAGGGTTTCGGTTATAGGCTTTTCCATTGTTAAGTTAATGCTAAAGCCTGAATTTATATTAATGTCGGTGCCGCTATCGTTGCGATTATTCATATTGAGCGGTGCAATTATTCCAGACCCTACGCTTAACGATGTTTGTTTGCCCCGCTGGGCGTTGGCGGCAAATGAAAATACAGTAAATAATAAAATGAACGTGATGCGGATAGGTTTATTAATCATGTTGTATAAGATTACAGGTGTTATTTAACGATGATAAGCTTTTCAGCAATATATCGCTACAAAAATATTATTATCGGCCAAACCGGTAAGCAAACCTGATAGCCGTTTGCTGCAAGGTATGGGCCGACCAGCTTTCGTACCTCAGGCCCAATTCAAAATTACGACCGTCGGTACCCGTAGGGATCAGGATTGCAGGGCCAACAGAAAAGGCGAACAGCTTACGCTCATCATAATTAAGCTCGATAGCGCTGCCTGCCTCGGCCTCCAGGAAAACGCCGGAGCTAACACTGTATCTTAGCCCGGCTTTAAGGGGCACAAAAATGTCGCCACCCGAGTGGCCGTTATTAAAGGGAGAATCTTTACGAAAAAAACTATTGAAGCCTGCGGTTAGCGTCAAACTTACCGGGCTTACAATCGGCTGCTCCAGTTTAAGCGATGCGCCAACACCCACATTATACAAACTGCGAGATGGAATGCCCAACTCAACACCGGCACTAAAAGCGGTTGAAGATTTCGGTGCATCCTGGGCATAGGTTTTAAGAGCGGGAAGAATAAGCAGCAGCAATAACAGTTTTTTCATAACGGGCCGAAAATACAAGATTGCTGTAAATATTCTTTAATTATTGGTAAGGCTGATAAACACTTCTTCCAGCGATTTGCCGCCGTTGTTTTTACGGAGCTGCTGCAGGGTATCATTGGCTACAATGGTGCCCTTATTAATGATGATAACCTGATTACATACGGCTTCAACCTCCTGCATAATATGGGTTGAAAGCACAATGGTTTTGTTTTTGCCCAGATCGAGGATTAACTGACGGATACCTATTAACTGGTTAGGGTCAAGGCCGGAAGTTGGCTCGTCTAATATCAGTACTTCAGGGTTATGCAGCATAGCCTGTGCCAGCCCCACCCTTTGGCGGTAACCCTTTGATAGCTGCCCTATCTTTTTATGCTGCTCGGGGCCAAGGCCTGTTTGTTCAATAATATCTGCAATGCGTTTGGCAGGCTCATGAATTTTATGGATGCCGGCAACAAAACCCAATGATTCTTTAACATACATATCGGTATACAGCGGGTTACTTTCGGGCAGATAACCTATGCGGCGTTTAACCTCAAGGGGTTGTTTGGCTACATCAAACCCGCATACCGATGCCGTACCCGATGTTTGCGGAATAAAGCCGGTAAGGATTTTCATGGTGGTTGATTTACCGGCGCCATTAGGCCCTAAAAAACCCAATACACCCGGCTGGGCAGTAAAACTAATGCCATCAACAGCCTTTTGTACGCCGTAAACCTTGGTTAATGCCTCAACACTGATACTCATGGCTGTAAAAATAGATTTTAGATTTGAGATGTGGAGTATTAGATATGAGATTTGAGACCTGAGATTTGAGATTGTGGGTGTCCGTCCGGAAAGGGGAACCACTGATGTTGGACAAATGCAGACGGGCTGATTTTAATTTAACTTCTCGTCAAATTCCGTAATGAATTTCTTGAAGCAGCGACAGTTTTTCTCTACTTTGTTGATGTCTAATTGGCTAAAAATATCGGGACAATCAGACTCTTTAAATTGCTTTCTATTTTTGGTTGTTACATTTATTAAGACTTTTTTAGGGTCTCTTACAAACATAGGATTACCTGATTTATGACTAACGTTATATATTTTATTAAACGATTCAATGTCACCAAGTATTAAGGCTTCAAGTTCCCAGATATTGAGCATAAGAATACCATTGCTCTCAACATGGTTGTCTAACTCTCTGAACCATTTAATCCTTTCCGTAAGTTTTCCTTTATGCGACTCTAATTCGTCCAAATCTCGAACATAAACTATAAAAGAGCACCCGGAATCGTCAAAATCAGCTTTAACAATTTTTTTAATTTTATTTAAAGAATCTAAATTGTTACCTGTGACACGTTTTGCCAAAGTATAAAATTGAACTTTGCCTCTATAACGTTGTTCCAGTAGATTTCTTACAGACGAAGTATCATTCGGGTCTTCGCCAACAAGCCCAACCTTTATCATTCTTCGAGATCTGAATACATCCAGTAATCGCTTAAAAAACCTACGTCTTTAGAGTATTTTTTGGCTTTAGCTTGTTCTTTATCGGTAAGATGCCTTAGTTGAGTGCCTCTTTCCTGATCGTAATAAGTAATAAGAATATTATTCAACTCGTCAGAAGATAGATGATCCAACGCTTTAGGTGAGTGCGTGGAAATGATAATTTGTTTGTTTTCTGATTGTTCTTTCAGGAAGCTCATTAACAAATTAAATTGATGAGGATGTACGCCGAGCTCGGGTTCTTCAATAAATATAGGCCCATCAGCATGAGTTACTTCTGTTATTATATAAAACAAACGACGTGTACCATCCGATAATTGCGACCAGGGCATCCAATTTCCATTGACCTTAAATTCAATTTTTACATTATCAATAATCACTGAATTATCTTGAGGAAAATATATGTTGATATTACTATTGAATCTCACGTCCTCTATTGCGGTAAATGTTCTAAGATTGTCGATTATGTTTTCGCCAATCTTCAAGCTTTCAAAAATAACTGTTGATGTTAAATGATCTAACGTTTTATCTGTTTCGCCATCTAAATATGAAAATTCAAAATCAAAAAAAATATCCTCTAAAAATCTTAAGGTATCTGGAAAATCCCAGTTCCAAACACCTTCGCTTTCATCTGTAACTTTAATTGTACCAATTGTTTCGATACATCCAAGGTCTTCTGGTAAATTAAATTTGATATACAACGGATCTAAATATTGATAACCTAAACGACCAAATAAACTATAAATATTAGTGTAAATGATTTGTTTGTCTCCAAATTTAAACTTTGCGCTCTTGTTTGTTATATTTTCAAAAGCTACTTTCCGATCGATCAAAAAAGATTCTGAAAAGATAATGCGATCTATAAAATCTTCTTTTTGAATTTTATTTAAAATTTCACGTTTAATTTCATATACAAAGACATGATCGTCAGTCGAATAAAACTCAACTTGAGAAGATTTATATGTGAATTTTGAGTTTACACTAATGCTAAGAATAATATTTAGAAACTCCAAAAAATTCGATTTCCCGGCCCCATTCTTCCCAATCAGGATATTCAATCCTTTTTGAAAATCAATGGTAACATCCTCAATGGATTTAAACCCTTTAAGGTGTACTTTATTTAAATAAACTCTCGGGCGTTCTTCGCTATTTGTTGGCATAAAATAATTACCGGTGTGTTTTACAAATGTATTTGTTTTTCCAAACATATTTGAAACGGGCGCAATTAAACAAACCACTCACCTAATCAACTCAATCAACCACTCACTTAAAAACCCCTACCTCAGCACCGTCACTTCCCCGCTTAGTTTTCCGCTGGCGCTTTTCGTATCTATTACATAATAATACGCGCCGGCAGGTACGGTTTTGCCGTTGGCAGTGCCGTCCCAGGGGTGTTGGTAGCCTACCGAGCGGTACATGATGGCGCCATAACGGTTATAAATATTTACAATGCAGTTGGTGTATGACAACAAACCGGGAATATACCAGGTATCATTATACCCATCACCATTGGGCGTAAACGTGTTGGGTACTATAATTTTTTCGGGAATTATTACGGCAACCGTAATGGTATTTGAGCTTACAGAAGGATTGGCGATACATGCTCCTCCCGAAACCATATTACAGGTAACCATATCCCCATCGGCCAGGGTTTTGCTGGTAAATGTAACGCTGTTAGTGCCCACAGTTTGCCCGTTAACATACCACTGATAAGTAGGATTATCCTGCACATCAGACGGTTGCGCTTTAAAAGTAACAGGAGAGCCTGCTGTAATTGTGCCGCTAACCGACGAACTGATGGTTAAGGTAAGCGTAACATACGGAGTGGTTTTTATGGTAGCCTGATTAGATACCGGGGAGGTTAACGGTACACATTCGTCATTATTGGTAACCACGCAGGTAATGATATCGCCGGTTTGTAATGTACTGCTGGTATAAGTATTTGTATGATCGCCACTGTTCTGGCCGTTTAGCATCCATTGGTAGGTTGCATTATTACCCGCGTTTTGGGCGGTGGCAGTGTACGTAACCTCCATACCATCGCATCCATCATACTTATCAGGTGAAATTTTTACTGATGGCATATCCGGAGGAACAACGGTTAATGGTTGCGATTTAGACGTGGCCGGATTATACAAGGTGTTACCGTTTTGCGATGCTGTGATAGTTGTAGAGCCGAGCCCTATGATATGAATAACACCTGTTGCCGAAACCGTGGCAACCGCCGTATTGCTGCTTACATACGTAAGCGGAATGGTAGAATTGGAGCTTGTTGCCCCAACAGGAAAATCAGGACTGCATTGCGACTTATTAGCCAGTACCGGAAAAGTGATTAACTGATTTTTCATGACGGTAAATGTTTGGGACACCGGCACTGCGGGGTCATAGTCATCATTTCCGTTTTGATGAGCAGTAATAACCGTTGTACCGGGTGCCACCGCATGAATTTGCCCATCGGCCCCAACAGTAGCTACATCAGGGTTACTACTGGTATAGGTGATTGGGGTTTGGGTATCGGTGTTTGTACTGGTAGCGTTGGGATGCAGGATATCATCAACATCCATATTGACTATTGCAGGGGGCGGAAATGTAATAACAGCCGGGGGCAGCGTTACATCCGACACCTTTATGCTTACAGTGGTACTGTTACTGCCGGTAGCATTATAACCGGTTATGGTATAAATTGTAGCTGGCGATAACGCAGTTGGCGTACCCGATATGATGCCCGTTTTAGGATCAAATACCAAGCCTTCCGGCAAAGGTTTATCAATGGTATAACCGGTTATTACTATTTTTCTTACGTCATTGTAAATATTTTCACCAACAAATAAATTCCCCTTTCCGTCCATTGCTAATCCAAGCGGCCCGTTGAATGAGGCAACTACCCCGGCGGCATCTTGTACGCCCGCCCCGGCAATAATGGTTACCGCTCCATCAGGACTTATTCTTTTAATCGTGTTGCCGTCCATCTCAGTAACATATACGTTACCGGTGCCATCTACCTTAAGCTCGCGTGGGAAATTAAACCCGGTTGCAAATGTAGAAACTATGCCCGCAGGAGTTATTTTTCGTACGGCGTTATTTAAAACATCCGAAACGTATAAATTACCCGCAGCATCAAACGCAACGCCGGTGGGTGTATTAAACGATGCGGAAGCCGCCGGGCCGTTATCACCCCCTGCAACGCCACTACCCGCATATGTTGTAACCACACCTGCAGCTGTTATTTTCCTGATCCTGTTGTTAGCCTGATCAGCCAGATAGAGATTTCCGGCATTATCCATAGCCAAAGCTCTCGGGTTATCGAACATTGCCGCAGAACCCATGCCATCGGCAAAACCCGGCGAATGGGGAGTGCCTGCAATTGTTGTTACAAAACCTCCCGGTGTTATTTTCCGGATCAGGTGACTTGCCTGATCGCTGAAGTAAATATTGCCCGCAGCATCCGAAAGCAGTGCATCAGGTTCATAAATGGTTGCAGTATTACCCGGCCCATCACTCCAACCGGCCTCTGAATGCCCCACAAAGGTTGAAAGATTTCCGGCAGGGGTTAATTTGTAAATTCTATTATCGGCCCAATCCGCAATAAATATATTTCCGGACGGATCAACGGTAACGCTTGTTACTGCATAAAAATAGCCAATGGTACCGCTGCCTGCTATCCTGCTTACCTGCCCGTAAATGGTTGCGGGCACAGCTCCTCCTGTATTTGTTGGTGCTAAAGGCGTTATAGGCGTAGTGATCTTATATGTATGCGGCGTTGTATATTTTATAACAGGTGCCTGGGCAAACAGATTTGGGGTATAAAAACTTAACGAAACAAGCAAAAACGCAGTAATTCGTAAAGTAGAAAACAATCGATACATTATTGTTTTGATCAGATAAAGTGACAAAGTAAAAGTTGGCGAAAATTAAGCTTTTTGTCTGATACCTGAAATAGATATGAGATTTGAGATTTGAGACGTGAGATATGAGATTTGAGATTGCCGCTAAATGAGGTGAGATCCGGGTGTCCGTCCGAAAGGGTAACAGGGTAGTGTTGGACGAAAGCGGACGGGGCATATTGTTTTTGATTTTACAGTTATGGCGCGTAGGCCAGCGTTAGGGATTGTAGTGTAAAGCCCACAGCTTGAGCAGGCCCTGAGTTTGTGCAAAGCGAGGACTTGCAACGGAAAGCCCGGGCCGCAGGCAACGCCCAAATTGATAATAAAATTAAAAAAGACTTGTTTAACCCCTCTCCACCACGTCATTGCGAGGTACGAAGCAATGACGGATTGGAGATTAACAACCACTCACTTAATCAACCCAATCAACCACTCACTCAAAAACAACTACCTCAACACCGTTACTTCTCCGGTTAGCTTTCCGCTGCTGCTTTTTGTATCTATCATGTAGTAGTACGCTCCGGCAGGTACTGTTATGCCATTGCTGGTACCGTCCCAGGGACGCGGGTAGCCTACCGAGTGATATATGATGGTACCATTCCGGTTATAAACATTTACAATGCATTGGGTATTTGACTGCAACCCGACAATATACCAGTTATCGTTATGCCCATCGCCATTAGGTGTGAATATATTGGGTATCATAACTTTTTCAGGAACTATAACTGCAACCGTAATGGTATTTGAATTTACCAATGGGTTAGCAATACACTTGCCTCCCGAGGTCATATTACAGTTAACTACATCGCCATTTGCCAAAGTTTTGCTGGTAAATGTAGCGCTGTTGGTGCCCACGGTTTGCCCGTTAACATACCATTGATAAACAGGATTATTTAATGTATTAGGAGATACAGCCGTAAAGGTAACCGATACACCCGAAGTAATTGTGCCGCTAACCGATGAGCTGATGGTTAGCTGCAGCATAACAGAAGGATCTACCCTGACGGTAGCCTCGTTGGATACCGGCGAAGTTAGCGGTATACATCCGTCATTATTAATTACCACGCAGGTAATGATATCGCCTGTGTGTAGCGTGCTGCTGGTAAAAGTTTTGGAATGATCGCCACTGTTTTGACCATTTACCATCCATTGATAGGTAGCATTATTGCCTGCATTTTGGGCATCGGCAGTGTACGTAACCTCCAGGCCATCACATCCTGACAACAAGCCCGGTGGCGATATGGTTACCGACGGCATAACCGGAGGAGTAATGGTTAATGGTTGCGACTTAGGCGTAGCCGGATTATACAAACTGTTGCCGCTTTGCGACGCTGTAATAGTTGCCGAGCCCGGTCCTACGATATGGATAATGCCAGTTGCCGAAACCGTGGCTACCGCCGTATTGCTGCTTACATAAGTAAGCGGAATGGTACTATTAGAGCTTGTTGCCCCTGCCGCAAAATCAGCACTACAGGTAGGTTTATCGGCCAGTGCAGGAAAGGTGATCAACTGATTTTTCATCACGGTAAATGTTTGGAAAACCGCTTCCGCAGGAGTGTATTCATCATTACCGGTTTGATGAGCAGTAATAACAGTTGTACCGGGTGCTACTGCATGAATTTGCCCATCGGCCCCCACAATGGCTACATTGGGGTTACTGCTGGTATAAGTGATTGGGGTTTGGGTATCGGTGTTTGTACTGGTAGCGTTGGGGTGCAGGATATCATCAACATCCATATTAACAATTGCGGGCAACGGAAATGTAATAACCGAGGGCTGGGGGGTAACAGACTCGGCTACCCCAATAGTAATGGTGGTAGTGCTGCTGCCATTACTGTTGTAGGCCGTTATGGTGTAAACAGTGGGTGGAAATAATACGGTTGGTTTACCCGAAATAATGCCTGTTTTAGGATCAAATACCAACCCCGAAGGTAAAGGAATAAGATTAATGGTATAACCTGTTAGCACAATTTTCAGAACATCACCTCCGCCTTCGCCAACATATAAATTACCGTTTCCGTCTATGGCCAATCCAATAGGGCCCTTAAATTCGATATTTCCGACACCGTTGGCATCAGGCCTGCCTGTTCCGGCTACAATTGTTACTGCGCCAGACGGGCTTATCCTTTTAATGAAACCTGCCTGTTCGGCAACGTATATATTTCCCGTGCCATCTACCCTAAGTTCGCGCGGAAAATCAAACCCCGATGCTATTGTAGAAACCACCCCCGCAGGCGTTATTTTTCTGACCATGTTATTTTCCGAATCGGAAACATACAGGTTACCGGCAGCATCTAACGCAACACCTGTTGGTGTATTAAAGGATGCTAAAGCTGAAGCGCCATTTTGCGAGCCGGCTGCGCCACTGCCCGCATATGTAGACACCACACCTGCAGGCGTTATTTTTCTGATCAGGTTGTTTGCCTGGTCGGCTACGTAAACGTTTCCGGCATTATCTACAGCCATGCCCCGCGGACCGTTAAACGTAGCGCTTGAACCTGTACCGTTTGTGGCTCCAACCCCATTTGGGGTACCTGCAAGCGTAGTTACTAAACCCGCAGGCGTTACTTTCCTGATCAGGTTATTTGACTGATCGCCAACGTATAAATTACCTTCGGCATCCAAAGCCAGTGCGTCGGGTTGGCTAAAAGTTGCTGCCGGGCCTAATCCATCGTTCCAGCCGGCAGCACCATTTCCGGCTAATACCGATAAATTTCCCGCGGCATTTATTTTATAAATTTTATTGCTATCCCAGTCTGCAAAAAATACGTTCCCATTCTTATCGGCAGCAACACCCGTCACTGTACTAAAATGGCCGAGAATGCCACGCCCAGCCTTAATACTCACCTGCCCGTAAACGGTTGCCGGCACCGCACCTCCTGTATTGGTAGGGGCTAAAGGAGTTATAAGCTTATTGACCTTATAAGTATGCGGCGTAGTGTATTTTATAACGGGTGCCTGGGCAAACAAATTTGGAGCATAAAAACTTAGCGAAACAAGCAGAAACGCAGTGATTCGTGCAACGGAAAACATCCGGTACATTATTATTCTGATGAGATACGGTGTCAAAGTAAAAGTTGCTAAAAACTAACCTTTTACCTCATACGTAAAAAAGATGCAAGATGTTGGATTTGAACGCTATTAAAAACCGGAGTATTGACCGATGTCCGTCCGTCCGGAAAGATATACCTTACTATACTTATGGATAGGCATCGGCGGGGCGTATCTCGTCCACTTCAAGTCCGGGAGTTGGGTACAACCGGACGGACGGACAGGCAAAATTCGAAATTGAGATAAATCCGAAATCGAAATTCCCAATTTCGAAATCAAACCCTATCGCTCAAATACTACCGATTCGGTATCAGCTCCCAAATCGCTTAATAAACTGCCGATCTCTTCAACCATAGCATCAGGACCGCATACGTAAAAATGTTTTGAAAAGTCTTTTACTTCGGCTTTCAGGAAATCGGCATTAATACGCCGCTGATCGTACATGCTATCCTTTTGATTGGTGATGCTGAAGTGAGCATTTTCGCCAAGTATGCTTTTCAGTTCATCGGCCAAAATAATATCCTTATCGGTTCGGTTTGAGAAAAACAGTTTATTATTGCCTATGGCGCCATCATTATTGAGCTGCCTTAATATTGCCAAAAATGGTGTTATGCCTGCACCTCCTGCAATAAAGTACCCCTCGCCTTTATACTCAATAGCACCCCATACATCACGAATAATAACCTCATCGCCAACGTTAAGCTTACTTAACTGATTGGTAACGCCATTATGGTCGTTATAGGTTTTGATAGTAAACTCAAGGTAATCATCGCTATTGAGGCAGGTAAAGGTAAAGGGGCGTTTTTCATCCTGCCATCCTTCGGTATTGATAGATAGCTCAGTAGCCTGCCCAGGTATAAAGCCATAGCCCGATGGTTTTTCAAGCCTGAACTGCCTTACATTATGGGTAACATATTTTGCCGAAAGTATTTTCACTATCTGTTCCATGGCTTTGCGTGTTATTGGTTTAACAATATTAATGCAGCAAATGGTTAATAGTTTTATTTGATGTTAATAATTGCAGGTGATTTACAAATGGGAGAGAAATTAACTCAATACTACGGCATAATAAGGAAGGTAGCAATCGCGACTACTTTCCATCACGCCATTGCGAGGCACGAAGCAATCGCGAACTGTACAGAGGTACTTGCATAGCTGCTCTGTAAGTAGGGGATTGCTTCGTACCTCGCAATGACGCTTATTTTAAAAATGACGATGACGTAAAAAAAAGCAATGACGCTTTTTAGAAAATACCCCTCCATTAGCTAATATTATTATTAACCTTGACCGTAAGCGGATGCTACCGACCTGTAGAATATGAGTGGATAAGCCGAACTGGATTGACCTGTCCGTCCGCCCCGGGGGAAGGGTCCTGACGGACAATAGCGGACAGCCTCATTATTGGAGATAATATTCGGCACTACAAATATACAGAAATTTCTTTATATTTAAAGAACCTATTCGCAACATATCTGTACGTCCGTCCGTCTGGTTGTGCCCAACTCCTAAAAATAAATGGACAAGTTATCACCACACTTTCTCTTAAAAATTGTCATTTCGATAGAGCAGCGAGGGGGGATTGAGCACTGGGGCGAAAGAGAAATCTTATACGCCCTGCATAGTCAATAAGCATGGCGTATAAGATTTCTCCTCTTTCCTCGTTCGATGACAATGGTTTGTAAACAATGCAAATCCGAAATCGAAATTCCGAAATCCGAAATCAAAGTAAATCCGAAATCGAAATTCTCAATTCCGAAATCAAAAATTATCTTTGCAGCTATTATGAGCAAATCAACCGACGAACTTTTTAAAAATGTTATTTCACACGCCAAAGAATATGGCTTTGTGTTCCCTTCCAGCGAGATTTATGATGGCTTAAGCGCGGTTTATGATTACGGCCAAAACGGTGCCGAACTGAAAAACAACATCAAAGCCTACTGGTGGAAAGCCATGGTGCAAATGAATGATAACATTGTGGGCATTGATTCGGCCATATTTATGCACCCTAAGATCTGGAAAGCAAGCGGTCACGTTGATGGCTTCAGCGACCCGATGATCGACAATAAAGATTCCAAAAAACGTTACCGCGCCGATCAGTTGCTGGAAGATAAAATAGAGCGCTACAGCAAAGACGGTAAAACCGATAAAGCCGAAAAACTACAGCACGATATGGATGAGGCCCTGAAAGCCGAAAACCTGCCGCGCCTGAAAGAACTGATCCTGGAACACGAAATTGCCGATCCTATAAGCGGTACCCGCAACTGGACAGATGTGCGCCAGTTTAACCTGATGTTCAGCACCCAGATGGGCGCCGTGGCTGATGATGCCGATACCATATACCTTCGCCCTGAAACCGCTCAGGGTATATTTGTAAACTACTTAAACGTGCAAAAATCGGGCAGGATGAAAATCCCTTTCGGTATAGCGCAAATTGGTAAGGCTTTCCGTAATGAGGTTATTGCCCGTCAGTTCATTATCCGCATGCGCGAGTTTGAACAAATGGAGATGCAGTTCTTTGTTCGCCCTGGCACACAAAAAGAGTGGTTTGACCAGTGGAAGGCCGCCCGCTTAAAATGGCACCTTGCCCTGGGTACCGATGCCGCTAAATACCGTTACCATGAGCACACCAAACTGGCCCATTATGCCGATGCCGCTTATGATATTGAGTTTGAGTTTCCGTTTGGCTTTAAAGAGGTTGAAGGGATCCACAGCCGCACCAATTTTGATTTAAGCCAGCACCAGGAGTTTTCGGGCAAAAAAATGCAATACTTTGATCCGGAGGTTGATCCTGAAACAGGCAAACCATACGGTAACTATGTGCCTTACGTAATTGAAACATCGATAGGTTTAGACAGGATGTTCCTGCTTACCATGATCAACGCTTACGAAGAGGAAGACCTGAGCACCGAAGATAAACAGGACAGCCGTACCGTGTTACGCCTGCACCCATGCCTGGCACCGGTTAAAGCCGCTATTTTCCCGCTTACCAAAAAAGATGGTTTGCCCGAAAAAGCCCGCGAGATCATGGATAAACTGAAGCTGGACTTCAACATTCAGTACGAAGAAAAAGACGCTATAGGCAAGCGCTACCGTCGTCAGGATGCTATTGGTACCCCTTTCTGTATCACCGTAGATCACCAGACTTTAGAAGACAACACCGTAACCATCCGTTACCGCGACAGCATGGCCCAGGAACGTGTTCCTGCCGATCAGCTTGACAAGATCATAGGCGATCAGGTTAGCTGGAGGAATGTGTTAGCGTAAGCTATCGCTGTATCATATTTGAAAGCCTGCATTAACCGTGCAGGCTTTTTTGTTTATGCCCGTTCTTAAAAATTGTCATTTCGATAGAGCCAGAGAGGGCACGAGCCTTGGGGCGAAAGAGAAATCTTATACATCAGGAATTATCGCTTAGCATTGCTGGCTTAGCTGAGCGTATAAGATTTCTCCTCGTCCCTCGTTCGAAATGACATGGTTTTTTATTTAAGGTTAGGAAGAAACAAGCAAGGGTACGTGCGATTTCCTCCCCTGGGAGGGTGTAGGGAGGGGTTTCGTCGCCTTGCAAGTTTCATCGCCTTGCAAGCTTACCAGGCAAAACGTATAAACCCCTCCCTGCCACCACACACCCAAACACACCCCTCCCGGGGGAGGGAATTTTTCTTTTTCCGTCCACTCCCTGTCCACACCACCCCTTACCCCCGAGCGGACGGACACCCTAACCCAATCAGCATAAAACCAGCCTAATTATCTGCGAAGCAAACAATTGCTTATCTTGTTCCTTTGAGTGTTAAAACCCCTGCATCAATGCCTGCTGTTAAAGAATACCCCTTTTACCTTAAAAGTACCGTTATACTTTTCGGATTGATTTTATTGGTTTATGTGTTTGCCCAACTGGCAGATGTCATGATCCCTTTGGCCTTTGCCGCTTTTATTGCCATTTTGCTAAACCCGGTAACTAACTGGCTGGAAGAACGCAAGGTGCCCAAGATATTAGCCATAGGCTTAGCCATGCTGCTCGGCGCTGTTTTACTGGCGGGACTGTTCTACTTCCTCTCTACCCAAATCATCCAGTTTGGCGACTCGCTGCCCATGCTTAAAAAGAAGTTTGCCGAGCTGTTCATCACCTTTAAAGATTGGGTTGCCACTACCTTCAACTACTCTGTTCAAAAGCAGGATAAGCTTATTAAAGATGCTATGGATAACAGTCAGGCGCTGGTTGGGCGCACGCTGGGCAATGTGCTGAGCACCTTTGGATTGGTGTTTGTTGTACCGGTATATGTATTCCTGATATTGTTTTATAAAATACTGATCCTTAATTTTCTGTTCGAGGTATTCTCTGAAGAAAACTCCAAACAGGTTGCCGAGGTGCTTAAAGAAACCAAATCGGCCATACAAAGCTATATACAGGGTTTATTGATTGAGATGCTAATAGTGGCTGTCATGAACTCGGCGGCATTGATGCTGTTAGGTGTTAAATATGGCATCCTGATAGGCGTTATCGGCGCTATCCTTAACCTGCTGCCTTACATTGGCGGCATCATAGCAATTGCCCTGCCCGTGCTGATGGCAACGGTTACCAAAGATGGTTACAGCACGCAGTTAGGAGTGATTATTGCTTATATGGTGATCCAGTTTATTGATAACAATATCCTGGTGCCGCGCATTGTATCATCAAAAGTACAGATCAACGCGCTGATATCCATCGTAGTAGTATTGCTGGGCAACATGCTCTGGGGCTTATCGGGCATGTTCCTATCTATCCCCTTTGTAGCAGTACTCAAAATCATTTTCGACAGGATAGATACCCTGAAGCCATGGGGCAAACTCCTGGGCGATACCGTACCCACCAAACCCAAAGGCGCCGGCTGGAGCAGAACCAGGAAAAAGGCGGTGCTACCGGAGGGAGAGGTGAAAGGTTAAAGGCGAAAGGTTAAAGGCAAAAGGCAAAAGGCAAAAAATAAAAGATTCCACGCGAGTGCGCTACCTTTCGCCTTTCACCTTTCACCTCCTAAAAAATTAATGCATCACCGGGTTATCGCCGTTGTGCAGCGTTCCGTTGATATATAGCAGTTGGTTTACTTTTTTAGGATCGCCCTGGTATACCCATACTATGTTGTTGATATACTTGCGGAAGGCGTTGCTTACGTCATCCGGGGTTAGCTTCTTTACGTCGTCAACCATGGTTAATGAACGTTTCCAGTTGTCGTGCAGTACTTCGTTTGCTGCTATTGATGATGCCTGGGCGCTGTTGGTTTCGTTTTTATAGTAGAAACCGGTAAGGTAGGTAACCTTCATATCGGCAACATCATCGGCTTTAAAGCCCTCGCGTTTAATTTTTTCAACCAGTTTATCAAATACGGCAATGTATTTATCAGGCTCGGTGGTTGATACCGAGAAACGGGCGGTTGATGTTTGACCGGCGCTAAACCATGCCTGCGGCGCGTATGACAAGCCGTTGTTGGTACGTACCTCTAAAAAGTGCATGTTCGAGAAAATGCGCATAGCTACGTTAAAGGCGTTAAAATCGGGCGTACCGGCAGCAGGACCGCTGGCAATACCTTCAACATAGTTGGTAGCCAGATCGCGTTTTTCAACGGCGATACTGTTTTTCTCGGTACGGAAAGTAGATTTCTTAAACGCGAAAGCCGAGCCTTGTTTAATACCGCTCAGCATTGCTTTTACCTTACCTTCAATAGCAGCCTGATCCAAATCGGCAACCACAACAATCACCATACGTGATTTAGTTAATATCGACTGGTAATAGGCCTTAGTTTCGGCCGGGGTTAAGGCTGTAACAATAGCTACGGTGCCGCTTGGGTCTTTAGCGTAATTGGTACCGGCAAAGGCAACCTTATCGGCATATTTATCAATAGCATTGTCGGGCTGTGAATCTTCCTGCTTAATGTTGTTGATGGCATCCTGCTTAATGCGGGCAAACTCTTTATCGTCAAACTTAGGCTGGGTTATAGCCTCAACATATAAAGGCCAAACCACGTCAAAGTCGCCTTTAATACAGTTCATGCGCACTACAGAGTAGTTTTTGTTGCTGCTGCCGTAAACAGTGGCGCTTACCTTATCCAGCTCATCTTTAAAGCTGTTTTTATCGTGCTTTAAGGTACCGCACTCGGTAAGGGCGCTCATGGCTAACGATTCGATACCTGCTTTGGTAGCCGGGTAGTTTTGCACACCGCCTTTTATAATGGTTTGGATCTCAACAATATCGTTACCGCTTGGCTGTACAATAACCTTTACGCCATCTACCGTGGTTTCATAGGCCTGTTTTTGCGCCTTAGCGGTATTTCCTATAGCCGCTGCTACCAGCAGGGCAATTATATATTTTTTCATCATGATGAGGTAGTTTTAAATTACTTGGCTGCAAAAAATGAAGCCGCGTTTACTGTTTTATTTAACTCAGGCGCTATGATCAAACCGGCAGCGTATGGCTTGCCAATGATGTAAGTTTCCAGGTACTTTTTAATATCGGCACGGGTAACTTTCTGATAGTTGGCATCCAGATCGGTATAAAAGTTAAATGAAGTGCTGCACCACTGAAAGCTGATCTGGCTTGGTAATGATGACGGTTTTTCTTTAGCGTGAATATCGTTACGGTGCAGGATAGCTTTGGCAGTAGCCATTTGTTCGTCGGTAAAGTAATCATCCTTGTTCCACATGCTTACCTGGTTCATGAG
Source organism: Mucilaginibacter endophyticus (assembly GCF_003351025.1). GTDB lineage: Bacteria > Bacteroidota > Bacteroidia > Sphingobacteriales > Sphingobacteriaceae > Mucilaginibacter > Mucilaginibacter endophyticus. The sequence continues at coordinate 178,622 of NZ_QPCG01000001.1, read as the reverse complement.
TTCGGTATAGCACTCTTTAAGCTTGTTGGGGTTAGGCACTACAAAAATATCAATAGGGCCAACGTAACGGCTGGTAGTATAGTTTACATAAACACCGCTGGCCAAACCTTTATCAACCAAAGCCTGCTGTAGTTTTGATGAGTTTAAACCTACGATGGTCGAAAACACATCGGCAACAACCGTACCGGCAGAGTCTGTTGGATATGAAGGGCCCTGCCAGGTAAACTCCATATAAGGTGTTTGGGCAATGGTTGCTTCCTTAACAAAATACTCGGGCTTGGTTAAAGGCTTAAATGCCGGGATTGGGAACTTGGTTTGCGGATCGAAACCACTGTTGGCCCAGTCGCCAAAAATGCTTTCGGCAAGGGCAAAGGCATTGTCATGTTTAACATCGCCGCAAATAGTAAGCAAGCTGTTATTAGGGAAATAATATTTATCCTTAATGATCATCATTTTTTCGGGCGTAGCCGTGTTGATCACTTCGTGGATACCGATAGGGTTTTTACGGGTGATAAGATCGCCCCAAAGCTTTTGCTGCATACCATACCAAAGCTGGAAACCCGGGTCGCTTTCGGCACGCTGAAACTCGCCGTCAACCACAGGGCGCTCCTTCTTCATATCCTCCTCGCGGTAAATAGGAAAACGGATAGCGGCGTTCATGAACTTTAAACCCGCTTTAAGGCTATCCCTGTCAAAGGTAAAGTAGTAGTTTACGCGCTCGGTATTAGTGGTACCATTCCAAATGGCGCCAAGCTCCTGCGTGCGTTTTAAAAACTTTTCCTGAGTTGGATAATCCTTATTAGCCTTAAAAAACATGTGCTCAAACAGGTGCGACAGACCGCTGTACTCCGGGCCTTCCGTATAAGCACCGTTTTTAACAGCTATTTCAATGGTGGTTAAAGGCACTTTGCTGTTTTCTATAACCAGCACGTCCAATCCGTTTGGCAATGTTTTAAGGAAGTAACCTTCCGGCAGCCTCACCTGGGCAGTAGCCATGCAGGCACTAAATACCGCGGCTACGCCTAATGCAAAAATTTTGATAAAATTTCGGTTCATATATTTACAATATTTTTAACACTATAAATATATCGGTATAATCTCAAACAAATGAATGATTTAACCGCTTATCCCCAATTTTTTAACATCAAATTAAGCCTGTGGTGATTTTGGCATATTTGCAAACCGGTAATTAAATACCGGCTTTAATACTATTATAAGGCAAACCCATATCATGTGCGGCATATTGGGTGAGCACGCTATCTTTTATGGTGATATAGTCGCCACTTTGGCTTACATGCAGTTTTTCAACGCCATCGCGGTTATCCATAAGCGGTATAGTGCGCGATACTACAGTGCCGGTGGTATCCAGCTCAATAATATAAGTTTCCTTTTTACCGCCGGCCATATCAGTAAATGGCACAATAACGGTATGGTTATTATCATCAATGAACCGGCCAATGATGTTTTTTCCATCCAGATCGGTTGGGTTTAAACCCAGCAGGTATTTAGCTTTTTCGGCCGAGATACCTGTGATGTTTAACCTAACGGTGTTACCGTCGGCATCTTTAGTGGTATCCTGCATGGTAACGTTATCGCCTTTGGGGTAGCGGGCCACAGCATAAAAAGTATTGGCTCCGGTACTTTTATCATTATGCCCCGGCAGTAAAAAGTTAAGCTGCAGGTTGCTCAGTTTAGCGCTATCAGCCTTAATTTGCGAGGTGATGCTCAGCAGCTCGGCCCATTTAAGCCTGCCATCTATTTTAACTGTAAGACTGGTAGCAGTGTCAGATTTGGTAACCCTCGATATAGTGTAATGCGGTACATTCTTTTTAGTGCAACCAAAAGCCACAAGCATGATTATAAAGCAGGGAAAGATATTCTTGATCATGTGGCAAAGGTAAACCGTTGATTTGAATTTTTGAACCCTGATTTTTAGGATTAGAGGATTACCCTGATAGATTGCTTTGGCTAAACTTACGAAGTTTTGAAAACCTCGTAAGTTTTCTGCACGCTTTTGTCCACTCTTTGGCCAACAATACCCCACTCCCTAAACGGACGGACGGTCGTTATCCTAAACCATTTAACATAATTCACCTTTCACCTTTCACCTTTCACCTTTCACCTTTCACCTTTCACCTTTCACCTTTCACCTTTCACCTTTCACCTTTCACCTTTCACCTTTCACCTTTCACCTTTCACCTTTCACCTTTCACCTTTCACCTTTCACCTTTCACCTTTCACCTTTCACCTTTCACCTTTCACCTTTCACCTTTCACCTTTCACCTTTCACCTTTCACCTTTCACCTTTCACCTTTCACCTTTCACCTTTCACCTTTCACCTTTCACCTTTCACCTTTCACCTTTCACCTTTCACCTTTCACCTTTCACCTTTCACCTTTCACCTTTCACCTTTCACCTTTCACCTTTCACCTTTCACCTTTCACCTTTCACCTTTCACCTTTCACCTTTCACCTTTCACCTTTCACCTTTCACCTTTCACCTTTCACCTTTCACCTTTCACCTTTCACCTTTCACCTTTCACCTTTCACCTTTCACCTTTCACCTTTCACCTTTCACCTTTCACCTTTCACCTTTCACCTTTCACCTTTCACCTTTCACCTTTCACCTTTCACCTTTCACCTTTCACCTTTCACCTTTCACCTTTCACCTTTCACCTTTCACCTTTCACCTTTCACCTTTCACCTTTCACCTTTCACCTTTCACCTTTCACCTTTCACCTTTCACCTTAAAGACTAATCCCCAGCCTTATCGCCGATTTTGCCTCGGTGCCGCCATTGTAGGATACACCATACATTAACCGGATATTGAGGTATTGCAAACCGAAACCAAGCTCTGTATAGTTTTTAAGCGTAGGCGTGTACAGGTAATTCACGTCGATGATCTCCTGGAGTTTAAACTTGCGTATGAGCGGGAGCTTATTGGTAATAAAGCCGGAAAAGTTGTGTTCAAAGTGCCCTTCTATGTATTTATCCGGAGTGCTGAAATCGTAATAATCCAGCAGCAGGAAGCGGTTTAGCCTTGGCTTGTATGAAAGCACCTCGTTACCTGCAAAGTGGAAATAATCGGGAAAGAATACACTTTTGGCATTCAAAAACTTACCTGCTCCTATAAAAAACGAGCTGCTCCCATAAAAGCCCATGCTGATATCTGATTTAGAAATATCCGCGCTGATCTTATCATAGTTAACATCCGAGCCTAACACATTGCTGATGCCTTTGGTATAATTTAGGCTGATGGTTGGGTATTTGGATGGCAGATAACGCCTGCCCGATGGGTAGGTTTCGTACCGGTTGCTGAAATCATAACTGGCCTGCAGGTTTACCGCAAGCGACTGATTTTCGGGAAACAGCAGTGTATTATGATCAGGATCAAGCGGGTTATTTGATGTAAACTGATGCGAATGCGGATCGAAAACACTGAATGACGCCGTGTTTAACAGCGCCTTGCGGTTAGCCCATTCAACCGAAGCACTGCCGCGCAAACCACCGGTAACCCTGCCCGAAAGTGATGCCAGTGCAAATTGCTTTTGATAAAGTTTTTTAAAGTTTTGTTGCGAAAGCAGGCTATGAACGGTATTCACAAAGGCAGACATCGGGGCCTGGTTATTCAGGTCAACCACATCCGAGCCGCCGCTTAAACCCAGCGTAAACCGCTGCATTACCGGGATTGCCGCACCTGCCGAGCCATTGAGCAAATGATTGGCAAAGCCGTAGCGCACCTTACCATTCAGCATAAAATAACGGTTGTTAACTGTATCAATCAGCTTGCTGTATGATGCTCCATAATCAAAAGCCAAACCTTCTACCGTGTTATAAAGCAGGGAGCCGATAATTGGGTCGTAATGAAAATATTCCTTTTTGTAACGGTTACGGGTGTTGATGCCTGTAAAAAGCAGGTTTACCGGTTTAAATTTATTGTTGGCTTTATCCAGCGAGTCGAGGTATTCTTTTGATTCGCGTTTTTTGGCGAGTTTATCTTTATTGGTGTAGTCGGTAACCTCCTCACCGGTAAGCGGTATTGGGCGAGCCTGGCTCCAGTATGCTGTATCTTTACTTATACCTTTGGTAATCCGGAGTACCTCGTTAAAATCGGATTTGTTTAAATCAGGGTCAAGGTTGTAGTTTTTATAGATCGAGATAAAATAGCCCCCCAGTTTAAAGCCAAACAAGCCTCCTGTAAACTCAAATTTAATAGACGAGGTCATCCAAACCTTGTCGCTCACCGGGAAAAACTGCTGGTTAACTTTAAGGGTATCAACAAAATTAATGTTAGCCTTTTTGGTGATGTAAAGCTGCAGGCCATAAATACGCCAGCTATCATCCAAAATATAAATATACCCTTCAAAACATGGGTCGTGCGCCCGTTTGGGCATTACCTCAATCTTGTTGATGGTTTCGCCGTTTTCTACCGATGTGCCTATGTATTTATAGTTATAATAAAACAAGGCGTTATCGGCAACAGGCGATACCAGGGGGCGGTTGCTCATGCCCTGCCAGGTTTCATAGTTCTGGTAAAAGTTAACCGCCATATCCGACGCCCGGTTAAAGCTAAACGCCCTGTTACGGCCAGACACTTTTGACGACACCTGCTCTTCGTGCACCTTATCGGGCCTGATAAAACTGTATTTTGATTCCGACTCAGAAAGATAAACTATCCCACGCCTGTTTGAATCAAGCCCGGCTTCGTTGGTGGCCTTTTGCACGTCAAAGCCCATAAAAGTTTTGGGGGCAGCCAGCAGCTTTTGCAGGCCTTTAATGTAAATATCGCAGGTATAAGCCTTTACTTCGTTAAGATAGGTTTTGCGTTTTTTAATAGCCTTACGCATAATGGCATATGCGGGGTCTTCGCCTCCGGCATGCACAGTAACATTATTAAGCTGATAAGTTTCTGCTTGCAGGCTGATATTGATCACCAGGTTGGCTGCAAGGGCAACAATTTTGCTTTGCTGGGCATAACCTACCGCCTTATACTGAATCTCCTGCCTGCCACCGTTTAAACGCAGTAGGTATGTACCCTCACTATTGGCAGATACACCAGTAGTGGTATTTTTTATAAATACAGAAGCGAAAGGGATGGGCTTACCGTCGTCGCCGGTAATTTTGCCGCTAATGCTGAATTGCTGGGCGTATGAGGAAAAACTAATGATTAAAAATAGCGCTATTAAGGCTTGCTTCATTTAGCAGATGTTTATGCTAAGATGAAACTTATTAATTGATTGTTACAGCACCAAATTGTTAAATAATGTAAAAAGGCACCCGGTTAGGATGCCTTTTTCTTTGAAATTTCGTTATTGCCAAGCGGTGGATGAATCTTGTTTTTAAGGTTCCAGTCGTCAATATCAATCAGGCCTGATTTGGTTTGATAGTGCGACTTATTTTTAGGGCATCTCACAACAAACTTTCCTTTAACCTGTTGAATTACTGGCCTTTCGCCACATTCCTTACACGGTTCACAAAAAATATTCGGTTGTATCTGTATAAATTTATCCATAGCAAATTATTCGGACATAGTACGTTTAATTAATTATGGGGGTCCCTTTGGGTACTACAAAGTAACTAATTTTTGAGTTAAAAAAGTAAAAATTTTAACCCAATGAATAAAATGAACCAAACACAGATGTTAATTTATTAACGCAATTAATTCGTCATCGCTAATAATCGGGATGTTAAGTTTATTGGCTTTTTCGAGCTTCGCAGGTCCCATATTATCGCCGGCAACCAGGTAATTAAGTTTAGCCGAAATACTGCTTAAAATCTTTCCCCCGTTTTGCTCAATAATATCTTTCAACTCATCGCGCGAGAATTTTTCGAACGTTCCCGAGATAATGAAGTTCATCCCGGCAAGCTTTTCGCTGGCCAGTACCACTTCTTTTTCTTCGGCTATAAACTGCAGGCCCTGCTCCCTAAGCTTTTGTATTTCCTGGCGATGGATGTCACCTGCAAAATACTCGGTGATACTTTGGGCAATCCTCTCACCTATTTCTTCGGCAGCAGTCAATTCTTCAACCGAGGCCGCCATCAGTTTATCAATCGACTTAAAATGGAAAGCCAGTTTACGGGCTACCGTTTCACCCACATAGCGGATCCCTAAACCAAACAACACTTTTTCGAAAGGCATTTTTTTAGATGCCTCGATGCCCTCCAGCATGTTATTGATGGATTTTTCGCCAAAGCGGCCCATCTGCTTCAATTCGGCGGCATGGGTATGCAGTTCATAGATATCGCTGATATGACTAATAAATCCTTTATTATACAGGGTTTCGATAGTTTCATCGCCCAAACCATCAATATTCATAGCCTTACGACCGATGAAATGCTGCATTTTGCCAACAATCTGCGGCGGGCAACCTTCATCATTAGGGCAATAAAAAGCGGCCTCACCTTCCTTACGTTCAAGCGGGGTATCACAAGCAGGGCAGGTAGTACGGTAAATAACAGGAACGGCATCGGCTTTCCGCTTTTCGGGATTTACGCTGATGATCTTAGGAATGATCTCACCGCCTTTTTCAACAAAAACGGTATCGCCCTCATGCAAATCCAAACGGATGATTTCATTGGCGTTATGCAGCGTGGCACGCTTTACCGTAGTACCGGCAAGCAGCACCGGCTTTAAATTGGCAACCGGGGTAACGGCACCTGTACGGCCAACCTGGTAGCTTACCTCAAGCAGTTCGGTCTCCACCCTTTCGGCTTTAAACTTATAGGAGATAGCCCAACGTGGCGATTTGGCGGTAAAGCCAAGCTCCTGCTGCTGCGAGTAGTTATTTACTTTAATAACAATGCCATCAATATCATAGCTCAGGTTAAAGCGCTCCTTATCCCATTTATTAATAAACTCCAAAACACAATTAACATCCGGGCAAAGCTCGCTATGCTCATTGGTATGGAAACCCCAGGTTTTAACAGCCTGCAGGCTTTCCCAATGGGTTTTAAATAATGGTTTTTCGGTATACAGGAAGTACAGAAAACAATCCAACGGGCGTTTAGCTACCTCAGCCGAGTCCTGCATTTTTACGGTACCAGAGGCAAAGTTACGGGGATTGGCATATGGTACCTCTCCGTTTTCAATACGCTCGTTGTTAAGCCTGTCAAAAGCTTTACGGTGCATAAACACCTCGCCACGAATATCAAAATAAGCAGGGTAGCCTTCGCCCTCGTGTAAACGCTTTGGTATGGTATGTATGGTTTTAATATTGGTAGTTACCTCATCGCCCTGTACGCCATCGCCACGGGTAACGCCGCGTACCAGCTTACCATCCTCATAGGTAAGGCTCATGCTCAGGCCATCAAACTTAAGCTCGCATACATACTCAAAATTATCGCCAATGGCTTTGCGGATTCGCTGATCAAAATCAAGCAGTTCCTGCTCATTGTAAGTATTACCTAACGACAGCATTGGCCAGCGGTGCCTAACGGTCACAAACTCCTTGGTAATATCCCCGCCTACCCTTTGTGTTGGCGAATCCGGGTCGGCAAATTCCGGGTATTCCTTTTCAAGCTTGTTAAGCTGCTCCAGTTTTTTATCAAAATCAAAATCAGAAATGGTTGGCATAGCCAGCACATAGTAATTGTAATTGTGCTGTTTAAGTTCGGCCGTTAATGCCTCTATTTGTTTTTTTGCTTCAGCTGATGACATAGCTACGAAGGTAATAATTTCCTTTATTCGTTTTTTTGTCGATGGCAAATACCAGAGCAACAGCTTTGGTTTCCTGCAATCGTCCGCCTTGTCCAAACTACCCCTACTCCCGGAGCGGACGGACACCAAACCTATACCCGGCAACAGTAGCAACCGGATATATGATATGGTATATAATATGAATAAAATAAATACATAAATATCCTTTTATAAAAGCACCCTGTAATGTAGTTTTATCAAACAAAAAACTACATCGAATGAAAACACTTAAACTGCTGATCCTATCCGTAATGCTGATGCCTTTTTTGGCGACAGCGCAAACCAAACCACATCATGCTGCAAAGGCGCACCACTTACCGGTACGTGGCGTTACCTACGAAGATTTTAAAAGCTCGGTAGCCGATTTCGCCGACAGCACAAAAAAACCACTTGCCGACTCGGCCTGGGTGTTCTTCAAAACAGAGAAATGGGATGACCTTGAAAAATTCTTCACCAGGAACAACCTTAACGGCGGTTGGCCACCAAACCGAGGCGCCGTAAACCTGATTATTGTTACCCTTAAAAAAGGCGTACTGATAGACCGTTATGGCGGCTACACAGATGATGCAGGCGCTTTTCAGGATAAAGGCACCTTTGTATCTCCAAAAGGTGTACCTTTCCCAATGCGTGCCCTGCCGGATAACACCCTGAGCAAGCCCTACAAAATTTATAAGATCCTGAAACCAATAGCCAAAGTAAGGGAAGGCAAAATCATCCCATGGTTTGGTAAACCGGGCTTAGGTATCCAGTATGAAGTACCAGCCACTGTTAACGACCTTAAGGCAGGTGGTTTCATTGAAGAAGTAAAACAGTAAAAACGATATATATTAAAATATGATCACAAAATATGAAGTAACAAAATCATTATTATTTGATGGCGATGAAGAGCAGGCGGTGCATAAATCATTTAGTCTGCCGGCCGGAAACATAAAGTTCAATGATTTTGCCAATAACAATTTTGAAGATCTGCAAAAGATACTTACACCTGGTGATTTCAATACCATAATAAAAACAGCCGGCTTTACCCCCGGTGGCTTCCTTAACCTATACCAGGGCAGCGATAGGCTCAGGCTTTATTATGCAAAAAAGGAAGACGCGATAATTGTTTTTGCCTATGGCGAATTTCAACCCACCCGGTATAAGCTTTACCTGGAAGGTGTTTGGATCTATAATCCCGGGAAATAATAAAAAATCCCTGTCGGTTTCGGCAGGGATTTTTTTATATGTTTAATTAATGATTTGTAGTTGAAGTTTCGCTTACAACACTCATGGGGAAGGTTACACCGCCTGGTACCTGCGGGCTATCCTTTATTTCTACCGCGCCATCAATGTTTTGTTTAACCTTTGAGCTTGAGATCCAGCCGGTAGCTTTATCAACAACAACATCTGATACCATAGTTCCTTTCATGTTGTATTTCATGGGTAAGTTTCCAACTGTTTTGTAACCGGCTGTGTTATCGGTTTCGATAGTAGCATTGCCATGAATTACAAAGCTTTGCGGCGTAATATCCATCAGTTGATAAACCGTAACCATTTTGGCGCTCATAGCCCCCTGCAGGTTATTTTTTATTGTCCACTTATCGTTTTTAGCAACGGGCACCTCCGGAAGGACAGCCATAGCCATTTCCAGATTGCTTTTAAGCGCGCCCGAACCAAATGACTGGCTTAGCTGAGTTTTTAATTGCTCCTTCTTATCAGCCGGAACTTCTTTAAAACCATCTATCATGGATGTGATCATATTCTCGGCATTCTCAATCGACCTGATCCTGCCGCTTTTGCTTAACGTGGCGGTAAACGGCTTATTGGTTATACCCGCCATGATCCGCGCCATAATATTAGTAGTATCCTTATCGTCAGAACTGAAAGCTACATTACCGTTAGGTAACTGCATATTCATACCTACTTTGGTGTAATTAACCTCCATGTAATACAACGAATCAACATTAAGCACCTTGAATGACATTTTGCCTTCAATGGTCATATCAATATTGTTAAGCTGCCCGTTTATAGTTTGCTTTACAACCGAATGTGCCAGGGTTGACAGGTAATAGGTGTTTCCTTTAACCAGTTTCAGTGCCGGTTTTACCTTTTGGGCATAACCCGCAAATGCCATCATAGCCAGCGCGCCAGCCAACAAAATCTTCTTCATAGTATGCAAAGATGTAAGTGCTAAATATATTATAATATATCTCGCAAAAAACTGAAAATTCCTAACAATTAATTAAAAACAAATTCGTTAACTTTATACTACGCTCAACTCTTTATTTTTTTTCACACACCTAATTTTACGAAGGAGAGGTTTTATGTTACAGCAGATAGCATTTATGCCACAGCACCAGTTTCATGTGCTTATCAATTTTTCGGGAGAAGATGAACGTATTTTGGCCATTTTACCCAATGAAGCCGGTAATTTCCGTGTGGTTTATCAGGGTAAAACAATCGCCGAGCTTAAACTGAACGAAGGTTGTTGTACCTGCTATAAGGGTAAACTGAAGAAGAACGTGATGAATCAGCTTGAGCATCAGATAAAAAATCACTACGCCTAAGCTGTTAATAAAAAGATTTTGATAGTTCATCAGGAAATAAACTCGTGGTTCATAGTCCACGAGTTTATACCTATGGACTATCAATTAATTTCCGCTGGTTTTGGCCAGCATGGCTTCTCGTATAAATTTAACCGGGGCACTACCGTAGCTCAAAAACTTTTCGTTAAACTCTTTCAGTTTATACTTATCGCCCATTTTTACTTTATAGGCATCCCTTAAATCAACAATCTCTTTATAACCGGTATAATAGCTGGTAAGTTGTACACTGGTTACGCTAACACGCTTCCATTTACCATCGGCTTCGGCTTGTTGTTGGAAAGCTTCGCGGGTTAATAACTTAATAGCTTCATCTTTAGTCATGCTGCCGCTGTGTACGCTGTAATCCAATATGGCATTACATACTGAGCGCAAGTTCCATTTGTACCACATTAGCATCATTTCGGGCTCGTTGTTGCCAAAGCCATTTTCCAGCATCATTTGCTCGGTATATACCGCCCAGCCTTCGGCCATGGCGCCATTACCAAATACCGCTTTAATAATGCTTGGTGCTTTGTTTGAATATACACCCTGCACATAATGCCCCGGTACGGCTTCGTGAATGCTCAGAATCTGTAAAATATAGTTATTGTACTCGCGCAGGTAACTTTCAGATTTTTCCTTACTCCAACCGGCCAGGCTGCCTACGTTATAGTATGAGTTACCATTTTTATCATACGGACCAGGCCCGCTCATAGATGCACCTGCTACACCGGCCATATAACCCGGCTCTTTACGGATGATCAATGGTTTTGACGGATCAAGTGTTAACAAGTCTTTAGATTTTACAAAGGCGTTAAGCTTAGGTATAATTTGCTCAATTGACGATTGAAAATCTTCAGGCTTAACATGTTTGGTCGATATCGTGTCTATCAGCTGGCTTATCATCAACAAACTATCGGCAGGTGCTGCTTGCTTACCAAAGTATTTTGGCCAAAGTTGCTTGCTGATCTTACCCATTTCGCGGTGAATGAATTTCTTACGTTCAACCGCAGCGTTGTAAATTTTATCGGCAGTGTTAGATGCTACAATCTCGTATTTAAACTTATCCTCATACAAATCTTTGCCCAACCTGAAACTTCTTGGATGATCGTTCTTCAGTGCTTTTAGCCAGTCGGCATATGCTTTAATAGCAACAATACTTTGAGCAGCTCTGTCGGTCATTAGCTTTTGTTCGGCTTTAGGAATATTAGTTTTCTTGAGCGAATCGGCAAAATCTTTTCCTATTACATCCATGCCGCCCAGATTTTGTTCAATAGCCAGGTTGGTAAGTTCTACAACCGGGTTTTTGATCTGCTTTTCGGCTTCTTTATAATATTGCGGAATGAATGACATGCGCTGATAAAAATGGCGCAGGCGTTTAGTCAATGGCTCGTAATGCTCATTCAAAATATAAGCAAAGGTGCCTATAACATTGTATGACGATGGATCCCACTCGTATTGTTTTAACTGGCGAACCTGCCATTGCACGTATTCAAGCTGATTTTGAAGGATCTTGTAATCTATTTTATTAGCTTCTGAAAGGGTATTTACTTCAAAGCGGCTTAACGAATCTACCTGATATTTGGCGAAGGTTACCAGCTTATCACGGCTTTGATCGTTAGGGATCACCATCAAACTATCATATTTATGATATCCTGCCGATGTAGCCCAGTCGGGGTTTAGCTTCCAGAAATTATCCAGAAATGTATTCTCATATTTCAGAAAAGCGGCATCATCCTTACCCAAAAGCGGACCGGTACCGCTTCCCCCCTCTTTTTTACAACCGGTAAAGGCTACCATAAATAAAACAACGGCGAGTCTTAATTTTAAGAATATATTTCTGATCACAACTGATGGGGTTTTACAATGAAGCATAAACTTAAAACATTTAAGCCAAATAAATCAAACCGGCGACGAATTTGTTACTTTATCAAACATTTGATTGACCTATGAATAATGAACACAAGATTTTAGTTGACGAAATCATCCATTTACTGCAAGGCGGCAACGCCCACGCCGATTTTAAAAAAGCAGTTGACGGTTTGCCGGTACAACTTCGCGGCGCTAAGGTTGACAAGCTCCCTTATACCATATGGCAACTGGTTGAACATATCCGGATAGCGCAATGGGATATGCTGGAGTTTAGTAAGGATGGAAATCATCAATCGCCAAAATGGCCGGAGGCTTACTGGCCAAAAGAACTTGAGCCAAAAGATGACCCAACCTGGAATAACAGCCTAAAACAAATTGACGACGACCTGAATGAACTGATTGAATTGGTCAAAACCGGGGATATCTATGGAAAAATCCCTCATGGCGATGGGCAGACCATCCTTCGTGAGGCTTTACAGGCGGCAGATCATAACGCTTATCATATTGCCGAGATCATTGTGATCAGGAGGTTGTTGGGAGCTTGGTAAGATAACCTCACCCAACCCTCTCCAAGGGAGAGGGCTTTAAACGCTTTCTAAAAGTCTCCCCTTTTGGGGGAGATTTAGAGGGGGTATTATCTCGTTGTTTTCAACACAAAATTGGTTATCGCCGTAACAAACTCCGGTTTAAGCGGCAGGTCGGGCTCATTGTAAGTAGCCTTATTCTTTTCCTTATCTGCCGGGGCTTCTTTCAGCACATGGTTCATGTTAGGGATAATATCAAGTATCGCGTCTGATTTTGCTTTTTTCAGTTTCTCGGCATCGCCAACAGTTACCTGCAAATCTGTTGTTCCCTGTATGATCAGTATTGGAGCCTTTACTTTCCTGATCTCGCGCTGTGGGTTGTACCTGAACCATGACATCAGGTATTTCTGGATACTTGGCCTTGCAATAAAGTATAGTGCAGGATCGATATTATCAGTTGTTTTGCCACGTTTTAAGCTATCCAGCATGCGGTTAAATCCGTCAGATATAAACGCTGGCTGTGATTTCATTTGCTCGGTCAGGATCTTATCTGCCGAATCACCCGCACCGGCTACTGATATAAAGCCTTTTACCGGCTCATCAAAAGCAGCCATCATACCAACCAACGAGCCTTCGCTATGCCCGAGTATAATCACCCTCGAAAATCTTTCATCGGCAGTAAACATATTAAGCAAGGCTGCAGCATCCTCAACATAATCTTCAAACCTAATCTCGTTTTCTTTGATTGAAGTGGTGCTTTTCCCAACCAAACGTTTATCATAACGTAATGATGCTATACCTTTTTTGCCCAACTCATTAGCAATCATTTTATAAATATTGGCATAAAGGCCCAACTTAGGACTGTTGCCGTCCCTATCCGTAGGACCTGAGCCCGCAATGATCAATACCAATGGCACTTTTCCGTTAGCATCCTTTGGCATAGCTAAGGTTCCTGATATTGAACCCAGCAAAGTTTTAACAGTTACGGGAGATTCAACTAACGAAGGGTCGGTTGCCAGGGCCGTGCTGCCTGCCGAAGTTGATACTGCAGCAGTGTTTTCTGCCTTGTATGGTGTTAATGAAAGCCCGGTAAATTTGTTATCGGCATTTAACGAGATGTTTAATAAAAAAACAGCTTTTTGAAATGTAGCTTTATAGTGCGCTATAGGAGTTTCATAGCTTTCAAGATCGGCCTGCAACAGCGAGCCTAACTGCGTTTTTAACTGCGCGGTAGTGCTTTTGAAGTCGGCTTGAGAAAGCGCCTTCATCATTTCGGGCCCAAACATGCTGTAAACACTGTCGGGTTGGTTATTGTTATATAGCTGCTTAAACTTATTTAAAGCCGTGGCATAATTGGCAGGAGGAGTTTGCGCAAACAATTTACCCGCAAAACAGGTAACTAATATAAACAGATAAATTTTTTTCATGTTATAATGGTCAATATACAGTGCGATGATGTACCGAGGCCGAAAATAAAGAAAAAATCAGGTTGTTTTGTCATTTATGTTACTGCAGGCGTTTTTGCAAACAATATATAAACCTTGCTACTGTAAAACCTTTTACCCAACATAATTCAATACTCATGTTGCAACATTATTTTATATTATAACGTTAAAATATCAATACAATACATATAGTTTAATATATATTGTATTATATTGCGGTACATTTTATAAATTTTTAAACTATAGCAAATTTCTACATCTACTGATTAATGAGGGGTTTAACAGCAGGCTTTTTTTTTGCATTCCTGACAGGAATGTATTGTTTTTCTTTTGCCCAAACCAAATCCTCAATAATACAGGGAAAGGTTTTAACAGAAAATAACCAGACAGCGGAAGCTGCTACCGCCGTTTTGCTCTCTGCCGCCGACTCCTCCATTCTAAAATCAAACCTGGTAAATAAGAATGGTCAGTTTGAGTTTACAGGGCTGCAACCCGACAGCTACTTAATACTCATTAGCAAAATAGGATATAATAAAGTTTATGCCGGGCCATACAAAGTAACTGCAGGTCAAAAAACAATTACCAGGGATATTATTTTAAAACTTTCGGATAACCAGCTGCAGGAAGTTAAAGTAGTGGCCAGGAAACCTTATATTGAGGTTAAACCCGGCAAAATTGTATTAAGTGTACAAAACAGTATCCTGGCCGAGGGTAATTCGGCCTTTGATATCTTAAGGCAATCTCCGGGGGTGAGGGTCAACAGTAATGAAACCTTAAGTATCAATGGCAGGCAAGCCGCGTTAATCACCATCGATGGTAAACCTACCAACCTCACCGGCGATGACCTTACCAGCCTGCTCCGCAGTATGCAAAGCAGCACTATCGATCAGGTTGAGATGATCAGTAGCCCATCGGCAAAATATGACGCATCTGGCGGAGGCATTATCAATATCATTCTAAAAAAAGGCAAAAATCTGGGTACAAATGGAACAATTACAGCCATGGCAGGCTACGGCAAGTATTATAAAAGTACAGCCGGAATCGTTTTCAACAATCGCACCAGCAAGCTCAATATCTTTGGCAATTACACTTACGATAATAACAAAGGCACCCGCACCATTACTACCAACCGCAACATTACTTATAACGATATCCTGAGCAACTACGATGTTGATTATAATAACATCCAGAAAACACGGAACCACAACTTTAAGTTAGGCGCCGATTATTCCATCAACACAAAGCAAACCATAGGCTTTTTGGTAAGCGGCATTATCAGGGAAGATGATTTTGCGAAAAACAACGATCTTTACATTCGCAATCAAGGCAAACTCGATTCCATAATCAGGGCCCAATCAAACCTTGACAGGGGCAGCAGCTATTTAAATTACAATATCAATTATAACGCGGTGCTGGATAAAACCGGCAGAAGTATCTCGATAGATGGCAACTATTCAACCTATAAGCGCCATTCAAATGAGTTTATTACTAACAGCTTTTTTACTCCGGCAGGCAATACTTACCGCGATGATCTGGACCTGGAAAATCTTTCGCCATCGGACATCCACATCTGGACATCAAAAATGGACTTTGTAAATCCGCTGAATAAAACTTCGCGATTAGAGGTCGGAATTAAATACAACGATGCCCGGAGCAACAATAATCTTGTTTTTGGCCCTAAAGTAAGTGGCAGATATCTGCCCGATGAAAATTTCAGCAACAGGTTCCTGTATTCAGAAGCTGTGAGTGCCGGTTATATTAACTATGTTAATAAAATAGGTAAATGGGATATCACTGCAGGAGTACGTGCCGAAAACACGCATGCAACAGGCAAATCATGGGGCTTGAATGATGATACCCCAAACGTAAACACTTATAATTATTTCAACCTTTTTCCGCAGGCGCAAATAAGTTATGAGGCCGATAAAAAAAATATTATAGGTATTAGTTATAACCGGGGCATCCACAGGCCGCTATATGAAGATATCAATCCCTTTTTGTACTACACCGATTTGTATGACTATCGCGCAGGTAATCCTCAGCTAAAACCCGAATACACCAATACCATACAGATATCGCACACATACGATCAAACTTTTTCGACCGAGTTATATTATACCGTTACTAACGATGCTTATGATTTCCCGGTTTATTACCAAAACGACTCTACCAAAGTTAATGTAACCTATCGCAAAAACTTTGGGCAGATATTTGTTTACGGCGCTTCATTTTATGCACCTGTGCAGTTCACCAAATGGTGGTCGGCCAGTTTTAACCTCGACGCTATTTATGTACGCTACAAAGCCTATGCCCGCAATGGCGATTTTAACCGGGGCAAACAGGATATCATTTTCGGCAGCACACAAAACTTTGTTATCACAAGTACATTGCTCGGCGAAATATCCGGCAGATATGAAACCCCGACCATTTACGGCATCAATGAATTAAAGGCCAGCTATGCGGTAAATGCCGGTATCAGCAAGCAAATATTAGATAAGCGGGCTACCATTAAATTAACACTGAACGATATTTTTAATACTGACAGAGGGCGCAACAGGGCCGTTTACCAAAACATAGATCTTTCTGAAGTTAACAAACGCGATACCCGTATTGTGAGGCTTAATTTTAGTTACCGCTTTGGCAAAAGCACCATTAAATCGGCCAACAAACGCAATACCGGTAACGATGATGAACGCCGCCGCACCGGAAACTAATAATGCGCAAACCTTACTTTTAATTCGGGGTATTTGCCTTTTATACGGGTAACAAAGAAGTTTCCCAGCGATTCGGCATTAATAAATTTTTTGTAGGTAGATAAAGGAAAACCAAAGTACTGCCATACACCACCATTTTCCCTGAATTCGAGTTCAAGGATCCGGGCGTCCGGGTCATAGCCAACGCTGCTTAAAGCCGATGATTGTACGGGGCGTCTCTGCATTTATTATATATACTATAATAAATACAAAAAAGTTTTCAAAAATATTATCCGGCATGGCCGCTTATCATGCTTGCCAGAATAATAAGCAGCACAAGCATAGTGATTCCGGTATACAGGAAATCCCTTTCCATAATGAAGCCAATAGCCGAAAATACCACCCTGATAACCGGAGTGGCTATCAGCAGCACTATCCCAGCCTGTATAATTGCCCGCCCGCGTAATGTAATTATGCCATGTATAATTCCAGCCGGATTACTCACAAAATCGGGTACACCAACAAATTTGCTGTAATCAACATGGGTATGGCCGTGGCGATACAGGTAAATAACTCCGCCAATAAAAACAATGCTCATTGATACCAGCACCCCTGCGCGCAGTATCCAGCCTATCACGGCCTGCATATCGGTATCTTTGAACTTTTTAGTCATTTTTTCAATCATTTGGTCATTAAGTCATTTCTTCTCATCATGTCGAACAGCCATTGTATTCAACGTCATACAAAAATGACTTAATGACGCAATGACTTAATGACTATATATTACCAGTGATTCCTTTATATATCATTTGTGAGGCCAAAAACGTAACCACCACGGCAAAAACCACACGCAGCCATCCGGATGATGAGGTATGCACCAATATTTTTGATCCGCTTAAAGCCCCTAATAAAACACCTATAGCAACCGGCATGGAAAGTCCCGGGTCGATATATCCCCTTTGCAGGTAAACTACCGCGCTTGCCGCTGCTGTAACCCCTATCATAAAATTACTGGTAGTGGTTGATACCTTAAACGGGATCCGCATAATCCCATCCATCGCCAAAACCTTTAGCGCTCCTGAGCCTATGCCCAGCAAACCTGATATCACTCCGGCAAAAAGCATCATAAAAAAACCGCCGCCAACATTTCTTACCGTATAAGGAACAGCGCCCGCCGGAGTAGGAAAACTACCGTTAAGCTTCAGCTTTTCGGCCAGCACGCTTTTTTGCTGATGAATATGCTCGGCCTTCTTTTTTAATGACATTACCGCCGAAAGGATCAGGATAACGCCAAATAAAATAGCGATGAAATTCGTAGGAATATAAACCGCAATCAGTGCGCCTACCATAGCGCCTATGGTGGTAGCTATTTCCAGGAACATACCCAGCCGGATGTTGGTTATCCCCTCTTTAACATAAGCCGCTGCCGAGCCTGAAGAGGTAGCAATTACCGATACCAGTGATGCGCCTATGGCATACTGAATATCAACACCAAGTAAAATGGTAAGCAGGGGAATAATAACAACACCTCCGCCTAAACCCGTTAATGAACCCAATAAACCCGCTAAGTACGACCCAACAAGTATAATAAGCGTAAGTATGGTAACCGACATAGGGGAATAATAATGATGCTAAAGTACGGATTACTTTCGTAGGATGATTCAATTTTTAAGTTAGCAGAACATTTTGCCGCCTTCAGGAATAAATTTATACCGAGTGAATTTCTTTTGTTATTTTAACCTGTAAAAACCTTATCTGCGTTAACCATGATAAAGAAAATTCACGTTTTATTATTACTCTTCGCAACTTCGCTGCCTGCATTGGCCCAGGTCAAAATCCCCGCAAACATGTTTGTAAAAACGCTGCAAAACGGGCTTACCGTGCTGGTAGTTGAAGACAACAGCGTTCCGTTGGCAACAGTTGCCATGACGTTCAAAACCGGGGCCTTTACGGAACCTTTAAAATACAGCGGACTTACCGGTTTGTACCAGATGATGCTTTTTAAAGCCAATAAGGACTATGGCAATGCTGAGCAGGTTGGCTATCGTACAAGTGTATTAGGCACTCAAAAAAACAGCTCTGTGCACGAAGAGTATGGAACTTGCTATTTTACGCTCCCAAGTTTTAATATAGAAGAAGGGCTAAAGTACATGAATTCCGCTATCCGTTTTCCGGTGCTTAACGCTGAAGAACTTGAACGTGAAAAAACAATTACGCTTGCTCAGTTAACCCAAAAAGAATCTACGGCGGCATTCAAATTTAACGTAGCAGTACAACAACATTTATGGGGTAACCTCGCCACCCGAAAAATTGCCATTGGCACACACGATGCCATAAATGCGGCCACATTGAGCATGGTTGATTCGGTAAAGCTAAAATATTACTATCCTAATAACGCCATACTCATAGTTGCAGGCAAAGTAAGCCATGATGCTATATTTAAACAGGTAACGCCGCTGTTTGGCAGCTGGCAGGCTTCGGCTGTTAGCCCTTTCAAAAAGTGGGTAGTACCGGAGTTTGAACCACTCAAAAAAACCGACTATTTTATTTCAGAATCCAACCTGGCAACCGTACCTTCAATTTATATGGGCTGGCAGGGCCCCGATACGCGGCATGATATTCCGGCAACATATGCTGCCGATATCTTTTCATATATACTTACCCAGCGGTCGTCAAAATTGAGTAAAGCCCTTGTTGAAACAGGCCTGGCCCAGGAAATCAACTTTAATTACCTTACACTGGCACACGGTGGCGAAATCTCCTTTTACATACAACCCAACCCGCAAAAAATTAAAGAATGCCTGGACGAGGCAAAAAAACAGATCAGCTTGTTTGACACTGATGACTATATCACCGACGAGCAGATCCAGACTGCCAAACGAAAACTCCAGATAAGCCAAGAACGACGAGCCGAGATCACTACCCAATACGTACAAACGCTAACATTCTGGTGGGCATCGGCATCACTCAATTATCACTTTACTTATAATGATAAAATAGACAAGATAACCAAAGCCGATGTACAGGCCTACGTGCGCAAATACATTAAAGCAAAACCATATTGTGCCGGCTTGCTGATCAATCCCGATTTAAAGGCACAGGTTAATGCAGATGATTTTTTCAAGGCCAATTAATTTAAACTTTATCATGAAACAATCTATTTTATCTATCATATTATTGCTCACCGGCATCTCTGTAACTTTTGCCCAGGCACCGGCAGCACCAACAGCAACCTCATTTGATGTAAACGGCATCAAAGTAATTTTTAAACCCAGTCCCAAAAATGTAGTTAACGTACGCATGTATTACCGTGGTGGCGTTAGTAATTACAAACCTAACAAAGCAGGTATCGAAGACCTTACCCTACAATCGCTAACCGATTGCGGAACTAAAAAATACACTTCTGCTGCCTTAAAAGATACTGCTGACAAGTACGAGATTTTTATGTACGGCAACTCGTCATACGATTGTGGCTATGTACAGGTTAACACCGTTTCCAAATACCTTAACCAGGCCTGGGACCTGTTTACCGAAGCCATTATGAACCCGGTATTTGAAGACCAGCAGGTTGAGCTGCTAAAAACCAAATTGATTTCGGAAACTAAAAGGGCACAGGCTTATCCCGATACAAGGCTGGAACAGCTGCAAATGCAAAATGCCTTTAGCGGAACGCCTTATGCCACACAACCCGAAGGCAACGAACTTACCTTGCGAAACTTAACAGCAGCCGATTTAAAAGAGTATTACAAAACCCTTTTAAATAAGAATAAGATATTCATAGTGATTGTAGGCAATTTAACCAAGCAGGAAATATTTGAAAAGGTGCTGGCCTCCTTCAGTAACATGCCATCGGCGTTTTATGCAAAGCCCGATTACCCTTCTCCGGCATGGACAGATAATAAACTGGTTGGTGAAAGACGTGATCTGCCAACCAATTATATATCGGCTATCATGAACTCACCGGCTGTTAACAGTGCCGATAATGTTCCGTTCAGGTTAGGGATCTCGGCTTTATCCAATACGCTTTACTATGAATTACGTAGCCAGCGTAAATTAGCCTATGACCCAAGTGCCTTTACATGGTCATACCAAATGCCTTTCGCACAAATGAATTTAAGTACCGACAAGCCACAGGAAGCTATCCCTGCCATGATTAACGTATTAAAAAATTTGCAGGCGGCAGGCGTTAACAATGAATGGCTCACCAGGCTCAAAAATTCTTTTCTGATCAGTAATTTCATTAATGACCAAAGCGCGGCATCGGTTACTAACCGGCTTGGCCTGGCCGAAATAAACGGCGGATGGCAATATGCCGACGATTTTCCCCAGTTAGTATATATGGCCACAACAGACCAGGTTGCTAAAGCTTTAAACACTTATATTGTTGGTTTACGATGGACATTTCTTGGCAATCCCGACGCGATTGAGGGCTTCAAGATTCCGCCATATTAAATTGAACTATTGTTTACTTTTGGCCAATTAATATATTTTAGTTGCTCATGGGTTACTCAAGTTTACAAGCCTGCATTACCGATCTCGAAAAAAACGGCCACCTTATTCGTATTAAGGAAGAAGTGGATCCTTACCTGCAAATGGCAGCGATACACTTACGCGTATTTGAAAACGAAGGGCCTGCCATATTATTTGAGAACGTAAAAGGCAGTAAATTTCCCGCGGTATCCAACCTTTTTGGTACCCTCGACAGGTCGAAATTTATTTTCAGGGACACGCTCGAAAAGATCAAGATTTTAGTCGATATCAAGAACGACCCGATAAAAGCGATAAAAAACCCATTTAAATATGCGGGTGTTGGTTTAACCGCCCTTTCGGCATTGCCTATGAAAAGCGGTGCAGGCGCGCCTATAAAATTTGGCAAATGTAATATCAGCGATATTCCGCAAATTGTAAACTGGCCTATGGATGGTGGCCCATTTGTTACCATGCCACAGGTATATACCGAAGATACAGATCAACCAGGCATTATGAACGCCAACCTGGGCATGTACCGCATTCAGCTGGCCGGTAATGATTATATTCAAAACCAGGAAATTGGTTTGCATTACCAGATCCACCGGGGTATAGGCGTGCATCAAACCAAAGCCAACGCCAAGGGCCAGCCGTTAAAAGTAAGCATATTTGTAGGCGGCCCGCCCGCACATCCGGTAGCCGCGGTAATGCCCCTGCCCGAGGGTTTATCGGAGATGACCTTCGCCGGAGCACTGGCCAATCGTCGTTTCCGGTATTTTTATGACAATGAAGGCTTTTGCATTTCGGCCGATGCTGATTTTGTGATTACGGGTACAGTTATGCCGCACGAAAATAAACCCGAAGGGCCTTTTGGCGACCATTTGGGTTACTATAGCCTGGTACACCCTTTTCCGTTGATGAAAGTGCACAACGTATATCACCGTAAAGATGCCGTCTGGTCGTTTACAGTGGTTGGTCGCCCGCCACAGGAGGATACCAGTTTTGGGGCACTGATTCATGAAATTACGGGTTCAGCTATTCCTAAGGAGATCCCGGGCCTGCATGCGGTTAACGCGGTTGATGCTGCCGGTGTACACCCGTTGCTTTTCGCCATTGGCAGCGAACGCTATACTCCTTATCTTAAAGAACGCAAGCCACAGGAGATAGTGACCATAGCCAATCATATATTGGGCAAAGGTCAGTTAAGTCTTGCCAAATACCTGTTCATTGCCGCTCATCAAGATGATCCAAAACTAAATGTGAACGACATCGGCGGTTTCCTGAAACACATCCTGCAAAGGATTGACCTTACCCGCGACCTGCACTTTCATACCAACACTACTATCGATACGCTCGACTATAGTGGCGAAGGCCTGAACTCCGGCAGTAAACTAGCGGTCACTGTAGCAGGCGGTATTAAGCGGGAACTATGGACGGAGTTGCCCGACTGGTTCAATCTCCCTCGCCCTATAACCGGCTACAAAATGGCTATGCCCGGCGTGCTGATGGTTGAAGTACCCAAGCATGTAAATCACAAGGATATTGATAACGTTATCAGTATTATTGAATATGGCCTACAGGATGAAGACCTCACCGGCTTACCATTAATGGTACTTTGTGACAACGCGGGCTTCGCGGCGCAAACCATCAATAATTTTGTTTGGGTGACGTTTACCCGCAGCAACCCATCGCATGATATTTACGGCGTAGGCAGCTTTACCGAGCATAAACACTGGGGCTGTAAAGGTCCGCTGATTATAGATGCCCGGATAAAACCACACCATGCCCCTGTGCTTGAGCGTGTACCTGAAGTGGAAAAAACAGTTGATAAGCTGGGTGAAAAAGGCGGATCATTGTTTGGGGTGATTTAGAGGTTAGAGGTTAGAGGTTAGAGGTTAGAGGTTAGAGGTTAGAGGTTAGAGGTTAGAGGTTAGAGGTTAGAGGTTAGAGGTTAGAGGACAATGCACTTTGAAATACTTTGTTTTATTTTTTTTGATTTTTCGCGTTAGGGATTGCAGCGGATACCGGCCTGTGGCTAATGCCTGTGCAGTATGAGCGCAAAGCCCGGCCGCAGGCAACGCCCCAATTCAGTTTACAGCTTATTTTTGTCTGAACTCGAATTAAACGAATTAAGAGAATTTATCGAATTTCAATTTAGCGCAAGTCTTGAGCCAGAGAATGCGCGATTGGAGACTTGTGCTTTCGGATAGACACAAGTGAGCATACCCACAGACAACCACACAACACTTGCGCCAAAAGAGAATATTAAGAGAATTTATCGAATTTCATAGTATTCTGGAAATTCTTTAATTCTATAAATTCAGGTTCAGACAAACCTCCCTGCCTCAAAATCTAACTTTAAACAACGCTAAGGCACTTTTCCCGAAAATAAACCTCTAATAAAACCTTAATCTCCAATCACTAATCACTATATTAGCATCCTTTTAATTTTACTCATGAATATATTTTACGGAACAGGGGTAGCTATGGTAACCCCTTTTCATGCGGATGGTCAAATTGACTACGACGGGTTGAGAAACCTGATTGAACATTTGATTGATGGCGGGGTGGAATACCTGGTATCGTTAGGTACAACTGGCGAAAGCGCCACATTGAGCGAGGCTGAACGAAAGCAAGTTTGGGCTTTCACTGCCGAAGTGGTAAATAAACGCGTTGGCCTGGTGGCCGGTATAGGCGGTAATAATACTCATGAAGTTGTTGAACAAATAAAATCATTTGATATTGATGGTTATGATGCTATACTTTCGGCAAGTCCGCATTATAACAAACCTACCCAGGAGGGCATATATCAGCATTATAAAGCAATTGCGCTAAACAGTAAATTGCCTATTATATTATACAATGTACCAAGCCGTACGGGCAGCACAGTTAGCGCCGAGACAACAGTACGACTGGCGAAAGAGTTTAAAAACATCATCGGTATTAAAGAGGCATCAGGCAATTTCGATCTGTTTAACCAACTGATGCGTGATAAACCTGAAGATTTCCTGTTTATTTCGGGCGATGATCCGGTTACTTTACCAATGATGGCTTTAGGCGGTGTAGGTGCAATATCTGTTATTGGTAACGCCCTTCCCCGTCAGTTATCTGAGATGGTCAGGCTCTTGCTTAGCAACGATTACAAAGGCGCACATGCTGCACATTTTGATTTGATAGAGTTTACCCGATTAATGTTTACCGAAGGCAGCCCTGCCGGTGTTAAAACCGCGTTGAAACAATTGGGCATCTGTGGTGATACAGTTAGGCTACCATTAGTACAAGTAAGCGAAAAAACGGCTGATGCCATTGCTACAGAGCTTAAAAAGCTTGCCCCGGTAGCGGTAAAAGCGTAAAAAGCTATAAGGATTCTCTATAAGCGTCATTGCGAGGTACGACGTTTTTTTATAGCCTTAAAGGAAAAGTATCTATAAATAAAAAACCCGGTCCATGGACCGGGTTTTTTATTGGAATAAGATGATAAAAAATCTTACTAAGCTTCTTTATTCTTAGCTTCCTGAACCTCAAGGCGGATTGCCTGAGCCAGGTTTTTTAGATCCTGCATGCCTTTACGTACACGTGTACCGGCAGCGCTGTTTCCTTTGTTGTAGAATTTGTCGGCATCAGCCTCTAAAGCAGCTACAAGCTCTTTTACTTCAGTAAATTTTTTCATTTAATTACTCCTTTTAAATTTTGAGGTTTATTGTTTTAATTAAAGCTAAGCTAAAATGTTTTTTGTTAATTAAAAACTTTTGAAGCCAAAAAATACGGCCTTAACAGTGGTTTTTTTCCACATTTTTGCCGGTTTCTATTTATGAGCCACCTCTTATTTTCTATTAAAAAGTTTAAATCAAACTTATATTTTAAAATAAGTTTGATTAATAATTAAAATACAAATCATATCGAAGTATAAATAATATCCATAGC
Source organism: Mucilaginibacter endophyticus (assembly GCF_003351025.1). Lineage (GTDB taxonomy): Bacteria > Bacteroidota > Bacteroidia > Sphingobacteriales > Sphingobacteriaceae > Mucilaginibacter > Mucilaginibacter endophyticus. Next base: position 153,438 of record NZ_QPCG01000001.1, on the reverse strand, counting down.
TATCTATACAACTATAACATAGTATTTAAAATACTTTCAGGTATTAATATATTTACAGGTTTAAAAAGTCTGCTGCAGTATATCCGGGTAATGTTCGTGCACTTTTAGTATCAATTCGCCAAATAAGGTATTAGCCCAGGCAAACCATTTACGGGTAAAGTCCTTTGCATCGTCTTTATTGAATGATTCGTGCATGAAACCGGTGCCCGCATGAGTACTTTTCAGCCATTTGATACACTGTACAATCTCCGCTTTATCGGTTGATGTGATACCGCGCATAATAATTGCCATTGGCCAGATATAGCCAATACCAACGTGCGGACCACCAATACCTTCGGCAGCTGTGCCTTTAAAATAGTAAGGATTGCTATCGCTCAATACAAACTTACGGGTGCTTTGGTATAGCGGATCATCAACCTTTACCGAATCAAGGTATGGCAAAGCCAACAAGCTTGGCACGTTTGAATCGTCCATGAACAACTGGTTTCCATAACCGTCAACTTCAAACGGAATTACCTGTCCAAATTGTGGGTGATGACCAACGGCGTATTGCTTAAGTGCCGCCTGAACCTCTGCTGCCAACGTTTTGCAGGCATCAGCAGTAGCATTATCATGACCAATGGTGCTGTACATTTCGGCCATTTGATTTAAGCTTGCTACCGCGAAGTAGTTTGACGGGATCAGGAATGGATAAATCGTGGCATCATCCGATGGGCGGAAGATAGAGCAAATCAGGCCAACTGGTTTAATCGGGTTACCATATCCCCTGTTAGGGGCAGTATCGCTTTGCGTTTCGGTTTTACGCTGGAAAAAGTACGGACCTTTACCATCCTTACGTTGCTGCTCTTTAAAAGTAGCCAGGATGATCTTACCTGCTTTTTGCCAGTTTTCGTCGAAGAAACTGGTATCGCCGCTTATTTTCCAATAGTTGTAAGCCAGCCTTACAGGGTAACAAAGTGAATCGATCTCCCATTTACGTTCGTGTAACTCGGGTTTCATGGTAGTACGGTCGCTATCCCATTCGCTGCCGGTTGGGCCTTCGTTAAAGGCGTTTGCATAAGGATCAATGATCACGCATTTAGCCTGACGACTCAGCACACCCTGGATTAATTTCTTCAATGCCGGATCATTTTTAATGAGCGGCAGGTACGGCCAAACCTGTGCCGATGAATCGCGCATCCACATAGCATTGATGTCGCCAGTGATCACAAAAGTATCAGGCTTACCATCTTTTTCAGAATAGTTTACCGTAGTATCTAAAGTATTGGGATAGCAGTTTTCAAAAAGCCAGGCAACTTCAGGGTCTTTGATATCGGCTTTAACTTTTTTAATGATGGCTTCAACAGCCTTGCTGGTAAATTTACGGTCGGCAAGTTTCGGGCGTTGGCTTTCAAAGGCAGGGGCCACAGCTGAAGCAAATACCGGGGTTACACCCAAGCCGATGCCGGCTGCTGCAACGCTATTAATTTTTATAAAATGTCGTCTGGTTAATTTCATGGTTTTGATATGGTAGCCGTAAAAATAGAAAAGGTTTTAGTTAAACAAAAAAGCTTGCTAAAATAATTTAGAAAACGTTTTATCAAGGTTTTTAAATGTAGAGACGCGTAATTGCGTCTCCCACAGGACAAGCCAATCTGCAACCGTAAATTACACACGGTAGACGCAATTATGCGTCTCTACCGTAAATAAAAACCACAGATTCTAAAATACAAAAAGCCCCGGATATCTCCGGGGCTTTTAAATATATCATCAATTGCTGTTAAGCAATTTCCAATTTGTTCTCTTTGTAATAACCGGCTTTTAGCTTTTCGCCGATAGCGCTATAGGCATCAAGAGTACGCTGTACGTCTTCCAGGCTATGCGATGCTGTTGGGATTAACCTTAGCACGATCAAACCTTTAGGGATTACCGGGTAAACCACTATTGAACAGAAAACACCGTAGTTTTCACGAAGATCACGGGTTAGTGCTGTCGCTTCAAAAAGATCACCCTTTAAAAATACCGGGGTAACCATGGTGTTTGATGCACCCAGATCAAAACCACGTTCTTTTAAACCGGCCTGCAGGGTATTCGCGATCAACCATAGTTTCTCGCGAAGTTCCGGCTGGGTTTTCAGCATTTCAAAACGCTTTTTCAAACCTAGTACCATTGGCATTGGTAATGCTTTGGCAAATGTTTGCGAACGCATATTATAGCGCAGGTAATGGATGATATCCTGATCGGCAGCTACGAAAGCACCAATGCCGGCCATTGATTTGGCGAAGGTAGCAAAGTACACGTCCACCTCATCCATACAATCCTGCTCTTCATGCGTACCGGCACCGGTTTTACCCATAGTACCAAAACCATGAGCATCATCAACCAATAAACGGAAGTTGAATTTCTTTTTAAGATCGGCAACTGCTTTAAGCTTGCCTTGCGCACCCGACATACCAAAAACACCTTCGGTAATAAGCAATATACCACCACCGGTTTGTTCTGTTAAACGGGTTGCACGCTCCAGCTGTTTTTCGCAGCTTTCGATATCGTTATGCTGGTAAACAAAGCGTTTACCCATGTGTAAACGTACGCCATCAATAATACAAGCGTGCGATTCGGCATCATAAACAATAACATCGTTCCTGTCAACCAAAGCATCAATAATAGATACCATACCCTGGTAACCATAGTTAAGCAAAAAGGCTGATTGTTTACCAACAAATTTGGCTAAGCCATTCTCAAGCTCCTCGTGATGGATTGAGTTTCCCGACATCATCCTTGCGCCCATTGGGTAAGCCATACCGTAATCGGCAGCGGCTTGCGCGTCGGCTTGTCTTACTTCGGGATGGTTAGCCAAACCAAGGTAGTTGTTCAGGCTCCAAACCAAATGCTCTTTTCCATTAAACTGCATATGAGGGCCAATTTCGCCTTCCAGTTTAGGAAAAGAAAAATAACCATGCGACCACTTCTGGTGCTGCCCTATCGGCCCACCTAAGCTTTTTGTTATTTTATCAAATAAATCCAAAATGAATTGTTTTTATAAATTTAAATGCAAATATAGCCGTTAAAACACCTTTAAACAATAGCTATAACTTTTTAGAATAGGTTATAACTTAAGGGAAAGAAGAAGCAAGAAATCAAGAGTCAAGAATCAAGAATAAAAACTAATTCTGCTGTCTAAATAAAAACGGCTGTCATTTCGACACGAGGAACGAGTGAGAAATCTTACGCGTCCTGTTAAACCAACCTGCTTATCAAATTTGCGTGGCGTACAAGATTTCTCTTTCGCCCCAACGCTCTTAATCCCACTCTGCTCTATCGAAATGACATTTCTTTTCAACACAGTAGCAAAAAAAAGGAGACCAACTTCAGATATAATTCCTTTGTTGATCTCCCATTCATAGTTGTGGTTTTCGATTTTATCTTGACTCCTGACTCTAAAAGCCCTGATTCTTTTCTAAGTTTTGCCTCTCTCCTTAATCCGCGTTTCCGTGTAGATAAGAATTATTATTCCTGATCTCTACGTTACCTTCGCTATCCTGCATCAGGGAAAAACGCGAAATCTGGCTTTCGTCAGATGCAGGGGTATCCTGCAATGCTATCTCTTTACGTTTATAAGCTGGCACATTTTCCAATTCCTGGATATTACCTGTACGCAGTTTCATGCTCAGGTCTTTCAGCCTCATAATGCGCTCACGCGATTTTTTCAACTGCTCTTCTATCGATTCGTTGGTTTTGTTATCGTCTGCTCCAGCAAGCGCCTGCGGTGCAGGAGTTGGCTCTGGTTCAGGCTCCGGCATACGAGGTTGTTCCCTTACAGGCTGCTCATAGCTTACTGGTTCGCTCATTTTAAAAGTAAAACCAGCAGTATCCGGCTCGTTATCAGCCTCCAAATCTTCATGCATTAAGCTATGCCTTACAACAGCAGGCTCTTCCTGGCGGCTACCGGAAAACATGTCAAATAAACCAGCTTGTTTAGCATCCTCTTTAGGGGCTTTAGCATAAGGCTCGGCAGGAGCATCCGCTTTAACAGGTTTAATAAACTCATTAACCGGGCGCACTGGTTGAGGTTCTTCAGGAACCAGCATCGAAACTATTTTCTTGTTGTTGTTTTCCTTTTCGCGCTCATCTTTAGTTTGGAAACCGGTAGCAATAATGGTTACCGATAAATGTTCGCCCAAATTTTCGTCGATACAGTTACCCCATATCAGGTCGGCAGCTAAACCGGCTTCTTCCTGAATGTAATCAGTAATTACGCTGATCTCATCCATGGTAACCTCTTTAAGGCCCGAGCTAATGTTCAGCAATATATACCTTGCACCTTCAATTTCATTATCTTTCAATAACGGCGACGCCAATGCACCTTCAACAGCTTTAAGGGCCCGGTTTTCACCATCAGCAGTTGAGCTGCCCATGATAGATACACCGCTATCCTTCATCACTGTGCGCACATCCTTAAAGTCGACGTTGATATAACCCGGTAAGGTGATGATTTCGGCAATACCTTTGGCTGCCGTGGTCAATATGTTATCGGCCTGTGCAAATGCCGAACTCATGGTAAGGTTACCAAAAATCTGACGAAGCCTGTCGTTCGAGATCACGAGGAACGAATCGACATACTTACGCAGTTCTTCCAAACCAGCATCAGCCTGCATTTTACGGCGTTTACCTTCAAATGAGAAAGGTGTGGTTATAATACCCACCGTTAATATATCCATTTCGCGCGCTGCTTTGGCAATGATAGGGCTTGCGCCTGTACCCGTGCCACCGCCCATACCAGCTGTAATGAACAACATTTTGGTATTAACGCCCAACATCTGTTTAATATCGTCGATATTTTCAATAGCCGAATTTTTGCCTACTTCAGGTATTGAGCCTGCACCCATGCCCTCGGTTAAACTGGCACCTAATTGCACCTTGTTAGGTATAGGGCTCAGCTCCAATGCCTGGGCATCAGTGTTGCATATTATAAAATCAACACCGGTAATTCCTTGCCTGTACATATGGTTTACCGCGTTACCACCACCACCGCCAACACCAATTACCTTGATGATTGACGATTTTTCTTTTAACATTTCAAAATGCATAATCTTCGTTTTCAGCTATATGTAATTCAACCCAACATTAGATTTTACCATCGTAATAATAACACTTTTTCAACAAGGTTTATCCACATTTGTGAGCAATGTGAATAAATTTAACCCTTGTGAATAAATATTATTTCAGAAAGTCCTCATCCTTAATGTCATCCTTAATAAATGTTATACTCTTTTTCAGTAGCCTGTCTAACAAACCACCTTCTTTACTTTTTGTATCAAATTTTGGCTTAGCCGTTTTAACTTCGGCCGGGATCGCTTCATTCATGTATTCCATTTTCTGGATACCTTTAATCAGCAAACCAATACCGGTCGCAAAAGTTGGGCTTTGCAATTCTTCGTATGTTCCTTTTGGCAACACTTCGTTTTTAGCCAGGTGCTCGGTAGGGTAACCTACGCGGCAATCCAAACCGGTTACAAACTCAACCAGCTGACGCAAGTGTTTCAGCTGCGCGCCACCACCTGTTATCACGATGCCTGCAATCAGCTTTTTCTCATAGCCTGATGATTTGATCTCGTAGTAAACATGCTCTACGATCTCTTCCATACGGGCTTGAATTACATAAGCCAGGTTTTTCACCGAAATTTCTTTAGGCTCCCTGCCACGTAAACCCGGAACACATACTATCTCATTTTCCTTGTTCTCATCGGCCAGGGCAGATCCAAACCTTACTTTCAGTTGCTCGGCAATGTTGCGCATTACAGAACAGCCTTCGCGGATATCCTCAGTTACGCTATTACCGCCGAAAGGGATAACGGCTGTATGACGAATGATGCCTTCGTGGAAGATAGCTACGTCGGTAGTACCACCGCCGATATCAACCAAAACCACACCGGCTTCTTTTTCCTCTTCGCTCAAAACAGATTCTGAAGATGCCAGCGGCTCAAGGATCAGTTCCTGGCTTTCCAGGCTGGCCTTGTTAACACATTTTACAATGTTTTTAATAGCAGTTACCTGGCCAGATATGATATGGAAGTTAGCCTCAAGCCTAACACCGGCCATACCTATCGGATCTTTAATACCCGGCTCATTATCCACAGTAAACTCCTGCGGTAAAACGTGGATGATCTCCTCGCCCGGAGGCATCACCAGGTTATACATATCCTCTATCAGCTTGTCAATATCCTTACGACCGATCTCTGATTGCAGATCCCGACGGGTGATTAAACCACGGTGCTGTAAACTTTTAATGTGCTGACCCGCAATACCCACGTTCACTACCCTGATCTCCACATTTGATTGCGATCCTGCCACATCCACCGCCTGATGAATGCCCTGTACTGTTTTATCTATATTTGAAACCACGCCGCGCGTAACGCCTGCAGATTCGGCCTTGCCAATTCCTAAAACCTCAATCTTCCCGTTCTTGCTCCTGCGCCCAACAATGGCACATATCTTGGTAGTCCCGATATCCAATCCTACTACAATTGGCGAACTTTTTTCCTGAGTTGAGCTTTTGTCCATATTACAATTTAATTTGAGATGAATCCCTTTTCGTCCTGAGCGAATCCGCTTTGGCAGTCTTAGCCGCTTTAATCGAATCTGCTTTTATATTTTCATTTTTTATACCGATAACCTGATTGGTATATTTTACATTGATCACTTTATAAGTATCCCAGCCTACCTTTGGCAACACCTGTTTGTAAAAAGCCTGCAGGTTATTCAGCTTCACGTTAAGCGAATCCGCGTTACCTATCAGGATCCTTTGATTGCCCACCCTGGGGATCAGTTCAATCTCACGCTCATTGTTTACATACATCTGCGCTATCTGCGCATCCCAAAGCGAATCCTTGCGGATATAATCTGCTGCCCTGAACAAATCTTTCGCCAACCTTGTATGCAAAGAATCAACACGATTAGTAAACAACTCATCAATGAAGCCATTTGCTACCAATACCCTTGCGGTAAAGTTTGACGATAACGGGATTTTTAAACCATGCTGATCTACATAAAAATCCATATCGTAGCGGTTCATGATCCGCAGTATCGGCTGGCGTTGGCTTACCTCAACCCTCAATACCCCATCCATTTCGGTATAAACCTTGGCAAACTCAATAAAAGGGTTGGCCTTAAGCTTATCCTCCAGCTCCTGGATATTAATATTTTCGATACGTCTGCCTACCAGCGAGTGACTGGTAACTTCAATAATGTGATCAACCTCCTGCTTGTCAATAAAATACTGACCGCCAGGAATGCTCACATTTACCGAAGTACACCTAACATCCGCTTTTTTTGTTTCAATAAAACTCATAAGCACCACGAGGCCACCAAGGCATATTACCCAGGCACAACCTATCAGCAGGCGCTTCCAAATGAGTTTTTTATTCATTACTTAATACTTGTTTTAATGGCTGCACCAGCGTGTCAATATCACCTGCACCTACAGTTAACAGCAATTCGGGCTTTTCGGAAGCTATCGCAGCTACCGCGGCCTCTTTACTTAGTATCCTTTTGCTTTGCAGCTGCATGCGGTTAAGCAGCATCTGCGAGTTAACTCCTTCAATCGGTAATTCGCGCGCCGGGTAAATTTCCAGCAATATCAGCTCATCAACCATGTCCAGCACTTCGGCAAAGCCATCGGCAAAGTCGCGGGTGCGGGTAAATAAATGCGGCTGAAATATGGCCGTTAATTTTTTAGCCGGATACAACCTCTTGATTGATGATATACAAGCCCTCAACTCTTCAGGGTGATGCGCATAATCATCAATGTAGATATGCTCCGGTGTTTTAACAATATATTCAAACCTGCGTTTAACTCCTCTGAATGATGCCAGCGCCGCTTTAATATTTTCCGGCGAAATATTCAGCTTCAACACAGCTTCAATGGCAGCTACAGCATTCTCCACGTTGTGAGTGCCCGCTATACCCATTCTTATATCGGTGATATTTATCGCGGCACTGTTGTAATCAAAGTAAAAATCGCCGTCAATTATCCTCACGTTTGAGGCATGCGCGTCGGCAGTTGCATCTTCAAAAGCGTAGGTATAGCCACCATCTAATGGCAACCCATTTTTATGCACCAGCGTACCGCCCGGTTTTATCTGCGACGCGAATAGCTTGAATGATTCGGTTAAATGCGCGTGATCACCATAAATGTCCAGGTGGTCAGCATCCATCGATGTGATGATAGCCACATCAGGAAACAGCGTAAGGAACGAGCGATCGTACTCATCGGCCTCAACCACCATTACATTGTTTTTGCCGTACAGCACATTGGTTTGGTAGTTTGATGAAATACCACCCAAAAATGCCGAGCAATCATTGCCCGATGCCTTAAGCAAATGCGCTACCATAGTTGAGGTAGTAGTTTTTCCATGCGTACCGGCAACAGCGATGGTGAACGAGCTCTTGCTGATCAAACCTAAAACCTGCGACCGCTTGAACAACTCGAAGCCGTGGTTTTTAAAATAATTAACGATATGCGAATCCTTTGGTACAGCAGGTGTATAAATGATCAATGTATCGCTGCATGGTTTTTGAAAACTCATAGGGATATAATCCGCATTGTCTTCAAAAACTACCTGGATGCCTTCGTTGTGCAACTGGTTTGTTAAATCAGTCGACGTTTTATCGTATCCGCAAACAATGCAACCCAAATGATGGAAATAGCGTGCCAGGCCGCTCATACCGATGCCGCCTATGCCTATGAGATAAACTCTTTTTATGTCGTGCAGTTCCATTTTCAATTTGTTTAAAAAAGGCCCTCCTCCCTTTGGAAGAGGAGGACCATCATTTAATTGTTACTTATTATTTGGATAAGTTCCTTTGCTATAACTTCATCGGCATTTGGCATGGCCATTTTACCAATGTTATTGCTCAATTTTTTCTGCAGGTCGCGGTCTTCAAATAATTCAAGCGCCCTGTCAACCAGTTTTTCTTCGGCATCCCTGTCGGCTACAAATACGGCCGCGTTTTCATGCACCAGTGCCAAAGCGTTTTTTGTTTGATGATCTTCGGCCACATTGGGCGAAGGCACCAGGATCACCGGCTTTTTAATGGCACACAGCTCGGCAATAGTGCCGGCCCCTGCCCTTGATATAATAATATCGGCAGCGGCATAAGCCAGGTCCATCCGGGTTAAAAACTCCCTGATCTGCAAATCAGGGTGATAGTTTTCGCCCAGCTTTTCGATGATGCTTTTATAATAAAACTTACCGGTTTGCCATATCACCTGTACATCGGCAGCCAGCAGTTTATCAATACCATTCATGATACTGTTGTTTAGCGTACGTGCCCCAAGGCTGCCGCCAGTTATCAGTATCGTTTTTTTAAAATGCGACAAATGGTATAACTCCAAAGCCTGCATGTGTTTACCGGCAATGTTCACTGCATCCTTACGGATGGGGTTACCGGTTTTTATGATCTTATCGGCAGGGAAAAATTTCTCCATACCATCAAAGGCCACGCAGATCTTTTGGGCGTGTTTGCCTAACCATTTATTAGTAATACCCGCGTACGAGTTTTGCTCCTGTATGAGGTATGGAATCCCCTTTAGCGACGCGGCATATAACAGCGGCCCTGAAGCATATCCACCAACACCAACCGCGGCATCAGGCTTAAAATCTTTAATGATTTTAATAGCCTTGCGCACACTATTGGCAAGCTTGACAGGGAACATCAGGTTTTTAACAATAGAACCGCGCTGAATTCCCTGGATATCCAAACCGATAATTTTATAACCCGCCGCCGGAACTTTATCCATTTCCATACGACCGTTAGCGCCTACAAACAGGATCTCGGTATTGGGATCAATATTTTTTAAAGCATTGGCAATAGAGATAGCCGGGAAGATATGTCCTCCTGTTCCGCCACCGCTTATGATGATACGCGGCGACGCCCCCCCCGCCCCCTGAAGGGGGTGCTTTTGAGTTGCGTCTTTCATATCCTTGCTTTTATCTGTCACCTTTTGTTAACTTTTATATAACCATCTCAATCATTCCCCCTTTAGGGGGTTAGGGGGCGACTCACGCCGTCCTGATCTCTCCTACTATAATTTTATTCGGTCCTGCGTTATCTTCTTTTATAGTTTTATCTTTCTTAGGCTCTTCAATATCCTTGCTTACCGACAGGATAATACCGAAGGCTATACTGGTAAACAATATCGAAGTTCCACCCATACTCACCAGCGGTAATGGCACACCTGTTACCGGCCCCAAACCAACGGCTACAGCCATATTGGCAAAAGCCTGTATGGTTAAGCTGAAACTTAAACCACAAGCCAGTAACGCTCCAAAGGCTTTTGGCGCTTTGGTTATAATCTTGATACATCGGTATAGCAGGAACAAATAAATTCCTACCACAACTATACCACCTACCAAACCATACTCTTCAACAATAATGGCGTAAATTTCATCGGAGTATGATTCGGGCAGGTAATTTCTTTCAGTACTGTTCCCGGGGCCTTTGCCAAATAAACCACCTGTAGCGATAGCAATCTTGGCATGGTCACTCTGGAAGGACTTATCAGCCTTCGCCAGTTCGGGGTGCATAAATACCTTCATACGCGATACGTAAGTATGCCGCCTCGGACCAAGGAATATTACGCCCAGTAACAATATAAAGCCCGCAGCACAGGTGATAGCTATCTGCCTGATGCTGATACGGCCAATGATCAATAGTAATATGCTAACCCCAAACAGCATTAACGCTGTTGAAAGGTTGGCCAACGCAATCAGGATAAACACCACACAAACCGAGCCCATGATAGGCAAAAAGGATTCTTTAACATCCTTAATATTTTCCTGCTTGCGCGATAATGTACGGGCCAGGTAAGTGATTAGTGCCAGCTTAGCCAAATCCGAAGTCTGGAAACTTAACCCGGTTCCGGGGATAGCTATCCAGCGGCTGGCATTATTGATATGACTACCAAAAACCAGTGTATATAACAACAAGGGAATAGTTACAATCATCATCACCTTAGAAATGCCTGCATAATAGCGGTAATCAAGCTTGTGCGAAAAATACATCAGCGCAATACCGCCCACTATCATGAACACGTGTTTCATGAGGATGATCTCAACCCCTTTGCCCTGCTTAAATGCCAGCGTCCCCACCGAACTGTATACCGCCAACAAGGATATAACAGAAAGCAATATGACTATGAGCCATATCCAGCGATCCCCTTTTGTGTTGTTTAATATCCTATGCATTTCCTTTTTATTTGGTTCATGGTTGATGGCTCATAGATCATGGCTTAGATTCTTTTACTATGATCCATGAACTATCAACTATGAACTGTTTTACAATTCCTTCACTGCCGCCTTGAACTGGTCGCCACGGTCTTCATAATTTTTAAACAGGTCGAAACTGGCGCAGGCCGGTGACAGTAATACCGTATCACCTTTGGTTGCCAGATGGTAAGCCACAGTTGCAGCTTCCTGTGCCGATGATGTGTTTACTATAATTTCAACCATATCATCAAAAGCCTCGTGAATGCGTTTATTGTCTTTACCTAAACACACAATGGCTTTTACCTTTTGCTTAACCAGATCATTAAGCATAGTGTAATCATTTCCTTTGTCAACACCACCTAAAATCAGCACCACATCGCTGGTCATACTTTCCAAGGCGTACCAGGTTGAGTTAACGTTGGTAGCTTTTGAATCGTTAATGAAGCGGATGCCTGAAATATTGGCAACAAACTCCAGGCGATGTTCAATGCTTTTAAAGTTGCCCATGCTCTCTCTCATCGTTTCGTTACGCAGCTCCAACACCTTTGCTACAATACCCGATGCCATGGAGTTGTAAATGTTGTGCTTGCCTTGCAGGGCTAAATCTTGAATTGACATTGTAAAATGTTCTTGTGTTGTGTTAATGACAATATTGTCGTTGTTATCCAGGTATGCGCCCGGTTCAAATTTTTGCTGTATGGAAAATGGCAACAGCTGTGCCCCAAACGTTCGCTCTTTCATTCCCTTTACTGTTTCCGGATCATCGGCACAATAAATAAAATAATCGGCTGCAGTCTGGTTCTGCGTTATCCTGAATTTGGATGCCGCGTAGTTTTCCAGTTTATAATCATACCTGTCCAAATGGTCGGGTGTGATATTTAGTAGTACCGCTATGTCAACCTTAAACCTGAACATATCATCAAGCATAAAGCTGCTTAGCTCCAGCACATACCAGTCAAACTTTTCGGTAGCCACCTGGTAAGCAAAGCTTTTGCCTATGTTGCCTGCCAAACCAACGTTCATCCCCGCATCTTTTAAAATGTGGTAGGTTAAGCTGGTGGTAGTAGTTTTACCGTTTGAGCCTGTTATACCAATGATCTTTGCATCAGTGTACCTCCCGGCAAACTCAATCTCTGATATTACAGGCGTTCCTTTTTCGTGCAGCTTTTTGATGATCGGTGCCTTATCCGGAATACCGGGGCTTTTGACCACTTCTGTCGCGTTCAGGATCAGTTCTTCTGTATGTTGTTTCTCTTCAAAAGGAATTTTCCAATCTTCGAGCTGTTTTTTATAGTTATCGGCAATGCCGCCAAAATCCGACACAAAAACATCAAAGCCCTGCTGCTGCGCAAGGTATGCAGCACCAACACCGCTTTCGCCCGCACCGAGGATAACAAGACGCGACGCCCCCCCCGCCCCCTGAAGGGGGTGCTTTTGATTGGCCTCTTTGTTATTGTTGTCGTTCATTTTATTTACTTGATCTTTCTGATGCTTTTGACTGCATCAGTTTCATTTCTTGTTTCTTATTCTCTTGCCTCCGTGCTCTCCCCCTTTAGGGGGCCGGGGGGCTACTACCTCAGTTTCAACGTTATCACCGTAACTATCGCCAGTATGATACAAATGATCCAGAAGCGGGTAACAATTTTTGCTTCATGGAACCCTTTTTTCTGATAGTGGTGATGAAGCGGGGCCATTAAAAACACCCTTTTCCCTTCGCCAAATCTTTTTTTGGTGTATTTAAACCATGACACCTGGATGATCACCGAAAAATTCTCTACCAGGAAAATACCGCACAATAACGGCAGCATCAATTCCTTACGGATCATGATGGCAAACACCGCGATGATACCGCCTATGGCCAAACTGCCGGTATCGCCCATGAATACCTGTGCCGGGTATGAGTTATACCATAGAAAGCCTACGCACGCACCAACAAAAGCACCGGCAAAAACTACCAGCTCGCCCGAGTTAGGGATGTACATAATATTCAGGTAATCGGCAATAACCGTGTTACCCGATACATAGGCCAGTATAGCCAGCGTAATACCTATAATAGCAGAAGTACCCGTCGCCAGTCCGTCGATGCCATCAGTTATATTTGCGCCGTTTGATATAAACGTGATAATAAGGATCACAAAAAACAGGAACACCACCAGCGCGTATTGCTCGTAACCTTTACCTAAAAACTTTAGCACCTTGGCATAATCAAACTCATTGTTTTTATAAAACGGCATGGTTGTTTTGGTAGAATGCACATCCTGCGTATAAACCGGAGTATTACGTTTCATATGAAACTCAACCGGAGCATCGTCCTTTACAGGTAAAACCACTTCCTGACGAATGATGATGCTGCTGTTAAAATACATCGTCCACCCAACAATAAGCGACAAACCAACCTGACCAATGATCTTGAACCTTCCCGCTAAACCTTCTTTGTTCTTTTTAAATACTTTAATATAATCATCCAAAAAGCCGATAGCTCCCAGCCAAACGGTGGTAACTATCATCAGGATCACATAAACGTTTTCCAGCTTGGCAAACAAGAGCGTTGGTATTAAAATACCAAGCAAAATAATGACACCACCCATTGTAGGGGTACCCGATTTTTGCATCTGCCCTTCCAGGCCCAAATTCCGAACGGTTTCGCCAACCTGTTTAAAGCGCAGGTAATCAATCAACCTCCTGCCATAAACCGTAGTGATCAGCAATGATGTAATTACAGCCATCGCCATCCTGAAGGTGATGTATTGAAATACACCTATCCCCGGGATACTGTAATTTTTGCTTAAATAGTTAAACAGGTAATACAACATTGCTCTTCTCTTTTACTAATAGTATCTTCTTACACCAAATCTTTAAACCGGTTCTCCAATTCTTCCATATCATCGAAGTGGTTTTTCACTCCGTTTATTTCCTGGTACTTTTCGTGCCCTTTACCCGCTACCAGGATAATATCACCGGGGTTGGCCAACATACAGGCAGTCTTGATTGCTTCATGCCTGTCGATGATGCTAACCGTATGCCTTTTAAATGCCGGGTCAACACCCTCTTCCATTTCTTTGATGATCTGCGCAGGATCCTCGGTACGCGGATTATCTGAAGTCAGGATTACCTTATCGCTCCATTCACAGGCGGTTTTAGCCATGATAGGGCGTTTGGTTTTATCCCTATCGCCGCCGCAGCCAATTACTGTGATCACTTTCTCATTACCCTTACGGATATCATGAATGGTGCTCAGCACGTTTTGAACAGCATCCGGCGTGTGGGCATAATCAACTATACCCACCACTTTGTTAGGAGCGGTAATATATTCAAATCGGCCTTCGGCGCCGGTCAGTTTGCTTAAGCTGGTAAGCACTTTGGCTTTATCCTGTTCAAGCAGCATCGCGGTAGCGTAAACTCCTAACAAGTTGTAAGCATTGAATGTACCCACCATTTTAAACCATACTTCCTCGCCATCAATTTGCAGCAGCAAACCGCTGAATTGATTTTCAAGGATGCGTGCCTTATAATCGGCCATGGTTTTAAGGCCATAGCTTTTTTTGTGCGCCGCCGTATTTTGCAGCATTACATTACCATTCTTATCATCGCTGTTGGTAAGTGCGAAAGCCTCTTTCGGCAAGCCGTCAAAAAATTCCTTTTTGGCATTCAAATACCTCAGGAAGGTTTTATGATAATCTAAATGGTCGTGTGTTAAGTTGGTGAACACACCTCCTGCAAAAACCAAACTTTCTATTCGTTTTTGTGAAATTGCGTGCGAGCTTACCTCCATAAAGCAATAATCGCAACCGCTGTCCACCATTTCGGCCAGCAAACTGTTTAGCTCTACCGGATCGGGAGTGGTATGGGTTGATGGGATCACCTTGCCGTTGATCTGGTTTTCAACAGTTGATAGTAAACCGCATTTATAACCCAAATCGCGGAACAACTGGTAAAGTAACGTAGCGATAGTGGTTTTGCCATTAGTGCCTGTTACCCCAACCAATTTTAATTTAGCCGATGGATTATCGTAAAAGTTAGCAGCTACAATAGCCAAAGCCACAGCCGAATCGGCCACCATCAGGAAATCAACCTCGCCGGTGGTATGAGCAGGCAGGTCTTCGCAAATTACCGCTACAGCACCTTTTTTAATGGCCTGATCGATATAATCGTGCCCATCAACAACAGTACCTTTAACAGCAACAAACATCGCCCCCGGGATTACTTTTCTTGAATCAAAAGCAATCGCTGTGATCTCCACATCGGCGCTTCCCTGCAACTCAGTGAAGGCCAGTCCATCAATTACATCGCTTAAATACCTCATTGCAGCTCTAATAAAATTCGTGATCCTTTTGGTATAACACTTCCACCGGTAACCGATTGATTGGCAACTACACCGCTTCCGCGTACAGTTACCTTATAACCCGCGTTACCCATTACGTACAACGCATCGCTAAGCCCCATGCCCGTTACCGCCGGCACAGTACCATTTTTATATTTTACTTCCTCAAACGGAATTCCATTGCTTGTATCAACCGAACTATTGGCTGATGCATACAAAGGTTTAACGCCCAGTTTTGAATAAACTTTTTTCAGGGCTTTCATATTACCTTGTTTCACCTGCGGCAACACTGTATTGCCTACATAATGAGTTTGCGAATTCTGGTTAATATCCAGGTCATTGGCATAAACCCTATCTGCCACTTCCCTAAACACCGGACCAGCAACTTTCGCCGCCAGGTAATCGCCCTGCGTTGGGTTATTAATCACCACAATCATCGAATACTTAGGATGATCGGCAGGGAAATAACCGCAAAACGAAGCCTGGTATTTTTTATCCTTATAACCTTTGGTTCCGTTGGCCACCTGCGCTGTTCCGGTTTTGCCGGCCACGCTGTAAAGCTTGTTTTTAATCACATTTTTACCAGTACCATTCATTACCACCCCTTCAAGCATACCCCTTACTTTACCCAAAGTAGCCTCTGAGCAAACCTGCTCGGCAATTACCCTTGCCTGAAACTGCTCAATTGGATTGCCCAATCTCCTGATTTCGCGAACCAGCAGCGGGGCAATCATTTTACCGTTGTTAGCAACCGAGTTATAATAAGCCAGCATTTGAAGCGGCGTAATATTCATTTCGTAACCGTAAGCCATCTCAGGCAAGCTGTAGTTTTTGTTCCAGCTGCGGTTTGATGGATTTTTAATTACCGGCCTGCCTTCGCCCTGAATTTGAAGCCCAAGCTTTTCATTCAGATGATAGCTGTACAGCTTATTGATGTACTGCCATGGGTTATTATGGTAAAACTTATCAACCAATTTTGCTGCAGCCACGTTTGATGACTCTTCAAAAGCCCGCCTAACCGACATTTCATAATTATCATGTTCGGTATCGGTAATGGTTGGCCCTTTCGGGAACTTATATTTACCGCCCTCGGCATTAACTATGGTGCTGGTATCAATCTTATGCTGATCGAGCATGGTCATGTACGATGCCAGCTTAAAGGTTGACCCCGGATCGATGGCGTTACTGATAGCATAGTTCATCTGCTCCTTGTAATCACCATCTTTAGTGCGTGTGTAATTGGCAATCGCCCTGATCTCTCCTGTTGATACCTCCATCAGCACCACACAACCATGATCGGCAGCGCTTTTAACCAGCTGTTTCTTCAATGCATCCTGCGCCACATCCTGGAAATTTACGTTGATAGTTGAAATGATATCAGCACCATCTTTAGGTGCTATTTCATCATCGTCATCAACCGGCATCCAGATACCGCCCGGAATCCGTTGCATTAAACGCCTGCCGCTTTCACCGTTGATATATGAGGCATAAGCACCTTCCAAACCAACCGGGTTCTTCACATTTTCGTTTTTGTAACCGATGGTACGTGCCGCCAGCGACTGGAATGGCAAGATCCTTTTATTTTTCTGAATAACGATCAATCCGCCTTTGTACTTACCCATGTTAAACACCGGGAACTGGCGGATCTTTTTCAAATCCTGGTACGATACCTTACGCCTGATCAACACATAACGTGAGCTATCCCTGCGGGCCTCGCGCAATACGCGCGAATAATCCCTTGCAGACCTATCACCAAACATACCTGACAGCTTTGCAGCCAGCAGGTCGATATTATTATTAAATGCCGTATCCGATGCAATACCACCGGCCAGCATATCCATGTGCAACTCGTACTCCGGCACCGAAGTAGCCAGCAGACTTCCATCAACAGAAAAAATATTGCCCCTTGCCGCTTCAACAGTTTGATATTGAGCAGAAAGATCGGCAGCCATAGCTTTCCACTTGTCGCCCTGAACATATTGCAGGCGGCAAAGCTGCACAACAACGGCAATGGCCAAAAGCAAAACAAGACCAAAGGCTAAATAAACCCTGGCCAGTATGTTAGTCCTAATTCCCATCTACCACCTCCTTCACTGTTATTTTTCCCGGCGGATCAACCGACTGACTCAAACCCAATGTATCTGCACGCTTGGCCACTTCGGTCAGCGTGCTTTTGAATGCCATATCAGCCTTGGTCGATTTATAATCCCAGCCCAGCTCTTTAACCTCTTTGGTAAGCGCGTCAATTTCGCGTACCGATTTTTCGGCATAGTGCATATTACCAATGTACACCATACCTAAAAAGGCTAAAAACAAAACAAAGGGCAAAGCATTGGTAGCCTTCTCGGTTGTAAGAAAGCCTTTGGTGAAAAGCTGAGTAAAAAAGTTATCGGGCAGTTCCCTTGCAGGTCGCCTTTCTTCAACAACTTCTTCTACTTCCTCTTCTTCCTGAATTTCTGTACGTAAACGATTGGTCATTTTTTTACAGCTATTCTTAATTTAGCGCTCCGTGCCCTGTTATTTTTGATTATCTCCTCTGCCGATGCCGTTATAGCCCCGCGGCTTACAGCATCAAGCGGTTTATTATCGTTTCCATAAAGGTCTTTCTCCACCTCGCCACTGAACTTGCCTTTGGCTATGAAGTTTTTTACCAGCCTGTCTTCCAGCGAGTGGTATGACATCACTACCAGCCTGCCGCCAACCGCCAAAACATCTGCCGATTGCATTAAAAAATCCTTCAATGCTTCCAGCTCCTGGTTAACCTCTATCCTTAATGCCTGGAACACTTGTGCCAGGTATTTATTTTCTTTTCCTTTTGGGATGCGGTTACTGATCACATTTTTCAGATCGGCAATGGTAACTATCGGCACGTTTAACCTTGCAGTAGCAATGGTTTCGGCCAATGATTTAGCATTTTGAATTTCTCCGTAAATGCCAAAAATCCGGTGCAGGTCGGCAACCGAATAATTATTTACCACATCCTTAGCAGTCAGCTCGCCCAACTGGTTCATGCGCATATCCAACTCGGCATCAAACCGGATGGAAAACCCGCGATCGGCCTCATCAAACTGGTGCGATGAAACACCCAGATCAGCCAGGATACCATTTACAGGGATAGCACCATGTAAACGGCAAAAATTTTTGAGATACCTGAAATTCTGATCTACAAAAACAAAACGCTCATCATCAATAATATTCCGCTGCGCATCAGCATCCTGATCAAAAGCGATCAGCCTGCCTTTTGGCCCCAGGTGTTTTAATATCTCGCGCGAATGCCCGCCACCTCCAAAAGTCACATCCACATAAGTACCGTCCGGATCAATATTCAGCCCATCAATACACTCCTTCAGCATTACCGGTACATGGTACTCACTCATTCCTGCTCCTTATTTTTACCGCCCATTACTTTTTTAGCCAGCGCGCTAAAGCTTTTTGGCTCATCATCCATCAGTTTGCGGTGCGCTTCGGCATCCCAAACCTCAATTTTATTTAACTGGCAAGCCAGCACAACGTCACCTTTTATACCCGCATATTCCAACAGGAATTTCGGCAACAATACCCTACCGGCAGCATCAGGCATAAGCTCGGTGGCACCACGGGTAAAATATCGTATAAAGGCTATATTATCCTCTTCGTATTCATTAAGTTTGCTCAAATCTTCAAGTCGTTTATCCCATTCCTTTTTAGTGTATATGACAAGGTACTTTTCGAACCCGCGATTGATCACCAGGCCTTCAGATTCCAGTTCAGGAAGCTTTTTTTTAAGGCCAGCCGGGATCATCATCCTAAATTTAGGATCAAGCTTACACTCAAATTCACCGGTTAAAAACGACATTGTATGACTTGGGCAATTTTGTAACGTAAAAGTAAATACTTTTACCACTTTCTACCACTTTCCCCCACTAAAAGTTTTCAACAATTTTTAGGTGGCTCTGTTTTATGTTTTTTAAAGTTTTTTCGAATTCCGACCAACCACAAAAAACACTAATAAACAAGCAGTTACCACACCACACAGCTATAACTTACAAGCAATTAAAAAGTGGGAGAAAAAACCAATTATCGCGAAAGCATAACACCGGCAAACCACAACTGCTTGCCTGAGCCTGCCGGACTAATATTTTGTATATTAAGCCGTTGAATATGACAAAATACATGTATATCTATAAATACCAGGACCTGGCTTCGGCCCTATACGAAGCCCTCATCCCCGACCCTTTTTACATAGAATTGTTACGCGATATTACCGGCAGCGAGCAGGAAAAGCAGGAAATATTGATGAGATACATGGATTATTCCATGACAGAAGCTGAAAAGTACGGCCGGTTAACCATTGCCGGAGATTCATCTTACGGTGCAGCCATTTGGAGTAAACCTTTAGACGAAGCTACAGATAACGAAAAAAGCCTGTTAAAGAAAGATTTTATAAAAACCTACATGGGCGAAGCATCGCTCAATGCATACCAAACCATTGTTTCGTTTATGAGCGAACAGCTTGACGTAACACTGCAGGATGCTTGGTATTTGTCAATTGCGGGGATCAAGCCCGATTACCAGGGCAAAGGACTGGGCGCTGGCCTGTTAACGGAAGTACTTAACGAAACAGACAAAAACAGGATACCGACCTTCCTCGAAACTTTCACCCCGCGTAACATCAGGTTTTATGAGCGGATGGGATATAAAACAACAAAGGAAGTGCTTGAGCCGCTTACCGGCTGCCCTTACTGGATCATGGTCAGGGAGCCGTTAGGCTGATTACGTAACTATAACTTCACAGGGAGTTAACAAAATTAGGAGCACTTTTACCGCCGTTTCATTCCGGTTGCTAAAAGCTTTTAACTCCCCGGAAACTCTACATACCTACCATGAAAAAGCAATTATCCTTAGCATTACTCGCCCTGTTTATTACAACAGGACAAATGATGGCACAAACTGCCAAACACGTTATCTTCGTAACCATCGACGGGTTTCGCCCGGATTTTTATCTTGACAGCGAATGGCAAACACCTAACCTTCACGCGCTGATGAAAGAGGGCGCTTACGCCAAAGGCGTGAACAGCGTGTTCCCATCTATGACCTATCCTTCGCATACTACCATAGTTACCGGCGTTCAACCCGCTAAGCACGATATATTTTACAACAACATATTTACTCCCGACGGAGCACCGCAACAGCCTTACTGGCAGGATAGCTCTATCCACGCGCCCACCATCTGGAAGGCGGCAAAAGATAAAGGCATGACCGTTGCCTCACTTTACTGGCCGGTATCTGTCAATGCTCCTGTCGATTATAACATTCCCGACATAGGTGGCCTGGGCGATGGCATCCGTGAGCAGTATTCTTTACCGCAGGGTTTTTATGCCGAAGTAAAAAAAGAAGTGTTTGGCGGCGTGGACAAGATTGATGCAGGAAAAAATCAGAACATTGCCAAAATTGCCGCGTACGTGATCAAAAAAAGCAAGCCCGAATTGATGACCATTCACGTATTTTCTGTTGATGGCGCCGAGCATGCCGAAGGACGTTCCGGGGCACGGGTACAGGAAGCCGTTGCTGACGCGGATGCTGCGGTGGGCATTATCATTGATGCTTTGAAATCTGCAGGTATATGGGAAAGCACCGTATTACTGATTGGTGGCGACCATGGTTTTTATGATGTAAAGAAAACGATTTCGCCTAATGTGTGGCTAAGAGAAGCCGGATTAATTACCGACCTGAAAACCGGCGACTGGAAAGCCCAATTTAATGCAGTTGGCGGATCTGCGTACCTGTACCTGAAAGATCCCTCTGATAAAGCTACAGCTAATAAAGTAAAAACAATACTGGAAGCACAGCCTGATAGCGTGAAACAATATTACCGCATCATAAGCAGGGAACAATTAAATAAAGGCGGCTATAACCCGAATGTAGCGTTTGCTATTACCGGAGAACATGACGCATCGTTCAGCGCTGCCAATACGGGCAATGCTGTAAAGCCTGGCAAAGGTGGCACACACGGCCATTTTCCCGACACCAAAAATATCCGTACCGGCCTTATTGCTTATGGCCCGGGCATTCGTAAAGGCGCTGTGATAGAAGAAATGAACCTGCGCGATATGACGCCGATTATGGTTAAACTCCTGGGTATTCCATTTCCAAAAGTGGATGGGAAAATTCCGGCAGGGTTGTTAAAGTAAGTGGTTGCGGAAAAAGTTAAAAGATACCTATACCTTAAAAAAAATGTCATTTCGATAGAGCACGGGCAGAATGAGCGTTGGGGCGAAAGAGAAATCTTATACATCATGTCAGCGAAATATGCAGGGCGTATAAGATTTCTCCTTTCCCCTTGCGCACAATTGCCACCGCGGGGTTCGTTCGAAATGACATCGCGTTTTAGTGATTAGCCACCCTGCATAGTTGGGGATTGCTTCGTACCTCGCAATGACGTGACTTTATTATATGCTTACGTTTTCTTACTTAAGCAACCTCAACAGGCAATACCTTCGACCTGCCGCGAACCTGTTTTTTCTTTTTCTTGCTCGTACGATTAAGCCACATCATTACACCGGTTACCGGGAAAATGAGTGAAACCAGGGTGATCAAAAAGGCTAAAACCTGGGTAGGCCAGCCATAAATAGAACCTGTATGAATGGGTTTGATAACCCCTCTAATGCGCTGGCCAAGGCTTTTATCAGTATATAAAGCTGAGCCTGCTATTTTGCCGCTGTATTGATCAATATAATAAGTATCCGTAGCAAGTTCAACTGAACCTTTTTTGAGCACATTAAAAGTGTAAACCGATGTGGTATCCTTTGGATAACGGATAGTGAAATTTTCGGCATCGGTTATTTTACTACCTAAAGCGCCAATAGCAGCTTCAGGTGAAATAGCAGTAACGCCCGACTGATAGACTGAAAGCGGGGTTTTGATATCTTCTTTGGCAACAACTTTTGAATTGGTAAGGAAAAACAAAGTACTGTTTGCCCATTTAAAGGTCATGACCAAGCCGGAGGCCGAAATGATGATCAAAAATATAGAAGTATAAAAACCGGTAACGATATGCAGATCGTGTGTTAAACGCTTTCCGCTGCCGCCCCATTTTATTTTAAGACGCTGCTTCATAATAACCTTGGTTTTAGGCCACCAAAGTATTACACCGGTTATCAAAATCACCAGGAAAAACAAGGTTGAGAGACTAATCACCCAATCGCCCAGGCTATTTTTGCCGCCCAGTAAATAGCGGTGAAACATCTCTACCGAATACAGAAAAGTTTGCCTGCGGTTAAACTGATCAACTACTTGTCCGGTATATGGGTTTACAAATGCGGTAAGATTCGAGCGTTCCGCATCTTTTAGCTTAGTATCCTTTTTGGTATGCGTGCCAGCATGTTTCTCAGTCTTAGGAACACCAGCCGCTTTCTTATCCTTCTTTTCAGGTACAATAAGGGCCACCTCTACAGTACGCTCAGGATCCTCATAAACAGTGACAGTTGCCAGTTTTGATTTGGGAATCTGCTTTAAAACGCCTGCAGTCAGCGCAGATATCGGCAGCCTTTTATCCTGGGGTTTTACAAAATACCGCTGCGGATTAAGTGCCTGCTGAATTTCCTTTTCAAAAACCAGCATGGTACCGGTTAAGCACGAGCAAAAAATGATTACTCCTGCCGCAAGGCTTAAGTAGAGGTGGATGGTGCGGAAAAATACTTTCATCAGTTTTTATAAGCATAAAAACCGGGCATGTTCCCATGCCCGGTTAAATTCAATTAATTAGAATCGATAACTTAATGTAGTTAAGAACTGTCTTGGCGGTATAGGGTTAATACTATAGTTTTCGTGCACATTGTAATTAAGCACGTTGCCAATATTTGAGATCTTACCAATAATCGAGATCTTTTTATAAGTATAACCTACCGAAGCATCAACCGTGGTAAAGCCCGATACATTAACTAACCTCGATATAGTTTGGGTTTGACCTACTGTATTGGCATTACCCGCAACACGATCTCCCAGGTAGTAAACAGATGCGCCTACTTTAAAGCCTTTTAAATCGCCGTTATAAAAGGTATAAAATACGCTGGTGTTGGCGGTATGCTTTGGTGTATTTAATAATGGCTGTCCTGCAATGTTGCTGCCAACTGCAGTACCTGTTTTAGTGTATTTGGCATTGATATAGCTATAACCTGCCAATACATCCAAACCTTTTACCGGGTGACCGGCGATATCAAGCTCCACACCATCGCTTCTTGTTTCACCACTTAGTACTTTAATGTTGGTGTTGATGTTAGGTGTAACCCCATCAGCAGCAAATGGTGCTGTTTGGGCCAGGTTATTATTTTTAATACGGTAGGCTGTTACGTTTACTGACAGGTTACCGTTCAGGAAATCATTTTTAACACCAACTTCATACTGGTCGATCATTGAAGGATCGAGCGGCTTGTTAGTTATATCAGTACCGGTATTGGTTACAAATGAATTAGAGTAGCTTGCAAACAGGGCGGTATTAGCTATTGGCTTATAAACTACGCCCACACGCGGTGAAAATGCTTTATCTTCTTTACCGGCCGCCTGAGTTGCGGTAGCAAGTGTATTATAATTGCTAACTGATGTAGGTGATACATATTGATATGACCAACGGATACCGGCAAGTACTTTAACTTTTTCAGATAAACTGATCAGGTCATTGGCATAAGCGCCAAAACGATTGGTCGGCGTCAAAATGCTATAAAACGGATTCATCTGTGGTTTATCAGTGCGAAGCGTGTATTTATCAAGGTCAAAGATGTTGATCTTGTCATAAATTGCGTTTTGTGGCGCATTATTTTGATCAAGATAGCTTGATACTTTATTTACAGTAGCAACATAGGTATAAGCATTATTACGATACCAATCGGCATCAACACCGGCTAAAATATTGTGTTTTATAGCACCTGTGTTAAACTGGCCGGTAATATTGAATTGTCCTGTATAATAATCTTCAAGCGTTTTAGCCCTGTTTAGGGTACGGCCCCAATCGCCATTGGCATCTGGCAATACACGCTCGGTTGTTTGGTATTGGCGGTTAAAATGCTGGTATGAAAAACCACCGCTTAACTGCCAAAGGCTATTGAGCTGATGGTTAATAGTTGCAGTAGCTGTAGTTTGTTTGGTATTACCGGTTGACCATGAGGCACCCAAATACCTGTTACGCGGAACTTTGGCAATGACATTGTTGATTTGTCCGGTTCCGAAATCGGGGGTAAAATCATAGTTAAGATAATCGCCCTCAACAATCAAAGTTGTTTTATCGCTTATTTTATACAGGAATGACGGGTTAATATATTCCCTTTCTGATTTTACGTTATCGCGGTAGCTTTTAGCATTTTCATAAGTACCGTTTACTCGATAAGCTAATTTGGAAGATATAGGACCGTAAACATCAAACGATGGGCGGTAAAGATCATAGCTACCATAGGTCATGGATACCTGGCCGCCCCGCTCAAACAAAGGCTTTTTGGTTACCATATTCAGGATACCTCCGGGTGCAACGTTTCCGTATAGTAATGCAGCGCTACCTTTCAATACTTCTACACGCTCCAGTGAGCTGATCTCAGGCACAACGCCAGAGTTAACCCTGAAACCGTTTTTGAACATGTTGTTGCTTCCGAAGTTGTAACCGCGGGCGCCAAAAGTTTCCTGGGTATTACCACGGCTGCTATACAGGTATACGCCGTTAACGTTTTTAATAACATCGCTCAAACGTAATGACTGTTGCTGATCAAGCACATCGCGGCCTATTACGGTAACGCTTTGAGGCAGATCCATTGGCGATACGTTCATTTTGCCGATGTTTAGTTTTTTACGGTTGATGGTTTTGGTTGATGAAACCACAACCTCATCTAACTGGGCCGAACTTTCATTAAGTTTAAAAGATACCACAGTAGTTTTATTTGCGGTAACTGTTACGGTTTGTTCTTCGGTTTTGGTGCCTACATATGAAGTAACCAGGATATAAGTGCCAGGTTTAACGTTATGAAAGGCAAACGATCCGTTATCGGTTGTGGTAGTACTTTTGTTTAATCCTTTAATGGCAACATTTACAAATGAAGCCGGTTTATCATCGCTGGTTTTAACAACACCGGTTATTTTGCCGTTATTGCCTTCGTCTTCAGCTTTCAGGATCGATACATTTAAAAACAGGAATAAAATTAAAAAAGGGATTGTGCGCAGGGAGTAGTAAAGGTTATTTAACATTCTATTTAGATTAAGTCTAATTAAGCGCAAAAATATAAAAAGACTTCCTCTCTGCAAGTTTTATTTATAATTAGTTTAAATAACCGTAAATGCAAAAAGGCTGCACTGTTGATGATCGTGCAGCCTTCTGTTGAATAAATAACTTATTAATTGAAAACTATTTTATCCGGTCCGGATACTTTAGAGATATGACAATTACAGCCACCCGAAATTTTAAATGTGGCGGTCTTGGTGATATTGGTTACTACGTCAGTTGCAGTAAGTTCCACATCATCGCCTTCAGTCGAAAATTCACTTTTATTATTATCAGTAGCAATAGTAAATAAGTTAGGACCGATAGATGGCACAACAGCGCCACCGTTACCTTTGGCAATTATAGCCTCGTGAGTTCGTAAATTTATCACAGTTACATTTTTCCCTGGTGTAGGCAGGCCATCTTTGGTAACAAAGTGCACGGTTATTGAAGCAAATTCCTGCGTGCAGACCTGGCTTGGGCAGCCCGCTTGCTGGTTATGTTTTTTACAGCCTGATAAGACTGCCGCTACCATAAAAAAGATAATGTATTTGTACATGGTTATAGGTTTAACTAATAACCTTTACGGCGCTATGGTGTAAAACGTAACAGCCCCATGTAAATACATGAGGCTGTTACGCTTACATTGCAGTATTTTATTCAATAACCCTAACCTTTAAATAGCTCGGGTTTGTTTTTGAAGTATAAACCTTATGCGTGGCTTTTTTAAAGTCTGTATCTTTTGCTTTCATGATATCCTGAAACTGCTGCGTGTTCCTGTCGATAAGCGGGAACCAGGTGCTTTGTACCTGCACCATGATTTTGTGGCCTTTTTTGAAAGTGTGCAGCACATCCTGCAGCTCAAAGTTTACCGGCGTTATTTTACCGGGCACAAAAGGCTCAGGTTTATCAAAACCATTACGAAATTTACCGCGCATAGCTTCGCTGCGTACCATTTGCTGATAACCGCTCAGGTAAACATCTTTACCAGCCCATTTGGTATTTTTGGTAGAGTCAGGATAAACGTCAATCACCTTAACTACCCAGTCGGCATCGGTACCTGTAGTTGAAACTTTAAGATTAGCCCAGATATTACCTGCAATAGTTACATCCTTATCTAACAAACCGGTTTCATAAGTGAGCACATCCGGACGCTGTGATGCAAACCGCTGATCAGCAGTCATGTATTCGCGCTTCATATCCATATCAATACTGTTGATAAACGGCACTGGTTTATTAGGATCAGATACAAATTCGTCATGACTATCGGCTACAATAGTTGGTGCGGTAAATGATAATTTGCCACCCGGCAGCAGGTACAGGTTTTTCTCGGTAGCTTCTTTTGGCGGCCAGGTGTTATAAGTTCTCCACTCGTTAACACCGGTTTCAAAGGTTGATACCGGCTTCAGGTCGAAATCAGCAGAGCCTTTTAAATAATGACTAAAGAAGTTGAACTCAATTTTTTCACGGTAAAACGGACCGGTAGAACCGCCAAAGCCAACATCGCCCAGATGATCGCCTTCGCCACGCGCCCAGCCGCCGTGTACCCAAGGCCCCATGGCAAAGTAAACCGGGGTTTTAGGATTTTCTTTTACCAATGTTTTATAGGTATTGATGGCGCCGTATAAATCTTCGGCATCATACCAGCCACCGGTTACCAATACCGCAGTTTTGATGTCATGCAGATGATAAAGCACGTTACGATCTTTCCAATGCTGATCATAATTAGGGTGATCAAGCATTTCGTTCCACAGGCGAATGGTATCCTTATAATATTTAACATTTGAGTTTCTCATCGAACCCATCTTCATAAAAAAGTCATAGCCATCTTCAGTACCGGCATCAAAGCCTTTGCCGCGACGCTGGGTTGGTTTATCATCCTGTCTGTTGGTAAAGCCAGGATAAAAACCAAAGTTGGCAACCAGCATAAACGCGCCATTATGGAACGCGTCATCACGGTACAAATCGGCAATCGGGGCCTGCGGTGACGCTGCCACTAAAGCCGGGTGACGGCTTAACAAAGCAGTTGTAGTATAAAAACCCGGATACGAAATACCCCATACCCCTACTTTACCATTATTGTTCGGGATGTTTTTCAGCAACCAGTCGATAGTATCATAGGTATCTGTACCCTCATCAACATCTTTATTGGTTTTATGATCTTCCTTTTCAGGAGTCATTTCTTCGTAGATACCCTCACTCATCCAGCGGCCACGTACATCCTGGTAAACAAAAATATAACCATCGTGTGCAAACAGAGGCGATGGGCCAAGGCTGCCTTTATACAATTCTGTGCCGTAAGGCGCAACACTGTATGGGGTCCTGTCCATCATGAAGGGGTATTTTTTCGATTGATCTTTTGGCACATATACCGAGGTAAATAGTTTTTTACCGTCCCTCATCGGGATCTGGTATTCGTATTTCTGGTAATTGGCTTTGATATAATCGGCATCGGGCCCTTTGGGCTGAGCGTAAATACCTAATGCGGAAAGCAAAAGGCAAAAAGCGAGCAGTAAAGTTTTCTTCATAAATTTTTTGTCAGTCAATCAAATGTAGCCGAATAAAATAAAAAGGACAACAGGCGATACCCTAATTTAATAAAAGCCGCTTTTTTGTTACAGAATAAAGGTTTTTGTTAAAGTTAAAAATAAGTGTAAAAAATACTTTTATTAACTATGGTTGAATTTTTATAAAATAATAATTAAAACCTGTAGGCAATTTCCCCCGTTTAATGGTCTATACACTTGAACCGATATAACACCAACGCGGGGACCTAAAACGCGGCGGTAACCTAAATATTTTAAACAGCTTTTTTAAGAGATAGTAAATCCCTATGGCCGTGCTATGGGCTGACGTTACGCGAACCAAAATGCTAAAACAATTTATCTTTTATAAACAATTTAACAAACACAACAATTATGAGAACAAACCTTAATCTGCCCTTTGCAAAAACGTTAACCGCCTTATTCGGTATTGTAATGCTTATCACATCCGCCTGTAAAAAGGAAAAAGCCGC
Organism: Mucilaginibacter endophyticus; assembly: GCF_003351025.1. Taxonomy (GTDB): domain Bacteria; phylum Bacteroidota; class Bacteroidia; order Sphingobacteriales; family Sphingobacteriaceae; genus Mucilaginibacter; species Mucilaginibacter endophyticus. Next base: position 124,639 of record NZ_QPCG01000001.1, on the reverse strand, counting down.
GCTACCAACCGACGCAGCCGGTGGCTCTTCAAAACTAAGCACCAATGCCATTGGTGTAGCCGGGCCAAAAGGTGTTTGCTATGTGGAAGTTAACAACAACGACATTCGTAATGTGGGCAACTACACCCTGTCAACCGGGCAGCAGCTTTTTGATATCGCTATCATATTCGCTGCCAATATCAATTATGATACAGGTACTCAAAAGGCAGTTTTGTACTTTAATCCGCAGGTAACCAATGTGCTTAACAACAAAGCCACTTACATTCAAAGCTTACAGGCTAAAGGTATTAAAGTACTATTGTCTATTTTGGGAAACCACCAGGGGGCAGGTATTTCCAATTTTCCAACTCAGGCCGCCGCAAATGATTTCGCTCAGCAACTAAGCAACGCGGTTACTACCTACGGTCTTGATGGTATCGACTTTGACGATGAATATGCCGATTACGGCACCAATGGTACCGGGCAGCCAAATGCAAGCTCATTTGTTTATTTGGTTACCGCGCTTCGCAACCTGATGCCTACCAAAATAATTTCCTTTTATTACTATGGCCCGGCAGCTTCACGTTTAAGCTATAATGGTGTAACTGTTGGCTCGCAGGTAAACTATAGCTGGAACGCCATTTATGGTACCTACTCAGTTCCAAACGTTCCGGGATTAACTGCCGCCAACCTTGGCCCTGCCGCTATTGACATTCAAAGCACCAGCTCATCAACTGCCGCATCACTGGCTACACAAACAGTTAATAATAACTATGGTATTTACCTGTATTACAACCTTCCTAATGCCGACTCGCACACTTACCTGTCAAGCGTATCAAACGCACTGTACGGCAAGCCTACAGTATATACAGGAACAAGTACTACAGGCGTAACTTTTTACCAGGACATCAATTACGGGGGCACAGTTACAAGCGCCATACCTAAAGGTACCTATACCCTTGCCCAACTTCAGGCCTATGGCTTTGTAGATAACTGGGCTTCATCGATGAAAATACCAACCGGCTGGACAGTAACGATGTATTCGAACGATAATTCGACTGGTACTTCATGGACACGGACCGCAAATACACCTAATTTCACCACACTATCGCCTAACGCTAATGATGTGGTAACTTCTGTTAAAATTCAATAATTGGAGGCGGACCAAAAGCCAGTGCTGTAGTCTTAGACTACAGGCATAGTCATCCGAAGTCAGAGACTTCGAATAGCGATTAGCCGTTCATATAATAAAAGGGCTTTTTCTATCTAAAAACGCCCTTTTATTATATGCTTTTCATTAAAAAATAATCGCCTAAGGTATCTCTACCTTCTTCCACAACTTGCCATCCCAAAGCCCGGTAGAATTGTAATGCTGCCTCATTTTTAACAAGGCATTTTAAACTGAGCGGCGATGGATAAGTTTGAGCTGCCAAAACCAGCAGGGCCTTGCCAACGCCTTTTCCCCTATGAGCAGCATCAACATATAAATGATGAATAAAAGCATCAGGTGACCAAACAGCCATAAAGCCTGCTATTTCATCATCGCACTCGGCTATCCATATATCTTCGTCCTTGGTATGGGCATCAAAATCGTTTAATGTAAATAAGGCACTATCCGCCCAATGAAAAACCTGGATCCGGCAAAGCAAGTAGATTTCTCTAAGCTTATCACGATCTGCTTCATTAAATAGCCGGATATGTAAATTATTTGATTTCAATACCAGCGAAAATACTATTTATAATTATCGAAGATCGAAACGCTTTGCTTCTTTAATAAACCTACAACATATCAAATTATCAAAAAAACTATATATTGTTTTTCCGCAATTCATCTGCCGCGTAGTTTGCGGCCCGTGCTGTGAGGGCCATGAAAGTTAGCGAAGGGTTTTGAGTCCCGGTAGATGTCATACAGGCGCCATCGGTTACAAACACATTCGGGCATGCATGCAGCTGGTTCCATTTGTTTAGCAATGATGTCCGCGGATCGGCTCCCATCCTTATCCCCCCTATCTCGTGAATATCCAGCCCAGGGGCCTGTTTACTATCATTAGGAGCTATATTTTTACAACCGGCCTTGTCAAGCATCTCAGCTCCCTGCTGCAAAAAATCGTTCATGGATTTCACATCGTTATCGTCATAATCTACCGAAACGGATAATAATGGTATCCCCCATTCATCCTTTTGGTCTTTACTCAGGCTCACCCTATTCGCAGCTTTGGGAATAGTTTCGCCCTGCATCATCATGTATATGTTCCAGCCTCCGGGTTCGGCGATATTTTCTTTATAGTTTGCTCCAATCTGATCGCCGTCAACCGCGTGGCCCCAGCTACTTCTTGTGGCGGTATAAAACGTCATATACCCCCTTAAAAAGTCGGTTTCCTGTTTATAAACGTTTCTGAAATTGGGCATCATAACCGCGGCAGGCCTTCTGCCATAATAATAGGTATCCAGGTATCCGTCGATAGTTGCTGTTAATGATCCTCGGTAATTATGAAAGGCGATATACCTGCCCAGCAAATCATTATCATTTCCCAATCCGTTTGGAAACCTGGATGATTTTGAGTTCAGTAAAATAAGATTGGAATTTAAGGTAGCAGCATTTACAAAAATGATGCGAGCATAATATTCGGTTGCTACTTTGGTATGTGCATCTATCACCCTTACGCCGGTTGCCTTTCCCTTTTGTTCATCATATATAATGGAATGCACAACAGAATCAGGTCGGAGTGTAAGATTACCGGTTTTTGCAGCCCATGGCAAGGTTGAAGAGTTAGAGCTAAAATATCCGCCAAACGGACAACCGCGCTCACATAAACTCCGGGCCTGGCATTGACCCCGGCCTTGTTGTAAGTGAATGGGCTGCGGCTTGGTTAAATGGGCGCATCTTCCGATAACAACATGCCGGTCTTTATACGCGTCCATGATCCTTTTTTGAATATGTTTTTCAACCACATTCATTTCCCATGGTGGTAAAAACTCTCCGTCGGGCAGTGTTTCCAAGCCATCCTTGTTGCCGGCAATACCTGCAAATAGCTCTACATGGCTATACCATGGTGCAATATCCTGGTAACTAACAGGCCAGGCAGTAGCAAATCCGTCCCTTGCCGGACCTTCAAAATCAAACTTGCTCCAACGTTGGGTTTGCCTGGCCCACAGCAATGATTTCCCGCCCACCTGGTACCCTCTGATCCAGTCGAAGGGTTTTTCCTGAACATATGGATGCTCTTTATCTTTAACAAAGAAATGAGTTGTGGCCTCGCTAAAAGCATAACATTTTCCGGCTATTGGGTTTTCGCTTTTTATCGCCTCAGGTAAGTGGCCGCGATGAGGGAAATCCCAGGGATTTTTAGTAGCTGTTGGATAGTCCTTTAAATGCGTAACATTCCGGCCACGTTCCAGCACCAGCGTTTTTAACCCTTTTTCGCAAAGCTCCTTAGCAGCCCATCCACCACTAATACCCGACCCGATAACGATAGCATCAAAAGTATGCTGAGCCGTCCCTCCGGAGTTAATGTTGACCATACTTTATAATTGGTTAAGACAATATTGAAAAACTCAATTTGAAGTTAAATAATTATAAAGAATAAGTTGATGACCTGTAAACAAAAAAAGCTCCGGTGACGGAGCCTTTTTTGTTCGTTTTAGTATGTATTAGTCGTTTATTGCTTTTACACCAGGCAATTCTTTGCCTTCCATGTACTCCAATAAAGCACCACCACCGGTTGACACGTAGCTTACCTCATCGGTCATGCCAAATTTAGCAACCGCAGCGGCAGAGTCACCACCACCAATTAATGAGAAAGCACCGTTTTCAGTAGCTTTAGCTACGGCTTCGGCAATGGCTTTAGTACCGCCTAAAAATTTCTCCATTTCAAAAACCCCCATCGGGCCGTTCCATAAAATGGTTTTTGATTCTTCAACTACCTTGCTGAATAAAGCAACAGTTTCAGGACCGATATCAAGGCCCATCCAGTTATCTTTTATTTCGCCGGTTTTAGCAATATCTGTGTTGGCGTCATTTGAAAAAGCATCGGCGATGATATTATCTAAAGGCAACAACAGGTTCACACCTTTGTCTTTAGCTTTTTGCCTTAAGCTTAATGCAAGGTCAAGTTTATCCATCTCAACCAATGAAGTACCTATGTTTCCACCATCAGCTTTAGCAAAGGTATAAGCCATACCACCACCAATGATCAGGTTATCAACTTTATCAAGCAAACGCTCAATCAGTTCAATTTTATCAGATACTTTTGAACCACCCATAATAGCAGTGAAAGGCTTAGGTGCGTTGTTCAGGATCTTTTCGGCATTGTTCAGCTCAGCGGCCATCAGGTAACCGAAGTATTTAGCCTCAGGGAAAAACTGAGCAATGATGGCAGTTGAAGCGTGAGCGCGGTGAGCAGTGCCGAACGCGTCATTTACGTATATATCACCTAATTTTGATAATTTTTCGGCAAAGGCAACATCACCTTTTTCTTCTTCTTTATAAAAACGAAGGTTTTCTAACAATAAAACCTCGCCGTTACCAAGTGCTTTTGATTTTTCAACAGCCTGCTCGCCGATGCAATCATCAGCAAACTGAACCTGCTGACCAAGCAGATCTGACAAATGAGATACGATATGCTTTAAAGAATATTTATCAGTAGGACCATCTTTCGGTCTGCCAAGGTGCGACATCAGGATAACTTTACCACCATCTTTTAATATCTTTTTAATGGTTGGCAAAGCTGCCGTCATACGGTTATCGTCGGTAATATTGAAATTCTCGTCAAGAGGCACGTTAAAATCAACCCTGATGAGGGCTTTTTTGCCGGCAAAACTAATTTGATCTATTGTTTTCATATCTATTAAAGGGTCATTTGTTATGAACGGGCGCAAATTGAGCATTTTAATTCAAAATACTTAACTAAAATGGAAAAAAGCTGTTTCATTCCGCCGAAATTTCATCTTATTTTAACATACATTACATGATGAGGCCCTATACCCGGCACCTCAAATTCGGGCGAAACAATCTCAAAACCAAGGTCACTATAAAAGCGGATAGCATTTTTACGAGCGTTGCACCACAGGTAATCTGCCTTTTGCCCGCGCAGGTATACCAGGGCAAAGTTAACCAGCTGGTTGCCGAAACCTTTTCCTCTGTATTTTTCAATGGTTGCCATACCACGCAATTGGTAACCCATACCATTAAATTCACCATAGCTTTGGGGATGAAAAGAAGCCACACATGCCAGCTCATCATCAACAAAATAACCAAGGTGAAAATTGCCTTCAGTATTATCTGACGGAAAACGGCATTCATCAAGGGTAAGTCTGCCCTCACGCAGCACTTCGTTGCGTACATGAAGCAACTCATCAACTTTAATAAACCTGACCATAGCCGCAAAATTGGCAAAATTCCCCGAATGGGGAATTTTTATCCCATAAAAATAATAACTGCAGGTTAACATTTCGCTGCTTCGCCCACTAACACCAACCTTCAATTAAAAGGATTTGCTTATTACTTACTATTAAACAAATCAGGAGTAAGGCATAGTTGTTGCCTCTGATGAGGAAAAAACTAACAATAAAAATGAAAAAATATATTACCTACATTTTCCTTATCACCGTTTTCGCAAGCTGCAAAAAAACTGATATAGTGCCCGAAGTAGCAAAAGGTGCTACGAGTATAAATACAGGCACCAATACCGGCTCAGACTCAGGTACAAACACCGGTTCAAATACAGACGCAAGTGTTCCGGCAGCAGGCGCTGTAAAACTTGATATAGCCGACCAAATAGTAAATACCAAAGTAACCGACGATATCCTTTATTTAAATTACACCGAAACCGTTAATTTGGTCCTAAACTCTGATGATTATCAAAAATCATCGGCAGTACATTTCAAAGAGGATTTTTCAAAATCGGGTTTGGCCAATTTTAACTTCACTACAATTAATAAAGACAACCAGGTAGCAACCAACTATCTTGACGACAACCTTAATAACGTAGCTATTAAGTCGGCATCAACCTCAACTGTAAATGGTAAAAAGCTTACCAAGCTGGTATTAGAAAGGGTAATAGTATTTTCGAAAGCCTATAAACAACATGACCTTGCTATTGAAGCTCAAAATGATATTCTGAAACAAGCTACTGACGTGATTGGCTTTTCTTCATATTATTATATGAACGGCAAAAACACCGACGCCACATCTACAACCGCTAAAGTAGTTTACAATAAATAATTGCCTACAGCCGGCTTAGGCCGGCTGCTTTTTTAGTTCGGCTATCTGAACTACCAGATCGGCCAATCGGCTGCTGTAGCCCATTTCATTATCATACCAGCCAACAACTTTTACAAGCCCTCCTACTATAGAAGTTAGTTGCGCATCAAAAATGCAGCTATGCGGATTATCCAGTATATCTGTTGATACAATAGGATCTTCGGTATATTCCAACACATTTTTCATTGGCCCATCGGCCGCCTGTTTAAAAGCCCCGTTAATTTCGTTTATGGTAGGCTGCTTTTTAAGGCTGCAGGTAAAATCTGTTAAAGAGCCGTTAAGCACCGGTACACGAATGCCGGCACCACCCAGCCGTCCATCTAAGTGCGGAAATATAGCTGTTATGGCTTTGGCAGCACCTGTGGTTGTAGGTATGATAGAAGCAGATGCGGCCCTTGCCCGCCTCAAGTCTTTATGCGGCGCGTCATGCAGGTTCTGATCACCGGTCATGGAATGCACAGTCGTAATATAACCATCAATAATACCCCAGTTTTCGTCCAGTATTTTCACCATCGCGGCAACATTGTTGGTTGTACATGAAGCGTTTGACAATATCGGCGACTGAAGGTCAACCTGCCCGTCATTCACTGCAAGCACAACAGTGGGTACATTTTTATCTGTTGAAGGGGCAGATATGATAACCTGCCGAGCCCCGGCGATTAAATGGGCCTCGGCGCCTTTTCTCGAAGTAAATTTACCGGTTGATTCGATAACAAGATCGATATCCAGCGCTTTCCAGGGTAGGTTAAGCGGGTCCCGTTCGGCAAGTACCTGTATATGGCTACCGTTAATGATAAGGCCGTTATCATCAGCGTTCACCTCGCCTTTGAATCCGCGGTGAACAGAATCGTACTTAAATAAATGGGCAAGAGTTTGCGTGTCGGTAAGGTCATTTATAGCAACCACCTGTATTTCAGGGTGCGATAGAATGTTCCTTAAAAATATGCGGCCAATGCGGCCAAACCCGTTTATAGCTATCTTCATTGCAAAGTATTATAGTGCAACAAAGTTAATGAAGATGGATGGTTAATTTCCTTGGTTTGTATGATTACTACCTGCAGGTTACAATTGATTGTCAATCGCCAAAATTGCGGAACATCAGGAACCCGCGTCTTTTTAAACGGATAAAATAGGTGATCGCCCAGTTAAAGGATAGCGATAATAAAAATATCAATACAATAAGCAAGGAGTTATTTAAACCATTGAAAATTAACACCATTACTATCGAAACAAGGTTCAGGCACGCTAAAACCATAGTGGTTTGCAAATGTGTTAAACCTATTTTCAATATGCGGTGATGGATATGGTTCCTGTCGGCATCAAACGGCGATTTTCCGTTTAAGATACGGATAGTAAAAACCCTGAGGGTGTCAAAAACAGGGCCTATAAGTATAGCAACAATTAAGGCCGGAGCGGTATATATAAAAGGTAATTTAACTGTTGAGGTTTTACTTAGCTCAATAAACTTAATAGCCATTACCGCCGTTACCAGGCCAATAAGCAAAGCCCCGGTATCACCCATAAATATTTTAGCGGGTGTAATATTAAAACGTAAAAAACCAAGTACCGCCCCCACCATAGCAAGTGAAATTGCTGCCAGCTCGTACTGTTGCATATAAATAAACAGCGCAGCAAAAGTACTGTTGGCAATAATGCCGGTTGTTGCAGCCAGTCCGTCAATACCGTCAATAAGGTTAAATGAATTGATGACAAGCATAATAACCAATATTGATAATATAACACTCGGAATATACGGCAGCGCAAAAATATCAAATACGCCATACATGCTGCTGATCCGGATATCTCCGGGAATAACCAATATAGCGGCAACTACAAACTGGATCAAGAACTTTGTACTGGAATTAACTCCCGATAGGTCATCCTTTAATCCCATGGCAAACAAAATGATACAAGCGGTTAGCAGGTAACTAACCGGCAGCGCTTTATCAATGATGCTGAACAGTAAAGCGGTAATGGTAAAACTCACAAAAATAGCCACACCACCCAAACGCGGAATACCCTGATCATGCTGTTTCCTGAAATGGCCAACATCATCATACAAATGGCGGGCACGCGCAACATGTAAAATTGAGGGTATACATAGTAGTGTTACCAGTGTTGAAAATACGACTATGAGCACATTATAAACAAAATGATAAGAGCGTAGAAATTCAAGCATATGCTATAAATGTGTTTTAGTGACCGGTCTATTCATTTAGGGGTTTACAACGCATTTATACGGAGATGGCCGTAAAAGGTTAACTAATGATTAAAATAATTGAGATTTTTCCAGTAACAACTTTAATACTGTAGCTAAATGGTAAAGCACACCGTCCGGGCAATGCTTTCAAAGCAATAATCAGCCCTCAACATGAATCATTAAATTCTTATTACCTAACCCGCCACCTGCATTCCTTTATGAATTTGTTAACAAAGCATATTGCCATCATACCACTTTTAATATTATTCCCTGCAAAATTATAGCGCTTAGCCTGTATATTTGGACTAAATGTACGATAAGCTTACCGGCGCAGATGCTAAAAACTGACCTTTCAATCTATAATAACTATCCTTATAATCCCGGCGGCAATGCTTTAAAACGTATTTTATGGTATTATTTTAATGCTGTATTTTTTAAAACCAGCATTATACCTTCAAGCGCATTTAAGGTATTTTGCCTGAAACTGTTTGGAGCACGGATAGGTAAGCACGTTACTATTAAACCTTGCGTAAATATCAAATATCCGTGGAACCTCCGTATAGGCGATGAAACCTGGGTTGGCGAAAACGTATGGATAGATAGCCTGGTGCTGATTGATATCGGGGCAAATGTGTGCTTGTCGCAGGGGGCGATATTGTTGACCGGCAGCCACAATTACAAAAGAAAATCCTTTGACTTGATAACCAAAGGCATAATTTTGGAGGATGGTGTGTGGATCTGTGCCGGGGCCATGGTAAACCCGGGCATAACAGCGGCATCGCACGCGGTACTTACCAGTGGCTCCATCGCCACAAACAATCTTGACGCGTACGGTATTTACCAGGGTAACCCCGCGATAAAGATCCGGACACGCGAAATCAGTTAACTATACATCATCTGCTTAAAATAACTATATGCTGAAACAAAAACTACAAGCCCACCAAATCATTCTATTGGTTGTCAGCGGGATTGTTTTCATTATGGGCGTCATGCTGATCATCGCCCCGGCAGCCATCTACCCTGACCCAAGCAAAGGCTTCCAGGTAATGCGCTCGATGGAACTGGGCTCAGCTTTTAATATCAGTGTAAAACCCAACCAAAACGATATCAGCAAAAACACATCTGAATTTTTGGCATGGTGGTCGCCGGGGCAATACCTGGTACCTTATTTTTTTAAGCTGATTTTTGGTGTTAATACCGGGCGTGCTTCCTCTATCGTAACCCTGTTATTTTCGCTATCTGGAATTTTTGGTTTTTACTGCTTCTTTAAAAAGGCGGGTTTTACGCCTATAATATCGGCCTTAAGCGTGCTGTTCATATTTATCCAGGTATCGTTTTTTACACCTTATGTATTTTATAACGGAGGCGAGGTATTGCTTTTAGGGTATACAGGCTGGTTTTTATACGGATGCGTAGCCTTTGAAAAAATCAGCTGGAAAATGGCGGTATTCCTGTTTGCTGCAGGGATCATCGGCTTTATTTGTAAATCATCGTTTTTATGGATGCTGGCCGCCGCCTGTTGCTTTTTATGGATCAGGTTTTCTATAGGAACAAAAGACATTGTTACCTGGATAAAAAACGGCATCTGGATAGGTATCCCCGCGGTACTTTCATTGCTCACAATAAATCACTTTTATCTTTCTAAAGGTGGAAACCCATCAACAGTACATGGGAGCATCAAGCTGGCCTGGGAAACTTTTGGCTTTCCGCTGGCATCGCCAATATTAACAGCCTTTTCTATAGATGATTTAACCAATGGCCTGCTGTTTCATGACGATACGCCTATATTCTCCTACGTTTGGGGTGTAATAATTGTATTGGTTTGTGCTTTATTAAGCATTTTATTGATCAGGTTTGTTGTGAAAAAGGTGCCGTACAAACACTACGCACTGCTATTAACAGTGTTTTATGGTGTGGCGGTGCTATTTTTTGGGCAATCATTCCTGAGGCAGGCCAATATCTCATACGAGGCAAGGCACTTAAGATTAATAGGACTTATTGCAGCTCCGGGCATCATTTACCTGGTAAGCGAACTGCAAAGAGGCTTCAAATACCTATTTTATTTTGTATGCTTTGTAATAGCCTATTCAAGCTATAAATATTTTGTACCAGGCTATTTTCAAAACAAAAATATCAGCGCGAGAGGATATTCAGGAATAGCACAGCTTTTTATTGATCAGCCATCGTTAAATTATATCCGCAACCTGGATAAACAAAACACCAATGCCATTTTTGTATTTAACAGCCCTGACCTTAGCCTGGAGATTGAACATAACCGTACCATAACGGTTGAAGATATTGGCCCCGAAGTAGCAATTGATTATGATGATTATGTATATAAAGGCCACGCCGGCCCGCTATACATCGTTTTGCCATCCAATTATCTCGGCCCCAAATCAACCATTATGCGCAAATGCTTTCCGGGATATAAGGGCTTTAAAATGACGATGCTGAGTAACGATTATATTTTGTGGGAAGCTAAATAACGCTGGCATTGATCTCTTTCCAAAGGAGGTCTTTTAGCTGATCGATATTTTTCTGGGCCACAGATGATATAAATACAAAGGGGATGCCATCAGGGATCTCCTTTTTCATTTCGGCCTGCAGTTCATCATCAAGCATATCGGTTTTGGTTACAGCCAGCACACGGGGCTTGTGCATTAGTTCGGGGTTGTATTCTTCCAATTCGCGCAGTAATATGTCATACTCTTCTTTGATGCTACGTGATGTATCGGCAGGTACCATAAACAACAATACCGAGTTACGTTCGATATGTCTTAAAAACCGAAGTCCTAAACCTTTTCCCTGCGATGCACCTTCTATAATGCCCGGGATATCAGCCATTACAAATGAGCGCCCACCACGGTATGATACGATACCCAAATTAGGCACCAGCGTGGTGAAAGCATAATCGGCAATCTCAGGCTTAGCGGCTGATACTACCGAAAGCAGGGTTGATTTACCCGCGTTAGGAAAACCTACCAAACCAACATCGGCCAGTACCTTCAATTCAAGAATATTCCAGTCTTCACGGCCCTCTTCGCCGGGTTGGGCAAAGCGGGGGGTTTGTAGTGTTGATGTTTTAAAATGCCAGTTACCTAAACCACCACGACCGCCGGGAGTAAGAATTTTGGTTTCGCCGTCTTGAGTTATCTCAAAAAGCACTTCGCCGGTTTCCGCATTTTTCACGGTTGTACCAAGGGGCACTTCCAGTATCTCGTCGCGACCGGTTTTGCCCGAACGTAATGAGCTACCTCCCGAATCGCCATCACCTGCAATTACGTGTTTACGATATTTAAGGTGGAGCATAGTCCATAGCTGGGCGTTACCTTTAACAATAACATGGCCGCCCCTGCCGCCGTCACCGCCATCAGGACCACCTTTTGAAGTTAATATATCACGGTGCAAATGGGCAGAACCGGCACCTCCGTGGCCCGAGCGGCAACAGATTTTTACATAATCAACAAAATTTGAACCCTGAGACATAATTTTTGATTTAGACGGAAAGTCCGAAAGTCAGTAAAGTCCGCAAAATTAAGAATTTTTAACGTTCCTAACTTGCGGACTTTACTGACTTTCGGTCTTAAGACTTTAAGACTATTTTTTATATGATTCGTTTACATCAACAATTTCAGCGAAGATCTCATTAACCGAGCCCACACCGTTTATACTTGTAAACTTATCTTGTTGTTGATAAAAACCAGCTACAGGAGCAGTTTTATCATTGTATTCTTTAATACGTTTGCGGATCACTTCGGGGTTGGCATCATCCGGACGACCAGATTCTTTACCACGCTCCAACAGGCGGCGCTCCAATTCATCATCACCAACTTCAAGCGCTATCATGCCCGAAATTGCTGATTCTTTTGATTCCAGTAACTGATCTAAAGCTTCGGCCTGCGCAACTGTACGCGGGAAACCATCAAAAATAAAACCTTTAGCGTCTTTGTTAGCGTCAAGCTTATTGCTGATCATGCCAATAACTACAGCATCCGGAACAAGTTTTCCGTCGTCCATCAGTTTTTTGGCTTCCAAACCCAACTCAGTACCTTGTGCAATTTCGCCACGTAACAAATCTCCAGTTGAAAGGTGGATCAAATCGTATTTTTCAATAAGTTTTTTCGACTGAGTACCTTTCCCGGCTCCGGGAGGGCCAAACAAAACCAGATTTAGCATGCTCTTGATAAATTAAAAGCCTTTCGGTAATACAACAGAAAGGCTTACAGTTAATTTGCACCTGCGGTGGAAAAATCCCGGGCTGCAGGCTTTGTTGTGCACTCGAAGGGAGTCGAACCCCTAACCTTCTGATCCGTAGTCAGATGCTCTATCCAATTGAGCTACGAGTGCCTGTTCCGAAATGGAATGCAAAGATAGGTTTTAAAACTTTCGTTGCAAATTTTTATTTAAAATTATTTCACAATTTCTGCAATAGCTTCAAAGTCAGGCAGCTGTCCGGCATCCTCAAGAACCTCGGCGTAAATGATATTCTGTTCTTCGTCAATTACAAAGGCTGCGCGCTTGGCTACTCCTTTAAGTCCCATAACAAATTGGTCGTAAATGGCGCCGTAAGCAGTAGATACATCTTTGTTAAAATCAGAAAGCAGATCGAACTGATAATTGTTCTCTTCTTTAAACTTAGCCAGGGTAAAAGGCGAATCAACAGAGATACCCAATATAGTAGCGTTTAAACCATCATAATAGCCAAAGCTATCGCGCATGGTACAAAGCTGCGTAGTACAAACACCTGTAAAAGCTAAAGGAAAAAAATGGATAACTACTTTGCGGCCTTTAAAATCGGCCAGTGAAACACTTTTTAATGCTGATGAAATTAAAATAAACTGAGGGGCCGGCTGGCCAATTTGTAATGACATACTATTTGCTTGTTTGTGACAAAAAAAGGAAAATAAAACGAGTTAAGTAAACTCATGTTCTTTTTTAACATTAAGATGTTTAAATGCCTGCCTACTTTATATAAAGCCTGATTAAACAATCTTAAAACTAAATAATTAGTTAATTGCCTTGTGTAACTAAAAATTTAGCTATAGATTTATGACATAAACCTTTTTATGCTATGATCAGGAACTATTTTAAAACCGCTTTTCGCAGTCTGCTTAAAAATAAGGGCTTCACTTTCATCAATATTTTAGGCCTGGCATTGGGCCTGGCCATTTGCCTGCTCATTACCTTTTATGTAGTAGATGAACTGAGCTATGACCGGTATAACACCAAACACGAGCGTGTATACCGGGTAAATACCGACCTGAAATTCAGTGGCACGCTTACCGAATATGCCGTAACCGCAATTCCGGTTGCCAACGTTTTAAAAACAGAATGCCCCGAAGTTGAAACAGCAGTGCGTATAACACCCGCACTCAATATCCGCTTTAAAAAGGGCGATGAAATTGTGCGGGAAGACGGCGCGACTTTCTACAGCGAGCCCAATATTTTCGATGTATTTACCCTTCCCCTACTTTCCGGAGATGCAAAAACGGCTTTAAAAGAGCCCAACACGGTGGTCATTGCCGAGTCGATGGCTAAAAAATATTTTAACCGCGTCAATGTAGTTGGGCAAACTCTGTTTTTGGTAACAAGCAGCACACCGCTCAAAATAACCGGGGTAATGAAAGATATGCCGGTACAATCACATTTCAGGGCCAACTTTTTACTGTCGGCCGGGCCGGTTAGCAATGATGCTCCGTGGAATAGGTTAACCGCCTTTGCCACCTATGTGCTGCTTAAACCCAATTCAAATGTTCCCCGCCTCGAATCAAAGCTTAATGCTGTGATGAAAGAGGGCCTCAAAGGTTCAACCACCATGAACTACAGCAAATTTACCGCAGGCGGTAATTACTTTAAGTTGGGCCTGATGCCGGTGACAGATATCCACCTTAAATCAAACCGGGTAATGGAACTGGGTGCCAATGGTAATAGTCAGTACGTTTACATTTTTGCAGCGGTAGCGATTTTTATCCTGCTGCTGGCCTGCATTAACTTCATGAACCTGTCTACGGCCCGCTCGGCCAACCGCGCCCGCGAGGTTGGTGTGCGTAAAGTTTTAGGCTCCTCCCGTAGTCACCTTATTTTCCAATTCCTTGCCGAATCACTTATCGTGACTTTTACTGCGGCCATTATAGCAGTGCTGGCCGCCTGGGCCTTATTGCCTTTATTCAATCACTTATCAAACAAACAATTAACTATAAATGCACAGACCATAACCTGGCTAATACCCGCTTTGTTAAGCATTGTTATCATTGTCGGTATTTTAGCGGGCTCCTACCCTGCTTTCTTTTTATCAGCCTTTCAGCCCATTAATGTTTTAAAAGGAAAGATCTCTACAGGGTTTAAAGGCGGTGCCTTCCGGAGCACACTGGTGGTTTTCCAGTTTTCTATCTCTATATTTTTGGTGATAGGCACCTTGGTTATTTATAATCAGCTTAACTATATCCAGAATAAAGATCTCGGCTTTAACCGCAATCAGGTGCTTATCCTCAATAATGTTAACACACTCGAGCATCCCGAATTACTGAAGCAGGAAATTAAAAAACTATCCGGGGTTGTTAACGCCACCCTTACCAGCTTTTTACCTACTGCCAACAACAAGGTTTTAAACTATATATCGCCGGGCGAAAAGCAAGAAGGGCAATCTACCCAGTTCTGGAAAATAGATGAAGACTACATTGGCACCATGGGCATGCAAATGAAAACAGGTCGCGGGTTTTCCGGGGAATTCAGAACTGATTCGACAGCGATGATCATCAATGAAACCGCCGCGAAAGTATTTGGCTATGGCGATAACGCCGTTGGTAAAACCATCACTACAGGCATCGCCAGGGATATCAAAAAATATCATGTGATAGGCGTAGTGAAGGATTTCAACTTCAGTTCGCTGCGCGATAATGTTACCCCGCTGGTGATGGCACTTGATAACGATTGGCTGGCGCGTTTAAGCATCCGCGTAAATACCCGTAATCTGCCAACCCTAATGGCCGGGATAGAAAAAACCTGGAAAACCATTGCCCCAAATGAGCATTTTGACTATTCGTTCATGGATGCCGATTTCGATGCCCTTTACCGTACCGAGCAACGCATGGGCCAGCTTTTTATAACATTTACGAGCTTGGCCATTGTAATTGCCTGCCTTGGCCTGTTTGGCCTCGCGGCTTATGCCGCCGAGCAACGCAACCGGGAAATTGGCATCCGGAAGGTGCTGGGTGCAAGCATCACAGCCATTGTAACCATGCTATCAAAAGATTTTGTAAAGCTGGTGATCATATCATTTGCCATAGCCGCCCCGTTGGCATGGCTAACCATGAACAAGTGGCTGCAGGGCTTTGCTTATCGTCAAAATATTCAATGGTGGCTGGTGGTATTGGCAGGCTCGGGAGCTATATTAATAGCTTTTGCCACTATCAGCTTACAATCATTCAGGGCAGCAGCGGCTAATCCGGTTGAGAGTTTGAGGGATGGAAGTTAGAGATTGGAGGCCGGAGATTGGAGGTTAGTTTTTCCCTTTCTGGCGCAAGTATGAAGGGCAGGCAAAGAGCGGAGGCTACTTGTGCCTTATAAGCAAGTTTTGTGTGATAGCCATGCGGGGTGGATGACTTGTGATATCTGCTTTTTAAAACACGAGGCACCTACGGAGCCCGATATATTTTTTCAATTACACTACAAACACGATACTCCTACGGAGTTTTGCATCTTAATATGCGCGATAGAACTCCGTAGGAGTATCGTATTTATAGAAAATAAAACAAAATTCTAAGGCTCCGTTAGGTGCCCCGTATTTACCGCTTTCATTAAAACCCATTACTGTTTTCTTATCCATATCTTAAACAAAACATCTTAACTTAGCTTTCAACCTTAAAGCTTATGAAAGCAATAGTAATTACTCAACCCGGCGGCCCGGAAGTTTTACAGCTTGCCGAAAGGCCCAAACCCCAATATGGAGCCGACGAAGTACTGATTAAAGTAATGGCGGCAGGTGTTAACCGGCCCGATATTTTTCAGCGCAAAGGGAACTACCCCCCGCCTGCCGGAGCGTCTGCAGATATCCCCGGACTGGAAGTGGCAGGTGTAATTGTCGAAGTGGGCGATGCCGTTATCCAATGGAAACCAGGCGATAAGGTTTGCGCACTGGTTACAGGCGGTGGTTATGCCGAATATTGCAAAGCGCCCGAAGGCCAATGTCTGCCTGTGCCTGTTAACCTTAGCTTCGCCGAGGCTGCGTCACTGCCCGAAACCTTTTTTACCGTGTGGAGCAATGTGTTTGATCGTGGTAAGCTTCAACCCCACCAATCGCTGTTGATACATGGCGGATCAAGCGGCATTGGTGTTACGGCTATTCAAATGGCCAAGGCTTTGGGCAGCACCGTTTTTGTAACAGCAGGATCGGATGAAAAGTGCAGCTTCTGCGAGCAGCTTGGCGCAGATAAAGCTATCAACTATAAAACAACTAATTTTAAAGATGCGATCAAATCGCTAACCCATAGCGTTGGCGTTAACGTGATCCTGGACATGATTGGCGGCGATTATATGCCTGGTAATATCGATTCACTGGCTATTGAAGGACGGCTGGTGATGATCAACGCCATGAATGGCCGCGAAGTGAAGCTTGATTTGAGTAAAGTAATGGCCAAAAGGCTCATCATTACGGGCTCTATGTTAAGGAGCAGAGAAGTTGCTTTTAAAACCGCGATCGCTAAAAACCTGGAGCAAAAAATCTGGCCGTTGATTGAATCGGGGGCTATAAAACCGGTGATATATAAAACATTTGGCGCTGAGGATGCCGCCGCCGCTCATAAGTTAATGGAAAGCAGTACACATACAGGCAAAATTGCGCTGAGTTTTGAACATTAAAACCAACTAATTAACAATGTTGAAATTATCGTTTAAAAAACTTGATTCAGTATTTAAATAATTGGATAGAAATCTTAACTTTGCGCCTCTGAAATAGCATCTTATACATTCCTGTTACAAATGATGTATGTAGCTGTTCAGTAAAAGTATTTTTTAAAAAACACCAGGTTATATATGCCAAACATTGGAAAAATTTCAAGGATCATTGGTCCGGTAGTTGACGTAAGTTTCGCTGATGACGCTCATCTTCCTAAAATTTATGACGCGTTAGAGATCACTAAAGACAATGGCCAAAAAGTTATTTTAGAGGTTCAGCAGCACTTAGGCGAAGATCGTGTACGTGCTATCGCGATGGACTCGACTGACGGCTTGTTACGCGGTATGAAGGTTTTAGATACCGAAGCTGCTATCAAAATGCCGGTAGGCGACAACATCAAAGGCCGCGTATTTAACGTGGTAGGTGATGCTATCGACGGTATCGCTGATCTTGACAAATCAAATGGTCGTCCTATTCACGCAACCCCTCCAAGGTTTGAAGACCTATCTACCGAAACTGAAGTACTTTTTACAGGTATTAAAGTTATCGACCTTTTAGAGCCTTATGCAAAAGGTGGTAAAATCGGTTTGTTTGGTGGTGCCGGTGTAGGTAAAACAGTATTGATCCAGGAACTGATCAACAACATCGCGAAAGCTTATGCAGGTTTATCTGTATTTGCAGGTGTTGGCGAGCGTACACGTGAAGGTAATGACCTTTTACGTGAGATGCTTGAATCAGGCATTATAAAATATGGCGACGCTTTCATGCATTCAATGGAAGAAGGCGGCTGGGATCTATCTAAAGTAGATACCGAAGCCATGAAAGATTCAAAAGCAACATTCGTGTTCGGTCAAATGAACGAGCCGCCGGGTGCACGTGCACGTGTGGCCCTTTCAGGCTTAACTATTGCCGAGTATTTCCGTGATGGTGATGAAGATGGTAAAGGCCGTGATATCCTTTTCTTTATCGATAACATCTTCCGCTTTACACAGGCAGGTTCAGAAGTATCAGCGCTATTAGGTCGTATGCCATCAGCGGTAGGTTACCAGCCAACGCTTGCTACCGAGATGGGTACCATGCAAGAGCGTATCACCTCAACCAAACGTGGTTCAATCACTTCAGTACAGGCCGTTTACGTACCTGCGGATGACTTGACTGACCCGGCGCCGGCTACAACCTTCGCCCACTTAGATGCTACTACCGTACTTTCACGTAAAATTGCCGAGCTTGGTATTTACCCTGCGGTGGATCCATTGGATTCAACCTCACGTATCCTTAGCCCAGCTGTTTTAGGTGATGAGCACTACAATACCGCTCAACGCGTTAAAGAAACTTTACAACGTTACAAAGAGCTTCAGGATATCATCGCCATCTTAGGTATGGACGAGCTTTCTGAAGAAGATAAGTTAGTTGTATCACGCGCCCGTCGTGTTCAGCGTTTCTTATCACAGCCGTTCCACGTTGCAGAGCAGTTCACCGGCTTAAAAGGTGTACTGGTTGACATTAAAGATACCATCAAAGGTTTCAACATGATCATGGACGGTGAAGTTGATGAGTACCCTGAAGCAGCTTTCAACTTAGTTGGCAGCATTGACGATGCTATTGAAAAAGGCAAAAAGCTGTTGGCTGAAGCCAACGCTTAGATTTGAGATGTGAGATATGAGATTTGAGATAGGGAAAAACCTATTTGAAACTTATATCTCACATTTAAAACCCGATTTAAGATCACAGATCAGGACAGAATTGTCTCACATCTCAAATCTAAAATCTCATATCTAAAAAGATGACATTAGAAATTCTTACTCCCGATAAAAAAGTTTACGAAGGCGAGGCCACCTCGGTAACCTTACCTGGTGCTTTGGGATTATTTGAAATACTGAACAACCACGCCCCTATTATTTCCACCCTTCAGGATGGCAAACTTACCGTACGCGGTGGTGCAGCTAAAGAAGAAGTGTTTTTTATTAAAGGCGGTGTTGTAGAAGCATTAAACAATAAAGTAACTGTTTTAGCCGAAGGCATTCAGCATAAATAAGCGATAAGCAGTATTTTATTAAAATCATAAAGCCCGGATAAGTTTTTATCCGGGCTTTTTTGTAAAATTCATTGCAGTATTAGTAGATTTATTGTAGTATTTTAATAAATTAATATCGTTATTTAAAAGCGATAACCTACTGCTTATCATGGACAAATTAGAATTCAGCGACCTATATAAATTTTTAGTTTCTGCTGGTATAATATTGATAGCGCTCGCCATTTTATTACCATGGTTCTATCTAAAGGAACCATTTGATTTGTTAATAGAAAACAATAAAATATTATTATTAACGAAAGAAGCTCAAAGTATAATAAAAGAAAGACAATCTCTTATCGGGACTTTATATACTACTATTCCCTTTGCCTCAGTGATTTTGCTATTATTTGGCATAATAAGTTCATTTATTGGGTTATTTAAATGGAACAAAAAACAAACAGATATTGATAAACGAGATCTGTTAACCACTAAAAAACTTGAGAATGAAGTTCAAAACATGACTGCTGCTGATGTTTTAAGCAAGAATACAAAAGAGTTCGAAGAAGCTGCAAATATTAGTTCTGATATTGATGAGCTCACCACCACTACCACCATCCCCCCTACCAAAGAAAATTTCATATCAAACTATGTTCAAATAGAGCAATTCCTGAGCAATAAGCTGACATCAATATTTCAAGGGCGTTATAAAATACTTCCCAATATTCAGATCAAAGAGGGTTCGATAAAGGCTGAATACGACCTTGTCTTAAGTTCGGAGCAATCTATAGTAACTGATCTCATTTTCGAGTTCAAGTTTTATCCTAATGGGGTAACAAGATCAACTGTACGCGACAACGTGATAAAATTAGATTGGAAAGTTAAATTATATTCTAACAAGGTAAAGAATAATGTCATGCCCATCTTACTTACAGTATTGCCAGCAGAAAGATTTAATCCTGATAGACTTGCCACATTAAGCAATTTCTCAAAAGAGCTCAATCTTATGAATAAGAACCTAAAAATTGTCTTTATAAAAGCGCAAGACTTGGATAATCTAAATGACAAATATTTTTTTGAATTGATATCCCAATAAGATTTGAGAAATAGGGACTAACTTTTAATTATTTTACTAAAACCATAAACACCTGCTCAAAACGAGCATGCTTAGATATACACATAAATTATAAGACACAAAAAAAGCGTCCAGGTATCACAACTTGGACGCTTTTTTTGTACCCTTTTTTCGGGTTATACGTAAACATCATTATTGTAATGTACGAAGCAATCTCCTATTAGCAGAGTGGCCCATGCAAAAAACTACCCTGTAATTGCCCTGGGGATTGCTTCGTACCTCACAATACATGACGACGTTCATAAATATTATTTCAAAGCCTTGTCAAGCTCGGCTAACAGTGCATCACCAAAAGACGGCCGTGCACTATTATTATTCACTATTTTTCCATCAGCACCAACGGTTACGTAATGCGGGATGCCGGTTATGTTGTACTTTTGGCAAACGGGATTTCTTGTCCATCCCTCTGCAATAACATTAACACCATTAACATTTAGCGAAGCCAGGTTACTTTTCCAGGTCTTCTCATCAGTATCTACGCAAATATTCAGGAAAACGATGTTCTTATCTTTATATCGTTCGTGTAAAGCCGCCGTGGTGTTTTTAATTTCGTAGATGCAAGGCCCGCACCCCACTCCCCAAAAATCAATATAAACTACCTTACCACGCAGACTTTTCAGGGATACCATCTCTCCCTTATCATTTTTCAAATTAAACTCAGGTGCCAGGTTGCCAGGTCGTAATACCTGTGCGGCTTTATAGGTTTGCTTAAGCGTATCGGCATACCGGGGCGTTTTAACCTTGGTAATAAAATCCTTATAAATATTTTCGGCATCTTCATAAGAATAGGCGCCAAAATCCATCTTTATCTCGTTGGTTACAAACCAGTCGCGTAGTTCCACTAAGCGTAAATTGGCCATAGCCAGATAATACTCATCCCATGCCGGGGCAAACGGCACCGTCTTATTATTCCAATCATTTCCTTCTGTCCTGGTACCGTTTAATCCTTTATTAAAGCGGATATAGTTAAAAAGGAAGCTTTTATAAGCATTACTGTTTCTGTAAGCAAACTCCGATTCTATATGATAGCCACCGTCGGGAAATTGCATATTGAGCCTTTTACCGGTTTCAGTAGTATCATTAATGTGAAGATTATATTTCTGCAATAAATTGTTACTTCTTAAAAGTTCAGCATATTTATAGTAAACATCAGTAATTAACTTTTCGCTTTCCGTATACTCAAGGTTTACCGCCGAGGCCTTCATTTCCTTGTTATATAGCCGGTTTATTTTTTCAAACTTTACGGAGTCGGTCATCTTATCCTTATAAAGCGACTCGCTCAGGTCCATCAGATCTTTACGGCAAAGGTTATAAACCGACATCATGGTTTGCAATCGCTCATTGATGCGAGGCTTAGGAGATGAAATGGTAAAAGTTTTGTTAAAATCGTTATTGTCCCAGTTAAGGGTTATGGTGTCATTTTTTTGAGCGCAGATAGTGATCGCGTCTTTATTGAGGTACAGGTAAAGATCTTCTGTATCTCCATCTATTCCGATGGTTTGGTTAAAGTTGCCATTCTTATCAATGGGTACCCATACCAGCCGATTTTCAAAATCGCCGGTCACTGCAAAACTCCAGTATTCGCCATTAAAATTTTTAACATTTCCTTTAATTACCGCAGTAGCTTTAGGAGCAGAGATAATTACAGGCTTATTTACAGGAGTTGTTCCGGCAGGCCGTTTTTTTGTTTGGGCAGCAAGATTTACCGTGAAAAACAACAGGGCTACAAATAAGAGGCGTTTCATTTAGGCTGATAAGATTTAGATTGATATAAAGGTATAAAAAAAATAAATTCAAATCCTATTTTTATAATTCAGGATCAGGCACTTTCTTTAAACGGCCAGAATAAAAATAAGCTAAAAAGAATCAGGCAACATCAGCAAAAAAGGCAGAGCGGCCGAGTAATCTAACAGGTCGTACTCAAGCCCCAACAACCTGATATTGTGGTAATATTCCCGACGATGATCGTAGTAGTATTTTTCTGATTGCAGAAACCAGGCTTTCGGGCCAAGCTTTTCGGCTATGAACCATTTTTCTAATAAGCGCGCCATGCGTCCGTTACCATCTTCAAAAGGGTGGATCTTTACAAATGCCAGATGCAGCATAGCAGCGCAAAAGAACACTTCGGTAGCGGTTAATTTTGTTTTTAATAATAAGTCAACATCATCAAAAAACAACTTTAACTTTTGTTCAACCAAATCGGGGGCACAGGCAACATACTCTATTTTCCCATCAGCAGTAATTACAAACATATTAGTAATACGCAATTGGCCCCGACGGTCCTTTCGAAGGATATGGTTAGTAAGCAAACTATGGGCCTCCTGAACTGTGTGGTAACTTAATTTGTGTTTTTGAGCAAACTGATACGCTTCATAAAGGTCATCTATTTTTTGCGTGTAATCAGGCAAAAAATGCACACCGATCATTTTATGTTTTATGAACGAATCAAGCTCAATATTTTCGCCTTCTATCTTTGAAGAAAAAACAGCTGACACCGAAGTATAAAAACTAAAATTATTTGTTGACAGGTTGCTATCTTTTAATTGATTGAAGTTTTGAAGAAGCACATGAGATACCCGCCGCTGATATTCGTCCAGCAGATCAATTGGCAATATATTAAACGGTAAATCCTTCATTGGATAACGTAAAGATACAATCACTCTTTATTATTATTCCGATTTGGAAATATTTAGATTGATTACACCTCAAACAAAGATCATACGACTGTAGGTTCAAGCGTCTACGCTTGAATAAACTTTTAAAGTAAGCGTCCACGCTTACCATCCCTCGGGAGCGTGGACGCCTCTATTTACTATCGTTCAAGTGCAGACGCTTAAACCTGCGAGTGAAAGTCTATTTTTCTTAACTTCACCCCTCCTTTTTCCCATTTCAGGCAGAAAATCGACAACTTACTATGCATGCATAAAAAACATACCGAATACCGTTTTGAACTTTGGTATATTTCATTAAAAATTTTATATCTTTGAATATTAAATAAACAGAATAAAATTTTACAAAAACTAATTAATTAAAATATAATTCTTATTTCAAAAAATCCGTGGCGGCTATTGCTATTGCCTGATGCGATGGCTACCTTACATATATTGATTTTCGATACCAAGTAAACCTGTATCACCAACAAAATTAAAGTACTAAAACTGTCTACATAATTAATAAAATGAGTTCATCATCAGATACCACCAAGGCTATAGAATTGAACAAGTATAGCAAAACCTTTACCCAGGACCCAACGCAGCCTGCAGCACAGGCTATGCTTTACGGGATTGGCTTAACCGACGACGATATGCGCAAAGCACAGGTCGGCGTGGCCAGCATGGGTTACGATGGTAACACCTGCAACATGCACCTTAACGATCTGGCAAAGCTGGTTAAACAAGGTATCTGGGATGAAGATATGGTGGGCCTCATTTTTCACACCATTGGCGTAAGCGATGGCATGAGCAACGGAACCGAAGGTATGCGTTACTCATTGGTAAGCCGCGATATCATTGCCGACTCCATTGAGGCTGTTACCGGCGCTCAGTATTATGATGGTTTAATTACCCTGCCTGGCTGCGATAAAAACATGCCTGGTTCTATAATGGCTATGGGCCGCTTAAACCGTCCTTCAATCATGGTTTACGGTGGAACTATTAAACCTGGCCACTGGAAAGGTGAAGACCTGAACATTGTATCAGCATTTGAAGCTTTAGGTAAAAAAATTGCCGGCCAGATAGATGATGTTGATTTTATGGGCGTAATTAAAAATGCCTGCCCAAGTGCCGGTGCATGCGGTGGTATTTACACTGCAAACACTATGGCTGCAGCTATCGAAGCATTGGGTATGAGCTTGCCATATTCGTCATCAAACCCTGCACTAAGCGACGAGAAAAAAGCAGAATGCCTTGCGGCCGGTAAAGCTATCAAGGTATTGTTAGAAAAAGATATTAAACCATCAGACATCATGACCCGCGAAGCATTTGAAAATGCTATTGTTGTGATCATGGTACTGGGTGGTTCAACCAACGCGGTATTGCACCTTATTGCAATGGCCAAAAGCGTTGATGTTAAATTAACCCAGGATGATTTCCAGACTGTAAGTAACCGTATCCCGGTACTGGCCGATATGAAACCAAGCGGTAAATACATGATGGAAGACCTGCACAATATTGGCGGCGTTCCGGCTGTAATGAAGTACTGTTTGGAGCAAGGCTGGCTGCATGGCGATTGCCTTACAGTTACAGGCAAAACCATTGCAGAAAACCTTGCTGAAATCCCTGCACTGGAATTTGAAATTCAAAAGATCATCAAACCCGTTGAAAACCCAATCAAAGCTACCGGTCACCTGCAGATCCTGTACGGAAACCTTGCAGAAGGTGGTAGTGTTGCCAAAATCACCGGTAAAGAAGGCGAACGCTTCACCGGCCCTGCCCGTGTATTTGATGGCGAGTTTGAACTGATTGCCGGTATCCAGAGCGGCCGTGTTAAAAAAGGCGATGTTGTGGTGATCCGCAATGTAGGCCCTAAAGGCGCGCCGGGTATGCCGGAGATGCTGAAACCAACCTCGGCCATATTTGGTGCCGGTTTGGGTAGTTCAGTAGCATTAATTACCGATGGACGCTTTAGTGGCGGTACTCATGGCTTCGTCGTCGGTCACATCACACCCGAGGCTTACGATGGCGGGTTTATAGCGATGGTACAAGATGATGATATAATTGAGATCGATGCCGTTGCAAATAAGATAAACGTTTCGCTGCCGCAAGAAGAAATAGCCGCACGCCGTGCCGCATGGCAAAAACCGGCGCTGAAGGTTACCAAGGGTGTGTTATACCGTTACGCTAAAAACGTAACTACCGCTGCTGAAGGCTGCGTTACCGACGAATAGTAAATAATGAACAAAATGGCTTGTTAAAAAAGCCATGAATAAAGTGAACGCAAACAAAGCGCGTTCATTTTAGCAAATTAGAGACAGATAGAGTAAAATCAATTTAGCACCCTCAAAACGTGTTATAAATATAAAAAAATACAGGTATGGAAGTTGCACAAGATACACTAACCGCACCCGCCGCCGCCGAAACCGTAAATGTTTCAGGATCGGTAGCATTATTGGAAGCATTAATAGCCGAAGGTACCGATACCATTTTTGGTTACCCAGGTGGCGCTATTATGCCAATTTATGATGCTTTGTTTGATTACAATGATAAACTGAACCACATACTGGTACGTCATGAGCAGGGCGGCATTCACGCCGGCCAGGGCTATGCACGTACCTCGGGCAAAGTGGGCGTGGTATTTGCCACCAGCGGTCCGGGTGCCACCAACCTGGTAACAGGTTTGGCCGATGCCCAGATTGACAGTACACCTTTGGTTTGTATTACCGGCCAGGTGTTCGCTCACCTTTTGGGTACCGATGCTTTCCAGGAAACCGACGTGATCAACATCACCACACCGGTTACTAAATGGAACTACCAGGTAACTGACGCAACCGAAATTCCGGAAGTTATTGCCAAGGCCTTTTACATTGCCCGCAGCGGCAGGCCCGGCCCGGTATTGATCGACATTACCAAAAACGCGCAGATCCAGTTATTTGACTTTGCAGGTTACAAACCTTGCGATCATATCCGCAGCTACAGGCCAAAACCTATTGTTCGCCCGCAATACATTCAACAGGCTGCAGAGCTGATCAACAGCGCTCAAAAACCTTTCATCCTGTTTGGTCAGGGTGTTATTTTGGGCGGTGCCGAGCAGGAGTTTAAAGCTTTTGTTGAAAAAAGCGGTATCCCTGCGGCATGGACAGTACTTGGTGCAGGCGCCATCCCTTCAGACCATCCGTTAAACGTAGGTATGTTAGGTATGCATGGCAACTACGGCCCTAACGTATTAACCAACGAGTGCGATGTATTGATCGCGATAGGTATGCGTTTTGACGACCGTGTAACAGGTCGCCTGGACAAATATGCTAAACAGGCTAAAGTTGTTCATTTGGATATCGACCCTGCCGAGATCGACAAGAACGTAAAATCAACCGTACCGGTTTGGGGCGATTGCAAGGAAACACTTCCATTGCTGACCAAAGCCATCGAAAAGAAAGAACATACTGAGTGGTTAGCTAAATTTAACGATTACACCCGTCAGGAAGTTGAGGCCGTTATCCATAACGAGCTTAATCCAACCACGCCTGAAATGACTATGGGCGAGGTGATCAAACAACTTAACGAGATCACCAAAGGTGAGGCCGTTATTGTTACCGATGTAGGTCAGCATCAAATGGTAGCTTGCCGTTACGCTAAGTTTAACAATACCCGCAGCAACGTTACCAGCGGAGGTTTAGGAACTATGGGTTTTGCGTTGCCTGCTGCTATTGGCGCTAAATTTGGCGCTCAGGATCGTACAGTAGTAGCTATTATTGGCGATGGAGGTTTCCAGATGACCTGCCAGGAATTGGGTACTATTATGCAAAGCGGTATCGATGTAAAGATTATCATCCTTAACAACCGCTTCCTGGGCATGGTAAGACAATGGCAGGAGCTGTTCAATTCGCGCCGTTACTCATTTGTTGATATTCAAAGTCCGGATTTTGTAGCATTAGCTGCGGCATACCGCATCCCGGGCAAATTAGTTGATGACCGTGCAGATTTGACTGCAGCATTAAATGAGATGCTAAACACACCGGGATCATTCCTTTTGGAAGTAATGGTTACCAAAGAGAACAACGTATTCCCGATGGTACCACAAGGATGCAGTGTAAGCGAGATCAGGTTAAAGTAAGCCCTCTAAAAAAGACAAAATCATGAGCGAAGCAGAAAAAAAACAGGAATTTAACATCACCATATATACCGAAAACCAAATTGGTTTATTAAGCAGGATAGCTATTATATTTACGCGCCGTAAAATCAATATCGACAGTCTGAATACTTCCCCGTCGGAGATTGACAGCATTCACCGCTTCAATATCGTGATTAACGAGTATGAAGAGGTAGTGCGTAAGCTTACCCGCCAGATTGAAAAGCAGGTTGAGGTGTTAAAAGCATATTATCACACCAACGAAGATGTGATTTGGCAGGAATTAGCGTTATATAAGGTGTCAACCGATGTAATTGCCGAAAAGGTTAGCGTTGAACGTTTATTACGCGAAAACGGTGCACGCGCGGTAGTGATCCGCAAGGACTACACGGTGTTTGAAACCACCGGTCACCGCGAGGAAACCGATAACCTGATCAGCATATTACAACCTTACGGCCTGATAGAGTTTGTGCGCAGCGCCCGCGTTGCTATCATTAAAGATAGCGAAGGATTTAATAGCAAACTGCGCGAATTTGAAAGGCTTGAACCAGGCGAAGAGGTAATCGAAAACGAATACCTGAACCAGGGCGAAAAGGTGTTTACGATGTAAGCCCGCCGCCTCTTAAAGGGGAAGTAAGAACACATTAGGTGTTGAGGCCTGTCATCCTGAGCTTGTCGAAGGACGCGCGTAGAGGCCCTACCCACCATGCTTCGACAGGCTCAGCATGACACCCGTTTGATAGCAAGTTAACGGAGCAATGACGGGATTAATAAAAAGAAACAAAAACTTAAATTACTAATACAATAAAATCGGTGAAATCACCCGCAATCGGTGAGAACACAAAAATCAAAAAACAATGGCAAAACTAAATTTCGGCGGCACTGAAGAAAACGTAGTAACCCGCGAAGAGTTCCCTTTATCAAAAGCTCAGGAAGTATTAAAAGATGAAGTAGTAGCGGTAATTGGCTACGGTGTACAAGGTCCGGGCCAGGCCCTGAACCAAAAAGATAACGGTATCAACGTAATTGTTGGTCAGCGTAAAGGCACCAAAACTTGGGATAAAGCTATCAGCGATGGCTTTGTACCGGGCGAAACCCTTTTTGAAATTGAAGAAGCTTTAGAAAAAGGAACTGTAATTTGCTACTTATTGAGCGATGCAGCCCAGATCGCGTTATGGCCAACTGTTAAAAAACACTTAACTCCAGGCAAAGCCCTTTATTTTTCTCATGGCTTTGGTATCACTTTCAACGAACAAACAGGTATCATTCCTCCTGCTGATGTTGACGTGTTCCTGGTTGCTCCTAAAGGTTCAGGTACTTCACTACGTCGTATGTTTCTGCAAGGCCGTGGCTTAAACTCAAGCTACGCTATCTTCCAGGATGCTACAGGTAAAGCATTTGATCGTGTTATCGCTTTAGGTATCGCTGTAGGTAGCGGTTACTTATTCGAAACTAACTTCAAAAAAGAAGTATACAGCGATTTAACCGGCGAGCGTGGTACTTTGATGGGTTGTGTTCAAGGTATCTTTGCTGCTCAGTACGATGTATTGCGTAGCCATGGTCACTCTCCGTCTGAAGCATTTAACGAAACTGTTGAAGAGCTTACCCAATCATTAATGCCGCTTGTTGCTGAAAACGGTATGGACTGGATGTATGCAAACTGCTCAACTACCGCTCAACGTGGTGCGCTTGACTGGTGGAAAA
The DNA here is from genome assembly GCF_003351025.1 of Mucilaginibacter endophyticus. Classification (GTDB taxonomy): domain Bacteria; phylum Bacteroidota; class Bacteroidia; order Sphingobacteriales; family Sphingobacteriaceae; genus Mucilaginibacter; species Mucilaginibacter endophyticus. The sequence continues at coordinate 95,672 of NZ_QPCG01000001.1, read as the reverse complement.
AATTCCGTGACGCTACTAAACCGGTATTTGAAGAGCTTTACGAAAGCGTTGCTACAGGTAAAGAATCTCAACGTTCTATCGATTCAAACAGCCAGCCAGATTACCGCGAAAAACTGGATGCCGAACTAAAAGAATTACGCGAAAGCGAATTATGGCAAGCAGGCAAAACCGTACGCAGCTTACGCCCTGAAAACCAGGTTGTAGAAGCTTAATATTTTAGGTGAAAGCCGAAAGGTAAAAGGCGAAAGGCCTTAAAATAAACTCACCAACACGTTATTGCGAGACACGAAGCAATTCCAAACTTACAGATCGGATCTGCTAATCGGGGATTGCTTCGTACCTCGCAATGACGTTACTAAAGAAAAATAATAAAATGGGACAAACATTATTTGATAAGATCTGGGATGCGCACGTCGTCAGCAGCAGCGAGGGGTTCCCGGATATTTTGTATATCGATACACATTTCATTCACGAGGTAACCAGTCCGCAGGCATTTGATGGTTTGCGTCAGAGAGGCTTACCTGTTTTCAGGCCAAAACAAACTGTGGCCACTGCCGATCACAACGTTCCAACTATTGATCAGCACTTACCCATTAAAGAAGAACTTTCACGCTACCAGGTAGATATGCTCACCAAAAACTGTAAAGAGTTTGGTATTGAGCTATATGGCTTAGGCCACCCGTACCAGGGTATCGTTCACGTTATAGGCCCCGAGCTGGGCATCACCCGTCCGGGTGGTACTTATGTTTGCGGCGACAGCCACACCTCAACCCACGGCGCTTTTGGTGCCATTGCCTTTGGTATTGGCACATCGCAGGTTGAGCAGGTGTTGGCTACTCAATGTTTACTTCAGTCGCGCCCAAAACGCATGAAAATTGAAGTGAACGGCAAATTACAAAAAGGCGTTGGCGCCAAAGATATTATCCTTTACATCATATCGCAGATCTCGGCTGCCGGTGGTACCGGTTATGCTGTTGAATATGCAGGCGATACTATCCGCTCATTGAGCATGGAAGGCCGCATGACCATCTGCAACATGAGTATTGAGATGGGTGCACGTTGTGGACTTATTGCTCCCGACGAAACCACCATCAACTACGTAAAAGGCCGCGAATTTGCCCCTAAAGGCGAAGAGTGGGATAAAGCAGTTGCTTACTGGGAAACTTTATATTCTGATGCTGACGCAGCTTTTGATGAAGTATTATCCTTTAAAGCCGAAGATATTGAGCCGATGATCACCTACGGAACCAATCCGGGTATGGGCATCGGTGTTACACAACACGTTCCTGAAACTGCTTCATTTGAAGCCAAAGAACAGGGATCATATAAAAAGGCTCTTGATTACATGGGCCTGCATGATGATGAAACGCTATTGGGCAAACCAATTGATTACGTATTCATCGGCAGCTGTACCAACTCGCGCATTGAAGACCTGCGCCAGGTTGCCGAGTTTGTAAAAGGCAAACACAAAGCCGATAATGTTACCGTATGGGTAGTTCCCGGCTCAAAACAAGTACAGCAGCAAGCCATAGCCGAAGGCCTCGACAAAATATTTAACGAAGCCGGTTTCCCGCTCCGCGAACCGGGTTGCAGCGCATGCCTTGGCATGAACGAGGACAAGATACCTGCAGGTAAATACTGCGTATCAACCTCAAACCGCAACTTTGAAGGCCGCCAGGGACCAAACAGCCGTACTTTCCTTGCCAGCCCACTAACCGCGGCAGCAAGCGCTATTACGGGTGTGGTTACGGATATCCGTACTTTCTTGAAGGAAGAGGAATTGGTCTGAACTCGAATTTTAGAGGAATTGAATGAATTAACGGAATGGAAGTTAATAGAAAACCAACACCTGAAGAATTTAAAGATTGTACCAGCAAAATAATTGGCTGTGCCATGCGCGTGCATTCTGCTTTGGGAAACGGTTTCCAGGAAGTAATTTATCAACGAGCCTTAGAAATAGAAATGGGTTTGGAAGGACTTGGATTTGTCCGAGAAATGGAGATGCCTATCTTTTACCGTAACGAACAAATCGGAACAAGAAGAGTGGATTTCTTTGTTGAAGGGGAAATAATGGTTGAATTGAAAGCTATTGCTCAGTTAGAAAACGTTCATTTAGCTCAAGCTATACCTCGAGGCTTATAACATCCAAACAGGTTTACTTATAAACTTCGGCAGCTTAAGCATGGAGTTTAAAAGATTATTGAATAAAAAATATATCCCAAATCTGAATTAAGGAATTTATTCGATTCGAAAAATTCCATTAATTCAAAAAATTCGAGTTCAGACAATATTATGGCAACTAAAATATTTAAACACATTCAAACCAGCGTAGTGCCTTTGCCTATCGAAAACATCGATACGGATCAAATTATCCCTGCAAGGTTTTTGAAGGCTACTACCCGCGATGGTTTTGGCAATAACTTATTCCGCGATTGGCGTTTTGATGGCGACGATAATCCCAAACAGGATTTCGTGCTTAATAATCCTAACTATAGCGGTAAGATCCTGGTTGCGGGCAAAAACTTCGGTTGCGGCAGTAGCCGCGAGCATGCTGCCTGGGCCATTGCCGATTATGGCTTTGATGCCGTGGTAAGCAGCTTCTTCGCCGATATTTTTAAAGGAAACGCACTTAACAACGGACTGCTGCCGGTGCAGGTAAGCGAAGACTTTTTAAAGAAGATCTTTGACGCTGTTTATGCCGATGAACATGCTGTAGTAGAGATTGACCTGGTTGACCAGTTCATTAAAATTGTAGCAACCGGCGAACAGGAAAGCTTTGAGGTTAACCCCTACAAAAAAGCCTGTATGACCAACGGCTACGATGATATCGATTACATCCTGAGCAAAAAGGATGAAATAGCGGAATTTGAATCAGTAAGGTAAAAGCTGAAAGGTTAAAGGCGAAAGGTCAGAAACCCGACCAGACTAATGAACAAATGAACTAATGAACCAGTCAACAACCAATAAAGTAATTCAGCGAGAAGGTAAAGGTACCGCCAAATTATTCGACGAACGGAGTTTAGCGAATGATTATGCAACCCTTGCCCCCCTGCTCAGGCCTGGCCTGAAGGTGCTGGATGTGGGTTGTGGTACGGGCGCTATCTCTAAAGATATTGCCGCGCTGGTTGGTGAAAGCGGTCATGTTACGGGCATTGACAATACCGAGTATTTTATCCAGAGCGGTAAGGAAACTTACGCTTCGGTTCAAAACATGGAACTGATCTACACTGATCTGTTCAGCTTTGAGCCGGAAGAAAAGTACGACCTTATTGTTTCGGCCCGTGTGTTACAATGGTTAAGCAATCCGGTTGAGGCATTAAAGAAAATGTATTCGCTGTTAAAACCCGGTGGTACAGTATCCATTCTGGATTATAACCACGAGGCTTTGCAATGGCAGCCACAACCACCGGTAAGCATGCAGCGCTTTTATGCTACTTTTTTAAGGTGGCGGGGCGATGCCGGCATGAATAATCACATTGCCGAAGACCTGCCCGAGTATTTGCAGGAAGCAGGCTTTACCAATATCGAAGTATTTAATGCCGATGAAGTTTATCAAAAAGGCGAATATAACTTTGAAGGCAAAGCGGGCATCTGGGCAAAAGTTGCCCAGTCAAAGCAAATGGTTGAGGAAGGCTATATTGATGATGAATCGCGCTTGCTGGCTATTGATGAGTACACCAACTGGGTGGAAAATGAAGCCGAGCAAATGGTGATGAAACTAAAAGAAGTACGCGGCGTAAAACCCGAATAAAATAAACATCTATAAAACAAAAAACCGCTGCCTCAGGCAGAGATTAGGGTTATGGGAATTAAAAAACACATATTAGTAATACCCGGCGACGGGATAGGCCCGGAGGTTACCACCTGGGGTAAAGCAGTTTTAGAAAAAATCGGTCAGGATTTTGGCCACGAATTTACTTTCGACGAAGCCCTGATGGGGCACGCGGGTATCGAGGCAACCGGCAATCCGCTGCCTGATGAAACACTGGCTAAAGCTAAAACAAGCGATGCTATCCTGTTTGGCGCTATCGGTCACATTAAATATGATAATGATCCTTCGGCCAAAGTACGCCCGGAGCAGGGATTATTAAAGATCCGTAAGGAGCTTGGTTTATACGCCAACCTGCGTCCTATTATGTTGTTTGATGAGCTTTTGGATGCGTCAAGCCTTAAGCCCGAAATATTGAAAGGTACGGATATCCTTTTCTTCCGCGAACTAACCGGCGACGTTTACTTCGGCGAGAAAAAACGCAGCGAAGACCGCAATACAGCTTCCGACCTGATGATCTATTCACGTTATGAAGTTGAGCGTATCGCTATAAAAGCATACGAAGCAGCGCGCGTACGTGGTAAAAGATTATGCTCAGTTGATAAAGCAAACGTGCTGGAGGCTTCTCGTTTATGGCGCGAAGTGGTACAGGAAATTGCCAAACAATATCCGGATGTTGAAACCGAGCACATGTTTATTGATAACGCGGCCATGCAGCTGGTTAAAAACCCTAAAAAGTTTGATGTGGTATTAACAGCTAATCTTTTTGGTGATATCCTTACCGACGAAGCATCACAAATTGCAGGTTCGATGGGGATGCTGGCTTCAGCTTCGGTAGGTGACGGAACCGGATTTTTTGAACCTATTCACGGTTCGGCACACGATATTGCCGGTCAGGATAAAGCAAATCCGCTGGCCTCTATCCTATCTGTTGCCCTGATGCTTGAAATAAGCTTCGGCCTTAAAGAGGAAGCCAAAAAGATAACAGACGCTATTGATAAAACGTTGAAAGACGGTTACCGTACCGGCGATATAGCTGATGCCAATACCGACAAAGCTAAAATCTTAGGCACTACGGCAATGGGCCAAAAAGTGCTTGAATATTTACAGTAAATAGCCATTGTCATGATGACTAAGTTCAGCATCTTCATGATGATATTGTTCCTCTTCTGCGGCTACGGAGCCAATAACGGAGGAGGGACATTTGCCTTTATTGAGGTGCTGATGGCCATGAGCATGGATGATAACGAAAAATTCGAAAACCTGGTATTGTTGTTCGCGATAGCAGCCCAGGTAGCCGGAATTTATGCCATCATCCGCTCAAACAACAGCCTGATGCTATGGGCAATAATAGCCCTGAGCCTGGTGGTGATAGTTGTAACCACTGCTTCGGCAGATGCTATTGGCAAAGTGATATGGGTTAATAGCCTTTTCATAGTAAGTACTATACTGTATGTAGTTACGTACTTTAAAAATAAAATAAAAACGCCGGTAACTGCGGTTCCTTCCTCAAGGAAGGAGTAAACAAGCATTTAAAGTTCCCCTCTTGAGAGGGGGCGCGGAGGAAACGAGCGAAAGCAGGGGTGTGTTATGCAAGCGATAAGCAACAAGCAGAAACACACCCCTCCACCCCTCTCAAGAGGGGAACCGCACAGAGCCAACGCTATTTTAAGTTAAAGACTTTCTCCCAAGGGAAGGATTAAAAAATCGGTGAAATCACCCTAATCAGTGAAATCATCAAAAATATAATAACATGAAATGGAACGCTGATTTATACGACCAAAAGCATGCCTTCGTATTCAAATACGGAGAAGATGTACTGGAGTTTCTGGATGTGAAACCGGGTGAGCACATCCTTGATCTGGGTTGCGGTACAGGCCATTTAACCAAACAAATACAAGATAAAGGCGCCGTAGTAAAAGGTACCGATTACTCGCCCGAAATGATAGCCCAGGCTAAACAACTTTACCCTGATGTTGATTTCGCGGTTGAAAACGCTGCCGATTTCTTCACCGATCAAAAATATGATGCAGTTTTTTCAAACGCGGCCCTGCATTGGGTGCTTGATGCTAACGGCGCAATCCGTAGTGTGTTTAACAGCCTGAAAAAAGGCGGCCGTTTTGTTGCCGAAATGGGTGGCAAAGGCAATGTTGAACGCCTGATAGAAGCTACTAAACAGGTGCTTCATAATCATGGTTATCATGAAAAAGCCGACGTTAAAGTTTGGTATTTTCCATCGGTAGGCGAATATACCACCAAACTGGAGGAGCATGGTTTCAGGGTTACCTATGTTATCCACTACGACCGAAAAACACCGCTTCAGGATGGAGAGCAGGGCGTAGCCAAATGGATCACGATGTTTGGCGCTCAGTTTTTAGATGGTATCCCTGAGGATGAAAAACAACAGATCCTGGCCGAGATCACCAAAAAGCTTGAACCTTTTTATAGTGAGAACGGCGAATGGTACGCCGACTACAAAAGGTTACGATTTATTGCAGTAAAAGAATAGATAGGAAACGTGAGATTTGAGATATGAGATTTTTTTTTCTAACTTGAATTTTGCTTTTTGATAAAAAAACAAAGAAATAAACACCGATGAAGGATAAGGGCATTATCTCCTATCCAACATCTCAAATCAAAATAAAAAGATATGTTACACGATCCCAACCGCGTTTATGTTTTTGATACCACGCTTCGCGATGGCGAGCAGGTACCGGGTTGCCAGTTAACAACCCCCGAAAAGATTGAGATAGCTAAAGAACTGGAACTACTGGGCGTGGATATTATTGAAGCAGGTTTCCCGGTTTCAAGTCCGGGCGACTTCCAAAGCGTTGTTGAAATTTCAAAAGCCGTTAAAGAGCCTACTGTTTGCGCGCTTACCCGTGCCAACAAAGGTGATATTGACGCTGCTGTAGCATCTCTGCAATACGCCAAACGCCCGAGGATCCATACAGGTATCGGTTCGTCTGACATGCACATCAAGCATAAATTTAACAGCACCCGCGAAGAGATTTTGGAGCGTGCTGTTGAAGCAGTTAAATATGCCAAGAAATCTGTAGAGGATATTGAGTTTTATGCCGAAGATGCAGGCAGGGCCGATGTGGTTTACCTGGCTCAAATGGTTGAAGCTGTTATTGCCGCCGGTGCAACCGTAGTAAACATTCCGGACACCAACGGCTATTGCTTGCCAGATCAGTACGGCGCTAAGATCAAGTTCCTGAAAGAGAATGTTAAAAACATTGATAAAGCTATCATCTCGGTACATTGCCATAACGACCTTGGTTTGGCTACTGCCAACTCTATAGCCGGCTTGCAAAACGGCGCCCGCCAAATTGAAGGTACCATTAACGGTATTGGCGAGCGTGCAGGTAACACCTCTATCGAAGAAGTGGTGATGATCCTGAAAACACACCAAACTTTAGGCTTGCATACCAACATCGACTCTAAAAAATTCTACGAATTGAGCCAGATGATCCGCACACAAATGCGTATGCCGGTACAGCCTAATAAAGCTATTGTAGGTGCCAATGCCTTTGCCCACAGCTCAGGTATTCACCAGGACGGCTTCCTTAAAATGCGTGAAAACTACGAGATCATTCGCCCTGAAGATGTAGGCTTTCCGAGCGCCACAATAGTGCTAACCGCGCGCAGCGGCAGGCATGCTCTGAAATTCCATCTGGAGCGTTTAGGATATACGCTGGATAAGGAAGAACTTGCTTTTGTTTACAATAACTTTTTAACGCTTGCTGATAGTAAGCTTGACATAAATGACCAGGATTTGCAAGGCCTTATGGCGCACCGACTGGTAAAAAATTAACAATGGAAACTGATACAAAAAGCCAGCTTGATTTTGAAGCGGCATACCAGCGGATAAAGGACGTTGTGAAACGTACCCCGCTGCAATATAACGCCGGTCTTTCGGCAAAATATGAATGTGATGTTTATTTAAAACGCGAAGACCTGCAGGTTGTGCGTTCATACAAGTTGCGCGGTGCGTACAATATGATCAGTCAGTTAAATGACGATGAATTGAGCCGCGGTGTAGTTTGCGCCAGCGCGGGCAACCATGCCCAGGGTGTAGCTTTTTCGTGCAACAAAAAAAATATTAAGGGCGTAATTTTTATGCCCGAAATAACGCCCAAACAAAAGGTTAAACAAACCGCTATGTTTGGGAACGGCAATATAGAGATTGTGCTCACCGGCGATACCTTTGATGATTGCCTGGCCGAAGCATTGATCTACACCGAAAAAAATCAGATGACCTTTATCCCCCCTTTCGATGACTACCGCGTTATTGAAGGCCAGGGAACCGTAGGTGTTGAAATACTGCAGGACCTGCCAGACATTGAAGTTGCAATCATGCCTATCGGCGGTGGTGGTTTTGCTTCTGGCACAGGTACCTATCTTAAAAATAACGTCCCAAACATTCACCTGATAGGCGTTGAGCCGGAAGGTGCACCATCAATGCTGGGTGCTATAAACCATGGTAAGCCCATTACATTAGATGAAATAGACCGTTTTGTTGACGGTGCCGCCGTTAAACGTGTTGGCGCGTTAACCTATGATATCTGTAAAGATATCCTGAACGATATGTTACTGGTTCCCGAAGGTAAAATCTGCACTACCATACTCAAGCTTTATAATGAGGATGCTATTGTGGTTGAACCGGCCGGTGCACTATCTGTAGCCGCGCTTGATGCCTGCAAAGAGCAAATCAAAGGCAAAAAGGTAGTTTGCATCATTAGCGGTGGTAATAACGATATTGCCCGCATGCAGGAGATCAAAGAAAAATCGCTGCTGTACGAAGGTCTAAAACACTACTTCATTGTAAGGTTCCCGCAACGTCCGGGTGCATTGAAGTTATTTGTAAACAGCGTATTAGGTCCGGGTGATGATATTACCCGTTTTGAGTTCATTAAAAAGAATGAAAAAGAAAACGGCCCGGCACTGGTAGGCATCGAGCTAAAAAATGCCGAGGACTACCCTGCGTTATTGCAGCGTATGCATGCACATCGTTTCAATGTTATTGAGCTGAATAAAGACCAGACTTTGTTTGAGTATTTGGTTTGATAAAATGATCTTCTAAAACTTACGAAGCTTTAAAAACTTCGTAAGTTTTTCCTTCCCAAATTCCCTCGGGATAATAATAAAAATGTTATTGCGAGCGAAGCGTGGCAACCGCACGGAAGCAAGGCCGCTCTGTACAGCATGCGATTGCTTCGTCGTTCCTCCTCGCAATGACATAAAAGAGCTATTCCTGCACCACATCAATCCAATTACCATCACCTTTGATGATATTGATCAATTCATCAAGTGCATTAGCTGAACTAATATTTTTTTTCACTGCTTCCTTACCACGGTAAAGGGTGATCTTATCCGTACCTGAGCCCACATAGCCATAATCGGCGTCGGCCATTTCGCCGGGGCCATTTACGATACAGCCCATGATTCCAATCTTCAATCCTTTGAGGTGACTTGTGCGACTGCGAATCATCTGGGTAGTAACCATTAGATCGAACAGGGTACGCCCGCAGCTTGGGCAGGAAATATACTCTGTTTTGGAAATGCGCGAGCGGGTAGCCTGCAAAATACCAAACGCGGTAGAGGTAATTACATTAGTAGGCAATTCAGGAGCATCAATCCAGATACCATCACCAAAACCATCAACCAATAAAGCGCCAAGGTCTGTTGAAGCGTATAGTTGTAATTTAGATGTGAGATCTGAGATTTGAGATTTGAGATCAGCTTCACTTTCGGACTTTCCGGCTTCCGGACTTCCGGACTCAAATAAATAACTTCTCTTCACAATCACCGGCACATCCAGACCTAATTCTTCCATTTTAAAGAAGAAAGCGCGCTGGTCGGCCATGCCGTGCAAGGCCTCGGTTTCCAGTACCAATACCAGCGAATTATCCAGCTGGATAGATCCGAAAGCGTCTGAGTCAATATCAGCTGGCTGTAGCTTTACTAAGTTTAGTTTTGAAGAGCGGTCGACATCGCCAATATATTCCTGTAGGGTAAATACGGGGTGGCAATTGGTTTTATCGGCCAGTTTAAGCCAGGTATTGTAATTATAAAGCTGCTTTAAATTTCCAGGTAAAGTAAATGAAGGCAATTCATCGGCCAGGTAAACAAAATCAACTGATTGTTCGGCCATGTTATATTTATCCAGCATCGGCGAGTACAGGTAGCCCGCTTCGTTCAATACGGCCGGGTCTTTCAGGTTCTTTTTCGATAAGTTAACCACTACCCTCGGCACCAAATGTCCGCCTATAAAAGCGTTGGCCTCATAGGTTTCGCGTTTTTTGTATTCGTATGGATTATGTTGAGCCGGTGAAATGTCAAATGTTAAAGGCGAAAGATTTTTATCTTCACCCAAAGCTTCGGCCTTTTGCCTTTCGCCTTTCGCCTTTTCCCTCAAAGAATAGCGGCGAACCAGCTCAATAGCAACCGGGGCTTCGGCTTCAGGCTCTTCGGTTAGGGATACACGCACAGTATCGCCGAGGCCATCTTCCAATAACGTTCCTATACCTACGGCAGATTTGATACGGCCGTCTTCACCATCGCCGGCTTCAGTTACACCAAGGTGCAGCGGATAGTTCATGCCTTCCGCAACCATAGTTTCAACCAGCAAACGGTAGGCCTGCACCATCACCTGCGGATTGCTCGATTTCATCGAGATCACGAGGTTATAGTAATTCAATTGCTCACACATCCGCATAAATTCCATGGCCGATTCAACCATGCCTTGCGGGGTATCGCCGTAACGGCTCATGATCCTGTCGCTCAGGGAGCCATGGTTGGTACCGATACGCATAGCTGTACCATATTCCTTACATACTTTTACCAATGGCGTAAATTTTTGGAAAATACGCTCCAGCTCGCCCTGGTATTCGAGGTCGGTATAATCTATCTGGTCAAATTTCTTTTTATCGGCATAGTTACCGGGGTTAACACGCACCTTTTCAACAATGCGGGCAGCTACCTCGGCAGCGTTAGGAGTAAAGTGGATATCAGCAACCAATGGCACTGTATAGCCACGGGCACGAAGCTGCTTTTTAATTTCGGCCAGGTTTTGGGCCTCTTTAATGCTGGGCGCTGTGATCCGCACATACTCGCAACCGGCATCAACCATACGGATGGTTTGCTCAACTGTACCAATGGTGTCCATGGTATCGGTAGTGGTCATGCTTTGTATGCGGATTGGATTATTCCCGCCCATGGGTATATCGCCAATATTAACCTCGCGGGTAATAAAACGCGAATATTCGATTAAGGAGTTACAATAACGACCGGGCAGCACTTTAACAGCATCAGTATTCATCAGTGATGGAAATTAGATTACAAAAATACGAAAGTTGTTTGATGGGAGGAAGTTGTAATGTTGAAACGCTGCGATGTTTAGCATAAATACACATTTGCCGACTGTCAAATACAAACAATATTCAGTAAATTTGAACATGGCAACTCAATTCATCACTAATGAAAAAGGCGAGAAAACCGCCGTAATTATTCCGATAAGTGAATATGAGAATTTGCTGCATCAGCATCACATTGATCTGGAGTTGACTGACGACTATAAAAAAATGATAGATTCGATGTTAGACTATGAAGATAAAGGCAAAGCAATGTACGTTTCATTTGAACACATTAAAAATAAGTTCAATAATGGCCTTTTAAAGAATAAATCCTTATAATTTCACCATCTACAGCATAAACAATTCTATGTTCCCTATCTATCCGTCTTGACCATTTTCCGGCCAATTGATACTTCAAGGCCTCCGGCTTGCCTATTCCCTGAAATGGAGTATCTCTAATTGAAAGTAACAGCTCCTTAATTTTCTTTGAACGGCAGTATTCCCACTCTTTTTCCATTCATTCAAATGTACTAAAGCTTCAGGAGTGAAAATTATTTCCATAAATTGTCGATATCGACCTTAACTCCTTTTCCAGCTTTCAGGTCTTCATCCCCTTTGAGAACCATTGCAACAAATTCAGGATCATAATCAGATTTCTCTTCTTCAAAAGAAATCTTAAATGCTTTCATGAACGTTTTTAAGGCATCCAATTGCTCTTTATTTTGTGGGTGTACAATTAGTGATTCCATATTCAAATTTAGCAATTAAATATTGATGTCCCAAACCCCTCATATCAACCGATCTTTAATCACCAAAGTCCCCGCAATCATATCATGTAAACACTGTTGTTGTTTATTAAAAAACGCTATCAGGTAACCGATAAAAAGGGTTAATACCGAAAATAGCTTGGCAAGGTTACGGCCAATGGCTTTTCCAACGCTGATCCGATTGCCATCCATATCCACTACTTTTATATTAAGCATTTGCTTACCGTAAGTAGCTTGCTTAACCGAGCTTTCCATTACCACATGATAAATAAATTTGCCAATGGGTATAAAAGCAATAATACCGATAGAGGTATAGATGCGGGCCTGCTTATCGGTAACGAACAGAAACACCACCACAGCCGCGAGCATAACAAATACCCCAAACACTATAAACCAATCAAGCGCTGATGCCAGCCAGCGCTGATCAAAGCTGCCGTAATATTGCATGAGTAGCTTTGGCCGGGCAAAACCTAATAGTTCCCGTAACTCGGTAATTTCCTGGGCTTCCTTGTAATCCACCATATCATCGGTCTTAACAAAATCGCCGGGTTTGATGCCGCGCGTTTTGAGCTCAGGGATAGTAAATGGCCCTTCGGGTTTACCGTTAATGACTAATATGTATGATTGGGACATGGGGCTACGAACTATAACGTCATTGCGAGGCACGAAGCAATCGCGAACTATACAAAGCGGCCCTGCCAATCGGGGATTGCTTCGTTCCTCGCAATGACGCTTGGTGAAATCTTAGTCTAAGATAGATATTCCTTCCACCAATCAGAATTATAAGCACCGTTTACCTCGGTTGGTTGGCCGGGTTTGGGAACAAATAAATCAATATGCTTTTGTTTTGCCATAGGTACCAACCATTCAACAGGCTCGTACCAGGCATGCGGAGCAAGATTGAATGTACCATAGTGGATAGGCATCATCAGTTTGCCTTTCAAATCAAGATGCGCGTTTGAAGCGTTATCCGGTCCCATGTGAATATCGGGCCAGAACTTTCCGTACGCGCCTATTTCCAGCATGGTCAAATCAAACGGGCCAAAGGCCTCTCCTATCGCTTTAAATTCAGGCGAATACCCTGAATCGGCACCAAAATAAATATTGTGTTCAGGTCCTTTAATCACAAATGATGACCAGAGCGTTTCGTTCCTCCCGGTAATTCCCCTGCCCGAAAAGTGGCGCGATGGCGTTGAAGTGAGTACAATTTCGTTGCCGATCATCGCGCTATCACCCCAATCCATTTCGGTGATAAAATTGGCAGCCATCCCCCAGCGGGTTAAATATTGAGCTACCCCCACCGAGCAGAAAAAGGGAATATTTTTATCAGCGAAAAATTTGATGGTAGCTTTATCCAAATGGTCATAATGGTCATGCGACTGGATCACGGCATCCAGCGGTGGCAGGTCTTCAAGAGCTATAGGCGGTTTAAAAAACCGCTTAGGCCCAAATGATTGCGAAAACGAAACCCTGTCGCTCCAAACGGGATCGGTAAGGATGCGTTTTCCATCTATCTCAATCAGGATGCTGGAGTGCCCAATCCAGGTGATACGTAAACCCGATGCAGGCGGCGTATTGTAAACCGATGGATCTGTTTTAAACGGACCTAAAGTTTTTTTAGGCGTATTCTCGGCTTTGTTATTCATATATTCCCTCAAAATGGGAATCATTTTGCCAAAGCCAGCCTCGTCGGTAGGTATAGTATTTTGATATTTTTGTCCTTTTTTTCGCGATGCGGGTAAACTCATAACAGCAATTATAGTACTTATGTCAGGTATGATATAAGTAACGCAAAAAAGTTACGATTGGTTGAATGGGAAGAACTTTTATTTACTTAAGAATGATATTGCGGTATCACAAAACTCAATTAACGGAGCTGGCAAGACGTCCCTGTCAAAAGGATGCAAACCTCCAAAAGTATGGTCAGCCTCTTTTTGTACGATGTATTCGGCAGCAGGATTAGCTTCGTGCAACTGCTGCGAATGACTAACCGGTACCGTAGGATCGGCATCACCATGAATAATTAGCCATGGCTGGGTTATTTTAGCAGCCTGCTTTAAAATATCTAACCTAAGCGGATTACGATCCAGATCATCTAACAAAGTTGATTTAACAGGCATTTGCTGATCTGTACGTTTATTTTCAAAATAAAAAACACCTTGCAGGCGCCATTGTGCCTCTATTTGTTTAGGCCACAAATTTCGGAAACCGGATATGGAAGCCATACTCACTAATTTTTTGATCCGCGGATCTTCGGCCGTTTTGATGATACTTATGCCGCCACCCATGCTATGGCCAATGAGGTATACGCCATCGGCAACGGGTATGCTCGCGCCGCTGCAGGCAAAATCAATGATGGTATCCAGGTCTTCCAGTTCGATAGAGATGGTATTATCCGCAAAAGCAGTCAGATCTGCAAAATCTTGAGGATGTGCAGGCGTTGTGCCATTATGCGAAAAATTAAATTTCAGGAAACGGAAGCCATTTTTGACAAAGTACCGGGCCAGCAGATCATGCGTACCCCAATCTTTAAAGCCCTTAAAACCATGAGCGAAAATTACCAGTGGCGCATTTTTAAAAGCATCATCATAGGTAACATCAATAAGCATTGGTCGGCCTTTAGCGCCGGGAAGGGTGAAATTATCTTTCCTGATCATGGCGGCTAAGTTAATATTAACCGGGATATTATTTCGGGAGCTGTCTGAAGTAATTAGGCTAAAGCCCTTCTTTGCTAACCCGATCCGTTGGCTAAAGCCACCGGCAATGAAAAACACAAGCTATTCAAAAGAAAGCGTCATTGCGAGGTACGAAGCAATCCCAAACTATACAGAGCGGATTTGCTAATCGGGGATTGCTTCGTACCTCGCAATGACGCTTTTTGTAATATCGTTTCCCTACACCCTTTTCCCGTTAAAAGTGATATTATACAAATCCGTGCGCCTGTCTTTGATATTTTGCACACTGCCGTATTCATGCAGCTCGTCCAATAACGACAGGTCAACATCAGCAATCACAATCATCTCGGTATTAGGTGTGGCTTCCGACTGAATACCATTTGTTGGGAAACCAAAATCAGATGGTGTAAATACCGCCGATTGCGCATAGCTCACCCCCATATTATTTACGTTAGGCAGGTTACCTACGCAACCTGCAATAGCCACATAACATTCATTTTCGACTGCACGGGCCTGAGCGCAAAACTTAACCCGGTTATAGCCATTTTGCGTATCGGTAAGGAAGGGCACAAATAAGATCTGCATATCCTGCCCTGCCATAATGCGCGACAGTTCCGGGAACTCCACGTCATAGCAAATCAGAATGCCTATTTTACCGGCATCCGTTTCAAACACCCTAACTTCATCACCCCCACGAATCCCCCATGAGCTAATTTCAGATGGTGTTGGGTGAATCTTGTAAACCTCCTCCATGCTACCGTTGCGGCGCAGCAGGTAGGATACGTTATACAACGATTCTTCATCAATTTTAGGCATGCTGCCCGCTATGATATTTACGTTATAGGATACGGCCAGTTTGCCAAATTCCTCAACAATCTGCTGGGTATATTTTGCCAGCTCGCGCATGGCCTTGGCCGTATCCATGTGGTTATAATCGGCCATGAGCGGCGTGTTAAATAACTCAGGGAACAGAATAAAATCGGCCTGATAGTCGCTCACCGCGTCAACAAAGTATTCGGCATGTTTAAGCAATTCGCTGATATTATTATAAGAGCGCATTTGCCACTGCACCAGCCCAATACGCACTACCGTTTTATGATTAATAGCATCACTTACTTCTTCATAGTAAACATTGTTCCACTCTATCAGTGTGGCAAAACCCTTTGAACGGCTATCCTCCGGCAGGTAGTTTTTCAGTACTTTACGTACGTGAAAATCATTAGATAGCTGGAACGATAATGTAGGATCATAAATCTCCTTGTATTTCACCTTGTCGATATACTGTCGTGGCGTAAGCTCGTTCTGATATTTCTGATAATTGGGGATGCGTCCCCCAGCTATAATACTTTTTAGGTTTAGCTTTTCGCATAGTGCCTTCCGTGCTTCATAAAGGCGGCGCGCCAAACGAAGACCACGATAATTGGGGTGTATGAAAATATCTATCCCATAAAGCACATCACCTTTTTCGTTATGGGTTTTAAAGGTGCTATCTCCTGTTATTTGTTTATAGGTATGGTTATCCCCAAACTTTTGATAGTCAACAATAATCGATAACGCGCAGCCGACAACCACATCGTTTACAGTTACGCAGATCTGCCCTTCGGGAAAAAGTTTAATGAGCTTTTTAATAGAATTGGCATCCCAATAGTCCTCATCCATATCCATATAAGCCGACTTCATCGACTTTTTAAGTTCCTGATAATCCTGTACTTCCAGGTTACGTAGTTCTACACTTTGCAGATCCATAGTTTTTTGTTACGATCAGTATTTTTATGTTATGCTGAACTGTCTCGAACGAGGTGTTTCAAACGCCCAACAAGACAAAGTTTGTTTATTGCAGTGCAGGGCAAACCAACAAGCTACCCCATCACTGTACTCCCAACATCCAAAAGCTCAATTGGTTTAAAGTAATTTTTCGCGATCGCTGGTATGCCACCAAACCCAATAGATCAGTACAAATTGTGCCGCAAGCCTGAGCCAGGCAAAAAAAGGCGTAATTGTCATCCCCTCAACCTTAAAAGGCGCGTCAAATATCATCCCAATATGCACGCTCAGAAAGGCAATCAGCATAAGCACAATGCCCCAGCCCGCCCAATACCTTGTTTTTGTTGAGATAAGTAATAAACCAAGCGTTATTTCCACAACACCCGCCACAATATTTAAAGCTTTCGGATATAGCAGGTTATGAGGCATTACAGCATAATAAAAACCGGGATCGCGGAAGTGATTAAGGCCGGCAAACACATAAAATGCTACAAGTATTATCAGGCTTATTTTTTTAAACTTATTCATGATTTAATTTACAAATATTTTGTTATACGCACCACAAAACAGTTTAAATACTGCAAAGCAAGCCGTTTTTATAATTTATAACCATTCCAAATAAGCCTGTTTGACAAAGTGTTGACATAGGATGTGCCGAATAGTGATACTTTTGTTCGGTCAAATTTTAAAACTGCTTTGAAGTATCTAAAGGTAATAGCTTTTACGCACAAACAGATTGAACTGAAGGAATTGGGTAGATTGGTGGTTTGCCAGGAAAATCTGACAGATAAACTTGCGCAGGTTAAAGAGCAGTTTAATATTCCCGAAATTTTCTACCTGGCTACCTGTAACCGTGTTGAGTTTGTGATGACAACCCCGCAAGCGGTTGACAAGGACTTTGCCAAAAAATTCATAGAAGCCTTTAACACAGAGCTTTGCCACGATTCGTTGAGCACTTTCATGAATAGCGCGTCTATTTATGAAGATCAGGAAGCCATGGTTCACCTGTTACGTACTTCTTGTTCGTTAGAGAGTTTGATCGTGGGCGAAAAAGAGATCCTTGCCCAGTTACGCCGGGCATATGAACATTGCAAAGAGGCAGGCCTAACCGGCGATGCCATGCGCATGATCATGAATTGTGTAGTAAAAACAGCCAAGGAGGTTTACACACATACCAATATCTCCAAAAACCCAATCTCGGTAGTATCGCTGGCTTACCGCAAGCTTAAAGACCTTAATCTTTGCTCAAATGCCCGAATCCTCATCATCGGTGCAGGCGAAACCAACCGCAATATTTCCAAATATCTTCAAAAACATAAATTTTCAAACTTCGCGGTATTTAACCGTACTGTGGCTAACGCCGAAAAATTAGCTGCCGATTTGGGTGGCGAGGCGTTTGACCTGGAAGCTTTGAAAACCTACAATAAAGGTTTCGATGCCATTATCACCTGCACATCAGCAGTGGAGCCTATCATCACTACCGAAATTTACCAATCGCTGTTAAACGGCGAAACAGGCAGGAAAACCATAGTTGACCTTGCTATCCCTAATGACACTGCTCCCGAAGTACTGGAGCAATTCCCGGTTAACTTTATCGAAGTACATTCCCTTAACGAGGTTGCCAAAAAGAACCTGCAGGAACGCTACCACGAACTGGTACATGCCGAAGCTATTATTGAGCAAAACATTGCCGAGTTTGTACAGCAGCTTAAACAGCGCCGTATTGAGGTAGCCATGCGCCAGGTGCCTGAAAAAATCAAAGAGATCCGCAACAATGCCATCAACACCGTTTTTGCCGACGAGGTACAAGGCCTGGATGAGCAATCACGCGAGATCCTTGAAAAAGTGATCAACTACATGGAGAAAAAATATATCAGCGTACCCATGATCATGGCGAAGGATATATTGATCAATGAAAATTGATTGAAGTATCTTGCAACCAGGCACTAAAAATTTTCTTTAAGAATTTTGTTTTAAGATATCGATATGCATTTAAAAAAAATGTCATTTCGAACAAGGTACGAGGAGAAATCCTTATCTCTGGTCGAAGTTTAGCGAAGCGTAACTTCGTCCTAAGATGGTTTAAGCTTTCAGCTTAACCAGCCCTGTATCTGGATATATCTTGTTACCTGCAAGCCAGGTGTAAACAACAACTTTAGATATTAGACACGCAAGCAGAATGCTTGCCTTATTTTAGGTCGAAGTTACGCTCCGCTAAACTTCAACCAGTTAATTCATCCCTATCGTACCGATAACACCCGTTCCAGATCATCCTTAAAATTCCTTCCGATCGGAATCTCGTGACCACTCAAAATAATACGGTTACTTTCTAAACGGGTTATTTTATTAATGGATACAATAAAAGATTTATGCACCCGCACAAAACGTTTCGGCGGAAAAATATCCAGCATCGCCTTGATCGACCCTTTTAACAGGATCTTCTCTTTGCTTGTATAAATTATAGCATAATCTTTTAACCCCTGGATGTGTGTAACCTCATTAAAATAAAGCTTAATCCGCTGAACACCACTTTTAACAAAAATAAAATCGGTGCTCTTGTCAGATAAAAGCTCCTCCGCATGGTCATATTGTGCTTTCAGCGATAGAAATTCTTTGATTTTGCTAATAGCCTGCTCAAAACGTTTAAAAGGTATCGGCTTCAGCAAAAAGTCAATTACGCCTAATTCGTAACCTTCAAAAGCGTAGTTACGATAAGCGGTTGTAAAAACGGTCACCGGTGGGTCTGCCAGCGTTTTCAGAAACTGGATGCCTGTCATCTCGGGCATTTCAATATCCAACAGCAACACATCGGACCGATGATCTTGCAAATGCCGCAGCGCATCACCCGCGTTACTAAACAAGAATACCGAATGCACCTGATCGATTTTTTTCAGGTAACCATCCAATATTTCAAGCGCAAGCGGCTCATCATCTACTACCACATATTTCAGCAAGGCATCCATTGTTACTCTTATAACTCAATTACCAGTTTTACCCAAAAGGTATCTTTTTTATCTTCCAGCAGCAGCGTATACCTATTCGGATAAAGCAGGTCCAGCCGTTTCCGCAAATTGTCAAGACCAATACCACCTTTAGTATGCCCTGCCATTAAAGGAGGTTTGGCATTTTCTATAATAAACTCCAGCGTATGTCCCTCCATGGCGATGTCCGCCTTTAACCATCCGCCCTTGGTTTGCTTGCCCAGTCCGTGTTTAAAAGCGTTTTCAATTAGTGGCAACAAAAGCAAAGGAGCTATTTCGTGCCCGTTTGGTTCAGCATTAATATTCAGGCTAATGGCAGCCTCATCGCTAAACCGCAATCGTTCCAGTTCCATGTAATTATGGAGATAGCCGATCTCTTTTTCCAGCGGCACTTTTTCACCGGTGCTGTCATACAGCATATATTCCATCATTTCTGATAGCTTCAGTACTACATCTGGGGCGAGTTCTGATTTTTTAAGCGTCAGGGCATAAAGGTTATTCAGGATATTAAACAGAAAATGTGGGTTTACCTGCGCCCGCAGAAAATTAACCTCGGCATTTAGCTTTTCAACTGTAATTCTCTGGATAACCAGTTGCTGGCCGTACCAGTCCATACTCAACTTCAAGGCAAGCATTAAGCCCAGGTACCATAGTGTGCTGAAAAAATTGTAGGATAACGATTCGACCAGGTTGCTGTTACGCATGGGGCCAACTACATAACCATATAAGTAAAAATCGAACAGGCTTTGCGCGGTTAAGTAGCCAATAACCGATAGGATGATTGCTGTAAAATAAGCCAGATATCGTCTTTTTAACAGGTACCGGGGTAAAAAATATTGCAGGTTAAGATAAGCGATAATAATAAGCAACACTATACGCCCGGTAACGCAGGCCACAAAGTAAGGCATACTGGCTTTATATATGAGGTATCTCTTCTCGTAAATAAAAAAGCCGGTGATGAGCACCCAATAAGCACCATGCATTAAGATATGTCTTAACGTAACCTTACGTTTTGAAAACGGCAGTTTAAGTAGTTTATCCAGCGCATCCATTTTGATGTTTCATATCATTTAGCATAAAAGAAACTAAAAGCATTTCGCCCGCAAAATTATATCGACAAACTGCGCAAATAATAGAGGAAGATACGGATAAAAGGGCTGATATCTATTTTTCAGGTTGTTGGTCTACTAATTTTCCGCCTCATTTCCGGTTGCCTTAATATTGCATGCACAAACAAATAAGTATTTCATTTAAAACTTTTTAATCATGAAACACATCAAATTTTATCAGGCGTTTATAGGGTTATTTACGCTGATAACGCTAAGCTTTACTGCATCGGGGTTCGCAAGCAAATTTGGGCTGGACGGTTACGAAATCTACCTAAACAACAAACTTATCCTGAAACAGTACGTTAACCAGCCCCTGAATTTGAGGGTACTGCAACTCACTAAAGCTAATGAAAGCGATGAGCTGCGCATTAAATATAACCATTGCCAAACCAAAGGCCCGGGTACAGGGCGCAGCCTTACACTACAGGATGAAAAAGGAAATACACTGAAGAAATGGGATTTTGCCGATGCCTCTGATTTTGCTATGGTGGTACCTGTAAAAGAGCTGTTGCAGCTGGAAAAGAAGAATAACAATCACGAACTCAGTTTACATTATACATCGCGCGAGCGACCTAATGGCGAGATGCTGGCAATGCTGAAGTAAAGACATGGTTATTTGCCTGTTACATATTGTATCCAACAACAACAATATGTAGCAGGCTTTTATTGGGGTAGTTCAAATACCAAGGGTTTTATAAGCCCGGTACTAATCATTGGTTCACCATCATTTCCAATAATAAAACGAACCTGATAAAGGGCGTTTATCGTTCTTCCATTCTTTTGCTAACTGCGCAGGAGATTTATACTTATTCCTGTCCCACCATTTTTGGTATAAAGCCTTCATCTCTTTCATATCGGCATACTCCAGTTGCAGATGCTTATAAAATATTATCTCCATAGTTCCAGTTCCGTCCGGCTTTCCGTTTAAACTCCCTTTCTGAATATGCTCGATTAAGTACATGGCCCACAGACCAACATAATCGCGGCGTTTGAGATTAGCAAACGATGATTGGAAATCATCTTTCCCACCAAAAACAATTTTCTCGTTCCAGTCAATTTTGTTGATCAAAAAAGGGATGGCGCTTTTCCCGGTATTAAACAATTTTTCCTGAAGCTCGATTGTTGTAGCACTATCAAGTTTGGCCTGTATATATTTACCTGCCAGCTTCTTTAAACTATCCTGTACCTGGCAACGAATTGTTCCAGTAAAAACCAGGCTAAGTATTATTAATAAAAGGCTGAGTCTTTTCGCCAGGAGCATTGTGATATACGGCTTAATTGTTAAACTAAGTTACCATTAATAAGCACACTATCACTCCGTCCTTAAACTCTTTATCGGGTTTACGGTAGCGGCTTTTACAGATTCATAACTTACCGTGATCCAGGCAATAGCTAACGCGGCTACAGAAGCTATAAAGAACACCGTCCAGCCCACATTAATGTGATATGCAAAGCCCGATAACCAACTATTTACAGCATACCAGGAAAGCGGGATAGCTATCACTATGGCAATGAGGATTAACCTGGTAATTCCTGATGATAATAAATAAACCAGGTTTACTACAGATGCCCCTAATACTTTACGTACGCCAATCTCTTTGGTGCGCTGCTCGGCCATAAAGGCTGATAAGCCATACAATCCCAGACATGAAATAAAGATACCCAAACCGGCAAAAAGGTTAAAGATATTGCCCATTTGTTGTTCGCCTTTGTAAAGTTTGGATAGCTCCTGATCAATAAAATCAAATTTGAAGGGATAGGCCGGGTTTAGTTGCTGGCTAATTGCTGATAAAATCTTTATAGTTGCCTCGGTTTTTCCGGGTAGCGTGCGTACCACCACATACCCACCAACTTTATTGAAAGGTATAACCAGTGGCTCAATGGTTTGCTGAACGGGCTTAAAATTAAAATCTTTTACAACCCCAACAATTGTACCCTTATTGCCCCAAACCGCTAATGGCTTGCCCACGGCAGTACTGGTGGTAAGGCCCATTAAACTCGCCATTTTTTCGTTGATCATATAATTATTCGAGTCGGTTTTAAA
The DNA here is from genome assembly GCF_003351025.1 of Mucilaginibacter endophyticus. Classification (GTDB taxonomy): domain Bacteria; phylum Bacteroidota; class Bacteroidia; order Sphingobacteriales; family Sphingobacteriaceae; genus Mucilaginibacter; species Mucilaginibacter endophyticus. Next base: position 73,205 of record NZ_QPCG01000001.1, on the reverse strand, counting down.
AGCCGATGAAAAACTTCGGCCGGCGGCTAATTTTATTCTGAATGTGCGCGTAAAATCTTCGTCGACAGCCATTACCGGGATAGAAATTTGCGAGCGCGGATCTTTGCCATTCCACTTCACGTTAAGCGTCCAACCGCCAAGCTCTGTCGGCAGATCGGTAATCGTAGTAAAATCGCTTGTAAGCGAGGTTTGTTTTAGTATATTTTTCAAAGCCTCCTGCTTATGCCAGATCTCGCCCGTCATGGGTATATATAGCAAGTTGGCTTTTTCAAAACCTGGGTTCCTGTCCCTGATAAATTTAAGCTGATTATAGATAACTACCGTACCAACCAACAATACAATAGATACCATGAACTGAACTACGACCAAAGTATTACGGAAAAACAAATTACCTCCCATCGACTTCATATTCCCCTTAAGCACTTTAACCGGGTTAAAGCCTGAAAGGAATAAGGCTGGGTAACTACCCGAAATGATACCGGTTACAAGGGCAATGCCTGCCAAACTAAACCAAAGTTTCGCGTCAGACAGGTTAATAACAAGTTTCCTATTAGCCAGATCATTAAACACCGGCAAAAACATACGGACAATAACAAGCGCAAGTAACAGGGAAAGAAAAGAAATAAATACCGATTCACTTAGAAACTGGATTACCAGTTGGCCGCGCACAGCACCTGCAACCTTGCGTAAGCCTATTTCTTTAGCTCTTCGTGCCGAGCGCGCGGTAGCCAGGTTCATAAAGTTGATACAGGCTACAACAAGTATCAATATGGCAATCACAAAAAAGATGCTTACATACTGTGAATTCCCGTGGCCCGGCGAATCTCCTAATCTTTCAGGAGCAAGATGTATTTGGGTTAAGGCTTGTAACTTAAATGTAGCCTTGGTATCGGGACTATGTTTATGAAAAATATGACCTATCTGTGTTTCCAGTTCAGATACATTGGCCGCAGACGGATCAAAATTTTTATCGAGTTGAACATAGCCGAAAAAGTTAAAATTGGCCCATTCATTATTTTTCAGATCGTAATTGGTTTGAGCTATCAAAGCCATCGGAAGCAGGATGTCAAACTGCAGATCGGAGTTGCCCGGAATATTGGCCATAACACCTGTAACTACTAAATTCTCTTTGTTATCCTTCCGGATCACCTTACCAATAGGATTTTCCTTTCCGAAGTATTTTGTAGCAATATCCTGTGTTATTAAAACACCATTGGCCTGGTTTAAAGCAGTGGCCCGGTCTCCTTTTAACAAAGGATACGAAAACATCTCCATGAAATTTGGATCAGCATAAAACACACGCTCTTCCTGAAATTTCCGGTTGTTAACATCAAATAAAACAGAAGGGAAACCCGGGTACAACCGGGCAGCGTTTTTAACAGCAGGTATCTCCGCTTTTAACCCAAAGGGCATTCCTGCCGAACTTGCCGCCGTTTTAGAATCGCCAAAATCGCTGTTGATTCGATAGATCTGCCCTGCATTTTTATGGAATTTATCATAGCTTAATTCATTTTGCACCCAAAGCAGAATCAGGATACTTGAGGCAAGTCCTATCGCTAAACCCGATATATTGATAATGGAATATGCCTTGTCTTTTAAAATATTCCGGTAAGCCAGTTTAAAATATGTTTTGAACATAGGTATGTGATTGTAGCAGATGTTAAACCTAAAATATTATTTAATACAGCTGAACGCCTAAAACTCATGCCACCCACTTAAACTACTGAAAAACAATAATTTAAACAAAGTCCGCTTATTACATCGTTCGGAAACGTTACAACAGGTGTGCGTTTTTGCCCGATACAGCGGCAGTCGGCAACAACGATTATGATCCTATCACCGCACAAATATCCGGGCGCGGAACCTGTTTACCATCTATGCGATATGCAAGGTAAATTTATACTGCACCTAACCCACACATTACAGTCATTTTGTTGCAATTAACAATAATTCGTTAAGTTGTTGTGCCTTATCATCGGCATAAAAAATTAAATTTGCAGCTGTAAAACATTCATTCTTTTGGACAGAAAACTGATTATAGGAACCCGTGGCAGCGAATTGGCTTTGTGGCAGGCCAATTTCGTTAAAGACAGCCTTGCTGCCATTAACATTACCGCCGAGTTAAAGATCATTAAAACCCAGGGCGACCGTATCCTGAACCTCAGCTTTGATAAGCTGGAAGGTAAAGGCTTTTTTACCAAAGAATTAGAAGAAGAATTAATTGCAGGCACTATAGATATCGCGGTCCACTCACATAAGGACCTGCCAACTGAAAATCCTCCGGGACTCATCATCGCAGCAGTTTCAGAACGGGAAGATCCGGCTGAACTGTTGTTGATCTTGAAAGACTGTGTTGATGTGCACCAAAAGCTATCTGTTAAATATGGCGCTATTGTGGGCACTTCATCAAACCGTCGTAAAGCGCAGCTATTGGCCCACCGTCCCGACCTTGAAATTGAAGACCTTCGCGGAAACGTGCCTACCCGTATTGGTAAGCTTCGCGATGAAAAATATGATGCCATTATGCTGGCCAAAGCTGGCGTTACCCGTTTAGGTCTTGACCTGAGCGAGTTTCATGTGGAAGAGATCACCCCGGTTGAACTGATCCCGGCACCTGCACAAGGCGCGCTGGCTATCCAGATCCGCGAAAACGACCATGAGCTTTTTGAAGCCCTGCAAGCATTACACCATACCAATGTTGCTGAAGAGCTTGCTGTTGAACGTACCGTATTGAAATTATTTGGCGGTGGCTGCCACCTGCCTTTGGGCTGTTACTGCCGCAAGGAAGATGGCCTTTTCCAGGTGTTTACTTCTAAAGCCAACGAAGGCGATGAATTTCCGGACAGACTATTTTTAGAAGCACCAACTACCGAAGGCCTTGCAGAAAAAGTAGTAGCCAAATTTGCTAAAGACCGCAAACACCCGGCGAGCGTGTTTATTTCGCGCGAACTTGGCCAACAAAGCTACTTCCGCAAAGCGCTTGAAAAACACGGCATCCAGATAGAAGATCGTTCGCTGATCCGTACCGTTCCTGTGATTACCCGTTTTGACTCATACATATTAAAAAATATCGACTGGGTATTTTTCTCCAGCAAAAATGCTGTTGAGTACTTTTTCCAGTTAAACCCTCAATTTCCTAAAAAAGTAAAATTTGGGGTAATGGGCAGTGGCAGCGAAGAAATGCTTCGCCGTAAAGGTCACTTTACCGATTATGTTGGCGAAGGAACTGATACCGCCGAAGTTGCCGAAGAATTTGCAAAACTGGCCAATGGTAAAATAGTACTGTTCCCAGGCGCCGAAAGCCCAATGAGGAGCATACAACAAGGCTTATCTGCCGATACCAAAATCATCGACTTGCCGGTTTACGAAACTGTACTGGAAGAAGATGTTGAAGCCAGCGGTGCCGACGTGATGGTGTTTACAAGCCCATCAAACGTAGAAGCCTACTTTGCCGATAACCTGCTGGACCCATACCAAAAGGTCGTGGCCATAGGTAAATCAACCGGCAAAAAGTTTGACGAAATGGGTGTAAAATACACGCTCCCCTACTCACCCGACGAAGTTGGGCTGGCAGAGGCAGTGTTTGGACTTTAAAGCGTTCATTGGTTCATTCGTTCACTGGTTCATTAGTATCGCTTTCATAAGCCTTGCAAATGAGAAAAGACCAATGAACTAATAAACCAGTGAACTAATGAACTAAATAAAATGTTACAACGACCAAGAAGGAATCGCAAAAGCGAAGTGATACGCCAGATGGTGCAGGAAACACATGTTAGCGCTGCTAACCTGATTTTTCCGCTGTTTATTATTGACGGCGTAAACCAGAAAAGTGAAGTGGCCTCAATGCCGGGCATTTTCCGTTATTCTATTGATAACCTGCTGCGCGAGATTGAAAGCTGCCTTAAGCTGGGCTTAAACTCTTTTGACCTGTTCCCTAATATCGCCGAAGAACTAAAAGACAAATTCGCTACTGAAAGCTACCGAGATGAAAGTCTTTATCTGCGCGCTATCCGCGAGGTAAAGAAAAACTTTCCTGAAGCCTGCGTAATTACCGACGTAGCTATGGATCCGTACAGCAGCGACGGTCATGATGGCATCGTGGAAAACGGCGTAATCCTGAATGATGAAACGCTTGACGTTTTAGGCAAAATGGCTTTGGCGCATGCGCAATCAGGTGCTGATATCATTGCCCCATCAGATATGATGGACGGTCGCGTAGGTTACATCCGTAATGTTTTGGATGATAACGGCTTTACCAATGTGTCTATCATGTCATACTCGGCAAAATATGCAAGCGCGTTTTATGGCCCTTTCAGGGATGCCCTTAATTCGGCACCTAAATTTGGCGATAAAAAAACCTACCAGATGAATCCGGCCAACCAGCGCGAAGCCTTGATTGAAGCCGAACTGGATGAGATTGAAGGCGCGGACTTCCTGATGGTAAAACCAGCCCTGCCCTACCTTGACGTTATTAAACTGATAAAAGATAATACCGAACTGCCGGTTGCCGCATATAACGTAAGTGGCGAATATGCCATGATCAAAGCCGCTATACAACGTGGCTGGTTAAATGAGCAGCGTGCCATCACCGAGGTGCTTACCAGCATCCGTCGTGCCGGTGCAACTGCTATTTTAACTTACCATGCCAAAGAGGTTTTGGAGAATAAGTGGTTGTAGGTTGAGGTGAAAGGGAAAAGGTGAAAGGCGAAAGGTAGAAGCTAATAACCATTAATTATCATCCCGTCATTGCGAGGCACGAAGCAATCGCGGACTTTACAGAGAGAGCCCCCAGTAATGACAACTTACAAAACGCCTTTAAGCCGGTTATAAAAAATACAAAAATCAAGCTTTAAGCCTTTGGCTTTCAGTTTTAAGCTCATAAAAATGTTCGATTCAATAAAAAAGATGTTTTCTGCAGAGGATGAACCGGTAAATACAACGGGCAAGCCCGATATCAGTCGTGAAAAATCGGCCGAGCTCTATGCTAAGGCCCAGACTTATTTTCCAGGTGGTGTAAACTCACCGGTAAGGGCTTTCAAGTCTGTTTATGGCACGCCGCTGTTTATTCAAAAAGGTGATGGCAGCCATATCTGGGATGCCGATGGCAATGAGTTCATTGACTTCTGCTGCTCATGGGGACCACTGATCCTTGGTCACAACAATGCCAAAGTAAGGGAAAAAGTTATTGAGGTAATGCAAAACGGCATGAGCTTCGGTGCTCCTACCGCGCTGGAAAATGAACTGGCCGAGCTGATCCTGAAAAACAATAAGTTTATTGAAAAAATTCGCTTTGTAAGCTCAGGTACTGAGGCTGTGATGTCGGCTATCAGGTTAGCCCGGGGATATACCAAACGCGATAAGATCTTAAAATTTGAAGGCTGCTATCATGGTCACGCCGATGCCTTATTGGTAAAAGCAGGATCAGGACTGGTTACCTTCGGCGAAACTTCATCTGCCGGTGTACCTAAATCAGTTGCCGACGAAACCATTGTGGTAGCGCTTAATGATAAAGAAGCTTTGGCTAAAGCTTTTGAAGAGTTTAAAGACCAGATTGCGGCTGTAATTATTGAGCCTGTACCGGCAAATAACGGCCTGCTATTGCAGGAAAAAGAATACCTGCAATACCTGCGCGAGATCTGTACTCAAAATGGCACTATGTTGATATTTGATGAGGTGATCTCAGGCTTCCGTGTTGGCTTTGAAGGCGCGGCCGGTTACTACCAGATCAAGCCAGATATCATTACTTATGGTAAAATTATTGGCGGAGGTATGCCTGTTGGTGCTTATGGCTCATCGGCGGCAATTATGAGCAATATTTCGCCAGAGGGTTCGGTTTACCAGGCAGGTACATTATCAGGTAATCCAGTTGCTATGGGTGCCGGTATCGCCCAGCTTAGCGAGCTTTTGCGCATGGGCTTTTACCGCGACCTGAACAATAAAACAGAAGAATTCGTAGAAGCTATCCAGCGTTTTGCTACTGCCCGTAATTATAAATTCAAAGTGTTTGGCATAGGCTCTATATTCTGGTTTGCTTTTACAGATAAAGAGTATATTCGTAAAGCCGAAGATATTGACGCGTCAAGCATGGAAAAATTCAAGAAATTCCATCGCGAGTTGCTAAACCGGGGCATTTATTTAGGTCCGTCGGGCTACGAGGTTGGTTTTATATCATCGGCACACACCAAGATTGACCTGGAGAAAACAAAACGTGCTATATTTGATAGTTTAGATTTAGTATTTAACGGTAAATAAGTTGGCAGTTGCCGGTAGGCAGTTTGCAATTGAATATGCAAACTGAAAAAATACTGCCAACAGCAAACCGCAAACTGAAAACTCGAATGAAAAAGTCATTTGTTATTTTTTACGCGCTCATCACCTATGCCGTTGCCGAACTGGTGTGGTGGGGCTATATGCTGGTTACGCTGCAACCGCGCCGTACCGGCATGATCCTGGGCGAAGGGGCCATGTTTGTTGCCGTATTTTTAATTGGCGCAATCAACCTGCACCGTTCTTTTAACAAAGAGCGTAAACTGCAGGAGCAGAAAAAAAACTTCCTGCTTTCGGTAACGCATGAATTGAAATCGCCGCTGGCATCTATAAAGATCCTGTTGCAAACCATTCAAAAAAGGCAGCTGACCAGGGAGCAGATCCTTGATTTTATCGACAAATCGTTAAACGACGTTGAACGCTTGGATGATATGGTTGAAAACATGCTGCTGGCGTCTAAAATCGAGAACCGCTCATACAGCTTCCCTAAGGCCAGTTTTAACCTTTCGGTTTTGGTTGATAGTATTGTTAACCGCCTGCAGATCACCAAATGCGATTGCAACCAGCAGATCATCGAGGCTGAGATTGAACCTAAGGTTGAGATTGTTGGCGATAAGTTTGCCCTTACATCGGTTGTAACCAATTTGATAGAAAACGCTGTAAAATATTCAAGCCCTTGCTCATCTGTAGGGGTAAAGCTGTTTTCGAAAGATGATAAAGTTTATTTACAGGTAGCCGATCATGGTATCGGTATAGCCGACGAGGAAAAGACGCGCATTTTTGATCGCTTTTACCGCGTAGGCAGCGAAGAAACCCGTAACACTAAAGGTACCGGATTGGGCCTTTATATTGTTAAGGAGGTGTTGGATAAACACCAGGCCAGCATCAGGGTTAAGGATAACCGCCCTGCTGGTAGTATTTTTGAAGTTACATTTGGATTAACCTAAATTAGAATATGAGCATGCCAAACAAAAAAAGGATTTTATTGGCCGAAGACGAAGAGCATTTGTTAGAAGCAATTAAGCTTAACCTTGAGCTGGAAGGCTACAAGGTAACTCCGGCTAAAAACGGCAAAAAAGCTTTACAACTGTTTAAAGAAGAGCGTTTTAACCTGGTAATACTTGACGTAATGATGCCCGAAATTGACGGCTTTGTTGTTGCGGAAACCATCAGGCTTGAAAATACAGAAGTACCTATCATGTTCCTTACGGCTAAAAACACCAATGAGGACAAGATCTCGGGCCTGAAAAAAGGAGCTGACGATTACCTTACCAAACCGTTTAACCTTGAGGAACTTATTTTAAGGGTAAACAACCTGGTAAAACGCAGCCTGAAAGGTGAAGACCTGAAAGAGTTTAACAGCTACAAAATCGGTGATAAAACTATCCACTTTAACTCGTTTGAACTGGTTAATGAAGATGGCTCAATTACCGCCCTTACCAAAAAGGAAACCATGCTGCTTAAATTGCTGATCGAGCGCCGTAATGACGCCGTATCACGTGAGCAGATCCTGGAAACCGTTTGGAACTATGACGTTTATCCGTCAACCCGTACTATCGATAACTTTATCCTAACCTTCCGCAAGTATTTTGAACCAGATCCTAAAAACCCGGTTTATTTTCACTCTATCCGCGGTGTAGGCTATAAATTTACCGATAACCAGCATTAATGTTCAGTAACAGGATACGTATTTTCATTGCGTTTATATTTCTGCTGTCGTTAGGTGTGTTGATGTATTTCCGTGTTTATGAGCTGGCAGCAGTAGCAGCAATGATGATCATCCTGCTTATCTGGGATTATTTCAGACAGGGTACTCTAATTGTTGCATCCAGGCATTTTCATGTTAAGGATTATGACAAAACAGCTGCATCGTTAAAGGAGATCATGAAACCCGAATGGCTCAGCAAAAACCGCAGAGGGTATTATGAGTTTATCTACGGCGGCTTATGCCTGCAAAGGCAGGAGTTTGAGGAGGCCGAGAAACATTATGAAATTGCGGCACAGTACCCTTTACGTTCGGTTAATGATCACGTAGCCGCCTTAGTTAGCGTGGCCAATATCAGCATCAGGCGGGGCAACCTTGAAAAAGCCCAGGCCTACCTGCAATTAGCCGAAAAGCATAAAGAAAAAATAACCGCCAAAATGAAGGAAGTAATTAACCGCCTTCAGCAGGAGTTGAAAAAAGAGCCAGGAAAGAAGAGTCAAGACTTTAAGAGTCAGGATTCAAGATAAAAAAGTCGGAAGACAAGAAAGTAAGAAAACAAGACGGCAAGAGTCAGGAAGCAAGAATTAGGAAGAAACACGTTATCTTCTTGGTTCTTGATTCTTGACTTCTTGTATCTAACCAAAATATGAGAGATTCGTTATTAATAAAAGCGGCATTTTCGGAGCAAACAGAACGCCCGCCGGTTTGGATGATGAGGCAGGCAGGCCGCTTTATGAAAGAGTATTGGGACATCAAAAACAAATACTCGTTCCTTGAAATGTGTAAAACACCGGAGATTGCTGCCGATGTTACCATGCTACCAGTTGATCTGTTAGGGATTGATGGTGCAATTTTGTTTTCAGATATCCTGGTTACCGGCGAAGCCATGGGCGGCGACCTGAGCTTTAACGCAGGCGTTGGTCCGCTGTTTGCAAACCCGGTACGTACACAGGCCGATGTTGACAACCTGCAAACAGATGTATTAGATAAACTGCAATATGTTGGCGATGCTATCAAAGTTATTCAGCAACGTCTTGCCGGTCGTATTCCTTTGATCGGTTTTGCAGGTGCCCCATTTACTGTAATGAGCTATTTGGTTGAAGGCGGATCATCAAAAGATTTTAAGCGCACCAAACTGATGCTGCACAATGAGCCGGAAATGGCCCATCAGCTGTTATCAAAAATTGCAACTGTTACAGCCGATTACCTGAACATGCAAATTGCAGCAGGCGTTAACGCCGTGCAGATCTTTGACAGCTGGGCACAGGCTTTAGCATGGGATGATTATAAAGAATTTAGTCACCGTTATATTGCCGAGATCATTAGCAAGCTAAACCGTAAAGATATCCCGGTGATCTCTTTCTGTAAAGGCAGCTCGGTTTTCGCGCCGTTAATGGCCGAGGCTAAGCCGGATGTGATCTCAATAGACTGGAATGTTGATTTGTTAGATATCAAAAAACGTTTACCGGCAGGTATAGCAGTACAAGGTAACCTTGATCCGCACATCCTTTATGCTGATAAAAAAGTAATTAAAGAACGCATCTATCGCCTGTTCGACCGTATGAAGGGCGAAAACGGCTTCATCTTTAACCTGGGTCACGGCATTATGCCCGATATTCCGTTTGATAATGTGAAGTACGCGGTAGAAGTGATAAAAGAATACCGAAACTAAAACCGACATGTAATTGCGAGCGATAGCGTGGCAATCGCGAATTATGCAAGCCTATATGCAAAGTTCGCGATTACTTCGTTTCTCGCAATGACAGTTTTTTACAATATGTACCAATACGTTCTCGCTATACACATCATTTTTGTAGTCTGCTGGATGGCGGGGTTATTTTATATCGTGCGCTTGTTTATCTATCATACCGAAGCACAGGATAAACCCGAACCCGAGCGCACCATCCTCTCCAAACAATTTGAAATTATGGAAAGCAGACTATGGAACGTTATAGCCAAACCATCCATGCTGCTTACCATCCTGGCGGGTTGTACCATGCTGTATTTATATCCTGCATGGTTAAAAATGCCATGGCTGCATATCAAACTAACTTTCGTATTTGGCTTGGTGGGCTATCATCACATTTGCGAATCCAAAATAAAACAAATGCGTAATGGCGTTTTCAAATGGACATCGGGTCAGCTACGCCTTTGGAATGAACTCGCAACCATTTTTCTATTTGCCATAGTTTTCCTGGCTGTAAAAAAAGATACCTTAAGCTGGGTGTTTGGCGTAGTGGGAATAGTTTCTTTAGGCGTGATATTGATGATTGCCGTTAAGATTTATAAAAGATACAGGGAGAAGAAGTAAACATCTAATTCGCTATCTCAATTTTTCCTGCCAATCCAATCAATATCTTTTGGCAGATGGACTACTCTTATAAATTAACCATCTACACGAGGCACCTACGGAGCCCCCTTTCCGATTGATTGTTTGCTACAAACACGATACTCCTAACGGAGTTTTGAAATCGCCGTTTACCCCAGCGGGGTAACGTGTTTATAGAAAATATTAAATCAATTTTAAGGGCTCCGTAGGTGCCTCGTATTTTAAAGCGATATCTCTATTTTGCATCGCTTTTTATCCAATAAACTATTTATCCAAAATATTTACATCACAATGCAACCATTTGCACCACTATGTCATCTTACTTATAAATGATGTTTTTGGAACCTAAATATACCATTCAGCAATTGATAGACCGCTGCCGGGCCGGCGAGCGAAAGGCGCAGGAACTGCTTTATAAACAGTTTGCCTCAAAAATGCTGGGGGTATGCATGCGCTACGCTACCGACCGCATGGAGGCCGAAGACATGTTGCAGAATGGTTTTATAAGGGTGTTCAAAAAAATGGATGATTACCGGGGCGAGGGATCGTTTGAGGGTTGGGTTAGGCGCATCATGGTTCACAGTTCAATTGAGTATTACCGTAAACATCATAAAATGATGCAGGTAATTGATATTGAAGAAGCAGGGCACGAGCCGTCGGTTAATCCGCTTGCGGCCGCTAACCTGGATGCAAAAGTGCTGATGGGCATGATACAGCGACTGGCGCCAGGATACCGCATAGTGTTTAACCTTTACGCGCTGGAAGGTTATTCGCACAAAGAGATAGCAGAAATTGTTGGCATTACCGAGGGTGCCTCAAAATCGCAGCTATCAAGGGCTCGTACAATATTGAAAGAACAAATTGCTAAAATGGAGGGCAAAAGTTATGGATATGCAGGATAAGGAACTGGACAGGCTGTTTCAACGAAAGCTTGATGACCTGGAAATACAACCATCGGCCCTGGTATGGCAGGACATCAACACCGAACTAAACGCGGATAAGCGTAAAAGGATATTATTGCCCTTGCTAAGCGCGGCGGCCGGCGTAATATTGCTGATTACCGCAGGCATACTGTTTATTCCTAAACAACCAATTAAACATAGTGACCAGCATCATCCAACAGAAATAGCAAAAACGCATGAACCAATAAAACAGCCCGTTGCACCTAAAGTTGAGCCGGTGGCACCTCCAACCCCAACTCAAAACAAAGTACCTGCAAATCCGGTTATAGCATCAACTAACAGTATAGCGCAAACGAGGAAAATTAAATCAAAAAAAAATTTGACACAAGCCATACCGGAGCCAACAACCGCTGCCCCATTACCTGTAATTATCCATGAAGCGGAACCCTTATTTGCAAGCGACCCTGCAGCAGGCTATCACGTTGTTAAAACCACGGCCCCGGATACAACAACAAAGATCAGCCCAACGGCAACCCTTATCAACAGCGAAAAAACACAGCCCGTGTTAATAGCCCAAACACCTGTACCATCTGCCCCGGCAACTGCAAAACCTGTTAAAAAACATCGGATCCGTAGCCTCGGCGATGTTTTCAACGTGGTGATTGCCGCTGTTGACAAACGTAAAGACAAAGTGATTGAATTTAGCAATACCGACGAAGACGACGCCACCATTACCGGCTTAAACCTCGGCTTTATTAAAGTGAAAAAAGACAAAGACAAATAATATTTTAGCGAACGATAGATATACCACAATAATATGAAACGCCTGACTTTTACCATCATAATGTGCCTTGCCGCGAGCTTTGTTTTCGCTCAAAGCACCCCAGCTGATTCTGCACAAAGCGCTACAGACACTACCACCCATAAAAAGCACGTCAAAGTAAAGCTTGGCTTTGGTGATGATGTGGCACAGGTTAATATTAACAATGACAGGTCTGATACCGCTTACCATGCTCACAAAGCGCCTGGCTTTTCATTCGGTGTAACCTTTTCAAGGATCGACCTTGGCTTTGCTACCTTAGTAGATAACGGCAGCTTTACCCTATCTAACAAGAATAAATTTTTAAGCTATCGCCAGTGGAAAACCAGCAACTTTGGTTTTGATGTGCTGCAATTTGGTTACCGGTTTAATAGCGCTTTCAAGATCTATGTTTCCGGCGGTTTCGACTGGACACATATCCGTCTCCGGAACGATATCACCATACAGCGTAATGCCCCTGTGTTAACATACGTTCAGGACAGTATTCATTATAGCAAAAACCGTTTTTCATCAAGCTATCTCCGCATTCCGCTATCGTTCTACTACCGCAGCCATGAAGACGACCGCGGAAATTATTTCAGGTTAGTTGCCGGTCCGGAGATTGGCATCTTGCTCAATGGTCGTGTAAAACAGATCAGCGATGAAAATGGTAAGCAGAAATTTAATGATGATTATCATTTTGCCAAACTTCGCAAAGGTGTATTTGTACGTATGGGTTATGGCATCATGGGCCTGTATGCCAAATATTACTTCAACGATATGTTTGAAAACAGCCCCGATCAAAAAGGCCTGAGGAACTTCTCGTTTGGATTAACATTTGGCTTCTGACCGTTGATCTTTTTTGATTACGTTGATTTCGCTGATGTTGTCCGCTCTTAAAAGATCAACGCAATTGGCCTAATCACAACTAATCAATGGTAAAAAATCAACGCAATCAACGTAATCATAACCATCAACGGTTTATCTTTGCCCTTGATGTCAGATATTCCTTTTTTGCAGGCGGTTGCCGTAACTAAAATATATCCTGGAAAACAGCAATCCGGTGTAAAAAAGACCGGATTGGTTATAGAACCGGGCAAGATCACAGCGATAATTGGCGAAAGTGGAAGCGGCAAAAGCACTTTACTCCGATTGCTTTATGGATTACTTTCTCCTGATGAAGGCACAGTTTATTTTAAGGGCGAACGCATTTGGGGACCTGAGGAAAAACTGATCCCCGGTCATGATGCCATGAAAATGGTTACACAACATACCGATGATCTCAACCTTTTTGCAAAAGTTTGGGATAACGTAGCGGCCATGCTCCCCGCAACCAATCTTAAAGCTAAAGAAGAAAAAACCGAAAAGGTACTAAAGCAACTTAATATGTTTGCTATGGCTGATAAGCGGGTTGCCGACCTGAGCGGTGGCGAAAAACAACGTGTAGCTATTGCGCGCGCCATTATCACCCATCCTGAAGTACTACTGCTCGACGAACCCTTTAACCAGGTTGATACATCATTCAGGGAAGGCTTGCAACATGATATCAGGCAGATAGTTAAAGAAACCGGCTTAACGGTAATTATGGTATCACATGACCCTGCAGAAGTACTCTCGATGGCCGATGAGCTTATTGTACTGAACAAAGGTGAAATAGTTGAACACGGTAATCCTAAAGCCCTATATAAACATCCTAAATTTCTTTATACCGCCCAGCTGCTTAGCAACTGCAATGTACTTAATGCTGCTGAAGCAAAACTTTGCGGTGTTGAAATATCAAAAGAATACGCGGTTATTTACCCTGAACATATCAAAATCAAATTAATAGCGGCTACCCGCAGTTGGGTTGTTAAACAGGTATTATTTAAAGGTTTTTATGAAGATCTGATCCTTGAGCATGGTGATATTATCCTACGGGTTTTGAGCGAAGAAACAGGGAAATATACTGAAGGAGATTCGGTAGCGCTACGGGTGGAGAAATACCTGGAATATTAAAAAACAAACCGGCGCCATACCTCGCGTTGGCTACCGGTTTTCTTAAACGTATATTTAAAAAAATCTTAATTCCTTAAATTAAGGCTTAGCATTACCAGGTTTTTGTTTTCGATATATGCGGTGCGTTCATTTAGCCTGTCTAATATCTGATCAAGCGCCAGGCGGGTCTTTTTCTTTTTGATATTGAGCTTGCTGTAAACCGTTTCCTCGTACATCAGCTTATTGTTATCGTTATAAAATCTAACGGTTTGTACACGGGGTAAATCAACGTTGTGTTCTACCACCCAAAAACCGTGGGTGTTTGTTATTTTATTCTGAGCCTGCACTGCAGCTGCTGCAAATGCCAGGATGCAAATTGTGATAATTAACTTCTTCATGGCGTTATTTTTTAATTTATAAACTAAAATTAAACGCCGTTAAATTGAGGTAAAAGTAATGTAGGCATACTACCTGCCAGTTACGATAAACTGCATTTTAACACGACGAATAAACTTTCGACAGTAGAAAGCGATGGTAGCTGCCCTATTCCCGGCTGTTCGTCATTAGTTGATTGCCGTTTGTCGCACTTTTGGGTAAGAAACCATTCAATTAAACTGTTTTACAGTAAATTAGCATTATGAATAATGGCTTCGATATAATGCTTAATAATGTCAGGCTGCCGCGTTTTTGGCAGCATGTGATATTTTGGGTGATTGTATCGTTTTTCATCACGACACTTTATTCGTTCCAAACCAACTTTTGGGTATCCATGCGTAATAACGTTTTGTATATGCCTATACAAATTGCTTATTATTATGCCATTGCCTATTGGCTGATCCCCAAATATGTTTTTGAAAAGCGCTATGTGATGTTTTTCCTGATGCTGATCCCGCTGGTGTTTGCATGTATGTTCATCAGCCGTACAATAGGGATCTTTTTTGTTGCTCCTTATCTCATCAGGGTGATGCACGTAACCGACGCGGATTATATAGCCTCTACACATCGCCCCTTCTTTGAGCAGTTAATGGATGGGCAAAGCCTTGTAAATTCGTTTAAAGGAACCAACCTGTTCACGGGTTTTGTGATTGCCATTAAGCTGTTTAAAATGTGGTATGAGCGCAAACAAGCCGCATTGGAAGCCGAGCTTAATGCGCTGAAAGCCCAGGTACATCCACACTTTTTATTTAACACACTTAATAACCTTTACTCTTTAAGTCTTAACAACTCGCCAAAATCACCGCAGGCTATTATCGGCCTGTCGGATCTGCTGCGTTACATGCTTTATGAATGCTCCGATAATGAAGTTCCTTTAGAGAAAGAAGTATTTATGATGCAGCAGTATGTAAAGCTTGAAAAGCTTCGGTACGAAGACCGTATTGATATAAACTTTACCATTACCGGTAATTTAAAAGATAAAACCATAGCACCGCTGCTGATATTGCCTTTTATCGAAAACGCCTTTAAGCATGGCACCAGCGAGCAGGTTGGCGCTACCTGGATCAATATTGATATAAGTGTTACGTTAAACCATTTTAAGCTAAAGGTAGCCAACAGCAAACCCGATCATCCTGTTGATACAAGCAATACGCCCGGACATATCGGTTTAAAAAATGTAACTAAAAGGCTCGACCTGCTTTACCCTCATTCGTCACGGTTGAAAATTGTAAATGAAGATGATACTTTTTTTGTGGCGCTCGATCTCGATCTGAAAACCGTAAAACAATCCGCAACACAACAAATGGTAACCGCATGAAAATACGTACCCTCATAGTTGATGATGAGCCCCATGCCATTGAGGTGTTGAAAAACTACCTTGCTCGCTTTAGCGAAATGGAGGTTACCGCCACTTGTACCGATGGTATCCAGGCTTTCAGGCTGCTACAACAAAAACCCATCGACTTGATGTTCCTCGATATCCAGATGCCTGGGATAAAAGGAACAGATCTGCTGAAAAGCCTAAAGAATCCGCCCAAGGTAATTTTCACCACAGCCTACAGCGAATACGCGCTTGATGGCTTTGAATTAAACGCTGTTGATTACCTGCTCAAACCTATTTCTTTCGAACGGTTTTTGCGGGCAGTTGATAAAATCTATCAGCTTAACGAGCATAAGAGTAAACCCTTGATTGCCCATGAGGAGCCGGTAAGCGATGCGCATACATTCATTTATTTGAAGGTAGATAGAAAAACGATCAAGGTAAATATCAATGATATTTTATGGATAGAAAGCCTGCGCGATTATGTGAAAGTAGTGGCCGTAAATAATCAGACGCATATCACACGGCAAAAGATAAGCCTGTTAGAAGAAATGCTGCCCGAAAACAGGTTTGTACGCATCCATCGTTCGTTTATAGTTGCGCTCAACAAAATAGATTCTTTCTATGCCTATAGCATAGATGTTGCCGGGCATGAGTTGCCTATCGGTCGTAATTATAAGCAGGACGTGCAGAAGAAATTAAAGAGCGAACGGTTGCAGATGGGGTAAAGGGTGTTACCTCAATCAACAGGCTTAAAACCTGCAAACATATCGTTAGTTTCTTTCAGCGTGTTTAACGGAACGTAATCACAAACCGCTGCATATTCACCCCACATTTGCTGTACGGCTTTATTGCTATGCGCATTGGCAATAGCTTCGGCGCTTAACCATTCAAAAACTTCAATAATAGTACCATCAGCTGCTTCCATGATGATAGATTCACGATCAGTTACCAAACCCTCCTGTTTAAGACGCGGTAGATGCGTTTTCATTAATTGTTTGAGTGCTTCCTCTTTGCCCGGTTTTGGCTTATAGGCTACAATTACAATCTGTCCCATGATTTTCAGGTTTTTATGAATGTAATTTACGAAAAACTGAAGACCTAATATAGGTTTAATCGTCTATGGCTTGAATTCAGACATTAGTAGGTTGTCCACGTCATATGAAAAAAGCGCGGGATTGTGTGATTCCCCCCTTGAGAGGGGGTGGAGGGTTGTGTTACTGTGCTTTGCTTATCGCATGCAGAAACACACCCCTGCTGCCGCTCATTCCTACGCGCCCCCTCTCAAGAGGGGATTCTTAAAATGACGACGATGCTT
This sequence comes from Mucilaginibacter endophyticus, assembly GCF_003351025.1. GTDB lineage: Bacteria > Bacteroidota > Bacteroidia > Sphingobacteriales > Sphingobacteriaceae > Mucilaginibacter > Mucilaginibacter endophyticus. Next base: position 56,155 of record NZ_QPCG01000001.1, on the reverse strand, counting down.
AAATCTGTAAAGGTTAAAGTAAAAACTTTATTCCCCCTCCGGAAAATCAGCACCTACCGTGGTTGCTTCCCAGGTATCAAAATCCTTTTGCAGCTCCTGCAGTTTATTGCGCGCGCCTTTCAAGGCCGCCTTGCCTAACAACAAACGTAACGGTGGATTTTCGGTTTCAACCGCGTCAACAATAGCTTTGGCAGCACGTTCCGGATCGCCGGGCTGTTTACCACTGTAACCACGGATATTGTTTTTGTTAGTGCCTGCTGTTTCTTTATAATCATCAATAACGATTTTGCTGTTATTAGCTGAGCGACCAGCCCAGTCGGTACGGAAACCGCTCGGAGCAATCACAGTAACCTTGATGCCTAAATGCTTGGTTTCTTTAGCTAATGCTTCAGAATATCCATCAACAGCAAATTTAGTGGCATTATAAAAACCTACTGCCGGGAAACCAACAAGTCCACCAATAGATGCTATGTTAAGTATATGTCCGCTTTTGTGTGCGCGCATAATTGGTAATACAGCTTTGGTCATGGCTGCAAGGCCAAAAAAGTTAATCTCAAACATGCGGCGTACTTCCTCATCCTCGCTCTCTTCAATAGCGCCAAAATAACCGATACCGGCATTGTTTACCAATACATCGATAGTGCCGAATTTCTGCGTAACCGTTTCAACAGCAGTTTTGACCTCCTCTGGCTTTGTTACATCAAGTTTTAATGCTACCGCGGTTTCAGGATAGCCTTCAACAATGTCTTTTACGTCATCGGTATTACGCGCGGCAACACCTGCTTTATAACCTAACTGCAAAACAAGCTTCGCCAGTTCACGGCCGAAACCGGTTGAGCAGCCTGTTATTAACCATACTTTGTTTTTCATAATAGTTTGTGTTTGATATTGTAAAATTAACGGTAGCAGCCGTAATTGTTTGTCAGGTGAACTTCATTGTTACACTATAGCCGCTCAAAATCCCCGATATAACCAACAAAAAACGGCGATGAGCTTTTAACTCATCGCCGTTTCTATAAAGTATCCCCTTTAGAGAGAATTTAGAGGGAAATTATTTTTTCCAAACGTTATTGTCCTGATTGTAGTCAGGCAATACTTTGTCCGGATCGTAAGTAACTGATTCAATTTCTTCTGTTGATGGATATTTGAATGTCCATGACGCGTAACGTTCCCAGATTTCAACCGGAAGTTTCATACGCTCAACTTTACCGCCTTTTGTTTTGATTTCCAGGATAACCGGCATTGCCATTTTACCCAGGTTGTCTAATGTGATCAATGCGCCTTTAGTTGGATCATTGTCAACATATTTTACATCGCTTACGGCAACATCTAAACGCCAATCGTTCAGGAACCAGCCTCTCCAAAACCATTGCAGGTTTTCACCGGCAGCATTTTCCATAGTGCGGAAAAAGTCGTCAGGAGTTGGGTGTTTAAATGCCCAGCGGTTGATGTACGTTTTAAACGCGAAATCAAAACGCTCAGGGCCTAATACCTGCTCACGCAGCAATACTAAACCAGCACTTGGTTTTGAGTAAAGCAGGGTACCTGTATTTCTTTCTTTCAGGTTAGCCGGCTGGCTCATAATAGGCTCAAGATCTGGCCTGGTGAAGTTGCTACCAGTGGCATGCATATCAGGCACACGGGTGCTTTTGTACTCGCCGTTGTTGAAGTTAGCTGTAGACAGGGTGTTGATGAAAGTGTTGAAACCTTCGTCCATCCAACCGTACATACGCTCGTTTGAACCTACGATCATCGGGAACCATGTATGACCAAACTCGTGGTCGTTAACACCCCAAAGGCTTGCCTTTTTAGCTTTAGCACCGCAGAAAACGATACCAGGGTATTCCATACCACCTACAATACCGGCAACTGCTGTAGCAGCAGGGTAAGGGTACTCAAACCATTTTGATGAGTTATACTCAATAGATTTTTTTACGTATTCAGTTGAACGGCCCCACGCATCGTTACCATCGCTTTCAACAGGGTAAGCTGATATCGCGGTTGATTTTTTTCCGCTTGGCAAGTCCATCTTGGCAGCATCAACAATAAATGCGGCAGATGAAGCCCATGAAGCGTCACGCGCGTTTTTGATTTTAAAATGCCAGGTTAATTCGGCTTTACCGGCAGGGCGTGATTTTGGATCGGTAACCTCATTAGCCGAACGGATGATCACCGTGCTTTCGCTTTTTTCGGCGGCTGCCCAGCGTTTCAACTGTTCAGGAGTATATACTTCCTGAGGGTTCAATAATTCGCCGGATGCTACTACGATGTGATTTGCAGGAGCAGTGATATTCAAGTCAAAATCACCATATTCAAGGTAAAACTCGCCCGGACCATTGTACGGTAAGGTGTTCCAGCCCATTACATCATCATATACACATACGCGTGGGTACCATTGTGCAATGGTATAAACTTTACCATTTTTGGTTTGCAGGTAACCCATACGGTCTGACCCGTAGTTTGGAGAAACGAATGAATACTCAATTTTCAATTTAGCCTGGCCACCGTTGGCTGCAATTTCCTTTGGAAGGAAAACCTGCATCCTGGTGTCAGTGATCAGGAATTTAACATCAACATATTCGCCTTTCAGGCCGGCAACTTTAACCGATTTAATTTTATAACCGGCGTCAAATGCCTCGCCACGGCCCCAGTTACGGCTACCTGCAGGCGGAACGATGGCAGTACCACGTGAATCAAGCTTAAACAAGTTTTGATCCAGCTGCATCCACATAAAACCTAATGTTTGCGGGCTGTTGTTGGTGTAAGTTAAAACTTCTGAACCGGTAATTTCATTGGTTTGATCGTTCAGTTTGGCAGCCAATTGATAATCGGCACGGTTTTGCCAGTATTTATATCCTGGTTCACCGCTCGCCGCGCGAAATTCGGTACCGTTTTTAGTATAAAACCCAGGACCAAAAGTTTCGTGATAATCATAAACAGATCCGGCGGGTGTGGTAGTGGTGGGAGGCGCTGGCTGTTGCGCGTAACTGGCGCTCGCGGCCAACATAAAGGCAAGGCTGCAACCTGCCATCAGTTTTAATTTCATGTTCAGTCAATCTATTGAGTAAAAGAACAAGTATACTACAAATTAGGTAAATGCAAGGGACTGGTAAAACGATTGTTACGGATTTATTAAATAATTTAATTCATCAGCAATATCTATATGTAAAGTAGATTTAACCAGAAGTTGTCTATCATCGGCAGGTCTAATTATTATTTCAAAACATATACTTTAACTTTTTATGTTACGTTTGTGCCATAGAAAACGTAAAGGTTAAAAAATAAATAACCATAACCATCCTAATTACCTATGATCAAATCGAACTTCCCCTGGATCGAATCGCCGTTTTTTTATAAGATCCTCGAGACAAAAAATCTAAGTGCCGAAGAAAAAAAATTGTGTATTGATTATCACGAAAATGGCTTTACGGCATTAAGCAACTTTTTCCCTGCCGACCTTATTGATAAAGTTCAACAAGAAACAGAAAATAAGGCTTTCGATACCAACTTCCCTATAAAAACGCATCGCACCAAAACCAGGGTTCAGGATTTTTGGGAGGTTTCAGAGTCTTGCAAAGATTTAGCTGCTTATCCCCCCCTCCTTAAATTGCTCGAAACTTTATATGGCAGGAAGCCTATTCCCTTTCAAACATTAAATTTTAGTGAGGGTACACAACAACTCGCCCATTCTGACACCATCCACTTTAGCTCGTTACCGGCCAAGTTTATGTGTGGTGTTTGGGTAGCTCTGGAAGATATAAATGAAGAAAACGGTCCGCTATTTTACTATCCGGGTTCACACCGTTTACCTGAATATAATTTTGCCCAGATTAAAGAGAATGCCACCAGCAACAACTATGACAACTATAACGAATACGAAGACTTTATAGAAGAAATTGTAAAGGTAAGCCCTTTTGAAAGGAAAATTTTTCACGCGAAAAAGGGTGATATGCTAATTTGGTCGAGCAATATCCTGCATGGCGGTATGCCCGTTTTAAAGGAAGGTTCATCAAGATGGTCGCAGGTAACGCATTACTTTTTTGAGGATTGCTATTATTACACCCCAATGCTGAGCAATATGGTTACTGATGAACTTTTCTTAAGAAATAACATAACCAATATTGCAACCGGCGAAAAAGTTGTACCGAATTATAACGGCGAAAAAATTGATTATTTAAGGGTGAATAAAACCCAATATATATTTAACCCAACCCGGGACAAGAAAGCACTGCTTAAGCTGTTATATAAAGCAGTATTCAAAAAGGAATAATGGTTTAACGAAAAAGCAAGTCATTGCAAGATCTGTAATGACTTGCTTTTTATAGGTCGTTCACCTCGCCGTTGTAGTGTTGTCACCAACAAGTGTCCGGAAGATGAAATTATATCTTAAAAAAAGTATGTCATTGCGAGCGCAGCGTGGCAATCTCGTAGCTATTCAGGGCGGACATGCATTAGCTACGAGATTGCTTCGTCTTGCCTCCTCGCAATGACATGGCTTTGAGCGTGTTCATAATATTAAGCTTTGCTCAAAATCAAATTACTTCCCCAAAAAATGATCGGCGTAAACCTTTTCATCAAAGCCGAAGAACAGGAAACCATTATCCTCAATAACCGGGCGTTTGATCATGCTGGTTTTTTGCTGTAATAATTGCAGCGCGTCGGTATTGGTTTTGATGCTTTCTTTAACTGCCGGGTCAAGCTGTTTCCAGGTGAGGCCCTGTTTGTTCATGAACTTTTCGTAGCCTGCTTTAGTATCCCATTCCTGTAGCTTTTCGGTGCTTACACCCAGTTTTTTAAAATCCTGAAAATCGTAAGCTACCTTATTTTCTTTAAGCCAGTCGAGGGCTTTTTTTACTGTATTGCAATTGGTTATTCCGTAAACTTTCATGGCGTAAATTTACGGTTTAAACCAATATGCCTGTAGTTACAAACTACAAGTTTATCGATTCGAAGTCCGGAGACTTCGAACAACTTGTACCTCTATACCTCAGATCAATCTATTTTATAATAAACAAAAAAGGCGCTATTACGCACCTTCTTCACAAATATCTGTTAACAATTATCCATTGCCACCGCTGCTGCTTTTGCCCCCGCCTTTGGTATCATCATTATTAATACCGCGCTGGTTCTTTTTAATATCGCTGCTCAACCTACCAAACTTATAGTTAAGCCTGATTGCGAAGTGACGATAGCGGTTATGGTATAATGATTCCTGGTCAAAATCGACGGTGTGAGTTGTTGACCGGAAGGTACGGTACTTGCTGTATGGGTTGTTGGCCACTAAGGATACTGTCAGCTTTTTACTCAGGAACTCTTTTGAAACAACATAAGAGTTATAAATAAAATTGCTTGATTTACCCTGTAAGGTAACATCGCCACTAAAGAAACCGGCATCCAAACCAACGCGGTAACCACCATCAAACTTGTAGCCGATATTGGCGAAAGCATTACCTGTATAGCCGTCGTTTTTATAAAATTGACCGTTATAAGTACCTTTTAACCAGATGTGCGAAATTTGTCCGTTGATATTAACCGTGAACTTTTTAGTAATGGAAATATTGGTATTGAGGTTTAATCCTAACGAGCGGTTACTTCCCAAATTCTGATATGTAGTAAAAGTAACTGTATCAATATGATCGCCCATGTTGTTTTGAATAAGGCTTGTTACATTCTGGATAGCATTATTGGAGAACGCATAACTTAAACCTATGTTGATAGATCCTTTTGAAAAATTGCTATAGTTCAATTCAAAAGTATTGTTCAACTCAGGTTTCAGATCGGGATTACCGGTACTGATAAATTTGGGGTTCGATTTATCAATAAAAGGGTTCAACTGGTAAATACCCGGCCTTTGAATACGCTGGGTAAAGCCTAAGCTAATGCTGCTGCTTTTCAGCGAGCGCTGGATAGATACCGACGGAATAAGGTTATTATAGTTTTTATCAAGCGGCGTACCTGTAAACACGGCATTTACCTGGGTATGCTCCAAACGTACACCTGCCTTACCTGTCCATTTATCAAACTTTAACTGGTACGAGTTATAGGCGCTGTACACATCCTGGTGATAATCAAACTCGCCTGTTTGTCCCGCGTTTACGTTGTACACCGAACTGGTTGAATCTTTATCCTCACGCCTGTAATCGCTAAAGTTATTACGGAGGATAACTTTACCCCCAGCCTCAATACTGATCTTTTTTAACGGGTAGGCGTAATCTAATTGAAATGTATGCTCGCGGTTACCGGCATTATTATACTGCCTGAAATCGGGCTGAAGGGCGTTGTAATAATTAACCCTGTCCGAAAACTGGTTATCAGTAAAGTTTTTGCTTGGCCCGTAGCTGTATTTGTAAGATAATGTCAGTAACTCATCTTTATGCCCTTTAAAGCCTAACTGGTAGTTGATAGACGCGTCAAGGCCCTGGTCATGATTGTAGCCGTTGCTCAACAGATTATACCCCTGGGTAAGGGCACCGGCAGCATTTGTTTGTGCCGACCGCTGTGAACCGTCCTGGTCAAATTCACCATGAAAGTATTCAAACGAACCTGTAAGCAGGTTCAGGGTATCTATTTCGTAACTCAACTCGGCATTGGCATACCGATATTTACCACCAAATGAGTTATCGCCTGTTTGCAATATCTCTGATTCGGGATTAAAGAAAGTTTGTTTTATGCTTGATGTATTGGTATTACGTTTCTGGTTACCAAAACCGGCATAACCCGAAACACCAAACTTACCTTGCTTAGCCGTCATGTTCAGGTTATAACCCGGCCCCCATACACTGTTATAACGCATGTTGACACTGCCGTTATAACCCTGATCGGCATTCTTTTTGGTGATAATATTGATAATACCGGCCAAGCCTTCCGCATCATATTTAGCGGGTGGTGTGGTGATTACCTCTATTTTTTCGATATTGGTAGCAGGCATCGCTTTCAATACGTCCGACGGGTTTTTAGCCATCAGTGCCGATTCTTTACCGTTAATCAATATCTTGTATTTGCCGCTGCCTTTCAGTTTAATGTTATCGTCACCATCTACGGCTAAAAGTGGAACTTTACGCATCATATCCAATGCCGAAATGGCCTTGCTTTCAGGGTCGGCAGTTACGTCATAACTAAGACGGTCAACCTCCTGCTTCATTACCGGCCTTACGGCAGTTATGGTTACCTCGTTTAGTTGTTTGTTTGACGTAGCTACCAAAATGCGTCCGGCATCAAACGTTTTACCAGTTATTTTTACAGGAAGTACTTTGGTCGCGTATCCAACCGAAGCAACAACCAACTGATAAGTTTTACCTTCGGGTGCTTTCAGTTCAAAGCTACCGTCATCTTTGGCGAGTGTGCTTTTTACGGGTGCTTTGGTAGCGGCATCCTGCAAGGCCACCGTACCATACCCCAATGGCTTGTTGGCTGCCGAATCTATCACGATACCTTTAACCGTTATATTTTGAACAGGTGCCGGTGTTGCTGCCTGCCCCATCACCATGCCCGTGACACAACAGCATAGCACTGTTAGTAGAAATTGTTTCATAATTGCGATTTTGGTCATAAGACGTTTAAGATACCCGGGTGTGACAGCAAAAAATATGCGTTTAACACTTTTTAACGTTTGTTTCTGTCACCCAACGGGTTAATTGTATATGTTTTTAATTGCGGCTTCCGCTACTGGTATCATCATTATTAATACCACGTTGATTTTTCTTTATGCTACTGTTAAGCCTGCCAAATTTGTAGCTCAGGCTCACGTTAATGGTGCGATAAAAGTTGTTGTTGGCTGTGTAAGTATCAAAGTCAGGAGTTTTGGTATAGAAATCGAGTTTATTGAATTTTTTGAACGGATTGTTAACATTTACCGATAAGGTGGCCTTTTCGTTAAACATGGTTTTGGTTCCGCTAATGGAACTGAAGAAGTAATAATTATCCTTTCCCTGCAACAATACATAACGGCTGTCGTAACCTATGTTTACACCCGCGCGGTAACCGCCGTCAAACTTGTAACTGGTATAAGTAAAAATGTGCCCCTGGTTACCACTGTTTTTGTACAACGAACCATTGTAGTAACCCTTCAGCCAAACAAATAATAACTCGGCGTTAATATTCACATTTAGTTTAGGAGTGATGGGATAATTAATATTTGCATCAAAGCCCCAGTTTTTGTTGGAGCCTACGTTATCATAGGTATTGGTAGTTACTCCTGCCGAATCAACACGTGCCAGGTTTTGTACCGTATTATTGGCAAAAGAGTAATTGGTGCTCAGGTTAATAGAACCTTTGGCAAAATTGCTGTATCCCAGCTCAAAGTTATTGGTAACCGCGGCTTTCAGATTAGGGTTACCCATGTTAACGTATTGTGGGTTTGTCCTATCGGTATAAGGGTTTAACTGGTAAATGCCCGGGCGCTGGATCCGTTGGGTATAACCTAAGGTAAGGCTGCTGCTTTTTAACGAGCGTTGAATAGATACCGATGGAACAAGATTATTGTAATTCTGGTTAACGGTACTGTTAGTAGTTGAAAAATCGGCATTTACTTTGGTGTGCTCCAATCGCAAGCCACCTTTAAAAGCCCATTTACTAAGCTTTACCGAGTATGAGTTGTACAAGCTGTAAACATCCTGATTATAGGTAAAATCATTGGTTTGGCTATCGTCAGTTTTATAGCTTCCGTCAGACTGTTTCAGGTCGGTAAAAAAGTTACTGTAGTTATCCCTTAAAATAATTTTACCACCAGCTTCAAGTGTTAATATTTTCCGCGGCTGAATATAATCGAGCTGGAAAGTATGTTGTTTTGAACCCGATTTGTTGTATTGCCTGTAATCGGCAGGTGCTTTACCAATGGAGTCGGCAGCTACAGTAGCACCATTGTTTTGGCCATTATTATTGTTATTGTATTTATAAGATACGGTAAGCAATTGGTCTTTATACTTCCTGAAACCTATCTGGTAGTTCAAGCCTAAATCCGAACCATGAAAAGTGCTGGTTCCGGCATTGAACAAACGATAAAACTGGGTAACGGCGTCAACACTATCCTTAATACTGGTAACCTGGTTGTTTTGCTGCTTACCCTTACCGTCATAAAAATCATACATACCGGTAATCAGGTTAAGGCTGTCAATTTCATAACTTAACTCGCCGCTGCCATAAACGTTATTGGCTCCGTTACCTCTTGTACCGGTTTGGCTAAGTGATGATGGCGGATGATAAAAGTTGCTAATGTTTTCAAAAGTTGAAGTTTGCACCGGCCTGTGATTGTATCCGGCGTAGCCGCTAAAACCAAACTTGCCCTGCTTAACAGTTACGTTCACATTAGCGCGTTCGCCAAAAACATTGTTGTAACCGGTATTGATGTTTACGTTATAACCCTGATCGGCATTCTTTTTGGTAATGATGTTGATGATACCCGCTAAACCTTCGGCATCATATTTTGCTGGCGGTGTAGTGATCACCTCTATCTTTTCAATATTGGCAGCCGGCATCGATTTTAATACGTCCGATGGATTTTTTGCCATCATGGCCGATTCTTTACCGTTGATCAGGATCTTATAATTATCGTTACCCCTGAGCTTAATATTGTCGCTTCCATCTACTGATAACAACGGCACTTTACGGATCATATCCAAAGCGGTGATCGATTTACTTTCCGGGTCGGCCTGTACATCATAGCTCAGGCGGTCTACCTCCTGTTTCATCACAGGCCTTACAGCGGTAACCGTAACCTCTTTTAATTGCTTGCTTGATGCCGAAAGCAGGATCCTGCCCGCGTTAAATGTATTACCGCTTAGTTTTACCGGGATGGTTTTAGTAGCGTAACCTATAAATACAGCTACTAACTGGTAAGTTTTACCTTCAGGGGCTTTCAGTTCAAAACTGCCGTCATCTTTAGCGAGGGTACTTTTTACAGGAGCTTTGGTAGCCGCATCCTGCAGGGCAACGGTAACATAACCCATAGGTTTGTTTATTGCCGAATCAATGATAATACCTTTTACAATAATATTGGGAACTGCCGGAGCAGCGGGAGTTTTGGTTTGAGCAAATATGAGCGTGGAAAAGCAACAGCAAAGTACCGTTAGTAGGATTTGTTTCATAAGGTTATTTAGGTTTACAAGACGTAAGAACATCATGCCGCGTTACAACGCGAATCATGATTTGAACGGGAATTTAACTATAATATTAGTTTGTAACAGCCATGTTACTTATTGTAACGGGTCATGGTAAGCTCGGTACCAATGGTAGCAAAACTCTTCACCATTTCTATCGAGCGATCAATAAGTGCGGGAAGTTCGGGCTGCTCATCTTTATCAAAAGCACTAAGTACAAAATCAACCTGACGACCTTTGGGGTAATTATCGCCAATACCAAAACGCAAGCGCGCGTAGTTGCTATTGCCAAGCACTGCCTCAATATTTTTAAGGCCATTATGCCCGGCAGCACTGCCTTTCGGTTTTAAACGCAGGGTACCCAGCGGCAGGGCAAGGTCATCTACAATAACCAAAACATTCTCAACCGGGATTTTAAGATCTTTCATCCAGTGGTTAAGGGCTTTACCACTCAGGTTCATGTAGGTAGTAGGTTTAATAAGGCAAAGGGTACGGCTTTTAAACGATACCTCGGTATAGTAAGCCAAACGTGAGTTTTGAAACCTTGTTCCCTCCTGCTTAGCCAGTTCATCCAATACCATAAAACCTATATTATGCCTGGTATCCGCATACTCCGGACCAATATTTCCTAAACCTACAATTAAATATTTCATGCCCCCTAACCCCCTAAAGGGGGAATTTTTGATTAACTTAAATTTTATGCGAAGATATTATTTATTGCTCAAACAAAAACAGCGATAGAGATACTCTACCGCTGTTTCTTGTTTTAAACTCCTGCTCCCCTTTAGGGGCGGGGGGCTTATTTTTTACCTTGAGCTGCTTCTTGCTCTGCCTGACGTAATGCACGTGAGGTAGTTACAGAAACAATGGTATCTTCTTTAGCGTTGGTGATAGTTAAGTTATCTAATTTAATATCAGATACTTTTACTGATTTACCAACTTCTAAAGACTCGATGCTTACTTCAATAGCATCAAGATGATCTTTAGGAAGCGCTTTGATACGCAGTTTCCTTAATTTTTGAACCAGTTTACCACCTACTTTAACACCTGGAGAAGTACCGGTTAATTTAACAGGGATCTCGATGGCGATAGGTTTTTTCTCGTCTAACAATAAAAAGTCAACGTGAGTGATTTTTTCAGTTAGTGGGTGGAACTGAATGTCCTGGATGATAGCTTGTGATTTAACACCGGCAACTTCAAGATCGATGAAATGAACAACCGGAGTGTAAACTACGGCTCTCAAATCAGCTGCGGACACTGCAAAGTGGGTCTGGGTAGCACCACCGTAAAGAACTGCAGGCACCAGGCCATTGTAACGCAGCTCTTTCGCGTCTCTTTTCCCTACGTTCTCTCTTAGAGAACCGCTAATAGCAATTGATTTCATTTTTATTTATTTGTTTATTTATTTAGTTCATGGTTCATAGATCATTGTTCTACTTTCCACAAAGCCTTTTTTAGTTCATGGTTCATAGATCATTGTTCTACTTTCCACAAAGCCTTTTTTAGTTCATGGTTCATAGATCATTGTTCATGGCCTAATTTCCCAATTACTTTATTCTTTTTTATTTTCCATGATAAATGTTCACTATGATCTATGAACCATCAACCATGAACTACCTACTACTCCACCTTAAACAAGGTACTTATCGAGCCGTGTTCGTTTACGTTGCTTATCGCTTTAGCAAACAATTCGGCAGTTGAAAGCACTTTTATTTTTGAGCTTTGTTGTTTCAGCGGTATAGTATCTGTAACTATCAGTTCGGTTAACGCCGAGTTTTCGATAGTTTCATATGCTTTGCCTGATAATACCGGGTGTGTACAAACGGCGCGTACGCTGCGCGCACCACGTTCCATGATCAGTCCGGCTGCTTTTGCCAATGTACCTGCTGTATCGCAGATGTCGTCAATCAATACTATGTCCTGATCGGTAACATCACCTATCAGTGTCATGGCTTCAATTTCGTTGGCACGTTTACGGCGTTTATCGCAAATTACCACTTCGGCGTTAAAAAACTTGGCAAAGCTACGGGCTCTGTATGAACCGCCCATATCAGGCGATGCAATAGTAAGGTGACCTAAACCAAGGCTTTTGATATAAGGCACAAAAATGATAGAAGCATCCAGGTGATCAACCGGAACATCAAAAAAGCCCTGAATTTGCGCTGCGTGCAAATCCATGGTCATGATACGGTTAATACCGGCTGCAACCAACAGGTTAGCTACCAGCTTTGCACCAATGGCAACACGTGGTTTATCTTTCCTGTCCTGACGGGCCAAACCAAAATAAGGTATAACGGCGGTTACATAATGGGCTGATGCACGACGGGCGGCATCAATCATCATGAGTAATTCCATTAAATTATCGGTAGGCTGATGGGTAGACTGGATCAGGAAAACATCACTCCCCCTTACAGATTCGTTAAAATGCGGCTGATATTCACCATCGCTGAAACGAGATATTACAACTTCTCCTAATTCACGACCATATGCATCAGCTATCAGACGCGCAAGCTCCGGCGAGCCTGATCCTGTAAATAATTTAACCGGGTTAAATTGTAAGGGCATTTTCTTTGATTTTGAATTTCGGATGTTCGATTTCGGATTGATTACTCTGCCTTATTAAAATAAGGCCTTCCCGCTTCACAAACGCCTTAAAACACAATTCGGATTTCAAGTTTTCCAATCAGAATTAATCCGAAATTGAAAATCCGAAATCCGAATTTTTATTGTTGCCCGACCAGGATTCGAACCTAGACAAACGGTACCAAAAACCGTCGTACTACCATTATACTATCAGGCAATCTCCTTTGGTTTGTATTACTCCCCGAAAAGGAATGCAAATATAGCGCTAAGATTTGAAAGTCAAAATAGAATTTTAAAAAAATTCATTAACACCTCAAATACAGCAAAATAAAATTCAAATACGCTTCAAAAGCCCGTTTTTGATGGCAACATCCCAATAGTTTTGTTATTTTCGGCTGCATTAATCCTGTTTTTTATATAGCATTCAAACATGAATTACAAAAAACTCAACAATATATTTGGCTGGGTAGCCTTTATTATTGCCACAGTAACCTACATTTTAACCCTTGAGCCATCATCAAGCTTTTGGGATTGCGGCGAGTTTATTGCCTGTATCTATCGCTTACAGGTAGCTCACCAACCCGGAGCCCCTTTATTTACCATGATAGGTAAAGTATTCACCCTGTTATCGATGGGTGATAATACTAAAGTTGCCTACTGGGCCAACATGGCATCGGCACTGGCCAGCGGCGCTACCATTATGTTCCTGTTTTGGACCATTACCGCCCTCGCCAAAAAACTCTTGGTTAAAACAGAGGAGCAGCTTAATAATACTAACCTGATCCTCATCCTTGGTTCGGGCCTTGTAGGTGCTTTGGCTTATGCCTGGTCGGATACTTTTTGGTTTTCGGCTGTTGAGTCTGAAGTTTACGCGCAATCATCACTTTGTACTGCAGTAGTATTTTGGGCTATATTGAAATGGGATGCCCATGCCGATGAACCTCATGCCAACAGGTGGATAGTTTTTATCGCTTATGTAATGGGCCTTTCTATAGGCATCCACTTATTAAACCTGCTGGTAATCCCGGCTATTGGCCTCGTGATCTATTTCCGCAAGGCTAAAAGCGTTACTACCAAAGGTACATTACTTACCTTTTTGGCCAGTGTTGTGGCATTAGCATTTGTGCTTTGGGGAGTTATCCAATACACCGTAAAAGGCGCGGCTTTTTCCGATCTGCTTTTTGTGAATACCCTGGGCATGGGCTTTGGCAGCGGCGCTGTGGTATTCTTTATTTTATTGATCATCACCATTGTAGCGGGTATTTATTATACCATAAACCCGGTTAAACCTGCCATTATTTTAGCGGCAGCATGCTTTGTGCTGATATTAGGTATTAGCGGTGGCATTATTGGCCTTATAGTAAGCGTAGGTATTTTAGCCTTATTAGAGTATGGCGTAAAGATCCGCGAAAAGCGTTTTGCGCTCAACAGCTTTTTGATTTGCCTGCTGTTTATCCTGTTCGGCTACAGTTCATTTGTGATGATTGTGGTACGTGCAAAGGCTAACCCTAACCTTAATAACAGCGACCCGGAAAATGCCTTCGCCCTGAACAGCTACCTTAACCGCGACCAGTACGGCGATACCCCATTATTGTACGGTCAGTTTTTTGATTCGGAAGCGACAGCCCAAACCGAGGGTGCTAATATTTACCGTCGCGGAGCAACCAAATATGAGGTAGCCGGCAAAAAGCTGAATACCGTTTATGACCGCAATACCATATTCCCGCGTATGTTTAGCGACAAACCTGGTCACCCGGAATTTTACCGCGAGTGGACAGGCCTTGGCGAAAGCGAACATCCAACCTTCGGTTCAAACATTAACTTTTTTGCTAAATGGCAAATTAACCAGATGTACACCCGCTACTTCCTCTGGAACTTTGTTGGCCGTTCTAACGACCTTGATGGCCAGAGTTTAGGCTCCGGAGCCGATGGCGAGTGGATCAGCGGATGGAATTTCAGCAAGCCTCTTCCCTACTCGGTTACCGAAAGCAAAAGCTATAACCGCCTGTTCTTTTTACCGCTTATCATAGGCCTTTTTGGCGCGGTATTTCATTTTGCCCGCAATCAGCGCGAAGCCGGTGTTGTGGCCATCCTGTTTGTTTGCACCGGTTTAGCCATTGTACTTTATCTGAACCAGGATCCGCTGCAGCCTCGTGAGCGTGACTATGCTTATGCAGGCTCCTTCTATGCCTTTGCAATATGGATAGGTTTGGGCGTAATAGGCATTGCCGATGTACTGAGCAAAAAGCTTAACGCCAGGGTAAGCGCTATCATCTCTACAGTAGTTTGTTTAGTTGCCGCTCCGTTACTGATGGCTAACCAGGAATGGGACGATCATAACCGCTCAACCAAGCTTACCCCGCATGATATGGCTTACAACTACCTTAACTCATGCGCGCCAAATGCTATTTTGTTTACTTATGGCGATAACGATACCTATCCGCTTTGGTACATTCAGGAGGTTGAAAACGTCCGTCCGGATGTACGTATCGTAAACCTGAGCTTGCTGGGTACCGACTGGTACATCCGTGGTATGAAAAACAAGATGAACGAGTCGGAACCATTGCCTATCAGCATGACTAACGATAAGTTTAAACCCGGTGTACGCGATGTGATCTATTTCAACGACCAGAAGATTCCCGAAGCAACCGAGCTAAAAGATGTTTTTGACTTTATCACTTCTGATAAAAAAGAAGCCATGGTTGAGTACAATAACGGCGATGTTGCCAATTACCTGCCAACCAACAAATTCAAATTAACGGTTAATGCCGATGAGGTTGTTAAAACCGGTACTGTTGCAGCTACCGATAAAGACAGGATAACACCAGAAATGGACTGGACATTTAACGGTCGTTACGTAACCAAAGATGTATTGGCCATGATGGATATCCTGACCCATAATGATTGGAAACGCCCTATTTATTTTTCGGTTACCGTGCCAAACAGCAACATGATTGGTTTGGATAAGTATATGTATAACGAAGGTTTCGCGTATCGTTTATTGCCGCTAAAACCAGATACCGCAGTTGGGCCGCTTGAAGCCAGCAACACCGGTAAAATGTACGAAAACATGATGACCAAATACAGGTGGGGCAATATGAAAAATGCCAGCTACCTTGATCATGAATCAATGACCATGTTTTACCCGCTTATCACCAGGCTTTACTCAACCCTGGCCGATGATCTGGCAAAAGCAGGTAAACCTGATTCGGCCCGTAAGGTGCTTAAGAAATATGATGAGGTAATGCCAACCACCATCAACTCGCTGGAGATTGCGGTACGCAAATATTACATGATCGAAAACGCTTACCGTCTAAACGACATTCCGTTAGGCAACAAGCTGGCAAACCTGGTTGACGATTATGTAAACAATCAGCTTAATTATAGCTATGCCCTGTTGCAAAAAGGCGAAACTAACCTCGAAAACCGCGATCTGCAGTATTCCATGCAGATATTAGGTGGCTTGGTTGAGTTTAGCAAGCAATACAAACAGCCGCAACTGTTCAACAAATTCAGTACACAACTGAGTGGCTTTGAAAAGAAATTTGGAGTGACAGGGAAGAGATAGATTGCTTCTTTGATATTTTGAAAATGCCCGCCAATAAGCGGGCATTTTTTGTTTTTAGCGGTCTTTATACTGGTCGAAGTTACGCTTCGCTAAACTTCGACCTAAAATAGTCCAAGCTTTCAGCTTGAGTGCCTTTATCTGAATACTATTTGAAATAAATTTTAACCGGAATTGCGGAAGCAGAATGCTTCCGGGGTTTTAGGACGAAGTTACGCTTCGCTAAACTTCGACCAGTGATAGCCTTTTTGTTCAACATCGTCATAACTAACTATCAAGCTCATCCCTCTTATTTTATCGTGTTATTTTATTGGGTCGAAGTTTAGAAAGCGCCTCCTTACTTTTCACCAGCTTCGTTTTGATAATTCTTTATATTATTCAAATAGTGAAGTATATATCTTTTCTTCTTTTTATTAAGCATCATCTTTTTTAGCCTCTGATGATAGGCGTTTATAAACAAAAGCTCGTTATCAATAAGGTAGCATGACAATATTTGAGGCCTGTTTATTTTAGATGATTCAAACTGCGCTTCTAACTTTTTTGTTTGCGCATTCCAGGTATACTTTACCAATGTTGAATCATCAACTATCATAGGCCCTCGTTTAGGATCAGCTACATAATGATCATATTCGGTGGTATCCTGAAATTGTTGGTGGTAAACAAACTTCATGACTAAAGGATTAGTATGTTGAATGGTCGATTCCAGCCAAATTTCACGAATGCCCCATGGCGAAGGCTGTAACAAGTTTGAATTCATTAATTCATTTAATACAGGGATTAATTTATCGCCATCGTATTTATAAAAGAAAGAATTAAACCACCAAATACCCGAACCCTCATTAAATTCCATTCGCCGGTAAACTATACTTTCGCCATCCACATTTTTAAAGTATTGCACATTATCAGTATACCTACTGTAGCCACTTTGCTTTGCTATTATTTTATTACCCTTAAAAAAATACAGTTCCGAGCTGTCGCAATGTCCCGCATCCCCTACTAATATTCCAAATTCATCAAACTTGCTTTTCTTACCGCCAAAAGGATAATATTGCAAATAAACATTTCCTTTTTTAACAGAATCAAACAACCCTTTCGCTGTACAGGTGCTATCAAATTTTAGTTCGCCAAATATGTTTCTGGCATCAACTGGTTTTATCATCCCCTTACGTATGCAGCTTTTCAATAACGTGAAATCAGCATCAGACAGCACCCTGCTCATCGGCTCTGTAAAATTCTCAAAAACAGAATCAGCCCAAAAAGCAGCTTTATTAGCTAAAGGCTCAACAGGCAACCTACCCACGCTATCAAAAAAAGCAATAAGCTGCGGCTCGGTGTATTTAACCTCTACATATTCCTTTGCTTTTGCCTTAACCGCTTTTTTAGGCGGCTTTTTATGTATCGGCTTGCTTTCATGATGGCAGCCCAATACCCCCAATAGAAGCACAAGGCACACCGCGTTGCTGACGATTTTGAAAGGATTAGGCATAAGCTGGCTTACAATTATTATCGCTTTAAATTAACGATATTCCTGATCAGTTTAACTAAAACATCACATAACTGGTTGAAGTTTATAAGGATGGTGTCCGTCCGGTAGCAGGGGCGGTACCTTGCGGACAGAGGTGCTGATACAGTAGCTTACCAATAACTGGCCGAAGTTTACCGATATTCCTGTTGAGTTTAACTAAAACATCATGCTTATTTATTGTTTATACTAAGCGTAATATATATTTGCCACAATGAAGATCCTGTTAATTGAAGATGAACCCAAACTGGTATCCATTATCCAGCGCGACCTTACTGCCGAAGGTCACGAAATAAGTGTTGCCCTTGATGGCACAACCGGGCTGGATATGGCCATGAAAATGGATTTTCAATTGATCATTCTGGATATTATGCTACCCGGCATTAATGGCATTGAGGTTTGCAGACGGTTGCGGCAGGCCAACCAAAACGCTGCCATACTAATGCTTACCGCCCTGGGCACTACCGAAAACGTGGTAGTAGGCCTTGACAGCGGTGCCGACGATTATATGGTTAAACCTTTCAGTTTGGCCGAACTTAACGCCCGCATCCGTACCCTTGCCCGTCGTAATACAAACCTTGCGCAACCGGCAAACGTGATTCAAATTGCCGACCTGGTCATCAACGGCGACGAAAAATCGGTTAAACGCGGCGATAAGATCATCGACCTTACCGCTACCGAATACCGCCTGCTGGAGTTTCTGGCTAAAAACAAAAACCACATGCTTAGCCGCATCGAAATACTGGAGCACGTTTGGAACATTGATTTTAATATGGGTACCAACGTGGTTGATGTGTATATCAACTACCTGCGCAAAAAGGTTGATAAGGATTTTGACAATAAGCTTATCCACACGGTTATTGGCATGGGCTATATTTTAAAAAATAACGCGGCATGACCATTCAGAAAAAAGTAGCGCTGCTGTTTTTTGGGCTAACAGTATCGGTAATATTGATATTGAGCAGCGCTGTTTTTTATTTTGTACACCAGTTTACCTTTGATGATTTTTATAAACGGCTTGAAACCCGGGTAAACATCTCCTCGCAAATCCATCACCTTAATGACCGCGACAGCCTTGGTATGTACAAGGAGATCAGGCAGCGCTATCTTGAACGCCTCATTGCCGAAAAGCAGTACGTTATTAAACCCGAAGTTTATACCAAAGGCAAAACTGTAAAAGGCGTTCCCCGCGAACTGATAAATAATATCCTCTACAACGGAAAATCAAGGTTTAAAGCCAACAATGTATTTTACGCCGGCAATATATTCCATTTCCCCGAGGGCGATGCTATTATTGTAGTTTCGGCAACCAACCCATCGGGCCTTAGCGAGCTTAATGATCTTGAACAGGTGTTGATCATCTGCTTTCTCAGCTCCATATTAATCGTTTATATTATCGGTCGCCGGTTTTCATACCATACTTTTAAGCCGGTACGTAAGATCATAAAAAAGGTAAATACCATTACAGCAAGTAACCTGCACTTGCGTTTGGAAGATTATAGCGGTAAAGATGAGATAGCCGAGCTTACCCAAACGTTCAACAACATGCTCGACAGGCTGGAAACCGCCTTTGAAACCCAGAACAACTTTATCAGCAATGCCTCGCACGAGTTGCGTACCCCGCTGGCTATCATTAAGGGCGAAGCCGAACTTTCGCTCAAAAACATTGATACACCGGGGGCCGATCTGCATAAAAACCTTAAAGAAATCCTGACAGGCACTCAAAGCTTGCAGGATATTATCACCAGTTTATTAGGCCTGGCACAAAGTGGGTTCGATGGTAAAAAGCAGAATTGGGAGCAGATACGGGCCGATGAACTGGCCTTTATGGTAAAAGATGCTGTAGACCATATCATCCCCACCAATAACCTCAGCATCGATTTTTCGTCGCTGCCCGATGATGTGGATAGCCTGGTAACGCAGGGAAATATCAACCTGCTTAAACTGGCCATCAGTAATATAGGCCTTAATGCCTGTAAATATTCTGAAAACAAGCCGGTAACGCTTAGAGTGTATACCGAAAACAACAGCATCATCTTCAGCATAAAAGATCAGGGCATAGGCATCCCCGAAAGCGATGTGCAGCATATCTTTGAGCCATTTTTTCGCGCATCAAATACAGGCAAGTATGAGGGGCATGGTGTTGGTTTGCCGCTGGCTCTGAATATTGTGCGACTGCATAAGGGTAACATCGGCATTATCTCTAAAGAGGGCGAAGGCACCGAGATCAGGGTAATGCTGCCGGTTTATAAGGGGTAGAAAAGGGAGCTCATTAATACCTATAAAAACAAATTATAATATTAATAATCGCACAGAGGCAGGTAACGACTGTTGTTGTAATGAATTTACATCGTCGCGCTCTTGGCCGCGCGAGGGCCAGATACTTTTGTCGCCACAAAAGTATCCAAAAAGGCTTACAGCAGAAAGGCTTCTTTGCGCTCATCCTTCCCTCCAACCCGCCGCCCGGCCTTTGCCCTGCAAAACGAACAGAACCACGGGCTGCAATTATTTTGCCCCGATTCGCCCTATCCCCAGCTTCTGCAAAAACTTGCTATGCCCCTGCAGCCACACATTCCCTACATTGTTCTGCCCGTTTTCACCCGAAGCTGATCTGCTGCGAAAAACATCCGGTTTTAATTATGTCATGGGCAGGCACGAAGGATCTTAACGTCTCATCAGGGTCTCTCGCAGAGGACCCTGATGTATACGCCATGCACATTTGCTTGTGCGGGGGCCGCGTTAGTGATAGTAGCGGATACCGGCCTTGTGGATAATGCCTGTGCAGTATAAGCGGATAGCACGGGCCGGAGGCAACGCCCATAGTTATAAAACGAAAACTTAATAGGTAATAACTCACAAATACGTTTTTATAAAACACTAAGATAACCGGCTGAAGGGTGCTCATTAATACCTATAAAAAGCAAACCACAATCAATAATCCCCAGCTTACAGCGCAGCTATGCAAATCCCTCTGTACAGTTCGCGATTGCTTCGTACCTTGCAATGACGCGGTGGTGATGCAACAAAAATCAATTCTAATCACATTCTAATTTCTTTCTTAAACCGCTTTAATGCCCGGTACCTACTATTGTATCAACAAACAGTAGTAAACACAAAAAAGGTATCATCATGAAAACATTAAACATCATTATCCCGTCTGATTTCACCTTATCATCATTAAACATTATACCTGTTTTAGCCGAGCGCTATTCAAAACAAAAACTGAATATATCGCTTGTTCACTTCCTGCAACTATCCGACTCTATATCCGACCTGTTATTGCTATCCCGCCGAAGCCGGGAATACCAACTAATCGACGACGATTTTTACGCGGGCTGTACCATGCTGAAAAACGACTATGCAGATCAGATAGAAAACATTACGCCCGACTTTTTTTATGGCAACACCGTAGCTGTATTCAAAAACTACCTGGAGGCAAAAGAAACCGAACTGATTGCCATGCCCGAAAACCATAGCTACGCAAGGTTAACACCCAACAGTTTCGACCCAACCATACTCATGCAGCGGAGCGGGTATAAAATAGTTACCATTAAAACTGAGGTTAAACAGCCTTTAACCTTGGTGAAGAACGAAGCAGAGCACGAGCTGCTGGAGGTTTAATATTTATTAATATCATTTAAAACATTTATCTATGTTACTAAAAGAAAATATCCCGGTAAAGTATGTGGTGGGAAAAATCAAGAACGAGCTTTTACTTGTTGCCGGTTATGCCATAACTATCGCCCTGTTCCATCGCTTTTTCCCTGAATACCGCATTTCAATCCCTATTGCTGTTCCGGCCATACTGGCAACCATCATATCATTGTTGCTGGCCTTCCGCTCAAACCAGGCTTATGACCGCTGGTGGGAAGCCCGCAGTATTTGGGGAGCTATCGTGAACGATTCGAGATCACTTACCCGCGAGCTTATCACCTTTTTAGAAGGCGATAAAGCTGACTGCGAAGAAATAGAAGGTTTCAAAAAGCGTTTTGTTTACCGTCAGATAGCCTGGTGCTACGGTTTGAGCCAGTCGCTGCGCAAGCAAGACCCTTATGCCAAAAACGCCCATCTGTTAGTTGACGAAGAAGTGAAGTTTACCCATCGTTTCAGTAACGTACCTAACAGCCTGTTAAAACTGCACGGGCTGGATTTAAGGCTGGCCTACAAAAACGGATGGCTTAATGATTACCAGCAGGTGCAGATAGATGGTACGCTTACCCGCCTGTGCGATGCCATGGGTAAATGCGAGCGGATCAAGAACACGGTGTTCCCGGTTACGTATAGCTTATACATTCATTTTTGCCTGTACCTGTTCATCATCCTGCTGCCCTTTGGCCTTATCGAGTTCTTCGGTATGTTTGAAGTACCGCTGATCATAGCTATAGCAGCAGCATTTTTACTGGTAGAGAAAATGGCTATTCATCTGCAAGACCCATTTGAAAGCAAACCAACAGACACCCCAACAACTGCCATTTCGCAAACCATTGAACGCGATTTGAAGCAGATGCTTAACGATAAACATGAGAGTGAAAAGGCAGCAGTTCAACCTGTCGCCGCTAAAGCAAACGTGTATTATATACTGTAAGCTTTACACCCCTGTGCGGGAAGGCACAGGGGTTCACTTATTTTATTCTTTAAAGCCTAAACCTTCTTCTTTCATTTTCTCCTTCACTATAGGCACCGAACTTTTGCCCACGCCGTGCAAATGCAAAAACTCTTTCTCGGTAAGTTTTGATAACTCAAGACACGATGTAATACCCGCATTGGCCAACGCACGCCGGGCCGGGTTACCCAGTTTACCAAAGGGGCTGTTTAATTCTTCAGTGTTCATAACAAACGGTTTAATTGATGATCAAATTTAACGATCATATTAATAAAAGCCATGTCATTGCGAGGAGTAAGAAAATAGAGATCTGTGAAGGTCAAATGACATATCCGCAGCGTCATTGCGAGGCACGAAGACAACCGACCAGAGGGAGTTAACGATTATTGTTGTAATGAACTTACATCGTCGCGCTCTTGGCCGCGCGAGGGCCAGGTACTTTTGTCGCCACAAAAGTACCCAAAAAGGCTTGCAGCAGAAAGGCTTCTTTGCCCACACCCTACCTAAGTCCGCCGCTTGGCCTTTGCCCTGCAAAACGAACAGAACCACGGGCTGCAATTATTTTGCCCCGATTCGCCTATCCCCTGCTTCTGCAAAAACTTGCTATGCCCCCTGCAGCCGCACATTCCCCGCATTGTTCTGTCCGTTTTCACCCGAAGCTGGTCTGCTGCGGAAAACGTACTTCTTCCAACTTGTTAGATGTAGGGGGACTGTCACCCTGAGCTTGTCGAAGGGTCGCGCGCAGAGGCCCTGCCCGCCATGCTTCGACTGGCTCAGCATGACACCCGTTTTTTTGCTCCTTACGCTCGCTTGCAACAACAGGCGTTATGGATTGCAAACGAGCGCAAGAAAAAAGTAAAAACACTCATATAATCTCTTGCAAATCCCACTGTTCAATTTTTGAAAGTGTAAACACTTTGCGTTTTGTCCCGAAATTGAACATCTAATAATCAGACACTTGCAAATCATCGAGTTTATTTAAAAACACTATTTGAACAAATTGCTACTGATAATCAACCATTTAAAATATCCATTTAAAAAACATTGAACACCTCGTTTTTAAAAATTGAACACTGACAAAATAGCGCCACCAACCGCGGACTTTTTAGTGGATAAATTTGAGTGCCCTTCATGATTGCCGGCAGGTTTGCGGCAAATAGCGATGGATTGTACCGCTTTAACTGCGGGACGGGGCAATAATTGTTATGGACCATACTTCGGAGAAACCTCTGGTTGTTCAAATGATTCAAAAGGATGTGAGGGCTATGGCGGATGCAGCCGCGCGTAAGGGGCAGATTGTGATGTCGGACCCGGATGCGGTGGTTGAATTGTTTGATATTTACCCGGCCAATGAGTGGATGGTGA
Organism: Mucilaginibacter endophyticus; assembly: GCF_003351025.1. GTDB lineage: Bacteria > Bacteroidota > Bacteroidia > Sphingobacteriales > Sphingobacteriaceae > Mucilaginibacter > Mucilaginibacter endophyticus. Next base: position 32,423 of record NZ_QPCG01000001.1, on the reverse strand, counting down.
TGGAAACCGAACACGAAACGCCGCAGATGCTGTTTGGCAACTTTTGGCTGCAGGGCGAGTTGTGCATCCTGTTTGCCGATACCAATATGGGCAAAAGTCTGCTGGCTGTACAACTGGCCGACAGCATTAGTCGCGGTGAGCCTATTGCCCCTTTTGCGCTTGGGGCGGGTGCCTCGCCGGTATTGTATATTGATTTTGAGCTTAGCGGCAAGCAGTTTGAACAACGCTATACCGACGGCCAAAACCGCTATCACTTTGCCACCGAATTTTACCGCGGCGAATACAACCAGTTTAACCGTGCCAGCTCGCATTATCAAAAACTCGACAAGTATGTGATTGAGGCTTTAACACGAGGCATTAAGCGTACCGGCGCAGAAGTGCTCATTATTGATAACATTACCTGCCTGCGCAACGGAACCGAGAGCGCCGGTGCCGCCCTCACCCTGATGAAGGAACTGAAAAAGCTTAAAACCCGCCACGGTATCAGCATCCTGGTGCTGGCCCATACGCCCAAGCGTAACCCTCGCCTGCCGCTTAGTCGCAATGATTTGCAGGGCAGTAAAATGCTCATCAATTTTTGCGACAGCGCCTTTGCCATGGGCGAAAGTCACTCCGCCCCTGGCCAGCGATACCTGAAGCAAATTAAGCAGCGCAGCACCGCCGAAACCTATGGTGCCGACAATGTATGCCTTGCCCAGATGGAACGACACAACGGCTTTTTAAAATTTGTTTTTACGGGTAACGATTGCGAGAAAAACCACCTGCGCGACACCTCCAGGCAAGAGCGCGAACGCATGAGCCGCGAGGCTAAAGAATTAAGCGATGAAGGTTTGAGCCAGCGGCAGATAGCCGAACGGCTTGGCATGAGCGTGGGCAGTGTGAATAGGATGTTGAATAGCCAGCTGTAAATTTCTCCCTGCGGAGGAGATCAGGATAACAAATTATTCCTATTTAATCTATTCATAAGCTCAAATGGCTTATTTAGTAAGTCCGGATTCTTGTCGAGTTGGATAACCTGATCTATAGTTAGGTTGCGAATAATTACCTTCGGCTCACCATCTTTGGTTGTTTTTACAACAACAAGCGATCCCATTGCCATAGCCGCGTTAGGTACATCCTTTACTGCGTCCATTAGCGCTTTAGCCGCTTCGCTGTTGTTTTTATTTACTTCTGATTGTATTTTGTCTAAATGAGCTAATTCTAAAGCTTTTTTTGTTTTGTCGAAAATTTCTCTTGCTTCCTCACTTTTGAAAATCCGTTGAATAAACGCGATTCTTCTTTTTATCCATGACCCTTTTATAAATTCGCCGTCGTCGATAAATTTAAAGCCGAATGATTCACCAAAGTATTTGTATGCAAAAAATAAGTTTTCAGCAGTGAGATAGTTTTCGGTATCCAAATACAGATGCCCTTTGTGAGATACCGTTTTAGGTTCTGAGGTCTTATTATACTTCTTGAAATTTTCAGCCTGGTCAAATATTTCTTTATATACTTCGTCTCGGTCTACCGGGGGGTAATCATTTTCTGCTAATAGTATAATCAGATCAGCTTTTAGTTCTGCTTTGATATCATCGCGCCGACTCCAATCAGTGTATTTGGTTTTGTCGTCAACCACGGTTTTAACTTCCTGTGCCAAATGCAAAAGTTTCTCTTCAGGGTAATTAAAATCATATTTAACCATTAATGCCTTGAGGATGTCATAGAAGGCTTTTTCTTCAAAGTCGATACCCATCTCCTTAAATGAATCCTTTTCAGTCCTCAGCGCATTATAAAGATTGATAATTTCGTTTGTAAACTCTTCCAGTACTTCACTTCGTAATATATCAGCTTCCTTACGTTCGTTGTATCTCTCAACTAAGGCCTGCATTTTTTTTGAAAAGTCAATACCTGTTATTTTGTTTACCTTTTTGAACTCCTCAATAGCTTTTGCCAACAATTGTTGCAGCAGCTTTATTTTAGTGTTGGGTAATTTAATTTTGTCAATTTTTGCCAAATAGTCCTCATCGAAAATATCAACCTGGGTAGTGGCCTCATCACCTAATTTGAAAATTTCTTCGACTCCGGTACTTTCAATGGCATCTTTAATCATCTCCCTTACCCTTGCATTCATTTGCGCGGTGTCTGGGGCTGAGCCTTTTGTTAGCTTAAATACAATTGATCGAACAGCGAGGTAAAAGTGAATTTTATCGCGTTGTCCTTGTGTGAAAACATCGCTGCCCGCGCAAATATCGTAAGCTGTTTTAAGGCGTTTTACCAGGTACATAAAACGCTGCTCCAACTCATGGGTAATCTGTACAAACTCAGCTGCCATATTTAGAGTATGCAACTGTTCGAGCGGAGTGCCCTCGAAATATTTCGAAGCATCGAATTTGTGAAAAATTTTAGCCAGTAAGTCTAAATGGTCTTTCGCTATAACTATGGATTGTTGTACATCTTCAAAATTTTGCCCTTCAACCTGGTTGTATTGTTTTAATGCCAGGTTCATTTGTCTTTTAATGCCTATATAGTCAACTACAAGACCTTTATCTTTACCTTCATATTTGCGGTTTACTCTTGATATAGTTTGAATAAGGTTATGGCGTTGAATTGGCTTGTCGATATAAATCGTATCCAGGAAAGGGACATCAAAGCCCGTAAGCCACATGTCAACCACTATGGCTATTTTAAAGTTTGATTTTGGATTTTTAAATTGCCTATCTAATTCTTTACGATATTCTTTGGTGCCTAAAATGTCATAAAGTTCTTTTTCATCGTCTTTGCCACGCGTCATCACCATTTTGATGCGTGCCATAGGTTTAATTTCTTTTTTTTCTCTATCGGTTAGTTGCGCACCTTCTTCACTTGCTTTTACTTCAGCCCATACGGGGCGAAGCGTAATTACATCTTTATAAAACTCATAAGCAATGAAGCGATTACTGCAAACGAATATTGCTTTACCCTTTACGGTAGCTCCTTCGCTAACTCGTTTTTCATAGTGATTAACAAAGTCTTCAGCAAGAGCTTTTAATCTACCCGGATCGCCCAGGATAGCATTCATTTGGGCAACCGCTTTCTTGCTTTCTTCTATCTGGTATTCATTGGCACCCTCTTCAGCACATTGATTGTAGTATTCTTCTATTTCTTGTAACTTTTGATTATTGAGCAGTACTTTAGCAGCGCGGCCTTCGTACACAATACGAACAGTAATCTCGTCATTAACAGATTCTGTCATTGTATAGCTATCAATTACTTCTCCAAACACATCTAATGTGGCATCTACGGGCGTGCCGGTAAAACCAACGTAAGTAGCATTAGGCAAGCTGTCGTGCAAGTATTTGGCGAAGCCATAGGTTTTAGAGACCCCTTTTTCAGTAACCCGAAGTTTTTGATCCAAATTCGTTTGGCTGCGATGTGCTTCGTCTGATATACAGATTACATTAGTCCGGTCAGTAAGCAGTTTGGTGTCTTCTGTAAATTTATGGATTGTAGTTAAGAACACACCGCCACTATTTCGGCCTTGCAGTAATTCGCGTAACTCTTTTCTGCTTTCTACGCTTATTACCGTATTATCACCGATAAATCCCTTGGCATTGGTAAACTGCCCTGATAGCTGATCGTCTAAATCCGTCCTGTCCGTTATCAACACAATAGTAGGGCTGGAGAAATATTCGCTCTTCATCAACAACCGGGCTAAAAAAAGCATCGTATAACTTTTACCGCAACCTGTGGCACCAAAGTAAGTGCCGCCTTTGCCGTCACCATTAGGGCGTTGATGTAGTTTGATATTGTCGTATAGTTTGGTTGCTGCGTAATACTGCGGATAGCGGCAAACTAATTTTTCGTCCTTTTTTGAGCTATCTGGAAAGTAAATAAAATTGTGTATGATATCTCGTAGCCGATAGCGGTTGAACATACCGTGTATGAGGGTATACAGAGAATCTATCCCATCAACCTCTTTAATATAGCCTTCTATTTTTCGCCAGGCATAATAAAATTCATAGGGTGCAAAAAAAGAACCAGCTTTGTTATTTACACTGTCGCTAATAACACAAAAGGCATTATATTTAAATAGTTCAGGGATATCCCGTTTGTAACGTACAGTTAATTGAACGTAAGCATCGTGTATCGTGGTGTCCTCTTGTATCGCGGTTTTAAATTCAAACACTACCAACGGCAGGCCGTTAATGTAGACTATACCGTCAGGGATACGCTTCTCATACCCGGTAATTTCGAGTTGAGTAACTAATTTGTAAGTGTTTTGATCAAGTGCAGAATAATCTATAAGTTGAATATAAAAATCCTTTTTATTGACATCCTCACGTTTGAGTAAAAAGCCGTCGCTTATGCGCTTCATGATAGCTTTATTGCTCTCGTACAGATCAGATGAAGGGTATTTTTCTAATTCGCGAATGATACCCTCAATTTCGCTCAGGGTAATTTCTTCAACATCGTATTTGTTTAACAGAAAGGCGATCAGATCTTCTTTAATGAGCACCTCATCGGGTTGGCGCAGTATCGCAGCACCAAACAGGTGAGGAATATCTTCCTGTCCCAATAGCTCAATAATAGCTTTCTCTAATCGCGATTCTGTAAATTTCATCAGGCTACGCTGTTTCTAAAATTTCGAGTTTAGACATTTTTGTAAATAAAATCTCAGTTATATTTTCTAATAAGGTATTTTCTTTAATCTTTCGGCGAGTTTGTTCCTTGATTTTTGTTGAAACCATTTCAAATGCTTGAATTATATTTATTGGTGGAACGATTAGACGATGTAAATGCAAATGATTTCTATTCAAGGTGGGTACCGCAGACCCACTATTGTAGTCGCTTATATTAATGCTTTTTAATACGTAATAGATAAAAATAGGGGTACTGTTTTTGTAGGTTTTTACCCATAAGGTCGTATTTAAAGGCCAAAAATCTTCTTCTATATAAAATACTTCGCCTAAAGACCCACTTCTACCAGTTACAATACCAGGCCCCTTTACTTTAAAAGTTCTATGATTTTCTAAAGTTCCGGTCGACGCATAAATCGGATGAACACCGGGTAATCGGTCTTGAGTTGGTAAGTCAAATCCCCTTTGGAGTTCTATTAAATCCCCCAAACAGCCCTCCATCCAACCTTTAGGTATTTCTTGATTTAGCTCCTCACTCCAAACCATTAAGCCTCCATTCGATCTATATGGTTTGCCGTTATTATCGGGAAAATCAAAATCAACAAACCACTGCTTATATACGACCTGGGCCGTTTCTTCCAATTTTTGATTCAGTTTTTTATTATGTTTTAAGCGGTTTTTTATGGTGTTATATTCTTTTACAATTTGGCGTTGTGTTTCGATAGATGGGACGGGAAGTTCGATATTGCACATCTCATTCCAGTCAAAAATTTCCCTTGCACTGCCGTGAGATTTAAATCGTGCATAACGGTCAAATTCGGGGCGACTAAACCACATCATTAGATATTCTGGATCTAATTCTTCCCTACATGCGATCTCGAAAACAACATACGCTTGTGACACCATACCTTCATCATATTCACATAATGCAACTGATATTTTATCACCATTACGGGAAGTTACTGGCCCATAAGCAAACTGCTCTTTTTTTATGATCTTATAAGTAGTCATATCGGTACCAATAATATTGGCGATAGATGGTATCAGTATTTTTTGAATGCTAACGCCCAATAGCCTTGTATCAAGAAGATCATTATTGCGAATATTAACTTCGCGGATATAAGGCTCAAGCTTTTTATAGTGTGATCTCATATCCTAATTCCTTAAACACATTAAGTAAATCCTTTTTTGATTGCTCTTCCGCTTTTAACAGGATTGAAAATTCGTTTTGCAACAAAGTCATTTTTTCATCAAAATCGATATTCTCATTCCTGTTTACAAATTCGATGTACTTGCTTGGAACCAATGAGAAATCTTTGGCGGCTACTTCTTCAATTGTTGCCGAATAACAATATTCGGGAGTATTTTGATAAGTAGTTTCAAAATCAGTCTGTTGCCAATTATGATATGTTTTGGCTATACTTTTAATGTCACTTTCTGAAAACTGGGTGAATTTCTTTTCAAAAGGCTCGCCAACCTGGCGCAAATCCATAAAAGAATTTCATTATGCCTTTCGCGATAGTTCCTTACTACATCATTAAGCAAAATTGTACGTTCAGTTTTATTATTGTTTAAAATCCATAATGTCACGCTGATATCGGTTGTATAGAAAAGATTTCTTGGCAAAATCACAATTGCTTCCACCAAGCCATTCTCGACAAGTTTGCGGCGTATTTTATATTCGTCGCCACCGCCCGACAGTGCCCCATTAGCAAGGATAAAACCAGCAACACCATTTGCTGATAGTTTGGAAACGATATTTAGTATCCAGGCATAATTGGCATTACTGCTTGGGGGTACGTCATAACCACGCCAGCGAGGATCGTCGGCGAGTTCATTATTTGCACGCCAGTCTTTTTGATTGAACGGCGGGTTGGCCATAATAAAATCAGCTTTCAGGTCGGGATGTTGGTCTTTGCCAAAAGTATCGGCTGGTACAGCTCCCAAATTGGCAGCAATGCCACGTATAGCGAGGTTCATCTTGGCCAGTTTGTAAGTTGTGCCAGTGTATTCCTGCCCATAAATAGATACTTCTTTCTTATTGCCATGATGGCTCTCTATAAATTTAACAGATTGTACAAACATGCCTCCCGATCCACAAGCTGGGTCGTATATGATACCACGGTAAGGTTCAATCATTTCAGCTATAAGATTTACGATGCTTTTTGGAGTATAAAACTCGCCTTTTCCTTTTCCTTCTGCTAAAGCAAATTTACTCAAGAAGTATTCATAGACCCGACCAACAATATCTTGTTGGTTTTTTAAAGTATTAATATTGTTAATTGTATCTAACAATGCTGCTAATTTACTCACATCCATATTAAGTCGCGAGAAATAGTTATCCGGCAGAGCACCTTTTAATGAAGGGTTATTTTTTTCGACAGTAGCTAATGCTGTATCAATTTTAATTGCTATATCATTCTGCTTTGAGCGTTTTATGATGTAATCCCATCTTGATTCTTCGGGCAAATAAAATACGTTCTTTTGATTATAGAACTCTTTCATCTCCATAAATTTCTCTTTATGCTCTGCAATCAGTTCTTTACGGCGTTCCAGAAATTTGTCACTCGCAAATTTCAGGAAGATGAGGCTTAAAACAACGTGTTTATATTCTGAGGGTTCAACCGTACCCCGCAATTTGTTGGCCGAATCCCAAAGGGTTTCTTCCATTGATTTTTCCTTCTTTAACTTTTTGCTTTTTTCTGGTTTTGATTCTTCCTGTATCGCTTTCTTATTTTCCATGTATGTTAGTATCGTTGAATCCTCGGCAGAATTAACCGTAAATATTAGTAATACGGTAAAATTAAAGTTTTGATAACAATATCGAGATAAAAACACGCATTTCACATGCTTATCCGGCCCTGAGCCCCGGCCGCGTTAGGGATTGCAACGGAAAACCTACAGCCCGCACAGGCCTTCGCGCGCAACGCCCAGGGCGAGGATTTGGATCCGCCAGCTGGCGGACCGGCCCGTTAGCTAACGGGAACGCCACTGTTTTGATTTCGGAATTGAGATTTTCGATTTCGAAGTTGAGAGGTTGTGTAATTCTATTTGACAGGAATAACAATATGGCAATTGTACACGTTTGCCCTGTATAGCATGCGATTGCCACGCTATCGCTCGCAATGACATATTATAAAATTCCGTGATCTTGAGCTTGTTTCAACATCCCAACGCTAAGCCGGGTGCTGAGCAAAGCGTTTACCTGTCGCGCTTATAAACACACCCTGCTACCGCGCATTTCCACCGCGCCCCCTCTCAAGAGGGGATTTTTTTTGCCCAGGGCAACTGCTGCTGTCACTGCTACCGCTACTAAAAAACAACTGCTCACTGCCACTGCTACTAAAAAACAACTGCCACTGCCAATAAAAACTGCCAACTGAAACTACTGCAACGACACCACCTTGTACAAAATCCAGCTATCGGTTTCGTAAACACGTTTGTAGTTTACACCGCTGTTTAGGCGGCGGATTTCGGGAATGTATCTGTCGTTGAGCTGCGTGTAGCCGGTGAATGGGTTTTTAGGGGTGGCTATCAGGATATAGTCGTCGTACTTGTAGGGGGTTTCAATGGCCGACAGGAACGTATCAAGTTGGTACGGCAGGGTTAGCTTTTTTACATTATTGGTAAATGCTACAATGGGGTATGATACGGCATCGTCCATCAGGATGTGCGTTTCATCGGGCAGCTTGTTGATATACTCTGCCATCTCCTTGCTTTCGCTTTGATCTGTATTCGGGTTCAGGCGGTTAAGCGTGGTAATAAAGCGGCGCTCGTCGGTAATTAGCGAATGGGTTAAAAAAATGTAGCCTGTATATAGCTGCAATACAATTACGAAGGCAAGTCCTAATTTAACTGCCAGCTTGTTTTTGATGGTATGCACCTTAAATACCATACACAGTAGCGACACAAACAAAAAGATAAGATAATACTGGTAAGTGAGGAACAGCTTATCGTACTTAATGTGCAAAAACTCTACAAAGGCAAACAGGGTGATAACGGTTAATACCTGGTAGGTACTTTCGCGCAGCAGGTACATGCCAAACAAAATGAGCGGGCAAAAATAAATTACCCTTAATGATATCAGGATGCTGAGTTCGGGCAGTTGATAGTTTACCGCGGTTGAAACGGTATCGTAATTAAGCTTATCAACCAACACGTTCCAGGTAGCCAGCGGACTTTCAATAAAGTAATTAAGATCGCTGGCATGGGTTTGGTTAAGCAGCTTGTAGCATATCAATGACGCTATTGGCAGTATAAACAATATCACATAAATAGCAAAGGTTTTATTGATGAGCTTACGCCTTAACGAGGGACTGTTAAAACTCATGAACAACCTGAAGATGGATTCCTTTTCGCCCAGGTTAAGGCTGGCCAGCGTTATAGACAACACCAGCGGAATAAAGAACAGCGTAAGCCAGATAAAGCGATAATCGCAAAAAATGAGCGTTACCAAACACATACTGGCTACCGATACGTGAAACGTGGTATTGGAGCGGTAAAACTTAAGCAGGTTAAGGAAAAACAGGTACAAAAACGTAACTACCAGGTAAATGGCTTTGCCCGAGCAGGCCATATAAATAATACCAGGGTGCAGCACAAAAAGAATGGCTACCATAAACAGGTAAAAATCGTCCTTTACCCTGATTAAAAATGAACGCGAAATAAGGTAGAACAAACCCGCCGTACCTATTGCCGATGCCATTACCGGCGCCAGGTAACTGTTTATTGACGAAAATATAAAAGTGGAGTAAAAGGGTAACAGCGGCGCAGTAAGGCCCATTACCTTAAGGCGGTTGCCAAGCCCTTCAAACACTATTTTGGTTTTTTCGATATAAAACAGGCTCTCCTGGTTATAGTAGCCCAACTGGTTAAGGTAGATACCTATAAACAGGTACCAGCCTGCCAGTGCAAGGGTAAAAATAAACAGGTATGTACTTTTGGCAATTTTCATTTAACAACGTTTGTGGGGTTATTAACCTTACTTAAACCGTGGTTGGTTTTTTCCCAGTAAAACGGATTGGTGATAAGCTGATACAAACCCATGTATGCGGCAACCGAATGCAGCAGCCAGTAAATAGGATTGGCTATAGCAAACAAAATAAGCTCAAAATAACGGCGCTTAAATACGGCCATCATGTTGATATAGATCATGAGGATGTTGCCCACCATGAGGTTAAATATCGACATGAACAGCACCCAATCCGGAAACAGGTTGCGGATGGTTGAAAAATCAAATATCAGGTAACACACAAAGATGATAAGCAGCACCGGGTAAATCAGGAATGTTGCCGATGTGGCACCGATAAAAAAGTTAAAACCCAGGAAGCCTTTAAAGCCTATCCTTTTTATAAGGCCTACCGGGTTACGCATGTGCACCAGGTAGGTTTGCATATAACCCTTGATCCAACGCGAACGCTGACGGATCCAGTTCCAGTAGTTGTTGTTGGCTTCCTCGTAGGTAGATGAATTTACGATGGCTACCTTATAGCCTTTGGCATAAGCACGAACGCCAAGATCGGCATCTTCCGTTACGTTAAATGGGTCCCAGGCGCCAAGCTCAACCAGTGCATCCATTTTAAAGTGGTTGCTGGTGCCGCCAAGCGGGATGGGGATATCAAGTGTATCCAGGCCGGGCAGCATATAATCAAACCAGTACGAATACTCGAGGGTAAACATCCGGGTAAGGAAGTTCTCGTTGCGGTTAAAGTAGTTGAGGGCGCTTTGGATGCAGATATAGTTTTCGGGGAGCTTTTTAAACAGGGCTACCACTTTTTTAAGCTGATCGGTATCCGGGATATCCTCGGCATCATAAATAGTGAGGTACTGCCCCCTTGCAAAATGCAAACCGTAGTTACATGCCTTGGGTTTGGTTTTAGGCATGTGGAAAGGCACCACAATAACTTCAAACACCGATGGAAAGTCGAGATTTTTTACCGCATTCAGCGTTTTCTCATCATCCTCTTCAATAACCAGTTTAATATCCAGTTGCTCGCGCGGATAGTCGAGGCTCTGAAGGTTCCAGATAAGTTTTTTGATCAGTTTATCTTCCTTGTAAACGGGCAGCAATATGGTGTAAATGGGCAGCTCATCGTTTACAATATTGGCGAGGTCTTTTTTAGTAACGGCCTGATGCAGTTCAAAGCGCGAGCCTACCAGTGCTAAAAACAGCTTAAAGATTATCGCCACTAAAAAAAACGAACTGATAACCAAGTTAATGCCGATGGATACTGTTTTAAAGTTAAGGAACAGGCCAATGGCAATAATGCCCCATATGATAAAAATAAAGGCGAGTTGCCGTGGTGTGAAAGTTGTTGATGCCGAACTTTTAGGATCGCGTTTAACCAGGTCAAAAACTGCTGCCTTAACATATTTATCACCCAGAAGCTTGTGGCTTAGCCAGGTAATTTCAAGGTCAGACGCTACAATAACTTCAGGTTCAAGATCGTAAGTAAACCTTACAAAATCCAGGAACAGGTCATTACCAGGGTCGGCCATGATGGTAACCACCTTATTATTTTCGATACGGAGCGGAAGGCCCAGTTGATCGTTCACAAATTTCAGCTCTGCCTTGTCCAGAACATTTTGGTCGAAGGCTTCATTGCGGATGTCGGCAAACTGGTAGCCGGCATTACCTAAAGCGCGTTCGTAATTTTTACGGGAAACATAGCCAAAGTTAAGGGCTATTTTAAGGTATGACATACCCGATCTTTCCGAAAAAGCGTGGATCTTTTCCTGGTCGGCCGGCGAAATAAATCCGTGGGCAACCAAAATTTCAGGAATAGAAATACTCAGTGTATCCATATAAGGTGTCTAAACAAAAGCTAAAAGAGCCTCACCCCGGCCCTCTCCAAAGGAGAGGGAGCTCTTTTTTTAAGCCCTCTCTAAGCTTTTTTTCTTAAAACCCTCTCCTTTGGAGAGGGCTGGGTGAGGTATTAATCGTTAAACAGATCTTGCGATTTTTGAACTTTCGAACGCACATACAGGAACGAAAGCAGGATCAGGATCAGGATGCCTAACAAAATGTACAGGTTATAGCTGTCCCAGAAACGGGTAAGGCCGCTTTTGGTGTCAATATATTCCAGGTTTTCGCTCGATTTGTTGATGTTGAACAGGTATTTGTTAGAGTTAACATCAGAGATACAAACGTTGCTCGACAGGGTTGAAAGCTGCTCGGTAATTGATTTTGATACCGCCAGAAAAGCTTCGGCAACATGACTACCCGTTGCGGTAAGCACCAGCGTAGCGTTATTACTTCGCCCGTAAAAGATCTGGGCTAAACCGTTTGATACCGTATCCGACAGGGAGTAAACCGGTTTATTGTTATCGGTATAGTACAACCTGAAATCTTTATCAAACTGAATTGGCGCATCGGCAAACTCCTTCAGGATCTTGTCGTCCTTTGAAAGCAGGGCTATGATGTTATTTTTCTTCAGTTCATTAACATCAATGTCTTTTGAGTAAACAAACTCAGGGAAGTTATTGGCGTTGATGTTATTGTTAAGCTCATAAATGATCTCGCCCATAGCAGCGGCGGCATATTTAGCGTATTGCTCGCTTACTACAATTTTGGTGGTACCGCTGTTAAATGCTTCAGGGTATTGGTAAAAGCTCAGGTCGCTGGTGATGAATGGGTTTTTCGATTCAAGGTATGATTTATCAACATCAACCTCGGCAAAAAAGTTGGTGAAGCTGTTGCGGCAGTTGCCATTGGTTGGGTAAAACCTGAATTCGGCCTCAAGCGTGTTGTATTTATGGTGCTGATAGCGGTTAATGGTAATTGAGCTGTTCAGTTTACCTGAAGCGTCAAGCTTTTCACTGCTGATCAGTAAACCATTCAGGTATATATTGAAGAAACCACGGTCGCCAGGGGCAAGACCGCTGTAGTTAGCTACAAAACGAATCTCCACTTCCTTAGGGGTGAAGCTAAAATCACTATTCTTAAAGCTGTAAGCGCTTTTTAACGAACCAATACCTGATAGAAAATCACTTACACCACCAATTTGTTTCAATGATAATTTCGAGCGGTTTTCATCAATGGTTTTGAAGAAGGTATTCTCGGCTTTTTCAATCAGCAGGTAATCGCCATAGGTTGAGTTAAGGATATTCATGTTACCCAAAGCAGTAATGGCTTTTTCATAACCTGTAGGATCGCCACCGGTAACAAACAAGATCTCTTTAGGGGCTTGCTCCTGTGTTACTGTTTTAACAGGGGTAAGCTGGCCTTTAACATCAATCATGCGGGTAATGGTATCCGTTATAAGGCTCACCGATTTATGCAGGTAAAACAACCCTTGCGAAGCCTGTGGTGTAACTTTTACCAATTCGCGCTGATCTGCAGGCAGTTTATCTACAGTACCTACCCTGATGTAGTTGCGCACGCTATCGGGCAGTTTGCTTTCTTCATAAACCGCTATTTCACGAGTTTGGGTCTTTTTTAACCTCGAATAAGCCCAGGCCACAGCCTTAAGGTCATGCAGGCTTGGGTTTGAAGGATAAACAATAGCTTTTTTTGAATCGAAGCAGTTGCTGATATTTACGTTATCGAAGAAGTTTTTATTGCTTTTAACCAAACTCAGGTAGGAGTAGTTCTTGATTTTTAACCACATGGCCGGGTTATCAAGGTCCTTACACTGGTCGTCGGTAATGGTAAGCAGGGTTTTAACCTGAATTTTCAGGAACTTATCCGGGCTCAGGTCGGCACGGCTCAGGTTAAGGGTGATCTTCTGGATAGAATCCGGACCTAAGCGGCTGCTGTACGCCGGTTTATTATTAATAACCAGGTTAATGTATGAATGTGATTTTATCAGTGCCTGCGATGGTTCAAAGAATAACACCAGCTTACTGCCATTCATTTCAACCAAAGGCGTGATCTTGAAATAAAATGAAGTTGCACCGCTCATGCCATATATCATGTCATCTTCATGGCCATAAGCTTTAAAGGATGCAATGCTGTTGCCCTGAGCCTGTGAAGCCGTGCTGAATAATAAAATAAAGGCTAATAAGGTAAAAAACTTATTCATTGGGTATAAATATTAATTTATTACGTAAAATTCTACTCTGAAATAATTGCCGTTGTCATCGCTGCGGTAGGTTAATTCGCCGCCCATTTCCTGTGTCATCAGTTTGGCAATTGATAAACCCAAACCCAAACGGCTTTCGGTCATGCCATGGGTGTCGTTAAGGGTTTTAAGCTTGTTGAACATCATCTCCAGTTCCTGCTGACCAATGGCTATACCTTCGTCAATGATCTCGAAAACAAATTTCTGACGTTGCAGACTGGTTATTACTTTAACGGTATTATTGGTTTGCGAAAACTTAATAGCGTTTGATAACAGGTTTTGAAACACCTGGCCTGTAAAAACCCTGTCGAGCCTTACGTTTAGGGGTAGTTTCAGGATATTATCTACCAGGTGGATGTTTTTCATTTGGGCCGTTTCATACAAGCCTTTATAAACGTGCATTACTTCAACGTTGATATCAAAGATCTCCATGTTAAACTTCATCTCCGGCGATTCGATCTCCTTAACATCCATCAGTTTGTTAAGCATGTATTGCATTTTCTCGGCCGATTCGGAGATATAACCAACAAACTCTTTCTGATCGGTACTGAGCCTGAAATCCTCTTCCTTAATCATGTTGTTACTCATCACTATGGAGCCAATGAGGTTTTTAAGATCATGGCCTGCTATGTTAATGAAGCTATTTTTCTGACTATCGAGCTTGCGGAGCTGCTCATACTGCAAATCGATCAGGTTATTTTTTTCGGCGATATCCTTGTTTTGCTGTTTAAGCTGCTCGTTTGATTTTTCGATCATGATCTGCGAGCGTACCTCACGCTGGATAACTTTGTAACGTGCACCAGGTATTAAGCAGGAAATACCTGCAATGATGAAGAAGATCTGCCCGCCGTTGCTTAAAACCAGATCAAGGTTGTATTCGCTCAGCAGGTTAAAGAAAATGGCAAGTAACAGTAATGCCATTAAGGTTTGGATGATAGAATTTAACGGCTCCCAAAACACCTGCAGGTTAAAAAACAGCAGTGTAGTAGCAAACAACATAAAGTAAATGGTCAAAAACTGAATATTTACCAGGTTGCACAATATAGCTGCCGTGACCGAGAGCATAAAAAAGCTGATATGCAGCAATATGCGATAACTGAACTGTTTATGCTGAAAATAGCTAAACAGGCCATATATGATCAGGATGGTAATAATGCGGATAATGAAAAACTGCAGCCAAAAATTTGTAGCGTAGATAAAATCAACAATGCTGAAAAGCGGGTATAAGAATATAATTGTCCAGATTATATTATTGGTTTGGTACCATGCTTTTTTTGAGGTCTCTCTAATTAATTCTTCGTTAGTAATTTGAACAAACATTATTCGTTATCTTGAATTGTAATTAAAAATTAAGGCCGTTGTTTAAATTAATCCGGTTAAAATATTGGTTAATAAAAATATTCGTTATACGATAATTCAAACAAGTTTGTTGTTGCTGGTGTCAATAGCAATAACCTCCGTTGCAAAAAGTCGTCCAAATCCTGAACAAGCGCGTTTAATGGCGTTTCAACGTGCCAAAAATCTAAATAATGGCATCAGTATTTCATGGCTCGAGCAAACCTGGAATGAAAGTTCTCTGGCTCAAAACGCGCCTAAAAAATCTGATTTTCTGCTGCTCAAAAAACTGGGCTTTAAAAGCATCAGGTTGCCTGTGGCTTTTACTTCCTTTAATCCTAAAACAAATGCACAACTGTTTACCTACATAGATAAAGTTATTGAGCAGTGCGAAACTTACGGATTTAGGCTGGTGATAGATTACCATTATGGCCGTTTAAGCGATAATAATTATCTTACCGAAACACCACTGATAATTGATTTGTGGCTAAAATTAACCAAAAGGTATAAAACTGCAAGTTATGACAACCTTTATTTTGAGATCTATAATGAGCCGCCCCATATCAACCCCAAAGTGTGGAAAGATGCCGCGTACAATATCGTAACTGCCATCCGTAAAATCGACAAGCAACGTACGCTGATTGTTGGCGCTTCAAACTATAACAGTATCTACGAGTTAAGCAGGTTTGAAAGGCTTGCCGATGAAAATATTATTTACACCTTTCACTTCTACGAACCTTTCTTTTTTACCCACCAGGGTGCAAGCTGGGTGGGCGACCAGGCGGCTACCACCGGGGTATCATTTCCATACAATGCGGAAAATTTTCCTGCACTTAATCCCAAAGCAAAAAATACTTCAGGCGAAAGTAACTACCATATGTACCCGCGCGATGGTAACGAACAATCAATAAATGATAAATTACAAATTGTTAAAAACTGGGCGCTTAAATATGATGTTCCTGTTATATGTGGCGAATATGGCGTGTATAATAAATACGCGGATCCGGATAGCCGGTGCCGTTACATCAAAGCCGTACGTAAAGCGTTAAAGCGGCTTGATATTCCCGGCATACTTTGGGAGTATAATAGTAGTTTTTCGCTGTTTAACGGCAGGCCGTCTATTGCGAATTTGCCCCTGTGTATGAAAGACGCAATTAGCGCCACACAGTGAAATTTTAAACATTAATGTAACAAATTTAGTTACCTTTGCTCACTAATATACAGTTATGAGATTTTTTGAAGAAAAGCGCAGAGAAGTAATGGTGCACATCGAAAAGTTCATGTTAGAAAAAATACATGAATACCTGAAACCGATTGACACCATCTGGCAACCGTCTGATTTTTTGCCCGATTCTTCGAGGGATTCTTTCTTTACTGAAATTAAGGAATTACAGGAAAGCGCTGCAGGCCTTTCATACGATCTGATTGCCGTTTTAATTGGCGATACCATTACCGAAGAGGCCCTGCCTACTTACGAATCATGGCTAACCATGGTTGAAGGTGTATCTGACAGCGAAGAAGGTGGCTGGATGAAGTGGACCCGCCACTGGACTGGTGAGGAAAACCGCCATGGCGACCTGCTGAACAAATACCTGTACCTGTCTGGCCGTGTTGATATGCGCATGATGGAGATCTCTACCCAATACCTCATTTCTGATGGTTTTGATATCGGTACCGGTCATGACCCTTACCGTAACTTTATATACACTTCTTTCCAGGAGCTGGCAACCAATGTATCGCACCGTCGTGTAGCTTCACAGGCAAAAAAATACGGTGATCCCCTGCTATCAAAAATGTGCGGTGTTATCGCATCTGACGAAGCTCGTCACGCCAAAGCTTACAAATACTTTATCGAAAAAATATTTGAGGTAGACCCAAGCGAGGCTATGATAGCTTTTGAAGATATGATGCGCAAAAAGATTGTGATGCCTGCCCACTTCCTGCGTGAAGTTGGTTTAAAGGTTGGTCAAACTTTTGGTCACTTTACCGATGCTGCACAGCGCTTGGGCATTTACACCGCTATCGACTATGTTGATATCCTGAAAGAGCTTTTAACCGACTGGCATATCGAAAGCATAACAGGTCTGGATGAAGCCGGCGAAAAAGCCCGCGATTATGTGGTAAACCTTCCGGCCCGCTTACTTCGTGTAGCCGAACGTATGAAAAACCCAATGCTGGAGTACAAATTTACCTGGATAAACGGGTAAGCAATCAAATAACTTTAAGGAGAGATTCTATCCACGCGTCATTGCGAGGTACGAAGCAATCGCGAACTATACAGGGCGAACCTGTAAATCGGTGGTTGCTTCGTATCTCGCAATGACGTCTTTTTTATAAGGTCTATTAAGCTTGGCCCACAATTCACGCTACGCCTCCCGCTCTATTTTATACCCCGGCTTTTTATAACCTTCGGCAACATAATTTTCGGGGATCTGGATATGGCTTCCATCACGCACTGCTGTGAAATGCGGCGACATGATCTCCATGCCTGCTTCATTAAACTTATCTTGTATGTTTTGGTATAAAGCAGAATAGATGACCGCCATTTTACCGGGCTTATCAGTATAGGCGTTTATCTGGTAGCTTACGTTAAAATCATTTAGCGCGGTTTGCAGCACAAATGGTTTTGGTTCGGCAAGTATCCCCTCCGTAGCCTCCGCCGCGTTGATGAGCAGGTTATGAATTGTTTGCCAGGGCGCGTCATAACCAATGGTAACACTGGTGTTCAATATCAATCCCAAAGTTTTTGACGACGAGGTATAGTTAATTGTAGCGCCACTTAAAATGGAGGCATTAGGCACGGTTACATCTTCGTTTTTAATGGTACGCACACGGGTAACCAGCAGGTTTTTCTCAATTACATCGCCCATAATTTCGCCAACCTTTATCCTGTCGCCAATTTTAAAAGGACGCATATAAGTAAGTACAATCCCCGACACCATGTTAGATATAGCAGATGATGATCCCAGCGAAAACAGCACACCAATAAAAACAGTCACTCCCTGAAATACTTTGGATTGAGAGCCGGGCAGATAGGGAAATATCACCACAAACATAAAAGCATACATCAGCACACGGATGATATTGTAAGTTGGGATAGCCCATTCGGGATAAAAACCTTTTAAGGTGATGGCACCGTTGGCAATTTCGGTAGCTACAAACTTTACCAGTTTCACAATGTAGCGGGTAACCAAATAAATAACCGTTATGGTAAGCAGGTTAGGGATAAAGTGAACAATAGCCAGCAATATACTTTTCAGCGGATCGACCACAAAACCAATAAGCTGCGTAGCTATAGATTGCGACGAAGGGAAAATATAAAATAACACCGGCAAGGCCAGGTAAACCAGCAACAGGATAATAAGCAAGCGCCCGATATTGATCAGCCCGCTGATAAAAGGAAGCAGACGCGAAGCATAAGCTACAGGAGCCCCTTTTGCTGCCAGCTTTTCAACCCTGCGCTCCCAGGCCTGTATGCTTTTTAGTTTTACCCACCTGAATCCTTTATTAACAACCCATATCAACACGATAAGCAATATGATAACAGCAACCGCTTCCAGCACATTGGTTATCAATTGCTTTGGGCTATTGCTTTCAAAAACATTGCCCAGCTTGCTTTTAAGAATAGCCAGATAACTCGCTGCCAATTGTGGCCTGGTCAATTCGGAGTAAGAAGCATCGGCATTATTAACCCCCATGATCATTTGCCCGTTGTAGGTTATCAGGGACATGGAAGTATCATTTTTAAGCGTCAGTGAATCGGCGTTAAAATCTATCCGACTCATGAGGGCTTCAATACGTTTGGTAACTATTCCGGCCCGTTCCTTTGGGTCAAACAAGCCCTGTGGGGCATAAAACTTAAACAGGGTATCCCGGTTAACAATTACCGGTTCACCATTTTTTTCGGGGAGTTTTTGAGCCTGTGTGGTGAACACGGCAAACAGAAAAAGGATGAGCAGGTTGAAAAATTTAGGCATAGGGATGTTTTTCTGTTAAAGCTAAAAATTATTTAGCTCATTTCAACCTGCCTACCATTAGCGTATTTATCCCTCCTGCACCAGATCTGTACCCAAATCACCTGCTACATTACCAAACAGGTCGTTCAGGATTGATTCAACAGTAAGGGAATTTACATCATCTACATAATGTTCATTACGGGTGATCCATAGTTCATGACCATTGATCGCAATGCTAAACAAAACGCCATCATAAACAGCAGGTAACGAAATGGTCACTTCTTCGCCTTTACGCTCAACTGTAAAATTTAAGTCGCTTTGACGTTGTTCATGAAACAAGGTGTTCAGTTTTTCGTGTAGTAGCAGGTACAGTTGATTAATGTCGATGTCGGTATGAAGGGTGATGATTTTCATAATTTGGTATATTAGCGATGTATTAAATAGTACAAAACAGAGCGGGGGATTGTTTGGGAAGACGAGCTTCGCACCCAATTAGGCTATTATAATATGTCATTGCGAGGAGGAACGACGAAGCAATCTCGTAGCTATACAGATCGTACATGCAATGGCTACGGGATTGCCACGTCGCCCCCTCGCTCCTTCCCCATGCTGCTCCTCGCAATGACATGAGTTTTATAACCATAGCTATGATATAATTTAAACAATAATTGCAAAGCCCTGAGCAATATTTTAGATTCGTGCAACGCCTTATCTAATGCAAATACACCAATACTTCGTTTATATTTTAACAAACAAAGCTAATACGGCATTATACGTAGGTGTATCGAGTGATTTACATAATAGGATATTAGAACACAAGGGAAAGGCATATAAGGGCTATACGGCTAAGTACTCATGCGATAAATTAGTTTACTTTGAACAATTTCAATGGATAGATGATGCTATAGCCAGAGAAAAGCAGTTAAAAGCAGGATCGAGACAAAAGAAAATTGATTTGATAATCGCAACTAATCCATCCTGGGGAGATTTAAGTATCGACTGGTATGATTAATCTGTACAGTTGTAATGCATTGGCTACGAGATTGCCACGCTCCGCTCGCAATGACATATTTTTTTAATAATACACAAAACATCACCATATATGAATTACAAATTATTGGGCCGCTCGGGCCTTAAAGTTTCTGAACTATGCCTGGGCGCTATGGGTTTTGGTACCGAAGGTGGCTGGGGAGCCGAAAAGGATGCCAGCTTTGCCATTATGGATGCCTTTGCCGAAGCAGGCGGCAATTTTATTGATACCGCCAACGTATACAAACTGGGTACCAGCGAAAAGATCATTGGTGAATACCTGGGCAATCATGATCGTGATTATTTTGTGCTGGCAACCAAATACACTTTAAAAGATAACACCACCAATCCCAACGCGTCGGGCAATAACCGCAAAAACATGATGCGCAGTGTGGAGGAAAGTCTTAAGCGCTTAAAAACCGATTTTATTGATGTGCTGTACCTGCACATCTGGGATAACATCACCCCTATTGACGAGGTGTTGCGCGGCCTGGACGACCTCATTAAACAAGGCAAAGTAACCTATGCAGCTATCAGTGATACTCCAGCCTGGGTAGTATCAAAGGGAAACACCCTGGCCGAACTGATGGGCTGGAGCCAGTTCATTGCTTTACAGGTTGAGTATAGCCTGCTGGCCCGCACGGCAGAGCGTGAGCTGATCCCGATGGCGAAACACTATGGCATGACAGTTACTCCATGGGCCCCGCTGGCCGGTGGCGCTTTAACAGGCAAATACCTGCGTGGCGAACAAGGCCGTGTAAAAGCTGAAAGTAACCGCCGTAACAACAGGGCGCAAACTATCACCGAAGCCGTTGTTGACATAGCTGCCGACCTGGGCGTATCCGAAAGTCATGTTGCCCTACAGTGGATGATGGACAGGGATTTCAGCTGTATCCCCATCGTAGGTGCCACTAAAATTGACCAGCTAAAGGATAACCTGAAAGCAATTGATACCAAACTATCTCCCGAACATTTCAAAAAGCTTAATGAGGTAAGCGCCATAGAATTAGGTTTCCCAGGCGATTTTTTTAATGAGGATGCTGTAAAAATGAACAGCTTTGGCGGGTTTTATGACAGGGTGGAGAAAAGGTAATTACCCCTTGCCTTATATAAAATGTCATTTCGATTGAGCGAGGGCTGACTTGAGCATAGGGGCGAAAGAGAAATCTTATACATCATGTTAAGATGTTAAGCGTTTTACAGCATGGCGTATAAGATTTCTCCTCCCCCCTGCTCTTTCCCTAACCGGTTCGTCGAAATGACAATTTGATATTTATTGATGCCCTAAAACCGCTTCAAATAATTCTTGCTGATAAGCTCCCCATAAAGTATTCCGCTGTGCTGATCCATCGTAAACCATGGTGAGCCATATTGCAGCACCTGGATGTTTTGTGCAGGCATAAAACTTTGCGCCAGTAAAAACTGCTTTTGATGGACTGCGTTTTCCGCCACATCCAGCACAATAAAACAATGCCCAGGCGAACCGCCGTGGATAAATACATCTCCCGGCTTAAGATCGTTAGGGTTTGACACCGCTTTTAGCTCCTTTTGCAATGATATAGTACCTGCATAGCTGAACACCAGGTTCATGTATTTTAAAAACGTTTGGTATGAATAATCGGGTTTGGCTTTTAAAACCCAATGGTCATTTTTATAGCGGTAACCTTTGGCGTAGTGCTCATAATCGCATTTAAAACCGCTGGTGAAGTTGAAAGAAATATCGCTATACTTTTTTTGTTGATAAAGGTATTCGCCACGTAAGCGCATTACCGCGTCGGCACATTGTTGCAAGTCCTGGTTACCCACGCTCATATCGATAACCGCGGCAGTGTAAACGTCCGTCCGGGCAATATCCCCTTTGTAAGTTTTAGTTGGCGTACCTGCAGGTTTTAAAGGCAAAGCCTGTAGCCAGGCCCCGAAACTACCGGGCGAGGCCGGGATACGATGATAGCCTGCGGGTACTGCAAATCTTTTAACTACATTATCCGGAGGTGGGGCAATGTTGATATTCAAAAGCAGCAGCAGGCAGACAATCAGGACTTTCATAGTGTTCGGGCTTTTTTTAACTGTTCATATGGATTATAAGGTACGGGGATCCCGTCAACCAGTTTAAATTCCGAAAAATGCAGGTGCGTTGGCGAACGTTTTTTATAAGCATTATAACCTGTACGGCCAACCTCAGCAATTTTCTGCCCCTGCGTAACATAGCTGCCAGGCTTAACAAAAATGGCGCTGTTATGGGCATAATAGGTAAAAACAGCCGCCTTAGGATGATAGATCCAGATGAACTTGCCGCCCCGCATATTACTGTTTGATTCCCATTCGTTACAGCAGGCTATCACCCAGCCATCGTCAACACTAAGCACATCAACAGGCTTACCGGTATGGTCATCAATATAGTCCTGGTTTTTATCATTAATAAAAATATCATGGGCGGGATGAGCGCCGTGTTTGTTTCCATCCAGATAACGGTAACCTTTATCAAAATAACCATTCCCGTGCGTGCCGCCTATCGCGCTGCTGTTATACCCTTTAAGCGGGAATACCCATTGCAGTTTGGGCTGAATGAATTCGGCACGCAGCATTTCAAGTAAAGCAATTCGTTTTAATACCATATCGAATTGCTTCTGCGCCTCCGCCTTTTTTATGCCGCCGTTTAAAACCGCGTTATTAAAACTGTTGAATTTGGTGAAAGCAGCTGTATCGCGCTGAGCCAAAGCTCCGGTACTTACCAATAACAAAGAAAAAAACAGGATAAGTTTTTGCATAAGGTTTATAATCAACAACATTAACTAATAAACAGATAAAATATTGCTACCTATCCGGATATCACATTTTAATTAAGTATTCAATAGGATATTAGGAATAGCGAAGATGTGTGGCGTATACATCAGGGTCCTCTCTGAGAGACCCTGATGGGACGTTTAAATATTGCTACCCTATCCGGATATCATATTTATTAAGCAACCCAGGCAAACCATGAAGCGAGAACTTCGCTTTCTTGATGATATTATCATCCGGGTCAATAATGAAGTTATAAGACGTACTCAGGTCGGCATTTTTAAGTATGGTGCGACTAAAGAACGCGTTTTTAAGATTGCAGTTGTTGAATTTACAATCGGTCAGATCGGCTTCCGTCAGATCGGTTTCGATCATGGAGCAATCGGTATATGTAGCCTTTTTGTTCTTCTTTTTGTAAAACACGGCATTATCCAAAATGCAATCCTCAAAATGCACCTCGAATAAAAAGTCGTTTGCCTTGCCAAAGTTTACCCCGCTTATTTTGCAATGTTTAAAGCGGATATTTTGCAAACCGGTATTTCCTAACTCTGCAAGAAGCAGGTTGCAGGTATCAAACAAACAATCAACGAAAGTGATGCCCGCAAATTGGGCGTTAGAAAAGTCGCAGCCGATGAATTTGCAGTTTTCGTAAGTAGCGCCGGTGAGCTGCCCGGCAGTTATTTTAGTAAAAGTTTGGTCTTCGAAGGGTAGGGTTTGCATGGTAGCAAATGTAAAGTTTAACAGTAACATGCCCCCCGGGTAGCAAGCGATTTGAAGAAAAAATGTATGTTTGAGTTGAAACCTACTGTTGATTTTAACTTATTAGCCTTATCAATAAACATGGGAAACACCTATACCCAATTATATATCCATTTTGTATTCGCGGTAAAATATCGTGCATCTTTAATTGACGAAACATGGGCAGAAAGATTACGACAATACATAACTTCTATTGTTCAAAAACAAGAACATAAAATCATCGCCATTAATAACATGCCAGACCATCTACACTTATTTGTAGGCTTAAATCCTAACCAGGCAATTTCGGATTTGATAAGAATAGTCAAAAGTGATTCATCTGAGTGGATCAACAGAGAAGGATTAACGCACGGCAAATTTCAATGGCAGCAGGGGTATGGTGCTTTTAGTCACAGCAGATCCCAAGTAAGTAAGGTTGCCAACTACATTGCAAATCAACAAGAGCATCATAAAAGGAAAACATTTTTAGAAGAATATCAACAGATTTTAAAGGATTTTAATATCGAGTTTGATGAGCAATACATTTTCAAATTGCCAGAATAAAATGCTTTATAAGTGGAGCTCCTATGGAGCTCTGAAATATCTGTGATAACATATTCTACAGACCTGTTGTCCCGCTGGGACAATCACAACGTAGAGATTGATTGGCTACGACAGGATTTAAGAACCTAATTAATTGCACCATAGGTGCAAAAGGTCTGTACAAACAAAACAAATAAAATTCTTAGTGTGCCAGAGGTACACAACTCCGGCGTTCCGTACCTCTGGCACGGGTGTTTTTGGATATACTATTGCTACAAACCTTTACTTCCTTCCGGGAGATTTCGCTTAACTCAATTACTCGCTGGGACAATCACAAAACAGAAATTGATTGACGGCATTAGAAGTTAATAGCATGATTGGTTGCACCAGAGGTGCAAAAGGTCTGTAGAAAACAAATAATAAAATTCGTTGTGTANTGTGATAACATATTCTACAGACCTGTTGTCCCGCTGGGACAATCACAACGTAGAGATTGATTGGCTACGACAGGATTTAAGAACCTAATTAATTGCACCATAGGTGCAAAAGGTCTGTACAAACAAAACAAATAAAATTCTTAGTGTGCCAGAGGTACACAACTCCGGCGTTCCGTACCTCTGGCACGGGTGTTTTTGGATATACTATTGCTACAAACCTTTACTTCCTTCCGGGAGATTTCGCTTAACTCAATTACTCGCTGGGACAATCACAAAACAGAAATTGATTGACGGCATTAGAAGTTAATAGCATGATTGGTTGCACCAGAGGTGCAAAAGGTCTGTAGAAAACAAAATAATATTTCATAGTGTGCCGTAGGTACACAACTTCTAAAATGTGATTATAAATATCTATCCCCCCATCACTGGCACAGCTATTGTTTTAACTAACCCGTATCAAAACTATACGCTATGAAAGCATTGAAGATAAAACTGGCCACGGTGTTACTGGGATTAACATTAGGCGCTACTGTCCCGGTTTTGGCACAATCATCAAAAGATACATCATCAGCTACCACTAAAGCCAATGGCGCTGGTGCCGGAAACGGGGTAAGCCAGGGCGCACCCGGAACGGCTATCGTATCGGGTACGGGAACCGGCACTTTGCAGGATAGCGATAAAACCAGCGTACCCAGCGGCGATGCCGGTGTTAAACAAATTACCGACCAAAAAACGGTGAATCCATCGCAAGTGACGGGCTACTGGATTTTGGGCGCCTTTAGCTTTATCGGCCTCATCGCGTTAATCCTTCTTCGCTGTACCCGGAAAGTTAACCCGTAATTAGTTTACCTCGATGATCCTGATGCCCCAGGGCTCCAGTTTTAGGCTGGCATCTTTGCTGATATTATCACCTGATATCAGCTCTTTACCATTATTATAAGGATAGGTGAAGCTGGTTTCACTGGCCGAATAATTGAAATAATAATGCACCGTTTTACCACCCTGGTTTACCCCTTGTTTGGTGATAACGGGCCAGGCTATTTGCTGATCGGCCCCCCATAAGCCGATGGATTTTATCTCGTCGGCAAGCAGCTTATCAGTAACAGCGCTGGTGGTGAGCGTACCAATATAGGTAGCTACCCCCTTGCCATATTTGTTTTGAGTAATGGCCGCATACTTACCCCAAACCGGGTGATCATAATAAGCCAATACTTTGGCTGTGGTTGGGGTGATCAGTTCCATCCAGGTGTTTAGCTTTTTATCTTCGGGTTTCAGGTTCCAATCATCTACTTTTAATGAAGCGTTGCTTGGCTCGGTAAACTGGCTGTAGTAAATACCGCAAGCCTCGTCAATAATGCCCGGCTGATGCGTAGTGCGCACCTTTACATTTTCATCGGCAAAGCCACTTTTACAGGTATAAATGATATGCCCGCCGTTTTTAACATAGGCGTTAAGGCGTTTTAGCAGGCTATCGGGCGCGGCATACAGCAGGGGCACTACAAGCAGTTTATAGTCTTCAATGTTTTTGCTTGTCGGGTCTACAAAATCGCAGCCCACGTTCATGTGATACAGGCCATCATAAAACTGACGTAACACATCGTTATAGCCGGTTCGTGTTCCCCAGCCAAAGCCGAAAGCTTTAAAACCGGTTAGCGCTTCGTTGCTGAACAGGATAGCTACATCGTTTTTCTTTTTCAGGTTGATGAGCTTGCTGCTTAACCTGTCGAAATCTTTACCTATCGTTTTAGCTTCGTCATAAACCGGGTTGGGTTCAAAATCATGGCTTAACAAACCTTTCCAATAAGTTTCGGCAGAGTTATGGATAGAATGCCATGGCCAGTAGCTTACCATGTTGGCACCCGATGCCAGGTGACTAAAAGCCTGCAACCTCAGCTGACCAGGATATGGTACCCATTGCGGAAAACCCTGCGCCTCGGTTTCGATAGTCAGATAATTTTTACCGCCTTTCATGGAGCGGGCTACATCGCCCCCAAAAGAAATTTCCACGCCGGTAAGTTTATCCTGGCTGGGGTGATAAATATCTATGCCTGCAATATCCAAAGCTTTGGCTGCTGCAAAATGATCAACATCGGGTTGGATACCGAATGAATAGCCGTGCCATTCCAAGTCGAAGTTTTGGGTAATGAACTGGTCGGGGCGTTTATATTCGCGCACTATGGCGGCCTGCCATGTTAAATAATCGGTAACCAGCTGGCGCTGAAACTTGGCAAACTCCGACGAAAGACTACCATTAATAGTATTAACCATCGATGGAAAGTCGTCCCAGTTATTAATGCGGTTACTCCAGTAATCGAGCCCAAAAATGTGGTTAATGTTATCCAACGTTTTATATTTCGCCTTCATGTAGTTAACAAACAGCGCCTGCACATTTGGCCCTGCCGTTCCATACGATTTGGTTTCGTTATCTACCTGGTAACCTATCACCGCCTTGTTATCTTTCACATGCTCCATAATCTTTCGGATAACACGCTCGGCATAAAAACGATAATCTTTATTAGTGATATCCATATTTTGCCTTGGCCCGTACTGGTTTTGGCCCGATGGGGTAATGGCCAGAATCTCGGGATGCTTTTTTACCATCCATGTAGGTACGGCATAGGTTGGCGTACCTATAATAACGCGGATCCCGGCTTTTTGCATGGCGTTTAATACCCTGTCGATATGCGTAAAATCGAAAACACCGTCCTGTGGCTCTTCCGTGCTCCAGGTCGATTCGGCAATGCGCACCACGTTAATGCCGCAGGCTTTCATCATTTGCACATCCTTTTCCAGCCTTTCATAAGGCATATATTCGTCATAGTAAGCTACCCCGTAAAGCAGCTTATCCATTTTAGGATATTGAGCAAACGCAGACGCGGCAAAAACTATTTGCGCGATAACGAACAGCAGGTATTTCTTGTTCATAAAAAGCAGTATTTAAGATAATTGGCTTGCGCTGATGAAAGTACGAATTAATTGTATTTTTAACACACATTAATAAAATATTTTATGATGTGAAACAGATGTAGTAGTACACAACATTTTTATTGCTGTTTAAAAACTGATATTAGCGCCCTGTTGTAATACCATTATAACCTGTTAATATCCTTTATGAAAACAGTTACCCGTACCCTGCTCATCCTGATGTTTTGCTGCGCGATGAGCGCCAATGCGCAACAAAAGCGCCTTACTTATTGTAACCCGCTTAACCTTGATTATGGTTATACCCCCTTCGAAACCTTTGCCGGTTGGGGTAAGCACCGCGCCACTGCCGACCCAACCATGACCCTTTTTAAAGGTAAATATTACCTGTTCTCGACTAACCAGTTTGGTTACTGGTGGAGCGATGACATGCTGAACTGGAACTTTGTTTACCGCAAATTCGTCCGCCCGTATAATGAAGTAAAGGGCGATGAGCTTTGCGCACCCGCTACATTGGTTTTGGGCGATACCCTGCTGGTGATAGGATCTACCTATAATAAAGATTTTACCCTATGGATGAGCACCAACCCTACGCATGATGACTGGAAAGCAGCTAAAGACTATTTTAAAGTAGGCGCATGGGATCCCGGTATGTTTGCCGATGATGATGGCAGGGTTTATATTTATCATGGTTCCAGCAATACGCTGCCGCTTTACGGGCAGGAGATAGACAGGCATACCTTCGAGCCTATTGGCCCTAAAAAAGAGATGGTAAAGCTTAACCCCGAAGAGCATGGCTGGGAGCGTTTTGGCGAACATAATGATAACGTATTCCTGCTGCCGTTTATTGAAGGCTCATGGATGAACAAGTACAAAGGCAAATATTACCTGCAATTTGGCGCTCCCGGTACCGAGCAAAGTGGCTACGGCGATGGCGTTTTTGTGGGCGATCATCCGCTTGGGCCTTTCACTTATCAAAAGCATAACCCATTCTCATACAAACCCGGTGGCTTTGCCAAAGGCGCAGGTCATGGCGCTACCTGGGCCGATAAGTATGGCAATTACTGGCATATCAGCACCATGGGCATCTCGGTAAAAAATAACTTTGAGCGCCGCATCGGTTTCTGGCCTGCCGGATTTGATAAGGATGGTGTGCTGTACAGCAACACTGCCTATGGCGATTATCCGCACTACTTATCCAACGGGCCCGAAGATCATCTGAAAAGCAATTTCACCGGCTGGATGATCCTCAACTACAATAAACCTGCCGAGGTTTCGTCAACCCTTGGCGCTTATGCCGCCAACAACGCTGTGGATGAGGATATCAAAACCTACTGGAGCGCCAAAACAGCCAACAAAGGCGAATGGTTTAAAACCGACCTGGGCAAGGTTAGCACGGTAAACGCCATACAGATAAACTATGCCGACCAGGATGCGGAGTTTATGGGTAAATCATTAGGCGTATATCACCAGTACATCATCTACTCATCCATCAACGGCAAAACATGGCAGCCCCTTATCGACAAAAGTAAAAACCGTAAAGATGTACCCCACGATTACATCGAACTAAAAACCCCAGCCAAAGCCCGCTATATAAAAATGGTGAACCTGCACATGCCAACAGGTAAGTTTGCCCTATCCGGCTTAAGGGTATTTGGCAAAGGTGCCGGTGCCAAGCCCGATACCGTACAAAACCTGATAGTACTGCGTGGCGATAGTGAGCGCCGTAACGCCTGGCTTAAATGGAAACCTAATGATAATGCAACAGGCTACACCGTTTACTTCGGTATAGCGCCCGATAAACTGTACAACAGCATGATGGTTTACGGCAAAAACGAATACTATTTTAATGGAATGGATAAAAGCCTGCCATACTATTTTCAGATAGAAGCGTTTAATGAAAACGGCATTTCGGCAAGAACAAAGGTTCTGAAAGTAGAGTAATGTTGACTCACCCCGACATCGCTGCCCTCGTCCCCCTCTTTGCTTCGCAAAGAGGGGGATTTTTTACTACCTACCTTCTTTCCGCCAAAGGCGAAGAGAGGGTGGTCCAGCGAAGCACAGACCGGGTGAGTAAACTATGCATCGTATAAGATTATTGCTAAATTTAGCGTTTCTTAGAAGCTATTTTAAGTTAATAAATATGGTTTTCGGATAGGTAACTTCATTGCTGTTGGTTTTAACCAACGGGATAATGAGCAATTCAAAGAGGCTTTAGCCTAAATCCGCTTGTATAATTAGGCTAAAGCCAAGACCTTTTTTGCTTTTTTACCGTTGGTTAAAACCAACGGCAATGAATGTATATTTAAACAGCATCTTACATATTCAAATATTCTTTAACATAAGGCGTTAACTCCCCCATGCTAAAAACCATCCTCCCTATCATTATAACCGTAATGCTCGGCATTACTGCCAAAGCCCAACAAGCCGATAGCACCCTGAAAAAATCGCCCATAAAAACACTTAATGATAAACAGTTTACCCAGCTAATTACCGGCGAGTATTTATTTGACGATATTGAGCAGGTAGCCCGGCTTAACCATTACCCCATGCCCGATGCCTCATTGAAGTTTAAAAAAGAGCTTAGTCTGAGCCCCGTACAGGTTACCAAAATAACCGCTATAGCTACCGAGCTGCACCGCAAACGGATAGAGATGGGCAATTTTATAGTAACTAACGAAACCACGCTTGATAAGCTAATGAAAAAAGGAACGGATAATGGCAGTATTATATTTTACGCCAACCGCTCGGGATTGTATTACGGAGAGCTCCGGAATGCCATTTTACAGGCCTGTTTAAGTACCGGAAACGCCCTTGCGCCACAGCAAATTACCAAGTTAGAAACACTCAACGTTCATAATTGAAAATATACCATTTGATTTGCTTAATTTAGCGCCTCCAAATAAAGTGTATGAAGATTACGTTTGATTTTGAAAAACCACTGGCTGAGCTACAGCAGCAGATAGAGAAGGTGAAACAGGTTGAGGAAAAAAACAAACTCGACATGTCGGCAACCGTTGCCGAACTGGAAGGCAAGCTGGAAGAAGCGAAAAAAGATATATACAACAACCTTTCAGGCTGGCAAAAAGTACAAATTTCGCGTCACCCCGAAAGACCGTATACCCTGCAGTACATCGAGCTGATGTGTGATGATTTCATTGAACTGCATGGCGATCGTACTGTAGGCGATGACAAAGCCATCATTGGCGGCTTCGGCACGCTGAATGGCCAAACCGTTATGTTTATCGGTCACCAGAAAGGCCGTAATACTAAAGAGCGCCAGTACCGCAACTTCGGTATGGCAAACCCCGAAGGTTACCGCAAGGCATTAAGGCTCATGAAAATGGCCGAGAAATTCAACAAGCCGGTTGTTACCCTGATAGATACTCCGGGAGCGTATCCTGGCTTAGAGGCCGAAGAACGCGGTCAGGGTGAAGCCATTGCCCGCAATTTGCTCGAAATGTCGGTATTGAAAGTTCCCGTAATTTGTGTTATCATTGGCGAAGGAGCATCGGGCGGTGCGTTGGGTATTGGTATTGGCGATAAGGTGCTGATGCTGGATAACTCATGGTATTCGGTGATTTCGCCCGAAAACTGCTCAACCATCCTTTGGAAAACCTGGGAAAACAAAGAACGTGCAGCCGAAGTACTTAAATTAACCTCGACAGAGATGTTAAAAAACAAGCTTATTGACGGCGTGATCAAAGAGCCTCTTGGCGGCGCACATCAGGATCCTGTTGCTATGGCCGGCATCCTGAAGAAACAATTACTAAAAGACCTCAAAATCCTCACAGAACGCAATATCGATGAGCTTGTAGCCGAGCGTATCGACAAATTTTGCTCAATGGGTGTGGTTAACGAATAAGATATTTTTTTGATAGCAAGAGAGCTGCCCCTAAAAGGCGGCTCTTGTTGTTTATAGGCAGATTTTACCGAATACCCCTATGGCATCTCCTCTATCACGTCATTGCGAGGCACGAAGCAATCGCGAACTGCACAGAGAGATCCTCCTACAGCTGCTCCGTAATTCGGGGATTGCTTCGTGCCTCGCAATGATGTTGGTGAGTTCAGGGGGGACGTGGCGGGATGGCAGCAACTGGCCGCAATACCCCATCCCCCGGGGGCGGACGGACACCTCACCGCCGATAAACAAGAAAGGCCCGCCGAAACCCGGCAGACCTTTTAAAATTCTTTTTGAGCCCGTACGCTTACTCTTTGCTTTTCTTTTTAGCCGGTTCAACATATTTTTCGCCGAGGGCTTCCAGTGCCGCAATTAGCTTTTTGCGTTCCACATTGTTATCGGGCACGGTAGCCAGCTTTTCGCGGCGGGCTTCCTCCACTTTACGGATCTTCTCGTCGAAAGCTTTATTGATCTTATCAAGCTCAGGGGTGGTATCCAGTTTGGCTATTTCTAATTTAATTTGGGCTGCTAATTTTTCAAATTCCATGAGGCTATTTTTGGAAGCGCAAACATAAAAAAATGATTCTAAGTTATTATTACCACAATAAAAAGTATGTGCGTTAACTTGTAATTTTTGTTGGTTCGGTATGTATAATATCCTATCAATTTTATGATACCCGATCATCAGTAAGTGTCGGGCAAAAACGGCAAAACAATCTATAATTAAATAATTGCAGGAGCATAGTAAGTTTTTCGGGTAGCACTATAGCTGCAAAAGTTTATATAATAAAACAAGCGGCATTTTGTGTGCCTGAGGCCAATGTCATTAAGTTAAGAGATTGACAGGCTGCACCAGAGGTGCAAAAGGTTTGTAGAAGCAAGATATAGCAAATTTTTAGTGTGCCAGAGGTACGCAACTTCCGCCTTCCGTTTCTTTCGCCAGCCTCTTTAATAGCTATACTGCGATAACCCTATACCATTCTCCTTAACTTAAAACCTTACACCCGGATTCTGTCGAAGCATTACCATTTGTCCGGGAATTATTAAATAATATAATGGGCGTTGCCTTCGGCCGGGCTATACGCTCATACGCCTGCAGGCCTTAAGCGCGGGCCGGTATCCGC